>NZ_AUGU01000008.1 GCF_000422825.1 Nocardioides insulae DSM 17944 | reverse complement strand
AACCGCATGTCGAGTCGTTCTTCATACTCCGGTTTGAGAGACAAGGACGTAAATCTCTGGTTGCTCAGATGGGGAACAGTAATCAGAGCGTGCTCGCCGATCGTCGCGGAGGTAGCGACGATGATCGAGTTCGCTGGGAACAGCCTGCCGCCCTTCACCGCCCTCGATGCGACATGCTGTAGCGAGTCATTGAGGATCTGTCCGTTCTCGCGGATGTCCTCCATCCGGAACCACGGGATGGTTCCGTCGGCCCATGCTGATTGGTCTCGCTTCGACGGCGTGTACCCGTTCCTAGTCGTGAAGAGCTCCCGGAGCTCCTTGAACTCGACACCGCCGGGGCAGAGCTTCGCGATGAGATCGTCGATCTTGCTCATGCGTCACTGCCTTCCAGGTCGGCGACGATGGCGTCGATCTGGGTGCGGAGCTCGGTCTGGCGGGCGACGATCTGGGCGATCTCGGCGTTCAACTCCGTGATGTCGACGGCGACCTGGGTGTCCTCGGCTTCGACGTAGGAGCTGACCGCGATGTTGTAGCCGTTGTCGGCGACGGCCGCGTTGTCGACCAGCGTGGCAAAGTGGGCCACGTCCTCGCGGGCGGTGAAGGCGTCGAGGATCTGCCGCTGATGGGCTTCCGTCAGCTTGTTCTTGTTGCCCTGCCGGGTGAAGAGGCCAGAGCCGTCGATGAAGAGGGTCTTGTTGTCGCTCTTCGACTTTTTCAGCACGATGATGCAGGTCGCGATCGTCGTACCGAAGAAGAGATCCGGCGGCAGCTGGATGACCGTGTCGACGTAGTTGTTGTCGATGAGGTACTTGCGGATCTTGGCTTCCGCGCCGCCGCGGTAGAGCACTCCGGGGAACTCGACGATGGCGGCGGTGCCGTTGACCGCGAGCCAGCTGAGGATGTGCATGGTGAAGGCGAGGTCCGCCTTCGACTTCGGCGCGAGCACACCAGCCGGTGCATAGCGCGGGTCGCTGATCAGCAGCGGGTTCGCGTCGCCCTCCCACTTGATGGAGTAAGGCGGGTTGGAGACGATCGCCTCGAACGGTTCGTCGTCCCAGTGCATCGGTTCGGTGA
>NZ_AUGU01000007.1 GCF_000422825.1 Nocardioides insulae DSM 17944 | reverse complement strand
TTTGGGTGGTGTTCAGGTGTGTGGATGGGTAGGGGAGCGTCGTGTCATGGGTGAAGCAGCCTGGTGATGGGTTGTGGACGTGACACGAGTGAGAATGCAGGCATGAGTAGCGAATCAAGTGTGAGAAACACTTGCGCCGAATGATCAAGGGTTCCAGGGTCAAGCTAATCTGCCCTGGGTAAGTCGGGACCTAAGGCGAGGCCGACAGGCGTAGTCGATGGACAACGGGTTGATATTCCCGTACCGGTGAAGTAGCGCCCATGGCGAGGCTGGTGATGCTAACTGCCCGAAACACCACGGTGCTCCCTTCGGGGGGTGGTGTGTGTGCGTAGCGCGGGACCCGAGCCAGTAGTAGTCAAGTGATGGGGTGACGCAGGAAGGTAGTCGAACCACGGCGATGGTTGTCCGTGGCCAAGCATGTAGGGAGTGGTCCAGGTAAATCCGGGCTGCGGTGCTTTGATGCACGATCCTGAGGTGTGATGGGGACCCGTTTTGGGGTAGTCGATGATCCTATGCTGTCGAGAAAAACCTCTAGCGAGTTACGAGCCGCCCGTACCCGAAACCGACTCAGGTGATCAGGTAGAGAATACCAAGGCGATCGAGTGAACCATGGTTAAGGAACTCGGCAAATTGCCCCCGTAACTTCGGGAGAAGGGGGGCCGGATCCGTGAACCCACTTGCTGGGGGTAGCGGTGATGGCCGCAGAGACCAGGCCCAAGCGACTGTTTACTAAAAACACAGGTCCGTGCGAAGTTGTAAGACGATGTATACGGACTGACTCCTGCCCGGTGCTGGAAGGTTAAGAGGACCTGTTAGAGCGCAAGCTCGAAGCGGAGAATTTAAGCCCCAGTAAACGGCGGTGGTAACTATAACCATCCTAAGGTAGCGAAATTCCTTGTCGGGTAAGTTCCGACCTGCACGAATGGAGTAACGACTTGGGCGCTGTCTCAACCGTGGACTCGGCGAAATTGCACTACGAGTAAAGATGCTCGTTACGCGCGGCAGGACGGAAAGACCCCGGGACCTTTACTATAGTTTGGTATTGGTGTTTGGTTCGGCTTGTGTAGGATAGGTGGGAGACTGTGAAGTTCACACGCTAGTGTGGGTGGAGTCGACGTTGAAATACCACTCTGGTCGTACTAGATGTCTAACCTCGGACCATGATCTGGTTCAGGGACAGTGCCTGATGGGTAGTTTAACTGGGGCGGTTGCCTCCTAAAGAGTAACGGAGGCGCTCAAAGGTTCCCTCAGCCTGGTTGGCAATCAGGTGTTGAGTGTAAGTGCACAAGGGAGCTTGACTGTGAGACAGACATGTCGAGCAG
>NZ_AUGU01000006.1 GCF_000422825.1 Nocardioides insulae DSM 17944 | reverse complement strand
GGCCATTGTAGCATGCGTGAAGCCCTGGACATAAGGGGCATGATGACTTGACGTCATCCCCACCTTCCTCCGAGTTGACCCCGGCAGTCTCCTATGAGTCCCCAGCACCGGCGAACCGGCCTGCTGGCAACATAGAACGAGGGTTGCGCTCGTTGCGGGACTTAACCCAACATCTCACGACACGAGCTGACGACAGCCATGCACCACCTGTACACCAGCCAAAAAGGCCACCACATCTCTGCGATGTTCCGGTGTATGTCAAACCCAGGTAAGGTTCTTCGCGTTGCATCGAATTAATCCGCATGCTCCGCCGCTTGTGCGGGCCCCCGTCAATTCCTTTGAGTTTTAGCCTTGCGGCCGTACTCCCCAGGCGGGGCGCTTAATGCGTTAGCTGCGGCACGGAACCCGTGGAATGGATCCCACACCTAGCGCCCAACGTTTACGGTGTGGACTACCAGGGTATCTAATCCTGTTCGCTCCCCACACTTTCGCTCCTCAGCGTCAGGACATGCCCAGAGAACCGCCTTCGCCACCGGTGTTCCTCCTGATATCTGCGCATTTCACCGCTACACCAGGAATTCCGTTCTCCCCTGCATGCCTCTAGTCTGCCCGTATCGAAAGCAAGCACCCAGTTAAGCTGGATGTTTTCACTCCCGACGCGACAAACCGCCTACGAGCCCTTTACGCCCAATAATTCCGGACAACGCTCGGACCCTACGTATTACCGCGGCTGCTGGCACGTAGTTGGCCGGTCCTTCTTATCCCAGTACCGTCACTTGCGCTTCGTCCTGGGCGAAAGAGGTTTACAACCCGAAGGCCGTCATCCCTCACGCGGCGTTGCTGGATCAGGCTTCCGCCCATTGTCCAATATTCCCCACTGCTGCCTCCCGTAGGAGTCTGGGCCGTGTCTCAGTCCCAGTGTGGCCGGTCACCCTCTCAGGCCGGCTACCCGTCGAAGCCACGGTAGGCCATTACCCCACCGTCAAGCTGATAGGCCGCGAGCACATCCTGTGCCGAAAAACTTTCCACACACACCCATGCGAGCATGCGTCATATCCGGTATTAATTTCGGTTTCCCGAAGCTATCCCGAAGCACAGGGCAGATTACTCACGTGTTACTCACCCGTTCGCCGCTCGAGTACCCCGAAGGGCCTTTCCGCTCGACTTGCATGTGTTAAGCACGCCGCCAGCGTTCGTCCTGAGCCAGGATCAAACTCTCCGTTGAAAAACAACACCCACCAACCAAAAGGCCAGCGAGAAAAAGAGATGCCTGACAAAGAGACACTGACAAAAAAGATCAAACCAAAGTCTGATCAGCCAGAATCATTGTCAAAGAAATCCACCAACCACAACCAACCAAAGTCAGCCATAGTTGACGGGGCATAACAAACTAATTCGTCGACTATTTGACACACTGTTGAGTTCTCAAAGATCAACC
>NZ_AUGU01000005.1 GCF_000422825.1 Nocardioides insulae DSM 17944 | reverse complement strand
CGGAATCCCAACTCGGGGCATTCCCTTCAGCACCTTCTCAATACCCTGCAGACACGACACTGTCTCCTTCTCGAGACAAGCTTCCGTGACTCCAAGAGTCATGAGGCGACCGCCTCGAGTCCGGCCCTCAGTGGAGGATCAAGATCCCACCCAGGAGGCGCACCGCTCGTGGCGACTCGGAGAACACTACGCCGGCGGCCAGGCCATGCCAAATCGGGCTCTTCGTACTTCGGGTGGGTCTGATGGTGTCGTGTCCTCCACCGATGAGGAGCATGCGTAGGCGGTAGTTGTCTCGGTTGCGGAAGCCTCGGGCGATGCGGCGGTGGAGATCGATGAGGCCGTGGTGGAGACGTGATGCCACAGGTGCTCGTCGCCTCCGAGTGTCCTGACGCCCTCGAAGCGCGTCTCGTCCTCGGCGCGAGCTTGCAAGAGCGGCTTGACCGATTCCCACACCGTGCGCCACGCGGTGCCGAGCTGACGTGCCAGGCCAGCCACGCTGGCATGCTCGCGGCGTAGCTGGCGGATCGCCCACGTGCATGCCCGGGCAATATGCAGTGCCCGCGGCGACGCGATCCGGGCGTCCTGCTCGGTGAAGGAGCGTGCCGGACAGAACGGCTCTACGCAGCGCCAGGTGCGCTTACGCCACACCAACTCGGTCTTCCGGCCCAAACAGGGGGTGTCGACCAGTCGCACTTGACGGCGGCCGTGGCTGCGCGCGACCACCCCGCAGGACCGGCAGGCTCCGAGCCTGGGCTGCGACTCGCGCATCACCCGCAGGAACGGCCCACGCCAGCCCTGGCGCTCATCGACCTCGGCTACTTCAACGACGTGGAAGCCGTCGAGCCCGACCAGCAGGTGGCAGCGCACGCAGTAGCCAGTGTCAGTAGCCAGTGTCTGCGTCACGATCCTGAGAGATCCAGGGCACCGCGACGTTGCGCGAGATCAGGCGCGCAGGCAGACGGGGTGCCCGGCCGGGTCGCGTAGGACGCGGGATTGTGCTGGGCTGGGCTGGGCTGGTGGTGTTCTTTGGTGGCTCCCAGCTCGATGGCTGTGCGCTCCGCCGCGTCGAGGTTCTCGACGGCGACATCGGGGTGGATCTGCTGAGATCCTTCGGCTGAAGGCCAGGTTGGTGGCTGGTAGCCCTCGACCCGAGAGGTGCCCAGGAAGAGTGCCCCAACCTTGACGGCGCAATAGTCCGGAGTCTCGATCACGACCTCGCCCTCCAGCATGCGTCCAGAACGTGGCCATGGGCTTGGGATCGGTGCATTCGAGGTTGATGGCGGCGATGCTGACAGGTGGTACGGGTTCTCCCCAGGTCTGTTGTTCGGTGTGCTGGGCGGGTGCATTCGACCGGCTGGTGGAGGAGTGAGTCGGGTCAGGCGATGGGAACGGCCGGGGTGTTGAGCAGGTCGCGGTTGCCGTCGACGCCGTGGGTCAGGGCTGCAGCGACGTCGTCGTGTGGTGCACCGAGTTGTGGGGCACTGACCTCGTTGAACTGCTGGTAGTGGACAGGTTCTAGTTCGACGTCCAGTGCAGCGTGATGGCCCTCCAGGTGCGTGAGGCTCCGGGGACCCACGATGAGAGTCATCGAGGTGGCGGCGTGTGCGGCGCGGCTGCGGAGCCATGCCAGCGCGACTTGGACCGGGCCCGTGTCGAGTTCCTCGGCAGCCGCGAGTACCGCGTCGAGCACGGCTGCCCGCTGTCGGCACCCTCCATGTTCTGGTCGCATGTGCTGAGACCTCCTTCTTCACCATGGCAGTAGTTGCCCGTCAACAGGCCACCTGCCAGCGGGGAGTAGAGGACCGCACCGAGCCCCCCATGGGCCTGTGCCATGGGGAGCAGCTCACGCCCGGCCGAACGCCCCGCGAGGCTGTATTCGGTCTGGGTCCCGGCCACCAGGCCCTGGCTACCGAGCCCATCGAGCCCGTTGTCTGCCCGTGAGCGGACGGCGGCGCTCGCGACTCGCCAGGCGGGGAATTGGAGAACCCGCCGTAGCGGATTTTCCCGGCGCGCCTCAGGTCCTCGAACCCGGACAGGATCTCCTCGGTCGGAGTGATTCCGTCGGGGAGGTGAGGCATGAAGACATCGACGTAGTCGGTCTGCAGTCGCCGCAGGCTCTCCGCCAGGGACCGGATCATGACCTTGCGGCTGTTGCCCGTCGTACCGGGCCGCACCTGCGGGCTCCTGCTTCCGCTGTACTTGGTAATCACCACGTAGGCGTCGCGCTCGGACCCAGCAACCCACCCAGGACTCGCTCAGCCTCACCGTCCTGGTAGATGTTCGAGACGTCGAGGGTCGTGCCTCCGGCGGCCACGAACGTCACGAAGATCGCTCGTGCGCCTTCCAGGCCGGCTGCAGAGGGAGCCGACCCGAAGTTGGCGGTGCCGAGCACGTACTCCGAGATCCGGCGACCGGTGGCTCGCCCGAAGGGGGTCTGGTAGCGCATGAACCTCTGCCTCCTCGGCGTCGATCGCCACTACGATCGAGGCCCACCTCGACGCACGCCGCCGACAGATCATCGACGCCGCCCGTGCCCGCTTCGCCACCCACGGCTTCGCCCGCACCTCGATGGCCGAACTGGTCGATGCATCCGGGCTCTCGGTGGGAGCGATCTATCGCTACTTCACGAGCAAGGACGAGATCATCGCCGCGATCTGCGGGCAGTCCAGCCAGGCCCTTTCCGCGGAACTGACCCCCGCCACCATCGGCGACTTCCTCGACCACATCCGCGGCCTGGCCAAGAAGCAGGACCACGCGCGGCTCGTCGCCCAGATCTACGCCGAGGCCGCCGTCTCCCCGCCGCTCGCCGAACTGGTCCAATGCCAGCTCGCCGATCTGCGCCGAGCGGTCGCCGCACTCCTACCTCAAGACGACCAGGCCCGCGCGGACCAGATCGCCGAGGTCTTCATCGCCCTGTGCCGGGGCTACACCCAACAACTCGCCGTCCGAGGCGACCTCGACCCAGCCCCCTACACCCGCGCGCTCGAGGCCATCATCAACGCCTGATCCCGCGAACCACAGCGACCCAACGACGCGAGGCGTGTCGTCTCCACCCACCTCGAGTGCGAAGAGCCCCACATCGACGCCAGCCCCTCGACGACGAACGCGGTGCCCGTGCTCTCCAAGGGCGAGCCGGACACCGCGTCGATGTCGTGCCGCGGGCGCGCAGCCAGGTGACGAACCGTCACCAACTGTCGGCACGTAGCCGCCCCGGACTCAGACGCCCGGCCAGTACCCAACCGTCGCCTGAGATCACCTCGGGCCGGCGTGTGGCTACGGGTCGGCGATGGGGCACCCGTACCCAGCATTCTGGGTGGGAAATGCAGTGTAGGGGCCACCCCAACGGGTGGCCCCTACACGCTCAATAATTGTCCGGCGGCGTCCTACTCTCCCA
>NZ_AUGU01000004.1 GCF_000422825.1 Nocardioides insulae DSM 17944 | reverse complement strand
GCCGAAGGGGCAAGGGGTCCGCCCCGTGGTCTCACCCCGAGACCAGCTCCGACTCGCGGTCGGGAGAGGGCCGGTGGCCGAGGTCGGCCGTGGGGACGTCCTTGGTCTCGCCTGACTCGTGCCACCGGGGTCTGTCAGTTCGGGTCGTGCTTTAGGGTGTGAAGGATCGCTGCGGCTTGTGGGGGAGTGGGTTGTGGGCGACGTGCTCGTGCCAGGCGATACGGACGCTGATCTGCTGTAGCGGTCGTAGCGTCTGGACGATCTTGCGGACGCTGAGCCCGGTGACCTCTTGCAGGTAACGCGCGACGGCAAGTGCCGCGAACACGATGGTCAGGTGGGCCTTGATCGCGTCGCGGGTGTGGTGGAACATCGGCCGCGCCCGCAGGTCCGTCTTCGACTTCCGGAAGGACTGCTCGACCCTCCTTAAGTCGTGATAGCTCTCGATGACCTCGCGTGCACCCATCACCGTGACGGGGATGTTGGTGACGTAGCCCTTCAAGCCGACCAGCCGGCGGGCCCGCGTCAGCGATGCCTCATCCAGGCTCCTGGCACCGTTGGTGGTCTTGACGAACCGCGGTGTCTTCGCGGTCTTCTCGCCGTCCACGACTGCACGGGCCTTGTTCTCCTGCAAGGTCAGGGTCTTGTTGTCGCGCACCGCACGCTTCGTCGAGTACGCCCACACTGCACGCCAGGAACGTTGATGTCGCTTGGGGTTCCAGACAGGCTCGGCCTTCACCATCGGGTCACTGGCGCTGGTCGTCTTGCCGCGTTGGTCACGTGGGGTGATGATGTCGATGATCTGCCCACCGGTGAACGCATCGCCGTGCCAGCGGAAGTGGGACTCCAGGTCCTTGGGTGCCTTGGTCACCCGGGAGCCGACGATGAACCGCAACCGGCGTCGTCGAGCTGACGCAGGTTGCCTGCGGACGGCATCCCGGCATCGGCCACGACGACCATGTCGGTGATGCTGTGCCGGTCCTGGAACTGCTTGACGATCGGCAAGATCGTCAAGGTCTCTGCCTTGATCCGAAGCAGCCGATCTCGAGGGGGAACCCGCGGCGGTCGACGAGCAGCCCGACCACGACCTGAGGATCGACGCGGCGTTCTTTGGAGTAGCCGACCTTGCGTAGCCCCGTCTTGCCGCCGGTGTCAGGGTCTTCCTTCTCGGCTTCGAAGTAGAGCGTGGTGACGTCGTAGAGACACAAGCGCGCGTCGACGGCCATGGCTGCGTGAGCAAAACACGCAGACGCGATCGTGGCCCGGTAGTCGCGTCCTCGGCACGGCGCAGGGACCGGAACATCGTGCGTAGCGACGCGTGCGGAATCCCCAAGTCGTCGAGCACGCGCACCGAATGGGACTGCTGCACGATCAGGTGACAGGTTGACCTGCCCTACAGATTGGGTTCCAAATTCGGTGATGAGTCGAGGGCCTGACTGAAAGGCTCCGAGAGTGCCTCGTCCCTATCCGCCCGAGTTCCGCGCACGTGCTGTCGCGCTGGTCCGTTCAGGCAAGCAGGTCAAGCAGACCGCCTACGAGCTCGGCATCAGCGCCGGGTGCCTTCACACCTGGGTTCGCCAAGACCAGGTCGACCGCGGCGAACGCCCTGGCGTGAGCACGTCAGAATCGATCGAGCTTCGTGCGGCCCGTAAGCGCATCCGTGAACTCGAAACCGAACTCGCCATCGTGCGGCAGGCCGCCAAGTTCCTCGACCAGGACAAGCCGCACCCAAAAGGGTTCACCCGGTGATCGACCGACTGGCCGATGCCGGGATGCCCGTCGATGTCGCCTGCCGGGTCCTCGGAGTCTCCCGGCAGGGGTACTACCGCTACAAACGCCGGCCGCTGTCGGCCACCCAGCTGCGCCGGAAGTGGCTGACCGGCCTGATCCGCGAGGTCCACGTCGCTTCCCGCGGCACCTACGGCTACCGCCGCGTCCACGCCGAGCTCACGATGGCGATGAAGATCCAGGTCAGCTCGCGGCTGGTATCGGTGCTGATGACCCAAGCCGGGATCTACGGGCTACCAGGACCTGCGCGGATCAAGCGACTCAAGGGCGTCGCCACCGCCGAAGACCTGGTCAATCGCAAGTTCCACCGGCTTCGCGCGAACGAGCTGTGGGTCACCGACATCACCGAGCACCCCACCCGCGAAGGCAAGGTCTACTGCGCCGCGGTCCTGGACGCCTACAGTCGGCGCATCGTCGGCTGGTCCATCGACACGCGCCAAGATTCCACGCTGGTCGTCAACGCCCTCGACATGGCCATCCGCAACCGCCAGCCCGAACCCGGCGGCATCGTTCACGCCGACCACGGAGTCCAGTTCACCTCCTGGGCCTTCGGCGACCGAGTACGGACCGCGGGGCTCTTGCCGTCCTTCGGCACCGTGGGCGACGGTCTGGACAACGCGATGATGGAGAGCTTCTGGTCGTCGATGCAGATCGAGCTCCTCAACCGCCGCAAGTGGAAGACCAGGGTCGAGCTCGCGAACGCGATCTTCGAGTACATCGAGATCTTCCACAACCGCCAGCGCCGCCACTCCGCGCTCGGCTACCGGACGCCCATCGAGTACGAGCTAGCCTCGCCCGCAGACACCGTTTCCGCCTGAAGACTCAACACTCAACCTGGAAACCAAGGTGTAGGGCAGGTCAAGATGTCACCTGATCGTGCAGCAGTCCCAATCGGCTTTGCTGGTCGGTTCCACGATCCGGGCCAGCACGAGTTGAGAGAACGCCTCGTCATCGATGGCGTCGAATCCCAGCCGGTCGTAGCCGGTCCTCAACACCTCCCACAGCACTGCTTTGGACTTGCTGGTGATGGAACGCCGCCCCGGCCCGTCCAACGGCGCTGGAGCCGCTCATCCCTCCCAGGTCCAGTTCGCCCTGCCCGGGGTAGACCTTCTTGCCGGCCATCGCCATCAGCGCCCCCAACTCGGCGTCGTCGTGAGCTGTGCCGACGTGCTCGAGCACGACGTCTCGGCCATCACGGCGCTCCGCGATTTCTGCACCTTCGTCGCCCCCGATCGGCCCGGAGCCTTCCGCACGAACACCACGAATCCCGACCATGCCGATCCACGGGGTGTGTCAATCCGCCCGTCCACGAGCCGCTGACCAGCACAAATAAGCGACCGGACCCGAAATCACCACCAGGTGGCACGAGTCAGGACGCCTTGGACCGGTGCCGTCACGCGGACCGGCGCCGCGGTCGGGAGCTGATGGGCAAATTGATCACCGACCTCGGCGCCGGCGTCCCGAAGACGTTGACCGAGCTGACCACGCTGGGCCGGACCCTGAAGAAGCGAGTCGATGACGTGCTGGCCTACTTCGACCGGCCCGGCACCAGCAACGGCCCGACCGAGGCGCTCAACGGACGGCTCGAGCACATACGTGGCAGCGCGCTCGGGTTCCGCAACCTGACCAACTACATCGCCAGATCGCTGCTAAAGACCGGCGGGTTCAGACCCCAACTGCTACACCCTCGATTGGGATGAGCCCGATAAGATGGAAGCGCTCCTCAACCCGGGGTACAGACGTCACACTCATGTGGCAACCAAGTCACGACGTGCGGGAGATCAGCAAAGCGTCGACGACGACGGCGCGCCCTGATCCCGCACTCACCATGACCGGGTTCAGATCTCCTACACTCAGCAGCCCCGACATGTCACTGGCCAGACGCCCCATCCGCCGGGTCAACTCCTCCAGTTCGGACAAGTCGGTCACGGGCATGATTCCGCGGTAGCCGCAAAGCAGGCGCCCCATTCTAGTTTCAGTGAGCATTCTTCTCGCGTCATGATCGCTGATCGGCGCGAGCGCAGAGCTATGGTCGTCGGCCAACTCGACCAGAAGTCCGCCGGTGCCAAGAACGACAAGCGGGCCCAGAACGGCGTCGTCACTGAATCCGACGACGGCCTCAACGTCCCCCGTCACATACTCCTGCAGCTCGAAGCCGTCGACAGAGATACCTTGCGTCGCAGCAGCACCTCGGATCTCGCTCATGGCTTCACACAGCATCGCTTCGTCCCGGACGTCGGTCTTAACGCCGCCGACGTCGGTCTTGTGGGAGACGCCCGCCGACACGAGTTTGACGACCAGAGGGTATCCAAGTCTTTGCGCCTCCTCCACCGCTGCTTTCTCGTCGTTGACTACAACAGACTGCGCGTAGCGGATCCCGTACGCTTCGAGCAACCGCAATGTCATGTGACGCGACAGCGTCCCTGACTCCGCGCGAACCTCGTTCCGTAGGAGATCGAGTACGTCTCGCTTGGGGCAGCCGTCCAATTCGATAGCGTCGACGGATGGCGCCGCATTTCTGTGGTTGATGAGCGTACGCAACCCCGCGAACCCCGGTCGCATTCCCCGTAGGAGCGGGACGTGACTTCCTTTGACCACGTCGTCGATCATGTGATGAGTATTGGCGCCCGTGTTCGAGACTAGGACAATCGGCTTCTGCAAGGCGGCGCCGAGTTCAACGATATTCCGAACATGCGGGAGATAGTCGTGGTTGGAATGAATCGGCAACGTGTCTTGCGCATCCTGCATGACCACGATGGCGTCGACCTGATCGTCCTCGGCGAATGCCTTCAGAGCATCGAACCTGTGGGCCTTCGAGCCAACGCTTGCCCCCAGATCGAGGGGGTTGAGCCCGTTTGTTCCAGGCATGAGTTCGCGCAGTCGTCGCGATGCCTCCGCTGAGAGCTCTGCCAGCTGCATGCCTTCCTCGTCAGCGACATCACAAGCGAGTGCACCTTGCCCACCCGAGATCGAGATCACCCCGATCCGATCGCCTGACGCTCGATAAGGCGAGGTAGACAAGCACTGCAAAGCCGAGCCGAGCTCGTCATAATCACGCACGGTCGGGACGCCTAGGCGTCTGAAGTACGCCGAGTACGCTTCGTTCGCGCCGACGATCGCTCGGGTGTGGGCCGATGTGGCTTGGGCACCGACCTTGGACCGACCCACCTTCAGCACCACGATCGACTTACCATTCTTGTGAAGCTTTCGCACCGCGCGCTCGAACCGCTCCGGGTCTCGGACGGATTCAGCGATCAGGCCCACAACGTCGGTATCGGGATCCGACGCGAGCCACTCGACGTAGTCCGCTGCCGTGACACCGTACTCGTTGCCACTCGTGATGATCTTCGAGTATCCGATACCTTGGAAATTGGCCAAGGCGATGGCAGCCGAACCAGACTGCGCAATGACGCTCACCTTGCCTGCAGGAAGGTTCTCCCTATAACGCGCCGTATAGAGGGGGACTCCGTTAGCCACATCGATCATACCCATGCAGTTGGGTCCACTTACGTCAATGTCGAGCGTCGCCACAACCTCACGGAGTCTCTGATCCTCCTCGTCGCTGAAGCCGGCGGCGACAGTGATAGCAGCCGGGCAGCCGATCTTCTCCAGGCCCGCCAGCGTATTGACCACCGATGGAGCCGGAACGCACACCATCGCCACATCTATCCCATCCGGCAGGTCAGAGATCGACGAGACTGTCGGGAGACCCGCTATGACCTGTGCGGTCGGATGGACAACAGTCACCTGCCCTTCGTAGCCCGCGTTTGACAGATTGGCTAACACGACGTTCCCCTGGGCCATTCGTGTCTCGGAGGCACCGATGACGGCGATCGATCGAGGGCGAAGCATGTGCGAAAGGTCAGACATGGTGCGGGATTCCTCCAAGAGAACGGCTGGGCATCGACTGTGGCCGGGAACGCGGAGCTCACCGTGTGGGGCACAGCACGATGGAGGTGCCCCACAAGGTGGCTGGCGAGATAGTGGACCGTCGGACTACTTAGTCCAGACATCGGCCCAGTTCGAGTGCTCGTTATAGGCCATGTCGAACTGTTTATCGAGTCCACCGAACTTGGTGGAAACTCCTTCGTAGGCATCCGCCTGCGCTAATGGAAGCTGTGGGAGCGCGTCCGAGATCATCTGCTCGTACTCGCCATAGATCGCCTGACGATCTCCGGCCGCCGCCTGCTGGGCCTTCAGAGCCACCGCATCGAACTTAGGGTCGCAGTACCCGGTGGGGTTGACGAATGGTAGGCGATCATCATTGCAGAGAAATGACCGGTCCACCCCGAGTACTGGATCGGTGCGTCCGGTGAGGGAGATCATCGACACATCAAAATCTTGCTTTGTATATACCTGGTCGGTCCACACTTGAGCGTCCAGCCCGTCCAGCGTCAAGTCCACGCCAATGTCCTTCCATTCGGCAGCAAGGATACGGGCGGCCGCATCGAATGGGTACTCCGAGTCACCCGTTATGTACGAAAGCTTGATTGAGAAGCGGTGGCCGTCCTTCATCGGGTAACCCGCTTCGTCGAGCATCTTTCCGGCCTTCTTGGCGTCGAAAGCATACTCGCTGGTGTAATCAACATCCGGGTTGTAGAGGTCATGGAAGGCAGTCGGAATCGCGCTCTGTGGTTCCGACGCGAATCCGTCATACGCGTCATCGATCACCCTGGATCGATCAATCCCCACGTAGAGCGCCTTACGCACGTCAGGGTCAGCCAGTGGCCCCCCCTCCGCCGTATTCAGATCGAGTACCAATGTTTCCGGCGCCGGTGTCTCCGCAGACTTCGCCGTCACCGCTTTGTTCCCGGCTTCCTGAACTCTCTTCACATTCGAATATGAGAGCTTGGTCCAACCGACCTCATCACTCAAAAGCGCATTGACCTGTTGCTCTGGATCAGGCACCGACTTAACGAACACCTGGTCCAGATACGGCTTGGGGGCCTGCCAATAGTTTGCGTTGCGGACGAAGGTCATCAGTTGGCCCCCCTCCTGGGAATCGAACTTGTAGGGGCCCAGTCCGACTGGCTCTTGGTTCGCTGGGTTGGTCGCTGGATCCCCCTTCTCGTAGACATGCTTCGGCAAGATCGGGAACACCTCTTTATCCAAGGCGTCGAGGAAGGGCGCGAAGGGCTCTTTCAGCGTGACCACTACTGTCGAATCGTCCGGGGTGGCGACAGTGTCAATCTTCGGCAGGATCGCAGTGAGATAGGTGTTGTACTTCGCTAACACATCCAGATTGAATGCGACGTCGGCAGAACTGAACGGCGTGCCGTCCGAGAACTTCACATGCTTGCGCAGTGAAATCGTATACGTACGCCGGTCCTTACTGAGATCGACTCCGGTGGCGAGGTGGTTGACTCGGTCACCCCTGCCGTCGTAAGAGAACAGCCCGTCGGCCCATAGATCTGCGACAACCAGTGGCCCCGTGTCTGAGGTCATCTGCGTATTCAGGTTTCCGAGATCACTACCACCCGTGACCGCTAGTGTCACGCTTCCGCCCTGGTGGGGCTTTCCGTCACCGCCTCCCTGATCAGTACTGTTCGGCGAGCCGCACGCCGCCAGGAGCGTGGCACACACGATCGCCGTTCCAAACGTCAGTTGCCTTTTTGAACGCAGGTTCATTTTGTCTCCCATTCACACGGTGTCGTACCTCTGACCATTTGCCCCTCGAGACTGGGTCCTGCCACCCTTCTCTCACTCTGCGAGATGGCACGCAACACTGGATCCGTCGCCGGTGACTCGTGGTTCCGGAGCATCGATAGAACAACGTTCCACGGCAATGGGGCAGCGCGGATGGTACGCACACCCGGATGGAATCGCGGTTGTTGATGGAACATCGCCCGTCAGTATCGGACGGTCTCTGATTCGGCGCTTCGATGCATCGATGCTGAGGCGTGAGGACAGCAGTGCGCGCGTGTAGGGATGTTGCGGCCGCTCGAATATCTGCTCCGCATCACCCATTTCGACGACGCTGCCGAGGTACATCACGACGACCCGATCAGCCACCGCCCGGACGACGTTCAGGTCATGGGTCACAAGCAGGTAGCCGGCGTTGGTGCGTTTTTGGTGGTCGATCATGAGATCGAGGACCTGAGCCTGGACCGAGACATCAAGGGCAGACAGCGGTTCGTCCGCGATGACAATGCGAGGTTTCATCGCTAACGCCCGCGCGATCGCGACACGCTGCTGCTGACCTCCAGACAATTCGTGCGGGAAACGTCGCGCAAAAGACTCGGCCGGATTCAGTCCAACGCCCGTCAAAAGTTTCGTGATTTCTTCGTTCAACTCGAGTTGGCTCCGTACGCCTCTGAGTTCCAGTACAGAGGCGAGGCACTTCCAGATTCGCTGTCGCGGATTCAGTGAGGCCGCGGGGTCTTGGAATACGACCTGCACCTCGTTGCGATAGGCGCGCATCTCAGTTCTCGTGAGTGTATTCAACGCCTTTCCGTGATAAGCGACCTCTCCAGCAGAAGGAGACGCGAGGTCCAGAAGTACTTTCGACAACGTACTTTTGCCCGATCCGGACTCACCGACGAGCGCGACGAGTTCGCCGTAATTGACTTCGATGGAAGTCCTGTTCAACGCGTGACGTGCTGTGCGCCTGCCGAAATCGCCGCGTGTTCGATAGACGACACTGACTTCCTTTGCCGCTAGAGGCGGGGGGGCCCCGGCGATGCTCACCCCTTCGGCTGTCGCCGACTGGTCCGGTCTCGTACTCACGACGGATCCTCACCTTCCGCCTCAGGTTCAGATAGCCAGCAACGACTGGTACTACCGGTACTCGTCGGCATGAGAGGTGGCATCTCTTCGCACCTGTCAAACGCGTGCGGGCATCGTGAACGAAAACGACAGCCACTCGGAAGTAGGGCGAGATTTGGCACCGAGCCCACCAAGCCATCGACCTTGTTCATTCTGCGTCGCTGCCCCGGCATGGAAGCGATCAGACCTTGTGTATAGGGATGGTGTGGCGAGCTCAAGACGGTCTCCACGTCTCCAGACTCGACGATCTGCCCTGCGTACATGACGTAGACGCGATCGCAGAGCTCGGCGACCAGCGCCAGGTCGTGAGTGATGACGAGCAAAGCCATGTCTTGCTCTCGATGCAGTCTCTCCAGTGTGTTGAGGACCTGGACCTGCACCGTGACGTCAAGTGCGGTCGTCGGTTCATCGGCAATGAGCAAGCGTGGCCTGCTCGCCAACGCCATGGCAATCAACACCCGCTGGCGCATGCCTCCGGAGAACTCGTGTGGATAGAGACGCAGGGAGGCCTTGTCGCCCGGCAGACCCACTTGTGTGAAGAGCTCCGCGACCCGATGACGCCTAGATCGGCGCGAGAGCTCGGGAGGAAGTGCCTCGGCAACCTGCCGTCCCACACGCTTCGTGGGGTTCAGGTAGCCCAGAGGATCCTGAAATACCATCGACAGGAAGCTCTTACGCCGGCGCCGCTCAAGCTCGCGCTCCGACAGTGATAGAAGGTCGGTGTTCTGGAAAACAACCTGACCCGACATCTTATCGATCACGGCGTTCGCCATCAAACGCGCGATCGACCTTGAGAGTACCGTCTTGCCAGATCCCGACTCGCCGACCAGGCCAACGGACTCACCTGGCTTCACGCGCAAGTCGACACCGTCAACCGCCTTTACGACTTGCTCCTCGCGGAGGAAATGAACCACGAGGTCATGGATATCAAGAAGTTGCGTTTCCTTGACAGCATTCGACTCTTCGTGTCCGCATTCGGCGATCGAAGCGCTTCGCATACTCATCGACTCCTCCCAAGAGTGCCCCGTCGCTGATGAGGGTTGTAGATCTCATTCAGGCCATCTCCCAATAGGCTGAACGCGATGATGGCAAGGGCTACGGCAAGCCCTGGAAAAACACTCATCCACCATGCTGTAGACAAATAGCTCTGAGCTGCGTACAGCAGCTGTCCCCAACTTGCTGCATTCGGATCGCCCAGCCCCAAGAAGCCCAAACTCGTCTGCGTCAGGATCGCCAGGCCGGCGTCCAGCGACACTTGAACGATGACGGGTGGGAGAGCGTTGGGAAGAATCTCCCTGGCCAAGATTTGCGCATGAGGTGCGCCGGCGACGCGTGCGACTTGGACGAATTCGCGATCCTTCAACGCCTTCACTTGTCCATAAACGATGCGAGCCTCGAGCGGCCAAATCGCGATGGTCACAGCGACGACCAGGAGCCACAAGTGAGATCCCCACAATGCAACCACGAAGAGTGCCAGCACCATCAAAGGGATGATCTGGAAGAGCTCGGTGACTCGCATCAGAATTGTTTCAATGGCACCGCCAGCATATCCTGCGACGCCACCAACTAGGCCGCCGACCAACAGTGCGAGCCCTGCACTCAACAACCCCATCAACAAGGCAATCCTGGCGCCGTATATCACGACGGAGAGTACGTCACGACCAACATTATCCGTGCCCATGAGATGTGACCTAGAGGGAGCCTGCAGAGACTCTCCCGCGAGCTCGTTTGGTGCGTACGGGCTGATCAACGGGGCAAGCATTGCGATGGCAATGAGGAGGATCAGAACTACAAGCCCAATCATTCCCGATCGACTGGCTCGCATTCGCGCCCACCACTCATGCGTTGCGTTCCCACGGGACCATCCGGGCGAAGTGTTGGGCCGCGGCGCATCGAGATCTGGAGCGAGCTCTGCCGTATCGACGCTGTCTCCTGAAAGTGACATTTCTTCCATCCCGCCTAGGCACGAATCCGGGGGTCGAGCAGCGCGTGAGCCATATCGACGAGGAGATTCATCACAATGACCGCCACAGCGATGACGACTACGAGCCCGATGACGACTTGGTTGTCGCGCTGCTTGATCGAATCAACGAGGAGCAGGCCGATGCCCGGCCACGAGAAAACGGTCTCGATCAAGACGCTGCCCCCCATGGCGACCGCGAACGAGTAGCCCAATGCGGTCACAACTGGAAGGGACGAATTCCGGATCACATGCGAGCGCACGGTTTGCCAGCGTGACAGCCCCTTCATTCGGGCTGTCACGATGTAGCCTTGGTTAAGTGTGTCGATGACACTGACTCGCGTGAGTCGGGTGACACGAGCGCCCTCATAGACCGCATATGTCAGCATCGGGAGTATCAAATAGGACAGACGCTCTAAGAACCAATAGATCCCCGTGGCGTTCGAATCGACAGGCGCCATACCCTGTGTCGGAAACCAACCCAAGTGGACCGCGAACAGCATCACCAGGAGTTGACCCAGCCAGAAGCTAGGGATGGCGTAGGCGGTAACGACGCCCGTCTGCATGAGGGTGTCGAAACCTCGTCGCTTTGTCGTCGCGGTGATCAATCCGACCACGCCGCCCAGAACGATGCCGACGATGTATCCCGAGCCGGCGAGCAGGAGTGTATTCGGAAGTCTCTCGGCGATGAGCGAGGTCACCGACTCGTGAGAGGCGTACGAATAGCCCATGTTGCCGTGTGCGAGGTTGACAAGGAAGTACCAGTACTGCGTCCAAACCGGCGCATTCAAGTGGTATTCCGCCGTGAGAGAATCGCGGAACGACTGCGGAACCGGATACTGACCGACCATCGCCTGGACCGGGTCTCCCGGCGTAAATTGCATCAGGACGAAAATCAGCAGGATAACGCTCAAGAGCATCGGGACGGCCTGGGCAACACGACGTGCAACGAACCACAGCATGGAATCACCTCCATCTCGTTCGAGTCAGTTCTGAGGTCGGTATCACCCCAAACGGAAGAACTCCATTGCGTTGTCATGGAACCAACGATCAAGCACGGTGGCCTTCAGCGGAAGCTGTTCGTACTCGTCGATCAGCACCTCGAACTGCTCACCGATAAGGCTTGCCGAGAGCCCGATCATCACCTTGTGCTGGATCAGCGAGTTCCCGAAGTGCAGGAACTGCTCCCAGCCGGATCCGGCCTTCCCGAAATACTTGGGACGATGGGCGGCAGTGTCGCAGTAGAGATTGGGATGACGGCGGAGTAGAGCCGTCATCTCGTTCACCCATGGCCATCCTCCCAGCCCCGCAACGATGCGGAGTTCCGGGAAGTCCACGGCCACCGGATCCAGGTGGCGCGGATGTCCGACGTCGTACGGCCGATCGTTCGCGTAGTTCATCGCGGTGTAGATGCGAACTGGGACATCGAGTTCGACACACTTCGCGTACAGCGGGTAGTAGCGTCGATCGCTTGCTGGGATGTTGTTGTACAAGGAAGACACGGAAAATCCGCCAAGACCGTCCTCGCGCACTGAGCGCTCTAGTTCTCTCACGGCACGCATGCCGTCGAGCGGACTCACGTACGACAAGCCAAGGAAACGGCCCGGGTAGTCGCGCAGCAATTGAGCCGTCGCGGCATTGTTCTCGGCTCGCGTTACTCCCAAGGTTATGCTGGCCCGCTCCATCCTCGCTGTATAGCTGTCGAGCGACTCCCCGGGCGACGAGTCTCCCTTACTACTGAAGATGGTGTCGTAATTGCGGAAGCCGTACCCTTCCAGCTCCGGCATCCGTTCCGGCCCGACGCGCATCAGCGACGATTCCGCCGCAGCGTCCGTATGGCGCGGCGTTCCATCCTCCGCAGGCGGCAGGTCTGCTTCCATGTCGATTACGCGGCGCATGTCACCGTACTTTCGGTCGTAGAGGTTCGCAGCCAGGAGTCCTCGTGGACTTCCCGCTCGAGGCTTGAGTGACTTACATCACCCAACGACCCTCAGTGAACTGGCGAACTCGACCCACCGTCAAAGATCAATAGTGAATCTCGGCCATAGGCGTCACCTACCGCCGAGTGGGTTGGCGATAACCGCACCGTATGTAACCCTGGTCGCCGTGGCGGGATTCGAGCACTCCGGAGGCGACCGTTGAACACGAGACACCTTGAGTACTTCCTCGCCGTCGTCGATCACGGCGGCTTCAACCGGGCGGCTGCGCACCTCCGAGTCGCCCAACCGTCGCTTTCGCAAGCGATTCGCGCGCTGGAGCGCGAACTCAAGGTGGTTCTGTTCGTCCGGACCTCCAGGCAATCGGTACTGACCGACGTCGGCCGCTCGCTTGTTGGGCCGACTCGCCAGGTGCTCCGCGACATCAGTGCGATTGAGTCGATTGGGCTCGAGCAAGATGAAGACCTTCACGGCGATGTGACCGTGGCCATGAGTTCGTCCGTGGCATACGGCGTTCTTCCGAAGGTGACGAGTGGACTGCAGTTGAAGCATCCGCTGATCCGGATCGCCGTCCACCCGGTTCCGAACATCCACCAAGCAGCCGACCTCGTACGCACCGGCATTTGCGATCTCGGGTTCGCGACCTCACCCCAGGCACCGCGAGAGCAAGGTCTGAAGTGCGAGTTGGTCTTTGAGGATCGGTTCGCCGTCGTCGCGCCACCGGGCATGTTCAAGGATGCTGGAACGGTCACGCGTGAACAGCTCCGTGGAGTGCGGTTCGTCGTTGGTGAGCAAGCCACTGAACGGGACCACTTGACCCCGGAGTTCACGAGGTGGGATATCTACCCAGACATTGCAGTCTGGGCAGGACACTCAGAGGCAGTGATCCCGCTTGTCCTCTCCGGCGCCGGTGCCGCAATGCTGCCGACGGCACGCGCTAAACTGGCCCGCCTCGGCGGGGCCGCGGTCTTCGAGATCGATCCACCGGTTCCCCTCCGACAATGGATGGTGTCTCGACCTGGACCTCTCAATCGACCGGCCAACGCCTTCTACGAGCGCGCGCTCGCGATCCGTGATCACACGGGATGGAGTCCGTGCGAGTAGCTGAATCGCCTGTAAGTCTTCGTGACGGTCGGCCTGGGGCTGACTGGCAGGGTTAGCGCCGGTCACCCGGTGCGCGTTGTGACTCCTGAATCGCCTGACCCCTCGGGGGTGTCATGCCCGGGATCTGTCCGGCGGGCGCGGGGTGCCGGCGCCGACCCTGGCCCACAACGATGGCTTGATCAGAAGCATGTCGCGTGCCGGGTTCAGTGGAGGCTCTGAACTGACGCGTCGACGTTAGTCGGCGCGGGGTTGTGCCGGTAGTAGCTGTCTTCGAACTCGACTGGTGGGACGAGCCCGATCTCGCCGTGCAGGCGTCTGTGGTTGAACCAGTCGATGTACTCGGCGACCGCGATCTCGAGGTCGTCGATGGACTTCCACG
This sequence comes from Nocardioides insulae DSM 17944, assembly GCF_000422825.1. Classification (GTDB taxonomy): domain Bacteria; phylum Actinomycetota; class Actinomycetes; order Propionibacteriales; family Nocardioidaceae; genus Nocardioides; species Nocardioides insulae. Next base: position 797 of record NZ_AUGU01000004.1, on the reverse strand, counting down.
GACCGCGGTTGCGGACCAGTTCGGCCTTGAACAGCGAGTTGAACGCCTCGGCGAGGGCATTGTCATAGCTGTCGCCGGTCGACCCGACGGATGCGACGGCGCCGGCCTCGGCGAGTCGCTGGGTGTAGCGAACGGCGAGGTACTGAACTCCCTTGTCGGAGTGTGCGATGACGCCGGTGGTGTCGTGGCCGGCGTGCTCGCGGGTCCATAGCCCCATCTCGAGGGCATCCAGGGCGAGGTCGGTGCGCAGGCTCTTCGACACCTGCCAGCCCACGACGCGGCGGGAGTAGACGTCGATGACGAAAGCGGCGTAGACCCAGCCGGCGAAGGTACGGCAGTAGGTGATGTCGGCGACCCAGACCCGGTTCGGTGCAGCTGCGACGAAGTTGCGGTCCAGGTGATCACGGCGGGCGTCCTCGCCGGTGCCCGGAACCGTCGTGCGGGGTCCCTTCGATCGGCTGATCCCACGCAGGCCGTCGGCGCGCATCAGCCGGTGCACGGTGCAGCGAGCTATCCGATGCCCACGACGCCGTAGCTCGGCGTGCATCTTGCGGACCCCGTAGACGCCGTAGTTGTCGGAATGGACCTTCCGGATCAACTCCAGCCGCTCAGCGTCCGCGACCGTCCGCGCCGAAGGCGGGCGGGTCTTGGCGGCGTAGTAGGTGCTCGGGGCGATCGGCATCCCGGCCCGTCGTAGGACGGTGCAGATCGGCTCGACCCCGAACTCCTCGCGGTGCTGGTCGATGTAGTCGACCAGCACTGCAGTGGTCACTTCAGCTTGCGGTCGAGCTCCGCCG
>NZ_AUGU01000003.1 GCF_000422825.1 Nocardioides insulae DSM 17944 | reverse complement strand
TCGGGGCGTTCGAAGGAGGTGCCCGCGATGTCGTCCTTGGTCATCAGCTCCACGATGTTCATCTGGCTGGTGTTGATCGCGATGGTGACCTGGTCGGGGCGGGGGTCGAGCTCGGCCAGCATGTGGCGGGCGTCGTCCTCGAGCCACTTGGCGTCCCCGCCCTCGCCCTCGGGGGCGAAGGAGATGGAGCCGCCGACCTGGAGGATCATCTCCGGCACGGCCTCGCGCAGCCGGCCGAGCAGCTCGTTGAACTTCGAGAGCCGCTTGGAGCCCTTGCCGTCCAGTTCACGGACGTGGATGTGCAGCACGGTGGCGCCGGCGTTCCAGCAGTCCACCGCCGTCTGGACGTGCTCGTCCATGGTCAGGGGCAGGTCCTCGCGGAAGTCGTCGAGTTCCCACTCCGGGCCGTAGGGGGCGGCGGTGATGACCACCGGCTCCTGGACCTCGGGGAACAGGGCGTCGTCGTGGAAGTGCATTGGTTCTCTCCTGGCAGGAAGGGTGTGATGCGGAAATGAGGGGTGGCTCGGGGAGGTCCGGTCGCCGACGGTGACGCGCGCTGAGCCGCCGCGGTGGCTGGCGCGGAGATCAACCCCGATTCCTCGAAGCCGACCGGCACCATGAGCGACCGTCCCGCGGTGAGGGTCGTGCGAAGCTCGTGCGTCGTGACGTCTGCGTGCTGCTATCCGAATCTCCGGATGTGACGCAGGCGACACTAGGAAAGAAGTGGCTTCCTCGGCTTTACCCGCCGGGACGGATCGCTTATCTTCTCGGGACATGAGTTCACGAGGTCCGATCCAGCCCGGGGTGCGCGCCGCGTCCCTCCACGGGTACGCCGACCTCGTGGCGAGCCTCGGCGCGGACGCCCCCGCCCTGGTTGGAGCCGCCGGCATCGCCCCCGCCGACCTCGCCGATCCGGACCGGTGGATCCCGGCGGCCGCGGCCGCGCGGCTCCTGGAGGCGAGCGCGGTCTCCACCGGCCGGGATGACTTCGGCCTCCGACTCTCCGAGCGGCGAAGGCTCTCCGCACTCGGGCCCCTGAGCCTGGTCCTGCGCGAGGAGCCCGATGCCCGCTCGGCGCTCGACCTGCTGCTGCGCTACGAGCACAGCTACAACGAGGCCCTCCACCTCAAGGTCACCGAGTCGGGCGGACTGGCGACGGTGCGGATCTGGTTCGACGCCGGCCAACCCGTGCCGACCCACCAGTCCCTCGACCTCGCGGCCGCAGCCCTGGTGGGCATTCTGCGTACCTTTCTGGGCGAGGACTGGACGCCCTGGTCGGTCTGCTTCTCACACCGGGGCCCGGAGACGCCGGACACCTACCGACGACTCCTCGGCGACCGAGTGCTCTTCGACCACGACTACACCGGCGTGGTGCTCTCCTCGGCCGACCTCGATCGGACCAACACCGGTTCCGACCCCGCCTTCCGGCCCTACGCCCAGCGGTTGCTCTCGACCCTGCCCGTCCCCCGGCCGGACAACGCCCCGGACGAGGTCGGCCGGCTGGTCGAGATGCTGCTGCCGATGGGGCGGGCGTCGGTGGCTCAGGTCGCTCGCACGCTGGGCATCGACCGGCGTACCCTCCACCGGCATCTGGCCCAGCACGGCGAGACCTTCACCTCGGTGCTGCACGCCACCCGCCGCCGGCTCGCCGAGCGCTACGTGACCAACCCGCGGCACAGCCTCACCGACGTCTCGCAACTACTCGGCTTCGCGGCGCCGAGCGCGTTCACCCGATGGTTCCGCCAGCAGTACGGCGTCGCCCCCCGCGACTGGCGGACGGCCGGCGAGATCACCGGTCACCTGGCAGGCGAGTGAGCCTCGCTCAGCGGCGCAGCTCCGCCATCCAGGCCTCGATCCCGGCGGCGTCGATCGGCAGCTCCGCGGAGAGGACCTCGGAGCCGGTGGACGTGACCAGGACGTCGTCCTCCAGGCGTACGCCGATGCCGCGGAGCTCGGGCGGGACGGCGAGGTCGTTGGCGTGGAAGTAGAGCCCCGGCTCGACGGTCATCACGACACCCGGCTGCAGTTCGGCACCCTGGTAGGCGCCGTAGTCGGCCCGCGAGCAGTCGTGGACGTCGAGGCCGAGGTGGTGGCCGATCCCGCAGACCAGCCAGCGACGGTGCTGCTGGCCCTGTGGTGAGAGCGCCTCGTCGACCGAGACGGGCAGCAGGTCCCAGTCGTGCAGCCCCTGGGCGATGACCTCCATGCAAGCGGCGAAGAAGTCGCCGTAGGGGCGGCCGGGAGCCACCGCCGCGAGCCCGGCGCGGTGGGACCGCTCCACCAGGTCGTGGACCTGGCGCTGCACCTCGGAGAACCTTCCCGAGGCCGGGAAGGTGCGGGTGACGTCCGCGGTGTAGAGGGAGCGGACCTCGACACCCATGTCGAGCAACAGCAGCTCGTCGGGCAGGACCGGGCCGTCCGCCCGGACCCAGTGCAGCGTCGGTGCGTGCGGACCGGACCCGACGATGGTGGCGTACCCCGGTCCGTTGCCGAGGGTGCGCGCCGCCCGGTCGAAGGTGCCCTGGAGCCAGCGTTCGCCGCCCGACCGGATCGCCGTGGGGATCTCGAGCACGGTCTGGCCGAAGCCGAGCACGGTCGCGTCCACGGCCGCGCGCAGCTGGGCGACCTCCCACTCGTCCTTGACCATCCGCAGCTCGGCGAGCACCCGCTCGAGCTCGATCGAGGTCGCCCGACCCTCCAGTGCGGCCGGTCGGTCGGCGTGCCCGGCGAGCAGCGCCTGCGGCGCAGGCGCGAGTGCGGCGTCGAGTTCGGAGAGGTCACGCACCGGGAGGTCGAGGGCGTGCTCCCACTCGCCCAGCCCCGGGGCGGAGCCGACCCAGAGCTCCCCGCGGACCGCATCGCCGAAGAAGCCCTGCTCACCGGCGCGGAAGGGCGCCGGGAGATACAACGTGGCGTCGTGGCCGGCCCCGCTCGGCGTGAGGACCAGGACGGCGTCCTCGGCGACGCACCCGGTCAGCCAGACGAAGTCACTGTGCGGCCGGAAGTCGTAGTAGCAGTCGTTGACCCGCGCCGGTGCCCGGCCACCGGCCACGACCAGGACCCGACCCGGGAGTGCCTCGCTCAGCCGGGCCCGATGGGCGGCCGCCGCGGCCGCCCCGCCGTCGACCACCGGAGCGGTCCGGTCCTGCGCACCCCAGTCGCCGGCGATGAAACCGGCGAACCCCGCGGACTGTCCCAGCCGGGGCATCCGCGGGTCCTCGGCGTCCCCGCGGGGCATCGAGGACGCGGGGGCGGGACGCGTGGCGAGGGACTCGGACAAGGGGCCTCCTGGTGCTGAGGTCGGTGCTGAGGTCGGTGCTGGCGGATCGGTGACGACGGCCTGAAAGGCAGTGCCATGTCACGTACCACGATACGTCTGAGCGCGACCCGCCGAAGCATCGTGAAGCGCTCGGCAACGGTCCTGCCCCACCGCTCGAAGGCTGCCTGAAGAACCAAGCACCGAGACTCGGACCTACGCCGGCCAAGCGCTCGCCGTACACCCACGGCGGCAGCGTCACGGTGCCGCGCCGAGGCGGGCCGAACCCCACCCGGCCGCTCACGCAGCGTGGCCCCGGTCCGTGCTCGGACGGGGCCACGCCGCATTCGCCTCAGGCGGGGAGGGACTCGCCGTTGGCCACCAGGTCACGCAGGTAGCCGCTGGGCCGGAACCGCTCGCCGTACCGCTCGGCCAGTTCGTCGGCCCGGACGAGGAAGGCCGCCAGCCCGACCTCGCCGGTCGCGGACTCGTAGCCGGTCATGAACTGGGCGGCCCCGCCGGTGGCCGGCGGGAACCCGATGCCCATGATCGAGCCGATGTTGGCGTGCGCCGCGGAGGTGATGACCCCCTCCTCGAAGCACTTCGCCGTCTCCAGCGCCTCCATGAAGAGCATCCGCTCCTGCGCATCGCGGAAGGGGATCTGCTCCTCTGCCGGCGGGAACAGCTCCTCGAGGCCGGACCAGATCGAACCGCGCTTGCCCTCGGCGTACTCGTAGAACCCGGCGCCCTTGAGCTTGCTCGGCCGGCCGGCCTCGATCATCTTGTCGACGACCTGCTCGGTCGGGTTCTGGGCGGTGCTGCCGGTGGCCTCCCGCGTGGCCGTGGCGATCCGCTTCATCAGCTCCATGTTGAGCTCGTCGGCCAGCTGCAGCGGACCGACGGGGTAGCCGGCCTGGGTGGCCGCCCGCTCCAGGGAGTACGGCGCGAAGCCCTCGCCCAGCAGCGTCAGGCCCTCGCCGATCATGGTGCCGATCACTCGCGAGGTGTAGAAACCGCGCGAGTCGTTGACCACGATCGGGGTCTTGCGGATCTGCAGCACCACGTCGTACGCGCGGGCCAGGGCCTCATCGGAGGTCTCGGCACCCCGGATGATCTCGACCAACGGCATCTTGTCGACCGGGCTGAAGAAGTGCAGCCCGATGAAGTCGGCCGGACGCTCGATCCCCTTGGCGAGATCGGTGATCGGCAGGGTGGAGGTGTTGGAGCACAGCAGGGCGTCCTCGGCGACGTACGGCGCCACCTCCGCGAACACCTTCTGCTTGAGCGCCGGGTCCTCGAAGACGGCCTCGATGACCAGGTCGCAGCCGGCCAGGTCGGCGGGGTCGGCGGTCGGGGTGATCCGGCCGAGCAGCTCGTCGGCCTTCTCCTGGGTGAGGCTGCCGCGCTTGAGTGCCTTCTCGTTGAGGCCGGCGGTGTAGCCCTTGCCCCGCTCGGCGGCCTCCAGCGCGACGTCCTTGAGCACGACCTCCATGCCGGAGCGGGCGCAGGTGTAGGCGATCGCCGCGCCCATCATGCCGGCGCCGAGGACGCCGACCTTGGTGGCCTTGCGCCGCTCGATCCCCTGCGGGCGCAGCTGCCCGGAGTTGATCGCCTGCAGGTCGAAGAAGAACGCCTGGATCATGTTCTTCGCGGTCTGACTGGTGACCAGCCCGGTGAAGTAGCGAGACTCGATCCGGCAGGCGGTGTCGAAGTCGACCTGGGCACCCTCCACGGCGGCCGCGAGGATCGCCTTCGGGGCAGGGATGTGGGCCTGCTTGAGCTGCTTGCGCAGCATCGGCGGGAACGCGCCGAGGAACGCCGCCAGCTGGGGGCTGCTCGGCGTACCGCCGGGCATCTTGTAGCCGGGGCGGTCCCACGGCTGGGCGATGACCTCCGGGTTGGCCTTGATCCAGGCCTTGGCCGCCGGCACGAGCTCCTCCAGAGTGGGAACCAGCGCATCGACCAGGCCCTTGCTCAGCGCCGCGGCCGGCTTGAACCGGGCACCCGTCGCGAGAACCTCGCTGAAGGCGGTCATCACGCCGAACATCCGCACCGTGCGCGCCACGCCGCCGCCACCGGGCAGCAGCCCGAGGGTGACCTCGGGGAGCCCGATCTCGAGGCGGCCGTCGACCGCGATCCGGTGCTTGGCGGTGAACGCGATCTCCAGCCCACCGCCCAGGGCGGCGCCGTTGATCGCGGCCACGACCGGCTTCGGGAAGGTCTCCAGCCGGCGCAGGGTCCGCTTGGTCTGCTCGACCCCCGCGAACACCTCCGGGGCGTCGTCGCGGGTCATCTTCATCATGTCGCGCAGGTCGCCGCCGGCGAAGAAGGTCTTCTTCGCCGAGGTGATCACGACGCCGGTGATGTCGTCCTGCTCGGCGTAGAGCCGCTCGACGGCCTCCTCCATGGAGCGCTTGTACAGCGCGTTCATGGTGTTGGCCGACTGGTTGGGGTCGTCCAGGGTCAGGGTGACGATGCCGTCGGCGTCACGCTCGAAGCGGACGGCGGTCTGGTCTGTGGTCATGGGTTCCTCGGGTGCAGATTCGGAGAGGTGTCTGTGGTGGCGTCGATGCCCGGCCGGACCTCGCTCCCCGCGCTCGGCCGGCGACGCGGCGCGGAGCGCTGGGGTGCGGTGGACCGGATCAGACGAGCTCGACGATGGTGGCGATGCCCATCCCGCCGCCGACGCAGAGCGTGGCGAGGCCGCGGCGCTGACCGCGACGGCGCAGTTCGTCGACGAGGGTGCCGACGATCATGGCGCCGGTGGCACCGAGCGGGTGCCCCATCGCGATCGCCCCGCCGTTGACGTTGGTGACGTCGTGGCTGATGCCCATGTCGCGCATGAAGCGCATCGCGACCGCGGCGAAGGCCTCGTTGATCTCCCACAGGTCGATGTCGTCGGCGGTGAGGCCGGCCTTGGCCAGGGCCTTGCGCGCCGCCGGGGCCGGGCCGGTGAGCATGATCGTCGGGTCGGCTCCGGAGACCGCGGCGCTGATGATCTTGGCCTTCGGAGTCAGGCCGAGGTCGCGGCCGACCTCCTCGGTGCCGATCAGGGTCAGGGCGGAGCCGTCCACGATGCCGGAGCTGTTGCCGGCGTGGTGGACGTGGTCGATCTTCTCGACCCAGTGGTACTTCGCGAGCGCGACGTCGTCGAACCCGACCTCGGTGCCCTGCTGCAGGAAGCTCGGCTTGAGGCCGCTCAGCGACTCGACCGTGGTGCCGGGGCGGACCAGCTCATCGTGGTCGAGCACGACCTGACCGAGGCGGTCGGTCACCGGCACGACCGAGTCGGCGAAGTAGCCGTTCGCCCAGGCCTTCGCGGCACGGGCGTGGGACTCGGCGGCGTACGCGTCGACGTCGGTACGACTCCACCCCTCGAGGGTGGCGATCAGGTCGGCGCCGATGCCCTGGGGCACGAACCCGGTCTCCAGCGCGGTGGTCGGGTCGGTCGCCATCGCGCCGCCGTCCGAGCCCATCGGCACCCGGCTCATCGACTCCACACCGCCGGCGATGATGAGGTCCTCGAACCCGCCGCGCACCCGGGAGGCCGCCTGGTTGACCGCCTCCAGACCGGAGGCGCAGAACCGGTTGAGCTGGACGCCGGCCGTGGTGTCGGGCAGCCCGGCCGCGATCGCGGCGGTCTTGGCGATGTCGGCGCCCTGGTCACCGACCGGGCTCACGACGCCGAGCACCAGGTCGTCGACCCGCTCGGTGTCGAGGGTGGGGTTGCGCTTCTGCAGTTCGTCGAGCAGGCCGACGACCAGGTCGATCGGCTTCACCTCGTGCAGGGCGCCGGTCTTCTTGCCACGACCGCGGGGGGTGCGGAGGTGGTCGTAGATGAATGCTTCTGCCATGACCGTCCGTGTCTTCTCGTGTGGGATGGGCGTGACACGATTCTGACAGCATTACTGTCACAGTCAAGGTTCAGATCTGCTCCCGGTCGGGGTCGCCCTCCCCGGTGAGCGCCCGGCCGACCACGTCGTTCATCGCGGCCTGGAAACTCGCCACCACCACCTCCACGGTGAGCTCGCGCAGCCGCGGCAGCGACTCCTCGAGGTGCTCGGCCTCCTCGGCGGTGTGGTGGGTACGCCGGAACGGGTCCACCACCTGGTCGCGCAACAACACGTTCAGCTCGTCGGCCAACGCGCTCATGTGGCGGACCGTGGCCTCCTGGGCTGCCGCCAGCGCGTCCCGCGGGAGCCCCAGATCACGAAGCTCGCGCCCGATCCGGCGGTAGGCCTCCTCGGGGTCCTCGGTCGCCCACGAACTGACCATCGCCCGCTGCATCGCCAGGTCCGCCGGCGTGATGTCGGCGGGCAGCCGGGCCAGATACCGCTCGATCGCCTGGAGGGTGAACCCGTGCTCCTGCATCGCCCGCACCAACTCCAGCCGAGCGGTGTGGGCCGCGCCGTAGTAGGCGACCCGCCCCCGGCGTACCGGCGGCGGGATCAGGCCCCTGCTCGCGTAGTAGCGGGTGGTGCGCACCGACAGCCCGCTCTCGGCGGCCAGCTGGTCCACGGTGAGCTGATCGGTCATGGACGGCGACCCTAACGGCCGGCACCGGACTGTGCCAGTACCACTGTCAGCGCGGCGGCGCCGGGGATGAGCCGGGAGCGGCCGGGGATTGTTCGATCGTCGAGGTGCGCAGGGAGACGCGCGCTCCCCCGGCGGAACACACCGGGGAAGGGGCCGTTCGGCTACCTACAGTGCCGGACCAACACCACGGGCCGTCTCAGGCCGGGCGAGGCCCGCCGGAGCGTCCGCGGGAACGGCGGCGCCGATCGGCCGACGGGCCCTGAGCGCCCTGGCCACCCTGACCGGCCCGGCCCTGACCGGACCCGCCCTGACCGGGTCGGCTCTGAGCCGAACGCGCCTGACCGGAGCCACCCTGACCCGAACCGCCGCGACCCGAAGCACCACGGCTCGAAGCACCCTGGCCCGAGCCACCACGGCCGGATCCACCGCGGCCACGGGACCGGCGACCGCCCTGAGCGCCACCCTGGCCGCCCTGACCGGCGCCACGACCACCGGCAGCGGCGGGCGCGGCGGGGGTGAGGTCGAGACCGCCCTCGACGAACTCCCGGTCGCCGGGCGCGAGCGCGAGCAGCTGCGGGTGCTGCGGGCCGTCGACGCGGGTGACGGTGGGCTTGATCTTGGCCGCCCGGGTGAGCGCGCGTACGTCGGAGACCTGCTCGTCGGTCATCAGGGTGATGACCGTGCCCGCGGCGCCCGCACGCGCGGTGCGTCCGGAGCGGTGCAGGTAGGCCTTGTGCTCGGCCGGCGGGTCGGCGTGCACCACGAGCGCGACGTCGTCCACGTGGATGCCACGAGCGGCGATGTCGGTGGCGACCAGGGTGCTGGCGCGGCCGGAGTGGAAGGCGTCCATGTTGCGGGTGCGGGCACCCTGGGAGAGGTTGCCGTGCAGTTCGACGGCGGGTACGCCGTTGCGGTTCAGCTGGCGGGCCAGCCCCTTGGCCCCGTGCTTGGTCCGGGTGAACACCACGGTCCGCCCAGGCGCCGCGGTCAGGTCGACCAGGACCGGCAGCCGGTGCTCACGGGAGAGGTGGAGCACGTGGTGGTCCATCCTGGCGACCGGCGAGACCGCCGAGTCGGCCTCGTGGGTGACCGGCTGGTGCAGGAACTGCTTGACCAGGACGTCGATGCCCCGGTCGAGGGTGGCCGAGAAGAGCAGCCGCTGGCCGCGCTTGGGCGTCTGGGCCATCAGCCGGCGAACCCCGGGAAGGAAGCCGAGGTCGGCCATGTGGTCGGCCTCGTCGAGCACGGTCACCTCGACGGCGGAGAGGTCGCAGTGCCCCTGACCGATGAGGTCCTCGAGGCGACCCGGGCAGGCGAGCACGATGTCGACGCCCTGGCGCAGGGCGTTGACCTGCGGCCCCTGGCCGACGCCGCCGAACACGGTGCGCACGGTGAGGCCGGCCACCTGGGCCAGCGGGGCGAGCGACTCCTGGATCTGACCGACCAGCTCCCGGGTCGGGGCGAGGACGAGGGCGCGCGGCTGGCGGGCACGTCGCGGCGTACCGCTCGCCTGGAGGCGCGCCACCAGCGGGAGGAGGAAGGCGTAGGTCTTACCGGAGCCGGTCCGGCCGCGGCCGAGGACGTCACGGCCGGCGAGGCTGTCCGGCAGGGTCGCGGCCTGGATCGGGGTGGGGGTGGTGATGCCACGCTCGGTGAGCGGGGCGAGCAGACCGGCGGGCACGCCGAGGTCGACGAAGGACACAGGTGTTCTCACAGACGCGAGAGGTTGTCTCGCCATGGGAACTGGCGCCGTGGGCGCGAGGTGGCGGCTCGGGGCAAGACCGGGAACGGGCCGCATACCCAGGGTACGGCGAGGGCCCCGCGAGCGACGATTCGGCGGGACGCCGAGCGGCCGGCCCAGCGTCCCGCGGCCAGGTCAGCCGAGGGGGATCCGCTGGACGGATCCGGCGGGGAAGGTCAGCTCGAGGGTGTGCTGGTCGGCGGGGTCGACGAGGAAGGCCAGCCGGGTGAGGTGGCCGGCACGGGCGGGCAGCTGCTGCGGTGTCGAGTCGCCGTCGACGCGGGCCCGTCGCCAGCCCTGCCCGGTCAGGTCCACCACGACCCAGGTGCCGGTCTCCGACCAGCCCAGGTCGGCGACGTACGGCGTGTCGAACCAGCGCTCGACCCCGCACGCGGAGGTCAGTGAGTCGCGGGCGGAGAACTCGGCCGGATCGCACTCGGCGGATCCGTGTTCGAGGGCGGCCGGTTCGGCCAGCGGTGCGGCGATGCCCGCCTCCACCCGGCCGGTGGCGACCTCGACCGTCTGTCCCTGTCCGTCGTAGGTGATGGTCAGCTCGGCGTCCGCTGCCGCCGCCTCGGGCACCGCCACCACCGTCTGGCCCCGGGGTTGCTCGGGTGCGGCGAGGCCGGGCAGCGGATAGCTCTCCCCTTCCACCTGGAGACTCACCTCGGGTGCGGGTGCGGTGTCCCGGATCGGGTCGCCGGTGAGGACCTCGCGCAGCTGGGCCGAGCGTCCGGTGAGCCGGTCACGATCCCAGGTGATCCCGAGCAGGACGTCTCCGTCGTCGGCACTGACCGGTTCGCCGACCCCCTCGTCGAGCGCGTCGCCGAGGTCGGTGGCGAAGCCGAGCGAGACGACACCAGACGGCAGCCCCACGACCGCGGTCTGCTCGGTGGCGAGGCCGGCGACGGGAGCCGTCTGCCCCGCGGCCACGACCTCGCCGGCGACGGCGCGATCGGACGCCGGCTCCTCGTCCCCGCCATCGGAGCAGGCTGCGAGCAGCGGGACGGCGAGGAGCAGCCCCGCGGACGCACCGCGGACCAGGTGCCGGACCGGCACCCGGCCGGCCACGGGACTCACTTGTCCTGCCACTGGCCGTCGTCGCCGGAGACCCGCTCGTTGAGGCTGTCGACCTCCGGCCAGTTGCCCTGCGGGAGGGACTTGTCGCCGTTGCTCAGGTCGGTCCAGTCCATCAGCATGCTGGTGCGCGCCGTGGTGGACATCTGCCGCAGCGAGTCGAGGATCGAGCTCAAGAAGTCGGCCCCGTCGGCGACGAGCTCCAGGATCGGCCCGGCCTCGCCCAACAGCAGCTTGCCGGCGTCGAAGGCTCCGGCGATGGTGCGGGTCACGGCCGTCACCAGCCCCTCCACCGCCGAGATGATGTCCCCCCAGACCGAGCGGATCGTCTCGGCGACGCTGGTGACCAGGCTCTGCGCCTCCGGCAGCTTGGTGATCATGGCGTCCATGGCGTTGATCTGCCGGTCCGCCTCGGTGGCGAACGCGTCCGCACCCAGACCCGTCCAGTAGGTCGCGACGTTGCCCTTGGTCTGGTACGCCGCGGCGTGCGCGCCGGCCACCGACTCCTCGCCGTCGAGGTACCAGGCCGACATGGTCAGCAGCCGTCCAGGATCACCGAAGATGCTGTCGACCAGGGCCCACAGGGCGTCGACGAACTCGCGGTAGTAGCCCCACCACGTCTCCGCCATCTCCTCGAGCTTGCTGCCGGCGTACTTCTGCACCGCCCACAGCATCCAGGCACCGGCGAACGGACCGGCGAGCGCGCCGCCCGGGATCAGTGGGCCGAGGATCCCGCCGATCAATCCGCCGTAGGCGAGGGCCTGCCCCTCGGTGAGTCCGTTGACCCACTCGGTGAACTTCTCGATGCCCTCCTCGATGGAGTCGTAGATCGACTGTTGGAACTCCTGGAGGGAGTTGAGGAACTCGTCGGGTGTGCCGAGGAAGGTCGTCCCGAGTACGAACCCCGGGGTGGGCGGGCCGGCGTACGCCGGGATCTCCGGCAGCATCGTGCTCAACGCTCAGTCCTCCAGATCGCTGATGGGGTACAGGGTGGCCTGGTTGGCGTCGGTCGCCTCGTAGTCCGCGGCGACGGTGCCGAGCGACTCACCGATCCCGGCGACAGCCTTGCGGCCCGCCTCCAGCTGGGTGGCGACCTCACGGGCGAACTCGTCCTGCATGTCCCCGAGGAAGTCGAGGAGGAGGCCGAAGTAGGCACCGCCGCCGACGCATCCGGACACCGTGTCGGAGGCCGTCGCCAGACCGCCGGCCGCGGTCGTCTCCCAGGCGTACGCCGCGTTGTACAACTGCTGGGTCTCGACGTACATCGACTGCTCAGGCCCGCCCATGGTCGCCGCCCTCCTGGATCGCTCGTGAGATGGATGCCGAGATCGCCTCGGCGAAGGCGCCGGCCAACTGGCGCGGCTCGACTGCGGTGAGCCACAGCTCGTCGGCGGTGAGGTCGACGGCTACTCCACGCTGGTTGAAACCGACCCGGAGGTAGCCGGTGGCCGCTTCGCCCCAGCTGAGCCGGTGCGCCCGCCGGCGGGCGTCGAGCCCACCCTCGGCGACATATCGGTGGTAGTAATCGCCCCGCTCGTGGGGCGGGATGTAGCTGATCAGCCGCGGGTCCGGCGCGGGCGGGGCGGCGTACACCGGGCGGGGCGGTGGCCCCGAGGCCCGGTCGAAGACCCCGCACCGGGCCGCCTCGACGAGCACCCGCGCCCCCTCGGCGTGCTGCTCGGCCTCGAGGAGCGCCTCGCGCAGGCCGTCGACGGTGCGCACCTTCGGGTCCAGGTCACCGACCTCCACCCGCTCCAGGGCACCCTGCGGGCCGATCGTCACCGTCAGGGTGCCGGTCGCATCCGCACCGATCCCCTCGGAGGTGCCGGGGTGTCGTCCGGTGGCGATCCTCTCGATCAGGTCCGCGTCGTCCATCCTGGTCCCCTCGTCAGCTCCTGGCTCCCGCCGCGCCGTTCGACGCGGGCGGGACCGTTCCCCGGAGAGGCTGCGATAAACCCGGCCGCCGCCGGGTTCAGCTGAAGCGGACCGGTCCGTCCTCCAGGCGTCCCGCGCGCAGGACCCGGAGATCGACGAGGTAGTTCTGCTTGAGCGCCCAGGGGGCGCGGTCGCCCTGGCTCGGCATCCGGTCCAGCGCACGGGTGATGTAGCCCGAGGTGAGGCCCATGAAGGGACGTTCCTCGACGGACGGATCACGCTCGACGAGCACCTGCCGGTGGCCCAGCCGCTCCATGTGGCCGAGCAGGCGGACGACGTGATCGGCGACCAGGTCGGCCTTGAGCGTCCAGGAGGCGTTGGTGTAGCCGATGGTGAAGGCGAAGTTGGGGATCCCGCTGAGCATCATCGCCTTGTAGGCCATCGCCTCGTTGAACGGGCGCGGCTCCCCGTCCACGGTGAGGTCGAGACCACCGAAGAGCCGGATCCGCAGCCCGGTGGCGCTGACCACGATGTCTGCCTCGAGGGTGTCGCCGGACTCGAGCTGCACGCCCTTGGCCGTGAAGGTCCGGATCCGATCGGTGACCACCGAGGCCCGGCCCGCCCGGATCGCCTCGAACAGGTCGCCGTCGGGGACGAAGCACAGTCGTTGATCCCAGGGTTCGTACGGCGGGGTGAAGTGCCGCTCGACGTACTCCTCGGCCTCCCCCGGGGCCAGTCCGGCGGTGCGTTCGTCACCGGTGAGCTGCGCGAGTACGCCGGCGCGGACGATCTGCTTCATCCGCTCGGGTCTGCGGCGGGCGATCTGGTAAGACGCGATGATCATGGCGATGTTGGCCCACCGGGCCGCCCCGAACCCGACCCGCTCCCGCGCGCTCCGGAACGCCACCCAGTCGGGCACCCGGTCCAGCACCGACCCGAGCCTGCGCGCGACCGGGTCGCGACCGGCGCGCGACAAGACGTAGGTCGGGGTCCGCTGCAGCATCGTGACGTGCTCGGCCTCGGCGGCCATCGCAGGCACCAGGGTCACCGCGGTGGCACCCGAGCCGATCACGACGACCTTCTTGCCGGCGTACTCGAGATCCTCGGGCCAGTGTTGGGGGTGGATAAAGGCGCCCTCGAAGTCTGCCAGACCGGGGAAGTCCGGCTGGTGACCCTGCTCGTAGTCGTAGTAGCCGGCGCAGGCCCACAGGAAGTCGGTGGTGAGCCGCTGCTCCCCCTCCGGTGTCCGGACCGTGACGGTCCAGCATGCGGCGGCGGTGTCGTAGTCGGCCGCGGTGACGGTGTGGCGGAAGCGGATCAGTTCCTCGACGCCGTACTCCTGCGAGACGGTGCGCAGGTAGTCCAGGATCGCCGGCCCGTCGGCGAGGGCCTGATCGCCCGGCCAGGGGCGCCAGGCGAAGCCGAAGGTGAACATGTCGGAGTCGGAGCGGATGCCGGGATAGCGGAACAGATCCCAGGTGCCACCGCTGGCCGCGCGGCTCTCGAGGACGGCGACGGAGCGGTGCGGCAGGTGGCTTCGTAGCTGAGCGGCCGCCCCGATGCCGGAGAGCCCGGCCCCGACGATGAGGACGTCGACGTGCTCCAGGGTCATGCGCTGGAGGCTACCTGCCGGTCACCCGTCCGCGGGAGGACTCGCATACCGCCGGTCTGTGACGCCCTCCCGTGACCCCGCTCACGGGCGGCGACAGCGTGGATCGATCAAAGTGTCTCCACCGGTCGGCCCGACCTACCATCACAGGAGCCGTCAACCCGGAAAGATGCGACGTGACCCTCATCGAAGACTCCTTCACCGACTGGAAGAACCGCGAAGAGATCGCGGAGACGATGATCCCGATCATCGGCAAGCTGCATCGCGAGAAGGACGTCACCATCTTGGTGCACAGCCGCTCGCTGGTGAACAAGTCGGTGGTCCAGATCCTCAAGACCCACCGCTTCGCCCGCCAGATCCAGGGCGAGGAGCTCTCCGTCGTCCAGACCTACCCGTTCCTGCAGGTGCTGTCCGAGCTCGACCTCGGCCCCGCGCAGATCGACCTCGGCATGCTCGCGGTGCAGTACGCCGCCGACGACCGCGGCCTCTCCGTCGCCGACTTCACCCGCGAGGCACTCACCCCCGCCCTGGGTGAGAACAAGCTCGAGCCGACCCCGGCCCGCGACGTCGTCCTGTACGGCTTCGGCCGCATCGGCCGCATCCTGGCCCGGCTGCTGATCGAGAAGACCGGCTCCGGCAACGGGCTGCGGCTGCGCGCCGTCGTCGTCCGCAAGAGCGGTGACGGCGACCTGGTCAAGCGCGCCTCCCTGCTCCGCCGCGACTCCGTGCACGGCGCGTTCGCCGGCACCATCACGGTCGACGAGGAGAACGACCGGATCATCGCCAACGGCAACGAGATCCAGGTCATCTACTCCGGCGACCCCAGCACCGTCGACTACGCGCAGTACGGCATCAAGGACGCGATCCTGGTCGACAACACCGGCAAGTGGCGTGACCGCGAGGGCCTGTCGCAGCACCTGCGCCCCGGCATCTCGCGCGTCGTACTCACCGCGCCCGGGAAGGGCGACCTGCCCAACATCGTGCACGGCGTCAACGAGCACATGATCAAGCCCGACGAGCAGATCATCTCCTGCGCCTCCTGCACCACCAACGCGATCGTGCCTCCGATCAAGGCGGTCGAGGACCGCTTCGGCATCGAGCACGGCCATGTCGAGACGGTGCACGCCTACACCAACGACCAGAACCTGCTGGACAACTACCACAAGGCCGACCGCCGGGGCCGCTCCGCACCGATGAACATGGTGCTCACCGAGACCGGCGCCGCCAAGGCGATCGCGAAGGCGCTGCCCGACCTGACCGCGCACATCAGCGGCAACTCCATCCGCGTCCCCACCCCGGACGTCTCGATGGCGGTGCTCAACCTGACCCTCAAGCAGGAGACCAGCAAGGAGGAGCTGAGCCAGTACCTCCGCGACGTCTCCCTGAACAGCCCGCTCAAGCGCCAGATCGACTACACCACCGCCCCCGACGCCGTCTCCAGCGACTTCGTCGGCTCCCGGCACGCCTCGATCGTCGACGGCAACGCCATCATCGTGAACGGCAAGCACGCGGTGCTCTACCTCTGGTACGACAACGAGTTCGGCTACACCTGCCAGGTCGTGCGCGTGATCCAGGAGATCTCCGGGGTGCAGTACCCCACCCTCCCCAGGGTCTGACCCTCTGTTCCACCCGGCCCTGACGGGCTCGACCGACATCGGTCGAGCCCGTCGGCGCATTCCGGGGCAGGCGAAACCCACCGGGTCCGGCCCGTACGCCGGCCGGGCCGGTCGGGACCCGGCGGGCGATGGGCGTCATGCCGGTCGGGCCGGACCGGTCACAATGGTGCGGTGACCGCCGAGATCCGCCGCGCCAGCCACCGCTTCACCGACCGCGAGCCCGGGCGGGCGACGTGGCACTCCTTCTCCTTCGGACCGCACTATGACCCTGAGCGGCTGGCCTTCGGGCCGATGGTGTGCCACGACGAGCACCTGCTCGGCCGCGACAAGGGCTTCGCGACCCATCCGCACAGCGGCCTGGACATCGTCACCTGGGTGGTGAACGGGGCGCTCGAGCACACCGACTCCATTGGCGGTTCGCACACCATCGGGCCGGGTCAGGTCGGGCTGTTGCGGGCCGGTAGCGGGGTCGAGCACTCCGAGGTGGCCGCGGCACCGCAGACGCGTTTCGTCCAGGTCTGGCTGACTCCCCTCGACCCGGATCTGCCGCCGGCCTACGACGTCCGCGCCGCCGAGCCGGGCCAGGGCCGCTTCGCCGAGGTGCTCCGCCTCGCCCCGGCCCGCGCGCTGCACGCCGCCCGCCTCGAGGCCGGCCAGAGCGTCACCCTGCCGGAGGCTGCGCGGCGACACCTCTTCGTGGTCGGCGGCGCCCTGACCCGTTCCTCCCTCGCCGAGCCGCTCGCCGCCGGCGACTCGCTGCTGCTCACCCCCGGCGAGGGCGGCGAGGACAGCGAGGGCGGCGAGGGGACGCCGGTGAGCGTGAGCGCCGCCGTACCCACCGATGTGCTGCTGTGGGAGCTCGAGGAATAGCCGCTCCCAGGCGGGTGTCCGGATGCGGACAACCCTCTTGTGACCGACGGCACAGCGCCCCTACCGTGAACTCGTTTGAAACGACTCAACAGTCCTGCGCGCAGTTGATCCCGTCGATGCCCCGAGAGCCTCGCCATGCATCCCCGGGTCCGGTGCGCCGAGGCGGACCCGATTCGGGAGGGGAACATGGACGTGAAGAGACCCGTGACCTTGCTGGTCACGACGGGGTTGATCTGGGCCTTCGGCCCGATGATGCCCGCACGGGCCGAGGTCGCGACCGCGGCCGCGGCCGGTGCCGCGGCACCGGCAGAGGCGTCTGTGGAGGTGGACGGCCTCGAGGTGAACCATCTGTTCGATCCGATGGGCATCGACGACGCCAAACCCGTCTTCTGTTGGGGCATGGAGTCCAACGCCATCGGCGCGAAGCAGAAGAGCTTCCGCATCGAGGTGGCCAGAGACGCTGGTTTCACCAAGATCGCCTGGGACAGCGGCACCGTGGACTCCGACGAGTCCACCGACGTCCGGTACGGCAGCACCGGCCAGGCCGAGAAGCTGCGGCCCGAGACGGATTACTGGTGGCGGGTCACCGTCACCGATGACCGGGGTGTCGAGACGGTCTCCGAGCCCGGAACCTTCTCCACCGGCCTGATGGACGCCAAGATCGGCGCCTGGGACGGCGCCAAGTGGATCGGTAGCGAGGCGACCAAGCTCGACTCCAGCACCGCGGCGATGTTCGACCTCAACACCAAGTTCACCATCACCAGCGGCGACAACGTGTCGCTCATCTTCGGTGCCGACGACCCCCGTTTCACCAGCGAGTTCCGCAACGTGTTCGGTGCTCCGGGAGGTGAGAACTTCGTCCGATTCGAGCTCGACCTGTCCGGGGTGACCGGGGACGAGAGCAACACCGGCGGCGTGGTGAACCTCTACCGCAAGGGCTACCACGCGACCGACGACGCGGACGGGGACCCGAACACCCACCCGTACAAGTCGGTGAGGCTGACCGACAGCTCGCAGGCCGCGGTGAAGACCCTCTTCACGCCCGCCAACAAGAACGCCGAGCACACCCTCCGGATCCAGGGCAACGCGAGCTCGATGACCTACACCATCGACGGCGTGAACCTGACCGGCTTCAACGCCTCGACGATGACCGTCAGCCCGAACCGTCCGGCAGCGACCAACAACCTCAACGTCTCGCCGAACTCCACCATCAACGACGCGGGCGTCCACACCTTCGTGACGGGCAACAACTACAACACCTTCCCCCACCTGAACTCGGTCGGTTTCTCGGTCGACTCGGTGGGCGACGACGTCACCCTCACCGACTACCGGATGGTGGACGTCGGCCAGAGCGCGAAGCGCACGCTGTTCGACTCCACGACGAAGGCGAACTACGGAATCTTCGCCGACCTGCCGGACTCCGGCATCACCACCAGCGGCACCTCGATCCGCGTCAACCCGACCGCGGAGGAGGAGCTCGGCCCGAAGTACGCCGACCCCAGCTACGGTGCCCAGACCCAGCTCCGCAGCGAGTTCCGCACCGACCCGGCCAAGGACATCGCGCAGGCCAAGCTCTACGTCACCGCCCAGGGCGGCTACGAGATGCACATCAACGGCGAGCGGGTCAGCGACGACTACCTCAACCCCGGCATGGCGACCTACGCCAAGACGCTGAACTACAACACCTACGACGTCACGGACATGCTCTCCGAGGGCACCAACGCCGTCGGGGCCCTGCTCGGCCCAGGCTTCTGGACCGGGTACATGACCTTCACCCCGAACAACTACAACATGTTCGGCGACAGCGAGGCCCTGCTGGCGAAGATGGTCATCACCTACGAGGACGGGACGACGAAGACCGTCGTCACCGACCCCGACACGTGGAAGGCCTTCAACGACGGCCCCAACCGCTACGCGGACAACTTCCAGGGTGTTCGGTACGACGCCGCCAAGGAAGCAGGCATCACCGACTGGACCAAGACGTCGTACAAGAACGCGTTGCTCAGTAAGTGGTCGACTCCCGACGTGATCGCGATGAAGCCCGAGCTCCAGCCCGAGATCATCGCGCGCCAGGACCAGCCCGTCCACGAGGTCGAGCGCCTCACCGCGACCCGCTCGCTCACCACGCACAGCGACGACGACATGACCTGGACCTACGACATGGGCGTCAACATGGTCGGCGTCCCGAGTGTCACCATCCCGGCCGGCACCCTCGAGGCGGGCGACGAGGTCATCTTCCGATTCGGCGAGGACATCTACCCCGGCAACAGCGACTCCCCGAACGAGACCTGGCCCGGACCTGACCCGCGGGTCTCCGAGCCGAAGCCGTACGCCGACCTGTACGGCCCCCAGGGCAGCTACCGGCCCGGTGTCGCCGGCCAGGTCCTGACCGACACCTATCGCGCCGCCTACGCCACCGACACCTACGTGGCCTCCGCGGCCGACTCGCAGCGCGACGTCGTGATCAAGCCGAACTTCACCTTCCGCGGATACCGGTACATCGAGATCACCGTGCCTGGTACCTCCGAGCCGCTGCCGCTGGAGAACGTCGAGGGCGTGGTGCTCTCCTCGATCGACATGCCGGAGGGCGCCTACGAGGCGACCACCAGCGACGACAACTACACCGGTGAGCTGGCCACCCAGTTCTTCAAGAACGTGCAGCGCAGCCAGCTCGGCAATTTCTTCTCGTTGCCGACCGACTGCCCGCAGCGCAACGAGCGGATGGGCTGGACCGGCGACCTGCAGGCCTACGCCCGCTCCGCGACGTACAACTCCACCGACACGCAGGCCTTCCTGCGGCAGTGGATGGGGGCCCTGCGCGACGCCCAGGGCGTCAACGGCGGGATCGGCGACACCGTGCCGATCATCAGCCTGACCGGTGACCGGGGGACGGCCTTCCCGCAGTCGCCGACCTGGGAGGGTGCCGTGGCCCAGGCGCCGTGGCAGCTGTACACCCAGTACGGCGACACCCAGATCATCGAGGAGAACTTCCCGACCATCAGGAAGTGGCTGGAGGCCTACAACACCGGTGTGCTCAGCCCGGACTACCCGGGTCTCACCAGCCGTACCTCGGGCAATGCCGACCACATCAGCATGGACGCCAACACCCAGGCGCACATGGTCGGCCAGGCGATGTACCTGTACTACCTGCAGATCTCGGCCAAGATGGCCGACATCATCGGGGAGGGCTCCTACGCCGACACGCTGCGCCAGCGCTACGCGCAGGGCAAGGACAGCTTCAACCGGCTCTACGTCGACCCGCAGACCGGCTACACGCTGAACGCGACTCCGGGCGCCAACCTGGTGGCCGGCCGGACCCTGCAGGACTCGCAGGCCTCCTATGCGACGCCGCTCGCTCTCGACCTGTTCAGTGACGAGATGACGGTGCAGGCCGGTGAGAACGCCGGGCTGACCTACAAGGAGTTCGCCACCAAGCGCCTCGCCGAGCTGATCGCCGACCCCGCCCAGAGTCACGACGGTGACGGCCCGCTGGCCGGAACCGGGCTGTTCTCGGGCGGCCAGGCGAGCAACAAGCCCTACACCATCACGACCGGCTTCAACGGCACGCCGAACATCCTTCCGGCCCTCACCAAGAACGGCGAGGCGGAGACGGCGTACAAGCTGTTCAGCAACGACGAGTTCGCCAGCTGGCTCTACCCGGTCACCCTCGGCGCCACCACCATGTGGGAGCTGTGGAACTCCTACGAGCGCGGCTTCGCCCAGGGCGGCAACAGCCAGATGAACTCGCAGAACCACTTCGCGCTGGGCGCGTCCCAGGCGTGGATGTACGAGTACCAGCTCGGCATCACCTCGGACGGTGCCAAGGGTTACAAGGACTTCGTCCTGCAGCCCGTCCCCGGCGGCGACTTCACCTCCGTCGACGGCGGATTCGAGTCCAGCTACGGCATGATCGACTCGAGCTGGGAGGCCGAGGAGGGCACCATGACCTCCTACGCCACCACGGTGCCGGCCAACACCACCGCCACGCTCTACCTGCCGGTGGACGGTGAGGTCAGCGAGTTCGAGAACATCCCAGGAGTGAGCTTCGAGGGGATGGCCGAGCGCAACGGTCTCACCACCGCGAAGTTCACGCTGGGCGCCGGCGGCTACGAGTTCACCATCGACGGCGCGAGCGTCACCGCATCGATCGCCGACGGGTACGTCGCGCCGGAGACCGACGAGGTGCGTCCCGAGGTCAGCCTGGTCTCACCGACCACCACCGGCCCCTTCAAGCAACTCACCATCCAGGTCGACGCCACCGACAACCAAGGCCTGGCCAAGATCGTCGCCAACCTCTACCAGGGCAACACCCTGATCAAGTCCACCCAGACCCCCATCGACGGCGCCACCGCGGCCACCCACACCGCCACCATCACCCCACCCGAGGGCACCTACACCCTCAAATACAACGCCCACGACCAGGCCGGCAACATCTCCCAGACCGGCACCACCACACTCACCATCGACACCACCGCACCCACCGCCACCATCAAGGACGGCACCACCTACACCAAGAAGACCGGTCAGACCTACGACCTCATCTCCTTCAAACT
>NZ_AUGU01000002.1 GCF_000422825.1 Nocardioides insulae DSM 17944 | reverse complement strand
CTCCTCATCGCGTTCCTCGGCTGGAGGCTGCTCAACGGTGAGGACGATCGGGATCCGGTCGCGCCGGCCCCGAGCAGCGACACCCCCTCGCCGTCCGAGTCGGAGGAGCCGACCGAGGAGCCCACCCAGGAGCCCACGCAGGAGCCGACCGAAGAGCCCACGGAGGAGCCCACGCAGGAGCCGACCGAAGAGCCCACGGAGGAGCCCACGGACGAGCCGACCGAGGAACCCACCGAAGAGCCCACGGACGAGCCGACCGAGGAACCCACCGAAGAGCCCACGGACGAGCCGACCGAGGAACCCACCGAGGAACCCACGGACGAGCCGACCCAGGCCACCGACCAACCCACTCAGGCTCCCGACACCTCGCAACCTGCTGATGGCACCGACAGCCCCGCAGCCTCCGGTCCCACGGCTCAGGAGAGCGAGGGCGCCGGAGCCCGACCGGTGCTGCCGGACTCCGGCGTGGACCGAACAGACGCGGCCGCCGTCGACCCAGCCGGAGAGGACGCCACCCGATGAACACGACACCCCCGACCATGGTCGGAGGACGCTATGAGCTCGGTGAGCTCCTCGGCCGCGGCGGCATGGCCGAGGTCCGTAAGGGCGTCGACTCCCGACTGGGCCGGATCGTCGCGATCAAGCGGCTCCGCTCCGACCTGGCCAGCGACCACACCTTCCAGGCGAGGTTCCGACGCGAGGCCCAGTCCTCGGCGTCCCTCAACCATCCGGCGATCGTCGCTGTCTACGACACCGGTGAGGAGCAGAACTCCCAGGGCATCGCCCAGCCCTACATCGTGATGGAGTACGTCGCCGGCCGCACCCTGCGCGACGTCCTGCGGGAGGGACGCAAGATCCTTCCCGAGCGGGCCCTGGAGATCACCTCCGGCGTGCTGTCCGCGCTGGACTACAGCCACCGCGCGGGGATCATCCACCGCGACATCAAGCCGGGCAACGTCATGCTCACCCCGAGCGGCGACGTCAAGGTGATGGACTTCGGCATCGCCCGGGCGATGAACGACGCCTCCAACACCATGACCCAGACCGCGGCCGTGGTCGGCACCGCGCAGTACCTCTCCCCCGAGCAGGCCCGCGGAGAGACCGTCGACTCCCGCTCGGATGTCTACTCCGCCGGCTGCCTGCTCTACGAACTCCTCACCGGCCGGCCGCCGTTCGTCGGCGACTCGCCGGTCGCGGTCGCCTACCAGCACGTTCGCGAGAACGCCGCTCCCCCCTCCGACCACGACACGTCGCTGCCCCCCGAGGTCGACGCGATCGTGATGAAGTCGCTGGCCAAGCGGGTCGAGGACCGCTATCAGTCGGCCTCCGAGATGCGCACCGACATCGAGCGCTACCTCGCCGGGCGGCCGGTGACCGCCGTGGCCCCCACCATGGTCGCCGCCACCGAGGGACCCGCCACCGAGGGACCCGCGACCGCGGTGGCACCGGCGGCGGTCGGCGAGCCCGAGGCGGACCCCGCCGAGGAGGAGCGGAAGGGCCGACGCGGCGTCATCATCGCGATCGGGCTGCTGGTGATCGCGCTGATCGCCGCGATCACCTTCCTGCTGCCCCGGCTCTTCGAGGACGCACCCGAGCAGACCGCCGTACCCGACGTCGTCGGGCAGACCGAGCGGCAGGCCCGCGCCGCCCTGGGAGACGTGGGCCTCGAGCCGGTCATCGACGGCTACCGCACCGACGAGAGCATCCCCGAGGGATCGGTGATCAGCCAGAGCCCCGTGCGTGACCAGTACGTCGACCCCGGCTCGGCCGTGTCCCTGGTCGTCTCCGAGGGCAAGCCGGAGGTGAACGTGCCGGGCGTGGTGGGCATGCAGTTCTCCGACGCGAAGGAGGAGCTGCGCACCGCCGGGCTGAAATGGACGCGCGAGGTGCGTGACTCCGACGAGCCGGCCGGGGAGGTCGTCGAGGCCAATCCGATGCCGGGCGTGGCCGTGGCCGAGGGATCAACGGTGACCCTCTTCGTCTCCGACGGTCCGTCCAAGGTCCCGAACGTCGTCGGTCAGCAGGTCACCGACGCCGAGCAGGCGATCCGCGACGCCGGGTTCGTGCCGGAGCGGCGCGACGACGGCAGTTCGACCCAGCCGGCCGGCACGGTCACCGAGACGTTCCCGGGCAGGGGCCAGACCGCCAACAAGGGCGACACCGTGCTGCTCTTCGTCTCGACCTACGTCACGCCGACGCCCACGCCGACCCCCACCCCCACGCCGACGCCCACGCCGACCGATCCGACGACGCCGACCCCGACCGAGGGGGTCCCCCCGAGCCCGACCCTCCCGTGACGCGGTGAGCGGCCGGGCACCCGTCGGGAGCGGTCAGCTGTCGATCGGTTCGGCGTAGCGGAAGTCGACGACGCCGTCGTACGCCGGCGCGACCAGCTCGTCGTCCGCCTCGACATCCCAGCCGATCCCGATGTCGGGGTCCTCGGCCTGGGCGCGGTAGACGGCCAGGTAGGCGTCGGTGGCGAGCGCGGTGAGCAGTTCGGCCTGGTCGCCGACGGCGCTGATCTCGTAGGGCTGCGGGTAGGGCACGCCCTGGAGCTGGACCGAGCTGCCGTCGCACTTGATGCCGGTGGTGGAGATGACCCGCTGGCCCTGGATGGTCACCGCCTTCGCGCCGCCCTTCCACAGGGCGTTGACCACGGCCTGGATGTCCTGCTGGTGCACGACCATCAGGTTGGGGTCCTGGTCGGTGGCTTCGATCAGCTCGGCCGGAGCGTCGGAGAGGGTGACGGTGAGCCCTTCCCCGGTCGCGGGCAGCATGCCCGCAGGGTCGTAGAGGTCCTGGATCCGATGCTTGTAGCGGCGTACGTCGCGGTCGTCGACCCCCCGCGCGAGCGAGTCGACCTCGGCGTTGAGCTGGGCGAGGTCGCCCCGGACCGAGTCGACCCGGTCGGCCTCCCTCTCGACCACCGAGGCCAGATCCTGGTAGCGCTCGGGCCGCAGGTCGGTGCCGTCGCTGTTGGCCGCGCTCACCACGAACAACCCACCGCAGACCAGCACCACCGCGGGTGTCCCCCACCGCCAGGCCGAGGAACGGCGCGGGGCGCGCTCGCCCCTCGCGTGGGTTCTCGGCAACATGGCGACTACGCTATCCCGCGAGCGGATGGGGTATCGAAACCTCCGCACCCGTAGCCAGACTTCAGGAGCATCACCCGTGGCCAAGCTCAAGCCGAGGCAGACCCTCAGCGACCCGACCCGAGGCCGGTTGTTCACGGTCCGCTTCATCGTGGCGCTGGTGCCGATGGTGCTCGGTGTCGGCTGGATCGTCTACTACTACGCCAAGGTGCGCGACGGCTCCCCCGCGGCGCTGGCCGACCTCGGGCTGTGGAACTACGCGATCGGCTTCGGCCTGCTGCTGCTGGGCCTGATCCTCGCCGCCCACCCCGACACCCCGCTCGGCCGCGGCCGCGGCGTCGTCGTGGGCATGCTGAGCTGCTTCATCATCGGCCTGCTGTGGATCTGTACCTTCTACCTCTTCAGTGACGACCTGTCCTCGATCTGGGTCTTCAACGACCTGGGCCAGTGGAACCTCGTCGTCGGCATCGCCTTCATGGCCGTCGGCTTCGCCTACGCGACCAAGTGGGAGTGACACACCACCACCCCTGACGCCGTACGGCGCCCCGCCTCCGGGCTGGGCGCCGTACCTCATTTCGGGGCGATCCGGTCCCGTCCGCCGGGTTCCGGTGTCTGAGGGCGTGGGCTGGGGTTTCTCCACACTGTGGATAACGGCTGTGGACAAACCACACCGATGTCATTCAGCGGCCCCGACGGGCCGCCGATCGAGCACGGCCGGTGAATGACATCGACGTAGTTCTCCACAGCACTGTGCACAGCTTGGGGAAATCGGGTCCCTGAAGCGGCCGGCCCAGGGTCTCCTGCCGGCCGGTACGGCGCGCAGCATCCCGGGACGTGGCAAGCACGCCCCGGGAGTCCGCCGGGTCAGGTCAGGGTCGCCGTCCGGGCGACCACCAGAGCGGCGATCACCAGGCCGATCGCGACCAGCCCGCCGACCTGCACGGCGGTACGACGCTCGCGGGGCGCGTAGACGAGGACGGCGGTGGTGGCCAGTCCGCCCAGGAAACCGCCCAGATGGCCCTGCCAGGAGATGTTCGGCATCAGGAAGGTGTAGGCGAACATGATGGCCACCCAGACGAACACCGACCGCAGTTCGGTGCGCCGCTTGAGGGCCAGCACCACCCAGGCGCCGACCAGGCCGAAGATGGCACCCGAGGCACCGTGGGTGGCTCCGGTCTCGGGGCCCACCCAGTAGACCAGTGCCGAACCGGCCAGGCCGGAGAGCAGGTAGACCGCGAGGAACCGGGCCCGCCCGAGGACGTGCTCCAACTGCGGGCCGAGCACGTAGATCGCCAGGCAGTTGAAGAGCAGGTGGGTGATGCTCACATGCACGAACATCGAGGTGACCAGTTCCCACCAGGCGCCGTCGGCGACGCCCGGGGACCAGGTGCCGGCGGAGAAGGCGCCCGAGCCGCAGACGGCCTCGGTGGCACCGGCGAAGTAGCGGCCGCCGTCGACGGTGCAGGTGCCGCTCGGCGAGAGGGCGAGCAGCTCGAAGAGCCGGCTGCTGTAGCCGCCGGTGAGCCGGATCGCGAGCCAGACGCCGACGTTGATCGCGATCAGCACGAGGCTGGTGATGGTGGCGTTGGTCGGCATCAGCCCGCCGTACGCCGTGCGCCCGCTGCGGGTGTCACGCCTCCCCTGGGAGACGCAGTCGGGGCACTGGAAGCCCACCGCCGCAGGGGTCATGCAGTCGGGACAGATCGAGTTGCCGCACCGTTGACAGCGGATGTGGCTCTCCCGGCCGGGGTGCCGGTAACAGGTCGGCACCCCGGCACCGGGAGTGGGTCCCGCGCCCGCGGGTGTGCTCACGCGGAACCTCCTGGCTCGATCCGGCTGCGGTCAGCCGTTGACGATCTCGACGGTCTCGATCACGACCGGGTCGACCGGCCGGTCGCCCGCGCCGGTCTTGGTGGTGCCGATGGCGTCGACGACCTCGCGCGAGGGCTGGTCGGCGACCTCACCGAAGATGGTGTGCCGGTTGTTGAGCCACGGGGTGGCGCCGACGGTGATGAAGAACTGCGACCCGTTGGTGCCGGGGCCGGCGTTGGCCATCGCGAGCAGATAGGGCCGGTCGAACTGGAGCTCGGGGTGGAACTCGTCCTTGAAGGTGTACCCCGGGCCGCCGGTGCCGGTGCCCAGCGGGCAGCCGCCCTGGATCATGAAGCCGTCGATGATGCGGTGGAAGCCGAGCCCGTCGTAGAACGGTCCGGTCTTGTCGGTGCCGGTGGAGTACTCCTTCTCACCGGTGGCGAGACCGACGAAGTTGTCCACCGTCGCCGGTGCGTGGTTGGGGAACAGGTTGATGGTGATGTCTCCACGGTTGGTGTGGAGGATCGCCTTCTGGTCAGCCATGAGAGTCCTTCTGTTTCGGATACTTACGCTCGGTAGTGGGTACCCACGACGGTACGTGCGTCGATCCTCCCATGATCGACCTGATCACCAGTGGTGAGGCAGGCTGGTCCCCCAGAGGGCCGGGACGGTAATCGCCGTCGTCGGCTGATCATCCAGCGAGAGGAGCGCGAGATGTCGTGGCAGACCAAGGCGGAGTCGGTGCGGGAGAACCTGGAGGAGTCCTTCGACAAGGTGGCGAACAGCAATGCCTCGGCTCAGCTGGCCTCCGCCACCGAGCAGGCGCGCGAGCAGCTCGGCGAGGTGATCGAGCAGGTCGAGGAGTTCATCGAGGACACCGCCCTCCCCGCCCTCGCCGAGGCCAGTGAACGCGCCCGCGAGGAAGCGCACTCCTTCGCCACCGAGAAGGCCGCGCCGGCGCTGGCCGCCGGTGCCGCACTCGCGGCCGGGCAGGCCCAGAACGTGCAGGACAAGGCCGAGGAGTGGGCGGCCACCGCCGACGACTCCTCGGGTGGTCGCCGCGTCCGCTGGGTGCTGCTCGCCGTCGCCGGCGCCGCGGGCGTTGTCGCCGCCACGCTGGTACGCCGCCGGATGAACCGGCCGCCGGTCGACGACTGGGCTTCGGCCGGGCCCGCTCCCGTCGCGGACCCCCGCCCCTCCGACGCCGAGCTGGACGCCGACGCCGAACTGGACGACGAGTCCGCGGCGCCCGGCAAGCACACCGGGACCGGTGCCGGCGAGAGCGGTCAGCGCCCCTGACCCGTCCTCACGCCGTACCTCTGCGCCGGCCCACCCGGATGTCCGTGGTGGGCCGGCGCAGTGGTGTCCGGAGTCGGCTGACGCGGTGGTTCAGACGAGTGCGGGGTATTCGGCCTTGACCCGCTTGACCGCCCGGTGCTCGGCCCAGAAGCTGAGCACGGGGATGGTGCCGCAGATCAGGGTCACCACCGTGAACCCGATGTCCCACTTGGCCTTGCGGGAGAGCAGGAACGCGGTGATCAGGAAGATCAGGTAGAGCCAGCCGTGGGCGACACCGAGGTACGCCGAGATGTCGGACCCGAGCCGCCAGCCCCAGCCGGCGGTGTCGTTCACTCCCTCGATCGCCGGCTCGGCGAGCCAGCCGGCGTCGCTGATCAGGTAGCCGTAGTGCAGCGGGAGCCCGATGAGGCACAGCACGATGAGAAGCACACCCACGATCGTCGCCATGACGCGGTAGGCGGTCAGATTGCCCTTCACGTCGGTGAGCCTACGGACCGATCGGTGACCGACCGGTCCTCGCCCTCCTCGTCGGGTTCGGGGTGAGTGACGTCGCGCACGTAGCGCCACCAGATGAAGACCGCGAACAGGCCGAAGATCCACCACTCGATGGCGTAGAGCAGATTGCGCAGGGCGGTGAAGGTGCCGGCCTCGGGGAGCTGCTCCAACGTGGCCGGTTCCGGTGCTCCCACCGGGTCCTCGCTGACGATGTAGCCGCTGTAGAGGTCCTGGTCGACGTGCTGGATCACATCCGCGACGCGTAGCTGTGGGATCACATCATCGGTGCGGTCCTCGTCGACGGCGCCGGTGCCCTCGGCGGGCTGGAGCCAGCCGGTCACCTCTCCGGGTCCGGTGGGCGCCGCGGGCGCCTCGGCCGGGTCGGCCACCCAGCCGCGGACGACGGGGATGGCCGGGTCGCCGCTCCCGTCGATGGCCAGCGGGGTCACCACCCAGTAACCGTCGGCCCCGTCGCTCTCCCGGCCGCTGATGTAGACCGTGCCCTCGGGCACCCACACCCCCGCGGCGTCGACCGGGTGGCCCACCACCGCACCCGGGAAGGGATCGTCCGAGCCGAGCAGATCCTCCAGCGGCACCGGCGCCTGGCTGGTCAGATCCATCGCCTCGACCTCGCGGGCGTGCTGCCAGGAGTCGAGCTGCCACAGGCCGAGGAGCGTCGCCACCACCACGCAGGCCAGACCGAGCGCGTGCGCGGCCCAGAGCTTGGGGTGCCAGATCGGCACGACGGCGGGGGACGACACGCCGTTCAGCGTACGTCGGCACCCCCGTCGGGCGCCCATCGCGAGCGCTGCTCCGGCACGGTGGGCTCGGCCACATCACGGCGCCGTCGCCGCGGCAGGGTGAACCAGAACCCGACCACGCCGAGGACGACGAGGAAGCCGGTGGCGACCAGGAAACCGGGGACCACCTGGTCGGCGTCCCCGGCAGGCACCACCGCCGCGATGACCTGCCGGCGTAGGTCGGTGGCCAGACCGGCGGTGAGCAAGGTGAGGGAGAGCGCCAGGCTGGTGACGTTGCCGGTGTTCTGCATCATCAGACGCATCCCGTTGACGACCCCGAGGGAGTCGCCGGGTGAGGCCTCCAGCATCGTGGTGGCGTTGGTGCCGATGAACAGCCCGGTGCCGATGCCGCTGACCAGCAGCCCCACCGGCAGCAGTGGGGTGACGGTCAGGCCGATCGCGGCCATGACGAGGACCCCTCCGGCCAGGCCGATGCCCGATCCCAGTGCCGAGATCTGGTGCGGGGTCAGTCGACGGCCCAGCGAACCGATCGACATCGCGGCCAGGATCGAGCCCACCGGGAGCGGCAGGATCCGGATCCCCGCCTCGGTCGGCCCGACCTCGAGCACGGCCTGGAGGTAGATGCTCACCAGCACGACCATCGGGAACCGCGCGGCGCCGTTGAAGAAGGTGGCGAGGTAGAGCCGGGTCAGCCCGGAGCGGCGGATCGCCGGTAGGTCGAGCACGGGATGGGCGGCTCGCCGCTCGACGGCCAGCAACACCGGCACCAGCGCGATCGCCAGCCCGATGCTTCCCCAGACCAGCGGATCGCCCCAGTGCAGGTCGCTGACCAGGGAGATGCCGGTCGTGAACAGCACGACCACGACGATCAGGGTGAGGTTGCCGCCCAGGTCCAGGTCCCGCACCCCGGCCGAGGCGTCCTCCGAAGCGCGATGGTCGTGCGGCAGCAGCACCATCCCGACGATCAGGGCGACCAGGCACAACGGCACGTTGAACCAGAAGACCCACTGCCATCCGAACCACTCGACGACCGCGCCACCGACCGTCGGACCGAGCAGGTTGGCGACCGGGAACGAGGCGGCGTACAGGCCCATCGCGGTGTTGAGCGCGGGCTGCCGGAATGCCGCGTGGATGAGGGTGGCGCCGTTCGCGAGCAGGATCGCCCCGCCGATCGCGGCCACGACCCGTAGTCCGATGAGCACCCCGACGGTCGGCGCCAGTCCGCTCAGCACCGAGGAGAAGGTGAAGATGGTGAGCCCGCAGATGTAGAGCCGGCGCCGACCCCAGGTGTCGCTGAGCCGGCCCACGAGCAACAGGCATGCCGTACTGGTGACCATGTAGGAGAGCAACAGCCAGCTGCCCTGGAGGGCGGTCGCCTCGAAGTGCCTGGTGAGGGTGGGGAGAGCGATGGTCAGGGTGCTGCCGTTGAGCCCGATGAGGGTGCTGACCAGACAGACGACCACCAGCGTCGACCACGCAGTGCGGGGAGCACCGCCCGACCTGGTCGTCATCGGCCACCTTCTTAGAATTTAGTTCTAAAACACGGGGATTCTGACCCGCCCGGGTAGCGATGTCAACGCGAGCAGACGCCGGATGCTGCCATAGCCAGGAAGCTTCACCCAGCAGTCCCGGTGTGACCCTTGACACAACCAACGCCCCACCCAATGATGAGCGACATCCTAGAGCGTGGTTCTAGATTGGAGCGTTGCCCCATGACATCGCGACATGATTCTGCTCCGCTGCTGGTCATCGATGACCTGCACGTGGAGTTCGACACCGGCGGCTCGACGGTCGAAGCGGTCAGCGGCGTGGACCTCGAGATCCGCGCCGGCGAGACCGTCGCCGTGGTCGGTGAGTCCGGATCCGGCAAGAGCGTCACCGCGATGGCGGTACTCCAGCTGCTCGGCAACGGACGGATCAGCGGCGGTTCGGTGACCTGGGACGGCACCGACATCACCCATGCGAGCAACAAGAAGCTGCGCTCGATCCGAGGCAACGACATCGCGGTCGTCTTCCAGGATCCGATGACCTCCCTCGACCCGCTCTACTCGATCGGCAACCAGCTCAGCGAGGCGCTCCGCCTGCACCAGCGGATGAGCCGCAAGCAGGCTCGCGAGCGTGCCATCGAGCTCCTCGGGATGGTGGGCATCCCCGACCCGGCACACAAGGTCGACGCCTACCCCCACCAACTCTCCGGCGGACAGCGGCAGCGCGTCATGATCGCCGGCGCGCTCGCCTGCACCCCGCGGCTGATGATCGCCGACGAGCCCACCACCGCCCTCGACGTCACCGTCGAGGCCCAGGTGCTCAACCTGATGCGGGACCTGCAGCGCGAGACCGGGGTCGCGCTCATGCTCATCACCCACGACATGGGCGTGGTGGGTGAGATGGCCGACCGAGTGGTCGTCTTCTACGCCGGGTACGTCGTGGAGTCCGGCCTCGCCGACGACGTCCTGAACCACCCCCAGCACCCCTACACCCAGGCCTTGCTCACCGCCATCCCCCGGCGCGACACACCGCGCGACGAGCCGATGCCGGCCATCCCCGGCACCGTCCCCGGCCTCCACGAGATGCCGGCTGGCTGCCGCTTCATCACCCGCTGCCCCTACGCCGCGGAACGCTGCTCGGAGCCCCAGGAGATCGTCCGGCTCGAGGTGGCCGGGAAGCAGCGTGACGTCCGCTGCTGGCGGGCAGACCCCGCACACCGCACGTCCGCCACCATCGAGTCCGAGCTGGAGGTCCTGTGATGAGTCGTCCCGTCCACCTGCTCCCGCGCCTAGACCGCGTGCTGGCCGGCGTTCTACCCAGCGCACGGAGGCCCCGATGACCGCACCCACGCTCAACGGGGTCGAGCGCGAGGTGACGAACCGGCCGCTGGTCGAGGCGACCGACCTGGTCAAGCACTTCGAGGTGGGGGGTGGGTTCCTGTCCGCCAAGCGACCGCCGGTGCGGGCGGTGGACGGCGTCTCGTTCACCATCAACCGCGGCGAGACCCTGGGACTGGTCGGCGAGTCCGGCTCGGGCAAGTCCACCCTGGGACGGCTGGTGCTCCGCCTGATCGAGGCGACCAGCGGCAGCGTCACCTTCGACGGTCAGGACGTGCTCGCCCTCAAGAACAAGGAGCTGATCGCGCTCCGCAGCCGGATGCAGCTGATCTTCCAGGACCCCGTCAGCTCGTTCAATCCGCGGATGACCATCGAGCAGGTCCTGACCGAGCCGATGCTCGTGCACGGGGTCGGCGACGCCGCCTCGCGCAAGGCCCGCTGCCGGGAACTGCTGGATCTGGTGAGCCTCCCGAGCACGGCCCTGGCGCGTTATCCGCACCAGTTCTCCGGCGGACAGGCCCAACGCATCGGCATCGCCAGGGCACTGACCACCAACCCCGACCTGATCGTGTGCGACGAGGCGGTCAGCGCCCTGGACGTCTCGGTGCAGGCGCAGGTGCTCAACCTGCTCAAGGACGTCCAGAAGGAACTCGGGCTCTCCTATCTGTTCATCGCCCACGACCTCAACGTCGTGCGCTACATGTCCGACCGGATCTGCGTGATGTACCTCGGTCGTCTCGCCGAGGAGGGGCCGAGCGACATCCTCCTCAACGAGCCGCTGCACCCCTACACCGAGGCGCTGGTCGACGCGATCCCGTCATCGGACACGATCGGGCGGGCCCGCGAACCACTGGCCGGCGAGATCCCCAACCCGAGCGCACCGCCGTCCGGCTGCCGTTTCCACACCCGGTGTCCCAAGCGGTTCGAGCCCTGCGACCACCTCGAGCCCGAGCTGATCACCGTCGGTGCCGGCAACGTCAGCTGCCATCTCCACACCGAGCAGGCCGCCCTCCACCGACACCAGGATCCGCCGGAGCACTCGCTCCACGGCGAGGACCCTCAGGAAGGGGCCACCGCATGATCGCCTACGCCGCCCGCCGGTTCGTCTACGGCCTCCTGGTGCTCTTGATCGTGACGGCGATGGTCTTCATCACCCTGCGCGCGATCCCGGGCGACGTCGTCCGGGTGCAGCTCGCCGACTCCCCCGGCGTGACCGAGGAGCAGATCGCACAGCGCACCGCGGAGCTCGGCCTGGACCAGCCGGTCTACTCCCAGTTCTTCGTCTTCATGGGGGGCGCGCTCCGCGGCGACCTCGGCACCTCCTTCCAGGACAACGCCTCGGTGACCGCGGAGATCCTGCACCGGCTCCCGATCACCCTGGAGCTCGGCTTCCTCGCGATCCTGCTCGGCGTCCTGCTCGGGCTGCCGCTCGGGCTGATCTCGGCGATCCGGAAGAACACCCTGCTCGACCAGTTCCTCCGCCTGGTCTCCGTCGTCGGTATCTCGATCCCCAACTTCTGGCTCGCCCTGCTCTTCATCACCTATCTGTCGCTGTGGTTCCAGTGGTCACCACCGCTGGTCTACGTCGGGCCCTTCGAGGATCTCTCGCAGAACCTCGTCCATATGACGTTGCCGGCGATAGCGCTCGGTACGGCGGCGATGGCGAGCATCTCCCGGATGCTGCGGTCCTCGATGCTGGAGGTGATGGGGTCCAACTTCATCCGCACCGTCCGCGCCCGCGGCGCCTCGGAGTGGAACGTGATCTTCAAGCACGCCGGCCGCAACTCCACGATCCCGGTCTTCACCCTGCTCGGCCTCCAGGTCGGTGCCGTGCTGGGCGGCACGGTGATCCTCGAGTCGATCTTCAGCATCCCCGGCATGGGTTCGCTGATCTTCGAGTCGGTCCAGTTCCGTGACTACCCGATGGTGCTGGGCTGCGTGATCTTCTACGGCGGCCTGTTCATCATGGTCAACCTGCTGGTCGACGTCGCCTATGCCGCCATCGATCCCCGGATCCGGTACTGAGGAGCGTGCTCCATGACTGACCAGCGCATCGACAGCCCCACCGGACCTGTCCCCGCCGGCGCCACGGCCGCCGCGGTCGCCACCGCCCAGACGGTCGGCGGAGTGGCTCCGCCACTGCCGCCCAAGCGTCGGCTCGGCCGCTTCATCAAGGAGCAGCCGATCGGCATGGTCGCGCTCAGCCTGATCGCCCTGTTCGTGATCGTGGCCGCGCTCGCCCCCTGGCTGGCGCCGTACGACCCCCTGGCGCAGGACCGCACCGCGATCCAGCAGGCGCCGAGCGCCGCCCACCTCTTCGGCACCGACGACCTGGGGCGCGACGTGCTCAGCCGGACGATGTACGGCGCCCGCACCTCGCTGTCCATCGGAGTGTGCACCCTGATCATCGGCGGCCTGATCGGCGTGCTCTTCGGCATCGTGTCCGGCTACTTCGGCGGTTCCTGGGTGGACAGCACGATCCAGCGGTTCATGGACGCGCTGATGGCCGTCCCGGCGATCGTGCTGCTGCTCTTCATCGCCGCCCTGCTCGGCCCGAGCATCCGCAACACCATCATCGCGCTCAGCATCCTGTTGGTGCCGTCCTTCAACCGGGTGGCCCGCGGCGAGATGCTGCGCATCCGGGCAGAGACGTACGTCGAGGCGGCGCGGGCAGTCGGGTGCAGCACCCCACGCATCCTGATGCGCTACGGCCTGCCCAACCTGATGGCTCCGCTGTTCGTCCTGGCCAGCCTGAACTTCGCGATCGTGCTGATCGCGGAGTCCTCGCTGAGCTTCCTCGGCATCGGTACCCCGCCACCGACCCCGTCCTGGGGCCGGATGCTGAGTGAGGGCTCCCAGTTCCTGGAGATCGCGCCGTGGATCGCGTTCTACCCCGGCCTGGTGCTCTCCATCTCGGTGCTCGCGTTCAACCTGCTCGGCGACGCCCTGCGCGACTTCCTCGACCCGAAGCAGCGCCGATGAGGACCCCTTTCGACCCATCTCCTGCCCGACCGTTCACACCACCCCCGACACCGGCGTCCTGCCGGCCACCCACCACCAAGGAGTAAGACCATGCGCGTTTCGACGGGCACACGGCTACGGACCGCCGGTGTGCTATTGGCCTGCAGTGCGCTGACCACGGCCTGCTTCAGCGGATCCGGCAGCGACGAGGGATCCGCGTCCGCCTCGGGGGACGAACCGGGAGCGGTGGTCACCGACGCCGGGGACCCGGTCGACGGCGGCGTCCTCTACACCGCCGCGACCACCGACGCCATCTCCCTGGATCCCCAGGCCGAGGCGTCGTTCACCGTCCACTACGCCGTGGGCACCGTGTACAACCGGCTGCTCGCCTTCCAGACGGGTGAGCAGTACGAGTTCAACACCAACGAACTCAAGGGCGACCTGGCCGAGGAGTGGGAGGCCAACGACGACCGCACCGAGTGGACCTTCCACCTGCGCGAGGGCGTGAAGTGGCAGAACAAGCCCCCGGTCAACGGTCGCGAGTTCACCTCGAAGGACGTCACCTGCACCCTTGACCGGATCACCTCCCTGCCCGGCCACCAGATCGGGCTGATCGGCAACGTCGCGAAGGTCGAGACCCCCGACGACTACACCGTGGTGTTCAAGCTGAAGTCGCCGCAGGCGGCCTTCGACGAGACCATGGCCAACCCGTTCATGGTGATCCTCCCGTGCGAGGGCACCGAGGGGAAGTTCGACCTGGCGGAGGAGGCGATCGGCACGGGCCCGTTCATGCTGGAGAGCTGGAAGAAGGATCAGGAGCGGGTCTACGTCAAGAACCCCGACTACTTCCTGGAGGGGCTGCCGCACCTGGACGGCATCAACGTCACCGTGATGCCCGACGCCCAGGCCCAGATCGCGGCGCTGCGCTCGGGCAAGTTGGACATCATCTCCGCGCTCTCCACCGAGAAGAACCAGGTCGACCAGCTGGTCAAGCAGATCGACGGTCTCCAGCTGGTCCAGGAGGAGGGCACCTCGCACACCCGGATCCCGTTGAACGTCACCAAACCGCCCTTCGACGACGTCCGCGTGCGCCAGGCGGTGGGCATGGCCATCGACCGCGAGGGCATGGCCAACACCATCCGGGTAGGCGGCGTGATGACCGCCGCGGTCACGCCGAGCATCTTCGGCGGCCTGACCGAGGAGGAGTCCCTGGAGGCGATGCCGTACGACCCGGAGGCCGCCAAGAAGCTGCTGGCCGATGCCGGCTACCCCGACGGCTTCGACACCACCCTCACCGTCACCAACGGGTACGGCGAGACCGTCGTCCGCGAGGCCCAGTGGGTGCAGGAGGACCTCGCCGAGATCGGGATCAACGCCGAGATCAAGATCGATGACTACGCCACCTACATCGGCGACACCTGGCCCACCCTGAAGTACGACATGATCTACGGCCTGCAGACCCCGATGCTGACCGCGGACGAGTACCTCACCACCGAGTACACCTCCGACGGCACCCGCAACTGGTACGGCATCAAGGACCCGAAGCTCGACAAGATGATCGCCGAGCAGCGCACGATCATCGACGACACCGAGCGTGAGCAGGCGATCCGGGACATCCAGTACTACATCCTGGAGAACGTCGCCTCGCCGGTGACGCTCTACGCCTACAACACCCAGACGATCCTGGCACCGGACGTGCGCAACTTCTGGAACCACCCGGACTACTCCCAGTTGGAGATGGAGGACGTCTGGCTCGACCCCGACGCCGGCTGATCGACGGCTGATCCTCGACGCCGGTCCCGGCAGTACGTCGGCCGGGATCGTCGAGGCCACAGGGGTGGCGGCCACCGGCCGCCACCCCTCCCGTCTCCCGGCACCTCCCCCTGACCGACGGCCCTGACCGACGGCCTGACCGACCCCTCCAGCCCGAAAGCGAGGCCCGCACTGTGTGGGACATCGACGACGAGCCGCCGAAGCCCGGCGAGCCGATGGAAGTCGCCCCCGGTGTCGCGATGCTCCTCGCTCCCAACGCCGACGCGTGGACCTTCGAGGGCACCAACACCTGGCTGGTCGCCGGACCGGACGGCGCCGCCCTGATCGACCCCGGCCCCGATGACCCCGCCCACCTGGCGGCCATCGATGCGCTGGCCCACGACTACGGCGTCCGCATCACCGACGTACTCCTCTCCCACCACCACGGCGACCACGCGCACGCGACCGAGGAGGTCGCCCGCCGCTGGCAGGCCACGATCAGTCCCCGAGTGCACCGCGGCGTGATCGCCGAGGGCACCACCGTGCGGCTCGGCGGCCGGGTCGAGGTCCGCGCCCACCGGACGCCCGGCCACACCGCCGACGGGGTCAGCTTCGCGGTGCCGGCGGAGCGGCTGATGCTCACCGGCGACACCGTGCTGGCCAGGGTCAACCCGTTCATCAGCCATCCGGACGGCACCATCGGTGACATCCTCGCCTCGATGCAGCGGCTCGGCACGCTGGTCGACGACGATTGGACGATGCTGCCCGGCCACGGGCCGATGGTGAGGAACTCGCGCAGCTTCCTCGAGCAGAAGCTGTCCGCACGGCACCGCAGGATCGACCAGATCGCAGCGCTCCTGGAGCGCGGTGCCCCTCGTGAATCGCTCACCGACATCGTCTACACCAGCCTGGACCGCACGCGCCGCAATGCTGCCCGGGCCTCCGTGGACGCCATCCTCCATTACTTGGACAGCCGGCCCGTGCCCGGCAAGAGAGGCGGAACCCAGTGACCAGCCCACAATCCGGTGGCAGCGCGCCGGACAAATTCGTCCCGAAGGCGACTCCCGAGACCCAGCCCTATTGGGACGCCGCGGCGGCCGGGCGGCTCGACATCCAGCGGTGTACGGCGTGCGAGCGGCCGTTCTTCTACCCGCGGACCTCGTGCCCGCACTGCGGCTCGGAGAAGGTCGCCTGGTTCACCGCCAGCGGCCGCGCCACGCTGTACTCCTATGTCATCTCCGAGCGCCCCGCGCCGGGCTTCCCCACCCCGACGGTGATCGCCACCGTCGAACTCGAGGAGGGGCCCCGGATGATGACCAACATCGTCGACGTCGACCCCACCCCGGAGGCGCTCCCCCTGGACCTCCCGCTCCAGGTCCGGTTCGAACAACGCGGCGAGGTCGCCGTTCCTGTCTTCGCCCCGATCGATGGAGGTGACCGATGAGCGGTCAGAGGAACAACCGTGACGTCGTCATCATGGGCGCGGCCGAGACCGACGAGGTCGGCAAGCTGCCGCACCTGTCCACCCTCGAGCTCCACACCCAGTCCGCCCGCCGCGCGATCGCGGACGCCGGGCTGACCAAGGACCAGATCGACGGCCTGGCCACCGTCTCCACCCCCGGCCCGGTCCAGGTGGCGCACGCGCTCGGCATCACCCCCACCTACCTCGACGGCACCTCGGTCGGCGGCACCTCGTTCCTCCTCCATGTCCGGCACGCGGTGGCAGCCATCCGGGCGGGGTACGCCGACGTCGTCCTGGTGACCCACGGCGAGTCGGGGCGCAGCCGGGTCGGCGCACCGCCGTACCCCCGGCAGAGCGACTCCCCGCTCGCCCAGTTCGAGATGCCGTACGGCGTGATGGGGCCGCCGACCACCTTCACCGTGCCCACGCTGCGCTTCCTGCACGAGACCGGCAACACCCTGGAGCAGCTCGCCGAGGTGGCGGTGGCGCAGCGGCGCTGGTCGGCCCGCAACCCCAGGGCGATGTTCCGTGAGGAGGTCGGCGTGGACGACGTCCTCGGGGCAAGGATGGTGGCCTACCCCTTCACCCTGCTGATGTGCTGCCTGGTCACCGATGGTGGTGGCGCGCTGGCGGTGGCCTCGCGGGAGTTCGCGGAGGCCCACGGCACTGACAAGCCGCTGGTCAGCGTGCTCGGCACCGGCGAGGCTGCCACCACCCCGATGGTCTCCCAGATGGAGGACATGACCACCTGCCGACAGTTCACCCTGTCCAGTCAGCGTGCGTTCAAGGAGGCCGGCGTCGGCACCACCGACATCGATCACCTGATGATCTACGACGCCTTCGCCCACGTGCCGCTCTACGGTCTGGAGGACATGGGCTTCGTCGGTCGCGGCGAGTCCGGCGCGTTCGTCGCCGAGGGGCACACCTCCCCCGGCGGGCGGCTTCCGATGAACACCAATGGCGGCGGTCTCTCCTACACCCACACCGGGATGTACGGCATGTTCGCCATCCAGGAATCGGTCCGTCAGCTGCGCGGCGAGGCCGCCGCCCAGGTCGACGGCGTCGAGACCAGCCTCGTGCTCGGCAACGGCGGCATGTTCATGAGTGCCGCCACCCTCATCCTCGGCCGCGGCTGAGGCGGAGGTCCGGGACGGGACCACCTGACACCATCCAGGTCTCGTCCCGGACCATCCGTCCCCGCGACATGGGGCCGGGGGGCCGGTCCTCACCCCGCTGGGGCGCCGACCGGCCCGCTCGAGCCGGATTCAGGGCCGGGCGGAGCGGGGGCCGGTGTCGCGCCCGTCCAGGTAGGCGGCGACTACGCCGGCGAGGGAGAGCAGGAGCGCGACCGCGTAGGCGAGCTGGAAGCCGTGGACAAGTTCGGCCATCGACCCCGGACTGCTGCCGCTGATCGTGCCCGCCATCACGTGGTCGGCGACCTCAGGGCCGACGAAGGCGACCACGAGACTGATCATCAGGGCGGTGCCGAAGGTGATGCCGACGTTGAGGACCAGCAGTCGAAGCGCGTTGGCGACCCCCATCCGCTCGGAGGGCAGCGACTCCAGGATGACGGTGGTGTTGGCCGGCATGAACGAGCCGCCGCCGAACCCGACCAGGACCTGGCCGGCGACCATCAGGGCCGTGACCTCCGACGAGGAGGCCGTGAGGAGCAGGACGAGGAGTCCGAGGGAGGCGATGACGGCGGAGCCACGCGAGACGGTGCGCGGCCGGATCAGGTGCCCGAGGCTGCCGTAGAGCAGAGAGCCGGCGAGCATGCCGACCACGAAGGGAAGAACGAGGATGCCCGCTTCGGCCGCCGACTTGTTCCCCACGGACTGCAGGTGCAGCGGGAGCAGGATCGAGGGTGGGAACCGGGAGGCGGCGCTGAGCCAGGTGCCCAACAGGCCGATCCCGAAGCTGGGGATCCGGAACAGGGTGATGTCCAGAAGCGGCTGCGGATAGCGCCTCTCCCACCACACGAAGACCGGCACGGTCAGCACGAACAGCGCCAGGGAGCCGAGCACCACCGGCGATCCCCAACCGAGACCGGTGACCTGGGAGAGCCCCCACAGCAGGCCGCCCAGCGAGACCAGGGCGAGCGTGTTGCCGACCAGGTCGAGCCGCGGCGAGGGCCCCGTCACCGCGTCGCGTCGGGGCAGGGCCGCCCAGGCCCAGAGCCAACAGCCCAGGGAGAGCGGCACCAGCACCCAGAAGAGCCACTCCCAGCCCAGCCCGTCCACGATCACGCCGCCGGCCACAGGGCCGACGAGGGACGCGATCGAGAACGACGCGATGTAGAAGCCCATCCCCTGGCCCAGTCGGTCCCGGGGGAAGGCGTCGCTGACCAGGGCCGCGCTGTTGGTGAGGAGCATCGCGGCACCCACCGCCTGCACCACACGCAGCACGATCAGCACCTCGACGGTGGGCGAGAAACCGAGCGCGAGGCTGGCCAGGCCGAAGGTGGCCAGCCCGATGAGGTACATCTGTCGCCGGCCACGGATGTCGGAGAGGCGCCCGAACAACAGCATCAGCGCGGTCATCGCGAACTGGAACCCGATCAGTACGGCAGCCGCCTGGGAGGCGCTGGCACCGAAGGTCTCGGAGAGGGTCGGCAGGGCGACGTTGAGCGACGTACCGCTGAAGGCGATGACGATGCTCGCCAGACTGACAACGGAGAGGATCCTCCAAGCGGTGCGGATATCGGGCTTCGCCTCGTCGACACGGGCCCGATCGCCCTCGCAGCGACCGCTCAGATCCGTTGACATGAACCCCCACTTCCTAGAAAGTCCTTCTAGAAATGAATTCTAGATGCCTTTCCTGGAGGTGGAAATGGCTCAGACGAACCGACAGGTCGTGATCATCACCGGTGCGGGACGCGGTCTCGGCCGCGCGCACGCGCTCGAGTTCGCCCGTCGTGGAGCAGCCGTGGTCGTCAACGACCTCGGCGCCGGCGTCGACGGAACCGGCGCGGACGCCCACCCCGCGGAGGAGGTCGCCGAGGAGGTACGCCGCCTCGGCGGCGAGGCGATCGTCAACGGCGATGACATCAGCGAGCCCGACGGGGCGGAGAAGCTGTTCCGCTCCGCCCTCGACGAGTGGGGCAAGGTCGACGTCCTGGTCAACAACGCCGGGATCCTGCGCGACCGGATGCTGGTCAACATGACCATCGACGAGTGGGACTCGGTGATCAAGGTGCACCTGCGGGGCACCTTCTGCCCGATGAGTGTGGCGGCGAAACACTGGCGGGACCTCGCCAAGCAGGGTGAGGAGGTCGACGCCCGGATCATCAACACCACGTCGTCCTCCGGCATCTACGGCAACCCCGGTCAGCTCAACTACGGCGCCGCCAAGGCGGGCATCGCCGCCATGACCGTGATCGCGGCCCGTGAGCTCGAGCGGTACGGCATCACGGTGAACGCGATCGCACCCGCGGCGCTGACCCGGATGACCGAGAACCTCAACCCGAACCGGCCGAAGCCCGC
Organism: Nocardioides insulae DSM 17944; assembly: GCF_000422825.1. Classification (GTDB taxonomy): domain Bacteria; phylum Actinomycetota; class Actinomycetes; order Propionibacteriales; family Nocardioidaceae; genus Nocardioides; species Nocardioides insulae. Next base: position 12,880 of record NZ_AUGU01000002.1, on the reverse strand, counting down.
CGAGGGGGAGTTCAACCCGTTCACCCCCGAGAACGTCGCTCCCCTGGTGGCCTGGCTGGCCACGCCGGCCGCCCGAGGCGTGACCGGGCGGGTCTTCAACATCCGCGGCGGCAACGTCAGCGTGGCCGAGGGCTGGGTCGCCGGTCCCGGACACGACGTGGACCACGACTGGACCGTCGAGGAGCTCGACGTCGTCCTGCCCGGTCTCCTCGACGAGGCCCGCCCCAACGCGCTCACCAACGGAAAGGTGCCCGACTGATGCCCCTCGACCACTCCATCGTCGGCCAGGAGTCAGAACCGACCCAGAAGAGCTGGGACCACAAGGACGCCCTGCTCTATGCGCTGGGTCTCGGTGCCGGCCACGATGACCAGTTCGCCGAGCTGGAGTACACCACCGAGCACGGTGAGCATGGTTCCGGGCAGAAGGTGCTGCCCAGCTACGGCGTGATGGTCACCTGGGGCGCCGGCGGCGGACGCAAGATGGGTGACTTCGACCCGGCGAAGCTGGTGCACGCCGAGCAGTCCATCGAGCTGCACCGCCCGCTCCCCACCGTCGGTTCGGTGCGGATCACCTCCATGGTCACCGGCATCCGCGACAAGGGCTCCGGCGCCCTGGTCTCCAGCCAGGCCCGTGCGGTCGACGCCGAGACCGGCGAACCGGTGGTGACCTCCCGCAGTTCCGCGTTCATCATGGGCGAGGGCGGCTTCGGCGATCCCACCCTCGCCGAGGGCGCGGACGCCGGCATCGGCCCGACCCCGGTTCCGGACCGCGCGCCGGACGAGGAGACCACGATGCGCACCTGGCCCGGCCAGGCGCTGCTGTACCGGCTCAGCGGTGACTGGAACCCGCTGCACAGCAATCCCGAGTTCGCCGCCCGCGGCGGGTTCGACAAGCCGATCCTGCACGGCCTGTGCACCTATGGCATCAGCTGCCGCGCCCTGGTGAGCGCGATGGCCGGCAAGGAGATGACAGGCATGGCCGGACGCTTCTCCTCCCCGGTCATTCCCGGCGAGGAACTCACCGTGGCCCGGTGGCACCTCGACGATGGCTCGGTCGCGTTCCAGACCCGGCGCGCCGACGGAACCGTCGTGCTCGACCGAGGGCTGAGCACCTGGGCCTGAGCCAGCCGCGCCGTGCGCCTGTGCCGACCCACTCCCAGGCGAGTCGGCACAGGTGCACGTCGTTTTCGGCGCGGCGGCCGGGCGACCAACGCCCGCCCGGCCGCGGAAGGTCCCGCGTTCGGCCGGACACGGACCGGGCCGATCCGTGGTGGCTCAGCGCTCGTCGGCGTACAGCCTCCGGGCGAGGACGACGGCCCGCTGCGCGACCTCCTCCGCCTCCTCGGGCGTGTCGCAACCGATCACGGCACGGGCCGCCTCGCCTACCACGGAGGTCAGCACCGCACCCAGCAACTGGTCGGCCCGACTGTCGCCCAGATCGAGCACCTGCACGTTGCGGCGGATCCACTCGGTGTTGCGCTCGCGGCGCAGCACCTCGAAACCCGGCGGCCCGTCACCGGTGTAGAAGATCGGGAGCAGCTCGCGGTGTTCCCACGCCTCCCGCAGGTAGGCGATGGTGCCGCCCTCGAAGAGCCGCATCGGATCGCGGGCCCCGCTGGCGCCGGCCTTGGCGACACCCTCGGCGGCGGCGTGGGCCAGGTCGCCGACGTACTCCTCCCACACAGCCAGGTAGAGCTCCGACTTGCCGCCGAAGTGGTGGTAGACGCTGCCGACGCTGGACCCGGAGCGGGCGACCACGTCGGAGATCCCGGCGCCGGTGTAGCCCTTCTCGATGAAGACATCCCTGGCGGCCTCGAGCACCTGGCGACGCGTCTCCTCGGTACGGGCCCACCGTCGTCCGCTCGGGCGGGGCTCGCCGGCCTCGGTGGTCATGGCGCCTCCTGGTGAGGTGTGGTGCGGGATATCCATGGTTCCGACCCGCCGGTCGACGCCGGATGGACCCTTGACTGTCCGCACACGATAAGTGATTCTGCTCACATCATTCTAGAGACACGTTCTAGAAGACAACTCTAAGTTGGAGGAGTGGGTCATGGTCGATTTCGCGCTGAGTGACGAGCACCGCGATGTCCGGGAGGCCGTGCGGCAGTTCATCACCAAGGAGGTCATGCCGTACGAGAGCGAGGTGCTCCTCAACGAGCGGGAGGGCCGCCCCAGCCTCGAGCCCGGTGTCCTCAAGGAACTCCAGGACAAGGCCCGCAAGTACGGCTACTGGGGGATCAACACCCCCGAGGAGTACGGCGGCCTCGCGGCCGGTCCGGTGATGGCCGCGATCATCGCCTCCGAGGCCGGCCGCACGTTCGTTCCGTTCCGCTTCGGCGGGTCGGCCGACAACATCCTCTACGCGGGCAACGACGCGCAGAAGCAGGAGTACCTCATCCCGACCATCGAGGGTGAGCGCCGCAGCTGCTTCGCCATCACCGAGCCCGGCGCGGGCTCGGACGCGCGCAACATCCGCACCCGCGCCGTCCGCGACGGCGACGACTGGGTGATCAACGGCGAGAAGATCTTCATCACCAACGGCAATGAGGCCGACTTCGTGATGGTCTTCGCGGTCACCGACCCGGAGAAGGGCGCCAACGGCGGCGTCACCTGCTTCCTGGTCGACCGCGCGATGGGCTGGACCTCCACACCCATCCCGACCATGGGCGAGTGGGGCCCGGCCGCGCTCAACTTCGACAACGTCCGGGTGCCGCACGACCACATCCTCGGCGAGGAGGGCCACGGCTTCGACCTCGCGATGTCGTGGATCGGCCAGGGTCGCTACATGATCCCGGCCGGGGCCCTCGGCGCTGCCGAGCGGATGCTGGAGATGGCCATCGAGCACGCCAACAACCGGGTCTCGATGGGCCACCCGATCGCGGACTACCAGTTCATCCAGGGGCACATCGCGGACAGCGCCGTCGAGCTCGAGGCTGCCCGCTGGCTGACCCTCAACGCCGCCTGGCAGGTCGAGCAGGGGCGGGACGCGCGGCACGCCTCGTCGATCGCGAAGCTGTACGGCACCCAGATGGCCAACAAGGTGGTCGACCGGGTGCTCCAGATCCACGGCGGCATGGGTTACACCAAGGAGCTGCCGCTGGAACGGTGGTACCGCGAGCTCCGGCTGCTCCGGATCTTCGAGGGGACCGACGAGATCCAGCGCCGTACCATCGCCCGCAACCTGCTCAAGGGGCACGTCAAGGTCGGAGCCTCGCTGGCATGAGGACCGAGAGCAGCGGACCGAGCCCCGCGGACCTGCGCGCGTTCTTCCGGCCCAAGTCGGTGGCCCTGGTGGGCGCGACCGACAAGTCCGGATGGTCGACCAGCACCTTCGCCAACCTGCGCGAGCACGGCTTCGACGGCGAGGTCCACCTGGTCAATCCACGCACCGAGGTGGTGCACGGGGAGCAGACCCATCCGAGTCTCAGCGCGATTCCCAACCAGGTGGACCTGGCCTATGTCATGACCCCCGTCGACGTCGTCCCCGGCGTGCTCCGGGACGGCGCCGCGGCGGGGATCCGCAACTACGTCATCCTGACCGCCGGGTACGGCGAGGTGGGCGGTCAGGGCGCGGTCCGGGAGCAGGAGATCGTCGACCTCGCCGCCGAACTCGACCTGGTGATCCTCGGCCCCAACGGGAACGGGTTCATCAACGCGGCCGAGACCGTGACGCCGTACGGCCTGCCGATCCCGAAGCCGCTGATCGCCGGGTCGGTCGGCGTCGTCCTGCAGAGCGGTGCGCTGGCCAGCAACGTGCTGACCTTCGCCCAGGCGCGCAACATCGGGATCTCACTGTTGGTCTCGATGGGCAACGAGACCGTCATGTCGGTGACCGACGTGATGCGGGCCATGATCGAGGACCCGAACACGAAGGTGATCGCGCTCTTCTTGGAGAGCGTGCGGCATCCCGAGGAGTTCGCCCAGGTGGCCGAGGCCGCGCTGGCCGCGGGCAAGCCGGTGGTGGCGATCAAGATCGGCCGCAGCGCCAAGGCGTCGCGCACCGCCCAGGCCCACACCGGCGCCCTCGTGGGCGACGACCGAGTGGTCGACGCCGCCTTCCGGCAGCTCGGCGTGATCCGGGTCGACTCGATCGAGGACCTCATCGTCACCGCCGGCATGCTGGTCGAGACCGGCCCGCTGCCCGGTCGCCGGATCGGCGTGGTCACACCATCGGGCGGCGCCTCGGAGATCATCTCCGACCGGGCCGAGGAAGAGGGATTGATCCTGCCGGAGTTCGAGGAGGGCACGCTCACCGCGCTCACCGACGTACTCCCGGACTTCGCCACGCCGAACAACCCGCTCGACGTGACCGGGTACGTCCTCCTCGACCGGCAACTGCTCGCCAACTCCCTCAACGTCGTCGCCGCCGACCCCGGCATCGACGTCGTGATGCTGCTCCAGGATCTCCCGCGGGCCACCCCCGACTTCGAGACCTCTGTGGCGGCGTTCAGCTACGCCGCGGGCGTGATCCGGGCCTCGCCGAAGCCCGTGGTGGTGATCGGCAACGTTCTGAGCGACATCACCGAGACCGGGCGCGAACTCCGGGCCGCCTCGGGGTATCCGCAGGTCGCCGGCGGGATCGAGCACGGGATGAGCGCCCTCGGCAACGCGGTGCGCTGGTCGGAGGCCTACCGTCGCCACCTCTCCGGGCGGGACGCACTCCCGCCGGTCACCGTGGTCGAACCGGAGGGTACGCCGCCCCGCCGGGGAAGTTGGGCCGAGCGCCACGCCGCAGCCTTCCTCAGCGCGAACGGCATCCCCGTGGTTCCCTCGCGGGTGGTCGCCACCCCGGAGGAAGCGGTCGCGGCCGCCGACGAGTTCGGCTACCCGATCGTGGTCAAGGGCGCGGCCGAAGGGCTCGAGCACAAGAGCGACATCGGCGGTGTGGCCCTGGACCTGCGCGACGCCACCGCGGTGCGCGACGCCGCCACCGGCGTACTCGCCACGATGGCGCGGGCGGGGCATCCCGACTCGCCGCTGCTCATCCAGCCGCAGCGCAGCGGGGGCACCGAACTGCTCGTCGGCGTCGTCCGCGACCCCTCGTGGGGGCTCACCCTCGCGGTCGCGCTGGGTGGTGTCTGGGTCGAGCTGCTCGGCGAGGGGTCGCTCCGTCTCCTACCGATCTCGGCCTCCGACGCCCGCCGGGCCCTGGAGGACCTCCGCGGCATCGACGTCCTGCGCGGCGCCCGCGGCACTACACCGGTCGACCTGGACGCGCTCGCCGGGATCGTCGCCCGGATCGGTGCCCTCGCCGAGGCCCTCGGTGAGGATCTCATCGCCCTCGAGGTCAACCCTCTGCTCGCCTCCGGTGAGCGGATCGAAGCGCTCGACGCGCTGATCACCTGGCGGGGCTGAGGGGGCGGACGTTTCCCCGGTCCACCGGTGAAAGTGGCGCTACCCGGCCGAAAAATCGGCCAGGTAGCGCCACTTTCCCCTGGGTGGACTGATCCGGATCAGGCCCGGTCGAAGCCGTGGTAGCCGACCGTGGCGATCCCGTCACCGATCTGCTTGTACGCTCCGACGCCGCCGATGAAGGGCATGAAGACGCGCTGCTTGCCGGGGATGTTGGCGCCCATGTACCAGGAGGACGCCTGCGGCATCAGGGTGAGGTCGGCGAGGTCGTTGGTGGTGTTGACCCAGTTGTCCTCGGCCTCGGGGCGAGGCTCGATCCGGGTCAGCCCCTCCGCGCGCTGGGCCTGGAGAAGGCGGGTGATCCAATCCACGTGGTACTCGATCGAGGTCATCATGTTGGACAGCACCGACGGGCTCTGCGGGCCCGTGACCGTGAGCAGGTTGGGGAAGCCCACCGACATCAGCCCCAGGTAGGTGCGGGGCCCGTGCTCCCACTTCTCGCTGAGCACCTGCTCGCCGTTGCGGAACTCGATGGCGTTGAGCGCACCGGTCATCGCGTCGAAGCCGGTGGCCAGAATGATGACGTCGACCTCGTACTCGGTCCCGCCTGCAACCACGCCCTTGGCGGAGAAGCGCTCGATCGGGGTCTCCTGGAGGTCGACCAGCGACACATTGTCCTGGTTGTAGACCTCGAAGTAGCCGGTGTCGACGCACATCCGCTTGCTGGCGATGGGGTAGGTGGTCGGGCACAGCTTCTCGGCGACCTCCGGGTCCTTGACCTTGGCCCGGATCTGGTCGCGGACGTACTCGGCGGCCAGGTCGTTGGCCGCCTGGTCACGCAGGGTGTCCTCGAAGCCGGAGTTGAAGCACAGCCCGCCGACCGCCCACCGACGATCGAGCTCCGCCCGGACGTCGACGGGATCGGTCTCCATCATCACCCGCGGGTTGTCCTCGCCGCACTGGAAGCCCAGCGGTGAGAGCGCGCTCAACTCCCGGAAGGCGGGGTACTGGGGGCGGACCTCCCGCAATCGGTCCGCCTCCGGCCCGTTGTGCGCGGGGACGGCGTAGCTAGGCGTGCGCTGGAAGACGGTCAGCTCGCCCACCACCGGAGCGATCGCCGTGATCGTCTGCAGGCCCGAGGAGCCGGTGCCGATGACCGCCACCCGCTTGTCGGTGAGGTCGACACCTTCGCGGGGGTACGAGGAGGTCCAGTAGGTCTCCCCCTCGAAGTCGTCCATGCCCTCGAAGTGCGGACGGGACGGCATCGAGAGACACCCGGTCGCCGCGATCACGTACGACGCGGTCACCGTCTCGCTCCCCTCCGCGGAGAGCATCGTGACGGTCCAGCGGTCCGACTCCTCGTCCCAGACCGCCTTCTCCACGCTGGTCTCGAAGCTGATGTCGCGACGCAGGTCGTAGCGATCCGCCACGTGCTCGGCGTAGCGGAGGATCTCCGGCTGGGCGGCGTACCGCTCGCTCCAGTCCCACTCCTGCTGGAGGGCGTCGTCGAAGGAGTAGGAGTATTCGACCGACTCGATGTCGACCCGGGCGCCGGGGTAGCGGTTCCAATACCAGGTGCCGCCGACGCCGGTGCCCTTCTCGACCACGCGGGTCGAGAAGCCTTGCTCGCGCAGCCGGATGAGTTGGTACATCCCGGAGAAACCCGCCCCGATCACCAGGGCGTCGTAGTGCTGAGCCATGTCAGGCGACCTTTCCGTGCTCGGCGATGACCTTGCCGATGTGGTCGGCGACCAATTCGATGCCCTCGACGTAGCCGGGCAGGATGCCGGCCATCTGGAAGTAGGCGTGCATCTGGCCCGCCGCCTCCTCGAGACGTACGTCGACCCCGGCGGCCTGCAGGGCCTTCGCATAGGCCACGCCCTCGTCGTGCAGCGGGTCGCACTCGGCGACGTAGACCAGCGCAGGCGGGAGCCCGGCGAGGCTCTCGGCCCGCAGCGGTGAGGCGTCAGGGCTGGTGCGAGCGGCCTCATCGGCCAGGTAGTGATCCCAGAACCAGATCATGGTGTCGCGACTGAGCAGCAGCTGGTTCTCCGGAGCGACGTACGACGGGGTGTTCAGGTCGCAGTCGGTGACGGGATAGACGAGCACCTGGTGGTCGATCCGCGGCCCGCCGCGGTCGCGGGCCCACAGGGTCATCACGGCGCTGATGTTGCCTCCAGCGCTGTCGCCGGCGACGATCAGCGGCGCCCCGGCCGGAGCGAGTTCGTCGCGGTGCTCATCGACCCAGGTGAGGCCGGCGTAGCTGTCCTCGATCGCGGTCGGGAACGGGTGCTCGGGCGCCTTGCGGTAGTTGACCAGCACCACGGTGGACTGGGTGCGGTTGGCCAGGTCGCGGCCGAGGTGGTCGTACTGCAGGTCGATGTCGCCGATCACCCAGCCACCGCCGTGGAAGTAGACGACGATCGCTCGCGACTCGCCCTCGGGCTTCAGCACCCGGGTGCGGAAGGTGCCGTCCTTCCCGTCCAGCTCGAGGTTGCGCACCTCGGCCACGTCGGGGCCGCGACCGCTCAACCCGGCCAGGATCGGGCCGGCCATCCGTGCGATCGCCGGTGTGGACTCGTGGATCGCCGGGCTCCCCGCCTCGGCCATCTGTGCCAGGAACGCTTGGTTCTCGGGTGTCAGCGGCATGGGCACCTTCCTCGTGGACGGACGTGACGTGTATCACTCGCGTGCCCAAGGTAGAACCTGTTCTCAGCGTGCAGTAGTGCACAACCGGCCGAAGACGCGGCCAAACCGGTCAGTCCAGCAAGTCACCTGGCGTCACCGTGACTTCGAACGGATGCGCCGCCGTCCATGCCTCCCTCGCGGCCACGTCGGCCACCTCGGCGTACGCACCGTCCCGGAGCTCGAGGACCGTGAGGTGGAGCGTGTCCGGATCGACGATCCAGTACGACGCGATGCCGGCGCGTTCGTAGCGGGCCCGCTTGAGCTCCAGGTCGACTCGGCGGGTGCTCGGGGAGAGCACCTCCACCACGAGGAGCGGCGGGGTGCGCAGATTCTTCGGGCCGAACGCGGCCTTCGGCGCCACCAGCAGGTCGGGCTCGACAACGGTGTCCTCAGCGAGCACGACGTCGAGCGGCGAGGCGAGGACCCACCAGCCGTGCGGACAACGCGAGTCCGGCAGCCGCCACAGCAGGTGCACGACCCGTTGGTGGCGCGGCGCGGGGGCCGCATTCACCAGCAGCACCCCGTCGACGATCTCGTAGCGATGCCCGTCATCGGGCAGGCTCGCCAGATCCGCCTCCCTCCAGCGGCCGGGCACCTGCCAGGTGGTCATGACACTCATCGTGCCTCACCCCATCGATCCGATCCATGGGCCGACGATTCCGCGTTTGCCGGCGATCGGGCAACCACTCCTCCACAGGATCCACCCCGGCCCGAGCGCATCGGCCAGGCGGATTCGGGGGTACGCCGAGTTGAGCCGGGTCGGAGGCGTCCACGTCCTGTCGTTGGTCGCCGAACTGTCTCGTCCCGACTGGCCGGATCCGGTCACGTTCCCGAAGTCTGTTGTCACCGGTGAGTGATCGGCACCACAATGTCTCCGAACTGAATCGTTTCAGACGAGCGGAGTCGACATGCCCCAGCAGCACCGACCAACCCGCCGGGTGCGCTACGCCGGCCTTGCCGCACTGGCGGTGAGCCTGACCGCCGGGACCCTGGCCACCGTGGTCCCCGCCTCGGTCGGGGCAGCCCCGGGGACGGCACCCGGAGCGCCCTCGGGTCTCGTGGTCGACGACGTGGCGCGTCCGCTCAACACGGACCTGACCCCACGGTTCGGGTGGCTGCCGACCGACCTCGATGGCAACGAGATCCAGACCGCCTACGAGGTCGAGGTCCGCAACACCGCGGGCGCGTTGGTCTGGGACAGCGACAAGGTCTCCTCCGACCAGCAGTCCTACGTGGACTACACCGGTGCCGAGCTCGAGCCCGGCGAGGCCTACGACTGGCGGGTCCGCACCTGGGACCGTGACGACCAGGTCTCGCCGTGGGGCGAAGCCACCTTCGAGACCGGTCTCGGCGACGGTGACTGGGGTGGTGCGGAGTGGATCCGCCGGCCACCGGGGAACCCGGATGCCGCCACCGGACCCCTCCGGATCGTGAACGGCGAGGGCCGGGTCACCGGCAGCACCAGCCAGCCGATCACGATGGCTGCCTCGGGCGCGAACTGGACCGACTACGTCTTCTCCGCCGACGTCACCATCGAGCACCACGCGGCCGCGGTCGTCTTCCGCTCACCTGACGGCCGCAACGGCTACATGTGGCAACTGCACGGCTATGAGGGCCAGCTGAAGACGCACCGGATGTCGAACGGGAGCTTCCCCACCGACGGCCGCCGCTCGGTCGATGTCGACATCGAGGAGGGTGGCACCTACCGGCTCAGCGTCCGGGTCGAGGGTCGGACCATCACCACCAGCATCGACGGGGTCCAGGTCGACAGCTGGACCGACCCGTCGAGCAGCGGGTCGACGGTCGGCACCATCGGCTTCCGCGAGGGCGTCTCCAGCTCCCGGGGCGCCGAGATCGGACGCTTCGACAACCTCGAGGTGACCTCGCTGGACGGCAGCGAGGTCCTCTTCTCGGAGGACTTCTCCGGCGACCTGAGCGCATGGAGCGCGCCCACGCCCACCCGGGAGGCGGACGAGTACACCCTGGCGCGCACCGAGGTCGCGGTCCCCGCCGGCGAGATCGTGCGGGCCCGCAGCTACCTCTCGGCCAGCCACGTGGCCGAGCTGTACCTCGATGGTGAGCGCGCGGATCGGATGACCAACTACGGCTACCCCGGGGAGGGCTACTACCAGGCCGCCGACATCACCGACCTCGTGCGGGCCGGGGAGGACCTGTCCATCGGTGCCATGCTCCACTGGTTCTCCAACGGCCAGGGGCGCGCCGCCGGTGAGCCCGGGCTGCTGGCCCGCATCGTGGTCGAGTACGCCGACGGCAGCGAGTTCGTGGTCACCACCAACGGCTCCTGGAAGGTCCGTCGCGGACCCTACGAGCTCGAGGGCACCCGCAATGGCGAAGGTCTCTACATCGAGCACTTGCGCGGCGACCAGGCCGCGGACATCGGAGACTGGAAGGCCCTCGGGTACGACGACAGCGGCTGGTCCGACGCCGTCGTACTCGGCGAGCACTCGACCGCCACGTTCACCCATCTGGAGGGCCAGCAGACCCGGCTGACCGAGGAGGTCGTCCACCCCGAGCGGATCCTGACGGCCGAGGACGGCACCCCGGTGGCCGATTTCGGCGTGGTGATCCCGGCCCGCCCTGCGGTGCACTTCGAGCACGGCGAGGACGGCCGCGAGATCCCGCTGCGCGCCAGCTACGGCCTGGCCGAGAACGGACGGGTCTCCACCTCCGGCACCGACACCCAGAGCACGAACATGACCTGGCCCTACACCCAGGCCGACGGTGCCCAGGACTTCAAGGCGTTCGGTCACCTCGGGTTCCGGTATCTGGAGATCCCGGGCGCCGGAGAGGAGATCGGCGTCGAGGACGTCTCCGCGACGGTGGTGCACACCGCCGTACCCGACGATGCCGCCTCCACCTTCGAGAGCTCCGACCCCACGCTGGACGCGGTCTACGACCTGATGCAGCGCTCCCTGCTCTACTCGGTCCAGGAGACGTTCGTGGACACCCCGACCCGCGAGCAGGGCCAGTTCCTGCACGACACCGTCAACATCTCGCACGGCCTGATGACCTCGGCCGGGGAGCGGGTGGCGAGTCGGCAGGCGATCCGGGAGTTCATGCTGAGCCAGGCGCGCTACTGGAACGCGGGTGACAGTGCCGGCCGCTACAACGCCGTGTACCCCAACGGGGACGGCAAACGCGACATCCCCGACTTCACCGAGGTCGTGCCCAGCTGGATCTGGAACTACTACCTCGCCACCGGCGATCGTGCGGTCCTGGAGGACACCTACGACGAACTGGTCGCCACCGCCGGCTACATCCGCCGCCACATCGCCCAGGACGGTCCCACAGCGGGCCTGGTCACCCAGCTGAGCGGCGGGTCCGGCGCCTACCAGTACGGCATCGTCGACTGGCCGATGCACGGCCGGTTCGGGTACGACATGACCGCCACCGCGCGGACCACGGTCAACGCGCTCGGCGTGGACGTGCTCCGCACCGTCGGCCGGATCGCCGAGGAACTCGGCAAGCCCGCCGAGGAGGCATCCTCCTTCTCCGCGGACGCCGACGCACTGGCCGAGGCGATGAACGCCAAGCTCCGCCGCGAGGACGGTGTCTACGTCGACGGCATCCTTGCCGACGGCAGCCAGTCCCCGCACGCCGGCCAGCACGCCACCTCCTACGCGGTCGCCTTTGGGATCGCACCGGCCGAGGATCGTCCCGCCCTGGGCGAGTACCTGGGGTCGATGGGCATGAAGCAGGGCCCGATGACGGCGCACTTCCTGCTGGAGGCGCTGGCCGACTCCGGCAACGGGACGGGCATGCTCGACCTGCTGACCAACGAGGACGACTACGGCTGGGCGGGTTGGCTCGCCGGGGGCGGCACGTTCACGCCCGAGGCCTGGGAGCTGAGCGGCAGCGCCAGCAGCGCCTCGCACGGCTGGGGCGCGGAGGGGATCGTGGACATCCACGACTCGGCGCTGGGCATCGAGGTCACCCGGCCCGGTGGAGCCGAGTTGCGGATCGGCATCCCCGACACCGGCCTGACCCACGCCGAGGGGTCCCAGGTCACCCAGCGCGGCCGGGTGTCGTCGTCGTGGACCCACGATGACGACGAGGTCTCGCTGACCACGCAGATCCCGGTCAACGTCACCGCCGTGGTCGAGCTGCCAACAGCCGACGGCACCACCTACGAGGTCACCGGCCCCGACGGGGCGGAGGCCGAGGTGCTCGGCACCGAGGAGGGCCTCGACCGCTATCGGATCGGCTCGGGCGCGTGGACCTTCACCCGCGTCGCCGACGCGGTCGACGAGGTGCGTCCCGAGGTCAGCCTGGTCTCACCGACCACGGCCGGCCCCTTCAAGCAACTCACCATCCAGGTCGACGCCACCGACAACCAAGGCCTGGCCAAGATCGTCGCCAACCTCTACCAGGGCAACACCCTGATCAAGTCCACCCAGACCCCCATCGACGGCGCCACCGCGGCCACCCACACCGCCACCATCACCCCACCCGAGGGCACCTACACCCTCAAATACAACGCCCACGACCAGGCCGGCAACATCTCCCAGACCGGCACCACCACACTCACCATCGACACCACCGCACCCACCGCCACCATCAAGGACGGCACCACCTACACCAAGAAGACCGGTCAGACCTACGACCTCATCTCCTTCAAACTCCACGACACCGGCAAGATCGACAAACTCGACCTCAACGGCACCGTCAAGGACCTCAGCAACAACACCTGGTCAGACCTCAACTACATCCAACCCGGCCGGTACGGCGCCCACCAAGGCACCAACACCCTCACCATCCACGACCTCGCCGGCAACACCACCACCTACACCTTCACCCTCAACTGACCCACCACCACACC
>NZ_AUGU01000001.1 GCF_000422825.1 Nocardioides insulae DSM 17944 | reverse complement strand
TGCTGACTCCGTTGTTCCCGGTGATCGGCTACTTCGCGATCGTCCTGGCCGTGGTCTCCACGGTGCTGCTGGCGCTCTTCCTGCCCGGCGGGAACAAGCACCAACATGCCGAGGAGCTGGAGGCCGAGGATCTCAGCTGATCCCACCCGCGGTCCTGGCCGCCGCGACATCCCTTTACCCTCACGAGGACGACACGAGAGGAAACCATGACGTCCGTATCGAAGATCGCTCCGCTCATCGATGAGCTGGGCCCCCGTTTCACCCGACTCAGCGACGAGATCTGGGCCCACCCCGAACTGCGGTGGGAAGAGCACCAGTCGATGAAGAAGCAGATCGAGGCCGCCGAGGAGTTCGGCGCCCGGATCACCGAGGGTGCCGGCGGCGTACCGACCGCCTTCTCCGCCGAGTGGGGCTCGGGCGCGCCCGTGATCGGGTTCCTGGGCGAGTACGACGCCCTGGCCTCGCTGAGCCAGGAGGCCAGCTCCACCGAGCGCAACCCCGACCTCGAGAGCGGCACCGAGGCCGGCCACGGCTGCGGTCACAACCTGCTCGGATCCGGCTCACTGCTCGCCGCCGTCGCCTTGGCCCGGCACATGGAGGAGAACGGTCTGGCGGGCACGGTGCGCTACTACGGCTGCCCCGCCGAGGAGGGTGCCGCCGGCAAGACGTTCATGGTCGCCGGTGGGGCCTTCGAGGACGTGGACGCCGCGGTGACCAACCACCCGATGCCGATGGCGTCCGCGGCGCAGTGGAAGTCCCTGGCCTACACCCAGGCCTATTTCCGCTTCCGCGGACTTCCCTCCCACGCAGGGGCGAACCCGCAGCACGGTCGCAGTGCCCTGGACGCGGCCGAGCTGATGAACGTCGGGGTGAACTTCCTGCGTGAGCACATGGAGGACACCGACCGGATCCACTACGCCTTCATCGACGCCGGCGGCCCGTCCGCCAACGTCGTCCAGCCCACCGCGGAGCTCTACTACATCGTCCGCTCCCCCACCGTCGCCCAGATGCGCACGCTCTACGAGCGGGTCAAGAAGGTCGCCCACGGCGCGGCCATGATGACCGAGACCGAGGTGGAGATCGAGTTCGACGGCGCCTGCGCCGAGGTCCTCCCGAACCGGACCCTGGAGGAGGCGCTGTACGCCAACGTCGTGGAACTGGGCGGTGTGCCCTTCGACGAGGCGGATCAGGAGTACGGCCGGGTGCTCAGCGCCGGCCTGCCCGACGGGGCGCTCGAGGGCGCCCGGCGCCAGCTCGGCCTGGACGGGGACACCGAGCCCTACTTCACCGGCGTGGTCCCCATCCCCGAGCCCGCGCACCGGCACCAGATGACCGGCTCCACCGACGTCGGCGACGTCAGTTGGGTGACCCCCACCGTGCAGATGGGAGCGGGCACCGCGATCCTCGGCACCCCGGGGCACTCCTGGCAGATGGTGACCCAGGGCAAGTCCCCGGCCGCGCACAAGGGCATGATCCACGGCGCCAAGGCGATGGCCGCGGTGGCCCTCGACATGGTCACCGACGCCGACCTGCTGACGCGGGCCAAGGACGAGTTCCAGGGCATCATCGCCAAGACGCCCTACGACCACCCGATCCCCGAGGGCACCGTGCCGCCGCCGCTGCGGGACAACTACACCCCGGCCTGACCCCAGGCCAGCACCGCCCAGCGCGGCGCAGACTGCTCCCCAGCAGGCCACCGAGGTGGCCGCTGGGGAGCAGTCGCATTTCCGCCCCGGCAGGCGCGCGATCCCAGGTTCAGTCGAAGACGATCGTGCGGGGGCCGATGAGGAGCACCCGGTCCTCGGCGTACCGGCGTACCGCCCGGGAGAGGACGAGCCGCTCGACGTCGCGCCCGTGCGCGACCAGTTGCTCCGCGGTGAAGGCGTGGTCGACGCGGACGACGTCCTGCTCGATGATCGGGCCCTCGTCGAGGTCGGCGGTGACGAAGTGGGCGGTCGCGCCGATCAGCTTGACACCGCGGGCGTGCGCCTGGTGATAGGGCCGGGCGCCCTTGAACCCGGGCAGGAAGGAGTGGTGGATGTTGATCACCCGGCCCGACAGCGCCCGACACAGGTCGTCGGAGAGCACCTGCATGTAGCGGGCGAGCACCACGAAGTCGATCCGGTGCTCGGCGACGAGCGCCAGCAACTGCGCCTCCGCCTCGGGCTTGGTCTCGGCCGTGACCGGCAGGTGCACGAACGGGATGCGGTGCCGCTCAACCAGGCTGCGCAGGTGCTCGTGGTTGGAGACGATGACCGGGATCTCGACCGGCAACTCGCCGTTCTCGTGCCGGTAGAGGAGGTCGACCAGGCAGTGGTCGAACCTGGAGACGAGCACCAGCATCCGCTGCCGCTGCTGCTCGGGACGGAGTGTGAGGATCGGGTCGTACGCCGCCAACTGTTCGAGCACCGTGTCGCGGACGACCTGCGGGTCGGCGACCGGCGAGTCGACCTCGGTCCGCATGCAGAAGGTGCCGGTGTCGGGGTCGGAGAACTGCTGGTTGTCCACGATGTTGCCCTCCGCCCGCACCACGCCCTCGGCGAAGGCCCGGATGATCCCCGGCTGGTCGGGGCAGCGCAGGGTCAGTACGTATCGGTCCACGAGGCCGAGTGAACCATGGCGGTACCGCCCGGGCATCCCACGCCCACCAACGCCCCCGCCTACCACCGACGAAAGTCGGTCCCGGACAGTCGGTGGCCTTCTCTAGGGTGGGGCTCGCCTGCCGGCCCAGCCACAGCAGGCCCATCAGCACGTCCAGTCACCTTCAGCCGAGAGCGGAGAGCAGTGCAAAGCGTCCCGATCCACGTCGAGCACCTGAGCAAGACCTTCGGTTCGGTCCGAGCCGTCGACGACCTGACCTTCACCGTCCGGCCCGGCACCGTGACCGGTTTCCTCGGGCCCAACGGCGCCGGCAAGACCACCACCCTGCGGATGGTGCTCGGGCTGTGCCGGCCCAGCAGCGGCCGCGCGGTCATCGGCGAGCGCGCCTACCACGACCACCAGCGCCCGGCCTCCGTCGTCGGCGCAGCACTGGAGGCGACCGGGTTCCACCCGGGCCGCACGGGGCTGGCCCACCTGCTGGCGTACGCGCCCCAGACCGGCGTCAGCAACGCTCGCTGCCGTGAGGTCCTCGATCTGGTCGGCATGGGTTTCGCGGCCGATCGCCGGGTCGGCGGCTATTCGATGGGCATGCGCCAGCGGCTCGGTCTGGCCACGGCTCTACTCGCCGACCCGCCCGTGATCGTGCTCGACGAGCCGGCCAACGGCCTCGACCCCGAGGGCATCCGGTGGCTGCGCGGCCTGCTGCGCCACTTCGCCGAGGAGGGGCGGACGGTCCTGGTCTCCAGCCATGTGCTCAGTGAGGTGCAGAGCACCGTCGACGACGTGGTGATCATCGCCCGTGGCCGACTCGTGCACGCCTCCAGCCTGCGCGATCTGGCGGCCCTGGCCGCGCCGGAGACGTACGTCGAGTCGCCGGTGCTCCCCCGGTTCGCCGCCCTCGCCGACGAGCGCGGCTGGCGGCACCGCCCGGAGAGCGCCGGGATCGCCCTCGCCGGGCCGACACCGGCCGAGGTCGGCGCGGCGGCGTACGCCTCCGGCGTCGAGCTGCACCAGCTCACCCCTCGCGGGGTGAGCCTGGAGGACGTCTTCCTCCGCCTCACCGCCGACCAACCCCGGCCGGCGGCAGGGGAGGTGGCCTGATGAAGGACGCCCTCCTCGCCGAATACCGCAAGCTGCTCTCCACCCGGATGTGGTGGCTGCTGGTCCTGGTCATGGCCGCCTACCTCGCCTTCATCGGCCTGGTGATGGCCTTCGCCATGACCGTCGAGACCCCGAGCGATCCCGAGGGGGCGATGGCCTCGATGTTCAGCGGCGAGGAGCTCGCCCAAGGGGTCTACGGACTGATCAATTCGATCGGCTATGTCTTCCCGCTGCTCATCGGCAGCCTCGCGATGACCACCGAGTTCCGGCACAAGACCATCACCCAGTCGCTGCTCGTCGAGCCCCGACGCAACGTCTTCCTCACCGCCAAGATCCTCGCCACCGTGCCGGTCGGCCTGATCTACGGCCTGGTCGGCCTGGTCGCCCTGGTCGCCTCGGCGGCGCCGATCCTGTCCTGGCAGGGCGAGGGTGCCTACCTCGGGGCTCCCGACGTCTGGGAGGGCTGGGGGCTGAGCCTGCTGGTGATGGTCCTGTGGACGATCATCGGCGTCACCGTCGGCACCATGCTGCCCAACCAGGTCGCCGCCATCGTGGTGATCCTCGGCGTCACCCAGTTCGTCGAGCCCATCATGCGCGCCGGTCTGTCCGCCTTCGAGGCCACCCAGGACGTCGCGCAGTACCTCCCCGCGGCCGCGGCCGACGCGATCATCGGTAGCGGCTTCTTCAGTGCGGCCATGGGTGGCGCCAGTGACACGCTCTCCCGCCCCGGCGGCATCGCCGTCATGCTCGCCTACGCCCTCACCTTCGCCCTGATCGGCCGGTTCACCACCCTGCGCCGCGACATCGGTTGAGCCGCCCGCCCGGGGCCACCGGGCGGGGCGATCCGCGGCTCGTCGCCCCGCCGACGAGCCGGCCGCTGTGCACCCGAGATCCGGTCACGCGGGTCGGCGGCCTGGCTGGGAACGTGCGCCGGGGTGTACCAGCAGCCGACCCCGGGATCACCCGGGTCACGCCCTGACCTTCGGCCGCTCGACTTGAACACCTGGCGCCCGGGGACGAATGTGTGCCCGTGCGCACGTTCCTGAAGCTGTTCGCCGCGGTGGCCGCCCTGGGCGTCCTCGCCGTGGCTGGCTTCGCGGGCTACCTCGGCTGGTCCTACTTCACCAGCGACATCGACACCGTTGGGCAGGTCGAATTCGACCGGGCGGTGGCGATCCCGCCGCTGGCCGACTCCCGGGTCGCGCCGGACGGGACCCGGGTCTTCGACCTGACCATGCAGGCCGGCGAGACCGACCTCGGGCAGGGCGCACCGACGCCGACCTGGGGCTTCGAGGGCAGCTACCTCGGGCCGACCCTGCGAGCCGAGGTCGGTGAGAAGGTGCGGATCGACGTACACAACGAGCTGCCGGAGACCTCCACCGTGCATTGGCACGGGATGCATCTGCCCGCGGCGATGGACGGCGGGCCGCACCAGCCGATCGCACCGGGCGACACCTGGTCGCCGCACTGGCGGATCGACCAGCAGCCCGCCACGCTCTGGTACCACCCCCACCCGCACGGCGAGACCGCCCGCCACGTCTACCGCGGACTGGCCGGACTCTTCTACCTCGACGACCCCGACGGCCCGACGCTCCCCTCCACGTACGGCGTCGACGACGTCCCGCTGGTGGTGCAGGACAAGCAGTTCGACGGGCACGAGCTCGACGAGAGCCCCGGCCTGTTCCAGAGCGGCGGGGTGCTCGGCGACACGGTGCTGGTCAACGGCACCCCCGGCCCCTACCTCGAGGTGTCCACCCGGCTCATCCGGCTGCGGGTGCTCAACGCTTCCAACACCCGGACCTACCACTTCGTCTTCGACGACGAGCGGACCTTCGACCTGATCGCCAGCGACGGCGGTCTGCTCCCCGCACCGACCCGGCTCACCGAGCTCACCCTCTCCCCCGCGGAGCGCGCCGAGATCGTCGTACGGATGAAGCCCCGCGAACGGACCGTCCTGCGCAGCCTCGAGACGCCCGGCGACAACAACCCCTGGTCGGGCGGCCAGGACCGCCTCGACGTCATCGAACTCCGCGCCGCCGACTCCCTGACATCCTCCCCCGATCTGCCCGCGCGCCTCGCCGAGCCTCCCGACCGTGCCGACGACGAGATCGTCGCGACCCGCGAGTTCCGCCTCACCGGTTCAGCGATCAACGGGGTCGACATGGACATGTCGCGCATCGACCTCGCCGCCGAGGTCGACACCACCGAACGGTGGGTCGTCCGCAACCCCGACGGGAATCCGCACAACTTCCACGTGCACGACGTGCAGTTCCAGATCTCGTCGTACGACGGAGCCGAACCGCCCCCCGAACTCGCCGGCTGGAAGGACACGGTCTGGCTGCCGCCGGGCACGGACGCCGAACTCCTCGTCCGCTTCGAGGACTACACCGACCCGAACCTGCCCTACATGTTCCACTGCCACGTGCTGCGCCACGAGGACGACGGCATGATGGGCCAGTTCGTCGTCGTCCGGCCCGGGCAGCAGCCCGGCGCCCCTCCCACCCACCACCACTGAGGTCGCCCGATGGTGCCCGTCTGTGTACAGCAGACGTGTGAGGTCTATGCGCAGACTTGCAGTGGCTATGCGGCGGCTGCCGCGGTCGGGGTGGAACGCTTCTCGGTGACGAAGTGGATCGCGGCCGGCGGTGGAGTCCGTCCGCGTCAGGGAAGACAGGCAGGCAGCGGAAAGCGGTTGCCGTATGAGGATGGCCTCGCGGATCGCGGCACTGCTGCGTGAGAAGGACTCCGCCGCGGTCGTCCAAGCATGGTTCCAGGGCATGAACCCGCGCCTGACGACGTCGCGCCCGCGCGGCTGCTGCTGAGGGGGACCTCGACCAGGTCTGCCCCAGTGTCCTCGCCGCCGACCGCGCGTTCGCCACGGCCAGATAACCCAGCCGGTGACACATGGCCCCAACTGGTTGTTGTTGACGCGGCCGAGCAGGTGTGGCGGGTCGGCTTCAAGCCCGGGAGCCCTGGGCCTGGTCGGGTTGGGAGTGGTCTGGCGCCGATGGGCGGTTCCATGGCCGCTGGGACGACCGCCAAGGCAACTTCCGCACCATCTACGCCGGCTCCACCCTTCTGGCTTGCCTGATCGAGGTCCTCGCCCGGCTGGTACCTCCTCGGGCCAGCGATTCCGACTGAGGCAACGGTCTTCCTCACCAGCAGAGGGCACGGCCCGACATCGAACCCGGGCGAGAGGATGGGGTCATGCGCAGCCTGAACCTCGACTCCCCGATCGTCGCGGCCCCGATGGCCGGCGGCCCGACCACCCCACAACTGCTGCACGCGGTCACCGCCGCCGGCTCGCTCGGCTTCGTCCCCGCTGGATACCGAACCGCAGCGCAGTTGTCCGATGACATCGCCGACGCCCGCTCTGGGAGTGGTCAGTTCGGCGTGAACCTGTTCGTACCTGACCCCAACCCGGTCGACATTGCCGCGGTCCGCCGCTACCGAGATCTCATCGCCGCCGAGGTCGAAGCGCTCGGCGCCGAGGTTGGACCGATCGTGCCGGAGGACGACGACGACTGGGACGCCAAGGTAGACCTCCTAGCGCGGGACCCGGTGCCGTGGGTGAGCTTCACCTTCGGGCTCCCCGACACCACCGTCGTCTCGAGGCTGCGAGCGGCCGGTTCACGACTCCTGATGACGGTGACGAACGTCGACGAAGCACGCGCCGCGGCCAACCTCGACCCGGACGGCCTCGTCGTGCAGTCGGCAGATGCCGGCGGACACCGCGGCACGTTCGACCAGCACCGCAACCCCGGCACAGAGAACCTAGTCAGCCTGGTGAGGGCGATCGTCGCAGCGACAAGGATTCCGGCCATTGCCGCCGGCGGCCTCGCGGACCAGGACTCCGTGCGTGCGGTCATGGACGCAGGAGCGGAAGCGGTAGCGATCGGCACTGCGCTGCTGCTCGCCGATGAAGCAGGCACCCGATCGACGCATCGGGCGGCGCTCACCGACCCGACCGCGACGACGACCACGATGCGCGCCTACACAGGTCGCGTCGCGCGTGGCGTTCGAACCGCCTTCAGCGACCGCTACGAGCCCCATGTCCCGGCCGCCTACCCCGCCGTTCACCACTTCACCTCTCCGATGCGGCGCTGGGCCGCACAGAACGACGACCCAGCCCACCTGCATCTGTGGGCGGGAACTGGGTTCAGGGGAGCCCAGGAAGTGCCCGCGTCGAGAGTGCTGGCTGCACTGCAGCCATGAAGTCATCCGCGGATCCACGGTTCCGCGATCGGCCTTGGTAACTGGCCCCACCGCGCGCTCCTGTAGTCGATGGGCTCGCGGAGCGACCCGGTGCCCGATCCCTAACCGGAGTGCCGCGTGACGAGGACGTCGGTGACGTTGCTCGTTCATAGCTGCCGGGTCTGGGTGCTGGCGGGAGGTAGGCGGCACGCACGCGCCAAACGGTCAGATCACCGCGGTCACGTTAGCTGGTGATCCGGTGGCGCCGGGGACGTTGAGAGGTTTGATCGTGAGGAAGGCGTCCCAGCGCTGCAGCTCACGCATACGTTGTGCTAGAGGTCCTAGGCGCCATAGCTCGCCCAATGGCATGCCGAGTTTGGCTAGGAATTCCTGGTGCATCATGCCGCGATCATTAGGGGCGGTCTCGCGGAATGGGGAGTTCGCCACTGGGGGTAGGCACTCGACGGCGAAGTTGTCTGCTGCGAGCACGGCCAGGCCGTTGTCCCATGCCCAGTCGAGGATGTCTTCACTCTGGCGGAGGCCCGAGGCTCGGCCGCTTGCTTGCTGGTCCTTCCGGGCTTCCGGTGAGAGACCTAGGAACCACTCGCTCCATCCCGTGTGCAGCATTACGACGTCCCCTGGCTGGGGCCTTACCGCCTGCGATGTGAGTGCGGACTCGATCGATTCGACTCCGATGCATTGTCCCTGCCGGTGGTCGATGCCACCGTTGGCTTTCATGTGTCCGGCTAAGTCGACGAGCAGTCCGCGGGTCGCGATTGGCCGATCCGCCCAGACCTGGATTCCCAGCTCTGCGGTGCCCGGCGAGATGCGTTCGTCCGGTACGCCGGCGTAGTTGCCGACGTCGTCGGCTCGTCGGTGGCGGAGACCGTCGATCTGCGTGGATGACTGGAGGTAGTAGTCGGTGAGGTAGTCGTCGCGATGGGCGGGGTGGTTGCTGTAGATGACGTGCCCGGCGGGCTTGCGGGCCTTGGACATGCCAGGCATGAACGCATTGATCGGGTAGTCCAGACCGAATACCTCTCCGAGTTGGATCGAGGCGGCTGCGGAGCGGATCGCGTCCTCATCCGCACGTGAGGGGGTGCCTCGCCAGGGATCGGTGAAGAGTCCCCAGGATGTCTTGTCGGGGAATCCTGCTCGGGCCTGGAGCTCCGAACGCCGAGGGAGACGCGGCGTGCCGGCGGACGTCATCGGACGGTCTCCTGGTTCGGCTGCTCGACCCGTGGCTTGGCGTAGAGAAGCAGGTAGGCGGCCACGGCCGAGACCGAGGACGCGATACACAGCACGGTCTTGAAGACGCCGTTGGGTCCGCCGACGATTCCGCCTGACCCCAGAATCAGGCCGAGTGCCTGCCAGGCGATCAGGAGGACACCGCCCAGCAGGGCGAGTACCAGTGACCCGATGAACACGGTGCGCAGAAGGGAGTGAGCCATGAGGTTCCTGTCAGACGGGGATTACGCCCGCTGCGACCATGACGCCGATGCCGAGGAGCGGCAGCGCGTAGTAGGTCAGCATGCGGCGGAAGGTGTGCAGTGGGTTGACGCCGGCGATCCCACAGGCGACGTACAACGGAGCGCCGCCGGGTGGGACCGCAGCTTCGCACGAGGAGAAGATCAAGACAGCGACTGCGGCCGTGGTCGCAGGCACGCCGGCTGCAACTAGGGCGGCGACGCCGACGGTACCGACCGCAGCCATTGTGGCGGTAGACGAGAGCGGGGCTGCGACGGCAATGACGATGATCCCGATGACCACGGCAAGCAGCCACACGGGGAGGTCCAGCCCGTTGAGGATGCCGGAGAGTTGTTCCGGCAGGCCGGTGGTGGCCAGGGCGTTGGCTCCGGCGAAGGCGAACAGGACGGTGACGCCGACAATCCCGAAGCGGGGAGCCGAACTGCCGATGAGCTCGAGCCAGGCTGCGGGGCTAGTTGGCAACTGCCCGCGTCCGAGCACCAGGCCGATGATGATCAGGATGACCGGCATCCAAAAGATCGGGCTGACAGCCTCGGCGACGTCGAGCCCTGTATGGTCGGTGAGCGCCTCGCCCACGGCTCCGGTGGTCAGGACCATGGGCACCGCGATGCCGACGAACAGCAGGATGGTCGGCCATCCAGCCCTGAACGCCACCCGCAGGCTTTGCCCGGTGGGCATGGGTGCCTCGGAACCAAGGCTTCGTCGGACGAAGATGAAGGTGACGATGAGCCGGTGAAGGACGCACCACAGGCCACCTACGAGCAGCGGGACGATGAGGTCATCCAGGTCGAGCATGGCTCCGGTGGCGGAGGAACCGACCAGGACGAACATCGAGGCGCTGAAGGGAAATGTGATTCCCATCCCGGCATTGCCCGCGACGATCGTGGCGGCAGTGGTGCGGTCGATACGGACCCGATCCATCCAGGGAATGGTGACCGAACCGACTGTCGCCGCGATGGCGGCCTGGTTATGGACAATGCTGCCCAGACCCGCTGAGGCGAGGGTAGAGACGTAGGCCGCGCCTCCTCGGCGGCGACCGATGGCCGCGTCAAGGAGGTTGATCATGCGGTGCGTGACGCCTGCCCGCTCAAGCAGGAAGCCCATGAAGACGAAGACCACGGTGGCGTAGACGATTTCATCGGTGAGTGCGGCGTACAGTGCCTCCCAGCCTGCGCTGAACACGTGTGTCCCGTTGAACAACGCAGCCACGAGGAACCCGAGGATCATCGCCTCGCCGACGTTGCGTCGCAGCAACGTGGTCCAGGCGAGAATGACGGCGAGATAGATCACCAGTGCCCACACGCCGATCATGAACCGACCCTTTCGTCCGGGCGGCTCTGGGCGGTCATGCGTTCCATAGCGGTTGCGGATGCGTCGGTCATCTCTGAGGGGACGCCGAGTTCGGTGAGGTAGGCGCTGGTGGAGCGCATCTCGGCGGAGCGGCGGCGAGCGTGCTTGACAGTTCCGTTGAGGAATCGATCGATGACGGCTTGGCCGTCGCCGGCGAGGACGTCGGTGATCTGACCACGGATCCAGTCTTCCATCCCGGCGGCGCGCCCGGCTGCTACCGCTTCCACGACGACGGAGGCCAGTCCCTTCATGAAGACGCTGCGGAGCAGCTTGTGGGCCATGGCGTCACCGACAGAGCCTTCGATGACCTCGATCCCAGCACCGATCGACTTCATCACTTCGGCCACCACGGCGGCACCGGGCCCCACGGCCATCAGGGGTGTGGCCACGCCCTGCTGGATGACCGGTCCTAGGATCGCGACGTCGGTCAGGGAGACGTCGGGTCTGTGTTCGAACAGGGCGATCAACCGGCGCTTGTCGACCGGACCGGATGAGGTGAAGTCGGCGTAGATCGCCCCTTCGGGCATCGCAGCTGCGGCTTCTGCAGCCACGGTGTGGCTGGCGGAGGCCGCCGTCAGCGTGATGACGAGCTCTGCCCCCTTCACCGCATCGGTCAGTAAGCCATGCACCGTGACGCCAGCCGGAGCGGTGTCGATGAACGGATCGTGACCGGAGACCCGGTGACCGGCAGCTACGAGAGCGGAACCGTAAACGCGGCCGACTTCGCCGAGTCCGACGATGGTGACTGATCGCGGAGTGTTCTCCTGCTGACCGGCAGGATCGTTCGTGGAGAGAGACATGTTGTTCTTTCGTTCTGTGGAGCGAGGTAGCGCTAGTGGAGGTCTCAGCCGTGGTCGAGCAGTCGGACCCCCAGGACGTTGCATGGAGCTTGGAGCAGCAGGGTCTGGGCCGTGCTGCCGAGCAGGAACTTGCCGGTTCGGGAGCGATGCCGCAGGCCGATGACGAGCAGATCTGCCGAGACCCGCCTGGCCTCGAGGAGCAGGGACTGAGCCACGGCGACGGCGTCGGGGATCTGCACGACCTCAACGTCCAGTTCTTGGCGGCGCAGGTGATCACGGGTCGCCAGTAGTTGGGCCTCGGGGACGAGTCCGCTGTCGGCATAAGCGGCGCCGGTCGAGGAGTTCACGATCACGAGTGGGGCGCGCTGGATTCGGGCCTCTGCCACGGCGGCGGTCAGGACCTGCTCACCGGCTCGGCCCGGCATGTAGCCGACCACGATGGTCACGGCCGGTTCCCTGGGTCGATGCCTGCCAGGGCTGCGTCGATCTCGTCGCGAGTGGCCTGCTCGGCGGCCTGCTTGGCCTCGGCACGAGTGGCGATCAGCTCCGCCGATTCCAGGGGGACGACGACCACGCCGTCCGCGTCGCCCAGGATGATGTCCCCGGGACGAACCACCACGCCACCCACGGCGACATCGACGTCCAAGGCATAGGGCCCGTCCTTATAGGGGCCAGCTGGTGTGCGGACGCGGGCGAAGACGGGCATGTCGTACTCCGCGAGTCCCTCGGCGTCACGCACCGCGCCGTCCAGCAGGAAGCCTGCGACTCCGCGGATCTTCGCCTTGCCGGCAATGAGCTCACCGATCAGAGCTCGTGACTCGTCACCACCGCCGCTGACCACGATGACATCGCCTGGCTGGACATGTTCGAGCGCCTGGTGGATCCCGAGGTTGTCGCCAGGCCTCGTCCAGACGGTGAAGGCAGTGCCGGAGAGGCAAGCACCGGGCCAGGCCGGTGAGATTCCGGCGTCGACCATGCCCAAC
This sequence comes from Nocardioides insulae DSM 17944, assembly GCF_000422825.1. GTDB lineage: Bacteria > Actinomycetota > Actinomycetes > Propionibacteriales > Nocardioidaceae > Nocardioides > Nocardioides insulae. The sequence goes on along the minus strand of NZ_AUGU01000001.1, from coordinate 48,713 downwards.
CGCTGCATGGCATCGCCGATGTTGGCCACAGGGAGCCGGCGTAGCCGCTCCACGGTCTCGGGGGCCGGGGAGCCAGGTCGGGCAGAGGGCTGCCTGCCACCGGGGAGCATGGTGTCTGGGCGGACAACGGTGGAAGCGTGGTCGGTCATCAGTTGTTCTCCTGAACCAGCGGGTAAAGGTCGCTGAAGAGTTGTTCGGTCTCGTCCCAATACGCGGAGTAGTCCTCGGCGTTCATGTACGAGGCGGCCAGGCCGAGTTGGGTCATCTGCTTCTCGAAATCGGGGTCCTCCATCACTTCTCCGATCGCAGTCGAGACCTTGTCGACGATTTCCTCAGAGGTGCCAGCAGGGAAGGCGAATCCGCGTGAGGAGGCGATCTCCACGTCGTACCCGGCCTCTTCGAACGTCGGGACGTCGGGAAGGAAGGAGCTACGCTCGGCGTCCATCACCCCGACCACTCGGATTTTCCCCGATTCCTCAAGCGGTTTGAGGTCGCTGACGTTTGCCATCAGGAGGTCGGTGTTGCCACCGAGGAACGCCGTTGTGGCGGCCGAGGCGCCGTCGGCAAAGTGCACCGGCGCGATCTCCGCACCCGTCTCCTCTTGCAGTTTGGCCAGCGCGAAGTGTTCGTTGCTGGCCACACCAGTGGTGGTGGCCGTGAGCTGACCCGGCTCGGCCTTGGCGGCGTTGACGAGCTCTTCTGGCGTCTTGATGTCGCTGTCGGGAGCGACGGCGACCGCGGTGGGGTCGACGACTTGCAGTGCGACCGGTGCGAAGCTGTCTCGGTCGTAGGAGGCGTTTCTGCTCTCGTCGAGCACGGTCATGATCGCGGAGGGAAAAGTGGTAGCTGCCATGGTGTAACCGTCAGGTTCGGCGTTGGTCATGTACGTGTAGGCGATCTGGGAATTGGCGCCCGGCTTATTGACGACAGTGATGGTCGCGTTGAGCTTCTCCTCGAGCGCCGTGGCCACGAGTCGGGCGCCGGCATCTGTCGGGCCGCCGGCGTCGTATCCGACGACGAGTTCGATGGGTTTGCTTGGGTAGTCGCCGGTCTCGGCGGAGGTCGAGTTCTGCTGGGCGCAGGCTGCCAGCGGCAGCCCCACGAGTCCGATGACGGCCAGTGTGAGCGCCCGGGGTGAGCGGGTCATGGGAGTGGCCTTTCGTGTGTCGGGAGAGGTAGTCGGTGGATCAGACTTCGGCGTCGGTGGGCAGTCCTGCCTTCCGCTTCAGACCGCTGCCGAACAGGGACGCCGCCAGGATCAGTACGGCGACGAGGAGGAAGACCAGGGAGAGCGGCCGGTCGATGAAGATCGCGAAGGAGCCCTGGGAGATCTGGAGTGATTCCCGCAGCGCCCCTTCGATAAATGGACCGAGGATGAGGGTGAGCACCAGCGGTGCCAGGGGCAGGCCGACCTGACGGAAGACGAAACCGACCAGGCCGAAGAACACCATCACGTAGATGTCGATCACGCTGTTGCTGACGGCGTAGGAGCCGATCACGATGAACGCGAAGATGACGGCCCGCAGCACCGAGTAGGGGATCGCGAGGATCCTGGTCCACAGACCGACGAGAGGAACGTTGAGAAGCAGGAGAAGGAGGTTCCCGACGAACAGGCTCGCGATGATCGTCCAGACCAACTCCGGTTCGCTGCTGAACAGTTGAGGTCCCGGGGTCAACCCGTTCTGGAGGAACGCCCCCATCAGCACGGCGATCGCAGGCGAGGCGGGTATCCCTAGGGTGAACAGCGGGATGAAGGCGGCGTTGCTGTGGGCGTTGTTGGCGGTCTCCGGTGCGGCGACGCCCTCGATGGCACCCTGACCAAGTTCGTCGCGGTGCCGCGAGACCTTCTTTTCGGTGCTGTAGGCGAGCAGCGAGGAGATCGCGGAACTGACTCCCGGAATCAGCCCAATGACGGTTCCGATCCCGGAGGCACGGCCGATGGCGGGGGCGCTGCGCCGTACATCGGTTCGGTTTGGAAGCAGCTCCCGCAGGGTGGGTGCCTTGGGCCGCGGGGCGGCACCGCTAGTGGCGAGCATCTCGCCGAGTCCAAAGATGCCCACCAGGACGGGCACATAGCTGATTCCGTCGAAGAAGTGTGGGAGCCCGAAGGTGAACCGTGGCAGGCCCATCACCGGGTCGATCCCGACCATGGCGATGAGTAGGCCGAGACAGGCCGAGATCAGCCCCTTCAAGACAGACCGGCCGACCAACCCGACCAGCAACGCGAGACCAATCATCACCAGGGAGAAGAACTCCGGCGGGCCGATTCGCAGACCAAGCTCGGCCAGAGGCTGGGCCGCCACCACCAGTGCGAGGGTTGCGATGGTCCCCCCGATGAAGGAACCGACGCCCGCCGTCGTCAGCGCGACCCCAGCGCGACCGCGCAAGGTCATCTGATACCCGTCGATACAGGTGATGGCGGATTCGCCCTCGCCAGGGATATTGAGCAGGACGCTGGTGATCGTGCCGCCGTACGCGCCGCCATAGAAGATCGCAGCGAGCATGATGATCGCGCTGGTCGGGTCCATCGCCAGTGTGAGTGGGATCAGGATGGCCATGCCGGCCGTCGACCCGATCCCCGGCAGGATCCCGAGGATGGTGCCGAGTAGGCAGCCGATCAGGGCGAAGAGCAGATTCTGTGGGGAGAGCGCAGCGCCGAACCCTTCGGCCAGTGCGGTGAAGGTATCCACGTCTCACAGCCCCAGGTCTCGAAGAAACGGGATGGAGGACGTGGGAAGCGGCACCGTCAGGAACCGTGTGAAGATCGTGAAGACGCCGAAGCTGCCACACAAAGCGATCACGATCGACAGCACGGGCCCTCGTCGGCCGAGCACCATCAGGTGGTAGAGCAAGAACACGAGCATGCTCAGCTGGTAGCCGATCGGCTCGAGGCAGGCCGCGAGCACGCAAAGGCTTCCCAAGATCGCGATCACGGTGGACAGGTCGTACTCCGGCGTCGCCTCCTCGGCGGACACCTCGGCCACGTCAGTGCCTGAAGGGCTCCGCCAGGCGCGGACTTCCATCACCAGCCAGATGCCACCGAGCAGTGTGAGCGCGACTCCCAACCACAGCGGGAAGAAACCAGGGCCAGGTCCCAATTCGACCCAGTAGCCGAGCGTTCGCGACCCGAGTATCGCTGCCACACCGAGGCAAGTGACCAGGGCGGCGACCACGGCGTCAAGCCGCCGGGGCGACCGGTGCTCCGCGGTGACGGCGGCATCCGGGGTGGTCTTTGAACTACCCATGATTCTCATTCCGTGATAAGGTCTATCAAAACATGAGAACTATGCGTGACGGTACTCACGCTGTCAACACCCGGCGTGTAGGCGACCCGGCCGGTGGAGGACATCGGACGGAGTGGTCGATAATCGATCGCTGTGACCCGCCGATTCGGGACGAGAGAAGAGCAGTGACTCCAACCAAAACGTCGAACACGATGCGCTCCCTGGACCGGGCCATCGACGTCCTCGAGGTGCTCGAAGCGGCCCGCGCGCCCATCCGTCTCAGTGAGGTGGCGAGGCGAGCAGGACTCCACGTAGCCACAACGCAGCGGATCCTGAACGCACTCGAGGAGCGCGGGAGAGTCGAACATGATGAGGCCGGCTATCGCACCGGCGTTGCCATGCTCTTTGGGGCACACGCCTACCTGGCAACGAATCGGGTGGCCGCGGCAGCGCCGATCGTGCTTCAACAATTAGCGGCCTCGACAGGCCTGACCAGCTCTGTCTTCGTGCGCGCTGGCATCTCAAGAGCGGTAGTTGCCCGCATCCAGGGTGACGACCCCTTGAGGTACGTGCTGCCCATCGGTGAGCGACTTCCGCTCTACCTAGGCGCCGGCAAGGTCCTGGCGGCGTACATGGATTGGGATGCACTCCGGCCCGAACTGGAGGACACCCTCGGCCGCCCCGCTTTCATCCGCGCGAATGGCGTAGAGGTGACCCTCGACGAGTTCCACGAAGAGCTCAAGGAACTCCGCACGCGAGGATGGGTAGAGTCGCGAGACGAGCGGGTCAGTGGTGCCTCATCGGTGGGAGCCCCCGTCCTGACATCCCCCAACGTGTGTGTGGCCGCAATCCAGGTCGCGGGGCCAAGCCGCAATCCTGCCTTCGAAGACCCGACCTCACTCGGTGATGAGGTGCATCAAGCTGCCAGCGCGCTCGCCGCGCGCTTGGGCTGACAGGTTGTCGCTGCGCGATCACGACGTCACGACGGTTGGTCGGCCACCGGAGACTCAGCCGTGCGAATTGCTGGACCGCGCGGAACGGGATGGTCCTGATCGCGGCCGCTGCGCGTGAGTAGGCCGACTCTCCGTGCAAGGCTCCGCGGCTTGTGATCGAGCTCCTTCCCACGGCGCCGGGAGCAGTCGATGGCGACGAGCTACGTCAGGCTCTCGGCTCGTAGCCCTAACATCAAGGCGAGCCCCGACTCCGCCCGACGACTGTGAGGAAGGGAATGGGTGTGCGTAATTATTTCACCCGGCGCAGCCAGGAGCCTGACCCGTCCACAACTGCGTCGGCCGCGGCAGAACCAGCTCAGCACGGCGCTGCCGATGCCGCTCCTGGACGCAGCCTCGGCCGGCAGCGACGCAACCTTAACTCGGACGACCCGGCGACCATGTCCGAGGACCGGCTGGACCGCGAGCGACTTGCCGACCAGATGGCCCGCATTCTGCAGACCGTGTGAGCAGTCCGAGAGCTCCGTCGCAGCGCTGGTCGGCTCCTGGGGGTCCAGCAAAACCACCCTGATCGAAGAGATTGGGAAGAGCCTGATCGAAGAGATTGGGAAGAGCCTGGCGGAGTCGGGCTGGTACGTAACCACCCACAATCCGTGGGCGTACTCCGACCATGCGGGTGCGGTCGCTGGGTTCTTCAGCGCCATCCGTGACGCCGTTCCCGACGACGTTGTTGGCAAGCGGTGGCGCGAGAGCCTCGGCGGCTGCGTATCGCGCGCAGCGCCCATCGGTGCGGCCGGTGGCGCGCCACATTGGGCCGATGTGCAGTTCGTCAGCGCGGGTCCAGTCTCGTCCCGCAAGCCGAACGGCTACCGGTCCCCGACGCGAAGCCCGTCTGGATCGCTCCCAAGACTTCGCCTTACCCGATTGCGGATCGCTGTGTGATCGAGGCTGGGCTCGTGGTGCGGGAGGCCCGGACATCGAGCGGGGAGCGGATCGGGTTCGACAAGTCGACGGTCTCGCGCGAGAGCCGCCGGGGAAGATGGCGTAGTCAGGCCCGCCAGCGAAGGACCCAGTACATGACCCCGAACGGGTCCGCGGCGTAGTCGACCGCGGTGGTGCGAGCGCCGTCGAGGAGGTCGGCGAGTCGGGGGAGACAGGTGAGGTCGGCCCAGAGCTCCTCGGCGAGGGCGGGGTCGACGGAGCGGAGGGCGGCGGGGTCGGGGGTGCCGGTGTCCACCCCCAGGGCGAGGGCGATGCGCCGGTCGAACAGGTCGGCGCGGGGGTCGAGGTGGCCGGGCGCCTTCTCGGTGCGGCAGGCGGTGCCGTTGCCGACCACGAGGTAGGCCGCTTCGCGGGGACCGTCGAAGGTGTCGGGGACCTCGGAGCGGGCGAAATCGGCGGACAGGAGGGACCCGGCGACCCGTTCCCCCTGGGGCGAGGCGACCACGCGGACGTCGGGCCCGAGCCAGGCGACGGCGTCCAGGCAGGCCCGGCGCAGCGGTGCGACGGGGTCGGTTCGGGAGGCGTATTCGGGCAGCAGCGCGAGAGCGCCCGGCACGAGGGCGATGCGGGTCACTGGATCCCCCTGATCGCGTGGGTGGGACGGCGGCGCCCGGCGATGCTCCAGACCATGTCGACGGTGTCGCGGGTCTCGATCACCTCGTGCACCCGGAAGATCCGCGCGCCGGCGAGGGCGCAGACCGACGTGGCCGCCAGCGTGCCGGTGAGCCGCTCGCCGACCGGGCGGTCGAGGGTCTCGCCGACGAAGTCCTTGTTGGACAGCGAGACCAGCACCGGCCAGCCGGTGGCGACCATCTCGCCGAGCCGACGGGTGAGTTCGAGGGAGTGGAAGGTGTTCTTGCCGAAGTCGTGGGCCGGGTCGATCACCAGGGACTCGCGTGCCACGCCGGCGGCCAACGCCCGCTCGACGTACCCCACCGTGTCCTCGATCGCGGCGCGTACGACGTCGGCGTACTCGATCCGGTAGGGCCTGGTGCGCGGCGTGACGCCGCCGGTGTGGGTGCAGACCAGGGCGACGTCGTGGGCGGCGGCGACGTCGACGAGTTCGGGGTCGGCACCGCCCCAGGCGTCGTTGATCAGGTCGGCCCCGGCCCGGCAGACGGCGTCGCCCACCTCGGCCCGCCAGGTGTCCACGGAGATGACCACGTGGGGGAACGTGTCCCGCACCCGGGCGACGAAGTCGACCACCCGGGCCTTCTCCTCCGCCGGCCCGATCTCCACGCCGGGGGCCGCCTTGATCCCGCCGATGTCGACGATCTCGGCGCCCTGCTCGACGACGGTGCGCACCCGCTCGAAGGCTGCGTCCTCCGCCCAGGTCGCGCCCCGGTCGTAGAACGAGTCCGGGGTGCGGTTGACGATCGCCATCATCAGCGGCTGATCGTCGTCGAAGTGATGCCGGCCGAGCCTCATCGAACCTCCTGCGCCGGCGGCCGCTCAGCCACCAGCACCGATCGAGTGTCCCGGGTGATCCGGTCACCGGGCACGAACTGTTCCAACACGACCCGCTCCCCCTCCGCCTCGGCACCCACCCGGCGCGCCATCGCGGCGAGCAACTGGGTGGCCATCACGCCCAGGTCGAGCAGGTCCTGATGCCGGTGACCGCGGCGGCCCAGATCGACCTGGGCGAGCGCGCTCATCCCGTGGCCGGCCACGGTGTCGACCAGCGAGGCCAGCTCGACGGCGTACCCGGTCGGCACCGACAGCGTCTCGAAGAGGCTCCGGCGTACCGCCCACTCCCCCGCCAGCGGCTGGACCAGGTCGGCGAGTTCGGGGGCGAGCAGCGCGATCAGCGGACGGGCGACGAGTTCGGTGACCCGGCCACCGTCCAGCCCGTGTTCACCGGGGCGACGGTAGAAGCCCTTGACCAGGCTCACCTCCGGCCGGGTCAGCAGCGGCCCGAGCAGGCCGGGCACGAAGTGCTCGTCCCATTCGGTGAGGTCGGCGTCGATGAAGACGATCAGGTCGCCGGTGGCCACGAACAGCGACTTCCACATCGCCTCGCCCTTGCCCGGATGGCTCCCCAGGTCGGGACGGATGCCCGCGGCGGCGTGCACCACCGCGCCGGCCTCCGAGGCCACCCGTGCGGTGGCGTCGGTGGAGTCGGAGTCGATCACCACGACCTCGTCCACCAGCCGCTGTCCCGCCGGCGAGGACCGCAACCGGCGTACGACGTCACCCACCGTGGCCGCCTCGTTGCGGGCGGGCACGACCAGGCTGATCCGGTGCTCGCCCTTGGCCACCAGGAGCTCGTCCAGCGACCAGTCCTCCCAGTGGTGGGTGTTGTCCTCGAACCACCCGGCCATGCTCGCGACCCTATCCACCGGCCGGAGCGCGGCCGCGGCGGGTGCCCGCCAGGGCTTCGGACCGTGCGTCGAACCAGGCGTCGGGCCGCCTCGACGTGCGCTGCCGACCTCGGTGGGAGCCGGCGGTGCGACAGCCGATGCCGCACCGCCGGCCGCGACGGACTCGGCCGCGGAACGCCGGCTCAGCCGGCCTGGGAGGTCAGCTGCGCGGACATCAGTTCGATCACCTTCTGCAGTCCCTTGACCGGCCGGACCATCACGGTGAAATCGGTGATCAGACCCTCAGCGTTCCAGGTGAACATGTCGATGCCCTGCACCGAGATGCCGTCGAGGTCGCAGCTGAACTCGAGCACCGCGGAGTCCTCGGCATACCACTCCCGCTGGTAGACCAGGGTGGGGTTGAGCACCGCGAAGGCGGCAGCGAGGTACGCCGTGGTCCTCTCGATGCCCTCCTGCGGCGTGAAGACCGCGGGGCTCTTGAACACGACGTCCTGCGCCAGCAGTTCGGGGATCCGGGCGGGGTCCTTGCTCGCCGCGGCGGCGTGCCAGCGTCGCACCGTGTCCGGGGCCTCGGTCACGGCGCTCACAGGACGTACTCCGCCATCATCCGCATCACCTCGGGGTCGTTGTTGCCGACCAACAGGGTCGTCACGGGCGATTCCTTCCAGGCCTCGAGGTCATCTCGGATCTTCTCCTTCGGGCCGATCAGCGAGATCTTCTCCACCATCGAGGTGGGCACCGCCGCGATCGCCTCGGCCTTGCGCCCGGCCAGGTAGTGCTCCTGGATCACCGCGCACTCGGCCTCGAACCCCATCCGCGCCACCGCGGCGTAGTGGAAGTTGGCGCCCTTGGCCCCCATCCCGCCGACGTAGAGCGCCAGGAAGGGCCGCACCTGGTCGGCCGCCTTCTCCAGGTCGTCGTCGACGACGACGGAGGTGAGGCAGGAGATCTGGAAGTCGTCGGGCCGACCGCCCTCGCGGCGGGCGAAGCCCTCGGCCAGGGCGTCGTCGTAGTACTGGGTGTGCTCGGGGCCGTAGAGCATCGGGATCCAGCCGTCCGCGATCTCCCCGGCGAGGGCGACGTTCTTGGGTCCCTCGGCGGCCAGCAGGATCGGGATGTCGGTACGCCGGGGGTGCAGGGTCGACTTGAGCGGCTTGCCCAGGCCGGAGCTGCGCGGGCCCAGCGTGCCGTCGTAGGGCAGTCGGTAGAACTCGCCCTCGTAGGTGACCACCTCGCGCGCGAACGTCGCGCGCAGGATGTCGACGTACTCCCTCGTGCGGGCCAATGGCTTGGGATAGGGCTGGCCGTACCAGCCCTCCACCACCTGTGGTCCGGAGGCGCCGATCCCCAGCACCATCCGGCCCCCGGAGAGGTGGTCGAGGGTCATCGCCGCCATCGCGGTCGCGGTGGGGGTGCGCGCGGAGAGCTGGACGATGCCGGTGCCGAGCTTGAGGCGCGAGGTGTGCGCGCCGAGCCACGACAGCGGGGTGAAGCAGTCGCTGCCGTAGGCCTCGGCGGTCCACACCGAGTCGTAGCCCAGCTCCTCGGCGGTCTTGGCCGCCTCGACCATTCCCTGGGGCGGGCCCGAGCCCCAGTAGCCCTGGCCCAGTCCCAGCTTGAGTCCGCTCATGGGCTCACCCTAGTGCGAGCGTGAGCCGGGTCTCACCCCAACCGGGAGGCGAGATCGCCCAGGGTGACCTCCGGGTCGGTGGTGCCCTCGGGGGCGGGGCCGCCGACCAGGGCACGCAGGTCGTCGATGGCGTCCCAGTCGTTGGCGTGCATGCCGGCCACGATGACCCCGTCCTTGATCCACAGCGCGCTCAGGCCGGCGACCAGGTCGTCCCCTCGGATCGCCACCTCGTCGTAGCCGTCGGGGCCGACGCTGCCGACGTACTCGATACCCATGTCGTACTGATCGGTGAAGAAGTAGGGCAGTCGCTCGTACGGCGCCCCCTGGCCCAGCATCGCCCGCGCGGCCGCGCGGCCCTGGTGGATCGCGGTGTCCCAGTGCTCCACCCGGATCCGGCGACCGAGCACCGGGTGGTCGTGGTTGGCGACGTCGCCGGCGGCGAAGATCCGCGGGTCGCTGGTGCGCAGGGACGCGTCGACCAGGACGCCGTCCTCGACCGCGAGACCGGCAGCGCGGGCGAGCCGGTCGTCGGGGGCCACCCCGATCCCGACCGCGATCAGGTCGGGTCGCACGGTGTCGCCGTCGCTGAGCATGACCGCGCCGTCCGCCAGGGCCTCCTGCACGGTGACGCCGAGGCGCAGGTCGACGTCGTGGCTGCGGTGCAGGGCGGCGAAGTACGGCGCAACCTCCGGTCCGAGCACCTTGAGCAGGGGTTGATCGGCGGGGTCGACCACGGTGACCCGGATCCCGGCCTGGCGGGCGGCGGAGGCGATCTCCAGGCCGATCCAGCCGGCGCCGACGATCAGCAGGTGGCCGTCGGTCGCACCCACCAGCCAGCCCCGCAGGGCGACCGACTCCTCCAGGATCCGCAGGTAGGTGACCGGCAGATGGTGGGCGTCCAGCTCGGGCAGGCGGCGGGGCACCGACCCGGTCGCCAGCAGCAGCCGGTCATAGGCCAGATGGGTGTCGCCGAGCAGCACCTGCCCCGCGGCCGGGTCGAGCCCGGTGACGGCCGTGCCGGTGAACAGCGACACGTCGTGATCGGCGTACCACTGCGTCTCGAGCACCTGCGCGGACTCGGCCTCGGCGGTGCCGAGCAGGATCCCCTTGGACAGCGGCGGGCGCTCGTAGGGCGGGTGCGGCTCGGCCGCGACGAGACTGATCGGCCCGTCGTGACCGGCCTCGCGCAACTCCCGCACGGCACTGGCGCCGGCCAGGCCGCCACCCACCACGACGATGCTCGGACTGGAACCGTTCTCGGTCGTCATGGCAGCCAGCCTGCCCGGTGCGGCCCCCGCTGAACAGGGTCCGCCGCGCCGAGTGGGCCCCATCCCGCCGAACCGTCCCGGATTCCACCCCGCGCTGGAACCCCTGGGCCGGCCCGGCGGTCGGGGCCGAAGCTCACGCCCTCCAGCGGGCCCGGCCGACACCGATCTCGAGCAGGTCCTCGCCGATGACGAGTTCGCCGGAGAAGCCGCGCTGCGCCTTCCGCCAGGTCGAGGTGGGTGCCGTCCCCGGCACCATGTGGGTCAGGGCGAGGGTGCCGACCCCCGCGGGCTCGGCAACGTCGCGACCGACCTGCTCGATGGTGGTGTGCGAGATCAGCAGGTGCTCGCGCACCGACTCGGCCGTGCCGGGCGGCAGCGAGGCCGTGAGTTGGTCGACGAACGCCGGGTCGATGACCTCGTGCACCAGCACGTCGGCGCCGCGGGCCAGATCGATCAGGTTCTGGCTCACGCAGGTGTCGCCGGAGACCACCACCGAACCGTCGGGGGTGTCGAACCGGAAGCCGTAGGCCGGCGCGGTGGGCCGGTGGTCGACGAGGGTGGCGGTGACCTTGACGTCACCGTCCTCCCACACCCGGATCGGCGCATCCAGCCGGGGCGGGATGCCCTGCGGGTCGACGGTCCACAGGCCCGAGTGGTCGATGTCGTGCACCTGGAAGAGCGAATCGGGGTCGGGGAAGTTGCTGTCCCGCAGCCGGTCGTTGAAGTCCTGGGCGAAGGCGTTGCGCAGGTGCCGGGTCATGGACGAGATCCCCGGCGTCGGGTCCTCCGGGTTGACCAGCGCCGGTGCCGGGCGGGTCGGCGGGTAGACCCGGGTGAGGGTGTCGCGCGACCCCGGCCCGAAGACCTGGATCGGGTCGCCCGCACGCTCGACGATGTTCATCGACCCGGTCGCGTACACCGCCGGCCAGTCGACGGTGTGGTCGCTGTGCAGGTGGGTGAAGAAGATGCCGCGCACCCAGGACAGGCTCGACCCGAGCCCGGTGTCCGGTGCCAACCCGCTCTGCTCCAACCGGTTGAACGAACCGACGCCGAGGTCGACGACGTACACCTTGTCCTCGTAGACGATGGCGGTCGAGACCCCGTGCCGGTCGGGATCGACCAGCGCCGGGCCGCCCGCCGTACCCAGCATCACGACCCGGGTACGACGTCCGGCACCGCCGGGCACCTTGCCCCTGCCCTGTTCGAGCCGACCGCGCCGACCGGGCGAGGCAGCGGCCGGCGCGGCACCGGCGACACCCGCCGCCGCGATGCCCGCGGCACCGAGTCCCGCCATCGACAGCAGTCGACGACGGTCGGTCTTGGGGACCGAGGCGACGGCCTGGTTGAGGACATGACACATGAGGGGGCCTTTCGGGTCGGGAGTCGGTGAGGGAGGCTCAGGCTGCGACGGCGGTGCGCCGGGTCAGGAGCCGCCGGGTGAGCACGGCCATGACCAGGGCCACCACGCCGACGAGGATCAGCGCGCCGCCCAGTCCGCCGACCGCCGCGGTGAGGGCGACGATGAGCAGCGGGCAGATGAACTCGCCGAGGAACAGTGCGGCGGTCCACATCCCGGTGCCGCGGCCGCGGTCCTCGAAGGTGAGACCGGACAGCGCCCAGGTGAGCAGGGTCGGGAGCATCAGGCCGGTGCCGGCGGAGGCGATGATCGCGCCCGCCACGATCACCGGCAGCGCCTCGGTGAGACCGACCAGCGCCAGTCCCACGCCGGCCAGGGCGAACGCGGTGGGCAGCAGGACCGCCGTACCGCGCTGCGAGATCCGACCGAAGGTGAAGGCGCCGACCGCGGTGGCCAGCGAGGCGATCGCGGTGACCGCGCCGATCGCGGGCACGGCGGTGATGCCGATCTCGTCGAGCACGTAGGGCAGTTCCACGATCGGGGTGTAGAAGACGATGCCACCGAAGAGGGTCACCGCGGCCGGCACCAGCACCCGGTTCCACGGGAACGGCGGCAGCTCGTGCTTGGCGGCCGCGCCGGCCTTGTGCCCCTCGGCATGCGGCTGCCAGAGCAGGGTCGCGGCCAACACCGCGAAGATCAGGCTGGAGGCGTAGAGCCAGAACGGCGTGCGCCAGCTGTGCGCGCCCAGCGCACCGCCGAGGGCGAAGAAGAGGGTCGCAGAGACGGAGGCGAAGACCGTCTGCAGACCCAGCCAGCGGTCCCGCTCGCTGCCGGAGAAGTAGTCGGCGATCAGGGTGGTGCAGCAGGTCATGATCGCGGCCTCGGCGATGCCGACTCCGATGCGGCTGAGCACGATCGGGACCAGCCCGTCCAGCCAGATCGGGGCGGTGCCGAAGGCGGCGTACACGACCAGTCCGATCACCAGCAGCCGCTTGCGGCCGAACTTGTCCACGAACCCGCCGGCGAAGGGGGCCAGCAGACCCACCATCAGCGCCGGTGCGGTCAGGGTCAGCGGCACCAGCGCGGTGGCCTGGGCACCGTCGCCGAAGTGGTCCTGCATCGTCGGCAGGATCGGCGCCAGCAGCACCGCGCCCAGGATGGGAAGGCAGCTGATGAACATCAGCAGGAAGCCCTGGGTGCGCCCGGCTCGGGGCTGGGCACCAGGGCGGGAGGAGACGGCAGCAGCGGTGTTCGCTGACGTCAGAGGGTCGATTGGCATGGCGTTCTCCCGCGATGAGCCCGAGATGTTCACAGTGATCTGAGCGTGACGGCAGTCACGCACCGGAACAGCGTGCGGATCCGCACTGGGATGCGGAAGCGAATCTCACCGATACCGAGGTATCAGCCTCATGGATAAGCGCAGGTCAGGGCCGGAATCGCTGCTCCACGAGGCGCCCGGCCTCGGTCATCATCTCGCGCAGCCAGGCGTGCGCCGGGTCCGACCGGTAGATCGGGTGCCACCAGAACGCCTCCTTGAGCGGCGTCACCTCCCAGGGGCAGGGCAGCAGTCGTACGCCGGCGGCGTCGGCCAGCCGCACCGCGAGCTGCCGCTGGAGCAGCGCCACCCGGCGGGTGCCGGCCACCAGGTAGGGCACCGGCAGGAAGTTCTCGGTGACCACCTGGACCTCCGGCTCGAAGCCCAGCATGCTGAACTGCCGGGCGGCCGGGGTATACGCCGTCGGCGCATGGTGGGTGAGCACCCAGGGCATCTCGGCAAGCCGCTCCAGACTGATCCGGGCACCCACCTCGTCGTTGTCCGCCGACACCAGCAGCACCCAACTGTCGGTGTAGACCGGCGTCGAGGGCAGGTCTGCCAGGAAGCCGTGCGGGAGCACCATCCCGTCGACCACCCGCAGTGACTCGGGTGCTTCGTCGACCGAGGCATGGGTCTGGGCGGCGAACCGGAGCCGGGCGTGCGGCGCCGCGCGGGCCATCAGGGTGGCGAGATGGTCGCCCAGCACGCTCGCGGAGTAGTCCGAGGCGATGATGCTGAACTCGCGGGTGGTCGTGGCCGGATCGAAGGCGGGCGCGGCCTCGAACACCCGGCGTACTCCCGCCAGCGCACCTGCCGAGGCGGCCCGCAGTTGCACCGCCAGCGGGGAGAGGTCGTAGCGGTTGCCGATGCGCACCAGCAGTTCGTCGCCGAAGTGCCTGCGGAGGCGGCGCAGGGCCGCGGAGACCGCAGGCTGACTGAGCCCGAGCCGCTCGGCCGCACGGGTGACGTTGCGCTCCTCCAGGAGCGCATCGAGTGCGGGCAGGAGGTTGAGGTCGAGGTTGCGCAGGGGGTCCGCAGCCATGGACGAATGCTAGCGCGGCATTCACCGGACGGATACCGACCATCGGCGATCGGGTCTTCCCTGATAGTGCGTGCGCGGCGACAGTGGTAGCCGTCACAGCCCCTGTCCCCTACCCCGCCCGGAGGTCGCTGATGCCCGCCGTACGTTCCGTTCTCGTGATCGGCGCGGGTGCCGCCGGCACCGCGACCGCGATCCGCCTCGCCGAGGCCGGCGTCTCGGTCGACCTGGTCGAGGCCAAGCCGGACGTCTCCGCGCTCGGCTCCGGGATCACCCTGCAGGGCAACGCCCTGCGCGTCCTGGAGCAGCTCGGCGTGTGGGAGCAGGTCGAGGCGGAGGGCTACGGCTACGACACCCTCGGCCTACGCGCCCCCGACCCGGCCGGCACCCTGATCGTGGAGCTGACCGAGGACCGCACCGGCGGCCCCGACCTGCCCGCCACGATGGGGATGTACCGCCCCACCCTCGCCCGGATCCTCGCCGACCGGGCCAGCGACGCGGGCGCCAAGCTCCGCTTCGGCCTCACCGCCACCGGCCTCGAGCAGGACGCCGACGGCGTCACGGTGAGCTTCGCCGACGGTTCGACCGGACGGTACGACGTCGTGGTCGGCGCCGACGGGATCGGCTCGTGGACCCGGGCCCAGATCGGCATCGAGACCCGGCCGGAGCCGGTCGGCATGGGCATCTGGCGGGCCTTCACCGCCCGGCCGGACTCGGTGACGCGCACCGACCTGGTCTACGGCGGGCCGTCGTACATCGCGGGCTACTGCCCCACCTCCGAGGACAGCCTCTACGCCTACATCGTCGAGCCCGCCCAGGACCGCACCGGCCTCACCCCCGAGGAGGGCCTCACGGTGATGCGGGAACTCTCCGAGGGCTACCACGGGCCCTGGGACGAGATCCGCGCCCACCTCACCGTGCCCGACCGGGTCAACCACACCCACTTCGAGAGCCACGTCGTGGACGGCGCGTGGAACCGCGGCCGGGTCGTGATCATCGGCGACGCCGCGCACAGCTGCCCCCCGACCCTGGCCCAGGGTGCGGCCCAGGCACTCGAGGACGCCGTCGTCCTGGCCGAACTGCTGACCACCCACGACACCCTCGACCACGTCTGGCCGGCGCTCACCGACCGCCGCCTCCCCCGCGCGAAGGCCGTCGTCGAGGCCTCCCTCCAGCTGTGCCGGTGGCTGCTGGATCACGAACAGGGCGACGTGCCCGGCCTGATGGGCCGGATCGCTGCCCTCGTCTCCGAGCCCGCCTGACCTCTCGTACTGAACCACCCAAGGACCACCGAAGGACCACCCCATGACCCAGTCATCACTCGTCTCCGAGTCCCCGCTTTGGGCGCCGAGCGAGCGCCTCATCACCCACCTTCGCCACGTCGACCTGGCCGTGCCGGACTACGACAAGCAGCTGAAGTTCTACACCGAGACCTGGGGTCTGTCGGCCGAGACGACCGACACGGGGATCTCATTCCTGGCTGCGGAGGGCTCGCCCGAGCAGTACTCGGTGCGGCTGCGGAAGTCGGACCAGAAGCGGCTCGACCTGGTCGCCTTCGGCGCCGCCTCGCCGGCCGATGTGGACGCGATGGCCGCCCGGCTGATCGCCTCCGGCGTCCAGCTCGTGACCGAACCCGGCATCATGAACACCCCCGGCGGCGGCTACGGCTTCCGCTTCTTCGACAACGACGGCCGCACCCTCGAGGTCTCCTGCGACGTCGCGGTGCGCAAGCACCGCAAGGTCGAGGAGGGCGAGTCGATCCCGGTCAAGCTCTCCCACGTCGTACTCAACTCGCCGAACCCCGAGCAGACCGTGGCGTTCTACCAGCGCCACCTCGGCTTCGCGCTCTCCGACACCCTGGGCCACCCGCACATGGGCGAGGTGATGTGGTTCCTGCGCACCAACTCCTTCCACCACTCCATCGCGATCGCCCGCGGACCGCACGTGGCGCTGCACCACGCGTCCTTCGAGCTGCGCGGCCTCGACGAGTACATGCGCGGCACCGGCCGACTGCTGCGGGCCGGCACCGAGAAGATCTGGGGCCCGGGCCGACACCTGGCCGGCAACAACACCTTCTCCTACTTCCTCGACCCGCACGGCAACACCATCGAGTACACGACCGAGCTCGAGGAGCTCGACGAGGACACCTGGCACCCCCACCTATACGACTTCTCCGACCCGGAGGTCACCGACCAGTGGGGCACCGCCAACCCGATGGACGAACTGGTCGCCAGCCAGTCCTTCAACGACCCCGACAAGGGCTGCTTCGTCGCGCCCCCGGTCTGACCCGCCCGAGTCACTCGCGACCCATCCGTCACCGCGCCCAGGGGAAAGGTGCACTTGCTGGCCGATGTTCGGCCTGGAAACGCACCTTTCCCCGGTGAACCGGTGAAACGTCCACCCCCACCACCCAAGGAGCCCGATGAAACTCGCCACCTACCTCGCCCCCGGGACCGCCAACCCGCGGGTGGGCGTGGTCCGCGTCGAAGAGGGGCTGATCCACCCGCTTCCGGCGGGGATGGACATGCGCAGCCTGATCGACGGGGGCAGGGTCAACCTGGACCGTCTCGCCACCAAGGCGCTCGCGGTCGAGGGCCGGCCGCTGGCCGACGTACGGCTGCTTCCTCCGCTGGTGCCCGCGTCGGTGCGAGACTTCGTGGCCTTCGAGGAGCACGTGCAGGGTGTACGCCGCTCGGTGGACGGCGTCGCCGGCGTACCGGACGCCTGGTACGACGCGCCGACGTTCTACTTCACCAACCCGCACGCGATCATCGGTCCCGAGGACGAGGCGGTCTTCCCGGCCGCCTGCCAGGCTAGGGACTTCGAGCTCGAGGTCGCGGTCGTGGTGGGCGGCGAGGGCCGCTCGGTGTCGGTGGACGCGGCGCGGGACCTGGTCTTCGGCTACACCCTGTTCAACGACTGGTCCGCCCGAGACCTGCAGGGCCGTGAGATGCAGGTCAACCTCGGCCCGGCCAAGGGCAAGGACTTCTCCACCACGCTCGGCCCGTGGATCGTCACGGCCGACGAACTCGAGCCTTACCGCGACGCGGACGGGTTCCTCGACCTGGCCTGCCGGGTCACGATCAACGGCGAGGAGATCGGCAGCGACCTGTTGTCCAACATCGGGTGGACCTTCGAGACGATGATCGCCTATGCCTCCCGCGACAGCCGGGTGGTGGCCGGCGACGTGCTGGGGTCGGGCACCGTCGGCAACGGCGGCTGCCTCGGCGAACTCTGGGGCCTGCGCGGCACCCAGGACCCGCCGCCGCTCCAGCCCGGCGACGTGGTCACGATCGAGGTCGAGGGCATCGGCTCCGTGACGAACACCGTGGCCGTGGCCGACCCCGCCCCCGCGCTCCCGCCGGTGCGACGCCGCGACCAGGCGGCCGCGCGCGCGGCCCGAGCGGACCGGAAGGTCGACGCGTGACCCGACTCCGAGGACGAACCGTCGTCGTGACCGGTGCCGCCTCCGGCATCGGCGCAGCAGTGGTCGAGGCGGTGCACCGCGAGGGCGGTACGCCGATCGCGGTCGACCGCGAGCCCGGCGACGGTGTTCGGCCGCTCGACGTCACCGACGGTGGAGCCTGGGCCGACCTGGCCACCGAGCTCACCGCCGTCCACGGCCTGGTCAACTGCGCCGGCGTCACCTGGCGGGCGCGGGTCGGCGACCTGACCGCCGAGGCGATGCACGCGGTCTACGACGTCAACGTCGTCGGCCCGACCCTGGGCCTCCAGGCCCTCCTCCCGCTGATGGGGGCCGGCGCCTCGATCGTGAACGTCGGCTCGCTGGCCGCCCTCCAGGGCCACTACCCGGCGGCCTACACCACCAGCAAATGGGCCGTCCGCGGCCTGACCCACTCGGCTGCCCTGGAGCTGGGTGGGCGCGGCATCCGGGTCAACGCCGTGCACCCCGGCTTCATCGACACCCCGATGACCGCCTCCGCCCCGGACGTCTTCCGGGACGCCTCGGTGGCGGAGGCTCCCCTGGGTCGACCGGGAAGCCCCGCGGAGGTGGCCGCCGTGGTCGCCTTCCTGCTCTCCGATGAGGCGTCGTACGTGACCGGCGCCGAGATCCCCGTCGACGGCGGTGCCTCCTCCCATGCCGGCGCCAAGACAGTCAGCGACGCGCTGCGCCCGCACTACGTCGCACCCTGACCCGCCCACGCAAGACCAGCCCAACCACCAGTAAGAGGACAACAGATGTACGAGTACTTCCCCGGCAACTACGTGTGGAACCTGGGCGTCGTGGCGACCCTGAACTCCGGCGGGACCATCGACGAGGTGGACCGGGCCTGCCGGCCGCTGCGCGAGCTGGCCGCCCAGGGCTCAGACGTCGGCACCCGCGAGTTCATGGCCGCCTGGCGCGCCGTCGCCGACCAGCTCGAGGAGCAGGCGGTCGAGGCGGAGAAGGCCGGTCACCGGCGTACCGCCGGGCAGAAGTACTTCCGGGCCAGCGTCTATGTCTCCCAGGCCGAGCGGATGCAGAGCGCCAAGGACCCCAGCCGCAACGCGGAGTACCAGCGCAGTGTCGACCTGCTGGTGAAGAGCTTCGAGTTCATCGACCCCGCCAGCTCCAAGGTCGCGGTGCCCTACACCGAGAACGGCGTGGAGACCTCGCTGCCGGCGTACTTCCACAACGCCTCGACCGACGGCACCCCCGCCCCGGTGATGATCGTGTGGAACGGTCTGGACTCCACCAAGGAGATGATGCTCGGCTCCGACATCCACCACGAGCTCGCCGCCCGCGGCATCTCGACCCTGATGGTCGACTGCGGTGGTGCCGGCGAGGCGCTGCGGCTGCAGGGGCTGACCGCGCGGATCGACACCGAGGCCTGGGCGGCGGCCTGCATCGACTGGCTGGAGGCTCGCGAGGACGTCCGGGCGGACCGGATCGGCCTGGTCGGCTGGTCCCTGGGCGGCTACTACGCCCCGCGTGCGGCCGCCTTCGAGAAGCGGCTGGCCCTGTGCGTCGCCTGGGGCGCGAACCACAACTGGGGCGCGGTGCAGAAGCGCCGTCTCGACCGTGAGGGCGAGAACCCGGTGCCGCACTACTGGGACCACGTGCTGTGGGTGTGGGGCCAGCCCGACGTCGACACCTTCATCGACTTCGCCGAGGACATCCACCTCGACGGCGTGGTCGAGAAGATCACCGTGCCCTTCCTGATCGCGCACGGGGAGAACGACCGGCAGATCCCGCTCGAGTACGCCCACCGCAGCTACGACCAGGCGGTGAACAGCCCCAAGCGCCAGCTGCGTGTCTTCACCCCCGAGGAGGGCGCGACCGAGCACATCGGCCTCGACCACTTCCCGCACGTGGTCGGCTACATCTCCGACTGGGTGAGCGACACCTTCGCCGAGCTCGACGCCGGCACCCTGTCCGCGGGCGGTGTGGCATGAGCCCCGAGGAACTGGACCGCACCGACCCCGAGGGTGCGATCAAGGCCACCACCGACCGGGTCCGCAACTGGGGCCGCTGGGGCGAGGACGACGTGCTCGGCACGATGAACTTCCTCACCGACGAGTTACGCCGGGCGGCTGCCACGCTGGTCCGCACGGGGGCGTCGTACTCGCTCTCGCTGCCCTTCGACATGGACGGCCCGCAGAAGGGCTGGCGCCGGCGTACCAACCCGGTGCACACGATGCTCGACACCGGCACCGACGCGGTCGCCGGCATCCAGGGCTTCCCGCACGGGCTCGGTGGCGCGGACGACGTGATCGCGATGCCGCTGCAGTGCTCGACCCAGTGGGACGGCCTGGGTCACATCTTCGACCGCGGCCACGCCTGGAACGGCCGCCCGGCCGACCAGGTCGTCACCTCGCTCGGCGACGGCGTCACCGGGATCGAGACCGTGGCGGACGTGATCTCGGGTCGGGGTGTGCTGCTCGACGTGGGCCGCGCGGTCGGCGAGGACGGCGAACTCCCCGACGGCTTCGCGATCACCGAGGAGCACCTGCGCGCCACCATCGAGGCGCAGGGTCCCTCCTCCGCGGTCGGTACCGGCGACATCGTCCTGGTCCGCACCGGTCAGCTGACCCGCGCCCGTCGCGGCGTCGCCGCCGGCGAGGGCTGGGGCGAGTACGCCGGCGGCCCGGCCCCCGGCCTCTCCTTCACCACCGCCGACTGGCTGCACGACACCGAGATCGCCGCGATCGCCACC
Source organism: Nocardioides insulae DSM 17944 (assembly GCF_000422825.1). Lineage (GTDB taxonomy): Bacteria > Actinomycetota > Actinomycetes > Propionibacteriales > Nocardioidaceae > Nocardioides > Nocardioides insulae. The sequence continues at coordinate 28,449 of NZ_AUGU01000001.1, read as the reverse complement.
GACACCTGGGGCTTCGAGGTCCGGCCGAACGAGTTCGACGTCGCCTTCCAGCCCCTGCACCAGGTCGCGATCCCCAACATCGGTCTCTTCCTGGGCGAGATGTGGGACCTCGACGCGCTCGCCGAGGCGTCTGCGGAGGACGGTCGCTACGACTTCTTCCTCACCGCCGGTCCGCTGCGGGTCACCGGTGCGGTCGGGTCACCGGTCAACCCGATCGCGGTCCGCTGAGCCTCCACGCCATCGACCGGCCCGGCTGAGCACTCAGCCGGGCCGATCTGTCCGGATACCTCGGTCGACCCCGTCGACACCCCGGGCGCTCGTCGTCCGGTGCTCCCCTCAGACGGGGGCGCAGTCGTGCCCGCAACCGTCGTCGGGGACCGGCCCGTCCGCGTGCGAGCGCGGCCGGTGGAGTACGGCGGAGGCCGGTTCGACCCGCACGTCCTCGCCCTCGGGCCGAGCGGTGCCGTCGATGAGCAGGCTGTACCCCTTCGGTCGCAGCGGCGGGAACACCAGGGTCACGACGTCGTTGCCGGCCAGGTTGCTCAGGGTGCCGCGGCCGGGACCGGTGACGAGCAGCCGGGTGCCGTCGTACTCCGGATCGACCGTGACCACCTTGACCCGGCCATCGTTGGTCGTGAGCAGGTAGCCACTGCCGAAATCGGTCAGCGCGCTCTTCAGGTCATCGATCTGCACCGGGATGCTCATCCGGACAGTCCAGCACGGCGCGGCACCCGCCACCACCCCGGTCGGGCACTGGCAGGATGAGCGCCGAACTGGCCCGAGTCGTCGTTCGTGTGTCCTGGAGGAAGCATGTCGATCTGCCCTGACCCCGTGCGATCCGGGAGCTCACATGGGTGAGGCGATCGGCGATGTCCTCCCACTCGCGCTGGGTGTGGCGATCAGCCCGATCCCGGTCATCGCCGCGATCCTGATGCTGCTCTCGCCGAAGGCGAAGGTCACCAGCACCGGGTTCCTGCTCGGCTGGGTGGTCGGCATCGTGGTGGCGGTCACCGCCTTCACGTTGCTCTCCTCGCTCCTCCCGGAGGAGGACTCCGGCAGCCAACCGATCGCCGGCACCATCCAACTGGTGCTCGGCGCCCTGATGGTGGTGCTGGCCGCGGGTCAGTGGCGCAAACGGCCCGGCGCGGACGAGGAGCCCACGATGCCGGGCTGGATGCAGGCGATCGACAAGCTCGGGTTCCCGGCCGCCGTCGGGATCGGCTTCCTTCTCTCCGCGCTCAACCCCAAGAACCTCCTGCTCGGCGCGGGCGCGGGCCTCGACCTCGGCGCCGCGGCACTCGGCACCGGGTCGACGATCGTGGTGATCGCGATCTTCACCGTGATCGCCGCCTCGACCGTGGCCGTGCCGGTGATCGGCTACCTGCTGGCCGCAGACAAACTGCGCGGCGCCCTCGGCTCCCTGCGCGACTGGCTACAGCGCGAGAACGCCGTCATCATGGCGGTGCTGCTGGTCGTCATCGGCGTCTCCCTGGTGGGCAAGGGCCTGGGCCAGTTCTGAGACGGCCGGTGCGCCCCAGGCGTACGGTCGACGCCATGACTCCGGCAGAACTGCTGACCGACGGCTTCGACCGTGTCCTGGATGACCTCGAGCGGACCCTCGACGGCCTCACCGTCGACCAGCTCACCCACCGGGCGAGTGGCGAGGCCAACACGATCGCCTGGCTGGCCTGGCACCTGACCCGGGTGCAGGACGACCACATCGCCGACGTCGCCGGCAGGGAGCAGGTGTGGACCTCCCAGGGGTACGCCGACCGCTTCGCCCTACCGCTCGACGTCGGCGACACCGGCTTCGGCCACACCTCCGCTCAGGTCGCCGTCGTACGCGCGCCGGCCGCACTGCTGCTCGACTACTACCGTGCCACCCACGCCGAGACGCTGGCGTTCGTCGCCACCGTCGGCGAGGCCGACCTCGACCGGATCGTCGACACCCGCTGGGACCCGCCGGTGACGCTCGGTGTCCGGCTGGTCAGCGTCATGAACGACGACACCCAGCACGTCGGCCAGGCGGCGTACCTCCGCGGTCTGGTCGAGTCGGACCACCGCTGAGGGGATGCCCGGGATGAGCGCATCGACGTCCTCGACCAGGAAGCCGGCGGCGTGGCTCTCGCTGCTCCCGTTCCTGGCTGCCGTGGCTGCGGTATCGATCCTCGGCGGGCTGGCGGCCTCGGGATCGAGCCAGACCTATCGGAGCCTGGAACTGCCGCCGTTCGCGCCGCCGTCGTGGTTGTTCGGTCCGGTGTGGACCGTGCTCTACGTGATGATCGGCGTCGCGGGCTGGCTGGTCTGGCGCGCGGCCGGTGCCGGGCCGGGACTGTGGGCATGGATCGTCCAACTGCTGCTCAACCTGGCCTGGACCCCACTGTTCTTCGCCTCCGACCGGTACGGCTGGGCCTTGGTCGACATCGTGGTCCTGTGGGTGGCCGTCCTCGTCACGATGGTGCTCGCCTGGCCCGTCAGCCGGTCGGCGGCGTGGCTGCTGGCGCCCTACCTGGCCTGGGTGGGCTACGCGACCGCGCTCAACGCCGGGATCGTCGTGCTCAACTGAGCGCGCGATCGGCCTCCACCGGGCCCGCTGGGGCGCCGACCTCGCTCAGGCGGGGACCAGTCGCACGGGCAGCGAGGCCCAGGCACGCAGGGTGTTGTTGAGGTGGCGGCGGGACTCGCCGGCGGGCTCGATCGCCCGGACCCGCGAGGCGAGTGCGCGCAGGACGCACTCGGCCTCCAGCCGGGCGACGTGCTGGCCGACGCACTGGTGCAGCCCCATCCCGAAGCCGACGTGGCCGGACGGGTCGCGGGACAGGTCGAACCGGTCGGGGTCGGTCCAGCGGCGCGGGTCGCGGTTGGCCGACCCCAGGAACATCAGGATCTTCTCCCCCGCCGGGATCACCGCGTCGCCGAGCGGTACGTCGACGGTGGCCGTGCGGAAGAACGTCTGGACCGGGCTGGCCCACCTGATCGCCTCGTCGAAGGCCACCCGGGCGCGGCCCGGGTCGCGGCGCAACAACTCCCACTGATCGGGCGCGCTCAGGAAGCCGTCGATCACGGCGGCGAGCGCGTGCACGGTCGTGTCGACTCCGGCGGTCAGCAGCGATCGGACGATCAGCGGGGCCTGATCGTGCGTGATGTCGCCGCGGTCGGCGGCCTCCCAGATCCGGGCGCCGAACCCGTCCGGGGTCAGCCGGTCGCGTGCGCACTGCTCCCCCACCCATCCGGAGACCTCGGGCAGCCCGGCCTGGCCCTTCTCGACGAGATGGTTCGGCGGGCCGAAGGCGTTGAAGGCGTGGTCTCCGTAGGGCAGCAGGTGTTCGCGGCCGTCCGGGCCGAGCCCGACCGCGTCGGGGAAGACCCGCAGCGGGTACGCCTCGGCGAGGTCGGCGACGGCGTCGATGGTCCCCCGGTCCAGCAACGAGTCGACCAGGTCGTCGGCGGTCTGCTGCCACGACTCCCGGAGCCGGCGCAGCGAACGCGGAGCGAGGATCGGCTCGAGCACGTGCCGGGGGGCGTCGTGTCCCGGCGGGTCGGTCTCGAGGAGCAGGCTCGGCGGTCGCCACGGCTTCTCCCGGCGGAAGTTGCTCAGCCCGACGCCGGCTCCCGACTGGAACCGCTGCCAGTCGACCAGCGCTGCATGCACCTCGGCATAGCGACCCATCGCGTAGACGTCGTACCTCTCCAGGTGGACGACCTGGCCGGCCTCGCGGAGCTCGTGGTGGAAGGGCAGCGGGTCGGCGAGGACGTCGTCGCCGAACGGGTCGGTCGCGCTGGTAGGTACGGCGGTGGTGAGGGTCATCGGGGTCTCCGGGTTCGGGGTGGTCAGGCGTCGAGCACGAGCAGGTCGCAGGCGGCCCGCGAGACGCACGGGTAGAAGCAGTCGCCGCGGCGGCGGTCCTCGTCGTCGAGCAGCGAGTCGCGGTGGTCGGGGGTGCCGTCGATGACGCCGGTCTCGCAGGTCCCGCAGATGCCCTGCCGGCACGACGCGAGGATGGGTACGCCGGCGCCCGCGACCGCGTCGAGCACGCTCGACCCCGGCTCCACGGTGACCGTGACGCCCGAGCGGGCGAGTTCGACCTCGAAGGAGGTGCTCCGCACCGGTGGCGGTATCGCACCGGCCACGAACCGCTCGGTGCGCAGGTGCCCCGCGGGCAGCCCGGCCGCGGCCACCCGGACGGCGTCGAGCAGCGGCTCCGGGCCGCAGCAGTAGACCTTGGTGCCGGCCGGCTGGTCGCCGATCACGCTCAGGTCCAGGAGCCCGTACTCGTCCTGCGGCCGCACCAGGACGCGGTCGCCCCACCGGGCCAACTGGTCCAGGAACGCCATCGAGGCGCGATGGCGGCCGCCGTACAGGAGCGTCCAGGGGATGTCGAGCATCGCCGCCTGCTCCATCATCGGCAGCAGCGGGGTGATCCCGATGCCGCCCGCGATGAACAGGTAGTGATCGGCGGGCGCGAGGGCGAAGTTGTTGCGCGGTCCGGCCAACTCGACCCGGTCGCCCTCGGCGAGCTCGTCGTGCACGTACGCCGACCCGCCCCGGCCGGCCGGCTCGCGCAGGACGGCCACCCGGTAGGTGTGGGGGTCCCAGCGGTCGCCGCACAGCGAGTACTGGCGGGTGAGCCCGTTGTCGAAGGTCAGGTCGACGTGCGACCCCGGCGTCCAGTCGGGAAGCCGGCCATCGTCCGCCGCTGACAGGGTGAGCCCGCGGACACCTTCGGCCAGGGTTTCGACGCGCGTCACTCGCAGCCCGACCTTGCCCCCGGAGGAGGGTGCGGCCGGGGCCACCTGGCGGGGTGAGGCATCGGACGTGATCGACATGCCGGAGAGCATGCGCCGCCTGTGACACCCCTCACGACCTAGATCCCATTCAATGGGTCGCCACCCGGGTCAGGGCCCTTCCGTCACCGTCGGGATGGACGGCATCCGCGTGGCACCGGATCGTCCCGCCCCACCCCATCCCAGCGTCGCGACAGCCGGCCACGAAGCCGGGTCACGGGGCGCGGGGAGCACGCAGGGCCCGTTCGAGTCCGCGGGCCGCTGTGCGAAGGACGCCGATGTGGGTCCAGGCGTCGGGGTCGTTGGGGACCACGACGGAGAGCGCGGCCATCACCCTGCCGAGCGGGTCGCGGACAGGTACCGCGATGCCGGTGGCGGCAGGGTCGATGAACCCGGCGCACAGGGCGTGGCCCTGGTGGCGGATGTCGGCGAGGAGCCGGCGTACCGTCTCGGGGTCGGTGACCGTGGCGGGGGTGAAGGGCCGCAGCGGTGCGGCGAGCACCGCCTCCCGCAGCGGCCGGGGCGCATGGGCGAGCAGCACCAGCCCGCCCGAGGAGGCGTGCAACGGCAGTCGCCCGGCGACCTTGGTGAGGTTGATGACCGCGCCGCGAGCCGAGAGCCGCTCGAGGAAGAGCACCTCGCGCCCGTCCAGCACACCGAGCTGGGTGTGGTGGCCGACGACCGCCTGGATGTCCTCCATGAAGGGCATCGCGACCTGCCGGAGCGCGAGCGTCGGGGACGCGCGGGAGGCCAGCTCCCACAGCCGCACGCCGACCCGCACGCGACGCTCGTCGTCGCGACGAAGCAGTCCGTGGGCGACCAGTTGTTCGACCAGGCGTGAGGTCGTCGAGGAGGGCAGGTCGGCCCGCGCGGCGAGTTCGCCGATCGTCAGCGCGGGGGTGTCCGGGTCGAAGGCCTCCAGGATCCGGACCACGCGCTCGATCAATGAGTCCCCCGAGGGTGAGCGCGCCATGCCCTCAGGATCGCAAAGGTGGTGCCGCACTGCCGAGCGGGTGACGGAGCGGGTGACGGGCGGTACGGGTTGGGGCTACGGTGGCATACCGTCGGTATGTCCACGCGACAGGAGATGCTGTGCTCGAGCTCTCGCCCACGTCCTGGGGCCTCCGCGGCCGCGAACTCACCCACGGCACCGCACGCCGCGCCGCCGAACCGGTCAAGCCGGTCGTGCGCTGGGGCATCGACCACCTGCTCCCCCGGCAGGTGATGCGGCGAGCGGCCGCCAAGGGTGATCTGCAGGGCCGCCTGATCGTGGAGTCCGCCGGCCGGCGCATCGAGGACCTGACCGACCTCTTCGATGACATCCGGAGCAGGGGCCCGCTGCACGCGGGGGCGATCAGCCACATCACCGCACACCACGGGGTCCTCAAGGAGGCGCTGGGCAGTCCCGACGTCGTCTCCGGCATCATCCCCGGCAACGCCGAGCACCTGCTCCGCCTGAGCCGATGGGCCGACCAGGGCGTCTTCCACCCGTTGCGGCCGCCGTCCCTGCTGGCCACCGAACCGCCCGACCACACCCGCTACCGCAGGCTGGTCACCCGGGTCTTCACCGCCAAGGCCGTGGCCGGGCTCCGCACGCGCACCGAGGCGATCGCCGCCGACCTGCTCGACGGGCTCGAGGCCCGGACCGCGGCGGGCGAGGAGATCGACCTGGTCGAGGAGTACTGCGGGCTGCTCCCCGTCACGGTCATCTCGGAGATCCTGGGCGTGCCGATCTCGGAACGGGAGCGGGTGCTCGCGATGGGTGCCGGCGGTGCCGCGAGCCTGGACATGGGGCTCGGCTGGTCCGAGTTCCGGGCCGTGGAAGCGTCCCTCGCCCGGTTCGAGGAGTGGCTGTCCGCGCACCTGGAACGACTGCGCGCCGAACCCGGCGACAACCTGCTCTCCCAGCTCATCGCCGCCTCCGAGGACGGCGTCGGCCTCTCCGAGAAGGAACTCCGCGCCACCGCCGGTCTGGTCTTCGCCGCCGGCTTCGAGACGACCGTCAACCTGCTCGGCAACGGCATCGCCCTGCTGCACGACCACCCCGAGCAACTGGCCCGGCTGCGGGCCGAACCCGCACTGTGGCCCAACGCCGTCGACGAGGTGCTCCGGTACGACCCGCCGGTGCTGATCACCGGGCGGGTCGTCGTACGCGACACCCGGATCGGGGGCGTCGAGGTGCCCCGCGGCTCGGTGGTGACCACCGTGCTGGCCGGAGCCAACCGCGATCCGGCCGTCTTCACCGACCCCGACGTCTTCGACGTGGCGCGCGACAACGCCCGCGAGCACGTCTCCTTCTCGTCCGGCCGGCACTACTGCCTGGGCGCGGCCCTGGCCCGGATGGAGGGAGAGGTCGGCCTGCGGGCCCTCTTCGACCGGTTCCCCGACCTCACCCTGCGCCCCGACGCCGGGCGTCGACCCACCCGCATCCTGCGTGGGTACGCCGCCCTCCCGGCCCGGCTCCGACCGGGCTCGGACCCGGCACGCCTTGAGCGCGCACGAGACCGGTCCGTGCTGAGACCGCCCACACCCCCGACGGGGGTGTAACAATCCGGCCGTGCCCCCTTCATCTGCCACCACCGTCGCGGTCGTCGGCGGCGGCATCCTCGGCCTGGCGATCGCCCGCGAGATCCTCCAGCGGCGCCCCGGCGTCCGGGTGCAGGTGTTCGAGCAGGAGGACCGGGTGGGCGCCCACCAGACCGGCCACAACTCGGGCGTCGTCCATGCCGGCATCTACTACCGGCCGGGCAGCCTCAAGGCGGAGCTGTGCACCCGCGGGCGGGCCCTGCTGCGCGACTACTGCGCCGAGCATGCCCTGCCCTACGACGAGTGCGGCAAGCTCGTGGTCGCCGTCGACGGGAGCGAGCTCGACCGGTTCGACGCGCTCGAGAAGACCGCCCGGGCCAACGGCGTACCCGGCCTGCGGCGCCTGGACGGACGCGAGATCGCCGAGGTCGAACCCCACGCCGCCGGCGTGGCCGCACTGCACTCGCCGCACACGGCGATCACCGACTACGTCGCCGTCTGCGGCAGCCTCGCCGGCGAGATCGAGAGCTCCGGCGGCGAGGTGCTGCTGCGCCGCGAGGTGACCGCGGCCCGGCGACGGGCGGGCGGCATCGAGGTCAGCGTGCGGCACGGCGGATGGGTGGAGCAGCACCGGGTCGATCAGCTGATCCTCTGCGCCGGCCTGCAGGCCGACCGGCTCGGGGCCAGGATCGACGGCGATCCGACCCCCCGGATCGTGCCGTTCCGCGGCGAGTACATGCGGGTGAGCGAGGCCAAGCGGGAGCTGGTCCGCGGGATGGTCTACCCGGTCCCCGACCCCCGCTACCCCTTCCTCGGCGTCCATTTCACCCGCCGCGTCGACGGCAGTCTCGAGGTCGGCCCCAACGCGTTCCTCTCGCTGAGCCGGCGGCACTACTCCCGCGCCGCGCTCACCCCTCGCGACCTGGCCGCCACCCTCAGCTGGCCCGGTTTCTGGAGGTTCTCCGCCGAACACTGGCGCACCGGCCTGACCGAACTGCGCGGCGTCCTCTCGGTGCGCTCCTACATGGAGTCCGCCCAGCGCTACGTGCCCGACATCGGCCCCGCCGACGTACGCCGCGCCGGTCTCGGCCTGCGCGCCCAGGCCCTGGACCGGGACGGCTCGCTGGTGGACGACTTCCGGATCCACCGGTCCGACGGCATCACCAGCGTCCGCAACGCCCCCTCCCCCGCCGCCACCTCCAGCCTGGCCATCGCCGAGTACGTCGTCGACCGGCTCTGAGCCGCTCTCGCAGCGGTCCCCCGCGGGTCAGGTGCGTGAGCGCAGCGTGCGGTCGGTGACGGCGAGGACCAGGCAGAGGGTGGAACAGGCCAGGATGATCGCGCCGACCAGGTGCATGTCGGCGTCGGAGGGCTGCTCGCCGAAGGTGGCCCCGAGGACGCCGGAGGAGAGGATGGCGCCGAGGTAGACGAAGGTGCGGGAGAGCCCCGACGCGGTGCCGAGCTGATCGCTCGGCGCCTGCCGGTAGAGCACCTGCTGGTTCGACACGCTGGCGAGGCCCTGGGCCACCCCGAACAGGGCGGCGAGCACGAGCAGGTAAGGGATCGAGCTCTCCGAGGTGACACCGATCAGCATCAGCGCGCCCAGCATGGGCGTCACCGAGGCGACCAGGATCGGCCCGCGCACCTTGCTGGTCCGGGCGATCGCGAACGACATCACCCCCGCGAGCGCAGCCGTGGGGAACTGGAGCAGCCCCGCCTGCGACGCGCTGAAGCCGGCGTCGTCCTGCACCCACTGGCTGTAGCCGTAGGTCATCGAGTAGAAGCCCAGGTAGAGCAGGAACATCCGCAGGTAGGTGCGGGTCAGCCCGCCGTTGGCCACCAGCATCCGTAGGTCGATGAAGGGTCGCGCGGCGCGCAACTCCCACGCCACCAGCCCGGCCAGCGAGACCCCGCCGACCACCAGCAGCCACCAGGTCGGGTCGTCGAGGCGCATCGCGAACACCAACAGCGAGCAGACCGTCGCACCGAAGAGCAGGATGCCCACCGGGTCCAGGTCGCTCACCCGGGCGCGTTCCCCCTCGGGCCGGGGCGGGTCGGAGGGCACCCACCACCAGGTCATCAGCAGCGCCGCGACCGCGAGGGGCACGTTGACCAGGAAGATCGAGCGCCAGCCGAACAGAGCGATCAGCAGCCCACCGAGCACGGGCCCGATCGCGGCGCTGGTGAGGTTCGAGATCGAGATCGCCGAGAGCACCACCGGTGGCGTCGCTACGCCGTGGGCGGTCGCTCGACGACGGATCATCGCCATCACGGAGGGATACGCCGCCGACGTACCGATCCCCAACAGCACCCGGGAGGCCACCACCGCCCCGAATCCGTCGGCCAGAGAGGGCAGCAGGCCCGCGGCGATCACCACCAGCAGTCCGACGACGTACACCCGACGCGGGCCGAGCACGTCCCCGATCCGGCCGAGGGTGGGCTGCGCGATCGCGCTGGCCAGGTAGAGGCTCGCCACCAGCCACACCACGGTGCTGCTGGAGACGCCGAGGTCACGGCTGATCGGGACCAGCGCGACCGAGATCATGGTGGTGTTGATCGGATTGAGCAGCGGCCCGATCAACAGCGGCGTCATGAATCGGCCGCTGAAGACCTTCTCGTTGGCGGGCATCCCTGTTGTTCTACACCCCTCGGGCCGTGCCGCCGGAAACCCGCGGCCTCGCCGGTGGCGACGCCCGGAGTGCGATTGGCTAGGCTCTGCGAGTGCTCATCATCGCCCTGATCCTGTTCGGCATGGTCATCGGCGCGGCCGCGCAGCTGATCGTCGGTCGCCCGCAAGGCCGCATCGACTGGCCGATGGCCTTCGTCTCCGGTCTCGTCGGCTCCTTCGTCGGCGGCCTGCTGGCCAGCCTCATCGCCGGCGACGGTCTGGCGATCCGCCCCAGCGGCATCATCGGCTCCATCGTCGGAGCGATCGTCGTCACCCTGATCTGGCGACTCGTCCGCTCCCGCCAGCAGGCCTGATCCCACCCCCGGCACCACGCCGGGTGCCCCATCCGGTCGGCCGCCTCGGACGTTGACCGGGGTACCGACCCGGGCCAACACCGCGTCGCCGGAGAAGCAACGGCTACCGACCCCCGACGCGACGCCCGTCTGGGTCGCGGCCCAGATGCTCACCGATCGCGGGTCGGCGACGGGTGAGCGCGCCCTCACGGAGCCGCGCGTCAGCGGATCCGTGTACGTCGGGCGCGCGGCGATACTGGGGAGCGTGGAGTACGTGTCGAGGGCGCCGCGACCGCCGCTGGACAGGCTGATCATCGACCTCTACTACCTGGACGGTGAGCCGCCGTACCGTCGACTGACGCTGCCGGCCGCTCCGGCACCCCTGCTCATCGTCAATCTGGGGGCGCCGTTCCACATCCGTGCGGGCAGCGACGTCGACACGGCCGAGTACGACGATGGCTGCGTGGTCGGCGCGCCCACTCGTGCGTGGGAGTTCGGATACCCGATCCCGAGCCGGTCGGTCGGCGTGCACTTCAGGCCGTGGGGGCTGGCGCCGTTCGTGCCGATGGCGGCGGCCGAGTTGTGCGACCGTCCGGCGACGATCGAGCAGGTGTGGGGCAGGCCCGCGACCGCCGGCCTGCGAGACCAACTGGCCGAACTAGACGAACCCGGCCAGATGCTGACGCTGCTCGAGGAGGCGTTGCTGGGTCAGCTGCGCGAGATCCACGGTCTGGATCTGGTCCGCCACGTGAGCACCGCCATTGCGGAGACCGGTGGGAGGGTGTCGATCGGCGACCTGAGCGCGGCGGGAGGTGTCAGCAGCACCTATCTGGCGCGATGCTTCCAGCAGATCATCGGCATCACGCCGAAGCGGCTGGCCCGGGCGCACCGGTTCTCCACCACCGTGCTCGCCATCGACCCCGCCGAACCGATCAACTGGGCCGACCTCGCCGCTCGCGCCGGCTACTTCGACCAGGCGCACTTCGCCCGCGAGTTCCGGGAGTTCACCGGCTTCACCCCGACCCGGTACATCGAGGTCCGGAGGCGTTTCCTGCGCGAGCATCCCGGCCACGTGCTCGACGGCTGGCCGCTGCCGGCCGATTGATTTCGTACAAGAGCAAGACGCCCGACGCGGCGCAGACTTCGGGGACACATCCCGACGGAGGAGTCTCATGAGCAAGGTAGTGATGTACGCGTCAGTGTCGGTCGACGGCTTCATCGCGGCCGAGAACGACGACCCTGGGCCACTGTTCGAGTGGCTGGTGAGCGGTGAGGTCGCGTTGGACGAGAGCGGAGTGTTGAAGGTGTCGCAGGCCTCCTACGACTACGTCCGACCGTACTGGGACGAGATCGGAGCGACCGTCGCCGGACGCCATGTCTTCGACATCACCGACGGCTGGGACGGGGTGCCGCCAGGCGGGGTCGACCACCTCGTAGTCGTCAGCCACCGGCCGCCGCCCGAGGGCTGGGACCTGGAGGCGCCCTTCCACTTCGTCGACGGGATCAAGGCGGCGGTGGCCAAGGCGCGGGAGCTCGCGGGTGACCGCACGGTCGAGGTAGCGGCAGGGGATGTCGGCGGCCAGTGCCTCGCCGCGGGTCTCATCGACGAGGTGCGGATGGACGTCATCCCGGTCGTGCTGGGGTCCGGAAAGCGCTTCTTCGGGTCGATCGACACTCCGCATCTGTTGGAAGATCCCGACGTGGTGACTCGGGGCAACCGAGTGCTTCACCTGCGCTATCCCGTGCGCCGGTGAAGGTTCCCTACCCGGTGGCGTCGACTGGGCGACGATCCGGGCAGTCTCTGGACGTGCCCGGATCGTCGCGCGCCGTGCGGTGGATGTCTCGTCAAGGTGCCCGCGGTGTTGGCGCCGGGTTGTCCTGCATGTGTCCGGCCGACGCCGCGATCCAGGTCGCGGAGCCGGCCGGACGGTGAGCGGTCCTCAGCCGCGCAACCCGTTCATGTTGGCGGCGCTGATGTGGGTGAAGCGCAGGGACTGGCCGGGGTCGGCGGTTCCTCCGGGGGCGTTGTCCTGCTCGTAGTTGGGGTTGTGGAAGCCCTTCGCACCCTGCTTGCGGAAGAACCGGGCGAAGTCGATGTCGCTGCGTGGATCGCCGAACGGCACCATGTCGTAGCCGTTGCCGACGCCGGGTGGTTGCGTGGTGCGATCACCGTCCTTGGCGTGGTAGAGGGCGTAGCGCTTCGTCTGCCGGGCAACCTGCGCGAGCGGGTCGAAGATGTCCTCGACCCGGTCACCGTTCTCGTCGTAGCGCCACCGCCACTGGTGCTGGGCGACGTGTGCCCAGAAGATGTCCATCTCCACGACCACGAGCGAGGGGTCGGTGGTGTCGAGGTAGTGCTGCATGAGGCGCTTTCCCGACTCCGCGCGCACCTGGGTCGGTGCGATCGGGGCGCCGGTGACGCGGTCTTCGGTGACGGTCACCATCGGGCCGTCCTGGAGGAAGTGGTACGCCGGTGAGTGGTTGTGGGTGTACATCTGGATGCCGTACTCGCCGACGCTGAGCTGATTGAGTGCGGTCCACTTCTCACCGGCGATGGTCCAGGGCTCGATGTTGCGGTTGCCGGCGTTGGTCGGGTCTCCGCCGGTGCCCATGTAGGGCATACCGAGGATCGCGGCGAACTCCAGCTCGGTCCGCAGTCGCAGCTCGTCGGCCGCGGACATGACCCCGCCCGGGCTGTTCGGCCCGTTCCAGGTGCTCGGGACGAAACCGTGATTGCCGATCGCCTCGAGGCCGAACTCGTCGAGGAAGCCACGCAGGCGTCCGGCATAGTCGAGGTAGGCCGCCCGACCGGCCGCGTTGCCATCGGTGGGGTAGGACGCGGTCCCACCGGGGTTGGCGGCGTTCTGTCCGTAGCCGGCGAACTCGACCTGCTTGATGCCGACCCCTGCGAAGAACTCGAAGAGCTCCCGCCACCCACCCGGGAGCGGCACCAGGGGGCCGAGGTCGGTCGGGTCCTCCGGGAAGCCGGGACCACCCAAGAACCCCATCACCGGGTTACCGGTCGCGATCGCCAAGCGCCCGGGGACATCTCGCTGGCTGAAGGTGATCGTCCCTACCTTGCTCGGCGGGATCAACCGCCCGTTCGCCGCCGACGCGGTCGACATCGTGCCGATCTGCCCAAGTCCCACGGCTCCGATCGCGACCCCGGCGCTCGCGCCGATGAACCCTCGCCGACTCAGGGCCGAGCCGGACGAACTCCGCTTGCCTGCTCCCATGCTTCCTCCTCTGCACGCGGCACGCCCGGGGACGCACCGGCGGACGGCGAAGGGCATCTGGAATGGCATTGTCCCGACCGCAGAGACGCTCACCGGAGTGATCGACACACCTGCCCCGAGAACGTCGACAGCCCCACCCTTCTGTGGTGTAGATCACACAGCAGGGTGGCCTACGCTCCTCACACATTCAATAGGGCACCCGCGATCTTTCGTCTCCTACTGTCGAAAGATGCCCAGTCATCGCCTTCCAGCACGGTAGTCGTCCTGGACACGGGCCGCCCGGGAGGAGCCCCCCTACTGCTCGATGAGCAGGTGCTTCATCCGGGAGATCTCGATCGTCTGGTCGGACTCGATGTGCTGCGCCAGCTGGAAGATGGCCGGCTCCTGTCCGCCCTCTCCGTTCAGCAGGTCCTGCACCATGATGACCGCGCCCTCGTGGTGGCGGATCATGTACTGCAGGAACAGCCGGTCGAACCGTGCACCGCGCGCCGCGGACAATTGGGAGAGCTCAGCATCGGTGAGCATCCCCGGCATCTGCATGTCGTGCCCGCTGCCGTGCTCGTGATGTACCCCCGGCAGCTCCTCGCCACGCTCGGTCAGCCAGCGCTCGAGCTGGGCGATCTCGTCCAGCTGGGAGATGGCCATCCGCTCCGTGAGCTTGGGCAGGTCGGTGGTGTCGGTGCGGGCGGCCACCAGGTCGATCATCGTCAGCGCCTGTTGGTGGTGCGGGATCATGTTCTGCACGAAGCCGACGTCCGCGTCGGTGTACGCCGGTGCCTCGATCGCATCGATCTCGTCCTCACTCAGCTCGCTGTTGGATTCACCGGGACCGCCGAGCTGGACGACAGGTGCCCGGTCCTCCGGCTCGTCCCCACCGTCGGAGGTGCACCCCGAGAGGACTGTCAGTGCAGCCAGCGCGAGAGCTTGAGCCGCAAGGTTCCGCGGGCGGGTCAGCATCAATTGGGCCCCTCGCATCCACCACTCGACGTTTGCTCGTCTCGCTTCTGGCGCGTCACGATGAACGACACTACTGTGCCTCACAGTGGGTCCTGGTCGGCAACGTCGCCGCACGTCTGCGACCACGTGAGCGACCGGACCAGCACACTGGGAGGTCGTGGCATGTACGGCAAGCTTCGCAGTCTGGTCGGGCGCACCCGAAGCCGCGCGATCGCGGCGGCAGGCGCCGCTCTGCTGCTGGCGACGTTGGCGCCGGCGTCTGCGGTCGCGGACCCACCGGACCCCGATGACCCAAGGGTCGGCCTTGCCCCCGGCTACTTCCCCTGGACCGACGTGTCCAGCAACGTCGACCTCCTCGACAACGACCCGCGGGAGGGCGCGTTCAACACGGCTCCGATCGGCTTCACCGGCATCGGAACCGCCAACTCCGACCTCGCCTTCAGCGGCGACAACGCGATCGTCGGCAGTTTCAACGGCTTCCAGGTCTATGACCTCTCCGACCCGGACGACCCTACGCTGCGCGCGAGCTTCGTGTGCCCAGGTGGCCAGGGTGACCCCTCTGTGTACGGTGATCTGCTCTTCATCTCCGTCGAGGAGACCCGCGGCCGGATCGACTGCGGCACCCAGGGCGCTCCCGGCGCGGTCAACCCGGAGCGGTTCCGTGGCGTCAGGATCTTCGACATCAGCGACATCGACAACCCCGTGCAGCTACCAGGTGTTCAGACGTGCCGGGGATCCCACACGCACACGCTCGTCACCGACCCTGACGACCCCGACAACGTCTACATCTACAACTCCGGCACCTCTGGTGTGCGGCCGGCGGCCGAGCTCGCCGGCTGTATGGACCAGAACCCCAACAACCCGGCTCCCGTGACCTCAGGCGATCCGACCCAGTGGCGTATCGACGTCATCAAGGTGCCCCTGGATGCCCCGGAGACGGCGGCGGTCGTCAGCCAGCCCCGCATCTTCACCGACCCGGCGACGGGTGCCCTCAACGGTCTGCAGAACACCGTGCCCGGCACCCTGCATCCGTCGGGCACGCCGTACTCGCCCTTGCCCAACACCAACACCTGCCACGACATCACGTCGTTCCATGAGTTGCAGGTGGCAGCAGGTGCCTGCCAGGGCAACGGGATCCTGCTCGACACCTCCGACCCGGTGAATCCGGTTCGGCTCGACGCCGTCAGTGATCCGAACTACTCCTACTGGCACTCGGCGACGCTGAACAACGACGGCACCACGGCGGTGTTCACCGACGAGTGGGGCGGCGGGACCAGCGCGCGCTGCCGCGCCACCGATCAGCTCGAGTGGGGCGCCGACTCGTTCTACGAGATCGACAACGGGCAGATGGAGTTCGCCAGCTACTTCAAGATGCCGGCGGTGCAGACCGCGCAGGAGAACTGCGTGGCGCACAACTCCTCGCTGGTGCCCGTGCCGGGCCGCGACATCATCGTTCAGGCCTGGTACCAGGGCGGCCTGTCGCTCGTCGACTTCTCCGACGCGGCGAACCCGGTCGAGATCGGCTACTTCGACCGTGGACCCATCACGGTCCCGCAGAACCCCACCGGCCTCAATCTGGGCGGGCTGTGGGCGACGTACTGGTACAACGGCAACGTCTACGGCACCGAGATCGCACGCGGCTTCGACACGTTCGGGTTGCTCGAGAACGAGCTGCTGTCGGAGAACGAGCTCGGCGCGGCCAAGGAGGTCCAGGTCGCGGAGTTCAACGCCCAGCACCAGACCGAGATCGTCTGGGAGCCGAGCTTCAACGTCGCTGGGGCGTACTTCGACCAGGCGGTGCGAGCCGGCTCCCTGCCCGAGAAGACCGAGGACAAGGTCGGGAAGCACCTCGAGAAGGCGGAGAAGCTGCACGCCAAGGGCCAGACGGCGTCAGTCATCGCTCAGTTGAACAATGCGATCCGGGTCCTCGACGACTCCGACCTGCGCGACGCACTGACCGACCTGCGCCACTCGATCGCCCAGTAGTGGCCTGAGTCGAACCGCGATCTGGTCCATGACGACATCGGCGTCGGGCATCGCGGACGATGTCGAGGGTGTCCGGTGCGTGCCCAGCGAACACAACGGAGTGGGTGCACTCGTCCTTGCCGGCTCCAGCGGCCGGGTCGACACCGCACGCGCACGGGTCCTTGCCGGCGCCGGGGTGGTGGCGGAGTCCATCCGCTGGTTCGGCGGTCGGGGCCAGCACGAGGGGCCGTGGGAGATCGCTCTCGAACTGTTCCTCGACCGCGTCGAACTGCTCCGTCGTGAGTGCGACCGGGTGATCGTGCTGGGCACCTCGTTCGGCGCGGAGGCCGCGCTGCTGACCGGGGCACTGTCGGATCACGTCGATGCCGTCGTCGCGTTCGCACCATCGGACGTGGTGTGGGCGGGAGTCACGCCCGAGGGACGTGTCACCTCGCATTGGAGCCACCACGGTCGGCCGCTCCCGTTCGTGCCCTTCGATGAGACCTGGGAACCGGACGATGATCCGCCGGCGTACGTCGATCTCTATCGCCGCTCGTTCCTGACCTTCCCCGAAGCCGCCAGCGACGCGGCGATTCCGGTCGAAGGAATCCGCCGACTCGTCCTGGTCGCCGGGGGCGATGACCGGGTGTGGCCCGCGGTCGAGCATGCTGAACGGATCCGCGCCCGCCGCGCGGCACACGGGCTCGAAACCACCGTCCTCTCCGACCCTGAAGCAGGTCACCGCACGGTCCTCCCGGGCGAGCCCGTGGTCGCCGCGGGGATGAGCATGCAGCGTGGGGGCACCGAGCGCGCCGACCGGCGGCTGGGCGGCGAGGCGTGGTCGGCGATCGAGGATCTACTCCGTTGACCTGATGTTCAGCTCGCACCGGGCGGGTCCCAACGCGGACGCACACCGTCGTCGTGAGGTGAACGCGTTGACGCCCTCATCGAGCGCGATGGCGTCGTCCCGATGGTGCGCCCAGCGGACCGAAGACACATCCGACACTGGGCTCACAGCCGGTCGGGGTTCCTCGGCTGGGACGAGAGAACGGCTTGAGCCGACGCGGTCTACGGGGCCGGGGGCGGCGTCGGTCCGCCCAAGACGCGGTAGGTGGTCTGGACCATCCCGCCGTCGAGTACTGCGGTGCGCACGTGTTCGAGGCGCACATCTCCGCCGAGCGGCCCGAACAGCGTGGGCCCATCGCCGATGAGCACGGGCACGTGCGACAGCGTGAGCTCGTCGACGAGTCCGGAGGCAAGGAACCAACGAACCGTCTGGCCGCCGTCGACGTAGACGCGCCGACGGCCGTCCCGCTGCAACGCGTCGACGGCCGCCTCGGCCGAGCGGTGCACAGTGATCCGTGGATCCCCGTCTGCGGCCAGGGTCGTGCTGATCACATGCACCGGCCGACCCAGGTAGGGCCACTGCTCCTCAGCAGCGATGGCCGCGTAGGTCCTCCGGCCCATCACTACCGCCTCGACGGACTCTACGAAGGGCGTGAAGCCGGCATCCCCAGCGGCGGCGCCTCGGCTGGTCAGCCACTCGAGGTCGCCATCGGGCCGGGCGATGCGGCCGTCGACGCTCAACCCCAGGAAGACGGCGGCGCGGAGGGACTGCTGCGATGCGGCCATAGGGCCGATCATCTCAGCAGCGACCGGCCCTCACCCGACCGTTCATGCGCATCCTTCGATCCATCCCATTCTGATCGTCGCCTTCGGCGCGCGCGGACACAGGTCCCATCAGTCGTCGAAGCCCACGAAGGTCGCTGCCTCCGTGATGGGCTTGCGCCGCGAGACCACCGCGTTCGCAGGGAACGACTCGTCCGGCCACCCCATCGCGACACAGGTCTGGATCACCTGGTCCTCGGCGATCCCGGCCTCGGCGCGCACGACCGGCGACTGCATGATCCCTTGGGTGTTGACCACGCAGCCCAGTCCGCGCGACCACGCCGCATTGACCAGGGCGTTGGTCACCGCCCCACAATCGAAGACGGCGATGTCGTTGCCCAGCAGCACGCGGTCATAGGTGACGACGATCGAGACCGGGGCGTCGAACTGGCGGAAGCCACGCAGCACCCAGTCCTGGCGCATGTCGGCGTCGTCGCGTGCGATGCCCATCGCCTCGAACAGTTGCTTGGCGATCTCGATCTGTCGCTCGCGGTGCGGCCCGGCGTACTGCTCGCCCTTGCGGAATTCGCGCGAATCAGGCACGCCGGCGAGCGTGCGCTCGGTGTTGCCCGCGCGGATCCGGTCGAGGGCCGCTCCCGTGACGACGGTGAAGTTCCAAGGCTGCGAGTTGAGTGAGGACGGAGCACGCAGCGCGAGCGTGAGCACCTCCTCGATTAACTCCCGGGGCACCGGCGCTGCCTTGAACCCGCGGATGCTGCGGCGCCCTTGCACCACGTCGTCGTATGTCTTCATCAGTTCCTCCACATCAAGCACCGTCGCTCGCCGCGCTCGTGCCGGCGACCCCGCCGAGTATGTCGCGGCGTCCGGCGCAGCGCACCCAGCATCATGCTCAACGGTGAGGCCGGTTCGCGCGGGCGGCGTCCGAGGATCCGCCCGCCCGTCTGCGCCGACGAGGCTCGCGTGCTGCGCGACCACCGGACCCCACGGAATGTGACGAACCCTTCCTGCCCGGCGCGTGAGGGCTGGGAATGGTCGAGGGCGCGGACCCGTTCCTCCTGATGCACAGCCACACCCCAACCGGGCACAGGAGTAGTCATGCGCGCAGTCGTCCACCAGGAGTTCGGCAACCCTGAGGAGGTCCTCGGGGTCGAGGAGGTGCCGCTGCCCGAGCCCGGCGAGGGCGAGGTGCGGCTGCGGGTCATCGCCACGCCCATCCACAACCACGACCTGTGGACGATCCGCGGCGAGTACGGCTTCAAGCCCGACCTGCCGGCCCGTGCCGGCACCGAGCTGGTCGGCGTGGTCGACGCGCTCGGCGAGGGCGTCGACGGCCTCGAGGTCGGACAGCGGGTCGCCACCGGCGCCGCGTTCGGTGCCTGGGCCGAGTACGTCGTCACCCGGGCCGGCGGCCTGGTCCCGGTCGCGGATGGACTCTCCGACGAGGCCGCCGCCCAGCTGGTCGCGATGCCGTTCAGCGCGATCAGCCTGCTGGAGTCCCTCGAGCTGTCCGCCGGCGACTGGCTGATCCAGAACGCCGCCAACGGTGCGGTCGGCCGGATGCTCGCCCAGCTCGCCGCCGCACGCGGCGTCAACGTGATCGGCCTGGTCCGGCGCGACGCCGGCATCGAGGAGCTCGCCGCCCACGGGATCGACAAGGTCATCTCGACCGCGAACGACGACTGGGCCGAGCAGGTCCACGAGCTCACCGGCGGCGCCCCGATCAGGGTGGGCGTCGACTCCGTCGGCGGTTCGGCCGCGGGCGACGTACTGGCGCAGCTGGCGGAGGGCGGCACGCTGGTCGTCTTCGGTGCGATGAACTCCCCGCGTCTGGACCTCTCCTCCGGCGACGTGATCTTCAAGGAGGCCACGGTCAAGGGCTTCTGGGGCAGCAAGGTGGTCGTCTCGATGCCGACCGAGCAGCGGCTTCGGCTGTTCGGCGAGCTCATCCAGCGTGCATCCGACGGTTCGCTGACCCTCCCGGTCGAGGCGACCCACTCGCTGGAGGACGTGCGTACGGCGGCCGCCGCGAACGCACGGCCGGGCCGGGCCGGCAAGATCCTGCTCCGCCCCTGACCCGGGCGCAGGGCGGGCGACCGCCCGGTTCGAGTTGCCCTGGGGCCGCGCGCTGAGGCGCCCCGACACCGTCCGAGCGCCCACGACACGGCATAGCGAGGTAGCTCCGTAATGCTGTGCGGCGGGTGATCGGTTGCGCGTGGCTAGGCTGCCGCCATGTCGATGGACCACGCCGATGCGGTGTTCTTCGAGGACGCCGAGGCGTTCGAAGTCTGGCTGGCCGACAACGCCTCGACCGCCTCGCACGTGTGGGTGCGGATAGCAAAGAAGGGCACCGGCGTCAGGTCGGTCGACTGGACGACGGCCGTGGATGTCGCCCTGTGCTTCGGTTGGATCGACGGCATCGCCCGGCGGATCGACGACGAGTGGTACGTGCAGCGGTTCACCCCGCGGCGGACGAGGAGCGTCTGGTCGAAGATCAACCGGGAGCGCATCGATCGCCTCACCGCCGAGGGGCGGATGCGCCCCGCCGGCCTGGCCGAGGTGGAGCGAGCGAAGGCGGACGGCCGCTGGGAGGCCGCCTATGACGGCCCGGCCACCGCGGTGGTGCCCGATGACCTCGCGGCCGCCCTGGCCGCGCGCGGTCTCACCGATGTCTTCGCCGCGCTCGACGGCCGCAACCGCTTCGCCGTCCTGAACCGCATCCAGACCGCGGTGCGCGCTGAGACCCGCACCCGCCGCATCGAGAAGCTCACCGACGCCCTCGCCCAGGGCAAGACCCCCTACCCGGCGCCGAAGAAGCAGCCCGGTACCTAGCACGGCACAGCCGAGTCGCGATGTTGACCAGGCGCCTGATCGCCTGCGGCGGCGAACACCGCGCGCGCACGGACAAGCACGTGTGTTCGGGTCCGGAACGGCAGAAGCCCCGGATCTGGGATCCGGGGCTTCTGTCATGGTGCGCGAGGGGGGAGTTGAACCCCCACGCCCTTTCGGGCACACGGACCTGAACCGTGCGCGTCTGCCTATTCCGCCACTCGCGCAAGCAGCCCCCGTAGGTTATCCCACGGTCTTCACAACTCCCAAACCGGGGGGACGCCCCCGTCCGGAGCCCACTCGCAACCCCGGCGCACGGCGGTCCGGAGAGGTGTGAGGGGTGCCTCGCGGGGCGGAGTGGCGGCGGCCGGATGATGCCTGACACGATCGTGATGACCGGACCGGGATCGGCGTGCGTCCGAGGGCGGCGCGGTGAGAGGGTGCCTGAGGCCTGCCCCGTTACGATCGTCGGGCCCGGGCTCGGTCCGAGCGCGCGATCATGGGGGCCACAGACAAGCACGACACCGCAAGCACGACACACCGGAAGGAGGCGACATGGGCAAGCTGCAGAAGTTCGAGCAGCGGCTCGAGCAGGCAATCTCCGGTGTGTTCGCCCGGGCGTTCCGCTCGGCGGTGCAGCCGGTGGAGATCGCCGCCGCGCTGGAGCGCGAATGCGACAACAACGCCCAGATCCTCTCCCGCGAACGGCGGCTGGTCCCCA
Source organism: Nocardioides insulae DSM 17944 (assembly GCF_000422825.1). Classification (GTDB taxonomy): domain Bacteria; phylum Actinomycetota; class Actinomycetes; order Propionibacteriales; family Nocardioidaceae; genus Nocardioides; species Nocardioides insulae. Next base: position 6,843 of record NZ_AUGU01000001.1, on the reverse strand, counting down.
ACGACTTCCACGTGGAGCTCTCCGGGAGCGACCTCGAGCGGCTCGCGCCGTACGACTCCGCCCTGGCCGGAGACCTGACCCAGCAGTTGGAGGAGCACGCCCAGAAGCAGGGCTATGTCTTCCCGGGTCCGATCTCGATCGGTTTCGAGGGCAGCGAGGAGCTCACCACGGGTCGCTTCCGCATCCGGAGTACGGCGAAGGCCTCGGTGCGCGGCCAGGCCTCCCAGACCCAGGTGGGTCGGGCGCGGGTGCTGCTCGAGGTCAACGGCACCCGTCACCCGATCCAGGCGGGGCTGGTCGTGGGCCGTGGCACCGACGCCGACGTACGCATCAACGACCCCGGCGTGAGCCGACGCCACATCGAGTTCCGCACCCGCGAGGAGCCCGACGGGCCGCACATCGAGGTGGTCGACCTCGGCTCGACCAACGGCATGCTGGTCAACGGCCAGAAGCTGGCCCGGTCGGTGCTCGACAACGGCAGCGAGGTGCGGATCGGCACCACCACCATGACCGTGCGCGTGATCGAGGACTCCGGTGTCTGAGCTGACCCTCTTCCTCGTCAGGATCGGCTTCCTCGCGATCCTGTGGATCTTCGTCCTCTCCGCCATCTCGGTGGTGCGCACCGACATGTTCGGGGCCCGCCTGCCCGCGGCGGAGCGGGCCGGCAAGTCCGGCAAGAAGGCCAAGCAGCCCAAGGCGGCCAAGCCCCGCAAGGGCGCGCCCACCCAGGTGATGGTCGTCGAGGGCGCCAACACCGGCGAGCGGGCCGACCTCGCCCAGGCCCCGATCATCATCGGGCGTGGCACCGACGCGGCGATCCGACTCGACGACGACTACGTCTCCACCCGGCACGCGCGGATCGCGGCCAGCGGGGAGGACTGGTTCGTCGAGGACCTCGGCTCCACCAACGGCACCTACGTCGGCACCGTCCGGATCACTCAGCCCACCACCATCACCACGGGCGTCCAGGTGCGGATCGGCAAGACGATCCTGGAGCTGAGGAAGTAAGTGTTGCGACTCAGGTTCGCGGCCATCTCCGACGTGGGGCGGGTGCGCAAGGACAACCAGGACGCCGGGTACGCCGGCCCCTGGCTGCTCACCGTCTGCGACGGTGTCGGCGGAGCGGCCCGTGGCGACATCGCCTCGAGCACCGCCGTCCAGCAGTTGCGCCGCCTCGACGACGAGCCGGTCGCCGACCACACGCCCGACGACCTGCTCGGCGAGGTGTCGGGGGCGCTGGTCCGGGCGCACGATCGGATCGGTGAGCTCGTCGATGCCGACCCGGCCCTGGACGGCACCAGCACGACCGCGGTGGTGGCCCGCTTCGACGGCGCCCGGATCGGGATCGGGCACGTCGGTGACAGCCGCGCCTACCTCTACCGCGACGGGGAGCTGACCCAGCTCACCCACGACCACACCTTCGTCCAGTCCCTCATCGACGAGGGCCGGATCACCGAGGAGGAGGCGCGCGTCCACCCGCACCGCAACCTCATCCTCCGGGCCCTGGACGGCGTGCGGGACGTCGACCCCGACCTGTTCGTGGTCGAACTGGCCCAGGGCGACCGGCTGATGTTGTGCAGCGACGGCGTCTGCGGCTCACTGGAGGACCACCGGCTCGGCGACGTACTGGCCACCGGCAGCGCCGACTACGCCGCCGTCGAGCTCGTGCGGGCCGCGCTGGAGGCCGGGTCGAGCGACAACGTCACCTGCGTGGTGGCCGACGTGGTCAGCGACGACGACGTCGACGAGCTGACCGAGGTCGAGGATCTCGAACCCCTACTGGTCGGCGCCGCCGCCGAGCTCCGCCGCCGGCATCCCACCGGCCGCCGGATGTTCCGCGGACACCGCAGCGGCGACACCGGCGAGCTGGAGCCGATCACGGCCGACCTGGCCGAGGACGATGTCGCGCCGCCTCCGGGTGCCATCCCGACCGACCCCGACCCGGAGGCCTACCGGTATGCCCCGCGGCCACCGCATCGGTTCGGCTGGCTGAGCAACGTGCTGGGTGCCTGCGTGGTGATCGGGGTGATCTGGGTGATCGCCGCCGGTGCCTGGTCGTGGTCCCAGCAGCAGTTCTACGTGGGCGAGGAGGAGGGCACGGTGACCATCTTCCGCGGGCTCGACACCGAGTTCGCCGGCATCGCGCTCTCCGAACCCTTCGAGACCACCGACATCACCCTGGACGAGCTCTCCGAGTTCGACGCCGACAAGGTGCGTGGCGGGATCTCCGCGGAAGACCTCGACGACGCCCACGCCTCCGTCGACGCCCTCGCCGAGCGCGTCCAGCCGACCGGGTCGTCACTCGGCCTGACCACCGACCCGGGTACCGATCCATCCGAGAGCGAGGAGCCGAGCGCATCCCCGTCCACCCCGTCATCCTCGGGCGAGCTGAACAACGAGCCGAGCGAGGACGCGACCCCCTGATGCCCTCGATGACCCCGTTCGGATTCACCCACCGCAGCCGCCGTGGGGCCGAAGCCTTCCTGCTGGTGCTGGCGCTCGCCGTCGGCATCGGGGCCTACCTGTACGTCGACCTCGGCGTCCGCGGCGAGTTCCCCCCGAACGCCTGGCTGTACAGCGGCTGGCTGGTGCTGCTGGTCCTCGCCGCCCATGTCACGATCCGGCTGGTGGCGCCGTACGCCGATCCGGTCCTGCTCCCCGTCGCGGCCGCGCTCAACGGGCTCGGCATGGCCGAGATCCACCGACTCGACCTGGCCGCCGGCGAGGACAGCGCCGTGGCCGAGCGGCAGCTCCTGTGGATGACGGTGGGCATCGTGCTCTTCATCGCCACCCTGGTGTTCCTGCGCGACCACCGCGTGCTGCAGCGCTACACCTACACCTGCGGGCTCGGCGCCGTCGTGCTCCTGCTGTTGCCGATGCTCCCGGTGATCGGCCAGGAGATCAACGGCGCCCGGATCTGGATCCACATCGGCCCGCTCAGCTTCCAGCCCGGCGAGATCGCCAAGATCCTGCTGGTGATCGCGTTCGCCGGCTACCTGGTGTTGCACCGCGACGCGCTGGCGCTGGCCGGACGCCGGGTGCTCTTCGTCGACCTGCCGCGCGGGCGCGACCTCGGCCCGCTGCTGCTGATGTTCGGCCTGGCCATGCTCATCCTGGTCGGGCAGAAGGACCTCGGCTCCAGCCTGCTGTTCTTCGGGATCTTCGTGATCATGCTCTACGTCGCCACCGAGCGACCCGGGTGGTTGATCGTCTCCGGCAGCCTGTTCGTCGCCGGGTTGGCGACGATCTACGCGCTGGCCACCTACGTGCCCGCGATCGGCAAGTACATGGCACACGTGAAGACCCGGATCGACATCTGGCTGCACCCCTTCTCCTACTACGGCGAAGGCACCACGGACGCCGGCCGGCAGCTGGTGGAGGCGATGTACGGCATGGCCTGGGGCGGCCTGATCGGGCGCGGCTTCGGTGAGGGCCAGCCGTGGCGGATCTCGTACGCCAACTCCGACATGATCATCGCGGCGATCGGTGAGGAGCTCGGTCTGACCGCGGTCATCGCGATCCTGGTCTGCTACGGACTGTTCGTCGAGCGCGGTCTCAAGGCGGCGCTGATCTCCCGCGACGACTTCGGCAAGCTGCTGGCCACGGGTCTCGCGTTCGTGGTCGGCCTCCAGGTCTTCGTGATCGTGGGCGGCATCCTCCGCCTCATCCCGCTCACCGGCCTGACCACTCCGTTCATGTCGGCGGGCGGCTCGTCGCTGGTGGCCAACTGGGTGATCGTGGCGCTGCTCCTCCGCGTCTCCGACCAGGCCAGGCGGCCGCTGCCCGATCTCCAGCCCACCGAGACGCCCGACGACGCCGCGACCCAGGTGGTGAAGCTGTGAACAAGCCGATCCGGATCGTCGCCATCCTGTGCCTGGCCATGGTCGCTGCCCTGCTGGTGGGCGCCACCTGGCGTCAGTTCTTCAAGGCCGACGACTTCGCCGACGACGCCACCAACCGGCGGGTGGTCGACGAGGAGTTCTCCCGCGACCGCGGCGCCATCCTGGTCGGTCGCACCCCGGTGGCCGACACCAAGCCGAGCGATGACCGCTACGAGTACCAGCGCACCTACCCCGAGCCGTTCCTCTACGCCCCGGTCACCGGCTACTACGCCTACGGCGGTTCGATCACCGGAGTCGAGCGCTCGCAGAACTCCATCCTGTCCGGCGAGGACGACCGGCTCTTCGTCAAGCGCCTGGTCGACATGGTGACCAACGACGCCACCCAGGGGGGCGACGTCGCCCTCACCATCGACGCGGACGCCCAGCGCGCGGCGTACGACGCCCTGACCGACCTGCCGGGGGACGTCCAGGGGGCCGTGGTGGCGATCGAGCCGAAGACCGGCAAGATCCTGGCCAACGTCACCAGCCCCTCGTTCAACACCAACGACCTGGCCGTGCACGACCAGAACCAGTGGAGCAAGAACGCCAAGCGCCTGGAGAACGACGAGGACCAGCCGCTGCTCAACCGCGGCGTCCAGACCGCGCTGGCGCCCGGCTCGACGTTCAAGATCGTCACCGCCGCCGCCGCGATCTCCTCGGGCAAGTACGACGCCGACAGCATGGTGCCCGGCGGCGCGACGTACCAGCTGCCGCTCACCAGCGGCGAGTCCGGACAGATCGGCAACGAGGGCCGCGACTGCGGCAGCGGGCCGATCCCGTTCAAGCAGGCCATGGAGAACTCCTGCAACACCAGCTTCGCAGCGCTCGCCAACGAGGTCGGCGCGGACGCGATGTTGGAGCAGGCCGAGAAGTTCGGCTTCAACCAGGAGTACTTCGACGACCTCCAGCGCACCGATGGGGAGAGCATCCAGGCGATCTCCGTCTTCCCCGAGGACATGGACGAGGCCCAGACCGGGCAGGCGGGCATCGGCCAGTTCGACGTACGGGCGACGCCGCTCCAGATGGCGATGGTCTCGGCCGGGGTGGCCAACCAGGGTGTGGTGATGAAGCCCTACCTGGTCGACGAGCTCCAGTCCGCCGACTCCGAGGTGCTCGAGCGCACCGACCCCGAGCAGCTGCACCGTGCGCTCTCCGCGGAGGACGCTCAGGAGGTCACCGACCTGATGGTGGCGACGGTGGCCGAGGGCACCGCCTACCCGGCGGCCATCGACGGGATCGACGTCGCCGGCAAGACCGGCACCGCGCAGAGCGGCATCGAGGACGTCCCGCCGTACGCCTGGTTCACCTCCTTCGCCCCGGCCGAGAACGCGCAGGTGGCGGTGGCCGTGATGATCCAGTCCGCCGACATCCCTCGTGAGGAGATCGCCGGCGGCGTGTACGGCGGCCCGATCGCCAAGGCAGTGATGGAAGCAGTGATCGACGAGTGACCGAACAGTTCGCGGACGCCCGGGACCGTTACCGCCTCGACCACCGCATCGCGGTCGGCGGGATGGGCGAGGTGTGGCGCGCGACCGACACCACCTTGGACCGCGAGGTCGCGATCAAGCTGCTCAAGCAGGAGTACGCCGGCGACCCGGTGTTCCGGGCACGGTTCGAGGCCGAGGCGCGGCATGCCGCGGTGCTCTCCCACCCGGGGATCGCCGCGGTCTTCGACGTCGGCGAAGCCCCCCAGCCGGACGGCAGCCTGCGCCCGTACCTCGTGATGGAACTGGTCGACGGTCGACCGCTCAGCGACCTGCTGCACCGGGGTCAGGCGCTCGACCCCGACGCCGTCCGCGAACTGCTCGTCCAGGCGGCCGACGCGCTCGCGGCGGCGCACCGCGCCGGCATCGTGCACCGCGACGTCAAGCCGGCCAACCTGATGGTCACCCACGACCGGAAGATCAAGATCACCGACTTCGGCATCGCCCGGGCGGCCTCGGGCGCGGCGATCACCAACGCCGGTGAGGTGATGGGCACCCCCCAGTACCTCTCCCCCGAGCAGGCGCGTGGCGATCGGGTCACCCCCGCCTCCGACGTCTACGGGCTCGGTGTGGTCGCCTACGAGTGCCTGACCGGTCGGCGACCCTTCGAGAAGGAGACGCCGGTCGCCACCGCTCTGGCGCACCTGCACGACCCGGTCCCGGAGCTGCCGGACACCGTGCCGGCGGACCTGAGCGCCGTGGTCACCCGGGCCCTCGCCAAGGACCCCGCGGACCGGTACGCCGACGCGGAGGCCTTCGCAGCCGCGCTGCGCAGCGCCGACGGCACGGCCACCCAGGTGATCGCCGCCCCGGCTGCGGGTCCTGCGACCGCCGTACTCACCGGCGTGGTGCCGGCGGCGGGTGCTGCCGCGGGAGTTGCGGGAGCCGCGGCGGCCACGGAGGCGGAGGCGCCCGTCGAGCCGGAGGAGCGCAAGAGCCGCAAGAAGCTCTGGCTGTGGATCGCAGGCATCGTGCTGGTGCTCCTCATCGCGTTCCTCGGCTGGAGGCTGCTCAACGGTGAGGACGATCGGGATCCGGTCGCGCCGGCCCCGAGCAGCGACACCCCCTCGCCGTCCGAGTCGGAGGAGCCGACCGAGGAGCCCACCCAGGAGCCCACGCAGGAGCCGACCGAAGAGCCCACGGAGGAGCCCACGCAGGAGCCGACCGAAGAGCCCACGGAGGAGCCCACGGACGAGCCGACCGAGGAACCCACCGAAGAGCCCACGGACGAGCCGACCGAGGAACCCACCGAAGAGCCCACGGACGAGCCGACCGAGGAACCCACCGAGGAACCCACGGACGAGCCGACCCAGGCCACCGACCAACCCACTCAGGCTCCCGACACCTCGCAACCTGCTGATGGCACCGACAGCCCCGCAGCCTCCGGTCCCACGGCTCAGGAGAGCGAGGGCGCCGGAGCCCGACCGGTGCTGCCGGACTCCGGCGTGGACCGAACAGACGCGGCCGCCGTCGACCCA
>NZ_AUGU01000020.1 GCF_000422825.1 Nocardioides insulae DSM 17944 | reverse complement strand
TCCGGTCAACCTGACCTGGGTCGCCATCGGCGGCGGCTTCGACGGCCCGAACCCCTACAACATGATGAACTTCATCAACCGGGTCCCCGACGGCGCCTGCCTGACCCTGGAGACCCTGATGCGCAGCACCCTGCCGGTCAACACGATGGCCCTGGCCATGGGCCTGCACTGCCGGGTCGGCAACGAGGACACCATCTGGGGCGCCAAGGGCGAGAAGATGACCTCGGTCCAGCAGATCGAGCAGCTGGTCCGCATCGCCGGCGAGCTCGGCCGCGACGTCGCGACCGGCAAGGAGGCCCGCGACATCTACCGGATCGGCCAGACCTACGACTCGGTCGACGAAACCCTGGCCCGGCTCGGCTACGCACCCAACCGCCGTCCCGGCGAGCGTGGCTTCACCTTCCACGCCTGACCGCCCGACCCGACGCTGAACCCGGTCCGACGCGGGGCACCGACCTGTTCGAGGTGCCCCGTGTCGGCTCCCCCTGCCTTCACGGCTCCATCCCCGCGAACCTCGCGATCCACTCCTTCCGCCCTGGGAGCACCGATGTCCACCACCGACCAACTCGCCGACCAGACCCTCACACCTGGTTCCTCGCCGTCCGCCGCCCCGAGCACCGCACGCCTCTCACGGGTGTTCCCCTGGCTCGTCTTCGTCCTCACCTTCGGGCTCCTGCTCTCGGACTACATGTCCCGTCAGGTCCTCGCCGCGGTCTTCCCGATGCTCAAGCTCGAATGGGCGCTCACCGACGCCCAGCTCGGCGGGATGACCAGCATCGTCGCCCTGACCGTCGGTGTCCTCGCCGTGCCGCTCTCGCTCGCCGGTGACCGGTGGGGCCGGTCCAAGGCGATCGTCGCCATGGCCGCGGTGTGGAGCCTGGCCACCCTCGGGTCCGCCGTCGCGGCGAACTACGAGCAGATGATGCTGGCCCGGTTCTTCATCGGCCTCGGTGAGGCCGCCTACGGCAGCGTCGGCCTGGCCGTCGTCCTGATGGTCTTCTCACCGGCCCGACGCGCCTCCCTGACCGGCGCGTTCATGGCCGGCGGCTCCTTCGGCTCGGTCCTCGGTGTCTTCCTGGGCGGCCTGATCGCCGTGCAGCTGGGGTGGCGCTGGTCCTTCGGCGTGATGGCGATCATCGGCCTGGTGCTCGTCGCGCTGTACGCCCTGCTGGTCTCGGACCGCAAGCTCGCTGCACACCAGCACCCCGACAACGCGACCGGCACTCCGGGCGCGGCCACCGGCCGGCCGAGCCGGGCCCCCCTGCGCACCCTGGTCTCCACCCCCGCCGTGATCTGCGCGTACGTCGGCAGCGGTCTGCAACTGTTCGTGACCGGCACCCTGTTCGCCTGGCTCCCCAGCTTCTTGAACCGTGCGTACGGTCTCCCGGCCGACCGCGCCGGTGCGCTCGCCGCCGTGTTCATCCTGCTGATGGGCGTGGGAATGATCGTGTGCGGGATGATCACCGACGCCATCGCCCGTACCGTCCCGATCCGCAAGTGGACCTCGGCGATCGTCTACGCCGCGGTGTCCCTGGTGCTGCTCGCCCTCGGCTTCGCCCAGGAGCCGGGAACCGTCCAGCTGGTCCTGATCGGGGCAGGCGCGTTCTTCACCGCCGGCACCACCGGCCCGGCGGGCGCCATGGTCGCGAACCTCACGCCGGCCTCCATCCGGGCCACCGCGTTCGGGACCTTGACCCTGGCCAACAACCTGCTCGGCCTGGCCGCCGGCCCGTTCGTCGTCGGCATCATCGCCGACCGGTTGGGCCTCGAGGGCGCCCTCCAGGTCGCACCGTTCGTCTCGGTGCTGGCCCTGGCCGCCCTGATCATCGGCCGGAAGGCCTACCCCAGCAGCATCCGCAAGGCCGGCGCGGTCGACGCCGCCTGACCTCGACCCGCCCGACCAGCACAGGAGACCCGGCACGATGTCACACACCACTGAGCGCCACAACCCCGTCCGACCCCGGACCTTCGTCATCGTGCCGGGCCTCCGCGGCCACGTGGAGGACCACTGGCAGACCCACCTGGCGGCACGCCTGCCCCACGTCCGGGTGATGCCGCCGGGCCGCCCGAAGGACGATCTGGACGGGCGGGTCGCCGACCTGGAGGATCTGATCCAGCAGATCGACGGTCCGGTCACCATCGTCGCCCACAGCGCCGGCGTCCTCACCACGGTCCACTGGGCCCACCGGTACGGCACCGACCGGCCGACGCCGGTGGACGGCGCCCTGCTGGCCACGCCCCCCGACCTCGCCGAGGAGCTGCACCCGTCCTATCCCTCGCTCGCACAGTTCGGCGAGGCGGGTTGGCTCCCGATCCCCCGTACCCCGCTGCCGTTCCCGAGCATCCTCGCCGCCAGCGCCAACGACCCCCTCGGCGACCCCGAGCGGGTGCGGTCGATGGCCGAGGCGTGGGGCAGCCGCCTGGTGGAGGTCGGCTCGGTCGGACACCTGAACCCCGCCGCCGGCTACGGCGAGTGGCCGCTGGCCCTGCAACTCCTCGACGAACTCGCCCTGCTCCAGTCCGGCCCGGTCCGCGCGAACGCGTCCTGAGCCACCGATCCCCGAACCTCCCGACACCAGGAACCCAAGGAACCGACCCATGCTGAACCTCTCCGTGCTCCTCGAGCACAGCGCCCGCACCCACCCGGACCGGGACGCCGTCGTGCTCGGCGACATCCGGCTCACCTATGCCGCCCTCGATGCCTACGCCAACCGGGTCGCGAACCTGCTGGTCGAGCGCGGCGTGAAGCCGGGCGAGAAGGTGGCCCTGAGCTGCCCGAACACCCCCGAGTTCGTCGCGGTCTACTACGGCATCCTGAAGGCGGGCGCGGTCGTCGTACCGCTCAACCTCATGCTCAAGAGGCGCGAGATCGCCTACCACCTCGCCGACTCCGACGCCGTGGCCTACTTCTGCTTCGAGGGCTCCCGCGCCCTGCCGATGGGTCCGCAGGGCTGGGCCGCCTTCGGTGAGGTCGACACCTGCGAGCACTTCTTCCTGATCACCGCCGAGGAGGACGGCGACATCCACGGGGCCGAGAGGTTGGTCGATGCCCTCGCCGGATGCGCGGAGGAGTTCGAGTCGGTGGCCACCGAGGCCACCGACACCGCGGTCATCCTCTACACCAGTGGGACCACCGGCCGCCCCAAGGGCGCCGAACTGACCCACGCGAACCTGGTCCTGAACACGCTGACCTGTCGCCGGCAGTTCGGTAGCCATCCCGAGGGGCACGAGCGTCACCTGGTCGCGCTCCCGCTCTTCCACTCCTTCGGCTCGACGGTGCAGCTGAACTCGGGCATCTCGGACGGCGCCACCCTGGTGCTGCTCCCCCGCTTCGACGCATCCTCCGCGCTGGGCCTGCTGGAGCGTGAGGAGATCACCTTCTTCGCCGGCGTTCCCACGATGTACTGGGGCCTGATGGGCGCCCTGAACGACGGCGTCGACGTCGACCGGATCGCCCGCAACCTGCGGGTGGCGGTCTCCGGGGGCGCAGCGCTCTCGGTGGAGATGATGAAGGACTTCCAGGCGCGGTTCCACGTGCAGATCCTGGAGGGCTACGGCCTCTCCGAGACGTCTCCGCTGGCGACCTTCAGCGACCGGGCGCGGCCGTCCCGGGCCGGGTCGATCGGCGTCCCCATCTGGGGGGTGGAGTGCCGCCTGGTGGACGAGGACTGGCACACGGTGGAAGGGGCCGACCGGGTCGGGGAGATCGCGATCCGGGGCCACAACGTGATGAAGGGCTACTACAACCGGCCCGAGGCCACCGCCGAGGTGATCCGGGACGGCTGGTTCCGCACCGGCGACCTCGCTCGCCGGGATGCCGACGGCTTCTACTACATCGTCGACCGGGCCAAGGATCTGATCATCCGCGGGGGCTTCAACGTCTACCCCCGCGAGATCGAGGAGGTCCTGATGGCCCACCCCGCGGTCTCGCTCGCCGCCGTCGTCGGCGTCCCCCACCAGTCCCACGGCGAGGAGATCAAGGCCTACGTCATCCGGCACGACGACGCCGACCTCACCGAGGAGGCCCTGGTCGCCTGGGCCAAGGAGCAGATGGCGGCCTACAAGTACCCCCGCCAGGTCGAATACGTCGACAGCCTGCCGATGACCTCGACCGGCAAGATCCTCAAGCGGGAACTCGGTGAGTCCCCGGCCGAGTCCATGCGCCCCGCCGTCTGACGCCTCGGCGCCGACCCCTCACCTCGACGTACCCGCCAGGAGAACTCATGCCCACCCTGTCCCCCGCCGTTCCGCCCGGCCTGGCCCGGAGCGCCACCGGCGCCCTGATCACCACGATCCGCAGCACCCCAGGAGTGGTCGGGCGTGCCGCCTCACTGTCCGCTCAACTGTGCGCCGCCGTGACCGGGCGGTCCGACCTCTCGCCGGGTCGCGGCGACAAGCGGTTCGCGGATCCCGCCTGGACCGAGAATCCCCTCTACCGCCGCCTGGGCCAGGCCTACCTCGCGCTCGAGCAGGCGATCAGCGCGGCCGTGGAGGACGCCGAGGTCGACTGGGCCACCCGCGAGCGCGCTCGTTTCGCCGCCGGCATCCTGGCCAGCACGCTGGCCCCGACCAACACCCTGGCCGGGAACCCGGCCGCGCTCAAGCGGGTGCTCGACACCGGCGGGGGCAGCGTCGTACGGGGCGGCCGGAACCTGGTACGCGACCTGCGCCGGCACGGGCCGATGCCGCGGTCGGTCGACTCCGCTCCGTTCCAGCTCGGCGACAACCTCGGGACGACGCCTGGCGAGGTGGTCTTCCGCAACGAGGTCGTGGAGATCATCCAGTACGCCCCCAGCACGCCGACGGTGCGCTCGGTGCCGCTGCTCCTGGTGTGGTCGATGGTCAACAAGTACTACGTGCTCGACCTCGCCGCCGACCGATCCTTCATCGAGCACGCCGTGGCTCAGGGCATCCCGGTCTTCGTGACCAGTTGGCGCAATCCCACCAAGGACCACGCCGAGTGGGGACTCGACACGTATGTGGGGGCGCTGGTCGAGGCGATGACCGCGATCCAGGAGATCACCGGCAGCGAGCGGATCGGCGCGGTCGGGCTGTGCTCGGGTGGTCAACTGCTCGCCGCGACGATGGGGCATCTGGCCGCGATCGGCGATGATCGCGTCGCGCATGCCTCCTTCGGGGTCTCCCTGCTCGACATGTCGGTGCCGAACGTCGCCGGCATCCTCCTGCATCCCGGGCTGGTACGGGCGGCTGGTCGGGCCACCGAGACCGCGGGGATCGTCGAGGGCAAGCACATCGGGGCGGTCTTCTCCTGGCTGCGGCCCAACGACCTGGTGTGGGGCAACTGGGTCAACAACTACCTGATGGGCAACCAGCCGCCGGCCTTCGACATCCTCGCCTGGAACGACGACACCAACCGGCTGCCGGGGGCGCTCCAGCGCGACCTGCTCGCGATCGCGCAGGACAATCTCCTCGCCGAGCCCGGCGAGCTGCGTGTCCGCGACAGCGGGGTGGATCTGGGCGAGGTGAGCAGCGACGTCTACGTCGTCGGCGCCGAGACGGATCATCTGGTGCCGTGGCAGGGCGCCTACCGCAGCACGCAACTCTTCGGCGGGGAGGCGACCTTCGTCCTCTCCGGCGGCGGGCACATCCAGCACCTGGTCAACCCGCCGGGCAACCCGAGGTCGCACTACCGGACCGGTCCCGAGCCGGGCCCCGATCCCGAGGCGTGGCTCCAGAGCGCCGAGCAGCACCAGGGCACCTGGTGGACCCACTGGGCGGAGTGGGTCGCCACCCGTTCGGGTGAGGAGCGACCCGCCCCCGCCCGGCTGGGCAGCGACCTGCATCCGCCGCTGGAGCCGGCGCCCGGCCGCTACGTCCGCGAGGCGTGAGCCCCGAGGCCCGGTGAACCGGCACCGGGTGAGCCCACCCCGGCCGGGGTGGTGCGGGCTCACCCGGTGCCGCGACATGCTGCCCGCCATGGCGGCAGGGCCGGTCTCCACCTCGACCCGACGGATGCTGCCGATCCTGGACCAGGCGCGCGGCTACCGGCGGTCCTGGCTGCGGCCCGACCTGGTCGCCGGAGCCGTGGTGGCCGCGCTGATCATCCCCAAGAGCCTCGGCTACGCCGGGGTCGCCGGCGTACCCATCGAGCACGGCCTGTACGCCGCGGCCGCCGGCGCGATCCTCTACGCCGTCTTCGGCACCTGCCGGCAGATCTCGATGGGGCCGAGCTCCGGGCTCGCGGCGGTCGCTGGCGGCGCCGTCCTGGCCGCGGGGCTGAGCGATTCCACCGAGGTGGCCGTCCTGGTCGCGGGCATCACCCTCACCAGCGGCCTGTTCTTCCTGGTCCTGGCGGTGTTCCGGATGGGGTGGCTCTCCCAGTTCCTCTCCCGTGCGGTGGTCACGGGGTTCCTGTTCGGTGCCGCGATCGACGTCGTCATCGGTGAGCTGCCCAAGCTGACCGGCACCGAGGGCGAGGGCAGCACCGTGCTCGAGGAGCTCCGGTCCTGGCTCTCGACCCTCGGCGGGGCGCACGTCGCTACGGTGCTGGTCGCCACCGCGGCCCTCGCGGTGGTCCTCGTCCTGCGCCGGTTCGCCCGCCAGGTGCCGGCCGCCCTGGTCCTCCTGGTCGGTGGACTGATCGCCTCCTGGGTCCTGGACCTGGAGGAGCGCGGCGTGGTCGTGGTCGGCGAGATCCCGCGCGGGCTGCCGGCACCGGAGATCCCCGACGTGGGCTTGCTCGTGGATCACGGGCCCACGGTGCTGCTGGCCTCCTTCGCCCTGGTCATGATCGGGTTCTCCCAGACCGCCGGGGATGCGCGGGCCTTCGCCACCAGGCACCACTATCGCGTCGACATCGATCAGGAGTCGGTGGCCCAGGCCGCGGCCAACATCGGCGCGGGGCTCCTCAAGGGCATGCCGGTCTCGACCAGCCTGTCCGCGAGCTCCCTCAACGACCGCTCCGGGGCCCGCACCGGGTTCGCGTCGATCACCTCGGGCGTCATCGTGCTCGGGGCCCTGCTCGTGCTCGCGCCCCTGTTCTCCGCCCTCCCCCAGCCGGTGCTCGCCGTCCTGATCATCGAGGCCGTGGTCGCGGGGATGATGGACGTCGCCGAGATGCGCCGGCTGCGGCGGGTGTCCCGGATCGACTTCTGGGTGGCGATGGCGGCGCTGGTCGGCACCCTGGTGCTCGGGGTGCTCGCCGGCGTCGTCGTGGGGATCGTGCTCTCCCTGCTGTGGCTGGTCCACGTCGTCACCCACCCACGGATATCGGAACTGGGGCGGGAGCGTGGAACCCAGGTCTTCCGGGACCGCGAGGAGCATCCCGACGACGAGACGTTCCCCGGGATCGTCCTGCTGCGCGTGGACGGCGGCGTCTTCTTCGCCACCGCGGACTCCCTCCTGGACCGCGTGCGCGCCCTGATCCTGCGTCCCGAGGTGGACGGCGTGGTCCTGCACTTCGCCGGCGTCAACTTCATCGACTCCCAAGGGGCCGCCACCATCTCGGAGATCACCGCGATGGCCGAGGCCTCGCAGGTCGAGCTGCGGCTGGCCGCCGTACGCCCGCCGGTACGCCGGGTGCTGGAGCGGGAGGGCGCGGTCGGGCGGCTCGGTGCCGACCACATACACGGCAACGTCCACCGAGCCGTGACAGCGATGTCCAGTGCTCTCGGGCGACCACCCGACGGCCAGGAAGGTGATCAGCGGTGACCATGAGCGAACCCACCCCAGCAGCCGCGCCCGTCGTCGTCCCACGATGGGAGTGGCGCACCTTCGGCGACCTCCCCGACGACCCTGTCTGGGGGTTCCTGCGCGGGGTTGCGCCGGTCGAGAGCCGGGAGCACTATCTGCTGTCGCTGCACGGCGACGCCTCCGTCAAGGTCCGGGCGGGCCTGTTGGACGCCAAGATCCTGCGTGCCCTCAACGACGCCGGCCTCCAGCTGTGGGTGCCGACGATGAAGTCCCCGTTCCCGCTCGACGAGGCGGAGGTGGCGGCGGTCCTCGAGGCCCTGGGAGACCCCGGCACGACCCGACCCATGGGCGGGGTGGCGGACGTGGGGTCCCTGGCGGCGCTGGTCGGCGCTCGTCCCGGTCTGCGGGTGGTGCAGACCCGCAAGCTCCGTCGACAGGGGACGCTCGACGGTTGCATGGTCGAGCTCACCGACCTCACCGCAGACGGGCGGAGCACCCGGACCGCGGCGGTGGAGTCGCCGGACCCCGACCTGGTGGTCCGCACGGTCCGCAGACTCGGCATGGAGGGGCGGCGCAACACCTGCATGGCGGCGGGGCTCAAGGCACTTCTGCAGTGGTGGCCCGGCAGGTTCGCCGTCCTCGACGTCGGCACCAACTCGGTGAAGTTCCTGCTGGGCCGGCGGCGGGAGCACGGCACACCCGAGACCCTGCTCGACACCGCGGCGGTCACCCGGCTCGGTGAGGGGCTGGCGGAGACCGGGGAACTGGCCCCTGCTGCCATGGACCGCACCGTCGCGGCGATCGACGGGTTCCTCACCCAGGCACGCCGGGACGGACCGGTGGCCGTCGTGGCGGTCGGCACCGCCGGTCTGCGCCAGGCGTCGAACCGCGAGGATTTCCTCGCCGCCGTCCATGACCGGTGCCAGGTGGGCGTCGAGGTGATCTCGGGGGTCGAGGAGGCCGAGGTGGCCTACCGGGCCGCGGTGTCGGCCCTGCCGCTTCGCGGCGATCGGCTCCTGGTCTTCGACTCCGGTGGGGGGAGCAGCCAGTTCACCCGCGGCACCGCGACCGGCATCGAGGAGCAGTTCAGCCTCGACGTGGGCGCTGTCCGGATCACCGAGAGGTTCGGGCTGGCGGACGCCGTACCCAGGGAGGCCGTGGACGCCGCCTGCTCCGCCCTCGCCGAGGAGTTCGACCGGCTACGACACGGCCCGCGACCGGACACGGTGATCGCGATCGGCGGTACGTCGACCAACCTCGCGGCCCACCTGCACCGGCTGGTCAACTACGACCCGGCCGTCGTCCACGGCACCGTGCTCGAGGTGACCGAGGTCGAGCGCCAGATCGAGACCTACCGTCGGCTCTCCGCGGACGCTCGGCGTGAACTCCCCGGTCTCCAGCCCGCCCGCGCCGAGGTGATCCTCGCCGGTGCCTGCATCGTGCGGACCATCCTCGCGCTCACCGGGCAGGAGGCGATGACCGTCAGCGACCGCGGCCTTCGGCACGGGGTCGCCCTCCAACGGTTCGGCGGCGACGGCTGAGCACGAACGCCACCGATCCCCCGCCGCGGTGGGTTCGGGCCACGCCGTCGGCTCATCCCTCCCGCGCGGCGTACCGCTGGAGGAAGAGCGCCTCGCTGAGTGCCATCTGGGCGATCTCGTCCGGATGGACACTCTCGTTCGGCGCATGGATGAGTGCCTGCGGCTCCTCGACGCCGATCAGGATGATCTCCGCCTCCGGGTAGGTGTCGGCGAACACGTTGCACAGCGGGATCGAGCCGCCCTGCCCGAGCTTCGTGCTGGGCACGCCGTAGGCCTCCTCCATCGCGGCCATCATCGCGCGGTACGCCGGACCGTCGTCGGTGGCCTGGAACGGTGCCCCGGTCGCCTCGACGGCGACCCGGACCCGGACGCCCCAGGGGGCGGCGGCCTCCAGGTGCTCGGTCAGGGCGGTCCGGGCCTGCTCCACCGTGGTTCCGGGCGGGATCCGGAGGTTGAGCCTGGCCGCCGCGCTGGGCACGATCGCGGCCGCGGACCCCACCACCGGTGGTGCGTCGAGGCCGAGCACCGTGACGGCCGGTCGCGCCCAGAGCATGTCGGCGACGCTGCCGTCCCCGAGCAGGACGACCCCGTCGAGCACGCCGGCGTCGGCACGGAACCGTTCACCGGGATAGGGCTCACCGGTCCATGTCCCGTCGTCGGCCAGGCCGTCGATGGTGGTGTTGCCGCGCGCGTCGCGCAGGGTCGCCAGCATCGAGATGAGGGCGGCCAGCGCATCCGGCGCGGCCCCTCCGAACATGCCGGAGTGCAATTCGGAGGCGAGCGAGTCGACCGTCACCACGACGTTCACCATCCCCCGCAGGCTCACGGTCAGCGCGGGGTGTCCGACGGCGGCATTGCCGGTGTCGCAGACCAGGATGGCATCGGCGCGCAGCAGTTCGGCATGTGTGGCCACGAAGTCCTCGAGGCCACCGGTTCCCTGCTCCTCGGATCCCTCGACGACGAGCTTGAGATTCACCGGGATCTCTCCGAGTGCCCGGAGCGCGGCGAGGTGCATCACGATGTTGCCCTTGCAGTCCGCGGCCCCACGTCCGAACCAGCGGCCCTCGACCTCGGTCAGCTCGAACGGCGGCGTGCGCCAGGCCCCGTCGTCGAGTGGGGGCTGCACGTCGTAGTGGGCGTAGAGCAGCACCGTGGGCGCACTCGGGTCCGCACACGGCCGGGACCCGACCACCGCCTCGCTGCCGTCGCTGGTCTCGGCCAGGTGCACGTCGTCGAACCCCAGGTCGGCGAACCTCTCGGCGACCCACTTCGCCGCGCGCTCACATTCCTCGGGCGCGAACTGTCGCGGATCGGCCACCGACCTGATCGCCACCAGCTCAGCCAGTTCCTCCCTGGCCCGCGGCATCAGGCCGGCGACCGCGGCGCGCAACTCCGGCTCAGTCACCGGCCACCTCATCGGTCTCGAGGTCATCGACGAAGGACTGGAACGCCTCGACCTCCTCCGGACAGTAGGTCTGCATGATCAACACCTGTCCCTGGAACACCAGCCGGTCCACGACCACCGGCCGCGCCCCCGGACCGGAGGCGCCGTTGGCCAACTGGGCCAGGAAGGTGGCCTTGTTGAGCGCCTCGTTCGGACTCGCGCACACGGCGCCCCCGTCATCGCCGAGCAGGTTCACGACCCGGTCCTTGTCCGGGGCCGTGAGACCGGCGTCCTCGAAGGCCGCGATCAGCTCATCCGCCTTGGCGTCTGCGGTGCGCGCATCGCCGACGCCCCTGAAGGTGACCAGGCCGACGATCACCAGCACCACGACCGCGATCCCGACCACCGCATAGATGAAGAGCCGCTCGCCCCGGGACTGGGTCTCCTCCATGACACTCATGACTCATTCACCTCCGTGACCTCGGGCTGCCGCCACGAGGGCTTGCGGAACTTGTAGAAGAGGAACGGGACGAGGAGTCCGAGTCCGAGGGCACCGCCGCCGACGATCAGGAGGTAGATGATCGGGTTGCCTCCCCCAAACTGGGAGGGCGGGATGAAGCCGACGAGCAGGGCCGCGAGCGAGGCCGCGAACCCGATGCCGCACAGGCCGACCAGCATCGGGGCCCGGTACCCGCGTGGGTGTTCCGGATGCTTCCGCCGCAACTGGATCGCAGCGACGAACATGAGCAGGTACATGATCAGGTACACCTGCGTGGTGATCACCGAGAAGATCCAGTAGGCGCTGGAGACGTCGGGGATCAGTGCGTACATCAGGCCGATCGCCGTGGTGAGCACGCCCTGCACGACCAGGATGTTCTGCTGGACGCCGTTCTTGTTGAGCTTCTGGAGGAACGGCGGCAGGTAGCCCTCCTGACGGGAGATGAGGAGGAGGCCCTTCGAGGGCCCGGCGAGCCAGGTGAGCATGCCGCCGAGCGAAGCGGTCACCAGCATCACTCCGACGATCGGCGTCAGCCACTGGGTGCCGAAATTGGCGAAGACGGCGTCGAAGGCCTGCATCACGCCGGCGGTGAGGGAGAGCTCCTCGGCCGGCACGACCCAGCTGATCGCGAGTGCCGGGAGGATGAAGATGACCAGGACCAAGCCCATCGCCAGGAACATCGACTTGGGGAACTCCTTGCCCGGGTTCTTCAGCGAAGAGACGTGCACGGCGTTCATCTCCATGCCCGAGTAGGACAGGAAGTTGTTGACGATGAGCACGAGGCTGGAAAGACCCGCCCAGACGGGGAAGATGTGGTCGGAGGTCATCGGCGCGGCCGACTCGTTCCCCTGCCCGAGGAAGATCGAGGCGAGCAGGATCAGGACCGCACCGGGGATCAGGGTCCCGATGATCAGGCCCGCACTGGCCAGGCCGGCGACCCCCTTGGTGCCGCGCGAGGATATCCAGACCCCGCTCCAGTAGACGACGATGATCACGCACGCCGTCCAGACCCCGCTGCTGGCCAGGGCCGGATTGAAGACGTAGGCCAGCGTGCTCGCGACGAAGCCCAGCAGGCTCGGGTAGTAGAAGATCGTCATCGCGAACTGGCACCACACGGCCAGGAACCCCATCGGCTTGGAGATCCCCTCCGACACCCAGTTGTAGACGCCGCCCTTCCAGCCCGAGGCGAGCTCGGCCGAGACCAGCGAGGTCGGGAGCAGGAAAACCAGCGCCGGGAGCAGGTACAGGAAAACGCACGCCAGGCCGTAGACGGCCATCGTGGGCGCTGCCCGGAGGCTGGCGACCGAACTGGTGGTCATCATCGCCAGCGCGATCCAGGAGATCCAGGCAGCCGCCGGCGGTTTGCCCCGCCCAGCGGATGCGGACGGCGGCTCGCCAGGTGCGGCCGAGCGGTCAGGCACGTCGGTGGCGCTCATCGCGATCGTCTCCTCGAGCGGGCGAGCGCGCCCGCGTGGGGCCCGGTCGCACAGGAGGAGTGGGTAGTGGTCAGCATCATCGATCCCTTCACCGTGTCGGTCGGGTCCATGGCCCGGTGGCCGGGTTCGTCGTCATCCGCGCGCCTACTCGACGACCCTGAGTCCGTGGTCGGTGTTGTTCAGCCGGGCGCCGCCCTCGGGGGTGACGGTGACGATGTCCTCGATCCGCACACCGAAGCGCCCGGCGAGGTAGATCCCCGGCTCGATCGAGAAGCACATCCCCGGCCGGAGCGGCTGCTCCTCGCCCTCGACCATGTACGGCGGCTCGTGGGTGGTGACGCCGATGCCGTGGCCGGTCCGGTGGAGGAACTGTTCGCCGTACCCGGCCTCGGTGATCACCGCTCGGGCGACGCGGTCGATCTCCTGGCAGGCCACCCCGGGTCGGACCGCCTCGAACGCCGCGGACTGAGCTTCGCGCACGATGTCGTGCACCCGATGCTGTTCGGGCGTGGGCTCCCCGACGACCACGGTCCGGGTCGTGTCGGACCCGTAGCCGTAACGCAGCCCCCCGAAGTCCAGCACGACCATGTCGCCCTCCCCGATGACCCGCTCGCCGGCCTCGTGGTGGGGATTGGCTCCGTTCGGTCCCGAACCCACGACGGTGAAGTCGACCTGCTCGTGACCGAACTCGGTCAGCAGCCGGGCGAGATCGGCGGCTACCTCGGATTCGCGTCGACCGGCGAAGCGCAGGTGGACGATCTCCTGGTACGTCGCGTCCGCGGCCGCACCGGCCGCGGCCAGGCGGGTGAGCTCGGCGGCGTCCTTCACTGCCCGGAGCATCGGCAGGCACTCGGTGAGTGCTCGATAGGCGGTCGCACGCATCGTTCGCTGGAGCCCGAGCACGTGCATGGCCCAGGTGGAATCCGAGATGCCGTACTCCGCTTCCGGGGAGACCAGGTCGCGGGCGACCTGGTAGGGATCCGTGCCGTCGGTCCAGTCGACGATCTCGAGGACCGGTGCGCCGTCGGCGGCCTCCGCGTCCGGCCGCTCGAGGGCCGGCACCAACAGGGTCGGTCGGTGTCCGGGAACGATGACCAGCATGGTCAGTCGCTCCGTGATCGCGGTGGGCCGGTAACCGGTGAGCCAGACGAGATCCGGGCCGGGCGTGACGATCAGGCCGTCCAGGCCCACCGCCCGCGCCGCGTCGCCGGACCGCGCCATCCGACTCCCGTAGTCCTCGTGCGTGAACGGAGACGGTGACGGGTCAGTGCTCACACTCACCGGGCGACCCTCCTGTCATGTGCAGAGAACGAACTGTGTCGGGCATCGACACGTGGCGCGGGCCGGCGGCCCCCCCGGCAGAGGGTCACTCGGTGCCGGGTGGGCCCGCACCACCCCAACGGGGGTGAACGTGAGGGTCGGCGCGGTTCCAGGGCAGCGCCGGACGCTGAGCCCCATGCCATCGGGCCGATGGATGAGGCACTCGCGGACCGACGGGGTGCGGGGTCGCGGGTAGGCAGGGCCCGCGGCCATCCCTTCCCGGGTGGTGCCGCTCCACCCCGTCCAGCGCGAGCATGCCCATGTCCGCCATCCATCGCCGGTCACCGAGAAGGCGCCCATGTCCGACCCAGTCCAGGACGACGAGACGCTCGCCATCGACACCGACCTGATCGAGTACCTGCTGGTCTCGGTCCGGTCACTCGATCACGCCGAAGAGGTGGCACGCACGATGTCGGGTCTGGTCGCGGAAGGCGTGGTGCGACTGATCGACGTGGTCCTCCTCGACCGTGCCGCCGGCCGGACCAGCGTCCGCGAGCAGGCGCCCGCTGACGTGCAGGCGCTGGCGGAACTGGGCAGGATCATGGACGGTCGGCTGCGGCTGAGCGCTCACGACATCGCCCTGGCCGGCGGCACGATCGGACAGGATGGAGCCGCCCTGCTCCTCCTCGTCGAGCACCGCTGGGCGAGTGGGCTGGCCACCGCGGCCCGTGCCTCGGGTGGGCTGCTCGTCGCCGGGGAGCGGATCGGCCGGGAGCGTGTGCTCCTGGGACTGGCCCGGACGGCGGTCGGCGAGCGTCCCGACCTCCTGGGCCGGAGCCCGGCCACCGACCGCCGGGCCGAGAACGCCGTCGATCCGGTGGCGCAACTCCACGCCCTCGCCGATCTCGTCGACCGCGGCCTGCTCACCCTCGAGCAGTACGAGGCTCAACGACGGGTGGTCCTCGACGGCTGACCCTGCCGCCTCAGACTGACCAGCGCTCGCACCATCTCGGCCGCCTCCGCGCGCGAACCGCAGCCGAGCTTGCGGTAGATCTCCTTGAGATGGAACTTGAGCGTGTTCACGGAGATGTAGAGCTGGTCGGCGATCTCCCGCAGGGTGAGGCGACTCGGCAGCATCCGCAGGATCTCCAGCTGCCGCTCGGTGAGCTCCTCGATCAGGTCCAGCGGCACCGTGGCGACCGGGGCCGCCGCCCCGGACGCCGGCAGGCTCCGTAGCCGGGCCAGCCACGGCGCCGGCAGCTGCCAGGCGAGCCGCTCGATGGAGTCGACCACCTCGGGTCCTTCGGAGACCACCGTCTGGACGAGTCCGTGCTCCGCGGCGAGCCGTGCCGCTTCGAGCAGCTGGGTCTCGGCCTCGGTACGGTCGGCAGTGGTCCGGCTCAGCAGCAGCGCGAGCACCACGCGGTGGCGTTCACAGCGGGGTTCGGCCTCCTTGAGCGCGTCGAAGGCGACGCCTCGATCGCCCTCGGCGATCAGGACCCGGGCCCGCTTCACACACGCCCAGAACGGGTCCTCGACCTGGGCGGCCCAGGTGCGCGCCTCCTCGAGCTGCCCGGTCGCCAGAGCCACCAGGACGCCGACGCGGGCGAGCCAGGTCCGGGCGCCGGCCGCGGTCACCTCGGTGTCCACGATCTCGACCGCCTGGCCGAAGGACCGACGCGCGGAATCGAGGTTGCCCTCATCCAGCCATGCCCGGGTCAGCTCCAGACAGGCAAGCAGCCGACAGTAGGGCAACGGGTCGCACTCGGTCTCCGCCAGTTCCAGCAGCACCGACGTCCGGCCCACCAGGTCACCGAGCTCGCGTTGGGCCACCGCCTCCGCGATGGATAGCTCCGCGCGCAGCATCGCCGTGTTCGCCAGGTCTGACGCCCGGCGTGCACCGGAGATCACCCGCAGCGCGTCGACCGGACGCCCCGCCAGGGCATGGCCCAGCGCCCGGGTGCCCTCCAGGCTGAGTCGCCGCTCCGGCACGATGCTGACGGCGGCGGTGACGTGGCGCACTTCGGGCGCGGAGTCCTCCCAGCGCTCCGCGAGGGCGATCTCGCGCGCGATCAGGCTCCAGCTGACCTTGCCGGCGGGGTCGAGGAACCACTGGTCCCCGAACATCCCGAGCGCCGACCTCGTCAGCCTGGCCCCCTGGGCCCAGTCACCCCGCAGGGAGGCGGCCTGCGCCTGCACCATCACCGTCCGGGCGGCCAGGACGTCGTCGCCCTCGGCTCCCTCGGGCCTCGACCAGCCGGCGAGGTGCTCGACGGTGTGCCGGAACGCCTCCCGGTCGACGTACAGCTGGCACCAGGCGAGCTCGACGTTCGCGGCCAGGTCCTCGGGAGCCAGGCGCCCCTCGAGGGCGGCGAGGGTGTGCCGGATGGTGGCCTCCCGCCCGGTCTCGTACAGCGTCGTCACGGTCCGTGCGAGCAGGCGGACCGCCTCGCGTGGCTCGCCGGCCCGCAGCAGGTGGTCCAGAGCAGGGACGGGTGCGCCGTCGGCCTCGAACCAACCGGCCGCGAGCCGGTGCAACTCGACGAGACGTTCCGGCGCCCTCCTCCGCTGCACCGAGAGCAGCGCCTCGCGCACCAGACCATGCATCTCATAGGCACCGGACGGCTCGAACCGGGTCACGAACAGGCCACGGACCTCGGCCTCCTCCAGGAGCGCCGCGGCGTCGGGCCGGCCGGTCAGGATCTCGGCCAGTGCGGGCTCCACCCGCTCGACCACCGCGGTCGAGAGCAGCGCGTCCACGACCTCCGCCGGTTCGCCGGCGAGCACCTCGTGCCAGATGTAGTCCTCGAGGAATCGCACGCCCTCGTCCTCGGGCGGTACGCCGAGCGTGGCCTGGGCGTCGACCGAGCGTGCCGCGATCGCGGCGAGCTGGATGCTGGCCGCCCATCCCCCCGCCCGGACGGCGACCTCCTTCACCCGGTCGTCGGGTAGCGAGGGCGCCAACCGCCTGAACATCTCCGCCGCCTCGTCCACGGAGAACCGCAGCTCGGGGAAGTGGAGCTCGCCGATCAGTCCCCTGGCGCGAAGTCGGTCCACCGGGAGGCGAGGAGTACGGCGGCTCGCGACGACCACGTGGAGCCAGGCCGGCAGGTGCTGCACGAAGACCGACAGGGAAGCGGAGACGGCCTCGTCACCGTCGACCAGTTGGAGGTCGTCGATCACGAGCACGCGCGGCGAGTAGGAACGGGTCTCGAGGTCGTCGAGCAGGGCACTCACGGCGCCCAGGACGGAGCGCTGGAGGCGTAGTTCGTCGGTCGCCGGCTCCGCGCACCCGGGGGCGATGCCCTCGAGCGCGGCCAGAACTCCCAGCCACAGCTGCGCCGGGTCACGGTCCGTCTCGTCGATCGAGAGCCAGGCATGCGGAAGGTCGGTGGCCTCGACCCACTCCCGCAGCAACGAGGTCTTGCCCGACCCCGCCGGGGCGGAAACGAGCGTCAGCGGTGCGGTCGCGAGCCGGTCCAGGAGCTCCACGAGCCGGGGACGCGGCACCAGGTGCCCGGGATTGACCGCGGGCCGCAGCTTGGCCTGGTAGATCGTCGTACGGAGATCCCGCGGCCGCGCGGTCGCATCGGTCGACCCGGTCGACCCGGTCGGGATATCGGGTTCAGCGCCCACGTCTGCCACTCCCACGCTCGGGGGACTCGGTTCACAGTAGCGCTCGCCGCCTGCCAGGAGGCGAGGATCGCGCCGTTCAGCCGGACGCGGCTCTCGGGAGCTGCTCCCTCGCGGTGCACCTTGATGCGGGCGGCGTCACACGTTGAAGCGGAACTCCACCACGTCGCCGTCGACCATGACGTAGTCCTTGCCCTCCATGCGGACCTTGCCGGCCTCCTTGGCCTTGAGCATCGACCCGGCCTCCACGAGGTCGTCGAAGGAGACGATCTCGGCCTTGATGAAGCCCTTCTGGAAGTCGGTGTGGATCACGCCGGCGGCCTCGGGGGCGGTGGCGCCCTTCTTGATGGTCCAGGCGCGGGTCTCCTTGGGACCGGCGGTGAGGTAGGTCTGCAGGCCGAGGGTGTCGAAGCCGACCCGGGCGAGTACGTCGAGACCGGGCTCCTCGACGCCCATCTCGGCGAGCATCTCGCGGGCCTCCTCGTCATCGCCCAGCTCCACGAGCTCGGCCTCGAACTTGGCGTCCAGGAAGATCGCCTCGGCGGGCGCGACCAGGTCGCGCATCTTCGCCTTGAGCTCCTCGTCGGCCAGCTCGTCGGCGTCGCAGTTGAAGACGAAGAGGAACGGCTTGGCGGTGAGCAGCTGCAGTTCGCGGACGTGCTCGGCGTCGAGCGCTCCCGACTGGAGCAGGGTGATGACCGGCGTACCGGCCTCGAGGGCCTCCTGGGCCTGCTTCGCCGCGGCCACGACGGGGGCCAGGTCCTTCTTGCCCTTCGCCTCCTTCTCCAACCGCGGGACCGCCTTCTCGACGGTCTGGAGGTCGGCGAGGATCAGCTCGGTGGAGATGGTGGAGATGTCCGACCCGGGGTCGACCTTGCCGTCGACGTGGGTGACGTCCTCGTCGCGGAAGACACGGGTCACCTGGCAGATCGCCGCGGACTCGCGGATGTGGGCCAGGAACTTGTTGCCCAGCCCCTCCCCCTGCGAGGCGCCGGCGACGATCCCGGCGATGTCGACGAACTCCACCGTCGCCGGCAGGATCCGCTGCGAGTCGAAGATCTCGGCCAGCTTCGGCAGCCGGTCGTCGGGCACGCCCACGACGCCGACGTTCGGCTCGATGGTGGCGAAGGGGTAGTTCGCCGCGAGGACGTCGTTCTTGGTGAGCGCGTTGAAGAGGGTCGACTTGCCCGCGTTGGGGAGACCGACGATGCCGATGGTGAGAGCCACGGGCGTGAAGTCTACGGCGCTGCGGGTCCGCCCCCGAATCCCTCGCCGCGGGTGAGCGGATCCGGCCCTCCTGCGTCTCCACCGCCGACGCTCAGGAGCCGGGTGCCCGCCGACCACGCCGGATCAGGTAGCCCCCCGAGCCGAGCAACAGTACGACGAGCAGCAGGGCGAGGCCCAGCCTCCCGGCGCCCGTGTCGGGCAGCCATCCCCCGGGTCCTCCCGCTCCCGGTCCGGGACCCGGCGGCTGGGCACCGGGGCCGGGGTCAGGACCGGGGTCGGGCGAGTCCGTGGGCGCGACCGTACTGGTCGTCACGCAGTTGTCGTCCTCGCCGTCCAGGCAGAGGCCGCCGGGTGAGCGCGCGACCACGGCGTTGACCATGTCCGCGTCACCGGTACTCGGCCGGTTCACCGTGAGCGAGTAGGTGATCGTCACGGTCTCGCCCGCCGCCAGCGGACCGGACCAGCGCAACAGCGGTCCAGCGAAGGAGACCTCGCCGGTGTCGGCCGCGGCGTCGCCGTTCCAGGCCGCGTCGTCGAGCGCCTCGGACAGGTCGTCCCGCACCACGGCCGGCTCGTCCGCCGGATAGTCGACCCCACCGGTGTTGCGCACCGTGAGCGTGTAGGCGACGTCCCCACCCGGTGACACTCGGTGCGGCTGGGCCTGCTTGGACACCTCGAACTGGCGCACCGCGACGGTGCTGCGGCATTCCGGAGCTAGCCTCGCCACCCCGCCCACCGCTCGGGCCGGAGCCGGGTCGGAGGAGGGGAAGCAGTTGGACTCCGCGGGACCGGCCACGGCGTTGGTCAGCAGCCCGTCACCGCGCACTGGCGCGTCGACGGTCAGCGAGTAGGTGAGGGTGACACTCTCGCCCGGGCCCAGCGGACCTGACCAGGACAGGGTCTGCTCCTCGAACCTCACCGTGCCGCCGGCGGGGACCGCCGCCGCGTCGTCGTTCCAGGTCGCGTCGTCGAGCACGTCGGCGAGGTCGTCCTGGACCGCCGCGGCGCTCTCCTCGGTGTAAGCGATCGAGCCGGGGTTCTCGACGGTCACCGTGTAGGTGACCACGTCGCCCGGCAGCACAGCACCGTCGGCATCGTCGGACTTGGTGATGTTCAGCGTGCGGGGACTGGCGCCCGGCGGAGGCTCCACCACCACCCAGCACCCCGCCTCCGTGCCCTCCACACAGGACGACTCGGGAGGACCCGTCACGACATTGGTCAGCACCCGGTCACCGGTCATCGGATCCTCGACCGTCACCGAGTAACTGATCCGCACGCTCTCGCCCACGGTCAGCGGCCCGGTCCAGGTCAGCGTCGGCTCGTCGTAGGACGCGCTGCCCTGGCCGGGCTCCACCACGATCGAGCCCTCGTCGAACGAGGCGTCGTCCAACACCCCCGCCAGATCGTCGGAGACCACTGCCGGTGCGTCCGCCGGATAGCCCACCCCGCCGGTGTTCGTCACCGTCACCGCATAGGTCACGGTGCCGCCCGGCAGCACTTCCGCCGCACCGTCCACGGTCTTCTCGATCGTGAGCGCGCGCACCGGCGTGCTCGTCGTACACGCCGGATCCTCCGCACCGGCGGGACAGTTCGATCCCGGGGCCACGACGGCGTTGGCCAGGACGGCGTCCCCGCCCGGCGGGTCGTCGACCGTCACGGCGTAGCTGATCGTCACGGTCCCGCCCACGGCGAGCGGGCCGGACCAGGTCAACCTCTGGCCGGTGCGGGCCGCAGTCCCGATGTCCGGCGCGAGGACGATCGAGCCCGGGACGAACGAGGCGTCGTCCAGCACCCCCGACAGATCGTCGGAAACGGTCGCGGGCGCCGAGGCCGGGTAGGCCACCTCGCCGGTGTTGTCCACGGTGACCGTGTAGGTCACGGTGTCGCCCGGCACGACCTCGGCCCCGGCGTCGGAGGTCTTGGTGACCTCCAGGCCGGCCTCGAGCACCGGCACCTGCGTCGAGCAGTCGGGGTCGTACGCCGGGGCGTCCGGGTCGGTCACCGCGGGGTCGGGGCACCCGCCGCCCACGACCGCGTTGGTCAGCACCCCGTCCCCGCTCACCGGGTCGGCCACCGTGAGGGTGTAGCTGATGGTCACCGTGTCGCCGACCGCCAGCGGACCCGTCCAGGTCAGGGTCGGCTCGTCGTAGTTCGCACTGCCCTGGTCCGGGTCGACCACGATCGAGCCCTCGACGAGGGTTGCGTCGTCCAGCACCGCCGAGAGGTCGTCGGCCACCGTCGCCGGATCCTGCGCCGTGAAGGCGAACCCGCCGGTGTTGGCGATCTCGATGGTGTAGGCGATCTGGTCGCCCGCGATCACGCCCGACGGCGAGTCGGAGGTCTTGACGACCCCCACCGAACGCACCGGCGTGGTCGTCGTACAGCCCTCTTCGGTGCCCTCGGCGCAGGTGGACTCCGGCGGACCGGTCACGGCATTGGTCAGCACACCGTCACCGGCAACCGGATCGTCCACGTCGACCGTGTAGGTGATCGTGACGCTGTCATCGACCGCCAGCGGCCCGGTCCACGTCAACGTCTGGCCGGCGAGGGCCGCCGTGCCGATGTCCGGCGCGAGGACGATCGACGCCTCGTCGAGGGTCGCATCGTCCAGAACGGCCGACAGGTCGTCGGTCACGGTCAGCGCCGAGTCCGGGCCGACGTAGTCCACGCCACCGGTGTTGGTCACCTCGACCGAGTACGTCACCGTGTCGCCCGGCAGCACCTCACCCACCGCGTCGGAGGCCTTGGCGATACCCACCGAACGCACCGGCGTCGTCGTCGTACACCCCTCCTCGGTGCCCGCCGGACAGTTGGACTCAGGAGGTCCGGTCACGGCGTTGGTCAGCACGCCGTCACCGCCCGGCGGATCGTCCACGACGACCGAGTACGTGACCGTGATCGTCTCGCCGGCCGCGAGCGGCCCCGACCACGCCAGTGTCGTGCCACTGAGGGACGCCGCGCCCTGGGACGGGTCGACCACGATCGAACCCTCGAGGAACGTCGCATCGTCCAGCACCGCCGACAGGTCGTCGCTGAACCCCGCCTGGTCGGCCGCGGTGTAGGCCACCGTGCTCGGGTTGCTCACCTGGACCGTGTAGGTCACGGTGTCGTCCGGCAGCACCTCGGCGGCCGCGTCCGAGGTCTTGGCGATCGCGAGCGTCCGCACCGGCGTCGTGGTCGTGCAACCCTCCTCGGTGCCCTCCGGACAGTTCGACTCAGGAGGTCCGGTCACCGCGTTGGTCAGCACGCCGTCCCCGCCCGGTGGGTCGTCCACCGTGACCGAGTAGGTGATCGTGACCGATTCGCCGACCGCCAACGGGCCGAACCACTCGAGCTCGGCGCCGGTGACCTCGGGCGCACCCAGGTCCGGGTCCGACACAGCGTCGTCGTTGTACGTCGCGTCGTCCAGCACGCCGGTCAGATCGTCCAGGACCTGCGCTGGGGCGGCGGCGGTGTAGTCCCTCTCGCCGGTGTTGGTGACCACGACCGTGTAGTCCACCGCGCCGCCCGGCAGCAGCGGGTCCGTGTCCGGCGTCGCCGTCTTGACGATGTCCAGCCCCGGGGCCGGCAGCACGACGGTGCAGTCCGGGTCGGCCGGGTCGGCTCCCGGGCCACAGTTGGACTCGGCCGGGCCGCTGACGGTGTTGGTCAGGATGTCGTCGCCGGTCAGCGGATCGTCGAGCGTGACCGTGTAGGTCACGGTCACCGACTCACCGGCCGCGAGCGGACCGCTCCATGACAGCACCGGCGCGGCGTAGCCGAGCGTGCCCTGGTCCGGGGCGACGGTGGCCTCGCCGCTGAAGGCCACGTCGTCTAGCACGGCCGATAGGTCGTCGACCGCCGTCGCCGGGTCGGCTGCCGTGTAGTCGTAGCCGCCGGTGTTCGTCACGGTGAACGAGTAGCCGATGCTCTGGCCCGGGAGGATCTCCGTGACCGCGTCGGAGGTCTTCTCTATCTCCAGGGACCGCACCGGGGTGCTCACCGTGCAGGCCGGGTCGGCGGGGTCCACATCCGGCCCGCAGCTGGAGTCCGGCGCGACCACCGTGTTCTCCAGCACCGCGTCGCCCGCGGGTGGGGCGTCCACCGTGACGGTGTAGGTGACGGTCACCGTCTCCCCCACCGCCAGCGGCCCCGCCCAGGTCAGCGTCAGCGTCGGCTCGTCGAAGGCGACACTCCCCTGGTCCGGGGTCACCGTCGCATCCAGGTTGTAGGTCGCGTCGTCGAGCACGTCGGCGAGGTCGTCGGCGAGGGACGCCGGGTCGGCCTCGGTGAACTCGGCCGTCCCGGTGTTCTCGACGGTGACCGTGTAGGTGAGGACGTCGCCGGGCAGGACGGAGCCGCCAGCATCGGAGGTCTTGGTCACCGACAGCTCGGGCTCCACGACCGCGACCAGGTAGTCCTCCACCTCACCGCCGGTCCACGCGCCGGTCGGCTGCGGGTCGCCGTTGGCGCCGTCGAACAGGCGCACCCGAAGGTAGGAATCGCCCGGCACGCTCGCCGCGGGAAGTGTTACCGGGTAGGTCAGCGCCCCGCTGCCCGCGGGCACGGTGACCGCCGCACTGGCCTCGCCGGGGTCGAAGGTGCCGGACTGGTCACCGTCCAGCCAGGCGACCAGGGTGGCGTCGCTCGTCGAGTCGTTGGTCGCCAGGACGTCGAGCACCACCTCCTCGCCGAGCTCGGCGGTCACCGGCTCGGTGACCGCACCCTCGTCATCCACACCCGCGAGGTCGTCGCCGTCCGCACCGAGGGTCGGAACGCCGTCCTCCTCGGTGTCCACGGTGTTCTCATCGCCCAGCATCAGCGGTGCGGTGTTCGTCGCCTCGTCGTAGTCCACGACGGCGTGGCTCGCACCCCCGGACGTGGTCAACGTGCCGTACGAGTCCGGCGCGTCACCGTGGTCGAGGGGCAGTTCGCTCAGCGTGATCGGCCAGTCCTCGACCTCTCCGGACTCGACACCGGGACCGATGTCGGTCGGGTCGGTCGGCAGTGCGTCCGCGTCGCCGAGCACCGTGCGCAGCCGCAGATAGGAGTCGCCGGGCACGGCGTCGGCGGGCACGGTCCAGGTCAGCACGTCGTCCCCCGACGTCATCCCCGCATCGACCGCGGCCCGCTCGTCGTCCTCGAAGGTGCCGCTGTGGTCGAAGTCGATCCACCCGACCAGCGCGGCCGACTCGCCGGAGCTGTTCGCGATCGGGATGCTCAGACTCGTCTCGGCGGCGTCGATGGTCACCGTCGGGTCCGTGGCGAACGCGTCGTCCTGATCGAGGGCCGCCGAGGCTGCAGGCTGCCCGTCCGGCTCGTCGGTGACCGACTCCCCGATGCTCAGCAGCGGCTCCTCGGCGTCGCCGACGCCGTGGTAGGGGCCGCCGCTGGCGAGCAGCGTGCCGTAGCTGTCCGGTGCATCTCCCCAGTCGATGGGCAACGGCGCGGTCGGGCAGCGGGTTCCGTCATTGTTGGAGGAGGTCGGACCATAGGAGAAGAACTCCGCACTGGTCGGGGCCGCCATGTCGACCCGCCAGATCTGGCCGGTCTGGTTGTTCGCCAGGTAGAGGTAGCCGTCGGGCGTCGTGTACGCCGCTCCCCAGGGGCTCGCCTGCGGGTTGGCCGCGCCGTTCGGCCCGACCAGCGCGCCGGGGACGCCGACGACGCTCAGGCTGCCGTCGGCCGGGTCGAAGCGCACGATGCGGGGACCACCGCTGCTCGCCGGGGCCAGCGAGAGGAAGGTCCCGGTCGCGGCGTCGAAGCCCCAGTCGTAGATCCCCGTGGTGACACCGGGAAGGCCCGCCGACCCGGAGGCCAGCACCTGGAGGTAGGTGGCCGAGTCGGGGTCGAGGTCGATCTCGACCCAGCGCAGCGGCGATCCCGAGCCGCCGTTCGCGAGCCACAGGTGTCCCTCGTCGTCGAACTCCCCGACGTTGTAGGTCGTCTGGGGGTTGGCGACCTCGCCCCAGTCGGGCGGCGTGCCGAGGTCGGTCACCGTGCCGCTGGCGCTGACCCGCACGATCCGCGTCGGGGAGCTTCCGGTCACGGCGCCGTACAGGTAGTCGTCGAGCAGGTTGTAGCCGACGCCGTTGATGCCCTGGTCGTACAGGTCCGGGTGCAGTTCGTCGTAGGCGCCGGTGAGCAGGTCCACCTCGAAGACGTCGACCGGGACGTTCTGGAACAGGTATGCGCTCGCGCTGCACTCGAGACTGTCCTCGACGAAGGAGATCTCGGCCTCCCCCGGCGGGTTCAGACCGGTGAGCTCCATGTCGCCGGGTCCGTTGCTGAAGGTGCCCTCCACGTCCGCGGTCACGCCGACCGTGACGGTGCAGGTGACGGGGTCCGGCCCGACGAGATCCCCGCCGATCAGCTCGACCGTGCCGGTGGCGGCGTCGACCGTCACCTCACCGTCACCGCAGGTGGTCGAGGAGGTGCCGGTCAGCAGCAGGTCCGGGTCGCTGAGGGTGTCGGTGAAGGCGAAGTCGACCTTCGGGCCGGAGGGGGTGTCCGGATCACCCGGTGCGTGGGTGTTGGTCACGGTGAAGGTGAGCTGGGCCGGCGACCCCACCGGGGCCACCGCGGGGGTGAACTCCTTGTCGAGCTTGGGCGTCGTGTCGAGGATCATGATGTTGTCGAAGGCGGTGTCGTTGCCCGCGGGAGAGCCGTCCAAGTTGTCGACCCGCAGGCCGATCGCGTCACCGGTCGAGCGCAGCGCGGTGTCGCCCACCCAGGTGCCCACCCGCACGGTCCGCTGCTGGCCGAGGGCCGTCGACCCACCCCCGGGTCCGAGCTGGCCGAACGAGCTGGCCGTGGCTCCGCTGCAGGTGTCAGGCGGGGTCGTGAACGCCGTCGACTCCGAGCCGTCGGCCTGGGTGAGATAGAACTGCGGATTGGCGCCGTTGCCGCTGTTGACGCAGCTCTGCGAGGCGATGTCGACCGAGAACTGGTAGAACCGGCCCGCATCGACGGGAATCGGCTCGGCCAGCTCCAGCATCGTTCCCGCCGTCTGCGGCTGGACGGCATTGGTGAACGACGTGACGACGTGATTGACCACCGAGCTGGTCGGGAGTGGCACCAGACCTCCGGCGTACGGGTACGGGGCGCCGGAGATGTTGCCGAGCATGTACTGCCCCATCCCGTTCGCATTGATGCGGTTCGAGTTGAACCACCGGTTCGGGCCGCTGCCGGTGCCTGCGAAGCGACAGTCGGCGGCGGCGGGGGTGCTCGGCAGCGGGACGTCGTTGCTGGTGTTGGCATAGCTGACCGATCCGTGCGCCGCCATGACCAGGCCGTTGCAGTTGGCGCCCGCAGCCCAGATCTCGTCGGCGATGTACGTGGCCCCTGAGTCGTTGGTGTACCCGGGCTGGTAGCCCGCGTCTCCCGGGCTCGCGCCGTACGGGTAGGCGGTGAGGGTCTGGACGTGGTCGCCGGCGTCCCAGGCGTTCGGGTTCGTGCCGATCTGGGTGGGACCGACGGGCTCGGGCCAGGTGGTGTTCTCGAAGTCCTCGAAGAAGAAGGTCTCCGGCGACTCCATGACGCCCGGGCTGCCGGGGGCCGCCGAGGCCGGGGGCGCGGGAGTCCATGGGGTCTCGACCACCGGAAGCACCACGACGCTGGCCAGGCCGGTGAGGAGGGTCAGCGAGCCCAGTACGCCGAGCAGGCGGCTCCTCCAGTGTCGAGCCGACCGACCGGCGCGACGTCCGACTCGGCCCCCGGCCCAGGCCCGGACCGCCTCAACCATCAGGGCCCCAGCGAGCCGCGGGTTGACGCCCTCCCCGTCGGCCGGTCACCGACCCACTGTGGCACAGCGCACACTCGCCGGGTCAAGTCACATGTGGCCCACAGCACAACCCACGTCCCGCCGGGCGTGGGCGGCCTTCGGTCGCGGGGCCGGTCAGGGCGCCGGCCAGATCACCTTGCCGGACTCGTCGACGACCGCCTCGGCCACCGACGGGTCGAAGTCCGCCACGGCGTCGGCCGGCGCGATCTGCTGGCCGGCGTAAGTGGTGATCAGCGTGGCCAACTGCCTCACGTTGGCGGTGTCGATGCCGCCCCACCGCACCGGCAGCGGATCCTCGGCCGCCACCTCGGACTCGGTGGTCCACACGTCGGTCTCGTGCTCCGGGTCGGATTCCGCTCCGGCGTACTCGCCCTGGATGTCGATGCACTCCTCGACGTTGTTCTCCTCGGCGCAGTACTGGAAGGCCTTGAACGAGGCTCGGAGGAAGTCCTGGGCGGCGGTCGGGTGTTCGGCGAGGAAGTCGGGGTTGGCCGAGAAGGCTCCCAGCGATCCGGGGACGTCCAGGTCGCTCGGCTGCCAGACGGTGATCTCCTCACCGGCGCGGGCGAGCTGGTTGGGCTCGTTGGAGACGAACCCGGTGAGGCCGTCGACCTGGCCGCGGGTGAGCACGGTGGGGTCGTAGCCCACCTTGACCAGCTTCAGCGACCCGTAGTCGACGCCGGCCTTCTCCAGCATCCCCTGCACCGCGATCGGCATCCAGCCCTTGTGGCCGATGGTGGCTCCGTCGAGCTGGGTGAGCTCGGTGACGTCGGTGCCGGTCATCAAGACATCCAGCCCGGAGTTGGAGTACGACGAGATGCCGGTGATCGCGAGCCCGTTGGCGTTCGCGCTGATGACGTCCTGCTGGGACAGGCCGGTGAGCTGGACCTGCCCGCTGGCGACCAGCTTGGCGTTCTGCGAGGTGTCCCCGGGACCCGGCTGGATCTCCACGTCGAGGCACAGGTCGTCGAAGTAGCCCAGGTCCTCGGCCGCCATCACCTCCAGGATCGAGGCGGAGGCCTGGTAGTGATAGCCGGTGAGGTAGGTGATGGTGCCGGCCGCCTCGTTGTCGCTGCACCTCTCTGCGGAGACCGCCCCGCCGGTGGCCCCGGAGTCCTCCTCATCGCCGCCACAACCGGCGAGCAGCGCGAACGGGAGCGCCAGCGCCGCGGCGCCGGCAAGTGCCCGGGAGGGGCGGAAGGTCATCGGTTCTCCTAGCGGGAGGGGCGGGCGGTCGACTCGTGCCAGTGCAGGACGCGGCGTTCTGCCACCGTCACGATCAGCAGCAGCAAGGATCCCATCACGGCCAGCACCACGATCGCCGCCCACACCACGGCGAGACGATTCATCGAGGAGGCCACCAGGATCACGGTGCCGAGTCCGTCGTCGGAGCCCGCCGCCGACATCTCGGCGACCACCGCGCCCACGATGGAGAGGGGAAAAACGATCTTCAGCGCGGCGAAGACGAAGGGCAGCGCGGTCGGGATCCGGAGATGGCGCAGGAGCTCCCAGCGGGATGCATGCACGGTCCGGAATACCTGCAGCACCTCGCGGGAGACCGAGCGGAGCCCGGCCGCAGTGTTGATCAGGATCGGGAAGAAGCAGATCAGCGCGGTCACGATCAGCTTCGGCGCCGGACCGAACCCGAAGGCCACCACCAGGGCCGGCGCGATCGCCACCAGCGGCGTGACATTGAGGACCACGGCCACCGGCATGATCGCCCTGCGGGCGAGCACGGACTCGCTGACGAGCACGGCGAGCACGAACGCGGCGACGAAGCCGATCGCCAACCCGCCCAGCGCCTCACCCAGAGTCACCCCGGCATGGCGCAGGAAGTACGCCGGATCGCCGGCGAGCGTGTCCCACAGGTCGCTCAGGGGCGGCAACAGGTAGGGCAGCCGCTCGGCCCCCACGGTCCACAGCGCGAGCAGCACCAGCAGCATGACCACCGCCGGGGCCCAGTAGCGCGGGTGCAACAGCCGCACCCCGCGGCGTACCTCGCTCATCGGGGATCTCCCCCATCGCGACGACGCGGCAACTGATGCTCGTGGTCGAACGCATCGCGGAGGTACTGCCGGACCACCACCTCGTAGTCGTGGAAGTCGGGACTCAGGACGAGGTCCTGGGTGCGCGGGCGGGGCAGATCGATGTCGACCACCTCGAGGATGCGCCCGGGCCGGGCAGCCATCACGACCACCTGGTCGGAGAGCCGGATCGCCTCGCTGATGGAGTGGGTCACGAAGAGCACGGTGGCGCGCAACTCCTCCCAGAGGTCGAGCAGCTGTTCTTGGAGGGCCTCGCGGGTGAACTCGTCGAGCGCCGAGAACGGCTCGTCCATCAGCAGGACGTCGGGGTGCAGCCCGAAGGCGCGCACGATCGCGGCCCGCTGCTGCATGCCGCCGGAGAGCTCACCGGGGAGTACGTGCATCGCCTCGCCCAGCCCCGCCTTGCGCAGGAGCTCGGCCGCGTCCGGGAGGGTGCGTCCGCGGTCGGCGCGACGGTTCATCCGGGCCGGCAGGGTGACGTTCTTGAGCACGGAGAGCCAGGGCAGCAGCGCGGGGCGCTGCGGCACCAGGCCCAGTCGCTTGGCTGCCGCGGCACGCTCCGGGGGCTCCCCGCCCACCTCGATCGAGCCGGTGTCGGGACTCTCCAGCCCCGCCACGAGTCGCAACAGGGTCGACTTGCCGCAGCCGCTGGGCCCGATGACGCTTACGAACCGGCCGCGATCGACGGTGAGGTCGACCGCACCCAAAGCCTCCACCGGCGCCCGGTCGGCGGAGGCGTAGACGCGCGAGGCACCACGGACCGCGATCGCGGGGACCGACATCGGTGCGCTCCTCCCTGCCATGGGCCGGTGCGTGCCCTCGGACCTCCGCAACCTATCCGAGCCCACCGACGCCCGTTCCTCCCGGGCGGGCCGCCCGGGAGGAACGGCGTCCCGGAAGGCCCGAGCGCACCCTTCGAGCGCGGGGCGTACCTGGTCGCCTCGCCATCGCTCGAACACCGGCCCTCGGCGCGATGCGCCGTAGGTCGGTGTCACCCGGAGGGCGCCGACCGGTCAGAGCCTCCCCATTAGGGTGTCCCGGTGCGCATCGCCACCTGGAACGTCAACTCCATCCGCTCCCGCATCGACCGCGTCGAGGCCTTCCTCGAGCGCCACGACGTCGACGTCCTCGCGGTCCAGGAGACCAAGGCCAAGGTCGACCAACTCCCCATCATGGGCCTGCAGGCACGCGGGTACGACGTCGCCGCCGCAGGTGTGAACCAGTGGAACGGGGTCGCGCTGATCTCCCGGGTGGGGCTCGACGACGTCCGGGTCGGTTTCCCGGGCATGCCCACCTGGGGCGATCCCGCCGTCGAGGAGGCCCGTGCCATCGGCGCGGTGTGCGGCGGCGTACGCCTGTGGTCGCTGTACGTGCCCAACGGCCGCAAGCCCGACGACCCGCACTACGCCTACAAGCTGGACTGGCTCGCCCGGCTCCGAACGGCCGCCCAGGAGTGGCGCGATGAGGACACCGCGCTGGTGGGCGACTGGAACGTGTGCCCCTTCGACGAGGACTGCTTCGACCCGAGCCAGTTCACCAACTCCACGCACCTCACACCGGCCGAGCGGGAGGCGTTCTTCGCCATCGCCCGGGACTACGCCGACGTGGTCCGCCCGCACACCCCGGGCCCGGACGTCTACACCTACTGGGACTACTACCGGCAGCGGTTCGAGCGCAATCGTGGTCTGCGGATCGACTTCGTCCTCGGCTCGCCCTCCTTCGCCGGCCGGGTCACCGGTGCCTTCATCGACCGCGAGGAGCGGGCCGGCAAGGGTGCCTCCGACCACGCCCCGGTGATCGTCGACCTGGCCGACTGAGACCCGGCCGACTGAGACGTGGTCGACGGCCATGATCCGCGAGGACACGGACCAGGGCCGGCCCCTTGTCGGCGAGCCTCAGGTCAGCAGCGAGTTCGGCGGCAGACCGACCATCGCCCGCCCATGCAGTTCGGTGGCGACGTCGAGGTCGTAGACCACGTGGCTCTGCATCACCTGGACGTCGCGCAGCAGCCGCTGCATCGGGTTGTCGAGGCTGTGGATGCTGGAACCGGCGCCCTCGCAGCAGGTGCGGACCGCCTCGACGCACTGTTGGACCGCGATCGCGATCTCGGCCCGGAGCCGGATGCGCTCCGCGGTCTGCTCCGGCTCCGGGATCTCGCCCAGGGTCAGGTTCTCGCGTGCGGCCGCCCGGATGGTGCGCTCCGCCGACCGGGTCAGCAGGTCGGCGCGGGCCAACCGCATCTGGGCGGCGGGCTTCTCCACGCTGGTGGCCGTGCTGCCCATCTTCACGTGGACCGACAGTCGTTCGCGATAGAGGGCCACCGCCTGGCGCGCGGCGCCGAGCGCAGGGATCGACGCGGTGACACACAGGTTCGGCAGCATCGGGGAGCCGTACAGGCCGGGCCCGTGGATGGCCCGCCCGTCGCCCTGGCCGGAGCGCACCGGTTGGATCGCGAACTGGTGATCCTCGGCCACGAAGAGATCGTCGAGGACGACGTCGTTGCTGCCGGTCGCGGCCATGCCGGACATGTGCCAGGTGTCCAGGACGGTGGCCTCCTCCGCGCGGAGCAGGAACATCCGCGCGATCGGGGCGCCGCCCTCGACCTTCTCCAGCGCGTTGAGCAGGATCCAGTCGGCGTGCATCACGCCGGTGCCCCACTTCCA
Organism: Nocardioides insulae DSM 17944; assembly: GCF_000422825.1. Classification (GTDB taxonomy): domain Bacteria; phylum Actinomycetota; class Actinomycetes; order Propionibacteriales; family Nocardioidaceae; genus Nocardioides; species Nocardioides insulae. The sequence continues at coordinate 35,077 of NZ_AUGU01000020.1, read as the reverse complement.
GTGACCGGTCAGCCGGTAGCCGCCGTCGACCGGCACAGCCACCCCGGGGGGCGAGGCGAGACTTGGTGCGTTGACGAAGGGGGTCGCTCCCCAGACCGCGGCCTGGGTCGCTTCGGGCAGCTGGGCGATGAACCAGTTGTGCTCGGCGGAGAAGCAGGCGGCCCAGGCGGTGGAGGGACAGGCCTCGGCGATCGGCAGGGTGGCGGAGATGTAGGTGTCGGGGTCGAACTCCAGCCCCCCGAACCGGCGCGGGACGAAGACGTAGAAGTAGCCGCTGCGGCGAAGTGCGGACCAGACCTCGTCGTCGGGGCGCCGGTCACGCTCGGCCACGGCGGCCCGGCCGGCCACCAGCGGCTTGAGCGCCCGGGTGCGCTCGACGAGGATTTCGGGGGTGAGGGCCGCGACCTCCTCGGCGGCGAGGAAGTCGTCCCCGGGCGGGATCCGCCGTTCGGCCAGCTTGTCGGTCGCGGTCATCGTCATCGTCGCCTCCGGTCGTGGTGCGTGGTCACTCGTGATGGGGCCGGCCGGGCGATCGCATGCGCCCGGTCGGCGGACACTCTGCGGCCGCTGCGGGGGGCGGCCGGTCGAACTGCTCGTGGGTCAGTCCCCGCCGATGGGATGGAACCGGCGCTGGAAGTAGACGAGCCCGCCGGCGTCCTCGTTGAGGACGACCCCCTCCACCTCGACGAAGACCACCGAGTGCGAGCCCTGAGCCTTGATCTCGCTGATCCGTCCCAGCACGGACGCAGCCGCGCCGACGAGGACGGGTACGCCGGCGCGGTCCTGCCACTGCCCGGACGCGAACCGCTCCGCCCCGGACACACCGGTGCCCCCGGCGAAGACCCTCGCGACGTCCTCGTGCCCGCTACCCAGCACGTTGATGCAGAGCCGACGGTTGCCCTCGAAGACGTCGTGACCGCTGCTGGACCGCTTGATGCAGACCAGCATGGTCGGCGGCGTATCACTGACGGAGCACACCGCGCTCACGGTGAGTCCGGCCCGTCCGGCCGGCCCGTCCGTCGTCACCACGTTGACGCCCGCGGACAGGCCCGCCATGGCCGATCGGAACCTCTCCCGAGCCGGGCTCGGGGTCGGGTCGATCATCATCGCGGTCATCTGTGGTCACCTCCTCCTCGGTGATGTGGCGCGCATCACCATGACAGGGCACCCGATCACTACTGTCAACTCGGTTGACAAATTTTCGTGGCCTCCCGGCGGCGCCCGACCTTCACCGGGCGCGCGCCCAGGTGGCTCGACCCCATGACACGATCCGGGTTGCGCGATTCCGGACGGCTCCGCGATGGTGTCCCGGTGCAGGCCAGCCTTCTGATGCTCGACGTGATGCGAGCCTTCTACTGGTTCGACGAAGGGCTCCAGGCGGCACTGCGCGCGCGAGGTTGGGAACCGATCACCCGCACCCAGTCGATGACCTTCGCCAACCTCGCCCTCGGAGTCACCCGGCCGGCTGAGCTCGCCCGCAACCTCGGCGTGAGCCGTCAGGCCGTGAGCAAGATGCTGCAGGACATGGTCGAGCGCGGCTGGGTGGAGATCCGTCCCGACCCGGCCGACCGACGGGCCTCGGTCGTCTCCTTCAGTGCCAGTTCGCAACGCCTGCGGGATGACGCCGTCGAGATCCTGGCCGGACTCGACGCCGTGCTGGGCGAGCGGATCGGCGCCGACCGCCTGGCCGACCTGCAGGCCACTCTCGGGAGCGACTGGGGTGCGCCGCCGGAGATCGACCTCGATCCCCGGTGACACCGGGCCGGTACGCCCGGCCCGGCGCGGTCGGCATACCGTCCCGGGTCACCCCGGCGGCAGCGCCTGTCCCGGAACACCACCGAACACCGAGCGTCGGGCAGTGTCGAGCTCCAGACGACCGGGCACCGACTCCTCGCGATCACCGTGCACCCAGAACAGCCGGAACGGATGCCCCTCCCGGTCCCTCATCGCCGGGTCCAGACGCGCCACGATCTTGTCGTCCTGCCCCTGCCACCAGGTGATCTCCTCCTCGCTGCCCGGCAGCATCGACCAGCCGTCGTCGTCACGCACCCAGGTGCCGCGCAGTCGGGTGTACGGTGGCTCGTCCTCGGGGTAGCCCTCGAAGCGGACGGCCACCCGATCACCCACCTTGTCGATCTCGGCCACCGACCAGGTCTCGTCGTACTCCTCGGGCATGCCGTACTCGGCGGCGACCTCGCCGGTGGCCGGGTCGAGCTCGACCAGCTCCTCCGCCACCTCGCAGCCGCCGCACGGGTCACCGGAGGGGCGCCGCAGGGCCAGCAACGCCGACCCGTCCGCGCTGAGCCAGGTCGAGGTGATCCGCCCGTTGACCTGGGCCTGGCCGATGGCACCGCCGTCGGCGTCCACGCGAAGGAGACCGTAGTGCGGCTCGGATTCCTCACCGTTGGGGTCGTAGTCGTCCCACTGCAGGTAGGTGATCCCGTCGATGGTCTGGCCCTGCTGATAGCCGCGGACGAAGCCGCTCCCCGACCCCGCGTTCGGGTCGGCGTCGTCCGGTCCGGGGAGGCGGCTCTCCCACCGCGGAGTGAGGTCGAGGTCGTAGGCCCTCAGGAGGTTGCGGCCCTCGCGGGGCTCCAGGCTGACGTCGACCTGCGTGACCGAGCGCTTGAGATCCCCCGGCCCGATCGGCGTCCGGCCCGGCCCGAGCTTGGTGACCGGGCCGAGCACGTCGGTCTCCGGCTGCCAGAGTCGGACCCGACCGCGGGCGTCGTAGATCAGCGCGCGTCCCCCCGGGAGCCACTCGAGGGTGTACGCCTTCGGGAAGGTCCGTTCCGCCTCGCCGGACCGCACGAGCAGACCCCGCGGGGTGGCCACGGCGTACGTCGGGCCGGTCAGGCCCAGGTCGACCGGTGCCACCGTACCCTCGAAGACCTGCTCGCCGGTACCGGCCATGACCTGACACGAGCCGACGGTGACGGCCACCGGGAGCAGCAGGGCGAGCAGCCCGGGCACACGACGACCCGGGCGTCGGGTGCGTCGGGATCGGAGGGATCGTCGGGATCGGCGGGCCATGTCCCGGAGCCTTTCACAGCACGAGGACCGTCACGCCCCTGCGCTGGACCGCCGCGACCCGGTGTCGTCTCCGAGGCTGACAGTCGGGGCTACGGTTCGCGATGGCACCGCGCGCGGGAACCGACGGGTGCGCGCCGACAGGTGACCCAGAAACTGTCGGTGCCCCCTGCCAGGCTGGTCCACATGGAGATCTCGACAGTCCTGCTCGTCCTGGTCGTGCTGTCCGCCGGGCTCGCGCTCGGCGTGCTGATCGGCGTGCTCTGGGGGCGCGTCCGCGGCGTCTCGGCCGACTCCATCGACTCCCTCGTGGAGGCTTCGGTCGACAAGGCCGAGGTCATGCAGGGCCTCGACCGGCTCAGCGACCAGATGCTGGCTCTGGACCGCGCCCGTGAGCGGTGGCAGGGCGAGTTCCACACCCAGGTCACCTCGCTGCGCGACGAGACCCGTTCGCTCTCCACCGCGTTGCGCAAGCCGCAGGTCCGGGGCCGGTGGGGTGAGTTGCACCTACGCCGCGCGGTGGAGTTGGCCGGTCTGGTCGACCGCTGCGACTTCAGCGAGCAGGTCCGGCTCGACGACGGCGCCCAGCGCCCCGATCTGGTGGTGCGGCTGGCCGGCGGCAAGCAGATCGTGATCGATGCCAAGGTGCCCCTGGATGCCTATCTCGACGCCACCTCCACCGAGGACGAGGCCGAGGTGGCCGAGCACCGCCGCCGGCACGCCCGGCAGCTGCGCACGCACGTCGACCAGCTGGGTGCGAAGGCCTACTGGCGGGCGCTGCCGGAGACGCCGGAGTTCGTGGTGCTCTTCATGCCGGCCGAGTCCTTCCTCGCCGCCGCACTGGAGACCGACCCCGGTCTGATCGAGTACGCCGCGGCTCGCCAGGTGGTGCTGGCCACCCCCACCACCCTGATCGCGCTGCTGCGCACGGTCGCGCACGGCTGGTCGCACGAGGCGCTCGCGGAGCGGGCGCACGAGATCCACCGCCTCGGCCGCGATCTGCACGGGCGGCTGATGACGATGAGTGGTCACCTGGACGGGGTCGGCCGCTCGCTCAACACCGCCGTGACCCGCTACAACCAAGCGGTCGGCTCCCTCGACTCCCGGGTCCTCGTCGCGGCTCGTCGCTTCAACGAGCTGGGCGTGACCGACGACGAACTCCCGACCCCTCGGCCGGTGGAGCTGCATGCGGTGGAGCGCCTTCCCCGGGGCCCCTTCGACGAGTCCGGAGCGGGGCCGGCGCTCGGCGAGGCGGCCCGCGATTCCTCGGGGGCGGGCTGAGTCGCCTCGGCGCGTCGGGCGGACGCTGCGCGCGCGGGACCATACCGTGACCGTGGAGAGGAGAGCCATGGCCCATGCACGCACGATCTGGGAAGAGGGACGCGAGTCCGGCTCGCAGGTGGTCGCCCTCGGCCTGGCCGTCTCGTTCTCAGCGGCCGGGGCCGATCTGCTGCTCTACGACCGGATCGGGCTCATCTTCGACGTCGTGTTCGTGCTGCTCTGCGTGGCCTTGGCCCTGCTGGTCGCTCCCCAGGCCCTGTTCACGGTGGGAGTGCTGCCGCCCCTGCTGATGCTGGCGACCTTCACCCTGCTCGGGTTCACCAGACCTGACGCGATCGCCCACCCCGACGACGGCGTCGTCCAGGCCGTGGTCTCCGGGCTCGGCACCCACTCCGTGGCACTGTTCGTCGGCTACGCCCTGTGCCTCGCCTGCTTGGCCATGCGCCGCCGGGTGGCCGAGCAGCGCGCCCGCCTCACCGACTGACGCCGTTGAGTCGGGCCTTCCGGACCGTTGAGTCGGTCCTCCCGGACCGTTGAGTCGGTCCTCCCGGAGCGTCGAGTCGGTCCTCCCGGACCGTTGAGTCGGTCCACCCGGACCGTTGAGTCGGTCCTCCCGGACTGCCGAGTCAGGCCTCCCGGGTACCTCGACAGCCGAGGTTCAGACGAAACGAACGGTGTCGCCGGCTCCCTCGCGCAGCACCTCAGGTACGCCGTCGACCCAGTCGACCACCGTGGTCGGCTCGGCGGGGGTCTCCCCAGCTTCGATGACCAGGTCCACCTGGTGGTCCAGTTCCTCCTTGACGTCCCAGCCCATCGTGCGCGGCTCGGTCTCGCCGGGGAGGATCAGGGTGGAGGAGAGCAGCGGCTCGTCGAGTTCGGCGAGCAGCGCCTGGACGAGCACGTGGTCGGGGATCCGCACGCCGACGGTCCTCTTCTTGGGGTGCAGCAGGCGGCGCGGCACTTCGGGCGTGGCGGGGAGGATGAAGGTGTACGGCCCCGGAGTGGCCGACCGGATGGCGCGGAAGGCGTGGTTGTCGACGTGGACCAACTGTCCGAGTTGGCTGAAGTCACGGCACATCAAGGTGAAGTGGTGCCGATCGTCGAGGCCACGGATCCGCAGGATCCGGTCGCGACCGTCGCGGTTGCCCACCCGCGATCCCAGCGCGTAGCCGGAGTCGGTGGGGTAGGCGATCAGCGCGTCCTCGCGCAGCGCGTCGACGACCTTGCTGATCAGTCGGGGCTGCGGATTGTCCGGGTGGATGTCGACGTAGGTCGCCATCTCAGGCACCTGCCGCGGCGGCCTTGAGGTCGCGTCGCAGTTCCTTGGGCAGCGAGAAGATCAGGGACTCCTCCGCACTGTGCACCGCCCGGGCGTCGGGATAGCCGCGCTCGGCCAGGAAGGTCAGCACGCCCTGCACCAGGGACTCTGGCACGCTCGCGCCGGAGGTGACACTCACGGTGCGTACGCCGTCCAGCCAGCTCTCGTCGATCTCAGAGGCATCGTCGACGCGGTGGGAAGCGCCGGCCCCGGCCTCGAGGGCCACCTCGACCAGGCGGACGCTGTTGGAGGAGTTGCCGGAACCGACCACGATCACCAGGTCCGACTCACGGGCGATCTCCTTCACCGCGAGTTGGCGGTTCTGGGTGGCGTAGCAGATGTCGTCGCTGGGCGGGTCGAGGAGATCGGGGAAACGCTCCCGGATCGCTGCCACCGTCTCCATGGTCTCATCCACGGAGAGGGTGGTCTGGGAGAGCCAGGCCACCCGCTTCGGGTCGCGCACGGTGATCCCGGCGACGTCGCCGGGGCCCTCGACGAGCTGGATGTGCTCGGGCGCCTCTCCCGCGGTGCCCTCGACCTCTTCGTGCCCGGCGTGGCCGATGAGCAGGATGTCGTAGTCCTCGCCGGCGAAGCGCTTCGCCTCGTGGTGCACCTTGGTGACCAGCGGGCAGGTCGCGTCGATCGTCTTCAGGCTCCGCTCGGCGGCGTCGGAGTGCACCTGCGGGGAGACCCCGTGGGCGGAGAACACGACCGTCTCGCCCTCGGGGACCTGGTCGAGCTCGTCGACGAAGATCGCACCGCGCGACTCCAGGTCACTGACGACGTGCTTGTTGTGGACGATCTGTTTGCGCACGTAGACCGGTGCACCGTAGAGCTCGAGTGCCTTCTCCACGGTGACCACGGCCCGGTCGACCCCGGCACAGTAGCCGCGGGGTGCGGCCAGCAGCACGGCCTTCTCCTGGTCACTGAGCACGCGTGGGGTCGCTAGATCGGTCATGCCCGGAAGTCTACGGACCGCTCCCCTGGACCAGCCAGCTCACCCGATGGCGACCCGGCCTGAACGGTCTGTGACCTGCACTCTCACACGTCGTCGCCGACACCAGCTCCCCTACTCGTCCCGGGCGTCGCTCGCCTGCTCATCGATCGAGTCTGCTGCGTCGAGCCGCTCCCTGGCACCGTCGAGCCACTGCTGGCAGCGTCGGGCCAGCAATTCGCCCCGCTCCCACAGGGCCAGCGATTCCTCCAGCCCGAGGCCGCCGGACTCGAGCTGGCGCACCACCTCGACGAGCTCCTCGCGGGCGAGCTCGTAGCCGAGCGTTTCGACCGGTGCTCGCTCGTGCGTGAGGCCGGTGGACTCGTGCGGGTCAGCCATGGTGCTCCTCAGCGGGGATCTCGTGGGTGCGGTCGGTGGGCTCGGCCGACGGTTCGGTGCTGGTGCCGGTGACGTTGGTGTGCACCCGGCCGTCGAGGACGCGCACGCCGAGCGCCTGGCCGTCGGCGACCTCGGCGATGCTGGTGACCACATGCCCGTCGGCGTCCTGCAGGACGGCGTACCCGCGACGCAGGGTGGCCAGCGGGGAGAGCGCGCGAGCACGGGCGCGCTGGTGGTCGATCTCGTCCGCGGCCCGGTCGAGCCGGTGACCGAGCGAGCGCCGTGCCCGCTCCTGGAGCAGCACCACCGAGACCCTTCGCTCCTCGATCAGGGTGTGCGGGTCGGCGAGCACCGGACGGCTGCGCACGGCGTCGAGTCCGGCCTGCTCCCTGGCCACCCAGGAGCGCAGCGAGGAACGCAACCTCGACCGGGCGGTCTCGACCAGCCGCGCCTCCTCGGCGACGTCGGGCACCACCAGTTTGGCGGCGTCGGTCGGTGTGGAGGCGCGGACGTCGGCCACCAGGTCGAGCAACGGGGTGTCCGGCTCGTGCCCGATGGCCGAGACGACGGGGGTGCGCGCGGCGTGCACCGCCCGGATGACCGCCTCGTCGGAGAACGGCAGCAGGTCCTCGACCGAACCTCCACCGCGGGCGATCACGATCACGTCGACCTCGGGGTTTCGGTCGAGCCGCTCGACCGCGGCGATCACCTCCGCGGCAGCTCGGGTGCCCTGCATCGCCGCGTGGGCCACCTCGAAACGGACCGCCGGCCATCTTCGGCGGGCGTTGTCGAGGACGTCCCGCTCGGCGGCGCTCCGGGGGGCCGTCACGAGTCCGACCCCACCCGGGAGGAACGGCAGCGGCCGCTTCAACTCGGCGGCGAACAGCCCCTCGGCCGCCAGCAGTTGACGCCGTCGCTCCAGTCGGGCGAGCAACTCGCCCAGCCCGACCATCCGGATCTCCCGGGCCTGGAGCGAGAGCGTGCCGCGGTTGGGGTAGTAGGACGGTTTGGCGAAGACCACGATGCTCGCGCCCTCGACCAGTGGCGGGTTGAGGCTGTCGAAGACCACCCGCGGGCAGGTCACGGTGATCGACAGGTCCGCCACCGAGTCGCGCAGGGTCAAGAAGACGGTCTGCAGGCCAGGGCGGCGGGTGAACTGGGCGACCTGTCCCTCCACCCAGACCGCACCTAGCCGATCGACCCAGCCCGAGATCGCGGTCGCGATCTGCCGGACCGGTGCCGGTGACTCGGGCGAGGTCTGCAACGCCATGGCAGTGACCCTAGAACACCCTCCCGACAGGCCGGACGAGGCCCGGACCCAGGCCCGCCGGCGCCGTCAGGCTGCGCAGGCGCCACACGGAAGGTCCTACGCCGTGAGGGGAAGGGTCACCGTGAGCGTCGTCCCCTCCCCGACGTGGCTCTCCACCGCGAGGTCACCGCCATGGGCCTCGACGATGGCGTTGACGATGAACAGCCCCAGGCCGGCACCGACGACGCGCGCCGACGTGGCCCCCGAGGCGCGGAAGAACCGCTCGGTCAGGTGGGCCAGTTCGTCGGGAGGGACGCCCGGTCCGGTGTCGGCGACCCGCACCTGAGCGGCGTGCCCCTCCGGGGTCTCGACCAACGCGGTGGTGAGGGTGACGCTTCCACCTGCGGGAGTGAACTTCAGCGCGTTGGAGAGCAGATTGTCGACGACCTGGGCGAGCCGGTCGGAGTCGGCCTCCAGCGGGAGCGGACCGTTGGTGGCATCCATCAACCGGATCTGCGCGGCGTCGGCGGCGGGCCCGGCGGAGACGAGACAGCCCCGCGCGACCGCGGTGAGGTCCGCTGGACCGCGCATCAGTTCGAAACGGCCTCCGGCCACCTGGGTCGACAGCAGGAGGTCGCTCACCAAGGAGAGCAGGCGCCGACCGTTGCGGTCGATCACGGCGACGTACTTGCGCTGGTCGTCGTCGAGTTCCTCCAGGCCGAGGAGTTCGGTGAAGCCCAGGATCGAGGTGATCGGCGAACGCAGTTCGTGGCTCACCATGCCGAGGAAGCTCTGCTGGAGCTGCACGGTCTCGAGCTCATCGGTGATGTCGGTGCCGACGAGCAGAACGCCGTCGTCCTCGCCCTCGGGGCCCGACTGCGGTGTCACCCAGGCGCGCAGGGTCCGATGTTGGCCATCTCGGCGCAGGAGCACCACTTCGAGGACCTGTGACTGGGCCACGAACACCCGTTCGCTGCGGAGGAGGTCCTCGACCCGCAGGTGCCCGACCGCCTCCTCGCGGGTGTACCCCAGCACGTGCTCGGCGCCCTGGTTGAACACCTCGATCCGGCCTTCCGCATCGGCCACGATGATGACCTGGTCCTTCGCCGCGTCGATGAGGCCCAGGATGCGGTCTCGGGATGCGGCGAGGTCCTCGGCAGCCCACTCGAGCGCGGCGCTCTGTGCCCGCAGCGCGCCGGTGAAGCCGTTGACCGCGACGCCCAGCGCCAGCGCGAGCAGCGGGAGCAGCAGGATCCGACTGACGAACTCCCTGCCGGCCTGGGCCTCCACCAGCGCCGGGACAAGCACGACCACGACCGCCCCGAGCGTGCCCACCACGATGCCGTGACGGCCCGGCTTCATCGCGAGCGCCACGACCGGGAGGAGTGCGATCGTGCTCACGACGTGGGTCGTGGAGTCGATGCCGACGTCGAGGCAGATGACGGCGGCGAACTGCATGATCGGAAGGATGTCGCTGGCGACCACGGGCCACCGGTGCCACGGCAGGAGGGCGGCCGCACCCGAGGCGGCAACGGTCAACAGCGCGGCCGCGGCGACGAGAACCGGACTGTCCGCGGCCAGCACCGGAGTCGCCAACAACCCGAGCACCAGCGCCACCAGCGCCACGAACGGCACGTGCCGCGCCACCAGGGGCGTATTGATCCAGAACTGCTCTCGCCGGTCGATCCAGCGAGAGATCGTCGTCGTGCTCATGTCGTCGTCAGCCGATGTACGACGAGCGCCAGCCCGGTGAGGAGGACGGCAAGCAGCCCGACGAGCAGCAACCACCGCTCACCGCGCCGATTGGCCTCGATCTCGTCCTGCAGGGCGAGTGGCTCCAGGGTGGCCCACCACTCGGAGCCGCTCAATGCGCCGGACTCGGGCGCCGGCCCCTGTGGTGCGGGCGTCTGCTCGCTCATCCGACAACCCTCCCTGTCTTCTCCGTCTTGTCCCACGTCTGGTCAGCACCGCGCCACTCCTGGATGTAGGCGTCCACGGTGATCGCGCACAGCATCGGCCCGAATCCGACGAAGTACAGCAGCGGTCGGGAGAGGAAGCGTGCCCAGCGCACCTGCTCGATGCTCTTCAGCAGCCGAGCGAGGAGCAGAGCGATGATCCCCCAGGAGTAGAGCACCAGCAGCCACACCCTCTCGCCCGTCGCGGTCAGTTCCAGTCCGAACAGCGACGGCAGCCATTCCCTCCAGACCTCCGGATACCACGCCGCCACCATCACGATGATCGAGCCGATCCCGGGGAAGGCCAGTCCCTCCAGCCATGACCTACGCGCGGTCTGCGGGTCGATCAGGAGGGTCATCGCGGTGATGAAGACGTAGGCGCCGACCCCGAGCCACCACAACAGCGAGAACACGCTGGCGGCGGCGTAATCGTCCACGACGTACAGGCCGAGCAGTCCGACCGTGGAGAGCACGATGGCCACCGGCAGGTAATACAGCGAGTACCAGATCAGTCCGAAGGAGATCGAACCCAGCCGATGGGATCGCGAGGGGCGGAAGAAGACCCTGCGGAACCGCCGGGTGATGTGGACGTTGCCGCGGGCCCAGCGCAGTCGCTGCTTCCACAGCGCCCCCGCATTGTCGGGTTCCTCGGCGAGCACGACCGCGTCCGGCTCGAAGACCACCCGGCGCCCACCGAGTTGGGTGAGGAAAGTGGTGAAGGTGTCCTCGGCCAGGGAGGAGGTGTCGATCTCGCCGCCGATGGCCTCCAGGTTGGCCCGGGAGTGGAGTTGGGCCCCGCCGGCCAGGCAGGCCACCGCGCCGAGGACGTTCTGCGCCCGACGTGCGGCCGCCTGCGCGGTGATGTACTCGTAGCCGATGAACCGGGCCACGCGGCCCGGTCGCAGGCTGCCCTCCTTGATGTAGCCGGTGACCGCGCCGACCCGTTCGTCGGCCAGGTGCCTGGTCATCCGGCGCAGCGAGTCGGGCCTGAAGACGACGTCGGCGTCCATGATCAGCACCGCCTGCGCCCAGTCGTCGGCGAGCGCGCGACGGATGCCGTGGTTGAGGGTGTGCGCTTTGCCCTCGCCCCCCTGCGCCCGACGCAGATGGAAGATCCGCCCGGGGTGGAGCGCCGCCATCGCGAGGGTCACCTCGGGGGTGTTGTCGGTCGAGGCGTCGTCGACGACATAGACCCGCAACCGCTCGGGCGGGTACTCCAGCCGCATCAGGCGCTCGAGCGAGGCGGTGAGGACGGCCCCCTCGTTCCAAGCCGGCACGATCACCACGACTCGAGGGAGGTACGGCGCCGCGTCGGGCAGGTGGTTCTTGACGCCGTGCAGCGGGATCAGTGCGTATTGGTAGACACCGATCAGCACCGGGACGGTGCCGGAGAACGCGAGAACGACGAACAGGATGGTGACGAGCTCTCTCAGGAGGTCGATCGCGTGCCTCCCTCCGCCTCGAGGGCCAACCACTGGTAGCGGCCCACGTCGTCGGCGTGGTGGGCATCGGAGCTGGCCACCATGGCCACTCCGTGCCGATCCAGCCGGGCCCTGATCCGGGCGCCCGGGCAGCGCCACTTCTCGTTGACCTCGACCACGGCATCGGCGGCGAGCACCGCGGCCGCGAGTTCGTCGAGCTGATCCTCGGTGATGTGCTCCTCGGAGAGCCCGATCTTGGGCAGGATCGAGAACGGGTGCGCCAGTTGCGCCGGACCGGTATGCCGGAGCGCGCCGGCGTAGGCGTCGATGAGTTGCTGCACGGCGGCCACCGGCTCGAGGCCGGAGGCGAGCCGCTCGCGCGCCACCCGCGGGCTCCACGGGCCGTCCGGACCGGGAAGCTGGTGATCGGCCAGGAGCACCCGGCCGGGACCGCTGCGTGTGCCCAGGGAGCGCAGCACCTCGGGCGGGGCGTCGACGGCACCCGAGGTGTCGAGGAGCTTGGCCTCCACTCCGGTGAGCACCTCGAGCCCCTCGGGCGGCCGCAGGGCGGCGACGGCCGCCAGGAACTCGGGCACGTAGGTGGTGTCACCTCGGACGTGGTCGGTCATCCGGATCGACGCGAGCCCGCGCCGGAGCGCCGCGGCGAGGTTGTCCTCCGGCGTGCTGTGCGCGTCGTCGGAGAAGGTGGAGTGGACGTGGTGGTCGTGGTCGACCCGCATCGACGCGACCCGGCTCACGGCTGCGGAAGGATCTCGTCGAGAGGCAGGAAGCGGTCCTCGAGGTAGCGCACGTTGGCGATCTCGCGGAAGTCGAGCCCCTCCGGGGTCGGCCTGCCCAGGACCGCGTCGAGGGTCAGTGACGGCATGTCGATGCCGGAGGCGATGGTCAGCGGCATCGTGCCGGGGAACCGGGGGTTGACCTCCAGCAGGCCCGGGACGCCATCGGCGGCACGCTTGAGCTGGATGTTGGCGACGCTGGTCAGGCCGATCGCGCGGGCCACGGCGGTGGCCGCCGCGATCAGTTCGTCGTCGTGGATGGTGATCCCCGCCACCGAGACGCCAGAGTCGACCCGCAGCCGCGCCCGGGGGACGGCGGCCAGCACCCGGCCGGAAAGGTCGGCCATGGTGTCGACGGAGTACTCCTCGCCGGGAAGGTGCTCCTGGACGAGGAGGTCCTCGCCGGCGTCGCCGGCCTGGATCGCCTCCAGCTCCGGCTGGTCGCGCACCAGCCGCACGCCGCGCGAACCGGCGCCGCGACGCGGCTTGACGATCACCGGGTAGGACCAGCCTGTGGTACAGCCCGGTGTGCCGAGGAGTTCGGTGCGTGGCACGCGCACGTGCCCCTCACAGGCACCCGCGAGGGCGAGCTTGTCCAGGCAGGTCTCGAGGGTCTCCAGTGCGGGCGAGGCGAGGATCGTGCCGGCCTCCTCGAGCCGGTCGCGCACCGCGGCCAGCCGGGGCAGCTCGACGTCGACGGTCGGGAAGAGCACCTCGATCCCGTCGGCCGCGCAGATCGCCAGCGTCTCCTCGACGAACTCGGGGGCCCGGCCGGCGGGGACCAGCCGACGGCGCCCGGCGTCGACGAGGTAGAGGCCGCTGGCCCAGCGATCCATGTCGGCGGCGTACATCTCGACGTCGCCGCGCGCTGCCAGCGAACGGATGACGGCGATGCCGGCGGGACCGCCGGCCCCGGTGACGAGTACACGGGTCATGCCCTGCCTCCTGCTGGGTCGTGGAAGGGAGCCTGCGCGACCGCCTGGGGCAGCGCCCACGCCGTGAGGGGTACGGCGGCGCGCACCATCTCGACAGGCTCGCAGTAGTTGCCCTCCCCGTAGCGCGACCAGTAGCGGGCGCTCGCGCGGACCAGGTCGGGGTCCATGTAGTCCCGGTGCTGCTGGGAGGCGAAGGCGGCGAGCATCCGCAGCTTCGTCTCCACCCGCCCGTCGACCGGGATGAACCGGGTCGGGCGGTAGTCGAGGGTGGCCGACGGGCTCTGGAAGGCCGCCACCACCGGGATCCTCCGGGTGGCGATCTCGACCGCGTGGGCGACGGCGCGGTGGTCCTGGTGACGGTCGTGCACCGAGTGTGAGTAGACGACGGTCGGGCGGATCTCAGCGATGACCTCCTCGATCGCGGTCGTCACACCCGCGGCGGGGTCGAGCCGGGTGTCGGGGAAGTCGCGCAGGTCGAGCCGCGCCCCGACCACGTCGGCGGCTGCCTGGGCCTCCCGGCGGCGCTCGTCCACGGCTCCCCCGACCCCGCCGCCGGACAGGGTCAGGACCGTGATCGGGTCGCCCGCCTCGTGGTGCCCGGCCAGGGTCGCACCGATCCCGATCTCGACGTCGTCGGGGTGGGCGCCGACGGCGAGGACGACGTCGTGCGGTCCCGCCGATCGGCTGCGCGCCTTCTCGGCCAGTTCGTGGATGCGGGCGGTCAGCTGGGCGGAGTCGACCGGCTTGACCAGGAACTCGTCCGCCTCGCGCCGAAGCGCCTCGACCGCATAGGACACGTTGCCGTGCGCGGTGATCACGATGACCGGGACGCCGGGGGCGGACTTCCGCACCTCCGGCAGCATCGCCAGACCCGACATCCCCGGCATCTCGATGTCCGTGACGACGACGTCGAAGGTGGCCTCCCGGAGCAGGGCCAGCGCCCCGGGAGCGTCGTTGGCCACGCTGACCGTGATGTCTGGCTGCCGCTGCAGGATCAACCGGAGATACTCGGTCTGATCGACGTCGTCGTCGACGACCAGCACCCGCACGGTCTCCTCGGTCACGTGTCCACCTCCGTTGCCGGAACGAGCCTCCGACCCGTTCCTCTCGGAGCCTAGGCCCAGACGCTGACACCAGCCTGAGACCGCGCCGAAAACAACTGCACCGGGTGGGGGCACGAAGGGGGTCGACCAGCAGGGGCGTGGTCACCCGACCCCGAGGTGCTCAGTCCTCCAACGGGTCGGTGGTGAGCAGCCTCAGGAACCTCTCGAGGTCCTCGGTCGGCGCGGAACCGTAGACCAGCACGGTGTCCTCGCCCACCTCGCTGGCATAGGCGTGGTCGCCGCCCTCGTCGGTCCAGGTGCTCCAGCGCCGCGCGACCGCCCCGTCCACCACCAGGTCCTCGCCCTGCTCGGCGTCCTCGTCGACGTGCTCGGCCAGGAGGTCCTCGAGGTCCTCGTCCTCCTGGACCAACCCGACGAAGGCGTCGTCCTCGGTCAGCAGGCCGAGTCCCCAGGAGAAGTCGGAGGCCGCGGTGCCGCGGACGCTGGTCACATCCCAGCCCTCGGGGACCGAGGACGGGTAGACGACGGTGAGCCCGGCGTCCTGGTAGGCCTGCACCAGGCCGGACCACTCGGCGTACGGCACGGGGTCGGGGCGCGAGTCGGGGACCTCCTTGCGGGATTCCTGTGCCACCCAATAGATCAGCACCGCTGCCGTGGTGATGATCATCGCCGCGACGAGGCCGCCGAACGTGCGGGGGTACCGGCGGCGCGGCTGACCGACCGGCTCCTGGCCGGTGGTCGTGGACTCGGTCTCGCTCACTCGACCATCCTCCCAAAGACCCCTACGCCCGCCCGCATCGACCTCACCCGGGGAACCTGCGACGGCTCCCGCAGGTGCGGCGACTTTCTGGACAGAACGGCCGCAGGTGCGACACGATCCGCTCGTGCCCACCTACCGAATCGCCGAGGCGGCCCAGCTCCTCGGTGTCAGCGACGACACAGTCCGCCGCTGGATCGACGCAGGTCGCCTCCCCGCCGCGCACTCCGCTGGGCGACAGGTGATCTCCGGCGCCGACCTCGCTGCCCACGCCCAGGCCCTCGCCGACGGCCCTGACCGGGAGGCCACCCGCGCCGACGCGGTCAGCGCCCGCAACCGGTTCGACGGGCTGGTCACCCGGGTGACCAAGGACCGGGTGATGGCCCAGGTCGAACTGATCTGCGGCCGCTACCGCGTGGTCTCGCTGATGAGTGCGGAGGCCGCCGACGAGCTCGGTCTGGAGCCCGGCGTCCGCGCCATCGCCTCGGTGAAGTCGACCAGCGTCGTGGTGGAGCGGCTGTGAGGGCGCGCACCGCCCCGCGCTCCGCCCGGCACACCTCCCCGCGCGGGGGCCCGGCGCTGGCCGGGCTCGCCGTGCTGGGTGTCCTGGCCACGTCCCTGACCGGGTGCGGTGGCGAGGAGAACGAGGACACCACGCTCACCGTGTTCGCCGCCGCGTCACTGCAGGACACGTTCACCGAGATCGCGGACGAGTTCGAGGCCGAGCACGCCGACGTCGACGTCCGACTCAACTTCGACGGCTCCTCGGGCCTGGCCGAGCAGATCCAGGGAGGGGCTCCGGCCGACGTGTTCGCCTCGGCCGACACCCAGACGATGGACACGCTCGTCGCCGACGACCTGGTGGAGTCCCCCGAGCCCTTCGCCACCAACACCCTCGAGATCGCGGTCCCGCCCGACAACCCCGCCGGCATCGCCACCTTCGCCGACCTCGCCGGCCCCGACGTGCGTCTGGTGATCTGCGCCCCCGAGGTGCCCTGCGGCCACGCCACCGCCCAGGTCGCCAGCGATGCCGGCGTCACCCTCGCCCCGGTCAGCGAGGAGCAATCGGTCACCGACGTCCTCGGCAAGGTGACCACCGGGGAGGCCGACGCCGGCCTCGTCTACGTCACCGACGTGACTGCCGCCGGCGAGGACGTGCAGGGCATCCCCTTCGAGGAGTCGAAGGACGTGGTCAACACCTATCCGATCGCGCCCGTGACCGACTCCGAGCACGGCGACCTGGCGGCCGAGTTCGTCACCATGGTGCGTTCGGACGCCGGTCGACAGGTCCTCACCGAGGCGGGCTTCGGTACGCCGTGAGCATCAGCCTGCCCCGTTGGCTGCTGCTGCCGGCCGGGCTGGCGGCAGCGTACCTCCTCCTGCCACTGGTCGCGATGGTGCTTCGGGTCGACTGGCCGGGCTTCCTCGGTCTGGTCACCAGTCCCTCGGCCCGCGACGCCCTCTGGCTCAGCCTGCGCACCGGCGCGGTCAGCACCCTGGTCTGCGTGCTCCTGGGGGTCCCGCTGGCGACCGTGCTGGCTCGGACCCGTTTCCCCGGCCAGGGCCTGCTCCGGTCGCTGGTGCTCCTCCCCCTGGTGATCCCGCCCGTGGTGGGCGGGATCGCGCTGCTCTACACCTTCGGGCGGCGCGGCCTGCTCGGCGGCACCCTGGAGGCCCTCGGGGTGGAGGTGGCCTTCAGCACGGTGGCCGTGGTGATGGCCCAGGTCTTCGTCGCGATGCCCTTCCTGGTGGTCAGCACCGAGGGCGCGCTGCGCACCGCCGGGGAGCGGTACGAGGTGGTGGCCGCGACCCTGGGCGCCTCACCGTCGACCGTCTTCCGCCGGGTGACGCTGCCGACCGTGCTGCCCGGCCTGCTCAGCGGCACGGTCCTGGCCTTCGCCCGGTCCCTCGGCGAGTTCGGCGCCACCATCACCTTCGCCGGGAGCCTGCAGGGCACCACCGCCACCCTGCCGATCCAGATCTACCTTGAGCGGGTGGACGACCCCGACGCCGCGGTCGCGCTGAGCCTGGTGCTGGTCCTCGTCGCCGTACTGGTGATCGGGCTGACCTGGCAGAACCCCGTCGCCCGGAGACGGCGGGCACCGGCATGACGGGCCTCGACCTGGTCGCGCGCATCCCCGAACGCGACGTCGACCTCACCCTCGGCGTACCCGCCGGCCGGACGCTCGCCCTGCTGGGGCCCAACGGCGCCGGCAAGTCGACCGCGCTCGCCGTGGCCGCCGGGCTGCTGCGCTCGCCCGCCTGCCGGGTCGGCGTCGGCGGGCGTCGGCTGGACGACGTACCCACCCACCACCGCGGGGTCGCGATGCTCTCCCAGGACCCCCTGCTGTTCCCGCACCTCAGCGTGCTCGACAACGTCGCCTTCGCCCCCCGGGCCCAGGGGGTACGACGCAGCGCGGCCCGCGCCGCAGCCTGGCGTTGGCTCGACGAGGTCGGTGTGTCCGGGCTGGCCCAGCGGCGACCGGGAGCGCTCTCCGGAGGACAGTCCCAACGGGTGGCGATCGCCCGGGCGCTGGCGGCCGAGCCGGAGGTGCTGCTGCTGGACGAGCCGATGGCGGCCCTCGACGTCTCGGTGACCCCGGCCCTGCGGCAACTGTTGCGGCGGGTGCTGGCCGAGCGCACCGTCCTGCTGGTGACCCACGACGCGCTGGATGCCGTGCTGCTCGCCGACCGGGTGGCGGTGATCGAGCACGGCCGGGTCGTCGAGGAGGGGCCCACCCAGCAGGTGCTCGAACGGCCCCGCAGCCGGTTCGCCGCCCGGATCGCAGGGCTCAATCTGATCACCGGCCGCTGGCACGGCGGCGCCCTGGAGGGGCACGGCCTGCGAGTGCAGGGCGTCACCGACGGTCTCGCCCTGGCCGAGGGCTCCCCCGCGGTCGCGGTCTTCGCCCCCTCGGCCGTCTCCGTCTTCGGCAACGATCCGGGCGGGAGTCCACGCAACGCCTGGCCGGTGGTGGTCACCGATCTCGAGCCCAGGGAGGACCGGGTGCGAGTGCGCGCGGACACCCGGCTCGGGGAGGAGTCGTTGGCCGCCGATGTGACCCCTGCCGCGGTCGCCGACCTCGGCCTCGAGCCCGGAGTGCGGGTGCGGTTCGCGGTCAAGGCCACCGAGGTGACCGTGCATCCGGCGGGACCCGATCCCGAGCCGCCGGCGAGCCGATAGAGTCGCCCGCATGAGCGCCCACAGCCTGCCCGAGCCCCTGGACGTCGGCCCTGCCGCGCCCGACCGCAACCTCGCGCTGGAGCTCGTCCGGGTCACCGAGGCGGCGGCGATGGCGGCCGCGCGTTGGGTGGGGCGCGGCGACAAGAACGGCGCCGACGGCGTGGCGGTCAACGCCATGCGGGTGATGATCTCCACGGTCGCGATGAACGGCACCGTCGTGATCGGTGAGGGCGAGAAGGACAACGCCCCGATGCTCTACAACGGCGAGAAGGTGGGCGACGGCACCGGGCCCGCGGTCGACGTCGCGGTCGACCCGATCGACGGCACCACCCTGACCGCCAAGGGGATGAGCAACGCCATCGCCGTCCTCGCCGCCACCCCGCGCGGGTCGATGTATGACCCCAGTGCGGTGTTCTACATGGAGAAGCTGGTCACCGGCCCCGACGCCGCGGAGGTCGTCGACATCCGCAAGCCGGTCGCGGAGAACATCGCCCAGGTGGCCAGGGCCAAGGGCGTCAGCAGGAGCGATGTCACGGTCGTCCTGCTCGACCGGCCGCGGCACGCCCAGATCGCCGAGGAGATCCGCGCCACCGGCGCTCGGATCAAGTTCATCACCGACGGCGACGTCGCCGGTGCGATCTCCGCGGCCAGCTACGGCTCCGGGGTCGACCTCCTGCTCGGCGTCGGCGGCACCCCCGAGGGCATCATCGCCGCCTGTGCGATGAAGGCGATCGGCGGCACCATCCAGGGCCGGCTGTGGCCCACCGACGACGACGAGCGCCAGAAGGCCCTCGACGCCGGCCACAACCTCGACCCCGACCATGTGCTCCGCACCAACGACCTGGTCACCGGTGACGACTGCTTCTTCGTGGCCACCGGCATCACCGACGGTGACCTCATGCGCGGCGTCCAGTACCACCGCGGCGGATGCACCACCGACTCGCTGGTGATGCGCTCGCGCAGCGGCACGATCCGCAAGATCACCAGCGAGCACAAGCTCGCCAAGCTCCAGGCCTACGCGGCCATCGACTTCGAGGGGTGAGATGACGGCCGGCCCGCACCAGACGTGCTCCGCGGAGCTGGTCGCGACGGCCGCTCCCGGCATCGAGCTGTGCTACCAGACCTTCGGCGACCCCGGGGGCGAGCCACTGCTGCTCATCATGGGGCTCGGCGGGCCGATGATCTGGTGGGACGACCCCTTCTGTGAGCTGCTCGCGGCTCGCGGGTTCTACGTGATCCGGTTCGACAACCGCGACTGCGGGCGCTCGACCCTGCTCGAGGGCCGGGTCACCCTGGCCCACCTGACCCGGGCGTACGCCGGACTCGGCGGCCGGCCGGCGTACTCCATCCCCGACCTCGCCGCCGACGCTCTCGGTCTGCTCGACCACCTCGGGATCGATTCGGCCCACGTGGTGGGCATGTCGATGGGCGGCATGGTCGCCCAGACCATCGCGATCAGCCGGCCGGACCGGGTGCGGTCGCTGACCAGCATCATGTCGACCACGGGGCGTCGCTCGGTGGGCTGGCAGCATCCGGCCCTGTTCAGCATCCTCCTCACCCGCGTGAACGACCGGGAGGGCTACCTGGCGGCCGGGCAACGTCTGTGGGGGCTGATCGGCTCCCCCGACTACCCCACCCCGGTCTCCGAGCTGCGCGCCCGCGGTCTGGCCACCTGGGAGCGGGGCGTGTGCCGGCCCGGCACCGCCCGGCAGATGCTGGCGATCCTCACCCAGCCCGACCGGACCGAGCAACTCCGGCGGCTGACCACGCCCACGCTGGTCATCCACGGGCTGGCGGACAAGATGGTGCACGTCTCCGGGGGACGCGAGACGGCCCGGCTCGTCCGCGGCTCCGAACTCCTGCTCGTGCCGGGCATGGGTCACGACCTTCCCGCTCCCCTGTGGCCCGCCTTCGTGGCGGCGATCGAGCGCACCGCCCGTCGTGGCGCTCAAGCCCACAGCGCTGCCGGTTCCTGACCCCACCCGGCCGAGGATTACCGTGGTCCCGTGCACGACCACATGGACATGGCCGGTCTTCCTCCGCTGGGCTGGCCCGAGTTCTTCGGTACCTGGAGCCTGCAGCCGGGTTGGCTGATCCCGCTCCTCCTGCTGGGGCTCGCCTACCTCTACGGCCACCGGCGCGCCGATACCACCACCACCGTCGGAGCCTGGCGGGTCGCCTGCTTCCTCGGTGGTCTCGCCCTCACCTGGGTCTGTGTCGCCTCCGCGATCGGCGCCTACGCGATGGCGTTGACCTGGATGCACATGGTGCTCCACCTGATGCTGATCATGGTGGTGCCGGTGCTCCTGGTGCTCGGTCACCCGCTGACGGTGCTGCTGGAGTCGTTCCCCGAGGAGCGCCGCCCGGCCGTACGCCGGGTGCTGCGGTCCTGGCCGGTGACCCTGCTGCTCAACCCGATCACCGGCACCCTGGTCTACTCGGTCGTGATCATCGGCACCCACCTCACCGGGTTCATGGACGAGATGGCGATGAGCCCCGCCCTGATGACCGGTGAGCAGGTCCTCTACATCGTGGCCGGCTACCTGTTCCTGGTGCCGATCATCGGCGAGGAGCCGATCCGCTCCGACCCGCCGTACCTCACCCGGATCTCTCTGCTGGTGCTCGGCATGGTGCCCGACACCATCGTCGGGATCGTGATGCTCCAGACCAACCAGAACCTCTATCCAATGTACACCTCGATGCGTCCTGACTGGGCGCTGGACCCGGTGCGCGACATCCAGACCGCGGGTGCCCTGATGTGGGCCGGCGGCGACGGCGGGATGATGTTCATCGCCGTCGGCCTGGTGATCGCCGTCGTCGTCTCGGAGAAGCGGCGCGCGCGGATGCTCGGCGGCTTCCTCGAGGGTGTACGCCGTCAGACCCTTGTCGACCACGTCGCCGACTCCGGGGCCGCGGCGCCCGAGGCCACCTCCGGCGCCGAGTTCGACACCGACGGCGACGAGGCGCTGGCGGCCTACAACCGGATGCTGGCCCGCCTGAACGAGCAGGAGAAGTAGGTCCCATCCGCCCCTGGCTCCCCACCCGTAGCAGGAGAGCTGTGGACAACGGGCGCTAAGAGGCGCTATCACTGTGAGTGACCGACGCCACTTTTCGGGAGGGGCGATGTCTGTCACCAAACGCCGAGGCCGCCGGCTGGCAACGCTCGCCCTGAGCGGGGTGTTGTGCACAGCCCTGCTCACCGCCTGCGGGGAGGACGGCACCCCCACGCTGACCTGGTACGTCAACCCCGATGGCGTCGACACCCTCACCACGCTGGCCGAAGGGTGCAGCACCGACGACTATCGCATCGAGCTCCAGGAGCTCCCCAGCGGCGCCACCGACCAGCGCACCCAGCTCGCCCGCCGGCTCGCCGCCGAGGACGACTCGCTGGACCTGATGAGCCTCGACCCGGTCTTCATCCCGGAGTTCGCGAGCGCAGGCTGGCTGGCTCCGCTGCCCGAGGAGTTGGCGCAGCAGGCCACCGACGCCGACGTCCTGGAGGGCGCTGCCGCAACCGTGGAGTGGGACGACGAGGTGGTGGCGTTCCCGCAGTGGGCCAACACCCAACTGCTCTGGTACCGACGCTCGCTGGCGGAGGCCGCGGGACTCGACATGAGCAAGCCGGTCACCTGGGAGCAGATCATCTCCGCGGCCAGCGACCAGGGCGGCAGCGTCGGCGTCCAGGCCAACCGCTACGAGGGATACGTCGTGTGGATCAACGCCCTGATCCTCGGCGCGGGCGGCGCCATCGTGGAGAACACGGAGGCGGGCACCGACGCCGAGGTCACCATCGACTCCGACGCCGGTCGCGCCGCCGCGCAGGTCATCGCAGATCTGGCTGCGTCCCCGGCCGCGCAGTCCGACCTCAGCGTCTCCAACGAGGGCACCAGCCTCGGCCTGATGTATCCCGAGGGCGGCCCGGGCGAGTTCATGGTCAACTGGACCTTCATCTACAAGAACTACGAGGGTCTGACGGGTCAGCCCGGCGGCCCCGCCGACCAGGCCGGCTTCGAAGATCTCGGGTGGGCCCGCTACCCCCAGACGGTGGCCGGTCAGGAGTCCGCGCCTCCGATCGGCGGCATCCAGATCGGCGTGGGCGCCTACTCCGAGTATCCCGACTACGCGATGGCCGCGGCCAACTGCGTGACCACCGTGGACGCCCAGGTGCAGTTGGCGGTCAACAACGGCCTGATGCCCTCCCGGGCCTCGGCGTACGACGACCCGGGGCTGCAGGAGGCCTTCCCACCGGACCTGCTCGACCTCTTCCGCACCAGCATCGACACCGCCGGCCCTCGGCCGCAGAGCGCCTACTACAGCAAGATCTCCGGCGCGGTCCAGAGCACCTGGCACCCGGCCGACCAGGTCGACCCGGAGACCACCCCCGGCGACTCCGCCGAGTTCCTCGCCGACGTCCTGGCCGGGGAGGCGCTGCTGTGACCACCACGACCGCTCCCCAGAAGGGCCGTGCTCGGCCGGGCAGTGACCGGTTGGTCGCCGAGAACCGACTGGGCCGTCGGCTGGTGCTGCCGGCCGTGATCGTGATGCTCTTCGTCACGGCATTCCCGATCCTGCGGGCGCTCTACCTCTCCCTGTTCGACTACTGGCTGACCGCCCCCGACGACCGAAAGTTCGTCGGCTTGGACAACTACGTCACCGCGCTCACCGATCCGCTCTTCTGGCAGGCCACCGGCGTCACCGTGTTCATCATGATCGTCACCGTCTCGGTCGAGCTGGTGATCGGCTTCGGCTTCGCGATGGTGATGCACCGACTGGTCTTCGCGCGCGGCGTCATCCGCACCTCGATCCTGATCCCCTACGGCATCATCACGGTGGTCTCGGGCTTCGCCTGGCAGTTCGCCTTCAGCAGCACCAACGGCTTCATCAACGAGTGGCTGCACTGGGTCAGCCTCGGTAACTTCCCGGTCGACTACAACTGGTTCGGCGACACCTGGCCCGCACTGACCGCGATCATGATCTCGGAGATCTGGAAGACCACCCCGTTCATGTCGCTGCTGCTCCTCGCCGGTCTCGCCCAGGTCTCCGAGGACATGATCGAGGCTGCCAAGGTGGACGGCGCCACCTGGTGGCAGCGGCTGTGGAAGGTGATCCTGCCGAACATGCGCGCCGCGATCATGGTCGCCGTCCTCTTCCGTGCCCTGGACGCCTACCGCATCTTCGACAACATCTTCGTGATGACCGCGGGAGCCCAGAACACCGAGTCGATCTCCTTCCTCACCTACCGCCAGGTGATCGAGCAGTTCTCCTTCGGGATGGGCTCGGCATTGTCCGTGCTGCTCTTCCTCTCGGTCCTGCTGGTCGCCTTCATCCTGGTCAAGGCGTTCCGCGTCGACCTGGCCCAAGCACGGCAGGAGAGCTGAGATGAGTCGGTTCTGGCCGCGATTCGGAATGGTCGTCGGGATCATCCTGATCCTGATCTGGTGCCTGCTCCCGGTGGTGTGGATCCTCTCGCTCTCCTTCAAGAGCGAGGACTCGATCATCAACGGCAACCCCGGCTTCCTGCCCTCCGAGGGCACCTTCGCCGGCTGGGACAACTACGTGGGGGTGTGGGAGAACGACCAGTTCCGGCGCGCGATCCTCAACTCGATCGGCATCTCGCTGATCGCCACCGTGCTCTCGGTCGCGCTGGCCACCCTGGCCGCGTACGCCATCGCCCGGCTCGACTTCAAGGGGAAGCGCTGGGTGCTCTCGATCGCGCTGGCGATCGCGATGTTCCCGGTGGTCTCGCTGGTCGGGCCGCTGTTCGACATGTGGCGGGCGTTCGGCCTCTACGACACCTGGCCGGGGCTGATCATCCCCTACATGTCCTTCACGCTTCCGCTGGCGATCTGGACCCTCTCGGCGTTCTTCCGGGAGATCCCGTGGGAGATGGAGCAGGCCGCCCAGGTCGACGGGGCCACCTCCTGGCAGGCGTTCCGCAAGGTGATCGTCCCCCTGGCCGCACCCGGCGTGTTCACCGCCGCGATCCTCACCTTCTTCTTCGCCTGGAACGACTTCGTCTTCGGCATCTCCCTGACCTCGACCGAGGCGGCCCGCCCGATCCCGGCCTCGCTGTCGTTCTTCGTCGGCTCGGACCCGTTCAACCGGCCGGCCAGCCTGCTCGCCGCGGGCGCCGTCCTGGCGACCATTCCGGTCGTCGTCATCGTCCTGCTGTTCCAGCGCAAGATCGTCGCCGGTCTCACCTCCGGCGCGGTGAAGGGGTAGGGGTGGTCCGCGCATGGCGTCCATCAGCATGAACAACATCGTCAAGCGGTACGGCGACGGCTTCCCCGCCGTCAACGACGTGAGCGTCGAGGTCGCCGACGGCGAGTTCATGATCCTCGTCGGCCCCTCCGGGTGCGGCAAGTCCACGCTGCTACGGATGATCGTGGGCTTGGAGGACATCACCTCCGGCGACATGCTCATCGGAGAACGCCGGGTCAACGACCTGGCCCCGCGCGATCGCAACCTCGCGATGGTCTTCCAGAACTATGCGCTCTACCCGCACCTGACCGTCTTCGAGAACATCGCCTTCCCGCTCCGGCTCGCGGGGGCCAGCCACGACGAGGTCGACACGAAGGTGCGCGAGGCGGCCCAGACCCTGGAGCTCACCGAGCATCTGGACCGCAAGCCCGGCAACCTCTCCGGCGGCCAACGGCAGCGGGTCGCGATGGGCCGCGCGATCGTCCGCGACGCCGACGCGTTCCTGTTCGACGAGCCGCTCTCCAACCTCGACGCCAAGCTGCGCGGGCAGATGCGCACCGAGATCTCCCGGCTGCAGAAGAGGCTGGGGATCACCACCGTCTACGTCACCCACGACCAGACCGAGGCGATGACCCTGGGCGACCGGGTCGCCGTACTCAAGCGCGGTGAGCTCCAGCAGCTGGCCACCCCGCGGGAGCTCTACGACAACCCCGGCAACCTGTTCGTCGCCGGGTTCATCGGGTCACCACCGATGAACTTCCTCCCCGGCGAGGTCGAGGGGGACCAGCTGAAGCTGCCCTTCGGCAGCGTCACCCTGCCCGAGGAGAAGGCCGCCGCGGCGGCGGGCAAGGGGCTGCTGATCGCAGGCATCCGGCCCGAGCACTTCGCCGAGGCCGGCTCGGGCGATCGGGGCGAGGATGCGGGCAACACCTTCCAGGCCCGGATCGACGTCGTCGAGTGGCTGGGCAACGAGACCTACGCCTACGTCCCGTTCGAGGCGCCCCCGGAGGTGCAGGCCCAGCTCACCCAGCTCGAGAAGGACCTCGACGGCGAGACCATCCGCACCCAGCTGATCATCACCCTCGAGGGCGGCTCGACGGTCCAGGAGGGCGATGAGGCCACCGTCTGGGTGGACGCTGCCAGGTTCCACCTCTTCGACCCGGAGACCGGCGACAACCTCACCGTCGACCCGGAGCACGCCGGCCGGATCCTCGGACGCGACTGACCCTGACCGCGCAGTCAGGGATCGGGCTCAGGGATCGGGCTCAGGGCAACTTCCTGCGGCGCGGCTCCCCCGGCATCCTCTTGCGGGTGACGGTCACACCCCCGAGCAGCGCGAATCCCCGCACCCGTACGACGGGTGAGTCGGCGCTCAGTTCCGCCGGCACCCGATCCCGGGCCTGTTCGAAGCCGCCCAGGATGCCGCTGCCCTCCATGACGACGTGGGTGTGGGCGTTGACCGTGATCTCGACGCCCC
The DNA here is from genome assembly GCF_000422825.1 of Nocardioides insulae DSM 17944. Classification (GTDB taxonomy): domain Bacteria; phylum Actinomycetota; class Actinomycetes; order Propionibacteriales; family Nocardioidaceae; genus Nocardioides; species Nocardioides insulae. The sequence continues at coordinate 9,075 of NZ_AUGU01000020.1, read as the reverse complement.
CCAGGACCGCGTTGGCGGTGATCACGATCTCGCGGGCGGCGAACTGGGCCTCCCGAAGGTCCAGGTCGACCCCGCCGAGGATCGCGGTCGCGGTGTGGGTCTGGCCGATCTGCCAGACCCCCCGGCGGTTCACTCCGGACAGCAGGGCCAGGCTGGTCTCGACCGGTTCGACCCCGCCCGGCGGCACCACCTGCGAGGTCGGGGACGTGGCCGGCGCGATCGGCGCCTGGTCGGGAAGCGCGAGGTCCGCGGTGATCGGGACCAGGTCGGCGTAGGTCCGGGCCCGGTAGGTCGCCTCCAGCCGCTCATCCAACTCGTCGACCTCCAGCCGCCCCTGGCCGGCGGCTTCACGAAGGAACTCGGCGACGCGATGCCGCTCGGCGTCACCGATCCTGAGCTCCGGTTGCCGCTCCATCTCTCCCATGTGCCCAGCCTAGTGAGGACAGCAGCGACACTCACCAGCAGTCGCCGCCGAGAGGTCAGTCCCTGCGCCGGCCCCACGGCCAGCGACGCGGGCGCGGCATCGCCTTGCGGACCACGTCGACGGTCCCCATCACGGCGTACCCGGTCAGACGCACCACGGGTGAGTCCGGACCGATCTCCGGCGGCACCTCGTCGCGTTGCTGTGCGAACTCCCCCGCAGCCTTCACGCCGTCCATGACGACGTGCGTCGCGGCATTGACGACGATATGGACGGTGCCCATGAACGCCACGCAGTACACCTCGGTCTGCCGCGAGGTGAACCGCACCTGTCGCAGATCGAGCTCGACACTCGCCAGCACGCTGGTGGCCTGGTGGCGCGCGCCGATCTCCCACACCCCGCGGCGGGCCTCGCCGGAGAAGACCGAGGTGGTCTTGTCGTGATGCATCACCGGCACCGGTACGCCGCCACCGGGGACGCCCGTCGGCCCGACCACCGGCCCGGCGGCCGGTCCCATCCCGGGCGACCAGACCGGCGGCGGTCCGGCGGACGCCTGGCCGCCGGACCCTGGCGGTCGCGGCTGCCAGGGCAGGTCGGCGGTGAGCGGGGCGAGGTCGGCGTACGTCTTGGCCCGGTAGACCCGCTCGAGCCGCTGGTCCAACTCCTCCAGGTCGATCCGCCCCTCCCCTGCCGCCTCGCGCAGACGCTCGGCCACGTGATGCCGATCGGCGTCCGAGGCCCGCAGCCTGCTCGGATCGGACGGTGAGGACATGTCGACAGACTAGCCAGCCACTCCCTCTCGACCGTTGACTTGGCCCGGACCGCCCTGTTGGGTCTCCCGGACATCTCCTCCCGCAGGCTCCGGCTCAACGGCCCACCACGCCCGACGCGACCCACAGCGGGCGCGTCGGGCGTGTGGTCCAGTCCGACGGACCTCGGTGGCGCCACGACAGCGCCCAGGACTCACCCGCCGACCAGGTCGGCAGCCCTCTCCAGCAGGCGGTCCTCCTCCTGCCTGGTGAGCGGGACCTCGAGCTCATGCAGCCAGGTGCGGAGTTCACCGGGCTCCAGCGGGCGGTGCTCGGTGGGCTCGCTCGGGCGGCGGACGGTCACGGTCTCGTGGGTGACGGTGACGTGTCGGCCGGGCAGATGCCGGCAGACCATCAGCCCGTGCCGGAAGTGTGAGGCCGGGAAGGTGCTGGTGAAGTGGTGGCCCATGATCACGTCGACCGGGCGGACCGGGAGTTCGTCGGTGGTGTGCCCGACCTCCCATCCGCCGTCCCGCTCCCGCTCGAGCACCCAGGTGCCCTCCTCCGCGCGCACCCGGTAGCGCCATCCCAGGTAGTCGTCGGCGGCGCCGTCGCGAAGCTGGATCGACCGGAGCCGACTCATCCCGAAACCCGGGTCGCACAGCCGCCGTTCGCCGTCCAGACGCACCTCGAGGACCATGTGGGTCCGACCCGAGGCCGAGGGGTCGCCGACCCGCCCGAGACGGCGGCGTACGTCGTAGCCGAGCCGCTCCAGCGCCGCCGCGAAGATGGTGGAGTGCTCGAAGCAGTAGCCGCCGCGGCCACCTCGGACGAACTTCTCCTGCACCGCGTCCAGCCCCACCCCGGGATGCTGGTCCAGGAGGACGTCGATGTTGTCGAAGGTGAAGGTGCGCACGTGCGCCTCGTGCAGCTCGTCGAGCGCGCCCACGCTCGGCGTCCGTGCCGGGAGTCCGAGCCGGCCGAGATAGCCCTCGAGGTCGAGTCGTGCGATATGCCAGGGGTCACTGGTCATGACGTCCCAAGCCCGCCGGAGGACGTTTTCTTCCGTCGGCCGATGTTCCTCGCGCCGGCCAGGTCGCTCAGGACCGCTGGGCCGAGTCGCCGCTCCACCGGGCGATGTCCTCGTCGGTGACCTCCACCGGGCCGGTGGTCGGCTGGGTGATGCGGATGTGGTTGCCGAACGGGTCCCGGAGCGCGCAGTCGATGCCGTAGGGCTGCTCGGTCGGTTCCTCGGTGAACTCGACGCCCTTGGCCCGCAGCTCCTCGAAGGTACGGCGGCAGTCGTCGGTGTTGAGGATGCAGGCGACGCCGAGGGCGCCCTTGGTGAGCAGATCCCGCAACTGCGCGCCGGTCTCCTCACTGTGCGAGGGCGGGCCGGGCACCTCCAGCAGCAGGTGTCGGTCGGGGTCGGCCGGGAGGGACACGGTGAGCCACCGCATGAAGCCCATGTCGACGTCGTCACCGACCTGGAAGCCGAGCTTGCCGACGTAGAAGTCGAGGGCCTCGTCCTGGTCGAGGACGTGCACGGAGCTGATCGTGATCTTGGAGAACATGGCTGTCACGCTACGGCGTGCCGCACCGCTCCCACTTCTCCGAAACTGCTCACCCCGCCGGGCGGGTCCAGGCCTTGGTGAAGCACACCGCGGCCGGGACGGCGACCGCTCGCTGGCGGTAGGCCCTCGGCGAGGTGCCGACCACGGCCCGGAACGTCCGGCTGAAGGTGCCCAGGCTCCCGAAGCCCACGGCCCAGGCGATCTCGGTGACCGACGTGTCGGTGTCGCGCAGCATCGCCATCGCGCGTTCGATCCGCCGGCGCTGCAGATAGCGGTGCGGCGTCTCGCCGAAGGTCTGCTTGAAGATCCTGGCGAAGTGCGCCGGGGAGACGTGCGCGGCCCCCGCGAGGGTCGGTACGTCGAGCGGGCGGGCGAACTCGCGGTCCATCAGGTCCCGCGCGCGAAGGAGGTCGCGGTTCTGCCGCTCGCGCGGACTCATCGCCCTGCTGGAGGTGGGCACCCGGCGAGCCTACGCCGTCCCGTTGTCTCGCCAGAGCCCGCCGTTTCGGGGACGCGCGGGCGGCGGGCGTATTCTCGGGAGCCGTGGCTGAACCAGAGTTCCGGTATTCCGACCTGCTTCCCCTCGGTGAGGACGACACTCCCTACCGCCTGATCACCAAGGAGGGGGTGTCCACGTTCGAGGTCGACGGGCAGACCTTCTTGAAGGTCGAGCCCGAGGCGATCCGCCGGCTCGCCGCCGAGGCGATGAAGGACATCAACCAGTATCTCCGCCCGGCGCATCTCGCCCAGCTGCGAAGGATCATCGACGACCCCGAGGCGTCCGGCAACGACCGTTTCGTCGCCCTCGACCTGCTCAAGAACGTCAACATCTCCGCCGGCGGCATCCTGCCGATGTGCCAGGACACCGGCACCGCGATCGTGATGGGCAAGAAGTCCGAGGGCGTCCTGACCGGTGCCGACGACGGCGAGACCATCTCGCGCGGCGTCTACGACGCCTACACCAAGCTCAACCTGCGCTACTCGCAGATGGCTCCGCTGACCACCTACGAGGAGAAGAACACCGGCAGCAACCTGCCGGCCCAGGTCGAGATCTACTCCACTCCCCAGACGAGCGGGAAGCCGGAGTACAAGTTCCTCTTCATGGCCAAGGGCGGCGGCTCGGCCAACAAGTCCTTCCTGTTCCAGGAGACCAAGGCGATCCTCAACCCGCAGCGGATCCTGCCCTACCTCGACGAGAAGATCCGCTCGCTCGGCACGGCCGCGTGCCCGCCGTACCACCTCGCCATCGTGATCGGCGGTACGTCGGCGGAGTTCGCGCTCAAGACCGCCAAGTACGCCTCCGCCCACTACCTCGACTCGCTGCCCACCGAGGGCTCGATGTCCGCGCACGGGTTCCGTGACGTGGAGTTGGAGGAGAAGGTCTTCGAGCTCACCCAGAGCTTCGGGATCGGCGCCCAGTTCGGTGGCAAGTACTTCTGCCACGACGTCCGGGTCGTCCGGCTGCCCCGGCACGGCGCCTCCTGCCCGGTGGCGATCGCCGTCTCGTGTTCGGCCGACCGGCAGGCGCTCGGCAAGATCACCCCCGAGGGTGTCTTCATCGAGCAGTTGGAGACAGACCCGGCCCACTACATGCCCGACGCCGGTGTCGCCGAGGACATCGCCGCCGGCGAGGTGGTCGAGGTCGACCTCAACCAGCCGATGGAGGAGATCCTCGAGCTCCTCTCCCAGTACCCGGTGAAGACCCGCCTCTCCCTGTCCGGTCCGCTCGTCGTCGCTCGCGACATCGCGCACGCCAAGATCAAGGAGCGCCTGGACGCCGGCGACGAGATGCCGCAGTACCTCAAGGACCACCCGGTCTACTACGCCGGACCGGCCAAGACTCCCGATGGCATGGCCTCGGGCTCCTTCGGGCCCACGACCGCCGGCCGGATGGACTCCTACGTCGAGCAGTTCCAGGCCGCCGGCGGCTCCAAGGTGATGCTGGCCAAGGGCAACCGTTCCAAGGTCGTGACCGAGGCCTGCGACGCCCACGGCGGCTTCTACCTCGGCTCCATCGGCGGCCCCGCCGCACGCCTCGCCCAGGACTGCATCAAGTCGGTCGAGGTGCTGGAGTACCCCGAGCTGGGCATGGAGGCGATCTGGAAGATCGAGGTCGAGGACTTCCCGGCCTTCATCGTCGTCGACGACAAGGGCAACGACTTCTTCACCGATCCCTCCGGCACCACCACCATCCCGCTGACCGGCATCCGGGTGCGCTCCAAGGAGCGCTGAGCCCAGCGGCTCGCCAACCTCGGCCGGCGTCGTACCTCACGACGCCGGCCGAGTCCGTCCCGACCCGCCAGCCACCGGCGGCGGGTCACAGCGCCACTCGGTGCTCCTCCCGAGCCTGGGCCAACATCTGATCCACCGCCGCCTTGGCTGCGGCGAGGTCCAGCGAGTCCATCACCGGCGTCCGCGGGGGCGGGATCTCGGGCAGGTGCATGTGCGGTGTCGGCACCGTCTCCAGCGCGGGCGGCTCAGCGCCTCGGTCCTGCTCGGCCGCCGGGCCGGTCTCGTGGGTGGCGGACAACGCCCCTGAGACGGCGTCCTTGCTGAAGGCCCCGGTGACCGTGCGCATCGCCTCGGTGAGCTCGCCCGGGATCACCCAGAACGTGTTGCCGCTGCGGGCCAGCTGCGGGAGCATCTCGAGGTACTTGTAGGCGAGCACCTTCGGGTCCGCGTCGTTGCGATGCACCGCCTGGAAGACCTGTTCGAGGGCCCGGGACTCGCCCTCGGCCTCCAGCACCTGCGCCTGCCGCGACCCCTCGGCGGTGAGGATCCGGGCCTGCCGCTCCCCCTCCGCGGTCAGGATCCGCGCCTGCCGGTCACCCTCGGCGTGCAGGATCGCGGCACGCTTGTCGCGCTCGGCCCGCATCTGCTTCTCCATCGCCTCCTTGATGCTGACCGGCGGATCGATCGCCTTGATCTCCACCCGGTTGACTCGGATGCCCCAGCGCCCGGTGGCCTCGTCCAGCACCTCCCGAAGACGGGCGTTGATCACCTCGCGCGAGGTCAGGGTCTTCTCCAGGTCCATCGAGCCGATCAGGTTGCGCAGGGTGGTGACGGTGAGCTGGTCGATCGCCTGCAGGTAGTCGGCGATCTCGTACGCCGCCGCACGGGGATCGGTGATCTGGTAGTAGAGGACCGTGTCGATGTTGACCACCAGGTTGTCCTCGGTGATCACCGGCCGCGGGTTGGAGGAGTAGACCTGCTCGCGGACGTCCAGCTTGGTGTTGACCCGGTCGACCAGCGGCACGATGAAGTGCAGCCCCGGCTGCAGGGTCGTGCGATAGCGGCCGAACCGCTCGATGTTGAACCGTCGCGCCTGCGGCACGATCCGCACCGTCGAGGCCACCACGAACACCATCAACAGGGCCAGGATCACGATGGGCACCAGTAGGGACATGCCTGCTCCTCTCCGGGTCGGGCGACCCGCTCACCGATCAGGGGTTGAGACCGGGCTGCTCCGGCGGCGGATCCGCGGGCGGTGAGAGCGACTCGCCCCACCCGACGCCGGGTCCGCCCAACGCCGCGTCGCGCGGATGTACGAGCGCGGTCGCGCCGTCTATCTGGAGGACGTCGACCCTGGCCCCCACCGGGATGACCAGACCGTCGACGTACGGCCGGGCGGACCAATCCTCGCCGGCCAGGTGCACCACCCCGTGGGAGAAGCCGACCTCGCTGACCACGAACGCCTCCCGGCCCACCAGGGCGTCACTGCCCTCCTTCGTCAGCGGCGGCACCTGGAGATGGCGACGAGCGATCGGCCGCACGGCGAGCAGCCCCACTCCACCGGTCACCGCGAAGGTGGCGACCTGCACCAGCACCGGAGCGCCCAGACCCGCCGAGACCGCAGCTGCCACCGCAGCCACGGCCAAGAGGCCGAAGCCGAGGGTCAACGTATAGGCCTCCGCGATACCGAGAACCACGGCGGCGATGAGCCAGTACAACCACCACATAGGACCACCCGCTCGGAGTGAGCTCCATCATAGACCGGTCACCTGACCCGCGACCTGCTCTGAGAACGACCCCGCCCCCGGCCTGACGAGCAGGTCGGGGGCGAGCGATGGGACGGCGGTGGGTCAGACGACCTGGTGCAACCAGCGCACCGGTGCGCCCTCACCGGCGTACCGGAAGGTCTCGAGCTCGTCGTCCCAGGGCTTGCCGAGGAGCTTGTCGATCTCCATCTCGATGGTGACCTCACCCAGGGCCGACTTCACCACTGCGGCCTTGAGTCGATCCTCGGGGATCATGATGTCACCGTGCAGCCCGGTCACGGCATGGAAGATGCCGAGTTCCGGGGTGTAGGAGTAGCGCTCCCCCTCCGAACCCGAGGTGGGCTCTTCGGTGATCTCGAAGCGCAGATGGTTCCAGCCCTTGAGCGCCGAGGCGATCGAGGCAGCCGAACCCACCGCACCGACCCAGGAGAGTTCAGCGCGATAGGTGCCTGCCTGCGCGGGCTGGGGTGTCCAATCCAGGTGGACAGCAGCACCCAGGACACCGCCGACGGCCCACTCCACGTGCGGACACAGCGCGGAGGGCGCTGAGTGCACGTAGAGCACGCCCCTCGTCGCTGTGCGGGAGCTACTACCCGTGCCGGATCGGCCAGGGATGTTGTGTGCGGTCACCGTGGTCTCCTTCGTCTCGGCGTGAGCGACGCCTTCCCCAGCGATCTCAACCCGGACAGAAGTGATTCCTCGATGAAACAACACGGATGTAGTTGTGGGGCCATTGTGACCGATGAGGCCCAGATACTCCAGTCGACCGACCAGATGTGACACCCGCCGCAGCAGCGGGACGGCTCAGACGTCCATCTCCCGCTCGAGCTCGGCCGCCCTCGACTCCGCGTCGGTGATCTGGTCCGAGTCGATGGCGTGGGTGCGGTGGAACCAGGTCAACGCCTCGGTGGGCCTGCCGGCGGCGACCAGGGTGTCGGCGTACGCGTAGCGCAGTCGCACCACCCAGGCCGCCCGGCTCTTGTGCTGCAGCGGGGCCAGCTCGAGCGTACGCAGCGCTGCGTCCAGCTGGCCGAGGTCGCGGCGCGCGCCGGCCTCGACGATGGTCATCTCCGCCTTCGCCTCCGGCACGAAGTTGCGCACCGAGGGGTTCTGGGCCAACCGGATGGCCTGCTCGGGCTGGCCGAGGGCACGATGACAGTCGGCCATGATGGGGATGTACGCCGTGGCGCCGTTCATCCTCTTCGCCGCCCGCAGCTCTGAGAGCGCTTCGGCATAGTGACCGGCGGCGTAGGCGGCCTCGCCCAGCGCCTCCCGCACCACCGCGATCCGCTGCGCCCGGTTCTTGGCCGCCTTCGCATGCTGGTAGGCCAGCTCGGGGTCCTCGTCGATCAGCAGACCGGCGGCGACCAGATGGCGCGCGATCCGGGAGGCAAGCTTCTCCGGCAGGCCCTTCAGCTGTTGCGCGATGTTGCGGTCCAGCTCCTGACCGGTGATGTCCTCGGGCAGGTCCGGACCGTCGTAGGCCTTCTGGTCCGCCGTACGCTCGGCCCGCTCGTAGCGCTGCTCCCCTCGGGAGTCACGGCCAGAGCCCGGCCGGCGGTCCTGGGAGCGCCCCTGGGCGGAGTGACCGCCCCGGCTCCCCTGGGCTCCGGACTTGCCCGACCCCTTCGGAGCACCGGAGGTCGCGCCGGGCTTGTCGTACCGCTTGGGGCGCTCGGAGTCGGCCCCGGACTTGCCGTACCGCTGAGATCCGCCGGTGGAGGAGGAGTCGGGCTTGCCGTACCGCTTGGAGCCCTCCGAGTCACCCCCGGACTTGCCGTACCGCTGAGATCCGCCGGTGGAGGAGGAGTCGGGCTTGCCGTACCGCTTGGAGCCCTCCGAGTCACCCCCGGACTTGCCGTACCGCTGAGATCCGCCGGTGGAGGAGGAGCCAGGCTTGCCGTACCGCTTTGGGGCATCGCCCGAACCGGACCGCCTCGAGGAGGAGGCGTCGCGGGAGGACTGTCCGCGCCCGCCCTCCGGGCGTCCCGCGGAAGAGCGTCCTGGCTTCGAGGGACGCGAGCCGCCCCGGCCCGCTCCCGAGCCCTGTGAACGACCACTCCGCTGACCTTCAGCCATCACTCTCATCCTCACCGAGGTGCCACGTGGCACATCACTTACGCACTACGACCCACAACGCAGTGTAGGGGCCACCCCAACGGGTGGCCCCTACACGCTCAATAATTGTCCGGCGGCGTCCTACTCTCCCACAACCTCTCGGTTGCAGTACCATCGGCGCTGAAAGGCTTAACTTCCGGGTTCGGGATGGGACCGGGTGTTTCCCTCTCGCCATGACCGCCGTAACTCTACCCAACCCCTACCACACAACCAGT
>NZ_KE383930.1:68276-74459 GCF_000422825.1 Nocardioides insulae DSM 17944 | reverse complement strand
GGCCGGCCTCGGTGCCGCTCTCGAGGTCGGGGTTGCGCTCGGTGGAGCTGGCCTCCTGGCTCAGCGAGGCCAGGGCGTCGTACTCGCCCAGGAACCCGATCACGGGCGCGCCCGAGCCCCACTCGGCGGAGAAGGCGGTCGGTACGCCGCCGGCACCCTCGGTGATCCGGGCGCCGAACTCCTCGGCGGCCTCGATCTGCTTCTTCATCGACTGGTGCTCTTCCCACCGCAGTTCGGGGTGGGCCCAGATCTCGTCGCTGAGTCGGGTGAAACGGGGGCCCAGCTCATCGATGAGCGGAGCGATCTTCGATACGGACGTCATGGTTTCCTCTCGTGTCGTCCTCGTGAGGGTAAAGGGATGTCGCGGCGGCCAGGACCGCGGGTGGGATCAGCTGAGATCCTCGGCCTCCAGCTCCTCGGCATGTTGGTGCTTGTTCCCGCCGGGCAGGAAGAGCGCCAGCAGCACCGTGGAGACCACGGCCAGGACGATCGCGAAGTAGCCGATCACCGGGAACAACGGAGTCAGCACGAAGACCACCACGGCGCCCACGGCGACCGCGATGATCAGTACCCGGAGCTGCAGGTTGCTGAAGACCATCTGGACGATCGCGCCGCCCATCACCGCCGGGAGGACGTAGACCTGGACGGTGGAAGTGACCTCGTCGGGGATCACCCGGAGGAGAAGGGTGCCGAAGATCCCGACGAGGACGAGCAGGCCGAGGAGGTGCGTCGTGGCCGCGCCGCAGATCGCCAGGACGGCGGTGAGCTGACCACGCCGCGTACCCGGCTTCGCGTCGATCGTGGACTGGGCCACGATCGCGGAGGGGAGCAGCTTGTTCGAGATGTTGCCGATCATGAATGCCTGGTACATCGAGGCCGGGCCGAGGATCGGGAAGTACGACAACGGTTCGACGAACCACAGGATGCCGAACACCGAGGCGATGGCCAGGAAGGAGCCGAGCGTGGCGAGCGGTTCGAACCCGACCTGGAAGGCCAGGATCACGGGGCCGGCGAGCATGACCACGATGGTGGCCAGCATGGTGATGCGTCCCCAGCGGGACGTCGTGCGGTCGAACTCGGCCCAACTGTCGGCGGCGGAGCGGTCTGCAATCGTCTGAGACATGATCAGGGTCCTCTTCGTCGGGGCGGTCAGGCGATGCCGGCTTGGGTCAGCAGCAGGCCGGTCACGAGTCCGCAGAGCAACGAGATGCCCAGCCCCCACTCCCGCAGCCAGTGCTGGTTGAAGGACTTGGCGATGAACAGGCAGATCGCCATCACCAGGGCACTCGCCGCGGTGACCAGGGCAGGACCCATGCCGGCGGCGATCTGCTGCAGGCCGAAGGTGCCGAAGGCGCCCAGCAGTGCCGCACCGGGCACGATCGCCATCGCGGTGGCGCCCTTGCCCGCTGACAGTCGCTCGGTGCCGCGCTTGAGGAGCGGCGTGGCGATCAGGGTGACCACCATCCACATCGCACCGGCGAGGCTCATCGCGAGCAGGGAGGTGGCGAAGATCTGCTGGGTGTAGTCGTCCCCACCCAGTTGGGCGTCCTGGGTGTTCGCGGCGATGCCGGCGGCACCCACCTCGTAGGCGGCAGAGCCGATCAGACCGATGCGCACCAGCACGGCCGGTGTGCCGAAGACGCTGATCAGGGTGATCGCGATCAGGCAGACCGCCAGCGACGGACCGATGGAGGCGACCATGCCGGCGCGGTAGGCCTTGATGCTCTCCTGGCGGGTCAGACCGGCCTCGGGCCCGGCCTTCCGGGCTGCGCGGAAGTAGATGATGCTCTGCAGACCGATGACCACGAAGACGCCGACCGCGGTGACCCACAGATAGGGCTGGTTCGCGATCGCCAGGATGTCGGTCGACGAGGGGTCGACAGCAGTATGAGGGGTGAACATGAGGGGTACTCCTCGGGAGAGTGACAGCGCACGGGCTGATGAATACCCACTCTGTCCGGGAGCCTGAGAGATTCCGCGCCGTTCGGCGCTACCCCTTCGGCGGGCTCGGGGACCGAGCCACTCTCCAGAGTTCCTCAGCAGACGGGTCCGGATGCCTGAGAGATTGTGGGTGCTTGCCCCTTCGGCGCTCGCGTAGCGAGGCTCTCCCCGGCTGCTGGTGTGGCACCGTCTCTTGTGGAGTCGGCGTGGTGGATGCGACTGCATCCGGACGTCACGATGCGGATGTGCGGTGAACGCCCCAGGCTGATCGAAAAGCGAATTGCGTGCGTCGAAGGTATGGGGAATCCCGGGCGGCGTCTACGGGTCGACGCGTTAAATCGTGACGCCGGTAACAGCGGACGACCGCGTCGGAGCGTGCCGGGGGAGCGTGGAACCGGCGGGTGGTGCGCTGTCCACGCCCCGAGAAGTTTTACCCCTCGGAAGGGTCGTGTCAGGGCTGGAGGCCCTGGTGGACCATCGCGGTGTAGGGGTCGACCGGGTCGCCGCCGCCGGGGCGGACCTCGACGTGCACGTGCGGGCCGGTCGAGTTGCCGGTGGAGCCGACGTAGCCGATCACGTCGCCGGTCGCGACGGTGTCACCCGGGCTGACCGCGAAGGAGGTCTGGTGGCAGTACCAGATCTCGGTGCCGTCCTCGAGGGTGATGATGGTCTGGTTGCCGTAGGAGCCTTCGTAGCCGGTCGAGGTGACGGTGCCGCCGGCGACCGCATGGATCGGGGTGCCGCTCGGGGCGGCGAAGTCGAGACCGGTGTGGGTGCTGGCGTAGTAGGAGCGCGAGAGCCCGAAGGTGTTGGTGATGTGGTAGACCCCCGCCTCGACCGGCAGGCCCCACTGGTTGGCCTTCAGCTTCGCCGCCTGCCCGCTGGCCTGCTGGTCGAGCTGGGTGAGCGCCTGCTCGCGGTCGGCGGCCAGGGTCTCGGCGGCCTCGGCCTCGTCGGCGCTCGTATCGGTGCGGGAGAGGTTGCGGCTGATGGTGGGGTTGCGGTCGGACTCGGCGAACTCGGCCCCGACCGAGCCGGAGGCGGTCACGGCACCGGACGCCTGGATCGGCGCGGCCGTGGCGGTCTCGGCCTGCTCGCCGGTGGTGCTGAGGGCCCCCACCGCGGCCACGCTGAGAGTCGCCACGCCGACCACGATCGGCATCCCGGGGCGGCCGCGTCGGCCCCGTCGGGCGGTGTCCTGCTCGGCACGGCGTCGGCCGACGTACTCACCGGTCGAGACGAGGGGGGCGAGCTCGCCCCCGCCGTCGCGGACCCATGGCATCGCCGTAGTCGGGTCCTCGGCGAAATCGCTCTCGCCCCAGGCTCCCTGCGTGGCGTGGCGCGCCACGATCGCGTCGAACTCGGCAGTGATCTCGCCGGGCAGCTCGTCGCGGCCGACCCGCTCCAGCGGCCGGGGGTGGGCTTGGGCAGGTGCGGAAGGAGCTCGGGTGGCCGCCGGTGCCACCGACCGACCGGTCGCGGTGAGCGGCTCCGCAGGCTTCGGCGCCGGGGCGACCCGCTGCGGGGCGATCGGCGCGGGGGCGACCCGCTGGGAGGTGACCGGAGCCGGGGCGAGTGGGCTGCTCCCGCCCGGGACGTCGCGGCGGGCCCGCTTGCCGACGTACGGCGTGGAGGGCGGGGTCTCGACCGGCGGGGCATCGCGGCGGGCGCGCTTGCCGACGTACGGCGTCTCCGGGGAACCGGTGCCAGGACGGTGGTCCGGCTCGCAGTTCGCTCGGTGGGCAGCCATGAATACGTGTCTCCGCTGGTCGGGGGGTGTGGCACGCGACAGCACTCCCCCCGGGGCACCGCGACGCGTACGTCAGGGAAGACCATAACTGCTCTTGTGGAGACGGCAACTCGTCATCCCCAGGGCCTCAGCACTCTCAGGCGGGCGGGTGTGAGATAGCGCACAACCGCTGGCGCAGTGCTGACCCGGTCCGGAGGCCCGCCCCGGATGGGGTCACTGATCGACCCGTCCGGCACCTGCCGGCGGGGTCGGCTCGACCTCGTCTGCGGGCGTCCGGCCGACGGCGGCGAAGACCAGCAGGGCGAAGGTGAGACCGCCCAGGACGAGGAAGACCACGGCGGCCAGGACACTGTTGCGACTCATCGGTTCCCCTCGGTGAGGGTCGGGCGGTGGTGATCGGGCACGGGGCGACGACACCTCGGAGCGGCCGGACGGGTGCCAGATACCTGCCGCACTCGGACTCCGGCCTGTGCAGATGGGACGGTGCGAGCTACCCGGCATGACGCGAGCCGGCTTCGGTCGGCCCACGGAGCGGATCGATGCGGCACCGCCGGCGCGCGTCGGGGAGGATGGTGGGGTGAGTGCTGAGAGTGCGATGGACGAACTGCTGCGCCTGCGGGGCAGCATCGACAACCTGGACGCCGCCCTGGTGCACCTGCTCGCCGAGCGGTTCAAGTGCACCGAGGCGGTCGGGAAGCTCAAGGCCCGGGCCGGGCTGCCGCCCGCCGACCCCGATCGCGAGGCCGTGCAGATCGCCCGGCTCAAGGAGCTGTCGCAGAGCAGCGGGCTCGACCCCGACTTCGCGGAGAAGATCCTCAACGTGATCATCGCCGAGGTCATCCAGAACCACCGCCAGTTCGCCCAGGAGGCCTGAGAGGCGACGCTGCGTCGGCCGCGTCGTCGCACCTCGACGGACCTCCGCCCCCTTCGGCACGCAGCCTCGCCGGCGCCCTCACCTGGCGACACTCGCGGCGGCGACGATCGGGGTGTCCGGGCTGAGAGTCAGGACACCTCCGTCTCGCGGCTCGGCGCCCGCTGTGACCGCTGGCCGCGGAGGGTGGACACTGGCGGGGTGATCGTGACGCCTGAGGACGTGGCCCGCGCCGCCGAGCGCACCATCGCCACCCGCACCCCGCTCGACGCCTCGCAGCGCCTCTCGGAGCGTTACGGCATCGAGGTGGTGCTCAAGCGCGAGGACCTCCAGATCGCCCGCTCCTACAAGGTGCGGGGCGCCTTCCACCTGATGAGCGGGCTCTCCCCGGACGAACTCGCCCGTGGAGTGGTGTGCGCCAGCGCCGGCAATCACGCCCAGGGGGTCGCGATCAGCTGCGCCCGTCTCGGCGTACGGGGTCACATCGTGGTGCCCACCAACACTCCCAAGCAGAAACGCGACCGGATCCTGGCGCTCGGCGGCGAGGCGATCACGCTGAGCCTGGTCGGCAAGACCTACGACGAGGCCAGCGCCGCCGCCCACGAGATCGCGGACAGCACCGGCGCGACCTACGTCGCCCCCTTCGACGACCCGCGCACCATCACCGGTCAGGGCACCGTCGGGTTCGAGATCACCCACGCCCGCCACGAGCCGCTGGACGTCCTCATCGTGCCGGTCGGCGGCGGCGGCCTGCTCGGCGGCGTGGCCACCTGGGTCAAGCACGCCTGGCCCAGCACCCGGATCATCGGCGTCGAGCCGGTCGGAGCGGCCTCGATGACCGCCGCCCTGGCCGCCGGCGGCCCGGTCCGGCTCGACCAGCTGGACACCTTCGTCGACGGTGCCTCGGTCGGGCAGGTCGGCGATGCGCCGTACGAGATCGCCCGTGACCTGGTCGACGACGTCGTTGCGGTCGAAGTGGGCGCGGTCTGCAGCGAGATGCTGGAGCTCTACCAGACCGACGGCATCATCGCCGAGCCCGCAGGCGCGCTCGCCAGCGCGGCGCTCAGCCTGGCCGAGACCGGCGCGATCGACCTGGACGGCGTCACCAGCGTCGGCGCGATCGTGAGTGGCGGCAACAACGACGTGATGCGCTACCCCGAGGTCGTTGAGCGCTCGCTGGTGCACCGGGGGCTGCGGCACTACTTCCTGGTCAGCTTCCCCCAGGAACCAGGCGCCCTGCGCGGCTTCCTCGACCACGTCCTCGCCGAGGGGGAGGACATCGTCGTGTTCGACTACATCAAGAAGAGCAACCGGGAGACCGGCCCCGCCCTGATCGGCATCGACCTGGACAGCCCCGAGGGACTCCCCGGCCTGCTCAAGCGGATGGACTCCTCGCACCTGGTGATCGAGACGATCCCCTACGACTCCCCCCTCTTCACCTTCCTGCACTGAATTCTTATGGCGCGAGCGTGTCTGCGCCGGCGTTCCGGAAGACAGGAGCGTGGCACGCCGGCTCTCGCCACGCTGCCGCGCGGGTTTTACGGCGCGAGCGTGTCTGCGCCGGGCGTGCCGGAAGACAGGAGCGTGGCACGGCGGCTCTCGCCACGCTGCCGCGCGGGTC
>NZ_KE383930.1:0-68151 GCF_000422825.1 Nocardioides insulae DSM 17944 | reverse complement strand
AGCGTGGCACGGCGGCTCTCGCCACGCTGCCGCGCGGGTCCTACGGCGCGAGCGTGTCTGCGCCGGGCGTGCCGGAAGGTAGAAGCGTGGCACGCCGGCTCTCGCCGCGCTGCCGCGCGGGTGTGGGCGGCCGACCCGCTGCCGCACGGGTTGCCGCGCCGTGGTGATGATGGGGGCATGAGTGAGAAGCATGCCCCGATGCCGGGTGCCGAGTCCTTGGCCGAGCCGCTGAGGGATCGCTGGTCGATCAGTGTGTACGACGACCAGCACACCCTCTCCGGCGAGCAGGTCGAGACCCTGCTGCACGCGGCGCAGTGGTCGCCGAGCGCGGGCAACCGTCAGCCCTGGGCCTTCTTCGTCGCCCAGCGCGGTACGCCGGCGCACAAGGCACTGGTCGAATACCTCTCCCGGGGCAACTCGCGCTGGGTGCCGCGGGCGTCGGCGGTGTTCATCACCGCCGCCCAGATCGCGCCCGACCCGGAGGGGGAGGGACCGACCGAGCCGGCGTACTCCTTCTACGACCTGGGCCAGGCGGCGGCCCACCTGACCATCCAGGCCCACTCGATGGGGCTGCGGGTGCATCAGTTCAACGGGTTCGACACCGGAGCATTGGCCGAGGAACTCGGCGTGCCCGCGTGGTGGCGGGTGATGAGCGGCATCGCGGTCGGGGTGCACGGCGACCCGGCGGAGGTGTCCGAGCGCGATGCCGAGCGGGAGCAGCGGGTACGCCGGCGCAAGCCTCTGCGCGACATCGCCCGGGGCGACACCTGGGCCGAGCCGTGGGACGGCCTGAGCACCGAGTTGTGAGGGGCGAGGGCGAGTTCGTCCTGGTCAGCTGCCGATCTCGGTGCGCACCGCGAGGATCTCGGGGAAGAAGGTGAGATCGAGGGCGGCACGCAGGAACGGCACCCCGCTGGACCCGCCGGTGCCGGGCTTGAATCCGATGATCCGGCTGACCGTCTTGAGGTGGCGGAAGCGCCACATCTGGAAGCTCTCCTCGATGTCGACCAGTTCCTCGCAGGTCTCATAGGCCGCCCAGTGCTGCTCCGGATGCTCGTAGACGGCCCGGATCACCGGCACCAGGTCGGGGCTGAACTCGTGCGGCAGGCTGACGTCCCGGGAGAGCACCTCCGCGGGCACCGGGTGGCCGGCGCGGGCGAGGAACCGGAGGAACTCGTCGTACAGGCTCGGCCCGTGCAGGGTCCGGGCGAGGGCCGCCTGGGCCTCGGGGTCGTGGGCGAAGACCTCGACCATCTCGGCGTTCTTGTTGCCGAGCAGGAACTCGACCGTGCGGTACTGCGCGGACTGGAAGCCGGAGGAGTGCCCGAGTGAGTCTCGGAACTGGGCGTACTCCGAGGGCGTGAGGGTCGCCAGCACCGCCCACTGTTCGAAGAGCTGCCGCTGGATGTGCTTGACCCGGGCGAGTGACTTGAGCGCGGGGCGCAGGTCGTCGGCCGCGATCCGGGCCATCGCGTGGCGTACCTCGTGGATCAGCAGCTTGAACCAGAGCTCGGAGGTCTGGTGCGCGATGATGAAGAGCAGTTCGTCGTGGTGCGGCGGTTCGCTGACCGGGTGCTGCGCGTCCAGCAGCCGGTCGAGCTGGAGGTAGCCGCCGTAGCTGAGCTCGTCGCGCAGGTCGCGGTGGATCCCCTGTTCGACCGAGCGCAGGTTCGGGGTCTCGCTCATCTGTGGCCACCCTCGTGGTCGGGAATGCCTGCGCCGATGAGCGTATCGAGCCGGCCAGCGATCGGCCCTCCGCGCAGCCGATGCGACGGTGATTCCCTCCTGCACAAACAACGAACCCGCCGAGTCGTCCTGGGCGCAGGCCGACCCGGCGGGTTCTTGGTGCGAACCGATCAGTTGGCCGCGCCGACCAGGCGGTAGTGGTAGTCGCTGTCGCCGAAGATCGTCTCGATCAGCACGATCCGCTTGAGGTAGTGGCCGATCGCGAGCTCGTCGGTCATGCCGATGCCGCCGTGGGTCTGGACGGCGGCCTCCGCGACCTTGCGGCCCAGTCGGCCCACCTGCGCCTTGAGGACCGAGATGTCGCGCGGGGTCGCGGTGCCGGCCTCGACCAGGGCGGCGGTGTAGAGGAGCGTGGCCTGCGCCTTGGTGGCATCCATCTTCATGTCGGCGAGGCGGTGCGCCACGGTCTGGAAGGAGCCGATCGGGACGCCGAACTGGTGCCGGGTGCCGGCGTACTCGGCGGTCTGGCGCAGGACCTCGCCGGTCGCCCCGACGGCCTCGGCCGCGAGCACGACCAGCGCCTGGCCGACCACCGAGCCGATGATCTCGGCTGCATCGGCGGACAGGCACGCCTGCGCCGGCACCTCGACGCCATCGAAGTCGACGTGGGCGGCACTGCGGCCGTCGATGGTGGTGAACGGCGTGAGGCTGACCCCGGGAGTGGTCGGCTCGAGCGCGAAGAGCGCCTGGGCGCCGTTCTCCGCGGTGGCGCTGACGACCAGGACGTCGGCCTCGGCGGCTGCCAGGACCAGTTGCTTGCGGCCCTCGAGCCGGTGGCCGTCCCCGGAGGCGGTGGCGCGCACGGGACCCTGCTTCGCGTCGCCGACGCGGTGCGAGTCCTCGTGGGCGAAGGCGCCGATCGCCTCGCCCTCGATGATCTTCTCGAGCCACTGCTGGGCCAGGGGCTGCTCGCGGACGGCGGCCAACGCGCCGCCGGCGAGCATGATGGAGGGTACGTAGGGCTCGACCACCAGGTGCGCGCCGAAGGGTTCGGCGATGGCGATCAGGTCGACGATCGAGCCGTCCAGCCCGCCCGCCTCCTCGGGGAAGGGCAGGGCCAGCAGGCCGAGCTCGTGGTAGGTCTTCCAGGCGTCGGAGGAGTACGGCTGCGCTGAGCGCACGATCTCCTGGCGGGTCTCGAAGGCGTAGTTCTTCTCCAGGTAACGCGTGACGCTCTCGCGGAGCATCGACTGCTCATAGGTGAAGCTGAAGTCCATCTCGGGTCTCCTGAGGGTGTCAGCGCGAGCTGAGGGTGCGGGCGATGAGGTCGCGCTGCACCTCGTTGGTGCCGGCGTAGATCGACGTGGCGCGACTGTTGAGGTAGTAGGGCATGGCCACCAGGTCGATGTCGTCGCCGATCGGGTCGACACCACCGCCGACCTCGAGGGCCTCGCGCTGCAGGACGAGGGCGTCCTCGCCGGTGACGCGCGCCAGGACCGTGGTCAGGCGCTGGGTGAGCTCGGAGTTGATCGTCTTGGTCATCGAGGAGAACGCCGGGTTGTCGGCGATGGCGTGACCGCTGACGGCGAGCCTCTCGAGGGCCGTCACCGAGGCGACCTCGGCCTCGAGCTCGCCGAGCTCCCGACAGAACACCGGGTC
The DNA here is from genome assembly GCF_000422825.1 of Nocardioides insulae DSM 17944. GTDB lineage: Bacteria > Actinomycetota > Actinomycetes > Propionibacteriales > Nocardioidaceae > Nocardioides > Nocardioides insulae. Next base: position 64,806 of record NZ_KE383930.1, on the reverse strand, counting down.
CTCGGCGAGGACGCCACCGAAGGGCGAGGTGCGCACGCGGGCGGCGTCCTTGATCCGACCCAGGAACCGCTCGTGCCAGGGGCTGTTGGTGCCGCCGCCGCGCTCGTGCTTGAGCAGGTGCTTGGCGACCGCCCAGCCCTGGTTCTCCTCGCCGACCCGGCCGGACTGCGGCACGCGGGCGTTGTCGAAGAAGACCTCGCACTGCTCGGGAAAGCCGTCCAGACCGATGATCGGCCGGATCTCGATGCCGGGGTAGTCGAGCCGGTCCAGCAGCAGGAAGGTGATGCCCTGCTGCTTCTTGCCCTCGGTGCTGGTGCGCACCAGCATGAACATCCGGTTGGCCCGGTGGGCCAGCGTGGTCCAGATCTTGGAGCCGTTGATGATGTAGTCGTCACCGTCGGCGACCGCCGAGCAGCTCAGCGAGGCCAGGTCGGAGCCGGCGCCGGGCTCGGAGTAGCCCTGGGTCCAGTAGTCGTCACCGGAGAGCATCCCGGGCAGGTACTTCGCCTTCTGCTCCTCGGTGCCCAGGTCGATGAGCAGCGGGCCGATCATCTTCAGGCAGTTGGGCAGCAGCGGCGGGAGGCCGCGCTTGGCGGACTCCTCGGCGAAGACGTAGCGCTGCTCGACGCTCCAGCCGGTGCCGCCGTACTCCACCGGCCAGCCGGGGGCGACCCAGCCCTTCTCGTGCAGGATGCGCTGCCAGGCGATGGTCTCGTCGAACGGGGAGAAGGCGCTGGTCGTCTTGCGCCCGGCCTCACGGATGGCATCGGTGGGTGCGCTGTCGAGGAACTCGGTGACCTCGCGCCGGAACTCCTCCAGCTCGGGGCCTGATTCCAGATCCATCAGACTTCTCTCCTCGCGGACTCGGGACCGGCCTCGGGGGGCCGGGTGGGATGAGACCCAGCACACAGTGTGGGCTGAGCCGAGGATAGAGGATGGTCCTGAACGAGCGCTCAGGGGTGCGTCAGGTGGGACGGCCAGGGGCGGGCGTCGGCCGGAGCTCTCGGATCAGGTCGAGCTCCTCGGTGCGGGTGAGGCCGGCGGCCCGGGGGCGCTCGAGGCCCCGGGCGAGTTCGTCGGCGAGCGTGTCCTGGAGTGTCGCTGAGGCCGACCGCCGGACGAGTCCGGCGGAGAGCGCCCGGGTGTCCGATCGGGCGGCATGGCCGGCCAGTTCGGGGCCGGGGAGCCACAACGGCAGCGATCTGGGCCCCATCCACGGCGCGACCTCGCGCTCGTTCAGCCACGACTCGGGTGCCGGGACGACGTCCCCGGAGTGCCCGGCGATCGCACGGGCGAGCCCGAGCACCTCGCGGAGAGGCAACTGCTCGCCGACCAGGTGGAACGTCCCGGTCAAGCCGCCGCCGGCGCCGAGCAGCCAGTCGGCGGCATCGCGGACGTCGATCACCTGGGAGGACTGGGCCGGGGCGTCGGGGACGAGCACCGGACCCCGCTGGGCGAGGGCGAACCGGCCGACCCAGTAGCCGTACCGGTCACTCCTGTCGCCGGGTCCTCCGATCAGTCCGGCGCGGGCGATCAGGAGGCGGTCGCCGAGTGCTTCGGCGCAGGCCTCCTCGCAGGCGACCTTGGCCTCTCCGTACTCCTCCCGGGTGGCCCGGTCCCTGGTCGACCGGTGGCGGAGCCCGGCGGTCTCGTCGGCATGGGGCGTGGAGTCGTCGGCATAGACCGAGCAGGTGGACACGAAGGTCCAGTGCGCCGCTCGGTCGGCCAGCGCGTGGACGGCGCCGCGGGCGAATCCGGGCTGCCAGGTCAACTCGATCACGTCGTCCCACTCCTGGCCGCGCACCCCGTCGTAGGCGGCGGGGTCCAGGCGGTCCGCGCGTACCCACCGGGCACCGACGGGTGCGGTGCCGGACTCGCCACGGGCCAGAGAGGTGACCTGGTGGCCGAGGCGGAGGGCCTGTTCGGCCAGAACTCCGCCCAGCCACGATGTGCCACCGAGGATCAGGATGCGTTTCATGGTCGCCATCCGACACCAGTCGTACGCCGGGTGACCACCACTTCCGCTCAGGGCAGAGTCGTCCGGTCGCTGTGCGGATGGGACGCGGGCCTCGGCAGACCGGGTGATGGTCGGGCGCTACTCGGCGTCCGCGGGCGGGGATCGCAGGAACTCCTGCACCAGCCGCTCCTGTTGCTCGACGGTCGCCCGCGACAGTTCCAGCGTGCGGTCACCGATCGTGACCTTCACCGAGAGCCCCGGGTCCCTGCTGCGGGAGAACCACGCCCGGACCGCGGACACGACCAGCCGCACGGCCTCCACCGAGCCCCTGACCTGCACGAGCAGCGCGGCTGCCGCGGCCATGTCGACGCCCTTGCTGCCGGGCGGCGCCGGCGTGGCCGGAACCGGGGAGACCGCAGCGACGTCGAGCTCGAGGAGCTCCCACCTCAAGTGGTCCACCAGTTCGTCGGTGGCTTCGGTGTCGCCGCCGGCATCGACCAGTTCGATCTTGACCTCTGCGTCCATCCGGACACCCCGGTTCGTCCTCGGATTCCACTCCATTGTCGGCCCCCTCGGCCGGCCGGCGTCAATGGCAGGCCTGGTGCGCGTTCCTCGCCGTTCGCCGGCTGCGGGGCGCCCACTGGTGGTGCCCGGTGTTCGGGCGTATACCTGAAACGAGGAGAGCGACGATGGCAGCCTCGACCGAACAGCTGGGTGATCGGCGGGTCGCCCTGCTGGTGGCGGTCAGCCAGTACACCGACCCCGCCCTACGGCGGCTGCGCTCACCTGCGGCGGATGCGGTCGCCTTCCGTGACCTGCTCGCGGACCCCGAGATCGGTGGTTTCGCGGTCACGTCGGTCTTCGACGAGAAGGCGGCGGCCATCCGCCTGGCGGTGGAGGAGTTCCTGACCGACCGGAGCCCGGACGACGTCGTCCTGGTCTATCTGTCCTGTCACGGCCTGGTGGACCTGCGCCGCCGGTTGTACTTCGCCGCGCGTGACACCCTCAAGGACCGGCTGGCCGCATCCGGAGTCGAGGCGCACTGGCTGCTGGACCAGCTCGAGGACTGCCGGGCCCGGCGTCAGGTGGTGGTCCTCGACTGCTGCTTCAGCGGGGCGTTCGCCCGCGGTGCCAAGGGCGACACCGATCTGGGCCTCGGCGAACGGCTGATGGGGCAGGGTCGAGGTCGGGTGGTGCTCACCGCCTCGCGCGGCACCGAGTACTCCTTCGAGGGCGACGCCGTCGCCGGGGAGGGGCACGAGGGCTCGGTCTTCACCAGTGCCCTGGTGGGTGGGATCACCAGCGGTGAGGCGGACGCCGACGGCGATGGCTTCATCTCGGTGGACGAGGCGTACGCCTATGCGTTCGAGAAGGTGAGGCAAGGAGGCGGTCAGCAGACCCCGCAGCGATGGCTCTACGGCGCCGAAGGGTCGATCCTGCTGGCTCGGAAGCCGGTGCCGACCGGATCGACGAGCCGGCCGGTGACCGAGTCGATCGCCGAGCCAGCCACCGATTCGACCTCGGAGCGGCCACCAGGCTCCGCCCACCAGGATGCCGAGCGGGGTCCAGCCGCCCCGGGAACGATCCCCGACCGCCAGGCACGTGTGCGCCGGTTCCCCGCGCACCGATGGGTCTCGTGGCTGGTGGCGGTCGCGGCCGCCGTCCTGCTGCTGTCGGTGGGCGCGCTCGGGGCGCGGCTCATCGACGCGGGGGACGGCGCCGGCGGCGGGGGTACGGGAGACGGCTCGTCGGGGGCGACCTCCTCTGCCGGAGCGGCGAACGAGTTCGAGGTGGAGGCGCCGTGGCGGCTCGTCGTGCGCGCGACCGGAGACGCCTGCGAGGTGACCGTGACCGATGAGCAGGGCCAGTCAGTGTCCTTCTCGGATCTCTACGGGACGAAGTTCTTCCAGATGCACTTCAACGGGACGGTCGCCTGGGAGGCCACCGACCCCGGATGCGAGGTGATCCAGCAACCGGGTGCCGACGAGCAGGAGGCCCCGATCTCCTGGCGATGCTGCCTCGGCGACAGCCCCGCATTCGTCGCCGCCGGCACGGTGTCCGTCGAGGTGCTCGACTTCGCTGGGAGCGTCGGCTGCGACGTCGACCTGCACGCCGTCGAGGACGGGCGGGTGGTCTCCTTCGTGACAGTGACGGAGAAGGAGACGCCGACGGTGATCGAGACCTACGGAGTGTCGCCCGTCTACATCGGGAGCACGACCTGCGGCTACCGGATATCCGATGCGAACTGACCCGGCGCCGGGTCTCCGGTCGGACCAGAGCGCGGAGGAGGGATCACCGGACCGCGTCGCCCGGGTCGGGCTTGTGCCGTAGGTAGTAGCGCGCGACGCGGGCGCGGTTGCCGCAGATGCTCGGCATGCACCACCGCCGGTTGGGGTTGCGGGCGAGGAACAGCATCACGCACGCCGGGGCATCGCACAGACGTACCTTGCCGATGTCCGGCCCGGTGAGGAGGCGGACCGTCGCCTCGGCGAACGTGGCGGCGAGGCGGTCGGCGAAGGGTCCGGTCCGACGGGTCTCGGCGATCAGCGCGGCGCCGTCCCAGCGCGCCTGCGGTGCCGCCGGTGCGGCGCCGATCACCCGGTTCAGCCCGGCGAGGGCCGTCGCCGGTGGCCTGCGGCCATGGCGGGCGGGTTCGACCGCGGCGGCGGCGTCGGCGCGCACGGCCCTGAGTGCCGCTGCGGCCCGGTCGGTGAAGGCGCTCTCGCCCAGGTCGAGGTCGAGCCGTTCGGCATGGGCCCGGAGCCACTCGGCGCGCTGCTCGGGATGGTCGAGGAGGTCCACCCAGTTCTCGCCGACGTACATCCGGGTGTTGACCAGATCCAGGGCCGGCGGCTCGGTGAGCAAGACCGGCCAGATCGTCGAGGGTGGGTTCACCGGACTAACGGTAACAATCTGCCCTCCCTCATGTGACTAATGGTATAGACCGATCTTGACCCATTAGAAGGCCGGTGGTGTCGTGGGCTGTCATGAATCCAGCAACCTGCCGGTCGAGGCCGGTTCGAACACGCCAGGGGGGCGTTGAGGATGGGGGAGACGAAACGGGGTCGCATGGTCGCCCGGGCAGCGGGAGTCGGTGGCACGATCGCGATGGCCGCCATCCTGGTGCCGGGCCCGGCCGCCGCCGCGCCCGATGGGGAGGCGGCCGGCGATGCCGTGTCGCCGTACCGCCTGCACAGTCACCTCGGGGAGGTGAGTGATGGTGGCTCCGGGGCACTGCTGCGCTGGCTCGAGGTGGGCACGGACGAGGCCCCGGCCTACTACGCCCGGTTCTTCTCGGACGGGGAGACCCTGGAACTGCGGGATCAGCGCAGCGACGGGCGCCGGTTGGAGGTCGAGGTCAGGGTCTATGGCCACGCGGACGTGGAGGGGACCCCGTCCGACCACCTCGACACCGACCATTTCCTCGTCGAGGGGGACGAGACCAAGGACCTCGGCACCCCGGACGGGTCCGAAGACATCCCCGAGGGGCACTGGGTCGCCACCCGGATGCGACCCGAAGGCTTCACGTCCTGGTCCCCCTGGGCCTACGGAAGGGCGTGAGGTGACTCCGCTCCACGAGCCGTCGTACGCGTCGGACCGCGAGGCCGCCAACGAGCCGGCGGTTCACGGAACGGAGAGGACGATCTTCCCCGCACGCCGCTGACCGGCGAAGTGTTCCTGGGCCGCGGCGAGATCCGCCAACGCGTAGCGCCCCGCGATCATCGGCCGGATCTCGCCCCGACGGGCAAGGTCGAGGAGGACGGCGAAGTGGTCACGCGTGTGCATCGAGGAGCCGATCAGCGTGATGTTGTGCAGGTAGAGGCGGCGCAGATCGAACTCCACGACCGGGCCCGCCACGGCCCCCGCGATGACCCAGCGACCGTCGTCCCGCACCAGCGGCATGAGTTGCGCGATCAGCGGACCGCCGGCGACGTCGGCGATCGCGTCGATCCGGTCGAGGCCGGCGCGCCCGAGCTGCTCGACGAGGTCCTGAGCGCGGTCGATCGTGTGTACGGCGCCGGCGGTCAGTACGTCGGCCGACTTGCCGGCGCTGGTGACCCCGATGACCCGGGCGCCACGCGCCGCCGCCAGCTGGACCACGGCCAGGCCGACGCCGCCCGAGGCGCCGGTGACCAGGACCGTCTCACCCGCGCCGATGCCGGCGCGCTCCACCATGCCCATCGCCGTTCCGTAGGCCACCGGCAAGGCCGCCAGCTCCTCGTCGGTGAGCGGCGAACCGGTCACGTCGTGGGCCTGCTCGGCCCGCACCGTCACGAACTCGGCGAAGCCACCGTCGGCCTCGCTGCCCAGCAATCCGACCGGTGGGGCGTTCCGGGACCCGTCGCGGTACAACGCCGGATCCACCAGGACCCGCTGACCGACACGAGCGGGGTCCACCTCAGCACCGACCTCCGCGATCACACCTGCGATGTCGCCACCCTGTATCCGGGGAAAGGTGAGGGGTCCGCGCCAGCCCGCCAACGCGCTCGGGTCGCCGGGCAGGCCGTAGGCGCCCTGCCGGGTCCAGATGTCCGTGTTGTTCACGGCCGCCGCGCACACCCGCACCAGCACCTCGTGGGCCTCCGGGACCGGCCGGGGGTGGGCGTCGTCCAGAACCAGAACCTCGGGCCCACCGTGAGCGGTGAGCACGACAGCCTTCATCCGTCCCATCCCGCAAGCCTGACAGCGTGGCCAAGTCGACGAGGGTCGTCGTGTCCGCGGCGGGCGACGCCCCTGACCGATACCAAGCGACGAGGCGGACTCATCGCCGCTGAAGCCACGGCGGCGATCGCCGATCGTCTACGCGCCCGAGTCGTTCACCAGCCCCCGCCACCAGAATTTGCTGCCGATGATCGGAAACGCGGCTGCGGCACGCGACCCGAGGAGAAGAGGGTGGGCGCCGGTCGTGGTGACGCCCGTCACCTCCTGCCATCGCAGCGGCCGGTCCAGCGAAACGGAGAACCGATGTCCCACACCCCCCGACCCGAGGACGGCAACCCGCAGCAGGGAGGTCCGAGCCGCCGCAGCCTGCTCCGGACCGCGGCCGCCCTTGCCGGTGCCGCCGGCGTCGCAGGGGCCGGCCTCCCCGGCGCGGCCGCGGCGGCCTCCACCGCCAGCGGTACGACGGGAGCGGCCGCGACCGGTGACCGGCTGGTCATGCTCGGTGTCGACGGCGGGCCGAAGATCAACCCGGGCCGCGCCAAGCCGGCGGTCGCCCTCGTCGTCGAGGGCCAGACCTACCTGGTCGATGCGGGCAACAACACCGCGGACCAGTTGGCCGCCTCCGGGCTCGGCTTCGCCTCGCTGCGGCACGTCTTCATCACCCACCACCACCTCGACCACACCTCGGGGCTGATGGGGTTGGCGATGCACGGCTGGACCGGGACGCCGAGCCGGCCGGCGCTGGACCTGTGGGGTCCTCCCCACATGCAGCGGGTGGCCCTGGGCCTGCGGATGGGCTACGGCCTGGAGATCGAGAACTTCGAGAGCGGTGGCGGGTTCGGGACCTTCCCGGCCGTGCGCGCGCACGATGTCCGGGTGCACCGCGGCGGCCGGCGAGCGCCGGTCACGCGGGTCATGGAGGACGATCTGGTCGTCGTCGACGCCACCCGGGTCTTCCACGGCGAGGAGTTGGAGGATGCCTACGCCTATCGGTTCACCGTCAAGTCCACCGGCAAGCAGGTGGTCTTCTCCGGGGACACGGCCGCGCCCGACGCCAACCTGGTGGCCCTGAGCCAGGACGTCGATGTGATCGTGCACGAGGCCCAGGACAACGACAATGTGGAGAAGGTCGTCGCGCAGATGCCCGCCCAGCAGGGGGCCGAGCTGCGCACCCACCTGCTCGCCACCCACTCCGATGTCCGCGACCTGCCCAAGGTCGGGCGGCTCTCCGGGGCCGGGCGGATCGTGATGAGCCACTACACGCCGTTCCCGCAGCCGGGGAGCGTCTACCTGGCCAAGGCCGAGGCGGCGGCCGGGGAGCTCGGGTACGCCGGCACCCTGATCGCCCCCGAGCAACTCGACGTGATCGTGCTCTGATCCTTCGTCGAGGACACGAGAGGGGCGGAACCCGTGCCGGGTTCCGCCCCTTCGTGCCATCTGGTGAGTCAGCCGGTCAGGCCTTGACGCCCTCGGGCAGGTCCTCCGGGTGCTCCTTGTAGTGGTCGGCGAGGTAGTGCCGCTCGAGGCTCTCGCCCTCGACGTCCACGTTGGGCAGGATCTTGTCCAGCCAGCGCGGGAGCCACCAGGCCTTCTCCTTCATCAGGTACATCAGCGCCGGGATGAGCAGCATCCGCACCACGAACGCGTCGAAGATGACGGCCACGGCCAGGGCGAAGCCCATCGACTTGATGATGACGTCGTCCATCGCGATGAAGCCGGCGAAGACCGAGGTCATGATCAGGGCGGCCGCGGTGACCACGCGGGCGCTGTTGCGGAAGCCGTCGACGACCGCCTCGCGGTACGACGCCCCGTGGACGTGCGCCTCCCGGATCCGGGTGACCAGGAAGACCTGGTAGTCCATCGCCAGCCCGAAGACCACGCCGACCAGGAAGATCGGCATGAAGCTGATGATCGGACCGCCCTCGAAGATCCCGAAGGTGCCCTTCTGGAACAGCTCGACGGTCGCGCCGAGCGTGGCCAGCACCGAGAGCAGGAAGCCCAGGGTGGCGGTCAGCGGCACCAGGATCGAGCGGAACACCAGCATCAGCAGGATGAACGCCAGCCCGATCACGATCGCGAGGTAGGGGATCAGCGCGTCGTTCAGCTTCTGCGAGATGTCCGCCATGATCGCGGTCGTGCCGGTCACGGCCAGGTCGGCGCCGGTCTGTTCCTCCATGCCGGGTTCGCCCTCGCGCAGGGAGTCCAGGAGGCTCTCGGTGGCCTCGTCGTCCGGCCCGGACTCGGGCTCGATCAGCACGATCCCGCCGTTCTCGCCGGGGGTCGGCGGCACCACGCGGGCGACGCCGTCCTGGCTGCCGACCCATTCGGTGATCTGCTGGTACGCCGCCTGCGTCTGTGCCGGGTCGTCGATGCCGCGGGTGTCGACGACCAGCATCAGCGGGTCGAGACGACCGGGGCCGAAACCGTCCTCGATCAGCTGGACGGCCTGGTAGCGCGAGCTGTCCTCCGGCGCGGTGGCATCGCTGGGCATGCCCAGGCGGAGGTCCTTGAACGGGATGGCGATCGAGCCCAGGCCGATGATCACGATCAGCACCCACAGCAGCGGGGCCTTGCCGACGAATCGGGCCCAGCGGACACCGTTGTTGAGGACGCGGCCGGACTTGTCCCGCTTCGGCACGTACTTGCGGAAGGTGAGACCGAAGGCCTTCGACTTCAGCAGGCCGAGCACGGCCGGCAGCAGGGTGAGCGCGACGAAGACGGCGATGACCACCGTGGCCGCGGCGCCGAGACCCATGTAGGTGAGGAACGGGATGCCCACCACGCTGAGCGCGGCCAGGGCGATGACCACGGTGAGGCCGGCGAAGACGACCGCCGAGCCCGCCGTACCGACCGCGACGCCGATGGCTTCCTCACGGTCGTCGGTGTGGTCGAGTTCGCCGCGATAGCGGTGCAGGATGAACAACGCGTAGTCGATGCCGACCGCGAGGCCGATCATGGTGGCCAGCATCGGAGTGGTGGAGGAGACGTCGACGAACGCCGTCATGGCGGTGATGCCGAGTGAGCCGAGGCCCACGCCGATGGCCGCGGTGATGATCGGAAGGCCGGCGGCCACGAAGGCACCGAAGGTGAGGGCCAGGATGAGCAGCGCGAGGGCGATACCGATCAGCTCGGCCGAGGCGCCACCGATCTCCATGGTCTGCATGCCCTGACCGCGGACCTCGATGGTGAGGCCGGAGGCGTCGGCGTTGTCCTCGGCGACGTCGATGACGTCCTGCTGCATCGCCGGGGTGACGTCCGTGATCTCGTCCACGTCGAACTTGGTGGAGATGATGCCGATCCCGCCATCCTCGGAGAGCGGCGGCTGCGACTTCAGCTGGGCCAGGAGCATCTCCTCGGCCTGCTGGGTGGTGATCTCCTGACCCTGCTGCTGGGAGAGGGCCTGCGCGGTCGCCTGGGCGGCGGCCTTGGCCTGCTCGGGGGTCCAGATCACGGGGATCTGATCGGGCACCTCATCAAGCGCGGTGAGGTCCTGGACGAGCTGCTGGACCGCGGCGGTGTTCTCCGGGTCTGTGAGGCTCTCGCCCTCGGGGGCGCCGACGACCACCTCGATGGTGGCCTCCTCCAGCGGCGAGGACTCACCGCCGATCAGCTCGGGCAGCTCTTCGGCGGCCTCGACCGACTCGAGGCCGGGGATGGTGAAGCTGTCGGACATCGGCTTGGACTGCGTCGTTGCGAAGGCGCCCACGCCGACGAGGACGACCAGCCAGCCGACCAGGAAGAAGGGCCAGCGGCGGTAGCCGGCCTTTCCGAGTCGGTAGAGGAGTTTTGCCATGGGTGTTTCGGCTCCTTGGGAGAGTGGATCAGGAGGTTCTGCCGAGCAGGTCGTGCACGGTGTCGAAGGTGCGGCCGACGTGGTCGGCCAGGGTGACGGACGGGTCCTCGACGAACGCGTCCAGGGCGAGGTCGAAGATGCTGATCAGGATCTTGGCGAGGACCCGCGCCCGCTCGGCCCCGAACGCCGGGCCCTCCCGGGTCTCGATCAGCTCGGCCAGCTGGGTGCAGGCCTCCTCCAGCCTCAGGTGAATGACATGGAGGACGCGGGGCTCGCGGCGCAGCAGCCGAAGGGACCTGGCGATCGCCTGCGGGTCGAGGTCCTCGTCGTCCGAGGCCACCACGGCGACCGCCGCGGCTCGGAGGTCGGCGATCAGCTCGCCGTTGGGTCCGCCGCGGCCGAAGATCTCGAAGAGCCGCTCGTGCCGTCCCCTGTCGCCGAGGTCCTCGCCGACCACGGCCTCGAGCTTGCCGTCGAAGTAGTTGAAGACGGTACGCCGGGACACGCCCGCCGCCGCGGCCAACTGCTCCATGGTGAATCCGTCCAGCCCGTGCAGGTCGGCCAGCCGCTGGGCGCACTCGGAGATCGTCCGGGACGTGCGCTCCCGTCGACTGGTCGTCGTTGCACTTTCGCTCACGAAGTGCAAGTCTGCACTCCGCCTCCAAAAGTGCAGAATCTTGGGCTTGGCTCAGCCCACGACCAGCCGCCCGGTGTGGCGGGATCCACGCTCTCCCCGGGTCCGAGCGGTACCTTCTGTGACGCTGTCCCGTCTGGTCTGCGTCGACATCCGGCCGAGCCTGCCGAGGTACCAATCGCCTCGGGCGAGGTCTCAGTGCCCGGCGGCCCGGGCGGCTTCGGCGGCCTCGGCGGCATTGAGGGCGGCGCCGACGACGCCGGCCTTGTTGCGCAGCACGGCGGGAACGATCTCGGTGTCGATCTCGAGCAGCGGGAGGAACTCCGCGGCGTCCTTGCTCACCCCGCCACCGACCACGAACAGGTCGGGGGAGAACAGGGTTTCGAGATGGCGGTAGTACTTCGTGAGCCGGTGCGCCCACTTCTCCCAGGACAGGTCCTCCCGCTGGCGGGCGCTGTTGGCGGCGCGGTGCTCGGCGTCCTGCCCGTGCAGTTCGAGATGGCCGAGCTCGGAGTTGGGCACCAGGGTGCCGTCGTACACGAGGGCGGAGCCGATGCCGGTGCCGAGGGTCGTCACGATGACCAGCCCGCGACGTCCGCGGGCGGCGCCGTACCTCACCTCGGCGAGGCCGGCGGCGTCGGCGTCGTTGACGACGTGGACGTCCCGGCCGGTCGCCTCGGTGAAGACGGCATCGGCGTCCGTGCCGATCCAGGAGTCGTCGATGTTGGCGGCGGAGTGGACCACGCCGTGGCGGACCACGCCGGGCACGGTCACGCCGACGGGCCCGGTGGAGTCGGGGAAGTGACTCAGCAGCTCGACGAACACCTCGGCGATCCGCGCCGGCGTCGAGGGACGCGGCGTGGTGATGCGGACCCGCTCGGCGGCGAAGCCACCCGCGTCGAGATCGACCGGCGCCCCCTTGATGCCGGTGCCGCCGAAGTCGATGCCGAAGGGGAGAGTGACGCTCACACCAAGCACGGTAGCGGGGCTCGACGTGGTCGTGCCGGGTCTGGCCCCGTCGCTGCGGAAAACGCCCTAGGCTGCGTCCATGGCCACCCTCAGCCAGGTCGAGCACCACCAGGCGCTCAGGGAGCGACTCGTCGACGCGACCAGCGAACTGATCGCGGAGGTCGGCTGGTCGCGGGTGACCATGGGGCGGCTCGCCGAGCGGGTCGGCGTGAGCCGGCAGACGGTCTACAACGAGATCGGAGCCAAGCCGCAGCTCGCCGAGACGGTGATCGCGGTGGAGTTGGAGCGCTTCTTGGCGGTGGTGTCCGCAGCCTTCGATGCCTCCCCCACCGACCTCACCAAGGCGGTCCGCAAGTCCTGCCGGGCAGTGCTCGAGCGGGCCCAGGACAACCAGGTGCTGCATGCCGTCGTCTCGGCCACGCACGGTGCCGACACCGATCTGCTCCCGTTCCTCACCACCCATGCGCAGCCGCTGCTCGAGGCCTGCCGTGCGGTGATCCGCGCGCGAGTGGTCTCCTATGAGGAGTTGCTGACCCAGCGTCAGGTCGAGGCTCTGATCGACATGGTGGTGCGGACCGTGCTGAGCCAGGTGATGCAACCCAGTGGGTCCCCCAGGGCCACCGCCGACGATCTCGCCTGGATCGTGGAGAGCGTGCTGGTGGCCGAGCGCGGTCGTCGGGCCGATGACGCGGTCGACGCGATCACCGCCGTCCCTGCACCCCGCGGCGGCGACTGACCTCCTCGGGCACCCGCCTGCGGCCTCGGCACCGGACCTCACCTCGGTGCCGGGTCGATCCGGTCCGATGTCGATCCGGTCCGATGTCGAGCCGGCGGGACGGAGTGGTGCGTTGACGTAGAAGTGCGGATCACCGCCACGAGTGAGCGCCCTGCGTATGTCGGCGAGCGTGCGTGCCATGGCCGTACGCTCGCTCGCAGTGAGAGCATCGTGACAATGAGCGCGACCACGATTCTTGCCACTGCGACGCTCCTGGGCGCTGTCCTAGCGACCGGGATGGTCGCGGGTCTGGTGTTCTCCTTCGCCCACTCGGTGATGCCCGGGCTCAGGACGCTCGATGATCGCGGCTTCCTGACCGCCTTCCAGCGCATCGACCTGGCGATAGCGAACCCTTGGATGGGGGTCACGTTCCTGGGGAGTCCGGTCTTGACCCTGGCCGCACTGCTGCTCCACCTCCCCGACGGCGGCGAAACCCTGCCGTGGCTGGCGCTCGCGCTGTTGCTGATCGCCCTCACCGTCGGCCTCACCGTCGTGATCCACCTGCCGCTCAACCGGGCGGTCCAGGAGTCCGCCCCCGCGATGCTGGACGCCGCGGGTCTCCGTGCCCGCTTCGAGGACCGGTGGATGCCGTGGAACGTCGTCCGCACGGTGACCTCGGTCGGCTCGCTCGCCGCCCTGTGCTGGGCACTGTTCCAGGCCGGCTCAGCCTCCTGATCCCCGACCGAGCATCGGCGACGGAGTGGTCCGGGGCCACCTCTCCGCCGCCGGGGCGGCTCGCTCTCGGTAGGGACCGTGGGCGATGCTCGCGACTACCCTGAATCAGGTGGACATGCTGGACGCCCTGCTCGACGGCCCTCGGGCCCGCGGGGCGTTCATGCTGCGCGCCCTGTTGGACCCGCCGTGGTCCGTCCGGGTCGAGGACGAAGCCCCGCTGTCGGTGCTCGCCGTCCTTCGAGGCGAGGCGTGGTTGACCGGGCAGGACGCGACGCCCCGGCGGCTGGGCCGGGGGAGTGTCGCGGTGGTCCGCGGCCCCGACCACTACACCGTCGCGGACCGGCCCGGCCTCCCGCCGGACGTGTTGGTTCTCCCCGGCGGACGCTGCACCAGTGCGGAGGACGGTCGCGCACTGTGGGACGAATGGTCCCTGGGCATCCGAACCTGGGGGCACTCGGACGGCGAGTGTGAGCTGCTGATCGGAACCTACGAGGGCGAGGGCGAGGCGAGCAGGCCACTGCTCTCGGCACTCCCGCACCTCGTGCTGCTCGGGAACGACGAGGCGGAGACCTCGCTGCTCGAGGTCATCGCCGCTCAGCTGCCCGTCGAGGCGCCGGGCCAGAGGGCTCTGCTCGACCGGTTGCTCGACGTGCTCCTGATCTCGACGCTGCGTACCTGGTTCGCCGGACGCGAGGAGCGTGCGCCGGGTTGGTACCGCGCGCATCAGGACCCCGCCGTTGGCGCGGCCCTGTCCCTCCTGCACAAGGACGTCGCACGGGCGTGGACCGTCGACCAGCTAGCCGCTGAGGCGGGAGTGTCACGGGCGGCACTCGGCCGACGGTTCACGGCACTGCTGGGCGAGCCGCCGATGACCTATCTCGCCGGCTGGCGGTTGGCGCTGGCGGCCGACCTGCTGTGTGCTTCGGACGCCACCGTCGCCTCGATCGCCCACCGGGTGGGCTACGCGACGCCGTTCTCGTTGAGCGCCGCGTTCAAGCGCGTCCACGGCGTCAGTCCGCAGCAGTACCGGGCCGCCCGGCTCAGCGCCTGAGACCGAGCCGAGACCCGATGCCCCGGATTCGGTGTGTGGAGCGGGCGGATCCGCAGGTTCATCACCTCTCTGTCTACGCTGTGCGCCGGGGGAGGTCGATGTCGTTGTCGAGGACGAGTCGGATCACACGGCGGTGGCTGCCGGCCGTGGCGATGACGGCGGTGGTCGCGGCCATGGCCGGGTGCGGAGGCGCCGGTTCCTCCTCGGGCAGCGACTCCGCGGACGGCGCCTCGACGCCGGCGACCTCGCCTTCGACGACCTCGGCGACACCCTCCACCTCACCGTCCGACCCGACCTCCCAGACGGGCTCCACGTCGCCCTCCGCGTCCACCAGTGCATCGGGTGCTGCGGACCCGTCCGGCGCGAGCACGTCGACCGTGGCCGACCCCGACCACGCGGTCGACCCGCCCGGACCACGCTCGGGCCGGCTGGTCGCGGCCGACATCCTGGTCACCTCACCCGACACCATCGAGGACGATCTGGTCGAGCAGATCACCCGCACCAAGGGGGTCAGTCAGGTCGAGCAGATCTCGCTCGCCCAGCTCGCGGTGGAGGAGCAGATGCTCACCGTGGTGGCGGCCGAGCCGTCGACGTACCGCAACTTCACCCCGCTGGCCTCCGCCGACGTCCAGGAGATCTGGACCCGGGTCGCGGGGGGCGAGGTCGCGGTGAGCGACCAACTCCGCAAGACACTGCCCGTGGACGGGGAAGGGTTCGTCCAGTTGGGTACGGGCGACGACGCCGAGTCGCTCCATGTCGGCGCCTTCGCTCCCCAGATCGAGGGCGCCGTGGACGCCGCGGTCAACCCGCGTTGGGGCGAGGAGATGGGCATGCCCGAGGGCAACGCCCTGCTCATCTCCACCATGCGTACGGCGCCCGACCGGGTGGTTCCCCCGATCACCGATCTGGTGGGGGACGGCGTCTCGGTCCAGCGGCTCGACGTGGTCGCCCGCGAGGGGCTCGACGTCGACGCCGTCCAGACCGCCGTGGTGGTCGGTTCGGTGGCCGACGCCGTCGGGCACTACACCTACACCGTCTCCGGTGGCGCCGTCACGCCCGATCCCGCCTGGGTGTCGAGCCACATCAGCACCGAGCAGGTGCCGATCCTCGGATCGGTCACCTGCAACAAGGCGCTGATGCCGCAGTTGCGTGCCGCCCTGCAGGAGATCGTCGACCTGGGGTTGGCCTCCGAGATCCGGCCCGACGACTACGCCGGCTGCTACTACCCGCGCTTCATCGCCGGCACCACCACCCTGTCCAACCACGCCTTCGGCACGGCCCTGGACATCAACGTCAGCACCAACGGCCGGGGCATCCCCGGGGACATGCACCCGCAGGTCGTCTCGACGTTCAAGAAGTGGGGCTTCGCCTGGGGTGGCGACTGGCAGTACACCGACCCCATGCACTTCGAGATGGCCCGCATCGTCGAGCCCGGCTGATCGTGCGGCCGGGGGATCTGCCGGTCAGGTCTCCGCGATGTGCAGGGCCAGGTCGCGCGCCGCGAGTTGGGCCCTGGCCTCCGGACCGAGGTCCTCGTCGGTGATGACCGCGTCGATCTCGTCCAGGTCGAAGACGTGGTACGGCGCGTGTGCGCCGTACTTGGTGCTGTCGGCGACGAGCGCCGTGACCGTGCTCGAGTCGTGCACCTGCTGTTTGAGCGCACGGCGGTCCGCGCTCGGGGCGGTGATGCCACCCTCCACGCTCCAGGCGCCGGTGCTGAGGAAGAACAGGTCCAGGCGCATCGCGCGCGCGATGCTCATCGAGAGGGCGCCGCAGGAGGATGCGCTGTCGGTGTCGACCCGGCCCCCGACGTGGATCGTCTCCAGATGGGGGTGCTCGAGCAGCGCGATGGCGGACCAGAAGTCGTTGGTGACCACGGTCAGTCGCCGGTGCCGGGCCAGGTGGGGCACGAGGGCCTCGCAGGTGGTGCCCGCGTCGAGATAGAGGGCCATCCCGTCCTGGACCAGCGCCGCGGCTCGGGCGGCGATGGCCTCCTTGCGCGCGACCTCCAGGCCGGCCCGCTGCCGCCGCGCGGACGGCGGCTGCTGTCCGGCGCCGCTGGTCGGGCGAACCCCGCCCGGCACAGGTTCGACCAGGCCCTCTTCCTGGAGGTGGGCGATGTCGCGCCGCACCGTCATATGGGAGACGCCGAGCGCCTCCTGCAATGCGCGGGTGGAGGCCGCCCCGTCGCGCCGGAGCAGACTGAGCAGGCGCTCTCGGCGCTGGGCGGGGATCTGGGGGGACACGGTGCTCCTCTCGGCGCACGGAGGATACCTCGCCCGCCGCTCGGGATCACACATATGAACACCGAATGTTCATATGTGTGAAACGATCGTGTATCTTCCCCGCGTGCACACGAAGAAGGCCGCTGTTGACCTGATCCACGACGCGGGAGCCGTGCTGATCCTCCGGATGGAGTCGGCCGGCGCGGCCGAGACCGTCGCGCGCGCGGCGGTGGAGGGCGGCATCCGGGTCCTGGAGATCCCGCTGACCGTGCCGGACGCCCTCGGCGCGATCAGCAGGCTGAGCAAGGAGTTCGGGGACGACGTGCTCGTCGGGGCCGGAACGGTGCTCGACGAGGAGGCCGCGCGGCGCTCGGTCGACTCCGGGGCCGGACTCCTGGTCACCCCGCACGTCGCGCCCGACGTGATGGCGGCGGCCCGGGAGGCCGACGTCGCGGCCCTCGGTGGCGCCTTCACGCCCAGCGAGGTGCTCGCCAGCGCGCGCAGCGGCGCGGATCTGGTCAAGCTCTTCCCGGCCGAGGTGCACGGTCCGGCGTACCTCTCCTCCATCCTGGCGCCGCTCGCCCACATCCCCGTCTGCCCCACCGGCGGTGTCTCGCCCGACAACGTCGGCCAGTGGGTGGCCGCCGGGGCCTCGGCGGTCGGCATGGCCAGTGCCATCACCAAGGCCGGTGGACCCGACTACGAGCCCGCCCCCATCACCCTGGCCGCGGCCCGGTTCCTCGCTCGATTGGACGAGGCCCGGGCGGTCTGAGAGACCATTCGTCCATCGCGCCGGCCTCACCGTCGGCGTGCCGAATTCTGGAGAACCATGAGCAACCCCGTCACCCCGGTGCAGGACCCGCCGCGCACCACCGGCACCGGACTCACCTCCGCGCTGCGCCGCACCCGCTGGCTCTTCGTCGCGCTGCTCGTCCTCGGCGGCATCGTGAACTACCTGGACCGCAGCACCCTGAGCGTGGGCAACACCACCATCTCCGAGGACCTCGGGCTCTCCAACACCCAGATGGGCCTGCTGCTGTCGGCGTTCTCGTGGCCCTATGCGATCGCGAACCTCCCCGCCGGCTATCTGGTGGACCGCTTCGGTCCGAAGCGGATGTACGCATGGGCGGCAGGTGCCTGGTCGGTCGTCACCGTGCTCACTGCGCTCACCCGCAGTTTCGGCCCCATGTACGCCGCCCGCGTTGCGCTCGGCGTCGCGGAGTCGCCGTTCTTCACCTCCGGGCTGAAGGTCTCGCAGCGCTGGTTCGCCAAGGACGAGCGATCGATCCCGATCTCCCTGATCAACACCGGCTCGCAGATCGCCAACGCCATCGCGCCCCCGCTGCTGACCTTCCTGATCGTGGCCTTCGGCTGGCGCGGCATGTTCATCACCGTCGGCGTGCTCGGACTGGTCATCGTGGCACTGTGGCTGGCGAGTTACCGCGACCCCACCCGGGACGAGGAAATGGCGATCAAGGGCGCCGACGAGCTCGCCCTGGAGCGTGAGGGTGAGGCCGCGAGCGAGGGGTCCTCGGGCCGCGTCTGGCTGAGTCTGTTGCGGGTGCCGAACACCTGGTTCATGGTGGTGGGCGCCTTCGGCATCTTCTACACCGTGTGGGTCTACCTCACCTGGCTCCCGAGCTACCTCGAGGACGACCGGGGGTTCTCCCTGACCGAGGCCGGCTGGGTCGCTGCCCTGCCCTACCTGTGCGGCATCCTGGGTGTCCTGGTGGGCGGTTCGGTCTCCCGATCGCTGGTGCTGCGTGGCCTCCCGGTGCTGTCGGCCCGGAAGATCCCGATCGTCGGCGGTGCCCTGCTGGCCGCCCTCTCGGTGCTGCCGGTCGCCTACATCGACAACACCGTGCTGAACATCGTCCTGCTCTGCCTGGGCTACTTCTTCTCGCAGGTCCCGATCGGCGTGATCTGGACGCTGGCCTCCGACGTGGCTCCGCCCAACCAGGTCGCCTCGCTGGGGGCCATCCAGAACTTCGGTGGATTCCTCGGCGCCGCCTGCGCACCCGTGGTCACCGGTGCCCTGCTCGACGCCACCGGCGGCAGCTACACGATGGTCTTCCTGATCGGTGGCGCCCTGCTCGTGGTGGGCGCGATCTCCTACGGCGCCTTCGTCCGGATGCCCACGAGTGCGCCGGATGAGTGAGCAGACCCGCCCCACCGTTCACCTGGTCATCGGTCCGGCCGGGTCGGGTAAGAGCCGGGTGAGCAGAGAGCTGGCCCGCCGCTCCCGGGCGGCGTACCTGGACAAGGACACGATCGCGGGCGAGTTCACCGAGCGGCTGCTGGCCGCGGCCGGCCACGATCCGCATGATCGGGACAACAACGCCTACTACCGCGACCAGGTCCTTCCGCTGGAGTACGCCGCGCTGTTGCGCGCCGTGGGTGACAACCTGCGGGTCGGGACGTCCGTGGTCGTCGACGCCCCGTTCGGACGCTTCCTGGACGACCCGGAGTACCTCCGCGAGGCGGCGCAGCGGTGGGCTTGGCCGCCGGCCAGGCGGGTCGTGGTGCAGGTCGCCACTGACGGCGAGACCGTCCGACGACGGGTGGCCGAGCGCGGGTACGGCCGCGACACCTGGAAGTTGGCGCACTGGGAGGAGTTCTGGCGGGGCGCCGGAGCGCCCACGTGTGCCTGGACCGGGGCGGAGCGGATCGTGGTGGACAACAACGAGGACGATCCCGACCTGAGCGCGTTGGCCGAGTGGATCTCCTGACGATGTCAGGGGTGGCAAGTACGCTCGGGCCCGTGACGATCCTCGATGACGCCCGTCCCGGCATGGACGACAGCATCCGGCCGCAGGACGACCTGTTCGGCCATCTCAACGGCACCTGGCTGCGTGAGACCGAGATCCCGTCCGACCGGTCCAGTTGGGGCCCGTTCGTGGTCCTTGCGGATCGGGCGGAGGAGCAGGTCCGGGAGATCATCGAGGAGTTGGCCGCCACCGGCGCCGAGCCGGGCACGGAGGCGCAGAAGATCGGCGACCTGTTCGCCTCCTTCATGGACACAGAGGCGATCGCCGCGCGCGGCCTGGAGCCGGTGCGGCCGCTGCTGGACGCGGTCGCGGGGCTGCGCGACGTGCGGGACCTGGCGGCGTTCCTGGGGGAGTTCGAGCGGACCGGGGGGCACGGCCTGTTCGGCTCCTACGTCGACAACGACGACCGCGACTCCGACCGCTACCTGTTCAACCTCGTCCAGGGCGGGCTCGGCCTGCCCGACGAGTCCTACTACCGCGAGGAGAAGTTCGCGGAGGTCCGGGACAAGTACGTCGCGTACCTGACCCGGCTGCTCGAGTTGGGCGGGATCGCCGACCCCGCCGCCGAGGCGGCCACCGTCCTGGCCCTCGACACGAAGATCGCGGCCGGCCACTGGGAGCGGGCGGAGACCCGCGACGTGCAGAAGACCTACAACCTCACCACCCTGGCCGAGCTGGTCGAGCTGTGCCCCTCCTTCGACTGGTCCGCCTATGCGACCAACCTGTCGGGCGCCCGGCACACGGCCGAGGAGCTGATGTCCGAGGTGTGCGTGCGGCAGCCGTCGTTCTTCGCACACCTGGAGACGGTGCTCGCCGAGACACCGGTCGAGCAGTGGCGGGCCTGGCTGAGCAGCCACGTGCTGCGCGCCACGGCCGCCTACCTCACCGACGACCTGGTCGAGACCAACTTCGACTTCTACGGCCGCACCCTGAACGGCACCCCGGAGCTGCGCGCCAGGTGGAAGCGCGGGGTCTCCCTCGTCGAGGGTTCCATCGGCGAGGCCGTCGGTAGGGAATACGTCGCCCGCCACTTCCCGCCGAGCTCGAAGGCGATGATGGACGAGTTGGTCGCCAACCTCCTGGCCGCCTACCGCGTCTCCATCGAGAAGCTCGACTGGATGACCGAGGAGACCAAGCAGCGCGCCTACGACAAGCTGGCCACCTTCCGCCCCAAGATCGGCTACCCGGAGAAGTTCCGCGACTACTCCGCTCTCTCCTTCTCCGCCGACGACCTGGTGGGCAACATCCTCGCGGCGAGCGCCTTCGAGACCGACCGGCAGCTCGACAAGATCGGGTCGCCGGTCGACCGCGACGAGTGGTTCATGCTGCCGCAGACGGTCAACGCCTACTACAACCCCGGCACCAACGAGATCTGCTTCCCGGCCGGCATCCTGCAGCGCCCCTTCTTCAGCCCCGACGCCGACGCGGCGGAGAACTACGGCGGCATCGGCGCCGTGATCGGCCACGAGATCGGGCACGGCTTCGATGACCAGGGTGCCCAGTTCGACGGGGCCGGCAATCTCAACGACTGGTGGACCCCCGACGACAAGGCCGCCTTCGAGCTCAAGTCCAAGGCGCTGATCGAGCAGTACGACGGGTTCGAGCCGCGCAACCTGCCCGGCGAGCGGGTCAACGGCGCGCTCACCGTGGGGGAGAACATCGGGGACCTCGGCGGCCTCACCATCGGCCACACCGCCTACGTGATCGCCTGCGGCGGCGAGGCGAGCGCGGAGGACCGTCGCCGGCTGTTCATGAACTGGGCCTACTGCTGGCGCACCAAGCGGCGCCTCGAGCAGGAGCAGCAGTTCCTCACCATCGACCCGCACAGTCCCTCGGAGTTCCGCGCCAACATCGTGCGCAACCTCGACGAGTTCCACGAGGTCTTCGGCACCCGGCCCGGTGACGGTCTCTGGCTCGACCCCGCCGACCGCGTCCGGATCTGGTGAGGGATCGCCGGCGCCCGACCGGCTGGCGGCCGTGCCGCTGACGTCGGGCTGCTGACCTCTGCGGCTGCGGGCGCCGTCCTCGCGACGGGGTCACCTGCTCGGACCAGCACCGGCCCTTCACCGGCCCAGCACCGGCCCAGCACCGGCGCAGCACCGGCCCGAAGTTTCGCCGCCGGGGTCGCGTGCACCCACCGACGCTCGCGCCCGTCCCGGGTGATCCCGGACGGTTCACTCCCCGGCACAGGCGGTGCCTTGGTTACAGTCGGCTGGGTGACGCAGCCCTGGGAGCGAGCCACGGCGGGACTCACCGCGCCGCTGGCCGCCGTCGACCTCGATGCCTTCGACGCCAACGCCGACGACCTGGTCGCGCGGGCCGGCGGGCTGCCGATCCGAGTGGCCTCGAAGTCGGTGCGCTGCCGATCTCTGCTCGAACGCGTGCTCGCCCGCGACGGCTTCGCCGGGGTGATGGCGTACGCCGCAGCGGAGGCCGTGTGGCTGGTGGACCACGGCTTCACCGACGTCTTCGTCGCCTACCCCAGCGTCGACCGTGACGCCCTGACCACCATTGCCGGGGATCGCCGGTACGCCGACCAGATCACCCTGGCCATCGACAGCACCGAGCACCTGGACCACCTGCGGCGCAACGTCGCCGGGTACACCGGGCTTCGGGTGGCACTCGACGTGGACGCCTCGCTGCGGATCGGCCCGCTGCATCTCGGCGTACGCCGCTCGCCACTGCGCACACCGGAGCAGGCCGTCGCGCTCGCCCGGGCGGCCCGGAAGGCCGGACTCGCCGTGGTCGGGCTGATGTTCTACGACGCCCAGATCGCCGGGCTGCCCGACTCCTCGCCGGCGGTGCGGCTGGTCAAGGCGCGCTCGCACGCCAGCCTGATGCGGCGGCGTAGCGAGGTGACCGCGGCGGTGCGGGAGGTGGCCGACCTCGAGTTCGTCAACGGCGGCGGCACCGGCAGCCTGCACGTCACCCACGAGGACCTCACCCTCACCGAACTGGCCGCCGGGTCGGGGCTCTACGGGCCGACCCTGTTCGACGGCTACCGCGCCTTCCGGCCGCGGCCGGCCGCGGCGTACGCGCTGCCGGTGGTGCGACGTCCGGGGCCGGGGCTGGTCACCGCCTTCGCAGGCGGCTATGTCGCCTCCGGCCCGCCCGGCTGGTCCCGGGTGCCCTCGACCGTGGTCTCCGGCCTGAAGCTGATCCGCACCGAGGGCACCGGGGAGGTGCAGACGCCGTTGCGTGGGAGGCCCGCCGATGGACTGCGGCTCGGTGACCGGGTCTGGTTCCGGCACGCCAAGGCTGGTGAGCTGGCCGAGCGGTTCACGACGTTCCAACTGGTCTCCGGGGGCAGGGTGACGGCCTCGGTGCCGACCTACCGCGGTGAGGGGCAGTGCTTCGGGTGAGCCGACTGGTGTGGGAGAACTGGGCCGGCAACCAGCAGGGTCTGCCTCGCGCGGTGGCCGAGCCCAGCTCTGCCGCCGAGGTGCTGGCGGTGCTGGCCCGGGCCCGCCGGGACGGGCGGACCGTGAAGGCGGTGGGGTCGGGCCATTCCTTCACCGCGATCGCCGCGACCAGCGGCGTCCTCCTCGACCTCGACCGGATGCGCGGGATCACCGCTGTCGACCTGCCCGCCAGGCGGGTGCGGGTGCTGGCCGGTACGCCGCTGTACGAGCTCAACCCCGCCCTGGAGGACCTCGGGCTGGCCCTGCCCAACCTCGGCGACATCGACCGGCAGACCATCGCCGGCGCGGTGGCGACCGGCACTCACGGCACCGGCGCCCGGCGGCACGGCGTCGCCGCCGCGGTGACGGGGGTGCGGCTGGCCACCGCGGACGGGTCGCTGCTGTGGTGTTCGGCGGAGGAGGAGGCCGACTTCTTCTGGGCGGCGCAGGTCGGGCTCGGGGCGCTCGGCGTAGTGACCGAGGTGGAACTCCAGTGCGTACCGGCGTTCCTGCTCCATGCCCGTGAGGGCTCGGGCCGGCTCGAGGACCTGCTCGAGGGGGAGGCGCACCGCGCGGCCGCGGCCCACGACCACTTCGAGTTCTACTGGTTCCCGCACACCTCTCGGGTGCAGACCAAGCGCAACGACCGGACCGATCTGCCCGTGTCGCCGCTGCCGCGCTGGCGGGGCTGGCTGGACGACGAACTGCTCGCCAACGGTGCCTTCGAGCTCCTCAACCGGGTCGGCGCGCGCGCCCCCCGCACCATCCCCAGCCTCGCCCGGGTGAGCTCGCGGGCACTCTCCGACCGGGAGTACGTCGACCGCTCCTGGCGGGTCTTCTGCACCCCTCGCCGGGTGCGGTTCGTGGAGTGTGAGTACGCCGTCCCGCGCGCCGCCCTCGCCGACGTGGTCGGGGCGCTGCGTGACTGGGTGGAGGACCACGACGTGGCGGTGCCCTTCCCGGTCGAGGTGCGCGTGCTGGCCGGGGACGACGTGTGGCTGTCCACGGCGTACCAACGCGACACGGCCTACGTCGCGGTGCACCAGTACCACCGACGCGTGCAGCCGGCGTACTTCGACGCCTTCGAACGGATCGCCCGCGATCACGCCGGCCGTCCGCATTGGGGCAAGCTGCACACCCTCACCGCCGACGACCTCGCACCGCTCTACCCGCGCTTCGACGACTTCCGGGCGGTGCGTGACCTGCTCGACCCGGAGCGCCTCTTCCGCAACCCCCATCTCGACCGCATCCTGGGGTGAGGGGCGCTGGCGACACTCGCCCGGACCGTCGAAACCCGGTCGCCCTGGCCGAGGAACGTCTGGTGCTTCGGTCCACGGGCAGCACGATGCATCGGGCCGGTCGATGTGGGTCCCGCCGCGCGTGCGCACCCGACGAGGTCGCCCGGGGTGTGAGGTCCCTGCCGGAGGACGAATCGGAACCGTCGGGGGCCGCTGGTAGACAGAGCCCATGACCGCGTCACCGCTCACCGACACCGCCACCGCACGCGAGCACGCCGAGCGCCACCTTCGGGCGCTGGTGGGGCGCGAGGACGCCGTCCTGCGGGAGGACCAATGGGCAGCCATCGAGGCGTTGGCGGTGGACCGGCGCCGGGCGCTCGTCGTGCAGCGCACCGGTTGGGGCAAGTCGGCGGTCTACTTCGTGGCCACCCTGCTGCTGCGTGGGGCGGGCGCCGGCCCGACGGTGATCGTCTCCCCGCTGCTGGCCCTGATGCGCAACCAGATCGCCGCGGCCGAGCGCGCCGGCATCCGCGCCGCCACGATCAATTCCACCAACATCGAGGAGTGGAGCCAGGTCGAGGAGTCCATCCACGCCGGCGAGATCGACGTCCTGCTGGTGAGTCCGGAGCGGCTCAACAACCCCGGCTTCCGAGACGCCGTGCTGCCACGACTGGCCGCGACCTGCGGGCTGCTGGTGGTCGACGAGGCGCACTGCATCTCCGACTGGGGGCACGACTTCCGACCCGACTACCGCCGGATCCGCACCCTGCTCGGCGACCTGCCCGACGGCATCCCGGTGCTCGCGACCACCGCGACCGCCAACGCCCGGGTCACCGCCGACGTGGCCGAGCAGTTGGGCAGCACGGATGCGGTGGCGGGGGAGGTGCTGGTCCTGCGCGGTTCCCTCGACCGGGAGACGCTGCGGTTGGGCGTGGTCCGTCTCCGCACCCCCGAGCAGCGGTTGGCCTGGCTCGCCGATCATCTCGCCGAGCAGCCCGGGTCGGGCATCGTCTACTGCCTCACCGTCGCAGCCACCCAGGAGGTCGCCGACTACCTGCGCTCGCGCGGGCACGACGTGGCGGCGTACTCCGGGCGCACCGAGCCGACCGAGCGGCACGCCCTCGAGCAGCAGCTCGCCGACGGGCGGGTCAAGGCGCTGGTGGCGACCAGTGCCCTCGGGATGGGCTTCGACGCGCCGCTCGGCTTCGTCGTCAACCTGGGCGCACCCAGCTCACCGGTCGCCTACTACCAGCAGATCGGCCGGGCCGGCCGCGGCACCGGCCGCGACGCATCGGTGGTGCTTCTCCCGGGCATCGAGGACCGCGAGATCTGGGCCTACTTCGCCTCCCTCGCGTTCCCGCGGGAGGCGCTGGTCCGGCAGACCCTGTCGGTGCTCGCCGAGGAGGGTCGACCGCTGTCCACCCAGGCGTTGGAGACCTACGTCGACCTCAGCCGCAGCCGCCTCGACATGATGCTCAAGGTGCTCGACGTCGACGGCGCGGTCCGCCGGGTCAAGGGCGGCTGGGAGGTCACCGGCGAGCCCTGGTCCTACGACGAGGAGCGCTATGCCCGGGTGGCCGAGGCCCGTCGTCGGGAGCAGGACGCCATGCTCGCCTACCTCGACTCCGGCGAGTGCCGGATGCGCTACCTGCGCGATCAACTCGACGACCCCGAGGCGACCGACTGCGGCCGCTGCGACAACTGCGGTGGCCTCGCGCTGGGCACCGAGGTCTCGGCGGCGGCGGTCGAGGAGGCCGGTGCCCGGATCAACCGGCCCGGCGTGGTGCTGGAGCCGAAGAAGATGTGGCCCACCGGGCTCGCCCAGCTCGGGCTCGACCTCAAGGGGCGGATCAAGGACGGAGCGGAGGAGGGGAGGGCGGTGGCCCGGCTCTCCGACCTCGGCCACGGTCAGGCCCTGCGCGAGCTCTTGCGCGAGGGCCGGCCCGATGACGGTGTCCCGGTGCCGCTGGTGCGGGCGGTCATCGAGGTGCTCGGCGACTGGCGGCCGCCGGTGGAGGGGATCGTGCTGGTCGAGTCCGCCACCCGACCGGCACTCGCCACCGATCTGGCCGCCGGTCTCGCCCGCTACCTCCAGGTCCCGATCCTCGGCCGCTGGGCGATCCTCGACCCCTCGATCCCGCCCGGCAAGGGCGCCACCAACTCGCCGCACCGGGTCGCCGCGATCACCCGGCGGTTCGCCCTGCGCACCGACCTGCGGCTCGAGGAACTCACCGGTCGACGGGTCCTGCTCGTCGACGACCTGGTCAGCACCGGCTGGACGATGACCCTCGCCGCCCGTGCGTTGCGCGAGGCGGGCGCTGCTGCGGCGTACCCACTCGCCCTCGCCACCGAGAGCTGACCCACGCCCCGCCCTCCTCACCCCGGCACCGACCGGGCCCCGGGTCGAGTTGCGCCTCGTGGACGGTTGAGTGGGTCGTTCCGGGCAGTCGAGTTGGGCCTTGTAGATCGTTGAGTTGGGCCTCGTGGACGATTGAGTGGGTCGTTCCAGGCAGTCGACCTGGGCCTCCCGGACGATCGCAGGGGAGGGGCCGGAGCGGCTACTTCAGGGCGACCAGGATCCGCTCGTTGAGGTCCTGCCAGAGGGTGCCCGCCTCCGCGAACCCGGCCTCCAGCAGGGCGGTCTCGTGGAAGGCGAGGGTCGGACCGGTCCAGTCCCGGGAGCCCTCCGGCCACAGCGCGGACCGTTCGTCGAGTGCCTCGGCCAGCGCGGGTTCGGCCGCGACCGCTTCCCACCAGGCATCCCAGGACTCGGCGCCGGTCGCGACCGCCCGATCCTGACGCTCATCGGCCATCGCTGCGCTGAGGTCGCGCAGTCGGCCGGCCGCCGGGTGCGGCAGGTAGTCGGCGTTGAGCAGGACGCCGTCGGGGCGGAGCAGTTCGTGGCAGCGCCGGTACGTCGCCGCGAGGGTGGCCGGGTCGAGCCAGTGCAGCGCGGTGCTGGAGAGGACGGCGTCGAAGGTCCCGGCCGCGCCGTCGGGACCGAGCCGCTGGGGCCAGTCGGGATCGCGCAGGTCGACGCCGGCCCAGCGGAGCCGGCCGTCCGCATCGCCGTACGCGCCGCGGCCCAGCCGGAGGAGTACGGGGTCGACGTCGACGGCCACCGCACGCGCCGCCGGGAAGCGGTCGAGCAGGCGCCGGCTGATGGCTCCGGGGCCGCAGGCGAGGTCGAGGACCACCAGTTCCTCGGCCGGACGGAGGTGGGCCAGCGCCTCGAACATCGCCTCGTACATCGCGTCTCGCTGGGGGATGTAGACGCCCTGCTGGGCGTCCCAGCGGGCGATCAGGTCGGTCCAGGGCTCGGGGTGGTTCATCGGGTGGAGTCCTTCCGCGGGTGAAGCGAGTCGAGGTCGAGTTGGTCCCTGAGGTCGAGTTGGGCCCCGTGGATCGTCCACGGGGCCCAACTCGACGGTCCGCGAGGCCCAACTCGGCCTGCACGGTCCGGGGGCGAACTCGACCCCCGGGTGGTGATCAGTGCAGCACGGTGGGAGCGGCGGCGCCGTGCTCCTTCTTGCTACGGGGCAGGAAGAACGCCGGGATCAGGCAGCAGGCCACCATCGCGGCCGCCACCACGAAGGTGGAGGCGAAGACATCGGCCATGTCCGGGAGCACCGAACCGGCGAGCTGCATGAACTCGTCCGGCGAGACGCCGAACTGCTGCAGCACCTGGGCGAACTGCTCCGGGTTCTGCTGGGCATAGGCCTGGACGTCGTCGGGGTTGCCGAGCGCCTCGGTGATGCCCTGCACGGTGCCGATGCTGGGGGAGTCCTTGAACCCGTTGGTCAGCAGCACCGTGAAGATCGCCGTACCGACCGAGGCGGCGACCTGCTGGATGATGTTCATCAGGGTGGAGCCGCGGGCGATGGTGTGATCGCGCAGGGTGGACAGGGCCGCCGAGAAGGTCGGCATCATCGTGCAGCCCATGCCCATACCCATGACGAACAGGGAGAGCATCAGGAACCAGTACGGCGTGGTGTCGTCCAGGGTGGCGAACATGCCCATGCCGATGACGATCGTGGTGATGCCCGGGAGCACCACCTTGCCGGGGCCGATCTTGTCGGCGAGCATGCCGCCGATCGGCATGGTCAGCATCGCGCCGAGGCCCTGGGGGGCCAACAGCAGGCCGGCGTGCAGTGCGTCCTCGCCGCGGACCAACTGGAAGTACTGCGGGAAGAGCAGGCTGGCGCCGAAGAAGGCCATCGCGAACAGGCCCATGGTGAGGACCGCGACGGTCAGTTCCTTGTTCTCGAACAGGCGCAGCTCGATCAGCGGGTGATCGTTCTTGCTGCTCAGCGCCCAGGGGACGAAGGCCAACACCAAGACGGCACCGATCAGCGAGGGAACCCAGCTCTCCGGGGTGAAGAAGGTGCCGTTCTCGGGGATCATCGAGATGCCGTAGAGCAGCAGGGCCAGGCCCGGGGAGAGCAGGATCATGCCGACGAAGTCGAAGCTCTCCGAGGGATGTACCTCGTCCTTGGGCAGCGCGAGCCAGGCGTAGATGAGGGCGACGACGCCGATCGGCAGGTTGATCAGGAAGATCCAGTGCCAGGAGGCGATGTCGATCAGCCAGCCGCCGAGGATCGGGCCGAAGATCGGGCCGAGCAGCATCGGGATGCCGAGCACGGCCATCACCCGGCCGACCCGGTCGGGGCCGGCGGCACGGGTAAGGATCGTCATGCCCAGCGGCATCAGCATGCCGCCGCCGAGGCCCTGCAGCACTCGGAAGGCGACCAGCTGGGGGAGGTCCTGGGCGAGGGCGCACAGCGCGGAGCCGAGCGCGAAGAGCACGATCGCGATCAGGTAGAGGCGCTTGGTCCCGAACCGGTCGGCCGCCCACCCGGTCAGCGGGATCACCGCGGCCAGGGCGAGGGTGTAGCCGGTCATCGTCCAGGCGGTTTCAGCGGCCGAGGCGTCGAACTCCTGCTGGAAGCTCTGCTGGGCGACCGAGACGACGGTGATGTCGAGGATCGACATGATCGACCCCAGCACCACCACTCCGGCGATGAGGAAGACGCGTTTGTCGAGGCGGTCAGAGCCGGTGGTGGGTGGCTCCTGGGTCATGTCTTTTGGCACCGCACAAGGTTACGGCAGCCGAGAAGACCAATCAGCCGACTTTGGTCTAACACCAGGCGAGCAGGGCCCGTCGAGGCCGTGATGTCTATTACTCGGTGGGGGGAGGACGGTGATCCGCGGCCGTACGGCACCCCAGGATCGGCCGGCGTGCGGGCGGGCCGGACGACGACCCTGACCGCGCATGGGGCCCGGTTGAAGGTGGCGGCTGCGGGCGCACTTTTCGCCGGTTAACCGGGGAAAAGTACACCCGCGCCGGCCTCAGTTCAGGAGCTTCTCGATGGCCCCGACGACGGCGGGGTCCTGCGGCTCGGTGCGCGGGCCGAAGCGGTGCGCGACGCTGCCGTCGGCGTGGATCAGGAACTTCTCGAAGTTCCAGGCGATGTCGCCGGCGTCGCCGCCGTCGACGGGGGTCTGCACCAGGCTCTGGTAGATCGGGTGGCGGTCCTCGCCGTTGACGTCGATCTTCTCGGTGAGCGGGAAGGTGACGCCGTACGTCGCGGAGCAGAACTCCTGGATCTCCTCGGCGCTGCCCGGCTCCTGGCCCATGAACTGGTTGCAGGGGAGCCCGACGACGGTGAAGCCGCGCTCGGCGTAGGTCTCCTGGAGTTGTTCGAGGCCGGTGTACTGCGGGGTGAGGCCGCACTTGCTGGCGACGTTGACGAGCAGGGCGGGCTTGCCTTCGGTGATCTCGCCCAGCGTGGCGGGGGTGCCGTCGAGTCGGGCGACGGGGGTGTCGAGGATGCTCATGCCGCGAGCCTAGCGAGCCGCCGAGCGGGGGCGGGGCGACGAGTCACCCACCGGGCCGGGACGGTCGGTGGGCCCGGGTAGTTTCGCGGCATGAGTTTCGTGCCCCTCACCGGCCCCGCCAGCCTCGCCCCGGCGGAGTCGGCGCGGGAGGGCACGATCACCTTCACCGACGCCCGGCGCAGTGTCGCGCTGCCGATGCGGGCGGCGATCCCGGTGCTGACCAAGGCCCGCGATCGGGCTGATGCGCACGCCTCGGTCGGGTTGCTGGCGGGCTCGGTGCTGCTCGCCCTGCAGTTGGTGGCGGCGGGCAAGTTCCGGCCCGAGGGCGAGGGCTGGCGTCCGGTGATCGTGGGCGAGGACGCCGAGCGGGTGCGCCTGCTCGCCGAGGCACGGGCGTACGACGCGCTCGGGCCGGAGGCGGCCGAGGGAGTGGTGCGAGGCGTGCTGGACGCCGTCGTCGACGCGATGCCACACGTGCCGCCGAGGTCGGGGGGGACGCGCCGCGCGGGCGGATCGGCGCGTGCGAGCCGTCCCGGTACCCACCCCGGGTCGACGCGGCCGGCGGACACCCGCACCGACGACTTCGTGGGCCGGCTCCAGGCGCGGGTGGAGAGCCATCTGTCCGGGAGCCGGATCGAGCGGGACGAGCTCGCCCAGCTGGTGCGGATCTCGCTCCGGGTCGAGGCCGACGAGGAGGAGTTGCGCGGCGGGTCGGTGCGACTGGTCCTGCAGGTGCACGACGAGACCGATCCGCTGCGGCTCGCCGACGCGGCCCTGCTGTGGACCGGCGATCCGCGGGAGCACGGCTTCGGGGAGCGGGCGCGCACGCACGTGGCGGTGCTGCTTCGCGGGGCCGCCGACGCCTGGCCGGTGCTCGACCGGTTGCTGGATCTCCGGGTCCCCGACGAGATCACGCTGGAGTCCGACGAGATCGCCTCGCTGCTCGAGGACGGCGTCGCCGCCCTGCAGGAGCGCGGCGTCGACGTGATGTGGCCCAGGTCGTTGGGGCGCGACCTCACCACCTCGGCGGTGCTCGACCGGGCCCCGCGTCGCGACACGGACGCGTGGGCGGACGTCGAACCGCTCAACACCGGTCTGTTGGGTCCTGAGGCGGTGTTCGCCTTCCGCTGGCAGGCCGCGCTGCACGGTGAGCCGCTCACCGAGGAGGAGATGGACCAGCTCGCCGCCGCCGCGTCCCCGCTGCTCAAGCTGCGCGGCACCTGGACCGTCGTCCACCCCGACGTCGCCCGCAAGGCCCGCAAGCGACTGCTCCGCACGGTCAAGCCTGCCGAGGCGCTCGGCGCGGCGCTGAGCGGCGTCGTGCAGGTCGGCGAGGAACGCGAGGAGGTCATCGTCGGTGCCTCGGTCGGCAGGCTCCGCGAGCAGGTGCTCGGCGCGGGCGCGGGCGACCCGCTGCCCGAGCCGGCGGGGCTCGCCGCCACCCTGCGGGACTACCAACGGCACGGAGTCAGCTGGCTCGCCGACCTCACCGCGATGGGACTCGGCGGGTGCCTGGCCGACGACATGGGCCTCGGCAAGACCATCACCCTGATCGCACTCCACCTGCACCGCCGCGACACCGGCCTCGGCGGCCCCACCCTGGTCGTGTGCCCGGCCAGCCTGCTGGGCAACTGGGAGGCCGAGATCCAGCGGTTCGCGCCCGGCGTGCCCGTCCGCCGGTTCCACGGCTCCGTCCGGGATCTCACCGGGCTCGCCCCGCCCGTGGGAGCCGGGCACGACCCGGCAACGAGCGGGCCGGCCGAGGCCCCAGCGCCGTACGACGCCGGCTTCGTGCTGACGACGTACGGCACCATGCGCAGCGATGCCGTCCGACTGGCGGCGGTGCCGTGGGGGTTGGTGGTCGCCGACGAGGCGCAGCACATCAAGAACTCCCGCTCCGCGACGGCACGGATGCTGCGCACCATCCCCAGCCGCGCGCGGGTGGCGCTGACCGGCACGCCGGTCGAGAACGACCTGACCGAGCTGTGGTCGATCCTGGACTGGACCGTGCCGGGGCTGCTGGGCAGCCGCAATGCGTTCCGGCGGGTCTGGGCGGCGCCGGTGGAGGCGGGGATCGACACGGTGGCCAGGCAGTTCGCCGAACTGATCCGGCCCTTCCTCCTGCGGCGGCGCAAGTCCGACCCCGGCATCGCCCCGGAGCTCCCGCGCAAGACCGAGACCGACCACCTGCTCCGGCTGACCCGCGAGCAGACCGTGCTCTACGAGGCGTTCGTGCGGGACACGATGGAGCGGATCGAGCGCGCCGACGAGGCCACTCGGCGCGGCCTGGTGCTGATGCTGCTCACCGGGTTGAAGCAGATCTGCAACCACCCGGCCCAGTTCCTCAAGCAGGCGGGCGGTCGCATCGGCGGCCGGTCGCAGAAGCTCGACCTCCTCGACGAACTCCTCGCCACCGTCCTCGCCGAGGACGGCGGCGTACTCGTCTTCACCCAGTACGTCGCGATGGCCCGCCTGCTGGAGCGGCACTGGCACGCGGCCGGGCTGCCCCACCAGTTCCTGCACGGCGGCACCCCGGTCCGGGAGCGGGAGGCGATGGTGACCCGGTTCCAGGCGGGCGAGGTGCCGGTCTTCCTGCTCTCCCTCAAGGCGGGCGGCACCGGGCTCAACCTCACCCGCGCCGACCACGTGATCCACGTCGACCGGTGGTGGAACCCCGCGGTGGAGGATCAGGCCACCGACCGGGCCTACCGGATCGGGCAGACCCGGCCGGTCCAGGTGCACCGGCTGATCACGCGGGGCACGGTCGAGACCCGGATCGCAGAGTTGCTGACCCGCAAACGTGCCCTGGCCGACGCCGTCCTCGGCGCGGGCGAGGGGGCCCTCACCGAGCTGAGCAACGCCGAGCTGCGCGACCTGGTCACCCTCGAGGTCGACTGACGTGCCGGCCACCACGCACCCCCGTCAGTCCGCGCGCCGCAGCGTCAAGCCGGCCACGTGGTGGGCCAAGGCCTGGCAGCGCGCGGTCGAGGAGGCCGCCTACGACCAGGGTGACCTGATCGCCGGTCGTCGCCTGGCCCGCGCCGGCAGGGTGGGCGGCATCATCCTCGACGCCGGGAGCTATGTCGCCGCGGTCGAGGATCCGGGTGGACTGTTCAGCGTCGCGGGCACCGTGCCGGTGCTCGACGACCGTTCCCTGGACGCCCTGGTCGAGGCGGTGGCCGCGACCCCCGGTCGGATCGCCGCCCTGTTGGCCGGCGACCTGCCGCACGACCTGGTCGAACATGCCGAGGAGCTCGGGGCCGAGCTGCTCCCCTACGGCGGCGAACTCGGATCGGTCTGCACCTGTGACCACTGGGCCGACCCCTGCCCCCACGCGCTGGCGGTGTGCACCCAGGTGGGGTGGCTGCTCGACACGGATCCGCTGGTGCTCTTCGCCCTGCGCGGTCTGCCCCGCGACGACCTGCTGGGCCGCCTGCACACCCTCAGCCTGACCGCGACGGCAGCGGACGGCCCCGACGCCGACGACGCTACCGAGCTGGACGACCTCGATGTCGCCCTGGAGGCGGCGCTGCGCGCCCACCGGCTGCTGCGCGAGTGGGAGTGAGCGGTGCCCCGTCGCTCACCCGAGGCGGGCCAGCAGCATCGCCTGGTCGTCGCGCTCGTGGGCGGTCAGCGAGCGTCGCACCAGCCGGGAGACCTCGCGCAGGCCGGTGGCCTCGAGGTGGTCCGCCACCGTGTCGGGTGAGTAGCAGTAGCGCTCCAGGCGGACCTCGTGCCCGAAACCGCGGTACGCCGCTGACACGTCCCTGATCCCCACGCCCGCCTGGAACCCCACCAGCAGGTGACCGCCCCGTCGCAGCACCCGGGCTGCCTCGCGACAGACCTGCGCCAGCCCGGACGGCGGGGTGTGGATGATCGAATACCACAGCAGGACGCCGGCGAACCGGTCACGTGCGAACGGGAGGGCGGTGAGCGACCCCACCGCGAACCCGAGGTCGGGATGGTCGCGTCGGGCCATCGCGATCATCCCCGGCGAGAGGTCCACCCCCTGCGTCCGACAGCCGCGGTCGGCGACGTACCTGCTCAGCCGGCCGGCCCCGCACCCCGCGTCGAGCACGATGGGGTCCTCGCCCGTGCTCACCGCGTCTGCGAAGGCGTCGACCATCGCAAGGTCAAGCCTCGCCTCGGCCCGTGTGTCGGGCAGATAGGCGGCGTAGTCGGCGGCGACGGTGTCGTAGGCGCGCCGCACCTCGGCGTACGCCATCGGGTCCGGCGTCAAGGGCACCACCCCACCTTGGCACGGATGGTCAGGCGGTTGAACAGGCCGGACGAACCGGAGCGCCGGTCCTCGCACGGCCGCGCGGATCGTTTCGGCGGTCTCCCTGTGCGGGCGTCGATGAGCGGCGGTGACGCAGCGGCAGGCAGAATCGGGCGCATGGAACGGGTGGTCTATCTGCATGTGGGTGCGCCGAAGACGGGCACCACCTACCTGCAGGATCGGCTGGCGCGCAACACGCTCGCTCTGGCGCGCCACGGGGTGCGCTACCCGGCCGGGTCTCCGCTGGGAGACCCGTCGCTGTTCCAGTTCCGGGCCGCCGTCGACCTGCTCGGCAAGGACTGGAGCGGGCCGGGGGAGAAGTCGTCGGGCAAGTGGGCCCAACTCAGCGCACAGGTACGCCGCCGGCAGGGCAGCGTGGTGATCAGCCACGAGTTGTTCGCCGGCGCCTCCGCGGAGGTCATCGAGAAGGCCAAGACCGACCTGGGTGTCGGGGCAGGCACCGAGCTGCACATCGTCTACAGCGCGCGCGACCTCGGCCGGCAGGTGCCGGCCGCCTGGCAGGAGAGCGTCAAGCAGGGGCAGACGTGGACCTACCGCGCGTTCTGCCGGCGGATGCGCCGGAGGAAGGGGTGGTTCGCCCGCACCTTCGACCTGCCCAGCGTGCTCACCGCCTGGGGTGACGGCCTCCCGGCAGAGCAGGTGCACGTCGTCACGGTCCCGCAGGAACGACAGGGCGACGTGCTGTGGCGACGCTTCTGTACGGCGTTGGCCCTCGACCCGAGCTGGGCCCGGCGTGAGACCCAGCGTTCCAACCCGTCCCTCGGTGCGGCCGAGGCGTCCCTGCTGCGTCGGCTGAACACCCGGCTGGACCGCCGCGGCCAGATCGGCAGCTACGACTTCCTGATCCGGGAGCTGGTTGCCGAGCGTGAGCTGGTCGGCCGCCAACCCCTCCCGGTCACCCTGCCCGAACGACTGCGCGGCTGGGCCGAGGAGGAGTCCGAACGCTGGATCGAGTGGATCGCCAGCAGCGGCGCCCGGGTGCACGGCGACCCCGCCGAACTGCGGCCGGCACCCCAGCCTGTCGATGCGCGGGTCCTCGACCCGGACCGTCCCGGTGCGCGGATCCAGCTCGGAGCCGCCCTGGACGCGCTGGCCGCGATGACCCGCGAGGCCGAACGACGCCCCGACCCGGATCGACACTTCGCCGCCAAGTTGAGGCACCGGATCAAGGAGCTGAGCCGATGAGTGCCCCGCACCTGCCCACCGGGTCCCCGAGCGACCCCGCCCGTGCCCGCGCCTGGGGATGGGTGGCCCACCTTCGGGAGGGCGGCACCACGCCGTGGCGGACCTGGCTCGGGACCGGCGGCGACGGGTCGGACCGGGGCCGCTACCTGCCGGGCGCCCAGCAGTTGGAACTGCTGCGTCGGCTCAACGAGGTGGGCCGCCCCGGCCCGGACCTGGCCGGCCGCGTCCTGGCCGCCAGCGCCCCCGGGCGCGGCCGCCCCGATCGCGAACTGCTGGGGGCGGCCCCGGCCACCGGGTTCGGCCTGCCACCGGTCGACCCCGAGGAGCTCCCGGTGCAGGAACTGATGCGGGTGGCGACCAGCCTGCTCGCCGAGGACGTCGCGAATGCCGACGTACCCCCGCTCGAGCAGGGCCTGTTGCGGCCGTGGCGCCGCCGGTCCTACCTGGGCGGTGACCCCTGGCTGATCGCGCCGATGCGCGACCATCTGCTCGTCCGTGGCCGGCCGCAGGGCGGACGACGGCCGATCGCGGTGCTCGTGGGTCGCGATCTGCCCGGGATGCTCGCCGACGCCTGGACCGCGCGCTGCTTCGACGATGGCGTCGCGCCGTGGGGGGAGTGGATGTCCGGCGTGATGCGGCGCCGAGCGTTGCCGCCCCGGGCGAACCTGCTGGCCCGGGCACGCTGGTGGGCCGAACGCGTCGGACACGATCGGGTCCACGTCGTACTCGACCGGGGTCTCGTGCCGGGCGTGCTGGGACTCCACCGCCCGCTGCCGCTGGCTCCCCGGGTGTCCGTGGACGCCGCCGACCTCGCCCGGCGGCTGGTGCCGGTCCTGGGCCTGCTGGCTCCGCCGGCGCACCGGGAGGACCTGCTCCGCCGCGGCCTCGCCCCGCGGCTGGCGACCTACGGCGGCCAGCGGCCGGGGTTCTCCTCCGATCAGTTGGCCTGGCTGGAGACCGCGGCGCGGCGTCAACGTGATGGTCTGCTCGTCGCTGGTTACGCTGTGCACGGCGATCCCGACGTTCTGGTCCCTCCGACCGATGAGCGCGCCGGTCTCACCACGGGTGCCGGCCCGACTCCGACCTCGGTCTTCGAGCTGGCTCTGCGGGTGCTGCTCGACGGTCGCTCCAGCCGTAGCTCACAGGAAGGGAGCCAGACGTGACCAAGCGGGTGCTGCTGCACGTGGGCACCCCGAAGACCGGCACGTCCTACCTCCAGGACGTCCTCTTCCGGAACCGCCAACGCCTCGCCGACCAGGGCGTGCACTATCCGACCGAACGCTTCGACGGGCACTTCCTCGCCGCGCTCGACCTGATGCGGATGCCCTGGGGTGGTCTCGAGGCCCAGGCCATCGGCGAATGGGACCGACTGGCCGGACAGGTGCGGGATCTGTTCGCGATCTACGAGCAGCCCACCGTCATCATCAGCCACGAGATCCTCGCCACCGCCTCGCGCTCGCAGGCGGGTCGGGCGCTCGAATCGCTCGGACTGGGCGATCCCGACGTCGAGATCCATCTGATGCTCTCCGTGCGGGACCTGGTGCGTCAGGTGCCCGCCGAATGGCAGGAGAACGTCAAGCACCGCAGCACGCTCTCCTACGCCAGGTTCCTCGGGCAGATCCGCGACCCCGAGCGGGACAGCCGGATCGGATCGTGGTTCTGGGGCGTCCAGGAGATCCCCGACATCTTGCACCGGTGGGGTGCCGACCTGCCTCCCGAGCACATCCATCTGATCACGGTGCCGGCGCACGGCAGCGCCAAGGACGAGCTGTGGCACCGCTTCGAGCGAGCCTTCGGTCTGCGCGACCTCGACCTCGAACTCGGCGCCGAACGCTCCAACCCCTCCATGGGGGTGCCCGAGACCGCGCTCGTACGCCGGATCAACAAGGCGGCCAACAAGCAGGTCGAGCCGCGGTTCTACCGCCCCCTGGTGCGTGAACTGCTGGCCCACCAGACCCTCTCCCAGCGCAGCGGCTCGCCGCGGCTGGCGCTGCCGCCGGATCTGCACGACTGGGTCCAGGAGCTCTCCCGCAGCTGGGTCGACGAGATAAAGGTGCGCGGGTACGACGTCATCGGGGACGTCGACGACCTGATCGGCGCCGCGCCGGTCAGCTACGCCGACCCCGACCACCCCCGCGAGCGTCAGGTCGCCGGTGCCGCGGTCGAGTCCATCCGGGCCCTGCTGTTGGAGAACGCGCGCCTGATCGAGGAGCAGGAGCGCCTCACCGGCCAGCTCCACGAGACCCAGGACGCACTGCACCGCGCCTACCTGCGCCCCACCTACCGGCTGCGCGAGAAGATCGTCCGCCGCTTGGAGACCTCGACCACCGGGCGTCAGGCGATGAAGGCCTACCGCCGGGTCCGCGGCCGCCCCGAGCCGCCCCACCTCCCCTGACCGGTTCCACGTCTATCGGCCCCGGGCCGAGCTCGCCGGACTGGTGGCGGTCGGGAGAGCCGGATCGGCCAGATCCTCGTCGTCGCCGCCCCGCAGGGTGAGAAACCAGCGAGCTGACCGCCGGTGCTCAAGCACGTCTCTTCGGCGACCAAGCTCACCCGTCCACGGGCAGACTCAGGGCGAGGCGAGCCGCGTGGGCGGTGTCGTCGATGAGCATGGCGCAGGCTCGTGCGGCCTGTTCGGCGGCGTCCGGGGCGTCCGGGGCGGCCGAGGTTGCGAAGTCCTCGGGGAGGCCGACCTCGAGGTGCTCGGCGGCGCTGCTCAGCTGTACCGCGAGTTCGGCCAATGCGTCCGGGGATGCGGCCGCGGGCCGGTTGATGGCCGCGAGTGCCGCTTCCCGGAGGCTCTGGGCGTGGAGCCCGACCTGGTTCAGGCTATCCACGAGGGCCTGCGGCGTTTGCCGCCGCAGAGCAAGGAACCTGCTCGCCTCCCGCAGCTCGCGGCTGGCGGACTCCGCTGCGGCCCGGGTGTGCAATCGTTCGGTCGGCGGCCCGGGCTGGGCGAGGACGGCAGCGGTGCGTCGCAGCATCCGGGCGTGGGCCTCCAGGACGGCGGAGAGGTGATCGGGGACGCGCTCCTCCTCTCGCGGAGGCCAGATCACCAGTGTCGCCACCGCGGCGATGAGGGCTCCGACCGCGGTGTAGGTGCTGCGCTCTAGCGCCTCCTGCCATCCGACGGTGCCGCTCGTGTCGCTCAACAGGAGCGCGACCGGCGCGGAGAAGACGGGCCAGAATCCGTAGTTGATCTTGCGCAGCGGCTGGCCCAGGCTGCTGAGGATGGCAATGGTGATCACCACGGCGTACGCGGAGTGGCCGCTGGCGAGGACCAGGAGGAAGACCGCCAGGACGCTGCCCAGGATCGTTCCGACGACCCGCTTGACGATGCGGGTGGTGGTCTGGCCCCAACTCGGTTGGAGCGTGGTGATGACGCCGATCACGATCAGCTCGCCGCCGGGGAGCCCGGTCGCGACGATCAGGGCGTAGGCGGCGGTGACGCACACCCCGAGGCGGACGGCGTACCGGAAGCGGGGCGAACCGTGACGTGCTGCGCCGCGAAGCTCGGAGAGCACCGTGCGAGTGCCCGCCAGCAGGTCGCCGCGGCCGTGGGAGGTGTCCCGGGGGCGGGGAGGATCATGCCGGCCGCCGAAGTACGGGGTGAGGAGGAGGGCGGTCGCGAACAGACCTCCGGCCAGGAACCCAGCGGTGCTGAGCCCGACGTTCTGAGCGGGCGACTGGGCACCGATCACCACGCACAGGGCGGGGAGGGGGCCCATCCACCGGAGTGGTGCGGCCACAGCCGCCAGCGCCACCAGCGGTAGGGCGGCCCATCCGCCCGTGAGGATGCCGAGAGCGAAGCTCGCTGTCATCAGGCAGCATCGGCGTACGAGCGAGGTCGCGCGGGCACGGGTGTCGCCGTCCGGGGTGGAGCGCATGGTCAGCCAGGCGGACATCGCCGTGAGGACGCCCGCATCCAGCCGATGCAAGGCGACGCCGAGGAAGGCGGGCACGCCCACGGCGATCGCAGCGGCGAGCCCGAGCCGCCAGTCGTAGGAGGCGCCTGGTTCGCGGGAGAGGTAGGTGCGGATGACCCCTCGCATCGTCCCGGATCCCGTCATCTTCTCCCCCCGTCCTGCCGCACCGGCGGTCGGCCGCCGGCGGCATGCGAACGGAGACTTCATCGTCTTCCACCGGCTTCGATCCGGACAAGGACTGGCCGAGGCCGACGATGAGGCCGTGGCCTCCAGGGTCGGCGGCGCGGTGGCCCCGCCGAGACTGATCCGCGGAGGCCGACTCGTCCTGCGCGCCGGTGCGGGTCAGAAGCCGGGGCGGGGGAGGAACTCGCGGGCGGCGTAGCGGCCCAACTGGAAGGTGCCCCAACCGTCCGCGCCGGCACCGACGACGCCGCCGATGATCGGGACCCGCTTGCTGGCCGCGACGGCGACCCGCTTGCCGGCGACCCGGGCCATCATCTCGGTGGCGACCTCGTTGGCGACCGCGCGGTCGGTGCCGGCGTCGAAGACGGGTGCGGTGGCGAGCGCCATCGGCGGCGCGGGCAGGCGCAACTTGTTCACCATGGAGTCGACCTTGTCCTCGCCGAGCAGGCTCACGAGGATCGCGTTGCGGACGCGGGGATCGTCGAGGTCGTAGCCGCGCAGATGTGCGATGCCTGCGACCATCCGGCACTGGATCAGCGCCAGGCCGGTGACGTTCGCGGGGATGGTGACCGCAGCGGTCACCAGGCCACCCAGGTTGGTGGCGAAGCCGCCCGCGGCGGCGTACGCGACGTGGTTCTCGATCACCTCGCGGACGGCCTTGTCCCGGTCTCCGTGCTGCTCGGCCAACTGCGCCTCGGCCGCCTGCGCGGCCGGGGGCAGCGGACCGACTCCGGTCAGTGCCCGCTCGAGCGCGGTGTGCAGGAACCCAGTGGTGAAGGTGGGTGCCATGCCGACGAGCCGGGGCGCCAGCGCCGAGGCGGCGGTGCCGGCGAGGGTGCGCATCGCCCCGTGCTTGCCACTCATGCCCTCAGAGTAGGCTGCGGCGGGTAACTTCGGCCCCATGCCCGTCGAACCGCCACCCTCACAGTGGAGCTTCTCGGTCCCTGACGAGGACGGGCTGGACGACCTGGTCGGCATGGGCGCCGACCTGGCACCGGGCACCCTGCTGGCGGCGTACCGTCACGGCCTGTTCCCCATGCCCGGTCCGCGCCGACGCGACCCACTGCTGTGGTTCTCCCCCGTGGAGCGGGGCATCCTCCCCCTGGACGGTCTGCGGGTCTCCCGGTCTCTGCGCCGGGCCACGAGGGACTTCGAGATCAGGATCGACACCGACTTCGAGGCGGTCGTGGAGCGCTGCGCCGACCCGTCCCGACCACAGGGTTGGATCGACGAGCCGATCCGTGCGGCGTACGCCGAGCTGCACCGGCTCGGCTGGGCCCACTCGGTGGAGACCTGGCAGCAGGGGCGACTGGTGGGCGGGTTGTACGGCGTCGCGATCGGGGGACTGTTCGCGGGGGAGTCGATGTTCCACCATGCGCGGGACGCCTCGAAGGTCGCCCTGGTCGCTCTGGTCGACCTGCTGCTGGAAGGGCCGGCCGACGAGGTCGGGTCGCGCCTGCTCGACGTGCAGTGGACCACCCCGCACCTGGCCTCCCTCGGGGTGGTCGAGGTGCCCCGCGAGGAGTACCTCCAACGACTCGCGATAGCCCGAGACCTGAGCCTGCCGCGCGTCTTCGGCGGCACCCGTGGCGAGGCCGCCCGCAGGGATGGTTTCGGGGCGCACTGACGGGGCAGAGTGGCACCCGTCGCGGGTGAACGGCATCCGTGCTGACGTCGAGGAGACCATCATGCGATCGACTGCTGTCCGCGCGCGCCGTACCGGAGTGGCACAAGCCTCCGGCCTCGCCGCTCTGCTCCTCGTCGTCGGCCTGGGCGCGAGCGCGTGCGGTGGCGAGGACGACGGGCCGCTCAGCGCGCAGCAACTGTGCGACACCCTGGACGACGTCGACGACGACGGCACCATCGGCGATGCCGTCGACCGGCTGGAGGACGTCGAGCTGTCCGACGAGATCCCCGCCGACGCGGCCGAGGGGTTCGACGCGCTGATCGAGCTGTTCAAGACCCTTCCCCAGGACACCAGCGGTGAGGACCTCGACTCCGGGCTCTCTGACGTCGACCCGTCCGACCTCGACCAGGAGATGGTCACCAAGGCGACCGCCTTCATCGAGTGGAGCGACAGCACCTGCGACTGAACGCCGGGACCCGGGTCCTCGACCCGGTCATCGCCATCGAGGGAAACAGCAACGTGAACCAGAGCCCCGACCGACCGATCCCACCGGGCTGGTACGCCGATCAGCGCGGCGTGATCCGCTGGTGGGACGGTGCGCGGTGGAGCCACCACACCCGCCCCGGGGTGGAGGGGCCCATTCCGACGGAGGACGGCGGCGTCGAGGACGACGGCACCACGAGGGTGTCGGATCGGCGCCGCTACCCGGTGCGACCGGGCGGACCGGTACGCCGCAGGGAGGTGCGGCCTCCGCGACCAGCGACCCGACCGGCCGCGCCGGCTCCCGCGTCCGCCCCTCCCGCGCCTGCCGTTCCGGTGTCCGCTCCGGCGCGGGTGCCCGGCCGACCGGCGCAGGCGTGGTCCGCACCGCCGTCCGCGCCGTTCCAGCCCCCGAGCGCGCACCCGCGCGTGGCCGCCGCGGCGCGCCCGTCGGTGGCGGAGCAGACGGCGGTGGTGTTGCCGGGTTTCGGCCCCGGCACCCAGGGTTTCTCGCCGTCCTTCGAAGAGGCGCAGCGCAGGCACCGCCGACTGGTGGTGGTGGCTTGCCTGGGCGCGCTGCTGTTCGCGATCCTCGGGATCGGCGTGGTGGCGTTCTCCGGAGCTCTTGCGGACACGCCG
This sequence comes from Nocardioides insulae DSM 17944, assembly GCF_000422825.1. Classification (GTDB taxonomy): domain Bacteria; phylum Actinomycetota; class Actinomycetes; order Propionibacteriales; family Nocardioidaceae; genus Nocardioides; species Nocardioides insulae. The sequence continues at coordinate 22,480 of NZ_KE383930.1, read as the reverse complement.
GCAGAGACCGCGCCCACCAGGGCGGAGTTCTGCGCCGACTACACCCGCTTCACCGGGGCCGACTCCACCCTCGATGCGAAGGGCGTCGTGGCCGGGATGCGACCGGCCGAGGACATGACGACCGCCCAGCAGGAAGGGTTCGAGGTCTTCGCCGACCATGTCGCGAGCACCCCGGACGACGGTGAACTGGTCGGCCTCTCCACCGCCATCGTCGCCCCCGAGGACCTCGACGCGGTGACCTCCTACTTCGGCTACGTGGAGACCAACTGCCTGTGAGGCGGGCGCCGATCAGACCACCATCGGCGGGGCACCGGTCTCGCTGACCATCTCCCGCCCGGCGGCCTCCCAGTCGAGCATGCCGCCGTCGAGGTTGACCACGTCATGCCCCTGCTGGCCGAGGTACATCGTGGCCTGGGCGGAGCGACCGCCCACCTTGCACACCACCAGCACCTGTCCTTCGGGCACCTCGGAGGTGCGGGCCGGCAGTTCGGCCAGCGGGATGTGAACGGCGTCGGCGATGTGCCCCGCCATCCACTCGGCATCCTCGCGGACGTCGAGCACGGACAGACCCGGGGGCAGCGGGTGGGGCACCCCGTCGATGGCAACTGTGGGAATCACAGGGCAACTGTAGGAGACGGCCTCACAGATCCAGTTCGTAGTAGATCGCCAGCGGCCCGGAACCGCGCCCTTCATGGCAGTCGAACCCGAACTTCTCATAGATCGCCCGCGCCGAGTCGTCGTCCTCACTGGTGTTGAGGTCGAGGTACGTCGCGCCCAGCGAACGGAGGTCGTCGATGATCGCCTGCAGCAGGATCGATCCCAGACCCTGGCCGCGGCGATCCGGGACGACGTAGAACTCGGCCAGGTAGCCCTCGAGCTCGTCGACGGTGGTCTGGGTGCGCAGCCGCACCAGGCCGTGGCCCAGCGCCGGCGTACCCACCAGCCAGACGCGGGTGTCGCCGCCGGCACTCAATCTGCTCAGGTGAGCGGCGAGGTCGTCCGGCTCGAGCGTGGGGGAGTCGTACTCCCGGTTGAAGTCGGCCTGGAGGGCGGCGGCCTCGGCGAAGTCCTGGGCGGACGCCGCCAGACGTGGTCTCACCATCCCGCCATCCTGACCGGCCCGGTCGCTGCTGACCAGAGCGAGTGCCGGCATCGACGCTCACGGATGGCGAGGCGTTCCAACCCGGGAACCGCACCGTCACCGGGACGGGAGGAGACAGAACTCGTTGCCGGATAGGTCGAGGTAACAGCGCCAGGGGAGGTCGCCCCAGTCGGTGTGGAGGGGTGCGCCGCCGCGATCGACGATCTCGCGGGCGAGGGCGTCGTGGTCGTCGCCCGGCTCGAGCCGGATGTCGAGGTGCATCTGGTTCTTGCCCGTTCGCTTGGGCTCGGGCTCGAGTCTCAGTTCGAGCACCGGGCCGCGCTGGGAGGGGTGACGGAGGGCGGCTGCGCCCGGGGTCGGCCGCCACCCGGTCAGCCAGGCCCAGAAGACGAGTTCGCGGTCGGGGTCGGCGACGTCGAGCGAGAGTACGACGACCGGGCCGGTGTCGGCGTAGGCCGGGTCGGCCACCACGGAGAAGGGGTTGCCGGCCGGGTCCGCGAACCACACCCCGTCCTGGCCCCGGGCGCGGGTGGCGCCGAGCTCGAGCAGTCGGTCGTGACGCCCGACGTCGTCCCGGAGCCCCCACCGGAGCCGCCGGGGACCGGAGGGAGGTGTCGGCACCCGCTGGAAGCAGAGGTCCAACACCGGTCCGTCCGGCACCTCCAGTCGGGTCTCGTAGCCCGCCGGCTCATCGGTCAGGGTCTCCGTGCCGAGCACCGCCTCCCAGAACCGGCCGAGCGTGCGCGGGTCCGTGGCGTCGCCGACGACGTTCTCGAGGAACACGACCTCACCCTAGAAGACCCACCGGAGCCAGGGTGGCTCCTGCCGGATGAGCTGGAGACGCGGTCACTGTCGTCACTCCCGTCACGTCACCCAGGGAGAAGTGTCGCTACCTGGCCGATTTTTCGGCCGGGTAGCGACACTTTCACCGGTGAACCGGGGAACCGTCCGCACCACCGATCACGACCGCACCCCAGCAAGGTGCTCGGGCTCGACAACAGCGGCAGGCGGGAGATCGGCCGGGCGGCGGGGCCACCAGACCCGGTCGCCGAGCAGCACCAGCAGTGCGGGCAGGGCGACCAGACGGATCAGGGTGGCGTCGATGAGGATCGCGGCGGAGAGCCCGACCCCCATCATCTTCATCTCCATCATGGACAGGGTGGCGAAGAGCGCGAAGACCGAGATCATCACGGCGGCTGCGCTGGTGACGGTGCCGGCGGTGTCGGCGATGCCGCGACGGACCGCGGCACGGGTGGGCAGCCCCTGGTCGACGTACTCCTTGACCCGGCTGAGCACGAAGACGTGGTAGTCCATCGAGAGCCCCACGAGCACGACCATCACGAAGATCGGCACCCACGAGATCAGGTAGCCGGGCGAGGTGAAGTCGAGGAGTTCCTCACCGACGCCGTGCTGGAAGACCACCGTCATCACCCCGAAGACGACCGCGACCGAGGCGAGGTTGAGGGCCGCGGAGATCAGCGCGATCGGGATACTCCGGAAGGCGAAGCCCATCATCAGCAGGGTGAGCAGCAGGACGAAGCCGATCACCCAGGGCAGGCGTTCGCGCAGCTTGTCGGTGAAGTCGACCGAGGTGGCCGTGTCGCCACCGACCGCCCACTCGTCCGTGACCCCGTCGAGGGCCTGGGGGGCGAGGTCCTCGCGGAGGATCTTGATCGCCTCGTCCGCGCGGTCGCTCTCCGGGTCGAAGGGCATGGCGAGTTGGATCCGTGAGGTGGTGCCGTCGGCCGAGACCTGGATCTCCGCGTCGGTGTCGGTGAACTCACCGGTCGCGGCGGCGTCGTCCTCGAGCCCGCTGAGCGCCGCGGCCACCTCGGACCGGTCGGACGCCGGCGCCCGGACGACGACATCGGCGGTGCTGCCCTCCTGAGGGAACTCCTCGGTCACCGCGGCCATCGTGGCGACCTCGGGGATGTCGGGAGGCAGCGTGTTCAGCCCTGCCTCGTGGGTCTTCATGCCGAGCGCGGGCACGGTGAGCAGCACGATCGGTACGACGGCGACCAGCAGGGCGACCAGCGGGTGCCGGACGACGGGGCCGAGGACGCGGCCGCTGATACCGCCCCGACCGATCCGCCGGTTGAGCCGCCACAGCAGCGGGACCCGCGGCCGGTCCACCCAGCGGCCGAGTTTGGCCAGCAGGGCCGGCAGGACGGTGATCGAGCCGAGCACGGCGACGGCCACCACGGTGATCGCGCCGACCGCCAGCGAGTTGAAGGTGGTGTCGGTGAGTACGAACAGCCCGGCGAGGGCGGCGATCACGGCGAGCCCGGAGACCACGATGGCGTGTCCGGAGGTCTGCGCCGCGAGGTCCACGGAGTCGAGGGTGGTGCGGCCGGCGGCGCGCTCCTCCCGTTCCCGTTTGAGGTAGAAGAGCGAGTAGTCGACCCCGACGGCCATGCCGATCAGCACGATCATGCTGATGACGGTGGGTTCGGCGGGCACCAGCAGCGAGATCGGCGCGGCGATCCCGATCGTGGCCGCCACGCTGGTGGCGGCGAGCAGCACCGGGATGCCGGCGGCGATGAGGGCGCCGAAGGCCAACAGCATCAGCACGAAGGTGATCGGCAGACTGAACAGTTCCGCGGTCCGCAGGTCCTCGGCGACCCGCTCGTTGATCGCCTCGTCGATGCTCTCCCCGCCGGTCTGGCTCACCTCCAGATCCGGGTAGGTCGACTGGACATTGTCGGTGACGGCGAGCATCGGCGCCACGTCCAGGTCCTCGGACTCCTCGAGGGTGACGGGCACGAGGACGGCGGTGTCGTCCTCGTTCCACATCGGAGCGCCGACCTCGGTGACTCCGGCGACGGGGGTCATCTGGGTGGTGAGCGCGGCGGCGGCGTCCTCGGCCATGTTGCGGTCGAGGACGCCGTCGGTGGCGGTGATGAGCACGTTCTCGACGGGCGGGCCGTCGAGGTTCGCCTCGTCGACCATCGCCTCGGCCCGGCCGGATTCACCGACCCGGTAGTCGGCGTCGGTGGGTTGCTGGGTCGGGATGAGCGCGGACAGGGCGACCGCGGCGACCACGAAGGCCAGCCACAGCCCGATCGCGCTCCACGGGTGGGTGGCACTCCATCTGGCGGCCCTGGTCGGCAGGGCGGCGAGAGCTGAACGCTGGGACATCGGGAACTCCTGGTGAGGAGAGATGATCGGATGTCTCCAGCCTCGGCGGGCTCGCCCGAGCGCACAGGGGCGTGTGCACCCCAGATGGAAGTGGTGCCTGCACCACCGCCGCGGGCCGGGCCGGCGCGGCAGGATGGTCCCCGTGCCCCATCAGACGACCGAGCGTGCCGGGCCCTTCGAGGTGACCGGGTACGCCGCGCTGCACGTGATGCTGTTCGTGCCGCTTCTGCTCGTCTTCCTGCTCGTCTGGCTCGGCGGGGTCCTGATCGTCGTGTGGATCGGCGTGGTCGTGGTGCTGGCGCTGCTGCCGGTCTCGCGGGCGTTGGCCGACTGGCACCGGAGGATGGCCGCCCGGATCCTGGGTCAGGCGCTGCCCTCGCCGTACCTCCCGCTCCCGCGTGGTCCGCTCAACCGGCTGCGGGCCCAGGCCGTCGATCCGGCCATCTGGCGTGACTTCTTGTGGATGCTGTGGGCGATGACCCTCGGGTTCACGCTCTCGCTGTTGGTGCTGCTGCTCCTCCTCCTGGTGATCACCATCCCGATCTGGTGGTACGGCGCCGGACCGCTGATGCGGATCCGCGCCTCGGTGGACCGGCTGATGCTCTGTCCGGGACGCGCCGAGCAACTGGAGCGGCGGGTGCGGCTGCTGGCCGAATCCCGGGCCGAGGCGGTCGATCACTCCGCCGCCGAGTTGCGGCGGATCGAACGTGACCTGCACGACGGGCCCCAGGCCAGGCTGGCCGCTCTCTCGCTCAACCTCGGCCTGGCCGAGGACCTGTTCGAGAGCGATCCCGAGGCCGCTCGCCGCCTGGTCAACGAGGCCCGGAGCAGTTCGTCCTCGGCGCTGGGGGAGTTGCGCGACGTCGTCCGCGGTATCCATCCGCCGGTCCTGGCCGACCGCGGGCTGGTCGGTGCGGTGGAGGCCCTCGCGGTCGACATGGCGCTGCCGGTGCAGCTGTCCGTGGACCTCCCGGGCCGGGCACCGGAGCCGGTGGAGTCCGCGCTCTACTTCGCGGTCGCCGAGTGTCTGGCCAACATCGGGAAGCACGCGCGGGCGGGCGAGGCGTGGGTACGGATCCGGTACGCAGCCGGGTGGCTGACCGTCGTGGTCGGCGACGACGGTGTCGGGGGTGCCGACCCGGGTGGTGGGTCCGGCCTGCGTGGTGTCGCGGACCGGTTGGCGGTCTTCGATGGCACGATCAGGCTGTCCAGCCCGCCGGGCGGACCCACGATCGTCACCCTGGAGGTCCCGTGCGTGTTGTCGTCGCCGAGGATCACGCCCTCCTCCGGGCCGGTCTGATCCAGCTGTTGGAGGCCAAGGGGTTCACCGTGCAGGCCGCCGTCGACAACCTTGCCGACCTGGAGCGCGCCCTTCGGGATCCCGCCGCCGAGGCCGCCGTGGTCGACATCCGGCTGCCACCGACCGGCACCGACGAGGGACTCCGGGCGGCGATCGGGATCCGGCAGGAACGGCCCGCGTTCCCGGTGCTCGTGCTCTCCCAGTACGTCGAGCGGCTCTACGCCCGCGAGCTCCTCGCCAGCGGCGAGGGGGCGATCGGCTACCTGCTCAAGGATCGCGTCTCCGACGTGGCCGAGTTCGTCGAGGCGCTGCACCGCGTCGCCGCAGGCGGCACCGTGCTCGATCCGGAGGTGGTGGCGGCGGTGCTGGCCCGTCATCCCGCCTCTCCGGTCGACCGGCTCACCGGGCGTGAGCGGGAGGTGCTCGCCCTGATGGCCCAGGGTCGGGGCAACGCCGCCATCTCGGCCGAACTGGTGATCACCGAGAAGGCCGTCGCCAAGCACATCAACAACATCTTCACCAAGCTCGACCTGCCCACCGACACCGACGACCACCGCCGGGTCCGTGCGGTGCTGGAGTGGCTGCGGCTGTGAACGGTGACAGCGGCTGCGAGGGACCGGTGCGAGGACGGCGCGAGGATCGATAACGTCGTCCCATGAGTTCGGGAGAGTGCCCCAGACCGGCCGTTTCTCCGGTCGCCAGAACATACGGCGGCCGGCGTGGCTGAGCAGGCCGCGCCCCCGGCCGGGTCGGAACGATCCGCGCTGATCCGGCTGCTGGTGGGGGCCGCGGCGGTCGGCATCCCGGTCTCGCTGGCCGCCTTCGCCTTCCTCGCGTTGCTGCACGAGATCACGCATCTGGCCTGGGAGGGCCTGCCCGACCAGCTCGGCTTCGACGAGGCACCGTGGTGGTGGCCGTTCCCGCTGCTGCTGGTGGCCGGCCTGCTGGTCGGGCTCGCGGTCCGCTCCCTGCCCGGCCACGGCGGACACAACCCGATCGACGGCCTGACCATCACACCGGTGCCGATGATCGACATCCCCGGCGTCCTGCTGGCCGCTCTGGCCGGCCTCTCCCTCGGTGTGGTCCTGGGCCCGGAGGGCCCGCTGATCGCGATCGGTTCCGCCCTGGCCCTGTGGGTCTCCCGCCCGTGGGTGAGCGACCCGCACAGCCCCGCGCGACAGGTGATGGCGGTCGCCGGAGCGACCGCGGCGATCTCGGCGATCTTCGGCAGCCCGCTGCTCGGCCCGGTCTTCGTGCTGGAGGCCGCCGGCCTGGCCGGACCGGCGCTGCGACGTCTCACCCTGCCGTGCCTGCTCTCCTCGGGCATCGGGGCGCTGGTCTTCACCGGGCTGGGGAACTGGACCGGACTCGAGATCGCCTCGCTCTCCCTGCCCGCCCTCGCCGGGCCGGACCGACCGGACCTGCCCGACCTGCTCTGGACGGTTCCCCTCGCGATCGCGGTCGCCCTCGCGACCCAGGGGATCCGCTGGATCGCCCGCCGAGCCTCGGGGTGGTCGCACCAGCGGCCGATGCTCGGCGCACTCGGAGCGGCCCTGGTCGTGGCGGCCTGCGGGGCGGCGTACGCCCTGATCACCGGGCACTCGCCGATGGACGTCGCCCTCTCCGGCCAGGCCCTGTTGGAACCCCTGGCCACGTCGCCGGAGAGCTGGTCGGCCTGGGCCCTGGTGGTGCTGCTCGTCGCCAAGGGGCTCGCCTACGCCGTCTCGATGGGTGCCCTGCGCGGTGGACCGATCTTCCCGGCGGTGGCGCTGGGCGCCACCGCAGGGGTGCTGGTCGGGGCGTTGCCCGGCTTCGGCACCTGGCCAGCGATGGCGGTCGGGATGGCCGCCGCCACCGCCACGATCCTGCCGATGCCGGTGATGGCCGGTGTCCTCACCGTGCTGCTGCTCGGCCCGAACGGCGTCGCCCTGGCGCCGCTGGTGCTGCTGGGCGTGGTGGTCGCCTTCGTCACCGCACGGGTGATCGACGAGCGCCGGAGCCTGCCCGAGGCTGACGTGACTCCCGACGGGCCGCCGAGCGCGGCGGCGTCCTGAACCGTCGCTGGCGGAGGCCACGAACTGGCCTGACCCGAGGCCCCGGACGACGTCCAGCGACGCCTGCTACATCGGTGGTATGGCGGACGCCGGCTGACAGCTACGCCGCCACGACCACGCGGCCGCCCTGCAGCACGGTGCGCAGGTGCCGGTCCGGCGAGGCGAGGACGTCGACGTCCGTGAAGGGGTCACCGTCGACGAGGAGTGCGTCGGCGACCGCGCCGGGGCGGATGACGCCCAGATCTTCCCTCCCCAACAGTTCGGCGCCGACGACGGTCGCGGAGCGCAGCACCTCGGCAAGCGGCTGTACCCGGGCCCGGATGCGGAACTCCTCGTTCTGATGCGGCTGCATCGAACCCAGCAGGTCCGTGCCCAGAGCGACCTTGACCCCGCCCTTCCAGGCGAGTTCGAGTGCCTCCAGACCCGCGTCGAGGACGACGCCCACCTTGTCCTGACTCGCCTGCGGCAGCCCGGCTGCCGCACCCTCACTCTTGAGGTACTGGTAGGTCACCAGGGTCGGCACCAAGAAGGCACCCTTCTCGACGAGCAGGGCCACGCTCGACTCGTCGATCAGGTTGCCGTGCTCGATGCAGCGCACCCCTAGCTCGAGGCCGCGGTTGACGGCGGCAGCGGTGTAGGCGTGACCAGTGACGTAGCGGTTGGCGTTGGTGGCTTCCTCGACGGCTGCTCGGATCTCGTCGGCCGAGAATTGCAGAGAGTCGACCCGGTCGGTCGGAGAGGCGACCCCGCCGGAGAGCATCAGCTTGATGTGATGCGCTCCCGTACGCAGCTGATCGCGCGCGGCCCGACGCACCTCGTCCACGCCGTCGCAGACCCGGCCGATGCTCGGGCAGCACGTGTGATCGTCGAGCACCGTCCGACCCGGACCGCGAAGGTCCGCGTGACCACCGGTCGGCGACAGTGCCTTCCCACCGAACACCACTCGTGGCCCGGCCCACAGGCCGTGCTCGACGGCAGCGGCGAGACCGAAGTCGGCGCCACCGCAGTCGCGCACGGTGGTGAACCCTCGCCGCAGCATGCCGTCGAGGATGGCGCTGGTCTGCGCGGCTACGTAGTAGGGCGAGGCCTCGGCGAGCGCTCCGAGGTCGGCGTCGCCGGCGGTGACGTGGACGTGGGAGTCGATCAGTCCCGGCAGGATGTGAAGGCCGCTGGCGTCGATCTCGGTCGCGTGCCGAGGCACGTCCAGTCGTTCGCCGACCTCCTGGATCCGGCCGTCAGCGATCAGGACGTCGCCGGGTCGCGCCTCTTCTGCGACCACGTCGCAGACCAGTCCGCCCCGCAGGACGACGGCGTAGGCGGGGACAGGGGCGGAGTCCTTCATGGGAGTCCTTCCGGATCGACGGGTGGTGACCGGCCGCCCGACAGGCTAGGCAAGTCGCAATGTTCGTTGCATAGTAGCCGCATGAGTGGGGACCCGGACGTCATGCCCAGTTGGATCTCGGACCGACTGGCCGGGCGCGATCCGAGCCGGGCGGTGGGCCGGGTCCTGCAGGCGCTGCGGGTCCACCCTCGCCAGATGTCGTATGCGAGCACTGCGGAGGCCGCCCGAATGGCGGACGTCAACGTGGCGACGGTGGTGCGAACCGCTCAGGCCCTGGGACTGTCGGGCTGGCCGGCTCTGCGGGCCGAGGTTCGCTCCCGGTACCTGGCCGGCCTCTCCGCGGCTCAGCTCCTCCGGGAGCACGACGGAGGCGAAGGCGGGTCCGCCGTGGCGAGCGTGGGACGCGAGCTGACCAACCTCCAGGATCTCGCTGAGCTCCTCGACGACGACCAGGTCGACCGGGTCGCGCGGCTGATCACCTCCGCGCGGGTCTCGCTGGTGATGGGCTCGGGCAGCTTTGCCGCGCCGGGCCTGCAGCTCTCGCATCTGGCCCAGACGATCGGGTACGACGTCCGGCTGCAGCTCACCGGCGGGACCAGTCTGCTCAACGCGGTCTCGCTCCTGCGGGAAGGGGACTGCCTGGTTTGCTTCCAACTCTGGCGGACCCCCCGCGAGGTCCACCACGCCATCCGGGTCGCGCACGCGCAGGGCGTGCATGTCGTCGTGGTGAGCGACCTGCTCGGTGGGCCGTCGGAGGAGTTCGCCACCGAGTTGGTCGTGGTGCCCAGCGAAGGGTCTGGAATGTTCCCGTCGCTGGTCCCGACGGTGACGGTCGTGCAGGCGATCATCGGGGCCGTCGTTCGCGTTGATCCGGCTCGGGCGTCGGAGGCCAGCGATCGCGCGCAGTGCCTGTGGGACGAGCATCGGCTCTTCTCGTCGTCGTGATCCGGATGCTGAAATTTTTGCAACACCCGTTGCATTTCCTCCGAAATTTGGCAGTCTGACCCGCCTGGGCCGGACCGGCTCGACCGAACCGTGGAGGACTCGTGCAAACCGTTCATGTTGTCGTGTTGGTGGCGTACCTGCTGCTGATGGTCGCCGTTGGGTTGTGGTTCAGCCGGGCCAAGGAGGTCTCAACAGGCGAGGACTTCGTCTTCGCGGGGCGCGACCTGCCCCGCCCCGTGATGATCGGGACCCTGTTGGCTACCTGGGTGGGGTCCGGAACCATCATCGGTGGCGGAAGCTTCGCCTACACCTACGGACCTCTGGCGTCGATCTTCTTCCTCGCCGGGACCCCGGCGGGGATCGTGGTCCTCTATTTCCTGGCGAAGCGCATTCGCCGCAACGCGACGTACACGGTTCCCCAGCTGCTCGAGCAAAAGTACGGCATCAGTGTCCGGGTCATAGCGGCGATCATCACGGTGCTGGCCTACACGGGGATCACGGCCTATCAGTTCACCGGTGGTGGACAGATCATCAGCGTGGTCACCGACCTCGAGCCCGGGGCTGGCGCCATCATCGTGTTCGTCCTGGTGACCTTCCTGGCGTTCGGTGGGGGCCTCAAGTCCGTCGCCTGGTCCGACTTCCTGTCGGCGACCCTGATCGTGTTCGTGCTGCTGGTCGCCCTGCCGATGGTGATCGGTCGGGACATCGGCGGCGTGGCCGCCTACTGGGACGCGCTGCCGGATGTCGCGCACACCTTCACCGGGGGTCTCACCCCTCTTCAGTTGCTGGGGTACTTCCTGCCTCTGTTCTTGCTGGTGCTCGCCGACCAGAACATGTATCAGCGGTTCGGGGCCGCGCGTAGTGAGGCCGAGGCGAAGAGTTCGGCGGCGGGATTCTTCATCTCGAGCTTCTTCGTGACCATCCCCGTGGCGCTGCTCGGCTCGGCGGCTGTCATCCTCTACCCCGAAATCGTCCCGGACCAGGCCGTCCTGGCGCTCGCTGGCGAAGGGACACTTCCCCCGGTGCTGGGTGGGTTGCTGCTCGCCGGTGCACTGGCCTTCATCATCACCACCGGCTCCTCGTTCCTGCTCTCCGGCGCAGGCAATGTCGTCTATGACGTCGGGGAGCGGGTCCTCGGGTGGCAGATGGACGAGCGCCGACGGCTGCGGGTGCACCGGTTCGCGATCCTGGGAATCGCAGTGGTCGCGTATGTGCTGGGCCGGTACTTCCCGACGGTCCTGGAACTGCAGATGTATTCCTACACGGTCTACGGCGTGGCGATCGCGCCCCCTGTGCTCGCCATCTTCCTGTGGCCACGGGCGAGTAAGTGGGGTGCGCTGATCGCGATGACCCTCGGAGTCGTCGTCACCATCGTCTGGGAGCAGCTCGGGCAGCCATACGGCGTGAACTCGGTGATCATTTCGCTGCCGGTCGCCGTGATCGCCCTGGTTGCGGGCAGCCTTCTCATCCCCGATCGGACGGTGGGAAGGCGGCGCGACGAGGTGACCAACGCCTGAGCCGTCCCGCAGCGCTGGCCTGAGAGGACGTGGATGCGGCCGTGGCCTCGCGCCAGCAGCACGGCGGGGCGGGTGAGTCAGCGGCGCGGGGCCTCGCCTGGCGTTCCTCCCGCCGAGTCACTTGAGCAGCTTGGACATCCGTCGGTCGGCGAGCGGCTTGCCGCCGGTCTGGCAGGTGGGGCAGTACTGCAGACTGGAGTCGGCGAAACTGACCTCCCGCACCGTGTCGCCGCAGACCGGGCAGGCCTGGCCGGCGCGGCCGTGCACGGCGAGGTGGCTCTTCTTCTCGCCCTTGAGTTCGCTGGCCGCCATCCCCTCCGAGCGCGCCACCGCGTCGGTGAGGGTCGACCGCAGGGCGTCGTACAGGACCTGCGACTCCTCCTCGGTGAGGTCGGCCGGCTTGAAGGGCGACATCCGCGCGGCGTGCAGGATCTCGTCGGAATAGGCGTTGCCGATCCCGGCGATGGTGCCCTGGTGGCGCAGCACGCCCTTGATCTGCTTGCGCCCCTCCGCGGCCAGGATCTGCCGGAACCTGTCGAGGGTGAATTCCTCGGCCAGCGGGTCCGGTCCCAGCGACGCGATGCCGGGTACGTCGGCGGGGCGGCGCACCACGTAGACCGCCAGGCTCTTCTTGGTGCCCGCCTCGGTCAGGTCGAACCCCCGCCCGGCGTCCGGGTCGGCGTCGTCGAGTTCCACGCGAACCGCGACGGTGGACTTCGTGCTCGGTCGAGGGGGCGTGGCCGGCAACTGCTCGCGCCACCGCACCCACCCGGCCCGGGCGAGGTGCACGATCAGGTGCAGCCCGGAGGCCTCGATGTCGAGGAACTTGCCGTGCCGGGACACGTCGTCGACCAGGGTGCCCTCGAGCGCCTGGACCGGTGGATCGAACGTCTTCAGGGCGCTGAACTGGGGCACGTGGATCCGCGTGATCGCGCGGTCGCGAAGGCGTCCCCGCAGGTCCAGGGCCAGTGCGTGCACCTCGGGCAGCTCGGGCATGGGGTCAGCATAGGGCGAACGCGGAGACGAGTAGGGGGGTCGATGCCGGCGTATCGGAACATCTAGGAACCGTCCTAGACGACCACATCCACCTTCATCGAGACGCGGATTCCGCCTCTCGGGGTCCGCTGCGTGAGAGCATCGCGAGGTGAGTGTCGCGTTCGTACTCGGTGGGGGCGGCGTCCGCGGCGCCGTGCATGTCGGCATGCTCAAGGCGCTCTTCGAGCGCGGGGTGCGTCCCGACCTCGTGGTCGGCACCTCGATCGGTGCGATCACCGGTGCCGCGTTGGCGGCCGACCCCACCCCCGACGTGATCGACCGGATGGAGGAGATGTGGTCCTCCACCACGGCCCGGGAGGTGTACGGCGATCCGTGGTACCGCCAGCTGCGCCGATTCGCGCGCTCCAGGATCAACCTCTACGACCCCGCGCCGCTGCGCCGACTGGTCGAGGAGACCCTCGGTGGCCGGCGTACCTTCGAGGAGCTGGAGATCCCGCTGGCGGTCACCGCCGCCTGCATCGAGCGGGCGGCGGAGACGTGGTTCGACTCCGGGCCACTGGTCGACGCCGTCCTCGCCTCGGCCTCGGTGCCGGGCGCGCTGCCACCCACCGAGATCGACGGCGAGCACTTCCTGGACGGCGGACTGGTCGACTCGATCCCGCTCGGTGAGGCCGTACGACGCGGCGCCACCACCGTCTACGTCCTCCAGGTCGGCCGGATCGAGGAGTCCCTCACCGCACCGCGAACTCCCGCCGACGTCGCCCGGGTGAGTTTCGAGATCGCCCGCCGGCACCGCTTCTTCCGCGAACTCGCCGAGGTGCCGGACGGCGTCACCGTGCACGTCCTGCCGACCGGCGGGTCCCTGCCGGGGGACGCCAAACTGGGGGCGTTCAAGGATCTCGACTCCACCCGGCTGCGGATCGAACAGTCCTACGCGCATGCCCTGGAGTACCTCGAGCAGGCCCCGTGATCGCGCCCCCGCCGCGGTGGGTACGACGGCTGCTGATCGCTCCGGTCGTGGTGGCGCTGGCCGTGCTGCTGGTCCCGACCACGCTGATGCTGGCCCTGGTCGGCGGGGCCGCCCTGACCTGGGCGCTGCCCGGCCACCTGCGGGTGCTGCGGGTGCTGTGGATGGGCGCGTTCTACATCGCGTGGGACGCCGCGGCGCTGATCGCGCTCTTCGCCCTCTGGCTGGCGACCGGCTGCGGGCTCCTCCTGGACCGGCCCTGGAGCCGTCGCGCCCACGTGGCGCTGGCCCGCCGGATGCTGTGGATCTTCTTCTGGCAGGTGCATCTGACCCTGCGGCTGCGGATCGTGGTCGAGGGGGACCTCCCGAGCTCCGAGGTGCCCGTGGTCGTGCTCAGCCGGCACGCGGGGCCGGGGGATTCCTTCATCCTGGTCGACCAGGTGCTGCGTGCCGGCCGGGCCCCGGCGATCGTGCTCAAGGACACCCTGCAGTGGGACCCCGCGATCGACGTCCTGCTCAACCGGCTGCCCTCTGCCTTCGTCGTACCCGGTTCGCGGCGCCGGCCGGGCCAGCCGTCGACCCGCTCGACGATCGCGCGGATCGGCGGCGAGCTCACCGGCGAGGACGCCCTGGTGATGTTCCCCGAGGGTGGCAACCTCACCGAGCGGCGTCGTCTGCGCCGGATCGAGACCCTCCGGGCCACCGGCCACCTCGAACTCGCCCGCCGGGCTGAGGCGATGCCGCACGTGATGCCGCCGTACACAGGGGGGTTCCTCACCGCGGTCCAGGCCGCCCCGGACGCCGCCGTCCTCGTCGTCGCCCACACCGGGCTGGAACGGCTGGTCACCGTCCGCGACATCTGGCGCGAGCTCCCGATGGACAAGACCATCGTGCTCGGCGGCTGGCTGACCCACGCCGCCGACCTCCCCGCGGGGGACGAGGCTCGCGAGGCATGGCTCTTCGACCAGTGGGTGAAGGTCGACGCCTGGATCGCGCGCCGCGCACCCTCCGAGTGAAAGGCACACGCATGCACGTCATCTCCGAACGACGTCTCGACGGCGGGTGCCTCGAACGCGACTTCACCCTCGGCGAGATCCCCGGCACGGTGTGGACGCCCGACCACGTCGATTCACCGTTGCCCGTGATCCTGCTGGGCCACCCCGGGGGAATGCGCCGGATGTACCCCCGTCTGGCGGCGCGGGCCCGACGCTGTCTGGCGGACGGCTACGCCGCGGCCACCATCGAGTTGCCCGGCAGCGGCGATCGACCCCGCCTGGACGGAGTCGATCAGGCCCGGGCCGGCCTTCGCCGCGCCCTGGCGGCGGGGGAGCCGGTGGGCGAGGAGATCGTCGAACGACTGATCCTCCCGCTCGTCGAGCAGGCGGTCCCGGAGTGGCGGGCCACCCTGAACGCACTCCTCGCACTGCCCGAGATCGGCGGCCCGGTCGGGTTCTCGGGCGGGGTGATCGCCGTCGGTGTCCGGCTGGCGCTGGTCGAGCCGCGGATCGTGGCGGCCGGCCTGTTCGCGGGGAGCTACGTGCCCCGGGCGATATTCGACGAGGCGCGACAGGTCACGATCCCACTGCACGTTCTGCTGCAGTGGGACGACGAGGGCAACGACCGGCAGTTGGCGCTCGACCTGTTCGACGCCTTCGGGTCGGCGGAGAAGACGCTTCAGGCCAACATGGGCGGGCACACCGGCGTGCCCGCGTGGGCCGGAGAGGACGCGAGCAGGTTCTTCGCCCGACACCTGAGGTGAGGACGGAGCGTCACGACAGAGGAAGGGCCCGGCGATGCCGTCCCGGTCGGTCGGCCGGGCCGGCGCCGAACCTTCGCCGGGTCTCGGCTACGGCGACGTCGCGGCGGAGGCCGGCGGTGCCGAACCGCGCGCGGCGCGGGCGACCGCGCGGAGCTCGAAGGGCCCGTCCGGAGACCCGAGTTGCTCGAACAGGGCGCGGCGCAGGGCATCCTGTTGATCCCTCGGGCGGGTCACGGCGTACTGCCCGGCGGGGCCGATCCCGGCCAGGAAGCCCGACCACAGGTCGTCGAAGGACACGTAGGACGAGGTCACCTCCAGGGTCGTCTCGGAGGTCTGCTGGAAGCCCGCGCCCTCGAACAGCTCGGCCAGCTCACCCTCCTTGCCGAAGCGGAGCGCGGCCTCGTCGGGGGCGGCGGGATCCAGGCTCGTGGCGGCGTCCCAGAAGTGCCGCAGCATCGCCATGCCCTGGGCGAAGTCCCAGCTGCACGCGGCCACGGTGCCGCCGGGGCGCAGGACCCGTCGCATCTCGGCCGCGGCAGTCTCGGGGTCACTGACGAAGTGCAGCACCAGCTGCGCCAGCACCACATCCCGGGAGGAGTCCTCACAGGGCAGCTGCTCGGCACGGCCCCGGCGTACGTCGACGCCCGGGTGTCGAGCGCGGCACTCCTGCACGAACGGCTCCGACGGGTCGCAGGCAAGCACCCCGCCGGGACCGAGCCGCTGTACGAGCACACCGGTCAACGCACCGGGGCCGCAGCCGACGTCGAGTGCGGACTGCCCGGCGACCACCCCGGCCCAGTCGGCGAACAACGTGGCCAGCGACCGCGAGTAGCGGCCCATGAAGGCGTCGTACTCCGCGCCCGATCTCTGGAAGGTGGCGGCGCCCTCGACCGGATCCATCAGCTCAGCCCTCATCAGACCGCGCAGGTGACTGCGCTGCCTGCACGCTACTCCGACCCGGGTCGCCGCAACCACTGCTCCTCAGGTCGATGCGACGCGCTAGCGAAATCTAGGACTCTTCCTAGATCCCTCGATACGGTCGCATCGTGGATCCCATCCGTAACCCCTACGCACCCGGCGCCGGCCAGCGCCCGCCCGAGTTGGCCGGTCGTGACGACCAGTTGCGCGCCTTCGACGTCGTGCTGGAGCGGGTGGCGCGGGGGAGGCCGGAGCGTTCGCTCGTGCTGACCGGGCTGCGCGGGGTGGGCAAGACGGTGCTGCTCAACGCGCTGAGGTCGGCGGCGGTGCGGAAGGGGTGGGGGACCGGCAAGTTCGAGGCCCGACCGGACCAGTCGCTGCGCCGCCCCCTCGCCAGTGCCCTGCACCAGGCGATCCGCGAACTCGGCCACCCCGATGCCGACGCCGTCGACCACGTGCTCGGCGTCCTGCGCTCCTTCGTGCAGCGTGAGGCGGGGCCCAACGCCAAGCTGCGGGAGCAGTGGAGCCCCGGCATCGACGCACCGGCGGTGCGCGGCAGGGCCGACTCGGGCGACATCGAGATCGACCTGGTCGAACTCCTCACCGACGTCGGCGGCCTCGCCGCGGACGTCGGCAAGGGGGTCGGCGTGTTCATCGACGAGATGCAGGACCTCGGGCCCGACGACGTCTCGGCGATGTGCGCCGCCTGCCACGAGATCAGCCAGTCCGGCCTGCCTCTGATCGTGGTCGGCGCCGGCCTGCCGCACCTGCCCGCCGTACTCTCCGCGTCCAAGTCCTACTCCGAGCGGCTCTTCTCCTATCAGCGCATCGACCGGCTCCCGCGCGAGTCGGCCGATCGTGCCCTGGCCGCGCCGGCGGCGGAGGAGGAGGCCGACTTCGAGAGCGACGCACTGGCCGCGATGTACGAGCACACCGGTGGTTACCCCTACTTCATCCAGGCGTACGGCAAGGCGGTGTGGGATCTCGCCCCGCGTACGCCGATCACGGCCGCGGACGTCGGGGTGGCCGCCCCCGAGGCCGACCGTGAGCTCGCGGTCGGCTTCTTCGGCTCCCGCTTCGAGCGCGCCACCCCCGGTGAACGCGACTACCTGCGCGCGATGGCCGATGCCGCGGTCGAGATGGCCACCCGCGGGGAGGGCCGGATCGACGACATCGGCTCGGTGGCGACCGCGGATGTGGCGGCCCTGTTGGGTAAGAAGCCGCAATCGCTCTCCCCGGCCCGGGACGCCCTGTTGAAGAAGGGCCTCATCTACTCCGGCGAGCGCGGCCTGATCGCCTTCACCGTCCCCCACTTCGGGCGATACCTGCGCAGCCAGGCCTGACGGCTGATCCAGGGACTACGCCCTGTGGATCGAGGAGGCGGGCGCTGCGGAGTCCCGCCGACCCCGATCACGGCTGCGGATGTCGGTGGTGTGAGATTCCGCCATGGCCCGCTACACGTTGCTCGTCATCGGGATCCTGCTGGTGTGCACGACCCACCTGTGGGGCGGGCCGAGCGAGAGCGCTGCCGACTTCGACCGGTTGCGCGCCGAGGGCGAGCACAGCGTCGGCAGGGTCACCGAGATCCGTGCACGGGAGGTCACCCATTACGGACGCCGGGGACGTACGTCGACCTCGACCGTGCACTGTCCCGTCGTCACCTACCGCCCCATCGTCGACGGCCGGCGATACCGGACCAACTTCATCGAGTACGAGGTCTGCGAGGGCTGGTCCGTCGGGGACGAGGTCGGCGTCGTCTGGGATCCGGCCCGCCGGTCTGATGTCCACATCGACAGCGACGAGGTACGCGAGTCACTGGCCGGTGATGAGCGCTCGTTCCGCTGGGGCGCCTGGCTCGGCTACGGGCTCGTGGCGGTGATGACCCCACTCATCCTGATCGGCTGGTGGCGGCGGATCCAGCGGTCCCGAAGCCGGCACCCCGTAGGCCACGGGCCGGATGCCGGGTCAGATCAGCCGGCTCCAGTCGGGGGTGGCGCCCTCGCCGCGGTGGCCCTCGTACCACGCGGAGGCCTGGAGCACCCGGAGGTCCTCGAACCGGGTGGCGGCGATCTGGAGTCCGATCGGCTTTCCCTGGGTGGTGAAGCCACAGTTGATCGAGGCCGCCGGGGTGCCGGCGACGTTGAGCGGCGAGGTGAAGTTCGCGCCGGTCAGTTCCTCGGTCATCATGCTCTCGGCCGGCCCGGTGACCGAGCCGCAGACCGGTGAGAGCACCAGATCGTAGGCGTCGAGCGTCTGCACTGTTTCCGAGACCATCGGCCCGATCAGGTCGTAGGCCCGGATCACGTCCAACGGGCTCATCTCTTGCACGCGTCGGGCGCCCTCGACCATCGGCTGGTAGGCCTTGGAGAGGTCATCGATCAGCGCCGGGTCGTTCAGCTGGGACCACTGGTGGGCCGCCATGAAGGGCAGTTGCGCCTCGCTGAGGTAGTCCCGGGAGAGGTAGGCCGGGATCGGGATGATCTCCGCTCCGGCTTCGGCGAACCGGTCCGCGGCGCGGGACACCGCGGCCGCCACCTCGGGATCGACCCGGGTACCGGGGGCCACGTCGAAGCAGAGTCCGATCCGCAGACCGGTGACCTCGAGGTCGAGGCCGGTCCAGTCGATGTTCTGTGCTGGCAGGGAGGCGCAGTCCCGCCTGTCCGGGCGGGACAGGTAGGTCATCGCCGCAGCCGCGTCGGCCACGGTCCTGGTCATCGGGCCCGCGACCCTGCCCAGGTAGGTGTCCAGGATCGGCACCCGTCCGTAGGAGGGCTTGAACCCGAAGACGCCGGTGAACGAGGCGGGCAGTCGGATCGAGCCGCCGATGTCGGTGCCGATGTTGATCGCGCCGTAGCCGAAGGCGGTGGCGACCGCGGCGCCGGAGGAGGACCCACCGGTGTTCCAGGCGGGGTTCCACGGGTTGCGGGCGGTGCCGTGACGGGAGGAGACGCCGGAACCGAGTCCGCTGAGGTCGGGCATCGTGGTGGATCCGACGATCACCGCGCCGGCCTCCAGGAGGCGGTCGGTGACGGGGGAGTTGACCTCCGCTGGTCGCGGGTGGCGGGCCGCGGTCCCCAGGGACTGGTGGAATCCGATGACCGGGGTGTTCTCCTTGAGCGTGACCGGTACGCCGTCCAGGGGGCCGAGCTGCTGGCCGCGCCTCCAGCGCTCTTCGCTGGCCCGGGCGGCTCGGGTGGCCCCGTCGGTGTCGACGACGTACATCCCTCGGTGGAGGGCGTCCTTGTCCTCGATCCGGGCGGTCGCGGCCTTGAGGGCGTCGACGGGAGACAGGTCCCCGGTGCGGTAGGCGGCGGTGAGTTCGGTGGCGCTCAGCTCGTGTGTCTGCTGCATGGAGTGACCTTCCCTTCTCAGGCGCGGTTCCGCAGCGGCGGGGCGATGACGCCGTCGGGGATCGGGCAGTCGTAGGGCGTGATCGCGGTGGTCTCCTCGAACTCCTTGCGCGCCTGGGCGAGGAGGTTGGGGTCGGTGAACAGGTCCAGGGCGGTGCCGGCGATCGCCTTGGCCGAGTAGACCATCCCCTTGTGCGCGGCCGGGAGCTTGCCCTGGGCCACGAACTGCCACGAGTGCGGCGCGGTACCCATCGACATGCACGCGGTCATAATCTGGACCGTCGGCGTGACCCAGGAGACGTCGCCGACGTCGGTCGACCCGGAGATGAGCTGGCGCGGCTGGGTGATGTCCATCGGCGGTACGACGTCCGCGAGCACCCGGGTGTCGCCGCGCGGCAGCCCCATCAGCGCTCGCTCGCTGGCGAGCTCCTTGGCCTCGTAGGTGTCGGCGAAGGTCTTGGCCCTGGCCTCGTCGTCGGCGTCGAAGGGGATCGGGCCGAGCTCGGTGACGTTGCGGTGCAGGACCTCCTCCAACACATCGTTCGGGAGGATCTCGGCCGAGGCGCCGTCGAACTCGATGCTCAACTCCGTGCCGGTCATCTGAGCGGCGCCGCGGGCCACGTCGAAGACCCGCTCGTAGAGTTCGCGCATCTCGGCGACCGTCTCGGCCCGCACGACGTAGTAGATCGAGGACTTCTCCTGGACCACGTTGGGCGACTCGCCGCCGACATCGGTGAAGGCGTAGTGGATCCGGGCGCTGTCGGGCATGTGCTCGCGCAGGAAGTTCACGCCGATGTTGAGCAGTTCGGCGGCGTCCAGCGCACTGCGCCCGCGGTGCGGTGCGGCCCCGGCGTGGGAGGCGACGCCGCGGTAGTGGAAGTACATCTGGGCGTAGGCGACGGTGCGGGTCTGGCGGGTGAAGGTCCGTGAATTCGGGTGCCAGGTCACGGTCGCGTCGACGTCGGCGAAGGCGCCGGCCTTGACCATGAAGGACTTTCCGGCCGCCGCCTCCTCGGCCGGGCAGCCGTAGTAGCGGACCCGGCCCGGCAGGTTCTTCTCGGCGAGGAACTTCGCGGCAGAGACGGCGGCGAGCAGGGCGCCCGCCCCGAGGAGGTGGTGCCCGCAGCCCTGCCCGCAGCCGGTGGTGTTGTCGGGGTCGGGCGCGCACTCCGTCGATCCGGAGGCCTGGCTCAGTCCGGCCAGGGCGTCGTACTCGCCGAGGAAGGCGATCACCGGCCCGTCGGTGCCCCATTCGGCGGAGAAGGCGGTGGGAATCCCGCCGATCTCGCGGGTGATGGTGGCACCGTGTGCCTCGGCCACGGCGATGTGACGATCGACCGCGTCGTACTCCGCCCAGCGAAGTTGCGGGTGGTCCCAGATCGCGTCGCTGAGCGCGGTGAACTCGGGGGTGAGGACGTCGATGATCGTGCCGACGTCGGTGAGGTTGCTCATGGATGAGACTCCTTCATGGGTGGTGCGGTGGCGGGAAGACCTGTTCCGGCGGCGGACGTGCCTGCCGGAGCGAGTGGGGAGCGCGGCAGTTGGGCGGGGATT
This sequence comes from Nocardioides insulae DSM 17944, assembly GCF_000422825.1. Lineage (GTDB taxonomy): Bacteria > Actinomycetota > Actinomycetes > Propionibacteriales > Nocardioidaceae > Nocardioides > Nocardioides insulae. Next base: position 1,538 of record NZ_KE383930.1, on the reverse strand, counting down.
GCTCGGCGAGCGGATTCGGTTCCGACTGCGCGGACCCGTGACCTGCTCCCAGCTCCCGGGGCGAGTTGTTCGGTCCCGAGTGCTGGGGAGCAGCTCAGCGCAGCCGGCAGATCACGCCGGCCGGTAGGTCGGGCGCAGCGGCGGCGGCACGGTGCCCTCGGGGATCGGGTTCTCGTAGGGCGTCTTGGAGATGACGCCCTGGAACTCGTCCTTGGCCCGCGTCAGCAGGTCGGGATCGGTGAGCATGTCGAGGGCCACCGCGGCCATCGCCTTGGCGCCGTGGATCATGCCCTTGTGCGCGGCCGGGGACTTGCCCTGGGTGACCATCTGCCAGGAATGGTGCGGCGTACCCAGGATCGCGGTCCCCGCTGCCATCTGCACGGTGGGGGTGACCCAGCTGACGTCGCCGACGTCGGTCGACCCGGTGTTCTGGGTCCGGTGGACGGGGTCGGGAAGCGGCAGGATGCCGGTGTAGTACGGCTCGGCAGTGTCAGGCAGTCCCAGCATCTGCCGGGCGCCCTCGGCGGCGCCGGCGGGCAGACCTGCGCTGAGTACCCGGCCGTACTCCTGATCCGCCTCGTCGAAGGGCACACCGCCGAGCTCGACGACGCTCGCGTACAGGGCCTCTTCCAGCACCCGGTTGGGCAGCATCTCGGCGCAGGCGCCGTCGAACTCGATCTCCACCTCGGTCTCGGTCATCAGGGCCGCGCCGCGGGCGACCTTCTTGACCCGCTCGTAGAGGGCGCGCATCTTGGCGACCGTGGGGGAGCGGACGATGTAGTAGAGCTCGGCGGTGGGCTGGACGACGTTGGCCGAGGGACCGCCGGCGTCGATGAAGGCGTAGTGGATGCGGTCGGTGTCCTCCATGTGCTCACGCAGGAAGTTCACCCCGACGTTCATCAGCTCGGCCGCGTCCAGGGCACTGCGTCCATGGTGCGGGTCCGCGCCGGCGTGGGCCGGGAGCCCGCGGAAGCGGAAGTAGGCCTGGGTGTAGGCCAGGGTCCTCCACTGCACCGCGGACGCAGCGGGGTACGGGTGGTTGGTCACCGCGGCGTCGACATCGTCGAAGGCCCCGCCCGCGACCATGAAGGTCTTGCCGGCGGCGCCCTCCTCGGCGGGGCAGCCGTAGTAGCGCACGGTGCCGGGGAGATCGTTCTTCTCCATGTGCCGGGCCAGGGCGACGGCGGCGAGCAGTGAGCCGGATCCGAGCAGGTTGTGGTGACAGCCGTGGCCGGCCTCGGTGTCGCTCTCGAGGTCGGGGGCACGCTCGGTGGAGCTCGCCTCCTGGCTCAGCGAGGCCAGGGCGTCGTATTCACCCAGGAACCCGATCACGGGTGCGCCCGAGCCCCACTCCGCGGAGAAGGCGGTCGGCACACCTCCCACCGAGGTGGTGATCCGGGCGCCGAACTCCTCGGCGGCCTCGATCTGCTTCTTCATCGACTCGTGCTCTTCCCACCGCAGTTCGGGGTGGGCCCAGATCTCGTCGCTGAGTCGGGTGAAACGGGGGCCCAGCTCATCGATGAGCGGAGCGATCTTCG
>NZ_AUGU01000017.1 GCF_000422825.1 Nocardioides insulae DSM 17944 | reverse complement strand
GGCGCCCACCAAGGCACCAACACCCTCACCATCCACGACCTCGCCGGCAACACCACCACCTACACCTTCACCCTCAACTGACCCACCACCACACCCACACCGGGGCCCGGCCTGAACCACAGGCCGGGCCCCGGTGTCGATCGGCAACCGCTCGTCAGCGGGCCGGGCCGAACCGACCGAACCGGTCGGGGAGCCCGGGCCGACGCCCGGCTCAGCTAGGGCGGTGCGGGAGGTAGATCTCCTCGTACATCCGCTTCGCGTACGCGTCGACGTCGAGTGGCTCATCGCCGAGTTCTGCGGCCATCTCGTTCCAATCCGCATAGTCCCTGTAGCCCTCGTCCTCGGCGATCCCGGTCCACTTCTCGATCGCGGCATCGAGATCCTCACCCGTCGCCTGCGGGTCGAGGACATTGAGGGCCCCGGGTTCGCGCAGTCCGTCGATGACCTCTTGGAGCTTCTCCTCGGCCGCCGGGTCGATCCGGTGGAACCCACCGCCGAACTGATGCACCGCGTCGGTCGCGTCGACGGTCCAGGCCGCGGTCGAACTGATGTGGTCGCGGACGTACCCCTCGAGCATGTCCCAGATCAGCTGGCGGGCCGCAAGGGGCAGCTGGCTGACCTTCGCGCCCGCGACCAGGGCGGTGGAGCTGCGGCCCCAGGACACATCGGTCGGGAACGTCACCTCGGGCGCCACCTCCAGAAGACCCTGGGAGGCGGCGATCTTGAGCGAGATGATCGCGCAGTCGATGACGTGACGCTGCAGGGCGTCGTACACCTCACCCAGCTGGAGCGAGACCCCCGAGGCGCCGAGCGCCTCGGCCAGAGCGAAGTCGGTGGCCGACCCCGCGCGGATCTGCTTGCCCTTGAAGTCCTTCAGTGAGGTCACCGGCTCGGAGCAGATCAGAGAGTTCGAGAACTCGAACTCCGCCGGCACCAGCACCTCGACACCCTTGTCACGAACGTCGTCGAGGACCGGCGCGGTGTCCCATGCCACCTCCTGTCCGGCGGCGATGTGCACCATCTCGGGAAGCAGTGGACCCGGTGCGGGAGCCGCCGAGAGGGCGCTCAGGTCGGTGATCGCCGGGTACTTGGCGGGGTTGTAGATCGGGATCTCCATGCCGAGGTCGATGCGACCATCGGCCACAGCTTCGACCACCTCGTCGTAGGGCGCGATGCTCTGCCCGAAGATGACCTCGACGCTGATCTTCCCTCCCGACCACTCCTCGATCGACTTCGCGAAGGCGCGTTCCCGATCAGCTGTGTGTCCGGTGCCCGTGGAGCCGCCCTGGTAGACCAACTCGACCGGGTCCATGTCCGCCAGGGCCTCCTGATACTCCGCCTTGGAGGCGCCGTACTCCACGCCCTCACCGGCGGAGCCATCCGCCTCCGCCTGCCCGACCGAGCCTGCACATCCGGACAGCACGGCCATACCGAGGGCCGTCGTCATCGCAGTCGCGATGGTGAATCTCTTCATGGGGCGCCGTTCTCCTTCGAGTCCTGGGGGCTCAGGGTGCTGAGGTCTTCTGATGTGCGCGCCTTCCGGACCGCCCACAGCGCCACCCGACCCGGGCCGGCAGGGCCGGATTCCGCGATTCGTTGTGCGGCCTTCACAAGGCGGTGAGGCGTGTCACATAATCTGGCACCGTAGCAACGAACGTTCGTTAAGGACAGGGTGGCCGACGGGGCTTCTCGTACGACGAAAGTGTGGCGATGGCGTTTCTCTCCGGGTACCGAGTGCTCGACCTGACCGACGAGCGCGGCCTCCTGGCCGGACGGCTCCTGGCCGACCTCGGTGCCGATGTGGTGCAGGTCGAACCCCCGGAGGGAAGCACGGCACGCCGCCGCGCGCCTCGGCCGTCGGATGGTGGTGATTCCTTCGTCTGGGACACCTATGCGGCGAACAAGCGCGGCGCCATCGCCGACCGCGACTCCGCGGAGGGCCGGCAGCTGATCCGCCGCCTCGCCACCGTGGCCGATGTGGTGATCGAGTCGGCAGGGCCGAGCACGATGGGCCCGCTGGGACTCGACTACGCGGACCTCCGGGAACTCAACCCGGGCCTGGTCTACGTCTCCATCACACCCTTCGGCCGGACCGGCCCGAAGGCGGACCTGCCGGCCTCCGACCTCACCGTCTGGGCGGCCGGTGGGCCGCTCGATGAGCACCGTCCCGACGGCGGATCCCCGCTGCGGATCTCCCTTCCGCAGGCCTTCCTCCATGCCGCCGGGGATGCGGCAGCCGGTGCCCAACTCGCCCTGCTCGCGCGCGCCGAGTCGGGTCGGGGCCAGCTCGTCGACGTCTCCGCGCAGACGAGCATGGGCGCCTCGACCCTGGCCCGCATCCTCACCCACGCCGCGGGCGACACCCCGCGGGAGATGTTCGCCGGGCTGCGCCTCGAGGAGAAGCGGGTCGACCAGTCCGGCAGCGGAAGCGCCACCCCACCAGGCCTGAAGAAGTGGGAGTGCAAGGACGGACTCGTCGAGTTCCATCTGAGCATCGGCCCGGCCAGTGGTGGGTTCACCACCCGGTTCATCGCCTGGCTCGCCGCCGAGGGGGTCGATCTGGGGCGGTACGCCGAGATCGACTACCGCCTCGCGCCCCAACTCATCGCCGACGGTGAGCTCACCCAGGACGACATCGTCGATCTCCGCTCCAGAGTGCGGGCGTTCTTCACCACGAAGACCAAGGCCGAGGTGCTCGCCGCCGCCGTCGAGCACAAGCTCCTGTGCGTCCCGATCCTCGACTCCTCCGACATCCTGGCCTCCGAGCAGCTGCGGCACCGCGACTTCTGGGTGACCCTCGGCTCGGGCGAACGTCGGCGGACCATGCCGGGACCGTTCGCTGCGATCGAGGGGGAGGCGCTGAGCATCTCGCGGCCGGCCCCGACGCCCGGCGAACACACCGCCGAGGTGCTCGCGGAGTGGCTCGAGCCCACCGCGGCAGGCCCCTCCGTGGGCGAGCGAGCCGCCTCGGAGGGCGCGGCCGAGCAGGTGCCTCGCCTGCCCCTCGAGGGTCTCAAGGTGCTCGACTTCAGCTGGGTCGTCGCCGGACCCTCGATCACCCGCGCCCTCGCCGACTTCGGCGCGACCGTCGTACGGGTCGAGTCGCCGGCGACCCCCGAGACCGCCCGGCTGATGCAGCCGTACTACGGCGCAGTCCAGGATCCGGAGAACTCGGCGCTCTACGGCACATGGAACGCGGGCAAGCTCGGGATCACCCTGGACCTGAGCACCGCGGACGGGCAGCGGACGGCAGCCGACCTCGCCGCGTGGGCAGACGTCGTCGTCGAGTCGTTCTCCCCCGGCCTGTTGGCGAGGTGGCACCTCGACTATCCGACGCTCAGTGCCGACCATCCCGACCTGATCATGCTCAGCGCCTCCCTGAACGGGCAGAGCGGACCGCTGGCCAAGATGGCCGGATACGGCAACATCGGCGCGGCGTTGTCCGGGTTCCAGACACTCGCCGGACGCAACGATGGTCCTCCGCTGGGCCCCTTCGGGCCGTACACCGACTTCATCGCCCCGCGCTTCGGACTCGCCGCACTCCTGGGGGCCGTGGAGAACCGGCGGCGGACCGGCCGCGGCTGCTACATCGACCTGTCGCAGGTCGAGGCAGGGGTGTGGATGCAGGCTCCGGAGATGGCCCAGTTCGCCTACGACGGCACCATCGCCGAGCGGCTCGGCAATGCCGACCGCGAATTCGCACCACACGGCGTCTTCCCGACCAAGCCACCGGCGGGCACGGACCGGCACACCTACATCGCCGTCGCAGTGACCCAGGACGAGCAGTGGCCCGCGCTCGCCGAACTCATCGGGCGACCCGACCTGGGTGTGGATCCCGGACTTCGCCACGCGGAGGGCAGGCGCGCTCGAGCAGCCGACCTCGAGGACGCGGTCGCCGCCTGGACCGCGCAGCTCACCGGAGCCCAGGCGCAGGCCCACCTGCACAACGCCGGCGTGCCCGCGCACATCTCTGCCGACAGCAGCGACATCAGCGCGGATCCTCAGGTCGTCCACCGCGGCCATCTCGTCACGCTGCCGCACGCCCGGCTCGGTTCGGTGACCGTGGAGGGTCCGCGATATCTGCTCTCCGAGACCCCCGGTCGCGTCGCCGGACCGGCACCGCACAAGGGTGAGCACAACGACGTCGTCCTGACCGAACTCCTCGGGCGCGAGACCCAGCTACTCGCGGCGCAGCAGGGCCGGTAGGTTCGCGCCGCACACCATCACAGAAAGGCGAGGATGAACACCGATCCCGAATACCGAGCCCTGGTCTGCCGCGAGTTCGGCGACTGGCGCGACCTGGAGCTGACGACCCTGGGCCGCGCGGAACTCTCCGCCGGTCAGGTCCGGATCCGGGTGCGCCACGTCGGCATCGGGTTCGCGCTCAAGCTCTTCGTCGCCGGCACCTACCAGCGCCGACCAGCGCTCCCGTTCACCCCCGGCACCGAGATCAGCGGCGAGGTGCTCGAGGTGGGCGACGGGGTCGATGGCCTCACCGTGGGGCAGCGCGTGGTGGCGGCCCTGGACTGGGGCGGTCTGGCCGAGGAGGTGGTGACCACCGCGGACACGGTCTACCCGCTGCCGGACGGCGCCGATCCCGGGCCGGCGGCCGCTCTCCCGATCACCTACCCGACCGTGTGGTCGGCGCTCGCCTGGCGGGCCCGACTCGAGCCCGGCGAGACCGTCCTCGTCCATGGTGCCGCCGGGGCGGTGGGCACCGCAGCGGTCCAGATCTCCCGGCTGATGGGTGCGCGCGTGATCGCGACCGCGAGTACGCCGGAGAAGCGGGCCGCCGTCGCGGCCGAGGGCGCCGACGCCGTACTGCCCTCCACGCCCGACACCCTCCGCGAGGCGGTTCGCGACCTGACCCGGGGCCGAGGCGCCGATGTGGTGATCGACCCGGTGGGCGGCGCGTTGTTCGACGAGTCCGTGCGGAGTACGGCTCCTGGCGGGCGGCTGGTCACCCTGGGGTTCGCCTCCGGCAGCGTGCCCCGGGCCGCCGCCAACCACCTGCTGGTCAAGGACATCGCGGTGATCGGCCACAACTACGGCCGTTACATCGGTTGGGGCCGCATCGACGAGCGACGCGAGCACGCTCCCGCCGTTCGCCGGATGGTCGACACGATCCTCGCGGCGTACGCCCGGGGCGACAGGATCCGTCCGCGCACCGACCACCTTCCGCTGGAAGATTGGGAGAAGGCCCTCGAGATCCAGCTCTCCGGACGGGCCACCGGCAAGATGGTCGTCGATCTCTGACCCGATCCCGGCAGTCGGATCCCGGGCGCTCCGCTCGTCGCGGTCACCGTCGTGTCGGCACAGCAGACCCGGAGTCTCCTGATCGGGCGAGCCGGCCCGCGGGGACGGACACGTTCCGCATGGAACCGCCCCCGACGGGTACGTCGAGATCGGCAGCTACGGCCGACGCCAGGAGGAGACATGCCACAACAGGCCTGGAGCAGGAAGCGCGAGCGTCAGTACGAGAAGGTCAAGGCCAGCCAGCTCGACCAGGGGCGCAGCGAGGACCGCGCCGAGGAGATCGCCGCGCGCACGGTCAACAAGGAGCGCGCCCAGAAGGGCGAGTCGAAGCAGCGCAGTCGCACCTCCACCGACGATGTGTCCCCCGGCCACCGCGGCGGCAAGCGATCCGGGCACGGAGCTCAGGGACGAACCAAGGCGCAGTTGTACGCCGATGCCAAGCGACAGGGCGTCAAGGGCCGTTCGAAGATGAGCAAGGCGGATCTGGAGAAGGCCGTGGGGCGCTGAAGCTCTTACCGAACTGACGCCATCATTTTTTGATCTGTTCAAGAATTGGTGGCACGATCGGGGCATGCCAGAGCAGCCCGATTTCACGCAGATGCTGCGCGATGTGGGCCTGCGTGTGACCCGACCCCGGCTGGCCGTCATGGACGCCCTGCACCGGCACGCGCATGCCGACACCGACACGGTGATCGGCGTCGTCCGGCAGGGCCTGCCGGAGGTCTCGCACCAGGCGATCTACGACACCCTGCGTGCCCTGACCTCCACCGGCCTGGTCCGCAAGATCCAGCCGCTGGGCTCAGTGGCCCGCTACGAGACCCGGGTCGCCGACAACCATCACCACGTCGTGTGCCGCACCTGCGGCTCGATCAGCGACGTCGACTGCACCATCGGTGCCGCACCCTGCCTGCAGGCCTCCGACGACCACGGCTTCCACATCGACGAGGCGGAAGTCATCTTCTGGGGCCAGTGCCCCGACTGCATCGCCGCCAGCGCCTGACTCACCCTCGATCCCCCATCCGACTTCCATCACCGCCCCAATGGAGAGGAACCATGTCCGAGAACCACGAGACCGAGCTCGCCGACCTGAACGAAACCCAGGCCGGCAAGTGCCCGGTGATGCACGACGCATTGGTCCACCCCACTCAGGGATCTCCCAACCACGAGTGGTGGCCGAACAAGCTGAATCTCAAGATCCTCGCGAAGAACCCCGCCGTGGGTGACCCGTACGGCGCGGACTTCGACTACCGCAGCGCCTTCCTCTCCCTCGACCTCGCCGAGGTCAAGGACGCGATCAAGGCCGTCCTGACCGACTCGAAGGACTTCTGGCCGGCCGACTTCGGCCACTACGGCCCCCTCTTCATCCGGATGGCCTGGCACTCCGCCGGCACCTACCGGGTCTTCGACGGCCGCGGCGGCGGCGGCACCGGTCAGCAGCGCTTCGCCCCGCTCAACTCCTGGCCCGACAACGGCAACCTGGACAAGGCCCGCCGCGTGCTGTGGCCGGTCAAGAAGCAGTTCGGCCGTGCCCTCTCGTGGGGCGACCTGATGATCCTGGCCGGCAACGTCGCGATGGAGGACATGGGCTTCCCGACGTTCGGCTTCGGTGGGGGCCGTCCCGACGTCTGGGAGGCCGACGACGACATCTACTGGGGCCCCGAGACCGAGTGGCTCGGCGGTGAGGAGGGCGGCACGAAGCGCTACTCCGGCGAGCGGGATCTGGAGGACCCCCTGGCGGCGGTCCAGATGGGCCTGATCTACGTCAACCCGGAGGGCCCGGAGGGTCAGCCCGACCCGCTCGCCTCCGCGGTCGACATCAAGGACACCTTCACCAAGATGGGGATGAGCAACGAGGAGACCGTCGCGCTGATCGCCGGCGGCCACACCTTCGGCAAGACCCACGGTGCCGGTGACGCCGACCTGGTCGGTGCGGAGCCGGAGGCCGGCGGCATCGAGCAGATGGGTCTGGGCTGGGCCTCCACCCACAACTCCGGTAAGGGCATCGACGCGATCACCTCCGGACTCGAGGTCACCTGGACCTACCACCCCACCCGTTGGGACAACGAGTTCTTCCACATCCTGTTCGCCTACGAGTGGGAGCTGTTCCAGTCGCCCGCGGGCGCCTACCAGTGGCGTCCGAAGGACAACGGCGGCGACGGCCTGGTGCCGGAGTCCTTCGGGGACGGCAAGCGCGAGCCCCGGATGCTGACCTCCGACCTCGCCCTGCGCGTCGACCCGGAGTTCGAGGCCATCTCCCGGAGGTTCAAGGAGGACCAGGCGGCCTTCACCGACGCGTTCGCGCGGGCCTGGTTCAAGCTGACCCACCGCGACATGGGCCCCAAGGCCCGGTACCTGGGCGCCGAGGTCCCCGCCGAGGACCTGATCTGGCAGGACCCGGTGCCTGCCGGCACCGAGCTCAGCGAGGCTCAGGTCGCCGCGCTCAAGCAGGCCATCGCCGACTCCGGCCTGACCGTCTCCCAGCTGGTCTCCACCGCCTGGGCCTCCGCGTCGACGTACCGCAGCTCCGACAAGCGCGGTGGCGCGAACGGCGCGCGGATCGCCCTCGAGCCCCAGCGCTCCTGGGCGATCAACCGGCCTGCGGAGCTCGCGCCGGTGCTGACCCAGCTCGGCGAGATCGCCGCCGCCCAGGGCGTCTCCCTGGCCGACGCGATCGTCGTCGGCGGTTCGGTCGGCGTGGAGAAGGCCGCCTCCGCCGCCGGTGTCGACGTCACCGTCACCACCACCACCGGCCGGGGCGATGCCACCCAGGAGACGACCGACGTCGAGTCCTTCGGCTACATGGAGCCCAAGGCGGACGGCTTCCGCAACTTCCTGGCCAAGACCAGCAAGTTCCCGGCCGAGTTCACCCTGGTCGACCGGGCCAACCTGCTCGGCGTCAGCGCCCCCGAGCTGACCGTGCTGATCGGCGGCCTGCGGGTGCTCGGCACCAACTGGGACGGCTCCGACCACGGCGTGTTCACCGACGCGCCCGGCACGCTGAGCAACGACTTCTTCGTCAACCTGCTCGAGCTCGACACCACCTGGACCGCGACCGACGCCTCCCAGGAGGTCTTCACCGGTACGACGGGCGACGGCCGCACCTGGACCGGCACCCGCAACGACCTGGTGTTCGGCTCCAACTCAGAGCTGCGTGCCCTCGCCGAGGTCTACGCCAGCGACGACGCGAAGGAGAAGTTCGTCAATGACTTCGTCGCGGCCTGGGTCAAGGTCATGGACGCGGACCGGTTCGACCTGGTCTGAACTGAATGGCGCGAGCGTGTCGTGCTCGCCTGACTGACTAGCTCCGTACCCGTCGCCCGGGTCGGTCCCGCCGGACCGGCCCGGGCGTCGACCTATCGAGCCACCCCGGCGAAGGCCTCGACCATCGCCTCGGTGAACGCCGGCAGGTCGTCGGGGCGGCGACTGGTCACCAGCGTCCAGTCGTTGGTCCCACACACCTGCACCTCGGCGTCGCGCCAACTGCCCCCGGCGTTGCGTACGTCGGTGCGCAGGCTGGGGTAGCTGGTGAGCGTCTTCCCGCGTAGTACGTCGGCCTCGACCAGCATCCAGGGGCCGTGACAGATCGCGGCCACCGGGGTGCCGGCGTCCGTGAAACCCCGGACGAAGTCGGCCGCCTCCGGGAGGAGTCGCAGCCGGTCCGGGTTGGTCGTGCCCCCCGGGAGGATCAGTCCGTCGAAGTCGGCGGCGTCGCAGTTGGCGAGATCCCGGTCGGCCTCGAAGGTCTCCCCCGGCTCGACGTCGTGGTGGTACGCCTGGATCCGGGACCCCCCGGGGACGACGAGCACCGCTCGGCCGCCCGCGTCCTCCACCGCCTCGCGGGGAGCGGTGAGCTCCACCTGCTCCACCCCGTCGGTGGCCAGGATCGCGATGGTCCTCTCGGTGAGTTCATCGCTCACGGCCCTAACCCCCTTTCAGCCGGCGCGGTGGGCGGCGTCCTGCTCGCCCACGGCACCCTTGGTGCTGAGCCGGCCGGTGGAGTCCTCCAGGTGCGCGCGCACGAACCAGTGGAACAGCTCCAACTGTTCGGTGTTCCCGATCAGCAGGTCCTGGGTCACCAGGTCGAGCTCGTCGAGCTCCGTGATCGCCTCACGCTGACTGGTGATCACGCCCTGGTAGGCGATGTCCAGGGCTCCCAGGTGCTCCTGCGTCGGCGCGCGGCCGATGCTGTAGTCGCTCCAGCCGCGTCGCTCGACCAGGCCGCCCGGCGTACCCTGCGGCGAGCCGCCAAGCGTCGCGATCCGCTCCGCCACCGCATCGGTCATCGCCCGGACCGCGTCGACCTGCGGGTCGAGCATCTCGTGGACGGCGATGAAGTGGGGACCGACGACGTTCCAGTGGACGTGCTTGAGGGTCAGATGCAGGTCGTTGAGCGCGTCCAGCCGCTCCTGCAGCAGCTCGATCACCCGTGCCGCCGCCTTGTCACTCATGCCGGGAACAGTGTAGCGAAGCTCTTCACTCATCTCCCGCCGGTACCCACGCCGGCCGTGTCCATGCGTGTAGGGGTGAGCCTCACTCCGCCCCGGGAACGACGTGAGGCGTCGCCGGTCGGCCCGACCGGCGACGCCTCGTGCCCTATGGAATAGGAACTTCTCAGCGGTTGGCGGAGGTCGCCTCGAGAGCGGCCAACTCCTGCTCCACCCGACGGGTGTGCTCCTCAGCGTCCCGCTTGGCGGCCCGCGGGCTCCACCTGCCCTTGAGCAGAGGCACGCACCCTACGAAGAAGATGGCGCCACCGAAGCAGACCCAGTACCACGTCTGCCACTGGCCGGGTGCCTCGGCAGCGGCGTTCTCCACGGAGTCCCCGTGCTCCGCGAGGAAGCTCATCGCCTCCGGCGGGACCTGGCCGAGAGCGGTGAGCTCCGCGACCGCCTCCTCCTGGCTCACCCCCTGGGCGTCGACGATCTGCCCGACCGCGGCGGCCTGCGCGGTGGTGTCGGTCGGGTCGGCCGAAATCGCGGCCATGGTCTCGGGCTCGATCACCGCGGCCGTGGCCAGTTCGGCCTGGTACTCGGTCGCGATCTCCGCGGTCTGGGCGCCGTAGTTCACCAGCGGGGTCATCGCAGTGACCACCAGCGGCACCAGCAGGAACGATGCGAAGACGGTGAGCCGCTGGATCCAGCCCCAGATGGCCAGGCCGGTGGCGATCAGGGCGGGGTTCTGCGCCTCGACGGTCTCGGTGAAGCTCGCCATCCAGGGCGCGTAACCGAAGGCGCACACCGCCGACATCAACGCGATGATGGTGGTGAGGGTGCCGAAGCTCGGATTGCCGCCGAACTGCTGGAGCAGCAGCACGATCATGAGCGCGGTGCCGAGGCCACCGACCACCATGAAGGGCTTGCGGACGCGGAGCCGGTCGGAGAGGAGCCCCGCGGCGATCAGGGCGACGACGTTGACGCCCCACTGCCAGGTGGCCACGCTGTTGGCCTGGTCGAGGGCGAACCCGAAGATGGTCGTGTAGATCACCGTGCCGAACGCGATCGCGGTGTAGTAGGAGAACAGCAGCACCGAGACGGCCAGCGAGGAAAGGATGATGGGAGCGGTGAGCAGCTGACGGATGGGGTTCTTCAACGCCGCTTCGACGTCGATGCCCTGCGCTCGGGCCTCGACCAGGGCGCGATCCTGCTCGCTGACCATCAGCTGGTTGCGGATCGAAGGGGAGAGCTCACGCAGGAAGAGGAAGGCGATCACGAAGACCACCAGACCGACGAAGCCGCAGATCCGGAACTGCGATTGCCACTGGCTGTTCTCGTCGATGGTCATCGAGCCGACCACCCCGACGATGAGGCTGCCGAGCACCGGCCCGATCGTCCAGAACCCCATCGCGGTGGCCCGGCCGACCTGCGGAGAGAAGTCCCGGATGAGGGCGGGGGTCGCGACCAGGATCATGCCCTCCACGACCCCGACCAGCGTGGTGGCGATGATGAAGGGCCACTTGGCGTCCATCGCGGGGATGACGAACGCGGTCAGGAGACTGGTGAGCAGCAGGCCGTAGACGACGAGGTGGGTACGACCGATCTTGTCGGCCACACCTCCGGCCAATGCTCCGAACGCCCCTGCGAGGTTGCCGAAGGCGAGTGCCCAGACATAGAACTTGAAGCTCATCCCGAACTCGACCAGGAGCAGGGTCGAGACCGCCCCTCCGACGTACAGGGTGTAATAGAGCATCACGGTGATGGCGACGACGAGCACCAGGTAGCCGATCCGCGGACCGGTGCTCGGGTAATGCTCCAGGTGACGATTGCGAATGCCTGCCCAGAAGCCAGGCCCTGGCGGGCGATCGAGGGTGATGGTGCTCTCTTGACTCTCCGTTGTCACGTTGATTCCTCCTGGACGCGACCACCAAGCGGTCCCAGCGACCGCGCGTGGCCCACGTCACACCGAGCAGGAGTGTGACATTTCCCGGAAGTGTTGCAAATACCCCTTTTGGAGAGCCTCGCGGAGGTCCGGTGTGATGAGCGCCGGATTCAGGTCAGCAGTGCCTCGAACAGTGCGCGCTGGACCCGGTCGGCGGTGGCGAGGTCAGGGTGGCGATCGGCCAGAACGTCGGCGTACAGGAACGACTCCCCCAGTCGTACGAGTGCGTAGGCCAGATCGCCCGGATCGATGGCCGGCCGAAGACCGAACTCCTCCATGTCCCGGCGTACCAACTGCTCGACGAACGAGGTGACCCCCGGTTGGATCCGCCCGTGCGGATCGGTGACCAGGCGCAGGGTGAGGGTCGGCTCCTCGTTGAGGAGACGTCGCACTCCCGGGGACTTGGCGATCATCTCGTTGATGTAATGCCCGGTCCCGAAGTAATGGAACTGGTCCGGGCGCCGCTCCCCCTCCCAGCGCTTCTCCGCGATCTTGAGCATGGACTCCGTGAGCATCCACAGGGCCTCGGCGAGGAGATCCTCGCGCCCCCCGACATGACGGAACAGAGTCGCCCGGGAGACGCCGATCTCATCGGCGAGCCCCTGCATGTCCAGCCGCTGTCCCCTGACCACCCAACGCGAAGCCGCGGCGATGATGGTCTCGGCCCGGCTCGCGGCGGGTGCGGCGCTCATGGGGACATCATGCCTGTCCCTCGGTCCCCGCGCGCCGGTGCCGGAGTCTCGTTCGTAACTGGGGGCATCCGCCTAATGTCTTGGACCAGCAGGTTGATTCGCTTGAGGACCCTTCGGTCCAGAGCCTGCCACCATACGCAGTCCTCCAAGGCGTTCCGGTATACGGTGCCGCGCCGGCCAGCAGGTGAAGGAGGTCGAGCATAGGGCTGTCCAGCGGCGGTGGCGAGTACGGGTCGCGTCGGCTGCTTCGCAACTCCGCATCGCCTCCGATGCAAAGCTGCGATGATCTCGCTGTGAGCCCCCACGAGCGACTGCGGGAACTGGCGATCAGGCATGCCGCCTTCGCCTGGCTCGACCGCGAGCGCGCGGTGGGGAACGAGACCTTCACGCAGGCGAGCACAAGCAACCTCACCCTCCTCGAGGAGAACATTCGCCTGATGCCGACTCAACAGGGCATCTGGAAGCCTGGCCAACTCTCCGCGGCATTGTCGATGCGGACCGTGTACCGACCCGAGGGCTCCGATCGGCCGTACGACGATGCCGTCGGCGCCGATGGTCTCTACCGCTACAAGATGCGGGGCGACGATCCGTACCACTACCAGAACCGGGCACTTCGCGAGGCCATGGTCGAGCGACTCCCGCTCATCTGGTGGCTCGGGGTCCAGGGCGGCGGATACAGCGCCCTCTACCCGATCTATCTCGTCGGCGAAGAGCCCGCGCAGCAGCAGTTCGTCGTCGACATCGACGCGGTCCCTCAGCCCGACATCACCTGGCCATCGGTCGAGTTCGAGCTGGACCCGTCGTACCGGCGGCAACTGACCAAGATCCGCCTCCATCAGCGCCCATTCCGCGCCGCGGTGCTGCGCGCTTACAACACCTCGTGCGCGGTGTGCTCCTTCCGCCACAGCGACCTCCTCGACGCCGCGCATATCCAGGAGGACAGCGGCGGCGGACGGCCGATCGTGACCAACGGCCTGACCCTGTGCAAGATGCACCATGCAGCGTACGACCGACAGATCCTCGGGATCACGCCCCGCTACGAGGTGCGGATCAACGACGAGGTCCTACACGAGGTGGATGGCCCGATGCTGCGGCACGGGATCCAGGAGTTCCACGGCAAGGAGTTGATGGTGCTCCCGCAGCGGCGGGCAGAGCGGCCAGACTCATCGCTCCTCGAGGAACGCTTTCAGGCCTTCTTGGACGCTAGCTGATGACGAGCTTCACCCGTCAGTCGCCCGCAGCGGATCCATCTGGAGCAGGGGATACGCCTGGGAATGAGAGAAACCGCAGGATGACCCGCGGTTTCTCGTGGTGGAGCCTAGGGGACTCGAACCCCTAACCCCCTGCTTGCAAAGCAGGTGCGCTACCAATTGCGCCAAGGCCCCGCTCGTTGCGGTCAGGCGCCTTCGATGGGGTCGGTGGCGGCTGCCCACTGGGCCTGCTCGGCCTTGCTGCGGTCGAGGAGCTTCTTGCTGACGAGCGCGCCGACGAGGGCGACGACGGCGATGACGAGGAGCTTCTTCACCTTATTCCTCCAGAGGATGGGTCAGGTAGGACTGCGGGCAGCCTACCGAACGCCCGGTGGCGCCGGTGAATCGATGCCAGCACCTGCCGCGACAGGGCCGCCCTCTACCAGCCGGACATCAGTCAACGCCACCACCCTTAGTCGGTTGACGCCGCGTCAGGAACAACCAATAGGTTCGAGGAGGCAGAACAACCGGCCGCTGACTCGGCAGTGGTGGATGACGTGCTGCATGCCGTGCAGTGGCCTGACCGCATCGGGAGGCCTGCATGTCCATATCCAAGTCATCGCGCTCGAAGTCTCGACTACGGCGGCGAGGCGTCGCACTCGCTGGCGCCGCGACACTGGTCGCGGCCGGTCTGGTGGGGTCGGGGGCGACGTCCGCCACCGCGGAGCCGGACGACCAGCTGATGACCGCCCTGGAGGCGGCACCGGACACGCTTCAGACGCCGTTCGAGCAGAGCAACGGCGCGACCTGGACCACCTTCGATGAGTCGAAGCGGTTCTGGCGCCAGCTCGACGAGAGCACCGAGCGGGTCGCGGTGGAGCGGATCGGTACGACGGTCCAAGGCCGGCCGCTGCAGCTGGTCAAGGTGGGCGCACCGGCGCCGAGGTCGGTCGATGCCGCGGCGCAAGGTTCGGTGCTGATGTACAACTGCTCGATCCACGGCAACGAGAACTCGGGGCGCGAGGCCTGCATGCAGCTGGCCCGCGACCTGGCCACCTCGCCCGACCCGGCGGTCGAACGTCTTCTCCAGCGCACCACCGTGCTCTTCCTCAACTCCAACCCGGACGGCTGGGTCGCCGACACCCGGGGCAACGCCGACGGCGTCGACGTCAACCGCGACCTGATGGAGCTCGCCACCCCGGAGGGCAGGGCGATCGCCACCACGATCCGCGACTGGAAGCCCGACGTACTCAACGACCTGCACGAGTACGGCGCAGGCGAGTTCTACAACACCGACCTGCTCCACCTGTGGCCGCGCAACCGCAACGTCGACCCGGCGATCCACCGGCTCGCGCAGAGGATGAACAACGACTATTCGGCCCCGCAGGTCGAGAGCCTCGGCTACACCGCCGGCATCTACGGCCTCCTGGTCAAGGACGGCCAGCCCTTCCAGCAGGTGGCCGGCGACGGGCAGGGCCGCATCCTGCGCAACTACTCCGGCCTCCAGCACGTGGTCGGCATGCTGAGCGAGACGGCGGGCAACGCCCTCAACCCGGAGGAGGAGGCCGACGAGGCTCTGCTGAACCGGCGTCGCGTCGAGGTCAACTACAACAGTGCGGTGGGCAGCGCCGACTTCATCGCCGAGAACCGCACCCAGGTGCAGCGCCAAACGGCGGCCGCGGCCGAGCGAGCCACGCAGAAGGGGGCCGACCAGGCGAGCGTCGTCTACTTCGCCGGTCAGGACGATATGGTCCCGACCACCCAGGACGGCGCGGACCCGACCCCCATGTGCGCCTACCAGCTGGACGCCGAGCAGTTCGACAGCCTACGCAGCACCCTGCGGATCCACGGCATCACCTGGGAGCGCACCGGAGGTGGCGGGGTTCGGGTGAGCATGGCCCAGGAGGACCAGGGCCTGATCCCGCTGCTGCTCGACGAGCGTTCGGAGTACCGCCTCACCGAGGCCGCACCGATCGACGAGTGCTGAGCCAGCCACACCTCAGGGGGTACGACGGGCCGACCGGCTGACCCCGACCGGCCCGTCGTACCCCCAGCCCGGCAAGGCACCCGCCTGCGCCGTACCCCCGCCCGGGGGACGGCCACATCACCGGAAAGAGAGACACCACATGCGTCAGAAATCTCGGGTACGACGCGCCGGGCGGGCCACCGCCGCGGCGTTGTTCGCAGGCTCCCTCGCCATGGGCCTGCTGGTCTCCGCCAACCCCGCAGTCGAGGCCGCGCCGGCCGCCAAGCGCGACCGCCCCGGTTGTCAGACGACCGACGACCCGCCCACCAACAAGTGGACCTTCCACAACGAACTCGGCCGCGAGCTCACCGCCATCCAGCGCAAGAGCCTCGGACGGGTCAAGGTGAGCAAGGTCGGCGAGAGCATCGAGGGTCGCGCCATGTGGGCGGCGCGCGTCGGCTTCGGCGACCAGGTGCTGATGGTGCAGAGCGCCATCCACGGCAACGAGCGCACCGGCACCGAGGCGCTGCTCAACCTCCTCCGCGAGCTGGGCACCAAGAACGACCGCGCCACCAAGGAGATCCTGCGCAACGTCACCCTGGTGGCGATGCCGATGGTCAACCCGGATGGCGGCGAGCTCAACCGCCGGCAGAACGCGATCACCTGGGACCAGGTCGTCGAGCAGTACCCGCAGCTCGAGGGCGCCCCTCCGGCCTGGTACTTCTCCCAGACCCAGGACCAAACCGGCTTCGACCTCAACCGCGACTTCCACCCGCAGCTCGACTACCAGCCGCGGCCGCAGGATCTCCCCGGCCGACAGGTCGATGCCGGCTTCTACCTCTCCCCCGAGTCGCAGGCGATCCGCGACATGTACGTCGACCTCCGCGAGGAGTTCGACACCCCGCCGGCGGTCGTCGACCTACACCACGCCGGGCCCTGCGGCCGCCTCGAGGGTGGTCCGCAGGACGGCAAGCTGGTCTCGGTCGAACTCGACTACCCGCCGCTGGGCGTCAACGACGGCGCGGCGTACGAGCAGGAGTGGCCGCTGCTCGACCAGGACCTCTCCCGCCGCTACGCCCTCGCCGCCGCCAACGGCATGCAGGACGCCGTCGTCGACGACCAGTCCCCGCTCGCAGCCGTCGGTCGCTACGTGCACTTCGACGAGCGTGAGTACGAGGGCCAGGGCCGGTCGGCGTTCGCCCTCAACGGCTCTCCGACCGTGCTCTTCGAGGTCCGCGGCCAGGCCGACGACTTCGGCCAGAAGGGCATGAAGATGTTCGTCACCGCCGTCCAGAACGGGCTCGACGGCATCATCGAGTCGATGGCCACCGACGAGATCGAGGACCTCGACGGCGACGACTTCTTCGACCTCGCCCACACCGGTTGGGAGACCCAGGCCGACCGGGACGCACGGGACGAGTGGCTCGCGGACGCTCCGAACTGACGACGCCCCCTCGGGTCGGTGAAGCCAACCCTTCGAGCGGGCCCCGACGTGCGCGTCGGGGCCCGTTCCGTCAGAACCCAGAGAAGGTGATGCGTACCGCCCCGGACCGGCCAGACTCAGAGCGTGACCACTCGTGCGCTGCCTTCCTCCTGGGATAGGTCCACCGATCGACCCGAGAAGGGTGCGATGAAGTGGGACGGCGATCAGTGGCGTCGATGGAACGGCCGGAAGTGGGTCACCGCGGCGTACTCCGCCGATCCGGAGCGCCTCAAGGATCCCGGCCTGATGCGGACACGGGAGGGCGGGCAGGTCCTGCGCCCCACTCCCGGCCAATGCAAGCACCTGCTCACCTTGGCCGTCGAGGACCAGGTCGTCGACAACCGTGCTCGAGTGGTGTTCGAGGGCCCGCACGGGACCGTGCTCGCCTATCCGACCCCGATCCATCACGGCCTCCACGCCGTCCTGTCGGTGTTGACCGGCGGACTGTGGTTGGCCATCTGGCTCTTCCGCGTGTTCGCCGTCTCGGCGCAACGGGTGCGGCCCGAGGTGGACGAGTGGGGCGATGTCTGGGCGACCGCCCTGCGCCGCCGCTGACCGACCCCTGCCGGCGCCAGCGAACGACAAAGCCCCCGCCTGAGGAGCGGGGCTTTACCGGTGGTGGGCCTAACAGGACTTGAACCTGTGACCTCTTCCTTATCAGGGAAGCGCTCTAACCGTCTGAGCTATAGGCCCGGGTGGACGAACCTCGACGTGGAAGCCGTCTCGGTCCGACCGAGGTGGAACATTACCGGACCGTGTCCGGGGCACCAAAACGGGGGGCTGCTCTGCACATTCCCGCGCCGAGGTGGGCTGCGCGGCGGCCAGCGTGCCGCCGCGCCCTCAGCCCGGATCAGGGCTGAGGTACGCCGGCACGGACCCGCTCGCGCGAGTGGGGGTCAGTCGTTGTCCTCGGTGAGGGTGACCTCGACACCGCCGAGCAGGGCCGCAGCCATGTTGTACAGGAACGCGCTCAGGGTGCCGATCGCCGTGAGCAGGACGACGTCGACGACCGCGACCACCATGGTGAAGCCCATCACCCGTGAGGTGCCGAGGTAGGCCTCGATGTCGAAGGAGGCGGCGTCCTCACCGCCCACGATCTCCTGGACGGTCTGGTTGATCGAGGCCCAGACGCCGGCGGCGTCGAGCACCGACCAGACGATGAACACCGAGACCAGGGTCACGACGCCGATCGCGATCGAGAGCAGGAACGAGGTCTTCATCACCGACCAGGGGTCGACCCGGGTCAGACGCAGCTGGGCACGGCGGGGCGACCGGCTGGGGGAGGTTCGCTTCTGCTTGGTCGGCTTCTGCTTCGCGGGCTCGGGGTCGGCAGCGGGCGGGGGGCTGGCGGCGCCACCCTCGGTGTCCTTCTCCGGGGAGGCTCCGAAGGATGTCCGGATCCGCTCGGTGAGCGGCCGGACCGCCGTGTCCTCGGCACCCGGGGTGACGGCGGGCCGCGGGGCGGTCCGCTCCACGGGGCGTTCGGTCATCAGAGGTCATCTCCATCGCTAGCGGTCTCGTCGCCGGCACCCTCGCTCGAGGAAGGGGCCGCCTCGATTGTGGCATCCCGGTCCACATCATCCGATTCTTCGACGCCCTCGCCGTCGGCCTCGACCTCCGCCAACTCGTCCTCGTCGTCCTGACGCGCCTCGACGCTGCGGGCCACGACGGCGACGGCATCGCCCTTCTTCGGCGTGACGAACTTGACACCCATCGCGGAGCGGCCGGTCGGCCGGAAATCCTCGTTGATCGGGCTGCGCACGACCTGTCCGGACTGGGTGATGGAGAGGATCTCGTCGCCGTCCTGGACGATGAAGCCGCCCACCAGATGCCCGCGGTCCTCGTTGGCCAGGCCCATCGCCTTGATCCCCAGACCGCCGCGGCCCTGGAGCCGGTAGTCGCTGATCTTGGTGCGCTTGGCGAAACCGCCGTCGGTGATGGTGAAGACGTACTGCTCCATCACCTCGGCCACCTGCTCACTGGTCGCGGCCACGTCGGCGGTGTCCTCGTTCGCCTCGGAGAGACCGGCCGCCACCTCGGCGGCCACCTGCTCCGCTCGGATCACCGAGAGCGAGAGCAGCGAGTCGCCGTCCCGGAACTTCATGCCGGTGACACCGGAGGTGGCCCGGCCCATCGGGCGGAGCTGCTCGTCGTCGGCACGGAACCGGATCGCCTGTCCCTTGCGGGAGACCAGCAGGATGTCGTCGTCGGAGCCGGTCAGCTGGGCACCGATGAGCTCGTCGTCGTCCTCGCGGAAGTTGATCGCGATGACACCGGCCTGACGGGGGCTGTTGTAGTCGGTCAGGCGGGTCTTCTTGACCAGTCCGCTGCGGGTGCCGAGCACGAGGTACGGCGCCTGCTCGTAGTCGCGGATCGCCAGGACCTGGGCGATCTGCTCGTCGGGCTGGAAGCTGAGCAGCCCGGCGACGTGTCCGCCCTTGGCGTCCCGGGTGGCCTCGGGCAGGTTGTAGACCTTGGTGCGGTAGACCCGTCCCGCGGTGGTGAAGAACAGCAACCAGTGGTGGTTGGTGGTCGCGATGAAGTGCTCGACCACGTCGTCGCCCTTGAGCGCGGCGCCGCGCACGCCCTTGCCGCCGCGCTTCTGGGTGCGGTAGGCGTCGGCGCGGGTGCGCTTGGCGTACCCGCCGCGGGTGATCGATACCACCAGGTCCTCATCGGGGATGAGGTCCTCCATCGACAGGTCGCCGTCAGCGGCGATGATCTGGGTCTTGCGGTCGTCGCCGTACTTCTCGACGATCGCGGTGAGCTCCTCACCGACGATGGATCGCTGCCGCTCGGGGGTGGCCAGGATGTCCTTGAGGTCGGCGATGATGATCTCGAGCTCGGCCAGCCGGTCGATGATCTTCTGCCGCTCGAGGGCGGCCAGCCGGCGCAGCTGCATGTCCAGGATGGCGTTGGCCTGCAGCTCGTCGATGTCGAGCAGCTCGATCAGGCCCTGCCGAGCCTGCTCGACCTCGGGGGAGCGGCGGATCAGCGCGATGACCTCGTCGAGCATGTCGAGGGCCTTGACCAGGCCCCGGAAGATGTGGGCCTCCTCCTCGCGCTTGCGCAGGCGGAACTCGGTACGCCGTCGGATGACCTCGATCTGGTGGGTCACCCAGTGGCTGATGAACTGGTCGATGCTCAGCGTGCGCGGCACGCCGTCGACCAGCGCCAGCATGTTGGCACTGAAGTTGGTCTGCAGCTCGGTGTGCTTGAGCAGGTTGTTGAGCACGACCCGGGCGATGGCGTCCCGCTTGAGGACGACGACCAGCCGCTGACCGGTGCGCGAGGAGGTGTCGTCGCGTACGTCGGAGATGCCTTGGACCCGGCCGGTGTCGGCGAGCTCGGCGATCTTGAGGGCGAGGTTGTCCGGGTTGACCATGTAGGGCAACTCGGTGACGACCAGGCAGGTGCGGCCCTTGGCGTCCTCGTCGACCTCGATGACGGCACGCTGGGTGATCGACCCGCGGCCGGTGCGGTAGGCCTGCTCGATGCCCTCCCGACCCACGATCATGGCGCCGAAGGGGAAGTCGGGGCCCTTGATCCGCTCGATCAGCGCTTCCTGCAACTCCTCGCGGGTGGCGTCGGGGTGTTCGAGCGCCCAGAGCGCGCCGGCGGAGACCTCGCGCAGGTTGTGCGGCGGGATGTTGGTGGCCATGCCGACCGCGATACCGGCTGAGCCGTTGACCAGCAGGTTGGGGAACCGACTGGGCAGGATGGTCGGCTCGGAGGAGCGACCGTCGTAGTTGGGCTGGAAGTCGACGGTGTCCTCGTCGATCTCCCGCACCATCTCCATCGCCAGCGGCGCCATCCGGCACTCGGTGTACCGCATCGCCGCGGCGGGGTCGTTGCCCGGCGACCCGAAGTTGCCCTGGCCGTTGACCAGCGGAGCCCGCATCACCCACGGCTGCGCGAGCCGCACCAGGGTGTCGTAGATCGCGGAGTCGCCGTGCGGGTGGTACTGACCCATCACGTCGCCGACGACGCGGCTGCACTTGGAGAAGCCGCGGTCGGGGCGGTAGCCGCCGTCGTACATCGCATAGAGCACCCGGCGGTGCACCGGCTTGAGGCCATCGCGTACGTCGGGCAGCGCCCGGCCCACGATGACCGCCATCGCGTAGTCGATGTAGGAACGCTGCATCGAGGTCTGCAGCTCGATCGGGCGGATCCGCTCGCTGGGGTCGGGCGGGGGAGTGGTGCCGTCGGTGGGGGTCTCGGTCACGATCGCTCTCTCTGAATGCTTCTATCGATGTCTAAGCCGTGCTCTAGATACTCAGATATCGAGGAATCGGACGTCCTTCGCATTGCGCTGGATGAAGGAACGGCGCTGCTCGACGTCCTCACCCATGAGGATCGAGAAGATCTCGTCGGCCTGCGCCGCGTCCTCCAGGGTGACCTGGAGCAGCAGCCGGTGGTCGGGGTCCATCGTGGTCTCCCAGAGTTCGTCGGCGTTCATCTCGCCGAGACCCTTGTAACGCTGGACCGGGTTGTCCTTGGGCAGCTTCTTCCCCTGGGCCTGACCGTCGGCCATCAGTGCGTCCCGCTCCGCGTCGGAGTAGACGAACTCGTGGACGTGCGGCTTGTTCCACCGCAGTCGGTAGAGCGGCGGTTGGGCCAGGTAGACGTAACCGTGCTCGATCAGCGGCTTCATGAAGCGGAACAGCAGGGTGAGCAGCAGGGTGTTGATGTGGTGGCCGTCGACGTCGGCGTCGGCCATCAGCACGACCTTGTGGTAGCGCAGCTTCTCGAGGTTGAACTCCTCGTGCACACCGGTGCCCAGCGCGGAGATGATCGCCTGGACCTCCTGGTTGGCGAGCACCTTGTCCAGCCGGGCCTTCTCGACGTTGAGGATCTTGCCGCGGATCGGCAGGATCGCCTGGATCCGCGGGTTGCGGCCGGACTTGGCCGAACCGCCGGCTGAGTCGCCCTCGACGATGAAGACCTCGCACTCCTCCGGGTCGGTGGACTGACAGTCGGCGAGCTTGCCCGGCAGACCGCCGCCGCCGAGCAGACCCTTGCGGTTGCGGGCCAGGTCGCGGGCCTTGCGGGCGGCCACACGTGCGGTCGCCGCGGCCTGCGCCTTGCGGATGATCTCCTTGCCCTCGCCGGGATTCTGCTCGAGCCAGACGCCGAGCTGCTCGTGCACGATGCTCTGGGTGAACCGCTTCGCCTCGGTGTTGCCCAGCTTGTCCTTGGTCTGACCCTCGAACTGCGGCTCAGCGAGCTTGATCGAGATGATCGCGGTCAGCCCCTCCCGGATGTCGTCACCGGTGAGGCGGTCCTCCTTCTTCTTGATCAGGCCCCACTCCTCGCCCCAGCGGTTCATCAGGCTGGTCAGGGAGGTCCGGAAGCCCTCCTCGTGGGTGCCGCCGCCCGGGGTGTTGATGTTGTTGGCGAAGGTGTGGACAGACTCGTTGTACGTCGAGTTCTGCCACTGCATCGCGACCTCGACCGACATCATGTTGTCGGCCTCGGCGCTGGTGGCGGCTTCGAAGGAGATCACCGAGGTGTTGGCGACCGCCTTGGAGCGGTTGAGGTATTCGACGTAGTCGACCAGGCCCCGCTGGAAGAGGAAGACCTTCTCGTAGGCGCCGCCCTCGCTGCGCTCGGTGCCCATCTCGGCGTCGGCGGCCTCTTCGCCCTCGACGGCACCGGCGGACTCGCCGTCCGGCTCGGCGTCGACGGCCTCGGCCACCTCCACCATCTTGGGGCGCTCGTCGCGCAGCACGATCTCCAGGCCCTTGTTGAGGAAGGCCATCTCACGCAGCCGGGACGCGATGGTCTCGAGGCTGTAGTCGAGGGACTCGAAGATGTCGGCGGAGGCGTACCACTGCACCGACGTGCCGGGCCGCTCGCCGGGCTCGAGCTCCCGGACGGCCTCGAGGGGTCCGTCGGGGACACCGAGGGAGAAGGTCTGCTCCCACAGGTGGCCACGGTTCTTGACCCTCAGGATCAGCTTGCTGGACAGCGCGTTGACCACCGAGACGCCGACGCCGTGCAGGCCGCCGGAGACCTTGTAGCCGCCGCCGCCGAACTTGCCGCCCGCGTGCAGCACGGTCAGTGCCAACGTGGCGGCCGGGACGTCCTGGCCGGGCGCGGTGTCGGTCGGGATGCCGCGGCCGTTGTCGACCACCTTGATCGAGCCGTCGGCCTTGAGCGCGACCACGATCCGGTCGCAGTGGCCGGCGAGCGCCTCGTCGACGGAGTTGTCGACGATCTCCCAGATCAGATGGTGCAGGCCGCGCTCACCGGTGGACCCGATGTACATACCGGGCCGCTTGCGCACCGCCTCCAGGCCCTCCAGGACCTGGATCGCCGAGGCGTCGTAGTCACCGGCTGCGGCGGTGGTGTCCGAGATGCCTTCTGCGTACCCCTCTTCGGTAGGAGCGGGAGTCAGGTCTGCGGGGGTCTCGTCGGACACATCCACCTCTTGTCGTGGTGAGCGCTGGGGCCCGGGACCTGATGGTGACCTCGGCCACAGCCCCGGGATCGGCATGGAGAGGGTCGACCGGCGTGCACCTGGGTCGACCCGGGTGACAGTCTACCTGTCAACGAGCCCTGAGCCACGCTTTGCGCCTCCTGGACACCCGATCTGTGCAGAAATCACCCTCACAGCGCGATGGGAAGCCACTCAGGAGCGCCGCGCAGGGCATCGGACGGGGGCCGGTACGTGCGGACGGCTCTCAGGCGTTCCTCGGCAACAGCACGGTCCGGACCTGATGGCGCACCATCGCCACGAACACGGTCACCCCGGCGGCCAGGGCGATCCACAGTTCGGTCTGCCCGATCCGGCCCACGATCGGGAGCTGGTCGGCCTCGCCGAGGTAGAGCCCGGCGACGCCGTACATGCCGAGCGGGAAGATGATGCTCCACAGGGTCGCCTCGTAGCGGAGCGGCACCCGGCGCGCCCAGTGCCGCCACACGCCGGCCGCCACCAGTACCGGGATCAGCCAGGTCGCGAACGCCCAGAACACGACTCCGAGCCCGGCGATCAGGTCGCGGGTCACGTTGACCATCGGGGCATCGGCCATCTCCACGATCCGGGCGGCCGAGAGCACCGTGATCGCCGCGGCACCCATCGCCACCCAGTACGGCGGGTCGAGCTCCTCGGGGCCGAAGTCGTAGAGCATCAGCCGTAGGGCCACCAGGATTCCGGCCGCGGCGTACAGGAAGACCCCGATCGACCACGAGGTGACCGCCAGCAGCGCCAGCCACTGCCTCGCTCCGGTGAACACGGGCTCGATGCTGGCCGCCGAGATCGCCACCGACTGGCTGGCCACCACCCAGATGAACCAGGTGCCGTTCGCGGTCGCGACCACCGGGCGCTCCTGCCGCCCCAGGACCGCGGTCCACGGGATCACGTAGCCGAGCACCAGCCAGCCGGCACCCGAGAGCACCAGGAGGGCGGCGGTGAGTTCGGGCAGACCGGCCGCGGCCAGCCTGGTGCCGAGCACATTGGTCCCGGCGATCAGCGTGAAGAAGCCGAACGCGCGCCGCGGGTCGTGGAAGTCGGCACCCATCGCGGAGGGGTAGGCGACCAGGCGGTAGAGGGTGAGCCCGCCGAGCAGCAGGTACGCCGCGGCACAGATCGCGAGCAGGACGCCGGACAGGACGGCGTACCCCTGGAGCTCGAAGCCGACCGAGAGGATCCCGCTCGCCATCACCAGCGCGAAGTAGCCCGGGGTCAACCCCTGGGCCGCTCGGCGGAACCGGTCCAGGATGCCTTCGCCCACGGGTTCAGGGTAGGGGAGCGGCCGCCGCTCAGCCGTAGGTGTCCCGCGGCCCGCGGGCGCCCCGGATCGACCGGCGCCCCTTCTTCCACGACGGGCCGTGTGGACCCAGCACCTCGATCAGGGTGACGGTGCCGTGCCCGAGGTCCTCGTTGAGCCGGCGTACCAAGGTGGGTGCGAGCAGGGTGAGCTGAGTGGCCCAGGCGGTGGAGTCGGTGCGGACCACGAGCCTGCCCTCGGTGAAGGTCTCCGGGGTGCAGTGGTCGGCGATCTCGGCGCCCACGATCTCGGCCCACCGGCCGAAGACGCCATGCACCCGCAGGGAGAGGTCCCAGCCGTGGTCGTCGACGAGCCGGGACAGGGTGGCATCGAGCAACTGGGGATCGCGGTCGTCGGGGTGGGCACCGCTGAGCCGGGCGCCGGTCGGGCGGTCCCGCCGAGGTCCGCGGCGGCGGGTGGATGCCTTCGGAGCGGGTGTCTTGGCGGTGGCGTGCATCAGTGCTCGGGCCAGGTCCAGACCGTCGGCGCGGTGCTCATCGGTGCCCTCCTCCGGATCGGCGGGTACGCCGGATCCGGCCGAGGCGTCCGGCCGGGACTCGGGTCCGTCCCGGGAGTCGTCGCGATCCTCCGCCGGTGCAGGGGAGGGGAAGAGGGGGTCGTCGTTCACGGCGCTTCCTCCTCCCGATCGGCGATGGGTGTCCCGACACCAGTGTGCTCCAGGGTCACCTCGCCGGCGGCGACCCGATACCGGGCGCCGCGCAGAGCAGCCGGTACGTCCTCGGCCACGGCCGCGGTGACCAGCACCTGCTCCGCGTCGGCGACGAGCTCGGCCAGTTGGGTACGCCGCTCGGTGTCCAGCTCGGCGAACACGTCGTCGAGCACCAGGATCGGGTCATCGCCGTCGGCCCGGAGCAGGTCGTAGGAGGCCAGCCGCAGGGCGAGCGCGAACGACCAGGACTCGCCATGACTGGCGTAGCCCTTGACGGGGAGCCGGTCGGCACCGCCATGGCCGAGCTCGAGGACCAGCTCGTCACGATGCGGTCCGACGAGGGAGATCCCCCGATCCAGCTCGTCGCCCCGTCGGCGCTCCACCTCGGCGAGCAGGGCCTGACCCAGCGACTCCGGGGTGGTCGCGTCCTCGGTGTCGAGGGAACAGCGGTAGGAGATGGCCGCATCGTCGCGGCCGGCGCCCCGGGCCACGGTGGCATACGCCTTCCCGACGTAGGGATGGAGGGCGTCGACCAGAGCCAGTCGGGCCGCCAGGAGTTCCCCGCCGACCCGAGCCAGGTGGTCGTCCCACACCGAGAGCGTGGCCAGGGCTGCGTCCCGGGCGCCCCCGCGGGCGAAGCCGGCGGTCTTGAGCAGCGAATTGCGCTGCTTGAGCACCCGGTCGTAGTCGCTCCTGGTGCCGGCCAGGCGCGGCGTACGCAGGACGAGCAGGTCGTCGAGGAACCGGCGCCGGTCCGACGGGTCCCCCTTGACCAGGGTCAGATCCTCGGGGGAGAAGACGACGGTGCGGACGAGGCCGACCAGATCCCGGGTACGGGGGAGGACCGACCGGTTGACGCGGGCGCGGTTGGCCCGCCCGGCGTTCAGCTCCGCTTCGAGGACCGCGGTCCGGCCATCGCGGACCACCGCCGCGCGCACCACGGCCTGGGACGCTCCGGCCCGGATCAGCGGTGCGTCCGTGGCAACCCGGTGGGACTGGAGCCTGGAGAGGTAGTCGATCGCCTCGACGAGGTTGGTCTTGCCCTGGCCGTTGCGGCCGACGAAGGCGGTCACTCCTGCCTCGAGGGGCACCTCGACGGCGGCATAGGACCTGAAGTCGTGCAGGGAGAGATGGGAGACGTACACCCTGTCCCTTTCTGCCGTGGACCGATCCCCGACGCGCCGCCCAGCGCCGGTGTGGCGACTCCAGACTCTCACCTGTGGAGCGGACAGCTTAGAGGGCCGGTCCATCTCCTAGGGTGCAGGCATGACTCAACCACCTTCCTCCGACGACCCGTTCGGTCAGGGCGCCCAGCCCGAGGGGTCCGGCCAGTCTCCCGAGGGCCAGTCGCCGTACGGCCAGTCCCCCTACGGGCAACAGGCCTACGGCCAGCAGCAGCCCTATGGCCAGCCGTACGGGCAGCCCTACGGCCAGCAGCCGCCGGCCGGGCCACCAGGGGGCCAGCAGTACGCAGCCCAGCAGCCCCCCGGCGGGCCCTTCTACATCTCGGTGATGGGGCAGACCCAGGGCCCCGTCGACTACGCCGGGCTCCAGCAACTGGCCCGGGTCGGGCGGATCAAGGGCGACACACCCGTCAGCAGCGGCGGGTCGCAGTGGTTCCCCGCCTCGCAGGTGCCCGGCGTCTTCTCCAAGTCGGAGTGGCTGATCACCCTGCTGATCTCGCTGTTCCTCGGAGGCTTCGGCGTCGACCGGTTCATGCTCGGTTACGTCGGTCTCGGCGTCCTCAAGCTGATCACCTGCGGCGGGCTCGGGATCTGGACCCTCATCGACCTGATCCTGATCGCCATGCGCAAGCTCCCCGACGCCCAGGGGCGCCCGCTCGCCTGAGCACCCTTGTCGCCGGGACCCCACCCGGCGACGCTCGACGTCCGCCGAGTCTGTCGAGGTGTCCCGACCGGCTCGGGGACGTGGTGCCGCGTCCTGCGCTCCCCGCACGGCCCCGGCGGCCGGAGAGCCCGACGTGGAGTCGGTCAGTCCTTCCGGACCATGTGACCGCCGAATCCGTTGCGCATCGCGGCGATCGCCTTCATCGCGACGTCGTCGTCCTGGCGGGAGACGAACCGCTGGAAGAGCGCGGCCGAGATCGCAGGCATCGGAACGGCGTGCTCGATCGCGGCCTCGACCGTCCAGCGCCCCTCGCCGGAGTCCTCGGCGTAGCCGCGGATCTGGTCGAGATGTACGTCGGCGCGCAACTGCTCCACCAGCAGGTCCAGCAGCCAGGAACGCACCACGGTGCCGGTGCGCCAGGAGGCGAAGATCTCCGGCACGTTCTCGACGATGTCGGCCTTCTCGAGCAGTTCCCAGCCCTCGGCGTAGGACTGCATCATGGCGTACTCGATGCCGTTGTGGACCATCTTCGCGAAGTGGCCGGCTCCCGGGGTGGTGCCGCAGTGGACCGAGCCGTCCTCGGTGCCGGTGGGCTTGAGCGCGTCGAAGATCGGGGTGGCCTTGGCGACATCGGCCGCCGCTCCGCCGTACATCAGGGCGTAGCCGTTCTCCAGGCCCCACACCCCACCGGAGACACCACAGTCCAGGAACCCGATGCCACGCTCGGCGAGGAGCTCGGCGTGGACGGCCGCGTCGGTGTACTTGCTGTTGCCTCCGTCGATGACCAGGTCGCCCTCACCGAGCAGCCCGGCGAGCTCCCGAATGGTGGCCCGGGTCGGCTCGCCCGCGGGGACCATCACCCACACCGCCTTAGGGGCGGGCAGCTGCGCCACCATGTCCGCGAGGTCCTGGGCGTCGGAAAGCGCCGGATCGCGGTCGTAGCCGACGACGGTGTGCCCGGCGTTACGCAGCCGGGCACGCATGTTCCCGCCCATCTTGCCGAGCCCGACCAGTCCGATGTCCATCGAGGTTCCTCCCATGAGGGTGTCGTCCGTGCGTGTAGCGACCACGGTGCCGAAGAATCAGGAGAGCAGCCGGCGAGGCATCAGCAGGTAGCGGAACCCCGGCTCGTCCTCGCCGGGTTCGACGACACCGCTGATCACGACCGGCTTGGTCGGCTGGGTGAAGGACAGGTCGACCTTCGCCTGGGCGATCGCGCCCAGTCCGTCCAGCAGGAACTGGGGGTTGAAGCCCGTGGTGAGTTCATCACCCTCGATCGCGGCCTCCAGCCCCTCCGTCGCCTGGGCACCCTCGTCACCGGAGCCGGCGTCCAGCACGAGCTGGCCGTCCTGGAAGGCGAGCTGGACCGCGGTGTTGCGTTCGGCGACCAGCGAGACCCGCTTGACCGACTCGATCAGTTCCTTGCGATCGACGCGGGCGACGGTCAGGTGCTCGTTGGGGAACAGGCTGCGGACCTTGGGGAACTCACCGTCGAGCAGGCGGGTGGTGGTGCGACGTACGCCGCCGTCGACCTCGCCCTCGAATCCGATGATGCCTTCGCCCGCGCCCCCGGCGGAGAGGGCGATCTTGACGTCGCTGCCGCTGGTGAGGGACTTCGCGGTGTCGCTGAGCACCTTGGCCGGCACCAGGGCCGCAAGGGACTCATCGGGGCTGTTGGGCTGCCACTCGAGCTCGCGCAAGGAGAGCCGGAACCGGTCGGTGGCCAGCAGCGAGATGGTGGGACCGTCGATCTCCACGCGCACACCGGTGAGCACGGGGAGCATGTCGTCGCGGCCGGCGGCGGTGACCGACTGGGAGACCGCGTGTGCGAAGTCCTCGCTGGACACGGTGCCGGTGGCGGTGGGCATCTCCGGCAGGGTCGGGTAGTCCTCGACCGGCATCGTCTGCAGGCTGAACCGCGCCGAACCGCAGGTGAGGCTGACCCGGGCGCCGTCGATCACCATCTCGACGTCCTTGGGCGGAAGGCTGCGGCAGATGTCGGCGAGCAGTCGCCCGCTGACCAGTGCGGTGCCCTCGTCGCTGACCGTGGCCCGGGGGAGTGTGGCCCGCGCCGAGGTCTCGTAGTCGAACGTCGACAGGACCAGTCCCTCGTCACTCGCCTCGATGAGGAGGCCGGAGAGCACGGGGGTGCTGGGCCGGACCGGGAGGCTGCGGGCAGCCCAGGCGACGGCATCCGCGAACAGGTCGCGGTCGACGCGGAACTTCACGATGACTTGTCCTTCTCGGCAGCGGGAACAGGGCACACCTGTGGGACTTGAATCCTGCCATGGACGCCCAGCCGGCACGAGGGCGCCCGGGATCCTGCCGCAGAACATGTGGTTCGTCCCCAGGTCGAGGGCCGGGAGAAGTTCCACGAGTCACCGGCATGGTTGTAGTTCCGTAGATATAGGAGGGTCGGTGGAAACTGTGGAGAAGTCCCGTTTCTGCAGGTCAGACCGGATTTCAGCGTTCACACCCCCTGTGCACGGAGATGTGATTCCGCGGTACGAGGTTGTGGGGCAGGAGATCTCGTCGCTCGCGGATCAGCGGGTTGTCCACAGATCCTCACCATGTAATTCGTAGGCGTCGCCCGGAGTTCTCCACAACAGTGGAAGCACAAGTTCCCCGACTCCACGTGCGCCTGGGCCTGCTCGATGGCGTGGTGGGTGTCAGCCCTGGCGAGCCTGGAGCTTGACCCGGTTGGTGAGCTCGCTGACCTGATTGAAGACGGCGCGACGCTCGGCGAGCAGTTGGTTGATCTTGCGCTCGGCGTACATCACCGTCGTGTGGTCGCGGTTGCCGAACTGCGCTCCGATCTTGGGCAGCGACAGCTCGGTGAGCTCACGGCACAGGTACATCGCGATCTGCCGGGCCATCACCAGGTGCCGGCCGCGGGAGGGCCCGGTGAGCTCCTCGATGGTCAGCCCGAAGTACGCCGCAGTCTGGGCGATGATCAGGCCCGCTGTGATCTCCGGCTCACCGCCCTCGGGGATCAGGTCCTTCAGGACGATCTCCGCGAGGGTGAGGTCGACCTCCTGCTTGTTGAGGTTGGCGAAGGCCGTCACCCGGATCAGCGCGCCCTCGAGCTCGCGGATGTTGGTCTGGATCTTGGTGGCGATGAACTCCAGCACGTCCGGCGGTGCGGTGAGCCGGTCCATCGCCGCCTTCTTGCGCAGGATCGCGATCCGGGTCTCGACGTCGGGCGGCTGTACATCGGTGATCAGGCCCCATTCGAACCGGTTGCGCAACCGGTCCTCGAGCGCCTCGAGCCGCTTGGGGGCGCGGTCGGAGGTGAGCACGATCTGCTTGTTGGCGTTGTGGAGGGTGTTGAACGTGTGGAAGAACTCCTCCTGCGTCTGGGTCTTCCCCTCCAGGAACTGGATGTCGTCGATCAGGAGTACGTCGACGTCTCGGTAGCGCCGCTTGAAGCGATCCTGGCGGTCGTCGCGGATCGCGTTGATGAACTCGTTGGTGAACTCTTCCGAGCTGACGTAGCGGACCTTGGCACCGGCGTACAGGCTGCGCACGTAGTGGCCGATCGCGTGCAGCAGGTGGGTCTTGCCGAGGCCGGACTCGCCGTAGACCAGCAGCGGGTTGTAGGCCTTGCCGGGCGCCTCGGACACCGCGACCGCAGCGGCGTGCGGGAAGCGGTTGGACGAGCCGATCACGAAGGTCTCGAAGGTGTACTTGGGGTTGAGCCGGGTCTCGAGGGCACTGGGGGTCTCGGGAGCCGAACGGGAGATCTGGCTCAGGTACGTGGGGTTCTCGGCGATCCGGTGTTCCGAGGAGGAGTACCCGGACTCGTCGTCGATCTGCCTCTTTGTCGATATATCGATCGTCGAACGGACGTCGGTGGCGCGCTCGGACGAGCTGACACTGCCGAAGCCATCCGCACGGCTGGCTCCGCCGACCGTGCGGGATACGGAGTCGTCGTCGGTGGAGACCTCGAGCTCGGGATTGACGATGACCTCGATCCGCATCGGCCGTCCGAAACCGGCGGTGAGGGACTCCTCCAACTGATGCCGGAGCCGCCCCTCGATCTGATTGCGGGTGAAGTCGTTGGGCACGGCGATGATGGCGGTGCTCGCATGTACGGTGACCGGTTCGCTGGCATTTAGCCAAGCCTTCTGCGCCGGCTGGAGATCGGTGACGACGTCCTGCCAGGCCTTGGCCAGGTCGTCAGATCCGAGGGCGGGGGGTGGGGTGTCCAAGGAGATGACTGCCTTCCCTGTGGGGTCTCGGACGGATGGTGCCGGTGTGTCGACCCCCGGATGGGTTCCGGCAGCGGGTGACACGCTTCCACAGGTTTGTCCACAGGCTGTGAACCCGGCCCACTGGCTGTGGATGGAACCGGACCGAGACGCATCGCACATCTCTTCTGTCGGCTGTTTCAGCAGGTCAGAGCGCCAGTGCGGTCATTTCGCCCGGTGCTCACCCCGGTGGTGCGGCCGATAGAGTTATGCGACGGCAGGGAACCTCGGTAGGCCACGAACCTAACCGGTGGGGGTGGCTCGGGCAAGCCGTCATCCACAGCCTTGGGGGCACTTGTGCACAGAGGTTCAACACCCGCTTGGAGCAGCGGCCCGGCTCGGAGCGTCCGTGGTTTGACCCTGTTCCGCTCGCGCGCGTACCGTTGTTCGGTCATCCGACTGGCGCTGAGGGCTCAGCGACCGGTGCCGCATGTCCACGGGAGGGATACTCGACCGCGGATGGGCGGTGCCAGCCGACGTCCTGACGGGCTTGGCAAGACACTGCCGGACCAGTGGGGTTGACACCCCTCCGAGGTGCCCTGGAAGCGCGGCACCTGAACCACCACCGTAAGGAACGAGCTCGTGAGCAAGCGTACGTACCAGCCGAACAACCGTCGTCGCCACAAGGTGCACGGTTTCCGTCTGCGCATGCGCACCCGTGCGGGTCGCGCGATCATCTCTGCGCGCCGCCGCAAGGGCCGCAAGAGCCTGACCGTCTGAGCCGTCGACGGCTTGGCGTCGCCGTGCTGCCCGCGTCTCGACGGTTGAGGGAATCCGAGACTTTTCGAGCTGCAGTTCGACGGGGCCGGCGGGCAGGAGCTCGGACCCTGGTGGTCCATCTGGCCCGTGACGAGGAACCCGGCCCGACGAGGGTCGGGTTCGTCGTCAGTAAGGCCGTCGGCACCGCAGTGGTCCGCAATCACGTGAAGCGCCGCCTTCGTCACCTCGCCCGGGAGCGTCTGGACACGCTCCCGGGCTCTGCTGTGCTCGTGGTGCGGGCCCTTCCTCCGGCGTCCGAGGCGTCCTACGCGGAACTCGGCTCCGACCTCGACCGTTGCCTCGATCGTGTGGCGCGCTGAGCGCCGGCGGCCCCGGTCAGGGGTCGCGGGCCTGATCATCGGAGGCTTCTTGTGAAGTACCTCCTGATCGCGCTCCTGCGCGCCTACCGCACGCTGATCAGTCCGCTCTACGGGCAGGTGTGTCGCTACCACCCCTCCTGCTCGGCGTACGCCCTCGAGGCGGTCAGCCGACATGGCAGCCTGCGTGGGACCTGGCTGGCGGTCCGTCGGCTCGCGCGTTGCCATCCGTGGGCACCGGGCGGCTACGACCCGGTGCCGGACACACGCGAGCGACCATCGAGGAGTTCCGACTCCCGACAACGTTCCTCCGCCGGCGGATCTTCCCCCTCGATCACCGGCGCCACGCAACCTAGGCAAGGAGCCTGAACCCCGTGGACCTTCTGAGTGACCTCGGCAACCTGATCATGACACCGCTGTACTACGCGGTGTCCGGGATCATGCTCGCCTGGCACAACCTGTTCAGCCTGTTCCTCGACCCTGCCGGAGGCTGGTCGTGGGTGCTCTCCATCGTCGGTCTGACCGTGGTGATCCGAGCGCTGCTGATCCCGATCTTCGTCAAGCAGATCAAGTCCAGTCGCAACATGCAGCTCATCCAGCCGAAGGTGAAGGAGCTGCAGAAGAAGTACGGCCACGACCGGGAGCGTCTCGCCCAGGAGACGATGAAGCTCTACAAGGAGACGGGCACCAACCCGTTTGCCTCGTGTCTCCCGCTGCTGCTGCAGATGCCGATCTTCTTCGCGCTGTTCCGACTGATCAATCACGCCGCGAACGACGAGGCGAAGGGCTTCCTGAGTCAGACCGACGTCAACCAGTTCAGCCACGGAGAGATCTTCGGCGCCCCGATCTCGGCGACTCTGACCGACTCGATCTCTGGTCCCGATCAGGACCTCGCGGTCGTCATCGTCGCGGTCTTCCTGGTCATCTCGATGACCGCGACGACGTTCTTCACCCAGCGTCAGCTGATGGCGAAGAACATGCCCAAGGACGCGATGAGCGGCCCGTACGCCCAGCAGCAGAAGCTGCTGCTCTACGTGCTCCCGGTGGTCTTCGCCGTCTCGGGTATCGCCTTCCCGATCGGCGTGATGATCTACTGGACCACTTCGAATCTGTGGACCATGGGTCAGCAGTTCTACATCATCCGTAACAACCCCGCTCCGGGCACGGACGCGTTCAAGGCGAAGCAGGAGCGTGACCGCCTCAAGGCGGACAAGAAGGGCGGCGTCGCGCTCGCGGAGAGCGAGGTGGACGTCGAGGTTGAGCCTGAGACGCGTCGTCCGGCCCAGCGGCAGCAACCGAAGCGACAGACCCGCGAACAGCGTAAGAAGGGCGGCCCCGGGTCATCCGGGACCCAGAACCAGGGGAAGAACAAGTGACCGAGGAATCCGTGCACAGCCACGAGGCCATTGACTCCGGCTCGGCCCGCATCAAGCAACTCGAGGCGGAGGGCGATATCGCCGCCGACTATCTCGAGGAACTGCTCGACATCGCCGATCTCGACGGCGACCTGGACATGGATGTGGAGGGCGACCGGGCCGCGGTTTCGATCGTCGGTGCCGATCTGGCCCAGCTGATCGGCCGTGACGGCGAGGTCCTCGACGCCCTGCAGGAGCTCACCCGCCTGGCGGTCTACCGTGAGACAGGCGAGCGATCGAGGCTCATGCTGGATGTGTCTGGCTACCGCGCGGGCCGGCGGGCCGAACTCACCACTCTGGCGGAAGAGACGGTGGCGAAGGTGAAGGAGACCGGCTCCCCCGTCTCGTTGACCCCGATGTCGCCGTTCGAGCGCAAGGTGGTTCACGACGCCGTCGCGGCCGCGGGTCTGACGTCGTCCTCAGAGGGAGTCGAACCGCGTCGTTATGTGGTCGTAGAACCCGTGTGAAAGACGGCGTTTCACGTGAAACCACTGATACTGGTGGAGTGAACGAACGCAGTGACCTGACACCCTCCGTGCCTGACTCGGCACGGAGGGTGTTTGCATCTGACCGGTTGGAGTTGGCCGAGCGGTACGCCGAGTGGCTGGCCGATGCGGGCGTGGTGCGCGGGCTGATCGGTCCGCGCGAGGTTCCGCGCCTATGGGATCGCCACATCTTGAACTGCGCACTCCTGGGTGAAGTCCTTCCGGAGGGCGCGTCGGTCGCGGACATAGGCTCCGGAGCGGGCCTGCCCGGTCTGGTGCTGGCCATCGCTCGGCCCGACCTGTCCTTGGTGCTGGTGGAGCCACTGCTCCGCCGGACGGTCTTCCTCAGTGAAGTGGTTGCTGACCTCGGCCTGGAGAACGTCGAGGTCGTGCGGGGACGCGCGGATGAACTGGCCGGCGTACGTACCTTCGACGTCGTGACCTCCCGGGCGGTCGCTCCGTTGGAGCGGCTGCTGCGTTGGTCGATGCCGCTCGTCGCCCCCACCGGAGCGATGGTGGCAATGAAGGGACAGTCGGCAGTCGCTGAGATCGAGGGCGCGGCAGGGGTGCTTGCCAAGCTCGGTTGTGCCACGCCGGAGATCCTCGAACTCGGGGACGCTGAGGTGTCCACAACCGGGGCGGTCCGGGTGGTCTGGGCCGATCCAGCACAGGTATCTTGGCCACCGGCCAAGGGCGAGTCGAAGGCCACACGGAGTACGAGGTCAGATCGAAAGCGGTCGAGTGGATCGCGACGTCGGGATTGACGTGACGAGTTATCCACTGGATCGGAAGGGGTGCTGAGCGTGGATTTCCACAGAATTCGGCCGCTCATCCACAGATCGCAGGATCGGACAGTCGTCATGTTTCACGTGAAACGAGGAGTTGG
Source organism: Nocardioides insulae DSM 17944 (assembly GCF_000422825.1). GTDB lineage: Bacteria > Actinomycetota > Actinomycetes > Propionibacteriales > Nocardioidaceae > Nocardioides > Nocardioides insulae. Next base: position 165,771 of record NZ_AUGU01000017.1, on the reverse strand, counting down.
GTCGTGACCGGATACCAGGTGAGAACCGCGGAGCAGATGGCCGGCCTAGGGTCCTCGAGTCTCGCAGACGAGGGCACTCCACTGGCCCGCGCCGCGGAGCACACGCTGTTGGCGCGACAGGGTGCTGCGATGCGGCCTCCGCTCCCCCGACCGTCCACGACCCGGGTGATGGTGGTCGCGAACCAGAAGGGCGGGGTCGGGAAGACCACCTCCACAGTCAACGTCGCGGCAGCCCTGGCCCAGCTGGGTCAACGGGTGCTCGTCATCGACCTCGATCCCCAGGGAAACGCCTCGACGGCCCTATCTGTCGAACATCATCAGGGCACCCCGGGTACGTATGAGGTGCTGGTCGAGGGAGCCGCGCTTGACGACGTGCTGGTGCCCAGTCCGGAGGTGCCCGGTCTCGACGTCGTACCCGCGACGATCGATCTGGCCGGCGCGGAGATCGAGCTGGTCAGCGTCGTTGCGCGGGAGAGCAGGCTGCAGAAGGCCCTTGCCGCCGACCCACGGGTGGGCGAGACCGGCTCCGGTGAGGACCGCTGGGACTATGTCCTTGTCGACTGCCCTCCGTCGCTCGGTCTGCTGACCATCAACGCCCTCGTTGCGGGTGCTGAGGTGCTGATTCCGATCCAGGCGGAGTACTACGCCCTGGAGGGACTCGGTCAGCTGCTGAAGACGGTGGAGATGGTCCAGGCACACCTCAATCCCACGATCTCGGTCTCGACCATCCTGATCACGATGTACGACGCTCGTACGCGCCTCGCGGCGGGGGTGGCGGAAGAGGTCAAGGCCCACTTCGGGGATCAGGTGCTGCGGACCCACATTCCGCGCTCTGTGCGGGTTTCTGAGGCGCCGTCGTACGGTCAGACGGTGATGACCTACGATCCGGGCTCCCCGGGCGCCCTGAGCTATCTTCAGGCGGCTCAGGAGATCGTTCGGCACGGCACCTTCGGTGTGCCGGCGGTGAAGGGAACTGAGGCGTGAGCAACTCCCGACCTGCACCCAGACGCGGTCTCGGTCGAGGCCTGGGTTCGTTGATCCCAACGGCTCCCCCGCCCACGCCGACCGTTCCGGCACCCGCGTCCGGCGAGCCAGAGGCAGTTGGTGCCTCGTCCGGGTCAGGTGCGGGGGCACGTTTCACGTGGAACGATCCTGCGCGGGACGCTGACTCCGCACCCCTCGGCGCCTCGCACCGCCACCAAGAGGTGGCGGCGGTCCCCGGGCCGGAGCCCACGGGTGGGGACGGCCTGGCGCCGGTGAACGGTGCCTACTTCACAGAGATCCCGGTCGGTCAGATCCGCCCGAACTCGGCACAGCCGCGTCAGGTCTTCGACGAGGAGGCGATGTCGGAGCTGGTCAGCTCGATCCGTGAGGTGGGTCTTCTCCAGCCGGTTGTCGTTCGGCCCACCGGTGGGGACACCTATCAGTTGGTGATGGGTGAGCGGCGTTGGCGCGCCACTCAGGAGGCCGGATTGGAGGTTATCCCGGCGATCGTCCGGGAGACCGACGACACCGCCATGCTGCGCGACGCGTTGCTGGAGAATCTCCACCGCAGTCAGCTGAACCCTCTCGAGGAGGCCTCGGCCTATCAGCAGCTCCTGGAGGACTTCGAGTGCACCCACGAGGAGCTCGCCACCAGGATCGGGCGGTCACGCCCCCAGATCAGCAACATGATCCGGCTGCTCCGCCTCAGTGCTCCGGTGCAGCGACGGGTCGCTGCCGGCGTGTTGTCGGCCGGCCATGCGAGGTCTCTGCTCGCGATCGCCGACCCCGAGAGGCAGGAGCACCTGGCCCAGCGGGTGGTGAACGAGGGCATCAGCGTCCGCGCCCTGGAGGAGATCGTGGCGCTGGGGGAGGACGAGCGCGAGGAGAAGCCGCGGCGGGCCCCTGCCGCCCGCCAGGCCGCGTCTGGTCTGGGTGAGTTCTCGGAGCGTCTCAGTGATCGTCTGGACACCCGGGTAAAGGTGGACATGGGCCGCTCCAAGGGCAGGATCACCGTGGACTTCGCGACCCTGGAGGATCTCCAGAGGATCGTCGACATCATGGACCCGCGGAACCGGCACGACCGCCCGATCTGAGACAGCGACAAGTCATTAGGTCGCTTTGTCGACTTTTAACGGACTTGTGCGAGGCTAGCGCGCACCTCGGGTGACGACTTCCACCGGCGCGGCCCCGGTTGGAGACTGACAACGTTCCTGTGGCGGTGTCGAGAATCGGTCGTGTACTGGCGCCGAGAGCCGGCGTGCGGCACACCTTCTGAAACAGAACGAGATTCGATTTATTCGTCAGGAGACGTTCTGAGCGTTTCGTAGCGCATGGCATGAAGTCCGGTTCGCTTCAATTTCACGCTCCGAGCAGGCCGCGTGTGCGGGATTCGGGCAGACCGAGGATCCGAATCTTCTCCGGATCTACGGTCGGGCGGTTGTGGTTGCGCGACTGGTCGCGGGGGGCTGAGCGCAGCGGCCCTGTCATTCGGCGCAGCGGGTGGGCCGAGGATTCACGTGAAACAGGACGGGCCCCGACCGTGATGGTCGGGGCCCGTCCTGCTCGTCGTGGAGGACAGTCAGCGCACGTCCGTGCCCGGCCCGTCGTAGTCCTTGGTCCGGATGACCGGGATGGAGGCGGTGTCGGTGCCGAAGGTCTGGTGCAGCTCCATCTCGGCCTCGATGACGCCGGCGAGCCGTCGTACTCCCTCGCGGATGTTTTCCGGGGTGGGGTAGCAGAAGGAGAGGCGCATTGAGGAGGTGCCGTAGCCGTCGGCGAAGAAGGCGGTGCCAGGCACGTAGGCCACTCGCGCGGTGACCGCACGCGGCAGCATCGCCTTGGCGTTGATGCCAGGGGGGAGGGTGAGCCAGACGTAGAAGCCACCGGTGGGCACGTTCCACTGGCACGCCGCCGGCATCAGGTCGTCCAGGGCGCCGATCATGGCGTCGCGCCGCTCGCGGTACATCTCTCGGAAGGCCTTGATCTGACCCTCCCAATCGTGATTGGAGAGGTACGCCGAGATGGCCATCTGGCTGAACTGCGGCGGACACAGCGTGGCCGACTCCTGGGCGAGCACCAGCTTCTCCCGGACCGACGCCGGAGCCAGCGCCCAGCCGACACGGAAGCCCGGCGCGAAGGTCTTGGAGAACGAACCCAGGTAGATGACTCCGTCGGGGGAGTCGGCACGCAGGGCGCGCGGCGGCTCGCTGTCGAAGCCCAGCAGGCCGTAGGGGTCGTCCTCGAGGATCAGGATCCCCTCACGGCGACAGATCTCCAGGATCCGCGGGCGCCGCTCGGCGGAGAGCGTGATGCCGGCGGGGTTGTGGAAGTTGGGGATCGTGTAGAGGAACTTGATGGTGCGCCCGGCCGCCTTCGTGGCGGTGATCGCCTGCTCGAGCATCTCCGGGATCAGGCCGTCGGAGTCCATCTCCACGTGCACAACGTCCGCCTGGTAGCTGCGGAACACACCCAGCGCACCGACGTAGGACGGCGCCTCACAGAGCACGACGTCGCCGGGGTCGCAGAAGATCCGGGTGACCAGGTCGACGGCCTGCTGTGAGCCGACCGTGACGACGACGTCGGCGGCGTCCGCTTCGATCCCCTGCAACCGCATTACGTCGGTGATCTGCTCACGGAGCTCGGGGACACCTTGGCCGGAGCCGTACTGCATGGCGACCGGCCCATGCTCGTGCACGAGGTCGCTGATCGCACCCCCCACCACGTCGAGGGGGAGACCGGAGATGTTGGGCATGCCGCCGGCCAGGGAGACCACCTCGGGGCGAGAGGCGACGGCGAAGAGCGCTCGGATCTCGGAGGCGGTCATCCCGGCCGTGCGCGCAGCGTAACGGTCGACGTAGGGATCGAGACGACTTGTGCTGCGAGCGGGCTGCTTCTCCATGATCCCTCTAGCATGAATGATGAGGACCGATGACGCACACCCGGGGGCCATCAGGTGGGCGCCTGGTGAGCGAGTGGTGCGGCACAGGAGCGTGGCGATGTCCCGACGTGTGGTGGCTCTCACACTGGACCGGCTGGCCGAGGTGGAGGCGCCGTGCCGTACCTGCCTGTTCTGGGAGCTCGACCCGGTACGCCGAGCTGCGGTCGAGCCGGCGGATCGGACGGAGGTCAAGGAGGCCTGGATCGGACACGTCCTACGCGAGTGGGGCTCGTGTGGCCGGGTCGTCCGGGTCGACGACCGACCGGTCGGTTTCGTGCTGTACGCGCCGGAGTCGTTCGTGGCGGGCGCGGCGGCGTACCCGACATATCCGGTCTCACCGGATGCGGTCCTCCTGACCACGATCTGGGTGGCGCCGGCCCATACCGGAGGTGGACTCGGCCGGTTGCTGATCCAGGGGATGGCCAGCGACCTCATCCAGCGCGGCTTCCGCGCGGTCGAGGCCTACGGCGACCAGGGACCGATCAGCGCCGTGCATGGGTCGCGCTGCGGTGCCCCGGCGGAATTCCTGGCGCATGTCGGGTTCAAGACCCACCGTGCACATCCGACGGCCCCACGGATGCGGATGGATCTGCGCGGCACGGCACGCTGGCGGGACGAGGTGGAGGCGGCCGTGGAGCGTCTGCTGGGGGCGGTGCGGCCGCGTAAGGTGCCCGCCACCCCGGACACCACCCGCTCGCCCCGGAGCGGGGGGATGTGACAGGGCCCCGATCCATGCGGATCGGGGCCCCGTCGTACAGGCTCGGCGCGCCGCGAGGGCGGCAGGAGACCTCAGCCGATGAAGTCGGCGAGCTCCTTGAGCAGGGTCGCCTTCGGGCGGGCACCGACGATGGTCTTCACGACCTCGCCGCCCTGGTAGACGTTGATCGTCGGGATGCCGGTGACCTTGTAGGAGGCCGGGGTGACGGGGTTCTCGTCGACGTTCATCTTCACGAAGGTGATCTGGTCGCCGTGCTGGCCGGCGATCTCGTCGAGGATCGGAGCGACCTGCTTGCACGGGCCGCACCACTCGGCCCAGAAGTCCACCAGGACCGGCTTGTCGGACTTGAGCACAGTGGACTCGAACTCGGAGTCGGTGACGGCGGAGATGTTGTCAGCCACGGATCAGCCTTTCATCGGGAGGGACTGGGGTGTGAACGCCGCAGGGGGGCGTTCTGTTCCCCGCGGACGGGTGGAGATCAGACGCCGGTGAGGGCGGCCTGGGCCCGGTCGTGGGCACGCTGAGCCAGGAAGCGCTCGGTGTCGATGGCGGCCTCGCACCCGCTGCCGGCGGCGGTGATCGCCTGCCGATAGGTGTGGTCGACCAGATCGCCGGCAGCGAACACGCCGGCCAGGTTGGTGGCGGTGGAACCGGGCTGGGTGAGCACGTAGCCCTCGGGGTCGAGATCGACCTGACCGCCCAGGAGCTCGGAGCGGGGCTCGTGGCCGATCGCCACGAACAGACCGGTGGCGGGCATCTCACGGGTCTCCCCGGTGATGGTGTCCTGGAGCGTGAGACTCTCGAGCTTCTCCCCACCGTTGATCGAGTTGACCACGGTGTTCCACTCGATCTCCAGCTTGGGCTCGGCGAGGGCGCGCTGCTGCATGATCTTGGAGGCGCGCATCTCGTCCCGACGGACGAGCAGGGAGACCTTGGAGCCGAACTTGGTGAGGAACAGGGCCTCCTCGACCGCCGAGTCGCCGCCACCGACGACGGCGATGTGCTGGTCGCGGAAGAAGAACCCGTCGCAGGTCGCGCAGTAGGAGACACCGCGCCCGGACAGGGTGTCCTCGCCCTCGAGCCCGATCTTGCGGTAGCCCGAACCGGTGGCGAGGATGACCGCCTGGGCGGTGTAGGTGTCGGTGACGGTCTTGACCACCTTGATCTCGCCGGTGAGGTCGACCTCGACGATGTCGTCGGCGACCAGCTCGGCACCGAAACGCTCCGCCTGGGCGCGCATCTCGTCCATCAGGGCCGGACCCATGATGCCGTCGCGGAAGCCCGGGAAGTTCTCCACCTCGGTGGTGTTCATCAGGGCACCGCCGGCGGTGACCGAGCCCTCGAAGACGAGCGGCTTCAGGTCGGCGCGCGCGGCGTAGACGGCGGCGGTGTACCCCGAGGGGCCAGAGCCGATGATGATGACGTTGCGGGGCTCGGTCGTGGCCTCGGACATGCGCTGCTTCTCCTCGGGTCGGTCAGATGAGGTGCCAGGCGGGTCGAGCCGGCACCGACCCAACCGATCTTAGGTGACCGACATTCCCGGGCCCGTCTTCGCGAGCATCGCTGGACGGGCCTGCCGCCCGGCACGGCCGTGGCGGCCACGGCGTCACTCCGTTCCCCGTGGCGGTCCCAGGGGGACGGCTCCTTGGGCGGTTCCAGGGGGCCGCTACATGGGGCCGCTACATGGGGCCGCTACATGGGGCGGCTGCCTGGGCGATTCCAGGCGTGGTTCCACAGGATGGCTCACCGGGGTGTTTCCACGGGGTGGCTCACGGGGCGGGGAAAGTCGTCTCCTGAAGTACCTCGGCCGTGCCACAGGCCAGGAGCTGGATCGAGCGGGTGCCGTCCTGTGGAGGCCGGAGGACGAGCACCGCAGGTGCTCCCTGGTAGCTGACCGGCTGGAGCGTGCCCGTGCCCCAGTCAGCGGGCGCGCAGGGGAAGGTCGCGCCGAACTCGGCCCCACCGCCGGTGCCCGGTTTGGTGCGGAGCTCAGCCACGCGGGCGGCGTCCGCCGCGAGGGTGTCGGCGGCCACGGTGGGGGCGCCGTAGGAGGCGTAGGCGGCGTCGAGGTCGCTGGTGCCACCGGAGTCGGCCGGATCCTTGCCCCGCTCCGCCCGGTTCTCGGCGGCGGGACCCTGCTCGTCGGGGACGGATTCGACGGAGCCGGCGCCGTCCGACCCGCTGTCGACCGGACCGAGCTGGTCGATCACGGCGGTGCCGCCGACCCCCACCGCCACGACAGCGGCAGCCGCGGCCAGCCAGGTGCGCGTACGCCGACGACGGCGCAGCGCCAGTTCGTCGATGCCGTTCCTGCCGTCGGGATCGACCTCGGACCCGTTGCGGTCGTCCTGGCCGCTGCTCCACCCGGTGTCCGGGTCGGCGTCCCGTCCGGTGACTGGGTCCGTGTCCCGTCGGGCGGCTGGGGCGGTGGCTGGGTCGGTGTGTGCTGCGGTGTCTGGGTCGGTGGGTGTGCCGGCATCCCCTGCGGCCTCCCGCTCGGCCTGGAGCCGGGCGAGGGTGTCCTCGATCCGCGCCACGACGTCCTCGGGCATGGGGTCGTCGTGGCGCGCGTCGGCGAGGAGACGGCGGATCTGTTCCTCGGCTGGATCCTGCGGCATCTCTCCTCCTCCGGTGTCTGCGGTGATGGGTGGTCGGTTCTCGAGGTGGGGTGGCGCGGTGGCCGGCGCGGGCGGAACCCGCCCACCGTGCTCAGCCGGTCGGCGGTGGTCCGCGGGCGGGGTCCGTGGGTGGGACGCGGCGCGGGGCCGGCGGGTTCCGGGCGGCGTCCGGGGCGCCCGGCGCGGTGCCGACCAGCAGGTCGGCGAGCAGGTCGGCGAGGCGCCGGCGGCCGCGGGCGCAGCGGGACTTCACCGTTCCCTCGGCACAGTCCAGGATGGCCGCGGTCTCGGCCACGGAGTAGCCCTCCATGTCGACCAGCACCAGGGCGGCTCGCTGGTCGACGGGGAGCTGCTCCAGCGCCGTGAGCACGCGGGTACGCCGCTCGACCATCTCCGCGTGCGCCTGCGGCGAGTCCTGCTCCGTAACCGGGGAGGGGCGGCCGTAGCTGCCGGGGCGGTCGGGGTCCTCGGGCAGCGGCTCGGTACGTCGGACGCCGGCCGCCCGGGCGCGATCGAGGCAGGCGTTGACGACCACCCGGTGCAGCCAGGTGGTCACCGCCGACTCCCCGCGATAGGTGCCGGCGCGCCGGAACGCGGCGATCAGGCCGTCCTGGAGGCCGTCGGCGGCGTCCTCGGGGTTGCCGAGGGTGCGCAGCGCCACCGCCCACAGGCGGTTGCGGTGCCGAGCGACGAGGACACCGAAGGCGTCCCGGTCACCGGCGACGTGGGCGGCCAACAGCTCCTTGTCGTCGGGTTCCTCGGACCGGGCCGTCATCCGCGTACGTTCCCGGTCCGGTCAGCTGCGGACCCCGAGGACCCGGACCTCGGCGATCTCGGCCCGGTACCCGTCGCTGACCTGCGGCAGGCTGGTCAGCCACACGGTGACGTAGCGACCCTGGGCGCCCCCCAGATCGACGGAGGCCTGGGCACCGGCCCGGGTGGTGGCCGCGGGGGTCAGCCCTTCGACGTCGTCCGGCTTGTCGGGCGTGACGTAGACCTCCAGCCCGTTGGGTTCGCCGTCGAAGGTCACCTCGACGGTGGCGACGTCGTAGACCTGGCGCAGGTCGATGACCAGACCGACCCCGAACTTGAGGCCTCCCGGGCCGAACTGCTGGAGGTAGGTCTGGGTGCGCCAACTGGTGTTGGGGTCGCCGTCGACGGCCAGCCCGACGATGTCGCCGCTCTCCGAGGGCGGGTCACCCTCGGGGTCGAGGTCGTCGGCGACGGTACGCCGCACCACCTGCGGCTTCGCCTCGGCCGAGGGTGAGGCCGCGTCGTCGGGGTCGTCGTCGCGACCGAGCAGACCCTGACCGCGCCCGATGTTGTAGGCCATCACGACCCCGACCAGCAAGATCACGACCGCCGCGATCCCGATGGCCAGGGTGAGCCAGCCCCGCCCGGGCTTCCCGGACGGCTCGGGCGGCGGCGCGGCCGCGGGCAGCACGGGAGGCACCGCCCCGGTCGACCCGGTGACGGCCTCCTGGGAGCCGGTGCGGCTGCGGCGTACGGGCTCGCCCTTCGGAGGATCGGGGGCGAACAGCGGCTTCTCCGGCGGCGGTTCCAGCGGCGGGGGCGGCGGCGCCTTCTCCGAGCGGGGGCTGAACCACGGGACGCCGTCCTCGCCGGTGTCATCGACCGCGGGCATGCCGGCCTGGGTGGGGATGTCGGCCTGGGTGGGCGGCGGAGGTTCTTCGACCGCCGGGACCGCCATCGTCTCGGCCGCCCACGACCCGCCGTCGAGGGGCAGTGGGATCGCCTGGGTGGCCGACCCGCTGGTGTCGTCGTCATGGCGCAACAGCGCGTCGGGCATGCCGGTGGGGTCGCCGACGAACCCGGTGAGCACCTGGTGGATCTCCCGAGCGGGCGGCGAACTCGCACCGGACGCCGGCCGGAGGACGCTCATGCACAGGTCGTCGAGCGCACCGGGTACGCCGGCGCGGACCTGGCGCGGGCGCATCAGGTGGCCGTGGTGTTCGGGGGGCCGGGGCACGCCCGACTCGGAGCGTCCGGTCCAGCGCCCGGTGAGGGCGCAGTAGAGGATGCCGCCGAGGTCGGCGAGATCGTGGTCGAGATCGTCGTCGGGCAGTTCGTAGAGGGCCGCGTCCACGGCGAAGCCGATCAGCCGGACCGCGCCCGACTCGTCGACCATGACGTTCTCCGGGATCAGCCGGCCGTGGGCGAGGTTGCGGGAGTGGGCGGCGGCGAGGACCTCGGCGACCTCCGCGGCGAGGTAGGCGGCCCGGCGTGGGGAGAGCGGGCCGCGCGCGGCGACCAGATCGTCGAGGGAGATGCCACGGCTCCACTCGTTGACGACGTAGCTGATCTCCTCGTCGGTGACCGCGTCGAGCACCCGCAGGATCCGCGCATCCGGCACCGTCGCGGAACGTCGGGCGGCCGCCATCAGGGCGGGCGCCCGGGCGTCGTCGGAGCCGATCACGTGGATCGCCACGGGGCGGGAGAGCACGAGGTCCTGGCCGCGCCAGAAGCGTCCGGGCGCGGTGCCGCCGGCGGTGAACTCGTGCAACAGGTCGTCGAGACGGTAGCGCTGGTTCAAGACGTCACCTGGCCGGTTCGAATCCATACTGCGCGCCACCTCCATCCCCGGGACATGCTAGCCAGCCGACGTGAGCGCCGGCGGAGCCGTGGTGATGTGGACTCGAGCCGCTCATCGGCGTACCCGGGAGGTGACCAGCGCCAGCACCTCGGTCACCTCGCGCAGCCGCAGCAGGGCCGCCATCGCGAGGAAGACGACCACGTCCACCACCCCGATGGTGAGCACCTGGGTGAAGGCGCCGGCAACACCGGTGTGGTCGTCCGCCCACGGCGCCAGCAGCCTGGCGACGAGGTACGCCGCCGCGGTCGAGACCGCCACCGCGACCAGCAGCCTCCCCAGGAAGCCGAGCGTGGCGGGGATCTGGAGGCCGCCGAGGCGGGCGCGGAGGACTGCGCTGGAGAGCAGGGCCCCCACCGCATAGGCGAGGGTGTAGCCGATCACCAGCGCCGGCGCGGTCATCTTGTCGTCGGTGGCCCGTACCAGGGCGGTGGCGGCCACGATGTTGGTGACCGCGACCGCGACCTGGATGAAGAACACGGTGCGGTTCTGCTCCAGCGCATAGAAGCCGCGGAGCATCAGGTAATGGATGGTGAACAGCACCAGCGCCGGTCCGAAGAGGGACAGCGTCGGTACGTAGTTGTCATAGGTGTCCTGGGCCGCGCCGTACCCCCACAGCAGCCGGGCGAGCGGATGGGCGAAGACCGGCAGCAGGGCGGCGAACGGCACGATCACCGCGAGGGCGGTCCGCAGAGTGGGCGCGAGGGTCGCCGCCATCGCCGGTCGATTGCCGTCGGCGGCCTGGGCGGAGAGCCGGGGCAGGATCGCGGTGGCCAGGCTGACGGTCACCACCGCGTGCGGGACCATGATGATCAGGAAGGCCTGGGAGTAGATGGTGTAGCCGGTGCCGTCCGGCGATCCTGCGGCGGTGCCGCTGGAGGAGAGCCGCACGATCACGGCGTAGGCGACCTGGTTGGCGATCACGAACAGGAGGGTCCACACCCCCAGCCGCAGGGTGTGGCCCAGACCGGCGTCCCGGAAGTCGAACCGGGGCCGGTAGATCACGCCGGCGGCGCGCAGATAAGGCACCAGGACCAGGAACTGCGCGACGATGCCGAGGGTCGAGCCGATACCGAGCAGGAGCTCCTGATCGGTGGTGTAGCCCACCGCACCCGAGTCGGCGGGGCCGAACACGACCAGGTAGAGGACCAGGACGCCGATCGAGATGACGTTGTTCGCGATCGGTGCCCACATCATCGGGCCGAACCGGCCGCGCGCGTTGAGCACCTGCCCGACCAGCACGAACATGCCGTAGAAGAACACCTGCGGGAGGCAGAAGCGGGCGAGGTCGACCGCCGAGTCACGGGCCTGCGCCGGCCAGTTCGGGTCGAGGAAGATCCCCATCACCTGGGGCGCGAACACGACCAGGAGCACCGTCACCAGCAGCAGGAAGCCGCCCACCAGGGTGATCACCCGGCTGGTGTACGCATCGCCACCGTCGACGTCCGCCTTGGCGGCGCGCACCAGTTGCGGGACCAGGACGGCGTTGACCACACCGCCGGCCAGCAGGATGTAGAGCATGTTGGGGATCGTGTTGGCGATCGTGAACACGTCGGCGTGGATCGCATTGCCCAGCGCCGCGGCCAGCAGGATGCCGCGGAAGTAGCCGCTGAAGCGGGACACGAGCGTGCCAGCGGCCATCACGGCGCTGGAGTTGAGGACCGAGCGTCGCCCGTGCTGATCGGGGGAGGTGGCCGGCTCGGACGGGGTCATACGGGGCCTTCTGCTCGGGGGTGTTCCTGGTCTGGCTTGGTCTCCGCGGGATCCGGATCATCGGGTACGGCGGAGGTGTCGACCGGCTCGACCGGCTGGGGGTCGCTGCCGGGGGCGGCCCCGGCGTGAGCCTCGGGCGGCGTGTCGCTGCTCCGGCGGCGCACCCGGCGGACCAGGCGGACCGCGATCGCACCGAACAGGAGGGCGGCGCCGACCCCGAGGAAGACCCAGATCACCGCGCTCACCTCGGCGGCCCGGATGGCGACCGTCGTCGTCGAGCCGAGTTGGACGCCCTCGGTGTCGGTGACCGCGACCGACACCGTGTGCAGGCCGTTGCGCTCGGCATGGGCCTCGAGCAGCACGGTGGTGCGTCCCCGCCCGGGCACCTCCACCGGATCGGTCGGGGCGACGCTGATCCCGGTGTCGGAACTGGTCTCGAGCGTGACCGTCACCGGCTGATCGAGGTCGTTCATCACCGTCACCGGGAAGGCGCCGGAGGCGCTGGACAGGGTCACCCGGTTGGCGGCGACGACGATCGAGCCGAGCTGGTCCTCGACGTACTCGAGACTGCGACGAGTGGGCCCACCGCGACCATCGCGAGCCTGGTACGACGCCCCGGTGAGCGCCTCGTCCCGCACCCGGGTGGCGATCTGCTCATGCGAGAGCACCCGCTGGAGGGTGGGCCCGGTCGTGTCGAGGTCCACCACGTCGCGGAGTTGGCCGGTGGAGAGCTCGGCCTCCTTCTCGGAGTCGGGGTAGGCCGGCTGACTCGGAGCGGTCTCGGCCGGGAGCAGACTGAGTGCCCCGCCGACGGCGGACACGGTGAGCCAGGGTTGTTCCAGGCCGGCGAACAGACCCGAACTCTCCGCAGGGTCCCAGTCCGCCGGCATGCTCACCAGCAGCGGCTGCACCGGGTCGCCACCCTGCGCGGCGGTGATCGCCCGGACGCCGGCCTCGGCGATGATCCGCTGCCGCAACGGCACCCCCGTGTCGGTCGGCTCCGGCTCCGGCCCGCCCGCGGCCGCGCCGGAGGAGCTGGTCAGCACCCGGCGGCTGTCGGTCTGCACCGCCGCGGGCACGACGCTGCCGAACGCGCTGGCGAAGGCCCGATCGGACAGGATCATGGGGGTGTCCGGTGAGCCCAGCTCCAGGGCCGCCTTGTCGGCGTACCCGCCCAGCGGCGCATCCACCGGGGTGGCGGTGATGCCCCACTCGGCGAGCAGGGCCGCGCCCCGCTCCCGCGCCTCGTCGTACAGCTCGGACTCGTGCGCTGCCACGGCCGGCAGATCGGGGTCGCCGTAGGGCAGCGCGAGCACTCCGTTGCCGGCGCGGGCGGTGTCGAAAAGGTCGAGCCAGTCGGTGGCCGCCTCGGCGGCTTGGGCCAGTGCCTCCGCCTCCTCGGGGTCCTCGGGCGTGGCGGCCGCCGAGGGTGAGGGTGCGGTGCTGGTGCCGTCTGTGGAGTCGTCGGGTGGGTCCTCGCCGTCCTCGTCCGTCGCGGGTACGGCGTCACGCGGGGGGTTGCCGGCGGCGAGCTGGTGGACGGCGTCCAGGACGGCGGGATCGACCAGCCAGTCGACCGGGAGGGTGCCCGCGGCCAGCGCGGTGTCGACCAGTTCGCGCAGCCTGCCGCCCGCGCTGAGCGAGCGCGTCCACCCGGAGACCTGGCCGACCCGGCCGTCCTCGGCCCGGACCACCCGGCGCCGGAGGGGGATGACGAAGGAGGTCGGCACGTCCTCGCGTGCCGCGGGGCGGTCGATCACGGTCAGGAAGGTGCGGGCGCGTCCGTCGGCGCGGGGCCCGAGCTCCGGGTCGTCGTTGTCGCCCAGGGCGTGGGTGCCGAACCAGTAGACGCCCTCGGTCGTGGGGAGATCGCGGTGCGGGATGGAGAGGTGGTAGTTCACCGTCGCACCGGGCTCGATGCGCGGGAGCGTGGCGTAGGTGCCCTCGCTGGTGATCCGGTCGGCGACGTACGCCTCGGGGTCGGTGGCCGCCGCCTCGGCGAGCTCGGCGGAGCTGGTCATGGGGGTGTCGCCGACGAAGGCGTAGACCCGGACGTCCTCCCAGGCCTCCTCGTCGGTGTTGGTCACCGTCCCGGTCAGGCTGAGCGGACCGCTCTGGGGAACGCTGCTCGGGCTGATCGAGCCGATCGTGACCGAGAGCGGGGTGGCCTCCTCCTGCTGGGCGGAGTTCCCGGCCGGTGCGCCGGACGCCGTGCTCGCCGCTCTTGTCGGTGCGGCGGTCGGTGCGGCGGCCGATCCGGCGGAGGATGCGGTCGTCGAGGCGGTCCCGGTCGCCCGGGCCGGCGCGGGGACGGCGAGGAACGACGCGGCCACCAGCAGCGCCAGCACGAGCGCCACGGCCGATCTTCCGGCCGGTCGCACGAGGGCGCGCGACAGCGACCGGGGAGAAGGCATGGCGATGAGGATATCGGTCGGGGTGGTCCCGCCCGTGGACCAGGACCTGCCCGCCGGGAGGCGATCCGCCCTCGCCCGCTCGATGACGACCGACCCGCTCGGCCGGCCCGAGCCCGGATCTCCCGATCGTCGCCGACCGCGCGGCTCATCCGGGTGCGTCGGCGGCGCTGGGCTCTAGGCCCGCCGACCTGCCGGCCCGGTGCCGCTCACGACGCCGCCGTTCGGCAGGTCCAGGCTTAGACTGTCCCACCGTGTCAGACGCCCCCAGCACCGAGCCCGCACCCGCCGCGCCGCAGCCCCGCATCGTGGAGGTGCAGCAGGCGGTGACCCGGGAACTGGACAGGATCGCGCCGGTGATCGACGAGCTCGGTGCCCTGTTCGAAGCGGCCGGGCACGAGCTCTGCCTGGTGGGTGGTCCGGTGCGGGACGCGATGCTCGGGCGGCGGCACAACGACCTGGACTTCACCACCTCCGCCCGACCCGACGACACCGAGGCGATCCTCGCCCGGTGGGGTGAGGCGACCTGGGACATGGGGCGCGCCTTCGGCACGATCGGCTGCCGGAAGGGGCCCTGGCAGGTCGAGGTGACGACGTACCGTTCCGAGACCTACGACCCCGCCTCCCGCAAGCCCGATGTCGACTTCGGCGACTCCCTGGCCGGCGACCTCGGCCGTCGCGACTTCACCGTCAACGCGATGGCTGTACGGGTCCCCGGCCGTCAGGTCGAGGATCCGTACGGCGGGGTGGTCGACCTGGCCCAGCAGGTGCTGCGCACCCCCGGAGCACCGGAGGACTCCTTCTCCGACGACCCGCTCCGGATGATGCGTGCCGCGCGGTTCGCCGCTCAGCTCGGCTTCGACGTCGCTCCCGAGGTGGTCGCCGCGATGACCGCGATGGCCGACCGGATCGAGATCATCTCCGCCGAGCGCGTCCGTGACGAGCTGGTCAAGCTGGTCTGCGCGCCGTACCCCCGGCGCGGGCTCACCCTGCTGGTCGAGACCGGGCTGGCCGATCGGGTCCTGCCAGAACTCTCACGTCTGGTCGCCGAGCGCGACGAGCATCACCGACACAAGGACGTCTACCAGCACACGCTCACCGTCCTGGAGCAGGCGATCGACCTGGAGGATCGTCTGGAGGGCGGCGGCCCCGACTTCGTTGCTCGCTTCGCCGCGCTGATGCACGACGTGGGCAAGCCCAAGACCAGGCGTTTCCTCGACGACGGCAGCGTCACCTTCCACCACCACGACGTGGTCGGCGCCAAGCTCACCCGTAAGCGGATGAAGGCGCTCAAGTTCAGCAACGACGAGATCGACGCGGTGGCGCACCTCGTGGAGCTGCACCTCCGCTTCCACGGCTACGGCACCGGCGAGTGGACCGACTCCGCCGTACGACGCTACGTCCGCGACGCCGGTGACCAGCTGGACCGACTCCACATCCTCACCCGCGCGGATTGCACCACCCGCAACAAGCGCAAGGCCGCCCGCCTGGCCGCCACCTACGACGCCCTCGAGGAGCGGATCGGGCGGCTCTCCGAGGAGGAGGAGCTCGCCTCGCTCCGCCCCGCGCTGGACGGCAATCAGATCATGGAGGTGCTCGAGCTCCCGCCGGGTCGCGAGGTCGGGGCGGCGTACAAGCACCTTCTCGAGCTGCGGATCGACAAGGGCCCGATGAGCGAGGACGAGGCCCGCACCGCCCTGCTCGCGTGGTGGGCCGAGCGCCGGGGCTGAGACCTCCTCGGCCCACCTTGGGATCTGACGGCCTCCGACCCTGCCCGGGTCGGAGGACCGGGGGAGGTGCGATCGATCGACCCGGCCGCAGACCGGTGGGTAGGTTCCTCGCATGAGCGAGAAGAACGACGCGACCGGCTCCCTGCTCGAGGCGAGCATCGAGATCGAGGCTCCCCAGGACGCAGTGTGGGCGATGATCACCGACGTCACCAGGATGTCGTCGTGGAGCCCCCAGGTCGTGAGGACGGTGGTGTTCGGCGGCCCGCTGCGGCGCGGCACCCGGTTCCTCAACCTCAATCGCCAGGGCTGGAAGCACTGGCCGACCAACGCCCGGGTGGTGCGCTTCACCCCTCACCGCGACTTCGCCTTCCGGATCGCCGAGAACCACTCGATCTGGTCCTTCGAGCTGACCCCCACCGAGACCGGCACCCGGGTCACCCAGCGGCGGGAGACCCCTGAGGGCACCTCGCTGGTCTCCCGCACCCTGGTCAGGATCGCTCTGGGCGGTCAGGAACCCTTCTCCGCCGAGATGCTCGCGGGCATGCGGGAAACCCTCGGCCGGCTCAAGGTCGAGGCGGAGGGCGGCGTGTCCGGCAACCGCGCGGCCTGACCCCGCTGGGTCCGGCGAGTCTCGCGGCTCGGTGCTACTCGGCGTCGAGCACCGTCCCCACGTTCGCGACGATCTCGCTGTCGGAGGCGCCGAGGAGCCGGGCCCGCTCGACGTACGCCGCAGCCTCGGCGAGCAGTTGTCCGGCCCGTCGCTGGAGAGGGCCGGCCACGAGGGTGCCGGCGCGGCCGCGGGTCTCGATCAGCCCGGCCTGCTCCAGTTCGCGGTAGGCGCGAGCCACGGTGCCGTTGGCCACGGCGAGAGTGTCGGCGAGCCGGCGTACCGGCGGGAGTCGCTCCCCGACGGGAAGGTCGCCCGAGGTGATCCGGGCCTCGATCTGGCGACGGATCTGCTCATACGGCGGCGCGCCGTCCTCGGGGTCGATGCTCACGTCCACGACCAGCAGCCAACCACACCCGCGCGGCCGAGGAAGGTGACGTGGGGTGGGGACGCCGAGGGCCGGCCCCCGTCAGGGAGGCCGGCCCCAGGTGTGGTCGGTGCTGCGGTCGGGTCGAGGACCCGGGGGTCACTCTCCGGCGATGAACTGCTCCAGGAGCCGACGGCCCTCGGTGTCCTCGATCTGCACCGGCGGGGACTTCATGAGGTAGGCCGAGGCGGGGATGATCGGGCCGCTGATGCCGCGGTCCTTGGCGATCTTGGCGGCGCGGACGGCGTCGATGATGATGCCGGCGCTGTTGGGGGAGTCCCAGACCTCGAGCTTGTATTCGAGATTGAGGGGCACGTCGCCGAACGCGCGACCCTCCAGGCGCACGTAGGCCCACTTGCGGTCGTCGAGCCACTGGACGTAGTCCGAGGGGCCGATGTGGACGTTCTTGTCGTCGATCTTGTCGGCCAGCTCACCGCGCAGGTTGGAGGTGACAGCCTGGGTCTTGGAGACCTTCTTGGACTCGAGCCGGTCGCGCTCCAGCATGTTCTTGAAGTCCATGTTGCCGCCGACGTTGAGCTGGTAGGTGCGGTCGAGGGCCACGCCGCGGTCCTCGAAGAGCTTCGCCATCACGCGGTGGGTGATGGTGGCACCGACCTGGCTCTTGATGTCGTCGCCGATGATCGGGACGCCGGCGTCCTCGAACTTCTTGGCCCACTCGGGGTCGGAGGCGATGAAGACCGGAAGCGCGTTGACGAAGGCGACGCCCGCGTCGATCGCGCACTGGGCGTAGAACTTGTCGGCCTCCTCCGAGCCCACCGGGAGGTAGGAGACCAGGACGTCGACCTGGCGCTCCTTGAGCACCGAGACGACGTCGACCGGGTCGGCGGCGGACTCGTTGATCGTCTCGCGGTAGTAGCGGCCCAGCCCGTCGTGGGTGGGGCCACGCTGCACCTCGACGCCGAGCGTGGGCACGTCGGCGATCTTGATGGTGTTGTTCTCCGAGGCGTTGATGGCCTCGGAGAGGTCCTTGCCGACCTTCTGGTCGTCGACGTCGAAGGCGGCGACGAACTCGACGTCGCCGACGTGGTAGTCACCGAAGGTGACGTGCATCAGACCGGGCACCGTGGTGGCCGGGTCAGCGTCCCGGTAGTACTCGACGCCCTGAACAAGGGAGCTGGCGCAGTTGCCGACTCCCGCAATCGCTACGCGAACCGAACCCATCAGGGCTCCTCTCCTCGGGTCACTGGTGATGACTGATCTGTATGAAGTCGCGGACTCACGGCTCCCTGGGTGTGAGCGCGGTCCCGCTCGGCGTCGATGAGCTCGGAGAGCCATCGGACCTCCCGCTCCACCGACTCCACGCCGTGGCGCTGGAGCTCGGCGGCGTACTGGTCGACCTCGGCCTGGGTCATCTCGAGCTGCTGCTGCACGCGGGCGAGCCGCTCCTGCAGCCGGCTGCGCCGCCCTTCGAGCACCCGGAGCCGGATCTCCATGTCGGTGCGACCGAAGAAGGCGAATCGGATGCCGAAGTTGTCGTCCTCCCAGGCGGTCGGACCCACTTCGGTCATCAGGCGTTCGAACTCGAGATCACCGACGTCGGTCAGCTGATAGACGATGCGGTGCCGTTTGCTCACCGAGGCGACCGGGGCGGTCGACTCCTCGATGAGGTGGGTGCGCAGCATCTTCTTCAGCGTGGGGTAGAGCGAGCCGTAGGAAAGCACCCGCCCCCAGCCGAGCATGAGGTTGAGCCGCTTGCGCAGCTCGTAGCCGTGCATGGGCCCCTCGTGCAGCAGCCCCAGGACCGCCAGCTCGATGGTCTCCCCGCGTCGTGCCATGAGACATATCGTAGCGATATATCCGGGCGTTGCGAATCGTGGATGGATCGGTCCTGGCCCAATCGCCCCTCAGACGTCTCTCAGCGCCCCTTGTGACCACCCTCAGGAACACCCGGAACGCGGCAGGGCGGGGGTCGCCGAGGAATCGGTGACACCCCCTCGGGTTGCGTACTCTCGTGGGCGGCCTTCCCCCGAGTGACGGAGTCCGATACGTGAGTGGTACGTCGAGCAGAGGCAAACGCCGGGCGAGCAACCCGAGGAAGCAGCCTGCCCAGAAGGCGCCGAAGACCTTCGGCCGCCGGGTGCGTGGTCTGTTCAAATGGGGCACCCTGGTCGGCCTCGTGCTGGCACTCGTCGGGGTCGCGCTGGTGGCGGTCGCCTACCAGCGGACCGAGATCCCTGACCCCAACAAGGACTTCGAGACCCAGACCACGTTCGTCTACTACGACAACGGCAAGGAGGAGGTCGGTCACTTCGCGGAGCAGAACCGGGAGTCGATCCCGCTCTCCGAGATGCCCGACACCCTGACCGATGCGGTGGTCTCGGCCGAGGACCGCACCTTCTGGACCAACAAGGGAATCGACCCCAAGGGGATCGCGCGGGCGGCGTTCTCCAACGCCAGCGGCAACTCGACCCAGGGCGCCTCGACCATCACCCAGCAGTACGTCAAGATCTTCTACCTCACCCAGGAGCAGAGCTACAAGCGCAAGGCCAAGGAGGCCCTGCTCTCGCTCAAACTGCAGAGCAGCAAGAGCAAGGACGAGATCCTGGAGGGGTACCTCAACACGATCTACTTCGGGCGGGGCGCGTACGGCGTCCAGGCGGCCTCGCAGGCCTACTTCGGCAAGGACGCCGCCGACCTCGACCTGCGCGAGAGCGCAGCGCTGGCCTCGGTGATCAACAACCCGACCAGGTTCGACCCGGGCAACGGCAAGGACAACCGGAAGGCGCTCAAGGGGCGCTACCAGTACACCCTGGACGGCATGGCCGACCTCGGCTACGTGAGCGAGGAGAAGGCGGCCAAGGCGTCCAAGAAGCTGCCCGTGTTCCCCGCGGAGAAGACGGAGAACTCCCTCGGTGGTCAGACCGGTCACATGCTGGCCATGGTCGAGGACGAGCTGAAGGACCTGGGCTTCTCCGAGGAGGAGATCCAAGGCGGGGGCCTGCGGGTCACCACCACCTTCGACAAGTCGGTGATGAAGGCGGCCGAGGAGGGTGTGCTCGAGGAGCGCCCCGAGGGCTTCGGCGACAAGAACCTGCACATCGGCGTGGCCAGCGTCGAGCCCGGCACCGGCGCCCTGCGCGGTTTCTACGCCGGCCAGGACTACGTCGACTCCCAGATCAACTGGGCCGTGGCCGGCGGCATGGTCGGTTCGACGATGAAGCCGTTCACCCTGGCCGCGGCCCTGGAGCAGGGCTTCTCCCTCAAGGACACCTTCGAGGGCAACTCGCCCTTCGAGATCGGCGGGGTCACCGTCGAGAACCAGGGCGAGGGGCTCGGGTCCGACTACGGCTCCCAGGTCACCCCGATCACCTCGATGGAGAACTCCATCAACACCGCGTTCGTCGACATGACCGACGCGATGGACGACGGCCCGCAGGCGATCTACGACGCCGCCCGGGCCGCGGGGATCCCCGGCGCCAAGGAGAACAAGCGGTACGGCGGCATCCCGGCGACCTCCAACGCCGACTTCAACCCCGACAACTTCCTGCTGACCCTCGGCAACGCCGTGATCAGCCCGATCAACCTGGCCAACGCCTACGCCACCATCGCCAACGACGGCGAGCGCGCCGACGTGCACGTGATCGAGAAGGTCACCGGTGCCGACGGCGAGGTGAAGTACGCCCACAAGGACACCACCACCCCCGCCTTCGGCGAGGAGAGCACCGACGTCGCGGCGGACGTCTCCTACGCGCTGCAGCAGACCGCCACCGAGGGCACCGGCAGCCCGGCCACCGAGATCGGGCGACCGGTCGCCGCCAAGACCGGGACCGCGACCAACGACAACGGCGATGTCTCCTCGGCCTGGTTCGCCGGGTACACCCCGCAGTTGGCCACCACGGTCATGTACGTGCGCGGCAAGGGTTCGGAGGCGCTGGACGGCTGGCTGCCGTCGTACTACGGCTCGGGGTACCCCGGGTCCACCTGGGCCGCGGTGATGGGCCGGGCGATGGACGGTGTCGAGGTCGAGGACTTCCCCGAGCCTGCCTGGATGGACGGCGAGCCGCCCTCCGACGGGCACGCCCCGCTCCCGACGTACACGCCGAAGCCGGAGCCGGAGAAGAAGAAGGAGCCGAAGGTCGAGGAGCCGAAGCAGTCCAAGCAGGACAAGCCGTCCCCGACTCCCACCCCGGACCCGACGCCCACGGCGCCGGAGCCCACTCCGACTCCCACCCCGACTCCGACGCCGACTCCCACCCCGACTCCGACGCCGACTCCGACCCCGACTCCGACCCCGACCACGCCGAGCGTTCCGGCCTGGCCGGACGGCAACAACGGCAACGGCAACGACCAGTAGGAGGTCGCCCGACGCCCCGCGCGGCAGGCCACTCGCCCTGGTGCCGCGGGGGATGATCCAGGGGTGACCCGAGGACCTGTCGAGCCGGAGCAGATCGTCGCGCCCTCGCGCGAGGATCCGGTGGTCGCGGCGCTGAGCCCGGCGGTCGGCGGGCAGTTCGGCACCCACGCCGGGCGGCATCCGTGGTGGACGCCGGTACGCGTGCTGCTCGCGATGACCGCGGTGGTCTTCGCGCTCGGGATGGTGCAGAAGTCCGGGTGCTACGCCACCAACTGGACCGACGAGAAGGTCCGTTACGCCCAGATGTGCTACTCGGACCTGCCCTACCTCTACGTCGGGCGGGGCCTCGCCGAGGGGGCCTGGCCGTACAGCCCGGAGACGGCCGAGCGGTATCAGGTGATGGAGTACCCGGTCGGCATCTCCTACTGGGCATGGGGCACCGCGGCGATCACCCACCTGATCAGCGGGGCCGATACCGAGACCCGGTCCGGCCTCCCACCCGATCAGCTGTGGAGCGCCGACGGCGTCCGGGACGAGGTCCTCGTCTTCGTCGTCGTCAATGTGCTCGGGTTCGCCGCGCTGGCGCTGCTCTCGGTCTGGCTCCTCGCCCGGGTCGATCCGCGCCGGCCCTGGGACGCTGCGGCGTTCGCGCTCTCCCCGGCGCTGGCGATGACCGCGATGGTCAACTGGGACATCCTCGCCGTCGTGCTGGTCGCGGGCGCACTGTGGGCCTGGGCGCGCGACAGACCGCTGCTCACCGGCATCCTGATCGGGTTGGGGGTGGCCACCAAGCTCTACCCGCTGTTCCTGCTCGGCGGGATCCTGGTGATCTGTATGCGCGAACGTCGCTGGAGGGATCTGGCGCTGAGCGCTGTCGCCGCGGCCCTGGCCTGGCTGGTCGTCGATCTGCCCGCGATGCTGACCGGTTGGGAGGAATGGCAGGTCTTCTGGACCTTCAACTCCGACCGCGGACCCGACCTCGGCTCGATCTGGCTGGTCCTCGCCCAGGCCGGCGATCTCACCATCAGCGCCCACACCGTCAACCAGGTGTCCTGGCTCTTCTTCGTCTGCTGGTGCCTCGGCGTGGCCGCGGTGGGTCTCCGCGCGCCCGAGACTCCACGGCTGGCCCAGCTGGGATTCCTGATCGTCGCCGGGTTCCTGCTGGTCAACAAGGTGTACTCGCCGCAGTATGTGCTCTGGCTGCTCCCCCTCGCCGTCCTCGCCCGGCCACGCTGGCGCGACCAGCTGATCTGGCAGGGCGCCGAACTGGTCTACCTCGCGGCGGTGTGGTGGTACCTCGGCGGTTTCCTCACCGCCGGTGCCGGCGATGACCAACCGTTCTACTGGTACGCCATCCTGATCCGCCTGGCCGGCGAGCTCTACCTCATCGCCCTCGTCGTCCGCGACGTCCTGTTCCCGCACCACGACCCCACCCGAGCCCTGGTCACACCACCCCTCGAACCCGAACCCGCTCTCCGGACCCGTTGAGAGGCCCGACTCGACGGTCCGGGAGCCCCGACTCGACTGTCCGGGAGGGCCGACTCGACGGTCCGGGAGGCCCGACTCGACGGTCCGGGAGGCCCGACTCGACGGTCCGGGAGGCCCGACTCGACGGTCCGGGAGGGCCGACTCGACGGGTGGTTCGGGGAGAGCGGGGTCAGGTGAGGACGATGCGGTCCGGTGAGGTGGCGGTGAAGCGGACGCGGACGTCGAGCTCGTCGCCGACGTTCGGCACGGGTCCGTTGCCGGAGAGGTAGAGCATCGAGGCCTGCATGTGCGGGGGTTCGGCGAACCAGAGATGCCGCCCGTCGAAGCTGTACGGCGAGCGGGTGAGCCCGAGGCTGGCCAGGCCGCCCTTGGCGAGAGTGCCAGCCCGCTGACGGAGGCCGGAGACGCTCGCCGGGGCGGACAGGCCGATGCCGTGCGCGGTGCCTCCGCTGGCGACCACCAGGTGGCCGTCCTTCGGGGCGGTGCGTCCGCGGTAGCCGAAGGGTTCCCCGCGCGCGATCCGGTGCACGTCCTGCACGGTCGCGGTCACCCGGAGCGCGCCCCGGTCGCCGAGCCACAGGGCGGTGCCGATCCGGGGGCGGAGCCGCAGGTCGGCGTAGGAGCGGGAGAGTTCGGCGCGTTCGGCGGCGGTCAGGTGGCTGACCCAGGCCGTGCCCACCTCGGCGCCGACGACGTCGTCCATCAGCGCACGGGCCTCGGGGAGGTTGCCCCCCTCGAGGGGGAGGTGGATCGAGACGCCCTCCACGACCGCGCCGGTACGCCGGGCGGCGGCCGCGGTCTCCCAGAGGTCGGTGGCGCTCATGCCGTGCCGGCGCATGCTGGTCATCCGTTCGAGCAGGACCCGGGCGCGTGGCTGGCGGGCCAGCAGGGCGGGAAGGTCCTCGGGCCGGGAGACGGTGTGGATGACCCGGTCGGCCAGGTCCGGTTCCAGGGCGGGTGCCCAGGGGCGCCAGGGCGTGAGCACCACCAGCGAGCCGGGATAGCGGGTGGCGACATGGGGGAGTTCGTCGTAGGTGCCGACGGCGAGGGTGTCGAAGCCGCCCACGGTGTCGTCGAGCCAGCCGGTCCGACGGGCGAGCCGGCCGAGGGTGAGGCCGTAGCCGTTGCCCTTGGCGACGGGGACCAGGCCGGGGGTCTGCTCGGCGAACGAGCGGAGGTGGGAGCGCCAGCGCTCGCCGTCGACGGTGAGGGTCAGGGTCATGGTGCGTCGGTCACTTCCCGCGTCGTTTCATGTACAGGTCGAAGGCCGCATACAGCGGCCGGAACAGGGGGAGATCCCACTCGCCGGCGTACTCGACCGCCCGGCCGCCGGTGCCGACCTTGAACTGGATCAGTCCGACGTGGGAGTCCTCCGCGGACAGGGTGGGCGTGATGCCTCGCAGGTCGTAGACGTCGCAGCCGCTGGCGAGGGCGGAGCGGATCATCGCCCACTGGAGCGCGTTGGAGCCGCGGACCTCCCGCTTCTCGGTGGAGGAGGCGCCGTAGGAGTACCACGCGTGGGCTCCGACGCGGACCATGATCGTGGCCGCGACCAGGTCACCGTCGTGCCGGGCGAGGAAGAGCTGGAAGCGGTCCGGTCCCTCCGAGCGCATCGCCTCCGCCATCACCTCGAAGTAGCGCAGCGGTCGCGGGGTGAAGTGGTCGCGCTCGGCGGTGTGGACGTAGAGGTCGTGGAAGGCTCGCAGCTCCTCGGTGAACTCCTGCTCACCCGCGACGGTGACCTCGACGCCGCTCTTGTCTGCCTTCTTGATGTTGCGGCGCCACAGCTGGTTCATCCCCTTGAGCACCTCGTCCTCGGTGAGGGCGGTGCCTTCGGTACGCCGCAGCGGGACCTCGTAGGTGTACTGCGGCTGGCCCGCGCCGAACCCGTCCTCCGGGCTCTGCAGCCGCCAGCCCAGGGCCCGCAGCCGGCTCACGACCCGGGCGCCGGCGGGATCACGCTCGCTGGGCGGCAGCTCGGTGAGCCGGTGGACGGCCTCGTCGGCGATCCCCGCCTTGACCTGGGCGGCCGACCAGCCGGCGGTCCTGACCGGGGGGCCCATCCGGATGCCGAAGGCACCGTTCTTCCGCAGGTACGCCGCCAACGGGCTCAGCCAGTCGGCCAGGTCTCCGGACCAGTCGATCGCCGGCCCCTCGGGGAGATAGGCGAGCGTGTAGCGCTTCAGCCTGGGCACCGGCCGATGCAGCACCAGCGTGGCGCCGACCAGGTCCTCGTCGGCGTACCAGCCGACCGACTCGCTGCGCCACTCGGTCTTCACCCGTCCCCACGCCGGGGTCTGCAGGAAACTCACCGATCGCTGCCGGGCGATGAAGGCGAGGTGCTCGTCGGCGGGGAGGGGTCGCACGCTCAGATTCACCCCGCGAAGGCTACCGGCGACGCGGATTCGGCTCACGTCGGCGGCCGAACGCACTAGTCTGAGTCGTTGACCCGAGGTGATGGCAGCACCGGGGGACAGGGGGATCGGGTCGTGAGGTATCTGGAGGAGACCGCACCGCTCCTGAGGGAGCATGACCGTGATGACCACACGGGGAGGTGGGACCATGGCCACCGCCGACCCCAGCGCTGACGTCGACGCGTCGGCGCAGGGGACTCGTGAGGTCGCGGATGCGCCGGGGAGCGTCTGGGAGCGGGCGACCGCCGCCTTCGACCGGTGGCTCGCCGATGACGAGGAGGGGCTCAGCGAACTGGTGGGTGTGATGACCCCCGTGCTGTGGCAGGTGGTCCGCGCCTACGGCCTCTCCCACGAGCTCGCCGAGGACGTCGTCCAGAGCACCTGGCTGGCTCTGGTGCGCCGTCAGTCCTCGATCATCGACTCGGCCGCGATCGGCGGCTGGCTCACCATCACCGCCCGCCGCGAGGCCTGGCGCACCGCGCAGGTGCAGCATCGCGCGGATCCGACCCAGGACGAGGACCTCGCCGTCCACCTGCCGCAGCAGCGCTCCGCGGAGAGCGCCGCGGTGGAGCGTGACGGCCAGGACCGGCTCTGGGCCGCGGTCAACGCGCTCCCCGAGCGGTGCCGGCGACTGCTGCGCGTGGTCGCCTTCGAACATCGACCCGATTACGCCACGCTCGCCGTGGACCTCGGGATGCCCGTCGGCAGTATCGGCCCCACCCGCGGTCGCTGCCTGGCGAAGCTGCGGGTCGCTCTGATCGAGGCAGGAGACGTGGATGAGTGAGATGAGTCGTGAGCGGCTGTTGGAGGTCGTGCGCCACGTGTACGACGCCCGCGACCCCATGCCCGAGGGCCTGGTGGAGCGGATGCAGGACGCCGCGGCGGCAGAGGTGTCCGGGCTGGGCCTGGACCTCGAACTGATGCTGCTGGTCGAGCAGCTCGAGGGGGCGAGTGTCCGGGGAGAGTCGGCGACCCGGCGAGCGGCCGGCACGGCGTACACCCTGCGGTTCACCCTCGGCGAGGTCGACCTGCTGGTGCGGGTCGCGCCGGGCGAGGGCGACGGGTCGCGGGTGGACGGCTGGATCGCGCCCGCCGAAGAGATGACCGTGCGCGTGCTCGCCGCGGACCAGCCCTCGCGAGCGACCGCGGTGGCCGAGACCGGCCGGTTCGAGTTCGCCGGCCTGCCCCAGGGCCTGCTGCGACTGCGGTTCGAGCCGCAGGACCTCAGCCGCCCCCCGTTCGCCACCCCCACCTTCGAGATCTGAGCGGCCGACACCCCACACCCGAAAGGCACTCCACCATGTCCGTTGCCGAGTCCGACGCCGAGTCCGCCGAGTCCGCAACCGAGGGCGGGCAGGTGGAGCAGACCGAAGAGCAGACCGAGGAGCAGGGGGAGAAGGAGGGGCGCTGTGCGTGGCGCCGGGCCCGCTACTCCCGTCGTGTGCTCGACCCCACCAAGGCGGTCGTCCCCGGCGTCAACGCGCTCCCCACGGCCTACGTCGGGGTCCACCTCACCGTGGCGCGTTCCGATGCCCGCCCCGGGCGCCACACCAAGGTGATCGACCAGCTGGTCAAGGCCGGCGAAGCGCTCGAGTGGACGGTCACCGCGCACCCGGAGGATGTCCGTACCGCCTCGCTGCGCAATGGCGTGATCACGGTCGGGGTGGACGCCAAGCCCGGTCAGGCGCAGCCCGACGCCTGGCGTCTGCTCCAGCTCGCCCGGGCGATGGGAGGGGAGGCGACCTCGAAGGATGAGTACGAGCCACTGAAGGCGGCGTTCCTCAGCCACCTGCTGTCCCCGGTCTCACCGCGTGGCTTCGCCCCGAACACCTTCCATGAGCCGAACACGTTCCACGAGCCCAACACCTTCCATGAGCCGAACACGTTCCACGAACCCAACACCTTCCACGAACCCAACCCGGTCGTGTCGGGAGCCACCTCGGTGGCGGTGGCCAGCTACCTCAGCGCCGGGCACGGCGGACGACAGCCGATCGCGTACGTCGGCCCGGAGCCGGCCCGCCTGCCGGACGCCGAGTTCCAGGAGCGGTACCGCTGCCGCCGTCCGGTGGTCGCCGTCCTCGACACCGGTTGCTGGACCCGGCACCCGTGGTTCCGCCGTACCGTCGGGGGGCGGGCGCAGACCCCCGTCGTACGCACGGATGTGAAGGTGCGTACCCAGACCCCGGACGGGCCGCGGTGGCTGCCGATCGGCTACGCCCGGGACCGCTGGGAGGCCGAGGACCAGCTGCCCGAGCCGGGCGCCGACAGCCGGCCGCTGGACGGCTCGTTGAGCGGCATCGCCGGCCACGGCACCTTCGTCGCCGGCCTGATCCACCAGGCCTGCCCGGACGCCGACATCCTCTCCTGGCGGATCATGCCGCCCGAGGGGGAGAGCGAGGAGGCCGAGCTCCTCACCGCGTTGTGCCAGATCATCGAGTTGGTCGAGCAGAACCGGGAGGACCCCGCCAAGGGGCAGGCCATCGACGTCCTCAACCTGTCGCTGGGCTACTACCACGAGACACCGGAGAACACCGACCTGATCGACGCCTCCCTGCGCGACCTGCTGCGCCAACTCGGCGAGCTGGGCGTGACCGTGGTGTGCTCGGCGGGCAACGACGCCACCCAGCGCCCTTCCTTCCCGGCGGCCTTCGGTCCGTGGCGCGGCGGCAGCCCGTTCGGGGCCGATCCGGCGGTCGCGCCGATCGTGTCGGTCGGAGCGCTCAACCCCGACGGCAAGATCGACGCGCTGTTCAGCAACGTCGGCCCCTGGGTGCGGCACTACGAGCGCGGTGCCGTCCTGATGAGCACGTTCCCGAAGCTCCGGGGTGGCTACGAGCCGATCGCGCGCACCTGGGTCTGGGACGGCAAGGAGCGCAGGGAGCGCACCTCGATGGATCCCGACGACTTCCGCAGCGGGTTCGCGGTGTGGAGCGGGACCTCGTTCAGCGCGCCGCTCACCTCCGGCAAGCTCGCCAGCGAACTGCTCCAGCTCCTGCAGGGCCAGGGCGAGCGCCACATCACTCCCGGCCAGGCGTGGACCGCGGTCCAGGTGGTGACCGGGATGAAACCCGACGACGACTGACCGGACCCATGCCGAGGAGACTGCTGAACAGTCCGCGCGGCCGCCCGAGGACCGGGCGGGGCGCCGAGAGCGTTCGCCCGTCCTGCTCAGCTCCCTCCTAAGCCATGATGAGCCCGTGCGTTCCCGCGAACAGCTCCACGAGGCCGGCGTAGCCGCCAGCACCCGGGGCCGCCATGCTCGGGCCCGTCAGCTGCTGGAGCAGGCCCGGGACGGGCTCGAGCCGGGTGATCTGCTCGCTCGGATCGAGGCCAGTCTCGCCTACGTCTGGCAGGAGACCGGGGTGGAGAACGACGGGGTGGCGCTATGTCGCGTGGCCCTCGACTACCCCGGACTGACCCGGGCCACCCGCGGCACGCTGCACAGTCAGGTCGGCCTGCTGCGCATGCTGCGCGGCGAGAAGGACGACGCCCTCGAGGCGTTCGGCGAGGCCGTCGCCCTGCTGGAGGACCAACGGCTGCTCGGCCGTGCCTACCTCAATCGCGGCAGCGTCTACACCCAGCGCGACCTGCCGCTCCCTGCGCGGGAGGACTTCGCCCTCGCAGCCCAGTGCTTCAGCGCGGTCGGCGACACCCTCGCGGCCGCCAAGGCTCGCCACAACCTGGGCTATGTCCACCTGCTCACCGGCGACCTGGTCGGAGCGCTGGGGGCGATGGACGCGGCGGCGCCGGTCTTCGCCGAGGCCGGGCCGGTCCTGGTCGCGACCGCAGCGATGGATCGGGCCGAGGCCCTGGTCGCCGCCGGGTTGGTCGACGAGGGACGTACGGCGCTGCGCGAGGCCTCCGCGGCGTACGTCGGACGCCGGCTCTACCAGCGCCGCGGTGAGACCGAACTGACCTTCGCCCGCTCGCTGGTGCACGTCGTACCGGCCGAGGCGCTGGCCGCCGCCCGGAGGTCCCGCGCCCAGTTCGTGCGCAGTGGCGCGCCGGTGTGGCAGTTACGGGCCGAGCACGCCATCCACGCCGCCGAGGTCGAGCTCGGCCGCCGCGGGGCCGCCCTGATCACCCGTGGCGACCGGCTCGCGGCCGACCTGGAGGCGCTCGGCCAGCCGCATGCCGGGGCCACCGCCCGGTTGAACGCCGCGCGGGTCGCCGGTCGGCGGGGCGACCTGGAGGGGATGCGGGAGCGGCTGGCCGGCGTACGCATGCGGGCCTCGACGCCGCTGCCGGTGCGGCTGCTCGCGGATGAGGTGCGGGCCGATCTGGCGGCCGGCCGAGGACGCCCGGGCGAGGCACTGCGGCGCCTCCGGACCGGCCTGGACGAACTGCACGAGTGGCAGAGCTCCTTCGGCAGCCTGGACCTGCAGACCAACGTGATCGGCCAGGGGGTCCACCTCGCGGTGCGCGCGCTCGAACTGGCGGTCGCCTCGCCCTCGGACACGGTGCTCTTCGAATGGTCGGAGCGGGCGCGGATGCTGGCCGCCCGGATCCAGCCGGTCCAGGCCCCCGCCGACCCGCACCTCGCCGCCGACCTGGCCGAACTCAGATCGGATCCCGCGCCCGCCCGCGAGGCCGAGCTGCGCCGCCGGATCCGGGAGCAGGCCTGGCAGAAGGAGGGTTCCGGCCGGGTCACCGACCCCTGCACACTCGACCAGGTCCGGGCGGCGCTGGGGGAGCGGGCCCTGGTGAGCCTGGTGGTCGGTGGGGGAGCCGTGGTGGCGCTCGTGGTCACCGCGGAGAAGGTACGCCGGGTGCCGCTCGGTCCGATCGAGGGTCTCCGGGCCGACCTGGGTGGCCTGCTGCCCGACCTCGACGTCGCCGCCGAACGGCTCGACGGTGCCCTCGGCGTCGCCGTCCGTGGCGAACTCATCACCCGGCTCGACCGCCTGGCCGCCACCCTGGTCACTCCGCTGCTCCCGCTGCTCGGCGACCGGCCGGTGCTGTTGACCCCCTCCGGCCGCCTCGCGGGGGTGCCGTGGACGCTGCTACCAGGGTTCTCGGGCCGCCCGGTCACGGTGGCCCAGTCCGCCACCTCCTGGCTCGCGCGCAACCGCACACCCCTGCGGACCGGCCGCGCCGGGTTCGTCGCCGGCCCGCGGGTCGCCCGCGCGGAGGAGGAGATCGCGGCGACCGCCAAGGAGTGGGCCGACTCCAGCATCCTGACCGGGCCGGACGCGACCGCTGCCGCTGCCTCCGCGCTCGCCGCCGCGGTCGATGTCCTGCACGTCGCGGCGCACGGCCGGCACTCGGCCCAGAACCCGTTGTTCTCCGGGGTCGGACTGGCCGACGGCACCTGGTACGGCTACGACGTCGACCAGTTGCCCCGGGTGCCCGACATCGTGTTGCTCTCCGCCTGCGAGGTCGGCCGCTCCACGGTCCGCTGGGGGGAGGAGTTGATCGGCATGACCGCGGCCTGGCTGCACGCCGGTGCCCGGTGCGTGATCGCCTCGCCGGCCTCGGTCGCCGACGACGCGGCGTACGACGCGCTGGTGGCCCTCCACCGCGGCCTCGCGGCCGGCCAGGCTCCGGACGTGGCCCTCGCCGCCGCCGTGCCCGCCCCCACCTGCGACCGCCCGCCGGCGCCGTTCCTCTGCTTCGCCTGATCGGCCCGACCAGCCCCCGCCCGTCCCTGCGGAAAAGATCCTCGCCGGGATGTATCAGCGGCCTCTGGGGTGACTCCTGACCTTCGACAGCGCCTCTTCTGCACTCGAGGGGAGTGCAGAAGGGTGTTCGCCGGCCATGGGGGTGTCCGGCGTGTCAGGGGCGGAGCCGCGGTGGGGGCGGCTCCGCCCCTTCGCATTGAGTGGCGCGAGCGCGTCGCCGCTCGACGGTGCGTTCAAAGGACAGGGTGCACCGTCGGCGGCGCCGCGCTGCCGCGCGGGTTGAATGGCGCGAGCATGTCTTCACTCCTGCCGGAAGATAGAAGCGTGGCACGGCGGTTCACGCCACGCTGCCGCGTGGGTTGAAACGGCGCGGGCGGGTCGCCGCAGCGGCGCCGGGAGATAGCGCGGCGTTCGATCTCGGCTCAGAGACGCTCGCGGAGCCAGGCGAAGTCGGCGACGTGCTCCTCGGCGCCGCCTGGGGTCTCGCAGATCACCGGCGCATCGGCCGAGCGGATCACCCCGGCGAGCAGGTCGGGATCGATCTGGCCGGTGCCGAAGTTGGTGTGCCGGTCGGCTCCGGAGTCGAAGGCGTCCCGGGAGTCGTTGGCGTGGACGAGGTCGATCCGGCCGGTGATCGCCCGGAGCCGTTCCACGACGGTCTCCAACTCGTTCCCGCCAGCGTGCGCGTGGCAGGTGTCGAGGCAGAAGCCCACCTGCTCGGAGCCCTCGGCCGCGCTGATCGCCTCCCACACCCGGGCGATGCGGTCCAGGTGGCGGGTCATGGCGTTCTCGCCGCCCGCGGTGTTCTCGATCAGCACCGGCACCTTGAGGTCGGTGGCCTCGATCGCCTTGCGCCAGTTGTCGAAGCCCTTCTCCGGGTCGTCGGCCTTGTTGACGTGGCCGCCGTGCACGATCAGCCCCTTGGCGCCCACCTCCGCCGCCGCGTCGACGTGCTGCTGGAGCAGCTTGCGACTGGGGATCCGGATGCGGTTGTTGGTCGTGGCGACGTTGATGATGTACGGCGCGTGCACGAACAGGTCGATCCCGGCAGCCTCCGCGTCCGCCCTGAGCGCAGTAGGCCCGCCCGCGTAGGCCACCACGGGCCCCTTGTAGCTCTGCGGGTCGCCCAGGAAGAACTGGACCACACCCGCCTCCCGGGCGCGGGCCTCGGCGAGCGGGTCGGTCTGGTCGACGTGGGCTCCGATCTGCATGATCCACAGCCTAGGAGAGAGCCCGCAGCGCACCGGCAACCGCGGCACTAGGGTGGCCGGGGTGACCTCGTTGCTGCTCGGTCTGGCCGCTGCCCTGACGCTGCTCGGAGGGGCCCTGCTCGCCCGAGACGCGCGCCAGCGCCACCAAGCAGAGCAGGATCGCGGTCACGAAGCAGACCAGCGCACCCGCCACCGCTGACGGCGAGCCGGCGCGACGCCGAGGAGCAGCCGGCCGGGGCAGGGCCAGCGCGTCCGCGACCGGGACGACGGCTTCCGGCAGGCGGTCGGGCAGGGCCAGCCAGTGTCGAGGTGCCGGGATGTCCAGCGCCCGAAGTTCGCACAGGGCCTGCGCGGCGGAGGAGGGCCGCCGATCGGGGTCGTGCGCGGTGAGTCGAGCGATCAGGTCGTCGAGCCGCCCCCGGGGCGGCTCCGGGTGATCGCCGAGCAGGGCGCGTCCGACCCGGCCGGCGGCGTACAGGTCCTGACGGAAGTCGGGGGCCGCGCCGGCCTCCTGCTCTGGGGCCATGTACCCCGGAGTGCCCACCCCGCCGGGAGCGAGGGTGAGCCGGGCGTCGGTGAGGACCGCGGCCACCCCGAAGTCGGCCAGCCGCAGATGCGGGCGGGCGGTGCCGGTGGCCTCCAGGAGCAGGTTGCCTGGCTTGACGTCGCGGTGGACCACGCCGTGGGCGTGCACGGCCCTGAGTGCCTGGAGGAGCTGGTCGAGCAGGACGGCGATGTACCCCTCGGTCAGCGGAACAGGCAGATCGGCGACCGCCCCGCCGCGCACCAGATCCATGGTGAGCACGACCAGATCGTCCTCGGCTGCCCAGCCGGTCGGTGCGACGACGTGCCGATGGTCGATCCGCAGCGACTGCTCGCGCACGAACCGGATCAATTGCGGGCTCCGGGCCGGTCCCAGCACCTTGGCGGCACAGAAGGACTGGCGGCGCAGATCCCAGGCCCGCCAGACGGTCCCGGACGCGCCAGCGCCCAGCTCGTCGACCAGCAGATAGCGGCCCGCCAGGGGAGGTCGGCGGGGCACTGGGTGGGTCGGTGGCATCCCCCGATCGTGCCGGGCTCGCGCCGGTGCCCACCAGCCCCGGATCGCCGGCTGTGGATGACGGTTCTGGATTCGGATCGGGTGTGACCGGCTTGGTACGCTTCAGCGTCCGTGTGCCCGCCTCCGTCCGGTGGTCGGCGCAGGGACACCCCGCCAGCCGACGTACGCCGGGACGTGCCGGTCGTGCCCGCTGGTGGGGACGCACAGCCCTCCTGCCACGGAGAGACCGTGGCCGCTGAGTCCGCAGGAGGTGGAATGCTATGCGTGCCTACGAACTGATGATCATCGTCGATCCCAGCATCGACGAGCGCCAGGTCGGTCCCCAGCTCGAGAAGGCCCTCACCGTCGTCAGCAAGGACGGCGGCTCGGTCGAGTCGCTCGAGGTGTGGGGTCGTCGTCGGCTGGCCTACGAGGTCAAGAAGAACGCCGAGGGTATCTACGCCGTCGTCACCCTGAACGCCGAGCCGGCGACCGTCAAGGAGCTCGACCGTCAGCTCACGCTGAACGAGTCGATCCTCCGTACCAAGGTCATCCGCCCGACCGTCTGAGTCAGGCGGTTGCGCAGCCCCCGTTCCGGGTCGGCTGTGGATGACCTCCCCGGATCGTCGGTACCGTCCGTCAGGATCGGTGGCGACACCGGAAACCAGCACCCAGGCTTCGAGGAGACCTCATGGCAGGCGACACCATCATCACCGTGGTCGGCAACCTCACCGACGACCCCGAGCTCCGCTTCACTCCGTCCGGGGCGGCGGTCGCCAACTTCACGGTGGCGTCGACGCCGCGCAGCTTCAACCGACAGACGAGCTCATGGGATGACGGGGAGACCCTCTTCCTGCGCTGCTCGATCTGGCGGCAGGCCGCGGAGAACGTCGCGGAGTCACTGACCCGGGGCACCCGGGTCATCGTGCAGGGGCGTCTCAAGTCTCGTTCGTTCGAGACCCGTGAGGGTGAGAAGCGCACCGTCATGGAGCTCGAGGCCGACGAGATCGGCCCCGCGCTCACCTGGGCCACGGCCAAGGTGAGCAAGGTCAGCCGTCAGGGCGGCCAGTCCGGCGGCTACGGCGGTGGTCAGCAGCAAGGTGGTGGCGGCTACGGCGGCCAGCCGCAGGCTGCACCGGCCAACGACCCGTGGGCCACCCCCGCCCCCCAGGGCGGTCAGCAGGGCGGCTACGGCGGTCGTCCCGGCGGTCAGCAGGGTGGCGGGGCTCCCGCCAACGACCCCTGGGCCGCGCCGGGCGTCGGCTCCGAAGAGCCTCCGTTCTGACAAGCACCACCAGTTCAATCCGAATCCCTCAACCATTCCGACGTCTGTCGGGCTTCTAGAAAGGAAGCACCACAATGGCCAAGGCAGTGATTCGCAAGCCCAAGAAGAAGGTTTGCCAGTTCTGCAAGGAGAAGGCGAAGGGTGTCGACTACAAGGACACCACCCTGCTCCGCAAGTTCATCTCCGACCGCGGCAAGATCCGCGCGCGTCGGGTCACCGGCAACTGCGTCCAGCACCAGCGTGACGTGGCCATCGCCGTGAAGAACGCCCGTGAGGTGGCTCTGCTGCCCTACACCTCGACCGGTCGCTGAGAGGAGTCCAGGCAATGAAGATCATCCTGACCCAGGAAGTCACTGGCCTCGGTTCCCCCGGCGACATCGTCGAGGTGAAGGACGGCTACGCCCGTAACTACCTGCTGCCCCGCAACGTCGCGGTCCGTTGGACCCGCGGTGGCGCCAAGCAGGTCGAGCAGATCCAGGCCGCCCGCAAGGCTCGCGCCGTCCGCGACCTCGACCACGCGGTCGAGATCAAGGGCAAGCTCGAGGCCGCGCCGGTGCAGGTCAAGGTCCGGGCCGGCGAGGGCGGTCGCCTCTTCGGCGCCGTCACGATCGCCGACATCGCCGGTGCGCTCAACGCCGCCGTCGGTGAGAACGTCGACAAGCGCACCATCGCGCTCGGCAACCCCATCAAGGCGCTCGGCGCCCACGAGGTGTCGGTCAAGCTGCACGACGAGGTGTCGGCCAAGGTCGCCCTCTCCGTGGTGCCTGCCTGAGCATGCTCACCCTGACCTGATCCGTCAGGTCGCTCCGGGGCCGTCCTTCCTTCGGGAGGGGCGGCCCCGTGTGCGTTGCGTAGCACGCACAGCCTGTGGGGCGCTCAGAACTCCTCCGCGATCGCGGTCAGTTTGGCGACGTACGCCGGCCAGTCCGTCCCGTCGGGGAGGTTGGTGGACGCCGGCCGCATGCCTGCTGCCCCGTCGATGCCTTCGCGCAGGATGTCCGCATGGCCGGCGTGCCGGGTGAGGTCGGTGAGCAGGTGCACCGTGATGTGGTGGAGGGTCGGGGCGTTGCCCGGGTCCCACCAGGGAACATGGCCGGTTGCGTCTAGGGGCAGCTCGGCGAGGGTCCTCGCGGAGAAGGCCCACACCCGGTGGGCCAGGGCGATCTGGTCCGCGCTGTTCTCCTCCGCGGTGAGGTACCAGTCGGCCTGTGGGTCCTTGTCGTAGTCGTCGGGCTCCAGGAGACCCGCGGGGTTCTCCATCATCCGGCCGAAGACGGGCCCCAGGTAGCCGAACTCGACATTGACACAGTGCCGGAGGATGCCCAGCAGGTTGGTGCCGGTGGGAGTGCGGGGAAGTCGCAGATCACGTTCGGAGAGCCCCTCGAGCTTCCACAGCAAGGCCTGGTGGACGTTGTCGAGGTAGCGCTGGAGGGTCGCCTTCTCGTCGGTCATCCTGCCAGTGTGCTGGTGCCGCCCGGGGCTGTCATCCGAGCGGATGGTGCGGACCGTCCGGTTGTTTCACGTGGAACCTGTCCGGTGCCCCGGCCGGCTGCTCCCGTCACCAGCCATCGATCGCCACGCGCGCGATGGACCAGGACGACGAACCGAGCCCCCATGAAGACCACCGTGAACAGGATCCAGATCCACACCAGCCCGGCGTCGAGCGTGACCGCGAGGGCGATCGCCGGGGCGTAGGCGACCAGCGTCCAGATGCCGCCCCAGGCCAGGTAGCGACCGTCCCCGGCCCCGATCAGCACCCCGTCGAGTACGAACACGACACCGGCCATCGGTTGGGCGATCGCGGCGACGATCAGCACCGGGATCAGCAGGGCGTGCACGTCTTCATCGGGGGTGAACAGCGGGCCGAGCAGAGGACTCGCGAGGGCCAGCAGGACGCCGACGGCGATGCCGGCCATCACCCCCCACCAGACCATCCGCGCCGTCACCGCGCGGGTGCCCGGGACGTCGCCGGCACCCAGATAGCGTCCGGTGATCGCCTGCGCGGCGATCGCGAGGGCATCGAGCACGAACGCGAGGAAGCCCCACAGCGTGAACGCGATCTGGTGGGCGGCCAGGTCCACCGCCTGGGAGCCGGAGTCCCCGATCGCGGCCTGGGTCACGGCGAACGTCGTCAT
Source organism: Nocardioides insulae DSM 17944 (assembly GCF_000422825.1). Classification (GTDB taxonomy): domain Bacteria; phylum Actinomycetota; class Actinomycetes; order Propionibacteriales; family Nocardioidaceae; genus Nocardioides; species Nocardioides insulae. The sequence continues at coordinate 129,506 of NZ_AUGU01000017.1, read as the reverse complement.
CAGCAGGGCCGCCCGCAGGGTGAGGGTGCGGACCACCAGCGGCACCCCGGCCCGCATCGCGGTACGGATGCCGGGCAGGTCGGGCCGCAGGCTGGCGTCGTACCGGCGGGCCCCTCTGGCGACCACGCCGACCAGGACGACCGCGGAGAGCACCTGGGCGATGACCGATCCGATCGCCGCGCCTTCGATCCCCAGGCCCACTCCGTAGACCAGGGTGAGGTTCAGGACCACGTTGAGCAGGTTGCCGAGCACGGCCACGTAGAGCGGGGTGCGAGTGTCCTGCAGCCCCCGCAGGACGCCGGTGGCGGCGAGCATGAGGAGCAGCGGCGTCACCCCGAGCAGGGCGATGCGCAGGTACGCCGTCCCGGGCCCGGCCACGTCCTCGCCGGCACCTACCAGCCGCACCAGCGGACCGGCCAGCAGCACGCCCGGGATCGTGACCAGGATGCCGATGATGGTGGCCAGCCAGAGCCCGTCGATCCCCTGCGCCAGCGCGCCGCGGGTGTCCCCGGCACCGATCCGGCGGGCGACCGACGCGGTGGTGCCGTAGGCCAGGAAGACGCACAGTCCGACGACGGTCTGCAGGACCACCCCGGCCACCCCCAGGCCGGCGAGTTCGGTGGTGCCCAGGTGCCCCACGACCGCGGAGTCGGCGAGCAGGAAGAGGGGCTCGGCGACAAGGGCGAGGAAGGCCGGGATCGCCAATCGCCAGATCTCCCGGTCATGACTGCGATCCATGTCGGCAGGTTAAGGGTCCTCGGCTCCTCCGGCCGCGCCCGGGCCGCTCCGCACGTGGGATGTGTGGTGGATAACTTGTGGATTCCGCATCAGTCGGGTGTTTTGTCGACAAACCCCCATCCCGACGCAGGTAAAGAAGGTGTGAACTGGGTCTCAGTATGGATCTGATTTCTATTCACAATCCACAGGACTTGTTTTCCCAGGTCAGAGGCACTTTTGCGCGGATCCCGGGTGTGTCGTGCACAGCCTTCTCCCCAGCTTGTGCAGGTCATCCCAAGGGTCGTCCACGGGTAGTCACCGGTTATCCCCACCCGCCTGTGGATAACTCGTGCGACCGGACTCGCACCACCCCTTCCAGCGGACGTAGAGTCCCGCGCAGCGGTGGGCCAGATCCCCGGAATTGTCGGTGGTCCCTCCTAGCGTGGTGATCCAGACCGGTGCCCCGACAGCGGGTCGCCGGAGCAGGCACCAAGCCAGACTCGGGCGAGATTGAGGAGGAGCAGTGAGCGTCACCGAGCACGACGTCGCCGACCACCTCCCGGAGCCACCGTCGTTCGAGGAGTGGGGCGACGGGCCGGCGGCCTACGAGCCCGGTCAGCGGCCGACGTCCCCCGGAGACCGCACGCCCCCGCAGGATCAGGCCGCGGAGCAGTCGGTGCTCGGCTCGATGCTCATCTCCAAGGACGCCATCGCGGACGTCACCGAGGTGCTTCGCGGGACCGACTTCTACCGGCCGACCCACGAGACGATCTTCGACACGATCATCGATCTCTACGGCCGCAACGAGCCGGTCGACATGGTCACCGTCGCTGCCGAGCTACAGCGCCGCGGCGACCTGCCGAGGATCGGCGGTGCCCCGTATCTCCACACCATCTCGGCCATCCCGCCGACGGCGGCCAACGCCGGCTACTACGCCGAGATCGTCCGGGAGAAGGCCGTGCTCCGCCGCCTGGTCGACGCGGGCACCCGGATCGTCCAGATCGGCTACGCCGGCGAGGGCGATGTCGACGACATCGTCGACGAGGCCCAGGCCGAGGTCTTCAAGATCACCGAGAAGCGGTCCTCGGAGGACTACGCCCCTCTGAGCGACATCATGGACGGCGTTCTCGACGAGATCGAGGCGATCTCCAACCGGGAGGCCGGCATCTACGGCGTCCCCACCGGCTTCGCCGATTTCGACGATCTGACCAACGGTTTCCACGGCGGCCAGATGATCGTGGTCGCGGCGCGTCCGGCCATGGGCAAGTCGACCCTCGCCCTGGACTTCTGTCGGGCGGCCTCGATCCGCAACGGTCTGGGCAGCGTCTTCTTCAGCCTGGAGATGTCGCGCTCGGAGATCACCATGCGGCTGCTCTCGGCCGAGGCGAAGGTGCCGCTCAACCACATCCGCAACGGCAACATGACCGACGACGACTGGGCCAAGCTGGCCCGCAAGATGGGCGAGGTCTCCTCGGCGCCGATGTTCATCGACGACAGTCCCAACATGACGATGATGGAGATCCGCTCCAAGGCCCGTCGGCTCAAGCAGCGCCACGACCTCCGTCTGGTCGTGATCGACTATCTGCAGCTGATGAGCTCGGGCAAGAAGGTCGAGTCCCGTCAGCTCGAGGTCTCCGAGTTCTCCCGCCAGATCAAGCTGCTGGCCAAGGAGCTCCAGGTGCCGATCATCGCGCTCTCCCAGCTCAACCGTGGTGCCGAGCAGCGCTCCGACAAGCGGCCCCAGGTCTCCGACCTCCGCGAGTCCGGCTCGATCGAGCAGGACGCCGACATGGTCGTCCTCCTCCACCGCGACGACGTCTACGAGAAGGAGTCGGCCCGCCCCGGCGAGGCCGACCTGATCGTCGCCAAGCACCGTAACGGCCCCACCAAGGACCTCGTCGTCGCCTTCCAGGGCCACTACTCCCGCTTCGTCGACATGGCGCACTGACACACGGGTCTGCTCGCCTCGAGATGTAGGCGAGGCCCGAAGGGTCAACGGTGTCCATACCCCCGTCCGGGTGGTCGGAGCGAGCCAGCGCCGACCTTGACGACGAATCCGGCGATGCAGTGGAGTGGCCGGCAGTCAGCGACATCTCGGGAGGACAAGTGCTGCGAAAGATCGCCGGACCCGCGAGCCGGATCGTCGAACGATGGCTGCCAGGAGCGTTCGTCTTCGCGGTGGCGTTGACGTTCCTCGTCGCAGCGCTGTCGCTGATCTTCACCGACGTCGGTGCGCGCGACCTCACCCGCGCCTGGGGTGACGGCCTGATCGGGCTGCTCGCGTTCATGACCCAGGTCGCGCTCGTGCTTCTGCTCGGCTACACCCTCGCCAACCTGCCGCCGGTGCATCGGCTGCTCACCAAGGTGGCAGGTGTCCCGCGCAGTCCGCGGGCGGCGTACGCGTTCGTCGCCGTGGTGGCCGGCCTGGCCTCGTTGCTCAGCTTCGGGCTCGGGCTGATCGTCGGCGGGGTGGTGGCGGTCGAGGTCGCCCGCCGGTTCAAGGAGCGCGGGGTCCCGCTGCACTACCCGCTGCTGGTCGCGTCGGCGTACGCCGGATTCGTGGTGTGGCACATGGGCTACTCGGGCTCGGGACCGCTCAACGCGGCCACCGAGAGCGGGGTCTATGCCACCACGCTGGAGATGGGGACCATCCCGGTCTCGGAGACCATCTTCGCCTGGTGGAACATCGCGGCGGTCGTCGTGGTGCTGGTGCTGGTGGCGGTCATCATGCCGCTGATGGCGCCCGGTCCGGACGATGAGGTGCGCGAGGCTCCCGACGCGGCGCTGGACGGGAAGGAGTCCAGTGAGAGCGGGGAGGCGGTGGCCCAGGAGGCCGGCTCGCCGGCCGACCGATTGGAGACCTCGCGCCTGGTGACCACGGTGCTCGGGGTGCTGCTCGGCCTCTACCTGGTCATCTACTTCATGGACGAGGGCTTCGACCTGACCCTCGACATCGTCAACTGGACCTTCCTGTGCCTGATCCTGCTGATCGTGGCCAACGCCCGCCAGCTCGGCACCCTGGTGGCCCGGGGCGGCCGCACCGTCGTCGACGTGCTCCTCCAGTACCCGTTGTACGCCGGCATCGCGGCGATGATGAGCACCGGACTGGCCGAGAAGCTCAGCAACTGGGTGGTCGACGCGGCCTCGCCCGGGACACTCGGGCTGTTCGCGTTCCTGTCCGCCGGCCTGCTCAACATCTTCGTGCCCTCCGGCGGCGGGCAGTTCGCGCTGCAGGCCCCGATCTTCGCCACGGCCGCCCAGTCGCTGGACGTGGCCCAGCCCGTGGTGATCATGGCGATCGCGTACGGCGACCAGTGGACGAACATGATCCAGCCGTTCTGGGCGGTGCCGCTGCTGGCCGTCGCCGGCCTGCGGGTGCGCGACATCCTCGGCTACACCAGCATCGTCCTCGTCTTCACCGGAGTGGTCTTCGGCGGGACGCTACTGCTGGTCGGGGCCGGCTGACCTGATCCGACGCGCCGCGGACGCCGTCCGCGCCGCGACTGTACGCAGGCCGGAGGTTCGGAACCCGAGGTCGGTTCCGGGACGCCGGCGGGCGGCCAGCCTCAGTAGGGTGGGCCGGTCGAGGAGGTCGCAGTGGTCGCGGTGCGGAAGAGTCCCCAGCAGCAGCGTTCGCGGGAGATGGTCACGCGGATCCTCGACGCGGCCCAGGTGGTGCTGGTGGAGTCCGGGTTCGACGGTGCCTCCACGAACCGGATCGCCAGGCAGGCGGGAGTCAGTGCGGGCTCGATCTACCAGTACTTCCCGAACAAGGAGGCCGTGGTCCAGGCGGTCGTCCAGCGCTTCTCCGAACGGCTCGCCCACCGGATCGAGGAGCACCTGGAGGTCCGCGAGGACGAGTCGCTCGCCGACAACCTCGGGCGTGCGATCCGCGCTCTGCTCGACGCGCTGGACTTCGATCCGGCGTTCCTGCGAGCCGTGATCGACACGACCCCTGAACTGGGCGAGGCCAGCAAGTTCGCAGAGTTGGAGCAGCGCATCCACGCGATGATCGTGGAGCGTTGGCGCACGCAGGCTGTGCACCTCCGCCCCGGCATGCGGCCGGACACGGCGGCCTGGATGCTGATCCGCACGATCCGCCACCTCGCGGTGGACTACATGCTGGACCAGCCCGACATCGGCCGGGACGAGTTCGTCGAGGAGCTGGTCACCATGATGATCAGCTACCTCTCACCCGTCCCCGCCCCGATGCGGAGGGCCTGACCTCACGGTCGGTTGGTGCCGGTCTCAGCCCGCCTTCGTGCCGTGATGTGCGTACGACGACGCGTCGGTCTCGAACTCGGCGCCGCTGTAGCGCCGAAGCACCTTCTCCACCGTGCGGACCATCTGCCGATCCGCGAGCACGCGGAGCCCAGGGACCCGCCGGGCCCATCCGAACGGGATCACGCGGGCGGCGATGTAGCCGAAGGTCACCGCGGCCCGGAGCCTGTCGGCGCGGGTGATCGGCACGCCCATCGCCTCGGCCCTGGCCTCCTCGCCGTCGAGATAGTTCTTGACCAGGAAGATCTTGGACGCGCTTCGTTCGAACGGCGTCCGGAACCGGGTCATCCGGCTCTGGTCCCGCTCGATCTCGGCGCTCATGGTGGCGCGCACCAGCCGACCGCAGGTGTCGTCGTCGAAGTCCTGGCGCAGGGTGGCGCTTCGGGTCGCCATCGTCTCCAGGATGGCCCGCGGCTCGGTGGGGAGCAGGTCCTCAGGGACGCCGAGGAGGTAGCAGCGGTAGCGGGAGAACTCGACCCGGGCGCGCTCGTCCTCGGTGAAGGGCCGCTCCTCCTGCAGCGCCTTCACCGCCAGCAGGAAGGCCGGCATGAAACCGGCCGGCATCTGGTCCGCCTGCGGGATCGGGACGCCGTACACGCTGCTGTCCCACTTGCTGCGCTTCATGATGTTGAAGCGGACCATCGAGTGCATGAGCCGCACCATCGCCGCGGATCTGAAGGCGGCACCGTCCCGCTCGAGTGCGCCGGGCAGCACCGAGGAGATGAAGAAGGCGGCGGTCTCGTTGGCCCGCTTGCCCGCCGTACGCTCCGAGAGTGCACCGGTGATCGCCATCGGCAGCGCGGCGTAGGTGTTCATGAACGTGCCGAGCAGGGCACCGCGGATCACGAAGGGGAGGATGAACGCCGACTCCAACCGGTCCAGCTCGGCTCCCCGGCGTACCAGACCCAGGTCGATCCACGCGGGCACGTGCTCCATGTCGTGGATCAGGTCGACGAGTTCCTGCGGCGCGTCCTCGACCGAGGCGAGACCGTGGTCGCAGGCCTGGACCAGCATGTCGACCAGCGGCTTGAAGCCGCGCTCACCCATCAGCGCCGCATAGGCGTCGCCGTAGCGGTCGCCGAGCATCGTGTAGCCGGCGATGCGGGCGACGAGCTCCTCGTTGGCCAGCAGCCGGGCGCGCATCGACTCCAGCTCCGGCCGCATCTGCGCCGGAACGTCGAGGTCGGTGGTGAACCGGAACGGCAGGGTGTCGAAGTCGATGCTGCCGTAGATCTGCGGCAGGTCGATCTTCTGGGCCGAGGTGCGTCGGTGGAGCTCGGGCGTGGTGATGGTCATCGGGTCCCTTTCGGCGTGAGGGTCGGTCCCGGCACGGCCACCGAGTGGCCAGGATCACACCAGCAGAACCTAAGCGATCGCACGCATTCGGGCAATGGCCCGGAGCGCGGGCCCGCGCGCTCCCACCCGTCTGGTTCGGCGTCCCCGAGGCCGGCCGGGCAGCCGTGGCGGCCGCAGACCGACCCGGCCGGGGGCGTGCCGTCCCGATCCGACGGATCAGGACCGCTTGTTGTTGCCCTTCGCGCGTGCCTTCAGATGCGCCTTCTTGTGGGCCTTCACGTGGGCCTTCTTGTGAGCCTTCTTGTGGGCCCTGCCGGCGTGCTTGCCCTGGTCCTTCCCGAGCAGTTCGTCGCCCATGTCCAGGGCGCGGTGCCACCGGGCGACGCGGTCCTCGAGGCCATTGGTGCCACCGTTGACGGCCTCGGTCGCGCCGACGATGTCCTTGTCATCGGCGTAGGAGTTCATGTCACGGGCCTGGGTCCAGTACCAGACCACGCCCTTGAACCCCTGGCGGTCCGAGGCCAACCGACCGGGATGCTCGACGAAGTAGTCACGCGTGGGAACGAGGCCCTGGCGGTAGGCCCACCGGCTGACCTCGCGGTAGTTGTGTCGCCCGGTGACCTGGATCGGGCCACGGCCCTTGAACCGCTCCCCGTCGCCGGGATGGGTGTTGCCCAGGTCGACACGGCCGTTGTAGTCCGCGCCGGAGGCGATCTCCTCCATGTACTTCAGCCCCACCGACTCGTGGCCGACCTGGGCGGTGAACATGGCGACCCGTCGCACGGTGTTGGCGTGGGCGGCGGCGAGGGCCTTGTTGAACGCGGGCACCAGCTCCTGGTAGCGGTGCAGCGACACGGTGCCACCCATCGCCTTGCTCAGCGTGCGGGCATCCATCTGGACCGTCGGGCGCTGGGCCGGGCGCTTGGCCAGTCGCTTGACCCGAGCCGTACGAGCGCGCGAGCCGGCCGCTCCCACGGACTTGCCGGCAGCGGCGCGTGCGGGCACAGCGGCCACATCCAGGCCGCCCCCACGCTTCAGTCGGACGATCGGCGGGCCGACCCGGGTCCGGGCCGGGGCGGTGGACTCCTCCAGGTCGACCCCGGGGATCTGCGGCAATGGGCGGACGTCGGCGACGGCGTCCGGTTCGGCGGCTTGGGCGGCGGGTGTCGCTCCGGGCAGACCGACGACCGAGAGCAGGACGCCGGAGGTGGCGAAGCCGGCCAGGCCGATCCGAACCGCGGTGGGCATGGCAAAGCGGCGTGATGGGTTGGGCATGCGTGGTGTTCCTCCCCACGCCTGCGAGGTGAGCTGTCGGATTCGGGCAGAAAGGTTGCCCGGCCCACGATGTGTGGGCTTCACCCCGAGCGGCCTCGGAAGGCCGCGAAGATTGGTTCCCCCGCTCTTGTCCCATGTGGTGTCGCTGGCTACATCGGGAGCCGATACCCGGAGGGGACAAGACTCGGCGTCTCCGGGATCGACCGGTCGCTTCTGCGCGACCGCCGGAACCATAGGCAGACCGACCTGGGCTTAACCAAAGTGAGCCTCGCTGTCAAGCGCGACTCCCCGCGTGAATCGCCGTACGCGTATGAGTGACCTCACAACGTGGCCGTGGATCCGGGGCTCGGTCTTTACCGAGGGGGCGGTGGATGGATCCGGGATGCGAGGTGGTAAAGGACCCGGTCTCCGATCCCCTTCGACCCGATCGGACCGGGCCAGCCCGAAGCACCCGAACGGATCGGTGCCGCTCACCGCGGGAGGTTCTCGGTCGAGGGCCGAAGACTCACCGGGCCGGTCGGCGGGAATCTGGGCCACCCGCAGCGGACCCAAGACGGTTGCGCCGGCTGAAAATGTGAGAAGGCTCATCGGAATCCGGGGAACTCCAGCCAGGTTCCCGCGGCGAGACCGCGGAATCGGCGTGATGTGGGGGCCGGAGGATTCGGGGTGTCTCCGGAGATCACCTACCGTCGATGCCGACGTGCACCGCACCGAGGCGGGCCCCGAGGGCCATCGACCGGTGCGACGCCGCCGCCGCGCCGAGGGTGCGGCCCGGGTGGTGGCACGTGCCCTGGGGCTGGTGCGGCGCGGACGCCGGTGCGGCCCCGCGGGCGGTCCATGTCCTGACCTGGTGGTTCGCTGCCGGGCGAACTTGTTGAGTGAAGGGAAGACGCATGTCCATGCGTTCCGTCACCCGCGCCGTGCGAGGCGGCGCTTGTGTGGTCCTGGCCGGTGCTGTGCTCGCCGGCATCGGAGTGGGGCCGGCCGACGCCGCCCCAGTCGCCTCCTCGGCCGGCAAGGCCGGCTCCGCCGCGGCGCCGAAGACCGTGCTGTTGAAGGTCGGGGGGAAGCCGGTACGCCGCGAGGCCACCCGGGCGGGCTTCGCGACCGGGCTGCTCGCCCAGGAGCACATCGGGCTCGACCACAATGACTCCGTACAGATCTTCCGTGGGGGCCGTGAGGTCACCTCGGCGAAGCACAAGGCACTGCGTTCCGGTGACCGGGTCAAGGTCAACGTCGTCACGGTCAGGGTGCGGACCCACCGCAACCGGGTGAAGCCGCGCACGGTGATCCGCAAGGTGTCCTCGCTCCCGGCCGGCAAGCGCAAGGTCGTCGACCGCGGGCGCGCCGGCGTCCGTCAGGCCCGGGTCCGCCTGGAGTGGCGCAACGGCCACCGCGTCGACCGCGACGTCCGCAAGCGCTGGGTGCGGAAGCCCCACGCTCGGGTGGTCCACGTCGGCCGGAAGGCGGGCTCGGTGCCCGGCACCAACAACCTCAACTGGGGTGCCCTCGCGCGCTGCGAGTCGGGCGGCAACCCGCGGGCGGTCAACTCCGCCGGCTACTACGGCCTCTACCAGTTCAGCGTGGGCACCTGGCACAGCGTCGGCGGCAAGGGCATGCCCCACAACGCCTCCCGCGGCGAGCAGACCTACCGCGCGAAGAAGCTCTACGCCTCCCGCGGCCGGTCGCCCTGGCCGAACTGCGGCCGGCTCCTCTGATTCCGAGCTGGTGAGCTCGAGGTCGTGACCCCGAGCTCCTGACGCAGGGCCCGTTGACGCTGCCGGCGTCGGCGGGCCCTGCTGCCGTCGTCCGACCCTGCCAAGACTCGGGCGACTGACGGGTCAGCGGTCGCCGCCGGTGCGTGCCCGCTCCGCGATCGCGTAGGCGCGGTTGAGCGAGTCGCCCAGGACCGGGGTCTCGAGGACGACGTTCTCCTCGCCCAGCACGGCCAGGGTGCCGGCCCTGCTGAGCAGGTCGCGCAGCTGTGGTGGTACGCCGCAGAGGACGAACCGGACATTGCGCTCGCCCAGTCTGTGTGCGGCCTGTTCGAAGGCCTTGAGGAAGGTCGCGGAGGGGATGCCGGCGGAGCCGCGGAGGGAGAGGACCACGGAGGCGTCGACGGTCTCGCTGGCGTCGGGCCACTCGTCCTCGAGCCGGTTGATCTCGGCGAAGAAGCCGCCGCCGACGTAGTGCAGGACGGTGGTGCGGCCGCTCGGGAGCACCGCCGGCGGATCGCCCAGGACCCAGTTGCCGGCACCGTCGGGGCTCAGTTCGACGATCCGACCGCGGCGGGACGCCGAGACGGCGTAGGTCAGGATGGCGATCCCGGCGCCGAGGAAGATCGCATCCTGGAGCGGCAGGGCGGTGGTGGCCAGGAAGGTGATGATCATGGCCGCTGCGGAGAACGCCGAGGTGCGGAGCACGAGCAGGATGTCGGAGAACCGGCCGGTGATGAGTTCCCCGCCGATCACCAGCAGCAGGCCGCCGATCACGGCCATCGGGATCTGACCCGCCCAGGGTCCGACGGCCAGGACGATCAGGGCGAGCCAGACGCCGGCGAAGATGCCGGACCATCGCGTCTGCGCGCCGGCGCTGGTGCCCACTCCGGTGCGGGACAGCGACCCTCCGGTGGGCAGCGCGGAGAAGAACCCACCGGCGATGTTGGCCAGACCCTGCGCGCGGAAGTCGACGGTGGCGTTGGGCCGCGATCCATCGGGGTTGGCGACCGCGGCGCCGATGCCGGTCGCCTGGGCGAGCGCGACCAGGGCGATCGCGACCGCCCCGGGAGCCAGGTCTGCGACCGCGGAGAGATCGGGGAGCGAGAAGGGCGGCAGCGAGCGCGGGATCTCGGCGATGTCCTCGACCAGTTCGACGTGGGGCCCGATGAACACGCACGGCACGGTGACCAGGACCAGTGCGATCAGGATGGCGAAGGACTCGAGCCGACGGATCATCTTGAAACAGGCCCAGACGACGACCGTGGCGAGCGAGATCAGCACGGTCGCGGTCTGCCAGTCCCCGATGTGGGCGAAGGCGTCGATGACCTTCGCCAAGGTGTTGTGCGGGGTCGGGTCGTAGCCCGTCGCGTCCCCGATCACCCCGGTGATGATCTGTAGGGCGATGCCCGTGGTGAACCCGGTCATGACCGCGGTGGACACGAAGGACATCACCGAGCCGAGCCTCAGCAGGGCCATCGCGACCATCACGACGCCGACCAGCACGGTCAGGGTGGCCACCGCCCCGAGATCGCCAGGATCCAGACCCGCCTGGGAGAGCACGCTCTGGGATGACAGGGCGATGGCGCTGGTCAGGGTGGTGACCATCAGCACGGTCCGGGCGAAGACCGACCCGATGATGGTCGGCACCACGCCCGACCACAGCCCCAGCGGTGCCGCGAACCCACCGATGCTGGCGTAGGCCATGCCCTCGGGGATGGAGAACAGCCCGGTCACGAACCCCGAGACGGCGTCCTGGCGGGTGGGCCGGCCGAATCTCGGTCCCTTCCGGGGCGAGTCCTTGCCAGCCGATCCCTGATCGGCCGACTCGCTCCGGCTCGGGTCGTTCGGGGTCGGGCCGGTCGGTGCGCCAGTGGAGGCGTCGTCGGTCACGACGGTGTCCTTCCGTGCTCGGGGCCGGAGGCCCGGGTGTCGGTGGCTGGCTGGTGCATCGCCCCGCGGTCCGCGGCGCCGGCGGGGAGTGGGCTACGGTGCGACGACGGAGGGCGCCCGGTGGTCCGGGTGCCGCGGCCGACCAGCGACGGTTGTGCCGATGGCTGCGGGGCCCGCGAACTGCCACCGTGCACGGAGTGTGTTCCGGGGTCGGGACGCAGCGGAGGATGCCGGCTTCGAGATCGTGGGCATGCACAGACCTTCCCACCAACACCCGACCGGCGGAAGCCGGGTGCCGGCTGGCGACGCGTCGCGCCGACCGACCCGACCGACCCGACCGAAAGCCGTCGCGGAGCTGGTGCTCGACGCCGGCCTTCCCTCCGGAGGGCTGATCCCCTTGACTGGACCGACAAGGCGGCGTGTCGTTCGCCCGCGGTGGTCGGTATCCCGGAGCGGCGCGTCACACGGGCAGACACCGGAGTGAGAGGACCTGTAGATGACGGACAACCCGAGCGAGACCGGCGGTGTGGCGAACATCGGGGTGATCGGGCTGGCGGTGATGGGGTCGAACCTGGCGCGCAACCTCGCCTCCCGGGAGGGCAACACGGTGGCGGTCTACAACCGCACCCAGGCCCGCACCCAGGAGCTGATCGCCGAGCACGGCGACCTGGGCTTCGTCGCGGCGGAGTCGATCGACGAGTTCGTCTCCTCGCTCAGCACGCCGCGGACGGCGATCATCATGGTGCAGGCGGGCAAGGGCACCGACGCGGTGATCGAGCAGTTGGCCGAGCGGTTCGAGGCGGGCGACATCATCGTCGACGGCGGCAACGCCAACTTCCACGACACCATCCGCCGGGAGCGGGACCTGCGCGAGCGCGGGCTCAACTTCGTCGGAGCCGGGATCTCCGGTGGCGAGGAGGGGGCGCTGCGCGGACCCTCGATCATGCCCGGCGGGTCGGCCGAGGCGTGGGCGACCCTCGAGCCGATCCTGCGGAGCATCGCCGCCGTGGCCGAGGGCGAGCCCTGCGTGACCCACATCGGCACCGACGGTGCCGGCCACTTCGTGAAGATGGTGCACAACGGCATCGAGTACGCCGACATGCAACTGATCGCCGAGGCCTATGACCTGCTCCGCCGGGTCGGCGGGCATCGGGTGGAGGACCTGGTCGAGCTCTTCCGGTCGTGGAACGAGGGCGACCTGCAGTCCTACCTGATCGAGATCACCGCCGAAGTGCTCGCGCAGCGCGACGCCGACACCGGCCGGCCACTGGTCGACGTCATCCTGGACGAGGCGGGGTCCAAGGGCACCGGCGTGTGGACGGTGCAGAACGCCCTCGGGCTGGGGGTGCCGGTCTCCGGCATCGGCGAGGCGGTCTTCGCCCGGGCGGTCTCCAGCAAGCCCACCCAGCGCGCCGCCGTACAGCGGGTCCTCCGACGCCGCCCGGACCCGGTCGAGACGCCCGAGGGCTTCGAGGACGACGTCCGGGCCGCTCTGTATGCCTCCAAGGTGGTCGCCTACGCCCAGGGATTCGACCTGATCGTGGCCGGGGCACGCGAGTACGGCTGGGACGTCGACCTGGGCGCGATCGCCCGGATCTGGCGGGCCGGCTGCATCATCCGGGCCCAGTTCCTGAACCGGATCGTGGATGCGTACCAGAACGACCCGGAGCTCGAGTCCCTGCTGGTCGACCCCTACTTCGCGGACGCCGTCGCCCACGGCGAGGCGGCCTGGCGCCGCATCGTCGCGCTCGCGGCCGCCTCCGGCGTACCCGCTCCGGGCTTCTCCTCCGCACTGTCCTACTTCGACTCGCTGGCCTCCGAGCGGTTGCCCGCGGCCCTGATCCAGGGACAGCGCGACTTCTTCGGGGCCCACACCTATCGCCGGACCGACAAGGAGGGCACCTTCCACACCAGGTGGGCCCAGGACCGTCGCGAGGTCGAGACGGAGCCCTCCACCCACTGAGCCTTCGGGCCGATCACGCCGGGACAGGGTGGGACATCCGTGTCCCGCCCCGGGGCGCCGACCCTGCCCCGTTGTCCCTCGCTGCCGGGACACCGGGCCCGGCACCGTCAGGTCATCGCACCGACACCCGAGGAAGGACACCGCGATGACTGCAGACACCACCAACTCCCACGTCGCCCGGACCGACGTTGCCACCCGGACGACCTCGACCGAGGCTCCGCCCGACGTACGGCGCCGGCCGCGGGCCTGGGCCCTGGCCGGGCTGCTTGCCGGGCTGACCGGGGTCGGCACCGTCGTCACCTCGATGAGCGTGGACGCCGTCTACGACCCCGCGCTGGACGCCGATCCGGCCAAGATCAGCGAGGCGCTCGGCGGGATGGCACCGCAGATCGTCACCTTCCACGTGCTGGGGATGATCACCGCCGTCCTACTGCTGGTCTTCGGGGCCGGCCTCTACCGACGACTTCGGGCCACGGCCCCGGTCGAGAGTCTGGCACCGGCACTGGCTGCGCTCGGGGTGTTCGCCACCTCCTTCGTGCTCCTCCTCGGCACCGGCCTGGACACCGAGTTCGTGTTCGGTGCCGGCACCGATGAGGCGGTCGCGGAGAGCGTGGTCTTCTACAACCACTGGATCGGCACCATCCCGTGGTGCTGGGGGCTGCTCGGCCTCTCCGGACTGGCGCTGTTCGCGCTCTCCCGGAGTGGTTCGGTCACCCGCTGGCTCGGTCTGGTCGGCCTGATCGGTGGCGGGATCACCCTGCTGCTGGGCATCTCGCCGCTGCAGTACATGGCGGGCATGACCGCACCGATCGGCCTGATCGTGGTCGCCCTCGGCTTCCTGCTGGGCGACCGGGCCTTCCGCGGAACCGCCCGCGACTGAGCGGCCGGGATGCACCCGATACTGGGCAAGTTCGCCGGTCCGGCCCCGTTGGGGCCGGGCCGGCGGCATCATGTGGCGGTGCATGTCGAGCGCCGGCGCCGGGACCCGATCAGGACCGCCGCCGTACTCTCGCTGCCGGTCCTGTGCGTGCTGACCGTGCCGGTGGCCGCCTGGATCGACACGCTCGCCCCGGCGTCGGGGCCGGGGGTCCGGATCGCCGGCGGCGACGGGTGGCCGTGGGCGCTGATCGGCGCCCTGCTGGGCGTGCTCGCCGGCATCATCCTGCTCTACGACCGCCGCCAGGTCTTCGGCTGGCTGCTGGCCGGCTTCGGGCTGTTCTGGGCGCTGGACGGGCTCGCCCAGAGCTATATCCAGGCCGGTCTCACCGAGCACGACGCCTGGCCGGGCATGACCCTGGCGCTGTGGTTCCTGAACCGGTTCGGGGCCTACCTGACCGTGGTCAGCGCGATCCTGCTGATGGTCTTCCCCACCGGTCGGTTCCTCCCCGGCCGCTGGACCACGGCCTGCTGGACCGCGCTGGGGCTGATGGTCACAGGCGCCCTGACCTTCCTGGTCATCCCGTCCGAGGGGCGGATCGAGGAGGATCTGCCCGCCGGCGTCGACCCGGATCCCACCTCGATCGACGCGCTGGGCGGCATCGTCGACCCGCTCGTCCAGGTCGCCCTGGCGACCATGGTGACGTGCCTGGCCTTCGCCCTGGTCACCGTCGTGGTGCGCCACCGGCGCAGCGAGGGCGGCGCCCGCGACCAGATGAGGTGGCTGGCCTGGAGCGCCGTGGTGCTGCTGGCGACGTTCCCGCTGAGCCTCGTCATCGAGGTGCCGCACAGCGACTACCTGACCCTGCTGCTGATCACCGTGCTGCCCCCGGCCGCGATGACGGTGGCGATCGTGCGCCCGACCCTCGTGTCGGTGCAGGACCTGCTGGGCCGCACCATCGTGCTGGCCGCCATCCTCGCCGCCCTCGTGATCGCGGACGTCGCCGTCCTCGCGCTCCTCACCCTCGCCCTGGACGACACCCTCAGTCAGGCCCAGGTGGTCACCGTCGTCCTGGTCGTGGCGGTTCTCCTCTACGGACCGCTGCGCCACCGTCTCTCCCTGGCCGTACGACGCGCGATGCTCGGTCGGCGCAGCGGCCGCTACGACGTCGTCGCGGGCCTGGCCGCCACCCTGGAGAACACCGACGACCCGGCCGAACAGTTGGCCGCCGCCGTCCGGGCGGTGGTCGCCGCGTTCGGCGTACGGTTCGTCAGCCTCGAGGTCGATCACGGTGGCGGGGAGAGGATGGTGACCAGTCACGGCGAGCGGCCGGCCGCGGTGCGCACCCTGCCGATCACCTACCGCGGCAGCACGGTCGGGGTCCTGGTGCTCCCCGCCCGCGGCCTGCGCAGCAGGCTCGGTCCGCGGGACGAGGCACTGGTCGGCGACCTGGTCCGACAGGCGGTCGCCGCGGCCCGCACGAGTCGGCTCGCCGAGGAGGTCCAGGAGAGTCGCCATCGGCTGGTCACCGCACGGGAGGAGGAACGCCGCCGGATCCGCCGCGACCTGCACGACGGGTTGGGGCCGGCCCTGAGCGGGATGGTGTTCGGCCTCGAGGCCGCGCGGATGCGGATCGCCGAGGACCCCGACGGGGCCTCGGCGCAGCTGGCGACGATCAGCGCCCAGGCACAGGCGATCGTGGGCGACGTACGCCGGCTGGTGCACGACCTGCGGCCGCCGGCCCTGGACGACCGTGGGTTGGTCGGCGCGCTCCGGCAGCAGGCCGATGCCCTCGGGCTGGTGCTCGACACTCGGCTGGAAGGGGAGGATCTGGCGCTGCCCGCGGCCGTCGAGGTGGCGGCCTTCCGGATCGCCGGTGAGGCACTGACCAACGTCGCGCGGCACGCCGGGACCGACCGGGCCGAACTGAGCCTGGAGGTGAGGGAGGGCGCCCTCCTCCTCACGGTGGCCGACGACGGGACCGGCATCCCCGCCGACAGGGAGATCGGGGTCGGACTGCTCAGCCTGCACGAGCGTGCCGCCGAGCTCGGTGGCGAGGTGGAGATCGACTGCCCGGGTGGCGGCACCCGGGTCCGGGCGCGGCTGCCGCTGGCCAGTGGGACACCGGAGGCGGCCGGGACGGCAGGACCAGCCGGGACCGAAGAGGCAACCGGGACCGCACACGGAGCGAGGAGCCCAGCATGAGCGTCGGACCGCCGAGCGCGGAACCGGAGATCACCGTGGTCGTCGTCGACGACCACCAGATCGTGCGGGAGGGGCTGGCCGCGCTGCTCGCCGCACTGCCCGGGATCCGGGTCGTGGGCAGCGCCGCCGACGGCCGGGAGGCACTGCACGTGGTCGGCGAGGCGCATCCCGATGTCGTCGTGATGGACATCGCGATGCCGGAGCTGGACGGGATCGAGGCGACCCGGTTCCTGGTCGGCCGGCGCCCCGAGCTGCGGGTGGTGATGCTCACCATGAACGAGGACGACGAGACCATCCTCAGCGCCATCCGGGCCGGCGCCAGGGGCTACCTGCTCAAGGGGTCCGGTGCCCTCGAGGTGGAGCACGCGATCCGGGCCGCCGCCGAGGGCGGGATGGTCTTCGGGGCCGCGCTGGCGGGGCGGGTGGCTGCCTTCTTCGCCGGCGCCGTCGCCGTACCCGCCCCCCGGGAGGAACCGTTCGGCGAGCTCACCGAGCGCGAGCGCACGGTGCTCGAGCTGATCGCCGAGGGCCGCAGCAACGACGACATCGCCGGCCGGCTCTACGTGTCGAACAAGACCGTCCGCAACGCCGTCTCCGGCATCTACGCCAAGCTCCACGCCAGCGGCCGGGCGGAGGCCATCGTGAAGGCACGGGAGGCGGGGTACGGCGGCAACTGACCCCGCCGTCCGCGCCTGCACAGCCGGCGGGAACTGCTCGCCAGACTCAACGGGGCGGATATCGGCTGAGACGCCTGCGGGATTGCCGTGAGGGGCTCGGCCCGGACGCGCAGGGGTCAGGACTCGGGTACGGCGGAAGCGGGTTCGCCGGCAGTTCCGGCGCTGCCCGCCCGGGCCGGTAGGACGGCCGGAACGGCCCTGCCCGCGGGCGCGGTGGCGAGCACGACGAGGACCACGCCGAGGATCGCCAGGCCGACCCAGCCGAGGGGGGCAAGGCGTTCCCCGACGATCAGGACCGCGAGGACGGCGGCGACCGCCGGCTCGGTGAGGGTGAGCGTGGTCGCCGTACTCGCCGGGACCCGGGTCAGGCCGAAGCCGAAGAGCAGGTAGCCGAGGAACATCGGGATCAGGGCCATGTAGGCCGCGACCAGGAAGGCCTCGGGAGAGGCCACCAGCGGCGCACCGGTGAGGAACAGGACCGGCAGCAGCAGCGCGCCGCCACCACCGAAGACCGCGCCCATCGACGCGGCCCGGCCCAGGCCGCGGCCGATCAGGCCCTGCACGGCCCAGGAGTAGGTGGCGTAGGTGCTTCCCGCTGCCAGGCCGAGGGCGACCCCGGCGATGGTGGAGCCCGGCGAGGCGGCCGAACCCTCGAACGTGGAGGCGCAGAGCAGCACGCTGCCGACCACACCGAGACCGGCGGCCAACGCCCACCGACGGCCGAGTCCGGATGCGCGCCGGTCGACGAACCGTTCGAGCACCGCCGAGGCCAACGGCGCGGAGGCGAGCGAGACCACCGATCCGACCGCGACCCCGGCCAGATGCATCGAGCTGTAGAAGGCCAGCGGGTACACCGCGACCGACACCGCACCCACCACGATGAGCGGCAGGTGATCCCTCAGCGCGGCGCGGGAGTCCCGCAGCGCGGGTACGGCGACCGCGGCCTGGAGCAGACCGCCGATCCCGAGCGCGGCCGCGCCGATGGCCAGCGGCCCGGCGGCGGGCGCGAACGTCGCGGCCGTGCCCGTCGTACCCCACAGACAGGAGGTGATCAGGATCGCCGTCAGCCCGGCGATGCGTCCCTCGGTCACAGCGCGCCGACCAGGGACTCGGCTGGGTCACGGGTCTGGACCGGCCGGTCGTGCCCGCAGCCGCGGAAGCCGTGCATGTGGCCCGCACCTCCCACCCGGTAGATCAGTCCAGCCGGCCTGGTCAAGCCTAGGCGAAGACGATCGGCAGGCGCCACCGGAGTGGACAGCAGGACGCGCCCCCGGACTGACACCGCCCCGGTCGACCCCGCGCGGAGACCGTCCGGGGCCCCCGGTGGAGGAGAGGTCAATCGCTCGGGGGCCGAGCATGCGCGCCGGCGGCCGCGGCGACCAGTCGGGCGACGGGGACCTTGCGGATGTCGGAGTGCGCACCGGAGAAGGCGGACTGCTCCACATTGTTGATGACCGTTTCCGCGTCGACCCGGTAGAAGGTGCCGGGCGCGAGCGCGAACGGGGTGGGCTCCTGCGCCAGCAGAGCGAATCTCTCGAGGGGCTCGACCGCCCGGAAGCCGTCACCGCCCAGACCGTCCCAGCGGGAGGCGTCGGAGGTGTCCTGGGTGTCGTCGCGGGAGAGGAAGGACGCCTTCGGATACCACCGGCCGACCGCGTAGTCGTGGGGACTGTAGGTGGCCACCAGTGGGCCGTGGACGCGGTCGGCGTATTCGTGCAGGGCGCCGGCCTTGCCGAAGGGGTTGTCCTCGGCGGTGGAGAAGGCGAAGTGCGAGAAGGCGCCCTGAAGGAGGGTCAGGGAGCAGACCGGACTCGACTCGGGGGTGCCCACCGTCGAGAGGGCGAAGGAGACCAGGCGGGCGCCGAAGCTGTGGCCGACCAGATGCACCCGCAGGTGCGGAGAACCGCCCGCGAGATCCACCAACAGGGGCCCGAGGCCGGTTGCGCCGACCGTGCCGGCGCGGGCCTTCATGATCGTGAAGGACAGCACCCGGACCATGTCCTTGGAGCCGTCCAGTGCCTTGCCGAACCAGTCGCCGACCCCCTGGACGGAGGCCACCTGCGGGGTGGAGCCGAAGACCTCGGCCAAGCCCTGATAGGCCACCGTGGGCGAGCCGGCCGCGAACAGCGCGCTCTCGCCGGCGTCCTCGACCGCCACCTCCGATGCGGCCGGGGCCAACGATCGCGCCACGGCGTGGAGGTCACGGATCAACTGCTCCTCCTCCGCCTCGGTGGCGACGCCAGCCCGGAGCATCTCCTGCCCCCGGTCGATGAGGGCCCCGATCTCGCGGACCGCCTGCTGTTCGCCCGCGTCGGTGAAGGAGGGCAGCAGCGAGTCGGCGATCTCGGCACCGGAGAGCACATGGGCGCCGGAGGCCGCTTCGGTCGCTGCTCCCGCGGAGGACTGGCCCGAGCCCCCCGGTGCCGGCACGTGAGCGGGTGTCTCGGGGAACCACACCGAGGGCCACAGAACGCCGGCGAACCCGACGGGGCCGAGGGTGCCGACCCCGCCGCAGGCCTCCAGGACGAGCGGGAAGAGGTCGTCGTACAGGCGGCGGGCCGCGGCGGCGTCCTGGTTCCAGCCGTGACTGAGGACGAAGAGGTCCGCGACACCGGAGCCGGCCACCTGCGTGACCAGCTCTTCCCGGTCCGGCCCGAGGAGCCGGCCGTGCTCGTCGAAGACCAGCTCCCAGCAGGGTTCCCCGGTCACCAGTGCGTCCATGATCTCCCCCTCAGACGTTCGACAGCATCCTCATCAGGTCCACCAGCCCGGCGCCCTGTGCGTAACGCTCGCGGCCCAGGTCGGTGGCGTTGTCCATCAGCAGCTGCTTGACCCGGCGCGGGCGGCCGATGAACTCCGGCCGGGCGGAGAGGAAGGCCGCGATCACGCCGGAGACGTGCGGTGCGGCCATCGAGGTGCCCGACTGCTCGGCGTAGCAGGGTGGGCAGGTCGCCGACCCCGGCTCGGGCCCCGCCGGCAGCCCTGCCTGTGCCCGGATCCGGCCAGTGGCCGCCGAGGTGATCCACTCGCCCGGCGCGATCACGTCGGGCTTCATCCGGCCGTCCAGGGTGGGGCCCTTGCTGGAGGTCCAGGTCACCCCGAACGAGTACGGCGCATCGCGGTGCGTCGACCCGACCGCGATGCAGTCCTCGGCGTGGGCGGGCTCGGTGATCGATCCCAGGGCCGCGGAGGTGCTCACCGTGTCACCGGCCGAGGAGCGGGCGCCGAGGTTGCCTGCCGAGACCACCACGACGACGCCGGCGGCGACGAGCTGGTTGACCGCCTGACACAGGGGCGACTGGCCCGAGGCGTAATCCCTCGGGCTCCACTCGCAGCCGAGGCTCAGATTGACCCCGTGCACGCGCAGCACCGCCGGGTCGACGTTGACCTCGTTGCGCAGATAGTTCAGGGCGCGGATGACCGCGGCCGAGGAGGTCACGAAGTTGCCGCGCGGGTCGAGGCGCATCACCTTGATGCTGACGAGCTCGCACTCCGGAGCCATCCCGGAGAGGGTGCCGACGCGCTGGCGGGTCACGAACCCGCCGTCCCCCTGTTCCTTGGAGACGGCCACCGCCGGTGTGCTGCCGTCGGGCGCCCGACCCGCGATGATCCCGGCCACGTGGGTGCCGTGTCCGCTGTCGTCGATCAGTGCGGTGGGCCGGGGGACAGCGGGCCCGGGCTGCACCGGTGACGGGTCCGGTGGTCCTTCGTCGCCCAGCTGGACCAGATAGGTGAAGTCCCGGTGCAGATTGGCGGTCAAACCGTCCGCCGGCGGAGCACCGGCTGCCTCCGCGGCGACCTCGAGCCGGGAGAAGTGCGGATGCGACCCGTCCAGGCCGCTGTCCACCACCGCCCAGACGATCCCCCGGCCGCGGGCGCCGTACGACGCCCACGCGGCGTCCGCCTTGACGGTCGGGGCGGAGCGGTCGATCTGCTGCTCGAGCTGGTAGTCGGGCCACACCCGGAAGATCGCCGGGGGGCGGTCCTCATCGCGGGCGCGGGCCTGGTCGCGGTCGACCATGTGGCGCAGGGTGCGTCGGGAGAGCACGCACTGATACAGCTTGGGGCCGACCAGGGCCAGCCCTGCGGGGATCGCGGGCTCGGTGGTGCTCGGCTGCCGGGGGTAGGAGCCGCCCGAGAGGTCGGCGAATCCGTGCCACAGGTCGTAGAAGGCGCTCCGGACGGCGTCGAGGCCACCGGGGTAGAGCACGTTCAACTCGACCAGCATCGGCACCCGCGCCTCAGGATCCGGGCCGGGGCCGGTCGGGCCGTCGTGCTCCCCGCCGTCGGGCAGGTTGAGGTCCCCGACGATCGAGGACCGGAATCGGCCTGCGGACTCGTCGGACATGTCGTCCTCCTCTGGCTCCCCTGCACTCCCGTCTCGGGAGGTGATCCTCCGGGGCGGCCCGAAGATCGGGTCGTCTCGCCGTGCGACAGCTTTCGGGCGGCGCCCCAGGTGCATGGCAGCGGAGGTCGCCCGAGTAAGTCGAGTATGCGCCGGTCGGCGTCCGAGCGCCCAGGGGGTGGGGGCCCGGATGAGCCAACTTGGGTAGGCCGGCGCGGCTCACGCCGCCCACAGTGCGGCGACGTGTCGATCATCGGTGCCGCAGCAGCCGCCGACGACGCGGAGTGAGGGCAGGTGGGGTCGGAGGGCGTCATAGGAGCTGTGCAGCAGGCCGAGATCGCCGGCGTCCAGCTCCTCGGCTGCGTCGAGCTCGGCGTGGCTGAGGGTGGAGGCGTTGGGGCTGACCCCGACGATCCGGGCGCACCAGTCTCCACCCTCCGCGAGGGCGGGTGCGATGTGGATCGGGTGGGCGCAGTTGAGGATGAAGCCCTCCGGTGGGTCGACCGCGTCGACGGCCGCCACGGCCTCCCGCAGGGTGGACCCGTCGGGGAGCGTGCCGTCCGTCTCGACGGTGAACCCGACCAGCACGGGCACCTGGACGCCGCGGGCAGCGCGGACCACTCCGATCGCCTCCTCGGCGCCGGTCAGGGTGTAGGCGGCGACCAGGTCGGCTCCGGCGGAGGCCAGTGCTGCGATCTGGGGGCGGTGATAGCCCGCGGCCTCGTCGGGGTCGGGCGCTGCCCCGGCGACGTAGCCGTCCCCGCGTGGCCCGACCACACCGATGATCCGGACGTCGAGATCACCCCAGTCGGTGCGCAGGCCGTGCAGGAAGGCGACCGCCGCCCGGTTGACCCGGTCCAGGGAAGCGGCGTCGTACCCGACCCTGGCTCCCCAGTCGGGATTGGCCCGCCAGGTCGGCGACTCCAGGGTCAGTGCGGCCCCGGCGCGACGAGCCACGTCGGCGTACCCGTCGTAGTAGTCGCGCAGCAGCGCGCGCCCCTGCTCGCTCTCGACGAGCGGGAACGATGCGAACTCGGGCAGCTCCTGCCCGCGGTTGAAGATCAGGTCGGTCTCCAGACCACCGTCGCTGACGTAGCCGGCCGCCGGGAGGACGCTGTCGATGGTGTGCATGGTGACTCCGATCACGGAAACAGACTGATCAGTCTGTTTTAGCAGACCGTTCAGTCTGGTATCAAGGGATCATGCCGAGAAATGGGGCCCCCAACCGCGAGCGCATCCTCGACGTCGCCACCGGCCTGGTGATCGAGTACGGCTTCGCGGCCACCTCCGTCGACCGGGTCCTCGCCGCGGCCGGCACCTCCAAGGGCGCGTTCTTCCACCACTTCGACTCCAAGAGCGACCTCGCCCGAGCCATCACGGAGAGGTACGCCGCCGGCGACATCGCGCAGTTGCACGAGGCGCTCGAGGCCACCTCGGCGATCCACGACCCGGTCGACCGGCTGATCGCGTTCGTGCGGTTCTTCGAGGAGCGCGGCGACGAACTGATGGCGGAGCAGAGCAGCTGCCTCTACATCTCGGTCCTGACCGAGCAGCAGCTGATCGGGCTCGGCACCGCCGAGCTCATCACCGCCGCGATCGAGGCCTGGCGTGCCGAGATCGCGGCGCTGCTCGAGGCGGCGACCTCGGCCCGCGGTGTCGACCTCGGCGACCCGGCCGTCCTGGCCGACCATGTCTTCGTCACCTTCGAGGGTGCGTTCCTGCTCTGCCGCTCGACGGGATCGCCCACCCACATGCGGGCCCAGCTCGGTGTGTTGCGACGACTCCTGGAGGCCGCGCTCGGCTGAGGACTCCGCCTCCGACCAAACCTGCTGCCGTTGGCCGTTACAGCACGCGGCGTCGGGCCAGCAGCACCGCCGCGAGCCCGCCCGGCGAGGCGACCACCCAGGGGCCACGCCGCGGGGAGGAGTGATCCGCGCGGCGTGACCCAAGCCCCCGGGACACCCCAAAATCGATGATCGCTGTGTGTCGATGTCCGGTGGGTTTCGCGCGACCTCCTAGTAAGGGAGAGCAACCGAGGAGGCCGCCATGTGGGACACCGTTCAGATCAGCACCGAGCACATGTCGCACGACCTGCCCTGCCCCCACTGCG
The DNA here is from genome assembly GCF_000422825.1 of Nocardioides insulae DSM 17944. Taxonomy (GTDB): domain Bacteria; phylum Actinomycetota; class Actinomycetes; order Propionibacteriales; family Nocardioidaceae; genus Nocardioides; species Nocardioides insulae. Next base: position 106,152 of record NZ_AUGU01000017.1, on the reverse strand, counting down.
GGCACGCGTTGCACACCTTCCTGCCGTGCAGTGACACCTGCGCCTGTGTGCCGCGGCCGATGCCTGGTGCGGCCGCCGCGGTGGCGTGAAACCCGCGCCGGGGAGGCGTCCGGTGCGAAGACGGGGAAGCCGGCTTTGAGATCACTGCTGGATCGTGGGCTCGGCAGGCGGTAGAACAGCCGATGTCGTGCTGGTCACCCCAGGAGGAGCCTCATGTTCGGTCCGGTCCCGGTGGGTCGCGACGACTTCCGCGCCTGCATCGAGGAGATCCGCGCCTCGGTCGACGACCCGAAGGTGGGCCTCTTCGGACCGGACTCGCTGATGTGGGAGGTCAACCGGCGTACGGTGCCGTACCTGCTGGCGACCTCGCAGGCGGCCTTCCTCGACGTGGCCCATCCGTGGATCGCACAGGGGGTGGCCGAGCACTCGACCCTGTTCACCGACCCGCGGATGCGTGCTCGCAAGACCTACAACATGCTCACCTCCGTGGTCTTCGCCGACCTGCCGACCGTGGTCCGGGTGAGCCGCGCCGTCCACTCGCTGCACACCCGGGTCGAGGGCGAGGTGCACGCCGACAGCGGCGAGTTCGCCCGCCCCACGGCGTACGCCGCCAACGAGCTGAACGCGCTGGTCTGGGTGCACGGCGCCTCGTGGTACGCCCGGCTGGGGATGTACGAGCGTGTGGTGCAGCCGCTGACGCCCGCCGAGCGCGACCGGTTCTGGCAGGAGACCAAGCGCTATGCCCTCTGTTTCGGCATCCCGAGTGACCGGCTGCCTGCGACGTACGCGGACTTCGAGGCGTACGTCGCCGACATGCTCACCAACGGGCAGCTCGCGCCGTCGGACGCGAGTCGGCGGGTGATGGCGTTCCTGGCGACCCGGATCCCGGAGCGCTCACGCGAACGCCTGCTCGCCTTCAACAGCCTCTGCCTGCCCGAGCGGGTCCGGGAGATCCTGGAGCTGCCGGAGGAGAGCGACGCGACCCGGGCGCACTACCGACGTGTCCTCCGGATGCTCAGGGCCACCCGCGCGCTGCCGCCCGCCATTCGCGACCTCCCGCCCTATCGCGAGGCGAGGGCGCGTCTGCGCGGTCGCGAGATCGGGCCGATCACTCGGCGGATGAAGGTGAAGATCGGCGGCGACGCCGCCGCCCGTGCTCCGCGCGAGGTGCCGGCCTGAGGGTGCCGATGCGGGACAGTGGGTCGGGAGGAGTCGGACGGGCCGACCCCACCCCGCCCGATGGGAGCACTGGCAGCCGATGGAGGAGTCGATGGAGCACGAGCCGAGCGCACCGATGGCCGCTGCCTTCGAGGAGCTGACGCCGGTGGGCTTCCTGCGCCGTGCGGCCGAGGTCTTCGGCGATCGCACCGCCATCCTCGACGGCGACTTCACCTGCACCTACGCCGAGTTCCACACCCGGGCCGGGCAGTCGGCCCGGCTGCTCGCGGATCGAGGGGTGAGTCCCGGTGACCGGGTGGCGGTCCTGGCGCCGAACAGCCATCTGCTCCTGGAGGCCCACTACAGCGTGCCCCTGTGCGGTGCCGTGCTGGTCGCCCTCAACACCCGGCTCGCCGCCGTCGAGGTGGCCCACATCCTCGATCACAGTGGCGCGACCGTGCTGCTGGTGGACAGCGAACTCACCGAGCTCGCCGCGAACGCCGTCGCCCTCGCCCGCTCCGAGCCGCTCGTGATCACCGATGTCGAACACGAGGCGTCGCTGGCCGGCCGGGAGCCGCTCGCGGTGCCCGTCACCGATGAGCGCGGCCTGCTGAGCATCAACTACACCAGCGGCACCACCGGCGACCCCAAGGGCGTGATGTACCACCATCGCGGCGCCTATCTCCAAGCACTGGCGATGGCCTACCACGCCCGACTGGCGGTGGGATCGGTCTACCTGTGGACGCTGCCGATGTTCCACACCAACGGCTGGTGCTTCCCGTGGGCGGTCACCGCTGCCGGTGCCACCCACCGCTGTCTGCGCAGGATCGACCCCACCGCGATCTGGCAGGCGATGGCCGAGGGGGTCACGCATTTCTGTGCGGCGCCCACCGTGCTCGCGATGCTGCTCGCCGAGCAGTCCGCCGTACCCCTCGAGCTGCCGCTGGAGACGGAGGTGCGGGTCTTCGCGGGCGGTGCCCCGCCGTGGCCCGCCCTGATCGCCAAGCTCGATGCGGTCGGCATCAGCGTCGAGCATCTCTACGGTCTCACCGAGACCTTCGGCCCTGCGGTGGTCTGCATCCCGAAGCCGGAGTGGAGCACCGAACCGCTCGCGAGGCGTGCCGCCCTGATCGCCCGCCAGGGGGTCACCAACATCTCCGGCCACCGGGTGCGCGTCGTCGACGCCGACGGTGCGGACGTCGTGGCGGACGGAGCGCACAGCGGTGAGATCATCCTCCGGGGCAACACCGTGATGCTCGGCTACTACCGCGACCCCGCTGCCACCGCGCGGGCCACGACCGCGGACGGCTGGTTCCGCACCGGCGATGTGGGAGTCATGCATCCCGACGGCTATGTCGAGATCCGCGACCGGATCAAGGACGTGATCATCTCCGGCGGCGAGAACATCTCCTCGGTGGAGGTCGAGCGCGCCCTGACCGAGCACCCGGAGGTCAACGAGGCCGCCGTGGTCGGCCGCCCCCACCCCACCTGGGGCGAGGTCCCGGTGGCGTTCGTCCAGGTGGCCCCGGACTCCTCGGTGACCGTGGAGGGCCTGATCGAGTTCGCCCGTGGCCGACTGGCGGGGTTCAAGATCCCCCGCGAGATCGTCTTCGGCGCCCTGCCCAAGACCTCGACCGGCAAGGTGCAGAAGAACGTCCTGCGCGAGCGGGACTGAGCGCTCTCCGTCCGTCCTGTGTCCGGGTTTGCGACACGAGCGGGCCACGTCGCCGCGTTGGGCGTGGTGAGACCACGGGCCGCGCTGGGGCTCGCGGTTCAGGTGCTGGTCGTCACGCGCTGCGGCGTACGGCGATGTTCGGCCGTTGCGGCCAACCAGCGGGTCACCGCCGGCTGGTACATCAGGACGGTCGCTGCCACGACCGCCGCGACGTGGGTGCCTCGCGCCGCGAAGAACAACGCCCCCTTGTCGTCGCTGACGGTGGCATAGAACCCGCCACCCGCCGCCAGCTCGACCGCGACCGGGACCACCATCGCCGCCAGTCCGATCACGCTCAGCAGGGCGGTGATCATCGGGCGTGCGTGTCGACGGCCGACGGCGAGTCGATGGACCAATAGCGCCGCGACGGCGTAGATGGCCAATCGAACTGCGGCCTGTGCGACAAGACCGGCATCGCCGGCGCCGCTACGGAGGGCATCGCTCATCGCGACGCCGAATTCCACGAGTCCCGCCCCGATGGCCGCCCCCCACAGCACCACCGATGCCACGAGCACGCCAGGTGCGACCGGAGCGGCGTCGCTCTTCGTATCGCGGCGACCGTCGCGGGTCTCGTCGTGCTCGCCGCCAACGCGACGAGGCTCGGAGTCCCCGACGCTACGCGGATGATCCTGTCGTCGATCTCCGCGCCACCGCGGCTTCACCTCGTTCTCAAGCGCGAGGATGACCTCCGATACCGGCCCTCAGACGCCCTTGTATGCGCGTCTGCCAGGTGCTTATCGCTTGATGATTCCCGCGAACGTGGTGAGACTTGGCGGGGCCTCGCCGTATCGTGCGGACATGGCGGAGGAAACGTGGCACGCTGCTCGCCTTATCCCGACTTCGGGGATCTCCGGGGCGGAGGAGCAGGAACGGCGAGCAACTTCGGCACTCCTTGCGGTTCTGGCCGCTGTCCGGGAATTCAGCCGCTCGACGTTGGCGCCACTAGGTGCTCCGGCCGGCAACGTCGAGACCTTTATCGAGGTGCCATTCAAGCTCGGCGAGCGGGACTTCCGACCCGATGGCCTGATCAAGGTCTCGCGTGGCACACGTTCGTGGGTGGCGCTGGTGGAGGTGAAGACGGGTAAGAACGAGCTGTCGGGTGACCAGCTCGAGGCCTATCTGGACATCGCGCGGGAGCAGGGTTTCGACGCCTTGTTGACGATCTCGAACGAGATCCCGCCCAGCCCAGTGCAGCACCCGACGAACGTGGACAAGCGGAAGCTCCGCAAGGTCTCCCTGCATCACCTGTCCTGGGCGGACATCCTCAGCACCGCCGTCCTCCAGAAGGAGCACCGCGGAGTCTCCGACCCTGACCAGGCATGGATCCTCGGCGAACTGATCCGCTATCTAGAGCACCCGAAGTCGGGTGCGCTCGAGTTCGACGACATGGGTGGCGACTGGGTCCCGCTGCGCGAGGCCGTCGGCCAAGGCACCCTCCGAGGGAACGACAAGACGATCCCAGAAGTCGTTGCACGGTTCGACGCACTGCTGCGCTATGCCTCACTCCACCTGGGCCGTCGCCTGGGCACAGACGTGACGCACCAGTTGAGCAGGAAGGAACGATCAGACCCGTCGCTGCGCGCGCTGGCGCTGAAGACGTTGCTCGTCGACACGGGCACCCTGTCCGGGAGTCTTCGGATCCCGGACACGGTCGGTGACATCAAGGTCACTGCAGACCTCCGCGCCGCGAAGGTGACATGCGAACTCGTCGTCGACGCCCCGAAGACCGGTCGACCCACGACGCGGGTCAACTGGCTAGTTCGGCAGCTGAAGGAAGCCCCCGGAGCATTGCGGATCGAGGCCGCGGTGCTCAACCAACGGGGAGCCGGAGCAGCCGAACTGCTCAGCGTCGTCCGAGACGACCCCGCTGTGTTGATTCAGGATCCAACCCGGGACTTCAAGTCCTTCACCATCGCCCAGTCCGTGCCCATGGGAGCCAAGCGTGGCCGCGGTAGAGGGGCCTTCATCGACTCCGTCGTCGAGGCGCTCGACGTCTTCTACGAGGGAGTCGTCCAGAACGTGAAGGCATGGGCCGCAGCGCCACCCAAGCTCCGCGACGAAGTCGAACCGCCGCGCGAGCAACGCTCGGCATTGAGTTCTACTGCGCTGTCGTCGCAAGACGGGGCCGAGCCTCCAGCTGCACCGAAGCCCCAGCCGCCTGAAGCTGCCCCAGAGGTCCACGGCACGGAGGTGCACGCCGGCTCGGATGCATCGGAGGCCACAGCCGAGCGCAGTTCAATCCACCTAGATCCCCAAGTGGATGCGCCGCACCCGACGGGGGATACCTCTGATCGGGCGTAGCCGAGATCGCTCGGGTCGGTGGCGAGTGCCACCACCGTCGTGTCGTCGCGACCCAGCTCGAACGGTACGACGACCCGGCCGTGGTGGACCTGGTAGTCCGCGATCGGGGTGATCCTGCCCGACGCGCTGGGTCCGGCCGGGTCCTACCGCGGTGCCGAGTACCATGGCGAGGCTCTCAGCTCCGGGCGTCGCGTCGGTTCTGGAGACGTTCGCGGGCTTCGGGCAGGTAGTTCAGGCACGGGGCGGCGGCGTCGGGGTGCTTGGAGGTGAGGTGGAGGATCCATCGATCCATCGCGGCCATGTAGCCGTTGTCCTCGCCGGGACGGCGGGTGCTCCAGGCGCGAGTGCCGGTCCCTGGGCGCGGGACCTCACACTGCGTGCACGAGATCTTGTAGGCAAAGGAGTTGTCGGGGCTCACGTCGATGCGGACCACTGCCAGTGCTCCTGCTTCGGCGCTGGCCTTCCTCTGTCGGGCGGAACGGCTGGCGGGCACGCGGGCACCTCGGTTCGTGGTGGGGGACGACTCTCCCAGCCTAAGCACCCGATTGCGACCCGGGTTCTCCCCACGGCCGGCGGCAGCCTGCGCCGGCATCCCGAATGCGGTCAGGAGTACCAGGCAGGCGGCGGCCGCTGGCTGGGCGTCACCCACCTGTCCTCAAGACACTCTTGTCGAACGACCGCGGTCGGTGCTGCCCGAGTTGTTCGCCGACTACTCGTCCTCGACATCGACGACGTCGACGATCAGGCGGGAGGGGTGGGTGAGGGCGAAGACCCGGAACGGGGCAGCGCCGCCGTCGACGCCGAGGAACAGTTGGCTGTACCCCTCGAACACCCCGAGGACATTGACGTCCTCGATGGCTCCGCCTCGCTCGGGTGAGAAGTGCCGGACGCCGCGGAAGAGATCCGCCGGGGTGTCGGGATAGGCCTGGCGGAAGGTGACACCGGAGATGCTGACCGCGAGGACATCGTCCCCGCGGACCTCCACGATCTCGCCACTGCCCTCGGCTCGTGGCGTCCTTACGTAGTGGGCGGCCCAGCCGGGGACGCCGGTGCCCCGGAACTCGGCCACCACCCGGTCGAAGCCGTCGTGCCTGCCGACCCGGACATCGCGCAGCACGAGATCCCAGGCACCCTTCTGCTGCGCGAACTGCTCGGCGGTGACGGACGAGAACCGAGGGAGCTCCCCGCCGGCCGCTCCGACGGGTGTCGGTGTCCCGGTCCGTCGTGCGGGGGGCGACCCGGAGGTGGGGGCGGTTGTCGCACCGGCGCTGCGCGTGCCCGGATCTGCGCCTGGAGCGGAGCCTGAAGCGGGGCCTGAAACTGGGCCCGGCGCGGGGCCTGCATCGCCGCCGGTACCGGAACCGCAGGCCGTCAGCAGGGTCGTCGCGGCGACGAGCCCGAGCACGGCGCGGCATCTGCGTCTGCCTCGCATGATCGCTCCTCGGACGGGTGGGCCGGGTGGTCAGACACGAGGAAGACGCGCAGGTGGCCGATCCGGTTGACGGCGGCCCGCTCAGTGCTGGGTGGATCCGCTCAGGGCGGTGAGATCGCGCTCGGCGATGAGGCGGTGTTCCCAGAACTCGAGGGTGACCGCGCTGAGGCAGCGGACCATGGGGTACTCCCCGGCCATGGGATACCCGTCGCCGGTGACCGTCGTACTGCCGCCCAGTTGGTCGGGGGTGAGAGCGGCGAAGGTCTCCGACACCAAGGTCATCCGCTCGGCCAGCCGGCTCCACAGTTCGTCCAGCGAGGGGGCCACGTCCGGCGGCTCCGGGACGCCGGCGACCTCGCCCATCTCCGCGAAGGTCATCAGCCACGGGTCGTACGGCGCGGGGTCGTGCAGGACGGCGCGCTTGAGCCAGGCGTCGACCACAAACAGCAGGTGACGCAGGGTCTCGCTGAAGGACCACTCCTCGCGCACCCGGACGTGCAGGGTCTGCGGCGGGAGCGTCCGGGCGCGGCCGATGGTCTCCTCCCAGCGTGCCTCGATCGCGGCCCAGGCCGTCCGGAACGCCTCTGGGGTGGACTGGTCGCGGATCAGCGGACGATCCGGGTAGCGCCGGTCGAGCTCGGCCTCGACCAGCGGTGCGACGTCGACGCCGTTCACCAGGAGGGCTCCCTCGATCAGACCGTCCAGCTCGACGCCTCGCAGCAGGGCGCCGCGGGCGGTGAATCCGCCCAGGTCGGCGTTGCGCACGAACACCTCGCTCAGGTCGACCTCCTCGAGCCGCGACCCTGTCAGTGACACGTCGCGGAAGGTCGAGCCACGCATGTCCACCTGCTCGAAGTCCGCCATGTCTGGACGTTACGACGCCCGTCCGGACCCGGGTAGCTCTCCACTGGAATCAGTCACGGTGATGGGCGAGATCCGGTCGCGGCCGGGCGTGGCGTCGTGACCGGGCGCGACGAGGAGCCGGTGCCGCGGGCCGATTCCCACCTCCCCGTGCAGGCCGAATGGGCCGTCTCGGAGAACCCGGCGGGAGACCGAGCCGACGGTCAGGTCGAGCCGACCAGGCCGGTCTCGTAGGCGAGTACGACGAGTTGGGGGCGGTCGCGGGCGTCCAGCTTGAGCAGCAGGTGGGAGACATGCGTCTTGACGGTCAGCGGGCTGAGGACGAGGCGGCCGGCGATCTCCCGGTTGGACAGGCCCGTGCCGACGAGGGCGAGGATCTCTCGCTCGCGGGGGGTCAGGGCGTCGAGCTGGTGGGCGGTGCTCTCCCGAGCGACCTCGACCTGCGAGGCACCGGACGGGGGTGTCGCGCCGGCGGGCGGCGAGGCGACGAACGCCTCGATGAGGACCTTCGTCACCGAGGGTGCCAGCAGTGAGTGGCCCTCGGCGACGACGCGGACGGCGTCGATGAGGGCCTGCGGTTCGATGTCCTTGAGGAGGAACCCGGATGCCCCGGCGCGCAGGGCGCCGAAGACGTACTCGTCGAGTTCGAAGGTCGTCAGCACGACGACCCGGGTGCCGTTCAGGTCGGGGTCGGCGAGGATCCGGGCGGTGGCCTCGAGACCGTTGAGCCGAGGCATCCGGACATCCATGAAGATGACGTCGGGGTGGGTGGCGGCGGCCAGTTCGACGGCTTCCAGACCGTCGGCGGCGGTGCCGATGACCTCGATGTCCTCCTCGGAGTCGAGGAGGGCACGGAAACCGGCCCGCACCATCGGCTGGTCGTCGGCGATCAGGACCGAGATCATGTCCGCTCCGCGTGGGGGAGGGGGGTTCCGGACCGGTGCCGGCTCGGCATCGGCAGCCGCGCCCGGACCAGCCATCCTCCGTCCGGTCGCGGACCGGCATCGAGGGCGCCGCCGAGGGCGCGCACCCGTTCGCGCATCCCACGCAGGCCCACCCCGCTGCCGTTGGGGACGGCGTCGGGAACAGCGTCGGGCACGGTGCCGGGGACCTCCCCGGGACGCTCACCGCCCCGGTCCGCGATCTCGATGGTCAGGCCCTCACCGGCCCGAGTGAGGGACACCCGGGCCGGGCTGCCGGGGGCGTGCCGCAGCACGTTGGTCAACCCCTCCTGTACGACGCGGTACGCCGTACCGGCCACCCCGGCCGGTAGCGGTTGCCCGTCCAACTCGATCCGCAGATCCAGGTCGAGCCCCGCGGCGCGCCAGGTCGACTCCAGGTCGCGGAGCGAGTCGAGGGTGAGCGTCGGCTCGGTGGGTGCGGCCCCGCCCTCCTCACGGAGGAGACCCAGGATGCCGCGCAGGTCGGCGAGCGTCTCGGCGCTGATCCGGCGGATGTCGAGCAGGGTCTGCCGTGCGGTGGCCGGATCCTGATCGATCAGGTGGGAGCCGACGCCGGCCTGCACGTTGATCGCCACCATCGAGTGCGAGACCGCGTCGTGGACCTCGCGGGCGATCCGCAGCCGCTCCTCACCCACCCGGCGCAGAGCCTCCTGTTCCCGGTTGCGTTCGGCGTGCTCGGCCCGGTCGACCAGGGCCTGGTGCGACTGCTCGCGGTAGCGGGACGCGAGACCGAGCACGACGGGCAGCGCGATGAGGGCGAGGTTCTTCGGGGTCTCGAGGCTGAACAGTTTCTCGGTGCCGCCGTGGCCCAGCAGGAACAGCACCCACGGCACCATCGCGAGCACGGTGATGCCGGCGGCGCGGCGACCGCGGGTGCGGGCGAGCCAGTAGCCGGCGACCATCGCGGCGAACGGCGAGGTCTGCACGATCGGGCACAGGTGGGTGGTGGGCCACAGCATCAGGGAACTGGCGATCAGGGCCGCCACCGGATGGGTCCGGCTGACCAGGGCCGGGAGCGCGGTGGCGACGACGAGCACCCAGGTCAGCCAGGTGAGCTGCTGGTCGTCGTAAGGGAACCAGAACGCCTCCGCCACCATCGCCCCGATCAGAGCGAGGACGACGGCGACGTCGCGGAGCGCGATGCCGGGCGTCACCTCTGAACCGTAGGCCGTGGCTCGGTGTCTGTCATCGTCTCCTGGGAGTAGTCCACCGGGCCCGGCTCCGCGAGGCCGATCCGGTCGTGCAGCCGCCGCAGCGGCATCGGTGCCCACCAGTTCCACCGGCCCAGCAGCCCCATCAGGGACGGCACCAGGAAGGTCCGCACCACGAAGGCGTCGATCAGTACGCCGAACGCGACCGCCACGCCGATCTGCTGGATGAACGAGATCGAACTGGTGCTGAAGACGCCGATCGCCACCGCCAGCAGGATCGCCGCGGCGGTGACGACGTGACCGGTGCGCTGGACGCCGACCGCGACCGCCTCCCGCTCACCGAGGCCGGCGTCGCGCAACTCCTTGATCCGGCCGAGCAGGAAGACGCCGTAGTCGGTGGAGAGGGCGAACACGACGGCCGCGGAGACGACGAAGTCGGTCGGCTCGACGCCACCGTTGGGCGTGTAGTCCAGCAGCGAGGTCAGGCGGCCGTCCTGATAGATCAGGGTCAGCAGGCCGAGCGCGCTGCCGACGGTGAGGACGTTCATCAGCACGGCCTTGATCGGGAGGATCACCGACCCGGTCATCAGCCAGAGCACCAGCATGGTCAGGGCGACCAGCAGGCCGAGCGCGAGCGGCATCGCCCGGGCCAGGGCCTCCTGCTGATCGATGAAGGCGGCCGCCGGACCGCCCACCCGTGCGTCCACCTGGCTGTCGACGGCGCGGAGGTCCTGGACCAGCTGCTGGGCCGCGTCGTCCTCGGGCGCACCCTCGACGGGGAGTTCCAGCAGCCAGGTGTGGGGCCCGACCTGCTCGGCCGTCGCCGGGGCGCCGGCCAGCGTGCCCGCCTGTTCGGCGTACGCCGCCACGTCGGCCGATGCCTCCGATCCGGTGGCCTCGATCGCGACGGTCACCGAGGTGGTGCCGCTGCCGGAGTAGTCGGCCTCCAGCGCGTCGGAGACGGTGCGCGCACTCTGCGAGGGAGGGATGACCGACCCGTCGATCGGCGTCCAGTGCGCGCGGAGGGCGGGCGCGGCCAGGGCGATCATCACCAGCGCCGTGGTCACGGCCACCAGACCGGGCCGCCGCATCACGGCCGTGGCGAGGCGGTACCAGCCGCCGGTATCGGACGTCGCCCGTGGGCGGCGGTGGGCCAGCCGCCGACCGAACAGGGCCAGCAGCGCGGGGCCGAGCACCATCGTCGACAGGGCCGCGACCAGCGACACGACCGCGCCGGCGATCCCCATCGACTTCACGAAGCCCTGGGGGAACAGGGTCAGGGTGATCATCGCGGCCGACACCGTCGCGGCCGAGAACAGCACGGTCCGGCCGGCGGTCCGCATCGTCACCGCGATCGCGCCGCCCGGGTCGGCGCCGGCGTCCAGTTCGTCGCGGAAACGGGTGAGTACGAACAGGGTGTAGTCGATCGCCAGGCCCAGCCCGAGTCCCATGATCAGGTTGAGCGCGAACACGCTCATCGGGTACGCCTGATTGATCCCGGCGATCACCAGGAAGGTGCCCAGCACGGTCGAGGCGCCCACCGCGAGCGGTAGCAGCGCGCCGCGCAGGCCGAAGAAGAGCAGGCACAGCAGCACCAGGATCGGCATCGCGATGAGTTCGGCGCGGGCGAGGTCCTCCCCGACCTGTGCGCCGATCTGCTCGTTGGCGACCAGTGGCCCGCCGACGGAGACATCCGGTTCGTCCTCGAAGGCGGCCAGCACGTCCTCGGTCACCGCGCCGTCGTCCGCCTCGGCGGTCAGGGTGCCCGCGACGATCGCGCTGTCCCCGTCGGGCGCCGCCAGTCCGCTGCCCGGGGCCGAGACCGGGGACGCCGTCCGCGCGATCCCGTGGATGGCGGCGAGTTCGGCCTCGACCGCGGAGATCTCGGCCGCTCCCGCCGGGGTGTCGGTGCTGGTGTCGGTGCTGGTGTCGACGAGGAGCACGATCCCCGCGTCCGGGGCGAGCCCGGTGGCCTCGGCGAGCCGTTCCTCGGCCTGCGCGGACGGCGAGTCCTCCAGCACGAAGCCGTCGTCGGTCAGGGACGCGGCCACACCGCCCCCGACGAACCCGGCGACGAGAAGGAAGAGCAGGGCGCCCACCAGGGTCGTGCGCGGTCGTGCGGTGATCCGTCGGACGAGTGCGTTGGTCATGGGACGAGGCTGCCGCTCGGGGCACCGCCCGGGCATCCGACTGAGGGTGTCATCGCAGCGCCGCGGCACTCCCGTGGGACTACTCCTCCGGTAGGACGGCGCCCGCTCATCGATGGCTGCTCGACGACCCTCGACGTTCGAGGGGTACCGACTCGAGCCGGACACCGCGCCGTTCGACCCGGCCTTCGCCGTCCGGGTTGGTGCCTCGACGGATGCCGCTGTCAGCCGGCGTCGATCGTGCTTCGGGGTCGAGACCCACTGCGGGTGAGAGCGATCGCCTGAAGGTCATCGATGATGCGGCGCAGTCCGACGTCTGCACGGCGAGGCTCCCGGTACGCGAGGGCGAGATGACGTCGAAGCTCAGTGGTGGGTGAGACCAGGCGGACACCCGCGGGAACCGCGGCAACGGTCAGCTCTGGGACGAGACACACGCCAACACCGGCATCGACGAGCTGGAGTTGCACGTCGAAGTCGGCGGATTCGGCCACGACTCTGGGCCGGAAGCCTGCCAGTCCGCAGGCGCGGTCGACCATCTCGAAGCAGGTGAGGTCGCGGGTCGGCGTGATCCAGTCGCGGTCGGCGAGGTCTGCCAGACTGATGCGGTCACCGACGAGAGGATCATCCTCGCTGATCGCGACCCACACCGGTTCGGTGACCAGGTGCTCGCTCACCATGGATTCCGGCAACTCGCGCGCCACGTTGGAGTACGAGTGGACGATCGCCAGGTCTGCGCCACCGCTGAGGACAGCGGCCAACGCGGCGTCCGGCTCCAGCGTCTGCAGGCCGATTCCGATGCCGGCATCATCGCGGATCAGGCCCCGCCAGAGGTCGGCGACGAAGGTGCGCGCAGCCGAGGGGAACGCGGCCAGGCGGTAGGTGCCGATCGCTCCGCGTCGTAATGCGTCGACCTCCATGTCGACGAGCGACAGCCGGTCCATCAGGTCACGTGCGTGGGCCGCGAGCGCAGTGCCCGCGGGGGTCAGCGCGAGTCGCCGACCTCGCCGCTCGGTGAGGACGATGCCGAGCTCACGTTCGAGCGCGCCGAGCTGCATCGACACACCCGGCGCGGTCAGATGCAGCTCCGCGGCAACGGCAGCGACGCTGCCGAGCCGCTCGAGCCCGGCCAGCATCTGCAGCTTGCGTACATCCAACACAGGTTCGAGTAAACCAGGATGACGTGATGGATAACAACTATTCACTTGTGCTTACGTCAGTCAGTGCTGAGAGTAGAACTCGTGAAGGTGGATCGGGGAGTCCTGGCCGGCGTCGGTGTCGTGGTCCTGTGGGCGAGCGCGTTTCCCGCCATCCAGGTCGCCGCTCCGACTCTGGGCGTCATCGGGCTGTCGTTCGTCCGCCTGCTGGTCGCGACCGTCGTGCTGCTCGCCGTGGGCGCCAAGCTGGGCGTGCGCGTGCCGCACCGCCGCGATCTGCCCTGGATCGCCGTCGCCGGCTTCTTCGGCATGTTCGCCTACCAGCTCCTGCTCAACGCGAGCGAGCTGTTCGTGCCGTCCGGCACCGCGAGCATCATCGTGGCAGCGGCACCTCTCGTCTCCGTGGCTGTTGCGCGGATGCTGTTCCGAGAGCCGATCTCGAGATTCACCATCCTCGGCAGCGTCCTCGCCCTGTCCGGCGTCACCGCTGTCTGCCTCGCCCGGGCAACGGTCGCGGCCTCCATGACGGTGCTGATCGTCGTCGCCGCGATGGTGGTGCAGGGCATCTACCATCCGCTCCAGCGCCCGTTGACGGTCACGTACAGCGGGCTGGAGATCGCCACCTACTGCATGGTCGTCGGCACGCTGCTCACCGCGCCGCTCGTCCCCTTCGGCTGGCACCAGCTCAACACCGCACCTCTGGACGCATGGATCTGCGCCGTCTACCTCGGTCTCCTACCCTCCGCTCTCGGATTCGTCCTCTGGGCCGTCGCGGTCGGCCGATTACCCATCGCCACCTCCACGTCCCTGCTCTATCTCGTTCCCCCCGTGACGGTGCTCATCGCCTGGGTCTGGCTCGGGGAGGCACCGCTGGTCAGCGAGATCGTCGGCGGCGTGATCGTCATCGGAGGGGTGACCGTCATCGCGCAGGGATCGCGCATCCGGTCACGGATCTGCGCGCTCCGTACCGCTCGCTCGCGGCAGCGCTCCGCCCCGTCGCCGGTCGCGGCAGGACACTCCTCGGGTCCGACGCACGAGCAGCGATGAGCCGGGGACTCGGATCCCGCAACCCGAACGGTCACCGGCGTCCCACGGCGCTCTCGGACACGGAGGCATCCTCACCGATCGCCGATTCAGCTGGCGGGGATGAGTGAGTGGTCCGCGGAGGCCCGGAGGCTCTGTCGGCGTACGACGAGCCAGGCCGCGGCGAGGGTGAGCAGGCCGATCACCCACAGGTTCAGTTCGGTCCACATCCAGGAGGGAGCGGCCGGCTCCAGCGAGGCGGCGATCGTGCCGACGAGCACCGTGATGGCGAGCGCCCCACCGATGAGGGCCACGACGAGCAGGGCTCGCTGCGCCGGGTGACGCCCCGTGGACAGGGCCAGGCCGAGGCTGACCACGGCGGTGACGTGGCACAGGAGTCCAGCGAAGTAGAGAGGATTCTCCCAGGGGCTGATGCCCAGTCCGCCGGCAGTGCCGATCGCGACGGACTTGGCGGCCCAGAAGGCCACGCTCAGGGTGGCGGCGGTCAGGGCGATACGGGATGACGTGGTGGTGGTGTTCATGTGACCACGCTCCGGCTCCGGTGGGCTCGGCGTCGTCCCTCCGGGGAGTGAACCCGGCCTCGATCGGATACCTCCGAAGAGTGACGCGCCGGCGAGCCTGGCAGACCTAGCCTGACCAGGTGAGCACCACCGTGGGCGTTCAGCGCGCGGGCGGGGTCCTGCGCCGCCCGGTCATGGTGCTGAGCCTGGCGGCGCTGCTGTGCCTGCTGCCGCTCCTGGACGCCGCGGCAGGACCAGGCTGGTATGTCGCCGGCCCGATGGTCCTGGGCGCCGCCGTCTCCGGGTGCGCCGTGGGAGCGTGCACCTCGACGCGCACGGCCGTGCTGGCCGTGGCCGGGATGGTGGTGCTGCTGACCCTCGCCAACCAGCTGGCCGGCGACGAGTACCACTGGCTCGACGATGCCGCGTTCTTCCTGTTCGTGGCGGGCGGGCCCGCGGTGGCGGGAGCGCTGGTGAGCGCTCGTGCGCGACAGGTGCGCGAGCTCACCCGCCTGGTCGCCGCGCTGCGCGACCAGCGGCTGGTCGAGGTCGAGGCCGCCCGGCTCGCCGAGCAGACCCGGGTGGAGCAAGAGGTGCACCGAGGGATCTCGCAGCGGGTCGGGGCGATCGCTCTGCGGGCCGAGGGGGCCCGACGCAGCGGGTCCCCCGAGGACGCCGTGGCGGCGCTGGCGGAGGTCGAGGGCGTCGCGCGCGGGGCCCTGGACCAGCTCAGGGAGGTGCTGGGCACGCTGCGGACCTCGCCGCTGCCCGCCGACGAGTCCGCCGATCCTGCGGAGGAGATACCGTCACCGCGGCCGACGGTCGGCGCGCTCGACCTGGCGATCGCGGTCGCCTGCGGTGCCGGCCTCGCCGTGGAGACGCTCCTGGTCCCGCCGGACGCCGAACCGGGGTGGGCCGTCGCGATGTCCTTCCTGGTGGCGGCGCCGTTGGCCTGGCGCCGCCCGCACCCGCTGCTGGCCACCGCGGGCGTCGGGGTGCTCGGTACGGCGATGAGCCTGTGGCTCGCCCCGCTCACGGACCTGGTCACCCCGGTAGCGCTGATGCTGCTCGCCTCCTACGCGGTGGGGGCGTGGTGCCGCGGCCGGTGGTGGCTGGTGGGGCTGCTGGTTCCGTGGACCGCCCTGCTGGCGTTCCTCGCGGGAGGCGATCCGGGCTGGGCGGACGTCCTTCCGGTGGTCGCCTTCGCCACCGCCGCCGTCGCGCTGGGTCGGGTCGTGGCCAGCTGGCGGGGGCGGGGGCAGCGGATCGCCGGGACCGTGGCCGCCTTGGAGCGTGGCCGCGGGGCCGACCTGCGCTGGGCCGTCGCTCGCCAGCGGCAGTCGATGGCGAGCGCGTTGCACGACTCGGTCGCCCACGCGATGACCGTGGTGTGCGTGCAGGCGGGGGCCGGTCAGCGGGTGCCCGACCCCGCCGTGGTCGACCAGGCACTCGGGAGGATCGCGGCCACCGCGCGCTCCGGGCTCACCGAGCTGCGCACCGGCCTGGCGGAACTGGAGGGCAGCGCCGGCGTACTGGACCGTGACACGATCTCTGCCCTGGCCGAGGAGATCGGCGTGGCGGCCGAGGTCCGGGCGAACGGCGAGCTGACGCTGGGCCGCCCCGGCGCGCGCCTGGTGCTCCGGGTCCTCCGCGAGGCACTGGTGAACGTCGCCCGGCACGCCCCGGGCGCGCCGGCCCGGGTCGTGCTCGAGCAGGTGGGGGACACCATCCGGCTCGAGGTGGGCGATCACGGGGAACACAGCGGACCCGGCACCGAGGGCACCGGTACCGGTCTGGTCGGTCTGGCCGCCGAACTGCGGGCCGGCGGAGGCACCCTGTCCTGGGGTACGACGGCCGCAGGCGGGTTCCGGGTCCGGGCAGAGGTGCCCCTGGAAGCGGTGGTGGATCGGCGTACGGCGGGGCTGCCCCGATGACGAGCGTCCTGATCGCCGACGACCAGGAACTGGTCCGCAGCGGCGTGCGCCTCATCGTCGACTCCGAACCCGACCTGGAGACCGTCGGCGAGGCCGAGAGCGGCGTGGCCGCGGTCGAGCAGGCGCGCCGGCTGCGGCCGGACGTGGTGCTGATGGATCTGAAGATGCCCGAGCTGGGCGGGATCGAGGCCACCGGCCGCATCGTCGGGGCGGTGCCCGGCACCCGCGTCGTCATCCTCACCACCTTCGACCGGTCCGAGCTGGTCTACGACGCGCTGGTCGCCGGGGCCAGCGGCTTCCTGCTCAAGGACCTCCCCAGCCGGCAGCTGGTGGCCGGCGTGCGCGCGGTGGCCCGGGGCGAGGAGCTGCTGGCCCCCTCGATCACCCGTCGGCTGATCGCCGAGTTCACCCGCACCGGACACCGGCCGCCGCCACCGGGGTACGACCTGCTCACCGAGCGCGAGGCCGAGGTGCTCATCCTGGTCGCCCGGGGGAGGTCGAACGCCGAGATCGCCGCCGAGCTCTACCTCAGTGTCCAGACGGTCAAGACGCACGTGGCCCGGATGCTCGGCAAGCTGGGCCTGCGCGACCGCGTCCAGGCCGTCGTCCTCGCCTACGAATGCGGCCTGGTGCGGCCGGGGGAGTGAGCGCTCCTCCTCGGGAGTGCCGCTGCTCGGACCGCGCGAGGCCGCCCGCGAGGCCGCCGCCTGATCGGCGCGGTTGGCGCGCCGGGGGAATGCCTGGACTCAGGGGCGCTGGTTAGTGTCGAAGGGTGAGCCACACACCCGACGAAGACCGCATCGCCAGCCGGGCCGAGCTGCTGCCCGAGGAGAACCGGATCGGCAGCGAGGATCCCGAGGCGCAGGCGGAGGCGATCCTGGAGGAGTCCGACGAGCGGGTCGAGGACCCCGAGGGCACCCGACGCGAGAGCACCCAGACCCCCGACTGATCCGAGGGGGTCCCGTCGACGCGGTCCCGCGCGGTCGGGCGAGCCATGCCGTTGACCCGTTCCGCTGGAGGCGGCAGCGTGGGGTGGTGACGGTGGGGAGCGTCCTCGACCGTAGGCACCCGAGGGAGAGCCCATGACCCCGACCAGTTTGCCCGGCCCGGCCCGGTGGGCGGCGCGCTTGGAGGAGGCGGAGACGCTAGACGGCCCGATCGAGACTCTGGAACCGCACATCCGCAAGGCGTTCGGCACGGGTACCAAGGGAAAGGTGCTGCGCGGGGAGTGGCTCGGGCACGCGCTCCACCCGGCCCTCACCGACGTCGTCCTCGGCACCTGGACCTCTGCGCTGGTCCTCGACCTGATCGGCGGCCGGGACTCCGCGCGCGCCGCACAGCGGCTGATCGGGGTCGGGCTGGTGGCGTTCGGCCCCACGGCGTGGAGCGGCTGGGCCGAGTGGGTGGAGGCGGGCCCCCGCGAGAAGCGGGTGGGTCTGGTGCACGCGGTGACCAACGCCGCCGCCGTCGGCGGTTTCGCCGCGTCCTGGCTCGCCCGAGCGCGGGGCCGGCACGGCGCTGGCGTCGTCCTGGGCATGGCGGGAGCCGGAGCGATGGCCGGGGCCGCCTACCTGGGCGGCCACCTCGCAACGGTACGCCGGGTGGGCAGCGTGCATCCGGCGTACGACGCAGATCCGGTCGGGCCGGCGTCCGCCCCGGAGAAATAGCAGATCCCGCAGGCGTCTCGGGTCACCTGCGGGATCTGAGAGCAATCATGTACCCGCCCATCGTGTCCTGTCCGGCGAATGCCCGAATGTCTCGAAAAAAATTCGCGGCGGGTCCTTCTCGTCCTGTCCCCGGCCCGATCGATCGCGCCGCGACGCTCGATGGCGCCCGGTCCAGACGCACTCCCGGGCCGCGCCGGACCGGCTGACCGCACCGGGCCCACTTGGCTGACTCGCCCGTGGTCAGTCGACGGCAGCCTCGCGCGACCCGCGGAGGGTGCCGCGCAGGAACAGCAGGCAGATGGCTCCCAGGGCGATCGGACCGCCGATGAAGAACACCCGCCACACGATCAGGCCGGCGACCGCCGCCGCCTCGACCTCCGGCCCACCCGCCTCGACCAGCGCGGCGATGATCAGCGCGTCGACGATGCCGAGGCCGGAGAAGAAGAACACGGTGAGCGGGTAGGCGAAGAAGTAGGCGATCGCCACGTCGGCCACCGAGATCTCGCTGGTGTCCAGACCCACGAAGCGCAGGCACAGCAGGAGCAGGGTCAGGTCGGCGACCAGCATCCCGACGGTCGCGGCCAGCGACCGTGGGAATCCCCAGGAGAAGCGCGCCGCGGCGTCCTCCCGGAACCTGACGCAGCCGTCTGCCCAGGCGGCGGGGTCGAGGTCGCGGCGGAACCGACGCATGATCCGACCGCTCCGATCCCCGACGGCCCGCGCGGTGCGTTCCGCCCGGATGACCAGCAGCAGGCCCGCCAGGATCGCGGCGGCGATGGCCACGCTGAGCAGGTCGAGCCAGCGGAGCCCGGCCTCGTGGCCGGTCGTCAGGAGAAGGACGAAGCCGATCAGGGGTGCGCCGAACCGGACGATGTAGAAGGTCAGCGTGTTCAGCGTGACACCGGCGATCGCTGGAGGGATCGGCACCCCCCAGGTGCGGAACAGAGCCACCCTCGCCGCGATGTCGCCTGGCGGGGGGACCACGGTCGCCATCATCGTGCCGACGAGGTCGTTGACCATGGCGCGGAACGGACCCACCCCCGGGATGTAGAAGGCGAGCGGCAGCGCGTTGAAGAACTGCCGTACGAGCAGGACCGCGGTCAGCACCACGGGCTGCCACCAGGTCAGGTGACCCAGGGCACCGCCGACCGCGGACCAGTCGACCGCGCCGACCAGCCGGATGATCGCGACGCCCACCAGGACGGCCAGGAGGCTGGCCACCAGGAAGATCAACCACTGTCGCCTCGAGGGCCCGCCGGGTCGGGGTGGCTCCGGATCCATCAGCCTGCGACCGGGGTGGACTTCGAGCACCCGGATCGCCCCTGGACAGCACTGGTCCTCGGACCCCGTGAGCGGAGGCGGATCCCGGCGTACGCCGTCATCCAGGTCATCCCGTCCACCCCCGAACCCCGGAACCTGCCGCTGGCGCCATCCAACCAGACCCGGGGCGCCCCGCGCGCGGGCTCGGGCGCGTGGGCGGTGGACCGGAACGCCGCCTCGGACCCTGGCCTGGGGCGGGAGGTCCTGCCACGATCACGGGTATGAATCCGATCCACCACGCCATCGACTACGTCGAGTTCGCCGCTCCGGACCTCGAGGCGTCCACGAGGTTCTACGCCGAGGTCTTCGGGTGGGCGTTCAACGACTACGGCCCCGACTATGCCGGCATCCGCGCCAGTGCGGGGGAGGGCGAGGTCGGCGGGCTGAACCCGCACGCGGTCGCCGGGTCCGGTACTCCCCTGGTCATCGTCTACTCCGAGGACCTCGACGCGACCCTGGCCGCGGTGCGCGCCGCCGGCGGGCGCATCACCGAGGAGCCGTACGCGTTCCCGGGTGGGCGGAGGTTCCACTTCGTCGATCCCGGTGGCAACGAGCTCGCCGTGTGGGCTGCCCAGTGACGGCCTGAGCGGGACGCTGACCAGCCGGTCGTTCTGCTTCCCGGACCCGTCGGCCAGAATGATCGACCATGACGATCGCGAAGTCGCTGATCCTGTTCGCCCTGGCCGCGTTCGCCGAGATCGGTGGAGCCTGGCTGGTCTGGCAGGGCGTCCGCGAACACCGCGGCTGGGCGTGGATCGGGGCCGGCGTGATTGCGCTGGGGCTCTACGGCTTCGTCGCGACCCTCCAGCCCGACGCCCATTTCGGCCGGATCCTGGCGGCGTACGGCGGTGTCTTCGTCGCGGGCTCCCTGCTGTGGGGGATGGCGGTGGACGGCTTCCGGCCCGACCGGTACGACGTGATCGGTGCCGTGATCTGCCTGGTCGGCGTCGCCGTGATCATGTACTCCCCACGCTCGGCCTGAGCCCGGGGATCCGGACCCGACGGACCGGACCGGGTGCTGCGTCGGTCACCGCGGCGCTGTGGCATGGTGCTGGCGACAGAGAGGACCACCGTGTCAGGAAACGCCCAGGCCCCGGCCGCCTTCTACCTGCCCGTCGGCGATGACGAGTTCGACTCCACGGTCGCGACCTCCAGCCCCTGGGACGACACCGCCCAGCACGGCGGTCCGCCCTCGGCCCTGCTCGCCCGGGCCGCCGAGCGCTGCCGCCCCGACGACGGGATGCAGCTCAGCCGGATCACCGTGGACATGCTGGGGGCGATTCCGCAGGGCCGGATCCGCACCGAGGCCGAGGTCGTCCGCCCGGGCCGTCGGATCGAACTGATCCACGCCCGGCTCTTCGCAGACGACCGCCTGGCCGCCACCGCGTTGGTCTGGCGGATCCGGAGCGCGGAGGGTTCCACCGCCGACCTCGCCGATGTGGCCACGCCGCCCGCGCTTCCGCCCGAGCAGCCGCAACGGTCCACGCCCGGTCTCGGGCGGTCCTGGGGGTACGCGAACGCCGTCGAGTGGCGCTTCGTCACCGGGGGTGCCGACGTCCTGGGTGCGACGTCGGCCTGGGGGCGGCCTCGCATCCCGCTCGTCGCGGGGGAGACCACCTCACCGGTGGAGCGGATGTTGGTCCTGGCCGACTCGGTCAACGGACTCTCGATCCGACTGCCGGTCGACGAGTGGCTCTCGATCCCACCGACCCTCACCGTGACCATCCTGCGACCGCCGGCCGGGGAGTGGCTGTTCCTCGACACCCGCACCCTCCTCGGACCGGCCGGTACCGGACTGGCCCGCGGCCATCTGTTCGACGCGGTCGGGCCGGTCGCGGACGTCGCCCAGCCGCTCCTCGTCGACCGGCGCTGAGGCACTGTCATGATGGACTCCCCGTCACCGGCCGGACCCCCGAAGGCACCCGCAATGATTCCCAGCGCGCAGCCGCGCCCCGACGGCAGCTACCTGATCGACGGCGGCGACCTCGGCTGCGCGCGCCTGTTGATCCTGCTGCGCGATGAGGCCGCCCGACTGCCCGACGGCGCCGTCGTCCACCTGCAGACCACCGACCCGGTCGCCCCGATCGACCTGCCCGCCTGGTGCCGGATGACCGGGCACACCTATCTCGGGCCGATGCCCGACGAGGGGGTGCCGCGGTACGGCGTACGCATCTCCGCCGCCGCCGCCCCCACCCGGCCCGACGCACCGTGGCACCGAGCCTGAGCTTGGGCATCATGGGGGCATGCCGATCGAGACCCTGACCCCCGTGCCCGCGCTGGACCGCCCCGACCTGGTGGCCGCACCGGTGCGCGCCGCCCTGGCGCAGTGGCAGCATGGCGCAGAGGTGTCGGTGGTCGAGATCGACCCCGACCTCGCCGACACGGCGGCGCTGGTGGCGGCCTACGACGGTCTGCACATGGAGGACTCCGTCAACTGCGTGCTCATCGGCGGCAAGCGGGCCGGCGAGGAGCGGATCGCCGCCTGCCTGGTGCGCGCCGACACCCGCGCCGACGTCAACCGCACCGTCAAGGGGTTGCTGGAGGTGCGGAAGTGCTCGTTCCTGCCCATGGGCCGGGCGGTCGAGGAGTCAGGGATGGAATACGGCGGCATCACCCCGGTTGGCCTCCCTGCCGGCTGGAGGCTGTTGCTGGACGACAGGGTGCCGGAGGTGGGGACGGCGGTGGTCGGCTCCGGCCTGCGTCGGTCGAAGCTCCTCCTACCGGGCCGCCTGCTCGCCGAACTGCCCGGTGCCGAGGTGGTCGAGGGTCTGGCCGGCTGACCGGGCCGTCACCCCAGGAACTGGCTCGCGGTGAAGACCGCGCCCTGGGGATCGCGGACCAGCGCAGTGCGGGCCCACTCGGTGTCGGTGCCGCCCAGGACGGTGCCGCCCAAGCGCTCGACCGCGGCGGCGCTCTCGTCCCGATCGGCCACGGCGAACGTCACGTGCCAGTGCGGCCGTTCATCGGGACCGACGCCGGCCAGCCAGGCCACGGCGTCGGCGAAGCCCGGTGGTGCCTCCATGTCCGACTGGCGCTGATGGATGCCGGGATCGATCGTGGCCGCCAGGTGGTTGCCGTAACCCGGCAGCTGGATCATCGCCGCGAACCCCACATCGCTCACCACCCAGCCGAAGAGATCGAGGTAGAAGGCGATCGCCCGCTCCGGATCCTCGGCGTGCAGGTCGCTGAAGTTCCACGAGCCCGGCTCGTTGGTGGCCTGGACGCCCGGACGCCGGTTGGCCTCCCAAAGCCGGAACCGCACCCCGTCGGGGTCCTCGCAGACCACCAGGCGACCGCCCTCGCCGGCTGCCGCTGGCTTGAGGACGACGCGTCCGCCCGCCTCGGTCACCCGACCCGCGGCTCGTTCGGCGTCATCGACGGCGACGTAGGTGTTCCACACCGGCGCCGCCTCGCCGGATCCCGGGCTGAACCCGGCGACGTCGCGCCCGTCGAGTTGGGCGACGACGTACGACGGCGGCTGTCCAGGTGGCCCCATCTCCTGGAAGGTCCATCCGAACAGCCGGCCGTAGAAGTCCAATGCGGCCGGCAGGTCGGCGGGCTCGAGGTCGACCCACGACGGGACGCCTTCGGGGTAGGTGCGCACGGTGGTCATGGTCCGACGTTACGGCGAGTCCAGGTCAGATACGGTCCGCGATCGCACGGCACGCCGCCGGTCGGCTGACAGCGTCGAGACGTGAGTGTCGGCGCGGACCATGGCCCGCGCCGGCACTCACAACTCCTCCGGTCAGGTCAGGCGTTCTCCTTCTTGAACACGTGGGTGCCCCACCACACCGCCAGCACGAAGATCACCGCCGACCAGGCGACACCGGGTGCCAGGGCGCCGAAGCTGAGGTCGCCCTCGAAGGCCGAGCGGACGGCGTCCACGATGTGCTTGGTCGGGATGACGTCGGCCAGCGACTGCAGCCACTGCGGACCGAAGTCCATCGGGAGGAAGATGCCGCTGAGCAGCAGGATCGGCATCAGCAGCATGTTCATCACCGGGGCCATCATGTCCTCGCTCTTCACCTGGAGGGCGAAGGCGTTGGAGGCCGCGGCGCAGGCGCCGCCGATCACCACGGTGATCGCGATCCCGACGGGGATGCCGATCGGCTCGAAACGCATGCCCGTCACCATCCCCAGCGCGACCAGGATCAGGGCCTGCACGAAGATCTGGAGGACGTCGCGGTAGAGCCGGCCGAAGAGCAGGGCCGTCCGGTTGGCGGGGGTGACCCGCTCCGCCTCGATGACCCCCTCGCGCCACTCGCCGATCAGGGAGAAGCCGGCGAACATCGCGCCGAAGATGCCCAGCTGCACCAGCATGCCGGGCACGAACCAGTTGAACTGGTTGCCGCCCAACTGCTCGATCAGCGGCTCCAGGAGCGGGCTGAACAGCAGCAGGTAGAGCACCGGCTGCATGATGCCGACGATCACCCAGATCGGGTTGCGCAGATTCATCCGGATCTGCCGGTTGAACACGATCCAGGACTCGCGGAAGAAGGTGCTCAACCGGCTCCCCTGCGCACCCCTCGAGGCGATGCGCGGCGGGGCCGAGGAGTCGAGGGCGTTCATCGGTGGGCTCCTTCGTGGTCGAGTTCGACGGCGGCGGGGTCCTCGGTGGCGGCCTCGGCATCGCGCAGCGAGCGACCGGTCAGCTCCAGGAAGACGTCGTCCAGGGTCGGCCGGGCCACCTCGATGGACTCCAGAGAGACGCCGCTCGACTCCAGATCCCGCAGCAGGCCCGGCACCGCCGTACCCGCTCGGGTGACCCGGCCACGGACCATCAGGCCCTCGACCTCGACCTGCCCGCTGATGGAGGCGAGCTTGTCGCGGGCGATCGCGGCCTGCTCAGCGCCGGCCACCTCGAGGCTGACCAGGTCGCCGGCGACCGCGGCCTTGAGGTTGTCGGCGGTATCACTGGCCACGATGTCGCCCTTGTCGATGATGATGATCCGGTCGGCCAGAGCGTCCGCCTCGTCGAGGTAGTGCGTGGTCAGGAAGACGGTGCTGCCCTGCTTCTGGCGCAGGTCACCGATGTGCTGCCACAGATTGATCCGGGCCTGCGGGTCCAGGCCGGTGGTCGGCTCGTCGAGGAACACCAGCCCGGGGCTGTGGATCAGTGCCATCGCGATGTCGAGGCGACGCTTCTGCCCCCCGGACATGTTCTTCGGCATCCGGCGCCACATCCCGCCGAGGTCCAGCCGCTCGAAGAGCTCCTGTCCCTTCGCGACCGCATCCTTCTTGGACATCCCGTAGAGCATCCCGTGGTCGGCCACCTCGTCACCGGCGTAGGCCCCGGAGAAGGTGGAGCCGACCTGGGAGCAGTAGCCGATGCTGCGGCGCACCTTCTCCGGCTGGGTGGCCACGTCGTACCCGGCCACGGTGGCGGTGCCGGCGGTGGGCTTGAGCAGGGTGGTCAGCATCCGCAGGGTGGTGGTCTTGCCCGCCCCGTTCGGACCGAGGAAGCCGACGACCTCGCCCTCCTCGACGTCGAGGTCGACCCCGTTGACGGCGTGGACCTCCTTCTTCTCCTTGCCCTTCCCGGTCTGGAAGGTCTGCACGAGTCCTCGTGCGTGAATCATGTGGTCCCCTGACGGTGGTCCGGTCGACAATCGGTCACCCCGTAGCGTGGCGTGCCTCCGGTGGGGTGCTCAACCGGATTCCGCACCGGACCTCAGGCCAGCGGCTGGACGCCGTCGCCGCCCGCACCCGCGGACCACTCGGGGAGCTGCTGGAGTGCCCAGCCGTTGCCGTCGGGGTCGGAGAAGTAGACGAACCGGCCCCACGGCTGGTCATCGACGTCACTCACCTCGACCCCGCGATCCAGCAGCTCGGCCCGACAGCTGTCGGCGTCCGCGATCACCATCTGCAGGTTGTCCAGCGACCCCGGCGTCATCTGGGTCAGGCCGCGGCCGAACGCGATCGAGCATGCCGACCCGGGTGGGGTCATCTGCACGAACCTGACCTCCTCGCTCACGGTGTGGTCGTGGTCGAGCACGAACCCCGCCCGCTCGTAGAACTCCTTGGCCCGGTCGACATCGGTCACCGGCACCCCCACCAGCTCCAGCTTCATCTCCATGCTCCGACGCTAGGCCACCAACCGGACAGATGGTGTCCGCTGACGCTGTTTTCGGGGGTGCGGGCCTCGGCTCGTACCCTCTTCCTGAAAGTGAGTGAATGCCTGATGCCTGTGGTTCCCCTGCCCGCCCGGATCGTCGTGACCTGGCTGGCGATCTTCCCCCTCGCGGCGTTGGTCCAGACGCTGCTGCACCCCCTCACCGCCGACTGGCCACCGCTGCTGGCCACCGCGGCGACCCTGACCCTCGTGGTGCCCAACGCGCTGATCTGGGCGGTGCCGCTGCTGACCAAGCTCTACCTGCGGGCGTTCGCCCGGGCGTGAGGATCAGACGTGGGTGTGCATCGGCCCGCCGAGCCACGCGGTGGCGTCGGTGAAGGCCGCGATCACGTCCAGGTCCGTGCCGTGGTGGTCGGCGTAGGCCCGGTGCAGGTTGAGCACCAGGCGCTCGGAGTCCGCCCATCCGGCGAACTCGCCCAGGTCGGCGGTGCGCGCGGCCTCCAGCGGTGAGAGGCCAGCGGCCAGCCCGCGCTCGGCAGTGGCCGCGACGAACCCGTAGTAGCGCCGATGCTCCGCCAGCACCCCGCCCAGCCCGGTGGCCTCCACCACCGGACCGTGGCCGGGGACCACGACGGCCGGGTCGAAGGCCGCGATCCAGTCGAGGGCCCGCATCGCCCCGGTCACCGACCCCATGAACACCAGCGGGGTGAGACCCGAGAAGAGCAGGTCGCCGGTGAAGAGCACGCGCCGGTCGGGCAGCCAGGCCACCAGGTCGCCGGGCGTGTGAGCCGGGCCACCCGGATGCAGCAGGTGTACGTCGAGCTCACCGAGGTGGACGACGACGGCGCCCTCCACCGCGAGATCCGGCAGTCGGCGTACGACCGGACCCCAGTCGGGCACCGGATCCCAGAACGGCGGGCACCCGTCGATGACCGGGTCCTCGCTCAGCCCCGCGCGCATCAGGGTGTGCCCGATGATCGTCGTGGACGCCGGCAACAGGCTGTTGCCGTAGGTGTGGTCGCCGTGCTGATGGGTGTTGAGGGCCCAACGGATCGGCGTACCGCCGGCGGCGTCCGCGGCCGCGGCCAGGAAGAGCTCGGTACGTCGGGCGGTCGCGCAGGTGTCGACCACCAGGGCGGCGTCCCGGCCCCTGACCAGGCCGGCGTTGTTGACCCACCAGGATCCGTCGGGCTGCACCCAGGCGTGGACGCCGGGGACGAGTTCGTGGAGGCGGCCGTCGGCCGTGGTGCGCGCGCTCATGGGGCAACCCTGGCCGAGGGAGGCCTGCCCCACAACCCGTACCTCCTCGGTGCCGGGTGGCATGCCGAGCACGTCTGTAGCGTGGCGAGGTCTGCCGTGCCCTCGTCCAGAGGAAGGACCCCATGATCTCACCGACCCCCTCCCGGATCCTGGCTTCGCTCGGTGCGGCCTCGGCGGCCGTGGCGGCCTACGACCTGCTCCAACGTCGGCACTCGGTGCTGCGCAACTATCCGGCGGTCGGCCACCTCCGCTATCTGCTGGAGGGGATCAGACCGGAGATCCAGCAGTACTTCGTCGAGCGGGACTGGGACGGTCGCCCCTACGACCGGGCCACCCGCTCGATCATCTACGAGCGCGCCAAGGGCATCCACGGTGAGCAGGCATTCGGGACCGAGCGTGACGTCGAGCAGGTCGGCTACGAGTGGTTGGTCCACTCGGCGCTCCCGGTGACGGCGCCCGAGCAGCCGCCCAGGGTGATGGTGGGCGGTCCCGACTGTCGACGGCCGTACTCGATGTCGCTGCTCAACATCTCCGCGATGAGTTTCGGTGCCCTGTCCGGCAACGCCATCCGGGCGCTCAACCTCGGGGCGCAGCAGGGCGGGTTCGCGCACGACACCGGAGAGGGCGGCATCTCGCCGTACCACCAGGAGCATGGCGGCGACCTCATCTGGGAGCTCGGCACCGGATACTTCGGAGCCCGCACCTCTGCGGGAGACTTCGATCCCGACGAGTTCGCGGACAAGGCGGGGCAGGACCAGGTCAAGGCCGTCTCACTGAAGCTCAGCCAGGGGGCGAAGCCGGGGATCGGGGGCGTGCTGCCCGCGGCGAAGGTCACCGAGGAGATCGCCCGGATCCGCGATGTGCCGGTCGGGGAGAAGTGCGTCAGCCCCCCGGCCCATCGAGCCTTCGGTACGCCGGTCGAGCTGGTCGGGTTCCTCGCCCGGATGCGCGATCTCGCCGGCGGGAAGCCGGTCGGGCTCAAGTTGTGCGTCGGCTCGCGGGTCGAGGTGTTGGCCTTGTGCAAGGCGATGCTCGCGGTCGGGACGGGCCCCGACTTCATCGTCGTCGACGGGTCCGAGGGCGGCACCGGTGCCGCTCCGCTGGAGTACGAGGACCACGTGGGGATGCCGCTGACCGAGGGCCTGATGACGGTGCACAACGCGTTGGTGGGAGCGGGTCTGCGTGATCGGATCCGGGTGGGCGCCAGCGGCAAGGTGGCGGCCGGCAACGACATCGTCAAGCGTCTGATCCAGGGAGCCGACTACACCAACGCCGCCCGGGCGATGATGATGGCCACCGGCTGCATCCAGTCGCAGCGCTGCCACACCGGACGATGCCCGGTCGGCGTGGCAACGCAGTCACCACGTCGGGCGCGCGCCCTCGACGTGCCCGACAAGAGCGAGCGCGTACGCCGCTACCAGCACTCGACGGTGGAGGAGGCGGTCCGCATCATGGCCTCGATGGGGGTGCGGGATCCGGCCGAACTCACCCCCCATCACCTGCGTCGCAACGTCACCGGCATGCGGAGCCGCTCCTATGCCGACCTGCATGAGTGGCTGGCTCCCGGGGAACTGGTGGACCAGGCTCCACCCGGGTGGGCCGAGGACTGGCGGGCGGCGAGTCCGGACACGTTCCGGCCGTCCTCCTAGATGGCGGTAGGGAGAGAGGTACGGCGGATGAGCGCAGGCGCGGAGAGTCGGGCGGTGCGGGTGGAACGGAACGGCGACGTACCCGAGGGTGTCGACCCGCCGGTCCGTCCGTTGTCGAGCTCGGTCACAGCCGTCCTCCGGGACGACCGCTGAAGTCCCTGCACGGCTCCCTCCGACCGACCGCGATGACCGGGTCGGCACGGGCCTGGCTGGGCCGGTACGAGGTCCAGACCGACCTGGCCCAGGTGGTCAAGACGGTGCTCGCCACCATGATCGCGTGGCTGCTCGCCGTGCGGGTCTTCGACCTGGAACAGGGGTTCCTGGCTCCTTGGGCCGCCCTGCTGACCATCCACGCGACCGTCTACCGCACCTTCTGGCGCGGAGCGCAGGCGATCGTGGCCACGGTGCTCGGCATCGTGCTCTCCTACCTGGCCGTCCTGGTGCTCGGATACGGCGCGGCGAGCCTGGGCGTCGCCGTGCTGCTCGGCCTGTTGATCGCGCGGACACCGCTGATCCGCGAGGAGGGGATCGCGGTGGCCACCACCGCGCTGTTCGTGATCACCTCCGGCTACGGGAGCCAGGAGCAGCTCCTGCTCGATCGGTTCCTCGACACGCTCATCGGCGTCGCGGTCGGGATCGTGGTCAACGTCGTCATCGTCCCCCCGCTCGACGACCGGATCGCGGAGAAGGCACTGGACGCCGTCACGACCGACATCGGCCGACTCCTGGAGCGGATGGCCGAGGAGCTTCGCGAGGGCCTCGGTGAGGAGCGGGCGCAGGGGTGGGTCGAGGAGACCCGTCGAATCGACGCCCACCTGGACCAGGCGCAGGACCACCTGAGCTTCACCCAGGAGAGTCAGTGGGCCAACCTGCGGGGTCGCAGATCCCGGCGTACCGCCGACGTCGGGCTGGAGACCGGGTTGCTCCTCCGCCTGGAGGAGGGGGTGGCGCAGGCCCGGAACCTGGCGCGGGTGGTCGACGACTCGGTGGTGGGGGAACGCACCTGGGATCCCGGGTTCCGCGAGCGGTGGATCGATCTCCTGGCCCGCACCGGGCGAAGGGTGGAGGATCCCGATCTCGAGGTGGAGCACTTGCGGCACGAACTGGACGAGCTCACCAGGGAACTCTCGCGCGACGATCTGCCGCAGCTGCACTGGCCGGTCTACGGTGCGCTGATCACCTCGCTGTACAACATCGTGGTCATCGTCGATGACGTCGCCTCGCACCGCGACGGGCTCCGGCCGCGCCCGTCGTCCTCGGAGCGCTGAGGGGGCGTCAGCTCCTCCGGGATGGGCGCCGGGGTGCGACCTGGGTCACAGCTCGGTCGGTGGTCGACCGTAGGGTCCGGCCATGGACTTCGAGTTGACTCAGGACCAGCAGGATCTACGGACGGCCGTGCGTGACCTGGCGCGGAGCTTCGGCGACGACTACTGGGCGCAGCGCGACGAGCGGGGCGAGTTCCCCTGGGACTTCTACAACGCCTTCGCCGACGCGGGCTGGCTCGGCATCGCCATTCCCGAGGAGTACGGCGGCGGCGGGCTCGGCATCACCGAGGCCTCGCTGCTGGTGGAGGAGATCGCCGCGTCCGGGGCCGGGATGAACGGCTGCTCGACGATGCATCTGACCATCTTCGGGCTCAACACCATCGTCAAGCACGGAAGCCCCGAACTGCGCCGCGAGATCCTTCCCCGCGCGGCCGACGGAAGCCTGCATGTCTGCTTCGGGGTGACGGAACCCGACGCCGGCACCGACACCACCCGGATCTCGACGACCGCGCGACGAGAGGGCACCGACTACCTGATCAACGGCCGCAAGGTCTGGATCACCAAGGCGGGCGACTCGGAGAAGATCGTGCTGATCACCCGCAGCACCCCCCGCGACGAGGTCGCCAAGCCGACCGACGGGATGTCCCTGTTCCTGGTCGACCTGGACACGCCAGGCATCGAGCTCAGCCCGATCCCGAAGCTCGGTCGCAACGCGGTGGCCTCCTACGAGATCGTCTTCGACGACGTCCGGGTGCCCGCGACGGCCCGGATCGGGGAGGAGGGCAAGGGCTTCCGCTATCTGCTCGACGGTCTCAACCCCGAGCGGATCCTGCTGGCGCACGAGGCCCTCGGCATCGGCCGCGCGGCACTGGAGAAGGCGACGGCGTACGCCGGCGAACGGGTCGTCTTCGATCGCCCGATCGGGCAGAACCAGGGCGTCGCCTTCCCCCTCGCCGAATCCCTGATGCGGCTAGACGCCGCCGAACTGGTCGCCCGCCAGGCCGCGTGGCGCTACGACCAGGGCCTCCCCTGCGGACGCGAGGCCAACAGCGCGAAGTTTCTGTGCGCCGACGCCGGCTTCACCGCCGCCGACCAGGCGATCCAGACCCACGGCGGGATGGGGTATGCGAAGGAGTACCACGTCGAGCGCTACTTCCGGGAGGCGCGCATCCTGCGCCTCGCCCCCGTGAGCCAGGAGATGGTGCTCAACTACATCTCCCAGCACGTCCTCGGCCTGCCCAAGTCGTACTGATGCCCGGAGCGGACGCTGCACCGCGCGGCGTCGTTCTCGATGACGTTCCCGGTTGGGCGGTGCGCGGAGTCGGCAGCGCCGATGGCGGATTCAGCAGACCGAGGAGTCGCTTCGGCCGCGGCGGGCTCAGCTGGGCGAGGCCTTGCCGCGGCGCCAGTAGCCGGAGAAGGTGACATGCGTCTTGGGGAGCCCGCGCTCCTGGACCAGGTGGCGGCGTACGCCGGCGGCGAGGGCCTGCTCGCCGACGACGAAGGCGTACGGCGCGCCGTCCGGGAAGTCGAGCTCGTGCACGGCCCGGAGCGCGAGGGTGCCGGGATCCTCGTGTGCCTGGCGGGTCAGCCAGTGCACGTTCACCCCGGCGGGGGCCTGACAGTCCTGGCGGTCGGCGTCGTCGAAGAGTTCGATGAAGGCGTGGCCGGTGGTCTCGCGCGGCAGGTCGCGCAGGATCCCGGCGATCGCGGGAAGGCCGCTCTCGTCGGCGACCAGCAGTTGCCAGGGGGCGGGCACAGGGGCCCAGCCGCAGCCCTGGTCGATCATCGCGACCTCGGCGCCCGGGCCGACCTCGCGGGCCCAGGGCCCGGCGAACCCCTCGTCGCCGTGGCACACGAAGTCGATGTCGACCTCGGGGAGGTCCGGTCGCACCTCGCGGATGGTGTAGTTGCGGATCACCGGCCGGGTCGCCTTCGGCAGGGTGAGGAAGCGGACGTAGCCCTTGACCCCGAAGCTGTCGGCCAGGTTGTCGAATCGAGTCTCGGACGACTTGGGCAGCGCGAGCCGCACCCACTGGTCGAAGCCGCGTGCGGTGAGCCGCTTCAGATCCGGTCCGCCGAGGGTCACCCTGCGCATGTGTGGTGTGACCTGCTCGCTGTGTACGACCCGTGCCCGGATCAGACCGGAATCGGCGTGGGTCACCTTGATGTTGCTCATCCGCACCCCCAAAGAATCAGATGAGCCTAACCTAACCCAGGCCCGCGGTGGGTGTGCCGGAGCGGCCCCAGCAGCGGCCACGACAGTGGCCCGGACAGGGTTCAGCCCAGCCGCCTCCGTGCAGAGTCGCGGATGGCGGCCGAGGGGCCCGCGCGCAGGTCTCACCCGCCCCGAGCGTCACGCCACCCAGGGGAAAGGTGCGCTACCCGGCCGAAATTTCGGCCAGGTAGTCCCACTTTCCCCGGTGAACCGGGGATCCGTACGGGGCTCAGACAGGCCGCACCGTGAGGCTCTGCGCGAGCGTGCCGAAGGGGCCCTCGGTGTCGTGGAGGATGCTCGCGGTGAGGCCCAGGCCACCCGCGCCGAACGAGACGGAGGTGTCGAAGCCGACCCACTCGCCGACGGGAGCGCGGAACAGGTGGGCGGTGAGGTCGAGGTTGGGGAAGGCCACCTTGCGCGGGTCCTCCCGGACGGTCATCCCGTTGGCGATGTCGAAGAGTCGGGCGGCGTACGCCGTGGGCCCGACCGGCTCGTCGAGCAGGTCCACGTCGCTGCGTACCCAGAACCTCGCCCGGCCGGGGCGTTCCTGCGCACGGCGTACCTCCGCCGAGGCGATGAACCCGCCGGGCCAGACCTCGTCCGCCGGCCAGGCCGGAAGTTCCTCGGGCCCCGGGATCGGGGCGTGCACGGTGCCGGCCACCTGAGCCGTCTCCCCGGACCGCATCAGCCAGGCGCGCAGCAGTACGGCGGGCCGCCCGGAGTGGCTCAGGGTGGCCTCGACCAGTTCGATGGAGCGGCCGGGACGGCGCACCTCCACCCGTACGTCGACCTCCTCGAGCGGGAGCGTGCCGAGGATGTCGTAGGAGAGCCTCGCCAGCACCAGACCGTCGTCACGGCGTCGGTCGCGGTCGGCCTCGACGAGATGGGCCATCAGGCCCAGCGCCGGGGCGATGTGTTGTTCGGCGGTGTTCCAGGCGCCCCCGACGTGCGGGGTGGGCATATAGGTGGACGCACCGGTGCGGACGAAGTAGGTCGTGCTCATCGGGACGAGTCTGCATCAGGGCCGCGATGGTCTCCCCAGAGGACGGGGCGGATCAGGTAAGGGAGCTCGGGCGGCCCGCTCAGCGGCTCATCCTGGCACCGACTCGTCTACCCTCGGAGGATGGCGTCGCGATCCGCCCCCCGGGGTGCGCCGCCCGAGCCGGTGCCGCTGGCACTGCCGTTCACCGGCCGGTGGCGCGCGCAGAACAGCCCGGCCCGCCGAGTGCCCAGTCACGGATCCGACCTGTTCGGGGAGACCTACGCGATCGACCTGATCGGGGTGGACGAGCGCGGCCGCACCGCGCGCCGCGTGGACTGGCGTACGGCGTTGGCCACGGAGCCGCCGGAGCGGTTCTGGTCCTACGGTCGGCCGGTGCTGGCTCCTGCGGCCGGTGTGGTGGTGGCCGCTCACGGCGGCGAGCCCGACCACGCCGCCCGGCGTACGCCGGTGACCCTGGTCCCGTACGCCGTCGGCCAGGCGGCGCGTGCCCGGCGGGGGGTCTCAGGAGTGGCGGGCAACCACCTGGTCATCCGGCTAGCAGAGGACACCTACCTGGCGCTGGTGCATCTGCAGCGCGGATCCCTCCGGGTGGCTCGCGGCGACCCGGTGATCACGGGTGAGTTGCTCGCGGCCTGCGGCAACTCCGGCAACTCCACCCAGCCCCACCTCCACCTCCAGGTGATGGACAGCGCCGACCTGGCCGTCGCCCGCGGCCTCCCGATCGCCTTCGCCGACTTCGTCGAGCATCCGCGCTCGGGCACGCCCCTGACCCACCGGCTCGGCCTCCCGCAGGAGCACTCGATCCTCGAGCCGCTCGAGCCCGTCGACGAGCAGGAGACGGAGCGGTGAGGGAGCTGTGCGAGATCCTCGAGCGGGCGTGCAGCGAGACCCACCTGCCCGGGGCGGTCGCACTGGTCGCGGGACCGGAGGGGGAGGAGGTCGCCGAGGTCGGGTGCCGCTCGGTCGGCGGTGCGCCGATGACCCGCGACACGATCGTCCGGATCGCCTCGATCACCAAGCCGTTGGTCGCGGCCGCGACGATGGTGCTCCGAGACCGCGGCCGGCTCCGCTTCGAGGACGAGATTCGACGCTGGGTGCCCGAACTCGCCACGCCCAGCGTGCTGCGGACGCCGTCGTCTCCCCTCGATGACGTCGTGCCCCTGCGCCGCCCGATCACCGTGCGTGACCTGCTCACCTTCCAGGGCGGGTACGGCATGCCGGAGGACTTCGAGGCGCCGATCATGGCGGCCCTCGGGGACGGGCTCGGCCAAGCGGCACCATCGCCGAGGTCGTGGCCGGCCCCCGATGAGTGGGCGCGGCGCCTGGGCGAGCTGCCGCTGGTACATCAGCCGGGCGAGGGGTGGACCTACAACACCGGTGCGGACGTGCTGGGGCTGTTGCTCGCACGGGCCGAGCAGCGCCCGCTCGGCGACGTGCTCGAGGAAACTCTGCTCGGGCCGCTCGGCATGCACGACACCGGCTTCTGGAACTCCACCACCGAGCGGCTGGCGACGTACTACCGGCGCGGAGAACGGCCGGACGAGCTCGTGGTGGTCGATCCGGCGGAGGGCGAGTGGTCCGCTCCACCACCCTTCGAATCGGGAGCGGGCGGGCTGCTCTCGACCCTCGACGACTGGGCGGCGTTCGGCCGGATGCTGCTGGCCGGTGGCAACACGCCGGATGCGGCCACCGGCACCCGCGCCGGCACCCGGGTGTTGTCGGAGGAGGCCGTGCGGTTGATGACCACCGCACACGTCGACGGCGGTCCGGAGCATGTGTTCCTCGACGGCCAGGGCTGGGGCTTCGGTGGTTCGGTCGACCTGCGCAGGGTGGAGCCCTGGAACGTCCTCGGGCGCTACGGCTGGGCCGGCGGCACCGGCACGGCGGCGTACGTCATCCCGTCGCTGGGAAGAGTGGTCGTCTTCCTCAGCCAGGTGGAGTTGCGCGGCCCGCAGGACTTCGAGGCCGCCGGACGGGTGCTCGCCTATGCCGCCGATGCCTCGTGGCCCCGCGGCGGAAAGGGCCTGTGAGGTGGACGACAGCGACGAGAGCAGGAAGTTAGGTTAGGCTCACCGTTTTGTGACGGTCAGCAGCGCGCTCGCGGGTCAGGACCTCGTCCTCGGATACCAGCGCACCACGGTGGTGCACGGGGTCTCGGTGACGTTGACCTCGGGCGCGGTCACCACCCTCATCGGGCCCAACGGCAGCGGCAAGTCGACTGTGCTGCGCTCCCTGGCGCGGCTGCACCGGGTCGAATCGGGCAGCGTCGAGGTCGACGACGCGGATGCGTCGCTGCTGAGCTCCCGCCAGTTCGCACGCAAGGTCACGCTGCTCTCGCAGTCCAGGCCGCACCCGTCCGGACTCGAGGTGCGCGACGTGGTCGCCTTCGGTCGGCACCCGCACCGGCGCCGGTTCGCGCCGCTGGCCGGTTCGGATCGTGCTGCGATCGATACGGCGATGGCGGTCACCGGCATCACCGACATGGCCGGCCGAGCCGTCGACGAGCTCTCCGGCGGGGAGCTCCAACGGGTGTGGCTGGCCACCTGCCTCGCCCAGGACACGGGCGTGGTGCTGCTGGACGAGCCGACCAACCACCTCGACCTGCGCTACCAGGTCGAGACCCTCGACCTGGTCCGCGACCTCGCCGATGAGCACGGCACCGCCGTCGGCGTCGTTCTGCACGACCTCGACCACGCCGCCGCGGTGGCCGACCAGGTCGTCCTGCTCGATCACGGCCGGGTGGTGGTGACCGGTGGACCACGCGAGGTCCTCACCGCCGAGCACCTCTCCGATGTCTACGGCCTGCCGATCCACACCACGGTCGATCCCGAGACCGGACGGGTGCGCGTCGAGCCCCTCGGCCGACACCATCCGCGCCGTACCAGCTAGCCCCCACCACGCAACCCCCGAGAAGGACACGATGAAGACCCGTCGCCTCGCCCTCACCCTGGGTGCACTCCTCGCCACGCCCCTGCTGTTGACCGCCTGCGGCACGACGTCCTCGGACTCCGACTCGGGCGGCGAGGACACCGCGGCCGCCGAGCCCGTCTCCGCGGACTGCGCCGAGGACACCACCGAGACCAGCACCGATCCCGTCAGCCTCACCGACGCCTACGGTCGCAAGGTCGAGCTCGACCAGCCCGCCCAGAGCGTGGCCGTCCTCGAATGGCAGCAGACCGAGGACCTGCTCTCGCTGTGCGTCACGCCGGTCGCGGTGGCCGACACTGAGGGCTTCGGTGTGTGGGACACCGCCGAGGAACTGCCCTCCGAGGGCGTGACCGACGTCGGCACCCGCGGCGAGCCGAACCTGGAGAAGCTGTTCGGCACGAACCCGGACCTGGTGATCGTCGAGGCCTACACGGCCGAGGACGAGATCATCAAGCAGCTGGAGAAGTACGACGTGCCGGTGCTGGCGACCAAGGGCGCGGACGCCAAGGACCCGGTCGGCCAGATGAAGGACACCTTCAACCTGATCGCGGAGGCGACCGGCCGGCAGGATCAGGCCGAGGCGGTGCTCGCCGAGTTCGACCAGACCCTCGCCGACGGCAAGGAGGCGCTCGCCGACACCGAACTGCCCACCACCGACTTCATCTTCTACGACGGCTGGGTGCAGGGCGGCAACGTCTCGATCCGTCCCTTCGGCCAGGGCTCCCTGATCGGTGAGCTCGGCGAGGAGCTGGGCATGACCAACGCCTGGACCGGCGAGGTCGACCCGGCCTACGGACTGGGTCAGACCGACATCGAAGGCATGACCGAACTCGGCGACGCGACCTTCTTCCACACCGGCACCACCGACCCCGCCGGGGACATCAACGCCGAGCTGGAGAAGAACGCCGCCTGGCAGAAGATCCCTGCCGTCGCCGAGGGGCGCGACTACGCCTTCCCCGCCGGGATCTGGACCTTCGGCGGGCCGCGGTCCTCCGAGCAGGTCGTCGACGCCTACGTCGACCTGCTCACCGGCGACGCCGCCCAGTGATCCCGGCCCAGTGATCCCGGCCCAGTGATCCGGCAGTGACCCCGGCAGCGTTCCCGTCCCAGCAGTGATGATCCAGAAGCGATGACCGAGCAACCGTGAAGACCGAGCAGCAAGCCCCCGGCCGCACCGCGGCACCCCCAACCGTGGAGACCGAACTCGCACCGATCGGCACCAAGGGTGTGATCGGCGGCGCGGGGGCGCTGCTGCTGCTCACCGTCGCGGTGGTGCTGGTCGCGGGCTGGCATCTCACCCAGGGCACCTCCTCGGTCGGGTTCGGCGACCTCGTCCAACTGGCCCTGGGGCAGGGCAGCGACCATG
This sequence comes from Nocardioides insulae DSM 17944, assembly GCF_000422825.1. GTDB lineage: Bacteria > Actinomycetota > Actinomycetes > Propionibacteriales > Nocardioidaceae > Nocardioides > Nocardioides insulae. Next base: position 69,045 of record NZ_AUGU01000017.1, on the reverse strand, counting down.
CCGGCGAAGTTCTGGTCGGCTCGCGCATCCCGCGCCTGGCCGCCGGCATCGCGGTGGGCTTCGCGCTCGGTGTGGCTGGGGCGCTGTTCCAGTCTCTGTCCCGCAACGCCCTGGCCTCACCCGACACGCTCGCGGTCACCGGCGGCGCCTATCTCGCGGTGACGGTGGTAGCGGCGTTCGGTTTCTCGGTGCCGATCTGGGCCTCGGGCATCACGGCGTTCGTCGGCGGGCTGCTGGCCGCGGTCGTGGTGCTGGGCCTTGCCGGAGGCGCCGGTACGACGACCACCCGGCTCGTCCTGGCCGGCACCGCGATGGCGCTCGCCCTGCAGGCGGCCACCTCTGCGCTGCTGCTGCTCTTCGAGGAGGAGACGACCAGCCTGTTCGCCTGGGGCAGCGGCTCGTTGAGCCAGCTCGGTCTGGGCGGGTTCTGGATGGCGCTGCCGGTGGTGATCCTGGCGACCGGGGCTGCCCTGCTGCTCGGCCGCCGCCTGGATCTGCTCGGGCTCGGCGACGACAGCGCCGGTGTCCTCGGGGTCCCGGTCCGCTCGACCCGGGCTTTCGGCACGCTGCTGGCCGTCTTCCTCACCGCGGCCGCGGTGACCCTGGCGGGGCCGATCGGTTTCGTCGGCCTGTTCGCACCGGTCGTCGTACGCCTGTGCGGCCGGTTCGTCCCCGCCGTACACCGGCACCACGTCCTGCTCCCCGCCGCGGGACTGTTCGGTGCGCTCTCCGTGGTGCTGGCGGACGCGCTACTGCGCGCCGCGATGGGTGCCGACGCCGCCATCTCGATCCCCACCGGGGTCACCACGACCCTGGCCGGCGCCGTGGTGATGATCGTCCTGGCCCGGCGCGGCCGCGACTCCGGGCCGGCCAAGCAGCCGCGTGCGGCGCGGATCGGTGCGCGCAGCCGGCTCAGGTTCGCGGTCGTCCTGGTGATCGTGACCGTGCTCGCGGGGTCCGCCGTGGTCGTCGGCCTGTTGGGCGGCGACACCTGGCTCCGCACCGGCGACATCGCGTTGTGGCTGAGCGGCGACGCACCGGCGTTCGTGCAGTTCGCCCTCGACGAGCGTGCCCCCCGGGTGGGTGCGGCGGTGATCGCCGGCGCGGCCCTGGCCCTCTCCGGCGCGCTGGTCCAGGCGACGTGTCGCAATCCCCTGGCCGAGCCCGGCATCCTCGGCATCACCGGCGGCGCCGGGGTCGGCGCGGTCCTGGTGGTCACCAGCGGTGCGACCGCCGCCGCCTCCAACACCACGATCCTCATCGCTGCCGTGATCGGCGCGCTGGTCGCCTTCGCGCTGGTCTACGGCCTGTCCTGGCGGCACGGCCTGAACGCCGACCGGCTCCTGCTGATCGGCATCGGGACCTGGTACGGCTCGATGGCACTCACCACGTTCATCCTGGTCCGCTCCAACCCCTGGGACACCCCGCGGATCTACACCTGGCTCTCCGGCACGACCTACGGACGCAGCTGGGAGCAGGTGCTGCCGGTCGCGGTCGTGCTGGTGCTGGCGGTCCCGGTGGCCCTCCTCGTCCGCCGCGAGCTCGACCTGCTCGCCCTCGACGAGGACACCCCGCGGTTGGTCGGGGTCGGGCTCGAGCGGGTCCGGCTGATGGTGCTCGTGGTAGCGGCCCTGCTGGCAGCCACCAGCGTCGCCGCCGTCGGCACGGTCGCCTTCGTCGGCCTGGTGGCCCCTCACATGGCCAGGGCCCTGGTCGGCGGTCGGCACATCCGCGTGGTGCCGGTGGCGATCCTGATCGGCGCCGTCCTCCTGGGCGTCGCGGATCTGGTGGGTCGCACCGTGATCGCGCCGGCCCAGCTGCCGGCCGGACTCTGCGTCGCCCTCATCGGCGCGCCGTACTTCGTCTACCTGCTGGCCCGCTCGCGCGCCTGACGTCGGGGACCACAGCCAGCGTGCGAACGGCCCTACGCGAGCGGGCCGTACGAACCGTGGCGTGCGTCCCGGAGACCTCGCCGACGTGGGGCCCGCCACGTGAAGGCCTGCTCCGGGGGGCCCGACCCGACCCCCGGCTCGGGTCGGACTCCGCGTTCGGGTGTGGCTCAGTCGCGGTGACTCAGCCGCGGCGGCTCACATGCACTTGGTGATCGCCTTGGTGAGCTCCGGGTCGTTCATCGCCGAGGAGACCGCGTTCGGATCGGTCATCGCCTCGAGGTCGATGTTGTCCATGAAGGCACTGGCCATGCAGGTGGACTGGTCCTTGGAGAGGCCGGCGTCCTGATACATCGTGGCGAGGTAGGACTCGAAGCCTTCCGGGTCATCCATCGGGTCGGGGATGTCGCCCGCGCTCGGCATGCTCGGCTCCTCAGCAGGAGTCTCGGCGGCCTCATCGGTAGCGTCGCTCGTCGCCTCCTCCGTAGCCTCCGTCGAGGCCTCGGCCGAGCTCGCGGAGTCCGAGTCATCCCCCTCGCCACCGCACGCGCTGACGCTGAGAAGGAGGAGGGGCAGGGCGGCCGCTGCAGCGGTACGACGTAGCGTGAGGTTCATGGGTCAAGTTGAACCGATAAGCCCCGCTATCGGGTAGCTGACGGGGGCTCTGCCGGAAATTCGCGGATTCGTCGGCTCTGGCCGGTTGGTTGCGGGGCACGCCCGCCCGGGAAGTCGTTGCTGGGCGATCGCTGCCCATCGACCCGGAGACACGACCTCGCGCTAGCTCAGCGGACACATCCTGTCCGTCACGGCACCTAACCTGACGACCATGGCTATCGCACGCTCACCCGAAACGGTGCTCGACTGTCCCGACGCCGCAGCCCTGGCGGGGTTCTACGGCGCCCTCCTCGACTGGCCGGTCTCCGTCGACGACGACGGCAGTTGGGCCGATGCCGGCCCCGAGGGAGGGCCGCGGCTCTGCTTCCAGCGGGTCGAGGACTATCGCCCGCCGCAGTGGCCCGGCCAGGAGGCGCCGCAGCAGTTCCATCTCGACGTCGAGGTCGACGATCTCGACGTCGCGGAGAAGGCGGTGCTCGCGCTCGGCGCGACCAAGACCGAGCACCAGCCCGGCACCACGTTCCGGGTCTTCCTCGACCCCGCCGGTCATCCGTTCTGTCTGTGCCAGGCGTAGCGAGACCGCCATCCGGACGACCTCGACGAGTCCTCGCCCGGTAAGAGTAGTCTCAAATCATGAGCAAAAACGTCTCATCAGACGGACGGTATACGCACGGTCACCCGGCCAGCACGCTCGCTTCGCACGCCACCCGCTCGGCGGCGTCCTCGGCCGCCTACCTGCTCCCGCTGCTGCGCCGCGGGATGCGGCTGCTTGACGTGGGCTGCGGTCCCGGCACGATCACCCTCGACCTGGCCGAGGCGGTCGCGCCCGGCCAGGTAGTGGGCATCGAACCGGTCGAGACCCCGCTCAGCGCCTCCCGGGCAGCCGCCTCCGAGCGGGGCGACGCGATCACGCAATTCGAGGTCGCCGATGTCATGGACCTGCCCTACGACGACGATTCGTTCGACGTGGTCCACGCCCACCAGGTGCTCCAGCACCTCACCGACCCCGTCGGCGCGCTGCGCGAGATGCGCCGCGTCTGCCGGCCCGGTGGCTGGATCGCGGCTCGCGACGCCGACTACGCCGCGATGTCCTGGCACCCCGACGTGCCCGAACTCTCGGAGTGGCGAGCGCTCTATCGTGCGGTCGCGAGGGCCAACGGAGCCGAGCCCGACGCGGCCCGCCGGCTGCGCTCCTGGGCGCTGGCGGCCGAACTGCCCGAGCCCAGGGTCTCCGGCTCCCTGTGGGTCTACTCCGACGAGGCGACCTGCCGCTGGTGGGGCGAGAGCCAGGCCGATCGGTACGCCGGCGAGGTGTTCGCGGCCCAGGCCGCCGAGCAGGGGGCGAGCGCCGACGACCTGGCCCGGATCGCCCAGGGCTGGCGGCGCTGGGGCAGCACGCCCGACGCGACCTTCCTGATGCCGCACGGCGAACTGCTGGTCCAGCTCCCCGGCTGAGTCTGGACCCGCCGATCCTGCGCCTGCTGAGCGCCGCCATCCGGCCGCGTTGCTGCACCTCGATGGGCCTCCGGCACCCCGCCTTGCCGGCCAACCCGTCCGGCGACGCTCGCGACGGCGACGATCGGTGGAACCAGGCTGAGCCATCGACCCGCGTTCGAGGGGGCGACGATCGGCGGGACCGGGCTCAACCGACCGGGTGCACGGCGACGTCCTCGCACAGCATCTGCGGCCAACGCGCCACGTCGGCCGGCGTCGCCGCCACCTCCAGCCTGGCCCGTGGCATCACGGCCACCAACGCCTCCGCGGTGGAGACCGGATGGGCGGCGTCCTCGGTCCACGCGAGCACCGTCACCGGTACGTCGACCCCGGCCACGTCCTCGGGAGCGGGCAGGTCGGTCAGCGCCGCACCGCGCAGCAGTGCCGGCAGCAGCCGCTCGGTGACGTCGGGCACCGTCTCGGGCGCCCCCAGGGTTGCCGGCGGGCGGGGCACCAGCCGACCCGCCTCGACGAACGCCGCCATCCCGACGGACTCCACGACCGCGGCGGCGCGCTCGTAGTCGGCGGCCTTGGCCGCCCGTGTCTCCCACGCGGTCGGCGGCACCAGCAGGGTCAGCCCGCAGAACCGGTCGGGGTCGCGGACCGCCGCGTGCAGCAGGGTGCCGGTGCCCATCGAGGGGCCGACCCCGTGCACCCGCTCGCCGGGGAAGAAGTGATCGAGCAGGCGGAGCAGGTCCTCGGCGAGCACCGGCCACCGGTAGTCCTCTGGGACCTCCCTGCCGGTGGAGCGACCGTGCCCGCGGGCGTCGTACCGGAGGAGGCGGGTGCCGCTGAGACCGCGGCCGAGGTCGAGGTCGAGCAGGCGGTCGCGGTAGCGACTGGAGGTGAGGCCGTGGAGTTGGACGACGGGACAACCGCCCTCGTCACTCAGCTCCACGTCGAGCTCGGCCCCGGGAACGGAGAAGGTGGGCACGTCGGCTCCTGGGGTCAACGATGAGAGGCCCTAGGGTAGCCGCATGCGGCTGACCAATGTCGTGCATCTGCGACTTCCGTTCGGCCGACTGTTCGGCTACGACGTGTCGACCGGAGCCCTCGGCAGCGAACTCCCGGTCTCCTTCGACCAGGCGCGGCACGTGGGTGCCGGTGACCGGCCGGGGTCGTGGATGGCGCTCTCCTTCCGGCTCTCCGACCCGGTCGAGCTCGACGACCTGGCCGCCGCCTGGTTGGCCGTGGTGGGGCGGCACGGCACGCTGCGCTCGGTCTTCTCCCGGGCCACCGATGGCGAGGTCCAGCTGCACGAGGTCGAGGTCGCGCCGGGTGACTGGGTGGAGCACCCGATCGCGCCCGGGCAGGCGGTCAACGAGGCGCTGCGCGACGTACTGGATGCCTCCTGCCGGCCCTACGCCGCACCGGACCGGCGTCCCTCGCACCGGCTCTGTGTCCTCCAGACCGCGGATGGTCCGACGGTGGTGGTCGCCGCCGATCACGCCCACGTGGACATGTGGTCGATGCTGGTGGTGGCGCGCGACCTGCTCACCGCCCTCGCGCACGTGCGAGCCGGGCGGGAGCCCGACCTCCCGCCGGTGCCCGCCTTCGCCGCGCACACCAGGTCGTTGGCCCAGCGGCCCCAGGCGCCGCCGGAGGTGCGCCGCCGCTGGGCGGAGGTGCTGACCGCCTCCGGCGAGGTGATGCCGCGGTTCCCGCTGCCGCTCGGCGCGGTCGAGGCGCCGCAGCGCGAACGCGTCGAGGTCCGTGACGTGCTCGACGTCGACGACAGCGCAGCCTTCGCCGCGGAGGCCCGTGAGCAGGGGGTCTCCACGCTGGCCCTGGTGGTCGCCGCGATGACCGGGGTGACCCGCGACCTGGCCGGTGTCGCGTTGCGTGCGGTCTTCCCGGTGCACAGCCGCTACGACGCGACCTGGCACGACTCGGTCGGCTGGTTCATCACCAATGCGGTGCTCGAGTCCGCAGACCCGGATCCGCGGGCCAGCGCCGCCGCGGTCAAGGAGGCGGTCCGGCTCGGTTCCTGGCCGTTGGAAGACGTGCTCGCGCCCTGGGGCGGGATGCCGGAGGCACCCGGGATGTTCGCCATCTCCTGGCTGGACCTGCGCCGGCTGCCGGTGCGTGTGGACGCCACCGGGCTGGAGGCGCAGTACGTCGGCGCCGCCGTCCTCACCGATGGCGTGATGCTCTGGTTCGTGCTCGACGAGTCGGGGTTGCACCTGCGCTGTCGGTATCCGGACACCTCCGAGGCCCGTCGCCACGTCGGTGGCTGGTTGGACGCCCTGGTGGCCCGGCTGCGTGCCGAGGCCCGGGCATCGATCGGTGGCCGGCTGAGCCTGGGGATGTCCGACGGAGAGCAGGTCTACCGGGTGCAGCGGGCCCGTCGCACCGACGTCGCGGCGCTGGTCGACCTGCTCGGGGACGACGAGCTCGGCCGCACCCGCGAGGGCGCGGAGCTGGTGCACTACGAGGCAGCCTTCGACGCGGTCGCGCGCGACGACGCGCACTACCTGGCGGTGGTCCGCGACCAGGCTGATCGGATCGTCGGCACCATGCAGCTGACCATCATCCCGGGCCTGTCCCGGGGAGGGACCACCCGGCTCCAGATCGAGGGGGTCCGGGTCGCGACCGGCGAACGCGGCCGCGGCCTGGGCACCGCCATGATCGAGTGGGCGCACGACCACGGCCGCGCCCGCGGAGCCACCCTCGCCCAGCTCACCACCGACAACGCGAGGGAGCGCGCTCACGCGTTCTATGCGCGGCTCGGCTACGGCAACTCCCACGTCGGCCTCAAGCGCCTCCTGTGAAGGCCGAGGTCGCCATCGCCGGTGAACTCCCGATGAACTTGTTACTCGAGGGCGAGCGATGGCCGATCGCGGCTAATGTCGGTGGAGGCAGTTCCCGTCCGTCGACCGAGAGCTCGACCAGGAGTCCGACATGACCACACCACAGGTCGCCGATCCGTCCGCAGACCTCACCGCCGACGTGGTCGTCCTCGGTCTCGGCGTCGCAGGTGAGTCGGTCGCCACCCAACTGGCCCGAGCGGGAGTCGACGTCCTCGGCATCGAGGCCGGGCTGGTGGGTGGGGAGTGCCCCTACTGGGGCTGCATCCCGAGCAAGATGATGCTGCGGGCCGCCCACCTGCTGACCGAGGCGGGGCGCGTCCCACGATTCGCCGGCCAGGCACGGGTGAGTCCCGACTGGGCGCCGGTGGCCCGGCGGATTCGGGAGGAGGCCACCACCGACTGGGACGACACCGTCGCGGTCCAGCGGTACGTCGGCGAGGGCGGTCGATTCCTCCGCGGCCGCGGGCGGATCCTCGGCCCCCGGCACGTGGAGGTGCCCGGCACCGGCGTGGTCGAGGCCCGGCGGGCACTGGTGATCACCACCGGCACCGAGGCCGCGGTCCCGCCGATCCCGGGACTGGCCGACACGCCGTACTGGACCAACCGGGAGGCGATCGAGACCGAGGCGGTGCCGGCGACCCTCGCGGTCCTCGGGGCCGGGGCGATCGGTTGCGAGCTGGGCCAGGTCTTCGCCCGGTTCGGCAGCGAGGTCACCTTGCTCGACGCCGCCGACCGGCCGATCCCGATGGAGGAGCCGGCGGCCGGTCGGCTCCTGGCCGATGCCCTGCGCGCGGATGGGATCACGCTGCGACTCGGCGACGGGGTGGACCGGGTCGATCATGTGGAGGGCCGCTTCCGGGTGGAGACCGCAGGCGGCAAGGTCGAGGCGGAGCGGCTGCTGATCGCCACCGGCCGGCGTCCCCGGATCGACGCCCAGGCCTGGGCGGCTCTGGGGCTGGAGGGACGACCTGGCGCGCTGCCCGTCGACGACCGGCTGCGGGTCACCGACGGTGTCTGGGCCGCGGGAGACATCGCCGGACAGGGCGGCTTCACCCACGTGGCGACGTACCACGCCGACATCGTCGCCAGGGAGATCCTGGGACGGGAGGGCCCCGCCGCGGACCATCGCGCGCTCCCGCGCGTGACCTTCACCGAGCCCGAGGTCGGTGCCGTCGGCCTCACCGAGGAGCAGGCCCGCGCCCGGGGCCTGGACGTGGCCGTGGGCTCCGCCGATGTCGCCGCGACCAGTCGGGGCTGGATCCACGGGGCCGGCAACGCCGGGCTGATCAAGCTCGTCGTCGACCGCAGCACCGATGAGCTGGTCGGGGCCACCTCGGCCGGCCCGGCCGGCGGCGAGATCCTCGGCGCCCTCGCGGTCGCGGTGCACGGTCGGGTCCCCGCCAGCACGCTGGAGCAGATGATCTGGGCCTACCCGACCTTCCACCGTGGCATCCAGGACGCCCTGCGCGACCTCCGGTCCTAGCGGACAGATGCGGTCCTGAGTGCTCTTCCGACAATCGATGCAGGATGTGAGTGTGAAGACATGAGTGTCACCGAGACCACGCCTGACGCACGAGACGACTGGGTCGCCGAACCCCAGAGCGTCCTCGATCGGTTCGACCGGGTCCGGGCCTACACCGAGCAGCTGGCGGCCCCCCTCTCGCCCGAGGACCAGACGGTCCAGTCGATGCCGGACGTCTCGCCCACCAAGTGGCATCGCGCGCACGTCACCTGGTTCTTCGAGACCTTCATCCTGGCCGAGCACGAGCGCGACTTCGCCCCCTTCCAGGATCAGTACTGGTTCCTGTTCAACAGCTACTACGAGCAGGTCGGCCCCCGCTATGCCCGCCCGATGCGCGGGGTGATCAGCCGTCCCGGCGCCCACGACGTCGGGCTCTACCGGGGCAACGTCGACGACCGGATGCGGGATCTGGTCGCCGGGGTCGACGAGGGCACCCTCGCCAAGCTGCTGCCCACCATCGAGTTGGGGTTCCACCACGAGCAGCAGCACCAGGAGCTGCTGCTGATGGACATCAAGCACGTGCTCTCGCTCAACCCGCTCCGCCCGGCGTACGCCGGGGCCCCGGCGCCGAGCGGCGCGGCCGGACCCTTGTCCTGGCGCGACTACGAGGGCGGCCTGGTCGAGATCGGTCACGAGGGTGGTGCCTTCTGCTTCGACAACGAGCTGCCCAGGCACCAGCAGTGGCTCGAGCCGTACCGGCTCGCCGACCGGTTGGTGACCAACGGCGAGTGGCAGGCGTTCATGGCCGACGGCGGCTACCGGCGTCCCGAGCTGTGGCTCTCCGACGGCTGGGCGAAGATCACCACCGAGGGCTGGCACGCCCCGTTCTACTGGGTCGAGGCCGACGGGGTGTGGCTGGAGCACACGCTGCACGGCACCCGGCCGGTCGACCCGGAGTTGCCGGTGTGCCACGTCAGCCACTACGAGGCGGATGCGTTCGCGACCTGGGCCGGGAAGCGGCTGCCCACCGAGGCCGAGTGGGAGCACGCCGCCCAGCTCGAGGAGGCCGGGCGCACCCCGGCGGGCAACCTCGCCGACACCATCAGCTGGCACCCGCGGCCCGCGGGCGGCCCGACCGGCGGTCTGCGGCAGCTCTTCGGCGACTGTTGGGAGTGGACCTCCAGCTCCTACCTGCCCTACCCGGGGTTCCACCCGCCGACCGGGGCGATCGGCGAGTACAACGGCAAGTTCATGTCCGCGCAGATGGTGCTGCGCGGCGGCTGCGCGCTCACTCCTCCCGGCCACGCGCGGGCGTCGTACCGCAATTTCTTCCCGGCCGGGGCCCGGTGGCCCCTCACCGGGCTGCGACTGGCGGACGGAGGCGCCCGTGTCTGATTCCGCCCACGCGCGCCGGTCCGCACGGCGTTATCACCTGCACGCGACCTCTGCCGTGAGCGCCCCCAGGCCCCGGCAGGCCTCCCCTGACGAGCTCGCCCAGGACCGGCTCGAGGTCCTCCTCGGTCCCGACGACCTGCGTCAGGGATTGGAGCGGGATGCCCTGATCGGGTTGAGCGCGAGTCCGAAATGGCTCCCGCCGAAGTACTTCTACGACGACCGCGGGAGCATCCTGTTCGAGCAGATCACCCGGCTGCCGGAGTATTACCAGACCCGCACCGAGCATGCGATCCTCACCGCCCACGCAGCCGACATCGCGGAGACATCCGGGGCACAGGTCGTCCTCGAGCTCGGCTCGGGGTCCTCGGCCAAGACCCGGCTGCTGCTGGACGCCTTCCTGGCCACCGGGCGGCTGAGCGGGTATGTCCCTGTCGACGTCTCGGCGGGGGCGCTCCGGGCGGCGATGACCGACCTGCGGCGCGACTATCCGGGTCTGGCGCTGCACGGCGCCGTCGCCGACTTCGATCGGCACCTCGACGAGCTCCCGGCCCCGGGCACGCGGATGGTGGTGTTCCTCGGGGGCACCCTGGGCAATCACCCTCCCGAGACGCGGGGCGAGTTCCTCGCCGCACTGTCCGCGGCGATGCGCCCCGGCGAGACCCTGCTGCTCGGCGTCGACCTGGTCAAGGATCCCGACCGGTTGATCGCCGCCTACGACGACTCGGCGGGCGTCACCGCCGCGTTCAACCGCAACGTGCTCGCCGTCCTGGATCGCGAACTCGGCGGCGATCTCGACCCCTCCGACTTCGCACACCGGGCGGTCTGGGAGCCCGACCGGGAGTGGATCGAGATGAGGCTGCGCGCCGTACGCCCGGTGCGGGCGCGGCTCGAGGGGCTCGACCTGGACCTGGCCTTCGCCGAGGGCGAGGAGTTGCGCACCGAGATCTCGGCGAAGTTCCGGCGGGAGGGCATCACGGCAGAGCTCGGCGCCGCCGGTCTCACCGTGGAGCACTGGTGGACCGACGACGCCGAGGACTTCGCTGTCTTGCTCGCGCGTCGATAGCGCGGTGTCAGGAGCAGGTCAGTGCTCCTCGGGCTCGAGGGGGGAGATCAGTGCCGCCGCCTCCGGGGAGTCCTGGCGCGGCTCCGGGACCACGGCGCGCCGGCCGCGCTTGATCGCGAGGGTGAGGCCGCCCAGCAGGATCAGGCTGACGGCGCCGCACACGCCGACCACCGCCATGCCGCTGGTGACATCGCCGGTCGCCTCCTCGGCGATACCGAAGAGCACCGGACCGACGAAGCCACCCAGGAGGGAGACGGTGTTCACGAACGCGAGCACACCGGCGGCCATCCGACCCGAGACCCTGGCCATCACGATCGACCAGAACATCGGCAGGACGCCGGCCGTCACCACCGTCATGGCGAAGAACAGGACAAGCTGGAGAACGGGGCTGGACACCATGAAGAACAGCGCCGCGACCGCCATGTTCACGACTCCGTAGAGCGCGATGATCGGGAGCTCGCTGCCGATCCGCTTCAGCAGCTTGGGGAAGATCAGCACACCGACGATGGCGCCGCAGGAGATGCCACCGGCGATGAGGCCGACCAGCAGGGAGTTCGACACTCCCATCGACTCGATCACGGCAGGGCCGAAGAAGGAGCCGCCGTAGATGATCACAGCGGCGGTGAAGTAGGTGAGCGCCACCATCAGGACCACGGGGTTCCTGAAGCCGACCCACAGGCTGCCCTTGATCTCGTCCTTGGCCGGTTCAGCGGCCGCCGCCACCAGGGCGTCGGCCTCCTCGGTGGTGAGGAACTTCGCGCCGTGCGGGTTGTTGGGGAGCTTGAACCAGATCAGCAGACCGATGATCACCGCCGGGATGCCCTCGATGAAGAACAGCCACTGCCAGCCCTGCAGGCCGAGGGTGCCGTCCATCAGCATCAGCGCGCCGCCGATCGGTCCGCCGACGACCCCGGCAAGGGAGGAGGAGACCAGGATGTAGCCGACCACGCGGGCCCGGTCCTCCTGGGCGAACCAGACGGTGACGACGTACATCAGCGCCGGGTACAGACCGGCCTCGGCGGCGCCGAGCAGGAACCTCAGGATGTAGAAGGTCGTCTCGGAGTTGACGAACATCATCGCCGAGGAGAGCAGGCCCCAGGTGATGGCGATCCGGGCGATCCACAGCCGCGGGCCGACCTTGTGCAGGATCAGGTTGCTCGGGATCTCCAGCAGCGCGTAGCTGATGAAGAAGATGCCCGCTCCCAGACCGTAGGCCGCGGCGCTGATGCCCACGTCGGCCTCGAGCTGGGTCTTCGCCAGACCGATGTTCATCCGGTCGACGTACGAGATGAAGTAGGCGAACAGCAGGAGGGGGATGAAGCTCCGGATCGCCTTCTTCGTGGCGAGGGCGTGCACCGCGTTCGACATGCGTGGGCTCTCTTCTTGGGAGGGTAGAACCGGTTCTACCGGCGACTGTGAAACCTGTCACAGGTTCTGACGGGCGTCAACGGCCAGATCAGCATGGAATGGTAAAGCTCGAACGCGGTGCCCCCGCGATGCTCAGCGCTCCTCGACGTCGACCTGTGTGGCAGGTACGTCGGAGGCCGGTGAGCTGGCGCGCGGCTCCGGAATCTCCGCGGTCAGGGCGCTGCTGCGGCGTACGGCCCGGACCAGGATGGGCGTGAGGGCGAGGCTGATCACGCTGGAGATCAGGACGACGACCAGGCCGGCGGCAGGATCCCCGCTGAGGTCCTCGGCGATGCCGAACAGATACGGGCCCACGAAGCCGCCGGTGAGGCCGATGGTGTTGATGAAGGCGAGCACGGCGGCCGCCATCTTGCCCGAGACCCGGGCCATCGCGATCGACCAGAACATCGGCAGGACGCCGGTGAACATGAAGGCCGAGAGCATCAGCATCAGGTACTGCAGAGCGGAGATCTGGACGAGCAGGAAGGTCGCGGAGAAGGCCACCGTGCTGGCCGAGGCCAGGGCGATGAGCGGCAGTTCGTTGCCGGTACGGCGGAGCCACCGGGGGAAGACGAGCACGCCGAGGATCGAGCCCACGCCGATGGCGCCGGCCAACACCCCGATCGTGAAGGAACCCTCAACGCCCATCGACTCCACCACGGAGGGCACGAAGAAGATCGACCCGTAGGTCACCACCTGGTTGAGGAAGTAGATCGTCGCGACCAGCAGGATGACCGGATTCCTGAATCCGGCCCCGAGGTTGCCGCGGATCTGCTCCTTGGCCGGTACGGCGGCCTTGCGGACCAGGGCGTCGGCCTCCTCGGCGGTCAGGAACTTCGCCTCGTGGGGGCTGTCGGGCAGCTTGAACCAGATCAGCAGGCCGATGATCACCGACGGGATGCCCTCGATGAGGAAGAGCCACTGCCAGCCGTGCAGGCCGAGCGTCCCGTCCAGGGTCATCAGTGCACCGCCGATCGGGCCGCCCAGGGCGTAGGCCAGGGAGGAGGCGATCAGGATGTACCCGACCACCCGCGCCCGGTCCTCCTGGGCGAACCAGACGGTGACGACATACATCAAGGCGGGATAGAGCCCGGCCTCGGCGGCACCGAGGAGGAATCGCAGGATGTAGAAGGTCGTCTCGGAGTTGACGAACATCAAGGCGGAGGACAACAGGCCCCAGGTGATGGCGATCCGGGTGATCCAGATCCGCGGGCCGACCCGGTGGAGGACCAGGTTGCTGGGGATCTCCAACAGCGCGTAGCTGAGGAAGAAGATCCCCGCTCCGAGGCCGTACGCCGTAGCGCTGATCCCCACATCGGCCTCGAGGGCGGTCTTCGCGAGGCCGACGTTGGAACGATCGACGAAGGCCATGAAGTAGGCCATCAGGAGCAGTGGCACGAAACTGCGGATCGCCTTGCTGGTTGCGATGCGGTGGGTTGCAGTCGTCACGAAGATCTCCGAAGATGAGGTCGGGTTCAACTTGCGTGTGAACGGTGTCACACGGTTGACGCGAAGGTCAACGGCCCGGGAGAAGCGGGAACCGTCCCGTCTCGGCGCAACCGGAGGAAGGTGAGGGGATGACGCAGTCCGCGGATGGGATGAAGAAGAGCCCGGTGACCAAGCGCGGCCACCGGACCCGGCAGAAGTTGGTCGAGGCCGCTCGGGTGGTCTTCGAGAGGGACGGTTACCTCGACGCCAGGCTCAGCGACATCACCGTCGAGGCGCAGTGCTCGACCGGCACCTTCTACACCTACTTCACCAGCAAGGACGAGATCTTCGAGGCCGTCCTCGAGGCAGCGCGCGAGGAGATGCTCCATCCCGGCGTGGCCCGGGTCGGGGATGCCGAGGATCCCGCGGTGATCATCGAGGCGAGCAACCGTGCCTACCTCGAGGCCTACCGGCGCAACGCCCGGCTGATGGCCCTCATGGAGCAGGTCGCGCACATCGACCCGCGTTTCATGGCACTGCGCCAGGCACGCTCGGCGATGTTCGTCGAGCGCAACGCGAAGAGCATCGCCGACCTCCAGGCCAGGGGGCTGGCCGACCCCGAGTTGGACCCGATGATGGCCTCCCGCGCGCTCTCCTCGATGCTCAGCAGGTTGGCGTACAGCGCCTTCATCGTCGGGGACGGCGACCTGGAGGCTCTGGTGCACACCGCCACCAGGATCTGGTGCCATGGCCTCCGGCTGGCGGCGCCGGGAGACTAGTGCCTCGACCCGTGACCGCTGACCCCGACCCCAGGCGGGCGGCTGTGGACGGGGCCCCTGCAGACGCCGCGGTGGCGCGGTCCAGGTGTGCCAGGATGGTGAGTCACTCGACCGTCCACGGGGAACTGGGTGCGAGCAGCCGACCAGGGCGGCGAGCGTGACTCGCACTGCTCAGGCACGCTGCCCGGAGGAGGACTCGAGGTATGTCTGCCCCACCATCCAACTCAGATCTCGGCACCACCGCGCCCCAGCAGCCCACCGGCTGGTCCGCGATCCTGAAGCCGGTCTTCATCCCGGCCTCGATCGCGATCATCGGACTGATCGCCTTCACCCTCGTCTTCAGTCAGGTGGCCGGTGACGCCCTCGACGAGGTGACCACCGAGTTGAACCGGGCCATCACCGACGGCGTCGGCTGGTGGTACGTCATCGCGGTCAACATCTTCTTGGCGTTCACGATCTTCTGCGCCCTCACCCGGATCGGCCGGATCCGGTTGGGGCGCGACGACGAGAGCCCCGAGTTCGGGGTCGTCTCCTGGTTCCTCATGTTGTTCAGCGCTGGGATGGGCATCGGGCTGGTCTTCTTCGGGGTCGCCGAGCCGTTGAGTGACTACGTGATGCCGCCCGAGGCGTTCGGCAACGCTCCCGAGTCCCTGGGGGCAGCCCAGGACTCGGTCGGCCTGATGATGCTGCAGTGGGGTCTGCACCCGTGGGGGATCTACGCCGTGGTGGGCCTGGGGCTGGCCTACATGTCGTTTCGCCGCGGACGCCCGCTGGCGGTGCGGTGGTTGCTGGAGCCGCTGCTCGGTCGCCAGCGGGTCGAGGGCTGGCTCGGTCACGCGGTCGACACCGTGGCCATCGTCGGGACCCTGTTCGGCGTCGCGACCTCGTTCGGCTTCGGCGTCAGCCAGATCATGGGCGGTCTGGACTTCCTCGGCTGGGCCGAGCCCACCGATGGCCTGGTCATCATGCTGATCGGAGCCATCACGTTGATCGCCACCTGGTCCGTGGTCTCTGGCGTCCACAAGGGATTGAAGTGGTTGTCCAACATCAACATGAGCGTGGCCGCGCTGCTCGCGCTGCTGGTCTTCCTGCTCGGTCCGAGCATCTTCCTGCTCCAGTCGCTGCCCGAGAACCTCGGCAGCTACCTCAGCCAGCTGCCCCAGACCATGTTCCACGTCGGGGCCTTCTCATCGGACGGCTGGGAGGGGATCTGGACCATCGCCTACTGGGGCTGGTGGACGAGCTGGGCGCCCTTCGTCGGCATGTTCATCGCCAGGATCTCCCGCGGACGGACCATCCGGGAGTTCGTCTTCGGCGTCCTGCTGGCACCGACCGCGGCGAGCCTGGTGTGGTTCACGATCTTCGGTAACTCCGCGATCCGGCTCCAGTCACAGGACGGCAGCCTGACCGTGGAGGATCCGGACACCGGCGAGGTGACGGTGGACAGCACCACGTCGCTGTTCCAGTTCTTCGAGTCCTTCCCGGGTGGACTGCCGGTGGTCTTCAGCGTGGTCGCCATGGTCGTGATCGTGCTCTTCTTCGTGACCTCCTCCGACTCCGGGTCCCTGGTGATCGACATGCTCGCCTCCGGTGGCAGCACCGAGACCCCGGTGGTCACGCGGGTCTACTGGGCGGTTCTGGAGGGGCTCGCCGCGGCCGTTCTGCTCGTCGTCGGCGGCGATGTCGCTCTGACCGCACTACAGACGCTGTCGATCTCGACGGCTGCGCCGTTCTCGGTGATCCTGGTGCTGGGCTGCGTGTCGCTGCTCAAGGCCTTCCGGCACGAGGTGGCCACGATGCCCAACTACATGCAGGTCATCCCGCCCGTCGCCGAGACCGTGCCGGCGGAGCCGTCCGCCGCCCATCATCATCACGAGGAGTTCCGGGGCTTCCGGGGTGTCTCCTCGACCATCATCGGGCTTCCCCCCGAGCACCCGCGGGAGATCGATGCGACGGACGGGCAGCCCGAACCCCACATCGTGTCCTTCCGGCACATCCATCCCAGCGACATGACCTTCCACCCCGAGACCGGCGACCCGCTCCTCGCCGAGCCGAGCGAGGATCCGCTGGCCGGCGAGGTGTTCGACACCCCGGAGTTCGAATCCTCCCAGGAGTACATCAACCAGGGCTTCCCCGACCCGGAGGCGCCGCCCGAGGACACCTCGGAGTCGGGCGGTCAGCCTCCGGACTGAGAGTGGGTCCCAGGTTCAGACCGCGAGGGCGTCCCGCATCCGGCGGAGCTCGACGCGGGCGATGGTGCGCTTGTGGACCTCGTCGGGGCCGTCGGCGAGACGCAGGGTGCGCTGGTGGGCGTAGAAGCTGGCGAGGGGGAAGTCGTCGGTGACGCCGCCGCCGCCGTGGACCTGGATGGCGCGGTCGATGATCTCCAGGGCCATGTTGGGGGCGAGCACCTTGATCGCGGCGATCTCGGTGCGGGCCTTCTCGTTGCCGACGGTGTCCATGAGCCAGGCGGTCTTGAGCACCAGCAGCCGGGTGGCCTCGATCTGGATGCGGGCCTCGGCGATCCAGTCCTGGATGTTGGAGCGGTTGGCGATCGGCTCGCCGAAGGTCTCACGGGTCTGAGCGCGCTTGATCATCAGGTCCAGGGCGCGCTCGGCCATGCCGATGGAGCGCATGCAGTGGTGGATCCGGCCGGGACCGAGGCGGGACTGGCTGATCATGAAGCCGTCGCCCTCACCGGCGAGCAGGGCGCTGGTGGGCACGCGGACGTCCTCGAAGAGGATCTCAGCGTGGCCCTCGCGGTCGAGGTAGCCGAAGACGGGGAGCCCTCGGAGGACGGTGACGCCGTGGGTGTCGATCGGCACGACCATCATCGACTGCTGCCGGTGGGTGGCGGCGTCCGGGTCGGTCTTGCCCATCACGATGAGCACCTTGCAGTTGGCGTGCAGGGCGTTGGAGGCGAACCACTTGCGTCCGTTGAGGACGTACTCGTCGCCGTCGCGCTCCATCCGGAGCTGGACGTTGGTGGCATCCGAGCTGGCCACCTCCGGCTCGGTCATGCAGAAGGCGGAGTTGATCTCGCCGGCGAGCAGCGGCTTGAGCCACTTCTCCTTGTGCTCGGGGGTGCCGAAGAGTTCGAAGACCTCCATGTTGCCGGTGTCGGGGGCGTTGCAGTTGGTGGCCTCGGGGGCGAGGTGGGGGCTGCGGCCCATGATCTCGGCGAGGGGGGCGTAGTCGAGGTTGCTCAGCCCGGGGGAGCCCCACTCCTCGTTCTTGTGGGGATGGAACAGGTTCCACAGGCCGCGCTTCTTGGCCTCGGTCTTGAGCTCCTCGAGGATCGGGGGGTGGAAGTTCGGGTCGCCCGACTCGATCATCTGGGCGGTGTAGACCGACTCTGCCGGGTAGACGTGCTCGTCCATGAAGGTGAGCAACTTGTCCTGGTACTCGCGGCAACGCTCGGAAGTCTGGAAATCCATGGTCACTCCTGGCTCGGTGATGGTGCGGTGGTCGGTGGTACGGCGGAAGGTCAGTCGCCGTCGTGCCAGCCGGTCGGGAAGGTGGGCGCCTGCTTCTCCACGAAGGCGCGTACGGCGGCGACGTGGTCTGCCGTCAGGCCGGTGCCCTTGTGCAGTGGCACCTCGGCGTGCATCGAGGCGTCGAGGTCCTCGTGGGCCGCGCGCAGGAGGTTCTGCTTCATGCCCTCCAGCGCGTGCGAGGGCCCGGCGGCCAGCCGCCCGGCGATCTCGGCGGTGCGGTCGGCCAGCTCGTCCTCGGGCACCGTCCAGTTGACCAGGCCCAGGCGCTGGCAGTCCTCGCCGCGGATCTTCGGGTTGAGGAACATCAGTTCCCTCGCCTTCGCCGGGCCGACCAGTCGCTCCAGCAGCCAGGCGACGCCGTAGTCGCCGGCCAGTCCGACCCCGCCGAAGGCGGTCGCGAAGACGGTGCGCGGCGTACCGATGCGGAGGTCGGCTGCGAGGGCGAGACCGATGCCGGCGCCGGCGACGGCGCCCGGGATGGCGGCGAGCACGGGCTTGCGGCACCGGTGGATCCGGCCGACGGTCTCCCCCTGGTGCTGGCGCTGGAGTTCGACGGCCTCCTGGTCGACCTCGTCGGAACCGCCGCCCTCCCCGCCGGACTCGTCGAAGCGCTGCACGTCGCCACCGGAGCAGAAGGCGCCGCCGGCGCCGGTGAGCACGATCGCCCCCACGGCACGGGAGCTCTCCATCGTCCGCAGGGCCTCGATCAGCCCCTCGATCATGGGCCGGGAGAGCGCGTTGCGGCGCTCGGGCCGGTTCAGGGTGATGGTGCCGACGCCGTCGGTGACGTCGGTGAGCAGGTCAGTGGTCATGCCGACTCCTCCACGGCCAGGACGAGCTTGCCGGTGTTGACCCCGCGGAACAGGCCCAGCAGCGCTTCGGGGAAGCCGGCCACCCCGCCCGGCAGCACGGTCTCGCGTGCCACCAGCCGGCCGGAGGTGATCAGCTCACCGATCGCGGCCACGGCCTCGGGGTAGCGGTCCTGGTAGTCGAAGACCACGAACCCGGTCATCGAGGCGCGGAAGACCAGCAGGGACATGTATCGCTTCGGCCCCGGCGGGAGGGACTCGGCGTTGTAACCGGAGATCGCACCGCACAGCACGACCCGGGCCCCGCGTCGCAGGTTGGCCAGGGCGGCGTCCAGGATGTCGCCTCCGACGTTGTCGAAGTAGACGTCGATGCCGTCCGGGGCGAGCTCGCGCAGCCGGCGGAGAACTTTCTCCTCGCGGTAGTCGATCGCCTCGTCGAAGCCGATCTCCCGCAGCCAGGCGCATTTGTCCGCACCACCCGCGATGCCGATGACCCGGGCCCCCTTGGCCTTGGCCAGTTGGCCCACCACGCTGCCCACGGCCCCAGCGGCGCCGGAGACCAGGACGGTGTCGCCCTCGCGGAGCCGGCCGACGTCGAGCAGACCGAAGTACGCCGTCATGCCGGGCATGCCGAGCGCCCCCAGCCAGGTCGGGGCGGGGGCGAGGCCGAGATCGATCCGGCTGACCCCCGAGCCGTCGCTGAGGGCGTGCTCGGTGACACCGAAGCCGCCGATCACGGCCGTGCCGACGGGGAAGTCGGCGTTCTCCGAGGCGGTGACGACGCCGGTGGCCTGCGCACGCATCACCTCGCCCAGTTGGACCGGCGGGACGTAGGAGCGGACGTCGTTGAGCCAGCCGCGCATCGCCGGGTCGAGGGAGATGTGGTCGGTCCGTACGACGAACTCGCCCGGGCCCGGGCTGGGCACCTCGGTTTCGACCTGCGACCAGGTCTCGTCGTCGGGGAAGCCCTGGGGGCGCTGGGCCAGGACGATCTGCCGGGTGGTGATGCTCAACTGTGCCTCCGGGTCGCTTGTGATGTCGGCCACGATAAGCAAACATGAGGTCAAGTTCAATTGTGGGCCTGGTCGCGCCACGTGGCGAGGAATGACCGGCGAACATGTCGTGACAGGGGAGAGAGCAGTGGCCAACGGAGTGGACGTCATCTGGCGGCACGCGGAGGAATCGCCGGAGCGGATCGCGCTGAGGGAAGGCGATCGCCGATGGTCCTACGGTGAGCTGGCGCGGTGCATCAGCACGGCCGCCGAGCGGCTCCGGGAGCGTGGGATCGGCCGCGGCGACCGTGTCCTGATGGTCCTGCCCACGAGTGCGGAGTTCGTGATCGCCTACCACGGGGTACTGGCTCTCGGCGCCACCGCGGTGACCGTCAACCCGCTGTGCGCGCCGCCCGAACTGGAGTACTTCATCGAGGACGCCGACTGCGTGCTCGCCATCGGCTGGGCCGGTGACGGACCCGGCGAAGCCGACGCGGTCACGGCCGCCGCCAAGGTCCGCGACGTCCCGCTGTGGAAACCCTCCCTGGCGGATCTCGGCCCGGCCGACGAACTCGGTGAGGTGGCCGTCGTCGACCTACTGGACGCCGCGACCCTGATCTACACCTCCGGTACCACCGGCCGGCCGAAGGGGGCCGTCCTGACCCACGCCAACCTGGTCGACACCGGCGAGATCTTCCAGCGGGCGCTCGCCATCTCGACGGAGGACCGGATGGGCACCGCCCTCCCGCTCTTCCACATCTTCGGGCAGGGCGCGGTGATGCGGCCGGTGTGGACGGCCGGGGCGAGCCTGTCCCTGCTGCGGCCCTTCAACGGTGCTGCTCTACTGGAGCTGGCGGCCGCGCACCGGCTCACCGCGGTGTCCGGCGTGCCGACCATGTGGAACGAGATGCTGCACGCCGAGACTGACCGGACCGCCGCCGACTTCACCGCGCTCCGGCTGGCCTGCTCCGGTGGGGCGGCGCTGCCGCTGGAGGTGGCGCGCGCCTTCAAAGCGCGCTTCGGCGCCGACGTCCTGGACGGTTACGGTCTGAGCGAGACCACTGGCGCAGCGACGTTCAACCGGCCCGACGGCGACCGCAAGCAGGGCAGCGTCGGTCGCTCGCTGCCGGGGGTGAAGGTCGCGATCGTGGACACCGACGGGATCGAGGTACGCCGGGGCGAGGTCGGGGAGGTGGCCATCGACGGGCCGGTCGTGATGCGGGAGTACTGGAACCGCCCCGAGGCCACCGCCGCTGTCCGCCGTGGCGCCTGGTTCCTCACCGGCGACCTGGGCCGGATGGACGAGGACGGCCACGTCTTCATCGTCGACCGACTCAAGGACCTCATCATCCGCGGCGGCTACAACGTCTACCCCCGCGAGGTCGAGGAGGTGCTCTTCAGCCATCCCGGGGTGCGCGAGGCAGCGGTGATCGGGGTGCCGGACGAGAGGCTCGGGGAGGAGATCGCCGCCGTCGTGGCGCCCATCCCGGGCGAGGTGATCGATCCGGCCGAGCTCCGCGCATGGCTGACCGAGCAGCTGGCGGCGTACAAGATCCCCCGGGTCTACGAGTTCGTCGAGGCCCTGCCCAAGGGTGCCACCGGCAAGATCCTCAAGCGCGGCATCGACCGCGACCGGCTGCTCGTCACGGGCGCACGCCCACCGCGACCGGCCTGAGCCCGGTCACCTCCCCTGGAAGGTGGTCTGCTCGGTGAGGATCTCGAAGCCTCGCCGGAGGTCCTCGAGGGTGGCCATCGTCCCCGACTCGTAGCCGATGAAGAGCAACATGGCGGTGGTGGCGTACTCGCGCGCGACCACCGCGTCCCCTCCGATGGACACGTAGGTGTCGGCGATGAAGTCGCGGCGCTGGGCGTCCACCTCGGTCTGGATCGCGGCCACCTCGGGGTCGTGGGCGGCCCACACCCGGATCGCCGCCTCGGAGGCGTGCGGCAGGGTCAGCGCGATCTCGGTGAGCGCCTCGACCCGGGCGGGCAGGTCGGTGATCTCGCGCGCGTGCCGGATCAGCTGGTCGCTGCGGGTGTCACGCCAGTACCTGATCAGCGCCGATCCGTAGGTCGCCCAGTTCGGGAAGGCGTGGTAGAAGCTTCCGGTCGTGGTGCCCAACTCGGCGCAGACGCGGGCGAGCTTGAATCCGGCGTACCCCTCCTCGGCCAAGACGCGGAGGCCGGCCTCGAGGTAGCGCTCCTGAGCCCTGGGGGTGGGGCCGTTGAGTGCGGTCACCGGGCCATCATCGCCCACGTCCGGGCCGGGGTGAGCGCCGCCGTACGCCGGAACTCGGCTGCCGGTGCGGATCCGTCGACCTGCTCGACTCCCACGAGGCCGGTCAGAGGGGCCCGCGGGGGACCGGTCGAGGACGACGAACTGAGCGAGTAAGGAAAAGTTCGGCCCGGGTGGCTGGTCCACGGTTCCGATGTGTTCTAAATTGGATCGTGCAAATTGACAGCCCGCCGCTGGTCTGCCTCGGTTGACCGGCCCATCCGAGGAGCCGAGCCGTTGACCCCTCTGCGTCCCCTCCACCCGACGGTGGCCCAGGTGACCGAGCGGATCGCTGCGCGCAGCAGTGCGTCGCGAGCCGCCTACCTGCGCCGTGTCCGTGCCGCCTCCGAGCGAGGGCCCGCCCGTGGCCGGCTCGCCTGCGCCAACCTCGCCCATGGCTTCGCCGCCGCCGAACCCGCCGCCAAGGCGGACCTGCGCGGCACGACCAAGCCCAACATCGCGATCGTGACGAGCTACAACGACATGCTCTCCGCGCACCAGCCCTACGTCGACTACCCGCCCGTCCTCAAGGACGCCGTCCTGCGCGCCGGGGGGATCGCCCAGGTGGCCGGGGGAGTCCCGGCGATGTGCGACGGCATCACCCAGGGGCGCGACGGGATGCAACTCTCGTTGTTCAGCCGCGACGTGATCGCCATGTCCGCAGGCATCGCGCTCTCCCATGAAATGTTCGACGGTGCGCTCATGCTCGGGGTGTGCGACAAGATCGTGCCGGGTCTGCTCATCGGTGCGCTCTCCTTCGGGCACCTGCCGACCGTCTTCGTGCCCGCCGGCCCGATGGCCTCGGGACTTCCCAACAAGGAGAAGGCGCACGTGCGCCAGCAGTACGCCGAGGGCAAGGTCGGCCGGGCCGAACTGCTGGCCGCCGAGGCCGCGTCGTACCACTCGCGGGGCACCTGCACCTTCTACGGCACCGCCAACTCCAATCAACTGCTGATGGAGGTGCTGGGCCTGCACCTGCCCGGCTCCTCCTTCGTCAATCCCGACAACCCGCTGCGGGACGCCCTGACCCGTGCCGCTGCGGCGCGGGTGACGAGCAACGCGATCGAAGGTGCGCCGGGGATCGGCGAGATCGTCGACGAGCGGGCCGTCGTCAACGCCACCATCGCCCTGCTCGCCAGCGGGGGATCGACCAACCACACCCTGCACCTGGTCGCGATCGCCCGGGCCGCGGGCATCGACCTGACCTGGGCGGACTTCGCCGAGCTCTCCACGGTGGTGCCGCTGCTGGCCCGGATCTACCCGAACGGTTCGGCCGACGTGAACCACTTCCACGCCGCCGGCGGGATCGGGTTCCTGGTGCGCACCCTGCTCGACGCCGGGCTGCTGCACGAGGACGTCCTGACCGTGACCGGCCCCGGATTGCGGCGCTACGTCGCCGAGGCCCGCCTGGACGCCGACGGCGCGGCCACCTGGGTGGAGGCGGCCGACAGTTCGGCCGACCGGGACGTGCTGCGACCCGTGGCGGAGCCCTTCGCCCCGGACGGTGGGCTGCGGATGCTCGACGGCGGACTCGGCCACGCCGTGATCAAGGTGTCGGCCGTGGCCGAGGAGCACCGCGCGGTCACCGCACCGGCCCGGGTCTTCGACGACCAGGCCGACTTCCTGGCGGCGTTCTCGGCGGGCGCCTTGGACGGGCAGGACTTCGTCGCCGTGCTCCGCTACCAGGGACCGGCGGCGACCGGGATGCCCGAACTGCACAAGCTCACCCCGGCACTCGGCGTCCTCCAGGACCGCGGCCAGCGGGTCGCTCTGGTCACCGACGGACGCATGTCTGGAGCCTCCGGCAAGATCCCCGCGGCCATCCACCTCACCCCCGAGGCGGCCCTCGGTGGGCCGCTCGCGCGAGTGCGCGACGGCGATCTGGTCGTGCTCGACTCCGCCGCCGGGCGGCTCGATCTCGGGGTGGACACCGAGGAGTTCGACCGCCGTGAGCCGACCGGTCGGGCACCGATGGAAGAGGAGTGGTCCGGCACCGGCCGAGAACTCTTCGCCGCCTTCCGCGCCAGCGTCGGCCGGGCCGACCAGGGGGCCTCGGTGTTCCCCGCCCTCGGCCACTCGACCCCGGAGGTCACCCGTGTCCCGGCCTGAATCCCTGCTCGCCCTCGCCCCCGTCATCCCGGTCGTGGTCGTCGACCGCGTCGACCAGGCGGTGCCCACCGCCCGGGCGCTGGCCGCCGGCGGCGTACCGGTCGTCGAGCTCACCCTCCGCACCGAGGCGGCCCTGGAGGCGATCGCGGCGATCGCGGAAGAGGTGCCCGAGGTGGTCGTCGGGGCCGGCACCGTCACGACCCCGAGCCTGGCCAAGGAGGCGGCCGATGCGGGCGCGGCCTTCCTGGTCAGTCCGGGAGCCACCCCGGGCCTGCTGGGCGCGCTGGCCGACACCGGCCTGCCGTTCCTGCCCGGCACGGCCACCGTCTCCGAGGTGCTGGCCGCACTGGAGGCGGGGTGCCGGGAGTTGAAGTTCTTCCCCGCCGAGGCCTCCGGCGGCATCGCCTTCTTGAAGTCGCTCACCACGGTGACCCCCGCGGCCCGGTTCTGCCCCACCGGTGGGATCACGCTCTCCTCCGCGCCCGACTACCTCGCGTTGTCCAATGTCGGCTGCGTCGGCGGCTCCTGGCTCACCCCCGCCGACGCGCTGCGCGACGGCGACTGGGACCGGGTCACCGCCCTCGCTGCGGAGGTCGCGACGCTGGGTGAGGGACGGGCCGGCTGAACGACGCCCACCGGCCACCGGGCGTCAGCGCCGCTTGGCCGCCTTCCGGCGAGCACGCTCACGCTTCTCCTCGCGGTCGATCCGCTCGGCCTCCTCGAGCGAGGGGGCGCTGCCGCCGTGGGTCTCGGGAAGCCACCAGGCGTCGGGCTCCTGCAGCGGGAACGCCCGGACGCACTCGTCGAGCAGGTCGCTGAGCCGGCGATGTAGTTCGGCGGTCTCCGCGACGAGATCCTCGCCGGTGGGGTACATCGGCTCGCCGACGCGCATCACCACCGGCTTGCCGCGGGAGAAGTCGCGGGGATGACCCTTGGTCTGGATCCGGTGCATGCCGAAGTGCGTCACCGGGATCAGCGGTACGCCGGCGTCCGCGGCGATGCGGACCGCACCCGACTTGAGCTCCTTGATCTGGAAGCTGCGTGAGATGGTCGCCTCGGGGTAGATCCCGACGACCTCCCCGCTGCGGCAGGCGGCCGTGGCCACCCGCAGCGCCTCCGCACCCTGGGAACGGTCGACGCTGAGGTGCTTGAAGCCGCGCATCACCGGACCGCCGACAGGGTGGTCGAAGACCTCCCGCTTGGCCATGAAACGGGTGAACCGGCCACGGCGCTCGCCCGGGTAGCCGGCGGCGATGAAGTCGAGGTGGGAGTTGTGGTTGACCGCGAGCACCGCGCCGCCCGAGGTCGGGATGTGCTCGGTGCCCTGGAGATCGATCTCGACCTTGCCGAGCGTGAACCACGTCTTCGCCGCGGCGAAGGTCAGTCGATAGAGAAGATCGGCCACGACGGCTCCTCGGTCAAGTGATGGGGCGGGCCCAACCTACCGCCGCACACTACGGTGGGACGGTGCCGCATCCAGTGATGTTCAGCGAGGACGATCCCGGGCTGGCCGAGCTGCGCGAGCTGTGCCTCGCCTTCCCCGGCGCCGAGGAGCAGATCGCGCACGGCCGACCGGTGTTCCGGGCCGGCAAGATCTTCGCCACCTTCGGCGGCACCGAGAAGCTGCGTCCCGGCGACCATCGTCCGTGGCCCAGCGCCTGCCTGGTCAAGATCGACCCGGCCGAACTGCCCGCGATCGACGGCGATGGCCGATTCTTCGTCCCCGCCTACTGGGGGCCGTCGGGCTGGCGGGGGATCGACCTGGCCGACACCGCGGTCGACTGGACCGAGGTCGGCGAGCTGGTCGACGCGTCGTACCGGCTGGTGGCGCCCAAGCGCCTGATCGCCGAGCTGGACGCGCGCGGCTGAGCCGGCGACCGGTGGCGTCCGGCATCGTGCGGGAGCGGCCGGCGGAGGATCGACGCACCTGTGGGTGGCGGCACGCTCGCGCCATGGAGAATGCACAGCCATGAACCTGTTCGAGTACGAGGGTGTCCGTCCGACCATCCACCCCGAGGCCTGGGTCGCGCCGACGGCGACCCTGATCGGCGACGTCCGGCTGGGGCCGGGGGTGAGCATCTGGTACGGCGCGGTGCTCCGCGGCGACGTCGGCCCGATCATCATCGAGGAGGGCACCAACGTGCAGGACAACTCGGTGCTCCACGTGATGACCGGCCACCGGTTGGAGATCGGGGCGCACAGCACGATCGCCCACGGGTGCGTCGTCCACGGCCGCCGGATCGGCAGCCGCACCCTGATCGGCAACGGCGCCACCGTCCTGGACCACAGCGTGATCGGCGACGGCTGCATGGTCGCGGCCGGCGCACTCGTCTCGCCGGGCATGGAGGTGCCGGACGGACAGCTCGTGGTCGGCGTACCCGCGAAGGTCAAGGGGCCGATCGAGGAGGGCAGCAACGCCTACGAGATCCTCCAACGGAATGCTCCCGGGTACGTCGAACTCGCCGCCCGGCACCGCGCCGGGACCCGCCGGGTGGACTGAACGACCGTCGTACCGCCCGTCCCTGATCGAGCGGTGGGTGAGAAGGGTCCGCACACTGGTTCGACCCGCCGCCACCGAAGTCGGGTTCGGCTGCGTGAATCCGGGGGACCCGGCGCCACCGGTCACGCTCTTCTATCTGCGTTCACCATCAGCTGCCAGGGTGCTGGGTGTGAACCCGCCACACGAAGGCATCGCCGACCTCGGAGCGGTGCTCCGGGAGTGGGGACGGATCGGCTGCCTCGGCTTCGGCGGCCCACCCGTGCACATCCGGATGTTGCACGAGGTGTGCGTGCAGCGGAGAGGGTGGATCGACGAGGTCGAGTTCGAGGATGCCGTGGCGACCTGCAACCTGCTCCCGGGCCCGTCCTCGACCCAGTTGGCCATCTTCACCGCCTGGCGGGTGCGCGGCCGCACCGGTGCGCTGCTCGGCGGCGCGGCCTTCATCCTCCCGGGCTTCGTCCTCATCCTCGCGCTCTCCGTCCTCTTCCTCGCCGGTGCGCCGCCCACCTGGGTGCTCGGGGCAGGCGCCGGTGCCGGATCGGCGGTGGCCGCCGTCGCCGTCTCGGCCGGGTGGGCGCTGCTGGTGCCCAGTTGGGAACGCCGAGCGCACCCGGCGAGATGGATCGGCTACGTGGTGGCCGGCGGCGTCTCCGCGGCCACGATCGGGCCGTGGCTGGTGCTGGTTCTCCTCGGCTGCGGTGGGGTCGAGCTGGTGGTCCGGCATCCGCGGAGTCCCCACCGCCCCCGGGAGGTGGGCGGGCACTACGCGCTGGTGTCTCCCGGGCTGGTGGCGGGGCTGCTCGGGACCGCCGGCTCCGGTGTCCTGCTCGCCCTGTCCTGGACCGCCCTCAAGGTGGGGGCGCTGTCCTACGGGGGCGGGTTCGTGATCATCCCGCTGATGCAGGGCGATGCCGTCGAGCAGCACGGTTGGATGAGCGACGCCGACTTCCTCAACGCGGTGGCCCTCGGCCAGATCACCCCCGGCCCGGTGGTGTTGACCGTTGCGGTGGTGGGGTACGCCGCCGCTGGGCTGCTCGGTGCGGTGCTCGCCACGGCCGTGGCGTTCCTGCCGTCCTTCGTCCTGGTGCTGGGGGGCGCGACCCACTTCGACCGGTGGCGCAACGGTCCCCGGATCCGTGCCTTCCTCGACGGCGCCGGCCCGGCGGCGATCGGCGCGATCCTGGGCTCGGCCCTTCCGCTGGCGGTCGCGCTCGCTGAGCCGTGGCAGTTCGCCGTGCTCCTGGGCGCTGCCGCCCTCCTCCTGGTCGCCCGCCGCGGCGTCGTCCTCACCCTCCTGTTGGCCGCAGCGGTCGGCGTGGTGGTCGCGCTCGCCGGTGGACCGCTGCCCTGAGCCCACGCCTCATTCGACGTCGCCGAGCTGGAGGGCGAGCTCCTCGGCGGCGTCCTCCAGGACGGTCCAGTCGGGGTCCTGAGCGGGCACCAGCCGGGTGGCCCCGTGGACCGCTGGAAGCGCCGCCGTACCACCGGGGAGCAGGCCCTCGGTGCTTCCGCGGAGTACGGCGAGCGCGGCGGCGCCCCGGCCACCCGCGAAGTCTCGTCGAGATCGTCGAGGGCCACATCCGCCCCACCTCCCTGATGGCAGGAACCCGATACTTCTGCGGTATCACCCCATCCACAAGGAGTGTTGGACGGGCATCGTGGCGGAGCTTATGGTCGAAGAGTCACGCCGTCATCCCAGGAGCTCACGATGTCCCAGCTGTCTCCCACCGAAGTCGCCGAGCGGCTCGGTTCCGGTCTGTTGTCCTTCCCGGTCACCGCCTTCACCTCCGAGGGCGACCTGGACCTCGCGACCTATCGCGAGCACATCTCCTGGCTCGCGCAGTACCCCGCCGCCGGCCTGTTCGCCGCGGGGGGCACCGGCGAGTTCTTCTCGCTGACCCCCGCCGAGGTCGAGCAGACCGTGCGGGCAGCCGTCGAGGAGGCTCCTGAGGGGCTGCCGATCCTGGCGCCCGCGGGGCACGGCACCGCCACCGCCGTGGAGTTGGCGCGGGCCGCCGCGCGGGCCGGTGCCTCTGGCATCCTGCTCTTCCCGCCCTACCTCACCGAGGCCAGCCAGGAGGGCCTGGCCGCGCACGTGCGCGCGGTCTGTGCCGCCACCGACCTCGGGGTGATCGTCTACAACCGCGCCAACGCGATCTACGACGAGCACACCGTCGCCGCGCTGGCCGACTCCTGCCCGACGCTGATCGGGTTCAAGGACGGCGTGGGCAACATCGAGCAGATGACGCGGATCTACAGCCGCCTCGGTGAGCGCCTGCTGTACGTCGGCGGCCTGCCCACCGCGGAGATGTTCGCGCTGCCCTACCTGAGCCTGGGCCTGACGACGTACTCCTCGGCGATCTTCAACTTCGTTCCCCAGTTCGCCCTCGACTTCTACGACGCCGTCCGGCGCCAGGACGGGGCGCACGTGATGGCGGCGCTCAACGACTTCGTGATCCCCTACTGCGACCTGCGCAACCGCACCCCTGGATACTCGGTGAGCATCATCAAGGCGGGCCTGCAGGTCATCGGCCGCCCTCAGGGGCCGGTGCGCGCCCCGCTGACCGACCTGTTGCCGCACGAGCTCGACGAGCTCGCGAACCTCGTGGACAAGGTGAGCTGACATGACAGACCTGACCGGTACCTCCCTGATCGGCGCCGCCGACGTCACCGGCACCGCCGGTGGCGTGTTCCGCGCCGTCGACCCCGCGACCGGTGAGCACACCGGTCCCGAGTACGCCGAGTGCGGCCCCGCCGAGGTGGCCCGCGCGACCGAGCTGGCCGCGACCGCCTTCGCGGCGTACCGCCGGACCTCGCCCGAGCAGCGGGCGGCGTTCCTGGAGTCCATCGCGGAGGAGATCGAGGCCCGCGCGGAGGCGATCGCCGAGCGCTACCTCGCCGAGACCGGACTGCCGGCCGGCCGGGCGACGGGCGAGACCGGTCGCACCACGGGTCAGCTGCGGATGTTCGCGGCGACCCTGCGTGAGGGCGGCTGGCTGCAGGTCCGGATCGACCCGGGCAACCCGCAGCGGACCCCGGCGCCCAAGCCCGACATCCGGCAGCGCTCCGTCCCGCTGGGGCCGGTGGCCGTCTTCGGTGCCAGCAACTTCCCACTGGCCTTCTCGGTGGCCGGCGGCGACACCGCCTCCGCCCTCGCCGCGGGTGCGCCCGTGGTCGTCAAGGCACACCCCTCCCACCCGGCCACCTCCGAGCTGGTCGGCCAGGCCATCCGTGCCGCCGTGCAGCGGCACGGTCTGCCCGAGGGCACCTTCTCGCTGCTCCAGGGCGCCTCCAACGAGCTCGGTGCCGCGCTCGTGACCGACCCGCGGATCGCCGCGGTCGGCTTCACCGGGTCCCGGGCCGGCGGGCTCGCCCTGGTGCGCCTCGCCCAGCAGCGCGAGGTCCCGATCCCCGTGTACGCCGAGATGTCGGCGGTCAACCCGGTCTTCCTGCTCCCCGGCGCGCTGGCCGAGAAGGGCGAGCAGCTGGGCGTCGAGTTCGTCACCTCGGTGACCGGCAGCGCGGGCCAGCTCTGTACCAAGCCAGGCCTGGCCTTCGTCATCGAGGGAGAGTCCGCGGACGCCTTCGTGGCCGCGGCCGGTCGCGCGCTCGGTGAGGTGGCCGCCGCGCCGATGCTCAACCCGGGCATCGCCCGCGCCTACCGCAGTGGCACCAGCGCGACCGAGTCCACCGACGGCGTACGTCGGGTGGCCGGCGGCGCCGCCGACGAGAGCATCGCCTGCCCTGGCGTGGCCGCGCTGTACGAGACCACCGGGGCCGAGTTCCTGGCCCAGCCCGCCCTTCAGGGCGAGGTGTTCGGGCCGGCGTCCCTGATCGTCCGGGTCGCCGACGAGAAGGAGCTGGCCGCCGTGGTCGCTGTCCTGGAGGGGCAGCTCACCGCGACCGTGCACGCGACCTCCGCCGACCACGACCTCGCCGGGGAGCTGCTCGGCGAGCTCGAGCTGATCGCCGGTCGGGTGCTGTTCGGTGGCTGGCCGACGGGTGTCGAGGTGGGGCACGCGATGGTCCACGGCGGGCCGTTCCCGTCGACCTCCGCCCCGTCGACGACCTCGGTGGGGATGCGCGCGATCGAGCGGTTCCTCCGCCCGGTGGCCTACCAGAACCTCCCCGCGGAGCTCCTCCCGGCCGAGCTCCGCGACGACAACCCGCTGCAGATCTTCCGTCGCGTCGACGGCCTGCCCGAGGCCTGACCCCGGCCACTCGAACCGCCCGACCGAACGATCCGACCTTAGGGAGTCCTCGTGACCTCGCTCAGCACCGCGCGCCCGACCAGCGCGCTCACCGCCTCTGACGCCGCCGTCTTGGCGGCCGCCTCCGCGGAGGCGACCATCGACCGGATCGCGCACGTGGCGCTCTCCTCGGTGGTGCTCCCGTTGAGCACCCCGATCAGCGACGCCAAGGTGCTCACCGGCCGGCAGAAGCCGATGACCGAGGTGGTCTTCCTGATCGCGGAGATCACCACCGAGCAGGGTCACGAGGGCGTCGGGTTCTCCTACTCCAAGCGGGCCGGTGGTCCCGGCCAGTTCGCACACGCGCAGGAGATCGCGCCGGTGCTGATCGGCGAGGACCCCAGCGACATCGGCAAGATCTGGACCAAGCTGACCTGGGCGGGTGCCTCGGTGGGCCGCAGCGGCCTGGCCACCCAGGCGATCGCGGCGATCGACGTCGCGCTGTGGGACCTCAAGGCCAAGCGGGCCGGACTGCCGCTGGCCAAGCTGCTCGGCTCGCACCGCGACTCGGTCCGGA
Source organism: Nocardioides insulae DSM 17944 (assembly GCF_000422825.1). Lineage (GTDB taxonomy): Bacteria > Actinomycetota > Actinomycetes > Propionibacteriales > Nocardioidaceae > Nocardioides > Nocardioides insulae. The sequence goes on along the minus strand of NZ_AUGU01000017.1, from coordinate 37,754 downwards.
CCTACAACACCTCCGGCGGCTTCCTGCACACCCCCATCGAGGAGGTCATCGAGAACGCCGGCCGCTCCCTCGAGGCGGGCATCGGCGCGATCAAGCTCAAGGTCGGCCAGCCCGACTGGCGGCTGGACGTCGCCCGGGTGAGCGCTGTCCGCGAGGCGCTCGACCCCGACGTACCCCTCATGGTGGACGCCAACCAGCAGTGGGATCGGGCCACCGCGATGCGGATGGGCCGGATCTTCGAGGAGTTCGGTCTGGTCTGGATCGAGGAGCCGCTGGACGCCTACGACGCCGAGGGCCACGCCAACCTCGCCCGTGCTCTCGACACCCCGATCGCGACCGGCGAGATGCTGGCGAGCGTGGCCGAGCACGTCCGGCTGATCGACGCGGGCGCCTCCGACATCGTCCAGCCGGATGCCCCGCGGATCGGCGGCATCACCCAGTTCCTCAAGCTGGCGGCGTACGCCGAGGCCAAGCAGCTCGAGATCGCCCCGCACTTCGCCATGGAGATCCATCTCCACCTGGCTGCGGCGTACCCGATCGAGCCGTGGGTGGAGCACTTCGACTGGCTCGCCCCGCTGTTCAACGAGCAGCTGGAGACCCGCAACGGCCGGATGTACGTCTCACAGCGTCCGGGCCTCGGCTTCACCCTCAGCGAGCAGGCCCGGGCGTGGACGGTCGCCACCGCCGAGTTCGGCCGGCGACCCTGACCGCCACACCCACCTCGACGACAAGGTCCACCGGATGACTCCGGTGGACCTTGTCGTGATGTTCCTGGCCGGGATCGGCGCCGGCCTGACCGGATCCGTGGCCGGGCTCGCCTCACTGATCAGCTATCCCGCCCTGCTGGCCATCGGCCTGGATCCCCTCGACGCCAACGTCACCAACACGGTGGCGCTCTTCGGGCTCACCGCTGGCAGCATCCTCGGCTCGCGACCCGAACTGCGCGGCCAGGGGCACCGGCTCCCCGGCCTGATCGCGCTCTCGGTCTCCGGGGGGATCATCGGCGCGGCCCTGCTGCTCGCCGCCCCTGCGGAAGCGTTCGAGGCGGTCGTGCCCTGGCTGGTGGCCCTGGGCGCAGTCCTGATCCTGTGCCGGGATCGGATCAAGGCCTTCGCGCAGAGCCACTCGGCCGGAGAGCCGGGGCCAGGCAGCTCGTGGGCCTGGGGTCTGGTGATCTTCGTGGTGGGCATCTACGGCGGGTACTTCGGCGCGGGGGTCGGCGTGATCGCGCTCGCGGTGATGATGATCCGCTACCACGACTCGTTGCCGGTCGTGAATGCCGTCAAGAACGTCAGCACCGGGGCCGCCAATGCCGTCGCCGCGGCCATCTACATCGTGATCGCACCGGTGCACTGGCCGGTGGCGGTGGCACTCGGCATCGGTGCCCTGATCGGCGGCACCCTGGGGCCGCGTCTGCTCCGCGTGCTCCCCGAGCGCCCCACCCGGTACGCCGTGGCGGCGGCCGGACTCTTCCTGGCCGTCCATCTCGCGACCGCCTGACCCGGCCCGGCGGCGCCGAGCGCCCGTGCCCGGTTCCGGCCCAGCGGGGCGGGCCGACGGGAAGCCCACCGGAGGCGTCCGGCTGATCGGGGCGGGCCGAGGGAAAGCCCACCGGCGACGACGCGCTGTGAACGCAGGGCCGGGTCCCGATCGGTCCCCGCGAGACGAAGAAGTCCGCCGACCCGGACGGGACGGCGGACACCTTCGGATGCCGCGCGGGGCCCTCCACCAGGGGAGAGCCCGCGGGGCGGATCAGCGCACGTAGCAGGGGCGCTTCGGGTCGAACTCCCAGCCGGGCACGAGCTGGCGCATCGCGATTGCGTCGTCGCGCGCGCCCAGACCGTGCTCGACGTACAGCTCGTGGGCGGCGGCCAGCGCGTCGCGGTCGAGCTCGATGCCCAGGCCGGGACGCTTCGGGAGCTCGATCGCGCCGTCCCGGATCAGCAGCGGCTCACGGGTGAGGCCCTGGCCGTCCTGCCAGATCCAGTGCGTGTCGAGGGCGGTGATCTCACCGGGCGCGGCCGCACCCACCTGGGTGAACATCGCCAGCGAGATGTCGAAGTGGTTGTTGGAGTGCGAGCCCCAGGTGAGGCCGAAGTCCTGGCACAGCTGCGCCACCCGCACCGAGCCGCGCATGGTCCAGAAGTGCGGGTCGGCGAGCGGGATGTCGACCGCGCCGGAGCGTACGGCGTGCGCCATCTGCCGCCAGTCGGTGGCGATCATGTTGGTGGCCGTGGGGAGCCCGGTGGCGCGGCGGAACTCCGCCATCACCTCGCGGCCGGAGAAACCGCCCTCGGCACCGCAGGGGTCCTCGGCGTAGGCGAGCACGTCGGCGGCGTCCCGGCACAGGTCGATCGCGTCGGCCAGCAGCCACCCGCCGTTGGGGTCCAGGGTGATCCGGGCGTCGGGGAAGCGCTCCTTGAGCGCGCGGACGGCGGCGATCTCCTGCTCGCCGGAGAGCACGCCGCCCTTGAGCTTGAAGTCGTGGAAGCCGTACCGGGCCTGTGCGGCCTCGGCCAGTCGGACGACGGCGGCGGGGTCGAGGGCCGGCTGGCGGCGTACCCGATCCCAGTCGTCGGCCGCCTCGGTCTCGACGACGTAGGGCAGGTCGGTGGCGGCGTGGCCGCCGACGTAGAAGAGATAGCCGAGCATCGGCACGCGGTCGCGCTGGACGCCCTCGCCGAGGAGTTCGGCGACCGGCACGTCCAGGTGCTGGCCGAGCAGGTCGAGCAGCGCGGACTCCAGCGCGGTGACCGCGTGGATGGTCACGCGCTGGTCGAAGGTCTGCAGGCCGCGACCGCCGGAGTCCCGCGAGGCGTAGGTGGCCTGGACGCGGCGCAGCAGGGAGCCGTACTCGCTGACCTTGTGGCCGACCAGGTCGGCGCCGGCCTCCTCGATGGTGCGGCGGATCTCCTCACCGCCGGGCACCTCGCCGAGTCCGGTGCGACCCTCGCTATCGGTGACGACGGTGACGTTGCGGGTGAAGTACGGGGCGTGCGCGCCGCTGAGGTTGAGCAGCATCGAGTCGTGGCCCGCGACGGGGACGACCTCCACCCTCGCGATGGTCGGGGGCCGACCGGTGTCGGTGCTGGCGGGCGTGGGGGAGAGCGTGGTCACGTGTCGTCCTCGGGCTGCAGGCGGTCTGGTTCCAGGGCCAGACTAAGGAGGTCGGTGATGCTCGTCCAACACGAATCAGGCATCGGGTGATAGCTGGCAGGTATTACCTCGGGCCGCTACCCGGTGGTTCCGAAGTCCGCCAGGGCGCGGAGCGCGACTCCGAGGGCGGGGTTCTGGGAGACCTTCGGCCACAGCAGGTGGAGCTCGACCGGCTGCCGGCGGGTGGTCCGGATCGGCAGGTACTCGACCCCGGCCAGGCCCAGCTCGGCGGTCGACTCCGGGACGAACGCGACCCCCCGTCGCGCACCGACCAGGGTGACCATGGTGAGGATCTGACTGACGGTGTGCACCGCGTTGTCGTGCACGACGGGCAACTGGCTCACCACCAGGTCGTAGAAGTAGCGGGCGTCGCTGGGCGAGTGCATGATCAGCGGTTCGGCGAGCAGATCGTCGGGACGCACCGGCCGGTCGAGGTCGGTGAGCCGATGCCCGGTGGGGACGGCGAGGACCAGGTCCTCCCGGCGCAGCGGCCGGCTGTGGAACTCCGCGGGATCGAAGGGCGGGCGGGCCAGACCGAGGTCGAGCTCATGGGTCAGCATCGACTCGACCTGCTCGCGGGTGACCATCTCGTGCAGGTCGACGGTGATCTCGGGTGCAGCCTCGGTCAGGTGGTCGAGCAGCGGCGTCAGGATGGAGTACGACGACGCGGCGGTGAACCCGATCCGAATCGTGCCGACCGACCCCTCCGAGATCCGCCGGGCCAGATCGGGGGCGGACTCGGCCAGGGACAGCAGCCGGCGCGCCTCGCCGAGGAAGGCGGTGCCGGCTGGGGTGATCGCGACACCACGGTTGTCGCGATCGAAGAGCCGGACGCCGATCTCCCGCTCGAGCTTCTGGATCAGCCGGCTCAGCGGCGGCTGGGTCATGGACAGCCGCTCGGCGGCGCGACCGTAGTGGAGCTCCTCCGCGACGGCGACGAAGCCGCGCAACTGCTCGAAGGTGTACATGATGCCGGGACGGTATCAGTCGGCGTCCCTGCTCCCCAGGGGTCGCATCACCTGGCAGGGCCTCGGTCGCCGAGCCCCGCGACGTACTCCTCGAACTCGCGGAACCTGTCGGCGATCAGGTCGGGGTCCTGCTCGACGACCCAGTGGTTGCCGGGGATCTCGTGGGTGACCAGGTGCGCGCAGTACGGCGCCGGGGCCTCCCGCTGCAGCCGACTCGAGACGTGGACGTCGTCGTCGGGGGCGAGCACCTGGCAGGGCACCGTGATCTTGCGTGGCTCGGGCCGGAGCGCCCTGCCGAAGAAGTTGGCCCGGTAGAGCCCGAGCCCCTGCGCGGCGTCCTGGCGGCGCAGCGGACGGTCGGTGGGCCGGGCGTCGTCGCCGGCGGACTTGGACCGGCCCACCAGCAGGTCGAGGACGCCGCGGCCGATGGCCAGTTCGGGCAGGTAGGGGAGTTGGAAGGCGAGGATGTAGGACGACTCGAGCAGTTGCAGCCCCGAGGCCGCCGGGTGCCCGCGGACGTCGCGCAGCCAGGTGGCGGCGAGGTCGAGACCGGGCCCGGAGATGCTGGTGAACGAGCTCACCCGCTCGGCGACCCGTGGCTCGGCGACCGCCTCCCACCCCGCGATCGAGCCCCAGTCGTGGCCGACCAGGTGGACGGCGCCCTCGGAGGCCACCCGGTCGAGCACCGCCTCCAGATCCGCGACCAGCTGGGTGAGCCGGTAGCCGGTGCGCCCCCGCGGCGCCTCGGAGGCGCCGGCCCCGCGCACGTCGTACGTCACGACCCGGTGGTCTGCGGCGAGGGCGGAGACCACGCCGTCCCAAACCTGGTGGTCGTCCGGGTAGCCGTGCAGCAGCACCACGGTCGGCCGGGCGTCCTCGGCCGCGGGCCCTCCGTGGAGGAACGCCGCCAAACTCAGCCCGTCGGTCGTGGACACGCGCAGGGTGTGGTCGGGACGAAGCGCCTCGGTGCTCACCCCGACGATCCTAGTGGCGCCCGGAGGTCCGGACCGGTTGGCGACCTCGCGGCGGCTGTCGCGCACGGAGGATCGCGTCGCGCCACCGGGCAGGTGGGAAATGCCCGGATCGGTGGCGCGGCCTGACTCAGCCGGGAGCCGGCCGGCCGGTCGCGAGGAGGCGGGCTGCACGACGCAGGTCGGCACGGAGCGCCGGCGGGGCGAGCAGCCGCAGGATCATCGCCGGCACTCGCCAGACCCCGGCCCCGGTGACCTCCAGTCGTACGACGACGTCGGTGGCCGCGGCCGGATCGGTGAGCCGACCGGAACCGCCCGAACCGCTCGAACCGGTCGGCTCCGTGGGGACGGGGAGGAACTCCAGCGTCACGGAGGCGGTGAGGCCACGCCAGTGGCCGGTCTCGCTCCACACCCCGGCACCGGTCGTGCCCGACGGCGGCCGCATCGCGGTGATCTCGAGGCGGGGCGCCGCGCCGATCGCCGTCCGGTCGAGCCACCGCGTGCCGACCCCCGTCGGCCCGTCGGTGAGCGCCTCGACGGTGCGCAGGCTCGACTGCCACTGCGGCCGGTTCCGCGGCTCGGCGAGGAAGTCGAAGGTGGCTCGCGGAGGTGCCGGGATCCGCACGGCGGTGCTGCTCATCCCGCCAGCCTGCCCGAACCTGGCCGACCTCCGTGACCCTGGGGGCCGGACGTCAGGCGTCGAGGCCCGAGCCGGAGCCGAGGCCGGCCCGTCGGCTCACCCGAGATCCACCGAAGGGCACCTCACGCCCGCCACCACCCGGGGGCGCCGACGCCGATCGGCGCTGCCGGAGTCAGTCCCACTGCACGCCCTCGCTGTTGCGTCGCCCGGCGGGCCCGTCGCCGAGCGCCTTCTCGATCGCGTCCAGGTCCGGTGCGTCGAGGGCCAGGTCGACCGCGGCGAGGTTCTCCTCGACGCGCCGGGGGTCACGGCTGCCGGGGATCGGGACGATGTGTTCGCCCCTGGACAGCAGCCAGGCGAGGGCGAGCTGGGCGATGGTCGCGCCCTTGCCCTCGGCGACCGAGGTGAGCTCCTGCACGATCGCGTGGTTGTGCTCGAAGTTGCCAGGCTGCCACCAGGGCAGCCCGGCCCCGGAGCGCCGGCTGTCGGTGCTGTCGTACTCCTCGGTGGACCCTTTGAGGCCTCCGGTGAGGAAGCCACGCGCCAGCGGCGAGTACGGGACGAAGCCGATGCCCAGCTCGTCCAGGACGGGGAAGAGCGACTCGACCTCGCGGGTGAACAGGGAGTACTCGCTCTGCAGGACCGAGACCGGCTGCACCGCATGGGCCCGGCGGATCGTGCGGGGGCCGGCCTCGCTCAGGCCGAAGTAGGTCACCTTGCCGGCGTCGATGAGTTCCTTGACGGTGCCGGCGACGTCCTCGATGGGGACGTTGGGGTCGACCCGGTGCTGGTAGAGGACGTCGAGGTGGTCGACGCCCAGGAAGGTCAGGCTGTTGTCGACGACCTCGCGGATGTGATCGGGGCGGCTGTCGTAGCCGAACTGTCTCGTGAAGCCGAACTTGCTGGCGATGACGACGTCGTCCCGGAAGCCGTCGATCGCGCGCCCCAGCAATTTCTCGCCCTCGCCCCAGCCGTAGAGCTCGGCCGTGTCGAAGAACGTGACGCCGAGGTCGAAGGCGCGCCTGATCGCGGCCGTCGCCTCCCGCTCGTCGGTGGGTCCGTAGGCCATCGCCAGGCCCATCGCCCCGTAGCCGAGGGCCGAGACCCTCAGACCCTGCCGACCGAGTGTGCGCTGTTGCATGGATCCGCCCCTTCGTGGATGTCGGTGAAGACCGGTACGCCGCCGGAACGGCGGGTGGGCCGTGGCGAGTCAGAACCGCAGGCTGCGCCGTGGCACCGGCGGCAACCTAGCAAGTCCGGTGCCCTGCCGGCGGGCGAGACGGTTCGTGGGCTGCTCGCCACCTCACCGGGGGCGACACGGCCCGAGCCGCTCGACGACCCAGGCCTCGAGCCGGGCGTCGAGGGGGCTCTCGGAGGAGTGCTCGCACAGATAGCGGTCGATGGAGACGAGGCGACCGCCGTCGGCGTCGGCGAGGTCGTAGGCCCACTCGCCGTCGCCGAGCACGAGCAGTTGGCGCTGCACCGCCCGCTCGAGCCCGCGACGCTCGGCCCGGCTGCCGCGGTCGTAGGCCGAGGCGAGGCGGCCCTCCGCGAACAGCACACCGTCGACGAAGGCCCGTACCGCCAGCCGCGGACCGGCGGCCTGGAATCGCTCCCACCTGGCCAGGAGCTCGGGGGGCGGGAACCCGGAGTCGTAGGACAGGGACGAGCCGTCCGCCGCGGCGCCGCCCCAGCCGATCAGTTCGGACTCGTCGTGCTGCCCGGCCAACGTGGTGAGCAGCACCGGGACCTCGGCGGCGGTCGACCCCGACGGCAGGGAGAGGACGTAGGTGCCGGCCACGTGGTCGCCGTCCGGGACGCGCTGGGTGGTCAGGTCGATGGCGGCCGAGCCGCCGTCGGGTGCGGCGGTGAGCCCGCGCAGGACCGACCGGCCGACCGCGTCGACCGAGGCCTCCGGCTCGAAGGCGCGCAGCGCGACGGTGGTCCTCCCGGCCCTGACGGCGAGGTCGGCCTCCTCGTGCTGATGGGTGCTGTGGAAAGCGTCGTAGGCCGTCTCGGTCACCCGGACGATCTGCTCCGGGGTGGCCGTCTCGGCCATCGTGGTGTGCAGGAAGAGCTTGCCGGAGTCCAGTACGACCGGTTCGGTGTAGCGCAGGCGTACCGACACCACGCCGGGCAGATCGGCCAGTTCGGCACGCAGGGATTCGGCCTCCGCCCGCCGGCTCGGGTCCGCGCACCCGGCCAGGGTGACCGCGAGGGCGGTCGCGACGGTGAACAGAGCGGTGATTCGCATGCCCTCACGATGCCGTGGGTCGGGTGCCCGGCGCCTGAGTCGTCGTACTCAACCCTGAGACGCGGGGCCCGCTCACCTCGGCGAGGCCGGCCGGCGGAGCGCGGCCAGGCCGGCGGCGTACTGCTCGGGGTCGGTGCTGGGGTCGACCAGCCGGAGCAGCATGAAGCCGGGGAGCATGCTCATCAGCGTGCGCGCGACGGCGACGGGGTCGGCGTCGGCAGCGAGGTGACCGGCAGCGATGGCGGCGACGGCATAGTCGGTCCAGGCTGCGCGGATCCCGGCGATCTCCTCATGGAGCAGTGCGAGCACGGCTGGATCGCGGGCCGCCTCGGCCCAGGCCTGGAGGGCGACCCGGATGATCTCGACATCGTGGGCCCGGCCCACCTCCAGGATCCTGGAGGTGGTGGCGAGCAGCGCCTGCTCGGGCGGAACGACGTTCTCCGGCTCGGTCAGGGCGCCGAGGGTGCCGGCCACGGCACCCACGGCGGTGCCGGCCACGGCCCGGATGAGCTCCTGCTTGCTGGAGAAGTAGAGGTAGACCGCGCCGGCGGAGAGGCCGGACTCGCGGATGACCGCGCTCATCGTCGTCTTGTGGAATCCCTCGCGCGCCGCGCAGCGCATGGCGGCGGTCAGGATCTGGTCGCGGCGCCGGGCGCGGTGCTCCTCGCTGACCTTCGGCATGCGGAGGATCATGCCACCCGCTCGGCAAAAAAAGAATGTTCGTTCTTGACGATGCCTGCCGAGCGACCCACCCTGGAACTCATAACGAACAGACGTTCTTTTTAAGGAGTGGTTCCCATGCCAAGCAGCACCCGTCCGGCCGTGGCGTCGGTGCTCGGCGCAGCAGCGGGGCTGATCGCCCTGCTGACCGTGCTCCTGGCCGCCTTCACCTGGCCGATCAGTGAGCTAGCGCCACGTGATCTCCCGGTCGTGGTGGCCGGACCCGAGCAGGCCGTCCACGCCGTCGAGCAGGGCCTGGCCGAGGGTGGGTCCGCCGAGGATGCCCTCGCGCTTCACCGGGTCGACGATCGTGCGGCCGCGGTGGACGCGATCCAGGACCGCGACGCGTACGGCGCCGTCGTGACCGGGCCCAACGGACCCAGCGAGCTCCTGATCGCCTCGGGCGCCAGCCCGGTGGTGGCCCGGATGCTCACCCAGCAACTCTCGGCCGGCTCACCCGGACTGACCGTGACCGACGTGGTGCCCCCGGCCGAGGGCGACCCGACCGGCTCGGTCTTCGGAGCCGGCGCGCTGCCCCTGGCACTCGGTGGCATCGCGGTCGGTGCGGTCACTTCGATGCTGCTCAGCCGCACCCGCGACCGCGTCGCCTGCGCGCTCCTGGTCGCGGCCGGTTCGGGGCTTGCCCTGACCGGCATCCTGTGGGGCTGGCTCGATGTGCTCGGCGGTGGCTACTGGGCCAACGCGGGGGTGGTGTCGCTGGGTGTCCTCGCCGTCGCGCTGCCGATCATCGGACTGCGCCACCTGATCGGGCCGGCAGGGATCGCCGTGATCGCGCTGCTGGTCCTGCTGGTCGGCAACCCGCTGTCCGGGGTCACCTCCGCGCCCGAGCTGCTGCCGCTGGGCTGGCTCGGCCAGCTGCTGCCGCCGGGGGCGGTGGGCAGTGCGCTGCGCAGCACCGCCTACTTCGACGGGGCCGGGGTCGGCGTACCGCTCGTCGTGCTGGGGGCCTGGTCGCTGCTCGGTCTGGCGCTGACCCTGGTGCCCCGCCGGGAGGCGCGCACGGACCAACCGGCCCCGGCGACCCCTGTCGCCGCGTGAGGCCGGCACCTTCCTCGGATAGGGTTCGCGCATGCAGGAGGGTGCCGGCGTGGTGGTCATCGGTGCCACCAACATGGATCTGAAGGCGATCAGCCGCGACCCCGTCGTCTTCGGCACCAGCAATCCCGCCACCACCCAGCTCTCCCCGGGCGGGGTCGGTCGCAACATCGCCGACAACCTCGCCCGACTCGGCACCCGCGTCCACCTCGTCTCCGTGGTGGGCGACGACCCCTTGGGCGCGGAGCTGATCGAGAGCACCTCCGAGGTCGGCGTCGACGTCAGCCACGTACGACGTCGCGAACTGCGCACCGGCACCTATGCCGCCGTGCTGACCCCGGAGGGTGACCTCGTCGTCGGGATCGCCGACACCGACGCAGCCGAGCAGATCTCGCCGCTCGCCGTCCGCGCGGCCCGCGACCTGATCGAGCGGTCCGGAGCGGTCTGTCTGGATGGCACGGTGCCGGCCGAGACGGTGCACCAGGCGCTCACCGAGGCCAGCCGGGTGGGGGTGAGCGTGGTGCTGGACCCGGTCAGCGTGCCGTCAGCCCGGCGGATCGCGGAACTGCTCGGCCCCGACGTCCCTCTCGACCTGATCACTCCCACCCGGGCCGAACTCGCCGTCCTCGCCGGCGGACTCCCGGTCGAGACGGAGGCCGACCTGGAGAAGGCCGTGCAGGTGCTGCACGGCCGCTCGGTGCGGAAGGTCTGGGTGCGGCTGGGGCGCGACGGCTCCCTGTTCAGCGACGAGGAGGGGATGACTCGTTCCCCGGCCGTCGACGTCGAGTTCCTCGCGCGGCTGGGTGCCCCCGTGGACGTGACCGGGGCCGAGGAGGCCGGCCTGGCGGCGTACATCCATGCCCGGATGGACGGGCTGATGGCACGGGAATCGGTCCGTTATGGCCTGGCCGCCTCCGCGCTCACCGTCACCAGCCCCCACACCGTCCGCACCGACCTCTCCGACGAGATCATCCGCGCCCTGCTCTGAGGTCCGGGTCCGTCGATCCCCACCATCTGCGTGCCGCTGCCCGACGGCTGGGGCGCGGATCAGTCGTCGTCGTGGACGAGCGGGCCGCGCAGGGTCTCGAAGAGTAGGGCGGTGGCGATCACGGCGAGCGGCAGGATCGGCAGGAGCGGACCCCAGTAGCCCAGGGTGATGCCGCACGGGCGGGCGGCGATGTCGGTGGATCCGACCAGGGGCCAGATCACGATCACGACGGCCGAGACCACCGAGACGAGCGAGGCCACCCCGGCGGTCACGAGCAGTCCGGCCCTCCGGTGCGGCCGGCCGAAGGCCGGCAGGGCCAGCATCGCCAGGGACACGGTGCCGATGGTGAGGAAGCCGAGCTGCAGGGAGGGGAAGACCCCCTCGGGGTTGCCGCAGTCCAGGGGTCTCCCGAGACTCTGCTCGGGACCTTGGACGAGGCCGTAGATCCCGGTCCAGATGAAGAGGGCCGCCACCGCGGCCAGGACGACGAGGACGGCCGAGCGCGCGAGTCGCTGCTGGGTCGTGGGCCGGACTGCCGACTTCTCCATGACGGGACGTTAGCGTGATCTGTGCCACATCGGGAGGACTTCCGGGCCCCGAATCTGTGGCGTGGTGTACGCCGGTAGCCGGGGCCCCGGCAGGTCGTGTCCCGCGCCGTCTGGCCCCAGGCATGAGGGCGGGTCGGGGGCCCGGCGGACGGGACTGAAGTCTCGCGTCGTTCGGCCCGAGGGGTCAGCGGGCGGGAAGCGTGACGCGGTAGCGGACGAACGCCGGCACCAGCAGCGCGACCGCGCCCATGCCGATGACGACGAGGAGTCCGCCGCCGGCGGTGGCGGCCGCGGTGCCGACCAGGGCGGCGGCGCCCCCGTGCAGGACGTCGGCGATGCGCGGTCCGCCGGCGACCACGACGGTGAAGACCCCCTGGAGCCGCCCGCGGACGTTGTCGTCGGCCGCGGACTGGAGCATGGCCGAGCGGATCGCGGCGGAGGCGACGTCGGCGGCACCGGCCACCATCAGGCAGACCAGGCCGATCACCAGCATCAGGGTGGTGAAATGGTCGGCGGCGAAGACGGTGAGACCGAAGCCGATCACGCCCAGGCCCCACACCGTGATGCACCAGAGCACGACTTTGCCCTGCGCTTCGACGCGGGAGAGCCAGCCGGAGAAGATGCCTCCGATCGCGGAGCCCAACGGGATCGCGGCGAAGAGCAGCGCGAAGATCAGCCCGCCCTCCTCCGGACCGCCGAAGTCGAGGTGCGCGATCTCCGGGAAGAGCGCGCGCGGCATGCCGAAGACCATCGCGATCAGGTCGACGACGAAGGACATCATCAAGACCGGCTGGGTCTTGAGGTAGACGAACCCGTCCAGCACCGAGCGGATGCCGGGAGCCTTGGAGCCCGCGCCCTGGACGGGAAGGCGCGGCAGCTTCACCACCGCCCACAGCGTCGCGAACAGGGTGATGGTGTCGATCAGGTAGAGCCAGGTGTAGCCCAGCAGCGGGATCAGCGCACCGCCCACGAGCGGCCCCGCGATGGCGCCGATCTGGAAGACCGTCATTGAGAGCGAGTTGGCCGCCGGAAGCTGGTTCAGCGGCAGCAGTTTCGGCAGGATCGCCGAGCGGGTCGGCTGATTGACCGCGAAGAAGGCCTGCTGGAGCGCGAAGAGCCACAGCAGCAGCCAGACGTTCTCCAGCCCGAGGGCGGCCTGCATCCAGAACAGTGCGCTGGTGAAGATCAGGCCGAGGGTGGTCACCATCATCATGGTGCGGCGGTCGAAGTGGTCGGCCAGTGCACCGCCGTACAGACCGAAGACGATCAACGGCACCAGCCCGAAGACACCGGTGAGTCCGACGTACGCCGAGGAGCCGGTGATCGCATAGATCTGCGCCGGTACCGCCACCACGGTGAGCTGGGCCCCGATCACGGTGATGATCTGCGCGCTCCACAGTCTGCGGAAGTGCGAGTTGCGCAGGGGGCGGGTGTCCGCCAGCAGGTCTCTCAGGGCCACAGCCGTCCAAGGTAAACCCGCGTCCCGCCGACGGCTCAATCAGCACCTTCAAAACGGTGAACGGCAGATGAACGTGACACCATCGGGGGATGAATTCGTGGCCGGTCGTCCTGTGGCGCCTGGTCGTCGCCGGGTGCGCGGCGGCGGGCGTGGTGTTGGCAGCGCGGGAGTACGACGTGTGGTGGACGGCGCTGAGCCAGTTGGCCAACCTCACCGTGGCCGTGGCCTTCCTCGGTCTCGCGGTGGCCGAACCGCGCACGCCCTGGCTGCGCGGCGGTCTGGTCACCCTGATGCTGTTGGTGGGACTCGCCTATCTGCCGATGCAGAACGGCAATCTGACGCAGACCTGGTCACTGCTCGAGCACGTCGTCACGCCTGCGTTGGTGGTCGCCGATTTCTTGCTGGTCGGGCGCAATCATCACCAGATGCGCTGGTGGTACCCCCTGAGCTGGCTCGCCCCGCCGGCTGCCTACCTGGCGTGGTACGTCGGCGGTGACCTCGGCGTCTACGCCGCCCTGGACCCCGCCAGGCCATCGAGCTTCACCCTCCACGTCGCCGTCCTGGTGGGGTTGGTGCTCGGCTGTGGCTTCGCGCTCTACCGCGAAGGGCTGCGCCGAGGGCGGGCGCTGGAGGCCCCGGTGCGCATCGGCGAGGCCGTCAGCCTCGATCGAGGCCGATGAACCGAGTGGAGTCGCCCGGGCCGGTGAAGGTCCAGAAGCCGGCGATCGCCTTGAACCGGTGTCGTTGGGCCCGCGGTGCGAGACAGCGATGCGGCACGACCATGACGACCCGGTCCTGCCCGGGCTGCCAGGTGGTGCGGAACCCGCGGCACGGGATCGGCGAACCGCCGAACTCCTGGTCGGTGGCGACCATGAGTCGATTGCGTTCCGAGCCGTTGGCACGTCGGAGCGCGGTGGCGAGGAAATCGCTCCTCCCGCGCGAGGGGAGGATCGCCACCCGGGTCTGTGCGCGCCGCCCGGCGCGCAGGTCGCGGAAGGTGAGCTCCAGCCGGATCGTGCGTGGCCGGTCTGCGATGCGTACCCACAAGATGTCCGCCTCGGGCGGGGTCCCGGCGGTTGGCCCGTCGCGGAGCACCTTGGACTCCGCGTGCGCCACCCCGGGGAGCAGCGCGAGCGTCAGGAGCGTGAGGAGGACGACCGCTGTCGTGCGCATGCCAAGCACGCTAGGTCGGTCTCGCTGTGCCGCTCCGAGTGCCACGCCAGCGTGCCCGGAAATGGGGAATCGCGCCGGACGACGTATCGAACCCGTCGAGTGGGTCCGGCCCCGGTCAGGAGGCTGCTGAACCGATCGCGGCGACGCGACGTCGACGGTATCGATCAGTGATTCCCTAGAGTCGTGCTGTGAACCCGTTGTCGCTGTCCTCGCCCGACGAGACCCTGGCCTGGATCACCGAGCGCAGCTCGGTGCAGATCGAGGCGGCCCGTGCCATCGCCGAGCGGCTGCGGACCGATCCGCCGGGCGACGCGCTCGAGGTGCTGCGCGCCTGGGACGACATCTCCCTGGAGCTGGGCAACTGCGCGGCGCTGGCCTCGCTGCTGGCCAACGTGCACCCGGTCGAGCAGGTGCGCAGTGCCTGTGAGGACGCCGAGGCCGAGGTCGATCGGCTGGTCACCGAGTTGAGCCAGGATCGCGCGCTGTACGACGTCGTCTCGACGCTCGATCCGGCCGAATTCGACCCGCTCGCAACGCGCCTGCTGGAGAAGACCCTGCAGGACTTCCGGCGATCCGGGGTCGACCGCGACGATGCGACCCGGGCCCGGCTGACCGAGGTCAAGGAGCGGCTGACCCAGCTCGGTCAGGACTTCAGTCGGGTCATCCGGGACGACGTCCGGACCGTCCGGGTGGCGCCGGAGCGTCTGGCCGGACTCCCGGAGGACTGGCTGGCCGCGCACCCGGCCGACGAGGACGGCCTGGTCACGGTGACCACCGACTACCCCGATGCGCTCCCGGTGCGGATGTTCTGCCACGACGCGGACGTACGCCGCGAGCTCACCGTCGCCTTCCTCGAGCGCGGCTGGCCCGCCACCGACCCGATGCTGCGCGAGCTCTTCGAGCTGCGTCACGAGCTGGCCACCCTGGTCGGCTATCCCGACTGGCCGAGCTATGACGCCGAGGTGAAGGTGATCGGCACCGGCGAGGCGATACCTGCCTTCATCGACAAGATCGCGGCCGCGGCGGCCGGGCCGATGGCGAGTGACCTCGAGGTCCTGACCGAGCGGTACCACCGCGATCGGCCCGGAGCCGTGCTGACGGGTGCCGACACCTTGTACTACGAGGAGCTGGTGCGCCGCGAGCACTACGACGTGGATGCGCAACTGGTCCGCACCTACTTCGACTTCGGCAAGGTCCGGGCCGGACTGCTCGAGGTGACCGGTCGGCTCTTCGGCCTGCGCTACCAGCCGGTGGACGACGCGTCGGTCTGGCACGAGGACGTCGCCGTGTACGACGTCCACCCGGCCGTGGAGGGGGCCCGGGCATCCCGTCTGGGCCGGATCTACCTGGACCTCCACCCCCGCGAGGGCAAGTACAAGCACGCAGCCCAGTTCACCCTCACCGACGGGGTCGCCGGCCGGCAGCTCCCCGAGGGCGTCCTGGTCTGCAACTTCTCCCGCGGCCTGATGGAGCACGACCACGTGGTGACCCTGTTCCACGAGTTCGGCCATCTGCTGCACCACGTCCTGGCCGGCCATGGCGAGTGGGTGCGCTTCGCCGGCGTGGCCACCGAGTGGGACTTCGTGGAGGCGCCCAGCCAGATGCTGGAGGAGTGGGCCTGGGACGCCGACGTCCTCGCGACCTTCGCCACCGACGCCGAGGACCGCCCGATCCCCGCCGACCTGGTCGCGAAGATGCGTGCGGCCGACGACTTCGGCAAGGGGTTCCAGGCACGCCAGCAGATGTTCTACGCCGCGATGTCCTACTACTTCCACCAGGAGCGGCCCGCGGACCTGACCGCCCGGATGCGTGCCCTGCAGGAGACCTACGCCCCGACACCGTGGATCGAGGGCACGCACATGTTCGCCAACTTCGGCCACCTGGGCGGCTACTCCTCGGCGTACTACACCTACATGTGGAGCCTGGTGATCGCCAAGGACCTCTTCAGCAGGTTCGACCACGACCGGCTCTTCGCGCAGGAGACCGCGCAGCGCTATCGCGACACGATCCTGGCCCGTGGCGGCGAGGCGGACGCCGCCGACCTGGTCGCCGACTTCCTCGGCCGGCCGTTCTCCTTCGACGCCTACGCCGCCTGGCTGGCCGGGGAGTGAGCGCTGCCTCGTAGGCCCGAGCCTGGGGTCCTCCGATCCTGAGCCTGCTGCACGCCACCATCGGGGCCCGCCGACCGCGTTCTCGCATCTCGGCGGACCTCCGGCGCGCCTTCGGCACTCCTCCTTCCAGGCACCCGCCTGGTGACGCTCGCGACGGCGACGATCGGTGGATCCCGGGCTGAGGGGTCGCGAGGAGGTTTCACCCGGAATCGTCTTGTCCGGGCCCGACAGTCGGCGTACGCTCGCGATATATCGCGAAACATTGTCGACTGTCGTAGGAGGTCCCATCATGGGACGACGTGGGTACTCCCTCCCGTGGGAGCAGGACGAGCGAGGTGCCTGGTGCCAGAGCCAGGGCCGGTCGCCGTGGAGTGACTGGGTGGACGGTCCCTGGGGCCGATGGGGCGAGTCCGGTGGGCGCCACGGGGGCCATGCCCGACCCAGCGGTCCGCCGGGCCCGCCGCCTTGGGTGGCGGGGCTGTTGGGCTTCCAGCAGCAGCCGCCGAGGCCGCAGCGCGGCCCGAGGGTCCGCCGGGGCGACGTGCGCTCCGCGATCCTGGACGTGCTCCGCGCGGCGGCCGAGCGCGAGGAGGCGATCAACGGATACCAGGTGATCCAGCAGATCGCCGAGCGCAGCAACGACGCGTGGCGCCCCAGCCCCGGCTCGGTCTACCCGACCATCCAGCAGCTCGAGGACGAGGGGCTGGTCGAGGGCGACGACACCCAGGGACGGCGCGCGCTTCGCCTCACCGAGGAGGGCCAGCGGTACGTCGCCGAGCAGGCCGACGAGTTGGCTGCGGTGTGGGGCCCCTTCGACCGTGAGCGGCAAGGGAGCCAGGAGGGTGGCCCCGAGAACGTCGATGGCGTCGACCTGCGCAGCGAGATCGGGCAGGTCATGAGTGCGGTGTGGCAGATCGTGAGCTCGGGCTCCGAGCAGCAGCGCCGTGCCGCCGTCGAGGTGCTGGTCTCGGCCCGCCGGAGTCTCTACGGCATCCTCGCCGACGGTCCGGACTCCAATACGGCGCGAGACGCCGAGGTCACCGACCCGGACGAGTCGATCGACGGCGAGATCGAGGAACCGTGATGAGCGACGACTTCTATCGGATCGCCGACGCCGACCGGGAGCGGGCCGCAGCGAGGCTCAGTGATCACTTCGCCGAGGGGCGCCTGGACCACGACGAGTACAACGAGCGCCTGGACGCCGTCTGGAGCGCGCGCACCGCCGCCGACCTGCGGATGTTGTTCCATGACCTGCCGATGGCCCCGCCGACTCCGCAGCCGCCGTCGCGCCCGCTCGGCGGGCCGCCGGTGCGGGGGATGCCTGGTTGGCTGGTGCTCGCGGTGGTCGCCCTCGGCGTGCTCCTCTTCATGGTCAAGCCGTGGCTGGTCTTCGTGCTTGCCCTGGTGGTCTTCATCCTGGTGAAGAAGCGCCGCCGCCGGATGCATCAGCAGCACGGACGCCCGGGCTCGGGTGGCGGACAGGGCTGGCAGCGAGGCTGAGGGCTCCGGTTCGGGTCGGGTCGGGGAATGCTCCCGACCCGACGAGGGCCCCGCCACGCCATGCGGCGTAGCGGGGCCCTCGCGTCTGTGCGGGTGGCGCCGGGTCAGGCGCTCTTGATCGCCGAGATGTCGAACTCGAGCTTGATCTTCTCCGACACCAGGACGCCGCCGGTCTCGAGTGCGGCGTTGAAGCTGAGGCCCCAGTCGCTGCGGCTGATGGCGGTGGCGCCCTCGAAGCCGACGCGGAGGTTGCCGAAGGGGTCCTTGGCCGAACCGGTCTGCTCGAATGGGATGGTGACCGTCTTCGTGGTGCCCTTGATGGTCAGGTCGCCGGTGACGTTCCAGGTCTCGCCGTCGAAGTCGACCGCGGTGGAGACGAAGGTGATGTCCGGGTTGGTGTCGTCCTCGAAGAAGTCCCCGGAGCGCAGGTGACCGTCGCGGTCGGCGTTGCCGGTGTCGACCGAGGCAGCCTTGATGGTCAGCTTCACCCAGGAGGCGGCGGGCTTGGCGGTGTCGACGTGGGCGGTGCCCTCGAACTCCTTGAACGAGCCGCGCACGGTGGTCACCATCGCGTGGCGGGCGCTGAAGCCGAGCCGGCTGTGGCTGACGTCGAGGGCGTAGTCGCCGCTGATGTCCTCGATGGCGGCGGTCGGCGCGTCGAACGTCTCGGTCTGGGTCGTGCTGCGGTTGAAGATGCCCATCGTTGTGTGCTCCTTGGAGTGATTGAAGATGCAACGATCCCAACGGGGTGGTCGGCCCGTTCATTCCCGACCGTACGGAAAAAGTCCAAGGGCGCGATCGGCGATCCGCGAAATCGGTCGCCGACATGACGACGCCGCCGCATCCCCGGAAACGGGATGCGGCGGCGGGAGTCGCGGCAGTCAGGCTGCCTGACGGGCGTGCACCGGGCGCGCGGCGGGCTCGACCCAGTGGGACTCGAGTCGGGCGCGACCCTGTGCGTCGACGGTACGGATCCAGCGCAGCTCGAGGCGCTTGGTCACGGCGTGGTCCTTCATGGGACACCTCCTGTTCACCTTCTGTTCACCAAAGGTACGGGGCGGTGTCACCGATGTCCAACCCATTGGTGGGCGGCACGCGCGTCCTCAGCTGCGGCGGCGCCCTTCCAGGGCTGCGCTCATCGCCTCGATGATCCGGGTCAGGATCGGCCGCGGGGTGGCGAAATTGAGGCGGACATGCCCGGAGCCGACCTGCCCGAACGGCTCGCCGTCATTGAGTGCCACCTTCGCGTGCTCGAGGAAGAAGTCGCCCGGACTTCCCTCGATTCCGACCCCGCGCACGTCCAGCCAGCCGAAGTAGGTCGCCGCCGGTGGGTGCATCCGCACTTCGGGCAGGTGCTCGGCGAGGAGTCCCGTCAAGTGGTGGCGATTGCCGTCGAGGTAGTCGACCACCGACGCCAGCCAGGCGCCGCCACGGCGGTACGCCGCGGTGTTGGCCGCGATGCCCAGGGTCGAGGCGCCGTGGGACACGGTCATCCCCAACTCCTCCACCAGGGTCCGGTCGGCGGGATTGCTGGTGATGATCTGCCCGCACTTGAGTCCGGGCAGGTTGAACGCCTTGGACGCCGAGGTGGCGGTGAGTGCGTGGGCTGCGGCCGTATCGCTGATGGTGGCGTACGGGATGTGTCTCGTCCCGGCGTACACCAGGGGTGCGTGCACCTCGTCGGAGAACACGCGTGCGTCGTGCCGTTCCACCACCTCGGCGATGGCGAGCAGTTCGTTGCGGTCGTACACCTTGCCGATCGGGTTGTGCGGGTGGCAGAGCACGACGAGCCCGCCCCCCGCTGCCAGGGCGCGGTCGAGTTCGTCGAGATCCAGAGTCCAACCCCGTTCATCGAGATGGAGCGGCACCTCGATCGTCTCGCGGCCGATGGTCTCGGCGATCGAGAAGAACGGGTAGTACGCGGGGGTGAGCAGCACCACCGGTGAGCCCGGGCGGGAGAAGTGTCGGATCGCGATCTCGTAGGCGTGGATCACGTCGGCGGTGGGCGTGACGTCATGGGGGTCGATCGACCAGGAGTAGCGATCGCGCTGCCACGCGGCGGTCGCGGTCCGGAGATCGTCGGTGAGCCACTCCGGCGGGTAGCCGGTCAGTCCGTCGCGAGCTGTCCCGGTGACCGCCTCCAGGATCGGGTCGGCGAGGCCGAAGTCCATCTCGGCCACGAACGCGCCCAGTGCATCCGGGTGGGCCCGCCACTTCAGTCCGCCGGTACGACGGAGGTCGGCCACGGTGATGGCGTCGAAGTCAGGAGCGACACCGTCGTCCGAACCGTGGGGGCTGGCGGGTTGAGGTGGGAGCAGGTCCGTCATGGTTCCCCATGGTGGCGGACCGACTCCGGATACGGAACGGGGTGATGCCGTGCGATTCTGCCCGATTTCGGGCAGAAAGTTGGCACACTGCCCTTCGAAGGCGCATTCTCGTCCCATGGAAGCCGATGCCGCGCTGGTCGCCCACGTCGTGGCGCGCACCGGGCTGAGCGGCCAGGAGGCTGCCCGGGTGATCGAGGACGTGCTCGCCTACCACGCCGAACCGGTCGACGATTTCGTGCGACGCCGGCATGCGGCGCTGCAGCTGCGGGGCGCGAGGAACGACGAGATCTTCGCCCGTCTCGAGGACGAGGTGTCCGGCCGGGTGGTCGCGGCCCCCCGGCTCACCCGACGGCAGTTGCGCCGGATGGTCTACGGCTGACCACGCTCATCGGTGCAGCAGCGTGCCGGCGGCGCCGGCCCGCGCTCACCTTCCACCCACCACCGGACCATCGACCTCGGAGGAACACATGTGCGGAATCGTCGGGTACGTCGGGGCTCAACCGGCCGCACCCCTGCTGCTGGAGGGGCTGGGCCGCCTCGAGCATCGCGGCTACGACTCGGCAGGGGTGGCGGCGGTCAGCGGCAGCGGACTGCGCGTGCACAAGAGCGCCGGTCGGGTGCGTGACCTGACCGGGACCCTGCCGAAACGGTTCGCCGGCAAGGTCGGCATCGGGCACACCCGATGGGCGACCCACGGCCCGGCCTCGGATGTGAACGCCCACCCCCACACCGATGCCACCGGCCGGGTCGCGGTCGTCCACAACGGCATCATCGACAACGCCGCAGCGCTGCGTCGCCGGCTCTCCGACGACGGTGTGGACCTGGTCAGCGACACCGACACCGAGGTCTTCGCGCACCTGGTCGGCCGGAGCGCTGCGGACACGCTCGAGGCTCGGGTGGTGGAGGCGCTGGAGGCGGTGGAGGGCACCTATGGGCTCGCCGTCGTCCACGCCGACTTCCCCGACCGCATCGTGGTGGCGCGCAACGGCAGCCCGCTGCTGGTCGGCGTGGGCGAGAAGGAGATGTTCGTCGCCAGCGACCTGGCCGCGCTGGTTCGCCACACCACGACCGTCGCGCACCTGGACGACGGCGAACTGGCCACCCTCACCGCCACCGGCTTCACCACCTTCCGCAGCGACCTGACCCGCACCGCGACCGAGGCGCACGAGGTCGACATCGACCCGGCGGCGTATTCGCTCGGACTGGACGGCGAGGACGGCGCACCGCGGATGTACGTCGAGATGCTCGAGCAGCCGGCCGCCACCGAGCGGGTGCTGCGCGGCCGGCTGGACGAGAAGTTCGGCACCGCCCACCTCGGCGGGCTGAACCTGGATGCTCGCGAGACCCGGGCGGTCCGCCGGGTGAAGATCCTCGGCTGCGGGTCGGCGTACTACGTCGGCCAGATGGGGGCCTCCCTGATCGAGGAGCTGGCCCGGATCCCGGCCGACGCGGAGGCGGCCAGCGAGTTCCGCTACCGCAACCCCGTGATCGAGCCGGACACCCTCTATGTCGCGGTCAGCCAGTCGGGCGAGACCATCGACACCCTGCTCGCCGTGGAGGAGATCCGGCGCAAGGGCGGACGGGTGGTCGGTCTGGTCAACGTGGTCGGCTCGGCGATCGCCCGGGCCTGCGACGGCGGCATCTACCTGCACGCCGGCCCCGAGATCGCGGTCGCCTCGACCAAGGCACTCACCACGATGTACGTCGGCTTCGCGCTGCTCGCCCTGCAGTTGGGACGGGTGCGCGACCTCTCGATCGCCGACGGCCGACGGCTGGTCGCCGGGCTTCGGGAACTGCCCGCACAGATCGAGGAGATCCTCAAGGGCGAGGACCACCTCGCCGAGGTGGCGGCCGGGCTCGCCGAGGCGGAGAGCCTCTTCTTCATCGGCCGGGTCCGCGGCTTCCCGGTCGCGCGGGAGGGGGCGCAGAAGTTCAAGGAGATCAGCTATCGGCACGCCGAGGCGTATCAGACCTCCGAGCTCAAGCACGGCCCGCTCGCGCTGATCTCGCCGGAGGTCCCGACGGTGGCCCTGGTCCCCGACGACGAGCTCACCGACCGCAACGTCGCCGCCCTCCACGAGATCGCCGCGCGCGGCGGCCCGCTGGTCGTGGTGACCCACCCCGGGGTCGACCTCGGTGACCTGACCGCCCGCCGGATCGACGTGCCCCGCAGCGAACGGGAACTGGACCCGATCCTGCTCACCATCCCGCTCCAGGTGCTCGCCTTCCATGCCGCCCGCGTGCTGGGCCATGACGTCGACAAGCCCCGCAACCTGGCCAAGTCCGTCACGGTCGAGTGATCCGAGCGTCGTGGCCTCGGCTGGCCGACCGGCGTACCCGGGCGGCCGGCCGAGGCCCCGAGCGGCGTCAGGGGGGCGTCAGGTTCTGTACTGAGCACGGTTGACCGGTGGGCCGCTCGTCGCAATACTTAGGTGTATGCCTAAGTATTACGACGAGCTCGACGGCGTGCTCCGCGCTCTCGCGGACCCCACCCGTCGGGCCGTCGTGGAACGGCTGGCCGCTTCCCCGGCCGTCGTGTCCGAGCTCGCGGCCCCCTTCGCGATGGCACTGCCCTCGCTCATGCAGCACCTGCGCGTCCTCGAGGACGCCGGGCTGGTCACCTCGGAGAAGCACGGCCGCGTCCGGACCGTGAGCCTGCGCCCGGGAGCCTTCGACGTCCTGCATCTGTGGCTCGACGAGCAACGCACCCCGGCCGAGCGCGGAGCCGACCGGCTCGGCGTCCACCTGACCCGTACCAGCTCGAAGGACACCTGAGATGACCCGTGTACGCATCGACCTGTTCAGCTCGCTCGACGGCTATTCGTCGAGCATCGACCAGACCGCCGGGATGGGGGAGGACTGGGGGCGCCTCACCCAGGCCTACGCCGCCACCCGCACCTTCCGCAGGCAGGTCCTCGGCGACACCAGCGGTGCCGGCACGACCGGACTGGACGACGCCCACGCCGCCGCGCACTCGGTGGGCGTCGGCGCGGAGATCATGGGGGCGGCCATGTTCGGGCTGCACTCGTTCCCCGACGACCCGGACTGGAGGGGCTGGTGGGGCGAGAATCCGCCGTTCGGCACTCCCGTCTACGTCCTCACGCACACCGCACCACGCCCCTCGATCCCGATGCAGGGCGGAACGACGTTCCACTTCCGCAACGACGCCATCGAGACCGTCCTCGCCGAGGCGAGTGCGGCTGCCCAGGGGGCGGACGTGCGTGTCGGAGGCGGCCTCCGGGTCGCTCGTCAGTTCCTTCGCGCCGGCCTCGTCGACGACCTGCACGTCATGATCGCCCCGATCCTGCTGGACCGGGGGGCGCGGCTGTGGGACGACCTGCGCGGCCTCGAACGCACCCACGAGGTCCGGACCGAGGTCGCCGAGAGCGGCACGATCCACGTCACCTTCACCCGCCAGGCGGCGTGATGCGGACCGAACGCCGGCTCGCCCGCTCCGGGTTCACCCTGACCCGGGACTACCCGGCCCCCGTCGAGCGCGTCTGGCGCGCCTTCGCCGAGGAGGCCCAGAAGCTGCTCTGGTTCGGCGAGGGCGACACCTTCGAGGCCGGCGAGTGGGTCTTCGACTTCCGGGTGGGTGGACGCGACGTGGCCGAGGGACGGTTCCACGACGGTCCGGTCTCGCGCTACGAGGCCACCTACACCGACATCGTCGAGCACAACCGCATCGTCACGACGTACGACATGTGGATCGACGGGGTGCACATGTCGACCTCGGTGGCGTCCTTCGAGTTCGAGCCGATCGATGAGGGCACCCGGTTCACCCACGTCGAGCACGGAGTGTTCTTCGACCGGTTCTGGGCGGACGGGCCGAACCGGGAGCAGGGGAGCCGAGGCCTGCTCGATGCCCTCGGTGACCATGTGGCCGGCTACCGGCGTGCGGTGCCGGGTGAGAAGGACGGGTCGATCGAGCGCATGTAGGCGGTGTCCTCGCCCACGCCTGGATCCTGTGCGGTGGCCGCCTGGAAGGGGACCGGGGTTCCGCCAGCACTCAGCGAGTGGTCGCGTACCTGGTCCGTAGGATCGGGGGACCATGGAGATCCGGCAGCTGGCGTCGTTCGTGGCCGTGGCCGAGGAGCTGCACTTCGGGCGAGCGGCGGCGCGACTGCACCTCGCCCAGCCGGCCCTGAGCCAGCAGATCCGGCGGTTGGAACGGGATCTGGGAGCCACCCTGTTCGAGCGCAACACCCGGTCGGTGCGGCTCACCGCGGCAGGTACGGCGTTGCTGGGGCCGGCGCGCGAGGTGCTTGCGGCCGCGGGGGTGGCCCGCCGCTCGGTGCGTGCGGCTACGGCGGGAGAGGTCGGGCGGGTCACGCTCGGGTACGTAGGCGCCAGTAGCTACGACGCCGTCCCCCGCCTCTCCCGGGCCGTTGCGGCGGATCTGCCCGGGATCGAGCTGGTGCTGCGCAGCCAGACCTACTCGGGTGAGGCGCTGGGGCAGATCGCGGCCGGGGACCTCGACCTCGGCTTCGTGTCGTGGACCCAGCGGCCGGGGATCTCGATGCGGGTGGTCAGGGACGAGGAGCTCGTCGTCGCCCTGCCGGATTCGCACCCGCTCGCCGACCGGGAGGAGATCGCGGTGGAGGAGTTGGCGGGGGAACGGTTCGTGACCTTCCCGGCCGCGCGCGGCTCCGCGGTACGGGAGGCGATGACCGACCTGTGTCACGAGGCGGGCTTCGTGCCGACCGTGGCGCAGGAGGTGCCCGACGCCTACAACCTCCTGACGCTGGTCGGTGCGGGCCTGGGGGTGGCCGTCGTGGTCGAGTCCTCCCGGCGGATCCAGCTCGACCATGTGGTGTTCCGGCCGCTGGCCGGCCGGCGGCGCGCTCTGCCGATCGCATTGGCCTGGCGCAGCCGGCACGAGTCGCCCGCCCTGGAGGCGGTGCTGCGGGTCGCCGAACGCGTCCTTCCCAGCCTCGATTGAGAGCAGATCCTTATCACCGGGCCGTCGATCAGGTCTTGGACAGCGGTCAATCGCCGCTGGGATCGTGGTGGGATGAACTACGCCGACCGGGATCCGGCCCTCCGACCGCTGCTCGACCAGATGCTCTCCGCCGAGGACCGCGACCGGATCGAACCGGTGCTCGAGGAGCTCGGCGCGGTCGCAGCCGATGAGGTCGACCGGCTCGCGGCCCTCGCCGACGCCAACCCGCCGGTGCTGCGGCAGTACGCCCCCGACGGCACCCGGATCGACGAGGTCGACTTCCATCCGGCGTACCGGCGTCTGTGTGAGCTCGGCTTCGGCCGGTTCGGCCTGGCGGCGATGTCGCACCACCCCGGTGTGCACGGCTGGCCCACCCGGACCCCGCACGTCGTGAAGTACGCCCTGTCCTACCTGTTCGTGCAGGCCGAGTTCGGACTGGCCTGCCCGATCTCGATGACCGACTCGGCCGCACGGGTGCTGCGGCTCTTCGATCCGGAGACCTTCGCGGCGGAGATCGCCGCGCTGAGCGCCACCGAGATGCCCGAACTCGCCACCGGGGCGATGTTCATGACCGAGAAGCAGGCCGGCACCGACATCGCGCAGACGGCCACCGAGGCCACCGACCGGGGCGACCACTGGACCCTGCGGGGGCAGAAGTGGTTCGCCTCCAACGTCACCGCGGAGGTCATCCTCACCCTCGCCCGGGTGCCGGGGCAGGGGGAGGGCACCCGGGGACTGGGCATGTTCCTGGTGCCGCGGCACCGCCCCGACGGCAGCCGCAACGCGATCCGCGTCGACCGGCTCAAGGACAAGCTCGGTGCCCGCTCGATGGCCAGCGGCGAGGTCACCCTCGAGGACGCCTACGCGCGCCCGGTCGGCGACCTGGGTCGCGGGTTCCTCCAGATGGCCGAGATGCTCAACGTGTCCCGTCTCTCCAACGCGATGCGGGCCGCGGCCATCATGCGCCGGGCGGTGCGCGAGGCGGTCGACCACACCCGGCAGCGCGAGGTGTTCGGGCAGCCGCTGTTCGACCAGCCGCTGATGCGCGCCACCCTGCTCCCGCTGATGCTGGACGCCGAGGCCGCCCTGGGCTTGGTGATCGAGGCGGCGGACCGGCTCGACGCCGCCGATGCGGGCGACCCGCAGGCCCAGCGCCTGGTCCGGGTGCTCACCCCGCTGGCCAAGCACACGGTGTGCAAGCAGGCCCGCCGCGTCACCGGCGAGGCGATGGAGATCCGCGGCGGCAACGGCTACATCGAGGACTGGGTCAACCCCCGTCTCCTCCGGGACGCCCACCTCGGCTCCATCTGGGAGGGGTCCTCCAACGTCATCGCCCTCGACGTACTGCGCTGCCTGCGCCGGGAGCGGGCACACCGCACCCTGGTCGAGGAGTACGCCGGCCGGCTGGCAGCGCTGGACCAGCCGGCGACCAAGCCGGCCACAGCCGACCTGATCGCTCGCCTCGAGCACCTCGGTGAGCGCGGCGACGCCCTGGTCGCGGCCGAGGCGGCCACCGCCCAGGCCCGGATCGCGACGTACGCCGACGACCTGTGCCGCGCCGTGATGGCGGCATTGCTACTGGAACAGGCCAGCCGCGAGATCGCCGCCGGCCGCGGCCATCGCAAGCTGCTCCTCGCGCACACCTACCTGCATCAGCTGGTCGCACCGGTGCCCGACCCGCCGGCGCTGGCGCACCTGGGGGCGATCGCCGACGGCGGCACGGTCGACGCGGAGGGCGCGGCCGCGGCCTACGACGCGATCGCCGCGATGGGTGCGGCCCGATGACCGGGCCGACCCCCCTGGCCGGGGTGAAGGTCGTGGACCTCTCCAAGATCCTGGCCGGGCCCTACGTCACCATGTCGCTGGCCGACCTCGGCGCCGACGTGATCAAGGTGGAGCACCCCGACGGTGGCGACCCGACCAGGCAGTGGGGACCGCCGTTCAACGGACCCGACGCGACGTACTACCTCTCGACCAACCGGAACAAGCGCTCGGTGGTGCTCGACCTGAAGTCGGCGGAGGGACAGGAGGCGGTGCACCGGCTGCTCGCCGAGGCCGATGTGGTGGTGGAGAACTTCAAGCCGGGCAGCTCGCTGCAGCGGATCTTCGGCTACGAGGAGCTCTCCGAGCGTTACCCCGCTCTCGTCGTCCTGCACATCTCCGCCTTCGGTGACTCCGGACCGATGAGGCTGGAGCCGGGCTACGACATGGTCGCCCAGGCGGCGGCCGGC
Organism: Nocardioides insulae DSM 17944; assembly: GCF_000422825.1. Taxonomy (GTDB): domain Bacteria; phylum Actinomycetota; class Actinomycetes; order Propionibacteriales; family Nocardioidaceae; genus Nocardioides; species Nocardioides insulae. Next base: position 10,710 of record NZ_AUGU01000017.1, on the reverse strand, counting down.
CTGATGTCCCTGACCGGCGAGCCCGACGGTCCTCCCGTCAAGGCGGGCTTCGCGATGGCCGACCTGGGAGCCGGCCTGTTCGGCATCATCGGGTTGCTGTCCGCGCTGGTCGAGCGGGCCCGGACCGGGCGCGGCCAGTACGTCACGACCTCCCTGTACGAGAGTCAACTGGCCCTGCACATCAACTGGGCCACCGGCTACTTCGCCACCGGTGAGCGCCCCGAGCGGCTGGGCTCGGCCCACCCCAACCTGGTGCCGTACCAGGCCTACCCGGCCGCCGACGGGCACTTCGTCATCGCCGCCGGCAACGACGCGCTGTGGCAGCGGCTGTGCGAGACGATCGGCCGCCCGGACCTGCTCGCCGATCCCCGCTACACCCGTAACCGGGACCGGGTCACCCACCGGGCCGAGCTCAACGCCGAACTGGAGGAGACCCTGCGCACCGCCACGGTGGGCCACTGGTGCGACCTGCTCGGGAAGGCCGGCGTACCGGTCTCGCCGATCCGCTCGCTCGATGAGATCTATGCCTCCGAGCAGACCGAGGTGCTCGGCATGATCGGCACCGTCGAGCACCCCGAGGTGGGCGACCTGGATCAGATCCGGTTCCCGGTCAGCTTCCGCGGCGCCCGCCCGGAGCTCCGGACCGCGCCGCCCATGCTCGGCCAGCACAGCCGGGAGGTACTCGCCGAGATCGGGTACGACGAGGCCGCGATCGACCGGCTGCTCGGCCCCACCGAGCGGTCGTGAGACGCCTCGTCCGGCACACCGCGGATGACCCGGGCGCAGCGGTCGCGTGACCACGTGACGGGCCACACCGCGACGAGGAATGAGCGTGTGATAAACGCAACCACTACCGTTGTCGGGTGAGCAACGACGAGAACAGCAACCCCGAGCCGGCGCAGGGCCCGACCTTCGACGAGCTGGGGTTGGCTGACGGCGTGCTCCAAGCGGTCCAGGCGATGGGGTACGAGGCGCCCTCGGCCATCCAGGCCGCGACCATCCCACCGCTGCTGGCCGGTCGCGACGTGGTCGGACTGGCCCAGACCGGCACCGGCAAGACCGCGGCGTTCGCGCTGCCGGTGCTCTCCAACCTCGACCTCGACGCCGACCCCAAGGACGGCCCGCAGGCGCTGGTGCTCGCACCCACCCGCGAGCTGGCCCTCCAGGTCTCCGAGGCCTTCGAGCAGTACGCCGGCAAGCTGCCCGGCGTCCGGCTGCTGCCGATCTACGGCGGTCAGGGCTACGGCCCGCAGCTGACCGCGCTGCGTCGCGGCGTCCACGTCGTGGTCGGCACCCCCGGCCGGATCATGGACCACCTCGACAAGGGCACCCTCGACCTGTCCCGGCTCCGCTTCCTGGTGCTGGATGAGGCCGACGAGATGCTCAGCATGGGCTTCGCCGAGGACATCGAGACGATCCTGGCCGACACCCCGGCCACCAAGCAGGTCGCGCTGTTCAGCGCCACCATGCCGCGGCAGATCCGGCGGCTCTCGCAGCAGTACCTCAACGAGCCCGAAGAGATCACGGTCAAGTCCAAGGCCGCGACCAACGCCAACATCACCCAGCGCTACCTGATGGTGTCCTACCCGCAGAAGGTCGACGCCCTCACCCGCATCCTCGAGGTCGAGAACTTCGACGGGATGATCGTCTTCGTCCGCACCAAGTCCGAGACCGATCTCCTCGCCGAGCGGCTGCGGGCCCGCGGTTTCGGCGCCGCCGCCCTGAACGGTGACGTGCCGCAGAACGTCCGCGAGCGGATCGTCGGCCAGCTCAAGGACGGCACCCTGGACATCGTGGTCGCCACCGACGTCGCGGCCCGTGGCCTGGACGTCGAGCGGATCACCCACGTGGTCAACTACGACCTCCCCACCGACACCGAGGCCTATGTGCACCGGATCGGCCGCACCGGCCGCGCCGGGCGCAGCGGCGACGCGATCTCGTTCGTCACCCCTCGCGAGCGCTACCTGCTCAAGGCGATCGAGCGCAACAACCGCACCACCCTGGCGCAGATGCAGTGGCCCAGCGTCGACGAGGTCAACGCGATCCGGCTGGCGCGCTTCGACGACAAGATCACCGAGGCGCTGACCTCGACCGAGAAGATCGAGGCCTTCCGCGACATCGTCAACCACTACGCGCGCCACCACGACGTCGCCGAGGTCGACGTGGCGGCGGCGCTGGCGACGGTGATGCACGCCGACGAGCCGCTGCTCCTCGAGGCCGAGCCCGAGCGGCCCACCTACGAGGACCGTCGCCGCGACAAGCGTGACCGGCCCGACCGGCCCGAGCGCGGCGAGCGCCGGGAGCGGGGCGACCAGGGCGGCAAGCGGTCGCGCGACACCGGCCAGCCGATGGCGACGTACAAGATCCAGGTCGGCAAGCGGCACCGCGTCGAGCCGCGCCAGATCGTGGGTGCGATCGCCAACGAGGGCGGCCTGCGCCGCGGCGACTTCGGCAACATCTCGATCCGACCGGACTTCTCCCTGGTCGAGCTGCCCGCCGACCTCGCACCGGAGACCATCGCCTCGCTGGAGAACACCCGCATCTCCGGCAAGCTGATCGAGCTCCGACTCGACGACGGCCCGCGTCGCGGAGGCGGTCGCCCGCCGCGCAACTACGACGACCGCAGGCCCCGCCGCGAGGACGACCGTGGTGCCGGGCGGCCCGAGAAGAAGCCGCGCCACAAGAAGCCGCGCGACTGACCAGAAGCATGGACCCCGCCGGGTCGGCGTACCTGTACGCCGACCCGGCGGGGTTCCTCATTCCCCGGCGATCTGGCACGGGGTGGCGACTCATGCGCCCGTCGGGTCAGAGGAGCTCGGCCACCATCGCCGCACCCGCGACCTGACCGGCCGCGGCGGCGGCCAGGACCGAGGCCATCGGCATCGGGAGGGTCGCCTGGTGGGCGAGGTCGCCGGCGGCGAAGACGCCGGGGCGACTGGTGCGGCCCATCACGTCCACCTCGACGCAGCCGGAGGGCAGCAGGTCCAGCCCGAGCTGCTCCGCGAAGGGCGCCGCCTGCACCTGGGTGGGGGCGACGAAGAGCCCCCCGAACTCGACGTGGCTGCCGTCGCTGAGCTCTGCCCGGGCACCGCGCTCGGTGCGCACGAACCGTTCCACGGCCTCGGTGCGGATCCCCACGCCGGCCTGCTCCAGCTCGGCTCGCAGGGCGGGGTCCGGCTGCTCGCCGCCGGTGAGCACGGTGCGCCCGGCCGCGATCGGCGCGAGCATCCCGGCCACCCGGCCCACGTGCGGACCGGTGCCCAGCAGGCCCACGTGCGTGCCGGCGTACTCGTGGCCGTGACAGAAGGGGCAGTGAGCGGCCACCGAGCCGAACAACTCCTGGAGTCCGGGGATCTCCGGGAGGATGTCGCGCAGCCCGGTAGCGAGCAGGACTGAGCGGGCCGCGATCCCGCCCGACGGGGTGGTCAGCACGAACCCGTCGTCGTCCCGTGCCTCGATCGAGGTGACCTTCTCGGTGCGGAGGTCGACGGTGTCGTACGCCGCCAGGTCGGCCCGGGCCGCGGCACGGAAGTCGGCCGGGGTCTGTCCGTCGTGGCCCAGGAAGTTGTGCATGGCGTCGGCCGGGGCGTTGCGGTACTCCCCGGAGTCGATCAGCAGGGCGTGCCGATGCACCCGGGCCAGCGTGGTCGCGGCCTGGAGCCCCGCAGGGCCGCCGCCGACGATGACGACCTCGTAGTCGGGTCCGGGTGTGGGTGTGCTCATGGGTCCTCCTGATGACTTGTCCTGCTGTCGAGGATGTGACTTCATGTCGACATGAAGTCAACCCAACGGACCTGGTCGGTCGGGGAGATGGCCGACCGCCTCGGGCTGGAGACCCACGTGCTGCGCTACTGGGAGGACCTGGGACTCCTCGCACCGGCACGCGATGGCGGCGGCCGGCGGCGCTACGGTGACACCGACGCCGTCCGGCTCGCAGTCATCGTCCGCAACAAGCAGGCGGGGATGAGCCTCGAGCAGATCCGGGTGCTCCTCGACAGCGGGACGCCCGGACGCCACCGGGTGCTGGAGGACCATCTGGCTGAGTTGGAGCGCAGGATGACGGAGATGGAGCGCTCGAGGGAGATGACCGAGCACGCCCTGCGCTGCGAGGCCCACGACATCGTCAACTGTCCCCGCTTCCGCGGATACGTGGAGGATCTGGTCGGCCCCCGACAAGCGGCTTCCGGAGCACTCGCCACCGGATGGTCAGAGGCCCCTGATAGAACCTCACCATGATCCGACCCCGGGCACTGATCGTTCCGCTGCTCGCTCTTGCCCTCACGGCGACGGCGTGCACCGGGGAGGAGGACCCCGGGCCCGATCAGGCGGCGGAAGCCCTGGCCGAGGCGCTGGTCGAGGGTGGCGACTCGCCGACCTGGCAGGACGTCGGCTTCGCGACGGGCACGGCACAGGAGGCCGCGGCCGACTATCTGCGGCTGGTCGACGGGCTCGGTGGGCTGACCCCCGTCGTCGAGGTCGACGAGGTGACCACCGGCGAGGATGCCACCACCGCCACCCTTGCCTGGACCTGGCCGGTGGGCGAGGGCTGGACCTACACCAGCGACGTCGAGCTGACCCGGTCCGCAGGGGAATGGGACGTCGAGTGGGCCCCGAGCGTGGTGCATCCCCAGCTGAGCGGCGAGCAGGTGCTCGACCTGGAGCGGAAGGTGCCGGTGCGCGCCGACATCCTCGGCGCAGGGGGCACCCCGCTGGTCACCGACCGTCCCGTCTCGCGGGTCGGCATCGACAAGGCCGTAGCTGGAGACCGTGCGGTGGCCTCCGCCCGGAGGCTCGCCCGGCGGCTCGACATCGACGATCGGGCCTACGTCGCCCGGGTGCGGGCATCGGGGGAGAAGGCGTTCGTCGAGGCCGTCGTCTACCGCCAGGACGAGGTGCCCGCCGGACTGACGGGCATCCCCGGCGCGGTGTCCCTGGGTGACCGCCTGCCTCTGGGCCCCTCCCGGGAGTTCGCCGCCCCGATCCTCGGCGACGCGGGTGAGGTGACCGCGGAGATCGTCGAGCAGGCGCCGGATCGCTACCGGTCCGGCGACGTCGCCGGACTCTCCGGGCTCCAGGCCCGCTACGACGAGCAGTTGCGCGGCACTCCGGGAGCGGTCATCACGGCGGTGGCCCCCGACGGCACCGCCACCGAACTCACCAGCGTGGACCCCGTGCCGGGTCGACCCCTGCGGCTGACCCTCGACCTACGCCTCCAGTCCTACGCCGAGGGACTCCTCGGTGACACCGGTGCCGCGGCGCTGGTGGCGCTGCGACCCAGCGACGGAGCCATCCTCGCCGCGGCCAACGCCCCGGCGAACGACGGGCTCAACCTCGCCACCTACGGTCAGGCGGCCCCCGGGTCGACGTTCAAGGCGGTCTCGAGCCTGGCCCTGCTGCGCTCCGGACTGAGCCCGGAGTCCGGTGTGGAGTGTCCGGCCGAGCTGAGCGTGGATGGCAAGCGCTTCGAGAACTACGACGACTACCCGGCCTCCTCGCTCGGCTCGATCACTCTCGCCGAGGCGGTCGCGCAATCGTGCAACACCGCCTTCGTGGGCTCCAGCGACCGTGTGAGCGAGGACGACCTCGCCGCCGCGGCGGCCTCGTTGGGGTTGGGCATCGATCACGAAGTGGGCTTCCCGGCGTACTTCGGGCAGGTCCCCGCACCCCGCACCGAGGTCGAGAAGGCCGCCGACCTGATCGGGCAGGGCACCATCACCGCCTCCCCGATGGCGATGGCGACCATGATCGGCAGCGTCGTCTCGGGCCACACCGTCGTGCCGCACCTGGTCGACGGGGTCACCTCGCCGGTGCCCGACCGGGTGCAGCGGCTCACCCCGCGGGAGAGCGCGCAACTGCGCGGCATGCTGCGTGCGGTGGTGACCGAGGGCAGCGGGGCCGGACTGGCCGACGTGCCGGGCGCGCCGGTGATCGCGAAGACCGGCACGGCGGAGTTCGAGAGCGGTGGCTCGCTGCACACGCATGCCTGGATGGTGGCCGCCCAGGGCGACCTGGCGGTCGCGGTCTACCTCGCCGAGGGCGAGTCGGGCTCGGGTGACGCCGGGCCGATCCTGGAGGACTTCCTGCGGTCCGCGACCGCGAGCTGACCGGACCGTGTCCACCGCTCCTCACCTGCGGTGGCGCCGGGGCAACGGGGATGAAAGGGTTTGATGCCCGACCGGCCGGGTAGAACGAGCCCAGCCGGGCGGCGCTCTGACTTCACGCCCCCACCAGGAGGAGCCCAGTAGTGACCGTCTTCATGATCATCGGCCTGGTCGGTCTCGGGATCCTGCTCGTCTCGCTGATCGCAGGTGACCTGCTCGACGGTGTCTTCGATGCCCTCAGCGCGGACTGGTTCTCGTCTGCGGCGCTCGGCGGTTTCGTGGCGGCGCTGGGCTTCGGAGGCGGGATCGCCGACGCACTCGGTGCGCCGCCGCTGGTCACCGGTGCGGTCGGTGTCGCGGCCGGCGCGGTCGCCGCCTGGTTCGCACTGTGGCTGACCCGGCTGCTCAAGGGCGACACCGGGGAAGGCACGACCAAGCCCGAGCAGAGCCTCGGGCATGACGCCACCGTGCTCACCGCGATCCCGGCCGAGGGCTTCGGCATCGTCCGGGTGCGGATCGGCGGGCACTCGGTGCAGTACAACGCCAAGCTCGACCCCTCCCAGACCGACGGCAGTGCCATCGAGCCGGGCACTCCCGTCTACGTCACCGGCGTGCTGTCCCCGACCGCCGTCACCGTCGCGCCGTCCTGGCGAGAGCTGCCCTGAGCCGGCGGCCACCCAGCTTCCATCACCCGAACCGAGGAGAACCCGTCGATGGACATCCTGTTGCCGATCATCGGCATCGTCGTACTACTGGTGCTGCTGATCCTGCTGGTCACCAGCCGCTACAAGGTGGCCGGCCCCAACCAGGCCTTCATCGTCACCGGGCGCAAGGGCAAGGCCGTGATCAACCCGGAGACCGGGCAGCTCACCCACGACCTGTCCGGCCAGAAGGTCGTGCTGGGTGGCGGCATCTTCGTGATCCCGTTCGTCCAGAAGCTGGCGACCATGGATCTCTCCAGCCGCCGGATCTCGGTGCAGATCCGGGGCGCGGTCTCCGGTCAGGGCATCAAGCTGAACCTCGACGGTGTCGCCATCGTCAAGGTCGGCGGCAACGCCGACCAGATCCGTCTCGCGGCCCAGCGCTTCCTCACCCAGCAGCAGGACGTCGAGCCGTTCACCCAGGAGGTGCTCGCCGGTGCGCTCCGGTCGATCGTCGGCGGCCTGACCGTGGAGCAGATCATCCGTGACCGCGCCGCCTTCGCCCAGCGGGTCGCCGACGAGTCGGAGAGCTCGCTGACCGGTCAGGGCCTCATCCTCGACACCTTCCAGATCCAGGACGTGACGGACGACGGCAGCTACCTGGCCGACCTCGGTCGCCCCGAGGCCGCCCGGATCCAGCAGGCCGCCTCGATCGCGGAGGCCGAGGCCCGGCAGGCGGCCGAGCAGGCCCGCATCCGGGCCGAGGAGGAGATCGCGGTCTCCCAGCGCGCGCTCGCCCTGCGCCAGGCGGGGATCAAGGCCGAGACCGATGCCGCCGCCGCCAACGCTGCCGCGTCCGGGCCACTGGCCCAGGCCGACCGCGACCAGGCGATCCTGCTGGAGCAGGAGAAGGTGGCCGTCCGGCAGGCGGCACTGACCGAGCGGGAGCTGGAGACCCAGGTCCGCAAGCCCGCCGACGCCCAGCGATACCGTGTCGAGCAGGAGGCAGAGGCCGAGCGCAACGCCGAGATCGCTCGGGCCGAGGCCCGCAAGGCCGCCTCCATCGCTGCCGCCGAGGCCTCCGCTGCGGAGACCCGTCTCAGCGGTGAGGCCGAGCAGGCTCGCCGAGCGGCCCTCGCCGAGGCCGAGGCGATCGAGGGTGCCAAGCGCGGTGAGGCCGAGAAGGCCCGCCGTACCGCGGAGGCCGAGGCCGTCCGCGCCGAGGGTGACGCCACTGCGGCCGCGACCCTGGCGGTGGGCCAGGCCGAGGCCGAGGCGATGGACAAGCGGGCCGAGGCGTTCGCCCACTACAACGACGCGGCGGTGCTGCAGATGCTCGTCGAGGTGCTGCCGCAGATCGCGGAGAAGGTCGCCTCCCCGATCAGCGCGATCGACCAACTCACCGTGCTCTCCACCGACGGCGCCGGCAGGCTGCCCAAGCAGGTCACCGACAACGTCGTGGAGACGATGTCGATGCTCCAGGCGGCCACCGGCATCGACATCCAGTCGCTGATCAACAAGTCGGTCGGCAAGGCATCCGAGGGCCTCGGCGGAGTGCTGGGAGCCGGCACCGCCGGGACCGCCGGTGCCGACGACGCCCACACCGCCGAGTGACCTGCGGCTGACCCAGCGCGACGCCCCCGACCCGGGCCGGGTTGGGGGCGTGCTGCGTCCGGCCCCGCTCAGACCGGGAGTGCGACGTAGGTCGTCTCCAGGTACTCCTCGATGCCCTCGAAGCCGCCCTCCCGGCCCAGCCCCGACGCCTTCACACCGCCGAACGGGGCGGCCGGGTTGGAGACGAGCCCGGTGTTGACGCCGACCATGCCGTACTCGAGCGCCTCGGAGACCCGCAGCACCCGGGTGACATCGCGGGTGTAGACGTAGGCGACCAGACCGTACTCGGTCGCGTTGGCGCGGCGGATCGCCTCCGCCTCGTCCGCGAAGGTGCTGATCGCTGCGACCGGGCCGAAGATCTCCTCCCGGTTGATCTCCGACTCGGGTCGTACGCCGGTGAGCACGGTCGGCGGGTAGAAGTAGCCCTTGCCTTCGGGTGCGGTGCCGCCGGTGACCAGGCGGGCGCCGTCGCGGAGCGCACCGGAGACGAGCCGTTCGACGGAGGCGACGGCGTCCTGGTCGATCAGCGGGCCGACCTCGACGCCGTCGTCCTGCCCGCGGCCCAGGGTCAGTGCGCTCATCCGTTCGGCCAGCCGCCCGGAGAACTCCTCGGCGACCGACTCCTGCACATAGAAGCGGTTGGCGGCGGTACATGCCTCGCCCATGTTGCGCATCTTGGCGATCATCGCGCCGTCGACGGCGGCGTCGAGGTCGGCGTCCTCGAAGACCAGGAACGGAGCGTTCCCGCCGAGTTCCATCGAGACCCGCAACAGTTGGTCCGCGCTCTGCTCCACCAGCGTGCGACCGACCTCGGTCGATCCGGTGAAGGAGACCTTGCGCAGTCGCGGGTCGGACATCAGGGTGCGGGAGAGTTCGCCGGAGCGGCTGGTCGCGACCACGTTGAGCACCCCGTCGGGGAGTCCGGCCTCGGCGAGCAGGTCGGCGAGGGCGAGCATGGTGAGCGGGGTCTGCCGGGCCGGCTTGACCACCATGGTGCAGCCCGCCGCCACCGCCGGGCCGATCTTGCGGGTCCCCATCGCGAGGGGGAAGTTCCACGGCGTGATGCACAGGCAGGGCCCCACCGGCTTCCGCAGCGTCAGCAGCCGCGTGCCCCCGGCCGGATTGTGCATCCACCGGCCATGGATGCGGACGGCCTCCTCGGCGAACCACCGGAAGAACTCGCTGCCGTAGGTGACCTCCCCACGGGCATCGGCGAGGGGCTTGCCCATCTCCAGACTCATCAGCTCGGCGAAGTCGTCGGCCCGTTCGGTGAGCAGCTCGAAGGCGCGGCGGAGGACCTCTCCCCGCTCGCGCGGGGCGGTGGCGGCCCAGTCGGCCTGCGCGGCCACCGCGGCGTCGAGGGCGGCTCGCGCGTCGTCCGCGGTGGCGTCGGCGATCCGGGTGAGCTCGCTGCCGTCGGCGGGGTCGGTGACGGCCAACTTGCCACCGTCGGCCGCCGGTCGCCACCGGCCGCCGACGTAGAGCCCGTGCAGGGTGGGGGTCAGAAGATCGAGACCAGTCATTCCTCCAGCCTGCCAGCCGGCTATCTGTCGACACAGGGTGGTTGAGGTGGCAACCTGTTCGGAGTCGGCATGCGGGGGAGGGAGATCTCCCTTTCTCCGACGCGTCGCTCTATCGGTGTTCCCGAGACCCGGCAGAGCGCCCCCGGTGCGCCGTGCATCCCCCTGTTGCGGCCGCCGGAGGAGCGGGGCCCGTCCTCATGACGGGCCCCGCGTCCCGTCACGCCCACTCGAGGGCGACGTGCCCCGGGGCCCGCCCTCCGACGTGGCCGGGGCCCGGCCTGTGGTTCAGGCCGGGCCCCGGTGTGGTGGTGGGTCAGTTGAGGGTGAAGGTGTAGGTGGTGGTGTTGCCGGCGAGGTCGTGGATGGTGAGGGTGTTGGTGCCTTGGTGGGCGCCGTACCGGCCGGGTTGGACGTAGTTGAGGTCTGACCAGGTGTTGTTGCTGAGGTCCTTGATGGTGCCGTTGAGGTCGAGTTTGTCGATCTTGCCGGTGTCGTGGAGTTTGAAGGAGATGAGGTCGTAGGTCTGACCGGTCTTCTTGGTGTAGGTGGTGCCGTCCTTGATGGTGGCGGTGGGTGCGGTGGTGTCGATGGTGAGTGTGGTGGTGCCGGTCTGGGAGATGTTGCCGGCCTGGTCGTGGGCGTTGTATTTGAGGGTGTAGGTGCCCTCGGGTGGGGTGATGGTGGCGGTGTGGGTGGCCGCGGTGGCGCCGTCGATGGGGGTCTGGGTGGACTTGATCAGGGTGTTGCCCTGGTAGAGGTTGGCGACGATCTTGGCCAGGCCTTGGTTGTCGGTGGCGTCGACCTGGATGGTGAGTTGCTTGAAGGGGCCGG
>NZ_AUGU01000016.1 GCF_000422825.1 Nocardioides insulae DSM 17944 | reverse complement strand
GCGAGACCAAGGACGTCCCCACGGCCGACCTCGGCCACCGGCCCTCTCCCGACCGCGAGTCGGAGCTGGTCTCGGGGTGAGACCACGGGGCGGACCCCTTGCCCCTTCGGCGAGGTAGGTAGCCGAGATGCCCGCTTCCCGGGGTGGAGTTCCACCCCGGGAAGCGGGCATCGTTCTGCATCCTTGCCGGACGAGCACCCCCTCACCGCCCGCCCGGCAGGATCGATCAGGCGTCGATCAGCTCCCGGTCCTTGGTCTCACCGAGCGCGAGCAGGCAGACGATGCTGAGCGCGCAGAAAGCCGCGATCACGGTGGAGAGCAGCATCGTGCCGGCGCCGGCGCTCTGCAGCCAGGCGAAGAGCAGCGGCGAGATCCCGGCACCCATGCCGGCCAACTGGTAGCCCAGGGAGGCACCGGTGTAACGGGACTCGGTCGAGAACACCTCGCTCATCAGCGCGGCCAGCGGGCCGTAGAAGGCGGCGTGGATGACCGACTGCCCGAGCACCGCGGCCAGCACGAGCAGGGCGGTGCTCCCCGAGTCGATCATCGGGAAGAGCAGGTAGCCGTAGACGGCGGTCACGGCTGCCGCGGTCATCACGACCGGGCGTCGACCCAGCCGGTCGCTGAGCGCGGACCAGCCGATGATGCCGAGGATGGCTCCGGCCGAGGAGATGGTCAGCGCGTTCAGCACGGTGGACCGCTCGAAGCCGGCGCCGAGGGCGTAGCTGATCAGGAAGGTGGTCAGCACACCCTGGATGATGAAGGCGCCCAGCCCGACGCCGGCGGCCAGGAACAGGTTGCGCGGGTGGTTGCGCAGGACATCGAAGAGCGGGACCTTCGCCTCCTTCTTCTGCTCCTTCATCGCGGAGAACGCCGGGGACTCCTCGACGCTCAGCCGGATCCACAGGCCCACGCCGAGCAGGACGATGCTCAGCAGGAACGGCACCCGCCAGCCCCAGGCGAGGAACTGGTCCGGCGTCGTGACCGAGGCCATCACCGCCATCACCGCGGTGGAGAGCAGCATGCCCGCCGGGGCGCCGGCGTTGGTGAAGGAGGCCCACAGCCCGCGTCGGGTGGTGGCGTGCTCGGCGGTCATCAGCACCGCACCGCCCCACTCGCCACCGATCGCGACGCCCTGGATCACCCGGAGCAGGATCAGCAGGACCGGTGCGGCCGCCCCGATCGCGGCGTACGTCGGCAGCAGGCCGATCGCGAAGCTGACCAGCGCCATGATGGTCATGGTGAGCACCAGCATCTTCTTGCGGCCGAGCTTGTCGCCGTAGTGACCGAAGATCACGCCGCCCAGTGGCCGCGCCAGGTAACCGGCGGCGAAGGTGCCGAAGGAGGCGATGGTGCCGGTGACCGGGTCGAGGTCGGAGAAGAACACCTGGCCGAACACGGTGGCCGAGGCGGTGGAGTAGAGCAGGAAGTCGTAGTACTCGATCAGGCTGCCGGTGAAGCTGCTCGCCACGATCTTGCCCATCCGGCGGGACTGCTCGCCGGTCCCGGCGTCGGGGGTGCCGAGGGTGCTGGTCATGATGTCTCCTAGTTCAGGAATCCTGATTAACAGGGTTCCTGGCAATCATGGTGATACGGGTCACCACGGTCAAGTGGATCGAGGGTGAAAATGTGGCGACCCCTCGAGAGAGCCTCGAGGGGTCGCAGCGACAGCGCTCTACCGGTCAGGCCAGGCCGAGCACCTTGGCGGCGTTCCCCTTGAGGATCCCGGGCATGACCTCGGGCTTCCAGCCCAGGCCCTCGGCGTCGGAGATCCAGCGCTCCGGGCTGATCAGCGGGTAGTCGCTGCCGAAGAGCACCTTGCGCTTGAGCATGCCGCCGGCCGCGCGGACGAGCTCGGCCGGGAAGTACTTCGGCGACCAGCCGGAGAGGTCGATGTAGACGTTCGCCTTGTGGGTGGCCATCGAGATCGCCTCGCCCTGCCACGGCACCGACGGGTGCGCGAGGATCACGGTGAGACCGGGGTGGTCCGCGGCGACGTCATCGAGCAGCAGCGGCTGGGAGTAGCGCAGCTTGATGCCGCGCCCGCCGGGGAGACCGGCGCCGATGCCGTTCTGGCCGGTGTGGAACAGGGCCGGCACCCCCAACTCCTCGAGCGCCTCCCACAGCGGCGAGAACGCCGGGTCGTTGGGCGCGAAGGCCTGCAGGCTCGGGTGGAACTTGAACCCGCGGACGCCGTGATCGGTCACCAGCCGGCGGGCCTGCGCGACCGCGTCCGCACCGCGGTGCGGGTCGACCGAGCCGAACGGGATGAGCACGTCGGAGTGCACGGCGCACCGCTCGGCGATCTCCTCGCTGGACAGTGCGGGCTGGCCGGTGGCGGTGGCGGCGTCGACGGTGAAGACGACCGCGGCCATGCCGTGCTCGCGGTAGCGCTCGGCGAGGTCGTCGACGGTCGGGGTGCGGTTGTCGGAGGACTTGAAGTACGCCGCCGAGGCATCCATCAGGTCATCGGAGAGCGACAGGCAGCCGTGATCGTCCTGTTCGACGTGCACGTGCATGTCGAGGGCGGAGATCTCCTCGAGGTCGATGCGCGGTTCGTAGCGGGTGGGGGTGGTCATCTGGTGGCTCCTTGGGAGAGATCGGCGTCGCCGTGCAGTTCCCGGACCCGGGACTTGAGCAGCTTGCCGGAGGCGTTGTGGGGGATCTGGTCGACGAAGACGACACTGCGCGGGATCTTGTAGCGGGCCAAACGGCCGTCCAGGTGGGCCAACAGATCGGCCTCGGTCAGCGAAGTGTCGGCGCGTCGCACGACGACCGCGCGGCCGACCTCGCCCCAGCGCGCGTCCGGGACGCCGATGACGGCCACCTCGGCGACCCCCGGGTGGGTGTAGACGGCCTGTTCGACCTCGGCCGGGTAGACGTTCTCCCCGCCGGAGATGAACATGTCCTTGACCCGGTCGACGACGTAGAGGAAGCCGTCCTCGTCCAGCACGGCCACGTCCCCGGTACGCAGCCAGCCACCCGGTTCGAAACTGCCGGCGGTGGCCTCCTCATTGCGCCAGTAGCCGGGCGTGACGTTGGGGCCGGACACCAGGATCTCCCCCGGCTGACCGGTCTCGGGCGGGTCGCCGTCCGGGCCGACCAGGCGGACGTCGGTGAAGAAGCACGGCGTACCGGCCGAACCGAGCCGATCGAGGGCCTCGCCGACCCGCAGCATCGTGGTGCCCGGCGAGGCCTCGGTGAGGCCGTACCCCTGGATGATGGTGAGCCCGCGGTCGCGCCAGGTCTCCAGCAGGGTGACCGGGATCGGCGCTCCCCCGCTCAGCGCGGAGCGTAGGGTGCTCAGGTCCGCGGTCTCCCAGTCGGGGTGCTGGGCCAGCGCGAGGTACATCGAGGCCACCCCGAACAGCAGCGTCACGCCCTCCCGCTCGATCGTGCGGAGCGCCTCGCCGGGGTCGAACTTGGCCGCGATCAGCGAGGTGCCGCCCTTGAGGAGGGTCGGCAGCAGGATCTGGTTGAGCGCGGCCGTGTGGAACAGCGGCGCGGTCACCAGTGCGACCTCGTCCGAACGCAGGTCCACGTCGACGAGCAGGTTGTAGGCGTTCCAGGTGATGTTGCCATGGGTGAGCTGCACACCCTTGGGGCGGCCGCTGGTGCCGGAGGTGTACTGGATCATGAAGAGGTCGTCGAGCCCGACCGTGCACGCCGGCACCGGCTCGGCGTCGGGCACCAGCAGCGCACCGAGGCCGCGGCCGCCCTCGGTGCTCACCCGGTGCAGCGGTACGCCGGTCGCGGCGATCTCCGGGAGCGCGACCGTCTCGTCGAACTCCTCGGCGTGGATCAGCACAGCGGGCTCGCTGTCGCCCAGGATCCAGGCGAGCTCGGGTGCGGCCAGCCGGGTGTTCAGGGGGAGGAAGACCGCACCCAGCCGGGCGGTGGCGTACAGGGTGACGATCAGCTCGATCGAGTTCAGGCCGAGGAAGGCCACCCGGTCACCGCGGCCGATGCCACGGTCGCGGAGCCCGGCGGCGGCGCTGCCGACCAGCGTCTCCAGTTCGGCGTAGGTGAGGGTGTGGTCGTCCTGGACCAGCGCTCGGGCGTGCGGGGTCATCCGGGCCCGGCGGGCGGGCCAGGAACCGATGCCGTTGTCGTTCATGCAGTGTCCTGATCGGAGGGTTCGTGGGGCGGCGGGGTCACAGGGGGCTCCTCAGAGTCCTTGATCCCGCTTGAGGTCGAGCAGGGCGGTGAGGGCGCGGTCGCGCCGGGCGACCAGGTCGGGGACGTCGACGCCGTCCATCTCCTCGTCGACGCCGGCGACCAGGGTGCTCACCAGGTCCTCGGAGAATTCGGGGCTGCCGAGGTCATCCCACCACTCGACCATCGGCGGTCCGAGATGTGCCATCACGTGCGCGAACCCACCGGGGCCGCCCGACACGTGCTGGGTGGCGAAGGGACCCAGCAGCGCCCAGCGTAGGCCGGGGCCCGAGGCGATCGCGGTGTCGATATCCGCGACCGAGACCACCCCCTGCTCGACCAGGTGGTAGGCCTCGCGCCACAGCGCGGCCTGGAGCCGGTTCGCCACGTGACCGGGCACCTCGCGGCGGATCCGGATCGGCTGTTTGCCCAGGTGGCGCAGGACGGCGAGCGCCGCCTCGGCGGCCTCGTCGGAGGTCGCCGCACCGCCGACCACCTCGACCAGCGGAACCAGGTGGGGCGGGTTGAACGGGTGGGCCACCAGCACCCGCTCCGGGTGCCGGGTGCAGGCGTCCTGGAACGTGCTCGGCCGCAGACCCGAGGAGCTGCTGGTCAGCAGGACCTCCGGGCCGGCCGCGGCATCCAGTCGGGCGAACAGTTCCCGCTTGGTCTCCAGTCGCTCCGGGCCGGCCTCGAAGACGATGTCGGCCGCGGCCGCCACGTCCTCGGGGGTCTCGACGAAGGTGACCCTGGCCTCCCCGACCCCCACGTCAGGGGAGGCCAGGGAGTTCAACCGCTCGGAGAGCCGCTCGGGGGCGTCCTCGGCGGGATCCCAGGCGACGACGTCCAGTCCGTGCTGGAGCCCGAGGGCGACCCAGCTGGCTCCGATCGCGCCGGTGCCGACGACGCCGATGGTGCGGACCTGCTCCGGGGCGATCATCGGGCGGCCATCGCGACGAAGGCGTCCAGCGACGCGGGGTCGGCCAGCGCGTCCCGGCTGGCGACGTCCTCCAGGCGAGCTCCCTGCAGGATCCGCTTGACCGGCAGCTCCAGCTTCTTGCCGGTGAGGTTGCGCGGGATCACGGGTACGCCGATCACCCGGTCCGGCACGTGCCGCGGGGAGAGCGCCGTCCGCAGCGCCGCGACCACCTGTCCGCGCAGCGCGTCGTCGACCTCGCCCGACTCGGCGACCAGGAAGCAGAGCAGCTCGCCGTTGCCGCCGTCGGGGTCCTCCAGGTGGACGACGAGGCTGTCCGCGACGCCGTCGACCTCCTCCACGACCCGGTAGAACTCGGCGGTCCCGAGCCGGACGCCGCCGCGGTTGAGCGTCGCATCGGAGCGGCCGGCCACGTGGCAGGAGCCGTTCTCGTGGAAGACGATCCAGTCACCGTGCCGCCACACGCCCGGGAAGTGGTCGAAGTAGGCGGCCCGGTAGCGGCTGCCGTCCGCATCGCCCCAGAAGCCCACTGGCATCGAGGGCATCGGGGAGGTGATGACCAGCTCGCCGAGCTCGTCCACGACCTCGCGGCCCTGCTCGTCGTAGGCGTGCGCGTCGACGGCGAGGGCGCGGCCGGAGATCTCACCGGCATAGACCGGGAGGAGCGGGTTGTTCTGCACGATGCCGGAGCACACGTCGGTGCCGCCGCTGCCGACGTTGATCATGGCGCCGGGCAACTGCTCGGCCAGCCAGGCGTAGCCCTCGGGCGGGAGCGGCGCACCCGCCGACCCCAGGGTGCGCACGGCGAGCTCGCGGCCGCCGGTGGCGCTGCCGTCGCGCAGGTCGAGGCCCTCCTTGCGGGAGGCCATCACGAATCCGGGGCTGGCGCCCATCACGGTGGCGCCGGTCTCGGCGGCCAGCCGCCACTGCCAGGCCACGTCGGGGTACATCGGGTTGCCGTCGATCATCACGATCGAGGAACGCACCAGGAGTGAGGAGACCAGCGCGTTCCACATCATCCAGGCGGTGGTGGAGAACCAGAGCATCCGGTCGCCCGGACCCATGTCCCAGGAGAAGGCGTGGTTCTTCAGGTGCTCGAGCAGGATGCCGCCGTGGCCGTGCACGATCGCCTTCGGCTTCCCGGTCGTGCCGGAGGAGAAGAGCACCACCAGGGGGTGGTCGAACGGCACCGGCTCGAAGACCGGGTCGCCACCGTCCTCGGCGGCGAGCAGACCGGACCAGGACAGGGCGTCCTCGACCCGGTGGTCGCCGTACTCCACGTCGATCACGTGCTCCACGGTGGGGAGCTCGGCCCGGATCTCGGCGATCTGACCGCGACGGTCGATGTCCTTGGCGCCGTAGCGGTAGCCGGCGGCGACCAGCAGCACGGTGGGCTCCACCTGGGCGAACCGGTCGATCACGCTGCGCGGCCCGAACTCGCTGGCGCAGCTCGCCCAGGTCGCACCCAGGCTCGCGGTGGCGAGGAAGGCCACCAGCGTCTCGGGGATGTTCGGCAGGTAGCCCACGACGCGGTCACCCCGGCGCACCCCGAGTCGCTCGAGGGCCTGCCGGGCCCGGGCGACCCGGTCGCGCAGCTCGGCGACGGTCAGCTCCACGTCCGGCCGGGTCTGGGAGCGGCCCAGCACCGCCACCTCGTCCGGATCGGCCCAGCCGTCGAGCGCATGCTCGGCGTAGTTGATCGCGGCGTCGGTGAACCACCGAGTCCCTGGCAGCTCGCGGCCGGTCAGGACGGTGGAGTACGGCGCCCCGTCCGCCAGCTCGGCATGGCTGCGGACCTCGAAGTACTCCCACACGGCCGACCAGAACCCGGCCAGGTCGTCGACCGACCACTCCCACAGCTCGTCGTGGCCACCGAGGTCGAGCCCGCGCTCGGCTCGCAGCCAGCGCAGGAAGCCACCTACCTGGGTCCGGTCGAGTACGTCGCTCGGGGGGGTGGAGATGATCTGACCCTGTTGGACAGCGGTGCCGCCGACCGACTCGGAACGCTCGGTTGCCATCGGGGCGGTCATTCGTCGGTCACCTTCTTCGCGCGGCCGGCGAGGAAGTCGCGCATCCGGCCCTTCGCGTCATCGGTGCCCTGGGCGATGGCGGCCATCATCGACTCCATCAAGAACCCGTCGCGCGGGTTGGCCTCCGCGATCCGCGGCAGTGCCTGGACGACGGCGAAGTTGGTCTGCGGGGCGTTCTGGGCGATCCGGTGGGCCAGTTCGATCGCGGTCTTGCGGGCGGTGCCGTCCGGCACGACGTACTGACTCAGACCGATGGCCTGTCCCTCCTCGGCGGAGTAGCGCCGACCGGTGAGCATCATGTCGGCCATCCGCGCCACCCCGATCAGGCGCGGCACCCGTACCGAGGCGCCGCCGCCGACGAAGAGTCCGCGCTGCCCCTCGGGGAGCGCGTAGAAGGTGGACTCCTCCGCGACCCGGATATGGGTCGCCGAGGCGAGCTCGAGCCCGCCCCCGACCACGGCTCCCTTGAGCGCGGAGACGACCGGGACCGGCCCGAACTCGATCCGCTCGAAGGCCCGGTGCCACATCCGGGAGTGCGCCACACCGGAGAAGGTGTCACGCTCGGCCATCTCGCCGAGGTCGAGTCCGGCGCAGAAGTGGTCGCCCTCCGCATCGATGACGACGGCACGGACCTGTTCGCCCTGTCCCTGCTCGATGGCGGCGAAGAAGCGCTCGATCCCCAGCACCGCCTCGTCGCTCAGGGCGTTGCGCTTGTGGGGACGGGCAAGCGTGAGCACGGCGATGTCGTCGACCAGCTCGGCGCGCAGGGCGTCCGGCAGGTCGGCGGGCCACAGATCTACTGGCATGGGTCGACTCCTCGGAATTAACAGGAATCCTGATATTCGCACGTCCCGGGTTCCTGCCGCAAGAGCAGGGGCGGACTGGTTCAATGACCGGGTGACCGAGGAGACCCGAGCCCCGCTGCTGCTCTACGTCGTCAAGCAGCTCGAGCTCGTGACCCGTGCCCGGCTGGACGCCGTCCTCAAGGGGTCGGGGGTGACCGCACTCCAATACACCGCGCTGTCGGTCCTCGAGCGCGTCCCCACCATGACCGCCGCCGACCTCGCCCGTGCGTCCTTCGTCCGGGCGCAGTCCGCGGCCGACCTGGTCGGCGCCCTGGAGCGACGCGGGCTGATCGAGCGACGGACCGATCCGGACAACCGCCGCAGGATGCTGATCTCGCTGACCACCGAGGGCAGGGCCTTCCTCGACGAGTACGACCCCCGGGTCGAGGAACTCGAGGAGGAGATGCTCCGCGAGATCGACTCCGCCCAGCGTGCCGACCTCCGCCTCATCCTCGACACCTGCCGACGTTCCCTCGCGGCCGGCCACTGACGCGCCTCGGCACGGTCCGGGGTCGAGGAGCGTCAACAGGCCAGGCGATGGGCCCGGAGGGCCTCGTCCAGAGCAGCCGCATCGGGCGTGGGCCCCCGCCGCGGGATCGCGGCCGCGACGAACCCGTCCGAGCGGACCAGGTAGGCCCGATCCGGGCGAAGTCGACCGGTGGCATCGGCGGCGAAGTGGTGCGGGCCCTCGATCCACTCGGGCGCGGCCGACATCTCGACGGGTACGCCGCCGTAGGTGTGCCACTGCCAGGCCAGTGCCCGCAGCGGCAGCTGGTTGTCGTGGGCGGGTGGGAGTCGGCGACCCACGAGGGGGTCCTCCGCCCAGCTCGGCAGCCGGTCCGCGGCGGTGAAGTGGTAGCGGATGCGGTACTGCCCGAGCCAGCCGGCGAGGACGCGGCCGACCGGGAGCCGGCGTACCGCACCGAAGAGCAGCGGAGGCAGCGCACTGCCGCGCAGCCGCAGCAACCCAGCGAGCCGCCCGCGGCGGGCGACGAGGCCGAAGGCGCGGTCGGTCGAGGACACCAGGTGGCGGGCGACCGGTCGGCGCTCGGCCTCGTAGCGGTCCAACGCCGCGGGCTCGGCGCGGCCGTGCCGCACGTCGGCGATGGTCAGGGCGAGGTGATGCGCGTCCTGGAGGCCGGTGTTCATGCCCTGACCGCCGACCGGCGAGTGCACATGGGCGGCGTCACCGGCGAGGAAGACCGGGCCGACCCGGAACCGCGTCGCGCAGCGATGGTGCACCCGGTAGGTGGAGAACCAGTCCAGCGACCGGTGGTCGATGCCGAGCTGGCGACGCAGGCTGCCCAGCGCCTCCTCCGGGGTGACCTCGATGCCAGGGGCGAGCGCGATCAACCGCACGTGACCGTCCGGCCCCAGCGGGAAGGCGACGCAGAACAGCTCCGTCCCGAACCGGAAGGACACCGCGTCGTCCCGCACGCCGCTGGCCCCTCGGACATCGGCCACCCAGA
Source organism: Nocardioides insulae DSM 17944 (assembly GCF_000422825.1). Lineage (GTDB taxonomy): Bacteria > Actinomycetota > Actinomycetes > Propionibacteriales > Nocardioidaceae > Nocardioides > Nocardioides insulae. The sequence continues at coordinate 204,927 of NZ_AUGU01000016.1, read as the reverse complement.
ACAGCGCCTCGTCGGTCACCCCCTCGAAGGGCAGGTCGAGCAGGCGGCGTACCAGCGACCCGGCTCCGTCGGCCCCGAGGCACCATCGGGCCCGCACCCGGAGCAGACCGTCGACACTCTCGACCAGGGCCGTCACGCCGGACTCCTCGGACGGTGCCTCGATGAAGCTGATCAGGCGGTGCTGCCAGAGCACCGGACCGCCCTGCGCCGCGAGGGCCTCGGCCAGCATCGCCTCGTTGCGGCTCTGCTCGAAGACCCGGATCCCGGGGAACCGGGTCGCTCCTGCCTGGAGCTCCGCGAACGGGAGCGGGGCCCGACGCGTGCCGACGGAGACCTGAGGGGCCATCACCGCCTCGGCCTCCACCCGCTCGGCGAGACCGAGCTGGTCGTAGATCTCCATCGTCCGCGGCTGCACCGCCAGGGCCCGGGACTCACGGGTGGGTCCGCTCTTGGGATCCACGACCACGGCGCCGACCCCGACGCGACCCAGCGTCAGGGCCGCCATCAGCCCGGTGGGCCCCGCGCCGACCACGAGCACCTCGGTGTCCAGGACCGGAAGATCGGCGTAGGAGATGTGCCCCATACCGCTCCTTTCTACAGGTCGATCCACCAGGGTGCTGTCGCGGTGCTTGTCCGACCTGGGATGCTGGAGGAGCCGCGCGATGAGGAGCCCGAGACGCATGGACGACACCGCCACCACGAGTCAGGACGACCCGCTGGCGGTCGCTCTGAGCCGCTGGGGACCCGGTGACGACCTTCTCCCGGGTGCCGTGGCCGACCTCCAGGAGTTGCAGCGCGAGGCCTCCCGGTTCAGGTTGCGCTACAAGTTCGCGATCGACGAGGTCACCACCAAGATCTCGATCCTGCGCCAGGAGTTCGAGGAGACCCACGACCACAGCCCGATCGAGCACGTCCGCAGCCGGCTCAAGTCACCGGCGAGCCTGATGGCCAAGGTGGCCAAGCTCGACGTCGAGCCCACCTTCGCCGCCATCGAGCAGCAGATCCGCGACATCGCCGGGGTGCGAGTGGTGTGCCCCTTCGTCTCCGACGTCTACTGGATCCAGGAGATGCTCACCGGGCAGTCCGATGTCACCGTGCTCGAGGTCGAGGACTACATCGCCGACCCGAAGCCCAACGGCTACCGCAGCCTGCACACCATCATCAAGGTGCCCGTCTACCTCTCCGACCGCACCGAGCACGTCCCGGTCGAGGTCCAGATCCGCACCATCGCGATGGACTTCTGGGCCAGCGTGGAGCACACCATCTACTACAAGTACGACGGCACCGTGCCCGCCGGCCTGCTCGACGAGCTCGGCTCCGCAGCCCGCACCGCAGCCGACCTGGATGCCACCATGGCCCGGCTGCGCGGCGAGGTGCGCAAACTGCCGTGACGGGCGCCGCCGCGCCCCGACGGGACGCGGCGGCCCGGCCTCAGGTCAGCACGAAGGTGCGGATGAGGACGGCGTCACGCTCGGGTTTGAGCGAGTTCAGCGTGCCGACGAGTACCCGCTGGTTGAGCCAGGCGTGCGGCCCACTGGGCGCGGTGACCTCCATCCACGAACGGGCATAGCGACCCTGGTCGGTCTCGTGGATCACGACGTGGTTGACCACGGTGAGCACCGCCCCGTCGTCGGCCTCCAGTTCGTAGGTGGCCTCCAGCATGCGGACCCCGTCGTCCCGCACTGTCTGCCGGTCCGCGCCGCCGGCGCGCACCCGCCCGGCGATCCGGGGACCGGCGAACCTGCCGCCGGTGATCGGGACGATCCGCCGTCCGCCCCAGGGACCGTCACCGAGCTCCTCCGACGGTGCGATGTCGACCACCGCCTGGTAGGCCAACTCGGCTCCCGGCGCCTCCATCGGCACCGAGGCGACCAGCCTCGCGAACTCGCGCTCTCCCATCTGCCCACTCCTCTTCGATTCGGCTGCGGACGCCGGTGCGGCTCCGATCACGGCGGCGCCGGCCGCCGCCATCCCGAGACCCGCACCGAGGACGCTACGGCGTTCCACACCCATCAGTGCTGCCCCTTCCACTGCCGGTCGTTGACGAACTCGCCGGGGCGGAAGTCGACGTAGTCGGACTCACCCCACTGCTCCGCCGACTCCTGGAGGCGACCGGTGGAGGCCACCCGACCCCAGCGGCCGGTGTCGAGCCGCTCCTCGAGGGCGTCGAAGGCGGCCAGGTTCTCGGCCACGGTGAACTCGCAGTGGCCCTCTCGGTCGACGAAGGCCTGGCGCAGCAGCCCGCCCTTGCCGGCCCGACGGACGGTCTCGGCGTACTCCTCCTGATATTCGACCGGCGCGAGCGTGTCGATGAGGGTGTGGGTGGTCAGCTCCGGCACCTGGAGCTTCCCGGTCGGCACCGAGGTCTCGAGCATCCAGTCCAGCGCGTCCTCGTCGGGTTCGACGTCCGCCGCACTGGTCACCGCCGCCAGGTCCTTGCGGAGGTCGAGTCGGGCATCGCGGTAGAGCGCCCGGACGGTGTGCCGCTGCGAGGAGTCACGCAACAGTGCGGCGTAGTCCACCCCGGCCGTCCAACCGCTGTCGCCGCCGGCGGCATTGACGATGGCCGAGCGCCGGGAGATGACCTCGGGCAGGGTGGTCTGGACGTAGGCGGCCTGGGCGGCCGCCAGCGCCTCGGGATCCCTCCGGTCGACGCCGGGGAGCTCCGTGGGTGCGTTGAGCAGTGCGGCGACCAGCGATACCCGGGCGCGCCCCTGCGGCGTGGTCAGCGCCTGGTCCAGGGCGGCCGAGAGCACCTCGACGGTGCCTTGGGACTGGGCCTGATCGGTGAACCCGACCAGCGGTACGTCGGCGTCGGGGGCGAGCAGCGTCAGCGCCGCATGCGCCGCATCGAGCTGGTAGTTGTTCAGCGAGACGCCCCCGCCGAGTAGCCCGCAGGTGCTCACCGCACCGTCGATCCCGGCGTCGGGCCGTTCGGCCAGCAGACTGGTCACCAGACCGCCCATGGACCGGCCCATGGCGATCACTCGGGAGGCATCGCCGGCCTCCGCCTCGAACTCGGCCAGCGCGTCGAGCTGGTCCTGCGCGGCCGTCCCGAGCGCCCACCCGGTGGTCGCGTAGGACGAGGCCACGACCGCGACCCCGCGCTCGTTGAGGGCCTCGGCGGTGGGAGCGAAACTCTGGTCCCAGGCGGGGTTGTCCTCGCCGCCCCGGAAGCCGTGGGAGAACAGGACCGCCGTGCCGTTCCAATCGGCCGGGATCTCCGCCTGCCAGGTGGCGCCGTCCGGCAGTTCACCGGTCAGCTGCGTCGAACCGGCCGCGTCGGGAGCGGGCACCGCCGCCGCGACCTGGGCCGGCAGCAGGGCCGCCCCGAGCGCGGCGGACCCGAGCACGGCGATGGTGGACAGAGTGGGGATGCGCATGTGCATCGTCTCCTCGAGATGACGAAAGTGTGACGCCCACAACCTGTCGATAATCAGGATTCCTGTCAATGGGGGTGGGTCGGTCCGCCCGCCACCTTCATCACCGAGCGGCACCAACCCGGGGGCGATCGATGGGTCGAACAGTTCAGCAACGACCACACCAGACAGCCACGTGTCGGGGGGACAGCACCCCTGAGCAGCTCGGGCGCCCGAATGGCGTCCGAGCCGCACATGGATTCTCAGCTCCTGCCCGACTGCCCCACGGACGAGTAGCGCCCCCAGTCGCGACTGTCCCAGGTTCGCGGCGCACGCTCGCCCTGGTCCGCGCTCGTGAATCGCGCGCCTCCCAGGTCAAGGGAACTCTCGGTGGCGACCCGCGCAGCGCGACGGTCGAGCGCTCGTGATGAGGTGGCCGGCCAGCGTCCGTCGTCGATCCGGTCGAACATGGTCACCAGGGCGGTGACTTCCTCGGCAGAGGTGAAGGTGCAGTGGCCCTCGGACCCGACGAAGCTCTGTCGTAGGAGCCCTGCACTGCCTCCGGCGCGCACGGAGGCGGCGTAGGCGGCTTCATCGGTCGTCGGCCCTCCCGGATCCCCGGTGGTGTGCAGCGTCAGCACCGGTGCAGAGAGCCGGCCCGTGAACGTCGCGGTCTTCTCGACGAATCTCACGACGTCCTCGTCCGCGGTCATCCGAGCCGCACCCGCCAGTGTGTCCAGATCCTGACCGAGGTCGGCGCCGGCGGCTCGATAGGCACGCACCACCTCGGCCCACCGCCCCGAGGTGCGCAACTCCCGGGTGTAGTCGACGCCGGTGTTCCAGGAGAAGGAACCCCCCACAGTGGACTCGTAGCCCGTCCGGACGGACGCACCCACCGCAAACGGGAAGCCCGCGAGATAGCGCTCAGTGCGCTGGGCGAGATCCCGATCAGGGATTCCCTTGCCCGTCACGGGATCCACCGCGGGGACGCGCCCCAGGGCGGCTGCCAGGACGAGTCGCGCACGGCCCGCCGCGGTGGACGAGGCGTCGGCGAGCAGCCGGTCGAGGATCGCCTGCTCACGCTCCGCATCGTCAATGCGCGTGATCTGCAGCCCCGATTGCGGGTCGACGAGCTCCCGGAGGGCGAAAGCGGTGTCGAGCTTGTAGTTCCACATGCTGATCGCTCCGGCCCCTCCCCCGCACATGGGGACGGAGCCGTCCAGCCACTCAGGGCGTGACTCGGCCACGATCCGCGTGGTGAGGCCTCCCTGGGATCGGCCGCTCACGACGATGTCGTCGGGCTTGCCGGCGGCCATGGTGAACGTGGCGACGGCGCGGCCGGCGTTGCGCCGGTCCGATTCCAGGTCCCATGGGCTGCTGAGGTCGTAGCCGATGACGCCGAAGCCGTGTGCGGTCAACCAGTCGACCGTCGTGTCATCGAGATCGTCCCGGCCAGGCATGACCAGCAGGTCGCCGTTCCAGTTCGAAGGACGGATGAGTGAGTACGCCGCGTCTCCGCCGAGAACGCCGGTCGCGGTGACCGGGGTCATGAGCGGCGACGACTCGGCCTCGGACGTACTCGCCGCGGCGGTCAGCACCACCGGGATCGCCAGCGCCAGCGCGGTCGCGGTGGCAGCGAGACGACGCTTCATCGAGCACCACCTCCCGGGAGGCCACGCTCGGGCCGCAGCATGGCACGCGGATGAACGGTGTCGAAGTGTCCCGTTCCACGGTTGAGATCGCTGCTCCCGGCGATCCTGTCGGCGAGCCGATCGAGGTTGCCAGGCTGGGTCGAACTGCCCCAGCGACCCGACGCGAGTCGATCCTGCAGCGTGCTGACAAGGGCCGCGATCTCGGCGTCGGAGTAGTCGCAGTGCCCCGGCCGGTCGACGAAGGCCCGTCGGAGCAGGGCACCGTCGCGATGCCTGTGCACCCGGTCTGCGAAGGTCCGGGCGTGGCCCACCGTCGGGGCCGTATCGCCCGCCTCGTGCACGGACAGGATCGGGCCGTTCAGTTCGCCGGTCGGGGTGGCGTTTCGCTGCATGTAGTCGACTGCATCCGGGTCGGCACTGACTCGTGGCGCGGCGGCCAACAGGGCGAGCTCATCGCGCAGATCGAGGCCGGCCTCGGCGTACAGCCTTCGCACCAAGGTGGAGGTCCCGGACCCGGCGAGCTGCCGGGCGTAGTCCACGCCGGTGTTCCACGAGAAGTTCCCACCGGCCCGCTCCTCGAGGGGCTGCCGTGGCGACACGGCGCCCCACAGGAAGGCCGCGTACTGCTGGTGCTGCTGGGCCGCGAGGTCACCCCTCGCCGGACGCGAGGTGTCGACCTGGGTCCAGGTCGGGATCTGGGCGATGCTCGCCGCGAGAGAGATCCGAGCCCGGCCCTCCGGCGTTCGCTGTGCCTTCTCGAGCACCTCAGCGAAAGCTGCCTGACGGCCGACCTCATCCTGGACGTCCGTCAGTTCGAGGCGGTCGTCATCGGGCGCCAGGAGCGTCTTGAACACGAAGGTCGCGTCCAGGGACTGATTGAGCATCGGGACAGCTCCTGCGATCGACCCGCACATCGGCAGTGCAGCGTCGAAGGAGTCAGGGTGCGCCTCGAGGAGCGCGGCCGAGGTGAGTCCGCCCATTGAGTTTCCCCAGGCGACGACGTGCTGTGGGCGTCCGAGTTCGCGGGCGACGACGTCGGTGACCTCCTCCTGCTCCCTCAGGAGGTCCTCGACCGCCCACCCCTGCGTGGTGGGCTGAGAGCCGGCCAGCGCGTAGCCGTGATCGAGCAGCCACGTGGCGACCGGCTCCGACGGGGTCACGGCAACTTCACCCCCACCGCCCCCGCCGAAACCGGGACTCCAGACCAGTACGGTGCCATTCCACCGCTGGGGCTCGCGGATCATGTATCGAGCGCCGCTGGGGAGGCTGCCGCGATCGATGTCGGAGGTCTCGACAATTGCGGCACTGCCCGAATCGGCGGGCGCTGTCGCGGCGAAGGCTGAGCCGGCGAGTGAGCAGGCGGCGACCGTCGCAAGTGCGGTGGTCGCCAATCCTAGGCGGGTGCGGAACATGACCGTGCCTTCCTGTGGCCCGAGGCCACGGGTGGATGTGGATCCCGACGGAGACGTCGGTGGATGGGGAGTCGGCTCCTACCGGGAGCGACCGGGTCAGTCGCCCTGGATGAGTGCGGAGGAACCTGTGAAGGTGTGATGCGTGGCCAGGTCTGGCAACTGCTCGTCGTGGCCGGACAAGGCGCGGCGGAACGCGGTCTCACCCGCGGGTCCGAGCTGGTCGTAGATCGCCGCGCAGCAGGCGAAGGCCCGCTGACCCGGATCGTGACCGTCCAGCAGTTCCGACGGGAGACGCGGATCGGCTCGCACCAGTCGGCGCCAGTCGGCCATCACGCGGGTGCGGGTGATCAGGGCCTCCCGAGGTCGGCCACGGAGACGGTCCAGATCCTCGAGCAGCGGTTGCCAGCGGCCACAGAACTCCTCGTAGGCCATCGTCAGCTCCGCGATGCCGAAGGCTTGCTCCAGCATCACCGGGGAGACTCCACCCGGCAGCCGTGCGCCGGCGAAGATCGACACGCGAGCAGGGTCGAAGCCGGGAACTCCCTCCTCAGCCAGCTCCCGGACCAGGCTCTGGACCGCGGCCGGGTGGTCGCCGGGGCGGACCCACAGCGCGTCGTAGAGGTTCCCGAAGCGCTGCGTTCTGAGACCTTCGCGCAGTGAACGGCGTGCCGTGGCGGCCTCTTCCGGTAGGGAGAAGGCCACGATGGTCCACGTGCCGTCCCAGGCGACGGGTCGGTGACTCATGAAGAGTGACCGCACGTGTTCGTCAAGAGCCTCGCGGCTCTTGGCCTGAACTCCGTAGCGGGTCTGTCGGCCCTCCCGCTGTCCGACCAGGAAGCCGCGCTGCGCGAGCCGTTGGATGGCGGCGCGGGCTCCGGCCGGACTGACCTCGAAGGTGCCCAGCAGGTCGACCAACGCCGCCGACGGGATCGCCTCGTTGCGGCCGAACCAATAGTCCCCGAGGAGCACGGTCAGCAGTTGCTGCGATTGAGCGCCCTGCTGGAACCGCGGCATCCGCGGGTCGCGGACAACCGTGCGGGGACTCTCGTCAGCTTCTCCGGTCAGCATCGTCACCGCCCCGCCCGGCTGCGGATCGCGATCGGGACAGCGCGCGGGCCGTACTCCAGCCAGTTCATCATCTCCACCTCGCCCGCGAGCTCAAACCACTCCGTTCCGGTGAGCACCGTTTCGAGAGCGATGCGGAGCTCGATCCGTCCCATCCTCGCTGCCGGGCATCGATGAGCGCCGCGCCCGAAGGCGAGGTGGGAGTTGTTGGGCCGCCGCAGCACGAACTCGTCGGGGCGCTCGAAGACGCCCTCGTCGCGGTTGGCAGACGGGAAGATCAGGGCGATCGGCTCACCAGCACGCACCTCGCGCCCGTGGATCGTCGTGTCTCGGCGTGCCGTTCGTGCGAACACCCGATACGGCGCGTGTAGGCGAAGCAGTTCCTCGATCGCCACCGGCAGATCCTCAGGTCGCTCGCGCAAGTGCCTTTGCAGCTCGGGCGCGGTCGCGAGGTGGACCAGACAGCTCCCGAGGATCGCCTGAGGTGCCCCCATCCCGGCCACGATCATCTGCCGGATGGTGGCGATCGCGGACTTCTCGGTGATGTGGTTGACGGGGTCGGATGCTGCCTCGTGCAGGCTGGCGGCCAGGTCCTGGTCCGGATTGGGGTCGGCCGCGAGCCGATCGCGATAGATCTGCTCCGCGATGGTGTACAGCTCTGCGCTACACCTACCGATGACTGCATCGTCCATGTCCTGGATGGCGAAGGAGTAACGCACCCCGACCTCGCGGATGTGCCTGGCGAGGTCGCTCGGCACTCCCAGGAACGCCGCGAAACAATCAACGACGTACGGCGCCGCGAAGTCGCGCATGGCGTCGGGGCTCTCGGCCGCGACCAACCCCGCGAGCAGTTCCTCGGCGCTCGCCCGGAACTGGGGTTCCCGGGCCCGCAGGTTCACTCCGCGGAGCACCGGGTCGATCGCCTGGCGGTAGGCGGTGTGCTCGGGCGGATCGAAGTGCAGCGGCGGCCGGCGGGAGGAACGGGGGACGTGCGGCACCACGTTCTGCACGGAGGTGATGAAGAGGTCGTCGTCGCCGGTCACTCGGAGCACGTCGGCGTAGGTCGTGGCCGACCAGAATCCACCGAAGGCATCGCTCCACGGGAAGGGGTTCCCCGCCCGCAACTCCGCATAGTCCCGGTGGGCGCTGCCGAAGGTCTCGTGGACCGCCGGTTCCCACTCCGAGCTCCGAAGCGGGTGACCCTCGGCGAGGTCGCGGGCCACCGCGGGTTCGGCTGACCGCGACCGATCAGGAGACGAGTGGGGACAACCAGGCTGAGTGGACACCTCAGATCACCCGCGTCCTGGCCCAACGGGCGACCGCTTCGAGGGCGACCACCACGACGACCAGGCAGATCAGGACGCCGGCGGTGGTGCCGTAGTCCAAGCTGGCCACGGACTCCTGCAGGACGAATCCGATCCCTCCCGCACCCACGATCCCGAGGACCGCAGATTCGCGCAGGGCGAGGTCGGAGGTGAACAGACTGTTGCCGATCAGCGACGGCACGAACCGCGGCCAGACCCCGCTGACGAAGACCTGCAGTCGGGAGGCGCCGGTGGCCTCCAGCGCTCGCAGGGGTCCAGGATCGACCCCCTGGAGGGCGTCGGTGAAGAACTTCGCCGCCAGCGCCGTACAGGAGATGGAGAGCGCGAGGAAGCCGGCGAACGGACCGAGCCCGAGGGCGGCGACGAAGACCAGGGCGTAGATGACATCGGGGACCGAGCGCATCAGGACGACCAGCACCCTCAGTGCGAACGACAGCGGCGCGAACCGCACCACATGTCCGGTCGAGAGGATCGCGATCACCAGGCCGATGACCACGCCGACGGTCGTGGCCGTCAGCGCCATCACAACGCTCTCGAAGATGCCGGTCAGCACAGCCGAGTCGATCACCGGAGGGAAGAAGCCGGTCACCAGGTCGACGGCCGCCTGCCAGGACCTCCCCAACCGACTGGGATCGAAGGACACCTGGGTCAGTGCGTAGAGGAGGGCGCCGGCGGCGATCAGCGCGCCGCCGGTGCGTAGCAACCGGGCTCGGTTCCAGCCAGGTCGGATCGGGTCGGCCGTTCGGCGGTACAGCTCGGAGGTGACGCCGTCCTGAGCATGCTCGGCGACGGCACGCTGGACCAGGAACGAGACGAGTTCCAGCGCCAGGAGAAGGAGGCCGATGACCACGATGATCCCGGCCGCCTGCTGGTAGTTGAGGCTCCCGATCGCGGTCTGCAGGGCTACGCCGATCCCCCCGGCGCCCACCAGGCCCAGGACTGCGGACGCCCGGATGTTGATGTCCAGCCGATAGAGCACGAGGCTCGAGATCGCGGGCAGCGACCGGGGCAGGGTGGTCGCGGTGAAGTTCTGGAAGCGCGACGCCCCGACCGCGCCGATCGCCTCACGAGGAGCCGGAGTCAGTTCCTCGAAGACATCAGCCATCATCTTGGCGATCATCCCGACCGAGTGGAAGGCGATCGCGAGCGCCCCTGCGAACGGGCCGAGTCCGAAGATCCGTACGAAGACGATCGCGAAGACGAGCGAGGGCACAGCACGAGTGACGACGATGATTCCGCGCACCAACCACTGAACCGATCTGGGACCCGTGAAGTTCCGCGACGCGGCAGCGGCGAGCGGCAGCGAGACCACCGTGGCGACCCCGGTGCCCGCCAGTGCGATCCAGAGCGTCTCCAGGACGAGGGTGACCAGCTCGGAGAGCGAGCCGAACTCCGGTGGCAACATCCGCTCCAGCAGCCGAGCGATGTCGCCGGCACCGTCCTGCAGGGCGGTGAGGTCGATGGCGATCCACCACACACCGAAGACCGAGACAGCCAAATAACCCAACGGGATCAGCCAGGTGGCCGCTGCCGCGCGGGGCGGTCGGGGTTCACGCTCGCGCGTGACCGCAACCGGGCGTGAGGGAGTCGTGACGCTCATGTCGCCGGCCCGTTCCGTTGGTAGATGCTGCGGATCTGCGACTCGTTGGTCTGCGACGTGGCGGTGTCGAGCACCAGCGAGCCGTCGCGCACGGCCACGATGCGGTCCGAAATCGCCAGGGCGAGGTCGACCTGGTGGAGCGAACAGACGACGGTGAAACCGTCCTCGGCACTGAGTCGCCGCAGCGTTTCGAGCACCGAGAGGCTCGACGAGGGGTCGAGCGAAGCGACGGGCTCGTCAGCGAGCACGATCTCAGCATCCTGCATGAGCGTACGAGCGATCGCGACCCGCTGCTGCTGGCCACCCGACAAGGTGTCGCAGCGCTGGAACCGCGCGTCGATGAGGCCCACGCGCTCCAGGTTCCCGGCGGCTCGTCGCCGAAGGTCTTGGGGGTAGCTGGAGACGCCGTAGCGGGGCAGGCGCAGCGAGCCCAGCGCCCCCATCAGGACGTTCTCCATCGCGCTGAGCCGGCCGACCAGGCCGAATTGCTGGAACACGAAGCCGATGCGGGTCCGCAACCGCTGCAGTTCCCGGCGGGAGCACTTCGTCGGGTCGGTCCCGAGCACGGACACTGTTCCGACGGTGGGTCGATGACTCCCGTTGAGCAGCCGCAGCAGCGTGGACTTACCAGCCCCGGACGGGCCGACCAGGGCCACGAACTGACCCGGGCTGACCTCGAGGTCGATCCCGGCTAGGACCTCCTTGGCACCGAAGGACATGCCCACACCGTCGAGCCGAAGGCTCGCCTGCGCGCGGGATCCGACATCTGCGGCGTCACCGCCGGGAACGTTCACGATAGTTGATCCTGGCCGCGGCACCGGTGGTGGATTCTGAGACGTGGTCATGATGGTCCTCACTCCTCGCGGCAGACATCCGCCTGAGTGGTTTCACAGATATCGCGGATCGAGTCGTAGTCGGCATCCGTGGCGGGTTCGAAGGCGAAAGCACCCGTGCCGCCCCACATGCATGACGGCTTCCCGGCGTACTCCTCACCCCACAGATCGGGCGCCGGCTGCTCGGCTCCCTCACACATACCGCCTTCGGCCGCGCTCACCGAGTTGTACTTCTGCATCGCGGCAGCGACACCGTCCTGCACATCCTGCGGCAGCCAGTCGCCGACCACCATCGGGGTGCCCGGCAGACCATCGGACGTCCAGATCTTGGTGACGTCCCCGTCCTTGATCACGCCCTTGGCGGGCAGGATCTCGTCGACGAAGGTCGATGCGACGAAAGCGGCATCGCAGTCACCTGCCAGCATCTGGGTGACAGCGGTGTCGTGCGAACCGGCGAAGACCGGGTTGATGTCCTTCTCAGGGTCGATCCCGGCCTCGATCAGTCCGGCCGTCGGCGCGAGGTATCCCGTGGTCGACGCCGGGTCGGTGAAGCACACGTCGCCACCGCGCAGGTCGTCCACCGACGTGATGTCCGACCCCGCCTTCACCACCCCAACCGAGTAGACGGTCCCCGAGCCGGGCTCAGGGGTGAGCTGATCCATGGCGAGGGGAGAGATGTCCGCGACGTCTCGCGCGAGGTAATAGGAGAAGGCACCGTAGACCGCGACGTCGACGCGCTCGGCGACCTGCGCTTCGATCACGCCGGAGTTGCTGCTCACCGTCTCCACCGAGACCGGGAGACCTGTCTCCTCCTCGATGGCAGCGACGACAGGTTCGAAGGACTTCTCCAGGTCTTCGCTGTTGTCGGTGGGGACCACCGCGAAGACGAGCTCGGAGGGGTCGGCCGAGCCGCTCGAGTCGTCGGCGCGGGCGTTCGGGCTCTCCCCGCAGCCGGATACAACGAGTGCAAGGGCGGCGAGGCCGAAGGTCAAGGTTGGAGCCAGGCGCATGGGAGTGCTCTCTGTGCGGAAGCAGCATGTGAGCCACTTCGACGTGTTGGTGTTCACTTATGTGTGGCCTATCGACACCCACAGATCACGGGGCCGTGACGGACATCACCATAAATAATCAGGATTCCTGCTAGTTGTCAATGGCTCTGACGGCCCGATCGCGGCCACAACGCTTCTTCCCGCGATCCGCCGAGCTGTCGCCCGCGCGCGCAAGCTGGGGCGATTCGCGGCCCGCGATGGCGACGCGGGGATGCGGGCGGATCTAGGCTGTCGCCTCGTGGCTCTTCGTGGCTCCAGCCTGACCACCCGCTTGGCCAGTCGCCGGCGGTTCTTCCGGCATCCCGCCCAGGTCGTGGTGGTCGCCTTCGCGGCAACCATCGCCCTGGGCACGGTGCTGCTGATGCTGCCGCTCGCCACCGAGGGCGACGGTCACGCGGGCTTCGTGACCGCACTGTTCACCGCCACCAGCGCGGTGTGCGTCACCGGACTCGTCGTGGTCGACACACCGACGTACTGGTCCGGGTTCGGCGAGGGCGTGATCCTCGGGCTCATCCAGCTCGGCGGGCTCGGTGTGATGACCTTCGCGTCCCTGCTCGGCATGCTGGTCTTCCGCCGCCTCGGTCTGCGCTCCCGATTGACCGCCCAGACCGAGCGCAACACCGCCGGCCACGGCGAGGTGCGCAGCGTGATCCGGGGCGTGATCGGGATCAGTCTCGCCTTCGAGGCGGTGGTGGCCCTGGCCCTCTTCCTCCGCTTCTGGCTGGGGTACGACGAGCGGGTCGGCCAGGCGGCGTACCACGGCGTGTTCCATGCCGTCTCGGCCTTCAACAACGCCGGCTTCGCACTCTTCTCCGACAACCTGATGGGCTTCGTCGGCGACCCGTGGATCATCCTGCCGATCTGCATCGCCATCATCGCCGGTGGTCTCGGCTTCCCGGTCTGGCTCGAGCTCGGCAGGAGGCACCGGCCGCGGCACTGGAGCCTGCACACCAAGCTGACCCTGACGATGACCGTGCTGCTGCTGGTCGGGGGCACCATCTTCGTCACCGCGGCCGAGTGGCACAACGACCGCACCCTCGGGGCACTGGACGGGCCGACCCGGCTACTGGCCGGATTCACCCAGTCGGTGATGCCACGCACCGCCGGGTTCAACACCCTCGACTACGGCCAGATGCACGAGAGCACCCTGCTGGGCACCGACATCTTGATGTTCATCGGCGGCGGCTCGGCCGGCACCGCGGGCGGCATCAAGGTGACCACGTTCATCCTGCTCCTCTTCGCCGTCCTCGCCGAGGTGCGCGGAGACCGCGATGCGCATGTCTTCGGCCGCCGGCTCGACGACCGGGCGATCCGGCAGGCCCTGGCCGTGGTGCTGCTGGCGATCGGCGCCGTCGTCCTCGCCACGCTGTGCCTGATCCCGATGGTCGAGGCCCCCACCAGCGCGGTGCTCTTCGAGGCCACCTCCGCCTTCGCGACGGTCGGACTCTCCACCGGAATCACCTCGTCCTTCCCGCCCGCGGGTGAGATCATTCTCGCGGTCCTCATGTTCGCCGGCCGGGTCGGCACGATCACCCTCGTGTCCGCACTCGCCGTACGCAGCCGTGAGAATCTCTACCGACTCCCAGAAGGACGGCCCCTCATTGGCTGACAAACTGACCCGCGGAGTCGTGGTGCTCGGCCTCGGCCGCTTCGGCCGGTCCCTCGCCCTCGAACTCATGGCCGCCGGCGACGACGTCCTAGGCGTGGACGCCGACCCGCGCCTCGTGCAGCAACTCTCCGGCCGCCTCACCCACATCGTCGAGGGCGACACCACCAGCGAGGAGGTGCTGCGCCAACTGAACATCGGCGACTTCAGCCGGGCCGTCGTGGGCATGGGCACCGACCTGGAGGCCAGCATCCTGACCGCCTCGGTGGTGCTCGACCTCGGCGTGAAGCAGGTGTGGGCCAAGGCGATCAGCGCCTCGCACGCCCGCATCCTGACCCAGATCGGTGTGCACCATGTCGTCCGCCCCGAGCACGACATGGGCAAGAAGGTGGCCCACCTGGTGCGCGGCCGGATGCTCGACTACATCGAGTTCGACGACGGCTATGCCTTCGTCCGCACCCGGGTGCCGCAGGCGATGCACGGGCGTAGCCTGAGCGGCTTCGGCGTGCGTCAGTTGTACGACGTCACGGTGGTCGGGGTGAAGCCCGCCGGTGGCGAGTTCACCTACGCCACCCCCGAGACCGTCCTCCGCGCCGGGGACGAGATCATCGTCAGCGGACAGCAGCGCAAGGTCGAGGCGTTCGCAGCCCTCAGCTGAGGTTCACCCGGGAGGCTGGTCGATCCGCGCCGGCACCTGGTCGAGCAGGTCCTGCAGGGCCTGGCGGTGCGCCCGGTAGGCGCGCCGACCGTCCTTGGTGATCCGGAAGGTCGTCACACTCCCCCGGCCCCGCCCCTGCTTGTCGATCCGGACGTAGCCCGCGGCAGCGAGCGCGCTCATCTGCTTGGACAGGTCGGAGTCGCTGACCTGGAGGTGGTCACGCAGGAACGGGAAGTCCACGCTCTGGGCGTGCGCGAGCAGCGCCATCGCCGCCAACCGCTTGGGCGGATGGATCAGGGGGTCGAGCCCTGCGATCACGCCACCCGCCTCCTGAGCCGGCCGGCAGCCCGTTCATAGACCAGCCCGTAGACCCAGAAGCCGGCCGTACCGCCGAGGAAGGCGAACGGGACCGCGAACACAAGCCCCCACTGCTCGGCCGCGACCCAGACGACGCCCATGAAGGTGAGGAAGTAGACCAACCAGGCGAAGTAGGCGACCGCGATCTCCCGCGGCGGCTTGCCCCGCGGGAAGGCGCCCCAGCGGCGACGCTGATAGCCGAAGTAGGCCCCGAGGAAGGCCACCATCACGATCATCAGGACCACGGTGGCGATCTCCCAGGCCCGCCCGGCACCGTCGGGCAGCCCGACCAGCACCGCCCAGACGGCGCAGTAGACCCCGAATCCCGGTGCGGCCCACCATGGATCCTTCGGGTATTCGACGTACGGAGCCACCGCGGCCCGGTCAGCCATCCGGAGTTGCTCGTTGAGCTCGTCATCACTTTCCATGTCGGCAACATTAACGACAACTTTCCGGATCGGCAAGCATTCTGGGGTCCGAGGAGCTCGACGACGTCAGGGATCGCAAGAGAACCCCCATCCACCTCGGACCAAGGCAAGCCTCATGAATGACCGTTCAGTAGGATCCTTGTCACGCCGACGCCCCTCACGTGAGGGGGCCCACACGCAATAGGCTCTGACGCACGCCTGCCCGGATGCCGCGGGAGGGCACGTATCTCAACGAAGGGCCTACAGATGTTGCAGATCATCGCCATTGTCGTGGCGGGTGTGCTCACCGTGGCTGCCGCCGTCATCTTCCTGACCGGTCTCCGGGACATGCTCAAGGTGATCCGGATGGGCCAGCCATCCACACCGCGCACGGACCGACCCGGTCGGCGTACGGTCACCATGTTCAAGGAGACGGTGCTCCACACCAGAATGCTGCAATGGACCTGGGTCGGTGTCATGCACTGGTTCGTGTTCGCGGCCTTCCTGATCCTCAGCACCGCCGTACTCCAGGCCTACTTCCAGCTCTTCGACGCCGAGTTCGTCTACCCGCTGGTGGGGCACTGGTACCCCTGGGAATGGCTGTGCGAGTTCATCGGCGTACTGAGCACGATCGGCATCATCTACCTGATCGTGGTCCGGCAGCGCAATCACCCGCGCGACCTCGGCCGCAAGTCCCGGTTCTTCGGCTCCACCTTCTGGCAGGCCTACTTCATCGAGGCGATGGCCCTGCTGGAGGGCTCGGCGATCCTCTTCGTCCGCGGTGCGGAGTACAACCTGCTGGCCGCTCACGGCGACACCGACCACGCCAGCCGCGCCCACTTCCCGGTCTCGTCCTGGTTCGGGGACGTGCTCTACCCCAGCGGCGCCGACTCGATCGCGTCGCTTGAGAACATCATCTACGCGATCGCGGTCTTCAAGATCGCACTGGCGATGGTCTTCCTGATCGTCGTCGGCCGCAACCTCACCATGGGCGTGGCCTGGCACCGCTTCAGCGCCTGGTTCAACATCTGGTTCAAGCGGGAGTCCTCCGGCCGCACCGCGCTGGGCGCGATCAAGCCGCTGACCTCCGGTGGCAAGGCCATCACCCTCGACGACATCGACGACCTCGACGAGGACAGCAAGCTCGGCGTCGGCGCGGTCGAGGACTTCGCCTGGAAGGGCATCCTCGACTTCACCACCTGCACCGAGTGCGGCCGCTGCCAGAGCCAGTGCCCGGCCTGGAACACCGAGAAGCCGCTCTCCCCCAAGCTGCTCATGATGGGCCTGCGCGAGCACGCCTACGCCAAGGCTCCCTACGTCAACACCCCCGAGGACGAGCGCGACGCGCTCCGCGAGGAGCTACGCGCGATCGGTGAGAAGTCGCTGATCGGCAAGGCCGAGGATGGCGACTGGTTCTACAACCCCGAGGGCGGCGACTTCGTCATCGACGAGGACGTCCTCTGGTCGTGTACGTCGTGCGGCGCCTGCGTTCAGCAGTGCCCCGTCGACATCGAGCACGTCGACCACATCATGGACATGCGCCGCTACCAGGTGCTGGTCGAGTCCAACTTCCCCACCGAGCTCAATGGCCTGTTCAAGGGGCTGGAGAACAAGGGCAACCCCTGGAACATGTCGGCCAACGCCCGCATGGACTGGGCCAAGGACCTCCCCTTCGACGTGAAGGTCGTCGGCGAGAGCATCGAGTCCCTCGAAGAGGTCGACTGGCTGTTCTGGGTCGGCTGCGCCGGCGCCTACGAGGACCGCGCCAAGAAGACCACCCGCGCCGTGGCCGAGTTGCTCGACCTGGCCGGCATCTCCTTCGGCGTACTCGGGAACGGCGAGACCTGCACCGGCGACCCGGCCCGCCGCGCCGGCAACGAGTTCGTCTTCCAGGGCCTGGCGCAGCAGAACGTCGAGACGTTCAAGGAGTTCAAGGTCAAGAAGGCCGTCACCACCTGTGCTCACTGCTTCAACACGCTGAAGAACGAGTACAAGGAGTTCGGCATCGAGCTCGAGGTCGTGCACCACACCCAGCTGCTCAACCGCCTGGTGCGCGAGGGCAAGCTGACCCCGGTCAAGGACGGCGCCGGCGCCCACAAGCGCTCCATCACCTACCACGACCCGTGCTACATCGGCCGCCACAACGGCGTCTACTCCCCCCCTCGCGAACTCCTCCAGATCCTCCCCGGCGCGGAGTACAAGGAGATGCCCCGCAACTCCGAGCGCTCCTTCTGCTGCGGCGCCGGCGGCGCCCGCATGTGGATGGAGGAGACCATCGGCGAGCGGATCAACGTCAACCGCACCGAGGAGGCCGTGGCCACCGGCGCCGACCAGATCGCGGTCGGCTGCCCGTTCTGCCGGGTGATGCTCTCCGACGGGCTCACCGCCGCGCAGTCCAACGGCAACGCCCGCGAAGAGGTCGAGGTGCTCGACGTCGCCCAGATGCTGCTCGCCTCGGTCAAGGGCGAGATGGCCACCAAGTTGGCCCCGGGTGCCGGTGTCGCAGCGGGAGTCGCCGTCGCGGCCGAACCGTCCGCAGGCGACGTCACCATCACCGAGGACACCGTGGTCGCCACCGAGGACGCCGGTCCCGCGGCCAAGGCGTCGGGCGGTACGTCGCTGTTCGACTCGGCTCCGGCCGCGCCCGCCGAGACGGCTCCCGACGACGCATCCTCGCTCTTCGACACCCCCGCTCCGAGCGAGCCGGGTGCCGGTGGCGGCTCGTCGCTGTTCGACATGGGCGGCGACCAGCCTGCTGCACCCGAGGCGAAGTCGGGCGGATCGCTGTTCGACATGGGCGGCGACGAGCCGGGGGCACCGGAGGCGAAGGGCGGCTCGCTCTTCGATCTCGGTGGCGACGAGCCGGCGGCACCGGCCGCCCCAGCCGCTCCGGAGGCCCCCGCAGGGGGCGGGTCGCTCTTCGACATCCCTGCCGAGGAGACGCCCGCGCCGGCCGAGCCGGCCGGCGAGCAGCCCGACCTCGGTGCCGGGGGCTCCCTGTTCGACGTCGCTCCCTCCGCCCCGGCCGAGCCTGCCTCCCCGGCTGCTCCTGCGACCCCGGCTGCTTCGGCCGCCCCGGTCGAGGAGCCCGGTGTCGACCTGAGCGCCGGAGGGTCGCTGTTCGACATCCCCGCGGCGCCGGCCGAGCAGGCCACGCCGGCGGCCCAGTCGGCACCGGAGCCGACCGCCGAGCAGACGGACCCCACCCCCGCTCCGAGCCCGGCCCCTGCCGGCGGAACGGCGGTGGCCTCCTCCCCGCGCACCGACGTCGACATCGAGGCAGCCTCCTCGCTCTTCGACATCGAGGCTCCCGAGGGGCAGGTCGTCGCCGCTGCCGCGGTCGCGGCAGCACCGGTCGCGCCCCCTGCCGCGGCGCCTGCCACGGCCGAGCAGCCCGCTGCGGCCCCGGCTCCCGCCGAGGCGGAATCGCCGCCTGCCGCTGCGGCTCCGGAGGCTCCCGCCGCCACCGCCGCGCCGTCCGCCCCGGCACCCACCGCCCCGGCTCCGGCCGTTGCGGCTCCGGCCGTTGCGGCTCCGGTGATCGGCGCCAGTTCGGGGATCGCTTCGACGCCACGCAGCGACGTGGACATCGAGGCGGCCGGCTCGCTCTTCGACATCGAGGCCCCCGAGGGCCAGGTCGTCGCAGCCCCCGCGGAAGCCGCGCCTGCCCCGGTCGAGGAGGTGGCACCCACCGAGGACGCCGTACCGGCCGCGGAACCTGAGGCCGCCGAGCCTGAAGTCGCCGAGCCCCAGGTAGCCGAGCCGCAGGTCAGCGAGCCCGAGGCTGCGGCAGAGCCCGCTACCGAGGCACCGGCGACCGCCACTTCGGGTGAGGCATCGCCCTCCTCCGGCGAGGCGCACACCCCGCGCACGGATGTGGACATCCACGAGGCCGGTTCCCTCTTCGACCTCTGAGGCCGGTCGGGACGCAGCGGCGCCGTACTCCCCCGGGAGTGCGGCGCCGCTGCCGTCTCCCGTCCGCGCACAGGTGCTACGACGGCGTGGTGGTCAGCGCCCCGCCCCTCCCCCGACACCCACCACCGACCGGACCAAAGGACCCGGACGGCGGGGGGTCAGCGAAGGATGGTCAGTCGCCGGAGGTCGGGGGGACGACGGTGGGGCGCAGGACCGCCCAGAGGATGAACGCGGCGGCGACGACGAGCAGGGCGAGACCGGCCCAGAGGTTGGCGTTGACGCCACCGGTCTTGTCGAGTTCCTGGTCGCCGAACAGGCCCATCGCGGTGAGGATGACGCCGTAGACGGCCAACAGGCCGCCGATGATGTTGCGGATGTCCGCCAGCCCGGCGGTCCGGCGGGGAGTGCCGGATGGGTTCGACATGGGGATCTCCTTCTCGGATCGTGGGTCAGATGAGGATGTTGAGGATGATGACCAGCACCAGCGCGATCAGGGCGAGCGGGATCGTGCGGCGGTAGAACGGGTAGCCGGCCTCGTCCGGGTCGGTGAGCGACTCCTTGGGTGTCTCCGAGTAGACCAGGCCGACGAGTTCGGAGGCGGGTTTGGGCCGGGTGAACAACGTGACCACGATGCTGACGACGACGTCGACGACGAACGCGGCGCCGGCGGCCAGGAAGGCCGCACCCTGACCGTCGATCGGGATCACGCCGATGCTGAGCGAGCCCAGGGTGCCCTCGCACAGGATCGCCACGATGATCGCGCCCACGGTGCCCGAGACCAGCCCGACCCAGCCCGCGGTGGCGGTCATCCGGCGCCAGAACATACCCACGATGAACGTCGCGAACAGGGGTGCGTTGAAGAACCCGAAGAGCGTTTGCAGGTAGTCCATGATGTTGCTGAAGTTCGACGCCAGAGCCGCGGTGAAGATCGCGACCACGGTCGCGCCGACCGTGGCGAGCCGGCCGATGGTGAGGTAATAGCCGTCGGGACGGTCCTTGACGACGTACCGCTCCCACAGGTCGTAGCTGAAGACGGTGTTGAACGCCGACACGTTCGCCGCCATGCCCGCCATGAACGCGGCGAGGAGTCCCGCGATGGCCAGGCCCAGCAGGCCGTTGGGCAGCACGTCGCGCATCAGTAGCAGCAGCGAGTCGTTGTAGGACACGTTGCCGCCCGATCCGCCCGGGATCTCCGCGGTGCCGCCGGAGGCCTTGAGGTCGGCGATCTCGGTGACGAGTACGGCGGCGATCATGCCGGGGAGGATCGTGATGAACGGGACGAACATCTTCGGGAAGGAGCCGATGATCGGCGTCTTCCGGGCACTGGAGATGGAGTTGGAGGCCATCGCCCGCTGCACCTCGACGAAGTTGGTGGTCCAGTAGCCGAAGGAGAGCACGAACCCGAGGCCGAAGACGATGCCGATCACCGACATCACGTCGTTGTCCAGGCCGGACAGCGCGTTGCCCGGCCACGGGTTCAGCTGCTGGTCGGCGGGTACGACGGTGTCGGGGTTGGCGCTGGCCGCTCCGGTGATGCCGTCCTGGACCCCCTGCCAGCCGCCGACCCGGTGGAGGCCGATCAGGGTGAGCGGCAGCAGGGCGGCCACGATGACGAAGAACTGGAGCACCTCGTTGTAGATCGCCGCCGACAGCCCGCCGAAGGTGATGTAGGAGAGCACGATGACCGCCGCGACGATCAGCGCCACCCACAGCGGCCAGCCCAGCAGGGCGTGCACGATCGAGCCGAGCAGATAGAGGTTGATGCCGGCGATGAGCAACTGTGCGACGGCGAAGGAGAGTGCGTTGACCAGGTGCGCGCCGGTGCCGAAGCGGCGGTACATGAACTCGGGGACCGACCGCACCTTGGAGCCGTAGTAGAAGGGCATCATCACGACGCCGAGGAAGAGCATCGCCGGGATCGCGCCCACCCAGAAGTAGTGCACCGTCGGCAGGCCGATCTCGGCGCCGGTGGCCGACATGCCCATGATCTCGACCGCGCCCAGGTTGGCGGAGATGAAGGCGAGTCCGGTGACCCAGGCAGGGAGCGATCTTCCGGAGAGGAAGAAGTCCACGGAGTCGGAGACCTGGCGCCTGGCGACCATGCCGATACCGAGCACCACGGCGAAGTAGATGAGGACGATCAGATAGTCGACTGCCTTCGCGTCGATGATCGTGTCGCGCGCCGCCACGACGGTGGCGGCATGAGCCGAGATTCCGCTGAGCGCCATGCGAGGCAGTCAAGCACCTGGGCCGCCTCGGGTGATGGCTCCGGGCCAGATGACACCAAGCTGGCTTGATCTGACGTCACATTGGCGTCAGAATGGCGTCATGGATCTGAGCCCGTACGCCGACACCCTCCGCCGGGATCTCCTCCGGGTAGCGGAGGCCGGCGGCCCCGAGGTCCGCGACGCCATCGAGCGGGTCACCCATGCCATCGAACCCGCCGCCCGACTGGCCCTGATGGAGGCGATCGGCCAAGCTGCGGCCGAGATCTCAGCCGAGCTCCCCGACGCCAGCGTCGAGGTCCGGCTCGACGGTCGCGACCTCGGCTTCGTCCTCCAGCACCTGGCCCCGGAGCAGCCGACGGCACCGTCGCGCCCCTCGACCACGGAGCCGGAGGCCACCACCGACGCCGGCCAGGCCCGAGTCTCCCTCCGCCTGCCCGAGCCGCTCAAGGCCCGAGCCGAGGAGGAGGCCGCGCAGGCCGGGCAGTCGCTCAACACCTGGCTGGTCGCCGCCGTCCGGGCGGCCACCGGGTCGGCCTCCGGGCCGACCGACCCGACCCCCTCATCCTTCAGCCCCCCGCCGCTCGGCGACCGGCCGACCTCGGGCCCCCGCCGCCTCACCGGGTGGCTGTGACCAGCACGCCACCCGACCACCAGGAGACCCCATGACGACCCAGCAGTACGACCACTCCTTCCACACCCCTGGCCCGATCAAGCTCCACATCGAACTGGGCAGGGGCTACGCCGACCTCACCTTCTCCGACACCGACCGCACCACGGTGGTGGTCGCCGGCCGCGATGCGGATCAGTGCCGCGTCGAGCAGCACCAGGACCACATCGCAGTGATCGGCCCGAAGAGGCAGGGGCTCACCGGCTCCGACCTCGTCGTCCAGGTGGTGGCGCCGACCCTGTCCACCCTGACCAGCAGGACCGGCAGTGCGGAGGTCCGGGTCGCCGGCGTCTGCGGCACGGCCAGGACCCAGTCCGGTTCGGGTCAGGTCGAGTTCGACCGCGTCGAGGGTTCCCTGGTCGCCAGCAGCGGCTCAGGGGACGTCCGCGTCGCCGAGGCCGTCGGCGACGTTCGGGTGAAGAGCGGCAGCGGCGACTGCTCGCTGGGTACGACGGCCCGCTCGGTCGTGGTCTCGACGGGGTCCGGCGACGCCGAGATCGGCAGGGCGACAGGCCCCGTCCAGGTCAAGACCGGGAGCGGCAGCCTCCGGATCGCCGAGTCGTTCGGCCAGGACGTCGTGCTCAAGACCGGCAGCGGGGACCTGGAGCTCACCTGCGTCCACCGCGGTCGGGTCAGCACCAAGGGCGCTTCCGGCGACGTCAGGATCGGGGTGCCCACCGGCGTACCCGTGTGGACCGACATCACCACCGTCAGCGGGCGCATCGAGTCCGCCCTCCAGCCCACGGGCGCGCCCGCGGAGGGTCAGGAGCATGTGGAACTTCGGCTGCGCACCGTCAGTGGCGACATCAGCCTGGCGGGGCGCTGAGGGCGGGACGCCGGGATCAGGCGCGCATCGCGACGCCCTCGCGCCAGTAACCCATGAAGGCGACCTGCGAGCGGTCCAGGCCGATGTCCTTGACCAGCACGCGGCGCAGCCCGGTGACGGCCTTCGACTCTCCCGCGATCCAGGCGTAGAGCGCACTGTGCTCGTGCGGGAGATCCGCGATCTCCTCACCGGAGGACGAATACTCCGGCGTTTCCCACAGCCCGACCTCGACCTCGTCGTCGGCCACGCTGGGGAGTGCCGCCACCGCACCGAGGTGCGCGACCGTCGCCTCGTGCATCCGCTGCCCCACCGGTGCCTCGTCACGAGGCAACCAGACGATCTCCACCCCGTCGGGGCCGGAGATCTGCTGGACGTCGTCCGCGCGGGGCACCTCCACGAACGCCGTACCGCGGGCATGAACAGGCAACTGCTCGACGATCGCCGCGATGGCCGGCAGCGCCGACTCGTCGCCGACGAGCAGGAGTCGCTCGAGCGAATCGGGCGCGAACTCGATCCCTCCCATGTACTCCCCCTTGCGCGGGCACACGACCAGCAGCCGCGACCCGACCTCGGCGGCGAGCGCCCAGCTCGAGCCCGGCCCGTGCGGGGCGGGGTGGACGACGATGTCGACGACCAGCCTGGTGTCGGCCCCGGTCCCGAGGACCTCGCGGATCGTGTAGGTGCGGATGCTGCCGCGCTCGTCCTCGGGCAGGGCGAGGTAGTCCTGCCACCAGGTGGCCTCCCCCAGACCCTGCGGGAGCTCGCCGGCCTCGTTGGGGAAGATCAGCTTGATCCGCTGGTCGTAGGTGGGTCCCTCCACCCCGAAGTCGGCCAGGCCGGCGGCGCCCAACTCGACCCGGACGAAGGACGGAGAGAGCCGGTGTACGGCAGTGGCGGTGACTTCGATGAGCACGGGAATCCTCTCGGCGGAACTGGGCGGTCCTCGGCCGAGCCACCCGCGGGTGAGCTCGACCGCTTCAACGCGCATTGACGTCCCAGGTTGGTTAGGAAAGCCTAACCAGTCGAATCGCCTCGCGGTGAATCGAGGGTCCACGATTAGGACCCGGGCCGGGCGGGTAGGACGATCCCGCTGTCCGTCTCCCCCCGGAAGAGAACCCCGCCATGCCCACCCCCGCCCGCGTCGGCCTGCCCGGCGTGCTCGCCTCGGCCGTCCTGCTCCTGCTCGCCCTCACCGCCGTCCCCGCGCAGGCCGACGACCCGTCCGGCGAGGCCACCGACACCTCCTCGGGCACCGAGGTCGACACCGACTACGGCCGGATGATGCTGGTGCTCGACTCCTCGGGTTCGATGGCGGAGAAGGCCGGCGGCAGCACCAAGATCGACCAGGCCAGGCAGGCGCTCGCCACCGTCATCGATGCCCTGCCCGAGGAGGCGTACGTCGGGCTGCGCGTCTTCGGCTCGGAGGTCTTCGCCGCCAAGGACCCTGGCGCCTGCCAGGACACCCGGGTCGTGGTGGAACCGGGCACCGACAACCGCGCCGAGATGGAGCAGGCGGTCGCGTCGTACAAGCCGTACGGCGAGACCCCTATCCCCGCCGCGCTGCGTGCCGCCGCCGCCGACATCGGCGGTGAGGGCAAGCGTTCGATCGTGCTGGTCTCCGACGGGGAGTCGACCTGCTCCCCCGATCCGTGCCAGGTGGCCGCCGACATCGCGGCCGATGGTGTCGACGTCCAGATCGACGTGGTCGGGATGTCGGTCTCGGGCAAGGCCCGCGAGCAGTTGCAGTGCGTCGCCGAGAAGGGCGGCGGCACCTACTACGACGCCGCGGACGCCGCCGAGATGGAGAGCACGATGACGCGGATCAGCGAGCGCGCCATGCAGCCCTACGCCGCGACCGGTGACCCCGTCACCGGCACCGAGAACATCTCCGAGGCGCCGGTGCTGACCGAGGGCACCTACGCCGACACCATGCCGGTCACCTCGGCGAAGCGGTTCTACCTGCTCGACCGCACCATCCCCGGTTCCACCCTGCGCGTCGGCCTCACTGCCCAGCCCTACGCCGACCAGAGCCTCGACCTCACCCTGAGCACCGGGGCGGGCGCGGAGTGTGGCAGCTCGACCGCCGAGAACGACGCCTATGAGGACAACAACCGCAACCGACTCCTGCACGGGGCCGTCCTCAGCAGCGAGGCCGCCTACCAGGACGAGTGCTTCACCTCCGACCAACTGGTGCTGACCCTGGAGGTCACCGACGGCCGCTCGAAGGGCGACACCCCGCTGGAGATCGTGGTGGGCGAGGAGCCGCCGCTCGCGTCGTACGACGGGCTCCCCCCTGCCGCGGAGCACGAGGACGTGCTGTGGGACAACGTCCCGAACGAGCAGGATCCCGTCGACACCGGCTTCGGCAGCTCCTTCGCCGACGCCGTGGAACTGGAGGACAACGCCTACCGCCGCACCATCGTGCCCGGCGAGATCCAGCTCTTCCGGGTGCCGCTCGACTGGGGCCAGCGGCTGCAGACCGAGGTGCGGCTGCACGCCGCTCCGAAGCTCGCCGACGTGGTCGCCCCCGACTCCGATCTCAGGGTCGAGCTGTACGACCCGTATCGCGCCGATGCCGATCTGACCTCTGTCTCCGACGTGTCCGGTGACTCGATCAGCAACACCACCAACCTCTACGGGATCGACGATGAGTCGCGCATCGGAGCCACCACCGCGCCGGTCCGCTATCTCAACCGCGAGACCTACCTGGCCGACGTCCGGGCGGCCGACACGTCCGGTGACTACTACGTGGCCGTCCAGCTGAGCGACGAGGCGACCCGGACCACCTACGAGCTCACCTACGATCTGATCGTGAGCAGGCCCGGCACTGCCGGGGAGGGCGCACCGGACTACGCCGAGGAGGGTCTGGCCACTCCCGTCCCCTCACCGTCGGCGTCCCCCACCGAGGAGCCGACCGAGGACCCGGCTGCCCCCACCGAGGAGCCCAGCGCCTCCGCGGAGGCCGGCGAGCCGGCCACCGCCACCGACGAACCCGGACCCTCGACGGTCAAGCTGGTCGCGGCCGGGAGCCTCGGCACGCTCGGGGTCGCGGCCCTGCTCGGCGCCGGCGTACTGCTCCTGCTGCGCTCGCGGCGCCGTTCGCACTGATCCCCGACCCCTGCCCTCGGGCGGTCAGAGCACGACGATGATCGCTGCCAGCAGCAGGAGGAGTCCGGCTCCCGCGAGCAGCATCGGCAGGAGCAGGCTCGACCTGTGCTCGTCCGCGGCCCGCACCTGGGTCTCGGCCCGTGTCGGCCGCCGCGGCCCGGACGGTGGCCCGCTGACGGGCCCCGGAAGCGGGCCGGACCGCGGCCCCGACGAGGGTCGCGGTCCCGACGCCGACGGAGGCGGTCCGCTCGGGCCGGACGGGGCCCCCGGCGCAGCGAACTGGTCTGCGACGAACACCCCCGCCGGATCCCAGGATCCGGCGGTCGCCAGCTCGCCCAGGGCCTCCCGGAACTGCGCCACGGTGGGACGCCGGGCAGGGTCCTCGGCCCGGGCGGTGACGAGTAGGTCCTGGAGCCGTCCGACGGGCCCAGACCCGAGGTCGAACGGCGGCCGTCTGCCGGTGAGCATCTCCAGCCCGACCGTGGCGGCGCCGTACACGTCCTGGGCCGGATCGGGCTCGGCACCGAGTTCGACCTCGGGGGCCATGTAGCCGGTGGTCCCGACCGACTGGGAGACCCGGGTGAGCCGGGGCTCCCCCAGCGGCGCCGCGATGCCGAAGTCGGTGAGCCGGACGATCGGCCTGGCCGCACCTGTGGGCTCGAGGAGCAGGTTGGCCGGTTTCACGTCGCGGTGGACGACACCCGCCTCGTGGACGGCGGCGAGCCCGGCCAGCAACTGGTCCAGGACGGCGCTCACCCAGGGCTCCGGCAGGGCGCCGTAGGTCGTGATCAGGCCGGCGACCGAGCCGCCGCGAACCAGCGGCATGGTGAACAGGACCACGTCGTCCTCGCCGGCCCACGACATCGGGGTGACCACGTGCGGGTGGTGGATCCGGGTGGACTGCTCCCGCATGAATCTCAGCAACGAGGACGCGTCGATCTGTCGCAGCAGCTTGGCCGCCTTGACCTGGCCGTCCTTGCGGTCGTGTACGCGCCACACCGACCCCATGCCGCCTTCGGCGATGGGGTCGAGGAGTTCGTAGCGACCGCCGAAGACCTGCATCCGGGTGTCCTAGATCGGGGTGCGGTGGAAGTTCTGGAACGACCGGGATGGCGTCGGGCCCCGCTGACCCTGGTAGCGCGAGCCGTACTTCGCCGAGCCGTAGGGGTGGTCGCTGGGCGAGGAGAGCCGGAAGAAGCAGAACTGGCCGATCTTCATCCCGGGGTAGAGCTTGATCGGGAGGGTCGCGACGTTGGCCAGCTCCAGGGTCACGTGCCCGGAGAACCCGGGGTCGACGAAACCCGCGGTCGCGTGGGTCAACAGCCCGAGGCGGCCCAGCGACGACTTCCCCTCGACCCGGGCGGCCACGTCGTCGGGCAGCGTCACGACCTCGAAGGTCGACCCCAGCACGAACTCTCCGGGGTGCAGGATGAAGGGCTCGTCGCCGTCCGGCTCCACCTCGCGGGTGAGATCGGTCTGGTCGGCGGCCGGGTCGATATGGGGGTACTTGTGGTTCTCGAAGACCCGGAAGAAGCGGTCGAGGCGCACGTCGATGCTGGAGGGTTGCATCATCGCCGGGTCGTACGGGTCCAGCCGGATCCGGCCGGCGTCGATCTCGGCGAGGATGTCGCGGTCGCTCAGCAGCACGCCGCACAACCTACCTGCCCCGGCCGCTCGACGTACCCCCGCGACCATGCGCCGGGCTCCCGGAGCGCACAATGGAGGCCATGGTGCTCGACGCTCTGATCCCCGGTCGGTTCCAGCGGTACGTCGCCCTCGGGGACTCCTTCACCGAAGGTGTCGGCGACCCCGATCCGGGTCGCCCCAACGGCGTTCGGGGTTGGGCGGACCGGGTCGCGGCGCAGCTCGCCGGGCAGGACGATCGCTTCCGCTACGCCAACCTCGCCATCCGCGGCCGCAAGCTCCCCCAGATCCTCGCCGAGCAGCTCCGGCCGGCGCTCGCGCTGGAGCCCGACCTGGTGACGATCTACGCGGGCGGCAATGACATCCTCCGCCCCCGGGTCGACATCGACACCCTGATGACCCACTACGACCGGGCGATCGGCCAACTGCGAGCGAACGGCGCCACGGTGCTGGTGTGGACCGCCTTCAGCGGGCAGGGCTCGGCGATGTACAAGCCGATGCGGGGGCGGTTCGCCTACTACAACGAACTCGTCCGCGAGAGCGCCGACCGGCACGGTGCCACCATCGTGGACTTCTGGCGGATGCGCGAGTACGACGACTGGGGGTGGTGGGACCTCGACCGCCTGCACATGGCCGCGCCTGGCCACGAGCTGATGGCCGTCAAGGTGCTCGACCGGCTCGGGATCAGGCACTCGCTCCCGGCACCAACCCCACGCCCCCTGCCCGTGCTCACCCGCCGCGAGCAGCGGTCCGCCAACTGGGAGTGGACCAAGGACCACCTGGCCCCCTGGGTGCGGCGCCGGGTCACCGGCCGCTCCTCCGGAGACGGTCTCACCCCGAAATTTCCCGAACTCGCCCGCCCGATGGACATCCCCTCGACCCGGTGAGGTAGCATCCTCACCGCCGGTCAGCCGGCACTGCGGATGTAGCTCAGTTGGTAGAGCGCGACCTTCCCAAGGTCGATGTCGCGAGTTCGAGTCTCGTCATCCGCTCCACGATCCCCCGAGATCGCGCTCCAGCGCGACGCTCCGCCGAACGTCGATGTCGCGAGTTCGAGTCTCGTCATCCGCTCCACTCCACGATCCCCCGAGATCGCGCTCCAGCGCGACGCTCCGCCGACGTCTGACCCGGCCACCGACCGACTGTCCTCCGCCCGTCACGCCTTGGGACGGGCGGAGGAGAGCCGTACGCCGAGGGGCGCCGTGGCCGCCACGAGGAATGCCATCACGACCAGCGCAGCGGTGTACCCGGCGGTGAGGTCACCAGCCCGCTGCGGTGCTGCGATCGCCGCAGCCACAGCCATGAGCAGGGCCAGCAGCACCGCTCCACCCAGTTGACGCGAGGTGTTGAGCAGCCCGGAGGCCAGCCCCACGCGGTCCTCGGGAACGTCGGCCAAGGCCGAGAGCGTCAACGGCAGCCCGGAGAACCCGCACCCGGCCATCGCGAGGAACGAAGGGGCGAGCACCTGCGCGGGTGCGGACTGCAGCAGCACGACGGTACAGAGCCAGAGCAGACCGGTCACCGTGAGGGCTACGCCGATCAGGTAGGCCTTCCGCTGCGACGCCCACCGCAGCAGCTTCGGAGCCAGCCTGGCACCGAGGCTGATCCCGATCGCTCCGGGGAGCAGCAGGAAGCCGGTCGCGACGGGCGTGGCGTGGTGCACGTTCTGGAGGTGGAGCGAGAGGAAGAAGAAGGTCGCGCCGACGACCCCGCCGGTCAGCAACGAGAGCGTATTGGCGATGACCAGCGAGCGGATGCGAAAGATCGACAGCGGCATCAGCGGCGCGCTGACCCGGCGCTCGATCGCGACGAAGCCGAGGGCCAGGACGACCGCGACGGCGATCAGTGCGACGGTGCGCGGGTCGGACCACCCGAGGCCTTCGGCGGTGGTGATCCCGCCGATGAGGGCGCCCGACGCACCGGTCACGGCCACCGCACCGGGGACATCGAGGCGTCCGTGGCTTCCATGGCCGCGGCGGACGGGGAAGACGACCAGCGCGGCGACCATCAGCGCGACGCCGACCGGGACGTTGATCATCAGCACCCACCGCCAGTTCAGCAGCCCCGTGAGTAGGCCTCCGAGCACGCCGCCGAGCGCACCGCCGATGCCCGCCACTGCGGCCCAGATCCCCAGTGCGCGCGCCCGTTCCTGAGACCCGCGGAAGGTCCGGGTCAGCAGGGTCAGGGTGACCGGGGCGAGCACGGCGCCCCCGACACCCTGGACGGCGCGCGCGGTGATCAGTTGCCACCCCTCGACGGCGAGGCCGCCGGCCAGGCTGGAGACGGTGAAGACGACCAGCCCGACCTGGAAGACGAGCTCGGCTCCCCAGAGGTCGGCAGCCCGACCACCGAGCAGCAGGAACCCCGCCAGGGTCAGTGCGTAGGCGTTGACCACCCACTGCAGCTGCCCGGCGGAGAGTCCGAGCTCGCGCTGCATCGCGGGCAGCGCGACGGTCACGACCGAGAGGTCGAGCACTGTCAGCAGCGCGACCGCGCTGGCGACGACGAGCACGGCGGTCTGGCGCCGGGACGACACCTCCGATGTCGACGCGGCGCGGAGCATCCCCTCGCTCACCGGGTGCTGAAGGCGGCGTCGGAGGCGGACTCCGGGGCCACGACTCCCTCCACCCAGCCGTCGAAAAGCTCGGTGCCGTCGGACTCGGCTCGGTACTCGAAGGCGTCGATCGACAGCGTTCCCGACTGGCAGGCGACCCCGACCATGCGGCCGGTCATCCCTCCGGCGACCTCGGTGGAGACGTAGCGCCCGTCGATCGCACCGAGCTCGATCCGCTGGCCGTGCCGGAGGAGGGCTGCGGTGAGGGTGTCGGGGCCGCGCGAGGTGGAGAACTCGTGTCCTTCCGAGGCTCGGCTGGCCAGTTCGAGGACGTCACCGTCGGTGAGGTCGTGTTCGCCGAGGACGTGGCGTACCTCGCCGATTGCCCACACCGCACGGGCCCTTCCGCCGTCGCGTTCGACCTCGAGCGCGTGTCGCGGGTCGATCCGGACAGAGATCCCGCCGACGCCCTCTCCGCTGAGCCGCGCGCGGACCGTCATCACGAGGTGCTCCTGGCGCCGTCCGACGAAGACGGGACGCTCACCCGCCGCCAGGGTCCAGGCACCGTCCCCCGGGGACATCACCTGCTCGGGGAAGCACTCCTGCCCGACCCAGTCGGCCGGCAGGTCAGCGGAGCCGAGGGACCAGAGCGTCGGGCCGGCCGCCGCGGATGGCGGGTCGATGTGCGAGGTGATCCGCGGCCACCCGTCGGCCCACTCGACCTGGTCGGCGAAGGTCTCCCGGCCCAGGACGTGCCACTCCGGGCTGGAGCCGCGGGCGCGGACACCGTGGTAGACGATCGCCCAGGTCCCGTCGGGGCCCTGCACGAGGTCGGAGTGGCCCGTGGACTGCACCGGGTCGTCGCTGCCGCGGCGCGTCAGGATCGGATTGGCCGGGCAGCCGTCGAAGGGACCCTGAGGCGACGGGCCGCGCGCGATCGTGACGGCGTGACCGCGCTCGGTCCCACCCTCGGCGACGAGGAGGTACCACCACTCGCCGACCTGGTAGAGGTGCGGGCCCTCGGGGAACTTGCCGCCGGCGCCGGACCAGAGCCAGCGCCGTTCGGTGAGCACCTCTCCCGTCATCGGGTCGATGGCCGACTGGACGATTCCCTCACCGCCGTTCGGTCCGAAGCCGGCGTACGTCATGAGGCAGGTGCCGTCGGCGTCCCAGGCGAGGTCGGGGTCGATCCCGATCGCCGACGGGATCCGGACAGGGTCGGACCACTCGCCGGCGGGGTCCTCGGCCCAGGAGATCAGCTGGCCGCCGTTGTCGGCCCAGTTGGTCGTGATCATCCAGAACCGGCCGTCGTGGTGCCGGATCGTGGCCGCGAAGATGCCGCCCGAGGAGCCCGCCGTGGAGACGTCGAGCTGACCGGGTCGGCTGAGCGCGTGCCCGATCAGCGTCCAGGAGCTCAGGTCGGTGGAGTGGAAGATCGGAACGCCGGGTGCGTACTCGAAGCTCGAGTTCACCAGGTAGTAGTCGTTCCCGACGCGGCAGATGCTGGGATCGGGGTGGAACCCCGGGATGACGGGGTGCTGCTCACTC
This sequence comes from Nocardioides insulae DSM 17944, assembly GCF_000422825.1. Classification (GTDB taxonomy): domain Bacteria; phylum Actinomycetota; class Actinomycetes; order Propionibacteriales; family Nocardioidaceae; genus Nocardioides; species Nocardioides insulae. The sequence goes on along the minus strand of NZ_AUGU01000016.1, from coordinate 173,114 downwards.
ATCGAGTGTCCTTTCGGCGGCAGGGCCGGTGATCGGGACGTCCACGTACGGCGTGAACGTGACTGGGCCGCGCAGGCCTACCTCGACGGTCCGCGTGCTGGTGCCCCGGTGGAGGGTGACGGCGTTGCGGAGCACGGTGGCCACGACGACACGCAGCGTGTTGGCTCCCGGGTGGAGGTGCGGAGTGACGTCGACGCGTCGCCCCCCGCCGACCCAGGTGCCGGCGTCGTGGCCGTTGACCTCGATCCGGGCGCTGCCGGCAACGTGGCCGAGGTCGAGCTCGACGCCGCGATCGGCACCCAGCCACGCCTCGGGGATGGTGAAGGCACCCTCGTAGGTCCCGGTCCCGGCCGCGCCCGCCAGCTCCCCGAGGGCCCGCCAGTCGGCGAGGAGGGGTAACTCCTCGACCGTCACCGTCGTGTTCTCCCCGCTCGAGGAGATGGTGGCGACCTCGAGGCGCCAGGTGTAGGGGCCCACGGCGGCGACCGTCCGTTCCGCAGGCCGTGCAAGGACGCGCACCTCCGTACCGTCCGAGAGCCGGAGCCGCCGCGTGCCGGCACTCTCGGCACGGAGGGTGAGGCGCCCGTCGGCACGGTGGAGACGGTGCGGCTCGTCGTTGAGGACGTGGAGCGGCGCACTCTCCGGCGTGCGCGAGAGATCCAGGGTGAGGACGGCGCAGGCGCGGGCGGGAACGACGATGGGGACACTGGTGCGCCGCCCCTCCGAGCGGTACTGCGCGCACTCCGTGAGGGTTCCGGACCACAGGTCGACCACCGACGGGACGCCGGATCCCTCGATGCTGACCCGGGCCGATGCGGGCTGGTCGGCGGGGTTGTAGAGCAGCACCACGCGGCGGTCGCCCACGTCGCGGACCTGGGCCAGCAGGTGGTCTCCACGGGTCGCGACTCGGGGAGTTAGCCCGAGATCAGCCAGAGCGTCCGCGGCGTCGCCCGGCGTGGCGACCTGCGCGACATGTGGGAGTCCGAGGAGCTCGGAGAGGAGGTCTCCGAGGTCCAGGTGAGCGTCCTCCCGCGACGCATTCACCGCAGGGAGGTCACCCACGAGAACGACCCTGAGTCCCGCGCGCGCCGCACCCACCAGTCGCGCCAGGGCCCGGACGGAGACCACGCGGTCGGCGACGATCACCGCGCGATAGCCCGCAGCGCCCGGCAGCAACGTCCCTGCCTCGTCGTACTCGACCTGCTCGAGAAGGGCAGGATCGACGAACTGGACGACGTGGCCGTCCTCCTCGAGACGCTGGGCATCGAAGAGGTGGCGCGGGCTCATGCCCTCGGTGTCGGGGGTGGCGAAGCCGCGGGCGGCGGAGGTGAGGAAGCCGTCGCGGTAGACAGCGACGTCCGCGCGGGCGATGCCGGTCTCGAGGAGTTGCGTTCCGCGGGCCCAGTAGTCGGTCAGCGCCGACCAGGACGACCACTGCGGGAAATGCAGGTCGTTCCAGCTCTCGCTGGTGAAGTCCCCGAAGCGCTGCTGACCCGGCCACTCCGCGTGGGGCGGCTGGTAGGCGAAGCCGTGCACGTAGGGACGCGAGACACCGACCGACCACGCCTTGTCCATCAGCTCGCGGTAGTCCTCGAGGTCGAGCTCGTAGGTCTTGAGGAACTGGGCGCCGAGCTCGGTGGAGACGCGAGTGTGTCCAGCCTGGTGGACGCCGCTGACCAGGCAGCGCTGGTGGTCCAGCGCGAACCGCCAGGTCGGGTGGGTGCTGCGCACCGGTGCCCGGTCGCCGGAGTTGAGCGACTCGGTCTCGACGTGGCCACCGGCCTCGGCGAGGCTTCGGGCGCTGCGCATCGGCTCGAGGTTCTGCCCGTAGGAGACCTGCGCCTTGAAGGTCCGGCAGTGCTTCTCCGTCCACTCCTGGTACGCCGTCAGGTGCTCATCGACGTAGAGGTCGGTCAGGGTGCGGTAGTAGTCGCGGCGGACCGCCTCCGCCGAGCCGGAGGTCGGGCCGTCGGCGAGGGTGAAGTCGGGGGCCGGCTCGGTGTCGGGGACCCAGTAGTTCGACATCCCGTGGACGTAGAGCAGTGGGAGCAGCGGCGCGAGGTCGTAGCCGCGCCGGGCCGTGAACTCCTCCAACAGGCGCGGCGTCCAGAAGACCGAGACGGCGTTGAGCTCGAGGGAGTCCTCGAAGAAGTCTCCCTCCGAGGTGTCGACCAGACCGGTCGCCTCCGGCCCGAGCTGGTGCTCGTCGAGGTACGTCGTCACGGCGCGTGCCGCCGCGGCGTCGAACGGATTGGCGTTGTGCTCGCGATTCTCCCGGGACCAACTGGCGATGAGGACCCAGTGGCCCGCGTCGGTCGGCGTCCACGCGACATGCTCCTCGGTGGCATCGCCGACCACCACGAGGGAGCCGGGATCGAGGACGGTCGAGGCGACCGTCGGCCGGACCGGTGACCCCCACCGCGGCCGCTCGGCGGTCGGAGTGAGTGCCGGTCGCGAACCGTCCTCCAGCACCCGGACGGCCACGACGTTGACCAGTCGGCGCGGCTGGTCGAACTCGTCGGCGTCGAATGGTGCCGGCGCCGGCCCGGACCATCCGTCCCCCTCGGGGAGATCGAGTCGGCCGTACTGCAGCTCCTGGGCGGCGTACCCCGTGCCCTCGCCGGAGTTGGGCGTGCGGACGGGCCACGAGGCACCCATGGTCATCGAGACGACGACGCCCAGCGCCTCGGCCTCGGCGAGGACCGCGGTGAGCGTCGCTCGTTGCCCGGGGGTCCCCCAGGCATCGGGTGAGAAGGCGATCTCGACCTCGCCGAAGCCGACCTTCGCGATGGCGCGAACCTCGCGCACCGCCTCCTCGGAGGAGAGGGGGGCGGCCCACCACCACCGGATTCCGGGCCGGTGGTGGCGGGAGGGTCGCCGCAGCTGCTCGGCGAACGGGTCGAGCGGGGACGCGCTCATGACGTGGCGGCACCGACCACGCGTCGCAGGAGGGCGTGCTGGCGGCGGACCTGGTCGGCTCCGCGGTACGGGTCGCGGACGCCTTCGTACTCGCTCGAGAGCCAGCCCGACCAGCCGGCCTCGCGCAGCGTGGTGAGGATCGGCTCCCACGGGATGTGCAGGTCGTACAGGTCGTCGTCGATGTCGAAGAACTTCGCCTGGATGAAGTGGACGTGCGGCAGCACCTCGCGCAGGTCCTCCATCGGGACGTTGAGCGGACGGAGGTGCTCGGGGATGTCACCACCGTCGCTGACCTCGATGTCCTCGGCGTTCTCCAGCACGGGTGCGGTCTGGAAGATGCCGGTGTCGATGAGCAGCTTGAAGTGCTCGCTGCCGGTCTCCTCGATCAGGTCGATGTAGCCCTGGGTGACCGGGTTCTTGATCGGCGTGGGTGCGTGGATCTCGGGACAGATCACGACGTCGAGCTCCGCGGCGAGGTCGAGCGAGCGGAGTACGGCGTCACGCCAGACCGGGTGCGGGTCGAGCTGCCAGGAGGTGACACCGAACTTGGGGCGCACCGAGGTGAAGCCGAGCTGGTGGGCCAGGCGCAGGTCCAGCTGGAGCTGCTCGGCCGCCTCCTCGGCGGTGAGCGCGCGGTCGTGCCAACGGGTGGTGTCGACCCAGGAGCCGAAGTTGGTGGGCGTCAGCCCGAAGCGCTGGACGAGGCCGTGCCAGTGGTCGATCCACGCGGCGTCGGGCGCTGGGTAGCCCGGCACGTTGCCCTCGCCGAGGATCTCGATGCCGGTGGCACCGAGGTCGGCAACGTCGGCGAGCACATCTTCGAGCGTCATCAGGGTGTTGATGTCCTGGGCATAGCTGTAGGTGGAAACGCACCACTTCAGGGGGCCCTCCGGAGCGGGCGGCACGATGACCGTCTGGCGCTCGGCAGGGAAGGTGGAGCGCTCGATCATCGGCGGGAAGTAGGAGCGGCGGATGAAGACCGTCACCTCGATCCGGTGCACACCGGTGCTCAGCCCGCCGGGCTTGGGCACGGTGATCCGGGCGAGCTCGTCCAGGCTCCAGCGCACGTCGCTGGCACGGAGCTCGTCGCGGGTGAAGGTCCGGCCCTGCAGGGTCCACAGCGGGACGTGGCTCTCGATCTTCTCGCCGTCGACGATCACCTCGACCCCGTCGACGAGACTGGCCCAGCCGCCGCGGTAGTTCGGGTTGCGCAGGTCGAACTGGAAGCCCGTCACCTGGCCGCCCTCGACGACGTTGCTGAAGCCGCGTCCCTGGATGACGTTCCGTTCGAGCATGTCAGTTCCTTTCCTCGCCGGAGCGAGCGGTGAGTCGGCTGGCGATGTCGCGGGCTCCGCCGACGGCGAGGGCGACAGCCAGGAGGGTGGGGTTGCAGGCGATCGAGGTCGGGATGACCCCGTTGCCCGCGACGAAGAGGCCGGGGGCCGCCCAGACCTCGGAGGTCGGTCCGCACACGGAGGTTCCGTCGTCGACGGCGCCCATCCGGACACTGCCCTGGTAGTGCAGGGAGGCACCGGGCGGGAAGGTCAGCGGCGCGGAGTCGTCGAGCGGCTCACCCAGGGCCGCCGCAGCACGCAGGATGGAAGCACGGGAGGCCTCGAGCGAGCGGTGGTCGGCCTCGCTGAGCGTGTAGTGGATCCGCATCTTCGGCATCCCGTAGGGGTCGACCGCGTCGTCGTCGAACTCGACCCGGTCGGACTCCTGGAGGTCCTTGGCGCAGAACCAGCCCAGTCCGACGATCGTGCCCCGGCCGGGCTCATCGCCGGCGAGCGGGACCGGCGAGGCGTCGAGCTGCATCACTTGGCCGTGGAACGGCTCATCGTCGGTGAACGGGACCCAGTTGACCCCGCTCTGCTTGGTGATCTCGGCCGCCTCGGGGATGTCGTCGGCGACCTCGTCGGGCTCGACATCGCGCAGGCGAACGGCGTAGACGGTCTGGGGCTGATCGTTGAGGTATCGGCCGAGGGCGCGGGGGCGGACGTTTGAGGCCCAGAGCAGTTGCGGGGTACGGAGACTGTCACCGGCGACCACGACAAAGCGGGCGGCGACCTCGTGCTCCTCGCCGGTCTGCAGGTCGCGGACTCGGACGCCGCGCGCCGCGCCGGTCCCGGCGTCGGTCAGCACCCGCGCGACGAGGGACTCATCGAAGAGTTCGAAGTTCGGATTGGCCCGGGTGGAATCTCCGAAGACGGCGTCGGAACCGGACCAGGTCAGGCTGCCGTCGTCGTGGCGGACCACGGCCAAGGGCATCGAGGCGACGCGTCTGTCCTCGGCACGACCGTCGTCGACGGCGTCGGCGAGCCGCTTGCGGACCTCGGCCGAGAAGGGGGCGTCGTCGAAGGCGTGGGCGTCGACGCTGAGCAGACGCTCGGCCTCGTCGAGCAGCTCGTCGAGATCGTCGAGAAATGCGACCCGCTCCTGACCGCCGGGGCGGGGGCAGGCGCCGGTCCAGTGCGCGCCCATCCCTCCGACGTTGCTCGACATCGCCGCAGCGGGCAGGCCGTCCTCTCCCTCCTGGCGGTAACCGTCGGGCAGGAGGAACGTGCCGGGCCGGACGAGGCGTGGTGCCGCGTCGGCGTAGCCGTCCATGGTGTCGACCGGGCCGCCGGTGCTGATCTGACCGCTGGCGGCGGGGCCCTCGGAGCGGCGCTGCGCGACGGCGCGCTCGGCGAGGTCGCTGATGTTCTTGACGTGCATCCCCGGCGTCGCGGTCAGCTGCGGCCCGACCTCGAAGGTCGCGATCGTCGCCTCCGGGCTGAGCTCGCTGAGGATGCGGGCATAGGCGGCGCCGGTGGGGCCGCTGCCGACGATGGCGACGTCGACGGAGTAGGGGTAGTTCCTGGTCATGCGATGAGTTCCTGTTCGGGGGTGTGGAGTTCGTCGATGTCGACCCAGGTGCCGGTGGCGGCGGACTCGATCACCGCGGCGGTGATCCGAGCCGCGCGCAGTCCGTCGGCGAAGGTCGGGAGGCCGTCGGGTTTGCCACCACGCAGCGCGGCGTAGGTGTCGCGGACGAAGGCGTCGAAGCAGTCCTGGTAGCCCTGCGGGTGGCCGGCGGGCAGGACGTCGTACGACGCAGCGCCGGCGGCGGGTCTGGCGCCGCGGAGGAGCTGCTGGTTGACGTCGCGGCCGCCGACCCAGAGCGAGTCGGGGTTCTCCTGGTCGAAGGAGAGGCTCTCCCGGGCGGCGTCGACGGAGAACCAGAGCCGGTTCTTCCGTCCGGGGCTGATCTGGCTGACGGTGAGGGTGCCGGTCGCGCCCCGGTCGGTCTCGAGCAGGAGTACGGCGGCGTCCTCGGTTGTGACCGGCCGGCCAGCGCGCTCCGGCATCGCGATCAGGGTGCGTGCGGTGACGCGGGTGATCCGATGACCGGTGACGAACTCCAGCAGGTCGCACCAGTGCACGCCGATGTCGGCGAAGGCCCGGGAGGCGCCGCCGTGCTCGGCGGAGACCCGCCAGTTGTCGTCGTCAGTCTGGGCGAGCCAGTCCTGCAGGTAGGAGCCGTGCAGCAGCCGAACCTCACCGGAGGCGCCCGAGGCGAGCCGGGCACGGGCCTCGCGCACCATCGGGTAGAAGCGGTAGACGAACGGGACGGTGGCGACCAGCCCCGCGGCGTCTGCCCGTCGGGTGAGGTCGTCGGCCTCGTCGGCGGTGACGGCGAGCGGCTTCTCGCAGATGACGTGCTTGCCGGCGTCGAGGATGGCGCGGACGAACTCGGCGTGGGTGGCGTTGGGCGTGCAGACGTGGACGACATCGATCTCGGGATCGGCGAGCAGAGTCGCGAGGTCGTCGGTGAACCGGTCGAGGCCGAGTCGCTCGCCCGCTTCGCGGCTCCGCTCGGGGGTGGAGCCGACGACGCGGCGCAGCTCGGCACCGGAGCGACGGATCGCGCGGGCGTGGACCTCCCCCATGAAGCCGGTGCCGATGATCCCCGCGACGGTGCGCCGCGAGCGGGCTTCGGTCATCGGGCACCACCAGCGCCGGAAGAGGCGGCCTCGAGGCGCCGGGCCCGACGGGTCGCCTGGGCATCGGGGTCGGGGACGGGCGAGGCGAGCAGGAGCTTCTGCGTGTACGGGTGTTCCGGCGTCGAAGTGACGGTGTCGCCGTCGCCGAGCTCGACGATCTCGCCGCGGTACATCACCGCGACCCGGTGTGCGATGTGGCGGACGACGGCGAGATCGTGGCTGACGAAGAGATAGGCGACGCCGGTGCGCTCCTGGATCTCGACGAAGAGGTCGAGGACGCGGGCCTGGGTGGAGAGGTCGAGCGCGCTCACGGGCTCGTCGCAGACGATTAGCTTCGGCTCGCGGCACAGGGCGCGGGCGATGGCGACACGCTGACGCTGACCGCCCGAGAACTCACGCGGCAGGCGCTGGGCGGCATCCGTGGGCAGGTGGACGGCGTCAAGGAGATCCTTGACGCGCTGACGCGCCTCTCCCTTGGCAACGCCACCGACGGCGAGCGGCTCGGCGAGGATGTCCCCGACCGTCATCGCCGGGTTCAGCGAGGTGTAGGGGTCCTGGAAGACGACCTGGATGTCGCTGCTCAGCGCGCGGCGCTCGCGCTTGCCGAGACCGGAGATGGCGCGGCCCTCGAAGCGGATCTCACCTTCGGTGACGGGGGCGAGGCCGAGCACGGCGCGGCCGAGGGTGCTCTTGCCGGAGCCGGACTCGCCGACGAGGCCGAGGGTCTCCCCCCGGCGTACGTCGAGGGCGATCCCGTGCAGGACACGGACGGGTGAGCGGCGGAATCCTCGAACGTCGTACTCGACGACGAGGTCATCGACCTCGAGGAGCGGGGTCTCAGTCATCGGGTTGCTCCGATCACGGGCAGGGGCTTGCGGGCTGGCGCACCTTCGACGGAGCTTTCGAGCAGCATCCGGGTGTAGGCGTCCTGGGGGTCGGAGAAGAGGTCGTCGGCACTCGCCACCTCGACGATCCGGCCATCGCGCATCACCGCGACGGTGTCGCAGATGTCGGCGACGACGCCGAAGTTGTGGGTGACCAGCAGGACGGCCATCTCGCGCTCGGCCTGGAGTTCGCGGATCAGGTCGAGCACCTCGGCCTGGACGGTGACGTCGAGGGCGGTGGTGGGCTCGTCGGCGATCAGCAGCTCGGGATTGCAGGAGACGGCGCCGGCGATGAGGACGCGTTGAGCCATACCGCCCGAGATCTGGTGCGGGTAGGCGTCGAAGACACGCTCGGGGTCACGGATGCCGACCCGCTCGAGGAGCCGGAGGGCCTCTGCCCTGGCGTCCTTGCGGGAGAGCCCGAGGTGGTGGCGCATCGGGTCGACGAGTTGTGAGCCGACCCGGAACGACGGGTCGAGGTTCGACATCGGCTCCTGCGGGATGTAGCCGATCCGGCGGCCGCGGAGCCGGTTCATGGCCGCGCCGCTGAGAGTGGTGAGGTCCTCGCCATGGAACTGGATCCGGTCCGCGCTCATCGAGGCGGCGCCGGGTAGCAGGCCGAGCACGGAGAAAGCGGTCTGCGACTTGCCGGAGCCCGACTCCCCCACCAGGCCCAGCACCTCACCCCTGCGGATGGCCAGGGAGACGCCGTGGACGACCTCGCGGTCACCGGCCGCTCCTGGGTAGGAGACGACGAGGCTGTCGATCTGGAGGGCGACGTCGTCCGCGACGTCCGGCGACGTGGACACGGTCACCGAGCCCGTGTCGGACAACTCCTTCCGCCGGCGGCGTCGCCGGGCGGCGGGGGCGCCTCCGAGCGCGTCGCGCAGCGCGTTGCCCAGTAGGGCGCACGCGGTGACGGTGAGGATGATCGCCAGAGCGGGCCAGACGAGCAGGCGGGGCGCGGTGTAGATGGCCTGGAAGGCGTCGTTGAGCATGCCGCCCCAGCTGGCCTGGTTGGCCGAGCCGAGTCCGAGGAACTCCAGGCCGGCCTGGACGACGATGGCGATGCCGAAGATCTGGGACATCTGGATCACCGTCGGGGCGACCACGACGGGGAGGATGTGGCGGCGGATCAGGCGGGGGTCGGTCAGTCCCGAGACCCGGGCCGCGTCGACGAAGAGCTCCTCTCGCACGGCGATCACCGAGGCTCTGACCAGACGGAAGACGCCCGGCGCGATGACGAAGCCGAACACGAACATTGCCAGTGCGGTGTTGCGACCCACCTGCGTGAGGACGACGAGCAGGATGATGATCGCCGGCTGAGCCATGAGGAGGCTGGCGATCCAGGTGGAGATGCCATCGAAACGACCGCGGAAGTAACCGGCGATCAGGCCGGCGGGCAGACCGACGACGAGGGAGACGATCACGACGATCAGTGCGCCGACGAGGCTGGTGCGGGCGCCGTAGATGAGCTGCGCCCAGACGTCGCGCCCGACCCCGTCGGTCCCGAGGGGGTGTCCCGGACCCCGCGGAGCCAGGGCGTCGAGGATGTCGGAGGCGGTGGGGCTCTGCGACGTCAGCAGGGGCGCGAGGACGGCGGCGGCGACCACCACCACGAGCCACACCAGGGCGACGACGGCCGTGGGGATCCGGACGAGGCGCTTGACCAGGCCGGCTCGCCTGACCTCCGGGTCGATGGCGTGGCCGAGCGTGGCCGCCGTGGTCGGGTCGGTGGGGAGGCTCATGCGATGCGCACCTTGGGGTTGAGCCAGCCGAGCAGGAGATCGGCGAGCAGGTTCACGAGGACGACGAGGGTGACGACGAGGAGGACCACGCCGAGGATCAGCGGGACGTCGCCCTGGCTGGCCGCGGAGGTGGCGAGCTGGCCGATGCCGTTGAGCCCGAAGACCTTCTCGATCACGACGGCACCGCTGATCAGCGCGATGAACTGGAGGGAGAGAACCGTCAGGGAGGCTGGGGCGGCGTTGCGCAGCGCGTGCTTGAGCAGGATGCTGCGGGTCGGTAGGCCGCGGCTGCGCAGGGTCCGCACGTAGTCCTGGCCGAGCACCTCGATCATCGAACCCCGTGTCTGGGTGGAGACGGTGGCCACGGCACCGACGGTGAGCGCGACGGCCGGGAGGGTGATCGACGTGAGCCATCCGACGGGGTCGACGCTGAACGGCGTGTAGCCGATCGCCGGGAGGATGCCGAGTTGGACGGCGAAGACCACTGAGAGCAGCAGCCCGACGAGGAAGCTCGGGATCGCGAAGCCGACGATGGAGAGCACCTGGACCGCGTTGTCGAGCCAGCCGCCCCGGACGGCGGAGACCACGCCGAGCACGACGCTGATCACCGCGGTCAAGACGATCGCGCTCACCACGAGGGACAAGGTGATGGGCAGCGCTGCCCAGACCAGGGTGGTCACTGGCTCGTTGGTGAACCAGGACGTGCTGAGGTCGCCGTGCAGGACGCCACCGAGCCAGTCGAGGTACCGCTGGAGGACCGACTGGTCGAGGCCGAGCTCGGCCTGCTTCGCTGCGACCTCGTCGAGGGTCGCGGTGGGGCCGAGGATCCGGCGGGCCGGATCCGATCCGGTCATGGCCGTCAGGAAGAACGTGACCGTCGCGGTGACGAAGACGAGGGCGACGCCTGACGCGATGCGGCGAAGCAGGAAGGTGAACACGGAAACTCCGAAGGTTCGGTCTGGAGTGCCCCCTGCGTCCGCGGCCTCAGTGGGCCGCGGACGCGGGGACGTGATCAGCTGGCCGGCTGGTAGGCCGACAGCGGCGGGACGCTGACTCCCGGCACCGGCGTGACGTCGATGCCATCGGCAGTGATGGCGGCGCTCTCGACGGCGTCCCACGGGGCGAACCATGCCTGGTCGACGACGTACTTGTTGACCTCCTGAAGCGCGTCGTCCTGGGCGTCGCCGGTGGCGGCGTACGCCGCGTCGATCAGCTTGGCAAGTTCCGGGTCGCTGTTCTTGAACGGGTTGAACGGCGACTGGTCGGTCATGGTGAGGCCGATCAGCTCGTACGGCGAAGAGGTGGTGAGCGTGAAGTAGTTCAGCGGCCACTGCCCGCCCATGATGCTGCCGACGACCTGGTCACCCGTGGTCGGCTTGTACTCCACAGTGATGTTGATCGACTTGAGCAGCTCGGTCATCGCAGCCTGCTCGTCGGGATAGACCGGGGAGAAGTCCGGCAGGGTGATCGAGAACCCGTCGGCGTACCCCGCCTCCGCCATCAGCTGCTTGGCCTTGTCCAGGTCGTACGGATAGGCGTCGTCGAGGGCCTCGTCATAGCCGAGGGAACCCTCCGGGAAGACCTGGGAGGTGACCGTGCCCAGGCCGCCCTTGACGGACTCGAGGATCGCGTCGCGATTGGTGGCGTAGTTGATCGCCTGACGGACGCGGACGTCCTTGAGCGCCGGGGCGAGCTTGCCGTCGCGGTCCCACAGGTACATACCGTCGAGGCCCCCGCCGAAGAACGTCTCCACGTTGAGGTCCGCCTGCTCCGCTGCGGCGACCAGGTCACTGGTCTGCGTCGCGGTGGCGTCGATCTGGCCTGAGCGCAGACCGTTGACGGTCGCACTCATGTCCTCGAGGAAGCGGATCGTGAGCGTGTCGTAGGGGAAGGCCTCCTTGTCCCAGTAGTCCTCGTTACGGGTGTACACGTAGACGCTGCCGGCGGTGCTCTGCTTGCTGTCGAGCACGTAGGGCCCGGAACCGACGGGCTGGGTGGCCAGGTCGGCGGAGTCGAGGGCCTGGGGGCTGGCCATGTAGCCGGAACTGCGCGCCAGGGCCGCGGTCAGACCCGGGTCGGGGCGGTTGAGCTTGAGCGAGACATGGGTCGGGTCGACCACCTTGACACTCTGGACAGCGCCGAGGGCCGAGCCCGCCTCGCCCTTGGCGGCCTTGGCCTTCTCCAGGTTCGCCTTGACAGCCGCGGCGTCGAAGGCGGCGCCGTCGGTGAAGGTGACGCCCTCGCGCAGGGTCAGGTCCAGACTCATTCCGTTGTCGCCGACGGCCCACTCGGTGGCGAGGTCGGCCTGCGGCTGGCCATCGGTGCCGACGCTGAGGAGCCGGTCGTAGACCGCCTGGTAGTACGGATCCTCGGGGCCGCTCGAGGCCATCGCCCCGATGGCGAACGAGGACGGCGGCGTGATCGCGGCCAGGGTGAACGAGTCGGTGGAGCCCCCGCTGGCGGCGCCACCGGACGAGCCTCCGCAGGCCGCCGTGCCAGCAACCAGGGCCGCGACGACCGCCGCGCCAATCAACCTTCGCATGTGTGTCTCCGGGGAACTCAGGCGGCCGCGGCCGCGAGCAGAGTGGATGGAACCGGGGAGTGAGCAGGTGGCCCCGATCACCGTTCGCCCAACTTATGTTCGCTTGGAACCTATGTCAACGGTCACATCATGCAGGCCAACGATGCACCCCATCCACCGCGTGAATGGCCTCCATCGGACGCGGGCCAACCTCATGGCGCCCAAGAAATCCTTCTCTTTTGCCCCATAGGAACATTAAACTCTGCCGCTGTGACGACCACGGCTGTCTCCTCAGCTCCCTCGCCCCAGGACGCCTTCATCTACGGGAGGTTGATCAACCTCGTCCGGACCGGGCAGGCCGTGACCCGGCCCGAGCTCGAGCGCGAGACAGGACTGGGCCGCAAGGTGATCGCGCAACGGGTGCGCCAGGCGATGGAGGTGGGCCTCCTCGAGAACGGCGAGATGGCCCCCTCCCAAGGTGGTCGTCCGTCACGGACGCTGACACTGCGCAACGAAGCCGGTCACGCCTACTCCGCCGTCATCGGCGCCACCGAGATGTCGGCCGCGGTCACCACGTTGGACGGCACATTGGTCGACTTCGCCCACCAGGACTGGGAGTCCGCCGACCGCGCGGACGAGACCCTGGAACGACTCGACGCCATGTTCTCTCGACTCGCACAGCGGACGCGGACGCGACCCTGGGCCTTCGGGATCGGCGTCGCAGGACCGGTCGATTTCTCCGCCGGAGCCCTGGTGGCGCCGCCGATCATGCCGGGCTGGAACGGGTTCAACGTCCGCTCCTGGTTCCGGGAGCGGTACGACGCCCCGGTCTGGGTCGACAACGACGTCAACGTGATGGCGCTCGGCGAGTGGCACAGGGGCACGCCCTCGGACGGCAGGGACCTGCTCTACATCCTGGTCGACCTCGGCATCGGTGCCGGCCTGGTCTCCGGCGGCTCGGTCTTCCGCGGCCACCACGGGGCCGCCGGCGACATCGGGCACATCCAGGTGACCGACGACCCGGCCGTGCTCTGCCGGTGCGGCCGGACGGGGTGCCTGGAGGCGGTCAGCGGAGGATGGGGACTGGTGCAGCGCCTCCTACCGGAGGCGTCGGCGAGTCCCGCCCTGTCAGCCGTGCTCAAGCAGGGCCGAAGCCTGACCCCGCAGGACGTCGGCCTCGCCGCCGCGGCCGGCGACCCACTGGCCTCATCCGCCGTCGAGGAGAGCCTGGACGCCGTGGCTCGGACCGTGGCCACCCTGGTGAGCTTCGCCAACCCGGGCACGGTGGTGCTCGGCGGCGGTGCCCTGCGAATCGGGCCCGAGATCGTCGACCGGTTCGCCCGCACCCTCGTCGAACGGACCAGCGACCTGGCCGGGAGCGATCTCGTCGTCCGCAGCGCCTCCCTTGACTTCCGCGAGGGCGTCATCGGCGCCGCGCTGCTGGCGATCGAGCAGCTCTTCAACCCCGCGGCCGTCGGGCTGTGGATCGAGGAGGGGACGCCGGTCGGTCGCGCCGCGATGCTGCACCGCGCCGCGATCGCCTCAACCACGCGCCCTCCGCGGACCGCCTAGATCTGGGCCTCGATCAGTGCGAGCTGTTTCATGATCTCTCCCGGGCTCGCGTCGCCGACGACCTTCTGCAGGAACGGCGTGCGGTCCATCACGAAGTCACGCAGCGGCCGTAACAGGGCAGGCGTGTGGTGGAAGATCTTGCCGTTCAGGTAGGCGAGCTTCACCTGCTGGGCCGTATGCGGCTTGCGCGGCTCCTCGTACCCCCGGAGGGCCGCGGCGACCGCGGCGCCATCGGCGAGGTCGACGCCGCGCAAAGCGCGGCCGACGAAGAAGCCGTCCTCGATCGCCATGCCCGCGCCATAGGCGGCGTACGGCGACGTGGGGTGCGCAGCGTCGCCGACGAGGGTGACGCGGCCCTGTGACCACTGCGACAGCGCGGGCCGGTCGCGCAGCACCCACCGCTGCACGTGCGCCGGGTCCGTCCCCGCGATGAGACCGGGCAGGGGGGCAGGGAACTCGGCGCCGAGCCGGGTGGCAGCGGCAGGAAGGTCCTCCGGGGCCGGCGCGTCAGGGTCGACCGCCTCGAGCACCCACCACTGGTACCCGTCGCGCCCCTTCGAGCGGATCGCTGTCCAGCTGCCCTGCACCGTGCGGGAGTGGGTGAGCACCGCCTGTCCGGGGACGGCGCCGGTGGGCGAGTCGAAGGTGTAGCCACCGAAGATGTGCAGCCGGTGATCCCGCTTCGGAGCATCGCCCCAGAGGGTCCGGCGCACCAGCGAGTCGATGCCGTCGGCACCGATCAGGACGTCGTACTGCTCCTGGCTGGCGTCGTCGAAGTGGAGCGTGACGCCTGCGGCATCCTGGGTGAACGTCTCGACGTTGCGGCCGAACTGCATGACGCCGGGTGGGACCGCCGCGAGCATCCGCTCGTAGAGGTCGGGGCGGATCAGCCCGATGAAGCTGCCGTGGTACTCGGCCTGCACCTCGGGCGAGAGCTTCACGTCGGCGCGCACCTTCCCCCGCAGGTTCCGGAACTGCACGTGGCACGGTGCGCCGAGGTCGTCGGTGTCGACACCCATCGCCCGAAGCGCCTTCAGCGGCGGCGGCCACAGGTTGAGGATGTTGCCGGCGGGCCGAGCCTCGCGATAACGCTCGAAGACCCGGACGTGGTGCCCGGCCTGCGCCGCCGAGAGCGCCGCCGCCATGCCGGCCGGCCCCGAGCCGATCACTGCCACGCGCCCCACGCCCGGTGGCGTCGCTTCCTGGTGATTCATGGTGGATCCTAACGATAACTAGCATTACTATTTGCACAGTTTGTGGCGCCGGTCACCGGTTGTCAAGGAAGGAGTCCGAGGTGGGTCCCAGGTGGGTCCGAGGTGGGACGCAGCACCGATCAGGGAGACTGAAGCCATGGAGTTGACCGTCCGCCCCGCCCAGCAGCAGCGGAGCCGCGAGGCGTGGGCGCGCGTCCTCGACGCGGGTGTCGCCGTGCTCTCCGAGGGCGGCAGCGAGGGATTCACCATCGCGGCTGTCTGCCATCGCGCCGGAGTGACCCCGCCGACGATCTACCGCAGGGCCCCGAACAAGGACGCACTGTTCCTGGCGGTCTACCAACACGGCATCGAGAAGATCCGCTCTACCGAGGAGTCCCTCGACTCAGTTCAAGGATCCGATGCCGCGTCGGTCGACGAGGTCGTATGCGCCGCTGTCGATGTGGTGGCGCGAATCTTTATCGCGCACCAAGGCTTCCTTCACGCCGTGATCGTCATCTCCGCGACCAATGCGACGGTGCGGGAACACGGCGTCGAGGCGAGCAACACACTGGCGGACCTGTTCAACCGTCTGACTGACTCGGTGACACCTGAATCCCACACCGCCCTCCGAGCGGCTGTGTTCCAGATGTGCTTCGGCGCACTCGTCCTGCGCACAGGTTTCGGGGCCGACTTTGCCTCTCCCTTGCCTGTTGACGAAGAAGAGTTCATCGAGGGCTTGAAGGCCGTGGCGTTGTCGGCGTGGACTCGCGCAAGCATCTAGGTGTGCTGGGCACACACGTTGGTCGAGATCGGGTGTGAGGACACAGTCCGACGCGAAGATTCACTCCAAGGGTTTGGTCCTCGCGTCAGACCCCGGCTCGCCCCACCGGCGCCGGGGGCTCGCGCGCAGTCCGGCGCGCGAGCCCTGCCCAGACGGCCGGACCCACCAGCCTCCGGGTGAGGCGCCCTCAGGCGAAGTCGAGCACCAACCGCCCGCGCACACCGCCGGCCGCCAGCCGCTCGTGCGCCTGGCTCGCGTCCTTCGCCGGTACGACGTCCGCGACCCGCAGTTCCAGCACGCCCGCCTCGGCGAGCTCGCGCAACTCCTCCAGCCAGTCGCTGCGCTCGGCGACCTCGGCCACCAGCACCGGGTAGAAGCGCAGCTGGCGGCTGCCGTCGCCCTTCCAGAACCGCACCGTCGCCACGCCGCCGTCGTCCTTCACCGCGCCGAGCACCTTCTCGCCCTGGACGGCGCCGTCGACCAGGCCGTCGACCCCGTCGGGGAAGAGGTCGCGGATCCGGTCCGCGACGTCGTCGCCTCGTGGCACCACGTGGTCCGCACCGAAGGAGCGCACCAGCTCCACGTCCTTCTCGGCGGCGTCCGCCACGACGGTGAGGCCGGCGCGCTTGGCCAGCGGAATGACGTAGCCACCCAGAGCACCGGCGGCGCCGGTCACCGCGACCACCTCACCGGGGGCGAGTGCCAGCTTGTCCAACGCGAGCTGCGCGGTCAGCCCGTTCATCGGCAGCGTCGCGGCCTCGGCGTGCGAGACATCCCGGGGCGCACGGACGACGGAGCCGACCGGAAGCACGATGTCCTCGCGGTAGGCGCCGTGCTGGCCGGTGGGTACGACGACCCCCATCACGGCGTCCCCGACGGCCAGGTCGGTCTGCGTCTCGGGACCGACCTCGAGCAGCTCACCGGCGATGTCCATCCCGGGTACGTCGGCGACCTCACGCGGCACACCCGACCTGTTGCGGGCCCCGTTGACGACGTAGGTGTCGGTCGGGTTCACCGCGGCCGCCCTCACCCGGACGCGGACCTGGCCCGGCCCGAGCGGCTCGGTGGGCAGGTCGATCTCGTGCAGGGCCTGCGGCCCGCTGTACTCACTCACTCCGATTGCGCGCATGGTTCGTGTATACCGCCCGGCTGCAACGGGCGGCTCCATGGGTCGGATCGCGGAACCTCAACCGGATCGGTCGTCCGCATGCCCTCTGCGGGGACGTCGTTGGCCGCCTCGCAGCCGAGGATCACGTCGAAGCGGCGAGGTGGGTGAACGGCGTCCACACCCACCCGAGCAGGTCATGTGGTTGTCTGACGTGGGTGACGACGGTCGACTTCGCCACCGCGGCCGAGCAGTATCGCGCCGCGCTCGAGGTGCACTGCTACCGCATGCTCGGGTCGGTCCACGACGCCGAGGACGCGGTGCAGGAGACGCTGCTCCGCGCCTGGGCGGCGGCCGACCGGCTCGAGCCGGACAGCAACGTCCGCGCCTGGCTCTACCGGATCGCGACCAACCGTTGCCTGACCCTGATCGAACGGCGGCGGCGGCGCGAACTCCCGGTCGACCTTTCGCCCGGCGCCACCGGCGACCAGGTCGCGTGGCTGGAGCCGCACCCGGCCGGCAACGGTGCGGGACCCGTCGGACCCGAGGCGACCTACGACGCCACCGATTCGATGACGCTCGCCTTCGTCGCTCTGCTGCAGCACCTGCCCGGGCGGCAGCGAGCGGCCCTGATCCTTCGTGACGTGCTCGGCTTCAACGCGGCCGAAGCCGCCGAGGTCCTGACGGTGAGCGTGCCTGCGCTGAACTCCGCGCTCCAGCGGGCACGCGCCAAAGTGGCCGGTCGACTGCCACCGCCCGAAGGGCCCGACGACGAGGTGGCGCGGGTCGCGGCGCTGTACGCCCGAGCCTGGGAACAGGGCGATGTCGACGCGATCCTCGCGCTGCTCGACGCGGACGCGGAGTACTCGATGCCACCTCTGCCGCAGTGGTTCCGCGGCCACGACGCGATCCGCGGGTTCCTGCTCGACGGCCCGCTCGGCCCGCCCGGCCTGCGGTGGCGCTTCATCGGCGTTCGCGCCAACGAGCAGACGGCGTTCGGCACCTATGCCCGGGCCGACGAGCGCGGGGCGTACGGCGCGGTGGCGCTCGACGTCATCCGCGTCCGCGGCGGCCTGGTCACCGAGGTCGTGTCGTTCCTGACCCCCGAGGTGTTCGGTCGATTCGGGCTGCCTGCCGAGATCGCTGCTTCAGAACGATGATTCCGGGCTCCGTGGCGGGTTGTAAGGGAGACAGGACCACGAGAGGAGCCGACCATGAGCAACGACGAGCAGATCCGAGAACTGGTACGACGCTGGGCGGAGGCGGTGCACGCCGGCGACATGGACACCGTGCTGGCCGACCACGCCGACGACATCGTCATGTTCGACGTCCCGCCGCCGTACGACGGCGTCCGCGGGATCGAGGCCTACCGGGCTACCTGGCCGGGTTTCTTCCAGTGGCAGGCCTCGGGCGCACGGTTCGAGATCGTCGAGCTCGACGTCACCGCCGGCGAGGACGTCGCGTTCGCCCACGCCCTGCTGCTCTGCGGGACGCCGGAGCAACTGACCGACACACCCGAGGTGCGCCTGCGGCTCACCCTCGGTCTGCGCCGCGAGGACGGCCGCTGGGTCGTCGCCCACGAGCACCATTCCTTCGCCGATCCGACCAGCACGAACTCCGACCAGGACGTCCGCCTGGTCCACGACGCCTTCGGTGAGGGAACCCGGGCTGCGGACCTCGACGCGCTCATGGCTCACATCGCCGAGGAGGTCGTGTCCTACGAGCAGGTCCCGCCGATGGAGTACGTCGGCGTCGACGCCGTTCGAGCGGTGTGTGCCACCGGCCTCGAGGCCGCTCCGCACGGCGTCGATCTGGACACCCCCGACCTGACGGTGCGCATGGGAGGTGACCTCGCGGTCAGCTGGGGCATCGACCGGGTGCGGATCAGCCAGGAGGACGGCTCGGTCAAGGAGGTGTACAACCGGGGCACGCGGGTCTTCGCCCGTCGCGATGGACGGTGGCTGGTGGTCCACCAACACCTCTCACTGCCGCTCGAGTCACTGCCGCCCGAGGACTGAGCGGGTGACATCGGCGGAACCCACGTGATGCGGGCTGCCGAGTCGCCGACCGTTCGCCCGCCAACTCGTCGGCGCGACGAAGCACTCTTCGGCACCGCCCTGCCGGGCCCTCAGATCGCCGCTGCGCGCCGATGGGAGCCTGCCTGATCGCGACTGTGACACGCGTGATGGTTGTGGCAGTTGCGATTCAGGTTGTAGTTGTTCAGGCTGGGACGAGCCATTCCCTGGTCGAGAGGACCCACCATGCCGTCGGACCCGACGTCTCCCGAGAAGGCCGACGCCACCCCCGACCCCGGCGCCGGCCGCAACCCGCACCCCAGCACGGATGAGCCCAGCGCCGCCGAGCCCACCATCGATGAGCCCAATGCCGCCGAGTCCAACGCCGCCGAGCCCAGCACCGACGGCCACCGACGGTGGTGGCGCCGCCCGCGCACCCTGACCGTGGCCGCCCTGGCCGTGATCCTGGCCGCCGCACCGTTCGTGCCCCGCGGGGACGACGAGGAGGCCGGCCGGATCGCGCCGGCCGCGCAGCCGGCGCTCGCCTCGACCGTCGGCCCGGGCAAGGTCACTGCGGAGATGCAGGCCGAGATCGACGCGGTCCTCGCCGAAGGCCAGCAGGCACGGGTCAGCGGCCGCTCGCTCCCCGGGCAGCTCGCGACCAACCTGGTGCGTTGTGCGCTCTTCGAGGGGCAGCGCTACTGCCTCGGTAACGGCTGGACCACCTCCACCGAGGCGGAGGTGCAGGCCCGGATGGCCGCCGCCGCGCGGGTCGCCGCCCGTTCCGGGTCGCGTCGCGAGCGCACCGGCGACCTCGACGCGGCGGCGCTGCTGCGCCGGCAGGCCCGACTCAACCCGGCGCAGCGCGCCCGCAAGGAACGCGCAGAGCTGACCCAGGCCGCCCGTTCGGTCGCCAAGGTCTGGCTGCTCCGTCACGAACTGCAGGGCACGCCCCTGCCCGAGGACTTCCTGGATCTCCATCCGGAGGCCCGGGCCGACACCGGCGGAGCCGGCGGCACCGCCGCCCGCGCAGGCGCCCCCAACACGCCCGCGACCTACCCCCGCGCCGCGAAGATCCTGGACAAGCGCCAGGTGGCCGAGCAGGTCCAGAGCTACTGGTGCGGTCCGGCGACGACGGCGATGATCCAGTGGGGCTGGTACGGCAAGCCGCGCAGCCAGGCCAAGATGGCCAGCGTGCTGGGCACCACCAGCGCCGGCACCGCGATCACCGACATCGTGCGCGTGGTCAACCGGCGCAGCGGCTGGGATCGCCCGACGTACGCCGGCAAGTACGTCGCGCTCGACATCTCCGACTGGTCCTTCAACCAGTGGTGGAACCTCATCCAGCGGCACGTCGCCGACTACAAGGCCCCGGTGGTGCTGCACCCGGTGCTGCTCAAGCGGTTCTATCCCTATCTCGACGATGACGCCTCCGGTCACTTCCAGGTCGGCCGCGGCTACCACAACACCAAGAACGGACTGCGCTTCCTCGGCTACTTCGAGCCGTGGAACCAGCAGCGCTTCGACCGTTCGGAGCCGTTCATCGCCCGGGTGCAGTGGCGCCGCGCGTACCGCAGCTACCGGGCCAACCAGGCGCACTTCCAGCACAACATCGGGGTGTGATGCGGGCTCGACTCCACGGCGTCCGGTCGGCCTGGCTCCTCGCGCCGCTGCTCGCCCTGGCGCTCAGCGGCTGCCAGGGGGAGGACACGCCCGGCGACGGCCCCTCACCGGAGACTCCGGCCGCGAGCGCCACCGCGTCCGGCGGTACGGCGTCCGAACCGGGGGTACCTCAGCCGGGCAGGGACCTGCTCGACTGGAGCCCGGTGCCCGGCTCGGACGGGGCCACCGTGACCAGCAATGGCGAGTGGACCCTCGCCGTACCGGACGGCGGGCGCAGCTACACCCTCTCCCAGGGCAGCGAGGCGACCACCGTGCGCCTCGCCGGCCGTCGGGTCACCGACGCCCTGCTGGGCGAGACCTGGGCGGTGATCGCCTCCCAGGACAACGCGGAGGAGCGGCCCCAGCGGGCCGTCGCCATCGAGCTCGCCACCGGCCGACGCACCGTCATCGACGGCGGCTCGCCGATCCCCACCACGGTGGGCGGCACCTGGGCGCTCGACGGCGACCGGGTCGCCTACGCCACGCTCGCGGGCCGCGACTACTGCCTCGCCTACCGCGACCTCGCCGCCGACACCTCGCGGAAGGGGCCGTGCGTGGGCGCCAGGGAGGGGTTCAACAACGTCCACCTGGGCGCGGCCGGCGACACCCTGCTCCGCTTCGGCCTGGGCGGTGGCCGTTCCTGCCGCACCATCGCCTCGGTGGAGGGCACCTCACTCACGCCGTTCCCCTCGGTGGCGACGTGCTCGGGGGCCGAGGGTGTCCTGCTCGCCGGCGGGTCGGTCTGGTCGGTCGTCCCGCGGGAACAGCGCTTCGAGGAGGTCCGGGTACGGGCGCGCGCGGGAGACGCGCAGTACGACCTGGGCCCGGGCTCCAACGGCACCCTGGTCGCGTGCGGCGGCGCGGCGTACTTCTCGCGTGACGCCCAGACCGGCGACGGCACGGCCACCCTGCTCCGCTGGGACGGCGAGCACCTCGACGTGGTCTACGAGTCGAAGCCGGGACAGGCGGTCCTGTCAGAACCGCGCTGCGGCGGCGACCAGCTCACCGTCACCTCCCTCGCCGAGGGTGGCGACGAACAGGTCACCGCCCCACTGTCCTGAGCCGCATGTCCACGCCGGCCGGGTCAGGGTCGGAACACAGGGGTAGGGCGCACGGTGTCCTTGTACGTGAGCGTGTACTCGCCGCGGAGATCCTTGGTCCGCACCGTGACAGCCTGCACCGGGGTGTGGTCGATGAGCGCCCGACGCAGGCAGGGCCGCGGCACCTTGAACCAGAACCGGTCGATGTCGGTGCGCATCCGGGTCTTGATCCCCTGACACCCGACGAGCCCGGCGTCGTTGAAGACCAGCTTCCGGACGTGAGTCCTCAGCGGAGTGACGCGCACGGTCTTCAGGTAGCCGAGCCGGAGCACGTAGGTGGTCTGGTCTCCCGGGCGGCCCAACGTTGCCTTCCGTACCTTGAAGCTTGCCGTGAGGTACCGCTCGGGGCCGGTCCGCTTGGCCCGGATCCGGACCCTCGTCACGTCGCTGGGTGACCGCTTCACCACCTCGGCGGGGGTCCCACGGTCATCGGTGAGGACGACGTCACCCGCGGGATCCGTCCTGGTGACATCGACGTCGCCGGTGTTGGGGATCGGCGCTCCGGCGGCACCGGCCGGGGCCAGTCCGAGGGCGAGGCCGAGCGCTGTGGTTGCGGCACCGAGCGTGATCGACGGGCGTTTCACCATCTTCTTCTCCCTTCCCTGTCTCGTCCGACCACCCGTCCGTCCGACGGCCGTCGGCACCCGCCACGGTAACCCCGGCCACGCCGATGGGCGGCCCGATTTTCGCGCCCGACGTCGGCAGAGGAGCAGCGGGCCCCGGGTCACGGCGGCACCTTCCTCGGCCCCTGCCTACCCTGGCCGGGTGAGCTTCACCGGATTCCCCGTCGCCGCACTCGACTTCTACGACGACCTCGAAGTGGACAACACCAAGGCGTTCTGGGCGGCCCACAAGCACGTCTACGAGGAGAGCGTCCGGGCGCCGATGGTCGAGCTCACCGACGCGCTGGCCGCCGAGTTCGGCACCGCCAAGGTGTTCCGGCCCTACCGCGACGTCCGCTTCGCCAAGGACAAGACGCCGTACAAGACCCATCAGGGCGCGTTCGTGCGGGTCGCCGAGGCGACCGGCTACTACGTCGACGTCTCGCCCCGCGGCGTCCGCCTCGGAGGCGGTTTCTACCACGCTCCCCCGGCCCGGCTGGCGGCGTACCGGGCCGCGGCGGCGCACGACACCTACGGCGCCGAGCTCGAGCGGCTGCTCGACCGGCTACGCCGCGCTGGCTTCGATATCGGTGGCGACCGGCTGAAGACCAAGCCACGCGGGTACGACGCGGACCACCCCCGTCTCGATCTGCTCCGGCACCGCTCCCTCACGGCGGGGCGCGACCTGGGCTTCGAGCCGGTGATCCACACCGCCGAACTCGTCGAGGTCGTCCGCGCGGACTGGCGTCGGCTCACGCCGCTGGTGGACTGGGCGGCCCGTCACCTGCAGGCCTGAGGTTCGCGACCGATGACCGGGTCCTTCCGGTCGCGGCCGCGCACGCGCGGGTCTGCGTCGAGTCCACCCACCATCCCTGCCGGTGGTGACCCGCGTCGCTGATGCCGCTCTTGCGAGCGGCCGGGCGGCTTCGTATCATCGAAGTTACTGAGAAGTAGCACGCGCTGGTAACTTCCACGCGTCCCTGGATCCGGCGCCCGGCGCCCCGCCCCGACACACGAAGGATGAGTGGAGCAGTGAGCCACTACCAGAGCAACCTGCGCGACATCGAGTTCAACCTGTTCGAACTGCTCGGCCGCGACCGGGTCCTCGGCACCGGCCCGTTCGAGGAGCTCGACGTCGAGACCGCCCGCGAGATCATCGGCGAGGTGGACCGGATCTCCCGGGAGGATCTGGCCGCTTCCTTCGAGGACGCCGACCGCAATCCGCCTGTCTTCGACCCCGCGACGAACACCGCGCCGATCCCCGAGTCGTTCAAGAAGAGTTACGCCACCTGGATGGACTCGGGCTTCTGGAGCCTCCAGACCGAGCCGGCCCTCGGCGGCACCGCCGCCCCCTCGACCCTGGTCTGGGCCACCGCCGAGCTGCTGCTCGGCGCCAACCCCGCCATCTGGATGTACGGCGCAGGACCGTCCTTCGCCGGCGTCGTCTACCGCAACGGCACCGAGCGCGACCGGCGTATCGCCGAACTCATGGTCGAGCGTCAGTGGGGCGCCACCATGGTGCTCACCGAGCCGGACGCCGGCTCCGATGTCGGTGCCGGCCGGAGCAAGGCCACGCCGAACGAGGACGGGTCGTGGAGCATCACCGGCGTCAAGCGGTTCATCACCAGCGCCGAGCACGACATGAGCGAGAACATCATGCACCTCGTGCTGGCCCGCCCCGAAGGCGTCGAGGGCGCAGGCGGGCCCGGCACCAAGGGCCTCTCCCTGTTCCTGGTGCCCAAGTTCCACTTCGACCACCACAGTGGTGAGCTCAGCGGCGAGCGCAACGGCGTCTACGTCACCAACGTCGAGCACAAGATGGGCATCAAGGTCTCCAACACCTGCGAGCTGACCTTCGGTGACCCGCAGGTCGGCGGCGGCGAGGCCGCCCGGGGCTGGCTGCTCGGCGAGGTGCACGACGGCATCCGGCAGATGTTCGACGTCATCGAGAACGCCCGGATGATGGTCGGCACCAAGGCCATCGCCACGCTCTCGACCGGCTATCTGAACGCGCTCGAGTACGCCAAGGAGCGGGTGCAGGGCGCCGACCTGACCGACCCGGCCAAGGACGCCGCGCGGGTCACGATCACCCACCACCCCGACGTACGCCGCTCGCTGATGACGCAGAAGGCCTTCGCCGAGGGGATGCGTTCGCTGGTGCTCTACTGCGCCTCCTGGCAGGACGAGGTGCAGATGTCCGAGGCCGGCACCGAGCAGCGTCTGCTCGCCGAGGGCGTCAACGACCTGCTGCTCCCGATCGTCAAGGGCTACGGGTCGGAGCGCTCGTGGGTGCTGCTCGGCACCGAGTCGCTGCAGACCTTCGGCGGCTCCGGCTTCCTCCAGGAGTACCCGATCGAGCAGTACGTCCGCGACGCGAAGATCGACACCCTCTACGAGGGCACGACCGCGATCCAGGGCCAGGACCTGTTCTTCCGCAAGATCGTGAAGAACCAGGGCGCGGCACTGGCGCACGTGCAGGGCGAGATCAAGAAGTTCCTGGACGCCGAGGGCGGCAACGGTCAGCTCAAGGTCGAGCGGGAACTGCTCGCCACGGCCCTGCGCGACGTCGAGGCGATCACGGCGCACATGTTCAACGACCTGATGGCCGGCCAGCAGGACCCGCGCAACCTGTACAAGGTCGCGCAGAACACCTCCCGCCTGCTGATGGTCCTCGGCGACGTGGTCTGCGCCTGGCTGCTGCTCCGCTCCGCCGAGATCGCCCTGGTCGCGCTCGGTGGGGACGCCGCCCACGGCAAGGACAAGGACTTCTACGAGGGCAAGGTCGCCGCGGCCCGCTTCTTCGCCGCCACCGTGCTGCCGAAGATCACCGCGGAGCGGGCGATCGCCGCCTCGGTGGACAACAGCCTGATGGATCTCCCGGAGAGCGCGTTCTGATCCACCCACACCGCACCCGGTTCGACCCTCCGACGGTCGGGCCGGGTGCCGTCATCTGCCCACCAGGCCGGCCCGGGCAGCGCGGCGTACGGCGTCGGAGAGCCGCCCCAGGATCGGGGAGTCCAGCCGCCAGCGCTGCCAGTGCAGCGGCACCCGCACCGGGCGGCCGCCCGGCAGTCGCCGGAACTCCCCGGTGCTCAGCTCCGGATCGAGGATCATCCCCCAGCCGAGACCGCGGCGTACCGCCTCATTGAAGTCGGCCGTGCTCGGCACCCGATGCACCACCGCCGGCCGGGCGACTCCGCGCTCGGCCAACGCCTGGTCCTGGAGGTGGTCCTTCTCGTTGAACACCACCACCGGCATCGCGGCCCAGTCGACCCCGCGACCCCGCTGGTAGCGCTCGATCAGGGCCGGGGCGGCCGCCGGGGTGTAACGCAGGCTGCCCAGCGGCTCGACCACGCAGCCCTGAACCGGCCGCGGCTCACTGGTGATCGCACCGAGGGCCTCACCCCGGCGCAGCAGGTCGTGCGAGTAGGCCTGGTCCTCGACCGCCAACCGCAGCGCCACCCCGTCCCAGCCGGCGACCTCGCCCAGCACCTCCCGGAACCAGGTCGCCAGCGAGTCCGCGTTGACCGCGACCGGCAGCTCGACGACCGCATCACCGGCGCCGGGCACGGCCGCAGCAGCCTCGGCGCTCAGTACCCGGAGCTGCCGCCCGAGCCGCAGGAGCGGGTCGGCCGCCGGGGTGGCCGTGGCAGGCGTCGTACGCCGCAGGAGGACCTGGCCGGCGGTCCCCTCGAGGGCACGGACACGCTGACTGACCGCGCTCGGGGTGACGTGCATCGCCCGCGCTGCCGCATCGAAACTGCCCGTCTCGACGATGGTCAGGAGGGTCTCCAGATGGGCCGGTTCGAAGCGCATCGTCTGAGTGAAGCACTACTTCAGATATTGAAGAAACCTTCGTTGGACTGCATCCGCCTTCCGGGGCAGGATCGTAGCCGTGACCGCTGCCTCCGCCGGCCTCCTGACCGGCCTCTCCGTGATCGTCGCCGTGGGCGCGCAGAACGCCTACGTCCTGCGTCAGGGACTCCTCCGCTCGCACGTCGGTGTCGTGGTCCTCTTCTGCGCACTCTCCGACCTGGTGCTCATCTCACTCGGGGTCGGTGGCGTCGGCGCGGTGGTCGACCGGGCCGGCTGGCTGCTGGAGGTCGTGCGCTGGGGCGGCGTGGTCTTCCTGGTCACCTACGGCGTGATGTGCCTGCGGCGGGCCACCCGGCGTACCTCCCTCACCGCGGCGGGCGGCGAGGAGGTCACCCGCGGGGGCGCGCTCGGCCGGGCGGCCGCGCTCACCTGGCTCAACCCACACCTGTACGTCGACATCGCTATCTACGGCGTCCTCGCCAACAGCTACGGCCCCGACGGACGCTGGACCTTCGCGGTCGGGCTGATCGCCGCCAGCATGGCCTGGTTCGCGGCCCTCGGGTACGGCGCCCGCCTGCTCTCCCCCGTGCTCGCCACCCCGCGTGCCTGGCAGGTGCTCGACGTCGTCATCGGCCTGACCATGCTGGCGATCGCCACCAAACTCGCACTCGGCTGAGGTGTCGCGCCGGACCACCTGCGCCTCTCGCGTCACACGACCCAGGGAAGAGTTGCGGTATTTGGCCGATCTTCGGCCGGAAAGCGCACCTTTCCCCGGTGGACCGGGGAAACGTCTGCCCCCCTGACACCCCACTGAACGGTCGCTAAGGTGGCCGCGTGACTGAGGACACCATCCCGACAGGAGCCGACCCCCAGCTGTGGCAGCTGGTGGAGATCTGGCGGCAGGCGGCGAGCGACGTAGTGGAGCTCCTCGGCGAGTTGCCCGAGTCGGAGTGGGGCGCGGCCACCGACCTGCCGGGGTGGGACGTCAAGGCGGTCGCGTCGCACTGCGCCCACATCGAGTCGAGCACGCTGGGCCGCACCGAGCCCACCGTCGACATCGGCGAGCCCGCCCACGTCACCAACGCGATGGGGCGAAGCACCGAGACCGGGGTGGTCAACCGCCGCGACCTCATGCCGGCCGAGATCATCGCGGAACTCCGCGGGGCCGTCGAGGAGCGGTACGCCGCTCTCCGGTCCGATCCCCCGGCCGACCCGTCGGCACCGGCGACCGGACACTTCGGCTCCGCGCTCGGCTGGGACATGCGCACCCTGCTCAGGAACCGCCCCTTCGACCTGTGGATGCACGAGCAGGACATCCGTCGCGCCGTCTGCCGGCCGGGACACCTGCACTCGGGGCCGGGCGACCATGTGACGTCGTACCTTCGTGGCAGCCTCGGGATGGTGCTGGTCAAGCGTGCCGGCGGCGGGCCGGGCCAGAGTCTCGTGCTGGTCGTCGACGACCACCCCACCGCCGTCCAGATCGAGGACGACGGCCGAGCCCGTCCCACCCGCGGCATCCCGTCCGATCCGACGGTCACGCTGAGGACCGACCGGGAGAGCTTCGTCCGGCTGGCCGGTGGGCGTGGCGAGGTGGCCCCCGACCGGGTGGTCATCGAGGGCGATCAGGATCTCGGTCGGCGGGTCGTCGCCGGGATGAACGTCGTGCCGTGAGCACCGACGTCCCGACCCCGGAACCGTGGGAGCAGTGAGCATGCGCACCGACCCCTGGACCACAGCGGACCTGGAGGACCAGAGCGGCCGCCAGGTGCTCGTCACCGGCACCACGGTCGGCAGCCTCGGGCACCAGGTCGCGCTCGAACTGGCCCGCAGGCAGGCCCGCGTCATCCTGGCCGGTCGCAGCTCCACCAAGCTCGAGGACACCGCCGCGGCGATCACCGCGCAGGTGCCCGACGCCGACCTGCTCATGCTCACCGTGGATCTCGCCTCACTGGCATCGGTACGCCGGGCGGCCGATCGGGCGGTCGAGTTCGGCCCGATCGACGTTCTGGTCAACAACGCCGGACTGATGGCACCGCCGGGTCATCCGCGCAGCGTCGACGGGTTCGACCTCCAACTGGCCACCAACCACCTGGGGCCGTTCCTCCTCACCGGACTCCTACTCCCCCAGCTCGAACTGAGTCAGGACGGACGGGTCGTCATGGTCAGTTCGGACCTGCACCGGTTCGCCCGGCGGGCGCCGCTGGGCGACCCTACCCAGCCTCCGCGCGTCTCCCCGTGGCGCGCCTACGCGGCCTCCAAGCTGGCCAACCTGCTGTTCACCTACGAGCTCGAGCGCCGTCTCCGCCTCGCCGGTCGCGCGGTCAGGGCGACGGCGGCCCACCCAGGGGTCGCCCGAACCGCGCTGGTCAGCAACGGGCCAGCGTCCAGGTTGATCGGTACCTTCACCGCCGCCCTCGGACAGTCCGCCGAGCAGGGTGCCTGGCCGATCCTGATGGCGGCGGCCGCCCGGCTGCCCGGCGGTACCTTCTGCGGTCCGTCGGGTTCGGGGGGCAGGCACGGCCCGGCGGTGGTGGCCCGCAGCAGCAGGCTCTCCCACGACCGGCACGCCCAGTTGCGACTCTGGGAGATCTCCGAATCCGCCACCGGCCTCTC
The DNA here is from genome assembly GCF_000422825.1 of Nocardioides insulae DSM 17944. Taxonomy (GTDB): domain Bacteria; phylum Actinomycetota; class Actinomycetes; order Propionibacteriales; family Nocardioidaceae; genus Nocardioides; species Nocardioides insulae. The sequence goes on along the minus strand of NZ_AUGU01000016.1, from coordinate 144,600 downwards.
CTACCCCTGACCGACCCCAGACCCACCCAGCCCAGACCCACCCTGTTCAGGTCGCGACCGAAGTAGGGGTGGACCGATACTCCAGCACGATGGGCCAGGGCGAACGCCTGGCTAGTGTCGATCGGGTGAGCGAGGGAGTCGAGACCAAGTTCGAGGGGAAGCCACTCCTACAGGTCTGGGAGGGCGAGGTCGGCGGCATCACACATCGGGTGGAGCTCTACGGCCCGACCGCTCGTCGCATCCTCTGGCTCGTCGACGGCCAGGATGCCGGGCACAAGACCACGACCGCGGAGAAGGCCAAGCTCGAGCACCCGGCGTACGGCCGGCTCGTCGTGCGCATGTCGCTCTTCGGCGCACCCCGTCGCGCCACCGTGTTCCCGGCCGACTCGGAAGGTGCGTCCTCGGGTGTCACCGGGCTGGCCGGGATCGGCGGCACCGACCTGCACCCCGAGGCCGGTTCCAAGGCGGAGGCCTACGGCGAACGGATGCTCGCCCACCCCCGGCTCTACACCGCCCGCGAGACCCTGGGAGCGGCCGGCGGGGTGCTGCTCCCCATCCTGATCACCCTCCTGGTCGGGCGGATCGCGTTGGCGATCCCGTGGCCATCCTTCGACCTCCCGGCGATCCCCTGGCCCTCGATCCCCTGGCCCTCGATCGATCTCCCCTCGATCCCGTGGCCCGAGGTGGACCTACCGGACATCGCCGTGCCGGGATGGGTCACCTTCCTCGCGGAGACCGCCAAGTACGTCGTCCCGGTGATCGTCGCGTTCTTCGTGGCCCGCGCTGAGATCCGGCGGCGCCGCACCCAGCACGAACACCGTCCCTCCGTCCCCGACGCAGAGACCCGGACCTCACCCACAGTGGACGCCAGCCGCACCGGGGATGCCGAGGACACCGAAGCGGCCACCACCGAGGCCACCACGGGAGTCGAGGACGACTCCCGGTCGCGCTGAACCGCCGCTCTCGCCCGGCAAGAGCGGGCGAGAGCGGGCGGGGGCGGGCCCCAGGCAGCCCCACCCGGAGGACCGGGCGGCACTTGATGGGCATGATGGGGCCATGGCAGATCCGCGTGCAGGCACCCCCGCCACCCCCGACGACCTGATCGACGTACCGGCCCTGGTGACGGCGTACTTCAGTCTCGTGCCGGATCCGGACGTGGCCGACCAGCAGGTCGCCTTCGGCACCTCCGGACACCGCGGGTCCGCCTTCGCCACCGCGTTCAACGAGACCCACATCCTGGCGACCACGCAGGCGATCTGCGACTACCGCCGAGAGCAGGGGTACGACGGCCCGCTGTTCCTCGGTCGCGACACCCACGCCCTGTCCGCGCCGGCCTGGACCACCGCCCTGGAGGTCCTGGCGGCCAACGACGTGACCGTGCTCGTGGACGACCGCGACGGCTACACCCCCACGCCGGCGGTGTCGCACGCGATCCTGCGGGCCAACCGCGGCTCGGGCCGCGGCGGCGCCGACGGCATCGTGGTGACCCCGTCGCACAACCCGCCGGCCGACGGCGGGTTCAAGTACAACCCGCCGCACGGCGGGCCGGCCGATTCGGCGGCGACCAAGGTGATCGCCGCCCGCGCGAACGAGCTCATCCGCGCAGGCCTGGACGGGGTCAAGCGGGTGCCGTTCGCGCGGGCCCGCTCGCAGGCGACCGGCTACGACTTCCTGGGCAGCTACGTCGACGACCTGCCCCAGGTGGTCGATCTTGACGCGGTCCGGGCCGCCGGCGTGCGGATCGGGGCCGACCCACTGGGCGGTGCTTCGGCGGCGTACTGGGGCGAGATCGCCGAGCGCCACCGCCTCGACCTCACCGTGGTCAATCCGCTGATCGACCCCACCTGGCGGTTCATGACCCTGGATTGGGACGCCAAGATCCGGATGGACTGTTCCTCTCCGTTCGCGATGGCCTCCTTGGTCGAGCGGATGCGCGGCGAGCGGGCCCCCTACGACCTGGCCACCGGCAACGACGCCGACTCGGACCGGCACGGCATCGTGACCGCGGACGGGCTGATGAACCCCAACCACTACCTCGCCGTCGCCATCGACCATCTCTTCGGCGGGGCACGCCCCGACTGGCCGGCCGATGCCCGGATCGGCAAGACGCTGGTGTCCAGTTCGATGATCGACCGGGTCGCCGCATCGCTGGGCAAGCCGCTGGTGGAGGTGCCGGTCGGGTTCAAGTGGTTCGTGTCCGGCCTGCTCGACGGCTCGGTCGGGTTCGGCGGCGAGGAGTCGGCCGGAGCGTCGTTCCTGCGCCGCGACGGGTCGGTGTGGACCACCGACAAGGACGGGATCATCCTCGCCCTGCTGGCCGCCGAGATCCTCGCCGCCACCGGGCAGACCCCGAGCGAGCGGTACGCCGACCTGGTGGCCCGCCTCTCCCCCGGCGGCGCGGCCCCCGCGTACGCCCGGATCGATGCGCCCGCCACGCGCGAGCAGAAGGCCCGACTCGGCGCCCTGACCCCGACCGATGTCTCCGCCACCACGCTGGCCGGCGAGAAGATCACCGCGAAACTGACCGAGGCGCCCGGCAACGGTGCCGCGATTGGCGGCTTGAAGGTCACCACAGAGTCGGCGTGGTTCGCGGCCCGCCCCTCGGGCACCGAGGACGTCTACAAGATCTACGCCGAGTCCTTCCGCGGCCCGGACCACCTGGCCGAGGTCCAGGAGGAGGCCCGCGCCGTGGTCTCGTCGGCGCTGAACTGAGTCGCGGAGCCTGTCGGACCTGACCCCGACCCACTTGACGCCGGGCGGTGCTCGGGCAAGGGTCGGGAGATGGCGGACGAGCCGCGGCGACGCCCCCCACCGGCCGCACGACGGTTCAACCTGGTGGCGGTGAGGTTCTCCGGACGCTGGTATGCCCCGCGCTGGGTGCGGCTCGAGCACCGCGGCAGGAGGTCCGGAAGGGCCTACTCGACGCCCCTCGCGCTGGTTGCCACCCGCGGCACCGACCTGATCATCGGGCTGCCCTGGGGGCGGCGTACCGACTGGTTGCGCAACCTTCAGTCCGGTGGCGGCGAGGTCACCTGGCGCGGAGCCACCGCCGAGGTCGTCGGGGTGGACTTCGTCGGCGTGGAAGAGGTGCTCCCCCTGGCCAGCCGCCCGATCCGGGCGATCCTGGTCCGCTCCGGCCTCACCGACTTCATCGCACTGCACCGGGGCCCTCGCCGCAGCGAGCACGCGGACCCCTAGGGCATTCCCGCCTGCTGCGCGCCGCGAGGCCTTTCCCCGATCCGGCCATCCGTGGCACGACGACGGCCTGACGGAGGGGCGAGCCCACCTCCCGGCCCCGGGCCTTCCCGATGCCGACGGCACGGCGAGGGCACGGTCGGACACCCCCGCAGGAGCGGCCGCTCGCCCGAACCGCGCCGATACCCTCGCCGCACACGTCACAGGAAGGGTTGCCCATGACCACACACACCGACTTCACCCTCGCCGGTCACGCCGGGTCCCTGCACACCCGCACCTGGCGCGGGACCGACCCGTCGTACGTCGTCCTGCTCTGCCACGGGTACGGCGAACACCTCGCCCGCTACGACTGGGTCGCCGACCGCCTGGTGGCCGACGGGGCGGTGGTGCACGCGGTCGACCACGCGGGCCACGGCGAGTCGGCCGGTGAACGCGTCCTGATCCCAGACTTCGAACCCGTCGTCGACGACTTCCGACTGCTCGAGGAGCACGCCCGCGCCGCCGACCCCGGGCTCCCGGTGGTCCTCGTCGGCCACTCGATGGGCGGCATGATCGCTGCCCGCTACGCCCAGCGGTTCGGCTCGGGACTGGCGGCCGTGGTGCTCTCCGGCCCCGTCCTCGGCAAGTGGGCCGCGGCCAGTGCCCTGCTGGAGGCGGAGGAGATCCCGGACGCGCCGATCGACCCCGCCACGTTGTCACGCGATCCCGCGGTCGGAGCCGCCTACGTGGCCGACCCGCTGGTCTGGCACGGCTCGTTCAAGCGACCGACCGTGGCAGGGATGGCGGCCATGCTGGAGACCATCGACTCCGCCGGCCGGGTCGACACGTGCCCCGTGCTGTGGCTGCACGGCGAGGAGGACCCGCTGGTCCCCTACGACGGCAGCGCCGCCGGGTGGGCGACCTACGCCGGCGCGGGTGCGGAGTCGAAGAGCTACCCCGGGGCCCGGCACGAGATCTTCAACGAGACCAACCGCGAGGACGTCCTCGTCGACCTGCTCGACTTCGTCCACCGCCAACTGGGCTGAGAACCGCTCCTCGGATCGGCGTGCGCGGCGTGGGCGGCCTGGCGGCTGGGGCCGCTCGATCTGGCCCGGCGACGCGGGCGGGCTTCGTGCCGCTTGGCCTGGCCAACCCCCGGCGTACCCGTCACTCCGTTCCCACCAGACACACCACCCAGGCAAAAGGTGCACTTCCTGGCCGATCTTCGGCCGGGAAGTGCACCTTTCACCGGTGAACCGGGGAAACGTCCGCCCCCGCCCGGCGCTACTTCATGACGCGCGCGTGAAGCGCCTGGACGGCGTACCGGGCCGACCAGAAGGCACCGTGCTGCCAGGCGGAGACCTCCGACATCCAGTCGCCGGCGAAGTAGGTGTTGCCGATGCCGGTCTGGAGCTTCTTGAAGCCGGCGGACTCGGGGTTCGGGTAGGCCCACGCGCCCTCGATGTGGGGCACCTTGTGCCAGGCGATGGAGAAGGAGGTCTCCAGTTCGGTGCGGTACCGGGAGCCGAAGATCTTCTCGCCCTGGGCGACGGCGCGGGCCTCGCGCTGCCGCGGCGACAGGTCGGCGTAGGTGCGGGCATTCGTGCCGGTGTTGTAGTAGCCGACCATCAGGCCCTTGCGCGCGCCGTACCCGTAGGAGGGGTGCCAGATGTGCGCCAAGTCCATGTCCGTCTCGGTGATGCCGCCGAAGATGCGGTGGTCGTCCTCCCACCAGCGGGACTTGTACTGGAGCCCGATCTTGCCCGCGGGGGCCCCGATCGCGAACTCACCCAGGGCGGAGTCGATCTCGGTGCCCCAGTTGGTGTCCCACTTGCGCATCAGCCCGGCGGGTGCGGCGACGACCGCGAAGTCCGCCTCGATCATCTTGGCCCGGCCGTACTTGGGCTGGTAGGTCACCTTCACGCCGTTGGGGGTGTTCTGGACTCCCGTGACGGGCGACTCCAGCAGCACGTTCTGCTTGCCGATCGCGTTCACGAGGTACTGGTAGGTGGTGTCCATGCCCCCCACCGGCTGGAACATCAGCATGGCCTGTTCCCAGTTGTTCTCGAAGGAGAAGTACAGGCCCACCTTGCTCGCCAGCACCTCGGACGCCGACCCGGGCCCGGGCAGGTGGGTGCCGTGCTCGTTCCACGCACGGGGGTAGGTGGAGAAGCCACGATTGTCGCCGCCGGTGTAGCTTCCGTCGGCCTGCAGCGCACCGAAGGACTTCAGGAATCCGCGCAGGTTCTCCTTGTCCTCGGCCGTGAGCTTGGCGTCGAGTGCCCCCTGGTCGGTGGCGTAGTTCAGCAGTTCGGAGGTGTAGCCGAAGACGTCGGCCTTCGCCGTGCGGTAGCGGATCGGGTTGCCCGGGGTCGCCCCGGACTTCTCGTTGTACAGGTACGCGTCCGCGTTGGCGTTGGTGAAGACCTCGTACGGCACGCCCAGTTCACGCAGGTAGTCCATCGTGACCATCCACTGCGCGATCCGGCCGGCGCCGGCGTTCATGTAGATGCCCCGGTCGAAGCGGGCGGTCTGCTTGACCCCGTCCACGTCGGTCTCGGAGTCGCCTCCCCGGATGGTGAGGGTACGACCGCCCACCCGGTGGCGAGCCTCCAGCACCGTCACCCGGTAGCCGGCCTTGCGCAACTCGTACGCCGTGGCCAGGCCGGCCGGTCCACCCCCCACGACGACGACCTTCTTGGCGCTGCGGCCACTGAGATTGAAGTCGCTGCGCCCAGGGGGGTTCCAGCTCTCCCGGCCCGGCTGCGCGGACGCGGTCGGGGCGAGTCCGACCGATCCCATCGCGGCGAACATGACGCCGGCGCTCGTGCTGGCACCGACGGCCTGGAGCACCTTTCGCCGGGAGACGCTGGACACTGCTTCTTCGTTGACCATGGAAGTCCTCTCATCGAACGGCCTGACGAATAGCCCGAATCCGGTCCTCACCGGCGGCTTAGGTCAGCGCCCGACGAGGAACGTAGGTAGCAGTGGTGACCGCCGTGATTCGGCTCTGTTTCGGTTTCATCAACTCGTCGCTCGGGCCGGGCACGCTCCGCCGCCCGTCCAGCCGGGAGGCGCCAACAGGTCGCGCCGACGGTTCGGCCAAGCCGACCCACGGGCGACATCGTTCCGTCACACGCCCGTGACGAACCGTGCCTACGTTCTCGACCCGGACGGGCCGCCGTCCGCATCGACCCGGACACCGCAGTGGTGTCCCTTCGCCGCCGGAGGCATGGAGAAAAATGAGAACTCGAGCCAAGATCGTCACCGCTGTCGTCGCGACCGCCGCCCTGTCGGTGCCGGGCACAGCCATGGCGAACAACCACCTGTTCCAGCCGAAGGCGAACCAGGCCCACTCGTTCATCACCGGCGGGACCGCCAGCATCGCCGACGGGGTGGCGTTCGGAGACGACGTGGCCTGGTACAAGTCGTCCGGGCTCGGCCCGTCCGCGATGAACACGACGGGAGCGACCGCCGAGGAGCGTTACATCCCCACCGACGTCTTCCCCGGAGGCGCGCTGCCGGCCGGTGTCACCCTCACCGAGGCGCAGGGCATCAACGCCCTGATGCGGATCGGGGAGAACCTGAAGAAGGCCGGTCTCTCCTACGACGACGTCGTGTCCATGCGGGTGTTCCTCCAGAACCCCAAGGGCGAGGAGAAGATGGACTTCGCCGGCTGGAACCGGGCCTACCGACAGTTCTTCGCCAACACCAACCTGGACACCGGCAAGACCATGGACGTGACCCTGGGCAGCGCCACCGTGAAGCCGATGGTGGTCAACCCCGCGCGACCCTCTCGCTTCGCCCTGGAGATCGAGAACCTGCCCGTCGACGGCTGGCTGGTCGAGGTCGAGGTCGACGCGGTCTACCCGGAGACCAAGCAGCGGCCCTGGTGGCTGCTGTGGTGATCGCCGCCTCCTCCGGCCGGCGCGGGGCCGGGTGAGTCCCAGCCGCGACCGCCGCGACCGGCGTACCCGTCAGGTCGCACACAGTGGGCAGACCAGATAGGCAGACCACCCAGGCAAAAGGTGCGCTTCCTGGCCGAATTTTCGGCCGGGAAGCGCACCTTTCACCGGTCAACCGGCGAAACGTTCAGGTGACGCGCTCAGCTCGCCGCGGCGCCGGCAGCCTCGATCTCCTTGAGCATCCGGCGACGGGTGCGCAGGTCGGCCCGGGTGAGCTTGGCGAGGGCGCCGAGCTGCTTGGGCAGGTTCTTCACGTTGGTGGACTCCATCCAGCCGTTGGGCAGCGAGAGCCGGACGATCTTGTGCCAGGCGGAGAAGACCTGCTGCGGCAGCGGGGCGTCGTGGTAATTGAGGTCGTACTTGTCGAAGAGCGCCTTCACCTTCGGGGCGATCTCGGCGTACCGGTTCGAGGGCAGGTCGGGGAAGAGGTGGTGCTCGATCTGGTGGGAGAGGTTTCCGGTCATGAAGTGCATGGCCTTCGAGCCGGAGATGTTGGCCGAGCCCAGCATCTGGCGCAGGTACCACTCCCCGCGGGTCTCCTTCTCCGGGATCGCGGCCTTCTCGTAGGTCTCGACGCCCTCCGGGAAGTGCCCGCACATGATCACCGAGTGGGTCCAGACGTTGCGCAGCACGTTGGCGGTCAGGTTGGCCGCCGCGGTGTGCAGGAACGACGGGCCGGACAGGAGCGGGTGGACGACGTAGTCCTTGGTCGCCTGCTTGCGGATCTTGCGCAGCGTGTTCTTGGCGTTCTGGGCGAAGGAGGCGGGACGGCGCTCCTTGGGGATGCGCAGGTTCTTGCCGAGCTCGAGGTCGTAGGCGGCGATGCCGTACTCGAAGACCAACATGTTGAGGAAGTTGAGCGCCGGCTGGATGAGGTAGGACGGCACCCAGGTCTGGTCCTCGTCGACCCGCATGATGCCGTAGCCGAGGTCGTTGTCCTTGCCGACGATGTTCGTGTAGGTGTGGTGCACCTCGTTGTGGCTGTGCTTCCAGCCCTCGGCGGTCGACGCGTTGTCCCACTCCCATGTGGTCGAGTGGATCTTCGGGTCACGCATCCAGTCCCACTGGCCGTGCATGACGTTGTGGCCGATCTCCATGTTCTCGATGATCTTGGCGATCGTGAGGCCGGCGGTGCCGAGGATCCACGCCGGCGGGAAGATGCTGACCAGCAGCACCGCTCGGCTGCCGAGCTCGAGCTTGCGCTGGACGTCGACGACCTTGCGGATGTACGCCGCGTCGTTCTCCCCACGGGAGTCGATGATGTCTTGGCGAATGGCGTCGAGCTCGATCCCCAGCTGCTCGATGTCCTCCTCGCTGAGGTGGCTGGTGGGCGACTCGGGCTTCTTGGTGATCACGGTCATGAGATGTCCTCGCTAGCTCGGTCGGTTCAGTGACTCAGGGTGCAGTCGCCGGCGGCTGCACTGATGCAGGTCTGGATGGGAACGCCGTCGGGGTGGGTCTCCCCGGGCACCGCGACGGTGAGCTCGCCGTTGCGCAGGTCGCGCACGGCACCCTCGGTCATCGGCAGCACGCAGCCCATGCAGATGCCCATCCGGCAGCCGCTGGGCATGAGGACGCCGGCTTCCTCGGCGACGTCCAGGATCGGCCGGTCGCCGGGGGCGTCGACGGTCGGTCCGGCGGCGGTGAAGCCCACGGTGCCCCCCTCACCGGCGACGATCGTGTCGACGCGGAACTGTTCCACGTGCAGCGGCAGCCCCAGCCCCTCGTGGTGGGTGCGCACCTCGTCGAGCAGCCCCGTGGGTCCGCAGGCGTACGTCGTCCGCTCGGCCAGGTCGGGGATGACCTCGCCCAGGGTGTCGACCGCGAACCGGCCGGCCTTGTCGGTGTGGTGGGCGACCAGCCGGATGGCGCCCGCGTCGTGGAGGGCGCGCAGGTCGTGGATGAAGATCGAGACCGGCTCGCTCGGCGCCACGTGGACGACGGTGATGTCGAGGTCGTGGCTGCGGGGCAGGTCCAGCACGCCGGAGTCGGTCACCGGGAACAGGTTGCGGAGCATCCCGATCACCGGGGTGATGCCCGAGCCGGCGGTGACGAAGAGCAGCTTGCCGGGGCCCTGCTCGATGCCGCTGGGGAGCACGAACTCGCCGGCCGCCTGCTCCAGGTGGACCAGGGTGCCGGGGCGGGCACCGTGCACGAGATGGTTGCTGACGATGCCGTCGGGCACGGCCTTGACGGTGATCGAGATCCGGCCGTCCGGCCGCGGACCGTGGGTCAGGGAGTAGGCACGCCAGTGCCGGACGCCGTCGACGTCGATGCCGATCCGGATGTACTGCCCCGGCACGTGGCCGGCCCAGTCCTTGCCCGGCTGGAGCACGATGGTGGCCGCGTCCCGGGTCTCCGGGTGCACGCTGACGATCCGGGCCCGCAGGTCGGCGGAGTCCCGGCGGAGCGGGTGGAAGTGGTCGAGCACGTCCGCGAGCTCCAGCGGGGTCACGGCGGCCTCGGCGACACGGGTCAACCGTTGCCGCAGACCGGACCGGAAGGAGGCCCCGGATCCGCCTCGCGCGGGCCGGGACATGGCAGTGCTCGTCATGTACTCCAGACTGCTAGACGCCAGGCGTAAACTCCTGTCCGACCGACGTGAATATCCAGGTCACATTTGTGCGCAGGGGATAAAACGACGATCGTCCGCGGTGAGGCCAGTGCCGAACTTCCTCCCGCCCGCGCAGTTCGAAGGAGACCAGGTGGCCAGATTCCGTCCCACCCGCCAGCTCACCAGCCAGGGCCGTCTGCCACGCGAGGTGGTGGAGGCCATGCGCGCCGAACTGCCCACCGTCGCCGACGACGTGGTGGCCGCGATCATCGCCGGCGTACCCAGCTATCAGGACGCTCTGTCCGGCCCGATGGGCGAGACCATCAAGATGGCGGTCCGGATCGCACTGGACGGCTTCCTGGTCATCGCCCCTCGCGAGAACGACCCCCGCACCCCCCGCGCACCCGCTCTCGACGGCGCCTACCAACTCGGCCGTGGCGAGGCCCGCAACGGCCGCACCCCGGAGGCGCTGCTGGCCGCCTACCGGATCGGGGCGCGCACGGCCTGGCGGCTGTTGTCCGCGATCGCCCTCCGGACCGGACTGAGCTCGGAGGGGTTGGCCGACTTCGCCGAACTCGTCTTCGCCTACATCGACGAGCTCTCCGACGCCTCGGCCGCCGGTCACGCCGACGAGCGCGACTCCGCCGGGCGCGTCCGCCAGCGCTACCTCGAGATGCTCGCCGGCCAACTGCTCTCCGGAGCAGCGGCGACCGTCGTCGACGACACCGCCGAGCGGGCCGGTTGGGAGCCCCCGAGCACACTCACCGCCGTACTCCTGCCGGTCGCCCAGGTCGGCGCGGTGATCCCCTCGCTGCCCTCCGCGACGATCGAACTGCCCGAGGTGCCCGACCTCGCCGGCATCGCCCTCCTGCTGGTGCCCGACCTGCACGACGCCGGCCGCGCCGTCCTCCTCCGCACCGTCTCGGGCCGCAGCGCCGTGGTCGGCCCGTCCCGCCCCTGGCGGGAGGCGAAGGCCTCCTACGTCCGGGCCCGCCGCGCGCAGGAGTCCGGGTACGACGGAGACACCGAGCGACACCTCGTGAACCTCATCCTCAGCGCCGACCCCGAGGCGCGCGCCGACCTTCGCGCCGCCGTCCTGGCCCCGCTGGCCGGCACCCGTGCCGGCACCGCCGAGAAGCTCACCGAGACCCTGCGCGCCTGGCTCCTCCACCACGGTCGCCGCGACGAGATCGCCGCGCACCTGTTCGTCCACCCCCAGACCGTGCGCTACCGGATGAACCAACTGCGCGAGCTGTACGGCGACGACCTGGACGACCCCGCCACCGTCCTCGCCCTGACCGTGGCCCTCGGCTGACCCGTCGAGTCGGTCCTCCCGGACGGTCGAATAGGTCCCCCAGACGAATAGGTCGCCCCGGACGGTCGAGTCGGTCCTCCCGGACGGTTCAGTCGGTCCCCCCGGACGGTTCAGTCGGACGTCCGGAACTCCCCATTGAACGGTCCGGAACTACCCATTCAACGCACCACAAGGCCCAACTCAACCTCCCACCACCCCGGGGAAAGTCGGTTGCGAGGGGCGGGGGGATGGGGGAGGGTCGTGGGCATGAGCGCCCGTCTGGTGGGGCGCCCCGTCGAGAGGAGCAGTGACATGTACACGACTGTCGTCGGCCCGACCGCCGACCATCTGACCTCTCGACACCGGAGCACCCGTGACATCTCTCGAGGAACAGTCCTCACCTGACCGCCTCGCCGGCATCGACCCGGCCTTCGTCTTCGACTACGTCCCGTATGACGACGTCCTCCCCCGCGAGGACCCCGCTTCCACCGACGCCGTCCTCGGGGTCTCCGCGCCCGAGGATCCCGACGCCCTGGGGCCCGGCCGTCGCTGGACCACCTGGTACGACGTGGAGCCGCTGTGCCGGGGCCCAGAACCCCGGCCCGCCTGGGTGGTCACCTCCCAGGGCGCGATCGACACCGAGCTCGGCGTCCTCAAGACCGGTAAGGAGGCCGACGCCTTCCTGCTCGAGCGCGCGGACCCGCACGACCCCGGCCAGCAGTGCATCCTGGTGGCCAAGCGCTACCGCAGCGCCGAACACCGCACCTTTCACCGTTCGGCGACCTACACCGAGGGCCGCGGCACCAAGCGGTCCCGCGACCAGCGCGCCCTGGACCGCAAGTCGACCTGGGGCCGCGTGGTGGCCACCGCCGAGTGGGCCACCGCCGAGTGGGACGCGCTCGTACGGTGCCGGCAGCTCGGCCTGCCGGTGCCCTATCCGGTGCAGGTGGAGGGCACCGAGATCCTGATGGAGTGGATCCGCGTCGAAGGTGCGGACGGGCCGGAGACGGCACCGCGGTTGGCGCAGACCCGGCCCTCCCCAGGGCTGCTCGCCTCGTACTTCGAACAGCTCAGGGAGGCCATGCACACGATGACCCAGGCGGGCTGGGTGCACGGCGACCTGTCGGCGTACAACCTGCTGGCCGCCGACGACCGACTGGTGATCATCGATCTGCCACAGATGATCGACCTGGTCGGGCACCCGACCGGACCCGACCTTCTGCTGCGCGACTGCACCAACGTGTGTCGGTGGTTCGAGGCCCGCGGGCTGGCCGTGGATCCGCAGGATCTGTTCGCCGATCTGATGGCGCACGCCTTCTGAGGACCCGCCCCCTCCCGCCCACCGGGGGCAGGAGGGGGCGGAGGGTCAGCCCGCCATGCCGTGCATCTTGCTGAGCACCTGGAGCATGACCTCGTCGGCGCCGCCGGCGATCGAGCTGAGCCGGGTGTCGCGGTAGTAGCGGGAGGTCCAGTTCTCCTCCATGTAGCCCATGCCGCCGTGGAACTGGAGACAGGTGTCGGCGACCTCGCGACCGAGCCGGCCTGCCTTGAGCTTGGCGACGCTGGCGTAGCGGCTGATGTCCTCACCGGCGTCGAGGAGTTCGGCGCACCGGTAGTTGTGGCTGCGCAGCAGATCGACCTCCGCCCACAGCTCGGCCAGCCGGAACTGGAGGTACTGGTTGTCCATCAGCGGCTTGCCGAAGACCTCCCGCTGCTTGAGGTAGGCCACGGTGCGCTCCAGCGCGTACTCGGTCGATCCGACGACGCCGTACGCCGCGCTCATCCGCTCCGGCTGGAACTGCTGCATCTGCTGGTAGAACCCCCGGCCGATCTCGCCGATGGTGTGGGAGACGGGGACCCGGACCTGATCGAAGACCAGTTCCGCGGTGTCCGAGCTGCGGTTGCCCAGCTTGTCCAGGGTGCGGGAGACCGAGAAGCCGGGGGTGTCCGTGTCGACGATGATCTGGGAGATGCCGCGGTGCCCGCCCTCCTCGGAGGTGCGGACGAGCAAGCAGATCCAGTCCGCCTGGGTGCCGTGGGTGATGTAGAGCTTGCTGCCGCTGATCACCCAGTCGTCCCCGTCGCGCACCGCTCGGGTGCGCAGCCCGGCGACGTCGGAACCGGCATCGGGCTCGCTGACGCCGATCGCGCCGATCAGCTCGCCGGCCAGGGTGGGCCGCAGGTACCGCTCCCGCAGGTCGTCGCTGCCGAAACGTGCCAGCGACGGAGTGGCCATGTGGGTCTGCAGGTTGATCCCCATCACCACTCCGCGGGCGGCGCACCGGCCGAGTTCCTCGCACATCACCGCCGCGAACAGCTGACCCGCCCCGGAGCCGCCCCATTTCGGGTCGAACTGCAGGCCCAGCAGCCCCAGCTTGCCCATCTTCGCGTAGAGGTCGTGCGCCGGGACCCGCCCGGCGGCCTCCCACTCGTCGGCGTAGGGGTTGATCTCGTTCTCCACGAAGCTCCGCACGGTACGGCGGAAGTCCTCGTGCTCGTCGGTCAGCATCATCGGGCGCTCCTGAGCGATCGTTCAGTGATGAACGCACCGTAGTGACCGCACCGACCGGACACAACCGGGTCTCAGAGCCGGGAGTGCACGACCTCACCGGCCACCGTGGTCAGGGCGACCGGCATCGCGCGCAGCACCTCCGGCGGCGCGATCAGCGGGTCGTAGTCGAGCAGTGCGAAGTCGGCCAGCGAGCCCACGGCAACGGTGGGTCGTCCGTCCACGGAGGCGGCGAGGGCCTCCCGCACGGTCAGCGCCTGCTCGGGGTGCCAGGGAACCCGGTCGTCGCCACTGCGGTGAACGGCGGTCGCGATCGCGAGCCACGGGTCGAGCGGCGCCACCGGCGCGTCCGAGCCCAGCGCGAGCCGCACCCCGGCCGCCATCATCCAGCGGAAGGCGAAGGACCGTTCTCCGCGGCCCGGCCACACCTGGTCGGTCACGTCGCGGTCGTCGAGCAGGTGCGCGGGCTGCACGCTCGCGGTCAGACCGAGCCGGGCCATCTCCGCCACGCTCTCCCGGCAGATCAACTGGGCATGCTCGATCGACCCGCCGGCTCCGGTGTCGGCGTACGCCGCCAGCGCCTCGGCCGCCGCGCGGTCCCCGATCGCGTGCGTCGCCACCTGGAGGCCGCCGGCGTGCGCCCGTCGCAACAGTTCCCGCAGCTCGGCAGGGCTCTGATTGGCGGCACCGTGGTTGCTCGGGTCATCGGCGTACGGCGCGCAGCACCAGGCGGTGCGGGTGCCCAGCGATCCGTCGCTGATGATCTTCAGCGGCCCCATCCGCAATCGGTCCTCGCCGGGCACGAGCGGGTCACCGGTCCGCCATCCGGCGGCGAGGACGCCGTCGAGCCCGCCGGCGTACACCGCCCGCCGGATCCGCAGCAGATCACACCCCTGGCTCCAGCGTTCGATCCAGCGGTGGGGTGCGTTGTCGAACTCGAAGTCGACCATCCCGACCACGCCCAGCGCCGCCGTACGCTCCAGCATCGCGCGGTACGCCGGCGCCGAGGTGCCACCCGGGTCGAGCCGCTCCAGCAGCGGGGAGACCGCGAACCACTCCGCCTCGCTGACCACCTGCTCCTCGGTGCGCGGGGGGACGCCGAGCACGGCGAGCGCCGCGCTGTTGCACCAGCCGTGGTGGAAGTCGGCGTTGATCATCACCACGGGCGTGTCCCCGGTGACCTCGTCGAGGGCGGCGACGGTGGGCGGCTCCTCCCACTGCGCCGACCGCTGGCCCCAACCGATCAGCGCCACGCCGGGCACCATCGCGGCCCGCACCATCGCGAGCACCTCGGCGCGGCTGCCGGTCTCGCTCAGATCCAGCCGTCGCGAGGCCAGCGTCCACTGCGCCAGGTGCGTGTGGGCGTCCCACAGCCCCGGCATCAGCCAACGGCCCGCGGCATCGACCTCCGCCACCCCGGCGGGTGCGCTCAGCCGCTCGGCGATCTCGACCACCGTGCCCCGCTCGACGAGGACGTCGACCGGCTCCTCGGGGGCGGGACCGGTCAGCGGCACGATGCGCGCGGACCGGAGGAGGAGGCTGCTCATGCCCGAGACGGTAGGCCATCGGCCCGGTCGCTACGGTGTGCCCATGCAGGCGGGACACAGGAGGGTGACGCGCGTCGCCGTCGCGTCCACGATCCTGGCGATGACGCTGAGCGGGTGCGGGCAGGACGCCGACCCCGAACCCCCCGACGACGACCTGGCGATCGCGCACAGCGAGCCGCGCGAGGACTCGGTCTACCCCGAGGCCGGCGACCCCGGCGTCGACAGTCTCCACTACGACCTCACCCTGGACTGGGCGCCGGTGACACGCACCCTGACCGGGTCCCAGGAGCTCACCTTCCGGGCCACCGAGGACGCCGACCACTTCCAACTCGACCTCGGCAAGACCCTCGAGGTCTCCGAGGCCACCCTCGACGGCGACTCTGTCGAGGTGGAACACGACGGCAAGGATCTCGTGGTCCGGGCGCCAGTGACCGAGGACACCGAGTACGTCCTCACCCTCGACTATGCCGGCACCCCCGCTCCCGTGCCCGCCCCCACCACCCGCGGCGACATGTCCGGCCTCGGCCTGACCACCACCCCCCGAGACACCCTGTGGACCATGCAGGAGCCCTACGGTGCCTACACCTGGTACGCCGTCAACGACCAGCCCTCCGACAAGGCCCTCTACGACTTCACCGTGACCGCGCCCTCGCCGCTGGTGGGCATCGCCAATGGCGAGCTGGTCTCCCGCACCGACGAGGCCGGCGTGACGACCACGAAGTGGCACCTGGACAGCCCGGCGTCCTCGTACCTCACCACGCTGGCGGTGGGTGACTACGTGCTGACCGAGGACTCCTCCGGCGATCTCCCGATCACCTATTGGCTGCCCCGCAACCGGCAATGGCAGCTCGAGGACCTGAGGCGGACCCCGCGGCTGCTCAGCTGGCTGGAGAAGCGGCTGGGTCCCTACCCCTTCGACTCCCTGGGCCTGGTCGTGGTGCCGAGCGCGAGCGCGATGGAGACCCAGACGATGATCACGCTCGGCAACACCGACTACGCCACCGGCCCGGACACGATCGTGCACGAGCTGGCCCACCAGTGGTACGGCGACCTCGTCACCCCCAACGACTGGCGCGACCTGTGGATGAACGAGGGCATGGCGATGTACCTGCAGGGACTGTGGAACGACGAGTCCACCCAGTGCCCGGGCTGTTCGGTGGAGGAGTGGCAGTGGAGCGAGCCCGGCGACCGGTTCGAGTCCGGGCCGCCGGGTGACTACGACCCCGACGAGTTCGGCGAGAACAACGTCTACTACGGCCCCGCGCTGATGTGGGACGCCTTCCGCACCCTCGTCGGCGACGACACCTTCTGGCGTCTCACCCGGGAATGGCCCCAGGAGCAGGCCGACCACAGCACCGACCGGGAGACCTGGATCGCCTGGCTCGAGGAGGAGACCGGCCGGGATCTCGACGCCTTCTTCGATGAGTGGCTGATGTCGCCGGACTCCCCCGTCGACAGCTGACCCCTGCTCCGGCGTACCTCTGGGGTCGGAGGACGACGGCGCATCCGCCCCTCGCGTCACACCGCCCAGGGGGAAGTGGCGCTACCTGGCCGATTTTTCGGCCGGGTAGCGAACGTTTCACCGGTGGACCGGTGAAACGTTCACCACCCGCAGCCCGCCCCGGATCAGAAGAACAGCGCGGTGGCGGGGTCCGCCATGATGCCCGCGACGTCGGCGAGGAAGCGGGAGCCCGTCTGGCCGTCGATGTGGCGATGGTCGAAGCTGAGCGCGAGGGTGCACACGTCGCGCGGCACGATCCGCTCCTCCTCCCCCTCGCCGACCACCCACGGCCGGCGTTCGATGGCGCCGAAGCAGAGGATCGCGGACTCGCCGGGGTTGATGATCGGGGTGCCGCCCTCCATGCCGAAGGGACCGACGTTGGTGATGGTGAAGGTGCCATCGGCCTGGTCGGCGGGTTGGGTCCGGCCCTCCCGCGCGACCGCGACGAGGTCGGTGATCGCCCGGCCGAGCTCGACCAGGCCCATCGCGTCGGCCGACTTGATGTTCGGCACCAACAGCCCTCGGGGAGTCGCGGCGGCGATGCCGAGGTTGAGTTCACCTCGGATGACCACCTCATCCGCGTCGGCGTCGTAGAAGGAGTTGAGGACGGGCGTACGCCGCAGCGCCAATCCCACCGCCTTGGCCAGGACCAGCAGCGGACTGACCCGCACACCCTCGAACTCCCGGCGCCCCTTCCACTGCTCGACCAGCGATGTCGCCCCGGTGACGTCGACGGTGGTCCAGATCGTGACGTGCGGGATGGAGAAGGCGGAGGAGACCATCGCCTCGCTCATCATCTTGCGCACGCCCTTGACCGGCTCGCGCCGGTCGCCGCCCCCGAAGGCGGCCGCCGGGGGCCGCGCCGAGCCTGCCGCTGGGCCTGTCACCAGAGCTTCCTCGGTCGACGGCGAGGTGGCCGCAGCAAGGTCGTCGCGGGTCACCTCACCACGGCTTCCGGTGGGGGTCACCGTGGCCAGGTCGACCCCCAGCTCCTTGGCGAGTCCGCGCACCGGCGGCTTGGCCAGCGGGCGGGGCACTCCCGCTCCGCCGGACTCCCCGCCGGACTCCCCGACGGCGCTCGTCGGCGGGGCCGAGGTCGCCGACCCGGGTGAGGTCGAGTGCCGCGGGCGTCGGCTCACCGCCTGTTCCTTCGGGCCGTAGCCGACCAGGGTCTGCTGCGGTGGCTCCGAGGCCTCGACGGCCCCGCCGGCCGGAGCAGGCCCAGCGGGCTCAGCAGCCTCGGCCGGCGAGAACGCCGACGTTGGCTGCTCGGGGGGCGTGGGGACCTCGGTCGAGACGACGTCGGCGCCGACCGCT
Organism: Nocardioides insulae DSM 17944; assembly: GCF_000422825.1. Lineage (GTDB taxonomy): Bacteria > Actinomycetota > Actinomycetes > Propionibacteriales > Nocardioidaceae > Nocardioides > Nocardioides insulae. The sequence continues at coordinate 126,739 of NZ_AUGU01000016.1, read as the reverse complement.
TCCGGTGGCGTGGCGGTCGGGTCGCCGATCCGGATGATCGGCGTACCGACCTCGACGGTGTCGTCCACCTCGACCAGCAGGGCCAGCACCGTGCCGGCGTACGGCGAGGGCAGTTCGACGACCGACTTGGCGGTCTCGATCTCGCACAGGACGTCGTTGACCGAAACCTCTTCGCCGACGCTCACCTGCCACGAGACGAGGGTGGCCTCGGTGAGTCCTTCACCGACATCGGGGAGCCGGAACTCCTGCGCGGCTCCAGGGTTGGCAGTGTCCACGCTCACCTCTCAGTACTCCATGACGCGGTCGACGGCCTCGAGCACGCGGTCGAGGTCGGGGAGGAAGTGCTCCTCCATACGGGCCGGGGGGTACGGCGTGTCGAAGCCGCCGACCCGCAGCACCGGCGCCTCCAGGGAGTAGAAGCACTCCTGGGTGATCCGGGCGGCGACCTCGGCACCCATGCCGAGATTGACGTGCGCCTCGTGCGCGACGACGGCCCGGCCGGTACGGCGCACCGAATCGGTCACGGGCCCCAGGTCGAGCGGGCTCAGGGTGCGCAGATCGACCACCTCGATCGAGCGCCCCTCACCGGCGGCGGCCTCGGCGGCCCGCAGGCAGGTCGAGACCATCGGTCCGTAACAGAGCAGGGTGAGGTCGCTGCCGCGGCGGACGACCTGGGAGCTCCACAGCGGCGGCGGGGTGGCCTCGGGGTCGATGTCGGCCTTGGCGGAGTGGTAGAGCCGCTTGGGCTCGAGGAAGATGACGGGATCGGGCGAGGCGATCGCCTGCTGGATCATCCAGTAGGCGTCGACCGGGTTGGAGCAGGCCACCACCTTGAGCCCCGGGGTGTGCGCGAACTGCGCCTCCGGCGACTCACTGTGGTGCTCGACCGCACCGATGCCCCCGCCGAACGGGATGCGGACGACGACCGGCATCGCCGCCCGTCCGCCGGAGCGGTAGTGCATCTTGGCCACCTGCGACACGATCTGGTCGTAGGCGGGGTAGACGAACCCGTCGAACTGGATCTCCACCACGGGTCGGTAGCCGGCCAGCGCCAGCCCGACCGCGGTGCCGAGGATCCCGGACTCGGCGAGCGGGGTGTCGATCACCCTGTCCTCGCCGAAGTCCTTCTGCAGCCCGTCGGTGATGCGGAAGACGCCGCCGAGGCGGCCGATGTCCTCTCCCATCAGCAGGACCTTCGGGTCATCCTCCATCGCCCGCCTCAGCCCGGCGTTGAGCGCCTTGGCGAGGGTCATCTTGGTCGTGGTCGCCATCTCAGTTCGCCCCCTCGAACGAGGCGAGGTAGCCGGCGTACTCGTCGCGCTGCGCCGCCAGCTCCTCGGTCTGCTCCGCGTAGACCCGGTCGAAACCGGCCAGGGGCGAGGGGTCGGGCAGTGCCCGGCACCCCTCGCGCAGGTGGGCGCCGAGCCCGTCGGCCTCCTGCTGCACCCGGGCGAAGAACTCGTCGTCGGCGTAGCCGTTGCGACGCAGGAGTACCTCTACCCTGGCGATCGGGTCCTTCAGCTTCCAGCGCTGGACGTCGTCGTCGAGGCGGTAGCGGGTGGGGTCGTCGGTGGTGGTGTGCGCGCCCATCCGGTAGGTGTACGCCTCGATCAGGGTCGGGCCGCCGCCCTCGCGGGCACGCTGCAGTGCCTGCTTCATCACGGCGTAGGTCGCCAGTACGTCGTTGCCGTCGACCCGCACTCCGGGGAAGCCGAAGCCCTCGGCCCGGTGGTAGAGCGGGATCCGGCTCTGCCGCTCGATCGGCTCGGAGATGGCCCACTGGTTGTTCTGGCAGAAGAACACCACCGGCGCCTGGTAGGACGCGGCGAAGACGAACGCCTCGTTGACGTCGCCCTGGCTGCTGGCACCGTCGCCGAAGTGGGCCACCACCGCGGTGTCGCGCTGGGGATCGCCCGTGCCGACGACGCCGTCGCGCTGCATGCCCATCGCGTAGCCGGTGGCGTGCAGGGTCTGGGCGCCGATGACGATCGTGTAGAGCCCGAAGTTGTGCTCCGCCGGGTCCCAGGAGCCCTGGTCGCTGCCCCGGAACAGGCCGAGCAGCTTGAGCGGATCGACGCCGCGCACCCAGGCCACGCCGTGCTCACGGTAGGTCGGGAAGACGAAGTCCTGCGGCGCGAGGGCCCGGGCGGCGCCGATCTGGGCAGCCTCCTGGCCGAGCAACTGGGCCCAGATGCCCAGCTCGCCGTGGCGTTGCAGCGCCGTCGCCTCGACGTCGATACGCCGGGTCAGGGTCATGTCGCGATAGAAGCAGCGGAGCAACTCCGGACTCGGATCCAGGGAGTAGTCGGGGTGCTCCACCCTCACTCCCTCGGGAGTGAGGAGCTGCACGTAGTCGGTGGGGTCTCCACCCAGGGTCTCGGGGCCGGTCTCCAGATGCTGGCTCATGACGCATCCTCATCAGTCGGGTGCGCTGCCGCGGGATCGCCGCGTCCTCGCACGGTTTTGGCTGGGACAGCTCGCCCACCGGGGTGGCGTGGACTGTGATCTGCCCCACATGATGCGGGTCCCAACCTACCCGCCGGATCCAGAGTGGCCGAACCGGCGGGCCCGCGTCGAGGAGGCACGTCCACACATCGCCGTGTCGCCGACCTCACCCGGCCACTCCGGCCGCGGCCGGGCGCCTTCTCAGTGCACCTCGCCGAGATCCTCGTGGGCGCGATGGGAGGCCGGCTCGACCTGGAAGGTGGCGTGGCGGACGCCGAAGCGGTCGGCCACCAGGCGGCCCAGGTCGTCCAGGACGGCGCCGACGCCGCGGGCGGCGAGGGCGGCATCGGTGACGGTGACGTGGACCGAGAGGCAGGGCAGGCCGCTGGTGATGGTCCAGGCGTGCAGGTCGTGCACCTCGGTGACGCCCTCGACCTCGCCGAGGGCGCTCTGGACCTCGTTCAGATCCAGGCCGCGGGGAGCGAGTTCGAGCAGGACCACGGCGGCGTCGCGCAGCAGGATGATCGCCCGCGGAACGATCAGGGCGGCGATCAACAGCGACGCGAGCGGGTCGGCGCGCAGCCAACCGAACGCCAGGATGAGCAGGCCGGCGGCCAGCGCACAGACAGATCCGATCAGGTCCGCCAGCACCTCGGTGGCGGCGGCCTTCAGGTTGAGCGATCCGCTCTCGCTACGCTGCAGCACGATCAGGCTGACCGCGTTGGCCGCCATGCCGACGGCCGCGAAGACGACCAGCAGGCCGGCGTCGACCGGCTCGGGGTCCGCGAGGCGCCCGACGGCGGCGTACACGATCGTGCCGCAGACCCCGAAGAGCACCAGGGCGTTGACCACCACCGCCAGGATCTCGACCCGATGGAAGCCGAAGGTCGAGCGCGGGCCCGGCCGGATCCCGGCGACGTACGACGCCGCCAGGGCCACCAGGAGCGCGATCGAGTCGGTCGCCATGTGCCCGGCGTCGGCCAGCAGCGCCAGCGACCCGGCCAGCCAGGATCCGATCAGCTGGACCACCAGCACCGCGGAGGTGAGTCCGAGGGCGAACTTCAGTCGCCGCCGGTCACTGCTCCGCCCGGCGGCGTGCCCCTGCGCGCCGTGGCCGTGGCCGTGTCCGTGTCCCACCCGTCCACGGTAGGCCCTCAGCGGGCCTCAGCCCCGGCCGTGTGGCTCCAGCCACACCGCGGGGTCGGGGCCCTGCGGGATGATCCCCGAGGGGTTCAGGTCGGAGTGGACGACGTAGTAGTGCGCCTTGATCTGGTCGAAGTCGGTGTTGTCGCCGAAACCGGGCGTCTGGTAGAGGTCGCGCGCGTAGGCCCACAGCACCGGCATCTCGGCGAGCTTGTTGCGGTTGCACTTGAAGTGGCCGTGGTAGACCGCGTCGAAGCGGGCCAGCGTGGTGAACAGCCGGATGTCGGCCTCGGTCAGCCGCTCCCCCATCAGGTAGCGCCGATCGGCCAGGCGGCCCTCCAACCAGTCCATGGCGTCCCAGAGGCGGCGGTACGCCGCGTCGTAGGCCTCCTGGGAACCGGCGAAGCCGCACCGGTAGACGCCGTTGTTGATCTCGGTGAAGACCCGCTTCATCACCGGCTCCATCTCCTCGCGGAGATCGGCGGGCCACAGGTCGGGGGCGTCCTCGCGGTGGAACTGCGACCACTCGAAGAAGAGGTCGTGGGTGATCCAGGGGAAGTCGTTGGTGACGACCTTCCCGCTGGCGACCTCCACGATCGCCGGCACGGTGATGCCGCGCGGGTAGCCGGGCTGTCGCGCGAAGTAGGCCTGCTGCAGCCGCTCGATGCCGAGCATCGGGTCGAGGCCACCGGGATCGAGGTCGAAGGTCCACGACCGCTGGTCGTGGGTGGGCCCGGGCGTGCCCAGGCTCAGCACGTCCTCGAGCCCGAGCAACTGGCGCACGATGATCGCCCGGTTGGCCCACGGGCAGGCCTTGGCGGCGATCAGCCGGTAGCGGCCCGGCTCGACCGGCCACAGCTCGACGTCCTCATCGCCCGAGCCCGGTCCGGCCTCCGGACGGCGGGCGTCGCGGGTGATGCGGTCCGAGAGGTATCGCATGTCCCGCTCGTAGGCCTTCCCCGGCTCGATGTACGCCGGCGTGAGGTCGTCGCTCATGCCTCTGAGTCTAGGCTCTCGCGGGGGTCTGGTTGAAATCTTGACCAATAGTGGGGGTTCCGGTCGCAACCGTCACTCCGCCGTGGCCGATGCATCGGCCACGGCGGAGGAGGCGAACCGCCCAGAGCCCGCCCAGAGCCCGCCCAGAACCCGCTCAGAACCCGCTCAGCAGCCCGACCTCGCCACCGATCCGCCACTCGCCGTCCTCCTCCACCAGGGGCAGCGTCTGACTCCCGGACTCCGACTCGAAGGCGGACTCGAAGGCGGAGGCGAGCATCTGGTTGTCGCCGGTGTACTCGACGGTCTGGGTGTAGTCCACCGACGCGGTGTCGCCGTCGACCGAACTGTCGGTGATCTCGTAGTCGATCTCGAGGTCCTCGAGGATGTCGCTGAAGGAGACCCCCAGCGCCTCGGTGCCCAGGGCCTCGTCCATGGCGGCCCCCAGCCCCGCGCAGTCGGAGGCCTTGATCTCATCGAACAACTGTTCCTGGGCTTCGGAGGACATCAACTCGCACACACCCTCCAGGTCGCCGTCGGCCATGGCGGACAGCGCCTCGTCGGCGACGTCCTCCGGGTCGCCCGGCCCGCCTCCCCCGGCCAGTGCGAACACCAACACCGCGATCGCGGCCACGACCGCGACACCGCCCACCGCGATCAGGCCGATCATCAGCCCCTTGCGCCCCTTCGGCGGCTGCCCCGGACCGGCGTACCCCGCTCCCGCGACGCCGTAGGGAACACCCGGCGGCGGGCCCGAGGGACCGGCGTAGGGGTTGCCCGGCTGCTGCGCGGGCTGCTGCGAGGGCTGATGGGGAGCCTGCTGGGCGTAGGGGTTCTGAGGCGGGCTGCCCGGCGGCGGACCGGTGGGCCCGCTCGGCGGGAGCGGAGGCTGTGCAGGGGGCTGCGGCCGGGTCTGGTCGCTCCAGGCGCTGCCGTTCCAGTAGCGCTGCTGGCCGGAGCCGTCGGGGTACCACCCCGGGGGTGGAGTGGGCTGGGACACGGGAGGACCTCCGGGAGCGGGACGAGCACTGGGTTCGAGCACAGGCTTCGAGGACAGTTCATCACGCTCGCGCGCGCGGGCGCAGGCGTGCCCGTCCCGCGGCTTCCCGCGGCGTCCGGGGCTGTCGGGGGTCTGGCCGGGCTGTCAGGCCGGGCTGTCAGGCTGACGGAGCGCGGAGGTCGCCGGCCAGCGCGAGCAGGCGGTCGTTGGCCTCGGGTTCGCCGATGGTGACCCGGAGGCCATCGGTGCCGAGGGGCCGGACCATCAGTCGGCGTTCCTCGGCGGCGGTCGCGAAGGCGGCGATCGCCGCCGACTCGCCCGGGAATCCGAACCATACGAAGTTGCCCTGCGGGTCGGGGACCGGCCAGCCCAATTCGCGCAGGCCCGCATGCACCCGGGTCCGCTCCGCCACCAGCGCCTCGACCCGCTCCAGGAGTTCGTCCCGGGCGGCCAGCGAGGCCACCGCGGCCGCCTCCGCCACGGCGGACACCCCGAACGGCAGGGCCACCGCCCGCAGCGCCGCGGCGATCGGGGCCGGACCCACGGCGTACCCGACCCGGAAGCCGGCCAGCCCGTAGGCCTTGGAGAAGGTACGGGTGAGCAGCACGTTGTCGTGGGCGCGGTAGGTCGCCAGTCCGTCGACCGCTCCTTCCAGCCGGACGAACTCGACGTAGGCCTCGTCGATCACCACCAGCACCTCGGGCGGCACCGCCGCCAGGAAGTCGTCGACCTCCTGCTGGGTCAGGGCGGGCCCGGTGGGGTTGTTCGGTGTGCACAGCAGCACCACCCTGGTGCGCTCGGTGACTGCCGCGGCCATCGCGGCCAGGTCGTGCCGTCCGTCCGGCAGCAGCGGCACCTGCACCGAGGTGGCTCCGCCGGCGAGCACGGCGATCGGGTAGGCCTCGAACGAACGCCAGGCGTAGACCACCTCCTCGCCCGGCTGACAGAACGCGGCGATCAGCCCATAGAGCAACCCCACCGACCCGGTGCCCACCGCCAGGTCCTCGACCGGCACGTCGAAGGTCTCCGAGAGGGCGGCGAAGAGGCGGGCGTTACCCATGTCCGGATAGCGGTTCATGGTGGCCGCCGCCCTCTCGGCGGCCTCCAACACGCCTGGCAGCGGCGGGTAGGGATTCTCGTTCGAGGAGAGCTTGTACGACACCAGACCCGGGCGTTCCACCGGCGCCTTGCCCGCGACGTAGGGCGGGATGTTCAGCACGGTGGGACGGGGCTGGGGCGCGGTCATGGCCACACCCTAGAGGGCGTGCGAGTGGGGCGTATCCCTGCTCCGCGGCACCCCAGAACACGCAGCACCGGACAGCATCACACTGACGCCTCCCGTGGCGTGATGGCGTCTGTTCATCCCGTCTAGAGGCGTCCTGGCGAGTCCTTCGCGGGCAGCGCCTCCTTGCCCTCCACCGGCCTCCGCCAGGGGCGCAGCACCGGCAGCAGGGCCAACCCGAGGAGCAGGCCGAGGGTGGCACCCAGGACGTTGTCGACCCAGTCGGTGAGGTCGCAGGCCCGGTCCAGCCGGGCGAGTTCGAGCTGGACCAGCTCGATCAGGAACGAGTACGCCGCCAGCCCCAGCCAGCAGGCCGGCGCGAGGAGCACAGCGACCCGCCATCGCCGGGTCACCGCCGCCACGGCAAGCACCGCGAGGGCGCCCGACGGGGCGAAGAGGACCATGTTGAGCAGACGCTGGCCGCTGGGGAAGATCCAGAATCCGTCCGGAGCCGGGCCCCCGATGTCGGTCGAGCAGTACGGCAGGCGGTCCTCGGCGAACACCCACCCCGGCGCGCCGCCGTAAGGGATCAGGGTGACCAGGGCGACCACGGTCAGCGACCAGACGAAGCCCGTCACGACCAGGGCCGGCACCCAGCCCCAGCGCGGGGCGAGCAGCCGAGCGACGCCGAGGCAGACCAGTCCGGACACGACTGCCCCCAGCAGCATCACGCCCACACCACCCACCGGAAACACCCCGGAGACGCTACCTGCCCGGCAGCGCAGAATGGGGCTCATGTCCGACCCGCACAGTCCGCTCCCAGCACCTCTGACCGTGGAACCGCCGTCGACCGTGGCCAAGGTCACCGCCGAGCTCCGCCGCAGGATCTTCGAGGGCGAACTGGAGGGCGGCAGCCCGATCCGCGAGGTGGCCCTCGCCGACGCCCTCGGCGTGGCCCGGTCCACGGTGCGGGAGGCACTGACGGTGCTCGTCGCCGAAGGCCTGGCCACGCGGGCCCCGCACCGGGGCGTCACCGTCGCGCGCCCCGAGGCCGGATCGGTCCGCGACGTCTGCCGGGCCCGACTCGTGCTCGAGGGCGCCGGCGTGGGCCGGTGGGCCAGCGCCCCGGAGGCGTCCCGCGCGGCGGTGCGCGAGGCGCTGACGGCGTACACCCGGGCGGTTGCCGATGGCGGGAGCTACCAGGAGCTCAACGAGCGCCACCTGGCCTTCCACGTCTCGCTCGTCGGACTCACCGGGTCTCCCCGGCTGGTCGCGATGGAGGAGTCGCTGGTGGGAGAACTGAAGGTCGCCCTCGCCCAGGTGGCCCGGCTGCGCCGCAACGCCCACGACCAGGCGGACACCCACCTCGCCCTGCTCGACCTGCTGGAGGACGGCGACACCGAGTCCGCCCAGGTGTTCCTCACCGACCATCTCGCGGGGGCCGAGATGGACATCCTGGAGGCCCTCGACCTCTGCTGACCAGCCGCTGGATCCTGCCACCGTCGGCTGTCCGGGCCAGACCCGGGCCAGGTCACAGTCCCCGGCCTCGGGGTCGCGGACCCGGCGCTCGGCGTGGGCCGCTCTGCTTGACTGGAGCAATGCGCTTGATCGCCTGGCTCCTCACCAACGTCATCGCCCTCGCCGTGGCGACCTGGATGCTCGACGGCATCTGGTTCGCCGGGCCGACCGGGGACTTCCAGGCCGAGTTCGAGGAGAAGTGGCTCCCGCTGGTGATCGTCGCGCTCATCCTGGGCCTGGTCAGCGCGGTGGTGAAGCCGGTGGTCAAACTGCTCTCACTGCCGCTCATCGTGCTCACCCTGGGCCTGTTCCTGGTGGTCATCAATGCGCTGATGCTCCAGCTCACCGACTGGCTCTCCGACCTCTTCGACCTCGGCTTCGAGGTCGACGGCTTCTGGACCGCCGTCGCCGGCGGCCTCATCATCAGCCTGGTCACCTGGGGCGTCGACGTCCTGCTGGGCGACGACTGATGCCGGTCCTCCCCCACCCGCACCGGCCCGGTCGGTACGCCGTGATGCTGGTCTGCCTGGGCAACATCTGCCGCTCGCCGATGGCCGACGTGGTGCTGCGCGCCAAGGTCGCCGCCGCCGGGCTCGCGGACCGGGTCGAGATCGGCAGCTCGGGGACAGGCAGTTGGCACGTGGGTGAGCCGATGGACTCCCGCGCCGCGGCCACCCTGCGCGCGGCCGGCTACGACCCGTCCCGGCACCGGGCCCAACACTTCGAGCCCGACCGCCGCGACGGTTTCGACCTGGTGCTCGCCATGGACGCCGCCAACCTCGCCGACATCGGCGGGCACAGCGAGCGGGTGCACCTGTTCCGCGACTTCGATCCGATCGGCACCGGCGACGAGGTGCCCGACCCCTACTACGGTGGTGGCGACGGATTCCAGGAGGTGCTGGCCATGGTGGAGCGCACGACCGACGCGCTCGTCGACGCCCTGTCCGAGTCGCAGCACCGACCCGGCTCCGCCGCGGCGGAGTCGCAGCGGCAGTCGCAGCGGCAGTCGCAGCGGCAGTCGGAGGCGGAGGCGGACCTCTCATGACCCGGCAGCCCACCGTCGCCCGCCGCGCGGAGGAACTGCTCGGCCGAGCGGTCGTGTCGACCGCCCCGGTCGCCGGCGGCGACATCGCCACCGCCACCAAACTCCGGCTCAACGACGGCACCACCGCACTGATGAAGACACTCACCCCCGCACGCCCGGGGCTCTTCGCCGCGGAGACGGCCGGCCTGCGCTGGCTGGCCGAGGCTGGCGGCGTACCCACCCCGGAGCTGCTCGGTGACGCCGAGGACTGCCTGATCCTGGCCTGGGTCGAACCCGGCAAGGTCACCGCGGAGGCGGCCGAGGGCTTCGGTCGGGCGCTGGCCGCGACGCACGGGGCCGGGGCGGCCGCGTTCGGTGACACCGGTCTCGGGCCCGGGCAGGACGGGTTCATCGGTTCGCTGCCGCTGCCCAACCGCACCGCCGACACCTGGGCGGAGTTCTACGCGGTCCGGCGGGTGCTGCCTTACCTCAAGCTGGCCCGCGACCGCGGTCACGTCGACGATGCCGATGCCGCCACCGTCGAACGGCTGATCGGGCGGCTCACCGAACTCGTGCCCGTCGAGCCCCCCGCGCGCATCCACGGCGACCTGTGGAACGGCAACGTCCTGTGGGGAGCCGACGGTGTCGTCCGGGTGATCGACCCGGCGGCGTACGGCGGCCACCGGGAGGTCGACCTGGCCATGCTCGCCCTCTTCGGCCTCCCCCAACTGCCCAAGGTGCTGGCCGCCTACCAGGAGGCCGCCCCGCTCGCCGAGGGCTGGGAGGAGCGCACCGCACTGCACCAGGTCTTCCCACTGCTCGTCCACGCCGCCCTCTTCGGAGGCGGGTACGGCGCCAGGGCCGCGGCCATGGCCGGCCGGTTCCTCTGAGGTCGCGGCCGCCCTTCCCAACGGGACCCAGAGCAGGCAGGATCGCGATGCTCTCGTTCCCGACCCGGAGGTCTCATGTCCCAGCGCTCCCTGCTCGAACTCGCCGACGACTGCTGGCAGGGCCGGGCCACGGCCTCCGAGATCGGTCGGTACGGCGTGGGTCACCTCGAGGAGGTGGCCGACGGGGTGGCGATGGTGCCGGGCTTCGGCAGCGCCTTCCCGATCCGGCACGAGGGTGGCGTCTCGCTCTTCGACACCGGTCCGCGGCCGACCGCGCGGGCCTTCTTCGACGCCGTCCGCCGCTGGACCCCCGAGCCACTGCACTACGCCGTCTACTCGCACGGCCACATCGACCACGTCTTCGGCCTCGGGCCCTTCGACGAGGAGGCCGACCAGCAGGGCCGGTCACGGCCGGTGGTCGTCGCCCACGAGAACGTGCTGCCGCGCTTCGAGCGCTACCAGCGCACGCTCGGCTACAACGGCATCATCAACCAGCGCCAGTTCGGCAACGCCAGGCTCCGCTGGCCCTCGACGTACCGCATCCCCGACGTCACCTACCGGCGCGAGCACCTCATCCGGGCCGGCGAGCGCGAACTCCGGCTCACCCATCAGCTCGGCGAGACCGACGACGCCACCGTCGGCTACCTACCCGACGCGAAGGTGCTCTTCCCGGGCGACCTGTTCCTCTGGGTCACACCCAACGCCGGCAACCCGCAGAAGGTGCAGCGCTACCCCGTGGAGTGGGCCCATGCACTGCGCTGGATGGCCGACCTCGGCGCCGAGGTGATGCTCGGCTCTCACGGCGTTCCCGTGGTGGGGGCCGACCGGATCCGGCAGGCGCTGGAGGAGACGGCCGCCTACCTGGAGACGTTGGTCGAGCAGACCCTCGAGGTGATGAACCGCGGCGGCACCGTGCTCGAAGCCATCCACGAGGTACGCCCGCCGGCCGGACTCGCCGACCGCCCCTACCTGCAGCCCGTCTACGACGAGCCCGAGTTCGTCGTCCGCAACACCTGGCGACTCTACGGCGGCTGGTACGACGGCAACCCCGCCCACCTCAAGCCCGCACCCGAGTCGGCGGTGGCGGCCGAGATCGCCGCCCTGTGCGGAGGTGCCGCCGCTCTCGCCGACCGGGCCGCCGTCCTCGCCGAGGCCGGGGACCATCGGCTGGCCGGGCACCTGGCCCAGCTCGCCGTCCTTGCCTCGCCCGAGGACGCGCACGCCCACGAGGTGCGGGCCGCGGTCTTCTCCACCCGAGCCGAGCAGGAGCTCAGCACGATGTCGAAGGGCGTCTTCGGCTGGGCCGCCGCCGAGTCCCGGGCCGCGATCGCCGGCACCGACACCCTCGAGGAGGTCGGCACCGGCAACCCGCACTTCACGCTGTAGTTATCGGTGCGAGCGTGTCGCCGCCGCGCGAGTGCGTGGTGAACCCAGGATGCACCCGCGTCCTCGCGGCGTCAGTGGACCAGCTTGAGCCCGACGACGCAGCCGACCAGGCCGAGGATGAGCAGGACCTTGGCCAGGCTGACCGGCTCCGAGCCCGTCGCCATGCTGTAGACGACGGTCAGGGCGGCGCCGATACCGACCCATACGGCGTACGCCGTACCGACCGGCAGTGCGCGGAGGGCAAAGGCCAAGCCGCCCATGCTGGCCGCCAGCGCGACCACGAACACTACGCTGGGCCACAACCGGGAGAACCCCTCGGACTTGTCCAGGGCGAGTGCCCACACGGCCTCGAGCGCTCCGGAGAGCACGAGCACGATCCACGACATGATGACTCCTGAAGGCCGTCTTGTCGCGCTCCGGGTACGGCTCCCTCGTCCGGCGGTCACAGTCGCGACCGACCCCGCCAGGATACTCACGCCGCGACAACTGCACCGACTCGGCGACGATCCCCGCCGGTTCGGACACGTGCGCCGGCCGAGCGGCGCCGCGGTCCGGATCCAGCCTGGTTGCGCGCCGGGCGCGAGGGGCTCAGCGGCCCTCGACGTGGCCCGACCCATCGGCGGCGACGACAGCTTGCAGCCGACCGCGCACCTCAGCTGGGTCGAGGATCACCCGCCGCCCTTCGCGGATGATCGATCCGTCACTCCGGTCGGTGCGGAAGGGCGGCGTCCTCGAAGAGCCGCTTGCTCAGCGGGCGGAAGTCGACGCTGCCGGGCTGGTACCACTGGTCGAGGTCCTCGAGGCTGCCGCCGTCCTTGTACCCGAGTTCGTCGACGATGCCGGTCCACTTGTCGGCCAGCTCGGCCATCTGGTCCTTGATGTCGTCATCGAGGCGACCCTCGTCGATCAGGTCGTCGACAAGACCTTCCTCGGTCTGCTGGATGCGCTCCTCCGCCGCCGGATCGAAGCCGTCGATCGAGCCGCCGGCAGAGTTGGTGTCCACGACCATCTGCCGCGCGGCGTCCATGGTGCTGACGAGATTGCCGTGGAACTGGTCGATCTGAGCATCGAAGATGATCTGCTGGTAGGCCAATGGCAGCGCCTCGAAGCCGCTGCCGGCAAGGTGCGCACCGGTGGCCGAGCCTGTCATCCGGCTGCCGTTGAAGTGCCCGAGGTAGGGGGCGGCCTCCATGATGCCGGTCGAGCCGGCGACCTGGGGCTGGACGAACGTGCAGTCGACGGTCCCGCGCTCCAGGGCCTCGAAGGTTTCGCCGTACTCCATCGACACCCCGGTCGACCCGATGCTCTCCGCGATGGCGGCGTGCGCGCTACTGGCGATGCGCATCTGCCGGCCGTCCCAGTCCGCCAGGCTCGTGCCCGGCTCGCTGCACGCGGTGTAGTAGTCGCCCGCGCTCATCAGCGGGGACAACGGCACCAGGCCCTTGTCGGTGTACTCGGCGAGGAGTTCCTCGCTGTTCCACCCGAGTTCGCTCATCATCGCCGCGGACACCGCCTCACCCACCAGCGGGCTGGACTCCGAGTAGTGGGTCAGCTTGCTGTAGGCGTCGACCATCGGGTGCTCGTCCGGGAAGTAGATCGGGGCCGTGTAGGCGATGTCGATCCGGCCGTCCGCCAGCGCGTCCTCGACCTCCGGGTAGCCAGCGATCGACTGACCCCAGGCGATGTTGAACGAGATCTTGCCTCCGGACCGCTTCTCGACCGCCTTGGTGAAGGCCAGGGCGTTGGCTGCCGTCGGCGACGCCTGGGAGGAGGCCCCGGGCTGGAAGGTCAGGGTCACCGGCTCGAGGTCGGCGATGGCCTCGGCGACCTCATCCTGCGGGGCGCCGTACTCGAACCCCTCGCCGCTTCCCTCGCTGGCGGTGTTGCCGCCCACCGAACCCGCGCAGCCGACCACCACTCCCGCGACGGCGGCGAGCCCGATTGCTGTCCTTGCGATCCTGCGGATTCGCGGTGTCACGATCACGTTCGCTCCCGTTCGGTGGTCCCGGCCCGGCGTCCGGGCTGGCTCGGCAAATCACGGCGAATTTAACGAACGTTCGATGGGCTGTAAAGGAGTGCGCCCACGACTCGGATCCGAGGCGCATCCTCCCCGAGCCAGGAGTGTGGCCTGCGTCCTAGCCCTGGCCGGCCGGGAGTACGCCGGCGGGCCGCTCCCACGCTCCTGCCCCGCGACTCGACTCGCGCGTCCCCGGAGACGAACGAACCCCGCCTGTCGAGCACCTCGCGATCATGACCAACCGAAGAACCGGGCATCACCCAGTTTGGGCATTCCGACAGTGTCTTACGAATGCCTCGCCCCCTCGGCCTCGAATCTGACTACCGCTTGAACTCGAAGTCGGGATTCACGAGTGATCGACGTACCTGTGCAGTGCGGCGGCACTTCGATTGGTCGGCAACCGGGGTGTACGGAGGCTGGGATGACACCGAAACGCTGGGCTCTTCTGTTCTGATCACTGTTCTGGTGGGGCTGCTCTACATCGGCCCGATGGGGGCCGGGGAGTTCGTCATCTGGATCGCACTGGTCGTCCTGTGGGTCTTCCTGTTCGTGGTCTGGGGGTCCAAGCGCCGACGGCGAATCGGGTAGTCCCGAGCACCAGACGGCGCCCGCTTCTTCCAGGGACCTGCTGCTTCGGCGCATGCGTTCGACGCTTGACCTCTTGTTCGTCTGACTGCCCGAAGAGGTCCCACTGCTCGCGCAAGAAGCCGTGACCATGGGGGTTCCTACTCGATGCCCAGCGGTCGAGTGCCGGCCCATTCGCGGGGGCCATGATGTATCTGTCACGTACATCCCGGGCTTTCATCACCGAGAACGAATCGGCCCCTGCCAGCAGGTGCGCTGGTCAGGGGCGGATTCGGTGGAGCCGCCTGTCGGAATCGAACCGACGACCTTCTCATTACGAGTGAGATGCTCTACCGACTGAGCTAAGGCGGCGTGCTGCCTCGCGCGGCCGTGGACGCGCTCGGGACAACCCGGAGCAGTCTAGGTGACCGAGTGGCACGGTGCGAAACCGGCCCGCACGGGTGCCGGGGTGATCGCCCTTCGGATGCGTTCCGGCCCCTCCGAGAGCTTAGGCATCGCCGAAGGGCGGCGCGGGGCGAGCCTCAGCAGCGGAGGCCGTCGTCGGGGACGACGCCGTCGATGAGGAAGTCCTCGATCGTCACGTCGACGCAGGCATTGCCCATGCCGTAGCCGGTGTGGCCGTCGCCGTCGCGGGTGAGGAGGACACCGGATTCGAGTTGGTCGGCCAGCGCCTCGGCCCATTGGTACGGCGTGGCGGGGTCGCGGGTGGTGCCGACGACGAGCACCGGTGGGGCGCCGGCTCCGGTCACCTCGGGCGGGGGCTCGGCGGCCTTGCCGGGGAAGCCGCGGCAGGCGGTGAGGCTCCACGCGAAGACGTCACCGAAGGTGGGCGAGGCACGCTCGAAGTCGGGCACCTGGGCGGGCACCTGCCGGGGCGGGATCGCCCAGGGGTCGTCGAGACAGCTGATCACCCTGATCGCCTCGGAACTGTTGTCCTTATAGCCGGTGGCGCCACGGGAGCTGTAGATGTCGGAGAGGGCCAGCAGGGTGGTGCCGTCACCGTCGAAGGCCTCCTCGAGGGCGATCGTCAGTGCGGGCCAGGACTGCTGGGCGTACAACGGCGTCACGAGGCCGTAGAACGCGTTGCCGCCCTCGAGCTCCCGAGAGCCGCTGGTCGGGAGCGGCTCGGCGTCCACGGAGTCCATCAGGTCGCGGATCTGTTGCAGCCCCTCGTCCACACTGCCCTCCAGCGGGCAGTCGTCCTCGGCGAGGCACCACTCGACGTAGGAGCGCAGGGCGGTCTCGAACCCGGCGGCCTGCTCGAGGCTGGTCTCCCGCGAGGAGAGGGAGGGGTCGAGGGCGCCGTCGAGGACCAGTTGGCCGGCGCGCTCGGGGAAGAGATCCGCGTAGGTCGCGCCGATCTTGGTGCCGTAGGAGGCGCCGTAGTAGTCCAGCGCATCCTCCCCGAGGGCGGCCCGGAGGACGTCGAGGTCTCGCACGGTCTCGACGGTGGAGACGTGGTCGACCAGCGCCCCCGAGTGTCGGGCACAGCCGTGCACGAACCGCTCCCCTGCGACCGCCGCCTCGGCGGCCTCGGCCGGCGTGTCGGGATTGGGGTCACCAGCGATATAGGCGTCGAGGTCGGCGTCGCTGAGGCAGTCGACGGGTGCGCTCTCCCCGGTGCCGCGGGGGTCGAAGCCGACCACGTCGAAGGACTCCCGCAGCGGTTCCCCGAAGGCCTGGTCGGCCGAGGCGGCGTAGTCGGTGCCGGGGGCGCCGGGACCACCCGGATTGACCACCAGCGCGCCCTGTCGGTCGCCGGTGGCCGGCTCGGAGAGCAGGGCCAGCTCGATCGTCTCCCCGGCTGGGTCGGCGTAGTCGAGCGGCACGGTGAGGGTCGCGCACCAGGCGTCCTCGCACGCCGACCAGTCCAGCTCCTGCTGATAGAACCGGGCCAGCTCCGGTGCCGGCGGCTCCTGCGAACCCTCCTGCGGCGCCGGCAGGGAGTACGACGCGGAGCCGCCATCCTGGAGGCTGCGCAGCAGCGGCACGATCGCGGCGCCGGCGATGCCCAGCACCAGCGCGATCGCGGCGACCACCGCGACGGTCCAGCGGAGTGCCGTGCTCATCGGGCTCCCCCGGCGTCCGGCGCCTGCAGGGCGACCATCATCGACTCCAGCGCCAGGGCCGGCGGCACATTGAACTCCAGCATCTGCTCACGGGCCTCGAAGATCCACTCGATCCGGCGCAGGTTGAGCTCGGGACCGGTGCGGGCGACCTCGGCGACCTGGTCGCGGATCTCCTCGTTGACCAGGGCACCCGGCGCGCCGACGGCCAGGGCGATGGCGTCGCGGTAGACGCTGACCAGATCCATCAGGCCACGGTCGATCACGTCGAGCACCCGACGCTTGGCCCGGGTCTTCTGGGCCTTCTGGAGCGCGTTGAGGGCGGGGGCGTACTCGCGGGGCCTGCGGCCGCGCTCGACCACGCCGTAGGAGACATCCAGGTCGGACTTCTCCCGGGCGTCGAGCTCGCCGGTCACCGCCGCGGCCTCCTCCTCGGCCACCGCGACGAGATTGCCCGCGGCACGCAGGCAGGCCGCCAGGGAGGTGAGCTTGGCCGGCATGCCGACGATCTCCCGGCGACGTCGGGCGGTGTCCTCGTCGCGGGCCAGGGCCCGGGCGCGACCGATGTGCCCCTGGCTGGCCCGGGCGGCGTAGGCGGCCCGCTCAGCGGGTACGCCGTCGGCCCGAGTGAGGAACGCGGCCACGTCCTGGGCTGAGGGGGTCGCGAGGGTGACCAGCCGACAGCGCGAACGGATGGTCGGTAGGACGTCCTCGACCGTGGGGGTGCACAGCATCCACACGGTGCGGTCGGTGGGCTCCTCGATCGCCTTCAGCAGCGCGTTGCAGGCCGCCTCGGTCAGCCGATCAGCATCCTCGACGATCAGGATCTGCCAGCGCCGCCCGGCCGGGGCGAGGGCGGCGCTGCGCACCAGGCCGCGGACCTCGTCGACGCCGATACTGAGCTTCTCGGTGCGCACCACTGCTACGTCGGCGTGCGACCCGGCCAGCACCGTGTGGCACTCATGGCACTGGCCGCATCCGCCCGCGGCACACTGCAGCGCCGCCGCGAAGGCGACCGCGGCATTCGACCGGCCCGACCCCGGCGGACCGGTGAAGAGCCACGCATGGGTCATGCCGTGGCCGCCGACGGCGGTGGCGAGAGCGTCGATCACGGCCCGCTGGCCGACCAGCGAATCCCAGACCCTGCCGGTGCCGGTGACGCCGGGGACAGTCACGCCCGCACCGCGCGATCCAGCAGGTCCTCGAGACGGCCCAGAACGGCGGCCGCGATCACCTCGCGCGACTCGTGGGCATCGACCACCAGGTAGCGATCCGGATCGGCCGCGGCCAGGGCGAGGAAGCCGGCCCGCACCCGCTCGTGGAACTCCACCGACTCACCCTCGATCCGGTCGCGCCCCTCGAAGCGCCCGAGCCCGGCTTGGGGCGGCATGTCGAGCAGGACGGTGAGATGCGGCCGGAGATCGCCGGTCGCCCAGCGGGCCACCCGCTCGAGCTCGACGAGGTCGAGGGCACGGCCGGCGCCCTGGTAGGCGAGCATCGAGTCGACATACCGATCGGTCACCACGACCTCGCCCCGAGCCAGCGCCGGCAGCACCAGGGTCTCCACGTGCTCGGCCTTGTCTGCCAGATAGAGCAGCGCCTCGGTCTTGTCGGCGAGCACACCGGTCTCCGGGGAGAGCACGATCTCACGCATCCGCTCCCCCACGGGCGTGCCACCCGGCTCCCGGGTGAGCAGCACCCGGTGGCCGCGCCCGGTCAGGGCATCGCCCAGCAGCCGTGACTGGGTGCTCTTGCCCGAGCCGTCGCCGCCCTCGAAGCAGACGAACACTCCTCGCTGTGTCTCCCGGCCCTCCATCACGCGCCCCACCCTAGGAGGTGGCACCCACAATCGAGCCGTCGGTGGCCGCGACGACCCCTGAACGCCGCCCGCCGGACCGTGCCGGCACCCGGGTCGCTCGACTCCTGGCCGGTCCTGGCCGGCTCCGCGGTCCTCGTCCGGCCGGGTGTCGCCCGGGCCAGGGGTGCCGTCGCCCTCGGCGAGATCGACCTCGACGGCCTCCGGGTCGAGGTACGGATCGCGGAACTCCGGCACCGACTCGACCGTCTCCGGCTCGATGACGAACTCCGCGGCGTCGTCGTGCTCGTGGGAGTACGACGCTGGGAGCTCGGCAGAGCCCGGTCGGGTGACGGCCGAGCCCGCCCCTCACCCGACCAGGGCGCGATGTCGAACGACGCCGCGGCCGGCCGGGTCGGAGGAGGCTCAGGACTTCTTCGCGGTCGACTTCTTCGCGGTGCTCTTGGAGGCGGTCTTGGCGGTGGTCTTCTTCGCCGTGCTCTTCTTGGCCGCCGTCTTCTTCGTGGTGCGCTTGGCGCTCTTCTTCGCCGGCCCCTTGGCCCGTCGTTCGGCGAGCAGTTCGGCGGCCCGCTCGAGGGTGATCGCCTCGACCGAGTCGTCCTTGCGCAGGGTGGCGTTGAACTCGCCGTCGGTGACGTAGTCGCCGAAGCGTCCCGACTTCACCTGGATCGGCTGTCCCGAGACCGGATCGGCGCCGAGCTCCTTGAGGGGTGCCGCCGCGGCCGCCCGGCCGCGGGTCTTCGGCTGGGCGTAGATGGCCAGAGCCTCGTCCACGGTGATGGTGAACAGCTGGTCCTCGCTGGTGAGGGACCGGGAGTCGGTGCCCTTCTTCAGATAGGGGCCGTAGCGACCGTTCTGCGCGGTGATCTCGACGCCCTCGGCGTCCGTGCCCACCACTCGGGGCAGGGAGAGCAGCTTGACCGCGTCGTCCATGGTCACGGTGTCGAGCGACATCGAGGCGAACAAGGACGCCGTACGCGGCTTCTCGGCCTTCTTCCGGGCGGGCTTCTTGGCCGCGCCGGCCTCGGCGTCTGCGGCCTCGTCCTCGATCAGCTCGGTGACGTAGGGGCCGAAACGCCCGTTCTTCGCGACGATCCGGCGGCCCGTCTCGGGGTGGGTGCCGAGGTCGATCTCCTCGCCGGCTGGGTTGGCCAGCAGCTCGTGCGCCTTCTCGACGGTGAGTTCGTCCGGCGGCAGGTCGTCGGGCACGTTGGCCCGCTTGGCGAAGGCGGTGCCGTCGTCACCGGGCCCCTCGAGATAGGGCCCGTAGCGCCCCACCCGCAGGTGGAGCCCGTCCTCGGGAGCACCGATCCCGAAGGTCGCCAACTGGCGCGCGTCGATGTCGCCGAGCCCGTCGACCAGCGGCTTGATGCCCTGCACCTTCTCGGAGCCGAAGTAGAACTCGGTCAGCTCGGTGGTCAGGTCTGCCCGGCCGGCCGCGATCTCGTCGAGCACGTCCTCCATCGAGGCGGTGAACTCATAGGAGATCTGCCGCGGGAAGTGCTCCTTGAGCAGGCGCACCACCGAGAACGCGAGCCACGCCGGCACCAGGGCGGTGCCCTTCTTGTAGACGTAGCCGCGGTTGAGGATCGTGCCGATGATCGAGGCGTACGTCGAGGGCCGGCCGATCTCGCGCTCCTCGAGCTCCTTGATCAGGGTGGCCTCGGTGTAGCGGGCCGGGGGCTTGGTCTCGTGGCCGTCGGCCCGCAGCGAGGCCGCGGTGACCGAGTCGCCCTGGGACAGCTGGGGCAGCCGGGACTGCTCGTCGTCGCTGCGCTGCTCGGCGGAGTCGGTGCCCTCGACGTAGGCCTTCAGGAAGCCGTGGAAGGTGATCACCCGGCCGGAGGCGGAGAAGACGACGTCCTCGCCGGTCGCGGCGGCGCCGCCGAGGCGGATCGAGACGGACTGACCCACCGCGTCCTTCATCTGGGAGGCGACGGTCCGCATCCAGATCAGCTCGTAGAGCCGGAACTGGTCGCCGGTGAGGCCGGTCTGGGCAGGAGTGCGGAAGGATTCTCCGGCCGGGCGGATGGCCTCGTGCGCCTCCTGGGCGTTCTTCACCTTGCTGGCGAAGACCCGCGGCTTGTCGGGGAGGTACTCGGCGCCGTACAGCTCCCGCACCTGGGTGCGGGCAGCGTTGATCGCGTCGCCCGACAGCGTGGTGGAGTCGGTACGCATGTAGGTGATGAAGCCGTTCTCGTAGAGCCGCTGGGCCACCGACATGGTGACGCTCGCGCTCATCCCGAGCTTGCGGCTCGCCTCCTGCTGCATGGTGGTGGTGCGGAACGGCGCGTACGGCGAACGCCGGTAGGGCTTGGCCTCGACCGCACGCACGTCGTAGGTCGTCTCGGCCAGCGCTGCGACCAGGCTCTCCGCGCGCTGCTGGTCGAGGTGGACGACCTGCCCCGGCTTCTTCAGCAGGCCGTCGGCACCGAAGTCCGAACCGCGGGCCACCCGACCGCCGTCCACGGTGTGCAGTCGAGCGGGGAACATCCGCTGCTCGACACCCTCACCGGCGTCGAAGGTGCCCTCCAGGTCCCAGTAGGACGCCTGGCGGAAGTCCATCCGCTCCTGCTCGCGGTCGACCACCAGGCGGGTGGCGACCGACTGGACCCGGCCCGCGGAGAGGCCGGACATGACCTTCTTCCACAGCACCGGGGAGATCTCGTAGCCATAGAGACGGTCGAGGATCCGGCGGGCCTCCTGGGCCTCGACCAGCTCCATGTTGAGCTCGCGCGGGTTGGCGGCGGCCGCCAGGATCGCGGGCTCGGTGATCTCGTGGAAGACCATCCGCTTGACCGGGATCGACTTCTTCGGCTTCAGCTCGTCCAGCAGGTGCCAGGCGATCGCCTCGCCCTCGCGGTCCTCATCGGTGGCGAGGTAGAGCTCGTCGGCGTCCTTGAGCAGGCCCTTGAGCTTGGTGATGTGGCTCTTCTTGTCGCGCGGCACGACGTAGTACGGCTCGAAGCCGTTGTCGACGTCGACGCCGAACCGGCCCCACGGCTTGTCCTTGATCTTGGCCGGGGTGTCCGCGGCGCTCTGCGGCAGGTCACGGATGTGACCGATCGAGGCCTCCACGACGTAGTCCGAGCCGAGGTACCCGCCGATCTTGCGGGCCTTGGCCGGAGACTCGACGATCACCAGCTTGTGTGCCACTGAAGTCCTTCGCTGCTGCAACACGGATGAGATGCGAACCAGGCCCCACTCGGGCCTTGGGCCGACACGGTAGCGCGTCCTGCCGCGGCGACCGTTTCGCGGTGACCCCCGGGACGGTCGCCGTCTGATCGGACAGAGTGCCACAACCACCGCGAATTTCCCCGGGCCCGGGCGCCGACGGGACGCAGATCACCCCGTCGGGTGCTCGCCGTGGGCTCGCCATCCTGCTCGGGACCGGGCCCGCGACCCTCAGGCGTCGGCGAGGGTCAGGAAACCCTCCGCGACCAGCTCTCGGGCCGAGGGGAGGTACGTCGCGCGGATCTCGGCCGGATCCCGGTCGAGCACGTCGCTGATCGCGTCCAGGAGCTGTCCGACGGTGAGTTCGCCGTCGCACGCCCCGGCGAGAGCCCCCTCCACGGTGTCGACCTGACGCGCCCGCCTCAGCCCCCGCTGCTGCCGCAGAACCACCGTGGCGGGATCCTCGGCGCCCGGAGCACCCTGGGTCTCCTGGAGGACGTCCTCGCGGAGCACCAGCCGACTGGCCGGCCCGACCTCGGCACGGACGCCGTCCGCCCAGGCACCGATCGCCTGCGCGATCGGCTGCTCCACGTCGTAGGGCCACTCGATCAGCTCCTGCCGCGGTCCGTCGGTACGGCCGTGCTTGCGCAGGTTGATCCACCCGAAGCCCACCCCCTCCACGCCCTGCTCCTCCAGCCAGGACAGCCAGGTGTCGTAGCGCGCGTGGTAGTCGTCCACGTCGCGCGCCCCGGTGGACGGGTGATGGCCCGCGTCCTTGAGCCACAGCTCGACGTACGCCGCCGGGTCGAGCACCTCTCGCTGAACCACGAACGCGTCGCAGTCCTCACCCAGCCAGCCGCCGAGCCGCTCGTCCCACGGCCGATCCTCGGCGATCACCCAGTTGGCCAGGATCTGGCACCAGCCGCCGTCGGTCAGGTGGGCGGGCGCCGTACGCACGATGTCCTCGACCACGCGGTCCCCCGGGAGGCCGGAGTCGCGGTAGACCAGCCGCTCCCCGGTCGCCGGGGAGATCACGAACGGCGGGTTGGTGGCGATCAGGTCGAAGCGCTCATCGGCGACCGGTTCGAAGAAGGAGCCCTCACGGGCCTCGACCCGATCGGCGATGCCGTTCAAGGCGGCGTTGAACCGGGTCATCCACAACGCCCGACGGTTGACGTCGGTGGCCACCACCCGGCCGCTGTGACCCGCCAGGTGGAGCGCCTGCACACCGCAGCCGGTGCCGAGGTCGAGGCTGCGACCCACCGATTCGCGCAGGGTGAGCTGGGCCAGCGAACTGGATGCCGGGCTGATCCCGAGCACGTAGTCGCTCCCGACCCGCTGA
The DNA here is from genome assembly GCF_000422825.1 of Nocardioides insulae DSM 17944. Classification (GTDB taxonomy): domain Bacteria; phylum Actinomycetota; class Actinomycetes; order Propionibacteriales; family Nocardioidaceae; genus Nocardioides; species Nocardioides insulae. The sequence continues at coordinate 104,118 of NZ_AUGU01000016.1, read as the reverse complement.
GGTACTCCGTCCAGACCGGGAGTGAGGTCGCTGACCACCCAGAAGTGGTCCTCGTCGGCGGCGTACGGACGGACGTCCATCCGCGCGGCCACCTCGCCCACCGACTGTTCGAGCAGCCCGGCTACGGCCAACTCGTCGACCAGGCCGGGCAACGCCGCCTCGGCCCGCTCGACCGGCACCGTCGTCTGCAGCAGGAAGAGCCGGACGAGGGTCTCCAGAGCGGAACCGCCGGTGGTACGACGCAGCCCCGGCGTCGTCTCGTTGCGCCCGAGCGCCGCGTGGGCCAGCGGGCCGAGGGTCTCGGCCACGGAGTCGTAGGTGAAGTCGGCCTGCTCCAGCGCCGCACGCAGGCGGGCGGGGAGATCGGTGGGGGTGTTCACGGACGAAGCGTACGTAGAACGTCCCTCCGACAGCGATCGATAGGTGCGGATCGCTCTCGGAGGGACGCCCTCCGTGGCTCGGCGTCGATCCCCCTCTGTCTCGGCGCCGGGCGCGCGGCTCACTCCGACGTGTGGCCGGTCACGGCCGCCTCGCCGTCGTCGGAGGTCTCGATCGCGGTGCTGCGCCGCTTGGAGAGGAAGACCGCGACCGCGATGCCGAGGGCGGCCACCACGGCGATGGTGATGCGCACCGCGTCGTTGGCCCCGTCGCCGTAGGTGAGGGAGACGATGGCGGCGACGATCAGCAGGCTGACCAGGTTCATCACCTTCAGCAGCGGATTGATCGCCGGGCCGGCGGTGTCCTTGAACGGGTCACCCACGGTGTCGCCGATGACGGTCGCGGCATGCGCGTCCGACCCCTTGCCGCCGAAGTTGCCGTCCTCGACCAGTTTCTTCGCGTTGTCCCAGGCGCCGCCGGCGTTGGCCAGGAAGACCGCCATCAGGGTGCCGGTGGCAATCGCCCCGACCAGGAACCCGGCCAGCGGGCCGATGCCCAGCCCGAAGCCCACGGCGATCGGGCTGAGGATCGCGAGGATCCCCGGCGTGGCCAACTCCCGCAACGAGTCGCGGGTGACGATGTCGACCACCCGGCCGTACTCGGGCCGGGCCGTGCCCTCCATGATCCCGGGGATGTCGCGGAACTGCCGGCGCACCTCGTAGACGACCGCACCCGCGGCCCGGCCGACGGCGTTGATCGCCAGCCCGGAGAAGAGGAAGACCACCGCCGCGCCGAGCAGGGTGCCGACCAGCAGCTTCGCGTCGAAGACCAGGAAGAGGCTCAGCAGCTCGGTGCCCTCGCCGCCCACGCTGTCGGCGTACGCGTCGAAGGCGCTCTGGGTGTACGACGCGAACAGGGCGCTCGCCGCGAGGACCGCGGTCGCGATCGCGATGCCCTTGGTGATCGCCTTGGTGGTGTTGCCGACCGCATCGAGCTCGGTGAGGATCTGGGCTGCCTCGCCGTCCACGTCGCCGGACATCTCGGCGATGCCCTGGGCGTTGTCGGAGACCGGGCCGAAGGTGTCCATCGCGACGATGACGCCCACTGTGGTGAGCAGGCCGCAGCCGGCGAGGGCGACCGCGAACAGGGCCACCGTGACCGTGCCGCCCGCCAGCAGCGCGGCGCCGAAGACCGCTGCCCCGATCACGATCGCGGTATAGACCGCGGACTCGAAGCCGACGGCGAGACCGGAGAGGATCACGGTCGCAGCGCCGGTGAGGCTGGTCCGGCCGACGTCCTGGACGGGGCGGTGCTCGGTGCCGGTGAAGTAGCCGGTGAGCGCCAGGATCGCGGCGGCCAGGACGATCCCGATCACGACCGCACCCGCGGCCAGCACCTGCGGGCTGACATCGGCGGACACACCGGAGGCGCCCGGCAGGTCGCTCCAACTGCTCGGCAGGTAGATGAAGGCCAGCGCGACCGAGGCGATCGCGCCGATCACCGCCGAGACGTAGAAGGCCCGCTGGATGGTGACCAGGCCGTTCTCCCCGGCCCGCGGCCGGCACAGGTAGACGCCGACCACCGCCGTGAGCGCGCCGATCGCGGGGACCAGCAGCGGGAACACCAGGCCGAGGTCACCGAAGGCCTGCGCACCCAGGATGAGGGCGGCGACCAGGGTGACGGCGTACGACTCGAACAGGTCGGCCGCCATGCCGGCACAGTCGCCGACGTTGTCCCCCACGTTGTCCGCGATGGTGGCGGCGTTGCGGGGGTCGTCCTCGGGGATGTTCTTCTCGACCTTGCCGACCAGGTCGGCGCCGACGTCGGCGGCCTTGGTGAAGATCCCGCCGCCGACGCGCATGAACATCGCCAACAGCGCGGCACCGAACCCGAAGCCCTCCAGGACGTGGGCAGCCTGGGCGTCGAAGATCAGCACCACCACGCTCGCGCCGATCAGACCGAGCCCGACGGTGAGCATGCCGACACAGGCACCCGTCCGGAAGCCAATCCGCATGGCAGGGTCCCGACCCTCCTCATTGGCCGCCGCGGCGACCCGAAGGTTCGCGCGCACCGCCAGCGACATGCCGAGGTACCCGACCGCCGCGGAGAAACCCGCACCCAACAGGAAGAAGATCGACCTCCCGATCCGCACCCCCCAGTCGTCGGCGGGCAACGCCAACAACAGGAAGAAGGCGATCGCGGCGAACACCGCCAGGGTGCGGAACTGCCGGGCGAGGTAGGCGTTGGCGCCCTCCTGGACCGCATGGGCGATCTCGCGCATCCGCTCGGTCCCCTCCCCCGCGGCGAGCACCTCTCGCCGGAAGACCGCCGCCAGGGCCAGCGCCCCCAGTCCGATCAGGGCGACGACGACGACGAGGATCAGGTCACCGCCGGCGACGTCGATCCCCGCACCTGGCTCCCCTGGCGCCTGCGGGCTGGTGGTCGTGATGTGGGCGAGGGACGGCATCCAGTGACCTCCTGCAGGAAGGGACCTGTGAACGTGACTTGCACCACACCACGTCGGCCGCGTGATGGCAAGAGACATCGCCGCACGTCAGGGCTTTCGCCGGGACCTCACTTCTGGTCGCCCCGGGCCGGGTCGGTCCGGGTCGGGTCGGTCCGGGTCGGGTCGCCCCGGTTCGGGTCGGACGGGTTGGGTTCGGTCCGGGTCGGGTCGGGTCGCCCCGTGCCGGATCGCACAGCTCTGCGGTCGGGTCGCGTCGATCGGCGGGCGGGTCACGCGCGGCGTAGCCGTGCGAGCCGATCGTGCGGGGACGGTCAGGCCTCGACGGTGCTCGCGCCGATCCCGGCGGCGCTGCGGTCGCCGTGCCGGAACCGCGCAAGGTCCCGCGGCGCCGTTCGCCCCCGGTGCCCCGATGAGACGTCGAGCCGAAGGTTCAGGAGGCGGCCAGCGCGGCGTCCGCAGATGTGTGGATGGCGAAGACCTTGGCCAGGCCGGTGATCCGGAAGATCTTGAGCAGCCGCTCCTGCGTGCAGACCAGCAGCAGCGAGCCGTCGTGGGCGCGGACCTTCTTCAGTCCGCCGACGAGCACACCGAGCCCGGTGGAGTCCATGAACTCGACCCGCTCGAGGTCGATCACGAGGTCGTAGTTGCCCGCGGCGACCAGGTCGGTGATCTGGTCACGGAGTTTCGGCGCCGTGTAGACATCGATCTCGCCGCCGACCGCCACGACCGTCTTACCCTCCGCCTCACGCGTGGCAAGCGTCAGATCCACAAAGCACTCCCTACACCTCCGGGCCGTCCGGTCCGACTCACGACCTCGTGTCGTGATCGCCGAACCGCAGGTCGAGGTCTCGGGCCTCGCCCGGCGCCGGTCCCGGCCACCCTAGTGCCTGCCTCGGCCTCTTGTCCCGGGTACGTCGAACGACGGACGTAGCGGCCCGGCCGGCCTGCTCCGGGCCCGCACAGGACGTCTCCCCGCTGATCCTGCTCCTCGGGAGGAGACCGGCGCGATGTCGTACGAAGCAGTGCCGCCCCGGGCAAGGGGGCGAGGGGGCACTGCGGGAGAATGCGACCGTGGCCCCATCGGCGAGCACCCCGGCGGCGTCCGTGACCCGCGCGCTCGACCGCGTGCTCCGCGCCCCCGGCCGGGAGGATCGACTCACCCACCTCGAACAGCTCCCTCCCCGAACGGCCGTGGTCGAGGAATGGCCGCCCTGGGTGGATCCCCGGGTCGTGGAAGCCTTCGGACGCCAGGGCGTCGAGCAACCGTGGCGGCACCAGGTCGTCGCCGCCGAGGCCGCGCACTCGGGGGAGCACGTCGCGGTGGCCACGGGCACCGCCTCGGGCAAGTCCCTCGCCTACCAGGTGCCCGCCCTGGACGCCATCCTGCGCTCCCGCGGCCCACGCGACCGACGGGGCGCAGGAGTCCTCTACCTCGCTCCGACCAAGGCGCTCGCCCAGGACCAGCTCACCCGCGTTCGCGGGCTCGGGCTCGACGTCCGTGCGACCACCCACGACGGCGACTCGAGTCGTGAACTGCGTGACTGGACCAGGGACCATGGCGAGTACGTGCTCACCAACCCGGACATGCTGCACCGTTCGCTGCTCCCGGGACATCGGCACTGGGCACGCTTCCTCGCCTCCCTCGCCTTCGTGGTGATCGATGAGGGCCATCACTACCGCGGGGTCTTCGGCGCCCACGTCGCCCAGGTGATCCGCCGACTGCGGCGCGTCTGCGCGTCCTACGACGCCTACCCCACCTTCGTGCTGGCCTCGGCCACCATGGCCGAGCCCGAGGTGACCGCCCGTCGTCTGACAGGTCTCGAACATCTCCCCGTCACCGCGGACCACTCGCCCCGCGGTCAGGTCTCCCTCGCCCTGTGGCAGCCGCCGCTGAGCGGTCACGCCGGCGAGCACGGCGCCCCGGTACGCCGGGCCGCCTCCTCGGAGACCGCCGACCTGCTGGCCGACCTGGTGTCCTCCTCCGTGCGCACGCTCGCCTTCGTGCGCTCCCGGGTCGGTGCCGAACAGGTCGCCCTGACCACTCAGCGCCTCCTCGCCGAGGTCGACGTCTCGCTTCCCGGCCGAGTGGCGTCGTACCGAGGGGGATATCTGCCCGAGGAGCGGCGTGAGCTCGAGCAGGCCCTGCGACGCGGCGACCTGTTGGGCCTGGCAGCGACCAACGCCCTCGAGCTCGGCATCGACATCAGCGGGCTGGACGCCGTACTGATCGCCGGATTCCCGGGCACCCGGGCGGCCCTGTGGCAGCAGGTGGGGCGCGCAGGGCGCGGGGCCCAGGACGCGCTCGGGATCCTGGTGGCCCGCGACGACCCCCTGGACACCTATCTGGTCACCCACCCGGAGGCGCTGTTGGACCGGCCGGTGGAGGCGACCGTCTTCGACCCGGGCAACCCCTACGTGCTCGGACCCCACCTGTGCGCGGCCGCCCAGGAGATCCCGCTCACCGAGGCCGACTTCGACCTGTTCGGCCCCACGTCGGGCGACGTGGTCGCATCGCTGAGTCGGTCCGGGCTCCTGCGCAAGCGCCCCCGCGGGTGGTACTGGACCGATCGGCGCCGGGCCGCCGACCTCACCGACATCCGCTCGGCCGGGCGCGCGGTACACCTCATCGAGGCGGAGACCGGGCGGGTGATCGGCACCGTGGACGGAGCGCGGGCACACAGCACCGCCCACCCCGGCGCGGTCTATGTGCACCGGGGCGAGACGTACGTCGTCGACGATCTGGACCTCGACGAACACGTGGCGGTGCTGCGTCTCGAGGACCCCGGATACTCCACGACGGCGCGAGAGACGACCGAGATCACCGTGGTCACCGAGCGCGATCATCGCGCGTGGGGAGGATGCCGGCTGTCCTTCGGGGAGGTCGATGTCACCCATCAGGTGGTCGCGTTCCTGCGTCGTCGCCAACCCGGCGGGGACGTGATGGGTGAAGAGCCGCTCGATCTGCCCGAGCGCAGCCTGCGCACCAGCGCCGTCTGGTGGACGGTGCCCGAACTCATCCTCACCGAGGCCGGCCTGTCCCCGGCCAACCTGCCCGGCGCTGCCCACGCCGCCGAGCACTGCTCGATCGGCCTTCTCCCCCTCCTGGCCACCTGCGACCGCTGGGACATCGGCGGAGTCAGCACGGCCCGCCACCCCGACACCGGGCAGCTCACCGTCTTCGTGTACGACGGCCATCCGGGCGGGGCGGGCTTCGCCGAGCGCGGCTTCGCGACCGCCCAGCGCTGGCTCGGCGCCACCCGGGACACGATCGCGGCCTGCGAGTGCACGGAGGGCTGTCCGTCGTGCATCCAGTCACCCAAGTGCGGCAACCAGAACAACCCCCTCGATAAGCAGGCTGCTCTGAGGCTGCTCGAGGTGTTGTTGCGCCACGCCGGGTGAGGCTCGGCTTCGGAGCCACCCGGCGCTCGTCCCCCGACGTAGGCTCGGCACATGCTCCCCCTCGGGCTCGTGCTCCTCGGCGTCGGCGTCGTCGTGTTGGCGCTCGGCATCGTGACCACCAGCGACAACGGGGCGGACCCAGCGACCATGCTCGGCCTGGAGCTGGGGGCCACCACCATCTTCCTGCTCGGCACCTTCGCCGGACTGGCGGTGCTCCTCGGCCTCTGGCTGACCAAGGTGGGCACCAGACAGGGGCTCCAGCGTCGGCGCGACGCCAGGCAGCTCGCCCGGCTGAAGAAGGAGCAGGGGGAGGCTGAGGTCGCGGACCGTCCTGAGCGGGAAGCACCCCCGGCACCCCCGGGACCCCCGGAGGCGCCACGGGAGCAGGGGCCGCCGCGCGGCGAGACACCGTCCTGACCAGCACCTCTCGCCCGAACACCCTCCTTCCTCTTCCCTCTTCCTCCTCCCGCGGCCCGATTCCTGTCCGCGCGGGCTCGGATCCGGTGCGTCGGTCTCGCCGGCGGCGGCTGAGTGCCCTCATCCCCTCCCTTGGGCCGAACGCGGCATCCCGGTCAAACGTCAGCGGGGGTGCCCCGATTGAGGGGCGGTCACTGGTCCGGCACGCGCCTGACCTTGCAGATCACCGGTCTGACCCAGCCAGCCCGGCCCGGGCACCGTGACCGTGACGACCACCTCGAGCCCCGATACCTCGCAGGTGGTCAGGTCACCGCGGTTGCGTCCGGCCACCTCGGCGGCGACCCCACAGGGGTCCTCACCCCTCCCGACCGCACCGGCCGCTGCCAGGGCCGACAGATCGGCCGCCGCCTGGGCAGTGCGATGACCGACGAACATCGCCGCGACGACCCCCAGTGCCGCGCCCAACACCAGCAGGAGGCCGAGACAGGCGGTGGCGAAGACGGTCACCGACCCTCTCTCGCCGCGTCCCACCAGGCCATGGCATCGGTGCAGCGGCGCCTGCGGACCACGTCGTCGGCGCTCGTGAATGTGGGATGGGGATGCGCCTCGGGCCGCGTCTTCGGCGACGCCTTGGTCGACGCCTCGGACTCCGCCTCCGACGCGGCCCGGCCGGCCCGGCCGGCCTGCCGGGGGGCGACAGGGCCGGCCGCCCGTTCGACCGCTCACGACCCCGCTCCGCCCGACCAACTGACCGAGCCCTCCTCGGCCGCGGCGACTGCCTCGGCCCGCACCGTGACGCCGCCGACGAACCGGAACAACCCGCCCGGCCCGGTCACCCGAGCCGAAGCATCCACGGTGACCAGATCGTCGTCGGCGCTCACCCGCACGCGGGTCCCCTCGGGCCCGACACGCACGCCACGGGCCACTGCCGCGGCACGGTCATCGCCGCGGGCGACCGCCCGGGCCGTCTCACGCGCGGCGTCGATGGTGCGCAATTGTGCCGTGCCGACGGAGAGCAGCCACACCAGACCGACGGTGACGGCGACCAGCATGGGGAGCATCATCACCAGCTCCGCCGTCGCCGCCCCGTGATCACCGGCGCTCGAGAATCGCGAGCGCAGGCGTGCCCGGACGGTCCCCGCTGCGCTCACTTGATGCCCAGCAACGACATGACGTGGTCGAACAGGGTCGTGAGCAGGGTCTTGCCGAAACCCCCGGTGAGCAGCGTGTAGAGCAGCCCCGCCAGGCCCGCTCCCGCGGCAGTGCCGACGGCGTACTCGGCCGTCGTGATCCCCCGCTCGTCCAGGTGGCGACGGGCCAGCCGCTTGGTCAGATGTGTCATCGGTCCTCCTCGGTGGCGGCCGCCCGATGCGGCCGTTGACCTCGACCTTCGCCCGCGGGGAGGGCAGCGGCGACGTCCGGAGATGGAACTGTGGAGAGGCGGCTCCCGGTGCCACCGAGTGAAGGCCAACCGGCCCGAGGAGCAGATCTCGCCCGAATGCGGCGCCGCGCTACACAGCGCGCACCATCGCCGCCGGGGCCCTCGAGTCTCTGCCCGCACCACCGCCGACCCACGCCGAACCACCCCGAACCACCCCGAACCACGCCGGACGAGCCGAACCACCCCGGACGAGTCGGGCGACCCGGGCGGTCATGGCGGGACCGACATGGCGAGGTCGGGCGGTCATGGCGGGACCGACATGAGCGAGGTCGGGCGGTCATGGCGGGACCGACATGAGCGAGGTCGAGCGCGCAGGGCCCAGAGGTGACCTCAGCCCGAGTCCGAGGCCGGTCGACCCGGCGGGCTCACATCATGGCCTACCCGGGTCGGAGTTCGGACGTCACAAGGGCCGCCACTCCGTCAGCCACGCAGCCAGTCGGGTCAGTCGGGTCAGTCGGGTCAGTCGGGTCAGTCGGGTCAGTCGGGTCAGTCGGGTCAGTCGGGTCAGTCAGAAGGAGAACTGGCTGAACAGACCCGCCACCAGCGGGACGATGCCGATCAGGACGAAGGCTGGGAGGAGGCACAGCCCCAGGGGCACAGCGGCTCGGACGCCGACCGCTCGGGCCCGGTCCTCGACGTCCGCCCGGGCACTCCTGGCGAGATCTTCGGCGAGCCGTTCGACCGCGATGGCGACCGGGGCACCGGTGAGGTGGGCGCGGGCCAGGGATCGACCGAGCGGGGCGAGCGCCGGTTCGGCGGCGAGATCGCGCCAGACCTCGGCCGGGTCGGCCCCGAGCCGGAGTTGGGCCACGACCCTGGCGAGCCTCCGCTCCACCACGCCGGGCATCGCCTGGGCGATCGCTGCCAGGGCCGTCACCGGGGACGCGCCGGCCGCCAGCGCGGCGGCCAGCAGCCGGACGACGTGCGGGAGGTCTCGCTGCAGTTGCTCCCGCTCGGCGCGCTGGTGAGCAGGCTCCGCCCGTGAGATCACCAGCCAACATCCGACGCCCAGCACCGCACCGGCCACTGCACCGGACGGCCCGCGCAGCAAGGCAAAGGCACCGAGGCCGGCCAGGATCGACCAGACCAGCCGGTGCCTGGTCATCCAGTCACTCTCGTTCGCGCCCTGCCCACCACCTGGGCCAGCCACACCAGCACCCTGAGCGACCTGAACCAGCCGGCCTCGCCCGGTCGTCCGCACGAGACGCGACGGAGGCACCGCAGCCAGCACCGACAGCGCGACGGCAATCACCGCGACCCAGGTCATCGGCCCACCCCGCGGGCGATGCTCTCGATCCACCACAACCCCAACCAGCCGAGCAGGAGCCCGGCCGCCAGGCAGCCCAGGCCCACCGGCGTGTGGAGGAGGAAGTGCCACGGGTCACCGCCCATCCCCGACCCCATCACCAGGGCTCCCAACGGGAGGACCGCGACGAGGCGCGCGGTGGCCCGGGCCGAGGCGAGCTCGCCGGCCACCACCCGCTGGGTGGCCTGCCCGGCGCGAAGTTCGACCGCCACCCGGTCGACCGAATCAGCCAGACCCTGGCCCGTGCGGTGTGCCACCTGCCAGGCAGCCGCGACCCACCGCAATTCGGCGGTGCCGGGCGCAGCGGCGAGGCGCCGCAGTGCGCCCGGCACGTCGGCCCCCATCCGCGCGGCCTCGGACGCCGGTGCCAGAAACGACCACTCGGCAGCGGCCCGGGCGAGGGCCTGGTCGGGAGGTTGACCGGCGGCGAGCTCGGCGGCCAGCTGCTCGCAGAGCTCGACGACGCGTGCGGAGTTCCGCGCTGCTGCCACTCGTCCCTCGCGACGGCGCCACAGCGCCCAGCCGCCGAGGGCCGCCAGCACCGCGACGATGACGACGGGCACCACCTCCGGAGCCACCAGAAGGGCTGCCGTCACCGGTAGTGCGGTCGCAAGCCCGACCCGTCGGGCAAGCATCCGGCGGCCCCCGCGTCTTCCCTCATCCCGGCGGGTGGTCGAGGGGACGACCGGCTCCCGGCGCGGTGCCAGCAGCAGCCCCACGGCTGCCGCCGCGCTCAGTGCGGCCCACGCCGGGGACGGGGTGAGGTCGCCCGGCCCGACCAGCCCGAGCGCCTTGGCCGTGGCCGTGGCCGTGGCCGTGAGGGACCCGCTCACCGGAGCAGCTCCGCCAACCGACCGGCCCCGGCCCCCTCCTCCGGCCCTGCCGGGCCGACCTGGACGGCAGCGGCCATGGTGACCAGACCCGACTCGTCCCGGAGGGGCACTCCGATCTGCTCGAGCCGGCGCACCCGGTCGCGGCCCCGGGACAGGTGCAACACGACGTCCACGCCCGACGCCAACTGACTGTGGGCGGCCTCCCGGCCGAGCCCGGCGGCCAGGGCGAGCGCCTCGATCCGCGCCGGGACGTCGAGAGCCGAGTTGGCATGGAGGGTGCCGCAGCCGCCCTCGTGACCGGTGTTGAGAGCCGCCAACAGGTCGACCACCTCACCCCCGCGGACCTCGCCGACCACCAGCCGATCCGGGCGCATCCGGAGGGCCTGACGCACCAGGGTGCGTAGCTGGATGGCCCCGGCACCCTCGATGTTGGCCGGCCGCGCCTCGAGGCCCACGACGTGGGGATGATCCGGGCGCAGCTCGGAGGCGTCCTCGACCAGCACCAACCGCTCCTGCGGGGGCACCAGCGAGAGCAGTGCGGCGAGCAACGTGGTCTTCCCGCTCCCGGTGCCGCCGCTGATGAGGAAGGCCCGGCGCGAGTTGACCAACGCCCGCAGCACCTCCGCGAGCCGCGCGTCGACCGTGCCCGCCGCGATCAGCTCGGCCAGGGTGAACGCGCGTCGCGGTGGCACCCGCAGGGAGATCACCGTGCCCGGCCGAGCCAGCGGGGCCAGCACGGCGTGGAACCGGGTGCCGTCGGGCAACCGGAGGTCACAATGCGGTGCGGCGTCGTCGAGTCGGCGGCCTGCGCCGGCCGCGAGACGCTGGGCCAGCCGGCGGACGGCCGCGTCGTCGGGGAAGGTCACCGGGCTCAGCTCGAGACCGCCGCCGCGATCGAGATAGACCGCGTCGGGACCGTTGACCAGCACGTCGGTGACTCCGGCGAGCCGGAGGAGCGGATCGAGAGGACCGGCGCCGACGACGTCGCGTCGAAGTTCGTCGTAGACGGCGATCACCGTCGCATCGCCCACCGGGCGCCCGGCGGCCCGGAGCGCCTCGGCCACCCGGTGCGGTGTCAGGTCGCCGGGAGTCCGGGCGAGCCGCTCCCGCACCGTCTCCACCACCTCCGGCGCGAGGTCGAGCGCGGGGGGCCTCATGCCGCCTCGCTCCTGGTCTCGTGCTGCAGACCGGCGCCGCGGAGACTCGCGTGCGCCAACACCTCCGCAGCGGCCCTCGCCAACGGCCCGCGCGTCGCACGCATCGGCCCGAGGCCGAGGTCGATCGATTCGCGCAGCCCGCGCTGATCAGTCATCGACGTCACTGCAGGCACGCCCACTGCGCGGGCGATCTGCGCCGGGTCGGCGCCCCGACCGCGGACGAGGAGACGGAGCCGCTCCGCGTCCGGGAGCTCCGCGGCAATCCGTGCCGACGAAGCGACCCCCGTGATGGTCGGCGGCACCACGATGACCACCAGGTCGCATCGGCCGCGGAGATCGGCGGTGACCACGTCTCCGGCACGAGGCAGGTCGAGCACCACGGTGTCATGCCCGCGTCGGGCCGCGGCAAGCACCTCCCGGGCGACCGTCGCGGGCAGCTTGCGCTCCTCCGCCGCGCCCCAGGCGAGCACGCGCAGGTCGTGGCGGCGGGGCAGGGCGTCCCGCAGGGATCGGCCGCCGAGTCGACCGGTGGTCTCGGCCAGGTCGCCCCAGCGCACACCGGCGGCCTCCTCCACGCCCAGCACCCGATCGACTCCCGGCCCGAGCGGGTCGGCGTCGATCACCACCGTCGGACCGGCCCGACCGGCGCACTGACCGAGCGCGCTCGCGAAGGTCGTCGCGCCGGCCCCGCCGGCGCCGCCGAGGACGCCGATGGTCAGTCCCCGGGCGGGCACCGAGTCACCGACGTCGGCCAGCAGGTCGCCCAGCCAGACCGATGCCTCGGGCAATTCGGCCACGCTCTCGGCGCCCACGTGAACGGCGGCCCGGAAGGTCTCCTCACCGGCCGCACCCCAGCAGACGACCTGCACCCCCGGCCGCCTGGCCGGCTGGAGCCGCCCCAACTCCCCGGCCAGGTCGGCGCCGAGCAGCACGAGCGGCATCGAGGACCAGGTGCGCATCGCTGAGGCCGGATCGGTCGAGGTGTCGAGCTCGGTGCCGGCGGCGGCAGCCAGTCGGTGGAGCTCGTCGCGGAGGAGGTCGTCGGCGGTGATCAGGAGGGCACGAGTCATGAGCCCAGGGTCGATCCTCCGAGGTCGCCGAAGGGCCGGTCCAAGGCGTTGGTGTGCACAACGGCGTCGGACTCCGGCAGTGTGGAACGACACCGGCCCGAGCCGCTCTTACGGCTCGATGGGCCGCCGCTCAGCGGGTGCCGGCCAGACACCGGAGCCGAGGTCGGGCCACCTACGATGGAGCCATGGCGACCCGCCGACGTACCGCCGCGTTCTTCGACCTCGACAAGACCATCATCGCCAAGTCGAGCGCGCTGGCCTTCAGCAAGCCCTTCCAGGCCGGGGGGCTGATCTCCCGGGCCTCCCTGCTGCGGTCGGTCTACTCGCAGTTCGTCTTCAGCGTCGGTGGCGCCGACCACGACCAGATGGAGAAGATGCGCCACTTCATGTCTGACCTGGTCACCGGATGGGACGCCGCCCAGGTCCGCGAGATCGTCGCCGACACCCTGCACAACGTCGTCGACCCGCTCGTGTACGTCGAAGCGGTGCAGTTGATCGAGGAGCACAAGCTCGCGGGACACGATGTCGTCATCGTCTCCACCAGCGGGATCGAGGTGGTCAAGCCGATCGGCGACATGCTGGGCGCGGACCGGGTGGTGGCCACCCGGATGGGAGTGGGCGAGGACGGCCGGTTCACCGGCGAGATCCTCTACTACGCCTACGCCGAGGAGAAGGCCCGCGCGGTGCGTCAGCTCGCCGACGACCTCGGCTACGACCTGGGCGAGTGCTACGCCTACAGCGATTCGAGCACCGACGTACACATGCTGGAGGCCGTGGGACACCCCTCCGCGGTCAACCCGGACCGTGATCTCCGCAAGGTCGCGCTCGCCCGGGAGTGGCCGATCCTGGAGTTCAACAAGCCGGTGGCCCTGCGCAGCGGGATGTCTCTCCCCCCGGCGGGCCCCACCCTGGCGGCGCTGGCGGTCACCGGGCTGATCGCGGTGGGCGGGGTGCTCTGGGCCGGGGCTCGACGTCGCCGGCCGGGCGGGTGAGGCCGACCGAGACGGTCGGAATCGCGAGCCGCGAAGAGGCCGGACATGCAAGTGGCATCCGGAACTCAAGGACTCCGAATGCCACCGCAGACACGTGACCTGTGGGCTACCAAGCGTGCAACTCAGATGCGGCCTCGGGCAGTTTCCCGATCGGCTCGCGCCCTGGAAGAAGGGTCGATCGCCGCGTGGGTACCCGGTCACGTGTACGTCTGGACTTGTAGGTCCGTTCTACGCCGGAACCGGGGACGGATCAAGGGTGGGCTGGACCGCCCCGCTCGACGACGGTCGCCAGATGCGGCGAACCACCGCGGATGAGGTGGTCCTGGACCTGGGGGTGACGTCCCGGCACGACCCTCAGCCGGCGTCGCGGCGCAGCGGTGAGGCCTCCGCGCCGGCCGCGAAGGCCTCGGCGGCGTACAGCAGCCAGGCATGGACGCCGGCCTGGCCGCCGTCCCGGTAGGCGCGGAGATTCGACTCGTACTCCGCTCGCAGCGCCAGGTGGCCGGCCTCGGGTACGACGAGCGACTTCTCATCCACCCCCCGGGCGAAGAGCACCAGCCGCTCGGCGGCGCGGGCGAGGAGCCCGTTGTGCGACGGGAAGGGTGCCGCGGTGGCGAGTTCCGCGTGGACAACGGCGGCGACCACCAGGGCAGGGGCCGCGGTGTGGCGGGTGAGGTGGCCGCTGAGTTCGCGCAGCCGCGCCGCGCTCGCGGCATCACGAGGGCGCCCCAGCTCCTCGCGTTCCAGCGACCCTGCCCCCGCCACGGCATGCAGGCGGGCGAAGGCCTGGAGCGGCGTCTGGCGCAGCACCGGCACCAGCGAGAGCAGTTCGGCGGAGAGCCGGACGGCGTCCTGCGCGGTCGGGTCGCCGCCGCTCTCCCGCACCTCGGCAAGGGTCGAGGAGGAGCCCTCCAGGACCCCGCTGGCGTGGGCCCCGCGGAGCAGCGACTCCGCGGTGGTCTCCGGCGAGGTACGCCGGAGCCCCCGGTCGCGCAGCATCACGTCGATGCCGTCGCGGGTGGCGGCGTACGCCGAGGCCACGCCCTCAAGCGAGACCAGTGCGGACAGCGGATCACCGGAGGACGACGGATCTGCGGAGGGTCGGGGGGCAGAGGTCACGAGAACCACCGTATCGAGCGGGTAATCTGCCACTGATGACCGATCCCGCCCGTACCCCGCGTCGAGACCCCCGACTCTCCTTCGGGTCGGTGGCGGCCGCCTACGAGCGCGGCCGTCCCGCCTACCCGACCGAGGCCGTGGAGTGGCTGCTCGGCTCCCAACCGCTCAGTGTGCTCGAGCTCGGCGCGGGCACCGGCAAGCTCACCTCGACCCTGGTGGAGCTGGGTCACGACGTGTTCGCGACCGATCCCGACGAGCAGATGCTCGACGTCCTCTCCGCCCGGTTGCCCGACGTCCGGGCCACCGTCGGCACCGCCGAGCAGATCCCGGTGCCCGATCGGTCCTACGACGCCGTCGTGGCCGGTCAGGCGTTCCACTGGTTCGACCTGGAGCTGGCGCTCCCGGAGATCGGCCGCGTGCTCAAGCCGGGCGGTCGGGTGGCGCTGATCTGGAACCTCTACGACACCCGGATCCCGTGGGTCCGCCGCCTGGGCCGGCTGCTCGGCCAGCAGGACGCCGAGCGCGAGGACCTGGTCGCCGAGCTGGACGAGTCGGGGATGGTCAGTGCGATCGACGAGCGGTCCTTCCGGCACTGGCACGTCGTCCACCGCGAGACGATCCAGGATCTCGCCCGGTCGCGCTCCAACATCGCTTCCCTCGACACGGCGGCCCAGGACGCCCGGGTCGAGGACGTGCTGGCCTTCTACGACGCCTTCGGCCGCGGTATGGACGGCATGCAGCTGCCCTTCCACGCGGCCTGCTACCGCGCCTCGTTCCTGCCCCTGGCCCAGGTGCTGCGGACCCCCGATCCCGAGCCGGCCGCGCCACCCGACTCCTCGGCCACCGCCGGCAGCGGTGAGGACGGCGATGACGATGTCGACGCGGTCGCCCGGGTCGTCACCGATTCCGCCTACTTCGACCGGCCGCTGTTCGCCGACAGCCGGACCGACACCGCCGAGCGGCTGCCTCGGATCGTGACCGACACCGCCGACCGGATCCCGCGGGTCCTCACCGAACCGGTCGACCGCACCTTCGGCCCGGACGACGACACCGGCATCATCCTCTTCGACTTCCGCTGAGCAGGCTCCCCGCCATCCTGTCGCCGGCGGCCAGGAGAGACTCGGTCCGCGTCACCAGCAGGTCGACCAGCAGCGGGTGGGTGCCGAGGACGTCCGAGACGACGCCAGCACCCGCGGCAAGCGACTCGCTCCGGGCCCGGTCGGCGAAGTACCCCGGCGCGAGCAGGTAGGACGCCACCGCGTCGCCCGGGCGGATCACCTCGGCGGGACGCCTCCCCAGCCCCGCGAGCGCTGCCCAGCGCACCGGAGTGCCCCAGACGCCGGCGAGGAGAGCCGCGGCCGCGTCGAGATCGGCGGTCGCGCGGGGGTCCCGGGAGCCGGCGGCCACCATCACGACCGGCTGGCCGGGTCGCGCGCCCGCCGTCCGCAGGCGGGCGACCATCGCGTGGGCGAGCAACGGGTCGGGGCCGAGCGGTCCGCCCAGCCTGACCGGGCCGTACGACGTGGCAACGGCGGCCGGCAGGTCATGTCGTACGTGGTGGCCGGTCGAGAGCAGCAGCGGCACCGCCACGGTCGGCGCCTCCGCACCGGGCCAGGCGGGGCCGAGCACGTCGGTGACCAGCGGCGAGCACAGTTCCACGTACGACGTCACGGCCTCGATCCCCAGCCGCTCCCCCGCGGCGCGGGTGAGTTCGGACGCGACGGTGTTGCCGTAGGCCAGGCGGGTGCCGTGGGCGATGGTGACGAGTCTGGTCATGGCGGGTTCCTCGGGGCTGGTGGGCCACGGTCACCACGGTGTGACTGCGGGAGGACGGGTCCGGTGGTGCGGGCGGATCAGCGATCCACGGCCAGGCGGTAGCCGCGCTTGACCACCGTCTGGATGCTCTTGGTGCCCAGCGCGGATCGGAGTCGGGCGACGGCCATCTCGACGGCGTGCTCCGAACCGGCCGTGCCCGAGGGCAGGGCGGCGAGGAGCGCGGGGCGGGAGACGACGTTGCCGGGTTGGGCGACGAGCTCCTGGAGTACGGCGGCGGGAGCCGGGGAGAGCTTGACCTCGGCTCCGTCGAGCAGGACGTCGTCGCCGTGCAGCAGCAGCTGTTGTCCGGTGGCGAGGTCGATGGAGAGCCCGGCGCGGCGCGAGGGCAGTTCGACCTCGAGCTGCTTGATCATCGCGCCGAGGCGGGACCGGTCGGGGAACATCGTGGGGACGCCGTACATCTCGAAGGCGGCGGCCGTGACCGGTCCGACGCACACGGCGACGACGTCGGCCTGGAAGGCGCTCACCACGTCGTCCCGCCTCCCGACCGACCCGGCCGCCTCCATCAGAGCGGCGACGGCGGGCGCGGCGGTGAAGGTGACGGCGTCGACCCGGTAGGCGGCGATCTCCTCGATCAGCCCGAACAGGGGCCCGGGATCGTCGACCGCCCGCACCCGGTAGACCGACACGGTGGTGACGGTCGCCCCCTGACGGCGCAGGGCGTGCGCGACCATGGACAGCGACTGCCCGTGCTCCTGGACGACGATGCGCTGGCCGGTGAGGTCGCGGCCCCGCAGGAAGCCCAGGACGTCGTCGAAGGACTCCGACTCGGGCGCCCACAGCTCGCGCAGGCCGCGCCGGCGCAGCGCACCGACGCTCTTCGGTCCGCGGGCGAGGATCTGCGCCTGCTCGAGGTGACCGACCAGCTTGTCGAGCATCCCCCAGGCCTCGGCCCGGTCGAACCAGGTGCGCAGCCCGATCCCGGTGGTGGCGAGGAAGAGGTCCACCGGCGCCGCCAGCACCTCGTCGGTGGCGGCACGCAGGGACGCGTCGTCCACGACGTTGGGGTCGGTGGACAGGGCGGGGCCCCAGACCGTCTCGGCGCCGCGCCGCTCCAGCAGCGCGATCTGCTCCTCCACCTTGCGGGCCGCGGTGATGCCGATCCGGAAACCGGCCAGCGGGCCCTGGCCCGCCGGCCCGCTGGTGGCCTCGGCGGGGGTCGTCCCCGGGTCGCGGGGATCCTCGGTGTGTTCCTGGCCGTTCACCGCTGCTCCTTGACACCTCCCACGAGGACCGCGCCCTCACTGATGATCACTTCGTACGCCGACACCCGCACGTCGGGGTGGTCCAGGCACCGACCGGTCCGCAGGTCGAAGGCCTGCTTGTGCAGGGGCGAGGCGACGAACGGCACCTCGTCCCCGTCCACAGTACGAGTGCCGACGATCCCTCGGGCCAGGACCGATGCCTTGCCGAACGGATCGTAGTTGGACAGCGCATAGACCCGGTCGTCGTGGGTGCGGAAGATCGCCACGGCGCGGCCGTGGACCAGGGCGGTCACGCCGCTCTCGCGGTCGATCTGCTCCAGCTCACACACCCGGGTCGGCTCGGTGACCTTGCTGCTCATCGAGCGCCCTCCACCTGACCGGTGACCGGCGCACCCACCGGGATGCTGGCCCCGAGGGAGACCGGCCCGGTCGGCTCGGCCGGCACCGGCATCGCCCGCTCCTCACGGAAGGTGATGTGCGGATCCGGGGTGTCGGGGGCGTTGACGAAGGAGACGAACCGGCCGAGCTTCTCCGGGTCCTCCAGGGTCGCCTTCCACTCGTCGACGTAGGTGTCGATGTGGGCGGCCATCGCGGCCTCGAGCTCACTCCCGAGCCCGAGTGCGTCCTCCACGACGATCTCGCGGACCCGGTCCAGCCCGCCCTCGACCGAGTCGAGCCAGGTGGAGGTGCGCTGGAGCCGGTCGGCGGTGCGGATGTAGTACATGAGGAACCGGTCGAGGTAGCGGATCAGGGTCTCCCCGTCGAGGTCCCCGGCCAGCAGCTGGGCGTGGGCGGGGTTGGCACCACCGTTGCCGCACACGTAGAGGTTCCAGCCCTTCTCGGTGGCGATGATCCCGAAGTCCTTGCCGCGGGCCTCCGCGCACTCCCGGGCGCATCCGGAGACGCCGCCCTTGAGCTTGTGCGGCGACCGCAACCCGCGGTAGCGCAGTTCCAGTTCGATCGCCATGCCGACGGAGTCCTGCACGCCGTACCGGCACCAGGTCGAGCCGACGCACGACTTCACGGTCCGCAGGGACTTGCCGTAGGCGTGTCCGGACTCGAACCCGGCGTCCACCAGCCGCGTCCAGATCGCCGGCAGGTCCTCCATCCGGGCACCGAACAGGTCGATCCGCTGGCCTCCGGTGATCTTGGTGTAGAGATCGAAGTCGCGGGCCACCTCGCCGATCACGATGAGTTTGTCCGGAGTGATCTCGCCACCGGGGATCCTGGGTACGACGGAGTAGGTGCCGTTGCGCTGGAGGTTGGCCAGGTAGGCGTCGTTGGTGTCCTGCAGGGTGCGGTTCTCCCGGGCGAGCACGTGTCCGTTCAGCTGGCTGGCCAGGATCGAGGCGATCGCCGGCTTGCAGATGTCGCACCCGCGGCCGCGGCCGTGCGCCTCGATGATCTGGTCGAAGCGGGTGTAGCCGTGCACGAGGACGACGTCGAACAGTTCGGCGCGCGTCATCGCGAAGTGCTCGCACAGGCTCTTGTCGATCGTCTTGCCCTGGGCGGCGAAGTAGTCCTCGACGATCTTCTTCACCTGGGTCTTGCAGGACCCGCAGGTCGAGCCCGCGCCGGTGCACTGGGTCACCGCGGCCTGGGACTCGGCTCCGTCCGCGACCGCCTGCTCGATCTCGCCCTTGCTGACGTTGTTGCACGAGCAGATCTGGGCCTCGGCAGGAAGGCTGAACCCGGCCCCGGAGGACTGCGGGAGGATCAGCTCCTCGGGGTTCTCCGGCAGCGGCAGCCCGGAGGCGACCATCGGTCGGAGCAGTCCGTACGCCGACGCGTCGCCGACCAGGACACCGCCGAGCAGCTTGGTGCCGCACTCGCTGATCACGAGCTTCTTGTAGACCCCGGCGACGGCGTCGGAGTAGACGAGTTCGAGGCTGTCGGGGGTGGTGGCGTGGGCGTCTCCGAAGGAGGCCACGTCGACGCCGAGCAGCTTGAGCTTGGTGGACATGTCCGCTCCGGCGAAGACCCCGGGGCCGCCCAGCAGGGCGTCGACCACGATCTCGGCCATGTCGTAGCCGGGGGCGACCAGGCCGTACATCTTGCCGCCCGGGGCCGCGCACTCACCGATCGCCCACACGTGCGGGTCGGAGCTGCGGCACTGCTCGTCGACGAGCACGCCGCCGCGCTCGGCTAGGTCGAGTCCGGCCTCCCGGGCGAGGGTGTCCCGCGGCCGGATGCCGGCGGAGAAGACCACCATGTCCAGCGGCAGGACCTCGTCATGGTCCTTGAACTTCAGCCCGGTCACCCGGTCCTCGCCCTGGACGCACTCCGACATCACGCCGGTGTGAACGGTCAGGCCCAGTCCTTCGACGTGGCGGGTCAGCGTGCGACCGCCGGCCTCGTCGATCTGGACGGCCATCAGCCGGGGGGCGAGCTCGACCACGTGGGTCTGGACGCCGAGCTGGTGCAGCGCGTTGGCGGCCTCCAGGCCGAGCAGTCCGCCGCCGATCACCGCGCCGACGCGAGCGGTCGCCGCCCGGTCCCGGATCGCCTCGAGGTCCTCGATGGTCCGGTAGACGAAGGTGCCGTCCAGGTCGTGGCCCGGCATCGGCGGCACGAACGGCGACGCACCGGTGGCCAGCACCAGTTCGTCGTACCCGATCCGCTCGCCGCTGCTGAGCTCGACGCTGTGTGAGGCGCGGTCGATCCCGAGGACCTGGGTGTCGAGCACGAGTCGTACCCGCGGGTCCTCGTAGGCGCCGCCGGGCAGGAACGAGAGCTCCTGGGCCCCCACCTCGAAGAACGAGGTCAGCGCGACCCGGTCGTAGGCCGGCCGCGGCTCCTCGCCGATCACCACGATGTCGTGGGTCTCGGTGAGGCCGCGCTCGATGGCCGCCTGCACGAACCGGTGCCCCACCATGCCGTGCCCGGCGACCACGATGGTCTTACGAGTCTTCATCGGGTCCGCTCCTCTCGCTGCTCCGAATGCTGGGACCGAATCTTTCAACCGCGTGTTCGCACCGCGTGACGGCTGTGTAAATCCCAACGTGTCGTTGTCCTCACCGCCTCACACCCCGCTCCGCGATGAGGCGGATCCAGGCGTGGCCCGGGACGAGCACGAGGGGTCCGGCAATGCGAGGACGCGGTCCCGTCCCGGCCAGCCGGGCAGCCGGGACGGGAAGGCGAGGTCATTGGGCCGGACAGAACGCGGCACGCCCCCGCAGCAGGGCGGGAGCGGTCGAGAGGACGCCACCGGGGAATCAGGTCAGGACGGCACCGCGCGCAGGCCATTCTCGATGAGGGTGCGTACGACGGAGGCGCAACCCCCGCAGCCGGTGGTGGCGCGGGTCGTCTCGCGGGCCTCCTCGACGGAGGTGCAGGCACGGATCCGACCGGCCGAGACGCCGGCGCAGGCACACACCTCGGCGTCGTCGGGCAGCGCCTGGGCGGCCTGGTCGGGGCTCGGTCCCGCGGCGTACCCCATCAGCAGAGCGCCCGGCTCGTGGTCACCGAGCACGGTGCCGCGATCGAACGCCTGGGTGATCAGGCCGATCCGGGACAGGTCGCCCACCAGGGTCGCGGCGACGACCACGCCGTCCCGGATCACCAGCCGCCGCCGGCTGCCGGCGATCGGGTTGGCGACCTCGACGACCTCGGCCCCCTCGGGGGCGGGTCCGGTGGTGAGGTCGGGGTCGCCGAGCACGGCCACGTCGAGCCCGGTCGCCCGCAGCCTGGCCACCAGCCGGTGCCCGTCGTAGTTCGCGCTCCCCCCGGCCAGCCGGTCGGCCAGGATCTCGGCCTGTTCCCAGGCCGGCGGGACGAACCCGGTCGTCCGGCCGTCGTGCTCGGCGCAGTCGCCGATGGCGTGGATCCGCTCGTCGTCGACGGAGGCGAGGGTGTCCTCCACGACCACGCCGCGGCGGGTGGAGAGTCCCGCCCGGCGGGCGAGGTTGATGCTCGGCCGGCCACCGGCGGTGAGCACGATCAGGTCGCTGTCCAGGGTGTAGCCGTTGTCCAACCGCAGGCCGTCGTCGGTGAGCCGCACCGCTCGCGCCCCCGTGTAGACGGTGGTGCCGAGCCGGGTGAGGCTGCGCCGCAGGATCGCCCCGGACTTCTCGTCGACGTGGCTGCGGAGAAGGTGTTCTGCCCCCTCCACGATCTCGGTCTCGACGCCCCGCACGCTCAGCGCCCGAGCAACCTGCAACCCGAGCAGCCCACCGCCGACGACCACGGCGCGGCGGGCCGAGGGCACCGCCCGCTCGAGCCGCGCACAGTCGTCCAGACTGCGGAACGCGTGCACCTTCTCGTGCAACTGCCCGTCCACCCGGACCAGTCCGCGGATCGGCGGCAGGGTCGGGATCGACCCGGTGGCCAGGACCAGCCGGTCGTAGGGCACCAGCTGCCGGTCGGCCAGTTCGACCTCGCGGGCCTCCCGGTGGACGTCGACCACGCGGGTGCCCAGTCGCAGCTCGACCCCGTGCTCGGCGTACCACTCGGGCGAGCGCAGCGTGATCGCCTCGGGCCGGTGGGTGCCCTCCAGGACGGCGGACAGCAGGATCCGGTTGTACGGCGGATGCGGCTCCTCGCCCAGGACGGTGATGTGGCCGGTGCGGTGCACCCCCCGAGCCACCAGTTCCTCGACCAGTCGGACCGCTGCCATCCCGTGGCCGACCACCACGATCCGCTCGGTCATCGGGTGGCCCCGACGGGTTGGGCCGGTGCGGGGGCCGCGACCTCAACGGCGAGCTCGACCCGCGCGGCGCAGACCTTGAACTCCGGCATCCGCGAGCTCGGGTCGAGGGCGTCGTTGGTGAGCCGGTTGGCGCCGACCCAGTGGAACGGGACGAAGACCGTGTCGGGCCGGATCGTGCGGACCACCCGCGCGGGAGCGCGCATCGTCCCGCGCCGGGTGGTCACGATCAGGGCCTCGCCATCGACCGCTCCGATCCGGTCCGCGAGCAGCGGGTGGAGTTCGACGAACGGGCCGTCGTCGGGCAGTTCCTTGATCCGTCGGGTCTGCGCGCCGGACTGGTACTGGCCCAGCACCCGCCCGGTGGTCAGGTGCACGGGGTAGTCGGCGCTGGGCTCCTCGGCAGGTCCGACGTACTCCACGGTCTTGAAGCGGGCACGGCCGTCGGGGTGGGCGAACCGCTCGCCGAACAGCCGCGGGGTGCCGGGGTGCGCCTCGGCCCCGGTGTCGGGACAGGGCCAGAACACGCCGTCCTCCGCCCGGATCCGGTCGTAGGTGATGCCGCTGTAGTCGGCGAGACCGCCGGCCGAGGCGGCCCTGAGCTCGGTGAAGATCTCCTCCGGCTCGGTGGACCAGGTGGAGGGCGCCCCGAGACGTGTCGCGAGGCCGGCGATCACATCGAGGTCGCTGCGCACCCCCTCCGGCGGGGTGATGGCGCGCTCGCGCAGGATGACCCGGCCCTCCAGGTTGGTCATCGTGCCGCTCTCCTCCGCCCACTGGGTGACCGGTAGGACCACGTCGGCCAGCGCCGCGGTCTCGCTCATCACCAGGTCGCACACCACCAGCAGGTCGAGCGCCTCGAGCCGCTCGGTCACGTGCTCGGCGCGCGGAGCGGAGACCACGATGTTGGAGCCGAAGACGAGCAGGCTGCGCGGCCCGTCGCCGTCCTCGGAGCGGGTGCCGAGCGCGTCGAGCAGCTCGTAGGCGCTACGACCCTTCCCGGGCAGGCTGTCGGGATCGACACCCCACACCCCCGCGACGTGGGCACGCGCGGCCGGGTCCTCGATCATCCGGTAGCCGGGCAGCTGGTCGGCCTTCTGGCCGTGCTCCCGACCCCCCTGGCCGTTGCCCTGCCCGGTGAGGCAGCCGTAGCCGGCGTACTCCTTGCCCGGGAGACCGAGGGCGAGCGCGACGTTGATCCAGGCCAGCACGGTGGCGGTGCCCTGGCGCTGTTGCTCCGCTCCACGGGCGGTCAGGATCATCGCCCGGTCCGCACCGGCGAGCAGGTCGGCGAGCTCGCGCAGGACCGTGGCCTCGACACCGGTGACTCGCTCGACCCGCTCGGGCCACCAGCCGGCGACGGAGGCGCGTACGTCGTCCCAGCCGGTCGTGCGCGCCGCGACGTACTCCTCCGCCACCGCCCCGCGTGCGTCCAGGAGGTGGAGCACCCCCAGCGCGAGGGCGAGGTCGGTACCGGGCACCGGCTGGATCGCCAGGTCGGCCCGTTCCGCGGTCGCGGTGTGGCGCGGGTCGATCACGACGACCCGGCCGCCCCGCTCGCGGAGCCGGTCCAGGTGACGGGCCGCGGGCGGCATCGTCTCGGCCAGGTTGGACCCGACCAGCACGAGCACGTCGGTGCCCTCGATGTCAGCCAGCGGGAACGGCAGACCGCGGTCCAGCCCGAAGGCCCGGTTGCCCGCGGTGGCGGCCGAGCTCATGCACCAGCGGCCGTTGTAGTCGATCTGGCTGCTGCCGAGCGCGACCCGGGTGAACTTGCCGAGTTGATAGGCCTTCTCGGTGGTGAGCCCGCCGCCACCGAAGACCGCGTTGGTGTCCGGGCCGTGCGCCTCCCGCAGCGCCCGGAGCCGGTCGGCGATCAGGTCGAGCGCTTCGTCCCAGGAGGCCGCCCGCCAGCCGCCGACGTCCCGGTCGCGCAGCATCGGGGTGGTGATCCGCTCCCGGTGGCCGCGCAGGCCGGCCGCCGTCCAGCCCTTGCGACACAGGGCTCCTTCGGTGATGGGGCTGTGCGGGTTGGCCGGCATCGCGCGGGCGTCGACCTCCAGCGACCGGCCCTGACGGGTCAGGGTCATGCCGCACTGGAGGCTGCAATAGGGGCAGTGGGTCGCGGTGGCCATCTCGCTCGATTCGGCTGGAGTGCTGCTGGGGTTGCTGGAGTGTTCGCTGGAGTGGTGACTGCGGTCAGATCCGGGTGAGCGCCCGCTCCGAGGCGTGCGCCCCGGATCCGTTCGCCGAGGCGCCCGATTGCCGGATGTAGAAGCCGACACACAGGGCCGCGCAGAGGAGGTAGTAGACCACGAAGCCGAGCAGCGCGCCCTTGGTGGCCGACAGGGCGTTGTCCACCCACGGAGCGCTGAAGGCCAGCGGGATGAGGAAGCCCCCCAGCGCACCCATCGCGCCGATCAGGCCGAGCGCGGCCGAGGACTTCTTGGTCGCCTCGACCAGTCCGAACTCCCGCTCCGGCGAGCCGGGCTCGGTCTCCAGCTCCACCTCACGCCGGAAGATCGCCGGGATCATCGTGTACGCCGACCCGTTGCCGATGCCGGTGCAGGCGAAGATCAGCAGGAAGAAGGTGAGGAACAGGGGGAACCAGGACTGGTTGTCGGCCGCGATCGAGGCCGTCTGCTCCGGGTTCGGGCTGAGCTGCCCCAGGGTCCACACGACGCCGAGGGTGAAGATCACGATGCCCAGGATCGCGCCGAGGGTGACCCGGGCGCCGCCCACCCGGTCGGCCAGCCAGCCGCCGAAGGGCCTGGTCAGCGAGCCGATGCCGGCGCCGAGGAAGGCGTAGTAGGCGAAGTAGATGCCGGTGCCGAGCGGGGCCGGGTCCGGCACCCAGAAGTTGAGCTTGATCAGCAGCGGCATCGCCGAGGCGTAGCCCATGAACGAGCCGAAGGTGCCGATGTAGATCAGCGACATGATCCAGATGTGCTTGCTGCGTACGACGCGGAGCTGCTCCCGCGGGCTGGACTTGGCGCCGGCCAGGTTGTCCATCCAGCGCCAGGCGGCGAAGGTCGCGACGAGGCACAGCGCGGCGTAGACGTAGGCCGCCCGTTCCAGGTGGATGCCCTCGCTGGAGGCCTGCACCAGCCCGAACATGCCGGCCCCGCCGACCATGATCGGCAGCAGGAACTGGATCAGGGACACCCCCAGGTTGCCGCCCGCGGCGTTGAGCCCGAGCGCGGCGCCCTTCTTCGAGGACGGGAAGAAGAAGTTGATGTTGGTCATCGAGGAGGCGAAGTTGCCACCACCCAGGCCGGCGAACGCCGCGATCACACAGAACGCCCAGAACGGCGTGCCCGAGTTGGTCACGGCCAGCGCGTATCCGGCGGTCGGCACCAGCAGGGCCGATGCGGAGAACACCGTGAAGTTCCGCCCGCCGAACTTCGGTACCGCGAAGGTGTAGGGCAGTCGCAGCAGTGCCCCAACGAGGCTCGGGATCGCGACCAGGAGGAACAACTGCTGGGTGCTGAACCCGAAGCCCACCTGGGTCAGGAATGCCGCACTGACGCTCCAGATCATCCAGATCGAGAAGCCCAGGTGCTCGGCGAAGACCGACCAGCCCAGATTCCGCCAGGCGACCCGCGACCCGCCGTTCGCCCAGAACTCGGGGTCCTCGGGGCGCCAGTCCTCGATCCAGCGGCGGGTGCGGTGCGGGCGTTGCTGGCCCGCCAGGCGAGTGGAGGTCTTGCTGGTCATGCTCACGGGAGACTCCTGGGTCGCGAGAGGATGTCCGTCCAGACTCGGCACCCGGCGTAACGCCTGCGACATGGAGCCGTCTCCGCTCGGTCAACTTGTTCTCACGGCCTCACGGGCAGACAACCCCCGGAGCCGAGCCGACCTCGGTACGCCGCCCGCCCGGGGACGGCGTACCGAGGTCGGCTGCCGAGGGTCCGCGATGCGCGCTCAGCCCAGGTAACGCTCCCACGGTCCGGTGATGGCGAGGGTGTAGCCGGGGTCCTGCATGTTCACGAAGAGCACCTTGCCGTCCTCGCTGAAGACCGGGCCGGTGAACTCGGAGTCGTTGAGCATGTTCCGCGCGATCGCCTGGGCGGGGCCGTAGGGCACCGCCGCGAGCACGTGGGAGGCGCCGACGCCGTCCTCGGCCAGCACCAGCGAGCCCCACGGCGTGACCGTCACGTTGTCGGGACCGTCGAAGGTGAGGTCGTCGTAGGCGGCCGCCTCCTCGGTCTCGGCGGTGAGTTGGTGCGGGAAGTAGGTGACCAGCGAGATGGTCTCCTCCTCGTAGTCGTAGAACCACACCATCCCGTCGTGCGGGACCGCGTCGGCCGGCAGGTCGCCGTCCTCCCAGGCGTAGGAGTTCACGACGTAGACGCCCTTGTCGGTGCCCCACACCCCCTCGAACTTCCGGCCCCGGGTGATCTCCCCGTCCGCGAACTGCTCGCGGGTCGACGTGGTGCGCGCGTCCCGGTCGGGCACCTCGGCCCAGGTGACCCGGAACGGCAGCCCCAGCTGGGCAGAGGTCAGGTAGGCCACGTCGGGGAGGATCGACCCGTCGGGGAGGTGGATCCGCATCGCCTCGAGCCGGCCCGACCGGTCGCCGAGCTGCTCGGCGATCCCGGCGCGGAGCCGGTAGCCGCGCGGGGCGGTCCAGCGGTAGAAGAGGCCGTTCGGCCCGTCGGCGTCCTCGGAGAGGAAGACGTGCGTCCGGTCGGCGTCGATCGCCAGCGCCTCGTGCGCGAACCGCCCGAAGGCCTTGATCGGCTCGGGCAGGGTGCGACCGTCCTGGAACACCTCGAACACGTATCCGTGGTCCTTCTGGTACGTGCCGGTGGCGGCGCCGTCCTCCCCCTCCCAGGTGGTGCCGGCGCGGTCCTCGGTCTCCTCACAGGTGAGCCAACTGCCCCACGGCGTCGGACCGCCCGCGCAGTTGTCGACGGTGCCCGAGATGGCGACGAACTCACCGAGATTGCGCCCGCGGGCGTCGGTGGTGATCACGGTGCAGCCGCCCGCGGCGAGCGCCCCCGGGTCGTAGACGGTGCCCTCGAGGTGGGGTACGCCGTACGTCGCGCCGCCACCCTGCTCGTGGTTCTGGATCAGCCGGTAGCGACCGCGCGAGGAGAAGACCGCGTTGCCGTCGTGCGCGCCCGGCGTCTTCTCGCCACTGTCGAGGGACGTCACCCCGGCGGTGGTGACGATCGCGTAACTGAAGCCGTCGGCCAGGGCGAGGATGCCGTCCGGGTCGTCGACGAGCGGAGGGAACGGCTTGGCCACACGCGCCACCGGCGAGCGGTCGCCGTCGGGCCGGACGGTGTGCTGGCCACGGTTGCGGTGACGGCCGGCGGGGCTGGCCTCGGCCAGGGAGGGCACGGCTCCGGCCACGGCGAGGCCGAGGCCGGCTGCTGCTCCGCCGCTGAGCAGGGCGCGGCGAGATGCGGACATGGGGGGCTCCTGGAAGGGGGGTTGGGGACAGGACCACCGCGTAACCCACCGTCCCCAGGCGTCCGCAACACCCCCGAGACGTGACATGTCAGTGTCCGATCGATGAACGTCCCTTCGACCTCATCCCGCACTCATGAGTCACCAGCGCTGGAACCGGGTCGGCCTCAGTCGGCGACGGTCACCCGGAGGAACTCCCGGACGTCGAAGAGCCTGGCGACGACCTGTTCGCCGCGGGGCAGCAGCGGTAGGGCCTCGTCGGCGGAGATGATCCGGGGCTCGGTCAGCCGGTGGCTGCGCCCGTCCAGGTCGAGGGTGGCCTCCCCAGCGGCGAGCACGTTGCGTGCCCAGTCGGAGCGTGAGGTGTAGGGCAGATTGATCACGTATCCGCCCGGCGCCGGGTGCGGACCGATCGGCGTCACGTACGGCGTACCGCTGCGGCGGCCGACGTGGTGGATCAGCCCGGTCTTCCTCCCCTGCGTGCCGCCGGTCTCGAGGTCCCACTTCCGCCCCACGTCCCGCTGGAACCGGGTGAACCGCTCCAGCAGCCACGGCGACTTCCGCCGCATCCCCACCAGGAAGACGGCCGTGAGGAGGGCAGCGACCCCCAGCACGCCGATGAACAGCCTCCGCACCAGGCGCATGACTCACCCTAACCTCGGTCTCGGCCGAGCGGCGTGCAGCGAGGGACACCATCTGGTGGATCGGCATGACGCCCGCGCCGAGGCGTGGTCGCGGCGTCGCGCCGGGAGGTCGCGGCACCCTTAGGGTGTGATCCGTGGCACTGCGGCGGCCGTGGCGGCGTACCCATCTGGGAAGTGAGGCGGACCGGGCGACGTTCCGGACCCTTCACACCGCGTCCTTGGCGAGCCCGGCGCTCCGGGAGGGGCTGACCGTCGAGAGCGCGGAGCGATCGATCCGGCACCTGCGTACCCTGCTCGGGACGCCGGCGGTGGCGCTGACCGATGGGGACCGACTGCTCGCCTGGGACGGTGCGGGGTCGGGGCACCACGCGGCGCAGACAGCCGAGCTCGCGACCGCGACGCTGGAGCGCGGCGGCACCCGGCTGGTCGACCCGGACGATCTGACCTGTGCCCAGCCGGACTGCCCGATCCGGGCCGGGGTGGTGTCGCCGCTGGTGATCGAGGAGCGGCTGGTGGGCACCCTGCAGGTCTTCGGCCCCTACGCCACCGCGAGCCTGGCCCGCGCCGCCGACGAGGTCGCCCACTGGGTCTCGGGGCAGCTGGAGCTCGCCGAGCTCGATGCCTCCCGACGCCGACTAATGGAGGCCGAGGTGCGAGCGCTGCGGGCGCAGATCAGCCCGCACTTCATCTACAACTCGCTGGGCGCGATCGCGAGCTTCGTGCGCACCGACCCGGAACGGGCACGGGATCTGCTCCTGGAGTTCGCCGACTTCACCCGCTACAGCTTCCGCAAGCACGGCGAGTTCACCACCCTGTCCGAGGAACTGCGCAGCGTGGAGCGCTACCTGCTGCTGGAGCAGGCCCGGTTCGGCGACCGGCTGCGGGTGCGGCTCAGCGTCGCGCCCGAGGTGCTGCCGACCACGGTCCCGTTCCTGTGCCTCCAGCCGCTGGTCGAGAACGCCGTACGACACGGGCTCTCCGGCACCCAGCAGGGCGGCCGGATCCGGATCAGCGCCGCCGACCTCGGGCAGGAGTGCGTGATCGAGGTCGAGGACGACGGCATCGGCGAGGACCCGGAGAAGGTACGCCGGGCGCTCGCCGGCGACGACGCCAGCGACTCCATCGGACTGGGCAACGTCGACAGCCGGCTGCGCAACGCCTTCGGCGACGACTTCGGCCTGGTCGTCGAGACCGCCCCCGGCGCCGGCACCAAGGTCACCGTCCGCATCCCCAAGTTCGCCTCCGGAGTCCACGCATGAACACCCCGTCCGGATGCTCACTCCGCTCCGCTGCGGACAGGGACCCCGCATGAGCACTCCCTCGAACGGGCTGCGGGTGCTGGTGGTCGACGACGAACTGCCGGCCCTGGACGAACTCTCCTTCCTGCTCCGCGAGGACCCCCGGGTCGGGGAGGTGCTCACCTGCGACAACGCCACCGAGTCGCTGCGAGTGCTCCAGGACAACGAGGTGGACGCGGCGTTCCTCGACATCCAGATGCCCGGCCTGACGGGGGTCGAGTTGGCCGGGGTGCTCGCGCGCTTCCGGACGCCGCCCGCGCTGGTCTTCGTCACCGCGCACGACGAGCACGCGCTGGCCGCCTTCGAGCTGCGCGCCGTCGACTATGTGCTCAAGCCGGTGCGGGCCGAACGCATCCGCGACACCCTCACCAGGCTGGTCGGGCCGCACCCGGAAGGCGCCCCCGGCCCAGCCCGGCAGGACCTCCAGGTGCCGGTCGAGCTCGGCGGCGTCACCCGGTTCGTACGCCGCAGCAACATCACCCACGTCGAGGCACAGGGCGACTACGTGCGACTGCACACCGCCGGCGGCTCCCACCTCATCCGCATCCCCCTCACCCAGCTCGAGGAGGAGTGGCGGCAGGCGGGCTTCGTGCGGATCCACCGGTCCCTGCTGGTCAACCTGGCCCGTGTCACCGAGGTCCGGACCGACGCCGGCCGCTGTTCGGTGCTCGTCGCCGGCACCGAACTGGTGGTGAGTCGCAGGCACACCCGACAACTCAAGGACCTCCTCGCCGAACGCAGCACGGGGCCAGCCCGATGAGCGAGTCACCACCGGGCCGGGTGCGGATCACCGGGCCGCCGCGCCGCCCCACCCAGGTCAGCCGACGCACCGACATCGACCACGACACCCCCCTGGGTGAGATGTACGTCGGCTCGCTGCTCCGCGCCCAGCTCGGACTGGCCGCGCGGGTCCTGCTGGTGATGCTGGTCGGGCTCGGCAGCCTGCCGCTGGTCTTCCACCTCTTCCCGGGACTCGCGGGGATCCGGATGCTCGGCATCCCGGTGCCGTGGTGGCTGCTGGGGGTGGCGGCGTACCCGTTCCTCTATCTGCTGGGCCGCCACTACGTCCGGCGCGCCGAGCAGCACGAGAGCAGCTTCGCGGAACTGGTCAGCAGCCGCGACCCCGGCGGACGGCCCGCCCATGATCCGCCGGAGGAGCCGTGAGCCTGGACGCCGCGCCCGGCATCATCGCGGTCACCCTGGTCACCGTCGCCACCGTGGCGATCGGCACCTGGGGGCTGCGGTTCAGCCGCACCACCAGCGACTTCTTCGTCGCCTCGCGCACCGTTCACCCGCGCCTGAACGCCAGCGCGATCGGTGGCGAATACCTCTCCGCAGCCTCCTTCCTCGGCATCGCCGGTCTGGTCCTGACCTTCGGCGCGGAGATGCTCTGGTACCCGATCGGCTGGACGGCCGGTTACCTCGTCCTGCTGGTGCTGGTGGCGGCACCGCTGCGCCGCTCGGGCGCCTACACACTGCCCGACTTCGCCGAGGCACGCCTCGGCTCGCGCGCGATCCGACTGCTCTGCTCGCTCCTGGTGGTAGCGATCGGCTGGCTCTACCTGATGCCCCAGTTCCAGGGCGCCGGCATCACCCTGCACGCGGTCGCCGGGGCGCCCACCTGGACCGGCCCGCTGATCGTGGGCGCAGTGGTGCTGGTCAACGTGATGTCGGGCGGGATGCGCTCGATCACCTTCGTCCAGGCCTTCCAGTACTGGCTCAAGCTCACCGCGCTCCTGCTGCCCGCAGCTGTCCTGCTGATCGTGTGGGCCGGGGAGGGCCGTCCCCGGCCCGACGTCGACGCGGCCTGGTCCCTCCCGCTGGCCGACGGCGGCGGGATCGGGCTCTACACGACGTACTCCCTGATCCTGGCCACCTTCCTGGGCACGATGGGACTCCCGCACGTGGTCGTCCGGTTCTACACCAACCCCGACGGCCGGGCGGCTCGGCAGACCACCCTCACCGTGCTCGCTCTGCTCGGCGTCTTCTACCTGATCCCACCGGTGTACGGCGCCCTCGGTCGCGTCCACACCGCGGAGCTCGCGTCCGCGGACGCGCTGGTCCTCGAACTCCCCCGGTTGATGCTCCCCGGCCCGCTGGGCGACGTACTGACCGGGCTGGTGGTGGCCGGGGCGTTCGCGGCCTTCCTGTCGACCTCCTCGGGGCTCACCATCGCGTTGGCAGGGGTGCTCAGCCAGGACCTGGTGGCGAAGCTGCCCCAGCATCGCCTCTCCGGTGTGGCCGCGTTCCGCCTCGCCTCCGTGGTCGCGGTGGCGATCCCGTGCATCGCCGCGGTCGCCGTGCCGCACGTCAGCATCGCCCGGGCGGTCGGGCTGGCCTTCGCGGTCGCGGCCTCGACGTTCTGCCCGCTGCTGTTGCTGGGCATCTGGTGGCGGCGGCTGACCGACGTGGGCGCTGCCGCGGGACTGATGATCGGCTTCGTCGGGTCCGGCGGCGCCGTGGTCTGGACCCTCAGCGGCGGCAGCGAACCCCCGTTGCTCGACGCCCTGCTTGCCCAGCCGGCCGCCTGGTCGGTCCCCCTCGCGTTCGCCGCCATGGTCCTCGGCAGTCTGTGCACGCCACGCCGGGTGCCCGCGCACACCAGCCGGCTGCTGGTGCGTCTGCACACCCCCGAGTCGGTCCCGCTCGACCGCGGCTGACCGTCGATCCGCGCACCCTGGATCGGGCCCGCTGCCGCCCCGGGACTACCGCTCGGCGCTCGTCAGCGACCACCCGGCGACGCACAGCAGCCGTTCACCGAGGCCCCCTCCACGAACGGAGACCGGCGGGCCCGCCGCCTCCTAATGTGAGGCCGATCACACGTCGGCGACCCCGGTGTGTCCCCCCACGATCCAGAAGGAGGGTTCCCGTGCCCACCAGCGCCCATGATCAGGCCGAACGACACGACCCCGTCTACGACCAGCTACATGCCACCCCCGAGTTCAAGGCCCTTCGCTCGGCGTACCGCAACTTCGTCTTCCCGGCGACGGTCGCCTTCCTGACCTGGTACCTGCTCTACGTCGTCCTGTGCAACTGGGCCCCCGGTCTGATGAACACCCAGGTGTGGGGCAACATCAACGTCGCCCTGATCTTCGGCCTGCTCCAGTTCGTCACCACCTTCGGGCTGGCCTGGTACTACGCCCGGTACTCGGCCAAGCGTCTCGACCCGCTCGCCCGCGAGCTCAACGACGAGTACGAGCGCGCCCAGGGCAACGGCGGCGTCTCAGCTGGAGGGAAGCACTGATGGACGGCGACCAGATCCTCACCACGACCCTGTTCCTGGCCGTGGTCGCGCTCACCATCGCGATCACGTTCTGGGCCAGCCGCAACACCAAGAGCGCCGCCGACTACTACGCGGGCGGCCGCAGCTTCAGCGGCCTCCAGAACGGTCTGGCCATCGGCGGCGACTACATGTCGGCCGCCTCGTTCCTCGGCATCTCCGGCGCGATCGCGCTCTCCGGGTACGACGGCTTCCTCTACTCGATCGGCTTCCTGGTCGCCTGGTTGGTGGCACTCCTGCTGGTGGCCGAGGTGCTCCGTAACTCCGGTCGGTACACGATGGCCGACCAGCTGGCCTACCGCATGCGGCAGCGACCCGTTCGGATGGCGGCGGCGACCTCCACCGTGGCGGTCTCGATCTTCTACCTGCTCGCCCAGATGGTCGGCGCCGGAGCACTGGTCAGCCTGCTGCTGGGCATCGACCCCGACAACAACTTGGTCAAGAACCTCACCATCTTCGTGGTCGGCGCACTGATGATCTTCTACGTCACCGTCGGCGGCATGAAGGGCACGACCTGGGTACAGATCGTCAAGGCCGTCCTGCTGATGACCGGTTCGGCCCTGGTCGTCGTCCTGGTGCTGGCGCAGTTCGGCTTCAACCTCTCCGAACTGCTCGGTAGCGCCGCCGCCAACCGCGACGCCGGCCAGGCGTTCTTGGAGCCGGGCCTGAAGTACGGCGTCGACCTGACCTCCAAGATCGACTTCCTCTCCCTCGGGCTGGCGCTGGTGCTGGGCACCGCCGGCCTGCCGCACATCCTGATCCGCTTCTACACCGTCCCGACCTCGCGAGACGCCAGGAAGTCGGTGCTCTGGGCGATCGGGCTGATCGGCGTGTTCTACCTGTTCACCCTCGTCCTGGGCTTCGGTGCCGCAGCGCTCCTCGACCCCGAGGACATGGATGCAGCCGGCAACCTGGCCGCGCCACTGCTCTCCCAGGAGGTCGGCGGAGGCGACGGCTCGGTCGGTGGCGCCGTCCTGCTGGCGCTGATCGCAGCGGTCGCGTTCGCCACCATCCTCGCCGTGGTGGCCGGGCTCACCCTGACCTCCAGCGTCAGCGTGGCCCACGACATCTACAACTCGGTGATCCGCAAGGGCGAGGCCAGCGAGAAGGAAGAGATGAGGGTGAGCCGCTGGGCAGCAGCCGGGATCGGCCTGGTGTCGATCCTGTTGGCCATCCCGGCCCAGAACCTCAACATCGCCTTCCTGGTGGCGCTGGCGTTCGCGGTGGCGGCTTCGGCGAACCTTCCGGCCATCCTCTACAACATGTTCTGGCGGCGGTTCAACACCCGCGGTGCCTGCTGGAGCATCTACGGCGGCCTGATCTTCGCGGTCGGGCTGGTGTTCTTCAGCCCGGTCGTGTCGGGCTCCGAGACCGCCATGTTCCCGGACGCCGACTGGGCCTGGTTCCCGTTGCAGAACCCCGGCATCATCTCGATCCCCGCCGGGTTCCTGCTCGGTTGGCTCGGAACGATCACCTCGCGCGAGCCGAGCACCGCGGAGCGGTACACCGAGCTCGAGGTCCGCGCCCTCACCGGTGCCGGAGCCGAGCAGGCCGTTCAGCACTGACCGTTCAGCACCGACCCTCCGAGCCCGGTGGGCGGGCCGTAGCCACGGCCCGCCCACCGGCGTTCAGCACAGTCCCCCGCTGCGCGACCCGCTCGGATCCTGACTGAGTCCCTCGGTCCCCACCACCCCGGTGCGCACTGTCGGCATCGCGTCCTACTGTGGTGTGGACCACCCCGACCCGACCCTGAAAGGGCTGCCCCCGTGAGCGACGAGACCCTGTCCAACCTGCTCCACGAGACCCGCCGGTTCGATCCTCCGGCAGACCTGGCCGCGCAGGCCAATGTCACCGCCGAGGCCTACGACCGCGCCACCTCGGACCGGCTCGGGTTCTGGGCCGAGCAGGCCGAGCGGATCACCTGGGCCGACCCGCCGCAGCGCACCCTGGACTGGGACAACCCGCCGTTCGCGAAGTGGTTCGTGGGGGGCAAGCTCAACGCCGCCTACAACTGCGTGGACCGGCACGTCGAGGCGGGCCTGGGCGACCGGGTCGCGATCCACTGGGTGGGCGAGCCGGTCGACGACAAGCGCACCATCACCTACGCGCAGCTCCAGGACGACGTCTGCCAGGCGGCCAACGCGCTCACCGACCTGGGCGTGCGCAGCGGCGACCGGGTGGCGATCTACCTGCCGATGATCCCCGAGGCGATCGTGGCGATGCTGGCCTGTGCCCGCCTGGGTGCCCCGCACACCGTGGTGTTCGGCGGGTTCTCCGCCGAGTCGCTGGCCACCCGGCTCGACGACTGCCAGGCCAAGGTGATCATCACCTCCGACGGCGGCTACCGGCGCGGCGCGCCGGCCGCGCTCAAGCCGGCCGTCGACGAGGCCGTCGCCAAGACCCTGGCCGGCGACATCCGCAGTGTCGAGAAGGTGCTGGTGGTCCGTCGTACCGGCCAGGAGGTCGCGTGGGACGACACCCGTGACGTCTGGTGGCACGAGACCGTCGGCACCGCCTCCACCGAGCACACCCCCGAGGCCTTCGACAGCGAGCACCCGCTCTATGTCATGTACACCTCGGGCACCACCGGCAAGCCGAAGGGGATCCTGCACACCACCGGCGGCTACCTGGTGGGCACCTCCTACACCCACAACGCCGTCTTCGACCTCAAGCCGGAGACCGACGTCTACTGGTGCACGGCCGACATCGGGTGGGTCACCGGCCACAGCTACATCGTCTACGGCCCGCTCGCCAACGGCGCCACCCAGGTGCTCTACGAGGGCACCCCCGACAGTCCCGAGCGGGGCCGCTGGTGGCAGATCATCGAGGAGTACGGCGTCACCCTGTTCTACACCGCACCGACCGCGATCCGCTCCTTCATGAAGCAGGGCCGCGACATCCCCGACGCCCGGGATCTCTCCTCGCTCCGCCTGCTCGGCTCGGTGGGCGAGCCGATCAACCCCGAGGCCTACATCTGGTACCGCGAGGTCATCGGCGGCAGCCGCACCCCCGTCGTCGACACCTGGTGGCAGACCGAGACCGGCATGATGATGATCAGCCCGCTGCCCGGTGTCACCTCCGGCAAGCCGGGCTCCGCGATGAACCCCCTCCCCGGGATCAGCGCCGACGTGGTCGACGACCAGGGCAAGTCGGTCGGCAACGGCGAGGGCGGCTACCTCGTGCTCACCGAGCCGTGGCCCGCGATGCTGCGGACCATCTGGGGCGACGACCAGCGCTTCATCGACACCTACTGGTCGATGTTCCACGACCTGGGCTACTACTTCGCCGGCGACGGTGCGAAGAAGGACGAGGACGGCGACCTGTGGGTCCTGGGCCGCGTGGACGACGTGATGAACGTGTCCGGGCACCGGCTGTCCACCACCGAGATCGAGTCCGCCCTGGTCTCGCACCGCAAGGTCGCCGAGGCGGCCGTGGTCGGAGCCACCGACGCCGACACCGGCCAGGCGGTGGTCGCCTACGTGATCCTCCGCGAGGACGCCGGAGACGGTGGCCCGGACGTCGTCAAGGAGCTCTCCGACCACGTCCGGTCCGAGATCGGCCCGATCGCCAAGCCCCGGCAGATCATGATCGTGCCGGAGCTGCCCAAGACCCGCTCGGGCAAGATCATGCGCCGCCTGCTGCGCGACGTGGCCGAGAACCGGGAGATCGGCGACGTCACCACGCTTGCCGACTCCTCGGTGATGGCCCTGATCGCGGCCGGCAAGAGCACCGCCACCGAGGAGTGACGCGGGCCACCCCCACCTCCGCCCGGTCCGCGGGGCCGGGTACCGTCCTCCGCGATGGTGCCCGGCCCTCGTACCGACGCGGGTCGCGCATCCGCACGTCGGTTAGGGTCAGTATCTCTGGTGTGC
This sequence comes from Nocardioides insulae DSM 17944, assembly GCF_000422825.1. GTDB lineage: Bacteria > Actinomycetota > Actinomycetes > Propionibacteriales > Nocardioidaceae > Nocardioides > Nocardioides insulae. Next base: position 67,341 of record NZ_AUGU01000016.1, on the reverse strand, counting down.
CGGGAAGTCTGGTCGGCGTTGTTCTCGACGTACCCGTATGCCCCAGGAGGCCAGCACCGTGAACGCACCAACCCCGCTCTTCTCCCGAGGCTCGTGGCTGGAGAGTTCGCGCATCGCCAACGTCCTCCGGGCCGAGACCACGGGCGGCATCCTGCTCATCATCGGGGCCGTGGTGGCCCTGATCTGGGCCAACAGTCCCTGGTCGGACTCCTACGTCGCGCTGCGTGACTTCCACATCGGCCCCGAGAGCCTCAATCTCCACCTCTCGCTCGGACACTGGGCCTCCGACGGTCTGCTGGCGATCTTCTTCTTCGTGGTCGGCCTCGAGCTCAAGCGCGAGTTCGTCGCCGGCGACCTCCGCGACCCGCGCCGCGCGGCCCTGCCGATGGTGGCCGCGGTCGGCGGCATGATCATGCCGGCGATCATCTTCACCGCCGTCCAGGTCGTCACCGCCAGCGGTGCCACCGGTGGCTGGGCCGTCCCCACCGCCACCGACATCGCCTTCGCCGTCGCCGTGCTCGCGGTGATCGGCTCCCACCTCCCCAGCGGGCTGCGCACCTTCCTGCTGACCCTCGCGGTCGTCGATGACCTGCTCGGCATCACCGTGATCGCGATCTTCTACACCGACGAACTGCACCTCCAGTACCTCGCCGCCGCTCTGATCCCGCTGGCCGTCTTCGCCTTCCTGGCGCAGAAGCGGATCCGCAGTCCCTGGCTGTTGGCCCCCCTCTTCGTCCTCACCTGGGCGTTGATGCACGAGTCCGGCGTCCACGCCACCGTCGCCGGCGTCCTGCTCGGCTTCACCGTTCCCGTCCTCCGCAGGGATGGTCAGGACGGGCCGGGCATGGCCGAGTACATCGAGCACCGGGTCCGGCCGCTGTCGGCCGGCTTCGCGGTGCCGATCTTCGCGTTCTTCGCCGCCGGGGTCACCGTGGGCGGCTTCTCCGGGTTGGTCGACGCGCTCAAGGAGCCGGTCACCATCGGTGTCATCGCCGGACTCGTGCTCGGCAAGATGATCGGCATCACCGGCTCCACCTGGCTGCTGCACACCTTCACCAAGGCCGAACTGGATGAAGAACTGACCTGGACCGACGTCGTCGGCATGTCCATGCTGGCCGGCATCGGCTTCACCGTGTCCCTGCTGATCGGCGAACTCGCCTTCGGTGAGGGCAGCCATTTCAACGACGACGTGAAGATCGGTGTCCTCGTCGGGTCTATCGTCGCGGCACTCCTGGCCGCGGTCACCCTGCGCACGCGTAATCGGACCTATCGTCATCTGGAGGAGGTCGAGACCAGGGACGAGAACCAGGACGGCGTTCCTGACGTCTTCGAGCAGGACTCGGATCGATAAGGTCAGGTATCCGCGATCGAGCATTGAGGGGTAAAGGCATGGCAGACCAGCCCGTGAAGGCGTCCAAGGACGATCCGACCATCGGGGCGCTCGTGGCCAACGCGAGCCGCGACATCTCCACCCTGATCTCCAAGGAGATCCAGCTGGCCAAGTCCGAGCTCAAGGTCAGCGTCAAGGCCGGCGGCACCGGCGTGGGCCTGTTCGCAGCCGCGGCGTTCCTCGCGATGCTCGCGATCATCATGTTCTCGGTGTCCCTGGCCTACTTCATCCACTGGGCCGGGCTCGGGCTGCACTGGGCCTTCCTGATCGTCTTCGCGGTCTACCTGCTCATCGCCGCGCTGCTGGTGTTCATCGGGGTGAAGAAGGTCAAGCAGGTCAAGGCCCCCGAGCGCGCCATCCAGCAGGGCAAGGAGATCCCCAAGGCGCTCAAGGGCCAGCACTCGACCCCCTCCGCCACCCCCGTCAAGCGATAGCCGTCGCCGCCGGGCGCTGCCCAGTGCGGGCACCGCCCGGTTGGCCCCGAGCCACCGGCGCGCCCGGCCCCGGCGGCGTTCGGCCCACTCCCCGCGGCACCGGGCCTCACAACCCGCCGCTCCGGCCGGCCGGGCCATCGACCTGTGCGACACCCGGACTGAGAACCCGTCCCCCGGCGGGCCCGGGGCAGGGGAGACGCGCAGCGCTGGACGACGACCGCCACCCCCGGCCCGCCCGGGCCGGAGATCCGCGCGGCACAGGACTCACCACCCGCCGCCCCGGCCGGCCCGCCAGAGACCAGCGCAGCCCGGGACTCAGCTTCCCGCCGACCGACAAGCCCGCATGGGGCCCGCGGCCGGCCCGAGGATCAGGCGGCGCAGCCGCCGGTGGAGACGACCTCGTTCGCCGTACGGCCCTCCCTGGCCACCGAGGCGACCTGGTCGGCGGTGAGGGCGTATCCGGTGTCGTGATCGGTGACCGAGGCGGCGAAGACGACTCCGAGCACCTCGCCCTCGGAGTCCAGGATCGGGCCACCGGAGTTGCCCGGCCGCACCAGGCCGCGGATGGAGAAGACCTCACGCAGCACGGTGCCCTCCCCGTAGATGTCGGGTGAGCGGAGCCGCTGCTCGGAGCGGATCCGGCCGCTCTGGACGTCGTACGGGCCGTCCTCCGGGTAGCCCACGATGCCGACGCCGTCGCCCGGCCGGCCGCCACGGTCGAAGGACATCACCGGTTCGCCGCTGCCGTCGAAGGCCAGCACGGCGATGTCGATGTCGGGGTCGTAGGCGACGACGCGGGAGGTGATCGAGCCCTCCGGAGTCTCGATGGTGGGTTCGGTGACACCGGCCACGACGTGTGCGTTGGTCATCAGCCGGCCGGGGGCGTAGACGAAGCCGGTGCCCTCCACGCCTCGACCGCAACTGTTGTTGCCGCGGATCTTCAGCACGCTGCTCTCGGCCCGGACGACGTCAGGATCGTGCAGGAGCCGCTCCGGTCCCGGCCCCACCTCGACGATCCGCTCCGGGGCGAACGGTTCGAGGTAGCTCGGGAAGAATCCGGCTCCCACCACGTCGTTGAACTGCTGCAGCGCCCCGTCGGCGACCGCCGGGAGCACCTGGTCGACCTCGCCGAGCACCGTCGAATCGCGCACCTGGGCGGTGATCGCACCGAAGCGTGAGCCGGTCACGGCCACACCCAGGGCCCACGCGACGATCAGCACCGCAGCCGCGCTCAGTGCTGCGCCGCCGACCGCATCGAGCACCCGGGCGGGCTGCCAGGTGATCACGGCCCGCACCCGCGCCCCGGCGTATTGGAAGAGGCCCTGACCGATGGAGGCGCACAGGATCACGATGAACAGCGCGCCCAGGGAGACCCACAGCGAGGGGTCGGCGTTGCCCAGCGCGATCGGGGCGAGCCAGATGCCGAGCAGGCCGCCGAGCAGCAGGCCGGCGGTGGCGAAGGCACCGGTGATGAAACCCTGCCAGTAGCCCGAGATGGCATAGGCGGCCACCAGGACCACGAGGATCCAGTCGAGGACGTTCATTCAGCGCGGGTCCGATCCGGGCTCCGGCGCTCCCGGCCGCCGAACATGTACGGCGGCAGCTCGGTCAAGGGCGCGTCGGGCAGGTCGGTCAACCAGCCGAGGTATTCGAAGAGCTTGGCCACGATGCCGGCGGTGAACCCCCACAGGATGACATCCTTGTCGGGGCCGATCAGGAAGCCGGGGGTGACCCAGCCCGAGGGGCCGTGCACCCGGATCCGGTGAGCGGGATCGGTGAGTTCGTGCAGCGGGACGCGATAGACGGCGTGCACCTCCTCGGGTGAGGCGGGGGCGACGGCATGCGGGTCGCGCCACCAGCCGAGCACCGGGGTCACCGCGTAGTTGCTGGGGGGCAGCCACAGGCCGGGCAACTCCGCGAACAGGACGACGCCGGACGGATCGAGCCCGACCTCCTCCTGCGCCTCCCGCAGGGCGGCCTCACGCACGGTCTCGCCGGGGTCGATGGCGCCGCCCGGGAAGGAGACCTGGCCGGGGTGCGAACGCATGGTGTGCGAGCGCTCGGTGAGCAGCAGGTCGGGACCGGCGGGCCCCTCCCCGAAGAGCAGGAGCACCGCGGAGTGCCGGGCGTCGGAGTCCTCCGGCACCGGGAACCGGGTCAGTTCGTGGACGTCGATGGACCGGGCTCCCGCCTCCACCGGGCGCAGCCACTCCGGGATCGTCGCGTCGGCGCTCACAGCGTGATCCCCGCGTCCTCGACCATGTCGACCACCTGGTCGAGCGAGGTCAGCCCACCGGAGTGGAAGTGCAACTCGCCCTCCTCGTCGAGGATCCAGAACTGTGGGTAGCCGGTGATCCGCAGCTTGGTCTTCTGCAGGTCCCCGCCCGGGTCGGCCACCATCGGATAGGTCACGCCCCGGCTGATCGCCTCGTCGAGCGCCACGCCCGGGTAGGTGTCGTTGGAGTCGATGCCGAGCAGGGCCACCCGGTCGCCGTACTTGCGGTGGAACTCCTGCAGGGCGGGCATCTCCAGGCGGCACGGCTCGCAGGCCGCCTGGAAGAAGTTGATCACCAGCGGCCCCTCGAGCGTGGAGAGGTCGACCGCGCGCCCACCCCCGAGGCAGTCCAGGGTCACCGCGGGCAGGGCACCGCCCTCGGTCTGCGGAGCGGGGCACTCCTCGACGCCGCCCTGCTGTTTGGCCTGGACCATCTCGGGAGCGGCCACGTCGACGTCGGCCGGCGGCGGGGCCGTCACCATCCGCGGACTGTCGCCGCTGCACCCGGACAGCACCAGGGCAGCCGCAACGGTGGTCGCGAGGACGGCGAACGCGCCGCAGCGTCGGGTCCTGCGGAGGCGGGGCATCAGTTGCGTCCCTCCGTGCGCACCAGCTTGGCGGCCGCCACCGGGTCGGTGGGGCCGGCACCGAACGCCGGGCACTGCCGGGCCACCGGGCAGGCGCCGCAGGCGGGTCGCTGGGCGTGGCAGATCCGGCGACCGTGCCAGATCAGGTGATGACTCAGCGGAGTCCACTCCTTCTTCGGGAACAGCTCGCCGACCTCGTGCTCGACCTTGACCGGGTCGGTCTGCTCGGTGAACCCGAACCGGCGGGCCAGCCGGCCGAAGTGTGTGTCGACGGTGATGCCGGGCAGTCCGAAGGCGTTGCCCAGCACCACATTGGCGGTCTTGCGGCCGACTCCGGGCAGCTTCACCAGCTGGGCCAGGGTGTCGGGGACCTGGCCGCCGAACTCGGAGGCCAGCGTGGCCGAGAGCCGCAGCAGGGAGTCGGCCTTCGCCCGGAAGAACCCGAGTGAGCCGATGATCTGCTCCAGCGTCTCGCGGTCCGCCGCGGCCATCGCCGCGGCATCCGGGTAGGCGGCGAACAGGGTGGGGCTGACGGCGTTGACCCGCTTGTCGGTGGTCTGGGCGCTCAGCACCGTGACGACCAGGCACTCGAACGGGTTGGCGAAGTCGAGCTCCGCCTTCGCGTCGGGGTAGGTGTCGGCCAGGATCCGGTTGATCTTGCGGGCGCGCCGGACCAGGCCCAGGTGAGTCTCGACGGCAGGCACGCGGGAAAGAGTACGGGGCCGCACCGACACTTCCCGCCTCGCAGCCGCCTCGAACGCCGCTCCGGCGACGTGAAATGCGTCATTCTCCGTCGTTTCGGGCGGCGACGATTCGTCCTGTGAGGAATTCCACTGGTTAGTATCGCCCCTGATGCCCTCGTTCGAAGAGGGTTCGGTGACCAGGAGGTAGGCGTGGACAACGACGTACTCCGTCAGGCGCCGCTGTTCAGCGCGCTCGACGATGAAGCCGCAACGGCCCTGCGAACGTCGATGGCGGAGAGCAGACTCCGTCGCGGTGAGGTGCTCTTCCATGAGGGCGACTCCGGCGACAAGCTCTATATCGTCCTGGACGGCAAGGTGAAGCTCGGCCGCACCTCGCCCGACGGGCGGGAGAACCTGCTGGCCATCCTCGGCCCCGGCTCCATGTTCGGCGAGCTCTCCCTCTTCGACCCCGGCCCGCGTTCGGCCACGGTCACCGCGGTCACCGACGCCTCCTTCGCGTCCCTGGCGCACGAGGACATGCTGCGCTGGCTCGAGGGCCGTCCGGCCGTCGCCCGCGGTCTGCTCGCCCAGCTCGGCGGCCGGCTCCGCAAGGCCAACGACGTGGTGGCCGACCTGGTCTTCTCCGACGTGCCCGGCCGTGTCGCCAAGGCACTGCTCGACCTCGCCGACCGCTTCGGCCGCACCGCCGACGACGGCGTCCACGTCCACCACGACCTCACCCAGGAGGAGCTTGCCCAGTTGGTCGGCGCCTCCCGCGAGACGGTCAACAAGGCGCTCGCCGACTTCGCCTCCCGCGGCTGGCTGCGCCTCGAGCCCCGCTCGGTCGTCATCATCGACGTCGAGCGGATGGCCCGCCGGGCCCGCTGACGCCCACCCCCCGTACACCGAAGCGCCGGTCACTCCCCTTTTGCTAGGGGGTGACCGGCGCTTCGTTGAGTTGGGCCTCGTGGCACGTTGAGTCGGGGCTCGTGGCACGTCGAGTCGGGTCTCGTGGCACGTCGAGTCGGGGCTCGTGGCACGTTGAGTCGGGCCTCGTGGGCCGTTGGCCCGCACCTCATCCGCGCGGCCGAAGCGGCCCAGCACCTGGGCGCGTCAGACCGGGGACGCCGGACCGGCCAGCGCCGCGCGGGTGGCGGCGTCGGCGGGGTAGAACGCCTCGATGGCGAGTTCGGAGAGGGTCACCTCGCGGGCGGTGCCGAACACCGTCGTGGTGGAGAGGAACGAGAGGATCCCCTCGCCCGCCCGCACTCGGAACGGTACGACGAGCGCCGACCCGGCCGGCGCGGGGCACGGGCCGCTCGCGCGGAGGTCGGCGATGAGCACGGCCAGCTCCGGGTCCGCCGTCAGGTCGTACTCCTGTGCGAGCCGGTGCGCGAGCGCACCCCGCCACTCGTCCAGGTTGAGGATCCGCGGTGCCAGCCCGCGCGGGTCGACGGAGAGCCGGACGACGTTCACCGGCGGCTCGAGCAGGTCGGCGTCCACGCCGTCGAGCAGCGCGTAGATGGCGTCGTTCGCGTCGACCAGTTCCCAGTGCCGGTCGACGACGAGGGCCGGCCACGGCAGATGGGCCGTCAGGATGTCGGTCAGCGCGTGGTGCACCTCGACCATCGGCGGTGAGTCCAGCGCGAGGTCGGGATGGGCAGGGGCATACCCGCCGGCGAGCAGCAGCCGGTTCTGCTCCCGCAGCGGCACCCGGAGGTGGTCGCTGAGCCTGAGGATCATGCCGCTGGTCGGGCTCACCAGCCCGCCCTCCACCCGGCTGACGTGACGGGGCGAGACCTCGGCGCGGCTGGCCAGCTCCAGTTGAGAGAGCCGGCGGCGCTGCCTCCAGTCGCGCAGCATCGGGCCGACTGCGGTCTCGGCGGTGCGGGTCATGGCCTGAAGCTACCCAGCCCGCGCGTGGGCCGCCATGACCTGCGGGGTCATCGACGCCGTGACCCGGACCGCGGTGTGATCCTCGGGTCACATCACCCGATGAAGGAGACCATCATGAACACCACCAAGACACCCGCGTACGCCGTCGCCTACCTCCGCGACGTGGAATTCGGCGAGGCGATCGCGGAGTACCTGCGCCGGATCGACGCCACCCTGGCGCCGTACGGCGGACGCTTCCTGGTCCACGGCGGCCGGCTGGAGCCCCTCGAGGGTCAGTGGGACGGCGACCTGGTGATCCTCGAGTTCCCCGACGGCGAGGCCGCTCGGGCGTGGTACGACTCCCCCGGCTACCAGGACATCCTCGCCCTGCGCACCGAACACTCCCGCTCGATGACCACCCTGGTGGAGGGCGTGCCGGGCGGCTACCGCGCGGACAGCAAGATCGCGGCGCTCGAAGCCCTCCAGGCGCGCTGACCGCGGTCCCGTCCCGGGTCAGCGCGCCTGGAGGTAGGCGATCTGGGCGCGGACCGACATCTCCGCGGCTCCCCACAGGACCCGGTCGACGTCGGCGTACACCCGCTCCACCACGGCGCGCGGCAACTCCTCGGCCGGGGTGTCCTCCGGGATCTGCGGCAGCGCCGCGGCCACCTGCTCGAGCCGCTGCTTGCGGTGGGCCAGGTAGTAGTCGAGGGCGGCCAGGGCGTCGGCGATGACCGGACCGTGACCGGGCCAGATCTCCACCGCCTCGTGCTCGGCGGCCAGCGCGTGCAACCGGTCCAGTGAGTCCAGGTAGGCCCCGAGCGCGCCGTCGGGGTGGGCCACCACGGTGGTGCCACGCCCGAGCACGGTGTCGCCGGTGAGGATCGCGCCGTCGGAGGGCACCCAGAAGGAGAGTGAGTCGCTGGTGTGGCCCGGCGTACCGACCACGCGCACCTCGTGGTCACCGAGGCCGATCACGTCGCCGTCGCCGAGCCCTTCGGAGCCGTACTGGTGCGTCGGGTCGAGCGCACGTACGCCGCAACCGACCCGGTCGGCGAACGCGCGAGCGCCCTCGGAGTGATCGAGGTGGCCGTGGGTGAGCAGCACCGCGGTCACGTGTCCGGCACGCTCGGCGACCCGCTCGAGATGGGCCGTCTCGAGTGGACCGGGGTCGATCACCACGGAGTCCTCGGAGTCGGGGGCGCGCAGGATCCAGGTGTTGGTGCCGTCCAGCGTGATCGGGCCGGCGTTGTCGGCGAGCACGCACTCGGCCAGGGCGCCGAACCGGCCGCCGCTCCAGGCCGCTGCCGGGTCGGTGTCAGACACGGCCACGAGCCTCCAGAAGGGTGCGGTGGACCGGCAGCATGGTCAGCGCGTGGCCGTCGTCGACCGGTTCGATCTCGGGGGTGAACATCTCGATGCTGCGTCCACCGGCAGCGGCGAGGGCTTCGGCCGGCGAGCCGAACTGGGCGATCTCGAGACAGTTCAGGTACGTCGGCGGCATCATCGCCAGTTCACCGGCTTCCACCCGGTCCAGCGCCTCGCCGGCGCCCAGCCACAGCACCTCGGTGGACTCGGTGGAGACGTCGCGGGTCAGCTGTCCCTCGGGAAGCTCCGCGACGAAGAACCAGGTGCGGTAGCGCTTCGGCTCCATGACCGGGGTGGTCCACGCCTCCCACGCACCGAGCAGGTCGGTGCGCAGCACGAGCCCGCGCCGATCGAGGAAGTCGGTCAGCGACAGCTCGCGCGACTCGAGGGCCTGCCGGTCGGCCTCCCAGTCCTCACCCGACACGTCGCTGACGACCGTGTCGGCCGACGTACCGGCCAACAGCACGCCGGACTCCTCGAACGTCTCCCGTACGGCGGCGCACACCAGCGCTCGGGCCTCCAGGGTGGTGCAGCCCAGCTGGGCAGCCCACTGCTCCGGGCTCGGCCCGGCCCACGCGACCGAGTGGTCGCTGTCGCGCGGGTCGACCCCGCCGCCCGGGAACACGCACATCCCGGCCGCGAAGGCCATCGTGCGTTGCCGGCGGAGCAGGTAGACCTCCGGACCGGTGGTGCCCGGCCGCATCAGGATCACCGTGGCCGCGTTGCGCGGCTCCGCGGGCGTGAGCCGGCCCTCGGCGTACTCGGCCGCCTTGGCGACTGTCTCGGCGGGCATGCTCACGGGCGGGATGGGGATGCGCATCAGACCTCCACGATCAGTTCGACCTCGACCGGTGCGTCCAGCGGCAGCACCGGCACACCGACGGCGGACCGGGCGTGCTGCCCCGCCTCGCCGAAAACCGCACCCAACAGCTCCGAGGCGCCGTTGGCGACGCCGGGCTGACCGGTGAACTCGGTGGTGGACGCGACGAAGGCGACCACCTTCACAACCCGCTTGACGGCGCCGAGGTCGCCGATCTGGGACTTGACCGCAGCCAGGGCGTTGAGCGCGCACTGCCGCGCGCACTCGTAGGCCTGCTCGGGGGTGACCGCGTCACCGACCTTGCCGGTCGTGAGCAGCTTCCCCTCGCTGATCGGGAGCTGACCGGAGGTGTAGACGTAGTTGCCGCTGCGCACGGCGGGCTGATAGGCGGCCACCGGGGCCGCCACCTCCGGGACGTTCAGCCCGAGCTCGGCCAGGCGCTCCTCCGGGGTGATTGCGGGGGTGCTCATGCGGGGTCCCCGTTCGAAGCGGAGCGGAGCGAGCATTCGAATGGGGTGTTCATTCGGCGGGCCGCTTGAAGTAGCCGACCAGGTTGCCCGAGCCGTTGTCGGTGATGGCGACGAGCTCCCAGCCGTCCTGGCCGAAATTGTTGAGGATCTGCGCCGCGACGTGATTGAGGATCGGCGCCACCTGGTACTCCCACTTGGTCATGCCCGCACCCTAACGAGAACCGGTTCCCGGTGGCACCCGTCCCACCGCAGGAGGATCCGGGTCCGTCCCGGGTCGGACCTCACCGGCCCGCCGTTCCGTCTACGGTGAGGGGCGTGGAGGTACGGCGCCAGCCCTGGCAGCTCGACGAGCGCGGCCGGCGCTGGTTCGACGTCGCGCTGGCGAGTGTGTTGCTCGTGCCTGTGCTGGCGATGCCCGCGCTGGGCTGGGTCGCGGCTCTGTTCTCCCTCGTCGAAGTGATCCCCCTCTACTGGCGCCGCCGCCATCCCGTTGCGGTCTTCGCGGTCATCGCCGGCGCCTCAGCGCTCCAGGCGACGGTCGTCACCGTCCCGGTGTGGGGTCAGGTGGCCTTCCCGATCGCGGTCTACTCGGTGGCCCGGTTCGCGACCACTGCGGCGGGCTTGGCCGCTCTCACCGTCGGGCTCGTCGGCGCGCTGGTCGCCTCGGTCACCTGGCTGTCCGCGCTGGCCGCGCTCAGTGGCGAGGGGGTCGCCAGTTACACCGTCACGATCGGCACCATCGTCCTGGCCGCCTGGGCGTTGGGCACCCTGGCCCGCACCCGCCAGGCCTACATCGCGTCGCTGGAGGCACGACACGAGCAGCAGCTCCGCTCCGCCGAGCAGCGGGTCGCGCTGGCCGCCGCGGACGAACGGGCCAGGATCGCGCGCGAGATGCACGACGTCGTCGCCCATGGACTCTCCGTGGTCATCGTGCAGGCCGATGGCGGACGGTACGCCGCCGGCACCGACCCCGACGCCGCCCAGCGGGCACTCACCACGATCGCGGCCACCGGCCGCGAGGCGCTCCGAGAGATGCGCCGCCTGCTCGGCGTCCTGCGCGACACGGACGCCGGAGTCTCGCCCCAGCCCAGCTTGGCCGACCTGGGCCACCTGGTCGAGGAGGCCCGGCAGGCCGGTACGCCGGTGTCCGCGGACTTGCCCGACCCGGACGAACTCGCCCGCCAGAGCACCGGCCCGGTCCCGGGCGGGGCCGGGCTGGCGTCGTACCGGATCGTGCAGGAGGCGCTCAACAACATCCGTCGGCACGCCGGGCCGGGGGCTCGGGCGTGGGTGCGCGTCGTCGTGCATCCGGACTCGGTCGAGGTCGATGTCGTGGACGACGGCCGTGGTGCGGCGGCGGCCAGCGAGGAACACGGCCTCGGTCTGATCGGCATGCGCGAGCGCGTGGACGCACGAGGTGGCCGGCTGGACGTCGGCCCGCTGCCCGGCGGGGGCTTCCGGGTCTGGGCCAGGATGCCGTTGTGAACGCCGCCCCCGACCCCATCCGCGTCTTCCTCGTCGACGACCAGGCGATGGTCCGCGCGGGATTCCGCATGCTGGTGGAGAGCCAACCCGACCTGGCCGTCGTCGGGGAGGCCGGTGACGGGCTGGCCGCCCTCGAACTGCTCGCCGTGACCCGCGCGGACGTCGTCCTGATGGACGTTCGGATGCCCCGCCTCGACGGCGTCGAGACCGCCCGCCTGCTCTCCGAGCGCGGCCACTCCGCGCGCGTCCTGGTGCTCACCACCTTCGACCTGGACGAATACGTCTTCTCCGCGATCCGCGCCGGTGCCGCGGGATTCCTGCTCAAGGACGCCCCGCCGGAGGAACTGCTGGCCGCGATCCGCACCGTCCACGCCGGCGACGCCGTCGTCGCCCCCAGCGCCACCCGCCGGCTGCTGGCCCATGTCGCCGGATCGCTGCCCGTCCCCTCCGAGGGTGAGGACCGCCGCCTGGCCGACCTCACCGACCGCGAGCGCGACGTGCTCATCCTCGTCGGCCGGGCCCTCACCAACGCCGAGATCGCTGCCGAACTCTTCCTCGGCGAGGCGACCGTCAAGACCCACCTAGGCCGGATCCTGGCCAAGACCGGCAGTCGCGACCGCGCTCAGCTCATCGTGCTCGCCTACGAGGCCGGGTTGGCGGGGCGGCCGTGAGGCCTGGACGCATCCCCGGTTAACCGGCGAAAAGTTCGCATTCCCGGGCGTGTCACACCCAGAAAGCGCACCTTCCAGCCAGGTCGTGGGACTGAAGTGACGCCTGGGACCCCGCCACGGCGACCCTCAGCCGGGAACGGTGGACTCCTCGACCGAGCCACCCTCCAGGGGCGGGAGGGGCGGTGCTCCGGCGGCGGCCCGGCGGCGGCGTACGTCGGCCTCCTCCCACAGGGGCAGCAGGTCGGCCGGCCACACCTCCTCCAGGGTGGCGGCGAGGTCGGCACGGGTCCACCAGCGGTGTCCGGCCAGGCTCACCGTCTCCTCGTGGGTGTGTCCGTCGGTGGAGACGTCGAAGGCCGGGACCCAGCAGGCGAAGAACACGTCCCGCTGGTCGATCACGACGTCGGTGTAGCCGTGCACCACGCGGCGCACCATCAGCGGACCGTGGAGATCGGCCTCGTCGACGACGACACCGGTCTCCTCCTCCAGTTCCCGCACCGCGGCCGCGCGCTCGGTCTCACCGGGGTCGATGCCGCCGCCGGGGGTCATCCACCAGCCGCTGCCGGGCAGCCCCGGGTCGGTGTCGGCGAACAGGAGCACCCGGTCCAGGTCGTCGACCAGCACCACCCGGGCGGTACGACGCCGACGTCGCGGCCGCTGCTCTGGCGGTACGACGCGAAAGGTGTGCACCTGCTCCGGAGTGTCCACGCCCGACAGTGTGGCAGCAGGTCCTCCTCCGGAGGGACCACGGTTCCGACCACGGTCCGATGGATCCGCGCTCGTCGCCGACCACGCTGAGGCGCATGACGATGCCTCCTTCCACTCCCACCGACACGCCCCCCGAGAACCGGTCCACGGCCATGCCCGCTGCCCGGGCCCGCGGACTCAGCAAGACCTACGGCCGCGGTGAGACCGCGGTGCATGCCCTACGGGAGGTGGACCTGGAGATCCCGGCGGGACGGTTCACCGCAGTGATGGGCGCCTCCGGCTCCGGCAAGTCCACGCTGATGCACTGTCTGGCCGGCCTGGACCGGCCCACCGCAGGCGAGGTGACCGTGGCCGGCACCACCCTCACCGGGCTCGACGACGACCGGTTGACCCGCTTCCGCAGGGACCGACTGGGGTTCGTGTTCCAGGCGTTCAACCTGCTCCCGATGCTCACCGCCGGGCAGAACATCCTGCTCCCCCTCGAACTCGCCGGCCGCCGGATCGACCCGGCAGCGCGCAGCCGTGCCGCGGAGATCGCGGAGATCCTCGGCATCGAGCGGCGCCTCGGTCACCGGCCGGCCGAGCTCTCCGGCGGGCAGCAACAGCGGGTGGCGATCGCCCGAGCCCTGATCACCGAGCCGGACCTGATCTTCGCCGACGAGCCGACCGGCAACCTGGACAGCGGGTCCTCGGCCGAGGTACTCGCCCACCTGCGCTCCACCGTGCGCGAACTGGGTCGCACGGTGGTGATGGTGACCCACGAGGACTCGGCCGCGGCGTACGCCGATCACGTGGTGCTGATGAGTGACGGTCGGGTCGCGGCCGGGGTGGGGGTGTGATGCGCACGCTCGTGTGGGCGAGCCTGCGCAGCTACTCGCGGCGCTACGTCGCGGCGGCACTGGCGATCGCCACGGGCGTCGCGTTCGTGGTGGTCACCGGCCTGCTGGCCTCCTCGGCGCGCAACGGGCTGGCGGCCGGGGTGGAGGCGCCGTACGCGAGCGCCGACTCGGTGGTCGCGCAACCGGGGGTCGACGTGGCCCACCGGATGATGGCGGAGGCCGGCGACCGGGCCACGCCGATGGCCTTCGTCCAACAGCCGGTGGGCACCGACGGGCGGCAGCTCGGCGAGGAGATCTCGGTCGGTTCGGTCAGCACCGTACCGACGCTTCGCTGGCAGGACTTGGACGACGGCCGTTGGCCACGCGGAGCCGGTGAGGCGCTGGTGGACACCGAGGCAGCGGCGGACCAGCACGTCGCGGTGGGTGACGTCCTCACCGTGGGTTCGCGCCCCACGGCGGTGGAGGTGCGGGTGGTCGGTACGGCGTCCTCGCCCTCGACTCTCGACGGTTCGCCGCTCTACCTCACCTGGCCGGACCTGGCCCGCTTCGGCGATCAGGTGAGCGTCACCGCCGTGGCCCTGCTCGGCGAGGCCCCCGCCCTGCCGGAGGGAGTCGAGGCGGTGCCCCCCGACCGGTTCGTGAACAATCTGCTCACCGAGATCAACAACGAGGTCGACGCGGTCGCGATGATGGTCCTGCTCTTCGCGGGGGTGGCACTGTTCGTTGCCGTGCTGGTCATCGCCAACACCTTCGCCATCCTCTTCGCCCAGCGTCGCCACGACTTCGCCCTGCTCCGTTGCCTGGGCGCCACCCCGGGGCAGATCCGAGGATCGGTGCGCGTGGAGTCGCTGCTGCTGGGGGTCGGCGGATCCCTGGTGGGGGTGCTGGGCGGCGCAGGACTGGGTCTGGCGCTGATCGCCGGCGTCCGCTCCGCCTTCGCATCGGCGCCGCTCGGCGCCGCGGATCTCTCCCCGGTCTGGGCCACCGGCGCCTTCATCGCCGGGCTCCTGACCACGATGGCCGCCGCGTGGTACCCGACCCGGCAGGTGCTGCGGGTCAGCCCGCTGGCCGCGCTGCGTCCAGACGACTCGGCCTCGGCACGTACGACGGCCGGCCGGGTCCGGGTAGCGCTCGGGATCGTGCTGGTGACCGGCGGGCTGGCGGTCCTCGGCTGGTCGATCGCCGCCACCCGGACGCCGCTGATGGCGGCCGGCGGAACCGTCTGCTTCCTCGGCGTCCTCACCCTCGGACCGGTCCTGGTCCCACCGCTCATCGCGATGGTCGGGCGGGTCGCGGGGAGGGCCCTGGGCGTCCCGGGGCGAATCGCGGCCGCGAACGCCGTCCGCAACCCGCGACGCACCGCGGCGACGACCGCGGCCCTGCTGGTCGGAGTCACCCTCACCGCGGCCGTACTCACCGGGTTGCAGTCCACCCGAGACTCGCTCGCCTCGGAGATGGACACCGAGCATCCGATCGATCTCGCCCTCACCGGCGCGACGCCCCTGCCCCAGGATCTGCCCGACCGGCTCGAGTCCGTCGACGGTGTGGCCGAGGCGGTCGCGGTCCATGGCACCGTGGGCCGGATCGCCGACACGGAGGTCACCCTGCTGGCCCCCGAGCACGTCGACGGGGTGGTCCGCGATGCCCTCGCTCCCGCGCCGGGCACCATCGCGCTGCCCTACTTACTGCTCCAGGACGCCCCCGACACGGTGACGGTGAGCGTCGCCGGGCGGCACGCCGACCTGCGCGTGACCCGGGGAGCGGGCTGGGGAACCGCGGCGCTGGTCGCCCCGGCCACCCTCGCCGACCTGGGCGGCCGGAGCGCGCCGTACGCCGTCTGGGTCGGGGCCGAGGACGGGGCCGACGCCGGGTCGCTGGCCTCGGACGTGTCCGCGGTGGCCGGAGCACCGACCCTCGAGGTGGTCGACGGCTTCTCTCGTCGTGCCTGGGTGGACCTGCAACTGGACGTCCTGGCCTGGGCGAGCGTCGGGCTGCTCGGCGTGGGGATCGTGATCGCGCTCGTCGGGATCGCCAACACACTCGGTCTCTCCGTGCTGGAGCGAACCCGCGAGAACGCCCTGCTCCGCGCCCTCGGTCTGACTCGATCGGAGCTGCGCCGGATGCTCGGCTTCGAGGGCCTTCTGCTCGCCCTGGTGGCCACCGCGATGGGTACGGTCCTGGGCATCGGGTTCGCCTGGGTGGGGCTACAGGTCATGGTCGAGCCGGCGGTCCGATCCGCACCGCTGTCCTTGCCCTGGCTGCCGCTGGGAGCCGCGCTCGGCGTGGCGATGCTCGCCGGGCTGCTGGCCGCCGTACTGCCTGCTCGGCGGGCCGCCCGGGTCACGCCCGCCGCGGGACTCACCCTGGACTGAGATGCGAGTGGTGGGCGTCGGGCACCCGCTCGGCGGCGCTCACGCCCACCTCGCTCGCCGGAACCGAGGACCATCCCCCGCCTGCTCGGTAGGGTCGGAGCATGAGTACGCCGTCGGGGAGCCGGGACTGGCCGCGGGTGCAGCTGCACGTGGTCACCGGCAAGGGCGGCACAGGCAAGTCCACCGTCGCGGCGGCCCTGGCGCTCGGCCTGGCCAGCCAGGGACAGTGCGTGCTGCTGTGCGAGGTGGAGGGCCGGCAGGGGATCGCCCGGATGTTCGACGTCGACCCGCTCCCCTACGACGAGACCCGGATCGCCACCGGGTTGGTGCACGACGGCGAGCAGCCGGGCAGCGTCCACGCCCTCAACATCGATCCCGAGGCGGCGCTGCTGGAGTACCTCGCGATGTACTACAAGCTCGGCCGGGCGGGCCGGGCCCTGGACCGGTTCGGGGTGATCGAGTTCGCCACCACCATCGCGCCCGGCGTCCGGGACGTCCTGCTGACCGGCAAGGTCTTCGAGGCCGTACGCCGCAACAGTCGCAACAAGGGGGCGCGACAGTACGACGCCGTCGTGCTCGACGCGCCACCCACCGGTCGGATCACCCAGTTCCTCAACGTGAGCGAGCAGGTGGCCGGGCTGGCCAGGATGGGCCCGATCAAGAGCCAGGCCGACACCATGATGACCCTGTTCCGGTCGCCCCGGACCGCGGTCCACCTGGTCACGATCTGCGAGGAGATGCCGGTCCAGGAGACCACCGACGGGATCGCCGAGCTGCGGGCCGCCCGGCTTCCCGTGGGCGGCGTGATCATCAATCAGCTGCGTCCGCGCGATCTGCCTCCCGAGCAGTTGGCGGCGGCGCGGGCCGGCACCCTCGACCGCACCGTGATCGCCAAGGACCTCACCCGGGTCGGCGTCGACGCCGACGACGAACTGCTCGACGGGCTGTTGGCCGAGGCCGCCGACCACGCCGAGCGACGCGCTCTGGAGAGCACCCAGCACCGGCTGCTGAGCGACCTGGACACCCCCACCTACGAGCTGCCCCGGCTGCCGGGCGGGGTCGACCTGGGCGCCCTCTACGAACTCGCCGCCACCTTGAAGGAGCAGGGTCTGGCATGAGCAGCGCACGCGCGCGTCCCCGGACGCACCCTCGGGTCGGCCCGTTGGCCGCCCACCCGCACGGCTCGCCCGCGCTGGACGTCGACGCCCTGCTCGACGATCGGGAGACCGGGATCATCGTGTGCTGTGGCGCCGGTGGCGTGGGCAAGACCACCACGGCGGCGGCGCTCGCGCTCCGGGCGGCCGAGCGGGGGCGCCGGGTGGTGGTCCTCACCATCGACCCGGCCCGCCGGCTCGCCCAGTCGATGGGCATCGAGGAACTCGACAACACGCCTCGGCCGGTGGTGGGGGTGAGCCCACAGGGAACCTCCAGCACAGACCAGCCCGACGATCAGCCCGACGAGCCCGGGCGCCTCGACGCGATGATGCTCGACATGAAGCGGACCTTCGACGAGGTCGTCGAAGCACAGGCCAGCCCGGAGAAGGCGGCCCAGATCCTCGCCAACCCCTTCTACATCGCGCTGTCCAGCTCCTTCGCCGGCACCCAGGAGTACATGGCGATGGAGAAGCTGGGCCAGTTGCACCGCGATGCCAAGCAGAGCGGCAGCCATGACCTGATCGTGGTCGACACTCCGCCGTCCCGGTCAGCGCTGGACTTCCTAGACGCCCCCGAGCGTCTCTCCAGTTTCCTCGACGGCCGCTTCATCAAGCTGATGCTCGCCCCCGCCCGCGGTCCGGCGCGGCTGCTCTCCGCCGGGTTCTCACTGGTCACGGGCGCCCTGACCAAGGTCATCGGCGGTCAGATGCTGGCCGACGTCCAGGCCTTCGTCGCCGCGCTCGACACGGTCTTCGGCGGCTTCCGGCAGCGGGCCCAGCAGACCTACGCCCTGCTGCAGGCGCGCGGCACCGCGTTCCTGGTCGTGGCCGCACCCGAGCCCGACGCCCTGCGCGAGGCCGCCTACTTCGTCGAGCGCCTCGCCGGCGACGGCATGCCGCTGGCCGGCCTGATCGTCAATCGGGCCGGTACGCCGCCCTCCGAATCGCTCTCCGCGGAGGCAGCTCTCGCCGCGGCCGAGCGGCTGCGCGCCGAGGACCCCGACCCGGCCAGCACGGATTCGGCCAGCACGGATTCGGCCAGCACTGACTCCGACAGCGGTGAGGACGGGCACGCCGACCTCACCGCGGGCCTGCTGCGGCTGCATGCCGACCGTGCCCGGCTGGTCAGTCGCGAGCAGCAGCTCCGCGACCGGTTCTCGGCGGCGCACCCCGGCGTGGCCACGGTCGTCGTACCCGCTCTCGCCGGCGACGTCCACGACCTCACCGGGCTACGCCGGATCGGCGCACTCCTCGCCCGCGAGTGAGCCCTGGCGGCGACGGCCGACGAGCAGACCGTCGGCGAGCAGTCGGCGCGGTCAGCCCACTGCGAGCGCGAGCGGATCCGGCAGCCCCTGAGCGGCCGACGGCAGCCGTCCGCCCAACGGGTCACCCGAGCGCTGCTGCGCCTCCTGGAAGAGGGCGCTCCAGGAGTCGACCGTGCGCTGTCGTAGCAGCGCGCGTCGCTCTCGCTCGGTCATGCCGCCCCACACGCCCCACTCGATACCGTTGTCGAGCGCTTCGGCGAGGCACTCGGCCCGCACCGGGCAGCCATGGCAGATCGCCTTGGCCCGGTGCTGGTCGGCACCTTGCACGAACAGATCATCAGGTCTCCCCGCCCGGCATTTCGCCTGGGGGGTCCAGTCGTTCACCCACATTGCGTTGTGTCCCCAAATTCCCTGAGGTGGGACCTTTGCTGCGTCCCCACGACGCAAGCCCCCACCGCTTGGCGGGATCAACCTAGACCATGGTCCACGTCAGTCGGAAGTAAACACGCCGACTGGTCTAGTCCAGCGCTTCGGGCAGGGGTGCCGATCGCGATCGACGGCCCATCCCATGACCCTGCTCACAGCCCCTCCCGAGCGTGTCCGCGGGACGGCTGCGACGAGCAGGGGGTTCTTCACCTTGTCCCGTACCCTGAGGCCATGGCAGCTCCTGACCGTCTACCACCTCGTCGTGTGTTCACACACCTCGGGGCGATGCTGGCCGTCGCCGTCGTGATGGGGGTGGTGGTCGCCGGCCTGGCGATCCCCTTCGCCGGGGTGCTGGGCATCAACGCCCGCAACGCCGCGCAGACCATCGACAAGATGCCCCAGGAGCTGGAGACCGGCGAGCTGGCACAGCGCACCCGCATCCTCGACTCCGACGGCAAGCTCATCACGACCCTGTACGACGAGAACCGGGTCTACCGGCCGCTCTCGAAGATCTCGCGCACCATGGTCGAGTCGCAGGTGGCGATCGAGGACTACCGTTTCTACCAGCACGGCGCTCTCGACCTGAGGGGCACGCTGCGCGCCTTCGTCACCAATCAGGCCAACTCCGGCGTGGTGCAGGGCGGTTCGTCGATCACCCAGCAGCTGGTCAAGATGACGCTGATCGACCAGGCCGACGATGACGAGCAGGCGATGGCCGCGGCCACCGAGGATTCCTACGCCCGGAAGCTGCGCGAGCTTCGCTACGCGATCGCGCTGGAGGAGAACCACTCCAAGGACTGGATCCTGGAGCGCTACCTCAACACCGCCTACTACGGCGACGGCGCGTACGGCGTCCAGGCGGCTGCGCGCACCTACTTCAAGGTCAACGCGGACAAGCTCACCCTCCCCCAGGCAGCCATGCTGGCCGGGCTGGTCAAGAACCCCACCGGCTACGACCCCACCAACTTCCCCGACCGCGCGCTCCAGCGGCGCAACGTCGTCCTCGACCGGATGGCCCAACTGAAGGTCATCACCAAGCCCGAGGCGGAGCAGGCCAAGGCCACCAAGCTCAACCTCAACACCTCCAAGCCCACCAACGGCTGCGTCAACTCCACCACCCCGTTCTTCTGCGACTACGTCGTGCAGTGGCTGCTCAAGGACACCCGCCTCGGCGACACCGTCGAGGAGCGGAGCAACCGGCTCAAGTCCGGCGGCCTGACCATCCGCACCACGGTAGACATGAAGGCACAGCGGGCTGCCGACGCGGCCGTCGCGGGCCACGTCTACCCCACTGACAGCGCGATCGGGGCGATCGCGGAGGTCGAGCCGGGCACCGGCAACGTGCTCGCGATCGCTCAGTCGCGGCCGATGGGCAACAACAAGGACGCAGGCGAGACCTACCTCAACTACGTGGTGCCCCAGCAGTACGGCGACTCCGCCGGGTTCCAGGCCGGCTCGACGTTCAAGGCGTTCACCCTCGCTGCCGCCGTGAGCCAGGGCTTCGGGCTCAACACCACGATCAACGCCCCCCAGTCGCGGACCTTCAACCTCTCCGACTTCAGCAACTGCCAGGGCGAGCCGAACTTCGCGGGCACCTGGACGGTGGGCAACTCCACGACCAGCGGTGTGAAGAACATGTACACCGCCACGCGCGAGTCGGTGAACACCTTCTTCGCCGAACTGATCCGGAAGACCGGCGTCTGCGACCCGTTCAACCTGGCCACCTCGATGGGGCTCGAGCTCGACCAGCCCAACGGCACCGAGAGCGGCGGCGGCTGGGAGCGGATCCCGTCCTTCACCCTGGGCGTGGTGAACGTCAGCCCCCTGGAGATGGCGGAGGCCTACGCGACCTTCGGTGCCCGCGGTGAGCACTGCTCCTCCCGGCCGGTGACCGAGATCGAGGACGCCAACGGCACCACGATCCGCAAGTACTCCACCGACTGCGACCAGGTGATGTCACAGAGCACCGCCGACGGTGTCAACGACGTCCTGCGTGGCCTCCAGGAGCCCGGTGGCTTCGGCTACGACCTGGGTGGCACCGGCCTGACCAACGCCCAGGGCACGACCATCCCGTCGGGCGGCAAGACCGGTACCACCCAGGACGGCAAGTCGGTCTGGTACATGGGCTACACCCCGGAGATCGCCACCGCCGCGATGATCGCCGGCGCCAACTCCGAGGGCAGCCCGCTCGCCCTCGGGGGCCAGGTCGTGGGCGGCGTCTACCGGCCCAGCGCCTCCGGCTCGGGCTTCGCCGGACCCATGTGGGCGGACGCGATGCACGCGGTCGACGACGACCTGGACCCCGTCGCTTTCGTGGCGCCGCCACAGTCTGTGGTCACCGGCGACGTGGTCGGCATCCCGAGCCTGTCCGGCCAGAGCGTGGACAGCGCTACCAAGACCCTGCGCGGGCTCGGCTTCACCGTGCAGGTCGGCTCCTCGACCTACAGCTCCGCGGCGTACGGCACGGTCAGCTACACCTACCCGAGCAGCAGCGCCTCCAAGGGCAGCCTGGTCACCATCCACCCCTCCGCCGGTGCGGCACCCCCGCCGCCCAAGCCCGACAAGAAGAAGAGCGGCAACGGCGGCAACGGCGGTAATCGGGGCAACGGCGGTGACAACGGCCGGAACAACGGTGGCGGTGACACCCCGCCCAGCAACGACAGCTCCGACTGGGGCGACTGGGGCTGGGGAGACAACTGAGCCGAGGGTCAGCTCGCGACCCCAGGGTCGCACGGGTTCGGACGCCCTCGGCGCGACCCAACCCGTGCGGCCCCGACCGTCGTCGGAATCCCCCACCTCAGCCGACTCCACGGGCCGACCGGCTGCTTCCCCCACCGCCCCCTATCGGGCGGTCGGTGCGCGGCCTGGGTCGCTGCTTTCCGGGAGGGCGCCGCTCACCGGACGACCGGTGATGCGTGCAGCCCCGACTCTTCTCAGCCCAACTGGCGCCGTACCTCGGCGGCGACCAGGGAGCCGTCGGCGCGGCCCTTGACCTGGGGCTGGACCTTGCCCATGACCTTGCCCATCGCCTTCATCCCCTCCCCGGCGGCCCCGGTCTCGCTGATCGCGGCGGAGACGATCTCGGCGACCTCTGCCTCGCTGAGCTGGGCGGGGAGGTAGTCGGCGATCACCGCGGCCTCGGCCTGCTCCCGGGCGGCCTGCTCCGGACGTCCACCGTCGGCGAACGCGGTGGCGGCCTCGCGGCGCTTCTTGGCCTCGGAGGAGAGGACGCCGATCACGTCGTCGTCGCTCAACTCGCGCGCGCTCGTACCCGCCACCTCGGCGTTGGTGATCGCCGCAAGCACCATCCGCAGCGTCGAGGAGCGCACCTCATCACGCGCCTTCATCGCGGCGGTGAGGTCGGTGCGGACACGATCCTTGAGGTTGCTCATGAAGGACATTGTGGCAGCCTTGCCCCATGCGGCTCACTCGGATTGCCGGCGGTCTGGGCGCCGCAGGAATGCTCGGCGGGGCCGCCCTCACGGCATACGCCGCCTGGGAGGCCCGGCAGTACACGTTGCGGCAGGTCACGGTGCCGTTGTTGCCCCCTGGCGCCGACCCGGTGAGGGTGCTGCACCTCAGCGACCTGCACCTGACGCCGGGCCAGGTGCGCAAGCAGGCCTGGCTCAATGAGCTGTCGGCGCTGCGGCCCGACCTGGTGATCAACACCGGCGACAACCTCGCGCACCGCAACGCGGTCGGACCGCTCGCCGACGCGCTGGGGGGTCTGTTGGACCGGCCGGGGGTGTTCGTGCTCGGTTCGAACGACTACTTCGAGCCGAGCCTGCGCAACCCCCTGCGCTACCTGCTGCCCGACGACGGTCACCGCGCCACGCACCGCCCCCAACTGCCGTGGGAGGCGCTGAAACGGATGCTGACCCACTCCGGCTGGCTGGATCTCACCAACACCACCGGCACCCTGGAGGTCGCCGGGCTCCGGTTCGCGTTCGCCGGCGTCGACGACCCGCACCTCTCCCTCGACCGCCTGGACGCGGTGGCCGGGCCCGCCGACCCGCACGCCGACGTCCGGCTGGGCGTCGCGCATGCGCCGTACCTGCGGGTCTTGGACGCCTTCGCCCGGGACGGCTACGACGCGGTGATCGCAGGGCACACCCACGGCGGCCAGGTCTGCCTTCCCGGTGGCCGCGCCCTGACCACCAACTGCGACCTCGAGCCAGCCCGCGCCCGAGGTCTGCACCGACACCCGGCAGGCTCCCTTCCCGGCGAGCCAGGTTCCTCCTGGCTGCACGTCTCGGCGGGGCTCGGCACCTCGCCGTACGTCCGGCTCCGGGTCGCCTGTCGCCCCGAGGCCACCCTGCTCACCCTGGTGCCGCAGGCCGGGGTCGAGGCCGCCCTGGTGGCCTAACCCCCCGATTACGACTCAGCCGGACCGCTCCGCTATGCTCCCTGTTCTGTGAGCCCAGGTTCCCTGGGAACACGGATCGGGGTGTGGCGCAGCTTGGTAGCGCGCTTCGTTCGGGACGAAGAGGCCGCAGGTTCAAATCCTGTCACCCCGACCATTTGATGAGGCCCCCGCGGCGGTATCCCCGCCGCGGGGGCCTCGCCCTTTTCCCAGGTGATCGGGCCTCCCAGGCCCGTCGGGTCGCCCTTCCCGGGCCCCGTCGAATCGACCCTCCCGGACCGTCGAATCGGGCCTCCGGGCCAACAGGGCCACACACGACCGGCGCCGACACGATCGGTACGGCGGGTACGCCAGGCCAGCCGGTTGAGCCGGCACGGCGAGCCTCAGTCGGGTCGGTGACGGCACGTTGATGGCCGTGGGAGCACCGAGGAACCGGGCAGCACGACAGAGGGCCCCGGCGCACGCCGGGGCCCTCTACGACGCTTCTGCGTCAGCGCTTCACAGCTGTGCGGCGACGATCTCCGCGAGCTGCACGGTGTTGAGCGCCGCGCCCTTGCGCAGGTTGTCGTTGCTGATGAACAGCGCGAGCCCACGGTTGCCCTCGACGCCGGGGTCCTGCCGGAACCGGCCGACGTAGGACGGGTCCTTGCCGGCGGCGTGCAGCGGCGTGGGGACGTCGCGGAGCTCCACCCCGGGGGCGTCGCGGAGCAGCTCCTGCGCGCGCGCCGGGGTCATCTCGGCACCGAACTCGGCGTTGACCGCCAGCGAGTGCCCGGTGAAGACCGGGACCCGCACGCAGATGCCGGAGACCTTCAGCTCCGGAAGGCCGAGGATCTTGCGGGACTCGTTGCGAAGCTTCTGCTCCTCGTCGGTCTCGTTGAGCCCGTCGTCCACGATCGAGCCGGCCAGCGGCAGCACGTTGAACGCGATCGGCGCGACGTACTTGTTCGGCTCGGGGAAGCTCACGGCCTCGCCGTCGTAGGCCAGTTCGCGGGACTTCTCACCCGCGGCGGCGACGCCCTCGGCCAGTTCGTCCACACCGGCGATACCCGAACCCGAGACCGCCTGGTAGGAGGAGACGATCAGACGCTCGAGGCCCGCCGCCTCGTGCAGCGGCTTGAGCACCGGCATGGCGGCCATGGTGGTGCAGTTGGGGTTGGCGACGATGCCGCGACCGGCCTCGATCACCGGCTGCATCGCCTCGGGGTTGACCTCGGAGACGACCAGCGGGATGGCCGGATCCTTGCGGAACGCGGAGGAGTTGTCGATCACGATCACGCCGGCCTCGGCGAACTTCGGGGCCAGCGCACGGGAAGCGGTCGCACCCGCGGAGAAGAGCGCGATGTCCAGCCCGGCAGGATCGGCGGTCTCGGCATTCTCGACGGTGACCTGACGCCCGGCGTACTCGAGCACCTTGCCGGCCGAGCGGGGCGAGGAGAAGAACCGGATCTCCCCGACGGGGAAGTCCCGCTCGGCGAGGATCTGGCGCATCGCTACGCCGACCTGGCCGGTGGCGCCGACGATGCCGATGTTGACGGGGCGCTGTGCGTTCATCGTCCGGTACCTCCGTAGACGACGGCCTCGACCTCATCGGCGTCGAGGTCGAAGGCGGCGTGGACGGCCTGGACGGCGGTCTCGATCTGGGCCTCGTCGACGGTCACCGAGATCCGGATCTCGGACGTCGAGATCATCCCGATGTTGACCCCGGCGCTGGCCAGGGCGGAGAAGAACTTGGCGGTCACACCGGGGTGCGAGCGCATGCCCGCACCGATGAGCGAGACCTTGCCGACCTGATCGTCGAAGAGCAGCTTGTCGTAGCCGACCTCGCTCTGGATCCGGGCGAGCGCTGCCATCGCGGCCTGCCCGTCCGCCCGCGGCAGGGTGAAGGAGATGTCGGTCAGCGCGGTGGTGGCCGCGGAGATGTTCTGCACCACCATGTCGATGTTGACCTCGGCCTGGGCCAGGGTCTCGAAGATCCGCGCGGCCTCACCGACCTTGTCGGGGACGCCGACGACGGTGATCTTGGCCTCCGACCGGTCGTGGGCGACGCCGGAGATGATCGCCTGCTCCATGTCCTGTGCTCCTGGGTGGTTGTCGGGGATGATCCACGTGCCCTCCAGATTGGAGAACGACGACCGCACGTGGATGGGCATGTCGTAGCGGCGGGCGTACTCCACGCACCGCAGATGAAGGATCTTGGCGCCCGAGGCGGCCATCTCGAGCATCTCCTCGGTGGAGACCCTCTCGAGCTTGCGGGCCGTGGGCACCATCCGGGGGTCGGCGGTGAAGACACCGTCGACGTCGCTGTAGATCTCGCAGACCTCGGCACCGAGGGCGGCGGCCAGCGCGACGGCGGTGGTGTCGGAGGCGCCGCGGCCCAGCGTGGTGACCTCCTTGGTGTCGTGCGAGACACCCTGGAAGCCGGCGACGATGGCGATCGCGCCGTCGCCCAGCGCCTCCTGGATCCGGCCCGGCCGGATGTCGATGATCTTGGCCTTGCCGTGCACCGCGTCGGTGATCACACCCGCCTGCGAGCCGGTGTAGGAGCGGGCCTCGTGGCCGAGGCGCTGGATCGCCATCGCGACCAGCGCCATCGACATCCGCTCGCCGGCGGTCAGGAGCATGTCGAGCTCACGCGGCGGGGGCAGCGGCGTCACCTGCTGAGCCAGGTCGCGCAGCTCGTCGGTCGTGTCACCCATCGCGGAGACGACCACGACGACGTCGTGGCCCTGCTTCTTGGTGTTGACGATCCGTTGGGCGACGCGCTTGATGCCGGCCGCATCGGCGACGGAGGAGCCTCCGTACTTCTGGACGACGATTCCCACGTGGGTGTCCTCAGGGTGTGAGCGTGCAAGGGCGCGGTCGTGGCCTTCGGCGTACGCCGGACCAGGCTCGACCAGCCATGAAGTCTACCGGCGGACCGGAAGCCCGCGACCCCATATCTCACCGCACCGGCGGTGGTGATCAACGACACGCCCGCCAGGCGCTTGACCGCTCCGAACGCTGCCCGGCCCGCGGGCTCGTCCCGGGCGTGCCTAGGTGGTCGGGTCGTCGGCGAGGATCTCGTCCGCAACCGCGAGCTGGTCACCCTCGCCGGGGACCTCGCTGTCGAGCCGGTCGTGTGCCACCACGGTGAGCAGCGCGTTGAGCACCGCCCCGGCGAGATTGCCCCACGAGGAGACGTAGGAGAACTGCCACCACCACAGCGCTTCGTCGACGTTGCCGGAGCGGTAGTGGCGCAGCCCGTTCTCCAGGTCGGTCGCGATCGCGGACAGGTCGTCGGAGAGCTGGCTGTCGACGACCTCCGGGACGTAGGGGTCGAAGACGAAGCTGTAGGTGTCGACCGGGCCGAGCATCGTGGCGAGCCGAAGCCGGAGCTCGTCGACGTCGGCCTCGGGGCCCACATCGGGCTGATACTCCTGGCGCGGCTCGAAGTCGCTCTGGGCGCCGAGTCGTGCGCCGGCCAGCAACACCTGGCTCACCTCGAGCAGTAGTAGCGAGATCGCTCGACCACCATCACCCTCCTGGGCCACCGCCCTGAGGGCGAGCAGGAAGCTCTCGACCTGATCGGCGATCTGCTCGGCGAAGTCCGCCGTCTGAGGGTCCACCCCGCCGGGGGCCGCCCCGCTCGCTGTCTGGATCATTCCGCCGCCCGCCTTCCCACGAAAGCCCGCCCCAAGGTGACCTCGTCGGCGTACTCGAGGTCACCGCCTACCGGCAGTCCACTCGCCAGCCGCGTCACGCGCAACCCCAGCGGGGTGAGTTGTCGGGTGAGATAGGTCGCGGTCGCCTCGCCCTCGAGGTTGGGGTCGGTGGCGAGGATGATCTCGGTGAGGGTGCCGTCGGAGAGCCGCTGCAGCAGCTCACGGATGCGCAGCTGCTCCGGGCCCACCCCGTCGATCGGAGAGATCGCACCACCAAGGACGTGATAGCGGCCACGGAACTCGCGGGTGCGCTCGATCGCAACGACGTCCTTGTACTCCTCGACCACGCACAGCACCGTCGGGTCGCGCCGCGGATCACGGCAGATGCGGCAGGTCTCCTCCTCGGAGACGTTGAAACACACGCTGCAGAACTTCACCCGGTCCTTGACCTGCACCAGGATCTCGGCCAGCCGGCGTACGTCGGCAGGGTCGGACTGCAGCAGATGGAACGCGATCCGCTGTGCGCTCTTCGGCCCCACACCCGGCAGTCGGCCGAGCTCGTCGATGAGGTCCTGGACGACGCCTTCGTACACCTGTCTCCTGCTTCCCGACGCCGTGCCCGGCGCCATGCGTGCGCGCCCCGGTCGGGGCGTGCCTGATCGATCAGAACCCGAATCCGCGCGGTGATCCTGCCTCGCCGCCGCTCTGGGGGCCGCCGCCACCCTCCGGACCACCGGCACCACCGGCACCACCGGCGCCACCAGGGAGTCCCCCAGCCAGGTCGCCGAGCCCACCCAGACCCCCCGCCAGGGGACCGAGCGACTGCCCGGCCAGCGCGTCGGCCTGGGCCTTGGCGTCGCGGTAGGCGGCGACGATCATGTCACCGAGATCGGCCAGGTCGTCGGGGTCTCCCCCGTCGAACTCCCCCCGCTTGATCTCGACCGCCTCCAGCTCCCCCGTGCCGGAGAGCCGGACGGTCACCGCTCCACCGGCGACGGTGCCCTCCACGGTGCTCTCGGCGAGCTTCTCCTGAGCACTGACCAACTGCTCCTGCATGGCCTGGGCCTGCTGGAACAGGGCATTGATATCGAACCCGCCCCCACCGAGGGCGTCGAAGGGGTTCTGGCTCATCTGGCTCACCTCGGGTGTGTCGGGACGGTCGGGTCGGTCGGCTCAGGGACGGTCACGGATTGTGTGGGATCTCTTCGATCATCCGTGCACCGAGCTCCCTCTCCAAGAGTTCTGCGCCGCTGATCTCGACGTGCTCGGCGTCGAGGTCGTCGTGCCTGGCGAAGGAGTCGGGATCGGCGGCGGGCGGGGTCGCGGCCCCGTCCGAACCGGGGCCACCCGAACGGGTCTGCTGGATCGCCTCCCTGGCCCGGCGGGTCACATCCGTGCGCTGGCCGGGAGACTCCTGGGATGACTGTTGCGGCGACCGCAGCGCTGACGGATCGGGCTGGGCTGTCGGGGCGGACGGGGAAGATCCCCCGGGCCCGGCGGTCGCACCCGGCGAAGCGGTGGGGTCGGACGGAGGCCGATCTTCCTCAACCTGCGGTGCCGGCGACTCCGA
Organism: Nocardioides insulae DSM 17944; assembly: GCF_000422825.1. Classification (GTDB taxonomy): domain Bacteria; phylum Actinomycetota; class Actinomycetes; order Propionibacteriales; family Nocardioidaceae; genus Nocardioides; species Nocardioides insulae. The sequence continues at coordinate 38,942 of NZ_AUGU01000016.1, read as the reverse complement.
AGCGGCCATGGGCGAGCTGTCACCCGCAGGCCGATCACCCGCGGGGGCGGGGTGTGACGGCCTCGGCCCGGACCCGCCCGGCGAGGTCTGTCCCGGATCGGCGGTGGCGCCCGGGTCGACGATCGCCTCGATCCGCCAGTCCGCCCCCAGTACGTCGATCACCGCCTGCCGCAGGACCTCGTCGCAGCCGGAGTTGACGAACGACTCCCGTGCCCCCTTGTTGTTGAACCCGACCGAGAGGGTCCGCTCGGAGAGACCGACCACCTGTCCGTGCTGGGAGAGCTGGATCCACGCGAGGCGGCGGCGGTGCTTGACCTTCTCGACGATGTCGGGCCACACCCGGCGGACGTCGACCAGGGTGAGCCCGCCCTGTGCCGGCGCGGTCGCGGATGCGGGGGGTTCGGGCGTGGCGGGGGCCTCCTGCTCGGGCGCGGCAGGGGCCGCCGGCTCGGGCTGGACGGGATCCACCGCTGCCTGGCCCGCCGGCTCCGCGTACTGCGACTGCGGCTGCGACTGCGGCTGCGGCTGGGGCTGTGACTGCGGCTGTGACTGCGGCTGTGACTGCTCCGGACCGTGCTGCGTGCTCGGCTGCGGGGCTCCCGGTGTCTGCGGCGCTCCCGGTGGCTGCTGCGCATGCGGTGGCTGCGGGGCCGATCGCGGCGGCACGGACGCTGGCTCCGCCCCCGCGCCGAGCGCACGCTGGGAGAAGGGACGATCCTGGGCGGGCGCCGCGGGAGCAGCGGCAGGTGCAGAGGTGGGGACGCCGGTGACGGCCAACCGGTTTTCCAACCGGTCGAGCCGGGCCGCCAGCCCCTGGGTGCCGTGATCGGCGGCGGGCAGCAACACCCGGGCGCAGACCAGCTCCAGCAACAGCCGGGGCGCGGTGGCGCCGCGCATCTCGGTGAGGCCGGTGGCCACCAGATCCGCGGCCCGGCTCAACTCGGTGACGCCGAACCGCGCCGCCTGGGCGACCAGGCGCTCCGCCTGATCCTCGGCGACGTCGATCAGGCCGGTGGCCGGTGCGTCGGGCACGGCCGCGACGATGACCAGGTCGCGGAGCCGGCGGAGCAGATCCTCGGTGAACCGACGCGGATCCTGGCCGGTCTCGATCACCTTGTCGACCACACCGAACACGGCCGCACCGTCGCCGGCGGCGAAGGCGTCGACCACCTCGTCGAGCAGCGAGTCCGGCGTGTAGCCCAGCAGGCCGGTGGCGAGCGGGAGCGTGACCCCCTGCTCCCCGGCACCGCCGATCAGCTGGTCGAGCACGGAGAGCGTGTCACGCGCCGAACCGCCGCCGGCACGCACGACCATCGGCAACGCCGCTGGCTCGATCGCCACCCCCTCCCGCTGGCACAGCTCGGAGAGGTAACCGGACAGGAGCTTGGGCGGGATCAGCCGGAACGGGTAGTGGTGGGTGCGGGAGCGGATCGTGGGGATGACCTTCTCCGGCTCGGTGGTGGCGAAGATGAACCGCAGGTGCGGGGGCGGCTCCTCGACCAGCTTGAGCAGGGCGTTGAAGCCCTGCGTGGTCACCATGTGTGCCTCATCGATGATGTAGACCTTGTAGCGGCTCTGCACGGGGGCGAAGAACGCCTTCTCCCGCAGGTCGCGAGCGTCATCGACACCACCGTGCGAGGCGGCGTCGATCTCGATCACGTCGATCGAGCCGCCACCGTTGCGGGCGAGGTCACGGCAACTCCGACACTCTCCGCACGGATCCGCCGTCGGCGCCTGCTCGCAGTTGAGCGCCCGGGCCAGGATGCGCGCCGAGGTGGTCTTGCCGCAGCCCCGCGGCCCGGAGAACAGATAGGCGTGATTCACCCGGTTGTTGGCCAGCGCGGCACGCAGCGGCTCGGTCACGTGCTCCTGGCCGATGACCTCCGCGAAGGTCTCGGGCCGGTAGCGGCGATACAAGGCGAGGGGTGACTCCACGTCAGAACCCTAACCAGGGCCACCGACAGAATCGATGGGCCGGTCCCGCACAGATCCCGAGCACGGTCCGGACGCCGGCCGTCGTACCCCGGACATGAAAAGGCCCCCCGTGTACCCGGCAGAGCTCACTTACCCTTGCTGCCTTCCGGCCCTGGGGGAGTTGGGCGAGATGCCGCCACACGGGGGGTTGCCCCAGAGCATACGGGGAGGCCCCGACCTCGCCCAAACGACGGTCGCCGGGCCGGCACGCCACCCACTCGGGACCCCAGGCCGATTTCGTGCCGGGCCGCGGCGGCGGGTACTCTCCTCCGCGGAGGTATCGCCTAGTGGCCTATGGCGCTCGCTTGGAAAGCGGGTTGGGTTAACGCCCTCGGGGGTTCGAATCCCCCTACCTCCGCCACCACGAACGGCGCCGGGTCCACCCGGCGCCGTTCGGCGTTCCGAGCCGGTACGCCGAGGCTCGAACAGAGGTCAGCGGCGGCGGGCGAAGAGCGGCCGCAGCAGGACGGCGACCAGGAGCGCGCCACCACCGAGAACGCCCCACCACACCGCCGACCGCTTGATGTCGGCGAGTACGTCGTCCTCCACCGGCGGCAGCGCCGCCTTCTCCGAATCGACCGCCTGCCGGGCGGCCTGGACCGACCCGTCGGCGTCGATCTTCAGCGGCCTGGTCAGCGCCTCCATCGGCTGCACCATGCCGGCGCCCCGGAACGTGCCGGGGACGTCGACCCGTCCGCTGGCGGTGACCTTCAACCGGGTCACCAGCTGTTGGGGCGTGTCGTCGGGGTAGGCCGACCTGAGCAGGGCCAGGACGCCGCTGACGAGACCGGCCGCCCACGAGGTGGCGTTCTCGTTGAGCAGGCAGCTCTCCCCGGTGACGGCGTAGCTCACCGCACCCATGGTCGGGGCGGAGACGTCGATCGCCGAGCTGGCCAGGTCGGCCGAGGAGGCATCCGCGCCCCCGCTGCCGGACTCCTTGACCTCGGCGCTGGCGGCGAGGACACCGTCGTACCCGGCCGGGAAGACCTCCTCGGCGACGTCCTCCACGCCGTAGTAGACGTGATAGGGATCGGACTGATCATCGGGACGGTTGCCGGACGCGGCGACGACGATCTTGCCCCTGTCGACGAGTTGGGCGATCAGCCCGGCGACCTCGTCGGAGTAGTTCAGCTTCACCGAGAGGTTGACGATGTCGAAGGAGTCGGGTCGCGCCAACAGCCACTGCAGGGCGGCGGCGAGGTTGGCGTTGGTCAGATCCGGGGACTCACCCTCGTCGTTGACCTCGGTGTAGAACCGGGCGTCGACGATGTGCGCGTCCGGCGCGACACCGGTCAGCTCGTCACCGCGCGGGCGGCCGGCGATCAGTCCGGCCACGGCGGTGCCGTGGTAGTAGACCGGAGCGGCGGGGATGCGCTGTTCGGAGACGGGGACGTTGCCGCCCCCCGAGGCGACCCCGGAGTCGACCACCGCGACCCCGACGTCGCCCAGCGCGCGGCCGTGGTCCGCGAGCCAGGCATGCGCGTCCGCGATCCCCAGCGTCTCCAACGGTGCGCTGGCCGCGGAGGTCTGGTAGCGCTCCGGGTCATCGCGGGGCGCGAGGTCCGCGCAGGCGTAGTCACCCTCCACCGCGTACGCCGGGGCAGACCCGGCCACCGTGATCGCGCCCGCCCCGAGCGCGAGCGCGCACAGGCCGGCGGCCAGCCGGCAGGGGACCGGGCGGCGGCTCACGGGCACTCCGTGACCGGCTCGGTGTCGGGCTCCACGGGCGGGCAGAGCGCCAGTTGGCTGGAGAGCGGCACGCCCTTGTTGAGGACCTCGATCCACGCGTCGGGGATCAGGGGCGTCGCCTCCTCGTCGTACTCGAGGCGCTCGAGGGTCTGCTGTCCCTGCAGTGAGTAGGCCTTGGCGTTGTTGTCCACGACGTAGGTGGTGGTGCTCGTGGAGGAGGTCCAGTCGCCGGTGTTGACCAGGGCGCCGTGCCCGGGGTCGATCGTCGCCCTCCGGTCGCCCGGCTCGACCTCGGCCGCGCTGTGGTCCTCGGTCGGGTCGGTGGCCAGCGTGACGAAGGGTGGCTCGCCCTCCTGCGCGTGCAGGACGGCGCAGGTCTCGCCGCGCACGGGGTCGGCGGACGGCGGAGCGTCCGGCCAGTGCGCCGTGTCCGCGGGAGAGACGCCGAGTCGGCCCTGCGGGGTCGAGCCCGGCCAGGTCTTGGCGTCGACGGTGCCGGTGTAGACGATCCTTTCGAAGGTGTCGAGGGGGACCATCTCGCCGTCGGGGGTGGCGAAGACGAACAGGTCGCCGTCCTCCGCCTCGAGCAGGTCACCCACCTTGGCACCGGGCTGCAGGCCGGGCGCGGTGACGACCTCGCCGGCGCCGGGGAAGGACAGTGTCTGCGGGCCGAGAGGTCCGCCCTGCGGGAAAAGGCCCAGCCACTGCTGCGACACCGCTCGCGCGCTGCTGGCCGGCGGCAGCCCCAGATCCTGAAGCATCCCGTCGCGTCCGGCGGAGTTGGGCACCAGGTAGCGGAACGCCTCCGGCTCGGAGGCATCCGCGGTGCGGTAGGCCTGCGCGATCATCCAGACCTCGCCGCCGGACCTGACCAGCGTCGCACTGTCGGGGGCACCGGTGACCCCGGAGTCGGTGCCGATGTGGACGCGCATCGCGGTCGACTGCGCGGCGGTGCAGGCGGTCCAGCCGGTGTTGATGAAGTCGCTGCTGGTGGGCAGCTGCTGCGGGGCCCCCAGGATGCCGATGTCCTCGCCCGGCGACTCGCCGTCCAGGGCGTCCTGCTGCACGATGGTCGGCTTGACACCGACCCCGAGCAGGAGCTGCGCGGAGGTGACGTTGATGACCGGGCGGAGCTCGGACTCGCCGCCGTCCTCCTCGTCGAGGATGACGTACCGCTCACCGGTGTCCTTGGAGATGACCAGACCCGGCTGCTTCCAGTCGGCCGGGGTCCGGGGCGAGAGCACCGAGCCGATGGCCGCGGCGGCGACCAGCAGCACGGCGAGCGCGACGCCTCCGACCACGGTGCGACCGGGGCGGGACGGCTCGACCTCACGCCCTCCCGGAGCGCCGGAGAGGAAGGCGGTCACCAGCCTGCGGCGGGTGAAGGAGTGCGCCTCGACGAGGTCCTTCTTGGTCGCCATCAGAACCCCATGGAGCCGAGCACACCGCTGGCGAGCACCAGCAGCGGGATGAGGGCGAGCAGCCCGATCGTCTCCACGATGTCGCCGATCCGTCCACGGCGCAGCGAGGGCTCGCCGGGCACGAGGGTGGCGGCCAGCAGCAGCCCGCCGGCCACGGCCAGGACCACCGCGACCGTGGGCCGCCAGTCCGGGTGCAGGACGATGACGGCGGCGGCGGTGACCAGGAGGCCGGCGATGCCGGAGACGAGGCCGACCAGCACCTCCGCGCCGACGCGGTACTGCCGGGTGCGGGTCATCACCACGATGCAGGCCGCCACGGCGAGCAGCGTGCCCCACAGCCCGAGCCCGACCGCGAAGGGGGTGACCAGCACCAGCAGCAGTCCGACGGTGCCGGTGACCGCGATCAGGATCTCGTGGGCGACCCGGGCGTCGTCGGTGACCTTGGCCGCGTCGATCTCGTCCGGCTCGGCGGTGATGTCGGCGTGGGTGAACAACTGATCCACGTCCGTGGTGGTCATGCCCAGTGCCAACCACGGGAAGACACTCCCCGCCAGCACCACGACGACGAGCACGGTGCAGAGGACCACCGCGGGGTCCCAGCCGGCCAGATCGACCAGGCCGCCGGCCACCAGCAGGATCGCGCCCACCACGACGCCGGGGATGACCAGCGTGCGTCCCTGGCCCAGCCCGAGCAGCGCGACGGCGCCCAGGAGGAGGGCACCCGCGCCGGCGCAGGCCAGGGGCAGCCCCCAGGTCGGACCGTCGAACACCTGGGACCCGAGCATGAAACCGGCCATCCCGGCGTACGCCGTACCGATCCAACCGACCGCGACCGCGGCCGCGGGCTCACGCTGGGCTCGGGAGAGCACGATCGCCCCGGTCACCAGGGCCACCGCGAGCACCGCCGCGGTCACTCCGGCGAGCAACGAGTCGCGCTGCACGAACAGCGCGACCGCGCCCAGGGCGAGCAGCAGCCCCGCGGCCCACAGGGCGGTACGCCGGCCCGCGGCCGGCTGCCACGGGGTGAGGTCACGCTCGACGACGTCGGTCATCGCTTCGACGATGTCGTCGTAGACACGCGGAGCTTCCTTGTCGGCGCCGGCACCGAGGGTGAGGACGCCGCCGTCCTCGATCCCCTGGGCGATCAGCCCGATGTCGGTGGCCAGTTCGCGACCCTCGGCGGTGACCACGCTGTAGCCGCCGTACACGGTGGCGGCGTCGAGCAGGCCCACGCTGCGCGCCAGCTCAGGCACGAGCTCGGCCACCGGGATCGACCCGGGCAGCACCAGATCGACGCGCCGAGCCCCCGAGGCCACCGTCACCCGAACCAGTCCCGAGGCTCCAACGGGCGCCTGCGACATCACCACTCCTTGCCGTCAGCCGTCCTCAGCCTGCTCGGCTGTGGCCAGCTCGTCATCGGTTTGCAAACCATCGCGCACGAAGGGGCCGGCGCTACCCGCCGACCCCTTGTGAGTGCTCACCGGAGTGAGACTAGAGCACTGCTCGTTCAGCCACCGAAGGCGGCCGCGCCGCGCTTGTCGGCGGCGGCGTACTCCTGGTTGGAGTTCTGGACCGCGGTGCCGGTCTGCGCCAGCAGGGTCTGCATCTCGTTGATGGCCTGGTCCCACTTGGCCTTGGCCTGGTGGTAGGCGGCCTGGGCGTTACCCTCCCAGTCGCTCTTCAGCGGGGCCAGCTCGTTCTCCAGGCGGTCGAGGCGCTGCTCGATCTTCTTCACGCCCGTGGCGAGGTCGGCCGCGACCTGCTCGAGGCCGCCGTGGTTGACAAGGATGCCGTCGTTCATCACTGATTCTCCTTGAAACTCGTAGGTGGCCGGTCAGCCGAGGCGGTTCTGGAAGCCGGCGAAGTTCTGGGACTGGGTGTCGTCGGTGCTGACGTTGTCCTTCTCGGTCGAGCGGAGCGAGCTCTCGAACTCGTTGAGGGCCGAGACCACGGTGCGCTGCTTCTCGGTCCAGGCCTGGTGGAGGGCGAAGAAGGCGTTACCGCCCTGGCCCTTCCACTGCGCACGCGCGCCGTCGATCTGGCTGCTCAGTTGCGAGGCCAGGTTGTCGAAGTCGCCCTTGGCCTCACGGACCATCTCGGCGGCCTTGGAGAGAGTGCCCTCACCCTGCCCGAAGTTTCCCTGCGCCATGTCGTTTCCTTTCCCCGTACGGCATGACGCCGCCGAGTTGGTACATCGAGTATGTCGATCCTTGGGCCCGCCCCGGAGGCCGGACGGCAGGGTGTATGCCCGGTCGATCAGGGTCTAAACACTGATTCCTGATTCCCACAGCGAGCGCACCAGGCCGGTGGCCACGACCAGTGCCGCGAGCGCCGCGGCACCGCACAATCCCTCCGCCACCTCGGCCCGACGCGACCACCAGGCAGAGCGCCATCCGCGCCCGGTCGCGACCGCGGCCACGACCAGCACCGCGGCCAGTACGACGGCGACCAGCGCGAGCGTCCACAGGCCTGCGGGGCCCCATTCGTCGAGCAGCGTCGCCAACAGCGCCGCCCAACACGCCAGGCCGGCCAGGCGCAGCAGTGTCCGTGCCGCGGCGTAGCGGTAACTGCGGGCGGCGAGCAGCAGCGCGGCACCGGTGAACAGGACCAGTGCCTGAGCACCACCGTGGTCGATCGGCAGGTCGGCCGCGGTCAGCAGCAGCGGGGCCGCGAGGGCGGTCGCGACGAAGACCGCGACGGCTCCGGCCAGGAGCAGCCGCGCTCCCTTCTCGGCGACGTTGGACACGGCCGAGGCGGGCACGATGGTGCGGTTGCGCCGGCCGGGGGGCTGGGCGCGGGCGGACCAGGCGCTCACCGAGAGCCGGTCCAACTCCAGCAGATAGTGGTCCGGGACGTCGATGGCGTACATCGGTACGAACCTGGCGGCGAGCATGCCGACGCCGAGCACCACCGCCCACACCACCTGGGGCTCGCGGTCCAGCAGGGCGGCGACGGTCGTGAGCAGGAACAGCCCGATGCCGCCGACCATCCACACCTTGAGGGCCTCATCGGCACGTCGGTCCAGGGCCCGCACCACCCCGGCGGTGACCGCGCCGAAGAGGGCGGCGGTACCGATCAGGGTCGGAAGTCGTTCGGGGACCGGCTCCCATCCGTAGGCGAAGGCCGCCGCGGCCGCGAACGCCGGGGCGGTCACGGCCCGCCGCTCGGCGTACCTGCCCACGGGCACCAGGCCGGTGAGCGCCGCGGCCGCCAGCAGACCGATCACCATCTGATGGGAGAGCCCGTCCGAGCGGGCGCCCAGCCACCCGGCGAGCACCGCGGCGGCCGCAGCGACGGTGACCCAGAGGGCGGAGGCGGCACCTGGCCGCCCCTCCCGCGGGCCGACGTGTTGGTCTCCGGCGGCGGAGCCTCCCGCGTGATGCTCCGCGGCGGCGAAGAGGGGATCGGTGGCGGCCAACAGGTCGCCGGTGACGACGCCGGCGTCGACCAACGGCTGGTCCGCAGGGAGCGTGCGACCGCTCCTGGTCACCAGCGCCGGTGCTGCGCTCAGGCCGGCCACCGCGGCGTACTCCCGGGCCAGGTCGACCGCGGCAGCGTCCTGCGGCACCACCAGGTCGACGACACCCGCCGGGCCGTGGACGCTCAGCGCGAGGCTGCTCGCCAACGATCCACCGCTCGCCACCTTGCTGCCTCCTGATCTGCTCGTCGCCCGCGCCGGGGGTCGTGAAGGACCCGGTCACGCCTAGTCTCAGGTACGGCGTGCCGAACCGCGACCGGCGGGTCCGCACCACGACCTCGCCCCGGTCTCCTAGAACCGGCAGAGTAGTGGGTGTCCGGGGCCGGCTCTATAGTCGAGCGGCACAGTCGCACGGAACGGCCGCGCGGGCGCGCCCGGCAGCACGGACCAACCGGCCGATCAGGCCGGGCCGCGGCCGTAGGGCGACACCGACCAGGGAAACCAGGGGAAGCACAGTGACGACGACGCTCCGGGGCGGACGACTCGACGAGCCCGAGATGCCCGCCGGCCAGCTGCAGCTCCAGCCGCCGCCGCAGATCGAGCAGGCCGAGGGCGCCGCCGGCGTACTGATGAACGCCATCCCCATGCTGGGAAGTCTCGGCTCGATCGTCCTGGTCGCCACCATGAGCGGGAGCAGCACCGGCGGGCGGCAGTACATCGCGGCCGGGATGTTCCTGTTCGCCACCCTCGGTTTCGTGGTCGTGCAGATCGATCGCCAGCGCAAGCAGCGGCATCAGCAGGTCACCGGGTCGCGCACCGACTACCTGCGCTACCTCGCCAGCGTCCGCTCCACGGCACGCAAGGCCGCCGACGCCCAGCGCCGGGCCCTGACCTGGCAGCATCCCGACCCCTCCGCCCTGGTCGCGCTGGCCGACGAGCGCTCCCGCCTCTGGGAGCTGGGCGCGGGTGACCCCCGCTTCCTCCAGGTGAGGTACGGCGTGTGTCACCAGCCGCTCTCCCTGGAGCTGGTGCCTCCCGAGAGCGCGCCGATCGATCAGGTCGACCCGGCCGCCGCCTCCGCGCTCCACCGGCTGCTGGTCGTGCACCGGCTCCAGCCCGACCTGCCCGCCTCGATCGACCTGCGCGCCTTCGACTTCATCGAGATCTGCGCCGACGAGGAGCCGGCCCGGGCGACCGCCCGGGCGGTCCTGTGCTCCGCGGCCGCCTTCCACTCCCCCAACCAGCTCGTCATCGCCGTCCTCACCGAGGAGACCAACCTCGCGGATTGGGACTGGATCAAGTGGCTCCCGCACGCCCAGAGCACCCGCGAGTCCGACGCCGTCGGCCCGGTCCGGATGGTCACGACCTCACTCGATGAACTGGCCTCGCTGCTGCCCACCGATCTCGCCGAGCGGCCGCGATTCGGGGCCGAGCAGCGTCCGGCCACCCCGCACGTGCTGATCGTGCTCGACGGGGTGTCGCTCCCGCCGGGCAACCACGTGCTTCCGCAGGACGGCATCCACGGGGTGACAGTGCTCGACCTGCCGGTGCGATGGGACGAGCTGACCGACTCGAGCCGGCTCCGATTCCAGTTGGAGCAGGAGCCCGCCAAGGACGGCCGCTATCCCGCCTCGGTGATCCGGGTGCGCGAGGACGCCGTCCATGCCCGCGTCGACCAGTGCGACATCGCCACCGCGGAGGCATTCGCCAGACGACTCACCCCGCTGCACACCGTGAGCACCGAGGCCGACGTGAAGAGCGACGCCGGCGACGAGGCGATCATGCGGCCCACCGACTTCATGGAACTGCTCGCGCTCGGCGACGTCCGCACCCTCGACCCCGAGGTGGCCTGGCGGCCCCGGCCGCAGCGTGACCGGCTGCGGGTGCCGATCGGGCTCGGCGACGGCGGCGGGCTCGTGCACCTCGACATCAAGGAGTCCGCCCAGCAGGGCATGGGCCCGCACGGCCTGGTCATCGGTGCCACCGGCTCGGGCAAGTCGGAGTTCCTCCGCACCCTGGTGCTGGGCCTGGCGATGACCCACCCGCCCGAGCAGCTCAACATGGTGCTGGTCGACTTCAAGGGCGGTGCCACCTTCGCGGGCATGTCGGAGATGCCGCACGTTTCCGCGGTGATCACCAACCTGGCCAACGAACTCACCCTCGTCGACCGGATGCAGGACGCCCTGTCCGGCGAGATGGTGCGTCGCCAGGAACTGCTCCGCGAGGCCGGCAACTTCGCCTCGCTCAAGGACTACGAGAGGGCCCGGACCAACGACCCTTCCCTGGCCCCGCTGCCGTCACTGTTCATCGTGGTCGACGAGTTCTCCGAGATGCTCTCGGCCAAGCCCGAGTTCATCGACCTCTTCGTCGCCATCGGCCGGCTGGGCCGCTCGCTCGGTCTGCACCTGCTGCTCGCCTCGCAGCGGCTGGAGGAGGGCCGACTCCGCGGCCTGGAGTCGCACCTGTCCTACCGGGTCGGCCTGCGCACCTTCTCCGGCCAGGAGTCGCGCGCCGTGCTGGGTGTGCCCGACGCCTACGAGCTGCCGGCGGTGCCCGGCCTGGGCTACCTCAAGCCCGACCCGACCTCGATGGTGCGGTTCAAGGCGGCGTACGTGTCCGGTCCGCCGAGCGCCAAGGGCAGTCGGGTACGCCGCGACGAGGGCGGCAAGATCCACGGCATCCTGCCCTTCACCATCGCCGAGGTCCGGCAACTCGACCTGCCCGAGGACGACGAGGACGCGTCGCGTCCGATGCCCGCCGGGGAGGGCAACCAGCCGTCGCTGCTCGACATCGGTGTGGAGCGGATGGAGGGCCACGGCCTGCCCGCCCACCAGGTGTGGTTGCCGCCGCTCGACGTACCCGACACCCTCGATGCCCTGATGGGCGGCCTGACCCACGATCCGAGCGCCGGGCTGGTCTCGCCGAGCTGGCGGGCGCTGGGCGGTCTCACCATCCCGCTCGGCACCGTCGACCGGCCGCGGGAGCAGCGTCGCGACACCCTCAGCGTGGACCTGTCCGGATCCGCGGGTCACGTGGCCGTCGTCGGCGGCCCGCGCAGCGGCAAGTCCACCCTGGCCCGCACCATCGTGGCCAGCACCGCCTTGACCACGACTCCGCTGGAGTCGCAGTTCTTCGTGCTCGACTTCGGCGGCGGCACCTTCGCACCGCTGCGCCGGCTGCCGCACGTGGCCGGTGTCGCCAGCAGGTCGGAGCCGGACATCGTGCGGCGGATCATCGCCGAGGTCACCGGAGTCGTCGACCGGCGCGAGGCCTACTTCCGGGCACAGGGGATCGACTCCATCGAGACCTATCGGACCCGGCGGGCGGCGGGTCGCGCCGATGACGGATACGGCGACGTGTTCCTGGTCATCGACGGCTGGAGCACGCTGCGGGCCGACTTCGACGACCTCGAGATCGAGATCCAGCAGCTCGCCACCCGCGGCCTGACCTTCGGCCTGCACATCGTCGCGGCGGCCACCCGATGGGCGGACTTCCGGGCCGCGATGCGGGACATGTTCGGCACCCGGCTCGAGCTCCGCCTCGGCGACCCGATCGACTCCGAGCTCGACCGCAAGATCGCGGCGCTGGTCCCGACCGGGCGTCCGGGCCGAGGCCTGACGCCGAGCAAGCTGCACTTCCTCTCCTCGCTGCCGCGCATCGACGGCATCGCCTCCGCCGACAGTCTCGGCCCCGGCGTCGACGACCTGATCGAGAAGGTCGCCGCCGCCTGGACCGGCCCGTCCGGCCCCAAGCTGCGTCTCCTACCCGAGCAGATCCGGCTCGACGAGATCCGGCAGCTCGCCCAGGTCCCCGCCGATGAACACCCGGGGGGCCGGATCCTGCTCGGCGTGAACGAGAAGGAGCTCGCGCCGGTCGGCCTCGACCCCGACTCCGAACCGCACCTGCTGGTCTTCGGTGACGGCCAGTCGGGCAAGAGCGCGCTGCTGCGGTCCTACGCCCGCGAGGTGATGCGCACCCGCAGCCCGAAGCAGGCCCAGCTGGTGGTCGTGGACTACCGCCGTTCGCTGCTCGGCGAGATCCCCGACGAGTACCTCCTCAACTACCTCACCTCGGCCAACCAGGCGACTCCGGTGCTGCGCGACCTGGCGACGTACCTGGAGAGCCGGATCCCCGGCCCCGACGTCACCCCCGAGCAACTGCGCAACCGGTCCTGGTGGACCGGTGCGGAGGTCTTCGTGCTGGTGGATGACTACGACCTGGTCGCCACCCAGCAGGGCTCGCCGCTCCAGGCCCTGCAACCTCTGCTGGCGCAGGCGCGCGACACGGGCCTGCACGTCGTCCTCGCCCGCCGGTCCGGTGGCGCGTCGCGGTCGCTCTACGAGCCGACCATCCAATCGATGCGTGATCTCGCGATGCCGGGTCTGCTGCTGTCCGGCTCCCCCGACGAGGGCCCGCTGATCGGCAACCTGCGACCCACCCCGACGATCCCGGGCCGAGGTCGCCTGGTGACCCGCGACCGCGGGGTCGAGGTGGTCCAACTCGGGTGGAGCGACCCGTCCCTATGAGGTCAAGAACGTCGAGTGTGATCTGTCCCATACACCATCTGAGTCGTTCGCACAACGGTTCACACACTCGTCATCTGGAAGCAACGACGCGTCGATTCACCGGGGCAAGGATGGGAGCCACCCGACAGTGACCACCACAGGAGGCCCCGATGGAGAACCCCACCGCGACCGACCGCACCCGCGAGTTCGAGCCGACCACGCTGCAGCGCCACAGTCTGAAGAGCCGACACGCCCAGGGGCTGAACCGGTTGATGGAAGAACGTGAGGACCTGCGTGGCGTGAACGCGCTGGCCGACATCGCCTACGACTCCCTGCGCTGGTCCGCCTGACCGACCCCGTCGGCTACCCGCCACGAGACTTCCCCGCGGCCCGTCCGGAACCTGCTTCCGGACGGGCCGCGGTCGTGTCCCGGACCAACCTCGGGAAGCGGAGTCACCGGGTTTATAGTGCGCCCGTGATCTTCAAACGCGTGGGGCTGGGGCGGCCGTACCCCGAGCACGGCCTCAGCCCGCGCGACTGGGCCGCGCTGCCGCCCCGCCAGATCCGACTGGACGAACTGGTCACGACCAAGGACACCCTCCAGTTGGCGACCCTGCTCGACGAGGACTCCACCTTCTACGGTGACCTGTTCGCCCATGTGGTGCAGTGGCGGGGCGACTACTACCTGGAGGACGGCCTGCACCGCGCGCTCCGCGCCGCGCTCCAGCAGCGCATGGTCCTGCATGCCCGAGTCCACACCGTGGGGGCGTGAGATGTCCCGGCACGTCCGCGCCGCCATCACTCTGGTGGTGCTGTGCCTGCTGCTGGTGGCGGGAGGGTACTGGGGCTGGAACAGGCTGACCGAGCCGGTGCCCGAGGCGGTCGAACCGCCGCTGTGCATCCAGAAGAAGTACTCCGCGGGCGACAAGCTCGCCCCCAAGCAGGTCGTGGTGAGCGTGCTCAACGCCGGCAAGCGCTTCGGGCTGGCGAGCCGCACCATGTCCCAGCTCAGCGACCAGGGCTTCGCCCGCGGCACCAGCGGGAACGCGCCCGAGGGCACCAAGGTGCGCAAGGTCCAGATCTGGACCGCCGACGCCGGCAGCCCGGCGGTGCAACTGCTCGCCAACCGGCTGGGCCGGCCCAAGGTGGTCGAGCGGACCACCTCGGCTCCCGGCATCGTGGTCGTGGTGGGTGACAACTTCGACAAGCCGTCCTCGGGGAGGCGCACGGTGAAGGTCAAGGCGGACACGCTCGTGTGCGGGCCGGTGCCCTCGGCCCAGCCCTCCGCCGACCCCGCCGTGTGACGCCGTACCGCTGACACCGGCCGGTACGGCGCGAGCAGGGCCGCGCCGGGTACTGTCGGCGCCGTGCGCCATGATCGTGATCTCACGGCGCGAGGCTCGAGGGGGGCTGATGTACGGCGACAGCGAGGTGATGCGTCGACGGGTCGACCAACTGCGCGAGCAGGCCGTCGACATCCGGATGCTGGCCGATCAGCTGGTCGCCCGCGCCGAGTCCTCCGCCTGGCACGGACGGGCCGCGGACTCGATGCGGCTCCGGATCCGCGAGCGGGCGATCGCACTCCGTGAGACCGCCGCGCGGCACGAGACCGCCGCCGAGAGCCTGGAGCAACACGCCACCGAGATCGACGTGCGCAACGACATGATCGATTCGCAGGAGCGAAAGGCGGGCGCCCTCCGTGCGGAGGCCCGTGCCCGGCTCGCCGCGGGCCACGACAGCGACCCCGCCGATCGGCAGCTGACGGCCTTCGTTCCGCCGCCATCCGGCCACAAGGACTGGCTCAGCGTCGAACTCCCGGGACTCCCGACCCCATGGACAGGACGCCCGTGACCACGATCGACCTCGGTTCCCCGACGCCCCCGGCCCCCACACCGCCGGCCCCGCTCGACGCGGTTCCCCGCCGGGCCGCGCTCACCCTGCCGGAGCTGAGGTTGGCTGCCGAGCACGCCTCCGGCGCCCCGCTCCCCTTCGACCTCGCCGCCCCGCGCGGCGGGTCCGCGCTCGACGCCCGGCTCGGCGTGAGCCCCGGCACCGTCGAGGAACAGGTGTACACCGAGGCCCTGGCCGCCCTGCACGATGCGGAGGAGTCCCTGGCCCGGCGGGGCCTGCTCTCCGCCGAGGGCCGACTCGAGCGCGGCCTCGCCGGCGCGATGGGCCTGCTGGCCACGCCGGTGCTGGCCCTCGACCTCGACGTGGCCGTCGAGGAGAGCCAGCTGCACGCCTGGCACCGCCAGGCCGGAGAAGCGGTCGCGACCCTGGCCACGGTCGACGGACTGGTCTTCGAGCTTTCCTGGTTCGCCACCAGCGCCTGGCCGGGCGAGCTCGCGCGCGTGGCCGTGCTGCCCGAGGAGACCGCGTTGGGCGCCTCCGCACTCGAGCCCGACTCGCTGCTCGTCCCCTTCGAGCTCGTCTCCGCCACCACCGAGGCACACCGCTCGGGCCGGACCGATCTCGTGCCGGTGCTCGCCGCCCACCATCAGATCACCGATCCCGACGGCCGCCCCCTGCCCACCGGCGAGGTCGCCACGCTCCTGGGCGCACTCGCCGGCGAGGCCCGCGGAAGGCTCCGCGCGCTCGCGGCCGACGTGTCCGCGGAGGCGACCACCATGGCCGGCGTCCTCAGCTGGACCCTCCTCACCGACGGGTGGCGCGCCCTGCGGCCTGTCCACCGGGACGGCGAGCTGTGGGTCGACGTACGCCGCATCGAACCGGGGGACCTCGCCCAGGAGCTCGCGCCGGTGCTGTCCGAGCTGAGTGCGGGAGCGAGCGCATGAGCACCGAGGAAGACAAGTACCAGCAGATGCTCGCTCTCGCGGACGCCTTCGACGGCGTCGGCGAGGACCTCCGTGCCCGTGCGGGCCTGGGTGGCGACATCCTCCGCGACCCCGCGGTGGCCGAGTCCGCCCCGCTGTCCACCACGACACACGCCCGCGTGGAAGAGGATGTCCGGGCGGCGACGACGGGCAAGGCCGGCCTGCTGAGCCGCTCCATCGAGCTGGACGCCGACGCGCTCGTCGTCCGGGCCACGGTGCTGACCTACCGCTGGATCGATGAGCTGCAGCAGGCGGCGTATGCCACGCTCGGCTCGATCGCCGGTCGGGCGATCGGCTACCTCGCTCCGGAGGTCGCGCTGGGCGGCGCGATCGTGACCGCCGGGCTGATCGAGACCGACGCGCTGGATCGGGACAGCGTGACCAGCTTCCTGGGCGAGCTCGCCACCGATCACCCGGAGCTGATGGACCATCTGGCCACCGGCGGCGGGCTGATCGAGAGCCTCCAACTGCGGGCCCTGCTGACCGCCGGGATGCCACCGGGTGAGCAGGCCCCGGCCGCCGCCCGCGCCGGGCTCCGAGCGATGGGGGTCCTCCCCCTGCCCACCCACGCCGCTGCCGCGCTGCGCGATCTGGCCGGTGAGCTCGCCGAGGACGCCTCGGTCGAGGAGCCGACCGAGCCCTCGCCCGACGGGGTGAGCGTCGCCACCGTCCCTGCTCCGCGCGGCCTGGAGGGGCTGATGGCCGCCCTGGAGGAGGTCACCGCGACCGTCGCGGTGCGCCCGGTGGGTGCCGGTCGCTACATCGCCTTCCTGCCCGGCCCCTCCGCGAACGTCCAGGCCGGCGGCCGGCTGCGGCTGGTCAACGGCGACCTGTCCAGCTACACCTCCGAGGCCGCCCGTGCCATCGAGAGCTCCGTGCCGCCCGGTGCCAAGGTCATGCTGGTGGGTTCGGCCGCGGGCGGTGGCGCGGCTGCCGAACTCGCGGCGGACCCGCCCGAGGGCACCTTCGAGGTCGAGCAGGTCGTCACCGCCGGCTCCCCCGCTGCGCACGTCCCGCGCGTCCCCGAGCGCGTGCGGATGCTCGCCCTGGAGGACCGCGCCGACCCGGTCGCCCTGCTCGGCTCGCTGGTCAACGCCTCCGCCGAGCACCGGGTCACCGTCGTCTTCGACGCCGACGCGGTGCTCGGCACGGCCGAGAGCCCGTACGTCGCCGGCGCCCGAGCCGCCGATTCGGCCGAGCACGAGACCCTGCGCGCCGAGATCGACCGGATCCGAGACCTGGGCTACCTCAGCTGATCCGGTCCCTGAGCGTTACACCGCGGCAGCGTGGCGCACGGTCGGTGCACCCTGTCCTTTGCACGCACCGGCCGGGCGACACGCTCGCGCCGGGAGCTACACCGCGGCAGCGTGACGCACGGTCGGGGAGCTACAGGATCTCGTGGACGAAGGACTCGAGCTGGGTGAGGTTGCGGCACTCGACCATGTCGACCACGTCGCCGTACTCGCGGGCGGCCGAGTCGCCGGTGTTCCAGTGCCGCAGGGCCTCCGGGTTGAGCCACCAGGCGTGCCGGACGGCGGACTTCATCGTCTTGAGGGCGTCCAGTTGCAGGTCGGCGTAGTTGCTGCGGGCGTCCCCGAGGATGAGCACGGAGCTCTTCGGGCCGAGCGCCTCGCGGTGCTCCTCGAGGAAGCGGTTGAACGAGCGGCCGTAGTTGGTGCGGCCGTAGACGGTGGCGTTGGCGGAGGCCTTGGCCAGCTCGGTCATCGTGTCGACCATGTCGTTGCCGGGGTCGAAGTAGGAGGTGACCTCATGGATGTCGTCGATGAACATGAACGCCCGCACGCCCTGGAATGCCTCCCGCAGGGCGAAGACCAGCATCAGGGTGAAGTTGGCGAAGTTGGCCACCGATCCGGAGACGTCGCAGAGCACGACGAGTTCGGTGCGGTGGGGCCGCTTCGGCTTGTGCCGGGTGTCGATCGGTACGCCGCCGGTGTTGATCGACGCGCGGACGGTACGCCGGAAGTCGAGGGTGCCGCGCCGCTTGGCGTGGTGCTCCTGGGTGAGCCGGGTGGCGAGCCGGCGCGCGAGCGGGTAGATCTGGCGGCGCATCTCCTCCAGGTCGGAGCGCCGAGCGGTGAGGAAGTCCAGCCGGTCGATCGGTGAGCGCACCGCCACCTTGGCGACATGGTCGGGGCCCTTCTCCTCCGCGATCCGGCGACGGGCGTCGGCCTCGACCATCGTGGTCCAACCACCGACCCGCTTGTTGATCGCGCGGGCGGCCTCCTCCTCGCTCCAGCCGCCGCGGCGAAGGCCGGAGATGATCCGGGCGACCAGCTCGTCCGGCGCGAGCCGGCGCAGTGCGGTGTACGACGACCAGGAGCTGAGTCCGGGCCCACGACCGGGCATCGCGCCGAACCGGCCGACGGCTTCGGCGGCCAGCTGCCGCATCCGCTCCTCGTCGCCCTCGGCCAGGGCCTCGGCCAGCAGTTCGCGGAACTCCTCGAGCGCCTGGGGGCCGTCCTTGGCGCGAGCCTCGGGCTCCGCGCCCTGGTCGGCCGCCTCCTCCTCGGCCTCGGCGACGCGGCGGCCCTCCCCGACCATCCGGGGGAAGTACAGCTCGAAGAGCGCGTCGAAGGTCGGCCGCTGGGTCTGCTTCTTGACCAGCGTGGCGGCGTACGTGTCACGGACGGTGGTCCGGTCGCCCCACTCGACCACGCTCAGCGCGTCGACGGCGTCGAGGCCCTCGACCAGCGAGACCGGCAGGCCGGCGCCGCGCAGAGCGTCGAGGAAGGCGATGTGGCGCTCGACCAGTCCCGTCGGGGACGAGGCCTGGGTCTGGAGGTGGGTGTCCGGCGTACTCATCGCGCGCCTCAGCGCCGCAGCTTGAGCTCGCGGATGGCGCGCTTGTGGTCGGAGGAGTGCTTGAGCACGACCCCGAGGGTGTCGTCGATGACCTTCTCGTCGAGCTCCTGGATCTCCAGGGCGACCAGGGTGCGGGCCCAGTCGACCGACTCGGCGATCGAGGGCGCCTTCTTCAGCTCCAGCTCGCGCAGTCGGGCCACGGTCGTCACCAGCTGCTCGGCGACCTTGTCGGAGAGCCCGGGCACCTGGGAGTGGACGATCTCGCGCTCACGGTCGGCGGTCGGGTAGTCGAGGTGGAGGTAGAGGCAGCGCCGCTTGACCGCTTCGGAGAGCTCGCGGGTGGCGTTGGAGGTGAGGATGACGAACGGGCGACGCCGCGCGGAGACGGTGCCGAGCTCGGGAATGGTGACCTGGAAGTCGGAGAGCACCTCGAGCAGGAGCCCCTCCACCTCGACGTCGGTCTTGTCGACCTCGTCGATCAGCAGCACGGTCGGCTCGTCGCGCCGGATCGCGGTCAGCAGCGGCCGGGTGAGCAGGAACTCCTCGCTGAAGATGTCGTCGTGGGTCTCCTCCCACGCCTGGTCGGTGCCGGAGGCCTGGATCCGGAGCAACTGCTTCTTGTAGTTCCACTCGTAGAGCGCGCGGGCCTCATCCAGGCCCTCGTAGCACTGCAGACGCACCAGATCGGCGCCGGTGGCCCGGGCGACCGCCTTGGCGAGTTCGGTCTTGCCCACGCCGGCCGGCCCCTCGAGGAGGAGCGGCTTCTCCAGGGTGCCGGTGAGGTACGACGTCAGCGCGGTCGTCTGATCCGCGAGGTAGCCCACCGCCTGGAGACGGTCGACGGCATCGGCGGGCGAGGTGAACCAGGTCATGCCGCCCATCCAAACACTTGCGGTCGGCGTACGGAAGAGGTTACTGAGCGCTTGCTCAGTAGGTGGGCACCGACGTGGTGGGCATCAGGCGCAGTCCCCCGGTGTAGCGACGACCGGGGAGTGCAACTTTCCCCGGTCCACCGGGGAAAGTTGCGCCGCCACCCCCCTCATCCCACGTTCTCAGGCTCGGCTCAGCAGGGAATGGCACAGTGGACCCGTGACCACGGCCAGCAAGCCCAGAATCCTCGTCGTCGACGATGACCAGGCGGTGCGCACGTCGCTGCGCCGGTCCCTCGAGTTCAACGGCTACGAAGTGGTCCTGGCCGCGGACGGCGCGGAGGCGCTCGTGACGCTGGGCAACGTCCACCCCGATCTGGTGGTGCTCGACGTGATGATGCCCCGGCTCGACGGGATCGAGACGACCAAGGCCCTGCGCTCCGCGGGCAACGACGTACCCATCCTGGTGCTGACCGCGCGCGATGCGGTCGGGGACCGGGTGGAGGGGCTGGACGCCGGCGCCGATGACTACCTCACCAAGCCGTTCGCACTGGAGGAACTGCTCGCCCGGGTCCGCGCGCTGCTGCGGCGCGTGCCGACCGGCGAGGAGGCCGAGGAGCTGCTCACCTTCGAGGACCTCACGATGAACACCGCCACCCGGGAGGTCACCCGGGGCGAGCGCCGCATCGAGCTGACCCGCACCGAGTTCTCGCTGCTGGAGATGTTCCTGCGCAGGCCGCGCCGGGTGCTGGAGCGGTCCTTCATCCTCGAGGAGGTCTGGGGCTTCGACTTCCCCACGACCGCCAACTCGCTCGAGGTCTACGTGGGCTATCTGCGCCGCAAGACCGAGGCCGACGAGGAGCCCCGACTGATCCACACCGTGCGTGGGGTCGGTTACGTGCTCAAGGACGCATGACCGCCGCGCCCTCGGGGACGCCCACCCCCGGCGGCCCCGACCCCACCGACCGCGTCCGCTCCTTCGACGAACGGCGCTGGCACTACCGGCGTTCGCTGGCCAGCCGGGTGGTCATCCTGACCACCCTCGCGGTCGGCATCACCGTCGCGGTGATCTCCTTCGGCGTGTACTGGTCGGTCCGTCTGCAGCTGAGCGACACCCTCGACGACTCGCTGCTCGAGCGGGCCCACGGTGCCGCGTCCAATGCCGACAAGATCCTCGCGGCCCGGGGCAACGTCCTGATCGAGCAGTGGGTGCTCGGCGCGGGCGACGTCCGGCTCGCGGTCCTCGACCCGGACCGGACCGTGCACATCCCCGACCTCTCCGAGGGCGCCTTCCCCCGCCTGAGCGAGCCGGAGTACGGCGTCGTGGACGGTGACACGCCCTACAGCATCCGCACCATCAGCACCGTGGACGACGACTACCGGGTCGTGACCGTGCCCATCGAGAGCACCGGCCAGGCGTTCGTGCTGGCCGAGTCGCTGGCTCCCCAGCAGGCCATGCTCCAGCGCCTGGGCGTGGTGATGTTCTCCTTCGGCATCGCCGGGGTGATCGCCTCCGGCATGGCCGGCTGGGCGGTCGCGGCCAACGGCCTGCGCCCGGTACGCCGGCTGACCGCCGCCGCCGAGCGGATCGCCCGCACCGAGGACCTCACCCCGCTGCCGGTCGAGGGCGATGACGAGGTCGCCCGGCTCGCGACCGCCTTCAACAGCATGCTGGTCGCGCTGGACGCCTCCCGCGAACGGCAGCGCCAGCTGGTCGCGGACGCCGGCCACGAGCTCCGTACGCCACTCACCTCGATGCGCACCAACATCGACCTGCTCTCCCAGATGGCCGCCGCGCCGGACAACCCGTACATCACCCACGAGGCCCGCCAGGAGCTCCTCGCGGACGTCCGCGCCCAGATGGAGGAGCTCACCCAGCTGATCGGCGACCTGGTCGAACTGGCCCGCGACGAGCCGCTCGCCCCGGTGGTCACGGCGGTCGAGCTGCCCAGTGTCGTGGAGCAGGCGGTCAACCGGGTGCGCCGCCGGGCTCCCTCGGTCTCCTTCGAGGTCACCACCGAGCCGTGGTGGGTGATCGGCGAGGCGGCCGGTCTGGAACGCGCCATCACCAATCTGCTCGACAACGCCGCCAAGTTCAGTCCGCCCGAGGGCACCGTCCGCGTCTCGCTCAGCCGAGGGCTGGTGACCGTGGAGGATGAGGGTCCCGGGATCGCCGAGGAGGATCTCCAGCACGTGTTCGACCGTTTCTATCGCGCGACCGCGTCGCGCTCCATGCCCGGTTCGGGGCTGGGTCTGTCCATCGTCCGGCAGGTCGCGGAACGTCACGGCGGCACCGTCTCCGCCGGCCGCGCCGCCTCCGGGGGTGCCCGGATGGAGTTCCGGGTGCCCGGTTCGACCGAGCCCGCGCCGAGCGGACCTCCGGCATGAGGCGGCTCGCCCGGGCCGGCGGCGCGGCCACCGCGGTGGCCGCCGTCCTCCTGGTGGCCGGATGCGGTGACGGGGAGGATCCGGGAGTCGACCCCGGCGACCTCGCCTCCGCCTCCTCGGCGGCGGCCGGCGCTGCCGACGAGCAGGGCGGCGTACCGGAGTCGGACGCATCGCAGAGCAAGCCGTTCAACCCGTGCGACGGCCTGAAGGTGGGGCCGGTGAGCAAGGCCCTGGGCGCCGAACTGACCCTCGACACGGGCACCGAGGACGCGCCCCGCTGTGCGCTGGTGCCGGTCGAGGACGGCGGAGCCGCCTTCACCCTCAACTACCTCTTCTTCGCCGGCAGCCTGGAGGAGGCCTGGCAGACGATGGACCTGGAGGGCGGCACCGTGACCCGGCCGCACATCCCCGGCACCGCCGACGCCCGGCTGGTCACCAACCGCACCAAGGACAACTACGTGGTCACCGGGTTCATCGAGAACGGCGATCTGATCCAGACCGTCGACGCCGTCGACCCCCGGCCCTACGACGTCGCCGGGGTCGACGCCGCTGTGACCGAGATCCTCACCCAGCTCTCCGCCAAGGCCCCCGACACCGGCACCCAGGGCGGTTCCCCCACGGCCGACCCCTCGCCCGACAGCGGCCACTGACGCCGCCGCGCCGACCCTGCCGAGCCCTCGCCGGACCGGCCGGTCAGATCCGCCAGGAGCGCTCGAAGGGGAGGCGCCAGGCGCGGGGGGCGATGAGCTGGTGGATCGAGTTGGGTCCCCACGAGCCCGGCGCATACATCCGCACCGGGGAGGGGTTGTCGAGCAGCGGCTGGGAGATCTCCCAGAGCGCCTCGATGCCGTCGGCGCTGGTGAACAGGGTGTGGTCACCGCGCATCGCGTCGTGGATGAGCCGCTCGTAGGCCTCCAGCACGCTGGTCGAGGAGGAGGTGTCGGCGGTGGAGAACTGCATCGACAGCTTCTCCAGCTTCATCCCCGGCCCGGGTCGCTTGCCGTAGAAGGAGAGCGACATCCGGGACTGGTCGGCCAGGTCGAAGGTGAGGTGGTCCGGGCCCATGTTGCCGGCGTTGGAGCCTGCCGGGAACATCGTCAGCGGTGGCTCCTTGAACGCGATCGAGATGATCCGTGCGCCCTCGGCCAGCTTCTTGCCGGTACGCAGGAAGAACGGCACCCCGGCCCAGCGCCAGTTGTCGATGGTCACCTTGAGCGCGACGAACGTCTCGGTCTCCGAGTCGTCGGAGACCTCCTCCTTGCCGCGGTAGCCGGCGTACTGACCGCGGACGACGTCGCGGGGGTCGAGCGGCCGGATGGACCGGAAGACCTTCTTCTTCTCATCACCGATCGGGCCCGGCGCCAGCGACGTCGGGGGCTCCATCGCCATGAAGGCGAGCACCTGCATCAGGTGGGTGACCACCATGTCGCGGTAGGCGCCGGTGGACTCGTAGAACGCGGTGCGCCCCTCGAGCCCCAGCGTCTCGGGGACGTCGATCTGGACGTGGTCGATGAAGTTGCGGTTCCAGATCGGCTCGAACAGACCGTTGGCGAAGCGGAAGGCCAGGATGTTCTGCGCCGCCTCCTTCCCGAGGAAGTGGTCGATCCGGTAGACCTGCTTGTCCCGGAACACCTCGTGCACCCGGGCGTTGAGCTCCTTGGCCGAGGCCAGATCGGTGCCGAACGGCTTCTCCATGATCACCCGGCTGCGCTCGGCCAGCCCGGCCTCCTGGAGCTGCCTGATCACCTGGAGGGCGGCCTTGGGCGGCACGCTGAGGTAGTGCAGGAGCTGCACCTCCCGACCCAGCGGCGCCAGGGTGGCCTCGGCAGCGTGCACGGTCTGGGCCAGCGCCCGCGGGCCGTCCCCGGTCGGCACGTAGCTGAGCATCGCCGCGAAGGGCTGCCAGCGCTGCTCGGTGATCTCACCCTTGCCGAACTCCTCGCACGCCTCCCGGGCCATCTTGACCCAGTCCTCGGTGCTCCACTGCTCCAGCGAGGTGCCGACGATCATCGCGTCGCGGAGCAGGCCCGCCTCGAAGAGACGCAGCAGCCCGGGCAGCAGCTTGCGACGCGCGAGATCGCCGGTCGCGCCGAAGAGCACGACCACGTGGGGTTGTTCCATGTCAGCGACGTTAGCCATAGGGATGTTGCCACGGTATTACGGGTGGCCAGCACCGGTGGGCGGGGCGGTGAAGGCCACATGGCGGGGTGGTACGCCGCCACCGGGCACCGGGCACGGGCCGGGGCGTCGCGGCCACGATATCGGACCTGACCCGCACGGCGAGGCGGCTCGGACGGGTCAGCCGACCAGATCCTCGATCAGGCCATGCAGCAGGTCGCGACCGCGCTCGGTCAGGATCGACTCGGCGTGGAACTGGATGCCGTGGAAGTGCGGTCCGTGCAGGGCGTGCACGTCGCCGGTCTCCGGGTCGGCGTCCACGCTGATCCCGTCGGGCAGGTCGCCGGCCGCCCGCCCGACGAAGGTGTTGTAGAAGCCCACCCGATAGGGCCGCCCGGACACGGTGACCGCCGATTGGGTGCCCTGGAACACGATGTCCTTGTAGTGCAGTCCGATCCCGAGCTCGTGGCAGAGCGCCTGGTGACCCAGGCAGACCGCGAGGAAGGGGGTACGACGCGCCAGCAGCTCGCCGACCGCGGCGCGTAACTGCTTCATCTTCGGGTCGGTGTCGTCGCGAGGGTCGCCGGGACCCGGCCCGACGATGACCAGGTCGGCGTCGTCGAACGCCCCGGCGGCGTACTCCTCGTGGCGGAGGATCGTGGACTCCATCCCGAGCACACCCAGGATGCGACGGAGCATGTTGACGAAGTCGTCCTCGCCGTCCAGGATCACGACCCGCTTGCCGGCCAGCCTCGGGTCGGGCAGCTCGTCCGCCTGGTCGGTCAACCAGAACGAGGAGAGCCGGCGATTGCGGGCGTTGAGCGCGACCAGGACGTCCTCATCGGTGACCAGGTCGGCCACCGGCACGCTGGTCGGAGGGGCGGGGGGCACCAGTCCGAAGGCGGCCAGGATGCCGCCGGCCTTCGCATGGGTCTCGGCGACCTCGTAGTCGGGGTCGGAGTCGCGGACCAGGGTGGCGCCGGCTGTGACCTTGACCCGGCCGTCGAGGTCGACCTCGGCGCTGCGGATCACGATCGGGCTGTCGAGAACCGACTCCCCCGTCTCGTCCCGCCCGAACACCGCCAGGGCGGCCGCGTAGTAGCCGCGCCCCTCCGGCTCGTAGCGCTTGATCAGCCGGCAGGCGTTCTCCACCGGCGAGCCGGTCACGGTGGCGGCGTACATCGTGTCGCGTAGCACCTCGCGCGGGTCGCGGGTGGTCCGCCCCGCGAGGAGGTACTCGGTGTGGATGAGGCGGCTCATCGGCTTGAGGAACGGCCCCAGCACCTGTCCGCCCTCGGTGCAGATGTCGCACATCATCTTGAGCTCTTCGTCGACCACCATGTAGAGCTCGTAGATCTCCTTCTCGTCCGCGAGGAAGTCGAGGAGTTCCTTCTTCAGTCCGGCCCCCACCTCCACGGACCCGGCCCCGAGACCGCCGTGGGCGGCGCTGCCGGTGGGGAGACGGAAGGTGCCCGAGATGGGATTCATCCGCACGTCGCCGCCGTGCACGCTCACGTGCCGCTCGGGGCTGGCGCCGATCAGGTAACGGTCGCCGGTGAAGAAGCAGAAGGTCCAGTAGGCCCCATGCTCACGCTCGAGCAGTCGGCGCAGCACCGTGAGCGCGCGCGCATGACCCCAGTCGGCGACCCGGGCGTGATATCGACGCCCGATCACCAGGTTGGCGCCCTCGCCCTGGCCGATCTCGTCCTCGATGATGCGGCGGACGATGTCGGCGTACTCGTCGTCCGGAATGTCGAAGCCGCCGCGGTCCTCGAACTCCAGCGGGAGGTCGGGCAGCGCCGCGATCACCTCGGGGACGCTGAACTCCAGCTCGGTCTCCACGTCCACCACGACCAGCGGGGTGCCGTCGTCGTGCGCCTCGAACCCACGCTCGGCGATCTGCCGGTACGGCACCGCGACCAGCCGGTCACACCCCCGCCCCGGCTCCGGCACACCCTGCTCGAGGGGGATGTCGAGCAGCGACTCGACCTCGCTGCGAGTGCCGCCGATCAGCCCCACCGTGTCCCGATCACCGGCCCGGGTCGAACGACGGATCAGCGCCCAGGCCTCGTGCTCCAGCAGCGACTCGATCGCGGACCGGGCATCTGGCTGGGCAGTCATGGGGAGAGGGTAGTCGGCGCGCTCGTCCACCCTGACAGCGCTTCCGGCAGGAGAGATCGGTGCAGGCTCGGGGTCCGGTATCGCGACCCCGACCGTCGCGACCCGAGCCGCGGGTACCACGGATATGGCGTGAGCCGTGGCCGTGATCGACTCGAGTCCTGAGCAGCGCGTCGGCCGGGAGGCTCGATGGTCTGCCGCGCTCCGCGCTCTCGCGCCGACGGGAGGCCCTGCCGACTACGTCCGAGCGGGGCTGAAGAGCCCTTGCCCGATGTATCCGCCCTCGGCGACCCCGGGAGGCACCGCGAAGACGGCCTGCCCGGTGAAGCGCAGATACTCCATCAGCGCGTCGTTGGTCGCCATCGCACGCTGCTGGGGGATGAAGTGGGTCCGCGGGTCGCGGACGTAGGCCAGGAAGAAGAGGCCTGCGTCCAACCCACCGAGGTCGTTGCTGCCGTCGACGAAGTTGTAGCCACGACGCAGCATGCGGGCACCGTCGAACATCGAGGGATGCACCACGCGGATGTGGGCGTCGGTCGGAATCACCGGGCCGGCGCTACCCGCCATCGCGAAGTCCGGCTCGGTGAACTCCTCCCCACCCGACAGCGGCGCACCGGCGCCCTTGGTGCGCCCGACGAACAGCTCCTGGGACTCCAGCGGCTGGCGGTCCCAGACCTCGATGGTCATGTTGATCCGACGGCTGACCAGATACGAGCCGCCGGCGAGCCAGTCTGCAGGGGGGTCGTCGCCGGCGCCCACCCACAGGTGGGCGTCGAGATCGGAGGTCTCCTCCGCCTTGAGGTTCGCCGTACCGTCCTTGAAGCCGAACAGGTTGCGCGGCGTGGCCTGGGTGACCGAGGTGGTCGAGGTGCGCCCGAACCCGAGCTGCGACCAGCGGACCGCCGTGGTGCCGAACCCCATCCGCACCAGGTTGCGGATCGCGTGCACCGCGACCTGCGGGTCGTCCGCGCACGCCTGGATGCAGAGGTCTCCTCCGGTCCGCCTCGGGTCGAGCACGTCCGCGGAGAACGTCGGCAGCGGGGTCAACGCCTCGGGACGCCGGTCGGCGAGGCCGAACCGGTCGCGCCCCTCGGCATCGGTGAACAGGCCGGGCCCGAACCCGAAGGTGATCGTGAGTCTGCTGGCGGGCAACCCGATCGCCTCACCGGTGTCGTCCGGTGGCGCGGCGGCCGCGCCCTCGACCGGTCCGACCGGCCCGGCTGGGGCACCTTGGGTCATCCGGGCGGCCGACTCGGTCCACCGCTCCAGCAGGTCGACGACCTCACCGCGGTCCTCGGTGGTCAGGTCGAGGGCGACGAAGTGCAGCCGGTCCTGGGCCGGGGTGATGATCCCGGCCTGGTGCTCGCCGAAATACGGGTACGTCGTGACCGGGCCGGCGTCCGGCGCCGGAGTCGACCCGTCACTGACCCGACCGAGGGCGAACGCCCCGGCCACCCCGGCAACGGCCGCCCCGCTACCGAGGAGACCTCGCCTGCTGAGCCTCGCCCGGTCCTTCATCGTGCCTCTTCCTCGCGAATCCGACGGCTCGCTCAGGCGGTGAGCGTGGAGGTGAGCTGGGACAACGGCTCGGCGAGTGCGTCCACGCCGTTGGCCAGTGCACGTACGTCGTCCTGGGAGAGGTCGGTGTAGAGCACGAAGCCGTCGCCGTCGCGGTACTGGTCGAGCAGCGCGTCCAGCTCGTCGAACTTCGCGGTCAGGTCTGCCGCGAGCTCGGGGTCCTTCTGCTCCAGGAGGGCCTGGACGCCCTCGTAGGCGACCCTGGCGCCGTCCACGTTGGCCTGGAAGTCCCAGAGATCGGTGTGCGACCAGGCCTCCTCCTCGCCGGTGATCTTGCCGTTGGCGACCTCTTCGAGGAGCCCGATCGAGCCGTTCGCGATGGCGTCGATCGGGTACTCCAGCGCCTCCTCGCCGGTCGCCTGGATCCGCTCGTTGAGGGTCACCGTGT
This sequence comes from Nocardioides insulae DSM 17944, assembly GCF_000422825.1. Taxonomy (GTDB): domain Bacteria; phylum Actinomycetota; class Actinomycetes; order Propionibacteriales; family Nocardioidaceae; genus Nocardioides; species Nocardioides insulae. Next base: position 10,819 of record NZ_AUGU01000016.1, on the reverse strand, counting down.
TGGCCAGCAGATCCGCGGCGTACTTCTTGCGCTCGGCGGGGGTGAGCGGCTCGTACTTCTGCGCCTCCGCGGGCCACAGGTCCTTCTCGATCAGGTGCCAGCCGGTCCACTTCTCACCCGCAGCGAAGTCGACGTCGGCCTCGCGGGCGTCCATCTTCGGGTCGAGGTCGCCGAAGGACTCCGCGACGGTCTCGATCCGCTCCCAGTGCATGCGCGCATCCGAGTAGAGAGCGCGGGCCTGGTCATCGGAGTCCCCGGCCTCGTAGAGGGCCACGAACTCCTCGGTCTTGGCGAGCAGCTGCGCCGACTGATCCTGGATGTAGGCGCGATAATTGGCTTCGGCCTGGTCGATCAGTTCCTGGTCCGACGCACTGACCTCGGCCTCCTCATCGGAGGCGTCCACGGTGAAGTCGGCACGGATGCCCTCGCCGACCATGCCTGGCTTGCAGGCGGTCACGTAGCTGCCCTCGGGCGCGTTGACGGTGAGCGTCTTGGTCAGGTTCGGACCGATGTTCTCGACCTCGCCGATGATCCGCAGACCATCCTCGGCGAGGAGGTAGAACTCGGTGACGTCGGACCCGGTGTTGGACACGTCGAAGCTCAGCGTGCCCGCCGGGGCGCTCAGCGCGGACACCTCGCAGGCATCGGCGCTCGAGGTGACCGTCAGGGCACGGGCGTCGCCGGTCTCACCCCCGGATTCGGAGGCGTTCTCGGTGCAGGCGGCCAGAGCCGGGACGAGGGCCAGTGCGGCCAAGGGGAGCAGAACGGTCTTGCGCATCGAGCGGTTCTCCTGGGTGAGCGGGTGGACGGTGGAGCGGTACGAGGTGCGGAACGTCGCGGTCAGCGCCCAGCCGGCGTCGTGGAGGGCGCCGTGGCGGCGGGGCGGCGAGCACGGAGGAAGAAGATGGTGCCGACCGGGATCACGTAGAGCAGCCAGGCGACGAGCTCGAGCTTGGTGGTGGCCGGGGAGAAGTTGAAGACGCCCTTGAGCAGGGTGCCGTACCAGGACGAGGGCGGGATCGTCGCGGAGACGTCGAAGGCCAGATTGTGCAGGCCGGGCAGGATTCCGGCCTCCTGGAGGTCGTGGACGCCGTAGGCGAGGACACCACCGGCGATCAGGATCAAGAACGCGCCGGTCCAGGTGAAGAACTTGCTCAGGTTGATCCGGACCGCACCGCGGTAGATCAGGTATCCGAGCACGATCGCGACCGCGATGCCCAGTGCGGCCCCGACCAGTGGCTCCCAGGTCGGGGTGACCGCACCTGCCGCGTCGCGGGTCGCCTGGGTGGCGGCCCACAGGAACAGCGCGGTCTCCAGACCCTCGCGCCCGACCGCGAGCATGGCGACCAGGACCAGCGACCAGCCATGGCCCTGGGCGGCGTCGTCGACGCGGCCCCGCAACTCCGAGCCCAACCCGCGGGCGGCCGTCGACATCCAGAAGATCATCCAGGTCACGAATCCGACCGCGACGATCGACAACGCGCCACCGATCGCCTCCTGTGCCTCGAAGGTGAGGCCACGCGGCCCGAAGGTGAGGGCGGCGCCGAAGGCGAGCGAGACCCCAACGGCCAGCGCGACACCTGCCCAGATCCGCGGCAGCAGCTGCCGCCGATCGGTCTTGACCAGGTAGGCGACCAGGATGCTGACGACGAGGGCGGCTTCCAGGCCCTCGCGCAGACCGATCAGGAAGTTGGCGAGCACGGGTCGGGATGCTACGCCTACAAGGGTAGGCTGCCCTACCTTCTGTCCACGCCCAACACCTGGGCCCCTGAGGAAAGCCCCGGCCCGGGCATCCCTCAGATCACGACGGGGAAGGTCGCGAGCAGGCCGACCCCGCCGAGGCCGAGGACGATCGCCAGCACCAGGAAGAACCTGGCCGCCCAGACCGGGAAGTTGCGCCCCGACATCGCCGTGAAGAAGAGCACGAGCGCGAAGAGCACGGTGAGGAGTGAGTAGCGGTCGCCGTTCTGGTTGGCGGCGAGGGCGTCGTCGTACTTCTGGTCCGCCGTCGCGGTCGCCTCCACGGCCTCCTCCTGACCCGGTGGCACGTAGGACTCCTCCGCCAGCGGGCTGGGCAGGTCCCGACCGCTCTGGTCCCAGTCGTCGAACGCGACCGCGAAGTGCGGCGTGAAGCGCTCCTGGATGTAGGTGGCCAGGCGCGGCTTGCCCGTCGCCACCGCGTCGACCCACTGGGCATAGATGGTGAGGTCGAAGGAGCGGGCGTCGCGCGCCTCGCCGTCCGCGGTGGCCGCGGCGATACGCGCACTGGAGGCCTGGCTGAAGGCGATCGACATCTCGCCGCCCCACTTGGATGCCTCGAAGCCGCACCAGGCGGTGAGCACGGCGGTCACGGAGAGCACGATGACGGCGATGATCTCGCGCAGGTCTTTCTTCTCCTTCGGTGCTTCCTCGGGAAGCTGAGCGGGAGCATGCTCCGCGGCAGTCGTACTCATGGGGACTCCTGTCCTGGGGAAGCAGATCATGGCAGAGACCGATCGTGGGACGCGCCGGGCCCGGCCGCCGACGTCCGAGCCGGTCATCGGGGCACCCATCGGGGCACACATCGGGGTCGGGTCGGTGATCCGCGCCGTGACACTCAGCCGTGCCACTCATAGGTGCCACCTATGGGGTCGATCCCCGGCTGGTCTTGGTGGCGATCGCGCCACTGCAGTTGACTATGACGTGCGTCATAGCGGCCAGTCCGCCGCCTCGACCTGGCTTCGGTCTCGACCAATCGAACAGCCCGAGCCACAGGTCCTCTGACCATGCGAGTGCGTCCGCGCTCATCGACCGCGTGAGCGCCGTCGCGCGGACCCCCGACTCGCGATCGCCCGATGAGTCGCGGCCCCTGGGCCCGACCGCACCGAGGAGGAGACAACGATGAAGTTGAAACACCCCAGGCGCACCGCCGCGCGCACGTCGCAGGCATGCGCCGCGGCGGTCACCCTGTCAATCGCCCTCACCGCCTGCGCCGGGAGCGCCGGCGGCGGCGATGACGACGCTTCCGGCGGCGGCGAGGGCTACGCGGCCGGCGCCTCCCAGGCGGAGATCGACGAGGCCCTGGCCGACCTCGACCCCGTGACCCTCACCTTCCAGCCCTCCGCGGCCTCCGAGCAGTCCATCCAGTCCCCCTCCGGCACCGAGTTCGCCACCGCCCTCGAGGAGAGGTCCGGCGGCAAGATCACCGTCGAGACCGTCTGGGGCCAGGCGATCGCCGGCTACACCGAGGTCCACGACGCCCTGGCGGACGGTCGGATCGACCTCGCCTACACCCTCCCGGTCTACGAACCCACCGAGTTCCCGGCGGTCAATGCCGTCGGCGACGCCCTGGCCGGCATCTCCCCCTCACCCTTCGTCGGCGAGATGATCGCCAACGCGGTGGCCGCGGACGTCTCTTGGGACACCCCCGAGGTGGTCGAGGAGTATGAGTCCAAGGGCCTGCACCCCCTCGTCCCGGTGGTCGCCTCGGGCGGCTATTACTCGGTGTGCAGCGACACCGGTGTCGCCGCCGATGACTGGGACGGCCGCCAGGTCCGGATCGCGTCCAAGACCCAGGGCGAGTTGATGAGCCACCTGGGTGCCTCGCCGGTCTCGATGGAGTACACCGAGACCTACGAGGCGCTGCAGCGCGGCACGGTCGACTGCACCCTGGCCCAGCTGGTGCCCTCAGCCGAGAGCGGGATCTTCGAGGTCGCACCGAACGTCGGGTACATGACGACCACGAGCTTCACCCGCGCCCCCGGCGCGATGGTGGCCGGCTCGTCCTTCGAGGAGCTCCCGCTGGCCTACCAGCAGGTCATCTTCGACACGTACGTCGACTACTTCCAGGGCCAGATGATGACCACCGTCGGCGGCAACGCCGAGGCGATCAAGCAGGCGAAGGCCGCAGGCGGCGCGATCGAGCAGTTCCCCGAGGACGTCCAGACCTCGATCGAGGAGTTCAACACCGAGAAGAACGAGGAGATCGCCGCGTCAGGCGTCGCCGGCGACGACCTGACCGACAAGATCGCCGAGTCGGTCGAGAAGTGGACCGCCGAGGCCGAGTCGCTCGGCTACGCCGACGCCGGCACCACCGCGGACTTCGACCAGTGGTACGACCCGAAGACCGACTACCGGCCGCTGGCCGAGGCCCTCTACGCGGACGCCTTCGAGGAACACCGCCCGAGCTGACCGCGACCCCACACCCGGCACCACGTCTGGGCCCCGGGGCCGTCGACCACGACGACCCCGGGGCGGAGCCGCGTCGGACGAACGACTCAGCTGACCGTCGTGAGCAGCTGGGTGGCGCGGGTGAGCACGACGTACAGGGTGGCCCGTCCGGTGGCGGACTCGTCCTCGATCTCCTGCGGGCGGACGACGACGATGCCGTCGAACTCCAGGCCCTTGGTGTCCAGGCCGGTGAGGACGACGATGCGGTCCTCCCCCGAGGGCGGGGCGGCCGGGTCGGCGGCGGAGGCGGCCGCCGACGGGGCGGCCGCAGCGAACTCGGGCCAGGAGGCCAGCCAGCGGTTGGCCTCCGAGCGCCGCGCCACCGGCACCACGATGCCGACCGTGCCGCTGACCTGCCCGGCCAGGTCGCCGACCACCTCCCGCACGGCCGTCTCCAGGTCGTGGACGTCCTCGTGCACCACCGGGTCGATCCCGGTGGAGCGCACCGCGGTTGGCAGGTCGGCGTCCAGGCCGACGCGCTCGGCGTACGCCGCGGCGAAGTCGTAGATCTCGGAGCTGTTGCGGTAGTTGGTGGCCAGGTGGAACTCATGGGTCCGCTTGCCCTCCAGCGCGTCCGCGCGCGCCTGCGCGGCCTCCCGCGGCACCGGCCAGGACGACTGGGCGGGGTCACCGACGATGGTCCAGGACGCGGTGCGGCCCCGACGTCCGACCATCCGCCACTGCATCGGGGTGAGGTCCTGCGCCTCGTCGATCAGGACGTGGGCGAACGGGTCGTCCTCGATGCGGTACTTCGGCGGCTGCCATCCGGGACCGCTGGCGAACTCCCGATCGGCGGAGGTGACCAGCTCGGTGAGGTCGATGCCGTTGGCGTCGACGTCCCGCTCGTCGGCGGGCGCCTCCGGCAGGTCGCCCAGGGCGTAGCGCAGCTCGTCGAGCAGCGGGATGTCCTCGACCGCGAGATCGTCGACGGGACGGCCCGACCACGACTTGAGCAGCACCTGCTGCTCGTCGTGGCTGAGCAGCTGGTTACCCACCCGGGCGAGGAACTCCGGGTCGCGCAGCCAGCCCAGCACCTGGCCGGCGTCCAGGGCCGGCCACCAGGCGGCCGCGAAGTCGACGAAGTCGGCGTGGTCGAGGAGCTCGTCATCGAACGCCGCCCGGCCCCGCTCGCGACCGCGATCACCCTTCACCTGGCGCCACAGCTGGTCCAGCAACGCCCGCGGCACCCGGCGGATGGTCTGGTTGCGCCGGCCCTGGGACATCAGCTGCCGGCGCAGCTGACCGAGCTTGCCGGGCTGCAGGGCGAGCACGTCATCGCGGTAGAAGATCCGGAAATCGGTCGGCGAGCCCGGTGCCTGCTGCCGGGTGGTACGGCGCAGCACCTCCGCCATCCGCGCCGACCCCTTGATCGCCGCCGTGGCCGGATCGTCGTGCCGGGTCGCGCGTACGCCGTCGACGACCTCGCCGAGGGAGCGCAGCGCCACCGCGGTCTCGCCCAGGCTGGGCAGCACCCGCTCGATGTAGCGCATGAAGACCCCGGACGGGCCGACCACCAGGACGCCGCCGGACTCGTAGCGGCGCCGATCGCTGTAGAGGAGGTACGCCGCCCGGTGCAGAGCGACCACGGTCTTGCCCACGCCGGGACCGCCCGAGATCGCCACGACCCCCTTGGCAGGTGCTCGGATCGCTCGGTCCTGCTCGGCCTGGATCGTCGCCACGATGGAGTGCATCTGCCGGTCTCGAGCCCGGGAGAGCTGGGCCATCAGCGCACCCTCGCCGACGATCGGCAGGTCGGTGTCGGCCTCGCTGTCGAGCAGTTCGTCCTCGACCCCGACGACCGAACGGCCGGCGCTGCGCAGCACGCGGCGGCGTACGACCTGCTGCGGCTCGGCGGCGGTCGCCTGGTAGAAGACCGCCGCCGCGGGGGCGCGCCAGTCGATCAGCAGCGAGTCACGCTGCTCGTCGCGCAGACCGATCCGGCCGATGTAGCGCGGGGCGGGGTCGGCTTCGGAGCGCAGGTCCAAACGACCGAAGACCAGCCCCTCGTGGGCGGCGTCCAGCTGAGCGATCCGCCGGGCCGCCTGGAACACCATCGCATCCCGCTCGACCAGACCACCCTCGTGACCGAGCCGGCCGCGGTCATGGCCCTCGCGGGCGAGCTCCTCGGCCGCCTTGGCGGAGCTCTCCAACTGGGCATAGACCCGGTCCACGAACGCCTGCTCTGCTGCGATCTCCCGCTCGACCAGTTCCTCAGTCAACGCCTGTTCCTTCACCCGCTGCGCCCCATCTGCACCCGCGCCGACCAGCGACGGTCGGCGACGGCAAGGGGTCAACTCTACCGGGTCACCCGCGAACTCCGGATTCCCGTGCTGCACCTCGGACGCTCGTCGGTCCGCAAGGCCCGACTCAACGGTCCGCAAGGCCCCACTCAACGGTCCCTAACGCCCGACTCGACCGTCCAGGAGGCCCGACTCGATCATGGGAGGCGTGGGAGAATCGGGCCCATGAGCGGCGACCGGGTCGAGGCCGCCTTCGCGGCGGTGCCGCGGGCTGGGTTCCTGCCCCGCGCGGACCGTCGGCGGGCTGGATACGACGGCCCCATCCCGATCGGGCACGGCCAGACCAACTCCCAGCCCCGCACCGTCGCCGACATGCTCCGGCTGCTCCGCGTCGAGCCGGGGCACCGCGTGCTCGACGTGGGGTCGGGCTCCGGCTGGACCACGGCGCTGCTGGCCTGGCTCACCGGTCCGACCGGGCAGGTCCGCGGGGTCGAACTCGAGCCGGCGCTGGTCCGGTTCGGCGGCGACAACCTGGCCGCACTGGACTGCCCCTGGGCCGGCATCGGGGCCGCTCGGCCGGGCGTGCTCGGTTTGCCCGAGCATGCGCCGTACGACCGGATCCTGGTGTCCGCCGAGGCCGAGGAGCTGCCGGACTCCCTCGTGGACCAGCTGGCCGCACACGGACGACTGGTGATCCCGGTGCGGGGTCGGATGCTCCGCGTCGACCTCACCGATGACGACGTGGTGATCACCCGGCACGGTCACTACCGCTTCGTCCCGCTGCGCTGACGGTGCTCCGCCCGCCGGACTGCTCACCAGACCGATACCGGACCGCGGTCCGGGCCAGGCTCACCGATGCTCGGGACGGTCCCAGGGTTCGGGCGGAAGGTGCGGGTTGACCGACTGCGGGTCAGAGTCGGTCTCCGGCTCGGCAGGCGACGGCTTGCCCTTGGCGGCCCAGTTCGGGTTCATCACGATCTCGTGGGTCTCGCCGTCGCGCTGGTCGAAGGTGACCGTGATGGTCTCGAAGCCCTTGTGCCGCTGCATCAGTGCATAGGAGGCGTAGGCACGCCGGTCGGCGTCGGTGGGGTCGATCGCATCGGTGAACGGCGTCAGCAGCGCACGCGGCCACAGCCGGCGGGCCAGTACGACGTTGATCTGGATCCCGAAGACCCCCATCACAGCGGCGATGTAGATCAGACCGATCAGACCGAGGACCAGTGCGAAGGTCTGGTTCATGCCCTGGGTCCCGCTGATCACCCGGGTGACGTACACGGTTCCGACGTACTGGAGGAGCTGCCACATCACGGCGAGCGAGAACGCCCCCGGGATGGCGCTGAGCAACTGGTGCTGCCGCGCCGTGGCCACCCGCAGCAGCAGGGTCAGCATGGTGCCGACGATGAGGATGGTGAGCAGGGCGATGATCAGGCTCTGGACCCCGCCGCCGAAGTCGCCGAGAACGTCGGTGGTGGTGATCAGCACCGAGGTCAGGCTGATCGCCAGCAGGGCGAAGCCGGCCGTTGTGAGCACGACCAGGCTGCGCACGCGGAGCAGGATCGGGTTCGGCCGACTGTTGCGCGGTACCGACCAGGCGGTGTTGACGATGTGCTGGATCGCCAGACCGAGCCCGAGCGCACCGTAGAGGGCCACCAGCGATCCCACGACGATCGCCGTCGTCGAGCCGGTCAGTCCCTCGGGACGGCCGAGCTGGTCACCGATGATCGGGAACTGCGCGAACGCCGAGTCGAGCAGTTCCTCCTGCAGGTGCGGCCGACCTTCGAGGAAGAAGCCGAGGATCGAGGAGCCCAACAGCATCAGCGGGAAGATCGCGATGAAGGCGTAGTAGGTCGCCACCGCGGCCAGGTAGTTGCCCTGGTCGTCGAAGAACTTGTAGACCACCGCCAACGGGAAGGCCACCGGCGGGAAGCGTCGCTGTGCCTGGTCGATCGCCGCGACAGCCCCCACGAGTCACACCCTAACCAACCGTCACGTCCCGCCGTGGCACACGGGGCCTCAACGGGGTGCCGCGGGGACCAGCGCGGGTCAGGCGACGTCGACCCGCAGGGGCATGCCCAACTGCGCGAGCAGCTCCTCGCCCCGCCACCAGGGTCCGTAGCCGGCGGCCGGGTTGAGGTGACCGACCGCGCCGAGGTTCTCGAGACGGCTGCCCCACGCGGCGCCGTACTCCTCGATCCGGGGAAGATCGCCGATCCGGTCGTCGGTGCTCACCGCGACCACACTGGGGAACGGCAGCCGGTGCCGCGGCACCGGCGTCCAGCCCCCCGCGGCCAGCCGGTCCAGCGACGGGTACTCCTCGGCCAGCGGTGAGACCAGGTCGGGCGGAGTGGCCAGCAGCGCTCCCCGAACCGCACCCGTCGACGCCGGGTGCCGCGCCGCCCAGTGCACCGTGGTGATCACGCCCGCGCTGTGCGCAGCGATCACGACCGGGCCGGCGGCCGCCGAGACCGCCTCCTCCAGGTCGGCGACCCGCTCGGCCAGGTCGTCGTGATCCCGCCCCCTCAACGGCACGGTGCGCACCTGTCGGCCCTGATCGGTCTGGCGGTGGGACAGCCATGTCTGCCAGTGCTTCGGCGCAGGGCCCCGCAGGCCAGGAACGAGGACGAGGCTCGGCGTACTCATGCCCTCGCCTCCTCGACCCTCGCCTGCACCTTGGCCAGCGCGGCGGGGTAGCTGCAGCGACCGGCCCAGAAGAGAATCGCGCTGACCGCGCAGGCCACCGGCAGCGCGAAGAAGGCGACGTCCAGTCCGAACCGATCGGCCAGCACCCCGATGACGAACGGTCCGGCCGCCAGCCCCAGCAGGTTGTTGGCCAGGGTCAGGGTGCCCATCGCGGTCGCCCGGATCGGCTCGGGCGTCAGCCGGGCGACCATGGCCCCGGCTGGCCCGGCCGTGCCCGCGCTGAAGAAGGCGCCGACTCCGAGGAGCGCCATCTGCACCGCCCCCGGCTCCTGGAGGAACGACAGGCCCAGCATGACCAGGGTGATCGCGGAGTAGAGCAGCGCGATCGTCCACGTCCGGATCGGCAGGGCGAAGGACAGCCGGTCGGTCAACGCCCCGCACACGATCATGCCGACACCCATCAGCATGAAGAACCCGGATCCGACCACGGCCGCCCTCTCGACGGGCAGGTCGTAGGTGCGGTGCAGGTAGGTGGGCAGCCAGCTGTAGAGCGTCCCGGCGGCGAAGAGCTGGATACCGCTGGCGGCGTAGGCGAGGATCACTGCGGGCGTGGAGAAGAGGGTGGACAGCGGCGGTCGGACCGCGGTGACCGCGGCCGGCTCGTCGCTCTCCTGGCGGTGGCGCTCCAACCGTTCCTCGGTGATCAGCACGCGGTAGAGCACCACCAACATGAGACCGATGACGGCCATCACCACGAACGACGCGCGCCAGCCCAGCCGTTCGGCGGCGATGCCGCCCAGGGCCACACCGACCACCGCGCCGAACACGCTGCCGGCCATGAAGCTGCCGGTGAACACGGCGCGCCGGTGGGGCGGGAACACCGCGAGCACCACGGCCAGTCCCACGCTGCCGAAGGCGGCCTCTCCGACGCCGAGCAGCACCCGGGCCATCATCAATTGCCCGTAACCGGCGGCGAGCGCGCACCCCAGGGTCGCCACGCTCCAGACCGTTCCCATCAGCAGGATGGCCCGCACCCGGCCGAAGCGGTCGCCGAGGATCGACAACGGTACGGCCAGCGCACCGGCGGCGAGAGCCACCACGCTGGTCAGGCTACCGAGCTGGGTGTTCGTGAGTCCCCACTCGGCCTCGAGGAAGGGAAAGATCGCCGACAGCACCTGCCGCGACATGTGGTCGCTGAGCAGCAGCCCGAAGGTCAGTGCGAACACGACCCACGGAAAGAGACGCTCGGTCACGGGGGGCCGGGTGGTCGGCGTACTCAGCGAGGCGACTCCGGTCGTGGACATGGTCATGGGTGGCTTCCTCCTGACTGATGGACGCGGATCAGGCGTGGAAGGTGAAGCCACGCTCGCCGGGACGGCGGTTGGGTGCGTAGCCGAGCCTGGCCAGGGTTTCGTCGACCGAGTCGTAGGTCTGGCCGATCCGGTAGATGTCGCGGGCCTCCTTGCCGGTCGCGACGTCGCGGCCGAGCTCGCCGGCGATGCGGACCAGCTGCTCGATCTGCTGGACCGAGGTCATCTTCTCGCCCTTGGCGCCCCAGATGGTGTCCTCGTTGCCGACCCGGCAGTGCAGGCCCATGGCCAGGGCCATCGTGTTGACCGGCAGGGTGCTGCGCATCAGGGTCTCCAGGGTCAGGCAGGCGCCGTCGGGGACCCGGTTGATGAAGTTCATCATGTTGTAGGGGTTCGGGCCGTCGAAGCCGCCGCCGATGG
>NZ_AUGU01000015.1:6908-273867 GCF_000422825.1 Nocardioides insulae DSM 17944 | reverse complement strand
TTCAGGATCTCGTTCGCTCGGCGCAGTTCCTTCACCTCGCGCTCGAGCTCGGCGATCCGTCTCGCCTCATCGGTCGAGACGCCAGGGCGGTGGCCCTCGTCGATCTCGGCCTGGGAGACCCAGTTGCGCAGCGTCTCGGGGTTGATCCCCAACTGCTCGCCAACCCGGCGAAGAGCGCCAGTCCTCGTGGCCGGGTCACGCCGCAGATCGACCGCCATCCTGATCGCACGCTCCCGAAGCTCCTCGGGATACTTCCTCGGTGCTGCCATGACTCTCATCCTTCCGTGGAATGAGAGCCTCCATCAGACCCGGCACGCGACAGCGGGCGAGGAAGGTGGAGCGCTCGGCTCACCCAGCGGACGAGGACGCGGCGATCAACTCCTCCAGCGCCGCGCGGTCGGGTAGATCCCGCGGCTCGACGAGCTCGCCGGAACGCACGTAATAGAACGCCGCCCGCACCTGCTCGAGCGGCACATCGCGGAGTTCGGCCCAGGCGAGTCGGTAGAGCGCCAACTGGAGCGGATCGGCGGTGGCCGAGCGGTGGGTCTTCCAGTCCACCAGCAGGTAGCCCGGGCCATCGTGCCGGCCAGGATCGGTGTAGACCGCGTCGATCCGCCCCCGGATCACCTGCCCGGCGAGGACCAGGGCGAACGGCGCCTCGACCTGGAACGGCGGGCGCGACCCGAACGGACCCGCTTCGAAGCGCTGGATCACCTCGCGCAACTCGGCCTCGTCGACGGTCCCGGCGTCGGCTCGACCCGGGAGATCATCGGGGTCGAAAAGGTCCTGCTGCCCGAACCTGGCCTCGACCCAGGCGTGGAACCTGGTGCCGAACCGCGCGGAGGACGAGGGCGGCCGCGGCATCGGGCGGGCCAGTTCGCGGGCGAAGCCAGCGGGGTCGTCACGCAGGCGGGCCACCGCCGTCGCCGAGAGGCTGCCGGGCAGCGGCACCGCGATCGTGTCGGAGTGTCCGGCACGCGCCTCGGCGAGCAGCCGGTCCAGCTCCTCGTCCCACTCCGCCACCCTGGCAGCCTCCAGCATGTCGAGGTCCTCGTCCGCGGATGGGCCGGCAGCCACGACGCCCCGCACCAGCTCGGCGGCCGCCAGCCGGAGCCGGGCCTCCGGACCGTGCTCCTCGACCGGCCACGGGCGCGAGGCATCGACCGCGGCGAACGGGTTGGCCTCGGTCTTGTCCGGCTTGGGGAGCCACTGCCCCGGCACTCCGTCTTCCAGCGGTTCGCCCCAGTCGACCAACTGGTCGCGCACGACCTCCTGGTACGCCGACGGTCCGAACGGAGTCTTGCGCTGCCGCCACAGGTGAGAGGTGACCGAGAGGTGCTCGGCGGCCCGGGTGAACGCGACGTACCCGAGCCGTAGCTCCTCCTCCTGGTCGTGCGCCTTGGTGCGCGTCCGGAGGGACTCGATCGCCTCCTTGTCCCACCCGTCGAGCTGGGGGAGGTCGTGGGCATCGCCGCGCAGCGCCGTGGGGAGCACCGCCGGCGAGCTGATCCACAGGTTGCGCCCTCGCTCGGACGGGAAGGCCGTCGCGCACACCCCGACCAGGAAGACCGATCGCCACTCCAATCCCTTGGACCGGTGCACCGTGAGCAGCTTGACCGAATCGGCCTCCGTGGGCGTCGCGACGTCAAGGCCGTTGTGCTGCTCGTCCTCGGCGGTCAGGTAGGCCAGCAGAGCCGCAAGCGAGACATCGCCGTCGATCGCCTGGAAGTCGGCGACCGCACGAACGAAGAGATCGAGGTTGTCCCGCCGGGCCGAGGCCGCCGGATCGACGGCCGAGGCCAGTTCTACGTCGATGCCCGTGGTGTCGATGATCCGACGCACCAGATCGAGGATCGGCTCGCCGGCATGGCTGCGGAGCATCCGTAGCTCAGCCGCTAGCAGGCCGAACCGCTCCCTGCCCGACGCGGAATAGGGATAGAGCTCCGGGTCGCCGGGGTCGACGAGCGCGTCGTCGAGGGCGGTGATCTCCGCCGGATCGACACCATCGGCGATGTCGAGCAGTTGCTCGGTCACCGACTCGGGCGAGTCGGCGCGTCCGCCCCGACCGGAGATCTCGTGTGCCCGCTGGGCGAGCAGTCGCAGGTCACGCGGTCCGATCGCCCAACGGGGACCGCTCAGCAGGGTGAGCAGTGCGGCGTTGGCGGTGACGTCGTGCACCAGGTTGAGCGTCGCGACCACCTCGGCGATCTCCGGAAGCCGCAACAGGCCGGAGAGACCCACGATCTCCACCGGGATCTGCTGGGAGGTCAGGGCGTCGTAGACGGCCGCGGCGGTGAGATTGTCACGGGTGAGCACACCGATCTCTGCCCAGTCACCGGGATCGCCACCGTAGGCACGCCGCACGGCCTCGGCGAGGGCGCCGAGCTCGTCGGCCTGCGACTCGTAGACGCCCGCCTCCACCCGACCCTCACCCGCGGAGGGGTCGGCCTCGAGCGCGGCCACCTGCGGATAGGCATCGAGCAGTGGTGCGGCCAACCGGTTGGCGACCTCGAGGATCCGCCGGTCCGAACGACGATTGACCGTCAGCGGGTAGAGCACCACATCTTCGCCGTCGGCACGAGGGAAGGTCTCTCCGAAACCCAGGATGTTGGAGACGGAGGCCCCACGCCAGCCGTAGATGGCCTGGTTGGGATCGCCCACCGCGGTGACCGCGTGGCCACCCCCGAACAGTCTGGAGAGCATGATCGCCTGGGCAACCGAGGTGTCCTGATACTCGTCCAGGAGCACGACCTTGAAGCGGCCACGCTCCAACGCCCCGACCTCGGGCTGCTCACTGGCCAGCCGAGCCCCCAACTCGATCTGGTCGGCGAAGTCCATCAGGCCGAGATCCCGCTTCAGCCGTCGGTAGGAGGCGACCAGGCCGAGCAGCTCCCCCCGGCGGTCGAGCGTGTTGAGCGCACTGGTCAGCGCACGGACATGGCCCACGACCCGCTTGCCCTCTGCCAGCCTCGCCGATGCCTCCGCCAGACTCGCCTGGAAGTGCTGGCGGGCGTCGAAGTCGAAGGAGGCCACCTGGTCGAGCGAGACCAGGTGCTCACTCATGGCGCCGTCCAACGCCAGCAGATTCTGGATCACGGTCGGCGGATGGTCGCTGAGGCTCTCCACGACGCCGGTGTAGCGCTGGACGGCCCGCGCACCGAGCTGGTAGCGGGCCGCGTCGGTGATCACCCGGGTGTCGGGCTCGTGCCCGATCCGCAAACCGTGGTCGGTGAGCAGGCCGGCGGCGTAGGCGTTGTAGGTCGCGACCGTGGGCTCGAGCACCTCCTCCTCCGGCTCTGGATCGCGCCGGTCCGTCGGTGCCAGCGCGCCGGCCTTGGTGAGGGAGGTCAGGATCCGCTCGCGCAACTCGCTGGCGGCCTTCGCGGTGAAGGTCAGCCCGAGCACCTCCTCGGGACGCACCTGCCCGGTGAGGACGAGGTAGACCACCCGGGCCGCCATCAGGGTCGTCTTGCCCGAACCCGCCCCCGCGATCACGACCGAGGGTTGCAGCGGTGCGGAGATGGCCCGCCACTGCTGCGGACTCGGGGTGTACGGCGTGCCCATGGCGCGGGCGAGTTCCTCGGCCGTGTCGATCCTCATCGGTCCTCCTTCGCAAGGTGTGGGGGTGTCCCGCGGTCGCCGGCGCCGCCCGACAGCCTCATCTGGTGATCGCCCCCGCTCCCTTGACCGGACACAGCGACGTGAAGGCGCAGCGGTCGCAGACGGCACCGGGGCGGGCCGGGAAGCGCTCCGAACGGACCATCCGCACCGCTCGGGCGAGATCGGTGCGGAGGGCCTCCCGGGTGGGCCCGTCGTCCGACAGGACTCCCTGGGCCTGCACGGTGGCCAGGTCATCGTCATCGATGAGGCCGACCTGCACGAGCTCGGCACCACCCGACTCGCCGCCCGACTCGCCACCGGACTCGCCGCTCGTGGGCACGTCGTCGGCCCGCTCGCCGAGGAGTTGGTCGACCGCCCCGTGATCGACCGCCAGCTGGTACAGGGCGAGCTGCGTGTGCTCCCTGACCGACTTGTCCGACGGCTTGCTCCGGCCCGTCTTGAGGTCGACGACGACCACCCGACCCTCGGCGTCCAGCTCTATCCGGTCGGCGTAGCCACGTAGCTCCACCCGCTCCGGTGGCCCCTGCCCATCGGACACCTCCAGCACGGTGGAGAACTGCTGCTCGGTGCCGACCAGCCGTCTCGGGTTGGCCCGGTGCCAGGCGAGGAAGCGAGAGAGGGCCTTGCGAACGCGAGCATGCTCGCGGGCCTTGGACCACGGGGTGCGGAACACCAGACGACCCCAGACCGCGTCGATGTGGGCCATCAGCTCGTCGAGCCGGGCAGGGTCGTCGGGCAGCTCACCGCCCGCGACCCGCTCCGCGACCGCGTGCACCAACTGTCCGACGTTGGCGCTCTGGTGGGTGGGGCCCGAGCCACCGGCCTCCTTGGTGAGGAACCAGCGCATCGGGCACTCCAGCAGCCCCTCGAGCATGGTCGCCGAGACCCCCACCGGGCGGTCCGGGTCACGCATCGCACGGTCGGCCCGGCTGGCACTGCGGGTGCCCCACCAGGACGCCGGGTCGGCGGCCGGCACCTCGGGGGCAAGTCTGGCCAACCTCCGGGCGGCCGCGAGGCGGAGCGGCTCGCTGGTCGCCGGGTCGGCGACCGTGCGACGCAGCTCGCTGACGAGGCCGGCCAGCGACAACGGGCGCTGCGGGCGGCCCACCATCCGCAGTGGTTCGACGCCCAACTCATCGAGGAACCGGCTCGGCAACTCGCCGTCGTCCTCCTGGGCGTGCACCGCGCTGACCACCAGCCGCTCCCGTGCGCGGGTGCAGGCGACGTAGAACAGGCGTCGCTCCTCGAGCAGGAGCTCGCGCGTGGAGATGGGAGGCACGATCCCCTCCTCCCCGATCCGGTCGGCCCGAAGCAGCGTGGAGCGTCGGCGCAGATCGGGCCAGGCCTCCTGCTGGACGTGGGCGACCACGACCAAGCGCCACTCGAGCCCCTTGGACCGGTGGGCGGTCAGCAGCCGCACCGCGGCGCCGCGGGCACCTCGCTCGGCAAGCGTGTCGGCCGGGATCTCCTGGGCCACCAGTGTGGCGAGGAAGGTGCGGACGCCGGCATGGTCGCGCTTCTCCTCGGCGCGGGCGGCGACCTCGAACAGTGCACAGACGGCATCGAGGTCGCGATGGGCACGCCGGCCCCCCGGGCCGCCGCCCTCGGCAGCCCTGCGGAGCCGGGCCGGCCACCCGGTGCGCGACCACAGACTCCACAACAACTCCTCGGCGGTCGCCCCCTCCTCCGCCAGCGCCCGGGTGTCGTGCAGCAGCCGGGTGAGGGCATGGGCGCGCTCGGCCTCGGGCCCGCCGAGCCCCAGCAGGAATTCCGGATCGACCAGTGCCTCCCGGACGAGCTCCGTCGAGGCCCGCGGCGAACTGTGCTCGGCGGTGGCCCACTCCTTCTCACGGACCCTCAACCGCCGGGCGAGACGCCGCAGCTCACCCGCGTCGAGCCCGCCGAGGGGGCTGGTCAGCAGGCTCTCGACCCGGCTCGGGTCGAGGTGGTCGATGTCTTCGGGATCGGTGTTGTCGAGATTGAGGACCGCCCGGAAGCCCTCCAACAAGGGCAACACAGCTGGGTCGCGGACCAGCGGCACCTCGTCGCTGGCCACCTCCACCGGCACTCCGGCCCCTGCGAGCGCGCGGCGCAGCGGTGGGATGCTGGCGCGGCCGGAACGGACCAGGACCGCCATCTCGTGCCAACCGATGCCGTCCTCGAGGTGAGCGCGCCGCAGGATGTCGGCCAGGTGCTCGGCCTCGGCCCGCTCGGTGTCGAAGGTGAGCACCTGCACGCGGCCCCGGCCGTGCGGCCCGGGCGCGGCCTGAGGTGACAAGAATGCCTCGCGGGCGGCCTCGTCGATCGCCCCCGGCAGGCCGAGTCGTCCGGCCACCCGCTGCGAGGCCGTGAGGATGCGCGATCCGAATCGCCGGGTGGTGCGCAGGGCCACCACATCGGCCGGCCGACCGTCGGTGTGGGGGAACTCGCTCGGGAACTGCAGGATGCCCCGCACCTCGGCGCCTCGGAAGCCGTAGATCGACTGGTGCGGGTCGCCGACCGCGACCAGGTCGCGCCCGTCGCCGGCGAGGGCACGCAGCAGGGCCACCTGTCCCGGGTCGGTGTCTTGATACTCGTCGACGAAGACATAGCGATAGCGGGCTCTCAGCTCGTCGCGGTGCGCCTCCGCCTCGAGCGCGGCCCGGCGGATCAGATCGGCGTAGTCGGTGGCACCGAGGTTGTCCAGGATGGTGAGGTACTGCTCCAGGAAGAGGCCCGCCGCGACGAACTCGGGCACGCCCTCGGCCCGGCCCAACGCGGCCAGCGCCGCGCCGTCCAGCCCCTTCTCCCGGGCGCGGGCCAGCACCGTGTGCACCTCGCGCGCGAAGCCGCGGGTGCCGAGCGCGCGACGCAGACCATCGGGCCAGGTCACCGCTTCGGTGTGCTCCTCCAGCAGCTCGCGCAGGACGACATCCTGCTCCGGAGCGCTGAGCAGACGCAGCGGCGCCTCGTAGAGCTCCGCCGGGGCGTAGGCGCGGATCAGCCCGTAGGCGAAGGAGTGGAACGTGGAACTGGAGGCGGTCGTGCTGGTGCGGCCCAGGCGAGCGGTGATCCGGTCACGGAGCTCCTCGGCCGCCTTGCGGCTGAAGGTCAGCGTGAGCACCTCGTCGGGCCGGGCACCGCGCCCCTCGATCCGCTCGACGACCGTCTCCACCAGGGTCGTGGTCTTGCCGGTGCCGGGACCGGCGAGCACGAGCAACGGCCCCCCGGGGTGCTCCACCACCCGCCGCTGATCGGCGTCCAGCACCGGAGCGTCGAGGATCGGCTGAGGCGCCTGAAGACGGTAGGTGGACTGGCTCATGTCAGCACTCCATCACGGACCACCGACAGTTCCGAGCGTTCCAATTCGAAGGGCGGGCCACCGCGAGATCAACGACCCCCGGCCACGCGCAGCGTCGTCCCGGTGACGTACGACGCCTCCGTGCTGAGCAGCCAGGCCACCGCCGCGGCGACCTCGTCGGGCTCGCCCGGACGGCCCAGCGGCACCGCGGACCCGATCCTTTCCAGGCGCTCGGCGTCACCGGAGTCGGCGTGGATCCGGGTACGGATGGCACCCGGCGCGACCCCGGCCACCCGGATCCCCTCCGGGCCGGCCTCCTTGGCGAGCCCGAGCGTGAGCGTGTCGAGGCCGGCCTTGGCTGCGGCGTAGTGCACGTACTCCCCCGGCGAGCCGAGGGTCGCGGCGCCGGAGGAGATGTTGACGATGACGCCGCCGTGACCGCCGCGCCCGGTGCTCATCGCCCGGACCGCCGCGCGGGCGACCAGCAGTGGTGCGACCAGGGTGGACTCGATCACGGCCCGCAGGACGTCCGGGTCCGCCTCGGCGAGTGGGCCGAGGGGTCCGGCGATCCCGGCGTTGTTGACCACCCCGGTCAGCTGGCCGGCCTCGGCCGCGGCGGAGAACAGGTCCTCGACCGTCCCGGGCGCGGTCAGATCCCCGCGGATGAGGTGGCAGCTTCCGCCGTACCGACGGACACGCGTGGCGGTCTCCTCGGCGGCCTCGGACTCGGTCCTGAACCCGAGCACGAGGTCATGGCCCGCGGCCGCCAGTCTCAGCGAGATCGCCGCTCCGATCCCGCGGGTCCCGCCCGTGACGAGGGTGAGCGAGCGCGACTGGTCAGGGGCAGGGGTCGACACGGGGCTGGTCACGGACGCCAGTCTCTCCGACCTGCCGCGGCCGCCTCACGGCGGGCCGCTACCGACCGGCGCCCTCCTCCGGCTCGGGCTCCGGCTCAGCAGCAGCTGCCGGATCGGGGCCCGGCTCGAACCTCGGGTCCGCCAGGAAATATTGGCTGATCAGGCCGGGCTTCGGGCGCGGAGGCCGCTCCGGCTCGGGCACCATCCGGTTCTCGGCGACGTCCCAGAACGCATCCGCCGTGGCCATCACCCTGCGCCCCATCATCCCCAGGATCCCGGTATGAGGGGTGTAGGGGTGCGGCCGGGTCGGGGCCGCCGACTCCCGGCGTTCGAGCCGGTCGGCGAGCTCGGTCAGCTCCAGCTCCTCCACGACCCGAGCGATCTCGGCGGCCACCGCGAGTTCGTGCTCACGCTGGTCGACCAGAGCGGTGTCGACGTCGTCCCAGACCTGCTCCCACTCGAACCGGCGCTCGTAGACCGAGCCGTACTCGTGCGCCTTGAGGTGGGCCAGCACGACCTCCAGGTCGCGTGCCGAGCCCAGATAGTCGTGCACCAGCTCCTTGCCGCCGGAGACCCGCCGTCGCGCGGCGGGAATCATCACCTCGTCGACCGCGTGCAGGTGCTGACTGGCACTCGCCAGGAACGGGTCGATCCGTGCGCGGCCCTCTCGGGGCTCCGCGCTGTCCGGGTGCATCGCCCGAGCGACCTCCAGCCGCTCGGCGAGCGCTTCGTGCCGACGCTGCACAGTCATGGTCAGGCAGTCGGTCGTCATGGCGTTCACCTCGCCTTCGTCCACCTTCCATGGTGCTCCTGTGTAGCGGTGCCCACAAGAGCAGCCGGCAGGGGCCGACTCGCGATCAGGCGTCCGGCGGACGCTCGTTGTAGATCCCCGCCAACTCCTGGCCGGTCAGGCTCTGGATGGCCGCCGTGATCTCGTCGGTGAGGAGGCGGCGTGCCTTGCCCAGCGGTACGCCGTCGAACCGGCCGGCCACCTGGATCGGCGCACCGAAGGTGACCGAGACCGGCACCACCTTGGGCAGGCTGCTCCCGATCGGCTGGATGTTCTGAGTGCCGCTCAACCCGACGGGGACGACCGGCACCCGGGCGGTCAGCGCGAGGTGGGCGACCCCGGTGCGTCCGCGATAGAGCCGACCGTCGCGGCTCCGGGTGCCCTCCGGGTAGATGCCGAAGGCCTCACCGCGGCCGAGCACCTCGAGCGCCGTATCGAGGCTGGTCATCGCGGCCTTGGTGTCGTCGCGGTCGACGGGCAGCATCCCGATCCCCTCGAACCAGGCCCGCTGGAGGGCGCCCTTGACGCCGGTGCCGGTGAAGTAGTCGCTCTTGGCCAGGAAGACGACCTTGCGGGGTGCGACCGAGGGGATCGCCACCGAGTCGACGAAGCTGAGGTGGTTGCTCGCCAGGATCACGCCGCCGCTACGAGGCACGTTGTCGAGACCGGTCACCGTCGGTCGCCAGACGGCCTTGAGCACCGGGGGCACTACGGCATGGAGGAGCGAGTACATCACGGGCGTGATCTTTCCCGATCCGGTCCGCCCGGGCCAGCAGGGTCCAGCAGGCGGTGAGCCGAGTCACCCGCGGTGCGCCCTACCCTCCCCCGGCGGTCGAGGAAGTCCACGGCCGGGTCGTCGGTCGGCGTCCTGGGTCAGCGCGCCGTCCTGCGCGACGGTTCCCGGTGGGCCCGGCTCAGGGCCGGCAACCACAGGGCCGCGCGCAGGTCGACCCGTCCGGGGCCGGACAGCGGGGTGCCCTCCTCCAGATAGGCCTGCCGCGCGGAGTCGTGGTGGGACGCCGGCAGCGATCCGTCGGCCCGCACCACCCGCCACCACGGCACCGGTCCGCCGTGGCCCGACATCACCGCGGCGACCTGACGAGGACCGCCGCCGTACTCGTCGAACAGGGCATCGGCGAGGGCGCCGTAGGTCGTGACGCGCCCGCGCGGCACCTGCTCGACGAGCGCTAGCACCGCCTCGACGTACGCCTGGGTGTCCACGGCGTCACCGTAGCCGTCGTCCATGCAGGAACCGCCCGCCCGGAAGGATCCGGACGGGCGGTTGTCACGGGAGCGGTCAGTACGCGGGCTGGGAGGGGTCGATCTGGTTGACCCAGGCCACCACGCCACCACCGACGTGGACAGCGTCGCCGTAACCGGCGCCCTTGACGATCGCGAGCGTCTCGGCGGACCGGACGCCGGTCTTGCAGTGCATGACGATCTGGGTGCCGGAGTCGACCGTGGGCAACTGCTCCAGCGCGGAGCCGTTGAGGAAGTCGCCCTTGGGGATCAGCACCGAGCCGGGGATCCGGTTGATCTCGAACTCGTTCGGCTCACGGACGTCGACGAGGACGAAGTCGCGCGAACCCTCTTCGCGCTCCTTGAGCATGTGCTCGAGGGTGCCGACCGAGATCGTCGAGCCGGCGGCCGCCTCGGCGGCCTCGTCGGAGACCGCACCGCAGAAGGTCTCGTAGTCGATCAGCTCGGTGACGGTGGCGTGCTCGCCGCACAGCGCGCAGTTGGGGTCCTTGCGGACCTTCAGCTTGCGGTACTCCATCTCGAGGGCGTCGTAGATCATCAGCTTGCCGACCAGCGGGTCGCCGATGCCGGTGAGCAGCTTGATCCCCTCGTTGACCTGGATCGAGCCGATCGCCGAGCAGAGCACACCCAGGACGCCACCCTCGGCGCAGGAGGGCACCATGCCCGGCGGCGGGGGCTCCGGGTAGAGGCACCGGTAGCACGGCGCGTCGTCGGACAGCGTGGGGGCGAAGACCGAGGCCTGACCGTCGAAGCGGTAGATCGAGCCCCAGACGTACGGGATCCCCAGGAAGTACGCCGCGTCGTTGACCATGTAGCGGGTCGCGAAGTTGTCGGTGCCGTCGACGATCAGGTCGTAGCCCCGGAAGACCTCCATGACGTTGTCGTTGTCGAGGCGGCCCTCGTGCAGGACGACGTTGACGTACGGGTTGGCCTCCGCGATCGACTCCTTGGCGGAGACCGCCTTGGACTTACCGATGTCGGACTGACCGTGGATGATCTGGCGCTGGAGGTTGGACTCGTCGACCTCGTCGAACTCGGCGATGCCGATCGTGCCCACGCCGGCCGCGGCGAGATAGAGCAGGGCCGGGCTCCCCAGGCCGCCGGCGCCGATGACCAGCACCTTGGCGTTCTTGAGCCGCTTCTGCCCCGACATCCCGACGTCGGGGATGATCAGGTGACGGCTGTAGCGACGCACCTCGTCGATGGTGAGCTCGTCGGCGGGCTCCACGAGCGGTGGGAAAGACACTGCGCGCTCCTCGTTCAAGTCTGCCCGGTCCCCGGGCCTGGCTGCGGTCATCTCCGGAAACACCGGCGACCGGATCCATGTTCCCTCACCGGCGTACGACGGACGGACGAGTCCCGCCGTACGGACGCCCAGGCGCGCCCGGAAGGTGACCGCGGAGTAGTCTCGGACACAGCCATGGGGCCGCGACTCGGCCGGTCTCCGATGCAGAGAACGCGCAGAAAGCAGGATCACGTGACCACGGAGTACGACCTCGACCCCGCGCGTCCACGCGGCGGTCGGATGCCGCGACGCGAGCGTCGCGCCCAGCTGCTGGAATCCGCGCTGGAGGTCTTCGTGGCACAGGGCTACCACGCTGCGGCGATGGATGACATCGCTGAGCGGGCGGGTGTGTCCAAGCCGGTGCTCTACCAGCACTTCCCCGGCAAGCTCGACCTCTACCTGGCCCTGCTCGAGCGCTCCAGCGAGACCGTGATCGACGCCGTCCGCCGGGCACTCGCCTCCACCGACGACAACAAGCTGCGGGTGGCCGCCACCGTCGACGCCTTCTACGAGTACGTCGCCAGCGACTCCGGCGCCTTCCGGTTGGTCTTCGAGTCCGACCTGACCAGCGAGGACGCCGTACGGGCCCAGGTCGACCGGGTGACCACCGAGTGCTCGACCATGGTCGCCGAGGTGATCGCCGAGGACACCGGCCTCCCCGCCCACGCCGCCCTGCTGCTCGCCTCCTCCCTGGTGGGGATGGCCCAGGTCAGCGCCCGGTTCTGGCTGGCCGATGGCAACGGCCTCGACCGCGCTTCGGCGGCGGCTCTGGTCTCCGGACTCGCCTGGCGGGGCATCGGCGGCTACCCCAAGAGCGACGATCACCGCGAGGCCTGATCGCCCGTCCGAGACCGGACCGGACCCGGGGTTCCGCCCCGCCCGTAGGGTTGTTGCATCACCGAACGAAGGAGGACCTGTGGAGGTCAAGATCGGCGTCCAGCACGCCCCGCGCGAGCTGGTTGTGGAGTCCGACGAGGACGTCGAGGCCCTGGAGAAGGCCATTGCCGACGCCGTCGCCGACGGCACCCGTGTACTCACCCTCACCGACAAGAAGGGCCGCCGGACGATGGTGCCCTCCTCGAAGATCGCCTACGTGGAGATCGGGAGCACGGTCGTCGGCAAGGTCGGCTTCCGCGGCTGAGGCCCTGGAACGCCGCGTCGCGCGGCCCGGCCGAATCCGGAGGGCCGCGTGACACCCGGCGCGCTGCCTCCCGTGGCGGCGCAACCGGGAGCATGATGGTCCTCGGGCCGCACACCCGGCCGACACGCTCATGAAGGGGACACGGCGATGGGTCTGATCTGGTTCTGCATCACCACGCTGGTCGGCGGGACGATCATCGGCCTGCTCGGCAAGTTCGTCGCCCCCGGCTGGAAGGACAACATCTCCTTCCTCACCACCATCGTGTGCGGCATCGTCGGGATGATCGTCGGGAGTCTGCTCTACTACGCCATCTTCGGCGTGAGCGGCCGCGTCGCCGGCGAACCCGGCTACGGCTGGGACAACACCTCTCGCGGCATCGACTGGTGGCGGCACGTGTGGCAGATCGGCACCGCCGCGATCGCGGTGATGTTCGCCTCGGCCACCAGCATCGCCAGGTCGCGCTGACGCCTCTTCGCCCAGCCAGGCTCGGCGCATCGGGACCGTCCGGTCCCCTCCCCGTTCTCCCGGGGATGTCCTCCAGAGCCCACCCGCCGACCGGGCCGGCGACTCGATCCTCACCCGAGCGATGCGAGCGCTGCCTCGGCGGCGTGGAAACCGCACATCCCGTGGACGCCGGCACCCGGCGGCGTCGAGGCGGAGCAGAGAAAGACCCCGTCGACGCCGGTGCGGTAGGGGTTCAGGGCGAGCCGGGGTCGGAGGAGCAGTTGCCGCCCGTCGTTCGCGCCCGCCCCGATGTCACCGCCGAGGTAGTTGGCGTTGTAGCTCTCCAGAGCGGACGGGCCGCGCACGTGGGTGGCGACCACGATGTCCCGGAATCCCGGCGCGAACCGTTCGATCTGGTCGATCAGCGACTCGGTGGCGTCCCCGGTGTACCCGTGCGGCACGTGCGCGTAGGCGTAGAAGGGGTTGAGGTCGCCGGCCGAGCGGGAGGGGTCGCAGAGGTACTGCTGCCCGCACAGCACGAACGGCCGGTCCGGCATCGCGCCGGATGAGGTCGCCCGCTCGGCCGCCACCATCTCCTCGGCCCTGCCGCCGAGGTGGACCGTGCCCGCGACCCGGGCCTCCGGACTGGTCCACGGCACGTCGCCACGGATCGCGAAGTCGACCTTCCAGGCGGCCGGGCCGAAGCGGTACGCCGTGTAGGACCGCCGGACGCGATCGGGCAGGGCGTCCCCGAGGATCCGCAGCGCGCTCGCCGGGCTGGTGTCGAGCAGCACCAGATCCGGCGCCCGCCCGGTGAGATCCCGCAACTGGGCCAGGTCCTTCACCTCGACGCCGCAGCGGACCGAACCGCCGTACGACGCCAGGACCGCGATCAGCGCATCGCTGATCGCCCGGCTGCCCCCGCGGGCCACCGGCCAGCCTACCGCATGCCCGGCGGCGGTGAGGATGAGTCCGACGGCGGCGCTCAGCGGGCGATCGAGGCGTCCGAAGAAGTGTGCGGCCACCCCCGTGAACAGCCCCCGGGCACGGTCGTCGTGCCAGCGGTCGACCAGCATCGTCGCCGGCCTGAGCGCCGCGAGGCCGAAGCGGGCCAGCAACACGGGGTGGGCGGGCGGCCCGAGGATCGGCCCGAAGGTGTCATCGACCAGGTCGCCGAAGTGCCGCACGAGCGGCCCGAAGGTGCGCTCCCACCGCCGAGCGTCGTCCGGGGACAGACTGGCCGCCGTCCGTGCCAGGTCCCTGGCCATCACCCCGGCGCTGCCGTCGTCCAGCGGGTGCGCCAGGTCGACCTCGGGCCAGAGCCACTCCAGGCCGTGCTCCCCCAGCGGCAGACTGCGTAGGTAGGGCGACACCACCCCGCTCGGGTGCATCGCCGAGCAGTGGTCGTGCAGGAGTCCCGGCTCGGTCAGTTCGGTGGTCCGGGTACCGCCACCGGGCAGGTCGTGTGCCTCCAGGACCGTGACCGCCACCCCTGCCTGGGCCAGGCGGATCGCCGCCGCGAGCCCGTTGGGTCCGCTGCCGACCACCACCGCGTCGGTCACGTGCGGACACCGCGCCCGCAGCGGGTGGCCCACGTCCGGACCTGCACGTCGGCCGCCCGGACGGGATGCACCGTGCCTCAGTGCTCCAGGCCGACGGCGCTCATCCGGTCGGCGTGCCGCTCGGTGAGGCGGGTGAACATCCGGCCGATCGCGGCGAGGTCGAGGCCGGGTAGGTCGACGCCTCCGGCGAGCAGCCCGGAGAGCGCATCGCGCTCGGCCACCACCTGCTGGGCCTGGACCAACGCCTCCCCCATCAGCCGGCGGCCCCACAGCGCCAGCCGGCCGGCCAGGCGCGGGTCGTCGGCGATGCCGGTCCGGATGCGCTCGACGGCGAATTCGGCGTGGCCGGTGTCCTGGAGGGTGGCGAGCACCAGGTCGCGGGTCTGCGCGTCGAGCTGAGCGGCGATCTCCCGGAAGAAGTCGTCGGCCAGCCCGTCGCCGACGTAGGCCTTGACCAGACCTTCGTACCAGTCCGCCGGCGCGGTGTGGCGGTGGAAGGCGTCGAAGGAGTCGCGGAAGGACGCCATCACCGAGTAGGGGTCGACCGCCAGCTCCCGGAGCCGATCGCTGATCGGGTCGACGCGCTGGAGTTGCACCGAGGCCATCCGGGCGATGGCGACCTTGTCCTCCAAGGTCGGGGCGAGCCGGGCGTCCTCGGCGAGGCGCTCGAAGGCGGAGATCTCGCCGTACCCGATCGCGCCGAGCAGGTCGATCACCGCCTCCCGGTAGGCGGGGTCGGAGAAGGCGAGCGGCTCTGGCTTGTCGGTCCGGGGCGCCTGCTCCGGATCGCCGACCGAACCCACGGATGCAACCACGGGAGCACCCTACCGATAGACTCGACGCGTTCGTGGCTGCCTCTGCCGCTGGCCGATCGACTCGGTGAGCCGGAGCGTGGCCGGTATGTGCGCGGCGCCGCTTGTTCCGAGAAGGCCCGGTCTTCTTCCTCGAGCCGCCGCACGAGTGAAGACGACTCCCGCTGGCGCGGGAGAGGAAAGCGACTGATGACTACCTTCCGTGACCTCGGGGTGCACCCCGAGATTTGTGACGCCCTCGACCGCAAGGGGATCACCACCCCGTTCGCCATCCAGGAGATGACCCTGTCGGTCGCCCTGGTGGGCACCGACCTGATCGGCCAGGCCCGCACCGGCACCGGCAAGACGCTCGCCTTCGGCATCCCCGTGGTCCAGCGCAGCGTCTCCCCCAAGGACCCGGACTACGCCGAGATCCCCCAGGGCAAACCGCAGGCGCTGATCGTGGCACCGACCCGTGAGCTCGCGCTGCAGGTCTCCTCTGACCTCACCGCCGCCTCCGCCGACCGCGGCCTCCGGGTCCTCACCGTCTACGGCGGCGTGGGCTACGAGCCGCAGATCGACGCCCTGACCGACGGCGTCGACATCGTCGTCGGCACTCCCGGCCGACTCATCGACCTGGCCAACCGCAAGGTCCTCGACCTCGGCCACGTGCACGCCCTGGTGCTCGACGAGGCCGACGAGATGCTCGACCTGGGCTTCCTGCCCGACGTGGAGCGACTGCTCTCGCTGACGCCGGAGACCCGGCAGACCATGCTCTTCTCGGCAACCATGCCGGCCGCGATCGTGTCGCTGGCCCGCACCCACATGCGCCACCCGATGAACATCCGGGCGGAGTCCTCCTACGAGAACGCCACCGTGCCCGCCACCGCGCAGTTCGTCTACCAGGCACACGACCTGGACAAGCCGGAGATGATCGGCCGCATCCTGCAGGCCGAGGACGCCGACAAGGTGGTCATCTTCTCCCGCACCAAGCGGCAGTGCCAGCGGGTCGCCGACGACCTGGCCGAGCGCGGCTTCGACGCGGCGCCGCTGCACGGCGACATGCAGCAGGCCGCCCGTGAGAAGGTCATGCAGCGCTTCCGCGACGACAAGGTCAAGGTGCTCGTGGCCACCGACGTCGCCGCCCGCGGTATCGACGTGACCGGCGTCAGCCACGTGATCAACTACACCACCCCGGACGATGAGAAGACCTATGTCCACCGGATCGGTCGCACCGGTCGGGCCGGGCGTTCGGGTGTCGCGATCACGCTGGTCGACTGGGCCGACGTGCACCGCTGGAAGATGATCAACAAGGCCCTCGACCTGCCCTTCGACGAGCCGCAGGAGACCTACTCCTCCTCCGAGCACCTCTTCCACGACCTCGGCATCACCAAGGGCACCAAGGGCCGGATCAAGGCGGCCCGCCCCGCCGAGGAGAAGCCCGAGCGTCGCGAACGCGCCCCCCGCAATCGCAACCGCTCCCGCACCCGGACCCGCGGCGGCCAGACGGTCCCCGAAGGCGCACCGGCGGAGCCCGCCGCTTCCGACGGCTCGACCGCTCCGCAGGGCGAGGAGAAGCCCGCTCGCAACCGCCGCCGGCGGCGTCGTTCCTCCGGTTCCCGGTCCTCCGACCAGGGCACTGCGGCTCCCCAGGGTTCGGCCGACAGCGCCCCTGCCGACGCCTCCTGACCGACCCGGGTCCGTCCCGACCGCCGACCCCCGCGCCCCGGGATCCCCCTGATCGGCGCGGTGGGTCCCCCGGGACCCCTACCGGCCGGTCTCGGGGGAAACCCCGATGCCATCGCGGGTTAAGCGTGGTGCGCTGGATGACATGCATCGTCGCATCGCAGGGGCGCTCACGGGGCCCGTCACCAAGTGGATCGTCCTGGCCGGTTGGCTGGCACTGTTCGTCGTCGGGTCGACGTTCGCGCAGAAGCTCACCGATGTCCAGAACAACGAGGCCGCCTCGTGGCTCCCCGAGAGCGCCGAGTCGACCCGCGCCCTGGACCGGCTGAGCCAGTTCCAGGACGAGGAGGACATCCCGACCTCGGTGGTCTACCACCGCGAGGGCGGGCTGACCGAGGCCGACTATGCCGCCATCGCCGAGGATGCCACCCGGATCGGGGAGATGGACGGCGTGGTGCCCGGGTCCGGTGGCCTGCCGCCGGTCGCCTTCCCGACCGACGAGGCCGCCGGCCAGCAGATCGGGCTGGTCTCCGAGGACGGGGAGGTCGCGGTCGTCCAGACGACCTTCAACTTCGGTCCCGAAGGTTGGAACGCCCTGCCCGAGGTGGGCGAGGAGCTGAACGACATCGCTGCCCTGGAGGACGGCGGTGAGGTGTACGTCGCCGGCCCCGGCGGTCAGGCCATCACCGCCTCGGCGGTCTTCGAGGGCATCGACGGCACCCTTCTGCTCGCGGCGCTGGCCGTGGTGGTCGTGATCTTGCTGTTCACCTACCGCAGCCCGGTGCTGTGGGCGTTGCCGATCTTCTGCGCCGTGGTCGGCCTGATGTGCTCCCAGGGGCTGATCTACCTGCTGGCCAGGTACGCCGACCTGACGGTCAACGGGCAGAGCCAGGCGATCCTGAGCGTGCTGGTGATCGGTGCCGGCACCGACTACGCACTACTACTGGTGGCGCGCTACCGCGAGGAGCTGCGCCGCCGCGAGGACCGGCACGAGGCGATGGGGTTCGCCCTGCACCGGGCCGCGCCGGCGATCATCGCCAGCGGGTCCACGGTGGCCATCGGCATGCTGTGCCTGATGCTCGCCGAGATGAACTCCACCGCGGGGCTCGGCCCGGTCGCCGCGATCGGGATCGTCGTCACGATCCTGGTGATGCTCACCCTGCTCCCGGCGTTGCTGGTGGTCACCGGCCGCTGGGTCTTCTGGCCCTTCCGGCCCGCGTTCGGGTCGGAGGAACCGACCACGACCGGGATCTGGGCGCGGCTCGGCGACCGGATCTCACGTCGTCCGCGGCGGGTGTGGATCGGCACCGCGGTCGTGCTCGCGATCGCCTCGCTCGGCGTCCTCGGCATGAACCAGGCGCCGCTGGCGACCGAGGACCAGTACACCAAGACCTTCGACTCGGTGACCGGCCAGCAACTGCTCGCCGAGCACGGACCCGGCGACGACTCCAGCCCGATCCAGGTGGTGACCGACTCCGCTCATGCGGACGCCGTGGTCGACTCGCTCGATCAGGTCGAGGGCATCGGACCGGTCAACGACCAGATCCCCCCGGTGGACGGCGTCCAGTACATCGAGGTCGGCACGACGCTCGACCCGACGAGTCCGGAGGCCGCCGATCAGGTCGAGGAGGTCCGCGGCGCCGTCCACTCCGTCGAGGGTGCCGACGTGCTCGTCGGCGGGGCGGCCGCCCTGACCCTGGACATGGCCGAGGCCTCCGCACGGGACAACCTGGTGATCATCCCGGTCATCCTGCTGGTGGTGCTGATCATCTTGATGGTGCTGCTGCGATCCCTGCTCTCGCCGCTCCTGCTGATCGGCACGGTCGTGCTCTCCTACGGCGCCGCGATGGGCCTCTCCGCGCTGATCTTCGACGCCCTCGGGTTCGCCGGCACCGATCCGTCCTTCCCGCTGTTCGTCTTCGTGTTCCTGGTCGCGCTCGGGATCGACTACAACATCTTCCTGATGAGCCGTGTCCGGGAGGAGACGCCCGAGCACGGCACCAGGAGGGCCTCCCTGATCGCGCTCGCCTCCACGGGCGGCGTGATCACCTCGGCCGGCCTGGTCCTCGCGGCCACCTTCGGTGTCCTCGGCACGATCCCGATGGTCTCGCTCGCCGAGATCGGCATCGCGGTGGCCCTCGGCGTCGTGATCGACACCTTCGTCGTCCGCGCGGTGCTGGTGACCGCACTCAACCTCGACGTGGGACCGCCGATCTGGTGGCCCAGCAGACTGGACCGCCCGAGGGACCCCAGCCGGGTCTCCGCGGGCGAGTCGGAGAAGTCCGTGGTGTGAGGGCTCCCTCAGACCACCACGACGGTGGTGCCGAGCGGGGCGAAGTCCCACAGAGCCAGGGCATCGGCCTCGTCCTGGCGGATACAGCCGTGGGACTGCGGGGTGCCGAGCTGGGCCACGGTCTGCAGGGGGGCGCCGTCCTTCTCGGGGATGGTGTGGAAGCCGATCGCCGCTCCGCTCGGGCCGCGGGTGAACCGGACGAACCACTCCATCGTGCCCGAGTCGTCGATCCCCCAGGCATCCTCCGAGCGGGAGTAGACCTCATAGGTGCCGGGGTCGAGGTTGTCCAGGGTGCTCCCGGAGACGGGGTAGGTGCGTTGGACCGACTCGTCGTCCCCGATCAGCCACACCCGCTGCGCCGCCTCGCTGAACACGACCCTGCGGCCCGAGCCCGACCCCGCGGGGACCACTCCCCGCCGGGCCACCGGTGGTGCGGGCAGGGTGCGCTCGCTGCTACCCGAGGGGGCAGCGACACGGGGCGGCGTACCGGTCCTCCCCCGATCCGAGGACCGGGTGGGTTCGGGGGCGTCGGGCGTGGGCGCGGCGGCGTCATCGTCGAGGTCGTCCTCCTCGCTCGTGCCGTCGCCGACGGTACGCACGGCCGCGGGCTCGGCCGCCTCGGCGCCGTCGTCCTCGGGGAACACGCCCCAGCCGGCGAGCAGGGCCACCACCGTCACAGCCACCGCTCCGCTGAGCACGGTCACCCGGCCGTAGCGCGCTCGGGCTCGGTGAGCTCCGGGACGTGGCGACATCAGGCGGGGGTCCGGTCGGGACGGCGCACCAGGACGGGGGCGACACCGGTACGGGCGGACACGAGACAGGCGCTCATCGGGTTCCATCATGCCGGAGTGCCCACGCCCGACGTGGGAGGGGGTGACCGTGTCCGCGGAGGACGGGTCACCGTCGTTGCGCTTGGATGGGGCCATGCCCACTGCGCTCATCACCGGTGCCACCGCCGGCATCGGACACACCTTCGCCGAACAGCTCGCCACCAGCGGCCACGACCTGGTGCTCGTCGCCCGCGACCGGTCCCGGCTCGAGCAGGTCGCCGAGGAGCTCAGCGCGTCCCACGGCGTCCACGTGGAGGTGCTGCCCGCCGACCTCACCGTCCGCGACCAGCTCGCGGCGGTCGAGCGACGCCTGGTCGATCCGGTCCGGCCGGTGGACCTGCTGGTCAACAACGCCGGGTTCGGTCTCAAGCATCGGTTCCTCACCAACTCGGTGGAGGACGAGCAGGCGATGCTCGAGGTCCTCGTGGTGGCCGTACTGCGGCTCTCCCATGCTGCCCTGGGTGCGATGACTGCCCGGTACGCCGAGGGCGGGGGCCGCGGCGGCATCATCAACGTCTCCAGCGTGGCGGCCTTCCTACCGCGCGGCACCTACAGCGCGGCCAAGGCCTGGGTGAACAGTTTCAGCGAGTGGGCACATCATGAGTACGCCGGCCAGGGCGTCACCGTGACCGCGCTGTGCCCGGGCTTCACCCGGACCGAGTTCCACAGCCGGATGGAGGTGAGCCGCTCGTCGGCACCAGGGTGGATGTGGCTGGACGCCGATCGCCTGGTCGCCGAGGCGCTGGCCGACCACGAGCGTGGTCGGGCGTACTCGATCCCCTCCCGCCGTTACCAGGTGATGGCCAGGCTGGCGCGGGTGGTTCCCAACGCGCTGTTGCAGAGGGCACAGGCGATCGGTCGCCGCTGATCTCTGGGACGGAGCAGCTGCCCCGGTGGCCGGTGGCCGGTGGCCGGGGTCGGGCAGGTCACATCCTGAGAGCAGCGGAATATTTGCATAGGAGCTCTATGTTCCGCATATGGTTGTTTTTAGCAACTAATCCTCGGGATGTTCAGACGACTCCCCGACCAGACGAGAGACGGCGAAGAAGACCACTTGATGAGTTCCACTGCTGCGGAGCCCGGCACCAAGGATCCCACCCCCACCGGCGAGTTCTCCCACCGCCAGATCGTCGAAGTGATGATCGGCCTGATGGCCGCCCTGTTCACAGCGATGATCTCCTCGACCATCGTGTCGACCGCGCTGCCGACCATCATGTCGGACCTGCACGGCACCCAGCGCCAGTACACCTGGGTCATCACCGCCTCGCTGCTGGCCATGACCATCACCACCCCGATCTGGGGCAAGCTCTCCGACCTGTTCGACAAGAAGCTGCTCGTCCAGCTGTCGATCATCCTGTTCGTGGTCGGGTCCGTGGGGGCCGGGTTCTCCCAGGAGATCTGGCAGATGATGACCTTCCGCGCCGTGCAGGGCGTGGCGATGGGCGGTCTCACCGCCCTGTCACAGTCGGTGATCGGCTCGATCATCGCTCCGCGTCAGCGTGGCCGCTACAGCGGCTACATGGGCGCGACGATGGCCGTGGCGACCGTGTCCGGCCCCCTGCTGGGTGGCTTGATCACCGACCACCTCGACTGGCGTTGGTGCTTCTTCGTCTGCGTGCCGCTCGCCGTGATCGCGCTGATCCTGCTGCAGATCACCCTCAAGCTCCCGCCCCCGGAGAAGCGCAAGGTCAAGATCGACTACCTGGGTGCGATCCTGATCGCGATCACCGCCGCGGCGCCGATGCTGTGGGTGACCTTCGCCGGTGAGGACTACGCCTGGCTGTCCTGGCAGTCCGCGGTGTACGGCGCGGTCTTCCTGCTCGCGGCCGGCCTCGCCGTGGTCGTGGAGCTGAAGGCTGCGGAGCCGATGGTGCCCATTCGCGTGCTGGGCAACAGCACCACCGCCCTGATGATCGTCGCCAGCATCGGGGTGGGCACCGGGATGTTCGCCGGAGCCACCTTCCTCACCCAGTACTTCCAGCTCGCCGGGGGCAACAGCCCCACCAAGGCCGGGTTGATGACCATCCCGCTGATCCTCGCCCAGCTGATCTCCTCGGTGGGTGCGGGTCAGATCGTCACGAAGACCGGGCGTTGGAAGCCCGTCATGGTGGTCGGATCGATCCTGATGGTCGTCGGCATGATCGGGCTCGGGACCATCGATCACGACACCCCCTACTGGCAGGTCTCGATCTTCATGGCCGTGACCGGCATCGGTATCGGCTCGCTGATCCAGAACATCGTGCTCGCCGTCCAGAACACCGTGGACGTCAAGGACGTCGGCGCGAGCTCGGCCACGATCTCCTTCTTCCGGTCCCTCGGCGGCGCGGTCGGGGTCTCCGTGCTCGGTGCCCTCCTCGCCACCCACGTGCAGGACAAGATCGTCGCCGGCCTCCAGAGCCTCGGCGCGGCGGGCGGCCAGCTCAGCGGTGCCGGCAGCAACCTGGACATCAAGGACCTGCCCGCACCGGTGCAGCACATCGTGCACAACGCCTACGGCGACAGCTTCGGCAACATCTTCCTGATCGCCGGCATCGTCGCGATCGTGAGCGTGCTGGCCATCGTGGCTGTCCGCGAGGTCCCGCTCCGGACCACGGTCGCCATGCAGGACCCCGACGCGCCGGACGCGGCCGAGCCCGCACCTGTGGGCGTCCCTGTGGCCGCTGCGGCGCAGCACGCCGCACCGGCCGTGACGAACGCCGGTCCCTCGGCTGAGGTCGAGTGGGACGGCAGTTCGCTCGACGACCCCGCCGAACGGCTCTCGGTGGCCTCCCTCGACGTACTCACGGCGGCTCAGGATCGTATCCGCGCCCACGACGACCACCGGCACGAGCGCTCCGCACAGGTGTCGGCCCGGCTGGAGATCGTCGCGCAGCAGGTCGACGCCGCCACCCGGGTGTTCCAGACCGAGTTGCAGGACATCCGCGACTCCCTGGCCACCGACCAGGCTGCCGCCAGCCCGGTACCGGACGGCGTCGGAGGCAGCGACCTTCGGCAGTACGAGTACAACCTGCTGCTGGACGCCCAGCAGACCGCGGACCGGGTCGCCCGGGCGGCGCGTACCGAGGCGACGCGCACGGTGGCCGATGCCAAGGCCGAGCGCGCCGAACTGGAACGCCGCATCGAGCAGTTGCGCCGGGTCGAGCAGGAGTTGACCGGTCGGGTCACCTCGCACCTGCAGGACCCCGCCGGTTCAGAGGCCCCCCGGCACGCCTCCGAGTACGACGCCGCGCGGCGGGTCAACGGTCACCCGCACGGCAACGCCGCGGAGACCCACGAGGAGTACTGACCCACAGGCGACCGCACGGCAGCACTGATCGATCCTGCTACGACGCCGGAATCGATCAGCCTCTCTCAGGGCCGCACCACCCCAGGGGTGGTGCGGCCCGAGGCTTCTGCGGCCGCGGCGGCCAGATCGAGCAACCGCTCCAGTTCCTCCGGGGCGGTGGTCTGACAGCCGAGGTCGTGGTCGATCTTGCCGGCCCCGTGGTAGTCGCTCGCGCCGGTCACGACCAGGCCGAGGTTGCCGCCGATCGCCCGTAGCCGGTCCCGTGCCTGCGGGGAGTGGTCCTGATGGTCGACCTCGATGCCCGCCAACCCGTGCTCCACCAGGTGGGCGAGATCGGCCTCGTCGGGCCGCTCGACCCTGGAGCGACCCCAGGGGTGCGCGATCACCGACACTCCGCCGGCGGCGGTGACCGTCCGAAGCATGTCGGTGAGCGGGGCGGCGTACCGGCCGACATAGGCGGGCCGGCCGGCGCTGAGGAACCGCTCGAACGCCTCACCGCGGTCCCGCACCACTCCCAGGGTCACGAGGGCGTCGGCGATGTGGGGACGCCCGGTGGCCGCGGCATCGCCGGACGCCGCCAGGACGTCCTCGGCGCTGACCTCGATCCCGTGCTCGCGAAGCAGCTCCAGCATCGCCGGAACCCGCCCTTGCCGGCCGTCGAGGATCCGGCCGAGCTCCTCGACCAACGGCGGATAGGTCGGGTCGGGCAGGTAGGCGAGCAGATGAACACCCGGCCTGCCGGGCAGGTCGTGGTGCCGGGTACTGATCTCCATCCCCCGCACGAGCGTGATGCCGACCTCGTGGGCGGCCTCGACCGCCGGCGCCCAGCCGGCGGCGGTGTCGTGGTCGGTGAGCGCGACCACGTCGAGCCCAGCCTGGGCGGCGAGCCGGACCAGGTCCTGCGGTGCATCGGTGCCATCGCTCACGTGGGAATGGGTATGGAGGTCGATGCGCACCCGTGCAGACTACTGGGCGGCCGTGCCCGCGTCCGTGGCGTGCGCCACCCCTCCGAACGAGTTCGAGGGCGCGCTCACCAGCTGGCGGCCGTCCCGCCGAAGGGGACCTCCAGCAGCGCCGGGCCCAGCCCGGAGGCGTCCCGCAGCCGCCACTCCTGCCGCAGCAGGAGTGCCGCCGAGGCGGGACGCAACACCAACCACAACCACCGTCCGCCGGCCTCGCCCGCCACCACGGTCCGGTCCCACTCACCCCCGGAGTCGCTGGTCGACACCGGCCACACCGAGACACTCTGCGCCTCGACCCAGATGCGGGCGGTGGGCCGTCCTCGGGCGATCTCCCGGCCAGGATCGTCGTGCTGGGTGCCCGCGACCCGGGCGCCCAGCCCGACACCCGCCTCCTCGACCACCACCAGGACGTCGACCGGGCCGTCCAGCTCCGTGGTGCCGGAGACACAGGTGTACCGCGCCCGCCCCGTGACCACCCCGAAGTCACTGACCTGCCAGCCCGGCCCCAACGGCCAGGGCAGGAGGGTGGGGGGCGACTCCGCCCTGGCCAACTGGTCGACGAAATCCTCGTAGCTGGCCATGTCGGGGTGCCAGAGCGGGCGGATCTCCCCGTGATCAGGGCACAGCCAGGCCTCCCCCGTGAGCACTGCCTGCTCGGGACCGGCCGCCGGGGCGATCGGGAGAGAGCAGCGCGGGCAGCCGGCTGCGAGCGACATGAGTAACACCGTGCTGCTCGGTGGAGGTCACGTCAAGTGCCGGGTCAGGCGTTCCACCGCAGGAGCACCGGGCTCTCCCGTTCGTAGCTCAGCGTCGAGACGGTCGCGGTGTCCAGCGCCAGGTAGTGGCCCGCCCGGACCGGGAGCCCCAGCCAGCGCACGGCCAGGGCACGGAGCGCATGGCCGTGTCCGAAGACGAGGAGATCCCCGTCGGCCCGGATGGCTCGGTCTATCACCCGGTCGAGACGGACGCCCACCTCCGTCTCGGCCTCGCCCCCGGGCACCGGGTGCGACCAGATCGTCCAGCCGGCGTCGTGTCGGCGGATCTCCTCGGTGGTGTACCCCTCGTAGGCCCCGTACCCCCATTCGACCAGATCCGGGTCGACCACGGCGTCCGGGAAGCCGGCCAGTTCGGCCGTACGCCGGGCGCGCTGACGGGGCGAGGTCAGCACGAGCGCCGGGGCGAGGTCGGCCAACCGCGGCCGCAGCGCGCGGGCGGCCTCCTCACCCTCGGGCAGCAGCGGCAGGTCGGTCTCGGAGGTGTGCCGCCCGCTGCGGCTCCACTCGGTGGGACCGTGCCGGACGAGGTGGAGGTCTCCCATGCCCGTCAGTGTGACAGGCGCGGGAGACCTCCAGGTGTCGGTCAGCCGGACTTGCGCCGGTGCACCCGCTTGGTCGAGGCGGGACCGTGCACCTCGGCGCGACCACGGTCGTGCGAGGTGTGGTCGACCCCGGGGTCGTTGGACTGCTTGCGCTCGAGCGCCTCGCGCATCTTCTCCTTGAGATCCTCGTTGTCGGTCTTCTCGTCGCCATGGTGAGCACTCATGTCTCCCAGACTCACATCCTCCGGGCGGCCCGTCGACCCCTTTCCCCCGGGTGCCCCGTGCTCGATCCGGGATCGGCCTTCCCGGCTGCGCACGCGCCAGCCGAGCGGCCACGGTCAGCGGACGCCGTTCATCAGCCGCTCCACCGGGCGCTTGCACAGCAGCAGGACCACGCCGACCATCACCGCGACCAGTCCGACCCAGGTGAAGAACGGCGCCTCGTCGTCGGGGTCGTAGTACTGCGCCAGCTCACCGGACATGGCCGTACCCAGCGCGATGGAGAGATAGAACAGCGCGACCATCTGCGCCCCGAACCTCTCCGGCGCGAGCTTGGTGGACAGCGAGAGTCCCACCGGGGAGAGCAGCAGCTCGGCCACCGTGAAGAAGAGCAGGATGGCGGCGAGTCCGAGCAGCGGAGCGGTGTTCTCGCCCTCGGGCATGAGCAGGAAGAGCCAGAACGCGACACCCATGATCGCGGTGCCGAGACCGAACTTCACCACGGCGGAGGGCTGCCGGTCCCCCAGCTTGGTCCACAGCGCGGCGAAGACCCCGGAGAGCACGATGATGTAGACCGGGTTGATCGACTGCACCCAGGAGACCGGCATCTCCCAGCCCCCGATGGTGCGGTCCAGACGTTGGTCGGAGTAGACGGTGACCACGGTGAACTGCTGCTGATAGAGCGACCAGAAGACCGCGCTCGCAACGAACATCGGCACGAAGGCCCACACCCGTTGGCGCTCCACCACGCTGATCTTCCCGCTCGAGACGATGATCGCGAAGACGACCACCGCCGCGGCCAGGCTCAGCCAGGCGACGATGGCCGAGAGCCGGTCGGCGGTGATGACGTCGACCACGACCAGCGCCACGATCCCCAGCAGGGCGGCCACCACGATCAGCGCGTACAGCGGGTACTGCCGGCGCGGCAGCGGGTTCGGCACATGCTGGGTCTCAGCGGGAAGGTCACGCCGACCGAAGGTGTACTGGATCAGGCCGGCGGCCATGCCGACCGCCGCGAGCCCGAACCCGACGTGGAAGCCCCACTCCTCCTGCGCGAACCCGGTGAGCAGCGGACCGAGCAGGGCACCGATGTTGATGCCCATGTAGAACAGCGAGAAGCCCGCCTCGCGGCGCTGGTCGCCGCGCTCGTACAGACTGCCGACCAGCGCGGTCGCGTTGGCCTTCACCCCACCACTGCCCAGTGCCACCAGCACCAGGCCGATGCCGACGCCCAGGACGTCGGGGATCACGGCCAACGCGATGTGCCCCAGCATCACCAGCCAGGCGGAGTAGTACAGCGTCCGCTCGGCACCGATCAGCCGATCCGCGAACCAGGCGCCGATGACGGTCGAGAGGTAGACCAGACCGCCGTAGGCACCGACGATGCCGGTCGCCACCCCCTCGGGGATGCCGAGACCACCGTCCGCCGCGGAGTAGTACAGGTAGATGAGCAGGATGCCCTGCATGCCGTAGAAGCTGAACCGCTCCCACATCTCCACGCCGAACAGGTGAGCCAGCGAGAGCGGCTGGCCGAAGAAGCGATGGTCGTGGTGCACCTGGTCCGCGTCCGCGTGCGGCCCGGTGGGCGAGATCCCCGGATCGTTCACCTTCGCAGACTCTCACATCACGCCGGCCGCTGTTGGCCGCGCGACCCGGCGGACGCCGGCCCAGCGCAGCCCCGAACCTCAGCGAGGCACGAGCACCCAGTGGTCGAGGTCGAGCAGGACGCCCTCGGCGTACCGGCCGGCCCGCTCGCCCTCGCTCTCGCGCAGGGTCATCGTCTCGTCCCGCCCGCGAGTGGCGACCAACCGCAGGCGCAGCGCCCCCACGCCGGGTGCCGCGGTCTCCGCCTTGTCGAGCACCTCGGACCAGGCGTACACGGTGTCCCCCGCGAAGGCCGGAGCGACGTGCGCACCGGCGTTGATCGCCGCGATCAGTTGCGCGTTGGCCAGGCCGTTGAACGCGAGTGCCCGGGCGAGGGAGATGATGTGGCCGCCGTAGACGAGCCGCCGCCCGTCCGTGCGCGCCTCGGTGTTGAAGTGCACCTTCGCGGTGTTCTGCCACAGCCGGGTGGCCAGCATGTGCTCGGCGTCGGTGAGGGTCACCCCGTCCACGTGGTCGATCTTCTCGCCGACCCGGTAGTCATCGAAGGTGTGCGGCTCACCGGCCGCGGCGAAGTCGTAGGACCCGAAGTCCAGGCCCGCCGGGATGACGAGCTGCTCGGCGGCCACCGCCGGGGCCAGGTCCGGGACGACGGTCTCCGGGGCCGGGGAGCTGTGGTCCCGCTTGTGGACCATCACCCAGCGGCACCAGTCCAGGGCGATCTCGCCGCGCTGGTCGGTCGCGGTGGAGCGCACGTACACGACGCCGGTGCGGCCGTTGGAGTTCTCCTTGAGCCCGATCACCTCCGACCGGGTCCGCAGGGTGTCCCCGGGCACCAGCGGACGGTGGAAGCGGCACTCGGCGTACCCGAGGTTGGCCACGGCGTTGAGCGAGATGTCGGGGACGGTCTTCCCGAAGGCGATGTGGAACGCGATCAGTTCCTCGACCGGCGCCGGGGAGAGACCGCAGCCGGCAGCGAACTCCGCGGAGGACGGCAACGCGAACCGGGTCGGGTAGAGCGCGCCGTACGCCGCGCGGTCCCCTTCGGTGAGGGTGCGTGGGGTGGCGTGCTCGATCACCTGGCCGAGGCTGAAGTCCTCGAAGAAGTTGCCGGGGTTGGTCTTGCTCATCTCGTCCTCACACACTCGTGGGTCGGGGCAGGGGTCCGGCTCATCCTGATGCACCGGACACCGCGCGGACCAGAGTGGTCCCGGTGGGATATCGCACATCCGTTCCGGATCGAGCCACCCGAACCGGTCGCGATCAGGGCGACGGCGGCAGGTCCAGCACCGCGTCGAACTCTCCGATGTCGGGCACCGGGCGGCCCTGATCGGAGGTGGTGTGCAGCTCCCGGAGCAGCTCGACGACGAGCTCGGCAGCCACGTCGACCAGTGCGGCGTCGGAGACCTCGAACGGCCGCAGCCGGTTGGGGTCGTGCCGCCCGCTGGTGAGCTCCGCCAGGTCGCCCACGATGTCGAACCCCCGCTCGCGCAGCATCTCGGCCGCCTTCACCGAGCGCTGGTGCAGCCGTTCGTGCTCCTCGGCGCTCAACCCGATCCGGGAGCCACCGCGAGGCACCAGGAGCTGGTGGGAGAGGTAGCGCCGCAGCCAGCGGTAGTCAGCATCGGTGCCCGGCTCCGCCTCGACCGCGTCGCGCAAGCGCGGCCCGAGAAGCTCCAGGAGGCGGGCCGACTCCACGCCGATGGATTCGTTCGCCCGGCCGCCGCTGTCCGGGTCGACCGCGTCGGCCGGGATCCCTACCGCGGTCGCGAAGCGCTCCCACAACAGATGCGGCTGGGCCCTGCTGGTGGGGACCGTCACCACGTGCACCCGCTCCGGCGGAAGTCCCCGGCTCCACCGACGCAGCACCCAGGACGGGTCGAGGGTCCAGTGGCTCCAGCGCTGCCGGGGTCGCGGCATGCCGGCCAGGAACTCGTGCAGGCTCGTCGAGCGGCCCAGCTTGAGGACCTCCTGCCAGGCCGCCGGGGCGACCGCGGTCAGATCCCGAGCGGTGAGTACGACGTGCACCTCGGCGTCACCGAAGCGTCGCAGCGCCTCCGCGGCTCTGCCTGGACCGGCGAGGGAGAACCACTCGTTGCTCAGCAGCGCGGTGCCGGGGAAGTCACTGATCTCCTCCAGCAGCGCTTCCCAGACCACGGTCGCCCGCTCCGGGCGCCAACCGGCCCTGACCGCGGACGCCGCGAGGTTGTGCTGGAACGGGCGCGTGCCCGGGAGGAGGACGCCTGCCGCACGCATCCTGTGCTGGTTGCCCCACAGCACTCCCTGGAGGTAGGTGGTGCCGGCCTTGGGCGTTCCGACGTGGAGAAAGACCTTCTCGGCCACGGGCTGGTCAGCGTCCTTCCGTGCTCTGCTGGGTCCGGGGCGAGGTCCCGTGGACCTCGTCGATGAGTTCCACCCACTGCTGGGTGATGCTCTCCAGCTCGTACTGGTGCGCGTCGCGCAGCCCCTGCTCCCCCATCCGGTCTCGCAACTCCCGGTCGCCCATCAGCTCCCTGAGCGCGGCCGCGAGCGCAGGGACATCCCCGTCGGGGACCAACCGGCCGTTGCTGCCGTCGACCACGATCTCGCCGGGGCCGCGCGGGCAGTCGAAGGAGACCAGCGGCGTGCCCTGACTGAGCGCCTCGGTGAGCGTCATCCCGAAGCCCTCCTTGCGCGAGGACATCACATAGACCGCGGCCTCCCGGAGGGTCGCCTCCATGTCGTCGGAGTAGCCGGGCAGGGTGACCTTCACCCCGGCGGCGTCGATCTGCCGTTGCAGCTCGGTCCGCAGGGTGCCCGCCCCGTGGATGCGGCACTCCCAGTCGGGGAACTCCTCTGCGATCAGGGCCCACGCCGAGACCAACAGATCGAAGCCCTTGGCCGGGGAGAGCCGACCGGCGGCCACGA
Source organism: Nocardioides insulae DSM 17944 (assembly GCF_000422825.1). Lineage (GTDB taxonomy): Bacteria > Actinomycetota > Actinomycetes > Propionibacteriales > Nocardioidaceae > Nocardioides > Nocardioides insulae. The sequence continues at coordinate 243,733 of NZ_AUGU01000015.1, read as the reverse complement.
CCAGCTTCTCCTCGTGCGGCGGACGCGGATCGACCGGCGACCAACTGACGGCGTTGGCGATCCGCTGCACCCGCAGTTGCGGGTGGCGGACACGATAGTCACCGGCGTCGGCGTTGGTCAGGACGACCAGGGCGTCCAGGCGGGGCAGGGCGTAATCGAGGGCCTGGCCGATCTGCCTCTCCTCCGATTGATAGCGCAGCGGGTAGTTCATGTGGTCCCAGCCGATGATCGTCGGTCGGCCGGGGCCCTCGGCGGTGAAGTAGGTGGCGATCGCGTTGAGCGAGGGGCGGGTCGGGACAAGGACATCGTCGGGTCCGAGCGACCCCAGCGCCTCGGCGAAGACCCGGTCGGTCAGTGCGGAGTAGTTGTCGACGATCGGGGTGACCTGGTGCAGCACACTCGGCCGGCCGTTGAGCTCCGCCTGCTCGGGGGTGAAGCGCGGCTTCTTCGCCTTGAGGTGGGTGGGCAGCAGATAGGTCACCGTGACCCGCGGGTCGATCTGGAACGTCGGCCTCGAGCGCCGCCTGTTGAGGCTGATGATCTCCACGTCGTAGTGGTCGGCCAGGGCGTTGGCGACGTTGATCGTCGTCCGCGCGACCCCGCCGATGCCGTTGACGTTGTACATCAGGAAGTGGACCTTGGTCCGCCTCCGCGCGGCCGCGACCCGCTCGCTCTCGGCGGCCCGCTCGGCACCGGCCCCCACCACACCTCGGGCGCGCCGCACCAGCCCACCGGCGCGGCGGCGTACCGTCCGGGCGACGTGACGCACCGGCGCGGCCGCGTCGGCGGCCAGCCGGTCCCGCTGCTTGGTCAGCCGCTTGGCCCGCTTGCGCTCGCGGGCCAGCTCGTGACGCAGTTCGCGGATCTCCTGCCGGTGTCGGTGGTGCATCTCCTCCGAGCGCTCCAGAAGCCCGATGGTGCCCTCGACCGCCTCGGCGAGCAGCCGCTCGGTGGTGATCTCCTCGCGGCCGGGCGACACCTCGTCGGGGCGCGGCGGGGCGGTGACCAGGAGCTCCTCGAGGTCGCCGACGACGTCGACGCCCAACTGCTCGAGCTCTCTGACCACCCGTGCGGACTGCTCGCGGGCGAACTCGAGGTCCGCCCCGGCGAGGCTGATCTTGGTGCCCGGCCGGGAGCTGAGCACACCGTGTGCGTAGCCGCTCTTGACGTAGCGGGGATAGGGCCCCGGACGGGCCAGCCGCTTGCCCAACCGGCCGTTCAGCGCGCGCAGCAACTCGGTCTGCTCCAATCCCAACGACTCGTTGGGCCGGCCGACATCCAGGTCGAACCGATCCGGGTCGAGCCCGAGTACGCCGGCGAACCGCCGCCAGAGCAGGTCCTTGGGCGCTCCGGACAGCGGCACGGTCACCACGTGGATGCGGTCGGCCGGCAGGTCGCCACCCCACCGCCGGGCGAGGTCGGCGAAGTCGTGCGCCCGCCAGGTGTGGCGACCCATCGTGCTCTCCGGGTGGCGCACCCCGTCGAGGTAGTCGCCGAAGGACAGGGTGCTGCGTGCCTTGACCCGCTCCTGCCACTCCGCGGGCAGTTGCCGGGCCAGATCGCGGGCGGTGATGATCAGGTGCGGCTCGAAGCCGAGATCCGCCACGGACCCGATCGCGCGCTGTGCCTGCTCCGGGGTCGCCCAGCAGAGCACCTCGTGCGAGATCAGGACGTCGCCGTCCCAACCGGCCGCTCCCTCGACCACGCGGTCCCAAGCGCCGGCCAGCTGGTTCGGGTCCACCACCTGACGGGTGGCGCCCCGAAGGTCCAGGGCCGCCCGGAAGTGGTCGTGCACCGTCCTCAGCGGGAGCAGCACCCCTTGGGCCAACGCCTCCTCGCGGCCGCGCCACAGGACCGACTGCAGGAAGGTGGTGCCCGTCTTCGGGCTGCCCACGTGGAGGAAGGCACGGCTCATGGCGCGGAGCCTACCTGGGACCGCGGGCATGCAAACGGCCCGGTCACCCCTGGTGACCGGGCCGTTGCTCGGGGCCGCCGATTCTGTTCAGGCGCGCTTGTAGTCCTTGAGCAGGTTGCGCCCGATGATCATCTTCTGGATCTCCGAGGTGCCCTCTCCGATGAGCATGAACGCGGCCTCGCGGTAGAGCCGCTCGATCTCGTACTCCTTGGAGTAGCCGTAGCCGCCGTGGATCCGGAAGGAGGCCTCGACGACCTCGTTGCAGTACTCGCTGGCGACCATCTTGGCCATCCCGGCCTCGACGTCGAGCCGCTCCCCGGAGTCCTTGAGCCGGGCGGCACGGACCATCATCGCGTGCGAGGTCTCCACCTTGGTCGCCATCTCCGCGAGACGGAACAGGATCGCCTGGTGCTGTGCGATCGGCTTGCCGAAGGTCTCCCGCTGCTGGGCGTAGTCGATGCCGAGCTCGAAGGCCCGCCAGGCGATCCCGCAGGCCCGGGCCGCGACGTTGACCCGGCCGACCTCGACCCCGTCCATCATCTGGTAGAAGCCCTTGCCGGGCTCGCCACCGAGGATCTGCTCGGCCGCGATCTGATGGGCGTCGAAGACCATCTCGGTCGTGTCGATGCCCTTGTAGCCCATCTTGTCGATCTTGCCGGGCACGGTGATGCCCTGTGCCACCTCGCCGAACCCGGGGGTCTTCTCCACCAGGAAGGTGGTCATGTTCCTGTAGACCGAGTCCGCGCCCTCGTCGGTCTTGGTCAGCACCGCGACCAGGGTCGAGGTGCCACCGTTGGTCAGCCACATCTTCTGACCGGTGATGGCGTAGGAGCCGTCGGCCTGCTTGACCGCCTTGGTCGAGACCGCGGACACGTCCGAGCCCAGCGCCGGCTCGGACATCGAGAAGGCACCGCGCACCTCACCGGTCGCCATCCGCGGCAGGTACTTCCGCTTCTGCTCCTCGGTGCCGTGCTGGAGAAGCATGTAGGCCACGATGAAGTGGGTGTTGATCACGCCGGAGACGCTCATCCACCCTCGAGCGATCTCCTCCACGCACAACGCGTAGGTCAGCAGCGACTCCCCCAGCCCGCCGTACTCCTCCGGGATCATCAGACCGAAGACACCCAGCTCCTTGAGCCCGTCCACGATCTCCTGCGGATACTCGTCACGGTGCTCGAGCTCGGTGGCCACCGGGATGATCTTCTCGTCCACGAAGACCCGGACGGCCTTGAGGATCTCGGTCTGGTCGTCGGTGAGTCCGTCGGTCTGGCAGAGGCGGCCCATTGCGTGGTGGGTCCTTTCGTGAGCTGTCGGTCATGCCCGTGTGACGTGCGCTGCACAGTATGTCCCTGTCGTGACGTGCCGGTAACTCAATGTGACCTATCGCAAAGTGCCGCCACCACGCCGGTGCCGGACGCAGTCCCGGACCGTGCCACGTCGAGGAGGGTGCCCCCGCGCGAACCGGCTACGATCCAGCGCCATGAGCAAGGAGCCGGGACGCCGTCGCGCGAGCCGACCGTCCCGTCCCTCCCGACCTGCCCCACCGTCGCGTCGGCTGGAGGTACGCCGACCCAGGCTCGCCCGACTCTCGATCGCGGCCCTGGCCGGCGCGGCCGTCCTCGGGGTCGGTCTCGCCGCCTCGCAGGGCGGGATGGTGCCCAGCGCTCTCACCGGCACCGACGCCGGCCCGGCCACTGGTCCCGACACCGCACCCGGCGGGGCCGCGGCGGCCGGTTCGAGCGATGTCCCCCGACCCTCCGCCCCCGCTCCGACCGCTCGGGAGACCGCGGCGAGGTCCACCACCGCTGCGCCGGTTCGTTCGACCCCGCCGGCACCGGCTGCGGTCGGCAGCCGGCCCGGCGTCTACGGCCCGCCGGTTCCGCCGGCGCCGGTGCTGCCAGGGGTCCGGATCAACAAGCACATCCCCACCGTCGAGGAGCTTCGCGAGGAGTACGCCGAGAAGGGGCTGGTGCTGGTCGACGCGGGCGCCCGCGAGGAGACCGACTTCCGGGTGGCCACCTTCAACATGCTCGGGTCGAGCCACACCCGCGGCCCCTCCGGGCGGAAGGGGTTCGGCTCGGGCCCGAGTCGTGCCGGCCGCGCGGTCGGCGAGCTTCGCTCTCAGGGGGTCTCGGTGGTCGGCCTCCAGGAGCTTCAGCGCGACCAGGCGGCCGTCGTGGAACGCTCCTACGCGCTCTTCCCGGGCACGTCCCGCTCCGCCGCGGACGGGGAGAACTCGATCGCGTGGGACACCTCGGTCTGGGAGTTGGTCCAGTCCGAGACCAGCTCGATCCCCTACTTCGGCGGCCGGACCCGGCAGATGCCGCATGTGTTGCTCGAACACCTCCAGACCGGGCAGCGGGTCTGGTTCGGCAACTACCACAACCCCGCTGACACGCACGGCGGCGCACAGCGGTGGCGCGATGCCGCCGTCGCCCGGGAGGCGGCCCTCGCCGAGCAGCTCACCGCGGACGGCACGCCGATGATCATCACCGGCGACATGAACGACCGGGAGCAGTACGGCTGTTCGATGAGCGCGCAGAGCGGCATGCACGCCAGCGACGGCACCCACCAGTCCGGGAGCGGCTGCGTCGTCTCCGAGCGGCCCTTCATCGACTGGATCATGGGGTCCTCGGCAATTGAGTTCACCGACCATGTCCGGGACGACAGCACCGCGTCCCGCAAGATCAGCGACCACCCGATGATCCACACCAGCGCGTCCGTCCCGGCCCGCACCGAGGACCCCGACTGCACCTCGGTCCGCAACCGCGGTGAGCAGCTCTGGTTCTGTCCGCCCCGGGCCGGCGAGGACGCCGAGTAAGTAGCTCCACCAATGGGTGGCTCTGGCTCGACGGCTGGATCAAGGCGCCGCGGCGCGACCCCCTGACGACGTACCGCCGGCCGAGGCGGTCCGGTCGGACCGCCTCGGCCGGCGGGGAGTCGAGGTCGGAGGACCGCCCGGGTCAGGGCTTGCCGGCGGGCTTGATGCCCATCCGGTGGGTGGCCCGCCCGTTCCACATCTTCTTGAACTGGCGGTCGTACTGCCGGTAGGGGCGACGACCGTGCAGTTCGAGGATCATCTCGTCGTTGCGGAAGGACATCATCGACCAGTTCTCCGAGCCGGTCCAGGTCACCCGCTGACCCTTGCCGCGGAAGCTCCCGTTGACGGTCATCACCTTCAGGTGGGAGTAGAAGTCGACGATGTAGCCCGACTTCTGCGAAGAGGAGGGGATGAACTTCCAGTCGGCGCTGCGCATCGGCACCCGATTGGCCTTGAGGATCTTCACGACCTGGCCGCCGGGGACCGAGAGGATCACCCGGATGTCGCAGCCGCGCCGCTTGAGCTGGCCGACCTTCTTGGCCAGCCAGACGCCCCGTTCGCTCGTCCAGGCGTACATGGCGATCCGGATCTTCGTCCGGTTGCGCTTGGTGCCGGTGTTGCCCGGCGCACGGCAGCTGACCTGGTTGAGCCGCTTCATCACCGGGTCCTGCGCCTTGGTGGGGAGTTTGGCAGCGGTGGTGGTGGTCAGCGACTGCGGGCTCCGGAAGCTCCGGCCGGTCACCTCGGAGAGCTCGCGGTAGAACGTCGCACTGGTGTTCTTGCCGGTGTAGTAGATCCAGCGCGGCCGGTTCTTGTCCTTCTTCAGCTTCGCGAAGACCCGGGTCCACGTGCGGAACAGCCCCGGGTCGGCCAGGGTGTAGAGGTCGTTGTACTGCAGGTTGACCGCCCGGTTGGTGGTGTTGGTCGACCCGGTCATGATCACGTTGCGCGCCGCACCCGTGCGCTCGAAGGAGAACACCTTGACGTGCATGTTGCCCGGGCCACCGCCACAGGACCGCTTGCACACGTAGACCCAGCTACGGCGGCTCTTCTTGGTGCCGAGCTTGCGCTTCATCTTCTGGGTCGCGGCCGAGGTCCAGTTGTCGTTGAGCAGCACCTTGACGTCCACTCCGCGGCGGTGCGCCTTGATCAGGGCGTTGGCGAAGTCGAACCGGTCGTTGGAGTACTCCGCGATCCGGATCGTGCTGCCCTTCTTGGCGTGTTTGATCGCGTTCTTGATCCGCCGGATCAGCGCGTTGCGCGCGGCCGGCGAACCGACCGGATTGTTGAACGCCGCACCCCACGCGGGTCTCCACCCCTTCCGCGCGGCCGGGTCGGCCGGCGCCGATCGTGCCGCCGGTGCGGAGGCGGGCGCCGAGGCGGCCGAGGCCGATCCCGTGGGCACCAGGTGGAGCATGGAGAGCAGCAGGGCCACTCCGGTCAGGATGGTCAAACGGCGTATCACGGTGAATCTGTCCCCCGGCCTACGTGTGTCATGCGCGGTCTGTGTCCAAGCGCGCCCGAGGCCGATCACGCACCTCACACACCGGTGGCGGAGGCGACATGGTCGGCCTTCGGACCGCGACCAGTCAAACACATGAGCCGCGTGCCCAGGAACAGCACCACGCCCTCCCGCGGGTGGCGGGAGGGCGTGGTGGAGATCGGAAGAGGGACGAGAACGGTCAGGGCTTGCCGACCGGCTTGACCCCCATCGCGTGGGTGGCCCGACCGCTCCACATCGTCGAGAACTGGCGGTCGTAGCGCCGGTAGGGGCCCGCACCGTGCAGCTCCAGGATGAGCTCGTCGTTGCGGAAGGACATCATCGACCAGTTCTCCGAGCCGGTCCATACCACCTGCTGGCCCTTACCGCGGAAGCCGCCGTCGATGGTCAGCACCTTGAGGTGGGAGTAGAAGTCCACGGTGTAGCCCGAGGGGTTCGCGGAGTTGGGGATGTACGCCCAGTCCGCGCTCCGCATGGGCACGCCGGACTCCCGAAGGATCTTGACGACCTGTCCGCCCGGCACCGAGAGGATCACGGCCACGTCGCAGCCGCGTCGCTTCAGCTGGGCGACCTTCTCGGCCAGCCACACACCGCGCTTGTTCGCCCAGGCGTACATCGTGATCCGGACCTTGGTCCGTCCACGGGCGTTGCCGGTGCCGCGCGGTGCCGCGCAGCTGACCTGGTTGAGCCGCTTCATCACCGGGTCCTCGGCCTTGGTGGGCAGTCGGGCGGCCGTGGTGGTCGTGGCCGACTGCGGGCTCCGGAAGCTCCGGCCGGTCACCTCGGAGAGCTCGCGGTAGAACGTCGCACTGGTGTTCTTGCCGGTGTAGTAGATCCAGCGCGGCCGGTTCTTGTCGTTCTTCAGCTTCGCGAAGACCCGGGTCCACGTGCGGAACAGCCCCGGGTCGGCCAGGGTGTAGAGGTCGTTGTACTGCAGGTTGACCGCCCGGTTGGTGGTGTTGGTCGACCCGGTCATGATCACGTTGCGCGCCGCACCCGTGCGGTCGAAGGAGAAGACCTTCATGTGGAGGTTGCCCGGCCCGCCGCCGCAGGACCGGTCGCAGACGTAGACCCAGCTGCGCTTCTTCCGCTTCGACCCGAGAGCGCGCTTGAGCTTCGTGGTGGCCGCGGAGGTCCAGTTGTCGTTGAGCAGCACCTTGACGTCCACTCCGCGGCGGTGCGCCTTGATCAGCGCGTTGGCGAAGTCGACCCGGTCGTTGGAGTACTCCGCGATCCGGATCGTGCTGCCCTTCTTGGCGTGCGTGATCGCGTTCTTGATCCGCCGCATCAGCGCGTTGCGCGCGGCCGGCGAACCGACCGGATTGTTGAACGCCGCACCCCAGGCCGGCTTCCAGCCCCGCCGTGCGTTCGGGTCGGCCGACACCGAGCGCGCCGGGGCGCTCGTGGTCGAGACCGCCGGTACGGCGGCGGACGCCGATCCCATCGGCACCAGGTGCAGCATCGAGAGCAGCAGCGCCACTCCGGTCAGCAGCGTCACACGACGTACCAAGGTCACGGGTCCCCCAGGAGAGTGAGTGTCGGGCACGGACGTGCCCAGGTCGGACGAGCGAGGCCCACGCCGCCGACCGAGTTCTGGCTGCGAGACGGAGCACACGAGGTGCTCCGGGGATGGGCCTGTCGAGCGCCAGATTATGGCACGGGAAGGGGTCGAACCGTCATCTCGCACGCCACCGCGCCACCGTGTTGCGAGCCCGGTCCCGCACCGTCACGGCGGACTGCCGCACCTTCAGCCGAGCCCGCTCGGACGTGGTCCGAGGGGTCCGGTCCTTGCGACGGTTCGCCGCGATCTGCTCGCGACGATCCTTCATCCGGTCCTCCAGGATCACCGCGAGCGCCTTCGTGGCCGCGTCGGCGACCTGCCGTTCGGAGGGCGCGTAGGCGGCATCCGAATAGGCCCCCGGCACCGGTCGGAGATCCTCCAGGTCGCCGACCACGTCGAAGCCTCCACCGCGGATGAACTCGATCTGCTCCTCGGCCACGGCCCGGCAGTAGGGCTCGAGGCGGGTCGGCGTCTTGACCTTCTCGCCGCCGCCCTCACCGAGCACCTTGACCGCGAAGAAGCGCTTGCCCACGTCGCCGTAGAGGTCCCGACGCCAGGACCTGCGCGGGAGGCCGGCGTTGACCCGGCGCAGGACCTCGGCATGCACGTGCCGTAGCGACTTGTTCGCGCGTCCGGTGACGACGTTCAGCGCGCCGGGGTCGACATCGAGGACCCGGCAGAACCGGCGCAGCAGCAGTTCGGGGTCCGCACCGCTCTGCGGCACGGTGACCACGTGGATCCGCTCCGCGGGCACGTGTCGCGACCAACGGCTCAGGATCGCCGCGATGTCCTTGTGCTTCCAGATCTGGGTGGGCCGCCCCTGCTCGGCCTGCAGTCGCGCCAGGTAGTCGTCGAAGGTCTCGGCGTCACCGGACTGGAGCCGCTGCTGCCAGTCCGAGGGGAGCTGCCGGGCGAAGTCGCGCAGGGTCACGACGACGTGCACCTCCCGACCGACGCAGGCCTGCACCAGGCGTGCGATCTGCTCGTCCTTCGCACCGGCGAGGGACTCCTCCGTGATGAGCGCGGAGTACGCCGACGCCTCGGCCAACGCGGCCGGCAGCCGATCGACGGCGCGGCCGGCGGCCGGCGGGTCGAAGCGGCGTACCCGTCCACAGACGTCGAGCATCAGCCAGAACGTGCGCAGCTTGGTGCCGGGCACCATCGCGACGCCCTGCTGCCGCAGTTCGTCGACCGACTGCCAGCAGATCTGCTGTAGGTAGGACGTGCCGGTCTTCTGCAGACCGATGTGGATGTACAGCTTGCGGGGAGACGCCGGTTGCGTCATCGACCCTCTCCTTCTTCGACGGTACGGCGCCCGAGACGGGCGCGCAGGCGGTGCCAGCGGCTGGGCGGTGGGGACGGCGGCGGCGGTGGCGGGGCCGCGAGTTGCCTGCGCAACTGCTTGGTCTCCTTGCGGTAGCGACGGACGTCCTCCATCAGGCCGACGATGGTGTCGGTCGCGGCGTCGAGGAGTTCGGCGTCGGTGACGTCCTCGCCCTGGCGGGTCGCGGGCAGCACGTCGGGCACGAGTAGTCGGTCGAGGTCGCCGTGCACCGTGAACCCGGAGTCGCGTACGTACCCGACCGCCTCGACCGAGCGCCTCCGGAGCTCCTCGATCCTCTCCGGCGGGGGCAGGAAGCGCTCTCCCGCGCGTGGGACGAGCTGGTCGTGCGCGAGGTAGCCGCGGATCCACACCCCGCGGTCCAGGGGGGCCCGGAATCCGTCGAGGCGGGGAGCAACCCGGCGGATCAGTTCGGCCTCGATCAGGCCCAGGGAGGTGTTCTCCTTCGCCCGCTGGGTGTCGACCCCGCGGGTGTCGAAGCCGAGGATCGCTGCGAAGGAGTCGAGCAGCGAGGTGCGCGGCGCGTCCTGGCCCGGGACGACGAGCACGTGCACCCGCTCCGGGGGAAGCCCGCCGGACCAGGCACGGAGGACCGACTCGAGGTCGAGCACGGCTGGGCCCCACTCGTCGAAGGCAGGTCCGCCCGGCCGTGGGAACTCGGCGAGCGGCTGCCCGGCGAAGCCGTGCTTGACGAACTCCTGCCAGTAGCTCGTGGTGATGGTGAGCAGGTCGCGGGCCGTCACCACCAGGTCGATCTCCGCCTCCTCACCGGGCGGGTCGCCGTACGCACTGCCCGCCTCGTCGGCACCCGCGGGGCCGGCTGCGGACGCCGGCTCGGCACCCTGCTCGGGATCAGCCGGGGCGGGGCGGCGGAGCCGGCCGAGCGCTCGTGCGGCCTGCTCGGCAGTGGCGGCTCCGAAGAACTCGTGACTCACCAGCGCGGTGCCCGGCCAGGCCGCGATCTCGCTGACCAGGTCGTCCCAGGCACGGGCGGCGTCCTTGGCCCGGGAGTCGACGCCCGGGTGCTCGCGGACCACCATGCTGGCGCGCATGTGCTGGCGCCGGCTGCGCCCGGGGAAGAGGATGCCCTGCTCGGCCAGGCGGTCCCTGTTCTGCCACAGCACCGACTGGATGTACGTGGTGCCGGTCTTGGGCAGACCGACGTGGACGACGACGCGCCGGGCCACGCTCAGAGGCTCTCGTGGTAGCGGTCCAGCACCGCCCGGGCCTTCTCCGAGTCGCCGTTGACCAGCGGGACGATGAGCTCGGTCACGAGATCGGTGAGCTCGGCGACGCGCAGATTGACCTCTCGGCACTCCTGCACCTCGGCCTCGAGCTCGGTGATCCGCCGCTGGAGCGCGATCGGGTTCAGGTCGGCCAGGGCCATCAGAGTCCTCGATTCTGGTCGCGTGGGCCGGCTTCGGTCGCCCACACGGCGACCATCCGGCAGGTTCGGGAGGCGCCCGGGGAGTCGGACACCGGGGCCTGGGCCTCGTGGACGACCCGGGCACCTGCCCGGGCCAGCTCGGCCCGGACGGTGGCCGGGTCGAGCGTGTCGAGATGACGGTACCTGGCGTAGTCGTCGCTCCCCTCCTCGGTGAGGAACTCCAGGTGCATCCGGTCGCCCGGCTCGGTGAGCAGCGTGCGGGCCATCCGGTAGAGGTTGGCCCGCGCGGCCCTGGGGACGACCTCGAGGAGATGCCTGGCCAGCATGACCCGCGGGCCGGGCAGAGCTGCGGCGTAGCCGATCGCGGCCACGACGTGCCGCACCTCGAGCAGGTTGCAGGTGCGGTAGGTCACCAGCGGGTTGTCCCGACGCTCCTCCGCCTGGAGGCGGAAGGCGCGCGGGTGCACGTCGAACCCGATCGAGGGCACCCCGCGCGAGCTCAGCCGCCCCACGTCGCGGCCACGGCCGCAGCCGACGTCGATGAAACCGCCGACGCCCGGCCCGTCGATCTCGTCGGCGATGTCGCGTGCGATCGCCGAGGCCCGCGGGACCCGGTCGAAGGAGGGGGTGGCATAGATCCGGTCCCACAGCGCACGGCCGACCCGGATCCCGCGGAACCAGCCGTTGAGCCGCCGGGTGGTGGAGGTCGGGGTCTCGAAGTGGAAGGCAGGGTCCGGCGTACGCCAGTTCGGCCCGTAGGTCGCTGCGAGGAACCGGTCGGTGTCGGCCGGCGCCGCGAGCTCACGCCCCTCCAGCGTGGTGCTGCCCAGCGGGTAGATCCACTCCCGGCGGAACGGTGTCCGGATCTCACCCATCAGGTGGAGCTGACCGTCACGCATGAACCCACCGAAGACGTCGAGCCCGCGGATGTTGCCGTCGCTCTCCTCCACGTCGACCTTGAACGCCAGGCCGGAGTAGCGCGTCACGGGGTAGCCCAGTTCGATCAACCGGCGCTGGATCCGGAAGGACTCCGCGATCACATCGGCCGGCTCGGTGTACTCGGAGACATAGCCGAGGTCGGCGTCGTTGTCGTGCCCGATCAGGGCACCGCCGCGGACCGCGCCGAGCAGCGTGCCGTAGGCGACGAAGGCCCCGACGTCGATGCGATGCAGGGCGCCGAGCACCTCCTCGATGGCGTCCAGGAGCGGACGCACCTGCTCATCGCTGCGGGTCTCGAAGGTGTGGGTGCGCTTGAAGTACTTGTCCAGCGCGAGCGGCCGGCCCGCCCTGTCGACGTACTCGATGCGCTGCTCGCCGCTGCCGAGCCGAACATCCTCGGAGAAGAGCTGCTCCCCGGAGGCGTGCTCGGTGAGTGTCACCTCCACCACACCGTCCAGATGGTCGGTCAGGGCCTCGGGCCACCTCATGGTCCAGGACTGACCTTGGCGGACCCCGTCGCGCTGGACCCAATAGGAGAAGATGCGTCGACCGTCGAAGAGGACGTCGACCACCGCATCGCGTTGGGACCGCGCGTGGATCCCGTCGTCATCGACGCGGATTTCGGAGAGCGGCATGGCTGTGGAGTCTACGAGGTGGGCCCGAGATACGCCGCTTCCGCCCCGGTCGTCACCGGCACGGCGTCGCCCAGTTCACCCCTTCGCCCACTGGAGGGCGAAACCGCGCTGGTACTGGGTCACGACACCCTGATCGGCTATCTCGACGAAGACGTCGTCACGCGCGGCGGACCGGCTGCTCCAGTTGTGCGATCCGGTCCACACCCGTCCGGTCGGTACGCCGTCGATCCGGCCCCGCACGACCATCATCTTCTGGTGCGTCGTCACCCCGCGCACCCGGCTGCGCTTCAGCCCGACCCGGCTGTTGGTCAAGATGCTGCGGACCGCCGAGCCTGTGCCCTCGCCCAGGATCACCCGCACCCGACACCCGGATCGGCTCAGGCCGGCGACCCGCTTGGCTATGTCTCGACCGCGCATCCCGTTCCAGGCGTAGGCGGCGATGTCGACGCTGGTACCGCCCGTACATCCGATCCGGCCCATCGCGCGCAGCACCGGGTCGGGATGCCGACGCAGGTCGATCGGGGTGAAGTCGATCCGGGAGGCTCCTGCCCGGGTGGCGACGTACGGGTCGGCGCGGGGGATGTCGGCCTTGAGTTGCGCGAACCAGCGGTTGTAGGCCCGCCACACGCGCCGGTCGGCGACCGTGTAGAGGTCGTTCCACTGGTGGGTCGCGTTGTGCCGGGTCAGGTTGACCGAGCCGACCATCGTCACGAAACGCCTCTCCCCTGCGCCGGAAGGAGAAGACCTTCGCGTGCATCTGCCCGCCGGTGGAGCGGCAACTGTCGCGGCACTGGTAGGCGAAGGAGGACTTCTGCCGGTCGGTGCCCAGCACCCGCATCACCCGCCGCATCTGACCGTAGGTGTTGGCATCGGACATGATCAGCTTGATCTGCACTCCCCGCCGGTGCGCGCGCAGCAGTGCGTTCGCGATGGTCGGGTCGGCGAAGGAGAAGATCGCGATCCGGATGGTGGAGCGACGCGGCGTGTGGTTGATCGCGCGCCGGATCTTGCCCAGCAGGCGGCGCTCAGCCTTGGGCCCGGCGAGCGGGTTGTTGAACATCGCCCCCGTCACCGGTCGGTAGCCACCGGCCCGTGCCGCGGATGCTCCGGCACCGATCCCAGCGATGGGGGCCCAGACGGTGGGGGCCTCGGTGGCCGTCACGGCGGTGTTCGGCAACCCGCCGGCCGATGCACCCGAGGCGGTGAGTAGCCCCAGCGCCACCAGGAGGGCGGTCAACACCGCCGTCCCGACCGCGACCGGATGCCGACCGGCGGGCGGCAGGGCTTCGTGCAGGTCGGGCTCGTGGCGGGGGCGGACCTGCGCTCGTCGCGACACCATGGCCTCCACTGTCCCCACGATCCCGGGAGGACGCAACCGTCCCAGGAACCACAAGGGACACTCGCGTCACGCAGGCACAGGCCGTTCCGCGCCGGTCGGGGCATCGATCCCGCAGCCGACTCGGCCGATCTGGACCGACCTGGACCGCTGGGCCGAGTGGACCGGCCGGGCAGTCCCGCTGAGCCGGATCACGGGCTCACCAAGGCGGTGACGGAGACCAACGGGTGATCGGATGCGGCCCTGGCCAGCGCCCCGCGGTCACGCACATAGCCGCTGAACCCCACCTCCTGGGTGCCGACGATCCAGTCGATCCAGGTACGCCCAGGAGTGTGGCAGCCCGCGACGTCGCGGCTGCTCCCGTCGGCGGAGACCAGCGGCAGCGCGGCCGACATCGTGCACCAGTACTCCTCGCGCTCGTTCATGTCGCCGGTGATCACCACGGGGGTGCCGCCCTGGTGCAGCCTGCGCACCAGCGCCACCTGCCGAGCGGTCCCCTGGTCCCGGTTCTGCTCCTGGCTGTGGAAACGCCGGGTGTTGGCGGCCTGGTGGAAGTTGGCGAACCACACCTCCCGCCCCGAATCCCGGTGACGGAGCAGCACCACCGGGGAGTGCACGGTGTTGCCGTTGAAGTAGGGCATCGCCACCGTGGTGGTGCGCACCATCTCCCACACGTCGGTACGCCAGGCGATCGTCCGGCGTACGTCGGCCGCGCCGCTCGTGCCGGGGAAGGAGTCCCAGGTCGCCCCGGTGATCCGGTCGAAGGCCTCGGACTGCTCCGGTTCGAACTCCTGGAACCCCACCACGTCGACGCGGTGCGACTCCAGCAACCGCACCGCGGAACGCATCCGGATCGCCCCGGAGGGCCGGCCGGGTGCCTTGCCGGTCGTGCGGGTGTGGGAGGCGCCGAGCACGTTGAAGTTGCCGATCCGGAACGCCGCCTCCCCGGGGACGGCGTCCTCGGCCGCCTTCGCGAGGTCGCTGGCCGCCTGCGAGGCCAGTTGCTGCGGGCTCTGCGGCGGACCCGGCCGGTCGACACCGTTCTTGCCCGACTTCGGGCTGGTCGTGGGGCTGCCCGAGGGGCTGGTCGTAGAACCGGTCGTGGGACTCGGTGCGGGGCTGCCGGGCTCGGACGCGGATGGCGACACCGGGGCGGGGGCGGACTGGGAGGGAGCCGTGGGCGTCGAGGAACCGGTCGCGGGCGGGGCGGGGGCCTCCTCGGCGGTCACGCCCCGCTCTCCTCCCCAGTAGCGCATCGCCATCACCACTGCCAGGACCAGGGCGAGGATGACCAGACCGAGCACGACGTCGAGCCAGCGCGGACGCGGGGTACCCGTGGTGCCCATCTCGCTCCTTCGCTGCCGTCCGGCGTGTACTCCTTGACCCCGGGCACGGCCCGGAGCCTGCATTTCATCACGGCCCACCAACCCGGCCGCACCGGCCGAACACCGCCGCCGAACACCGATGCCGAGCACCCGGCCGACCGCTCCCGAGGACCGCGACCTCACCGGGTTCACCCGCGGGAGCGCTTAGCATCTCCCACGATGACCTCCCATGCCCGCCCCCGCCCCCACCGAGCCGTCCGGTCGCTGATCGCCCTCACCGCTCTCGGACTCGTGCTCACCGGGCTCGGCGGGCTCGCCGCCGCCCCCGCCGAGCCCGGTGAGCACGCACCCGAGGAGCTGTCGCTCGCCGCTGCCGCCGCCTCGACGGCCGGGGCGGCCTCAGGCACCAGCTTCCGGATCGCCACGTTCAACGTGCTCGGCCACAGCCACACCAGACCGGGCGGCAACCGGCCCGGCTGGGCCTCGAGCACCCAGCGGATGCGGTGGACGGCACAGCTCATCGAGCAGTCCCGGCTCGACGTGGTCGGGTTCCAGGAGATGCAGGCGACGCAGTACAAGACCTTCGCCGATCTCAAGAGCGGCTCGTGGGGCGTGTGGCCGGGACGCTCGGCCTCACCAGACCTCAAGGTCAATTCGATCGCCTGGCGCAAGAGCACCTGGATCCCGGTCCAGCGGACCACCTATCAGGCGCCGTACTTCGGCGGCCGGATGAAGCCGCGTCCGCTGGTCCAACTCCAGCACCGTCGTACCGGTCAGCGGATCTGGGTGCTCAACACGCACAATCCCGCCGACACCCACGGCGACGCCCAGCAGTGGCGGGACCGGGCCGAGCGGATCCAGGCGGCGCTGGTCAACCGGCTCCGGACCGCCGACCCCGACATCCCGGTCTTCCTGACCGGCGACATGAACGATCGCGACAACTTCTACTGCCCGATGACCTATCTCACCGACCTCCGGTCGGCCAACGGTGGCTACCACCACGAGGTCCCCGGCGGCACGTGTACGCCGACCCAGCCGGTCCGCATCGACTGGGTGATGGGCACCGACGACGTCCGGTTCACCGGCTACCAGGCGCTGCGCACTCCCCTGGTCCGCCGTACCAGCGACCACCCCCTGATCTTCGCCACCGCCGCGGTGGCCGGTTCCGCGAGCACGCCGAGCACGGCGATCCGCCGCGTGGTCGTGGTCGACGTGCAGGGACTGCCCTCCCGGTCCTTCAGCCCGCGCCGCACCCCCAACCTCAGCGCGCTGCGCCGACAGGGCGCCTCCACCCTCAACGCCCGCACCACCGTGGAGCGCACCTCCGCGCTCCCCAACGCCACCAGCGTGCTGACCGGCCGCCGGGTGCGGGCCCGCGCCCAGGGGCACGGGATCGATCGGGACCGCGATCCCGGCACCACCGTGCATCGCCGGGCCGGCCGCTACGTGTCGAGCGTCTTCGACCTGGTGCACAACCTGGGCTGGGGCACCTCCTTGTTCTCCGGCGATCCGCGGGCCCGGCTCTACACCCGCTCCTGGGGCCGGCAGTACGGCGGCCGGGATCCCTACGGCCGCGACAACGGGCGCGGCAAGTTCACCAACGCGAAGGTGACCGACAACGACGCCCGGGCCTTCCGTGCGGCCCGCAGCAACCTGATCAGCAAGGGGCGGGCGCTCACCGTCCTCCAATTGGGTTCTCCGGCGCGGGTGGGTGCCCAGCGCGGCTACCGCAGCCGTGCCTACGTCCGCGCACTCAAGCAGACCGACCGTCGGATCGGCGGGATCGTGCGCACCGTCCGGAGCCGTCCGAAACTGTCCCGCAGCACGCTGCTGGTGGTGGTCGGTGACTCCGGCGGGGTGGGTCGTGGCAACCAGCGTCCCGGGCTGCGGGGCAACTACACCGTCCCGATGGTGGTCTGGGGCGCCGGCGTACCCCGCGGAGCCGACCTGTACGCCCTCAACCCGGGCTACCGCAACCCTGGCCGGGCCCGTCCGACGTACCGCTCGCCGCGGCAGCCGATCCGGGTCGGCGTCGTCGCGAATCTGGTCACCGACGTGCTCGGCATGCCGTCGATCCCTGGCAGCCGGTTCAACGCCCGCCAGGACTTCCGTGTGTTCAGCGCCACGTCCCGGCCGACCGCGAGCCGGTCCGGCACCAGCGGATCCGCTCCTGGTGCGGCTAGCGTGGAGCCGTGAGCAGCGCCCCGGTCCGTGTCTTCGTGGCCCGCCTCGTCGGGCTGCCGATCTTCGATCCACAGGGCGACCAGGTCGGAAAGGTCCGCGACCTCGTCGTGACGCTGCGCAGCGACGCCTCCAGCCAGCCCCGCGTGCTCGGGCTCGTCACCGAGGTGCTCGGCCGGCGCCGCATCTTCGTGCCGATGACCCGGGTCACCGCGATCGAGAGCGACCACGTCTCCTCCACCGGCCTGATCAACCTGCGCAGGTTCGAGCAGCGCTCCACCGAGACCCTGGTGATCGGGCAGATGCTGGACCGACAGGTCAGCATCCCGAGCTCCGGCGTCACCGGCCTGGTGTACGACGTCGCCATGGAGCAGGCGCGCAACCGCGACTGGGTGCTCTCCCGAGTGGCCGTGCGCGAGCCCTCCAAGGGGTTGCGGCGGCGCGGGCAGAGCCACGTGGTCGAGTGGCGCGACGTCGTCGGCCTGGCCCGGCGCTCCCCCACCCAGGGCACCACCCACCTGGTGCAGGCCCTCAACGAGATGCGCCCTGCCGACGCGGCCCACATGATCCACGATCTGCCCACCGAGCGACGCCACCAGGTCGTCGCCGGGCTGAACGACGAGCGCCTCGCCGACGTCCTGGAGGAACTGCCCGAGGACGACCAGGTCGAGATCCTCGAGCACCTGGAGAAGGAGCGTGCGGCCGACGTCTTGGAGGAGATGTCTCCCGAGGACGCCGCCGACCTCATCGCCGACCTGCCGGCGGAGACCGCCGCCGTGCTGCTCGACCTGATGGAGCCCGAGGAGGCCGAGGACGTCCGGCGGCTGATGTCGTATGAGGAGAACACCGCCGGCGCGATGATGACGCCCGAGCCGGTCATCCTGGGGCCCGACGCCACCATCGCCGATGCCCTGGCCCATGTGCGCAAGCCCGAACTCACCCCCGCGCTGGCCTCGGCGGTCTACATCTGCCGACCTCCCCTGGAGACCCCGACCGGTCGGTTCCTGGGGGTGGCCCACATCCAGCGGCTGCTCCGCGAGCCACCGTCCACGCTGGTCGCCGGCGCTCTCGACAACACCATGGACCCGCTCAAGCCGGCGAGCACGATCGACGATGTCGCGATCCACCTGGCGACGTACAACCTGGTGGCCGCGCCCGTGGTCGACCCGGTCGGGCACCTGATCGGCGTGGTGACCGTGGACGACCTGGTCGACCACATGCTGCCGGAGAACTGGCGTGACCGGGCGGTGCACCATGGCTGAGGCCCGCACCGAGCGCCCACGCGACAAGAGCCGGGACGCGAGCGGGAACAAGCGCCGGGAGGGCCGCCTGGACACTCCTCAGGAGGTCCGTCGCCGATTGGTGAAACGCCCCTCGATGGGCGAGGACGCGTTCGGCCGCTTCGCCGAGACCTTCGCCCGTTACATGGGCACCGCCCAGTTCCTCATCTGGATGACCGCCGTGGTGGTCGCCTGGATCGTCTGGAACGCGCTGGCCCCGGCACCGTTGCGGTTCGACGACTTTCCCTTCATCTTCCTGACCCTGGCGCTGAGTCTCCAGGCCTCCTACGCCGCACCGCTGATCCTGCTCGCGCAGAACCGTCAGGAGGACCGCGACCGGGTCATCGCCGAGCAGGATCGCAGGGTCGCCGCCCAGTCCCAGGCGGACATGGAGTTCCTCGCCCGCGAGATGGCGTCCCTGCGGATGGCTGTGGGCGAGGTCGCGACCCGAGACTTCCTCCGCTCCGAACTCCGTTCCCTGCTCGACGAGTTGGACGAGCGCGACGCCGACCCTCGCACCGGGGCGGACTCCCCCGATCCCACGGGTCGTCCCGAATCCCGGGAGTCACCACCTCAGACGTAGGCTGCGCTCGTGAGTACCGCCCTTCTGGACCAGGTCAAGGCCGCCCTCGCGACCGTGAACGACCCCGAGATCAAGCGCCCCATCACCGAGCTCGGCATGGTCGAGTCGGTCGACGTGAGCGACGACGGCGTCGTCGACACCAGGGTCCTCCTCACCGTGGCGGGCTGCCCGCTCAAGGACACCATCAACCGCGATGTCACCGAAGCGGTCGGCGCAGTTCCCGGAGTCACCGCGGTCAACATCGACCTCGGCGTGATGTCCGCCGAGCAGCGCGCCGAGATGCGGGAGGGACTCACCGGCGGCGCCGCCCAGCGGGAGATCCCGTTCGCCAAGCCCGGCTCGCTGACCAAGGTCTTCGCGATCGCCTCCGGCAAGGGCGGCGTGGGCAAGTCGTCGGTGACGGTCAACCTGGCCCTCGCCATGGCCGAGCAGGGACTCAAGGTCGGCATCGTCGACGCCGACATCTACGGCCACTCGGTTCCCGCCATGCTCGGTGCCGCCGAGGCCCGGCCCACGCAGGTCGACGACCTGATCATGCCGGTGCCGACCGAGTCCGGTGTCTCGGTGATCTCGATCGGCATGCTCAAGCCCCGCCGCGACCAGGTGGTCGCCTGGCGGGGGCCGATGCTCGACCGTGCGCTCGTGCAGATGCTCGCCGACGTGTACTGGGGCGATCTCGACGTCCTGCTGCTCGACCTGCCCCCGGGCACCGGCGATGTGGCGATCTCGCTGGGCCAGCACCTCCCCAATGCCGAGATCGTCGTGGTGACCACCCCCCAGGAGGCCGCCGCCGAGGTGGCCGAGCGGGCCGGCACGATGGCCGAGATGATGCACCAGCGGGTCGTCGGTGTGGTCGAGAACATGAGCTACCTGGCCTGCCCGCACTGCGCCGAGGAAGGCGTGGAGCACCGGATCGAGGTCTTCGGATCCGGTGGCGGCGAGCGCGTGGCCGGCACGCTGACCCAGCGGTTCGGCACCGAGGTGCCGCTGCTGGGCCAGGTGCCCCTCGAGCCCGCCCTGCGCGAGGGCGGAGACGCCGGTACGCCGATCGTGAGCGCGGATCCCGCCTCCCCCGCCGCACGTCAGCTGATCGCCGTCGCCGAGCGACTCGCCGGACGGTCCCGAGGACTGGCCGGTATGCAACTCGGGCTCACTCCATCCAGTAGGTTCTGACCCGTGTTCGGGATCGGATTGCCGGAGCTGGCTGTCATCGTCTTCGTTGCGGTTCTCGTCTTCGGTCCCGACAAGCTGCCGGAGCTAGCGCGCCAGGCAGGAGGTTTCCTCCGCAAGGCGCGCAGCTTCGCGAACAATGCCCGCGACGAGCTCCGGGAACAGCTCGGCCCGGAGTACTCCGACCTCGAGCTCAGCGACCTCGATCCCCGCAACTTCGTCAAGAAGCAGCTCTCCGAGGTCATGGCCGAGGCCGACGAGGAGGAGCGCTCACGCTCCACCCGAGGTCGGACGCCCGCCAAGCTGGGCCCCGGTGAGCGGCCACCCTTCGACGCCGACGCCACCTGAGGGCCGGAGGTCCCGCCACCGGGTCACCCGGTGGTG
This sequence comes from Nocardioides insulae DSM 17944, assembly GCF_000422825.1. GTDB lineage: Bacteria > Actinomycetota > Actinomycetes > Propionibacteriales > Nocardioidaceae > Nocardioides > Nocardioides insulae. The sequence goes on along the minus strand of NZ_AUGU01000015.1, from coordinate 223,373 downwards.
ACGGAGTGCTGATCCGACCGGACCTGCGACATGCTGCCCCCCCCGCGGCGGGCCGGGGCGTGGCCGACTCCTGAGCGGGCACCCGACTCACCCCGCACCGGCGAGTGACCGGGCTCCGTTCACTCCCTACTCTGCACCGCGGCGAGACCGGCGTACGCCACGAGGAGCTCTCGCCGTCCCTCTCCCGTGAGCAGTTCGGCGAAGTCGGCTCCGACTCGCCGGAGGATCCCCTCATGGGTGGTGCCGTCGATCAGGTGCAGCACGCACCGCTCCGCCCGATCGGCGAGGCGGCGTAGAGCCGACCCTAGGCCCAGCCGCGTGATCGGCGACCATGCGACGGCGGGCACCGCGCGCTCGGAGGCTCCTGCCACCGTCATCAGTGCCTGATGCCGCACGATCCAGTCCTGCCCGCGGGAGCGGAGTAGGAACCACTCCTCGCAGACACGCTCCAACTCACCGGCGAGGGCCCCGACCCCACGCACCTCGGTCTGCACCTCTCGGCCGACCGAGGCCATCATTCGGGCCGGCAGGGTGACCTGTTGATACTCCGCCCGGCTCCGATCCGCGAGCTCGGCCGCACGTTCCGCGGCGAACCCGGCCTCCGCCTGCGCCTCGAGGTCCTCGAAGAACCCGAAGAGCTCCTCCTCCCATGCCATGCGCCGAGCCTGCCACACGGCACCGGTGGGTGTGCTGGGCCCCGACCCTGCGGATCCCCTCATCCACAACGGCGACAAATGATTGACATAGAAGACAAGCGAGGTTTGAGATAGGCAAACAGACGCAAACAGCACGATTTCAGGGGTTTCGACATGAACGTCGCTCGGCCAGGTCCACGTCTCCGTTCCCTCCTCGTGTGGCTGCTCGCCACCGCCCTCGCTGTCCTTCTCCTCCGGGTGGCGCATCGGCAACTGGTCCGACCGCTGTCCGGGCCGGCCGCCTTCGACGAACTGCTCGCCCGTGGCTGCCTGATCGCGATCGGCTGCTGCACGGCCTGGGCATGGGCGTCGGTCTCCGCCGTGGTGCTCGAGGTGCTGCGCACGCCGGTGGGCGGTCACCTCGCCTGCGCGGGTCCGGTCGGCGTACCGCCGCTGGCCAGACGCCTGGTCCTGCTGGCCTGCGGGATCGCCCTGACCGGAGCGGCGGCAACGCCGGCGGGCGCGACACCGGGCCCGATGTTCCTCGGGCCGGGGCGCAACGAGGGCCCCGTGACGGCCGGGCTCCCCTACCCCGACCGCCCCGTGGACGGAGAGGCACCGTCCGGGCCGACCGGTAGGGGCTCTCCCGCCGATGCGTCGGCCCTCGGCGCGGCGGACTCGGTCGTGGTGCGGCGAGGCGACAGCCTCTGGGCACTCACACGCACCCGTCTCCCCGGCTCGGCGCCCGACTCCCAGGTCGCCTCCTCCGTGCATCTGCTCCACGACGCCAACCGCGCGGTGATCGGCGAGGACCCGGACCTCATCGTCCCAGGACAGCGCCTCAGCCTGCCGCGCGAACTCCACCACCGGCCCGAGGGGCGCGACGGCTGAGCCGGTCGCCCAGCCCCGCCAGTCGTCCTCGAAGACAGGAGTCGCCATGCCCGACCGCGAAGTCGTCCCGTTCCGAGCGGAGCCCCCCTCATCGCAGGGTTCCCCGGCGTCCCGACCCGGTGACGTCGACACGAGCGTCCAGGGCACGCTCGCCCTCGATCTCCAGCCGCGCCAGGATCCGCCCCAGGTCAGGTCGCCCCGGCGGCCGACTGCCGCGCACGGACCGGCGCGCGGCTCCGCCCAGGTCGTCCCGATCCGACGTTCATCCCGGGTTCCCGACGTCCGCAACTGGGCGTGGCGCTTCGGGCAGGCCGCCGTGGAGATCGTGGGCGGCGATCGCCCGCTCACCCAACTGCTGCGCTGGACCAGTTCGGACGTCTACGAGGACCTGGCCGAACGCGCCCGGACCGTCGGCCGTGCCGGGCGCCACTCCCCCGGGCAGGGGCGCGTCCAGCCGGTGCGCCCCCGCGTCGTCAACGCGCATGTGGCCCAGCCGCGCCCCGGCGTGGCCGAGGCGGCGCTGCATGTGCGCTACGGGGAGCGCTCCCGAGCACTCGCCGCCCGGTTCGAGGAGCGGGCCGGACGATGGGTGTGTACGGCGCTCGAGTTCGCCTGACCCTCTTCTCCCCACAGCCTCGACGGCCCCCGACCCGGCAAGGGTCGAGGGCCGTCGGCGCGCGGTGAGCGTGCTCGGTGAGGCGGCGTGCCTCAGCCGTTCACCCGGGTGGTGAGGCCGGTCGGGCCGCCGGCGCGGCCGTGGCACTGCTTGAACTTCTTGCCGGACCCGCAGGGGCAGGCCTGGTTGCGGCCGATGCCGGCGTACGGGTCGTCCGCCTTGGTCACCGTGCCGGCCTGGACGGCCTCCTCGCCCTGCTCGTCGGGGGCGGAATAGGCCAACTGCCGGGGCGCCGAGGGCTTGTCCAGACCCTTGGCCCGGATCTGCGGGTGGGTGTGGTCGTGCTCCTGGCGCAGGGCCGCCGAGATGTCGCCGACGCCGACACCGTCCACGTCGAGACCGACCGCCGGCTCGGGCTCATCCTCGACCTGGACCTCGAGGTTGAACAGGAAGCCGACAGCCTCCTCCTTGATGGCGCCCTGCATCGCCTGGAACATGGTGAAGCCCTCGTGCTGGTACTCGACCAGGGGGTCGCGCTGGCTGTAGGCCCGCAGGTAGATGCCCTCGCGCAGGTAGTCCATCTCGTAGAGGTGGTCGCGCCACTTCCGGTCCAGCACCGAGAGGATCACCCGACGCTCCAGCTCACGCATGACCTCCTCGCCGACCTCCTCCTCGCGCCGGTCGTAGGCGGCGTGGGCGTCCTTGCGAAGCGCCTCGATGACCTCCGCGCGGTCGAGTCCGGACTGGCCACCCGCGTCGTCGGCCATCGCCTGCAGGTCGACGCCGAGCGGCCAGATCTGCTTGAGGTCGACGCTGAGCTGGGCCAGGTCCCACTCCTCGGCGAACTCGCCGGTGGAGTTCTCCACCAGGCCCCGGACCACATCGTCGAGGAAGCCCCGCACCTGCTCCTCGAGGTCCCCGCCCTCGAGGACCTGCCGGCGCTCGCTGTAGATCACCTTGCGCTGGCGGTCCATCACGTCGTCGTACTTGAGGACGTTCTTGCGGGACTCGAAGTTCTGCCCCTCGACCTGGGTCTGGGCGCTGGCGATCGCGTTGGTGACCCGCTTGTTCTCGATCGGGACGTCGTCGGGGACGTTGAGGATCTGCAGGATCCGGTCGACCCAGTCGGACTTGAACAGGCGCATCAACTCGTCCTGCAGGGAGAGGTAGAACCGGGACTCGCCCGGGTCACCCTGACGCCCGGATCGACCACGCAGCTGGTTGTCGATCCGGCGGGACTCGTGCCGCTCGGTGCCGATGACGTAGAGCCCACCGATCTCGGTGACCTCCTCGTGCTCGGTGGCGACCTGTTCCTTGACCTTCTCGATCTTCTCGGCCCAGGCCGCCTCGTAGGCGTCCGCGGTCTCGCCGGCGGGCTCGAGGCCCTGCTTGCGCAGGTCCTGGTCGGCCAGGAACTCCACCGATCCACCGAGCATGATGTCGGTGCCTCGACCGGCCATGTTGGTGGCGACCGTGACCGCGCCCTTGTGGCCGGCGAGCGCGACGATCTTCGCCTCGTCCGCGTGCACCTTGGCGTTGAGGACGGTGTGCGGAATGCCCTTCTTCTTCATCAGGTCGGAGAGGTGCTCCGACTTCTCCACCGACACGGTGCCGACCAGGACGGGCTGACCCGCCTTGTGCCGCTCGGCGATGTCCTCGACGACCGCCTCGTACTTCGCCTCCTCGGTGCGGTAGACGAAGTCGGACTGGTCGACCCGGGCCATCGGCCGGTTGGTCGGGATCGGCACCACGCCGAGCTTGTAGATCTTGTCGAACTCGGAGGCCTCGGTCATGGCCGTACCGGTCATGCCGGAGAGCTTGTCGTAGAGCCGGAAGTAGTTCTGCAGGGTCACCGTGGCGAGGGTCTGGTACTCCTCGCGGACCTTGACCCCCTCCTTCGCCTCGATCGCCTGGTGGAGGCCGTCGTTGTAGCGGCGCCCGGCCAGCATCCGGCCGGTGTGCTCGTCGACGATGAGCACCTCGCCCTGCGCGACGACGTACTCCTTGTCCTTGCGGAAGAGCTCCTTGGCCTTGATCGCGTTGTTCATGAACGAGATCAGGGGGGTGTTGACAGACTCGTAGAGGTTGTCGATGCCCAGGTGGTCCTCGACCACGGTGATGCCCGGCTCGAGCACGGAGATGGTGCGCTTCTTCTCGTCGACCTCGTAGTCGACGTCCTTCTCCATCTTGCGCACGATCTTGGCGAACTCGCCGTACCACTTCACGTCGTCCTCGGTGGGACCACTGATGATCAGCGGGGTCCGGGCCTCGTCGATGAGGATGGAGTCGACCTCGTCGACGATCGCGAAGTGGTGCCCACGCTGGACGCAGTTCTCCAGCGAGTCGGCCATGTTGTCGCGCAGGTAGTCGAAGCCGAGCTCGTTGTTGGTGCCGTAGGTGATGTCGCAGGCGTAGGCGGCGCGGCGCTCGTCCGGAGTCATCTGGGGCAGGATCACCCCGGTGGTCAGCCCGAGGAAGTGGTGGATACGACCCATCATCTCGGACTGGAACTTCGCCAGGTAGTCGTTGACCGTGACCACGTGCACGCCTTCACCGGTCAGCGCATTGAGGTACGACGGGAGCACGGCGACCAGCGTCTTGCCCTCACCGGTCTTCATCTCGGCGATGTTGCCCATGTGCAGCGCGGCCGCACCCATGACCTGCACGTCGAAGGGGCGCATCCCGGTGACCCGCTTGGCGGCCTCCCGGACCGTCGCGAACGCCTCGGGCATCAGGTCGTCGAGGGTCTCGCCGTCGGCGAGCCGCTTCTTGAACTCGTCGGTCTGACCGGCGAGCTCCTCATCGCTCATCGCCACGAAGTCGTCCTCGATGGCGTTGACCGCCTTCGCAATGGCTTCGAGCTGGCGCAGGATCTTGCCTTCGCCGAGGCGGAGAAGCTTGTCGAGAATGGACACTGGGTCTGACTCCTGAAGCGTGAGAGAAGGGCGTCGCCACTCTACCCACGGCCCCCCAGAACGACAGGATCCAGGTGCCCTGATCCGCAGGCCGGGCTAGGTGGCGGGTGCAACCGAGGCCAGGTCAGCGGGGGTCGCGGTCGAGCAGCCGGATCGGCACCTCCACGCGCCGGGCGCGGAGGTACTCCCCGACCGCCTTGCCGACCTGGTCGACACGCAGATTGGAGGAGCCGCCCGATCCCAGCAGTCCGCGGATGACCACATGCACGGCGCGCAGGTGCGGGAGCTCGTGCCGGACCAGTTCCAGGTCCGCGGCCTCGGGCATCAGTGCACGGAACCGGTCGGCGCTCAGCCACTGTCGGAACCAGTCGTACGCCGCCGCGTCGGCGACCCAGAGGCCGACGTTGCTGTTGCCGCCCTTGTCGCCGCTGCGGGCGTTGACGAGGACGCCGAGCTCGACCTCGCGGGTCGGCTCATCCTCGAGAGGCGATGCCGACTCGAGGGCCTCCGGCTGGCCGAGCACGTCCGCCGAGCCCGGAACGGGCGCCACGTCGATCGTCGTACCGTCCTCCAGGATCGCCCGGTGCGGGACCAGTTCGCTGGGCAGCAGCCCCGGCCAGTAGTCGATCCGGGGCGAGGATCCGGACGGGAGCGGGGACAGGGTGTCCATGAAGAAGCCGGGAACGCTGCGCAGGTAGAGGCTCCCGAGCTGGGCACCGAGGTCGAGCTTCTCGAGGTCGGCACGATCCCGGGCGGTGACCATGATGCGGACCGGAACGGTGGCCTCCCACTGGCTGGCGGGGTTCTCCCGCGGGCGCCCGAGCGGGGTGACCTCCCAGGTGTCGATGCCGGCCGGCAGCCACTCCGCGATCTGGGCGCGGAGCAGGGCGACCTTCTCCTCGACGTTCGGCGCGGTCACGAAGGCCATCGCGACGGTGTGGAACCCGATCGGCGCGAACAGGGCGACCTTCGCGCTCGGCGGCGGCGGAGCCCCCTGGATGCCGCTCATCCGCACCCGGTCGGGACCCTCCTGGGTCAGCTGGATGCTGTCGATGAGCACGGTCACGTCGGGGTTGAGGTAGCGCGGGCCCTGGATCTCGTAGACCAGCTGCGCGGTGACCGTGTCGGTGGTGACCGCGCCCCCGGTGCCGGCGTGCTTGGTGATCACGCTGCTGCCGTCCTCGGCGATCTCCGCGATGGGGAAGCTGAGACGGGTCATCCCCTGGAGCTCGGTGAAGCCGGAGAAGTTGCCGCCGGTCGCGTGCGGTCCGCACTCGATGACGTGACCGGCCGCCACGCCGCCGGCGAGCCGGTCCCAGTCCGATCGGTCCCAGCCGTGCCACCAGGCGGCCGGCCCCAGCACGAGGGAGGCGTCGCTGACCCGGCCGGTGACCACGATGTCGGCCTGCTGCTCGAGCGCAGCCGCGATCCCCCAGCCACCCAGGTAGGCGTTGGCCGCGACCGGCCTGGCGCCCCACGCGGAGAGCGGCGCACCGGTGTCGAGATGGTCGAAACGGTGGCCCTCCTGCTCGAGGCGGGGCAGCTCGTCGAGGATGTTGTCGCCCTCGATGTGGGCCACCCGGAGGGTGACACCCGCCTCCGCGGCGGCGGCGCGCAGCGCGTCGGCCATCGCGCCGGGGTCGAAGCCACCGGCGTTGGTCACCACCTTGAGCCCACGCTCGGCGATGGTGGCCAGGTGCGGTCGCAACTGCTCGACCGCATAGGTGACGTAGCCGCTGCCGGGACGGCGCTGGTGCCGGGCGGCCAGGAGCGCGAGCGTGATCTCGGCCAGGTAGTCGCCGATCAGGACATCGACCGGGTCACCGGCCAAGACGTCGTCGAGGGCGGAGTACTGGTCCCCGAAGTAACCGGAGAAGTTGGCGATGCGAACGGGTTGAGACGGCACGGCGGTCCTCACGTCGGCTGGATTTCCTCGGCCGACGCTAGAGCGTCGCGAGCGGTTTGACCAGTACTTGCCGAACGTTCGTTCAGCGACCGGGTCCCCCCGTCACCGCGCCACACAGGTCTGGGGCCAGATCACCGTGCGGCAGCACGACGATGTCACCCAGGCCCAGCCAGCCCGCCATCCTGGTCAGCTCGGCGGCCAGCTCGGCCGGCACCTCCGCCCTGGTGGGGGCCGGCAGCCCCGCCTCGGCATGGGCGGACCGGACGAGGAGGACCCCCGCCGTGCGATCGGCCTTGAGATCGACCCGAGCCACCAGCCGCTCCCCGAGCAGGAAGGGCAGGACGTAGTAGCCGTGCACGCGCTGATCGGCCGGGGTGTAGATCTCGATCCGGTAGCGGAACCCGAACAGTTCCTCGGTGCGCGCCCGCGCCCAGACCACCGGATCGAACGGGCTGAGCAGGGTGCGGGCACCGATCCGGCGAGGCAGCCGCGCCTCCCGATGGAGGTACGCCGGGCGGCGTACGCCCTCGATGCCGACCTCCTCGACCTCGCCGCTCTCGACGAGGGCTCGGACCGCGGTGGTGGCCTCGGCCACCGACATCCGGTAGTAGTCGGCCAGGTCGCGGATCGTCGCGACCCCGTGGCTTCGGGCGGCCCGGCGGACAAGCTCCCGGTGGGCCTCCTCCGCGTCGGGCACCGGCAGGGCCAGCACGTGCGCGGGCAGCACCCGCTCGGGAAGGTCGTAGCGGACCTCGAACTGGCGGCTGCGCCCGGCGATGGCCACCTCGCCGGCGGTGAAGAAGTGGTCGAGCAGGCGGCGGGTGTCCGACCAGTTCCAGCCCCAGTGCTCGGTCCGCCGCGGGCCGGTGTCACCGAGGTGGGCCGCCGCCTCACGGGCCGTGAGCGGACCGTGCTCCTTCACCACCTGGCGGACGGCGTCCTCGAGCCGGGGATCCTCGGGCACGGCGCTCCACTTCCCGCGCTGTCGACGGTACTGCTCCATCCGGAACTGCATCACCGGCCACAGCTCCACCGGCATGTAGGCCTGCACGTGCGCCCAGTACTCCACCAGGCGGCGGGGCCTGGTCTCGCTGGCCCGCCGCATCAGGTCGAGGTCGTAGGGCCCCATCCGGGAGTAGAGCGGTAGGAAGTGCGCTCGCTGGAGCACGTTGACGCTGTCGACCTGGAGCACGCCGGTGCGCTCCACCGTGCGGCTCAGGGTGCGGAGCGTCGGTGTGGCGTGGGGCCGGTCGAGGAACCCTTGAGCGGCCAGCGCGACCCTGCGGGCCTGCGCCCGGCTCAAGGTCTGGGTATGGCCCCCCGTCCGCGCCCGACCCGAGGGCGGGGGATGCGGGGCCATGTCCGTCGTCGCGTTCCTCACCCGGTCACGGTACGACGCGAACAGGTCAGCACCGGTCCGCAGGCGAGCGCCCCGGCGCCGCCGAGTCGGCGGCGCCGGGGCGCGAGACGGTGTCGTCGGTGTGGCGGAGGGTCACTCCCCCGCGACGACCTCCAGTGAGATCACGCCGTAGTCGTAACCCTTGCGGCGGTAGACCACCGAGGGGCGATCGCTCTCCTTGTCGACGAAGAGGTAGAAGTCGTGCCCGACCAGCTCCATCTCGTAGAGCGCCTGGTCGAGGGTCATGGGGCTGGCGTCGTGCAGCTTCTCGCGGACCACCAGCGGCCCGTCACCGGTGACGTCGATCGGGCCGACCTTCCGGTGCAAGGAGTCCTCGTCGTCGTCCGGGCCGGTGCCGTCGACGGGCACGTCGGCCAGCGCCTGTCCGACCGACACGGGGGTGCGCCGACCACGGTGCACCCGGCGACGGTCGTGGGCTCGTCGCATCTGCTCTGCCATCTTCGCCACTGCGAGATCGAGCGCAGCCATCTTGTCCTCGGCGCCGGCCTCGGCGCGCACGACCGGCCCCTTGGAGAACGCCGTGAGCTCCACGTGCACCGGTCGATCGGCGATCCGCGGGTTCGCCTCGCGCTCGACCTCCACATGGACGCGCTGTATCCGGTGATTGTGCTTCTCCAGCTTGGACAGCTTCTCAGTCACGTGCGTGCGATACCGGTCGGAGACCTCGATGTTCCGAGCAGTGACGACAACTTCCATGGTTACCTCCCGTATTCGGGGTGGGTGTGTGGATCATCCCCGCGCTGGCGGGGACGCAGAGACGCGGCAGCTCGGGACGCCTATACGGGGCGCCCGAGTGCCGCTGCCGAGGGCACTGGGCCCCCCGGTGAACCTGGATGGAGCCCGCCCGGCCGACCTGGTCTTCGACCCCACAATCGCCTGCTGAGGCTTCCGCAGCTTCTTGCCACTCCCGGCCTTCTCCCGGTGACCCGTCGCATATGACGACGAGACCGAGGCAGGACTTACTTCTAAGCCGCACCGTGATCCCCAGCGGACTGGGTTACGTGGACCGTTTCGCCTGCGACTGGCATCGGTTTGCCCCTCGCTCGCCCAGAGCCTGGGCGTCGAAGCGACGCAACCACGGACCCGGACGGACTCCATGACCAGACGTTAGTCCGGTCGGTCGGCGAAACAAAGCCCTCCGACACGGAGCGGGCACGCGCGCTGATCGTGGGGCGGGCGCGGCGTGCCCACGGCGCGTTCACGGCGTACGACGCGCGGTGGCCGCGACGGTGGCGATCGCGCTCACCGGCAACCCGACGGCACCGAGCGCGCGTTGCGCCTCGCGCGCGGTGGCGCCGGTCGTGAGGACGTCGTCGCACACGACCACCACCGCTCGGGGTGCCGCCCGGGCGAGTCCGGCCAGGCCACGTGACGGGCAGGTCATCGACCCGCTGAGGTTGGCCCTCCGGGCCACCGCGTCCAGGCCCGCCTGGTCTACGACGCCCACCCGCGTGCGCAGGAGTGGCGCAGCCCGCACTCCCCCGGCCAGACTCCCGGACAGCAGCCGGGCCGCCTGCCGGGTGGCGACCAGGACCGGATCGAAGCCTCGGGCGCGCACACTCGCCGGACGGGAGGGCACCGGCACGAGCACGACCGGCACTGCGACGCCGCCTCCCGGGACCTCGGCCAGCGCCACCGCCACCGTGTCGGCGAGCAGGTGCGCGAGCCGACGCAGGAGTCCGCGCTGCCCCCGCTCCTTGACCCCCACCACCATCGCCCGCAGAGCTCCCTCGTAGCTGCCCGCCGAGTACGGCGTTGCCAGCCCGGCCGGGCACGGCGTCGGCCGGCGGACCGAGACCTGGCCACCCAGGCCGGCCCGGCACCCCGGACACAGCAGCCGACCGGGAGCGGCACATCCCACGCAACTGCTCCCGAGCAGCAGGTCCGCAGCCGCGTCGAGCAGGCCGGACCGCCCGGTGAGGGGTCCTTCGTCCCGCTCGGTGGTCATCGGGTGATCGCACCAGAACCGGGACGCGGAGCAAAGGGGGCCCGGCGGATCTGTGGAGGGCCGGTCTCAGCCGACGTAGTCGGGACGGCGTACGTCCTCCGGCAGATCCCAGTCCGGGTCGTCGGGTGTGAGTCCGCGCAGCGTGCCCTCGGTGACGGCGTACCTCGCGGAGGCGGTCACCGGGGAACTGGCCAGGCTGCTCACCTCGGTGGGCAGGGTGAGGGAGACCGAGTCGAAGCCCGAGTGCGAGCCGTCCACCGAGACGGTGCGGATCTGGGCGTTGGTGCCGAACTGGTGCAGGACCAGGATCGAGGTCGGCGAGAGCCAGGCCAGATCGCGGATCTGCGGCGCCCCATCGGTCTCATCGCTGATCTGGCGAGCCTCGGTGGCGCCGAAGACCTGCCCACTGTCGTTGACCCGCAGCCGGCTCACCACGATCCGGTCGGTCTCCGAGCGCCGTACCACCGCGACCAACCGACTGCCGTCGCGGGAGACCAACACCGAACGCACCCGCTGCCCGCTCACGCCGGGGACCTGGACCCGCCGGCGCTCGCCGTGCAGGAAATAGGTGACCACCGCACCGCGGGAGGTCCGGTCGACGACCCACAGGCGGCCGTGGGCGTCCCAGACCGGACGGAGGAGGTCCTGCCCGTCCGAGACGACCGTCGTCGCCGGACCGTCGGCCCGCACCGGCCCGATCTGGAGGCTACGACCGTCACCGGAGACGCCCGCCGCGGTCACCGCTCCCAGGTCGACGGCCTGGGAGCGCCAGTCCAGGGCGATCCTGCCCAGCGTGCCGACCACCGGTTCGAAGCCGGCACCCTCACCGGTGGCGAGCACCCCGCCCCGCTCGGCGAACAGGTACGGACTGGGCTGATAGCCGGCGGGGTCGACCTCCGGGCTGTCCTCCACGCTGAACTCCGACCGGCCACCGGACGACTGCATCGGCTCACCGTCGACACTGAGCCGGACCGTGGACACGCTGGGGTCCTGACGCAGGGTCCAGGCGAGCTGCGCACTCATCAGGTCGACCGTCTCGGTGGTGGGGGTCGCACCGACACCGGTGAGGGCCACCTCGGCCTTCCCGTCCGAGGAGACCGGCACCGATAGTCCCTCGCTGACCCCCGCCGGGAAGTAGGTGCGGGCCACGCCGGTGGCCCCGGCGGCCGGCCCCTGTGCGAGACCGCGGACCAGCTCGGTGGCGAGGGAGGATCCCCGGGCCACGAAGACCGGCTCCGGCACCAGGATCTCGGCGGTGGGGTCGAAGAAGTACAGGGACACCTGTCGGTAGCGCGAGTCGAACCACCAGCCCGGCACCACGAGAGCGTCGGGTGCCTCGCTGATCCGCCATTCGCCGTCCTCGCGGACCATCGGGAAGGTCAGGGTGGTCCGGTCCTCGGGCAGATCCCCGAGCCAGCGGCCACGGTCGTCGAGGTGCTCAGCGCCGATCAGCTCGACGCTCACCGGGTCGGCGCCCGCCGGCTGGGTGCGTTCGGTGTAGGTGATCAGCTCACGCCCCGGATCCCAGGAGGAGCGCGCACTGCTGAGGAGGTACTCGGCCGCCACGCTGGTCTGCACCGGCGTGGCCCGCATCGCGTCGAGGAACCCCTGGACGATCTGCCCCGGCGAGGCGCCCGGGTCGGGCGGCCGGGGGGCGATCGCGATTCCCGAGTCCGGCGACATGGACAGGGCGTCCTCGGCCTCGACGACGGGGCCGGAGGAGGGCATCGAGACGCATCCGGTGAGGAGCAGCACGAGGGCGATGCCCAGCCCGCCCAGCGCGCCCAGCCGGCCACGGGGCGTACGGCGTACCCGGCCGGAGGCGCCCGCCGGCGTCTGTGACGCCCGGCGGAACCCTCGTCGATCCGTCATCTCCCTGTCTCCCCCTTGTGCGAGTCGGCCCGTGATTCCGTCCGCGGATCGGCCCCTGGCCCCTGGCCGGGCTGCGGGCCGGGCTCCGGGTAGGAGCCGGGACCGGGCGGCAGGTCGGCCCCGAGGCGGGGGTCTTGGCCCGTGGTAGGCCGTGGCCGCGGGTCGGGTCGGCGCGCACTGTCGGTACGTCGCTCGCCGCCGGCGTCCGGATCGGCCTGAGGGCCGACCGCAGCCGGCGGGGCGGCGTCGGGCGGCGGGGCGGCGGCGTCACGGGGAACCAGCGGCAGCGGACTGTGCGTGAGCGACTGGTTGACGTGGCGCGGCAGGGTGAGCCGGAACTGTGCGCCCCCACCGGGCCTCCCCCAGGCCTGCAACCAACCGCCGTGCAGGTGGGCGTCCTCCAGGGCGATGGAGAGACCCAGTCCGGTTCCGCCGCTGGACCGGTCGCGGGCGGGGTCCGCCCGCCAGAACCGGTTGAAGACCATCGCCGACTCCCCCGGTGCCAGGCCCACGCCGTAGTCACGGACGGCGACGGCTGCGGCGTGGTCGTCACCGGCGACGTGGACCTCCACCCGGCGGGAGCCGGCCGCGTGGTCGATGGCGTTGGTGATCAGGTTGCGCAGGATCCGCTCGACCCGGCGGACGTCCGCCTCGGCCAGGCAGGCGTGTCCGGGCGAGCGCACGGTGACCCGGACGCCGTGCTGCTCGGCCACCGCCCCGGTGGAGTCGACGACCCGGTGGGCCACGTCGACCAGGTTGACGTCGTCGGTCTCCAGCACCGCCGCCCCGGCGTCGAAGCGTGAGATCTCCAGCAGGTCCACGAGCAGACCCTCGAACCGGTCGAGCTCGGTCTGCAGCAGTTCGGCCGCCCGAGCCGTCACCGGATCGAAGTCCCCGCGCGCGTCGTGCAGCACGTCGCCCGCCATCCGGACCGTGGTGAGCGGCGTCCGCAGCTCATGGGAGACGTCGGATGTGAACCGACGCTGTACCCGGCTGAGCTCCTCCAGTTGGCGGATCTGGAGCTGGAGGCTGCTGGCCATCTGGTTGAACGACACCGCCAGCCGGGCCAGGTCGTCCTCGCCCCGCACCTCGACCCGTTCCTCCAGATGTCCGGAGGCCAGCCGCTCAGCGGTCTCGCGCGCCATCCGGACGGGGGTGACGACCTGGCGGGCGACCACCCAGGAAGCTCCGGCGACCAGCAGGGTCAGCAGGACCGCGGCCACCGCCAGCGCGCGGATCACCAGGTCGAGGGTCTCCTGCTCCTCGGCGAGGCTGAACAGCAGGTACATCGTGTACGTCGACCCGTCCGCCGGCAGCTCGACCTGGCGTCCCACCGCGATCCCCGGGGACTCGGTGAGTACGCCGTCCTCGTCGGCCGAGCGGATGGTGGTGTAGGTCCAGGCCGCCCCGGCGGCCGGATCCTCGAAGTGGGCCTGGAGATCGGCGGGGACGCTATTCGTGTCCAGGCCGGGCGTGGACTCGGTGCCACCCCCGGAGATCCGCTCACCCTCCGCCACCGGTCCGGCGAGCACCACCGCGAAGCCGCGGCTGCCGCCGCGCTGGATGATCGGCGAGACCAACTCCCTGCGCTGACTGGACGCGTCGACGTCTGTCGCCGAGGCGGCGGCGAGCCGGTCCTGTGCATCCTGGACCTCAGTGGCCGCCTCGGCCTCGATCTGCTCGATGCGATGGTCGAGCAGTCCCTGGCGGGTCTGTTCGAGCAGCAGCCACCCGACCAGGCCGATAGCGAGTGTGCACAGCACCACGGTGCTGACCACGACGCGCGCCTGGAGGGACCGCCGCCACACCGTGAGCAGGCCCCGCAGAGCCGAACCGGCTCCCATCAGCCGAGGCGGGGTCGGCGGCGACCGGCCGGCGAGCCGGTCACGGCCCGGCCTTGTACCCGACGCCGCGCACGGTCACCACGATCTCGGGGTTCTCCGGATCGTGCTCGATCTTCGAGCGCAGCCGCTGCACGTGGACGTTGACCAGGCGGGTGTCGGCCGCATGACGGTAACCCCACACCTGTTCGAGGAGGACCTCCCTGCTGAAGACCTGCCGCGGCTTCCGGGCCAGGCAGACCAGCAGGTCGAACTCGAGGGGCGTGAGCCCGATCTCGACACCGTCGCGGGTGACCCGATGCCCGGCGACGTCGATGAGCAGGTCACCGATGCTGAGGTCCTCCTGGGCATCGGCATCGCTGCGCCGGATGCGGGCGCGGATGCGAGCGATCAGCTCCTTGGGCTTGAACGGCTTGACGACGTAGTCGTCGGCTCCCGACTCGAGCCCCACCACCACGTCGACCGTGTCGCTCCTGGCGGTGAGCATCACGATGGGGACCCCCGACTCGGCCCGGATCTGCTTGCACACCTCGATACCGTCCATCCCGGGCAGCATCAGGTCGAGGAGCACGAGCTCCGGGCGGCGTTCGCGGAAGAGGCTCAGCGCTTGGTCCCCGCGCTCGCACACGTCCGTCTCGAAACCCTCCTGCCGCAACACGATCGCCAGCATCTCGGCGAGGGACGCGTCGTCGTCGACGACGAGGATCCTGCCCCGCGCAGCGTTGGAGGTCGCGACCGACTCACTCATGACTCCCATCTTGCCGCACGCTACCCACCAGTCACCGTCAAGGCATCGCAGGGCCGGGCCTCAGCGCGTTCCGCCCACCCCTCGGGCGAGGCGGCCTCACCGTGCCTTCTTCTGCGCGAGGTAGACCTCGAGGCCGTCCAAAATCACGGTGATCCCGAACCCGATCTCGTCGCCCACCGGCTCCGGCGGCACCGGCACGCCCTCCGGGCCGAGCACGGCTTCGTACAGACCCGGCAGTGACTCCGGGTCGGCGTAGTGGGCCAGCACCTCCTCGAGATCGGCGAACGGCTCGGCCGCGGCCAGATCAACGGGGTCCAGCTCGTCGACGGGAGTATCGTCGGGGAGGCCGGCACGCCGCCGGACGACGGAGGCTGCGGCGCGCCGGCTGTCGATCTGTACCCGCGCCTCGCCGAGCACGTGTTGGGCGAGGAAGCCGAGGATGCGCAGCTTCTCCCCGGCGTTCAGGGGCAGTCCGCGCATCACGGTGAAGCCCTGGTCGAGCCAGCGCATCCGCTGCGGCCCCACCCGCGCGGTCGGTAGCGGTAGGTCGATGAACCAGGGATGGGTCAGCGCCAGCTGGATCTGGGCCAGCGTCCAGCTCTCCAGTCCGGCTCTCCAGTCGAAGCCCGGCGGGAGCGGCGCGAGCTCAGCGCTGATCCGGTCGGCGAGCAGTTCCAGCAGCTCGTCCTTGGAGGCCACATGGCGGTAGAGCGCCATCGCGGTCACCCCGAGTTCCTCGCCGATGCGGGCCATCGACACCGCGGCCAGGCCCTCCCGGTCGGCCACGGTGAAGGCGGCCTCGACCACGGCGGCGCGACTCATCGAGGGACGCGGGCCGCGGCGCGGGGGCGCGGGCTCCTCCCAGAGTCGGCGCAGGGCGGGATCGAGTCCGCCCCCGGTCACACCCTCAGCGCTCGCGTCGTCCGGGGCCTCTACCACCGCGGGTCTCCTCACTGGCTCGGTGCTTGCTTGACAGAAACGGTTTATCACCCCAACATCGATATTGCCATAAACTGTTTATCACCCATACAGGAGCGCAGATGCGACCACGCAAACCACCTGCCGACGCAGCGGTCGTCATGGCAGACGTCGGAGTGACCCTCGGAACAGCGCGCCGGCCGGTGCCCGTCCTGAACGGCGTCGACCTCGTCCTGCCACGAGGCGAGGTGCTGGCCCTGCTCGGCCCCAACGGCGCAGGCAAGACCACCACGATCCGGGTGCTCACCACCCAGCTGCGCCACCAGCGCGGCCAGGTCACGGTGGCCGGCGTCGACCCTCTCCGCCACCCTGCGCGAGTACGACGACACATCGGCGTCGCAGGCCAACAGGTCTCCCTCGACAAGCGCCAGACCGGCCTGGAGAACCTCGTGATGCTGGGCCGTCTGTCCGGGCTCGGTCGCCGTGCCGCCCACGACCGGGCTCACGGGCTGCTCGACGAGTTCGACCTCGGTGTTGCCTCCGAACGCCTCGTTGAGACCTACTCCGGAGGTATGGGGCGCCGCCTCGACCTGGCCGCGGCTCTCATCGGCCGACCGCAGGTCCTCTTCCTCGACGAGCCGACGACGGGGCTGGACCCGCGCAGCCGGACCTCCCTGTGGGAGGTGATCCGTCGGATCGTCGCCGAGGGCAGCAGCGTGTTCCTCACGACTCAGTACCTCGAGGAGGCCGACCAGCTCGCCTCCCGAGTCGCCCTGGTGGACGGCGGGCGGGTCGTGGCCGAGGGCACCCCCGTCGACCTCAAGCGACGGGTCGGACAGGCCCGACTGGAGTTCACGCTCGCCACCGGGCCGGACGCCGTCCGCGCCGCCGAGGCCCTGGACGTCGTGCCCGCGGCGGAGCTGGGGACGGAGATCGACCGCGAGGGCGCCGGCCTGACCGTGACACTTCCGACCGACGGCTCTGTCTCGCACGTGCGCTGGGTGCTGGAGCGACTGGAGCACTCCGGGGTCGCACCGGTGTCGTGGGCCATGCCCGAGCCCACCCTGGACGACGTGTTCCTCAGCCTCACCGGCCACCTCGCCCGGCCCCTCGATGCGGTCGACGCGTCCGCCGAGCCCGAGGAGATGGCCTCATGAGCGCCGCCACCCTCACCCGCGATGTCGGTGTCCTGTCCGGCCGGTCTCTGCGCCTCTCCCGCCGCGACCTGGATGCGATGCTCACCGCGATCGTTCTTCCGGTGGTCATCTTGTTGATGTTCACCTATGTCTTCGGCGGCGCTCTCGAGGTCGGCACCGACTACGTCACCTATGCCACCCCCGGCATCATCCTGCTCTGCGCGGGCTTCGGCGCGGCCAATACCGCGCTCGCCGTGGAGTCCGACATGTCGGGAGGCATGGTGGAACGGCTGCGGACCATGCCGGTGCACGCCGGGGCGGTGCTGACCGGCCATGTGCTCGTCAGCCTCGCGAAGAACCTGGTGACCACCGCCGTGGTGTTCGGCGTCGCGGTCGCGATCGGGTTCCGGCCGACCGCCTCGCCGCTGGAGTGGCTGGCCGCGATCGGTCTCCTGCTGCTCTTCGTGCATGCGATCACCTGGACGGCCGTCTTCATCGGTGTGATCGTGCGGAGCCCGGACGCCGCGAGCGGCTTCATCTTCTTCGTGATGTTCCTGCCCTACGTATCCAGCGCCTTCGTCCCGGTGTACACGCTGCCGAACTGGCTCGCCGGCTTCGCCGAGCATCAGCCGGTGACCCCGCTGATCGAGACGGTGCGTGGTCTCCTGGTGGGCGGTACGCCGGGCGCACCCGCCGGCGCCGACCTCACCTCCACGGCCCTGGTGGCGGTGGCGTGGTGCGTCGTCCTGGCCGGAGTGTTCGCCGCCGCGGCGATGGTCACCTTCCGGCGTCGTACCGCCCATTGAGGCGCCCGCTACCACGGCCAGAACGTGACGAGTCGGCGTACACAGGTACGCCGACTCGACACGTTCTTCAGACGGGAAGGACTCCCGTGACCCAGTGGGTCAGTACCGGTAGTGCTCCGGCTTGTACGGCCCCTCGACCGGGATGCCGAGGTAGTCGGCCTGCTGGTCGCTGAGGGTGGTGAGGGTGACACCGAGGGAGGCCAGGTGGAGACGGGCGACCTCCTCGTCGAGGTGCTTCGGCAGCGTGTAGACGCCGACGGGGTACTCCTCGGGCTTGGTGAACAGCTCGATCTGGCCCAGCACCTGGTTGGTGAAGGAGTTCGACATCACGAAGCTCGGGTGGCCAGTGGCGTTGCCCAGGTTGAGCAGACGACCCTCGGAGAGCACGATGATCGCGTTGCCCGCCGGGAAGGTCCACACGTCGACCTGCGGCTTGATGTTCTTCCGCTCGACGCCGGTGTAGGACTCCAGGCCGGCCATGTCGATCTCGTTGTCGAAGTGGCCGATGTTGCCGACGATCGCGTTGTGCTTCATCCGCGACATCTGCTCGACGGTGACGACATCCTTGTTGCCGGTGGCGGTGACGATGATGTCGGCCACCGGGAGGGCGTTGTCGAGGGTGTCGACCTGATATCCGTCCATCGCGGCCTGCAAGGCGCAGATCGGGTCGATCTCGGTGACGATCACCCGAGCGCCCTGGCCCCGCAGCGACTCCGCGCAGCCCTTGCCCACGTCGCCGTATCCGCACACGACCGCGACCTTGCCGCCGATGAGAACGTCGGTGGCCCGGTTGATGCCGTCGACCAGGCTGTGCCGGCAGCCGTACTTGTTGTCGAACTTCGACTTGGTGACCGAGTCGTTGACGTTGATGGCGGGGAACAGCAGCGAGCCGTCCTTCATCATGTCGTAGAGCCGGTGGACGCCGGTGGTGGTCTCCTCGGTGACGCCCTTGAGCTCGGCGGCGATCCGGGTCCAGCGGTCCTTGCTCTCGGCGAGCGAGGCCTGGAGCACCTCGAAGACGACCTTCTGCTCAGCGCTCTCCGCGGTGGCGGGGTCGGGAGCCGTGCCGGTCTTCTCGGCCTCGAGGCCGAGGTGGACCAGCATGGTGGCGTCGCCACCGTCGTCGAGGATCATGTTGGCGAACTCGCCGTCGGGCCAGCGGAGGATCTGCTGGGTGCAGCTCCAGTACTCCTCCAGGGTCTCGCCCTTCCAGGCGAAGACCGGCACGCCCTGCGGGTCCTCCGGGGTGCCCTCGCCCACGACGATCGCGGCAGCCGCGTGGTCCTGGGTGGAGAAGATGTTGCAGGACGCCCAGCGCACCTCGGCGCCGAGCGCGACCAGGGTCTCGATGAGCACCGCGGTCTGGATGGTCATGTGCAGTGAGCCAGCGATCTTGGCACCGGCGAGCGGCTTCTGGGCGCCGTAGCGCTCACGCATCGCCATCAGGCCGGGCATCTCGTGCTCGGCCAGGGTGATCTCGGCACGACCGAAGTCGGCCTGGCTCAGGTCGGCAACCTGAAAGTCCATGCGCTCTTTCCTTCGCGGAAGAATGGGGCAGCCTGCGTCGCGCATCTGCACGTAGTCGGGATCTCCCACGCAGACCCGGCCAGTCTAGGAGTGCCTCACCTGACCGGGGCGAATCCTCGACCGGTATTTCCTGCTCGCGTGGCCCCGATCGCGCGCAGATCCTGGCAGGCTGGGCGTGATGCCTGAGGACACCGAGGAGAAGACCGGGTTCGAGCTCGACTGGGTCCGGGTGGTTGCGGCTGCCCTCGCCGCCGTCGTCTCGGCGGTGGTGCTGTCCACCTTCGGGTCCGTCGGCACGGTGGCCGGCGCCGCGGTCGGCAGCGTGGTGGCCAGCTTGGGTACCGCCACGATCGGACAGAGTCTGAGCCGCAGCAAGCAGCACCTGGAACGCGCCCAGGAAGCGGCGTCCCGGCGGATGGCCCACGCCCAGGAAGACGTGAGCCGGGCTCGGCGGGACAACCACGGCACCTCGGCCGACCGCCGACGACTCGCCGAGGCGGAGGAGGAACTCGCCCACGCCCGGGAGGATCTGGACGAGGTGGACGCGGAGGTGGACGCGGAGACGGCGTCCGGGAGCGCCGCCACCGGCAGCCGGAGCTGGAAGGATCGTCTCTCCGGGCTGCCCTGGAGGCGGATCGGGATCTTCGCCGCCGGCCTGTTCATCATCGTCCTGGCGGCGATCACCGTCTTCGAACTCCTCGCGGGACGCAGCGTCGCCTCCTTCACCGGAGACGACAACCGGCGCTCGACGCTGGTCGGCCAGAACCGGGATCGGGACGATTCCCCCGAGGAGAAGGACTCCCCCGACGACGGGGTCACCCCGGAGGAGGGCGATTCCCCCACGGACGACGGTTCTGATCCGGCCGACCCGAGTGATACGGGTGACCCCGATGACCAGGACGACCCCGATCAGGAACCCACCACAGACCTCACCGACGAGCCCACCACGGAGGTCTCCCCCCAGCAGGAGACACCCACCGACGAGCCGACCGCTGAGGACTCCCCCACCGAGGAGGAGGAGACCGGGTCGCCCTCGGAGTCACCCTCCGCTGCGCGGGACATCGACGGGACCACGCCGCCGGCATCGCCGAAGAAGACCCCCTCCGCACAGCGGGAACTCCAGGGATCCACCCCGGGGACCTCCCCGGGCCAGTGAGCGCAGCGGCCCCGGCTCGACGGGTCGCGGGTCCGCCTCGACGCGGGGTCTCCTCGGCCGTCTGCTCGGCTGTCTGCTCGCCGCGGGCTCAGCGCTCGTCCGGCCGATCGGCAGGCCCGGACGGGTCGATGGTGTGCTCGGTCGGATCGGTGGGCTGCTTCATCGGTTCGGCGCCGTGCGCGGCGGGATCCGTGCTCGGGTCGGAGCCGTGGGTCCCCTTCTTGCCGTGTCCGAAGGGCAGCAGCGACACCACCCCCAACACGACCAGACCGATGACCAGGCCGATCACGGCCGAACAGGCCGTGTTGAAGCACCAGGCCAGGACTGCACCGCCGAACGGGACGGCGTGGTGGATCTCCTCCTCGACGTGGTGGACGGCGTCGTAGACCGCGCTCCAGCCCAGGTCGTGCAGGCCCTGAAGGATGATGTGGCCACCGACCCAGAGCATCGCGACGATCCCGACCACCGAGATGACGGACAGCACCCGGGGCATCGCGGCGACCATCCCCCGGCCGATCGACTGCCAGGCGGCGCTCCTGCGCTGAGCCAGGTGCAGCCCCACATCGTCCATCTTCACGATCAGGGCGACCACGCCGTACACGACCACGGTGATCACGAGTGCGACCACGGCGAGGGTCAGCAGACGGGTGAGGAAGCTGCTGTCGGCCACGGTGGACAGCGCGATGACCATGATCTCGCAGGAGAGGATCAGGTCGGTGCGCACGGCCCCGGCGACCAGGGCGTCCTCGGCGTCCGCCCCCTTCTCCGCAGCGACGTGGGCCTCGTGGTCGTGACCGCGGAAGTGGGCCCAGACCTTCTCCGCCCCCTCGTAGACCAGGTAGGTGCCGCCGATCATCAGGATCGGGGTGAGCAACCACTCGGCCCACTGGCTGAGCACCATCAGCGCGGGCAGGATCAGGATCAGCTTGTTGCGGATCGACCCGACCGCGATCCGCTTGACGATCGGGAGCTCACGGTTGGCGGCGACGCCGGCGACGTACTGCGGGGTCACCGCCGTGTCGTCGACCACGACTCCTGCGGCCTTCGCGGTCGCCTTCCCGGCCGCGGCACCGACGTCGTCGATGGAGGCCGCGGCCATCCTCGCCAGGGTCGCGACGTCGTCGAGGAGTCCGAACAGACCGGCGCTCACGTGGTCGCCTCAGCCGCAGGGGTGAACATGTCTATGAGCCTATCGGCCACGGTGGGCGCGGCAGCAGGTGGCGAGCCCGGCCGGGATCACACGGAGGGATACGGGGTTCGCCCCGGACCTCCGACGCGACCCGGTCGGTCAGCCGACCAGCTGGGTCGACCCCACCCGGTCCCGTTCCGGGGTCGGCTCCACCGTCTCATCGGCCGCTCGATGGAGCTCGATGGCCTCCTGGATCGGCTGCTGGGCGTGCCCGATCGGGTCGACCAGCCGTTCCAGCCGGCTCGCCACCGGTGGGGCGGCGAGGGCCAGGGAGAGCCCGATCGCCCCGACGACGGTGACCACCAGGGAGAGCATCGGAGCGTCGCTCGCCCAGGCCGGGTAGGAGGCGTACTCGAGCCCCTTGATCACGAACCCGTGGAAGAGGTAGACGATCAGCGTGGCCGCCCCCAACCGGGAGAACCAGCCCCCGACCCGGGGCACGAGCGCGAGGAAGGCCAAGGCCCCCACAGTGCCGACCACCAGCACCGCGGCCCGGGTCACCATCGCCCGCTCGTCACCGACGTCGAGGTCCGGGTATCGGGTCCGGTAGTAGAGCCACTCGGTCGAGGCCAGCCGATCCAGGTACGCCGTCAACACCAGGATCGCGGCCAGCACCACCACGGCGCCGCTGCGCAGACCGGGACGGCGCAGCCGGGCGAAGTGCTCCGGAGTCGCCACCAGGCCCAACACGAAGAAGGGAAGCAGCCCGAAGACCCTGGCCAGATCGAGGGTCTGGCCCGCCCAGAGACCCGAGATGAGGCTGAC
Organism: Nocardioides insulae DSM 17944; assembly: GCF_000422825.1. Lineage (GTDB taxonomy): Bacteria > Actinomycetota > Actinomycetes > Propionibacteriales > Nocardioidaceae > Nocardioides > Nocardioides insulae. The sequence goes on along the minus strand of NZ_AUGU01000015.1, from coordinate 201,084 downwards.
CAGCACCGCCACCGAGACAGGCAGCCACGGACGTCCAGGCAGTCGCGCGAACAGCGGCGTCAGCAAGCGCCAGAAGAAGAGCGCGGAGAGGTACCACAGCGGCCAGTGCGGGTCGGCGTACAGGTTGTCCAGCGTCTCGCCGCCGACGTAGATCCGGAAGAGCGCGAACGCCGTCTCGAAGACGAGATACGGCACCGCCACCGTGCGGATGAGCTTGAGCAGGCTCCCGCGGGAGTAGTCGAAGCGTCGGGAGAGATACCCGGTGACCAGCACGAACGCCGGCACGTGCCAGGCGTAGACGAAGTCGTAGAGGTGCTCGTTCAGTGCGGTGTCCGGGAGCAGCGTGAGGGCGTGCCCGACCACCACGAGGGTCACCAGCGCCATCTTCGCGTTGTCGAACCAGGGATCTCGCTCGGCCATGGCACTTGGCTACCGACCGATTCTGAGAGCCCTTCTCAGGAACCGTTCCGGAGCCCGCCCTCGCGGCGTCTCACTCAGCGGGATCGGCCGGGCCCGGATGTGTCGTGCCTCACCCGGCCGGGTCAATCCTGGACGAGGCCGAGCCCGAGGTACTCCGCCGCGTAGGTGCCGACGAGCAACAGCTCGGCGTACTGCGCCACCTCGGTGCCGGCCTCGGCGGCGACGGTCTCGACGTGGACTCCCCGCTCGCCGGCCGCGGCCAGCAACCGGGCCCGCTGCTCCTGTACGACGGGCTCCTCGCTCCCGTCGTCGAGCACGAGCAGGACGGCGCGGGCGGGATGGTCACCCTCGGCGAAGGGGTCGTCGAAGACGCTGCGGGAGGACGTCGCCTCGATCACCGGAAGGAGGTGCTCGACGTCGCCGGCGACGGTCGCCCGTCCGCTCGTGCGGCGCAGCAGCTCGGCCACTCGTCGAGCTGCCCGGGCCGCCAGCACCGAACCGCCCCACACGACCGGGGTGGCATCGGCCACCGCGATCGCCAGCGTCTTGCCCGGATTGACCGCGAGATCGCGGTGCGGCGAGCAGGCGAACGCGACCCGGTCGAGGGCGTCGGCCACCCGGTCGGCGTCGGTCTGCGGCCCCAGCTTCGCCCGGTCGAGGAAGGTGAGCACCGTGACCGCCGTGGCCAACGGGTCGCCGGTGCGCACCGGCAGGATCGTGGTCCACCGCCCGGCCGCGTGCTCGGCCACCATCGAGCCCTCCGGGCAGGCCACCACCAATTGGCAGCCGCGCCGGACCGCCTCGGCGACGGCCGAAGCCGTACCGGGATCGGTGCCGTCAGGGGCGAGCACCACGACCAGGTCCAGCCCGCCGGCCCACCCGGGAAGACCCGGCTGCGGCCACGCCACGAACGGCACCGGACAGGTGGGTTCCAGGACGGCACGCAACAGCCGCGAATCCGGGCCGCCGGCGACCACCGCCCGGGGCGCACCGGCCTGCGCGGCCTGGCTCACCGCGGCCTCCACCGCCTCCGCGGCCTCGACCGCCTCACGGCGTACCCGGGCACCGGACTCCGCGAGCGTCCGCAGCCGCAGATCGGCGGAGCCCAGGGCGCGCTCGTCGTCGAGCCGGGATTCGTCGAACCAGGTGACCATCGCTCGCTCCGTTCCAGCCGGTGGATTCAGTCCCGCGCGCGCCGGGCCTCGTCGACCAGCAGCACCGGGATGCCGTCACGCACCGGATAGGCCAGGCCACAGGTGCCCTGGCAGACGAGTTCACCGTCGTCGGTGCTCTCGGGGGTCTCCGTCGGCGTCAGCTCACCGTGGCATTCGGGGCAGATGATGATGTCGAGCAACTGTGGGTCGAGTCCCAGGGAGGTCATCGGTGGTCCTTCCGGATCAGGGCGAGCGCCTCGTCGCGCACACGGGTCAGGGTGGGCAGGTCGCGGCCCTCGACGTTGAGCCGCAACAGCGGCTCGGTGTTGGAGGGGCGGACGTTGAAGCTCCAGTCGGCATGCTCGACGCTCAGTCCGTCGAGCCGGTCGAGTGAGACACCGGGCAGGTCGGCGTAGGCCTGCTCCACGGCGGCCAGCACGGCGGGCACGTCGGCGACCTCGGAGTTGATCTCGCCGCTCACCGGGTAGCGCTCGTAGTCGGCCAGCAGTGCACTCAGAGGGCCCTCGCTCCCGGCCAGGGCGGCCAGCACGTGCAGGGCGGCCAGCATCCCGGAATCGGCCCGCCAGAACTCCCGGAAGTAGAAGTGCCCGCTGTGCTCCCCTCCGAAGATCGCGTCGGTCTCGGCCATGGTGGCCTTGATGAAGGAATGCCCCACCCGCGTGCGCACCGGGGTGCCACCGTGCTCGCGGACGATCTCGGGGACCGCCCGGCTGGTGATCAGGTTGTGGATCACCGTGGCGCCCGGTTCCTTGGCGAGCTCGCGGGCCGCGATCAGCGCGGTCACGGTGCTGGGCGGGACCGCCCGGCCGCGCTCGTCGACGACGAAGCACCGGTCGGCGTCGCCGTCGAAGGCCAGACCGAGGTCTGCCCGCTCGGCCCGCACCCGCTCCTCCAGGTCGACCAGTGTCGACGGGTCGATCGGGTTGGCCTCGTGGTTCGGGAAGGTGCCGTCGAGCTCGAAGTAGAGCGGTACCAGGTCGACCCGGTCACGCAGAGGCTCGAGGACCGCCGGCACGGTGTGACCCGCCATGCCGTTGCCGGCGTCGACCACGACCCGCAGACGCCGGGCGGCACGGCCCTCGGCGCCGGCCGGGAGCGGGGACAGGGTGAGCAGGTGGGCGGCGTACTCCTCCAGGACGTCGGTGGTCACGATCCTGCCGGTCGTCGCCCCCTCCGGAACGGGAGCGCCGGCCAGCACCAGCTCGCGGATCTCCGCGAGACCGGTGTCACGCCCGATCGGCAGCGCCCGGGCGCGGCACATCTTGATCCCGTTGTACGCCGCCGGGTTGTGGCTCGCCGTGAACATCGCCCCGGGCAGCTCCAACCGGCCGGAGGCGAAGTAGAGCCCGTCGGTGGAGGCCAGTCCGATGAGCACCACGTCGGTGCCGCACTCGGTGACGCCCTCGGCGAAGGCGCCGACCAGCTCCGGCGAACTCGGCCGCATGTCGTGCCCGACGACCACCCGGTCCGCCCCGACCACCTGGGCGAAGGCGCGTCCGATCAGCCGGGCCAGGTCGGCGTCCAGCTCGTCCGGCACCAGGCCGCGCACGTCGTAGGCCTTGAAGACCCGGTCGAGGGCGACAGCGTCCGGGGAGCGGATCTCCTCCTGCGCACTGGCCATGCGGCCGAGCCTATCCGGGTGTGAGCGCGGCGGCGCGCCGCCGGGGTGGTCTCGCATCGTCCCGAGCATGTAGAGGCCGGCGAGCGGCCGGGATCAGTCGCTGCTGAGAACTCGCAGATGGCCCTTGCGACGGGTCTCGTGGGCACCTTGCTCGGCCGAGGGCGCAGGGGCCGGCGGGACCGGCCGGGCGGCCTCGCGCACCGCGTCGGCCAGGGCGAGCAGGTCATCGTTGGACGGGCCGGGGTCGTGAGCTGGTGTCGCCAGTCGCAGCACCTCCCACCCGCGCGGTGCCGAGAGACGCTCGCTGTGTTCGGTGCACAGGTCGTAGGCGTGCGGCTCGGCGAAGGTCGCCAACGGCCCCAGAACGGCGGTCTGATCGGCGTACACGTAGGTCAACGTGCACACCGCGGGACGGCCGCAGGCCGAGCGCGAACAACGACGGGCGAGACTCACGACGCAGACGGTACTCCGGGCTCCTTTCGCCTCGGATTAGGCTCGCGGGCATGGAACCCCGGCGTGCTGTTTCCCACGCGTCCCCGACCCCGGACGAGCACGGTTCCTCCGCCGCAGACCCGACCGGTCCCGGTCTGCCACCGGGCGCACCGAACAGCGGGCAGGCTTCTCCGGCGGCCGCGGTACGCCGCCGCACCCGCGACCGTCGCGGCCGCGGCATGCGCGGACCCGGCGTGGTCCCCTCCCAACCCGGCGTACCGGAACTGCGCACCCGGCGGGAGCGTTTCGACGACCTGGCGCTCGGGCTGCTGACCGAGGTCGACGCGCGCTGGCAGGACCGACTGGGCCGGATCGAGTACGCCGTCGAGGATGTCCCCCACCTCCCGGCGGACTGGGAGTCCGACACGGTGCCGCTCGCCTCGCTCGTCCGGGGCCAGGGCACGACCCCGACCAGACTGGTGCTCTTCCGCCGTCCCATCGAGCACCGCTGCGTCGATCGGGCCGATCTCGGGGCGGTGTTGCTCACGGTGATCGTGGAACAGTTCGCCGGACTCCTCGACCTCGATCCGGAGGACGTCGACCCGCGCTACGAGGCCGACTGAGCCCGCTCGGGCGGCCCCGACCGCTCTCGGGCCGCAGCGGATGGCTGCCGATTCTCTCGGGCGACCGCCGATCGATCCGGCGTGGCGAGCTTCGCGAGGCGACTGCGTCCGGTGACAAGAGGGATCGATGGCACGCTGGAGCCTGTCGAGCGAGCGCCAGCGGCGTGCCGCATCGCGGCGCGCGGCAGGCGGACTCGATCAGTAGATCCTCAGGGCAGTCCCGGAGCAACGTCGGGGCTCGCGCCCGTGCGGACCAGCGGACGAAGACCGACCACCGACCGACCGGTGTCGCCGTCGAGCACCACCGCTCCGGCCAGGGTGGTGCGGCGGGGCTCGACCTCGACCATCGCCGTCCTGTCCGGAAGGTCGAGAGTGGCGGCCAGATCGGGCTGGAGCTCGACCCGCTCGCTGGCCAGCTCCTCGCCGTCCGCGTCGCGGGCGGTCACCACGGCCAGGCCGACGGCGTCCGCGCCACCGAGGACCAGTTCCTTGCCTGCGTCGCCACCCTCGGGAAGGAGCAGCGTGGTGGTCTCCGCCACCGCCCGGGCAGGCACGGTGAAGGCGAGGTCGCCGCCGGCCTCGGTGCGCAGGCTGGTCGTGATCTCATCGGACCCCTCGACCAGTATCCCGACCGCGCCCTCGGCGACGTCCGAGTCGAGCAGTGCGGTGAGGTCGACATCCACGACCGACTCGGGCGGAACGGTGATCTCGGGGGCCTCCTCGGGCGCGAAGACCGAGTCGTCGGTCACGATCCTGATCTCGGCCCGGACCTCGTCCTGACCGGGGTTGGTGACGGTCAGCCCCCGGTCACCACCGCCATCCGGTAGCCCGAGGAGCAGGTTGTCGGTGGCGGGTGCCGGCTGGGCCGGCAGCCAGTCCTCGGCCACCTCACCGGTGCCGATCTCCTCGGTTCGGTCGCGCACCGTGATCCCGAGTTGGCCACGGACCACCTCCGCCAGGAGGGTCATGGTGCCTCGGCGCGGCATCTCCCGGCCGAGGTCGAGCTCGACGGTGCTGTTGCCGGGCACGGCGATGCCACGAACGTCGGGGACGTCGAGGAGACCGCCTTCCCCGTAGACGGTGAACTCGGCGATCGCCGGCCCGGTGTTGGGGTTGACCAGCTCCACCACCGAACTGTGCGTCGGCCCTGCCCCCACTCCGGTGAACCACTGGGCCGAGCTCACCGGGGCACAGTCGACGACGCCGAGCGGGTCCTCGGAGGAGCGCGTAGCGACCAGGTCTGCAGCCAGGTCGCCGGTGGCCGTGACGGCGGCGGGGCCGTCAGGGGTCGCCGAGGCCTCGGCGGACGCGGCGCCGCCGGAGGGCACCTGCACCTCGGCCGGTTTCTTGCCGGTGATGGTCGCGGTGCCCGAGGGGTCGCCCGCCGAGCCGACCGACAGGTCGGTGGCATCGCCCAACTGTCCCGGGCAGGCGAGCGCGGCCCGGGCGAGCGGGGTCTCGTGCGCCGGTCGGGCTTCATGCTGGCTGGCCTCGGGCGAGACCAGCAGAAGCACCGCACCGAGCACGACGGGGAGCAGTACGGCGAGGAACACGGTCACGTCGAAGCCACGCCGCGGAGCGCTTCGTCCACCGGATCCCCCGCGGCCGCCGGCGTCGCCGCGGCGTTCGCTCGACGCCGTGGGCCCGGCAGGCTCGCCGGGCTCGGTGGGTACAACAGGCTCGGCGGGCCCGGCGGGCACGGCAGCCTCGGCGGGTCCGTCCGCTTTGTCGCCGGGCCGGGCCGGTGCGGCAGTCTCGGCCGTCTCCGGGCCGGCCGTCTCCGGGCCGGCCGTCTCCGGGGTGGCCTCGGGCGTGCCGGTCTCGGACGTCTCCGGGTCGGCGGTCTCGGGCGTGCCGGTCTCGGGCGTGCCCGGGTCGGCGGCCTCGGGCGTACCGGTCTCGGGCGTGCCGGTCTCGGGCGTGCCGCTCGCGGGGGTTTCGTCGGGATCGACCCGGGCATCGGGTCGCGCCGGGGCGGTCTCCTCGCCCCGTGTTTCCTCCTTCGGCACAGCGGCGTGGCTGCGCCAGGGGCGCTCGGATCCCTCGTCGGTCGAGGGCCGCTCGTCCTCGGGCCGGTAGTCACCGCGATGGCTCATCGCGAACGCCTCCTCTCGATCGTGGGAAGACAGAGCACGGCCACGCCGATCAGGGCCAGCGCCTGGATGACGAGCAACACGATGCGCCACCATTCCTGATCGCCGCGCAACTGGTCGGCCGAGGCAGTCTCGTCCAGCTGCCAGGCGCGGCTCCCGCGGTCGGCGGAGCTGGCTTGGGAGAGACCCCCGGTGGCGTCGACGGCGCTGGCGACCCCCGCGTCGGCCGGCGCCGGCAGGACGACGTACCGGATCCCGGCAGCGGCCAGGTCGGTCACGGTCTCCTCGCTGGTCGCGCTCGAGACGAAGTCGCTCACCAGGGCGGTGAACCCGTCGTCCTCCGGCGTCAGGGCCTCGATCTCGTCGTCGCCGAGCGTGACACCGTCGCCTCGGACCACGGTGTAGTCGAGCCCGGACTCGGTGGTGCCGCGCAGCACGAGGATGCCGTTCTCCGGGGCGTCGCGTGCGTCGGTGAGCATGTACGCCGGCAGGCCGTCGTCGATGCCGTCGGCCATCTCGTCCGCGCCGGTCGACACCCACCAGGCCAGCCCACCGACCGGGGCGAGGACGGCGATCAGCGCCACGACGCCGGCGACGGGACGCCGCCAGCCGCCGAGCCCCTCGGCCAGCACACCCTGCGCGCCGAGGACGGCGGCGAGCACCGCGGCACCTTGCAGGACGACGAGCGCGAAGCCGAGCCCGGCCGGCGAGGTGGCGGCGCCGAGGTCGAGCGAGACGAAGGAGAGGGCAGCGGCCACGACCGCGGTGACCACACCGGCGGTCCAGCAGATGAGCACCGGGATCCGGGTGCGGCTCGGGATCAGGGCGAGCAGGGCGAGCACCGGAAGCACGAGCCCGAGCCACCACGGAGCGCCGGCCCAGTCGCCGGCCTCGCCGAGTCGGCCGAGGAGCAGGCCGGTGCCGTCGGTGGCCGGCATCGGAAGTCGGCCACCGTCGAGCAGCAGGGCGCCGCCCGCGCCGTGGACCAGGGCGGGCAGCCACCAGGGCAGGAGCACGACCACGGGCACGAGCAACGCCACCGCCGGCGGGCCCCAGGTGGATCGGTCGCGCATCGCGGACCGCAGCAGTGCGAACGCGACCGCCAGCACGACCACGCCGAGCACCACCGCGACCAGCCAGGCCATCGGGGTGAAGGCGACGATCATGGCGAGCAAGAGCCCGGTGCGCCAGCCGGCCCGCCAACGCCGGTCGGCCTCGGGGTCGGCGAAGCCGAGCGCCGCATGGGCGAGCCAGGGCAGCGCGGTGGCGGTCACGACCGTGCTGAGCCGGCCATCTCCCCAGGCGCCGCTGGTGGCCGCGATCAGGGCGTACGCGGTGGCGCCCCACAGGATCAGGCTGCGCGGCGCGCCGTGCACCGACACCAACCGGCCCAGCACCCGGAGCAGACGCCACGCGCCCCACAGCGCCAGCGGGAAGGCCAGCACCAACACGACCGAGACCGCGACCGCCGGCTTCCCGGCCAGCACGGTGGCCAGCAGCGCCAGCGGCAGGAGGTACGCCGGGGCGGGCACCTGGGTGCCCTGGCCGAGCACGTGCCAGGAGTCGAAGTGGAGCGACCACCACTCGCCGACCCCCTCGGGCGCCGGCGAGAGGCCGCCGCCGGAGACCGGCCCGAACGCGTCCCGGGCGGCGATCAGGCCGAGCACCACGGTGATGGCGAGGAGCACCGCGACCGGATTGGTGAAGAAGCGGGCGGCAAGGCCGGTGTCTTCGGGAATGGCGTCTGGGTCGTCCGGGTCGACCACCGGACGGCGGGCGGCGAAGGACGCGGGATCCTGCTCGGCCTTGGCCGCTCGGCGACGCTCCGCGACGTCGGCGGCCTGGTCGGTGGCGGCGGAGACCACGTCGCCGACGAAGTCCAGCCCGTGCCGGTACGGAAGCCACCACGGGGGCAGCAGCCGACGAACCTGCGCCGGCGGGGTGTTCTGCCGGCCGTGCCGTTCGCGGCGCCCGGCGTGGACCGCCCCCGGCCGGGAGTAGACCGAGGCCAGGGCCGCGAGCTCGTCCAGTGCCTCGCCGACCGATCGGACCAGCAGGAACCCGACCATCCGGATCAGGGTGCCCAGCAACAGTCGGACCAGCTGGAACGGGAGGCTGCGCCGGCGGCAATTGACCAGCAGCGTGTAGAGCGCGGCCCGGCGCTCCTGGTAATGGGTGTGACGGCCGGTCAGGGGGGTACGCCGCACGCCCCGATGCGCCGCCTCGGCGTGGAAGACGACCGCGGCCGGCACGACGATGGTGCGCGCCCCGGCGGTCGCGGCCCGCCATCCGAAGTCGATGTCGTTGCCGAACATCGGCAGGTGCTCGTCGAAGCCGCCCAGCTCCTCGAGCACCCGGCGCCGGACCAGCATCCCGGCGGTGTTGACCGCAAGCACGGTGCGGATCTCGTCGTGCTGCCCCTGGTCGTACTCGGCCCGCTCCAGCCCGGTCTCGCGGCGGCCGGTGCCGGAGATGGTGACGCCCACCTCGAGCAGCCGGCGCAGGCTGGGCCACTCCCGCAGCTTCGGACCGAGCACGTCGACCTCGGGGTGCTCGGCGGCCGCCGCGAGCAGGGCCTCGAGGGCGCCTGGGCCGGGTGTGGAGTCGTCGTGCAGGATCCAGATCCACTCGGGGCCGGCCTGGTCGACCAGGTCGGCCTGATCTGCTTCCTCGGCGGCCCGTCGGCGTACTTCATCCAGGCCGAAGGCGATCGCCTCGGGGAACGTGGTGGCGGCCTTCAGCCGGTGGACCTCGCCGAAGGCGGCCCGGAGCAGGTCTGGTCCGTCGTCCTTGCTCCCGGTGTCGATGGCGACTACCCGTGCGGGCTGGACTCGCTGCGCGGCGACGCCGTCGAGCACCGTGGGCAGCCAGCGGGCCCCGTCGTGGCTGACGAGGAGGAGAGCGACCGAGGGATGCACGATCTGAAACCCTAACGGTCGGCTCCCACATTCCCCCGCTCGCCGGTGAGCACGAGAGATCGGCGTCTCAAATGCAGCAGACCCCGGCTCTCACCGGGGTCCTGCTGCTGAACCTGATCAGACTGCGCGCTTCTTCAACTTACGGCGCTCCCTCTCGGAGAGACCGCCCCAGATGCCGAACCGCTCGTCGTTCATCAGTGCGGACTCCAGGCACTCGGCCCGGACCTCACATGTCTGGCAGACCTTCTTGGCCTCCCTGGTGGAGCCGCCCTTCTCAGGGAAGAACGCCTCCGGATCCGTCTGTGCGCACAAGGCGCGTTCCTGCCATCCCCCGTCTTCTTCTACGGCGTCCGGCTCGAGGAGAAACAGCTCTCTCATATCTTTCGCCTTTCGACCCGTGATGTGGTGCTGTCCCGAGCACCCGGGTCGAGGATCACGTCGCCGCCCCACCCCGACCCCGGCGAAACAACACTGGTGAAATTACATGCCTGTCGTAGCGCCAAGTCAAGCCCGGTGTCTGCTAGGAAGACGGTTTCAGCAGGCGGCCGGCGCCCCTGGTGACCACCACCACCCGCACACGCCCGACCCCGGGACCGCCGGAGCGCGTCCTCGGCCCTGGTGGACAATCGCGGGCATGAAGCAGATCACGGTCCTCTCCGGCGGGCACGGTGGCGCCCGTTTCCTGTCGGGTCTCATCCACGGCATCCGTCGCGGCACCGTGCCGGGGGTGGACACCGATGCCCAGGTGACCGTGATCGCCAACACCGCAGACGACCTGTGGATGCACGGCCTGAAGATCTCCCCCGATCTCGACACCGTGATGTACACGCTCGGCGGCGGCCTCGATCACGAGCGCGGCTGGGGACGGACCCAGGAGACGTGGAGCATCAAGGAGGAACTGGAGACCTACCAGGTCCCCGGCGTCTGGTTCGGGCTCGGCGACCGCGACATCGCCACCCACCTGGTCCGCACCCAGATGCTGGAGGCCGGCTATCCCCTCTCCCAGGTCACCGAGGCGCTGTGCCGGCGCTGGCTCCGACCCGCCCACGGCGACGGCGTCCGCCTGATCCCGATGAGCGACGACCGGGTCGAGACCCACGTGGTGATCGCCGACGACGACGAGCCGAGCGGTCGACGTACCGTGCACTTCCAGGAGTACTGGGTGCGGCTACGGGCCGGCGTCCCGGCGGAGATGGTGCTCGTGGTCGGGATGGAGCAGGCCCAGCCCGCCCCCGGCGTCATCGAGGCGATCACCGAGGCGGATCTGGTGATCCTGCCGCCCTCGAACCCGGTCGTCTCGGTCGGCACCATCCTCAGCGTGCCCGGCGTGCGGGCGGCGATCCGGTCGACGTCCGCGCCGGTGGTCGGGATCTCCCCGATCATCGGCGGCCACCACGTCCGCGGCATGGCCGAGCAGATGCTGGCCTCGATCGGCGTCGCGAGTACGGCGGAGGCGGTCGGCCTCCACTACGGCGCCCGGTCCGGCGTGGGCGTGGTGGACGGGTGGCTGGTCGACGAGAGCGACTCCGCGGCACTGCCCGCGCTCGAGGGTGCCGGGCTGCGGGCGGCGGCGGTGCCGCTGTGGATGCGCGATGAGGAGACCACCTCGGCGATCGCCGCCGCCGCGATCGCGCTGGTCTCCTGATGTCCTCCTCGGACGGTGCCGAGCAGGCTGAGACCCGGCCCGGGCGGATCACGCTGCTCGCCCCCGACGGCGTCGGCGAGGTGACCGAGGGGGACGATCTGGTCGGCCTGCTGCTCGACGCGCTGGCCGGGACCGGGGAGCGCGTGCGCGACGGGGACATCGTCGTGGTGACGAGCAAGGTGGTGGCCAAGGCGGAGGGCAGGGTGCGCCCCGCCACGACCCGTGATGCCGAACTGGCCGGCGAGACCATCCGCGTGGTCGCCCGGCGGGGACCGGTGAGCATCGTGCGCAACCGGCTCGGTCTCACCATGGCCGCGGCGGGGATCGACGCCTCCAACGTCCGGGCCGGCTCGGTGGTCCTCCTCCCCCTCGATCCGGACGGTTCGGCGCGGGCTCTGCGCGCAGAACTCCGCGCCCGCACCGGTCGCCAGGTGGGCGTGATCGTGTCTGACACCGCGGGCCGGGCCTGGCGCGAGGGCCAGACCGACCTCGCCATCGGAGCCGCCGGCCTGCAGGTGAGCGAGGAGTACGCCGGCCGGGTGGACGCCCACGGCAACGAACTCGCGGTCACCGCACCCGCCGTCGCCGACGAGCTCGCCGGCGCCGCCGAACTGGCCAGCGGGAAGCTGGGCGGACGCCCCTTCACCCTGGTCCGCGGTCGGGCCGACCTGGTCCTGGGGTCCGGCGCCGGGGACGGTCCCGGCGCGGCCAGCCTGATCCGTCCCGAGGGCGGCGACTTCTTCGGGTACGGCGCCCGCGAGGCGGTCGTCCGGGCGCTCACCGGTGATCCCGGAGACCTGGCGCCGTTCGGCGCCCCGGCGCCGGCTGCCGACCTCGCCGACGCGCTGCTCCGGGTGACCGGCGTGGCGGCGGACCGGCACGGGGCTGCTCCGGGGACCCGAGGGGACGACGTACTCGTGGTGGAACTGTCCGCGAACGATGCACGGGTGCGGGCCGTCGCCTTCGCCCACGGCTGGGTGGTCGAGGCCGAGGGGCACACCGCTTCGTCGCTGCGACCAGCGACTCCGTAGACTCTGCGCGACCTGCGACACCCGCTACCCCAGCGACTCCCCCACCAGCACGAGGTAAGCCGAGCCGTGGCCAAGAAGTCCACCAAGTCCGACCGCCAGGCGGTCATCGACGACATCCGCAAGAAGCAGAAGAGCGCCGAGCGCCGGCGCGGCTACACGATCGTCGCCGTGTGCAGCCTGGTCGCGCTGCTCCTGGTGGGCTACGCGTGGATCGACGGTGGCCTGCCCGGCAGTCCGAAGTGGTTCGAGAAGCGGCAGTGGGACCAGAAGGCGATCGATGAGATCGGGCAGCCGGCCGCTGAGGTCTGCAAGGACATCACCACCCACGCCGCCGACGGCAACCAGCAGCACGTGCCGCAGGGCCAGTCGGTCGACTACTCCACCGCGCCGCCCGCCTACGGACCGCACTGGAACGTCGCCGGGGTCGCGCCCGCTCCGATGGGCAACAAGTACTACGCCCCCGGTGAGCGCCCGGAGCTCGAGGCGCTGGTGCACAATCTCGAGCACGGCTACAACATCGTCTGGTACGACGAGGACCTCGCCGCCGACGACGAGAAGCTCGCCGAACTCGAGGCGATCACCCGCAAGTTCCCCGGCACCGAGAACTTCCGCAACAAGATCATCGTCGCGCCCTGGACCGAGGCCGACGAGACCGGTGAGAAGTTTCCCGAGGACGCCGACATCGTTCTCACCCACTGGTCCATCGGCGGCACCGGGGGCCCGGGCATCGAGGACCCGACCAAGCAGGTCGGTGTCTTCCAGGAGTGCTCCGACGTCTCCGGTGAGGCGATCGCCGACATGATGATGAAGTACCCCTACACCGACTCCCCGGAGCCCAACGCGATGTGATTCGGCCTCCCTCGAGGCCGCCGCTGTGGGCATACTCGGTTCATGGCGACCACGCGCACGCCCTGGCCCGTACCACCGACCCATGCCGGTGAGTGGGTTCGGCTCGTCCCGCTGACCGCGGATCTGGTCGACCTCGACCTGGCCGCCTACCGGTCGAGTCCGCGCGCGATCGCCGCCCACGCGCACGGCGAGTGGCCGCCCGATCTCACCCGCGAGCAGGATCTCGAGATGATCGCGGCGCACGAGCGCGAGCACGCGGCGGGTGAGGCGTTCGCCTATGCCGCCCTGGCCGCCGAGGCGGACCGCCAGATCGGGTCGGTCTACCTACGGCCGCTCGCGGCCCACCTCGACCGGGCCGGCGCCACTGTCGAGCGCGCCGAGGACGCCGGCGCCTTCCTGACCTTCTGGCTGATCGACGACAACAGCGCCCGCCCGGGGGCCACCCCCGTGCTCCGCGAACTGCTCGGCTGGCTGGCCGACTGGCCGGGCCCCGAGGCCCTGCTCCGTGCGCTCCCGGAGGAGGTCACCACCACCGCTGCGGCCCGGGCCCTCCACCTCGAGGAGTTGCATGCCGCCGACCAGGAGCTCCCCTACCGCTGGTTCACCACCGTCCCGCAGGCCTGAGCGCCCGGCTTCCTACTACGCACCCGTGGCCGGCTCGGCCCGTCGGCTGCTGCCGTGGACGGTCATGGTGCGGCCGTACGGCAGGATCCGCCGCGGCCGGAGTGTCCCGGCCGTGCGGGGTTCGGTCGGTGCGAGGTCGCCCTCCAGGCGCCGCCCGAGGCGGGTCAGGTCAGATGCTCGCGCCGGGCCTGCTTGAGGCCGGCCACGACCTGCTTGACCTGCTGGGCCCGGGCACGGGTGGTGACCAGGACGGCGTCGGGGGTGTCGACGACGACGACGTCGTGGAGTCCGACCACGGCCACGGTGCGTCCGCTGTGCGGCACCACCAGTCCGGTGCTGTCCAATGCACTGACCAGGTCGTCGTCGCCGAGCACGATCGGTCCCTCCGAGCCCGCCGCCCGCGCCTGGTCCAGAAGCGCGGCGAGCGCATCGAAGTCGCCGATGTCCTCCCAGCCGAACTGGGCCGGCACGGTGGCCACCCGGCCCGCCGCGGCGGCGGGTTCGGCGACGGCGTGGTCGAGCGCGATCGCGGGAAGCTCCGGCCACAGCTCGGGCAGCCGGGCCGGGTCGGCCGCGATCTCGCGCAGCCGGGCCGCGAACTCGGGGTGCCAGCTCGCCAGCAGGTCCAGCAGGACGCGAGGACGGACGACGAACATGCCGGCGTTCCACCGATAGCCGCCGCGGGCGAGGTACTCGGTGGCGGTCTCGACAGAGGGCTTCTCGACGAACTGGTCGACCACTCCGGCGCCCTCCACCCCGGCCAGCGGCCCCGCCTCGTGGATGTAGCCGAACGCCGCGGAGGGGAAGGTCGGCTCGATCCCGATCGTGACCAGCCAGTCCTCGCGAGCCACCGCCACGGCGGTGCGCACCGCGTCGGCGAACCGGTCCTGGTGGGTGATCACGTGGTCGGCGGCGAAGGAGCCCATCACCGCCTCCGGGTCCCGCCGCTCGAGCAGCGCGGCCGCGAGCCCGATGGCGGCCATCGAGTCACGGGGGGACGGCTCGGCGACCACGGCGTCGGCGGCCAGCTCGGGCAACTGCCCCCGCACGGCCTCGGCATGGGCCGCGCCGGTCACCACCACGAACCGCTCCCCCACCAGCGGCGCGAGCCGGTCATGGGTCTCCTGAAGCAGGGTGCGGCCGCTCCCGGTGAGGTCACGGAGGAACTTCGGCATCGCCGAGCGCGAGAGCGGCCACAGCCGGGTGCCGGCCCCACCGGCCGGGATCACCGCCCACACGTGCGCCAGCGCCCTACTCCCGGCCGCTCCAACCTCCCGTGGCGTCCCGCTCATGCGCCCACCCTAGGGGCACGTCCACGGCCGCCCCGCCGGAGGCACCGGGCCGGATGGGAGAGTGACCCGGTGACCACCTTCAGCACCGTCCTCGAGCGTCAGCTCCGCCACGAACCCGGCCGCCCGCTCGTCACCTTCTACGACGAGTCCACCGGCGAGCGCGTGGAGCTCTCCGTCGCCACCTACGCCAACTGGGTCGCGAAGTCCGCCTCCCTGCTGGTCGAGGAGCACGATCTCGAGCGCGGCATGTCGATCCGCATCGACCTGCCCACGCACTGGCTCACCACGGTGTTCCTCGGCGCCGCCTGGCAGGTCGGTCTGGTGGTCTCCGACGGCGGTCCGGCCGGCCCGGAGCGCCCCGACGCCGTCGTGTGCGGACCGGACTCGGTCGCCGAGTGGGCGCCGTACGCCGCCGAGCTGCCGGTGCTCGCCTGCTCGCTGCTGCCGCTGGGGGTCCGGTTCACCGACCCGCTCCCGTCCGGCGTCCACGACGTCGGCATCGAGGTGTGGTCCCAGCCCGACTCGTTCATCCCCTGGGACCCCGCCCGGCCCGAGGATCCGGCCCTGGCCCTCACCGCCGCTGCCGAGTCGCTGCACCGCACCCAGGGCGACCTGTGGAGCGCGGCCGCCGCCGGAGAGTCCCCTCGACCCGGCGGCGACCGCCTCCTGTCCGAGGCGAACCCGGCTTCCCCACCAGGTCTCGCCTCCTTCACCGAGCCGCTCCGCGACGGGGGCTCGGTGGTGCTCGTGGTCCACGCCGACCCCGACCGGCTGGAGGCCATCGCGGCAGCGGAGCGGGCCACCGTCCGTGGTCCGCGCTGATCCTCCGGCCGGACCACGGTCCGGGCCTCAGCCGAGCAGGTCGAACCCGCCCATCCCCTGACCGAGCGGCCGCGGCTTGCCCAGTCCGCCCCGACGGTTGCCCAGGAGCACGTACAGCGAGCCGTCGGTACGACGCGCGATCACGTCGCTGTGCCCCTTGAGCCCCACCGAGCTCACCGCCACCGTCTGGTCGAAGCCGGCCAGGTCGGGGCCGATCGACCGGGGCGCGGAGAGTCGCCCCGACGCGGTGCCGTAGTAGGCGCGCAGTCGGTTGCCCACCCGGAGGAGGATGTCGGGGGCCGAATCGGCGTTCCACCGACCGACCGCCAGGTTGACCTGACCGGGGAGGTTGCTGCCCAGCACGCGTGCCACCCGCAGCGCGCCGGGCCCGCGGCCGGCGTACACGCGCAGCTTGCGGTCGGCTCCCTGGGCCAGCAGGTCGGGCCAGCCGTCACCGGTCATGTCGCCGGCGGGGGTCACCAGCGTGGCCCGGGCGAAGCCGGCACCGATCCGGCGAGGCGCGGAGAACCTGCCCGTCCCGCGACCGGTGAACAGGTTGACCGCCCCGGTCCGGGTGATCCCGATCAGGTCGCCCTTGCCGTCCCGGTCCCAGTCCCCGGCGTTGAACACCCGGGTGTAGCCCCGCAGGTTCACACCGGTGGCGAGGGGTCGACCCAGGCTGAAGGTGGGGGCTGTGGCGGTGATGCGCAGGCTCGCCCCCGAACTGCTCAGCACGTCGGGCTTGCCGTCACCGGAGAGCTGCGCGGCTCCCAGGATCCGGCCGGCCCGCCGGAGTGCGGGCAGCGGCCCGAGGGACACCCCGAAGGTGCCGTTGCCCCGGCCGAAGAACAGCCGGCTCTGCCCGGTGCGGCTCGACCGCGCCAGCAGGTCGCCGTGCCCGTCGCCGGTGTAGTCGCCCATCCCCACGATCGCGTCGTACCCGCGCCAGTTGCCGGCCACCCGACGGGGGGCGCCGAAGGCGGGCCGGAGCCGGCCCGTCCCGGGCCTCAGCCACAGCCGGCCGCTCTTGTCGCGAGCGAGCAGGTCCGCGCGGCGGTCCCCGGTCAGGTCGCCGGCGCCCACCAGCAGGTCGTACCGGTTCCATCCCCCACCGCGCAGCCACACGCCGCGCAGGCGGCCGGTGCCGGTGTTGACGTACGCCGTGAGCCGGCCGCTCCGGGGATGCCGGCCGATCAGGTCGTTGCGGCCGTCCCCGCTGATATCGCCGACGGCGACCAGCAGGTCGCGGCCGGCGAAGATCCGGCGCGGTGTCCGGCCGGAGTAGCCACCGAATCCGCCCGCGCCATTGCCCGCCCGGACCTGGCCGCGCCCGGCGCCACCGATGACGTAGAGGTCGCCTCGGCCGTCGCCGGTGAGGTCGGGGGTCGCCAGGGTGCGCCCGACGGTGCGACCGGCCGAACGGCTCTTGGCGAACCGGACGGTGCCGCCGGTCGGGATGACGTACCCCTGACCGGTGCCGCGTGCTCGGGCGATCAGATCCGGGTACGCCGACCCGGCCAGATTGCTGTTCCTGGCCCCGGAGCCGAGACCCGGCACGGTCGGCTGGGTCGGCGGGGTCGTGGGTGTGCCCCCGCCCTGGGCCGCCTTGGCGCGCCGCCGGATCGCCGGCAGTTGGGCGTAGAGGTAACGGCCCGGGCAAGCTGTCGACTTGGTGTCGCGGTGTCCGATGATCGCCGGGAAGGACCGACCGTGCAGGGTGACCCGCTGCTGGGGATCGATCCCGTGCAGACCCAGCTTCCAGGCCATGATCCGCCCGAACGCGGCGAGCACCGCGGTACCTGGCCGCGCGATCTCGTAGTTGCCGATCACCGAGACGCCGAAGGCGACGTCGTTGTACTCCGACGCGTGCGCGCCGATCACCGGGCGGGTGATGCCGCCGGCCCGCCCCTCCCAGATCCGGCCCCACCTGTCGACCAGGAAGTTGTAGCCGATGTCGGACCAGCCACGGGAGCGGGTGTGGTAGGCGTAGATGCTCCGGATGATGCCGGGCACCTGGGCCTGGGTGTAGTCGTTGGCGTTCACGGTGTGGTGCACGATGCCGGCCCGGATGACGCCGTACCTCGGGCTGCCGTCGCGCAGCGACTCGTTGGCCCCCCACTGGGCGCGGGTGAAGATCCGCGGCTGCGCGGCGCGTCCCGCCGCCTGCAACTCGAGTCCGTCCTCCGCCAGTGCTTCCGACTCCTTCCCCGTCGGCGGGACCTCTTCAGCGCCGTCGGGGGTGGTGGCGACGGCCGGGGGCTGGGTGCTGGTGCCACCGGCCTCGCCGGGGTCGACCACGGCGAGCCGCAGGTCGCTGGGCAGTTCCGCGGTGGGCAGCTCGACCCGCACCTGGGCCTGGTCCACCTCGCCCACGAAGAGCAGATCGGTGCCCGGGCGGGCCTGCCGGCTCTCGGCGGCATCCGCGGTCTCGGCATGATCCGGGTCGTAGTCGAGATGGTGCCATTCGCTCCAGGCGCCGTCGGTGAGGGTCCTGACCTCGAAGGTCTCCTCCCCCACCGAGACCAGCTCCTGGCCCGCGGCCCAGGTGAGCCCGACCGCGCCGTACCCGCTGACCTGTTGGGGAGCGCTGGTCACGACCGAGACGCCGACTTCCCTCCCCGGGGACTCGGTGGCGTGACCTGCGACCACGCGGGGCGCGGTGACCGGCGGCAGCGATCGTCCGGTAGGACGCTGGACGGCACGGGTCCCGGTCAGGGCGATCTCACGCAGGTCGGCATCCACCGGACCGTCGGGGACAGCGGCCGTCTCGGCCGCGACGGTGGTGGCCTCGGACCGGTCGTGGTCCGGAGCGGTCCCGACGACGTCGAGGCTCACGACCGACGCGGCGGGTACGAGGACGGCACAGACCGTACCGAGCACCAGCAACTGCTGGCATCCGGCGACGAATCGGGTCTTGCTGGCACGCATACGTAGTCACTCCAGGTGTGGGGGAAGGTCACACGCGGCAGCAACTTTCACACGAGTCACAGGCGGCACGCCAGAGCGCGTGAGTAACTACAATCCTGTAATTTCCATTCGACACGCCGAGGCGTCGCACATTTTTCGTGCGCGACGGGCTAGGTCGACGTCCGAGTGGCCGGGTGGATACGTACCGCGGGGTCGGCCGAGACCAGCGACCGGAGCGAACGGATGCAGCGCCGAGAGGGTCGGCCGGGGATCGGGTCGGATCAGATGTCGGCGCCGAGGTTGTCGTCGTCGGCGTCGAGGTTGTCGACCTCGTCGGGCTGGTCCTCATCGTTGCCGTACTTGAGAAAGCGGATGCCCTCGTCGACGTCGCCGTCGAAGGCCTTGACGCCCTTCTCCAGCACGATGACCCGGTTGCACATCTTGCGCACCGACCCGGCAGCGTGGCTGACGTAGACGATCGTGCGCCCGCTCTCCCGGATCTCCTGCATCTTCTGCATGCACTTGCGCTTGAACGGCTTGTCACCGACCGCGAGCACCTCGTCGGCCAAGAAGATGTCGCAGTCGACATGCACGGCCACGGAGAACCCCAGCCGGGCGTACATGCCCGAGGAGTAGTGCCCCACCGGGGTCTCGAGGAACTTGCCGATGTCGGCGAACTCGACGATCTCGTCGAAGTGGCGGTTGGTCTCCCGCTCGCTGAGCCCGAGGATCGCCGCGTTGAGGTAGATGTTCTCGCGGCCGGTGAGCTGGGGGTGGAACCCCGCCCCCGTCGCGATCAGACCGGCGATCCGACCCCGGGTCTTAACGCTGCCCGAGTCGGGCCGCATGGTGCCGTTGACCAGTTTGAGCAGGGTGGACTTGCCGGACCCGTTGAGGCCCATCAGCCCCAACGTGTCTCCCTGCTCCAGGGTGAAGCTGACGTCATCGACCGCACGGAAGCTGTCGGTGGTCTGCTGGCCGCGGATCTTGGCCACGGTCAGGTCCTTGAGATTGCGGTGATAGCGGAGGGTGAACTCCTTGACCGCATTCTCGACCTGGATCGATACGGCCATCAGAGTCGCTCCGGAATCTTGTTCTCGAGCCTGGTGAACACCCGCTGGGCGATGAGCAGCAGGACAGCGGCGACCGCGATCATGATCAGGCTCCGCTCGAAGAGGTGGCTCGGCATGTTCATGGCATCGGTCGCGGCCGGGTCGTTGGTCGAGCCGACCCAGAAGGCACGCTGGAACAGACACACCGCGATGGTGAGCGGGTTGGCCAGATAGACCTCGGTCCAGAAGTCGTTGAGCCGCGCGAAGATCATGGTCAGCGGGTAGACCATCGGCACGCCGAAGCGGACGAAGTGCAGCATCAGGTTGACCGCGCTGCCGAAGTCTCGGAAGAACACGTTCGCGGTGCTGAAGAACAGCGCCAGCGCGGTGCCGAGCAGCATGATCAGCGTCAGTGCCAGTACGACCGCGAGCATCCCGCCGGCGTCCGGCAGCCAACCGTAGGCCACCGAGGCGATCAGCAGGATGATCATCGGCGGCACCACGTGGTAGAGCGAGACCAGCATCGCCGAGACCGGGAACATCTCCCGTGGCACCGCCATCTTCTGCACCAGCGACTTGTTGCGCACGATCGACCTGGTGCCCGAGGAGAAGGTCTCGGTGAAGAAGTGCACGATGATGAAGCCGGAGAAGACGTGGATCGCGAAGGTCTCGACGTTCTGCCCGCGCAGCATCACCTGCCCGAAGATGAACCAGTACAAGAAGAACTGGGACAGCGGGTTGAGGTAGGACCAGAACAGGCCGAGCACGGAGCCCTGGTAGCGGGCCTGGATCTCCCGCCGAACCAGCAACCGGAGCAGGTAGCGGCGACGGAAGACCTCCAGCAGGCCCTGGGTCGCCGACGGGGCCGCCAGCGGCGCGTCGACGACCCGGACCTGTGGTGCGGGTGCAGCCTCACTCATCGTCGTGACTCATCCTCACCGGGCTCCTCGAGCCACGGCCGGAAGGTCTCCTCCCACGCCTCCGGGGAGGTGATCGTCTGCAGCGCGGCGCGGTAGCGCTCGGCCAGGTCGTCCCAGTGGAGGGCCAGCTCCTTGTGGATCGCGACGGTCTGCTTCATGAAGCTGGTGAAGGTCGCACGGTCGCGACGGTAGAAGGCCTGCGCGCTGCCGTCGGGCAACGAGACCAGGGCGGAGTCGTAGCGCGCGACCTTGTGCCACTTCGCGTCCTGGGCCATGATCTCGGCCTCCGGGAAGGTCTCCGACGCCTCGCGCGGCTTGCGCAGCTGACGCAACGGCTGGAGCAGCGCCTGGACCGTCGCAGCCCGTCCGGAGATCACCGGCGAGGGCTCGCGACCCTTGCGCGGCAGCTTGTGGCGGCGCACCTCGGGAAGCTGGGAGGCATCGGTGATGTAGGTGGCGTCGTCGTATCCCTTGGTCATCTCCTTGAGCACCGGCAGCGTGGTGGGCAGCAGGTCGTGCAGCCGCTCGGGACCGGCCAGGACGTCTTGGAGTGCCTTGTGGCGCAGCGCGACGGTGGAGTACTGCATCGTCACCAGGTGCTTGATCTGGTGGTTGAAGCTCTCCTGGACCATCCGCCCGCCCCGCGGGTACTTCGAGTGGAGCAGGGCGGCGATGAAGCGGTTACGCACGTGGAAGTAGGACTGCCAGTCGAGTGCGTCGTTCTTGTCGGTCCACGGCACGTGCCAGACCGCGGCGCCCGGGAACGAGACGGTCGGGAAGCCGGCGGCCTTGGCCCGCAGGCCGTACTCGGAGTCGTCCCACTTGATGAACAGCGGCAGGGACAGGCCGATCTCGCGCAGGACCTCGGCGGGGATCAGGCACATGAACCAGCCGTTGTAGTCCACATCGATCCGGGCGTGCAGCCACCGGGTCGAGCGGATGTTGCGCTCACCGAGATCCCAGGCCGGGAACACGCCGGGCGCGGACCCCCACCAGAAGGGGTACTCGGCCACCCGCTCGCCGAAGCTGTGCAGCTGGGTCTTCTGGTAGATGCTGAACATGTGGCCGCCGACGATGGTCGTGGTGCGGCACAGGTCACCGAAGGTGATCGCTCGGACGATGCCCTCGGTCTCGCACTCCACGTCGTCGTCGAGCATCATGACGTACGTCGAGCGGCCCGCCTTGAGCCCCTCGTACTGCGCCCGGGCGAACCCGCCCGAGCCGCCGATGTTGCCCTGCTCGACGACCCGCAGCTTCTCCCCCAGGGCGGCCTGGGCCGCGGGGAAGAACTCGGAGTCGACGACCTTCTCCTTGCCCTGCTCCAGGACGAGCACCTCGTCGAGGAACTCGTCGAGCTGCTCGGAGTCGCCCAGCTGACCGAGCAGCTTGGCGCAGAAGTCCTGCCGGTTCATCGTGGTGATGCCGATGGTGACGGTGCCGTGCTCGGCACGGTCGGCCGGGACCTCGGCGGTCCACTCGGCACCGGTGACCACGGCGTCCTGGTCGCCGGCGATGACGTCGTACCAGTACCAGCCGCCGTCGACGAAGGGCTTGAGCGGCAGGTCGAAGGAGTACTCCCCCGAGCCCGCCTCGACGGTGGCGAAGTCCACCCGCTGCGAGCGGCCGTTGGAGAGTGACCGGTAGACGATCACCGACGCACCCTCACCCTGCACACGGACGGTCAGCCGGACCTGCTCGACGATGGTGTGCCGACGCCAGTAGGAGGCCGGGAAGGCGTTGAAGTAGCTGCCGAAGGACACGCTCTCGCCCTCGGTCACGCGGAACGCGGTCCGGGACTCGATCTGATCGGGGTGGATCTTGGCGTTCACCTTGGCGGCGTTCTGGATCCGGCTGGCGATCGCGTTGGCCTCTTGGGCGGCCCTCGAGCTGCCGATGTCGAACTTGTCCGCGTCGAGGGCGGCGGGGTCCGGGTCGACGTAGAGGCGGATCACGTCGGTGTCGCGCTCGGCCGGCATGATCTGGCGCTGGAGCAGCCGGGTCACGGTCGGCGCGTCCTCGGCGGCGTACGTCGCAGCCGTCGTCTGGGTGGTCACTCGTCGACACCTCCACTCTTCAGCGGCGCACCCTCGGCGAAGTGCGGCCGCAGCTTGTTCTCGAACATCGACAGCGCGGAGGCGATGGCCATGTGCATGTCGAGGTACTTGTAGGTGCCGAGTCGGCCACCGAAGAGCACCATCGGCTCCTGCTTGGCCAGGTCGCGGTACTTGCGCAGCTTCTCGCGGTCCTCGGCGGTGTTGATCGGGTAGTACGGCTCGTCGTCGTCCTCGGCGAATCGGCTGTACTCGTGCACGATCACGGTCTTGCCCGGCAGGTAGGTCCGCTCGGGGTGGAAGTGCTTGAACTCGTGGATCCGGGTCCAGGAGACGTCCTCGTCGGCGTAGTTCATCACCGCGCAGCCCTGGAAGTCGTCGACCTGCTTGACCTCGGCCTCGAGGTCGACGGTCCGCCAGGAGAGGCGGCCCTCGGAGTTGTCGAAGTACTCGTCGACCGGGCCGGTGTAGACGATCGGCACCTTCCCCTTGTACGTCGCCTGCCAGTCGTCCTCGAAGAAGTCGGCCTCCAGGCGCACCTCGATGTTGGGGTGCTCGGCCATCCGCTCCAGCCAGGCGGTGTACCCGTCGACCGGCAGGCCCTCGTACTTGTCGTTGAAGTACCGGTTGTCGAAGTTGTAGCGCACCGGGAGGCGGCTGATGATGTCGGGGCTCAGCTCCTTGACATCGGTCTGCCACTGCTTGGCGGTGTAGCCGCGGAAGAAGGCGTCGAACAGCGGCCGCCCCACCAGGGAGATGCCCTTCTCCTCCAGGTTGGTCGCCTCGGCCGTGTCGATCTCGCTGGCCTGCTGGGCCACCCAGGCGCGGGCCTCGTCGGGCGTCATCGCCTTGCCCACGTAGGAGCAGATGGTGGCCAGGTTGACCGGCATCGAGTAGATCTGGTCCTGGTAGCGGGTGAAGACCCGGTGGGAGTAGTTGGTGAAGTCGGTGAACCGGTTGACGTACTCCCACACCTTCTCGTTCGAGGTGTGGAACAGGTGCGCCCCGTACTTGTGCACCTCGATCCCGGTCTCGGGCTCCCGTTCGCTGTAGGCGTTGCCGCCCAGGTGGGAGCGACGCTCGAGGATCAGCACCTTGAGGTCGAGCTCGGCGGCACAACGCTCGGCCACGGTCAGTCCGAAGAATCCGGATCCGACGATGACGAGGTCGGGAAGGTCAGGGGACACAGCAGGGGTCGACACGATCGGTCAGTCTACGGATCGACCGGGAACGTCCCGCATCGAGCGCGCCGAGCGCAGTGCGGAGACGACGTTGCGTGCCTCACCCGTTCGGCCGCGCAGCAGGCTCAACACACTGACCGCGAGCGCGATCGCCCACGGCTTGAGCCGGACCAGCGGGTTCTCGCCGTAGCGCAGGTGGACGGCGAACAGGTTGCGGTACATGTAGAACCCCTTCCAGCCGCTCAGGTCGTGCTGCTGGTCGAAGTCGAGCTGCCTGACCAGGACGGCGTCCCGCACCGCCCAGATGGTGTAACCGGCCCGCCGGGCGCGCAGGGCGTAGTCGACGTCGTCGTAGAAGATGAAGAAGCTCGGGTCGGGCAGGCCGATCCGGTCGACCACCTCGCGCCGGACCATGAAGCCCTCGAACGCGACGTTCTCGACCGCGACCCGCGGCGGCATCTCCGACCGGGTGGGATAGGACGTCTCCACCATCCCGCGCTTGGGTCGTACGGCGAGCGGGTTGCGCAGGTCGAACCGGGTCGCCGACTTCTCCACCACCCGGCCGTGGGGGTCCTCGCGCACCACCATCAGGCACGGCTCGTCCTGGGCGAGCAGCACGGTGAGGCAGTCCGGGCGGGGTACGACG
Organism: Nocardioides insulae DSM 17944; assembly: GCF_000422825.1. Classification (GTDB taxonomy): domain Bacteria; phylum Actinomycetota; class Actinomycetes; order Propionibacteriales; family Nocardioidaceae; genus Nocardioides; species Nocardioides insulae. The sequence goes on along the minus strand of NZ_AUGU01000015.1, from coordinate 176,782 downwards.
TCGTCGTCCATCAGCCAGATCCGGTCGAAGCCCCCCTCGTGGGCCGCCCGCATGCCCAGGTGGAAGCCGCCTGCGCCGCCGAGGTTGTCCGGACTGGTGATCACCCGGAGTCCGGGCAGTTCGCTGGTCTCGAGGACCTGCGCGGTGTGGTCGGTGGAGGCGTTGTCCACCACGATCACCGCGTCGGCCGGGCGCTCCAGCGCTGCCAGGCCGGCGAGCATGCCGGCGAGCAGGTCGGCACGGTTGTAGGTCACCACGACGACGGCGACGGTCTCCGGACGGACGGGTTCGCTCACCGCAGGAACCTCTCATGCCCGGTGAAGTCGCCGCGAAGCCCGGCCACGATCCCGCGGGCGCTGAGCCCGATCCGGGCCGGCGCGGGGCGGGTGAAGAGGTAGAACCACACCGTCTTGACCACGAACATCGCGACGTGCGGCCAGCCGCGATACTCGCGCAGGTTGACCGTGTTGTTGCGGGCCATGCAGTAGTGCTTGAGGTCGCTCGGACTGTGGTTGTAGGTGGTGCTGCCGAACATCATCGGAGTGCCCAGGCTGCCCACCGACGGGTGCAGGAAGTGCGCGTCGGGGACGGTGGCGATGCGGGCGCCGGCCTGCTCGGCGCGCAGGCGGTACTCGTGGTCGTCGCCCCAGATGAAGAACTCGGCGCGCGGCACCCCGATCCGGTCGACCAGTTCGCGGGTGATCAGCACTCCGTTGAACGGGATCACGATCCCGTCCACGGTGCCGCCCCGGGCGGCTGCCTCCACGTCGTCCAGGTCGTGCACCACGCGGGTACCGCCGGGGAGCCGGATCGGGAAGACCAGCCGGTCGGGCCGGTCCTCGTCGAGCACCACCGGCCCCCAGAAGTCGAGCCCCTCGGCGGTGCCCTCAGCGGCATGCGCGAGCAGTCGGGTGAGGCAGTCCGGCTCGGGCACCCCGTCGTCGTCCATCAGCCAGATCAGGTCGGCGTCCCGCTCCCTCGCCCAGGCGAGGCCTGTCGCGAACCCGCCTGCGCCGCCGGTGTTGGTCGTGAGGGTGCGGGTCAGGACGGGCACGCTGCGGTGTTCGTCGCCGTACCCGCCCTGCCCGGAGCCGTCGAGCCCGGCCAGCCACTCGCCCGTCCCGTCGGTGGAGGCGTTGTCGATGACGAGCACCTCGTCGACCTCCGGTACGCCGTCGAGCCGTTCGAGGAGCCGGCGGAGCAGGTCGAGGCGGTTGAAGGTGACCACCACGGCGGTGATCCGGCGGCGTGGACGGTCAGGCACCCGGCAACCCTAAGCCTCGATCCGGGCCAGGACCCCAACCGCTCGGCCCGCGCACCCCGGCGACACGCTCGCGTCGCTCGGCCCCGAGCGAGCGCACCACGCGGCGGCTTCCTCGGCACACCATGCTGCTCGGATTCGCTCGACCGCTGGGGCGGACCCGCCGCAGCGGTCGAGACGATCGGTCCGAGGGGATCTCACACGCGCCCGGCCTCGAGGGACGCCCGGATCTCCTCCGGCTGACGGGGCCTTGTCGACAGGCTCACCACGACCAGCGCGAGCAGGGAGAGTGGCAGGGCGACGATCACGCTGTTCCACTCGTTCGGCTTGTCGAGCACGAACTCCCACACCAGGGTCGAGACGATGCCGGCGATCATCGAGGCGATGCATCCGGCGGCGGTCGCGCGCTTCCAGAAGAACGCGGCCATCAGCGACGGCGTGATGGTCGCGCCGTACATCGTGTAGGAGAAGACCTGGATCTCGAGTACGCCGGGGAAGGCTTCACCGATCGTGAACGCGCTGATTCCGAGAACGACCACGGCGACGCGGGTGAGAAAGAGTTCGCGCTTGGAGTCGTGCGCGCGCTTCGAGAACGAGCGGTAGATGTCGTGGACCAGGTTGCCGGCTGAGGACAGCAGGTAGGAGTTGCCGGTGGTGATGATGAACGCGGTCGCCGCCATCAGCATGATCGCCCCGAGCCCGAGCGGGAGGGTGTCGGTGGCGAGACGCAGGATCGAGGTGTCGGGCTGGATCCCGGGAAGCAGGATGGCCGCGGAGGAGGCCAGGATGATGACCGCCGCGTAGAACACGACATCACCGATGAGGAACCCCAGCGTCGAGCGGCGCGCGACCTCGGGAGTCCGGGCGGCGGCGAACCGTTGGTACATGTTCTGATCGCCGAGGATGAGCAGGAGGGTGGGGAGCACGAACCCGATCATCTGGATCGGCGACAACCCGCCGGTCAAGGTGAGGTGGTCCGCGGGCAACTGCTCGACCATCCCGGAGAACCCGCCGACCGTGACCAGGACGAAGATGACGGCACCGATCAGACCGAGCGTGATGAGCAGGGCGCTGACCGCGTCGGTGTAGGCGACCGAGATGAGTCCGCCCGCGAAGGCCAGGAAGATGATCACGACCAGGCCGATCATCTTGGCGACGGCCTCGGGGAATCCGGTGGTCATGTGCAGGATGTAGCCGAGCCCGGTCACCTGCTCGGACATGATCGCCGTGTACGCGATGAGGATCGCGATCGCGGTGACCAGACGTACCGACTTGCCGTAGCGGCTCTCCATGATCTCCGGCACGGTGTACTTGCCGAACTGACGGATCCGTTTGGCGAGGAACAGATAGAGCACCAGGATGCCCAGCGGGGCTCCGATGCTGTAGAAGATGCTGGCGAGCGGCCCGTAGGTGTAGGAGAACGAGGCGCGCCCCATGATCGTGCCGGCCCCGGTCCAGGTCGCCAGCAGGGTTCCGATCAGGATCATCCGGCCCAGTCGCTGACCGGCGAGCATGAAGTCGTGATTGTTCTTGACCTTCTTGGACGCCCAGACCCCGATCACGACCATCAGCGCGACGTAGGCACACACTGACGCCAGGATGACGGTGTCCCTCATAGCGCACCTCTGACCACGGACCCACGCTGGATCACTGCGGCGAATTTGCTGGGTTCGGCCAGCACCCCGATGTCCTCGAGCGGGTCACCGTCGACCACGATCATGTCCCCCCACGCGCCCGGGTCGAGCGTCCCGACCTCACCTTCGAGCTGGATCAGCTCGGCGGCGTTGAGCGTCGCCGCGCGGACGACGTCGATCGGCTTCTGAACCTCTCCGCGAATCCGGAACTCCTCGTTCTGGCGGCGCTGCATCCCACCCAGCAGGTCCGAACCGTAGGCGATCTTCAGCCCGGCCCGGTCCGCGAGCTCGAGCGCGGCGAGGGCGGAGTCGAGCACCTCGCTGATCTTCTCCCAGCTCGCCTGGGGAAGGCCGTGCCGGCGCCCTTCCTCCATCAGGGCAGAGTAGGTGACCAACGTCGGGACCAGGAAGGTGCCTCGATCACGCATCAGGGCCACCGTCTCGTCGTCGAGCAGGTTGCCGTGCTCCACGCACCGCACCCCGGCTTCGACGGCGCGGGCGATGGCGCGGGGCGGGTAGGCGTGGACGGTCACGTAGCGGCCGGCAGCTTCGGCCTCCTCCACCGCTGCCCGCATCTCGCCCATCGAGTACTGCGTCGAGGAGATCTCGTCCCCGAGCGAGGAGATTCCGCCGGAGGCATGCAGCTTGAGGTGATGGGCTCCGCGACGCATCTCCTCTCGGACCGCCTTGCGGACCGCGTCGACGCCGTCGACCACTCGGCCGGTGCCGGAGCAGCAGGGATGGTCGTCGACGAAGTTCTGCTCGATCTCCCGCTTGTCACCATGCCCACCGGTCTGGCTCATTGCCTTGCCGCCGTAGATGAGGCGCGGACCGCGGAACATGCCGTGCGCCCAGGCACGGGCCAGACCGTAGTCGGCGCCGCCGGTGTCCCGAACGGTGGTGAATCCACGGTCGAGCATGGCCCCCATGTTCCGGACCGCTCCGGCGGCCACGTAGGTGGGGGGAGCACTCAGCACCTCGCCGAGATTGCCGCTGAAGGCAAGCACGTGGACGTGACAGTCGATCAGCCCGGGAAGGACCCGGCGACCACGAGCGTCCACGACACGGACATCCTCCGGTGCCGAGAGGCCCTTCCCGACCTCGGCCACGCGTCCGTCGACGCACAGTACGTCGGCCTCTCGATACTCACCCGAGGCAACGTCCAGTACCTCGGAACCTTGAACCAACAGCGAACCGCTCATGCCATTCTCCCAACTTCAAATAGCGCCTATCGGTCAGAGAGGCTGCCCTCTATCAATCAGATCTGTCAACAACCGATCCGAAACAGCAACTTTCATCCAAGATCTGGCATGGGATAGAAGTGGACCATGGATGCGGACACACTCGACGACGGCGAGCTCGATCTGATCGCCGCACTGCAGATCGCTCCCCGAGCGAGTTTGCAGACGCTCGCCGCGACGTTGGGCGTGACCACGGGGACGATCGGCCGAAGGCTCACGCGTGTGCGTCGAGACCACGATTTGAAGTTCGTCGGCCAGGTGCCGTGGTGGAGTGGACGGGTCACCCCGAGCCACGTGTGGATCTCGACCAAGCCCGGAAAGGTGAACGACGTCGCCGCGGCGGTCGCCGGCCTGGACGAGACCCAGTTCGTTGCGACGACCACCGGTCGAGCCGACGTGTACTGCATCCTCCAGCCCGACACCCGTGAGGGCATGGCCGACCTGCTCACCAGTCGCCTACCCGCGATCCCGGGCATCGTGCAGACACATTCCGAGGTCGGCCTGCACCGCTACGCCTCAGGATCGTCCTGGCGGGTGTCTCGGCTCAGCGACGATCAGGAAGCCAGCTTGGTCGCCCATCGGCATGGGCCGATCCCGGATGCACCCGAGTCACTGACCGAGGACGAACAGCGGATCGCGGAGGTACTGCGCCGGGATGCGCGAGCCACCGCCGCCGAGGTGGCCCGCGACCTCGGCCGGAGCCCGTCCACCGCCTACCGACTCACCCAGGCCCTCCTCGACCGTGGACTGGTCCAACCCCGGGTCGAGATCGAGCCGCGCCTGCTCGGGTTCCCCCTCGAAGCGGTCATCTCCATCACCACCTCGGCCAAATCGACCAAGCAGGTCGCCCAAGCCCTGGCAGGTCACCCCTCGGCGCGCTATGTCTCCACGGTCGCCGGGACGTCGACCATCATCCACCAGGGCCTCTTCCAGCACGAGCAAGGGCTCGCCGACTTCCTCAGCGACGACATCGCCGACTACCCCGGGATCCAGACCTTCGACGTCGCGATCGTGCTCGACGTGTTGACCAGGTATTGGAGCCCGCGCCCCCAGAGCTGACAGGAGCGCCCTTCACTTCGCTGCCGGCTCGCTCGATCCGGGCCACGACGACACCTGAGTCCGCGGCTCGGCCGCCGGCGCGCGGAGATGGGGCGCGGTCGCGGTGGAACGCCGCGCGCCGCTCAACTCAGCACACCGCGGCGACGTCGTCGGTGTCGTTGGCGACGTACCCGTCCTGGATCGACCCGAGAGACCCACCGGACAGCTCATTGCTCTGCTTGGCCGCCTGCTTCTTCCTGGCCTCAGCGGACGCTGCCTCGCCGCCGCCCTTGTCCGCCTCGGCGCCGTCGTTCTCCTCGACCCGACCCTCGGCCTTGTCGATCGCCTCGGTCACGGTGTTGTGGACCACGGACATGTCGGGGTCGGCGGTGTTGATGAGGGGCGGCACCAGGGAGACCGAGGAGATCTTCTGGTCCTTCGCCTTCAGCGCCAGCGGGATGAACTTGCTGACCTCGCTGGCCGGGACGTTGGTGGAGACCATCGACCCGCTGGCCTGGGCGATCGCGGAGAAGTTCTTGATGGCGGTCTGGGGACTGATCTGCTGGAGCATCGCGGTCATCACGCACTTCTGCCGCGCCATCCGCGAGTAGTCGTTCGAGTCGTGCCGCGCCCGGGCGAACCAGAGCGTCTCGAACCCGTTCAGCTGCCTCACGCCGGGCTCGATGTGGTCGTAGAAATCGTCGGTGGGCAGCCCGATCGGGATCGATTGCCGTACGTTGAGCGTGACCCCCCCGACGGCATCGACCAGGTCCTTGAAGCCCTGCAGATCGACCATCGCCCAGTAGTTCATCTTCAGCCCGGTCACGCCCTCGACGCCGCTGATGGTGGCGTCGATGCCGGGGTGCTCCGACTTCGGGAAGAGGTCGCTGTGGTCCTCGGCCCAGGTGGAGACGGCGTTGAGGTAGCAGCCGTCGCAATCGAAGCCGTCCGGGAACTCCTCGGCCATGACCGAGCCCTTCTCGAAGGGGAAGTTCGCCATGTTGCGGGGCAGCCCGATGAGCACGGTCCTGCCCGAGTCCGCGTCGATCGAGGCGACCGTCATGGAGTCGGGCCGGAGACCTGTGCGCCCGGCGCCGGCGTCCCCGCCCAGCAGCAGGATGTTGAACCGGCCGTCGTGCGCCCCGACCACCTGGCTACCCCCGAACAGGTCCTGTACCAACTGTCGCTGCGCATCCACGAGGTGGGATCCGAAGAGCAGGACTCCGGCGACGCTGAACGCCAGGACGCCGTTGAGCGCCACGACGACGCGACGGTGGTTGAGCCGCAGGGTGAGCGGCTGGCCGAGCCGCCAGGCGTCGACGATCAGCCCAACCCACGCGATCGCCGCGGCGATCAGCCCGAGCCGGATGATCAGCAGCACCCACGGAGTGGTCGCCAGCCAGAAGGCGAACCCGTGCCACACCAGCCCGAGCAGCACCGAGAACACCATGGCTGCGATCAGGCCGACCCACGTCCACAGCGCGATCCGGCCGACCCGGCGGTTGCCGGCGATCAACTGGGCTGAGCCGGGCACCAGCAGACTCATCACGAGGAGCGCGATCGCCCGCCGGTAACGGACCCGAGCGGCACGCTCCTCTGTGGGGGACGGTTGGTCGTTGGTGCGGGATCGGGCAGGAGGCGGAGCCAGGGTCGCCATGGGGAAGGTCACTCTCCTGAGGGGAAGATCAGGACTGCCCCTGAAGTATCACCAGTCACACCCGTCCCAGGAGGGAGCGACTCGCCGCAGCCCCGCCGCCGGAGCGTGAGGAGGCCCACCGCGAACGGCCGACACACCCGCGGCCACCGCCGCGGGCCGTTCGATCAGGCGGGTGTGGGCCCTCGCCCGGCCTCGATCTCCGCCTTGCGGGCGAGGCGGTGGGTACGTCGGATCTCCGCCTCCCGCTGTCGCCGCTGGTCCTCCGCCGTCTCGACGACCAGCTCCGGGACCGGCACGGGCCGGCCCTCCTCGTTCACCGCGACCATCAGGAAGTACGCCGTCGCCACGTGCCGGCGTCCGGTCAGCTCCCCGATCGGCTCCGCCTCGATCCGCACACCGACCTCCATCGAACTGCGGCCGACCCAGTTGACCTGGCTGGAGGTGTGCAGGATGTCCCCGACCCGGACCGGCTGGAGGAACACGATGTCGTCGACGTACGCCGTGACCACTCGGTTGCCGCAGTGCCGCCGCGCCACCGCACCCGCGGTGCTGTCTGCCTGCTTGATCACCTCGCCGCCGTGCACGTTGCCGGAGAAGTTCGCCTCCGGAAGGCGCATCGGCACCGCCAGCGAGACGCGGGAATACGCAGGCGTCCGGACCGCCCCACCGGACTCGACAGGCTCACTCACGCCTGCACCGTAGCGACTCCCCCGACCCGCCCCATCCCCTGTTCATCCCCCGGGCATCCGTCCGGAGGCACGAGTCGGGATGGATGCGCCGACTCGGCGCTGTGCGGGCTCGGCGGCTACTTTCGTGCCATGGCTGAGCGGCCCCGCAGCGGCGACACCCCCGACGACCCGGACTACGACTGGCTCTACCCCGGTAGGGGGCAGGGCGACGATCAGGGCGGGACCGGCGACCAGACCCGCCCGATCCGCCGTCCGCGGCCCGATGAGACCCGGATGATGCCGACCCAGCAGCGGCCCGGATCCGCCGGGCAACAGCCGGGCCGGCAGCCGAGCCCACAGTCGGGCCAGCAGTCGGGCGACCGTGCCGCGCAACCCGCGGCACAGCAGTCCCGGCCGGCGCCGGCCTCCTCCTCCCGCGACGAGACCCCGCCGCCGATCGCCCCCACCCCCACGCCGTCCAAGGGCGGTGGCGGCGGGCGCCGGCGTCCCTCGTGGAAGACGATCCGCCGCGTCATCGTGGTGCTGCTGGTGGCCTGGCTGGTCTTCCTGGTCGTGGTGCCGATCATGGCCTGGTCCGACGTGTCCAAGGTCGACTACGAGCCGGAGGGCGAGCGACCCGAGTCCCAGCCGGGGCGCACCTACCTGATGGTCGGCACCGACTCCCGCGCCGGGCTCAGCGAGGAGCAGCGCAAGGAACTCAGCACCGGCGACGCCGGTGGCAGCCGCACCGACACGATCATGCTGCTGCACGTGGGCAGCGGGAAGAGCCTGTTGATGTCGATCCCGCGGGACAGCCAGGTCGATGTTCCCGGGCACGGCACCAGCAAGATCAACGCCGCCTTCGCCTGGGGCGGGCCGGAGCTGCTCACCGAGACGATCGAGCAGAACACCGGCATCCGGGTCGACGACTACGTCGAGATCGGCATGGGCGGGGTCGTCGGTCTGGTCGACGCGGTCGGCGGCATCACCGTGTGTCCGACCTTCGACATGAAGGACAAGGACGCCGGGCTGGACATCGAGGAGGGCTGCCAGGAGGTCGATGGCACCACCGCCCTCGGCTACGCCCGCTCCCGCAAGACCGACCCACAGTACGGCGACATCACCCGCGCCCAGCACCAGCGCGAGGTCGTCGGCGCGATCGGCGACGAGGTGCTGAGCGTGTCCACGTTCCTCAACCCGTTCCGCTACTGGAACCTCGCGCACGCGATGCCGGACGCGTTCGCGGTCGGCAAGGGCATGGGCCCGATCGATGCCGGCCGGTGGGCGCTGGCCATGTCGCGGATCGGCAGCAGCGGCATGACCTGCGGTGTACCGATCTCGGACCTGTCCGTGCAGTGGGACGAGGAGCGGTCGGCCGAGATGTTCGACTACATCATCAATGACCAGACCGACGACATCCCCGCTGGGCTGTGCACGCCCACGGGCCTTCCGAAGAGTGTGACCGGATGACCTACCAGACCCTGAGCGTGTCCGTCGACGAGGACGGCATCGCCACCCTGACCCTCGACCGCCCCGACTCGCTGAACGCCTTCGACCTGGTGATGGCCGGCGAACTGCTCGACTTCTTCTCCGAGCGGGCCTACGCCGAGGAGATCAAGGCGATCGTCGTGACCGGAGCGGGCCGAGCCTTCTGCGCCGGGATGGACCTCGGATCGGAGGGGAACGTCTTCGGTCTCGACGAGTCGCTCTCCCCCACACCGGAGGAACTGCGCGCCCACCTCGCCGACCCCGACCAGCACCCCGAGTACGCCGACGGCGTGCGCGACACCGGCGGCAAGGTGACCCTCGCGATCCACGCGCTGCCCAAGCCGGTCATCGCCGCGATCAACGGGGCGGCCGTCGGCATCGGCGCCACCATGACCCTGGCGATGGATATCCGGATGGCCTCGACCAAGGCCCGGATCGGGTTCGTATTCGGCCGTCTCGGCGTCGTCCCCGAGGCGTGCTCGAGCTTCTTCCTGCCCCGTCTGGTCGGTCTCCAGCAGGCGCTGGAGTGGGTCTACACGGCCGACATCCTCACCGCAGAGCAGGCCCACGAGGGCCGGCTGGTCAGGAGCCTGCACGAACCCGAGGACCTCCTCCCCGCGGCCTACGAGCTCGCCCGACGGTTCGTGGTCGGCCACTCCCCGGTCGCCCTCGGCCTCGCCCGGCAGATGCTGCAGCGCAACGTGGCCGCCTCCTCGCCGCTCGACGCGCACCTCACCGACTCCCTGGCGATGTGGCACACCTCGGTCGGGGACGGCAAGGAAGGCGTCGCCGCGTTCCTGGAGAAGCGCCCGGCCGTGTTCACCGGACGGGCCGCCGAGCTTCCGCGGGTCTTCCCCGCCTGAGCTGCCCGAACGCCGGCTGCGTGCTCGGCCGAATCACTCCGGCCGAGCACGCAGCCGGCGGCGCTCAGGATGCGCTGCTCAGGGTGCGCTCGAACAGCGCCCGCAGATGTGCGAAGTGCAGCTCGGTGGCCGCCTCCTGCCAGGAGGACGTGTCGCTCATCGTGTAGCCGTGCGGCGCGTGGGGGAAGACCTCGTTGACGAACGGGCGGCCGGTCGCGGCCAGGGCCTCCCCGAGCGCGGCCACCGCCGCGGGCGGCATCGACGGATCCTCGTCGGCGTGGCCGTAGGCGAACTCGGCCGAGGCTCCCGCGATGGCCAGGTGGGGGCTGTCGGCGTCCTCGGTGACCAGCCCACCGCCGTGCCAGCTGCCTACCGACCTGACCCGGCCGGGGAACTGACCGGCGAGCCGGGTCGCGTGGCGGGCGCCCATGCAGTAGCCGGTCGCCCCGATGCCACCCCGGTCGGCGTACTCGTCGAGCGTGGCGAGGTAGGCCTCCGCGTCCGCTGCGGCGCGTTCCGCGGTGTGGTGCGCGATCCGCTGCCGGACCCCGCCGGCGAAGAACGCCTCGCGGTTGCCGGCCTCACGCAGGTCACCGGCCGGGGCCAGGTCGGCCATGGACCCGTCGCGGTAGAACAGATTGGGGGCGAGCACGACGTAGCCCCACGACGCGATCGTGTCGGCCATCTCGGCGATCCGCGGCCGCAGCCCGATCGCATCCATGAAGAACAGCACGCCCGGACGGGCCCCCTCGCCCGCGGGCCGGGAGAGGTAGGCCTCGGCGGTGCCGTCGGCGGTCGTGATCTCGATGAGTTCAGCCATGCCGGGCAACCTACTCCGGCACCCTGCCGCGGTGCCGAGGCGGACGGGGTTGTCGGGCACCTACGGCCTCGGCAGGTGGACGTGAAGGTCGCGCAACAGGCAGACCTCGGCCAGGTGGTGGATCAGCTCACGATGGATGTGGAGCACCAGGGTCGCCATCGGCGCCTCCGCGTAGTGGCCCTCCGCGGGGCCACACGGCCGCGCCAATCCCTCCTCCCCCAGGGCGGTCACCCCGGCGACCCAGCGCGCGTACTCCTCGTCGAGCTGGACGAGGGCACCCGCGGCGGTCCCGGCGTACTCGAAGGAGTCGTAGTCGGTCGGCTCCCGCCCGAAGTGGGAGGCGCTGCGCATCGCGAGGACGCCCACGATCACGTGGCCGAGCCGCCAGGCGATGGTCGTGAACGGCGCCGGCTCCGGCTGCGGGAAGGCGAAGTCGATCGTCATCGACCCCGCCCCAGCCTGCACCGGTGCCACGCCGGTGCCGCGGGGCCGCACGCTCCAGGAATCCGCTGCGGGCTCCCAGAAGTACTCCTCGTCGGTGAGGCCCTCCAACCGTGCCCGCACCTGGTGGTTCCAGTGCCAGACGAGCTGATCGACGAGCTGAGGGTTCCACGCCAGGTCGGTCATGCGACCAGTCTGCAACCTCGAGAGGACAAGGCGGGTCCGCGTCACCAACGGCGGCGAGCGGATCGGCCCGGGTCGATCAGAGCTCGGACTGCACCCCGGCCAGCAACTGGCGCGCCATCACGATGCGCTGCACCTGGTTGGTGCCCTCGTAGATCTGGGTGATCTTGGCATCGCGCATCATCCGCTCGACCGGGTAGTCGCGGGTGAAGCCGTAGCCGCCGAGGAGCTGGACCGCGTTGGTCGTGACCTCCATCGCGACGTCGGAGGCGAAGCACTTGGCCGAGGCGCCGAAGAAGGTGAGGTCGGCGTCGCCGCGCTCGGAGCGCCCGGCGGCGGCGTAGGTCAGCTGGCGGGCGGCCTCCACCTTCATCCCCATGTCGGCGAGCATGAACTGCAGTCCCTGGAACTCGGCGATCGCCTTGCCGAACTGCTGGCGCTCCTTGACGTAGCCGATCGCGTAGTCGAGGGCGCCCTGGGCGACGCCGACGGCCTGAGCGGCGATGGTGACGCGGGTGTGGTCGAGGGTCGCCATGGCGTACTCGAAGCCCCGTCCCTCCTCACCGATCAGACGGTCGGCGGGGATGCGGACGTTGTCGAAGTAGACCTCGCGGGTGGGGCTGCCCTTGATGCCGAGCTTCTTCTCCGGGGCGCCGAAGGAGACGCCCTCGTCCGACTTCTCCACGATGAACGCCGAGATGCCGCGCGAGCGCTTCTCCGGGTCCGTGCTTGCGAGCACGGTGTAGAACTCCGACTCACCCGCATTGGTGATCCACCGCTTCACGCCGTTGAGGACGTAGAAGTCGCCGTCGCGCACGGCCCGGGTCTTCTGGTTGGCAGCGTCCGAGCCGGCGTCGGGCTCGGAGAGGCAGTAGGAGAAGCCGCCCTCACCGGCGGCCAACTTGGTGAGGTACTTCCGCTTCAGCTCCTCGCTGCCGCCGATGATCAGCGGCAGCGAGCCGAGCTTGTTGACCGCCGGGATCAGCGAGGCCGACACGTCCGCCCGAGCGATCTCCTCGATGACCAGGCAGGTGGCCAGCGCGTCGGCCCCCGCGCCGCCGTACTCCTCGGCGACATGCGGCGCGTGGAAGTCACCGTCGAGCAGTGCCTTGGCGGCCTCCCGCGGGTAGCGCGCCTCCTCGTCGACCTCCGCGGCGTACGGCGCCACCTTGGCATCGCAGATCTCGCGCACGGCCTCGCGGATCGCCTGGTGCTCCTCGGAGAGCGCGTACAGCGGGTAGTCGGTCATCGTCGTCCTTCTTCCATCGGCGGTACTCAATCCTAACTTGATGGTACTGAGTACCGTAGGTGATGATCAAGCCAACGATCCCGACGCAACCCCCTACCCGAGGAGGAGCGCATGGCAGCCAGTGCGCGCGACCGACTGGTCCGAGCGGCCTTCGACCTGTTCGCGGGCCAGGGTTTCGAACAGACCACCGTGGACCAGATCGCAAGCCATGCCGGCGTCGGTCGTACGACGTTCTTCCGCCACTTCCCCACCAAGGAGTCGGTGGTCTTCCCCGACCACGACGCGATCCTCGGCGCCGTCGACGGGCGCCTCGTCGCTGCGGGCCCCATGACGGCGGCGATCGCCCTGCACGAGGCCGCCCGGATCGTGCTGCGGCACTACCTCGACGAGGGCGACCTGGCTCGCGAGAGGTATCGACTCACCCGCACGGTTCGCTCGCTCCGCGATGCCGAGATCGCCGGCCAGCGCCGCTACCAGCGCCTCTTCCAGCGTCACATCCGCGCCTGGACCGACACGCTCGGCCACCCCGACGACCTGCTCGCCGAGGTCCTGGCCAATGCGGTGGTCACCGCCCACAACCACGTGCTGCGCGGCTGGCTCCAGGGCGCTGCGAAAGATCCCGAGACCGCCCTGGAGGACGCGGTGCTCGATCTCACCGGGCGACTGTGGCGAGGCGGCACACCCTCACCCCCGTCCACGCGCCACGGTGAGGCCCGTGAGGTCGTCGTCCTCCGCACCACCCGCGAACTCGAGGACCTCATCCCCGACCTGGAGCGACTCCTCGGGGAGTGACCCGACCGGTTCCGGGCCGGGCCGCGCGCTCCACCCACCTGACATCGCGAGGCGGGCGCAGCGCGAGCCCGCCGGCACCCAGGAGCAATTCCTGGAGAGCGAGTGCCGCCCGGCTCAGGGGGCGTCGCGGATCATGGATGACGCAGATGTCCCGCTCGACGACGGGTGAGACCAGAGGTCGGATGTGCAGCGGGGCGAAGGACATCATCGGCACCACCAGCCCCGGCGCCACCGTGACCCCGAGTCCCGCTGAGGCCAGCCCGGCGACGGCACCCACGTTCCGCGCCTCCGTGACCGCTCCGAGTTCGACCCCGAGATCCCTCAGCGTCCGATCGACGTAGGCCCTGATGCTCGAACTCGCATCGAAGGCGACGAAGTCCTCACCCGCCAACTCGTGCCAGTGAACCTCGTCCTGAGCCACGAAGCGATGTTGATCGGGCACGAGACAGGAGAAGCGGTCGACCGCGATGTGCTGGACCGCGAGGCCGTCGGGCACTGTCGCGGTCACGGTCACGGCGAGATCGACGGCACCACTGGACACCAGGGCCAGCACCTCTTGGGAGAGCCCGTCACGGACCTGAACGCTCACATCCGGACGCTCGCCCCGGAAGGTCGCCAGCACCTCCGGCAGCAGGACGGCCGCCAGGGAGGGCAGCGCCGCGATCGAGACCGCGCCTCGACTTCCCTGCAGGTAACCCTCGACGTGTCGCAGCGCGGCGTCGAACTCGTCGAGGACCCGGCGAGCCACGGCGACCAGCTCCTCGCCGTCGCGAGTCAGTCGAACCCGCCGCGTCGTCCGCTCGAAGACCCGGACCCCGAGACGATGCTCGACCTCCTGCACCGTGCGGCTCAACGACGACTGGGCCAGGTGGAGGCTCCGAGCCGCCGGTGTGTAGCCACCGGCATCAGCGACTGCCACGACGACCCGGAGGTGCCTGATTCCCACATCTATCGTCACAGCGCATCAATCTATCCCTAACTGGTGTTGGACGCCGCTAAGTGACCGCCCTCACACTCGAACGCATGTTGTCGCTCATGGGCTTCGTGACCATCGCGGTCATCCTCGCCCTCCTCCTCGCCAATCGGGTCGCGGCCGTCGTCGCCCTCGCCGGTGTGCCAGTCGTGACCGCGCTCCTGGCCGGCCTCTCCCCCACCGAGATCGGCGAGTACGTCGCCGGCGGGCTGGGCGGGGTGGTCGGCACCGTGGCCATGTTCGTCTTCGCGATCGTGTACTTCGGGGTCATGCGGGATGCCGGGATGTTCGACCCGATCATCCGGCGCATCGTCGCCTTCGCCGGCAACGCACCCGTGACCGTCTGCCTGGCCACCACCATGTTGGCGATGGCCGCCCACCTCGACGGCGCCGGCGCGACCACCTTCCTGATCACCATCCCCGCGATGCTGCCTCTCTACGACCGTCTGGGGATGAGTCGTCTGACTCTGACGACCTGCGTCGGCCTCGGTGCGGGAGTGATGAACATCCTGCCGTGGGGCGGTCCCACCGCGCGCGCGGCCACCACCTCCGGCGTTCCCGCCAACGAGCTCTGGGTCCCGCTCATCCCCGCCCAGGTCGTCGGAATGCTGACCTGCCTGGCCATCGCCTGGTTCCTCGGCCGCAGGGAGACCCGCCGACTGGCCTCATCGACCGAGACGGTGACCGTGTCCTCCGGTGGGACGGCGGCGCTCGGCGGGTCCCCGGTCGGCCACTCGGACACCGCGACGGCCACCTCCCCCGACCCCACGCTGAGTCTCAGCGAGGAGGACCGGGCACTCCGCCGACCGCGACTGTTCTGGTTCAACGTCCTGCTGACCCTGCTCGCCATCGCTGCCCTGATCAGCGCGGTCACGACCCCGGAGCTCATCTTCCTGATCGCGGTCGTCATCGCGTTGATGGTGAACTACCCCGGTCTGCACGCTCAGACCGACCGGATCGAGGCCCATGCCAAGGGCGCGATGCTGATGGCCACCACCCTGCTGGCCGCCGGTGTCTTCCTGGGGATCCTCGAGGGCAGCGGCATGATCGAGGCGATGGCGAAGTCGGCCACCGACGTCCTCCCCGGCGGCGCGGCCCCCGCGCTACCACTCATCGTCGGCGTACTCGCCGTGCCGATGAGCCTGGTGTTCGGACCCGACCCGTTCTACTTCGGGGTCCTGCCGGTCCTCATCGGCATCGGCGAGGTCGCCGGAGTATCCGCAGCCGACATCTCCCAGGCGGCGATCATCGGCGAGGAGACCCTCGGCTTCCCGATCAGCCCGCTGACCGGTTCGTTCTACCTGCTCGTCGGACTCGGCGGCGTGGAGATCGGCAAGCACATCCGCGCCCTCCTCGGCTGGGCCTGGCTGGTGTCGCTGGTGATGCTGGCGGTGGCCTTCGTGACCGGCGTCATCCCGGTGTGGGCCGGATGAGCGCGCGCGCACCCCGGTCGGGCCCGCTCCGGCTCGGCGCCGGCGCCGGCTTCGCCGGAGACCGCCTCGACCCGGCCGTCGATCTGGCCCGTCGCGGAGACCTCGACTATCTCGTCTTCGAATGCCTCGGCGAGCGCACCGTCGCCGCCGGACAGCTCCGCCGCCTCCATGACGCACGCGCGGGGTACGACCCGCTGCTCGGCACCAGGATGCGCGCGGTGCTTCCTGCGGCCGATCTGGGGCGCACTCGGATCATCACCAACTCCGGCGCCGCCAACCCCGAAGCCGCCGCCGACGTGGTGCTGGGAGTCGCCCGCGACCTCGGCCTGCCGCTGCGCGTGGCTGCTCTCACCGGCGACGACGTCCTGGCTGCGGTACGCCGCCTCGACCCGGTCGTCTGGGAGACCGGCGTCCCCCTGTCCGAGTCCTCGGAGGAGCTGCTGTCGGCCAACGCCTACCTGGGCTCCGACGCGGTCCGCCTCGCACTGGAGGAGGAGCCGCAGGTGCTGGTCACCGGCCGGGTCGCGGATCCCTCGCTGTATCTGGGCCCACTGAGCCACGAGTTCGGGTGGCGGGATGACGACTGGCCCACCCTCGGCACCGGCACGGTGCTGGGCCACCTGCTCGAATGCGCCGGCCAACTCACCGGCGGCTACTTCGCGGACCCCGTGACCAAGCCCGTGCCAGGGTTGGCGCGGCTCGGCTTCCCCTTCGCCGAGGTCGCTGCGGACGGCGGCGCGGTGCTCGGCAAACTGAGCGGCACCGGCGGGCGGCTCGACCGTCAGACCTGCACCGAGCAACTGCTCTACGAGGTCGACGACCCGGCGGCGTACCTCACTCCCGACGTCACCGCCGACTTCTCGAGGGTCCGCTTCACCGCTCTCGGTGAGGACTCCGTCCGGGTCGAGGGTGCCACCGGGGGCCCGCGACCCGACCAGCTCAAGGTGACGCTGGGGTTCCGGGGCGGCTGGCTCGGCGAGGGGCAGATCAGCTACGCGGGCCCCCGGGCTCTCGACCGGGCGCGACTGGCCGGCGACATCGTGCGCGAGCGACTCCGCGACGTGCACGGGCTGAATGAGGACGCGATCACCGTCGAGCTGATCGGGACCGGCGCGGCGTTCCGGGGGCTGGCCCCCGCGCCCGATTCCGTCCCCGAGGTCCGCCTCCGGGTCGCCGCTCACACCTCGGGCGCCGAACTCGCGCAGCTCGTCGGGTGGGAGGTCGAGTCGCTCTACACCAACGGTCCGGCGGGCGGTGGCGGCGCTCGGAAGAGCTCCACCGAGACGGTCCAGGTCCGCTCGTGCCTCATCCCGCGCGACCTGGTCCAGCCCACCGCGACCGTGCAGGAGAACCGATGACCTCCGCCAGCCCACCGAAGATTCGTGTCGACGACGTGGCCGATGTCCGGGCCGGGGACAAGGGCGACACCCTCATCCTCGCCGTCATCGCACGGACCCCCGACGACTTCGTCCTGCTCCAGCGCGACCTCCTCCCCGGCCGGGTGGCCCGGCACTTCGGCATCCACAGCGAGGTGACCCGCACGGTGCTGCCGGGCCTGGGCGCCCTGGTCTTCCGCATCCCCGAGGTCCTCGGCGGCGGCGTGACCGGCTACGCCGGCCTGGACGGGCACGGCAAGTCGCTGTCCTATCACCTGCTCACCCTGCCCCTCGAGGATCCGACCCATGAAGGAGACCACTGATGCTGCGCGTTCTCGGGGCGGCGGTCGCACTGGCGACCACCGCGACGCTCACCACCCCCTCCTCGGCCCAGGGCGCGGGACTCGACTCCGCCGCGTCGTCGGTCGCACCCGACCCACGCACGACTCCGGACGACCCGTTCTTCGGCTACGACCGCCCCGCCACCTACACCAGCGTTCGCCAGGACCTGCGGGTCCCGGTACGCGACGGCAGCCGGCTCGCCTGCCAGCTCTATCGACCGGGTACGGACGAGGCCACCCCCGCACCGGGCAGGTTCCCGGGGATCGTCTACGAGTACACCGCGTACGCCGACAACGCCGCCGCCTTCGGGGAGGGCGCCGGCTACTTCGTCGAACGAGGCTATGAGGCGCTGGTATGTCAGGCGCGGGGCTCTGGGGAGTCACCCGGCCACCTGGACCCATTCAGCCCCCAGGAGCAGCGGGACAACTACGACGTGATCGAGTGGCTGGCCGATCGTCCCTCCTCCACCGGCGAGATCGGTCAGATGGGCCTCAGCTACGGCGCTCACAGCACGCTCCTGGTCTCGGTCAACCAGCCACCGAGCCTGCGCGCCACCATCCCGATCATGGGACTCTCGGACTGGTATGAGAACACGATCTACCGCGGTGGCATCCCGAACGCCCAGATCCGCAGCTGGCAGGAGGCGACGGCGCCCGAGACGCTGGAGACCTACCCGGCCCACCCGACCTACGACCGCTTCTGGGCCGGCCGCAGCGTCAAGTCCAGATGGCACAAGCTGACCGTCCCGACGCTGGAGATCAACGGCTGGTACGACCGCTACCGCGACGGCATGATCGGCAACCAACAGGCTCGGCCGAGGAACGTGTGGCTGGTCTCCGGGCCCTGGACACACGGATACCCGGAGGGGCAACACGGTGACATCGGGCGCGGCGGTTACCTCGCCTGGTGGGACCACTGGCTGCGGGGCGATGACGCTCCTCTCCCCCGCGCCAAGGTCACGTCGTACGAGACTCCCGGCCCCGGCCCCGGCCCCGGCGCCGGCGCCGGCACCGGCTGGCAACAGTACGATCAGTGGCCGCCATCAGGCACCCGCCGCGTCGACCTGGCATTGGGCGCGGAAGGCCGCCTGCGGCGCGGCGGCGGCAAGCCCGGCGTCGCGACCTACACGGTCAACACCGACACCTCAGCGCCGGAGGACGGCGAGAAGCTGACCTTCGCGAGCGCACCCGTGGCGAGGGATGTGGTCATCGCCGGTTCGCCGGAGGCCCGACTGCGTGCTCGGTTCACGGCCACCGAGGGGCACCTGGCGACCGTCCTGTACGACGAGGCGCCGGATGGTTCGCGCACCCGGGTCACCGAGGGCTGGCTCAAGGCCAGCCACCGGAACTCGCATGCGGAGGTCACACCCGTCCGTCCGGGACGCGCCTATGACCTCGACGTCCACATCTGGCCGGCCCACTACCGACTCAAGGCCGGCCACCGGCTCGTGCTGCGGGTCTCCAGCGACGACTACCCCGAGATCGACTCCACCGCACCGGCCGGTGAGGTCGGCATCAGCCTCGGCGCCGGTGGATCGTCGCTGATGGTCCCGGTCCTTGCGGGGCGGGGCGCCCTCCGCTGATCCGCCTTTCTCCGCGGCGGCGGTCAGGAGGGGTCGGCGGCGGTCCGGCAGCCCCCTTCTCCGCGGAGGCGGTCACGAGGGGCCAGCGGGTCCGGCGGCGGTCCGGCGGCGGTCCGGCGGCGCTCCGGCGGCGGTCCGGCGGCGGTCCGACCGGAGGGGGGACCTGCACCGGCAGGGAATCCTCGAGCGACCCTCGGGGTTGACCGCACATGAGCGCACCGTGGAAGGACCAGGCCAGGATCGACCGACTGCTCGATGAGACCGAGGTGTGGGCGGTGGTGGGCCTCTCCGGCGACCCGTATCGCACCGCCTTCCACATCGCCAAGGAACTCCAGGAGCACGGCAAGCGGATCGTGCCGGTGCACCCCAAGGCCGCCGACGGCGGGCTGGAGGTGCTCGGCGAGAAGGCCTACGCCACCCTCGCCGACATCCCCTTCGAGGTCGACGTCGTGGACGTGTTCCGGCGTTCCGAGGCGGCCGGCGAGATTGCGGACCAGGCAGTGGCGGCCGGAGCGGGCGCGGTGTGGTTCCAGATGGGCGTGATCGACGAGGCCGCCTACGCGCGGACCACCGCGGCCGGCGTACCGATGGTGATGGACGTGTGCCCCTCGCAGCAGTGGCATCTGCGCGCTGCGGCCGACGCCGGCTGATCGGCCCAGGATCAGAACGCCGAACCGGTCGACCCCGTAGCGGTCCCGACCTCTCACGGCTTCGAACAACGGGCGGACGAGCGGAGCGACCCTCGCTCCGGACACGACGCCCCGACCGTCCGGCTCCGGGAGCCTGAACGGTCGGGGCGCCCCCCACAATCGCGGCAGCTCAGAAGTTGCCGCGAGCCTCCTGCTCGCGCTCGATCGCCTCGAAGAGCGCCTTGAAGTTGCCCTTGCCGAAGCCGAGCGAGCCGTGCCGCTCGATCAGCTCGAAGAAGACCGTCGGCCGGTCGCCGATCGGCTTGGTGAAGATCTGCAGCAGGTAGCCGTCCTCGTCGCGGTCCACGAGGATGCCGCGCTTCTGCAGCTCCTCGACCGGCACGCGGACGGTGCCGATCCGGGCCCGCAGTTCCGGATCCTCGTAGTAGGAGTCCGGGGTGGCCAGGAACTCGACCCCCTCGTCCCGGAGCGCGTCCACGGTGGCGAGGATGTCGGAGGTCGCCAGCGCCAGGTGCTGGGCGCCGGGCCCCTGGTAGAACTCGAGGTACTCGTCGATCTGCGACTTCTTCTTCGCCACGGCCGGCTCGTTGAGCGGGAACTTGACCCGGTGGTTGCCGTTGGCGACGACCTTCGACATCAGCGCTGAATAGTCGGTGGCGATGTCGTCGCCGATGAACTCGGCCATGTTCGTGAACCCCATCACCCGCTGGTAGAAGGCCACCCACTCATCCATCCGGCCGAGTTCGACGTTGCCGACGATGTGGTCCAGCGCCTGGAAGAGTCGCTTCGGACGGCCCGGTCGGGGCCGGAACGTCGAGGTGCGGGCGACGTACCCAGGCAGATACGGGCCGTGGTAGCGGCTTCGGTCCACCAGCGTGTGCCGGGTCTCGCCGTACGTCGCGATCGCGGCGATCCGCACCGTGCCGTGCTCATCGATGAGGTCGTGCGGCTCCTCCAGTACGACGGCGCCGACCGATCGCGCGTGCTTGATACAGGCGTCCACATCGGGCACCTCGAGAGCGACATCGAGGATCCCGTCGCCGTGTCGTGCGTGGTGCGCGATCAACGGGCTGGACGGGTCGACGCCGCCCTTGATCACGAAGCGGACCGCCCCGCTGTGGAGCACGTAGGCGTGGTGGTCTCGGTTGCCGGTCTCCGGACCGGAGTAGGCGACCAGCTCCATGCCGTAGGCGGACTGGAAGTAGTGCGCGGTCTGCGGTGCGTTGCCGACCGCCCACACCGCCGCATCCCACCCGGTCACCGGGAACGGATCCTCGGCGGCGTCGTACTCCACCAACCCGACCAGCTGCTTGAGCGTGTCCAGGTCGAGCTCGGCGAGACGCTCCTCGTCGGTCAGTGTGTCTGCGAGGGACATGTCGGTTCCTTCGTCGTCGGGCCGTCGGGCGGCGTGACTCGGGCGGGCACCGCAGCCCGCTCCCCACATTCAAGTGAGCCTCAGCGCGGTCGACAACCTGTCCAGCTAGTGGTCGGCATTCCGCTCAGTTCGTTCATCAGACAGTCGAGTCAAGTACGCAATCTGCCGATCTATGCCGCCGCTGACCCTAGGGTGGACGAATGGACGCCGACACCCCTTTGGACCAACTCGACCTCGCCCTTCTCGAGGCCCTGTACGAGCAGCCGCGCATCGGTGACCTCGAGCTCTCCCGGGTGACCCGCGTCGCCCGGGCGACGGTGCAGAGCCGGCTGCGCCGGCTGCGTGAGTCCGGCGTGATCCGCGACTGGGCGCCGACCGTGGATGCCGCCGCGGCGGGGTTCTCGGTCCAGGCGTTCGTGACCCTGGAGATCTCCCAGGGCGCCCTTGATCAGGTCCGCCGCGATCTCGCCGCCATCCCGCAGGTGCTCGAGGCGCACGTGACCACGGGGTCGGCCGACGTGCTCTGCCGGGTCGCCACCGCCTCGCACACCCAACTCCAGGACGTGCTGGTGCGGATCGACCAGTCGGCGGCCGTCGTACGCTCCACCAGCGTGGTCGCGCTCTCGGTGCTGATCGAACCCCGGGTGCTCGACCTGCTCCGCACCACCGACGCCGGCCGGGCCGGTACGCCGCGGGCCCCCGCCTATCGAGCGCTCACCCGGCCGGGGTCGGGCTCCCGGGAACCGACGGAGCCGACGGGTTCGGCGGGTTCGGCCGGGTGAGCCGCCGGAGCTGCTCGAAGGGCCAGCCCACCAGACGTTCCAGTGGTCCGCGCCAACCGAGCGCCACCCAGACCGCGCCGATCCCGAACACGACGAGCACGTGCCACCCGAAGGAACCGGGCGTGTCCGCGGGCGGTACCTGGGGTATGCGCATCACGACGTGCAGGGTGTAGAGGGTCAGGGTCATCCGGCCGGCACCGAAGAAGACCGCCGTCGCCACCACGCCGGTCGGCGGGAGTGCGCCCGCGACCAGCAGGCACAGCCCGATCACGAGCAGCGCACTGCCCAGGGTCTGCGCCACATCGAACGGCGTGGAGGAGTGCGGCGCCACCACGAGCAGCCAGTCCCACGACCCGCCGGTGGGGGTGTTGCCGTACATCCCGGACTCGATCGCTCGGAACACGTCCGTGCCCGCCGGGAGACCGAGCTCGTCGGCCAGCGTCCCTGCCACGCCCGCCCGACCGGTGAGCCAGGTGGAGAGCACCAGCGCCGAGGTCGCGACCGCCGCGCCGAGGATCGCGATCATCGCGCTCACCTGGGGGCTGCGCAGCTCCAGGCGGCCCAGCGCGATCCCGATCAGGAGATAGGGCATCCAGGCGATCACCGGGTAGTAGCCGGTGACGAAGAGTTCGGAGAGCATCTGCAGCGGGTCGGTCAACTGGAGAACGGAGGGGCTCTCCACGCCCCTCTCCGGCAGCTCGGGCCGCAGCACCTGGGAGAGCACCGGGCCGGCCACGACCCACGCGGCCGCGACGATCGCCAGCGTGCGAGCCCGCAGCGCGAGGAACGGGATACCGCAGCAGAACAGCACCCCGTAGTAGGTCAGGATGACCGCGATCCCCGTGTCGAGCGCGCCCAGGACCAGGCCGATCATCGCGATCAGCAGCGCGCGGATCCCCAGGCCGGCGGCGTACACCGCCCAGGTACGACGATCCGCCCCCCGCAGCACAGGCGTGGCGCGACCCGTCATGAGCGCCAGGCTCACCCCGGCGAGCACCGCGAACAGCGCGGAGGCCCGGCCGCCGGCGACCAGATGCACCAGCGTGAGCCCACCGGTCGGCGTACGCGCGTCGAGCACGTGGGTGCCCATCATCCCGAGGAGGGCGAGACACCTGGCGACGTCGAGGCCGACCAGTCGCCCTCCGATCCGCACCACGGCGATCCCTCTCGTCTCGATGCTCCTCGGCCGGGGACGCCGGCCGGGCAGTTCTCAGGCGTGCGCCTCCCGGCGCACCACCTCGCCCTTGGCGTGGGCGGCTCGGCGCAGCGACTCCTGGAAGTCGAGCATCTGCTGCTGCAGCTCGGGGTCCGTGGCGGCGAGGATACGGGCGGCCAGCAGGCCGGCGTTGCGGGCGTTGCCGATACCGACGGTGGCCACGGGCACACCGGCCGGCATCTGCACGATCGAGAGCAGCGAGTCCATGCCGTCGAGGTACTTCAGCGGCACGGGCACCCCGATCACCGGGAGCGGCGTCACCGACGCGAGCATGCCGGGCAGGTGCGCGGCACCGCCCGCCCCGGCGATCAGCACGCCCAGCCCGCGCCCGTGCGCGGCTTCGCCGTATTCGATCATCTCGGCCGGCATCCGGTGGGCGGAGACGACGTCGGCCTCATACTCGATCCCGAACTCGGCCAGCGCCTCCGCGGCGGCCTTCATGGTCGGCCAGTCGGAGTCGGACCCCATCACGATGCCCACGCGTGCGCTCATGGACGCAGCGTAGCGATCCGCGGTCCGGCTCCCACCGCTACCCGGGCGGGGCGGGTCCACCTCCACGCGCCCGCCTACCCCAGATGTGACCCAGATCTGCCCCAGCCGGGGCCTCCGAGCCCGGCGGCCGATCCGCTCAGTCGCTGTCGTTGCCCAGGTCGCCACGGAACCAGGCAGCCGCGTGGCGGGCCCGCTCCAGGCAGTCCTCGAGGTCGTCACCGTAGGCGTTGACGTGCCCGACCTTCCGGCCGGGCCGCAGGTCCTTGCCGTAGAGGTGGACGCGCAACTGCGGGTCGCGGGCCAGCGCGTGCGGGTAGCCGTCGTAGAGGTGACCGACCTCGGGGTCGGGGCTGCCGAGGATGTTGACCATCACCGTCCAGGGCTGCCGCGGGGACGGCGAACCGAGCGGGAGGTCCAGGACGGCCCGCAGGTGGTTCTCGAACTGCGAGGTCACCGCACCGTCCTGGCTCCAGTGCCCGGTGTTGTGCGGGCGCATCGCGAGCTCGTTGACCAGCACCTGCGGCCGCCCGGCCTCGTCGGTGGTCTCGAACAGTTCGACCGCCAGGATGCCCGTGACGCCGAGCTCGCCCGCGACGGTGAGGGCGATCTGCTGCGCCCGACCGGCCAACTCCTCGGAGAGCTCCGGTGCGGGCGCGATCACCTCGTGACAGATGCCGTCCAACTGCGTGGTCTGGACGACGGGGTACGCCGCCGCCTGGCCGCTGGGCGAACGGGCCACGATCGCGGACAGCTCACGACGGAAGTCGACCAGCTCCTCGGCGAGCACCTGGACGCCGGTGGCCGAGGCGGCCGCGAAGGCATCGGCGCACTCCTCCACCGAGCGCACCACCCACACCCCCTTGCCGTCGTACCCGCCCCGGGTGGTCTTGAGGACCGCCGGGAAGCCGAACTCGGCGACCTCCTCGGCGGTGGCGACCAGAGCGTGCCGGGGGCACGGGATGCCCAGTTCGGTGAGCCGCTGCCGCATCCGACCCTTGTCCTGCGCGTAGACCAGCGCCTCGGGTCCGGGGCGGACGGCCAGCCCGTCGTCCTCCAGGGCGTGGAGGTGCTCGGTCGGCACGTGCTCGTGGTCGAAGGTGACCACGGTGGCCCCCTGGGTGACGGTGCGGAGGGTGTCGAGGTCCCGGTAGTCCCCGACCAGCTGATCGGGGATCACCTGGGCGGCGGAGACTCCCTCGGCCTCGGCGAGCAGGCGCAGCGGCAGACCTAGGCCGATCGCCGGCTGCGCCATCATCCGGGCCAGCTGGCCCCCTCCGATGACCGCCACCAGCGGGGCGGTGCCGCTGAGGGGTGCGGTGTTGGCTGCGTTCGTCGATCCAGCGTTGGGCACGGGCCAAGCGTATGCACCCGGCGTCCGCCGGGAGACATCGGTTCTCCGGCTGGTGCGCTGCCGGTCGCCTCAGACCGCGACGTCGCCCCTCTCGAACCGCAGCCCCTTGCCCCGGATCGTGGTGATCAGGTGCGGGTGGCGGCTGTCGTCGCCGAGCTTGCGGCGGACCCACCCCAGGTGCACGTCGATGGTCTTCGACGAAGTCCAGAAGTTGGCGTGCCACACATCGCGCATCAGCTCCTCCCGGGAGACGACCTCGCCGGCCCGCGAGATGAGCTTGTGGACCAGGTCGAACTCCTTGCGGGAGAGGGTGATCTCCTCCTCGCCACGCCAGGCCCGACGGGTGTCCGGATCGATCCGGATCTCCTGTACTTCAATCACGCCCGTCACGGTAAAACCGCCCGCCGAGCAAAGGCAAAGGAATGCCCGATCTGGCCAGTGTCCTCATCGTGACATGTTAGCGGTCACAGCTTCGGGGCACTCCGCGACCGGTCAGTTCCGGCGTACGGCGACCGGCTCGACCAGGCCGAATCCACGCACCGGGCGGGCCGGCAGGCGCCGGGTCTCGAACTCGTCGGCCGGCAGCAGCTCGGCCGTGGCGTGGTCGATGATGATCCGGTTGCGCCGGGCCACCGCGGTGAGCCGGGCCGCCATGTTGACCGGGGGGCCGAAGACGTCGCCCATCCGGGTGATGATCGAGCCGGTGGCCAGCCCGACCCGGACATCCGGCATCCGGGAGTCGCGCCCGATGACGTTGATGATCCCCTCGGCGGTGTCGTAGGCCGCGACCGGATCGGGGTTCACGAAGAGCACCGAGTCGCCCAGGCTCTTGATGATCCGACCTCGCTGCATCGCCACGACGTCCGCACAGCGGGACTCGAAGACCTCGACCAGGTCGCCGATGCGGTCCTGGGTCAACTGATTGGACAGGGCGGTGAAGCTGACGATGTCGGCGAAGCCGACCGATGCCTGGGTGGTGAGCAGATCGTGCTCGGCGGCCTGGGCGGCCTCGGCCCGCGCCACGGCGGCGGCCAGATGCCGGCGCCAGGCGTAGAGCATCAGCTCCTCGAATGCCTTCTGGAAGTCCTCGGCGATCCCCATCGCGGTGGACAGCACCCGCGCCGGAGGGACCTCGCCGGTGTCCATCTCCTCGACCTTGTGCAGCAGGGTGGAGACCTCCCAGTCGGAGAGCCGGGCCATGTTCTGCCCCAGCGCTCTGGCCAGCGCGACCGCGAGATCGGTGTCGACCACGCCCTCGTCGATCACCTTGGTGACGGTGCCGAGGGCGGCGATGTCCTCCTCGGTGAAGACCGCCTGGTCGTCGGCCTCGGGGAAGCCGAGGGCCCGCCACAGCCGGCGCGCGGTCTCGACCGGGATGCCCACGCGATCGGCGACCTCCTCGGCGGTGATGTTCTGTGCGGGCACGCCGCCACCGTCGCTGCGCCCGGTGTCGTCCTGGGGTCGGCCCTCAGACACCTTCGCCCCCGGACCGGTGCGTGTCGTGGATCAGGTCGTTGAGCCGCCGCTGGGTCTGCTCGACGTCGGGGATGTCGTGCAACTTGATCTGACCGTACGTGCTCGCATCGCTGATGATCAGCGTGCCGCATCCGAACATCCGGTCGATCAGCCCGAACTCGTAGGCGACATCGCTCATCCGGGCCAACGGCATGTCGTGGCCCTTGCGGGTGATGATCCCGCGGCGGGTGATCAGCCGGCGATCGGTGATCGCGTAGACCGAGGAGAACCACTCGACCACCGGGCCGAGCACCCACCAGACGGCCGCGACCACGACTCCCGCCCAGATGATGATGCTGACAAGGCGGACGTCGACGAACCACTCGATCACGCCCGCGGCGATGACCAGCAGCACCAGCACCACGGCGGGGCCGAAGAGGACCTTGGGATGTGCGCGCATGCTGAGCACGACGCTCTCCCCGTCGTTGAGCAGTTTCTGCGAGATGGCCACAGGTGAATCATGTCACCTGCTCCCAGTCCCCCACACCCAGCCCGGCGCTGGCTACGGACACCGTCTCCACACGTGCATCCCGGGGCCCGGTCAGCCGGCGACCGGGCGGACGTGCACCACGTCGCCGGCTCCGACCGGGGTCGGACCATCCGGGCCGGCGACCACCAGCCGGCCTCCGGTGTCGATGCCGGTCGCGGTGCCGACCAGGGTCCTGTCGCCGGGCAGCTCGACCCGCACGGCCCGTCCGAGGGTCACGCAGGTGGCGGCGTACGACGCGGCCAGCCGCTCGTGTCCGGGCGGGCCCCCGAGCTGCCAGGTCTGGTACGTCTCGAGCAGGGTCGCCACCAGGGTGAGCAGCAGGTCGGTGCGATCGGGTTCGACGCCGGACTCGATCAGCAGCGAGGTCGCGGTGGCCACCGGCAGTTCCGCGGCGCTCAACCCGGTGTTGAGTCCGATGCCGACCACCGCGGCCGGCCCGTCGCCGGCCTCCACGCGCTCGACCAGGATCCCGGCGACCTTCCGGTCCTCACCGGTCTCCTCGGAGGTGATCAGGACATCGTTGGGCCACTTCACGCCGGCGGGGTAGCCGGCCCCGATCAGGGTCTTCGTGACGGCGTACCCGGTCACGAGCGGCAGCCACGGCCACATCCCGGCCGGCAGGTTCGGCCGCAGCACCACCGAGAAGGTGAGCGCGGCGCCGGCCGGAGTCTCCCAGGAGCGGTCCCGCCGCCCCCGCCCGGCGGTCTGGTGCTCGGTCACCACCACCAACCCCTCGGCCGCCCCGTCGCGCGCCCGCTCGGAGGCGATCGCGTTGGTGGAGGGCGTCGCCTCGGAGACCTCGAAACGCACGCCGTCGGCGCCGTGGGCACCCAATCGAGCGCGATCCAAGGGTGAATGTGGTGGGCGTCTCATCGCATCGTCGGTCACGGGCATTAGATTGGCCCACGCATTCCACGCAGGCCAGCAAGGGAGACCCGTTGAGCGCCCAGCACACCGAGAACGTCGGCGAGCAGATCGACATCCACACCACAGCCGGCAAGCTCGCCGACCTCGAGCACCGACTCGACGAGGCGATCCACGCCGGATCGGCCAAGGCAGTCGAGAAGCAGCATGCCAAGGGGCGGTACACCGCCCGAGAGCGGATCGAGATGCTCTTCGACGAAGGTTCCTTCGTCGAACTCGACGAGCTCGCCCGCCACCGGTCGACCAACTTCGGTCTGGAGAAGAACCGCCCCTACGGCGACGGCGTCATCACCGGCTACGGCACGGTCGAGGGCCGTCAGGTGTGCGTCTTCTCCCAGGACTTCACCGTTTTCGGTGGCTCCCTGGGCGAGGTCTACGGCGAGAAGATCACCAAGGTCATGGATCTCGCGATCAAGACCGGGAGCCCGATCATCGGGATCAACGAGGGCGCCGGTGCCCGCATCCAGGAGGGCGTCGTCTCCCTGGGGCTGTACGGCGAGATCTTCCGCCGCAACGTGCACGCCTCCGGGGTCATCCCGCAGATCAGCATGATCATGGGCAACTGCGCCGGCGGGCACGTCTACTCCCCCGCCGTCACCGACTTCACCGTGATGGTCGACAAGACCTCCGGCATGTTCATCACCGGCCCGGACGTGATCAAGACCGTCACCGGTGAAGACGTGACCATGGAGGAGCTCGGCGGCGCGCGCACCCACAACACCCGCTCGGGCAACGCGCACTACATGGCCTCCGACGAGCAGGACGCCATCGACTACGTCAAGGCCCTCCTGTCCTACCTGCCGCAGAACAACCTGGACGAGGCCCCGGTCTTCGACGACCCGGCCGAGCTCGAGATCACCGACCTCGACCGCTCGCTGGACACCCTGGTGCCCGACAGCCCCAACCAGCCCTACGACATGCACGACGTGATCTCGGCGGTCCTCGACGACGAGGAGTTCCTCGAGGTCCAGTCGATGTTCGCGCCGAACATCATCGTCGGCTACGGCCGGGTCGAGGGTCGCTCGGTCGGCGTGGTCGCCAACCAGCCGATGCAGTTCGCCGGGTGCCTGGACATCGACGCCTCGGAGAAGGCGGCCCGGTTCGTGCGCACCTGCGACGCCTTCAACATCCCCGTGCTCACCTTCGTCGACGTGCCCGGCTTCCTGCCCGGCACCGACCAGGAGTGGAACGGCATCATCCGCCGCGGCGCCAAGCTGATCTACGCCTACGCCGAGGCCACCGTTCCGCTGGTCACCGTGATCACCCGCAAGGCCTACGGCGGTGCCTACGACGTGATGGGGTCCAAGCACCTCGGCGCCGACATCAACGTCTCCTGGCCCTCCGGCCAGATCGCGGTGATGGGCTCGCAGGGCGCGGCCAACATCATCCACCGCCGTGAGCTCAAGTCCGTCGAGAAGGCCGGCGGCGACGTCGAGGCCCGCCGCGCGGAACTCATCGACGAGTACGAGACCACCCTGGCCAACCCCTACATCGCCGCCGAGCGGGGCTACATCGACGCGGTCATCCACCCCCACGAGACCCGGCTGGAGATCGTCCGCTCGCTGCGCCTGCTGGCCACCAAGCGGCAGACCCTGCCGGCCAAGAAGCACGGGAACATCCCGCTGTGACCGGCTCCGACACCGGCTCCCAGGCAGGTCCCGAGGCCAGCACGCCCGTGCTGCGCGTGGTCAACCCCGACGCCACGCCGGAGGAGGTCGCGGCGCTCGTCGCGGTCTTCTCCGCGCTGGGCCCGGCCGCCCCGGAGGCGCCCAAGCGGCGCTCCCTGTGGGCCTCCCCGGGTCACCGGGTGCGCGTCCCGCTGCACCCCGGTCCCGGCGCCTGGCGGGCCAGCGGCCTCCCCGGCTGACCCACCACCCGGCCCACCCTTCGTCCGCCGAACTCGTCCTGCCTCGCCTCGACGAGCTCGGCGGACGTGGCGCCTGACTCCGGCGGACATGTCCACTGGTCCGGAGGGTCCTGCCAGCGGGCCGAGGGGCCTGTCAGGACCACGCCGGAATCACTAGGGTGAGAGCCGAACGGGCCACGGGGCCCGACTTCTCCGGGGAGACACGGATGGCGACGCTCAACCCCTACCTAAGCTTCGACGGTGACGCCCGCGCGGCTCTGGAGTTCTACGCCGCGGCACTCGGCGGTCAGCTCGAGATCAGCACCTTCGGCGAGTTCGCGAGCGATGAGATGCCGGTCGAGCCCGATCAGGCCGACCTGGTGATGCACGGTCAGGTCACGACCGAGGACGGGCTGGTGCTGATGGCCTCCGACACCCCCGCCGGGATGACCTACGTCGCGCCGACCCCCGGGGTGACGATCGCGCACACCGGCGGCCCGGCGGATCACGACCGGCTGAGGGCCGCGTTCGCCGCCCTCTCCGAGGGCGGCCAGGTCGAGATGCCCCTGGAGCTCGCGCCCTGGGGTGACCACTACGGCGCATTCACGGACCGGTTCGGCGTCAGCTGGATGTTCGACATCGGCACCGAGTGAGCGGCGCCGTGGGGGCCGGGCAGTAGGTTCGTCGGGTGACCCGAGCCGTCGATGACCGCACCGACCGATTCGTCGAGGAGTACGCCGCCCTCGATCCGATCACCGCGACCCAGGTCGGTATCGCCGGCCACGACCATGACCTGCCCGACCTGTCCCCCGACGGCTTCGCGGCCCGTGAGGAACTCACCCGGCGGGCCCTGGCCGACGTCACGGCGCTGACTCCGGTCGACGAACGGGAGACCATCGCGCGGGACGCGTTCCTCGAACGCACCGGGCTCGATGTCGAACTGCTCGATGCCGGGCTGTCCAGGTCCCAGTTCTCGGTGATCGCCAGCGGGGTGCACGAGCTCCGTGAGGTCTTCGATCTGATGCCCACCGAGGGTGAACAGGCCTGGAGCGCGATCTCCCGACGCCTCGCCGGCGTCCCCACGGCCCTGGCGGGCTACGCCTCGACCCTCATCCGGGAGGCCGACCAGGGCCACCTCGTCGCGGCCCGCCAGTACGCCGCGGTGGCCGGCCAGATCCGGCACTGGACCGCGCAGGAGGGCAGCACCGGGGCGTTCTTCACCGAACTCGCCGCCCAGGCGCCCGACGACCTGTCGCTGGAGCTGCGCACCGACCTGACCGCTCACGCCGCCGGGGCCAACGCCGCGCTGGCCGAGTTCGGCCGGATGCTCGAGCGCACCCTGGCGCCCCGGGGGCGCGACAACGAGGCGGTCGGCAGGGAGCAGTACGCCCTCGAGTCGCGCCGCTTCCTCGGCGCCACCGTCGATCTCGAGGAGACCTACGCCTGGGGTTGGTCGGAGCTGCACCGCATCGCGAAGGAGATGGCCCGCACCGCCGACAGCATCCTGCCCGGCGCCGGGGTGCGCGAGGCGGTCGCCCACCTCGACGCCGATCCGTCGACCAGGATCACCGGCACGGAGGCCTTCCGCGACTGGATGCAGGAGCTCGCCGACCGCACCCTTGCCGAGCTCGCCGAGACGCACTTCGACATCCCCGAACCGATCCGGCGGATCGAGTGCCGGATCGCGCCCACCGACGACGGCGGGATCTACTACACCGGGCCCAGCGAGGACTTCACCCGGCCGGGTCGGATGTGGTGGTCGGTGCCGGCGTCGGTCACCGGGTTCTCGCCGTGGCGGGAGGTGACGACGGTCTTCCACGAGGGTGTGCCCGGGCATCACCTGCAGATCGGCCAGGCCACCCACAACAGCGCCCTGCTCAACCGGTGGCAGCGGTTGTTCTGCTGGGTCAGCGGCCACGGCGAGGGCTGGGCGTTGTATGCCGAGCGGCTGATGGAGGAGCTGGGCCACCTCGACGACCCGGCCGACCGGCTCGGCATGCTCGACGGGCAGAGCTTCCGCGCCGCGCGGGTGATCGTCGACATCGGCATGCACCTGGAGCTGGAGATCCCCGCCGACAACCCGTTCGGGTTCCATCCGGGCGAGCGCTGGACGCCCGACCTGGGCCGGGAGTTCCTGGGCGAGCACTGTCTGATGGACCCCGCCTTCCTCGACTTCGAGGTCAAGCGCTACCTCGGTTGGCCCGGTCAGGCGCCGTCGTACAAGGTCGGCGAGCGGATCTGGCTGGAGGCCCGGGAGAGCGCCCGTTCGCGCCACGGCGAGGCGTTCGACCTCAGGTCGTTCCACCGGTCCGCTCTCGATCTTGGGTCGCTCGGTCTCGACCCGCTCCGTGCGGCTCTGGACAGGATCTGAGGACGCGCCACCCGCGGCACGGTGATCCCGACGGCAGCCACGCCCGGCGGGTCACTCGGCCGCAGCTCAGTGGAGACGGGTGAGCGGCAGACCGGCGAACAGCCCCTCCGCGGGCCACCGCTCGGCCAGCGCCAGCAGCAGGTGCACGGTGTCGACGTCCTCGGCCGCGCGCCGCTGGGCCTGCTCGAAGCCGGCCAGCAGCAGCATCTGCGTCTCCTCGTCGTAGGGCACCGGCACCGGCGGGGTCTCCACCGCGGCGGGGAGCCGCTCCTCGGCGGCGTCGCGGAACGCCGCCGCGTCCACGTCCAATGCACCCAACCGGACTGTCAGCG
The DNA here is from genome assembly GCF_000422825.1 of Nocardioides insulae DSM 17944. Taxonomy (GTDB): domain Bacteria; phylum Actinomycetota; class Actinomycetes; order Propionibacteriales; family Nocardioidaceae; genus Nocardioides; species Nocardioides insulae. The sequence goes on along the minus strand of NZ_AUGU01000015.1, from coordinate 144,397 downwards.
CCTCGTCGGCCATCACCCCGAGGAGCAGGTGCGCCGGCGTGACCCACGCGGCGCGCCCCTCGACGGCGTACGCATGGGCCGCCATCAGCGCCTGCTGCGCGGCCGGGGTGAAACGACTGAAGCCCTGGCTCGGGTCCAGCGGCTCCTTCTCCCGGGCCGCCTCGTCCCGGGCGCGGACCGCGAACCTCTTCTGGGCGGCCTGACGCGTCACCCCGAGGCTGGCGCCGATGTCGTTCCAGGAGGCCCCCGAGGCACGTGCCTGGGCAACGAAGTGACCGATCAGGTCGTCCGCGACGGCGGTGAGGTGGCTACCGAGGATGGCCGCGTCGGCGAGCTGGTCGAGCACATCGTCATGCGCGCGGCCGATACCGGCCACGAGGTCCTCGAGCGAGATGGTCACAGACGGCACGGAAGTCATGCCGTCAACCCTAGGTTGACGCAATTCGCCCGTCAACCCAGGGTTGACAAGCCGTTCTGCTCACTGCCCCAACCGAGTGAGCTCCTCGTCGACGACCTCGAGGTCGAGCTTGGTGAAGACCGGCGTCGGCTTGCTGACCGGGGTGCCGACCGCGATGGGAGTACGACGCCAGGCCGGAGCCCCGGTGTAGTCACCGGTGATGATCGGGTAGCCGGCGCCGCCGTCGAGATCCTCGACCTCCTCGATGCGCGGCAGCGGCGCGATCTCCCCACTGCCCCCGAAGACCCGGTCGACCGCGTTGGCCGAGAACGGGAGGAACGGAGAGAGCACGAGATTGAGGTCCGCCACGCACTGGGCGGCGACGTGCAGGACCGTGCCGAGCCTGGCCGGGTCGTCCTTGATCTTCCATGGCTCGGTCTCGGCGAGGTAGCGGTTGACCTCGCCGACCGCCCGCATCGCCTCGCCGATCGCCTGCTTCTGCCGGTGGCGCTCGATCAGGTCGCCGACGGTGCCGAAGCTGGCATCGACGAGGTCGAGCACGGCTCGGTCCGCGTCGGTCAGCTCGGCCGCGGCCGGGATCTGACCGAAGTTCTTCGCGATCAGGTTGGCGGTGCGGTTGACCAGGTTTCCCCAGCCCGCCACCAGCTCGTCGTTGGTACGGCGCACGAACTCCGACCAGGTGAAGTCGCTGTCCTGGGTCTCGGGACCGGCGACGGCCACGAAGTAGCGGAACGCGTCCGCCTGGTAGCGGCTCAGCAGGTCGCGCACGTAGATGACGACCTTCTTGGAGGAGGAGAACTTCTTCCCCTCCATGGTGAGGAACTCGCTGGAGACGACCTCGGTCGGCAGGTTGAGCTCGCCGTAGTGCCCAGGCTTGCCGCCGTTGCTGCCCTTGCCGGAGTAGGCGAGCAGTTCGGCCGGCCAGATCTGGGAGTGGAAGGTGATGTTGTCCTTGCCCATGAAGTAGTAGGACACGGGCTCGTCCGCGCCGCTCGGCGCGGGGTTCCACCACTGTCGCCAGGCCTCCGGGTCACCGGAGCGACGTGCCCACTCGATCGAGGCCGACAGGTAGCCGATCACCGCGTCGAACCACACGTAGAGCTTCTTGGTGGGGTTTTCGCGCCACCCCTCCAGCGGCACCGCGATCCCCCAGTCGATGTCCCGGGTCATCGCCCGGGGCCGGATCTCCTTGAGGATGTTCTGGCTGAACCGGATGACGTTGGGCCGCCACAGGCCGGTCTGCTCGCGCTCGTCGAGCCACGCGCCCAGCGCCTCGGCGAGCGCTGGCAGGTCGAGGAAGAAGTGCTGGGTCTCGATGAACTCCGGCGTCTCTCCGTTGATCTTGGACACGGGGTCGATCAGGTCGTGCGGGTCGAGCTGGTTGCCGCAGTTGTCGCACTGGTCGCCGCGGGCTCCGGCGGCCCCGCAGATCGGGCAGGTGCCCTCGATGTAGCGGTCGGGCAGGGTGCGCCCGGTCGAGGGGCTGATCGCGCCGTAGGCGGTCTGCTCGACGAAGTAGCCGTTCTCATACACGCCCCGGAAGAGCTCCTGGACCACGGCGTGGTGGTTGCGGGTCGTCGTACGCGTGTAGAGGTCGTAGGTCAGGCCCAGGGAGCAGAGGTCCTCCGCGATCATCCGGTGGAACTTGTCGACCAGTTCCTGCGGCGTCACGCCCGCCTCGTCGGCGGCGATGAGGATCGGCGTGCCGTGCTCGTCGGTGCCGGAGACCATCAGCACGTCGTGGCCGGCCATCCGCATGTAGCGACTGAAGATGTCGGAGGGTACGCCGAAACCGGCGACATGGCCGATGTGACGCGGCCCGTTGGCGTAGGGCCAAGCGACTGCGGAGAGGACCTTGCTCATGGTCCCTGATCCTAGTGTCGGGCTCCGGGGCGATCCTCATCGGTGCTCGGCCGCGGGACCGAGGACCGGGTCAGCCAGGACTCAGCTGAAGTACGCCGACCGGCGGGCGGCGATCCGTCGGATCTGGGGCAGCTTGTTGTAGAGCGCCAGCCCGGGGCAGGCGGTCTGGTTGGTGTCGCGGTGGCCGTCGATCACCTTGAGCCAGACCTTCCGGCCGGCCGGGAAGAGATCGCTGCCCTCGGAGATCCGGAGCGTGCGGGCCCGCGGCTTGCGGTGGTATCGGTCGAGCTTCCACGCGGCGATGCGACCCAGCATCCGGATCACCGCGGGCCCGGGTGGCCGCCGGTCGAAGGAACCGATCACCGCCACCCCGACCGAGGCATGGTTGAAGCCCAGGGTGTGCGCACCGCGGACGACGCGGAACGGCCCCCCCGAGCGCCCCACCCAGGCGCGTCCGAAGCGGTCGACCAGGAAGTTGTAGCCGATGTCGTACCAGCCCAGGCTGTGGGTGTGGTACCGGTAGAAGCCGCGCAGGATGCCGGGGACGTCGGCTCGTGAGTAGGACAGGCTGCTCGCGGTGTGGTGGATGTGGATCTGGCGGACGGTCCGGGCGTAGCGCGGTGTCCCGTTGAGCCAGCGGGGATTGGCGCCCCACTGCGTACGGGTGAACATCTTCGGGACCGGCGCCGACTTCGGGCGGGCGGCGGCGCCCAGCCGACGCTCGGCCGGTGCGGGCGCCGGCCGCGGCCGGATCACGGCCTTCCCGGTCGCCTGCCGGCCGGCGGCGTCGGGCTCGATCAGCGCCAGGGTCGGCCCGGCCGGGAGAGTACGCCGGATCTCGAGTTGGACGGCACGGGCGCGGCCGACCCAGACCGGCTGGGTGCCCGCCTTCCCGGCCGCCTCGTCGGCCTGGGGCAGGTCGTGCTGCTGCGGCAGCACCTGCCAGCGCCGCCATCCCTCCGCCGTACGGACCCGAGCACGGACGACCGGCTCCCGGTGGGAGGTCTTGGATGGTTCGGCCCAGGTCAGCCCGAGCATGGTGAACCCGGAGGTGCGGAGCACCCCGGTGCGCCAGGTCTTCGCAGCGCTCCTCTCCAGCCGTCCGTCGAGATCGACGTCCAGCGAGGAGACGCCACCGGTGGGGGCCAGCCGGAGGAGCGGCCCGTCGATGCTGCGGCCCGGCGCCGTCGGCGTCCCGCTCCGAGGCTCGGCCTGGGCCGGCGGAGCCATCATCAGACCTACGGCGAGGGCGATCGTCGCCACCCCCGCGGTGTGACGGGCATGGGCACGGGGCAGGCGGGGGAAGCGCGACGTCTGCATGGTGACAGATGATCGGACAGTCGCCCGGCTCACGACCGGACCGGGCGTGCTTCGGCGCGTCGCCCGCCTCGAGACGGACTCAGCTGAAGTTGAGCTCGTCGGTGCGGGCGCGCTTGAGCTCGAAGACGTGCGGATACTCCATGACCATCGAGAACCCGTCCCACAGCCGACCCGCTTCCTCACCCTTGGGCGCCTTGGTGATCACGGGTCCGAAGAACGCGCTGCCGCGGTAGGCGATGGTCGGGGTGCCGACCTCGTTGCCGACCTGGTCCATGCCGAGGTGGTGGGAGGTCTTGATCGCCTCGTCGTAGGAATGCTCATCCATCGCGTCGGCCAGGTCGGTCTCCAGCCCCGCCTCGGCCAGCGCGCCCTCGATCAGTTCACGGGTAAACTCCTGGCCCTCGATGTGCCGCCGGGAGCCGAGCGCGGTGTAGAGCGGCAGCAGCGCGTCCTTGCCGTGCTTCGCCTCCGCGGCCGCGAGGACCCGCACGGGTCCCCAGGCGGTGGAGAGCAGCCTGCGGTAGTCCTCGGGGATGTCCTTGTCCTCGTTGAGGTAGGCCAGGCTCATGATGTGCCAGGTCACCGAGAGGTCGCGCACCTTCTCCACCTCGAGGATCCAGCGAGAGGTGATCCAGGCGAAGGGGCAGGCCGGGTCGAACCAGAAGTCGACGTTGTCGCTCGTAGTGCCAGTCATGGAGGACAGTCAAGCATCCGGCGCGAAAAACGGGGCGCGGTCGTCTCGACCGCGCCCCGCTACCGCCGGATTCCTCCTCAGGAGGCCACCCGCACGGTGGTGCTTGTCGACGCGGGCAGCAGGACGCCCCCACCGGGGTGATTCACGACGACGCGCTGGGCGCCCGGCCGCAGTCCCGCGAAGCGCAGGACGGCCTTGCCATCCACGAGTCGCGCGGTCAGCGTGCGCCCACCGACCTGAGCCGATACCGACCCGGGCGTCGGGAGGACACCTGGTGAGGCGACCCAGATGCGGACCACGGCGCCGTGCTTCCTCCCCACGGCACGCACCCGGAACCAGGGCTTGCTGCGGACGACCCCTGCCTCCCGTCGTACCTCTGTGGACCGGTGGCCCGCGCTCTGCACGATGACGCGCAGGGCGAGGCTCGCACCCACGTCGGTCTTACGCACTCGGTAGCTGCGGCCCTGGGCGACCGGCTGGCCGTTGCGCAACCAGGAGTAGACGGCGGTCGCGTCGGCCGGGGTCGTGACGACCGGGGTCGCGGTCAGGGTCTGACCGACGACCGCGGCACCCGAGACGGTGCCGCCCCCGCGTACGCCGACCGCCGGGTCGCCGGCGGGCCCGACCGGGGCCGAGCGCACCGCGAGATCGTTGAAGCCTCGGCGTCGGGCCGTGACGGCGGCGGTGACGGTCGCGCCGGCGTGCGCCTGGTTCACCACGAAACTGGCCCCGGTCGCGCCGGCCACCGGCCGTCCGTCGGCGTACCACTGCACCGCCTTGGCCTCGGCTCCCGGGGTGTAGCTGCCGGGATCCAGGGTCAGGGTCTGGCCGACCGCCATCGAACCGCTGATCCGAGGGGCTCGGCGGTTGGCCAGGTCACCCGGCGCGATCGGCTGGGTCGCCGGTGTCATCACGCTCGCCGAGGAGAACCCGGACTTGCTCGCGGTGACCTTGACCGAGAGCCGACGACCCAGTCGCGCCCGCATCGGCCGGAACTTCGCGGTGGTGACCTTGAACGGGACCCCGTTGTCGTACCACCGATAGCTGAGCTTGACGCCTGGCTGGTTCCACCGACCCGCGCTGGCGGTGAGGAAGTGACCGATCTTGGCCGTGCCGTTCAACGCCGGCCGGGCCGTGTTCACCAACGGCTTCTGGGCGACGTCCTTGAAATGGATGAAGCCGGAGGGCCAGGTGTTGCTGGTCCTGCTGATCCGACGCCAGTCGAAGGAGCGTCCCCAGTTCGACTCCGAGACGACGATCTCGGTGGCCGTCACCTTCTCGACGTAGGCGACGTGGCCGCCACTGCCGATGCCGGGACGGTTCGACTCCCACCACGCGATCGAGCCGACGGTCGGGGTGGCATCGGTGCGCTGGCCCATCGCCCGGCCCCAGTTGTAGGCCATCCCCGAACCGCTCCACGGACGGCTGCTCGACATGCCGTTGCGGATCAAGCGGTACGCCGCGTAGTTGGTGCAGTTCACGCCCGAGTACATCTGCCAGTACATCCGGCCGCTGGCCGCGCCGTACCCCGCGTCGGAGTACCCCGCCGAGCTGCACGCCGAGTACCCGCTGCACAGCAGCGTGGAGCCGGTGAGCCTGGTGGCCGGTGAGAACGAGCCCCAGGACCGGGCACCGTCCGGCACGGTCGGCTCGGCCACGGCGGGGGTGGCGCACAGGGGCAGGAGGAGCGCCAGGAGAGCGAGACCCGCCGCTCGCCCGGCGTACCGGCGTGATGGTTGTGAACCATGTGACTGGAGATGCACGTGGTGAACCATATGCAGAAAGTTGTCAAGAGTGACACGCCGGTCGGGGAACTACATTTTTGTAATTCTCGGATTGAGCGTGAATCCCCGCACCCGTCCGCCGTCGCTCGGTCCGCAATGAGAGACTGCGCACCATGCCAGGCACCAATCTGACGCGCGACGAAGCGCGCACCCGAGCCGCCCTGCTGGACGTCACCTCCTACGCCGTCGACCTGGATCTCACCAAGGGCGAGGAGGTCTTCGGGTCCACCACGACCCTGCGCTTCACGTGCACCACGCCCGGGGCGGGGACCTTCGCCGACCTGGTCGGCGCGACGGTCCACGCGATCACGCTCAACGGCCGTTCCCTGGACCCGGCAGAGGTCTACGCCGATTCGCGGGTGGCGCTCGCCGACCTCGAGGCCGACAACGTGCTGGTGGTCGAGGCCGACTGCGCCTACAGCCACACCGGCGAGGGCCTGCACCGCTTCGTCGACCCGGTCGATGACCGCGTCTACGCCTACACCCAGTTCGAGGTGCCCGACGCCCGGCGGGTGTTCACCACCTTCGAGCAGCCCGACCTGAAGAGCACCTTCGCCTTCACCGTGACCGCGCCCGCGGACTGGGCCGTGGTCTCCAACTCCCCCACGCCTGCCCCCGAGGCGCACCCGACCGACAGCGCCTCGGCGGTCTGGCGCTTCGCCCCGACCAAGCCGATGTCCACCTACATCACCGCGATCGTGGCCGGCGAGTACCACGAGGTGCAGGACGTCTACGAGGGCAAGTTCGGCACCATCCCGCTGGGGCACTACTGCCGCCAGTCGCTGGTGCCCTACCTGGACCGCGACAACATCGTGGAGACGACCAAGCAGGGCTTCGCCTGGTTCGAGGAGAAGTTCGACTACCCCTACCCGTTCGGGAAGTACGACCAGCTCTACGTGCCCGAGTACAACATGGGGGCGATGGAGAACGCCGGCTGCGTGACCCTGCGCGACGAGTACCTCCCGCGCAGCCGCCAGCCGCGGTCCTTCTACGAGTTCCGCACCTCGGTGATCCTGCACGAGATGGCGCACATGTGGTTCGGCGACCTGGTCACCATGCGGTGGTGGGACGACCTGTGGCTCAACGAGTCCTTCGCCGAATGGGCCTGCTACTGGGCCGAGGCCGAGGTCACCGACTTCACCGACGCCTGGACCGGCTTCGCCAACGCGCGCAAGCAGACCGGCTACCGCCAGGACCAGCTGCCCACCACCCACCCGATCGCCGCCGACAACCACGACCTCCAGGCGGTCGAGGTCAACTTCGACATGATCACCTACGCCAAGGGCGCCTCGGTGCTCAAGCAGTTGGTGGCCTGGGTCGGCCTCGAGCCCTTCCTCAACGGGCTCCGCGCGTACTTCAAGGAGTTCGAGTTCGGCAACTCCGAGTTCCGCGACCTGCTCCGCCACCTCGAGACGGCCTCGGGCCGCGAGCTGGACAGCTGGGCCGGTGAGTGGCTCCAGACCGCCGGCGTGAACACCCTCGCGCCGGAGTTCACCCTCACCGACGACGGTGGCTACGGATCCTTCGCGGTGCGCCAGAGCGCCCACCCCGACTGGCCGACCCTCCGCCGGCACCGGCTGGGGATCGGCCTGTACGACAAGAACGCGCACGGCGCCCTCGTGCGCCGTACCTACGTCGAGGTCGACGTCCGGGGTGAGCGCACCGATGTGGCCGAGCTGATCGGCCAGACCCAGCCCGACCTGCTGCTGCTCAACGACGGCGACCTCGCCTACGCCAAGATCCGGCTCGACGAGCGGTCGCTCGCGACCGCGGTGGGCGGCCTCTCGCGGCTCGAGGACTCCCTCGCCCGCGCCCTGGTGTGGGGAGCCGCCTGGGACATGACCCGCGACGCCGAGATGACCGCCACCGACTTCGTCAGCCTGGTGCTGGCCAACATCGGTGCCGAGACCGACGCCTGGGGTGTCAGCCGGATCCCGGCGTACGCCGCCCAGGCGGTCAATTCCTTCTCCGCCCCCGCCCGCCGGGCCGAGCTCCAGCAGCGTTGGGCCAGTGGCCTGCGCGACCTGCTCGAGCAGGCTGAACCGGGCAGCGACCACCAGCTCACCTTCGTCCGCAGCTACGCGGCCGCGGGCCGCAGCGAGTCCGCCGTGGCCGACCTGTTGGGGCTGCTCGAGGGCACCCTGGTCTTCGAGGGGCTCGAGGTCGACCAGGATCTCCGGTGGATCCTGATCACCGGTCTGGCCGCCGCCGGCGCCTACGGTGAGGCGGAGATCGCCGCCGAGCTCGAACGCGACAACACCATCTCCGGCCAGGAGCACGCGGCCGCGGCACGCGCCGCCCAGCCGAGCGCCGAGGCCAAGGCGGCGGCCTGGCAGGCCGCGGTGGTCGAGACCGGCACGCCCAACGAGACCGCCCGCTCGATCGTGTTCTCGTTCATGCGGCACGGCCAGGACGAGGTGCTGGCGCCGTACGTCGAGAAGTACCTCCTGGCCGCCGACACGCTCTGGGAGCACCTCGGCACCCACCGGGCCTCGGTGGTCCTGGAGTACATCTTCCCGAAGCCGCTCGCCTCCCCCGCACTGCTGGAGACTGTGGACGCCTGGCTGGAGTCCTCGCCCGCCGAGCCGGCCGCCAAGCGCTACGTGCGCGAGGGCCGTGCCGAGGTGGCCCGCGCCCTGGCGGCGCAGGCCAAGGACGCCGAGGAGCGCTGAGCACCCCGTAGGACGCGGCGCCACGACGCCCCCGTGCGAGCATGCTCGCACGGGGGCGTCGTCCCGTGCGCGGCGTCGAGCATCGGTCCGGCACAATGCGGTCATGGCCGAGAAGAGTCTGTGGATGCGTCAGGTGGAAGCACAACCGGGCCACTCGGCGTGGTACATCCAGCGGTTCCGCGACCTCGCTGAGCAGGGCCAGGATCTCGACGGCGAGGCCCGCTTGGTGGACGCGATGGTGCCGCGAGGATCCCGGGTGCTCGACGCCGGCTGCGGTCCGGGCCGGGTGGGCGCTGCGCTGGCCGACCGCGGCCACACTGTGGTGGGCGTGGACGTCGACCCGGCCCTGATCGAGGCGGCCGAACAGGACCATCCCGGGCCGACCTGGCTGGTCCAGGACCTCGCCGAGCTCGACCTGCCCGCGGCCGGTGTGACCGAGCCCTTCGACGCGCTGGTGTGTGCGGGCAACGTGATGACCTTCGTCGCTCCCAGCACCCGCCGGGCCGTCCTCACCAGCCTGCGCGCCGTCCTGCGGCCCGAGGGCCGGGCCGCGATCGGGTTCGGTGCGGAGCGCGGCTACCCGTTCGATGAGTTCTTCGCGGACGCGGAGGCGACCGGCTGGAGCGTCGACCTCAGGCTCTCCACCTGGGACCTGGTCGGCTGGACCCCGGAGAGCGGTTTCCTGGTCGCCCTGCTGCGCTGACTCGCACCGCGTCGCGGACTCCTCGACGGTCCCCTAGAGCGCGGAGCGTCCGGCGTGGTGCTCCCGATAGGGACGGTAGAGCCGGGCCAGGAAGGCCTCCAGTTCGGCAGCGGTGTCCTCGTCCATGGTGGGGAAGGAGAACGTCGCCTTGCCGGTGCGTCGCTTCCTGAACGCCGCCGAGGACCCGTCGAGCGTCTCCGGCCAGGTGTCCACCCCGATGGCGTACACGCTCACCTTCCGCGCGCTCCGTTGCACGGCCGCGAAGTAGTCGTGGGCCCCGGACCCGGGCCACCGCAGCGACGGCATGCCGTAGATCGTCGCCTCTTCCAGTTCGTCGCGGTATCGGTCGAGCAGCCGCCAGATCTCGGCCTCGACCGCATCCAGGTCAGCCATCACCACAGCCTAGTGAACGCCGCCCCAGGGCTCCGCCAGCTCACCCGACAGCCGCGGGATCACCTCGGCGCCGAACCGCCGCACCTGCGCGACGGCGTCCTCGACCGGCCAGACGTACACGGTCCCGACGCCCGCCTCGGCGTACCTCGCGAGCTTCTCTGCGCACTCCCCCGCAGGTCCCACCAGGACCTGCTCGGCCAGGGCGACCGGGTCGCGGTTCAGCATCGCCGCCAGCCCGGCCAGCATCGTCTGCGCCGTACCACGGCTCTCGGTGAGGTAGGTCCATGTCGTGGCGAGGGCGACCGGAACCGAGTCGTCGGACCGGCCCTCGGCCCGGAGCGCCGTCCGCAGCTCGGCGCGCCCGGCCGCAAGGCGCTGCGGGGTGGTGTTGTACGCCGAGGCCAACCACCCGTCCCCCAGCCGAGCGACCCGGCGCAGTCCGGCAGCCGAGCCCCACGAGCCGATCCACACCGCGACCGGCCGGTCCGGCCGAGGCGCGAACCCCTCCGGCAACTCGTAGAAGCGCGGAGCGACCGGCGCCGGGCCCCCGGCCAACAGCGCGCGCAGCACCACGACCGCCTCGTCGAATCGCTGCCAGCGCTCCTCGAACCGCAGTCCGACGGCGGCGTGATCCTCGGGTGAGGATCCGGCCCCGACCCCGAGCACGAACCGTCCTCCGGACAGGTCAGCCAGAGCCGCGGCCGCCTTGGCCAGCGCGATCGGCCCGCGGATGACCGGCAGCGCCACGGTGGTGGCCAGGGTGAGGTCTGCACTCCGCTCGGCCAGACTGGCCAACGCCACGATCCCGTCGAGCCACGGCCTGCGGAAGAGCAGATGGTCGTTGGCCGAGACCGAGTCGAAGCCGGCCGCGCGGGCCGCTTCGAGGTAGTGGCTCAGCGGCCGCGCCGCGGCCGGGTCGAGATCGAGCAGCGGCAGGTGCGCCCCGAACCTCATCCTCCGCACCCTACGCCGCCCGAGGCCACCCGAGGCCACCCGAAACCGCCCCTGCTTCCCGCGCACCTGGCTGAGGTCGTCGACCCGGGCCTCGAGGACTCACGTCAGTCCAGCGACCCGTTCCGCCGGCGAGTGGACGGCCTCCGCCGAGGCTCCGGGCCGTCGTGCCGAGGAAACGCAGAGAGCCGGACCCGTAGGTCCGGCTCTCTGCTTCGATCCGGTGGAGCTGAGGGGACTCGAACCCCTGACCCTCTGCATGCCATGCAGATGCGCTACCAGCTGCGCCACAGCCCCGGGACGGCGCTTGCGCACCGACGTGTCGAAGTATTCCAGACCGCTCCAGCCACCCGCACACCGGGGTGGAGTCAGGAGCGGGCGTGCTCGGCGAGCAGGCCGATCCCGCGGATCAGACCACCTACCAGGTCCTGCTCGGCGAAGGAGCCGAGCATCTCCTGGACCGCGAGACCGACCTCCTGGTCGGTCAGCGTGCGGCGTACGTCGCCGCCGGTCACCACCTCGAGGGCACCGGCCACCGGGTCGACGAAGACCAGGACGGTGCGCGAGGGGGTCTTCAAGGTCTCATGCAGGCGAACGGCGTACGCGCGGGGCGGACCGTCCGCGGCCCCGAGGAAGACACTGAACTCGACCCTGGAGGTGAGCTCGGCCTTGCGGACGGCCTCCTCGAGGCGAAAACGCTCCGGCGAGGTCAGGGCACCGGAACGGCGATCGGCGATGGGCACAGGAATCAGAAACGCGCGCTCGCGCCGCCGGAGTCGGCGTGCTTGCCGCCCTCGGCCAACTCCGCGGTGCCGCTGCTGGGGCCACCGACCCAGGTGACCGACTCGGTGTCGACCCTGAAGCCCTCACCGCGCAGCAGCGAGGGCACCATCACGATCGCGCTGATCACCAGAGCGATGAGGATGGGCAGGCCCAGCACGATCCCGAGCAGCGCCAGCCAGCTCATCTCGTCCGGGTTGCTCCAGCCCTCCGGCACATCGGCGGAGGCGGGGGCGGCGAGGGCCGCGACCAGAACGAGGCCCGATCCAAGGGCGACGACGGCGCGGCGGAGGAAGGAGTGCGGCGTGCTCACGCGAGGCAGGATATCGGTTCGCCTCGCAGAACTCACCGCCGGCCGCCCCTCCCGGCCACCGCGGGCCGTCGAGGACTCGGCTCTGGCTTGCTCGGTGGGGATACTGGGCGCCATGTTGGAGCAGCTCGAACCCTGTACGCCGGACAGTATCTGCAGCACGGTGCAGGACTGGACCGGCAACCAGACCGTCGGCCAACTCGCGGAGATCCTGCTCGGCAAGCCGCTCACCGTGCTGATCCTGATCGTCTCCGCGGTCGTGGTCCGGTGGCTCCTGTTCAAGGTCGTCGACCGGGTGGTCAAGCAGGCCACCGCCCCCAGGAACTCCTCCGACAAGGGCGCGAAGGGATTCGGCCGGCTGCGCGGTGCGGAGGAGGACCCCGCCTATCAGGGCCGCCGGATCCAACGCGCCAAGACGATGGGGAACGTCCTCAAGAGCGTCATCACCGTCATCATCGCCGCGATCTTCGGGACGATGATCCTGTCCGCGATCGGGATCAACATCGCGCCGATCATCGCCAGTGCCGGAATCGTGGGTCTGGCCGTCGGCTTCGGTGCCCAGTCGCTGGTCAAGGACTACGTGTCGGGCATGTTCATGGTCTTCGAGGACCAGTACGGCGTGGGCGACGTCATCGACCTCGGCGAGGCGATCGGAACGGTGGAGGCGGTCACGCTCCGCGTGACCCGGCTACGAGCCCTGGACGGCACGGTCTGGTACGTCCCGAACGGCGAGATCCGCCGGGTGGGCAACATGAGCCAGAACTGGTCCTGCGCCGTGGTCGACATCAACGTCGGCTACCACTCGGATCTCGCCCGCGTAAAGCAGTTGCTCCAGGAGATCTCGCACGACCTGTGGAGCGACGAGGAGTACCGGGGCATCGTCGTCGAGGAGCCCACGGTGACCGGCGTCGAGGTGCTCGGACCCGACTTCGTGACAGTGCGCCTGTTGGTCAAGACGGCCCCGCTCGAGCAGTGGGAGATCGCCCGCGAGCTGCGCCAGCGGATCAAGACCCGCTTCGACTACGAGGGGATCGAGATCCCGCTCCCCCAGCGGGTGGTGTGGCATCGCGAGGAGCCGGACACCAAGTACGGCCTGCCCTCCGAGTCCGACCGGGCGATGGCCGGCCAGGCCACGCGGCACGGCAGCGGCGGGATCGACCGCGGCCGGGCGCCGCTCCACGACGGCGACTCCCCCGATGGGAACGACTGAGAGCAGGAACGACTGAGAGCGGGTACGACTGAGAGCGGGTACGACGAGGGGCCGCAGCCGGCAGGGCTGCGGCCCCTCGTCGTACCCCACCGGCGGGACGACGGACCTGGTGCCCCAGGTCCGTGGCACGCACCGGCGACGAGGCTCAGCTCAGGGCGGCATCCAGGGTGATGGTGGTGCCGGCGAGCGCCTGGGAGACGGGGCAGCCGGCCTTGGCGCCCTCAGCCAGCTCGACGAAGGTCGCGTTGTCGATGCCGGGCACGGTGCCGCGAACGGTGAGCTTGATGCCGGTGATCCCGGTGCCGGGGGTGAGCTCGACCGCCGCGGTGGTGGTCAGGCTGGTCGCCGGGGTGTCGTTCTTGGCCAGCGCGTTGGAGAAGGCCATCGAGAAGCAGGAGGAGTGCGCGGCCGCGATGAGCTCCTCGGGGCTGGTCTTGCCGTTGGCCTCCTCAGCCCGCGAGGGCCAGGAGACGTCGTAGGTGCCCAGACCTGAGGAGTCCAGGGTCACCTTGCCGGCACCCTCGAACAGGGTGCCCTCCCAGACGGTCGTGGCGTTGCGGATGGTGGGCATGGATGTTTCTCCCTCGATGATCGGTGAGCAGACACCCAGAGTCTTCCACGGCGAATATGTCGGGCAACCGGGTGCTCGGCACAATGGGCGGGTGACCTTCTACGACGAGATCGGCGGCGCCGACACGATCCGCACCATCGTCGCGAGGTTCTACGAGGGCGTCGCGGGGGACGAACTCCTCCGGCCGATGTACCCCGAGGAGGATCTCGGCCCTGCCGAGGAGCGTTTCTTCCTGTTCCTGTGCCAGTACTGGGGCGGTCCGACGACCTACTCCGAGACCCGCGGCCACCCACGTCTGCGGATGCGGCACTCGCCGTTCCCGGTGACCCCGGACGCAGCCGACCACTGGCTGCACCACTTCCGGGCCGGTCTCGACGCCGCGGATCTCACTCCTGAGCAGGATCAGCGGTTCTGGGAGTACGTCACCCACGCGGCCCAGTTCATGGTGAACACGCCGGTCTGAAAAAACTTCGATCCCGACGTAACGCTCCCGCCAGCCCGCGACAGGTAGAGGATGGAAAGCCTGTTCACCGGTGCGCACCGCGCATCCCGACCCGATTGAGCGATGACGAGTCAGCCGCCCCTCACCGAGCTCCGCGCCCATATCCCGGCGCTGGAGCCCGATCCGGTGCTGCTCGCTCAGTTGGTGGAGCTCAGCTCCGCCCCTCGACCGGCTCGTACGGCGGGAATCCGGGTTCTACTCGCGGCCACGGCTGTTGCCGCGGTCGCCTCGGTCTCGTGGCTCCTCGGAGCCACACCTGGGATCGAGTCCCCACTTGAACCCGCGGGTGGCCCCTCCATGGGCCCGTCCCTCCCGCCCTCGAGTCCGGATGGCGACGCCTCATCCCCTCGCGGCGCCATCCAGCGGGCGCCGGAGTCTACCGACCCCACGACGGTAGACCCCGGCGCCGGCATCTCGCGTTCAGCCCCGGCCGCACCCGAGGCGTCGTCGGATCCCCACACCGACGACGCCGAGCGGCCGGGGCAGGACGCGCCCTCACAGCACCAGGAAGCGCCTGCGACGCCACCGGACCCACCCGCGACCAAGGGGGGCGGACCGGAGGCAGCCACCGACCCCGGCAAGTCAGGCAAGTCCAGCAAGTCCGGTGAATCCCGCCACGGGTCCACCGGCTCGCGGGGGAACTCGACCATCGAACTTCCGGGGCAGAAACCCGATCCCCCGCGATCGAGCGGTGATCGCCACAGCGACGAGGGTGCCCGAGACCAGGATCACTGGGGCTCGGGCTGGAACTGGAACTGGCCCGATCAGGATTCGGACCACGATGACCACCGAGGGGACAACCACTCCGACGGATCGGACGAACAGAGCCGGGATCGAGATCCCGGCTCGCGGCATGCCTGGGAATGGCGATGGCGCGACACCGATCGACGAGGGTCGGACTATCCCTCCGCTGGGTCCCATGATTCAGTGAGGGACCGTGGCCACTGACGATGACCTCATCGCCGACGCGAAGAACGGCGACCCGGATGCCTGGCGAGCGCTCTATCGAGCCCACGCCGGGCGTCTTCTCGTCTGGCTGGAGACCCGCGGCTCCACCGACAGCATCGAGAGCGCCGAGGATCTCGCCTCGGAGGCCTGGCTGACCGCCGCCTCGAAACTGCGCACCTTCCACGGCACCTCCTCCGACTTCGCCGGCTGGCTCTTCGGGATCGCCCGCCACCTCGCGGCCAACTCCCGACGCAAGAGTGGACGTCGGCGGACCTCGCCGAGCGAGCACGCGGATCTGGTGGAACTGGGCGGCAGCGTGCCCGGCCCCGACTCGGTCGTGTCCGGTCAGGACTGGGTGCGCGCCACGCTCGCTTCCCTGCCGTCGCGCGAGCGCGACGTGATCTCGTGCCTGGAGGTCGTCGGGCTCGACGTAGCCGCGACCGCTGCGGCCCTCGGCACCAGCACGGTCTCCGTGCGGGTCACACGTCACCGAGCCCTCAAGCGTCTTCGCGCCACCACCCCAGAACCGCTCCCCCAGCTGACCTGACCCTCGCCCCGCTGCCCGGTCGGACGACCAGGATCAGCCGAGCCGCTCGAGGAAGGCGCGGGTCTCGGGGGTGGGCTCGATGCTCCGCCCGGTCGTCGGGTCGAAGAGCACCATCACGAAGCGCCCTCGGGCAAGTGCTCCGGCGCGGCCCTCGACCTGCGGGTCACGGATCTCGGCGTGCAGTTCCAGTGACCTGGTGCCCACCCGATGGACCCAGGTCCAGGTGTCGTAGGCGTCGGCGCGGAACAGGATCGGACGCCGATAGACGACATCGGTCTGCGCCACCACCATCGCCGGCCGCGGGACGTCGGCGCCGCCGGCCGCGATCGCGAGCGCCTTGATCCTGGCCTCCTGGAAGTATTCGAAGTACTTGACGTTGTTGACGTGGCCGTAGGCGTCGACGTCGGAGAAGCGGACACGCAGCGGATAGTGACCCGCCTCGCTACGTCGCGTCTCCCCGATCTGCACCCGCGGCCGGGGCGTTGGCTCCAGGTAGACCGCCAGCGACTCCCTCTCCCCGTGGGTGAGGCGGCGCGGCAGCTCGGTGCTGAAGATGTACGGCGCCAGAACGCTCGTCGCCCGTAGGTAGACGGTCCGCAGCCCGTCGGCGTCCTCGTGGAAGACCTCGTAGGCCATCGTGAAGGACGCCGCGTGGATCTCGGTCACCCAGGTCTCGATGCTGATCGGCCGGAAGCCGAAGGTGGCTGGGGCGACATAGGTGACCTGGTGCTCGGCGACCACCGTGCCCTCGGCGAGCCCGTCGGTCTGGGGACCACGGGCGTGGACACGCAGCATGTCCACCCGCGCCTCCTGCAGGTAGTCCACGTAGACCACGTTGTTGACGTGACCCAGCTGATCCATGTCGGCCCAACGCATCGGGCACTGGTAGAGGTGGCGCACGGGCTGATGGTGCCAGATCCCGGCGTACGACGGAGCATGTCGTGGCGTAGCGCACCCGCCGGTTGTGCCGGCCAACCAGTCCGGGCTCCGCACCCCCTCGAACGTGTGGGGCAGGTCACCTTTCAGCCCGGTCCGGATGACCCGGGATGGCCTAGGGTGACCAAGGTCCCAATCCCTGACTCGTACGGAGAGAACCCATGCCCGAGGCAGTCATCGTTTCCGCGGCACGCACCCCCATCGGCCGCGCGAACAAGGGGTCGCTCAAGGACTTCCGTCCCGACGACCTCGCCGCCTTCATCACCAGGACGGCCGTTGAGAAGGTGCCTGGCCTGGAACCGGACGCCGTCGACGACCTGCTCCTCGGCTGCGGGCTGCCCGGTGGCGAGTCCGGCAGCAACATGGGACGCGTGGTCAGCGTGCTGAACGGCTGGGACACCGTGCCGGGCGCGACCGTCACTCGTTACTGTTCCTCCTCGGTGCAGACGACCCGGATGGCCTTCCACGCGATCAAGGCGGGCGAGGGCGACGTGTTCATCTCCGCCGGCGTCGAGACCGTCTCCCGCTTCGCCAAGGGCACCTCCGACCACCTGCCCGACACCCAGAACCCGCTCTTCGCCGACGCGAAGGAACGTACGAAGGCATCCTCTGCGGCGAACACCCCGTGGCACGACCCGCGCAAGGACGGCCTGCTCCCCGACGTCTACATCGCGATGGGTGAGACCGCCGAGAACGTCGCCCAGCTCAAGGGCATCTCCCGGCAGGAGATGGACGAGTTCGGCGTCCGCAGCCAGAACCTCGCCGAGAAGGCGATCGCGGACGGCTTCTGGGCCCGCGAGATCACCCCGGTCACGCTGTCCGACGGCACCGTCGTCTCCGCCGACGACGGTCCTCGCTCGGGCGTCACCCTGGAGGCCATCAGCGGACTCAAGCCGGTCTTCCGCGAGGACGGCCGGATCACCGCCGGCAACTGCTGCGCGCTCAACGACGGCGCCGCTGCCGTGGTGATCATGTCCGACACCAAGGCCGCCGAACTCGGGGTCACCCCGTTGGCGCGGATCGTGTCCACGGGGGTGAGCGGCCTCTCCCCCGAGATCATGGGCCTGGGCCCGGTCGAAGCCACCAAGCAGGCGCTCCGGCACGCCGGCATGAGCATCAACGACATCGACCTGGTCGAGATCAACGAGGCGTTCGCCGCCCAGGTGATCCCGTCGTACCAGGAACTCGGGATCGACCTCGACCGGCTCAACGTGAACGGTGGCGCGATCGCGGTCGGGCACCCGTTCGGCATGACCGGCGCCCGACTCCAGAACACCATGCTCAACTCACTGGACTGGCACGACAAGAGCACCGGCCTGATCACGATGTGCGTCGGTGGCGGTCAGGGCATGGCGCTGATCCTTGAGCGGATCTGACCGCTGTCAGCCCTAAACTGAGAGCGTGAACGACTCGACACGCTGGCTCGAAGCCGATCAGCAGCGCTCCTGGCGGGCGCTGCTGATCGGTATGACACTCCTGCTGGACCGTCTCGACGATGACCTGCGCCGCGACTTCGACATCTCGCTGGGCGAGTACGAGGTGCTGGTGCGGCTCTCCGAGCGCGACGGCCAGATGCGGATGGCTCACCTGGCGGACTCGCTGGCCCACAGCCGTAGCCGTGTCACCCACACGATCACTCGGATGGAGAAGTCCGGTTGGGTCCGTCGCACCCAGACAGCCGAGGACGGACGCGGAGTGGTCGCTCAGATCACCGAGGAAGGCATGCGCATGCTCCGGCAGGCGGCCCCCTCGCATGTGGAGAGCGTGCGGTCCTACCTGGTCGACCTGGTCGGCACCGAGGACTACGAGGCCCTCGGGCGGGTGATGAACGTGGTGGCCGACAACCTCATCGCCCTCCACCCGCACATGGAGATCCGTCAGCCCGCGCCGGCCCCCTGAGTTCTCCGACCGTCACCTCAGCCGAGGGACACGAAGCCCCCACCGCGGATGATCCGGGTGGGGGCTTCGTCGTCGGCCGGCCGAGCGGTGGCTCTGCTCAGTCGCTGGTCAGTCGCGAGTCAGGCGGCGGTGCGTGACCCGGTGCGGCCGGGCGGCCTCCACACCGAGACGCTCGATCTTGTTCTCCTCATAGGAGGCGAAGTTGCCCTCGAACCAGAACCACTCGCCCTCGCTCTCCTCGGTGCCCTCCCAGGCCAGGATGTGGGTGGCCACCCGGTCCAGGAACCAGCGGTCGTGCGAGGTCACCACGGCGCAGCCGGGGAAGTCGAGCAGTGCGTCCTCCAGCGAGGAGAGCGTCTCCACGTCCAGGTCGTTGGTGGGCTCGTCGAGCAGCAGCATGTTGCCGCCCATCTTGAGGGTGAGGGCGAGGTTGAGCCGGTTGCGCTCACCGCCGGAGAGCACCCCGGACTTCTTCTGCTGATCGGGCCCCTTGAACCCGAACGAGGCGACGTAGGCCCGCGAGTTCATCTCGAAGTTGGCGACCTTGATGAAGTCGAGTCCGTCGGAGACGACCTCCCAGACGTTCTTCTGGGGGTCGATGCCGCCACGGCTCTGGTCGACGTAGGAGATCTTGACGGTCTGCCCGACGTTGAGTTCACCCGAATCGGGCTGCTCGGACCCCATGATCATCCGGTAGAGGGTCGTCTTGCCCACGCCGTTGGGGCCGACCACGCCGACGATGCCGGCGCGGGGCAGACTGAAGCTGATGTCGTTCCACAGGGTGCGGCCCTCGAAGCCCTTGACCAGCCCCTTGGCCTCCAAGACGACGTCCCCCAGCCGAGGACCGGCCGGGATGTTGATCTCCGCGGTGTCGATCTTGCGGGTGCGCTCGGCCTCCGCCGCCATCTCCTCATAGCGGGCCAGACGGGACTTGCTCTTGGTCTGCCGGGCCTTGGCGTTGGAGCGGACCCACTCCAGCTCCTTCTCCAGCATCCTGGCCCGCTTGGCGTCCTTCTGCCCCTCGATCTTGAGGCGCTCCTTCTTGGTCTCCAGGTAGGTGGAGTAATTGCCCTCGTAGCCGTGGATCTGGCCACGGTCGACCTCGGCGATCCACTCCGCGACGTTGTCGAGGAAGTACCGGTCGTGGGTGACGGCGAGGACGGCGCCCGGGTAGGCCTTCAGGTGGCCCTCCAGCCACTGCACGGACTCGGCGTCGAGGTGGTTGGTGGGCTCGTCGAGCAGGAGCAGGTCGGGCTGCTGGAGCAGCAGCTTGCACAGGGCGACCCGGCGGCGCTCTCCACCGGAGAGGTTGTCGACCAGTGACTCGGGCGGCGGGCAGCGCAGCGCATCCATCGCCTGCTCGAGCCGGGAGTCCAGATCCCACGCGTTGGCGTGGTCCAGGTCGGTCTGCAGGTCGCCCATCTCGGCGAGGAGGGTGTCGAAGTCGGCGTCGGGGTCTGCCATCTGCTCGGAGATCGCGTTGTAGCGGTCGAGCTTGCCCTTGATCTCGGCAACGGCCTCCTCGACGTTCTCCAGCACCGTCCTGCCCTCGGAGAGCGGCGGCTCCTGCTGGAGCATGCCGACCGTGCCGTCGGGGTCACGGATCACGTCGCCGTTGTTGGGCTGGTCGAGACCCGCCATCAGCTTGAGCAGCGAGGACTTGCCCATGCCGTTGGGGCCGACCACACCGATCTTGGCGCCGTGCAGGAAGGAGAGCGTGACATTGTCGAGAACGACCTTGTCACCATGCGCCTTGCGCACGTTGCGCAGGCTGAGGATGTATTCCGCCATGCCCCAAGGCTAGGGCACATCACCCAAGGTGAACGCGTCGGCGGCCTCCCCGGGACGGCCTGGCATGGTCGCGCTCACGCAGCCGTGCTGTCACCCCCGGGCACCCGCCAGTCCGAGACCGGATCGGCGGGCTGGACGGCCTCCTCCTCAGGGGCGGCTCGGGGCTCGCGCACCGGTTTGGTGAACACCGCTGTGCCTTTGCTGAGGTCGTGCCCCACCAGGTCGGCGTCGATCTCGTAGCTGGTCTGCTCGACGCCCTCGCTGTCGGTCCAGCTGTGCAGGGACAGCCGGCCCTGCACGATCACCGCATCGCCGGTGTGCAGCGAGGTCGCCACGTTGCCCGCGAGCCCCCGCCACGCGCTCACCGTGAACCACTGGGTCGGCGCATCGGACCAGCTCTCCGTGCGCCGGCTGTAGCGGCGCGGCGTAGCGGCCACCCGGAAACTGGCCACGTCGACCTCACCCGCGGCCCGCAGGGACACCTCGGCTCCGACGTACCCTCGCACCGTCACGATCGTCTCGTTCATCAGCTCTCCCCTCCGCTCCGCGCGGGCTACCCGGCGGCGCTGCACCATCGCTGTCGAGGTCAAGCTTCCGTGCTCTCGGCACCGAGCGCTCCCGGGACGCAGCGTGCTGGGGACAGGGGTGATCGACGGAGCCATTGTGGGTGCCGACCGGCCCGCGTGGGGCGCTGCCCGAGCCGGACCCTGTCGGCCGTTCAGCCGGTCGGACGCGGTCGACCCTTCAGCCCGGTCGGACCCAGCCAGCGCTCAGGCCGCGCCGACAGCCGGCCCGACGAGCGGTGGGGCCCAGCCAGCGCTCAGGGCGCCAACAGTCCGACCCAGCGAGCGGTCGTGCCCGGCCAGCGGTCAGGCCAGCGCCGCGTCGAGGCCTCGCCGAACCTCGGCGTAGGCCGCGAGCTCCTCCTGCACGGGCGTGATCACCAGCTCCTGGGAGACGTCGTGCACCCTGGCCCGCAGCCGCGCATCCGCGCGAGCCGCACGGGAGCGGGCGGTGCCGGCCACCAACAATCGACATCCCAGGGCCAGCACGATGCCCAGCAGCACGCCGCCGCCCAGCAGGATCAGGGGTACGGCGATGCCGCCGATCTGCGGCGTGCGGTCGCCGTCGCCCAGGCTGCCCGAGAGGAGGGCGGCCACCGACCAGACCAGTCCGCCGACGGCGACCAGGATCAGCAGCCACTGCAGCACCCGCACCAGGTGGGCCCACATGGGCAGCCGCTCGACGCCGAGGTCTGTGGAGCCGAGGGCGGCGTCGAGCCGGTCGCCGAGATCGTCGATCCGGGTGACGGAGGCGCGACGGATGGACTCCTGCCAGGGGGCGCCGAGTCCGGCGCCGGCGTCCTCGGCCAGCGCGCGGACCTCGGTGTCGACCCGGGCCCGCTGGACGGCGGTCGCCTCGGGCACGGACGTGCGGGGCGTGCCGGCCAGTTCCTTGCCGGCGGCACCCAGGTCGAGGTGGAGACGTTTGAGGGGGTCCGGCCGGAACCGGGACACCCAGGAGACCAACGGCCAGCCGGTGGCCCGGTGGGCACGGACGCGGGTGGCACGCTCGACCGCGTCGACCACGGTCGGCACGCCGGCCGCCTCGGCGATCGCGTCGTCCATCGCCTCGATCCGCTCGGGGGCCAGTCGACCGTTCGAGCCCGTGCCCGATGCCTCGCTGATCCTGGCCGCGGCGGCCTTGACGTCGGCTTCGAGCCGGGCCCGGGTGGCCTTCTTCTTCTCGACCCGGCGGGCGATCTCCTGCTTCAGCTCGGCGATCCCCCACTTCTCCCGCGCGCTCACCGCGATCACGGGCACCTGGGCGAGGCCGTCCTGGTCGAGCAACCGCCGGACGTCGCCCACCATCGCCTCGCGCCGGTCGGCCGGCACGGTGTCGATGTGGTTGAGCACCACGACCATCACCTCGGCATGGGTGCGCAGCGGCTCGAGGTAGCGGTCGTGGATGGCGGCATCGGCGTACTTCTGCGGGTCGAGGACCCACACCAGCATGTCGGCGAGGTCGACCAGCCGGTCGACCTCGAGGTGGTGGGAGACCTCGGTGGAGTCGTGGTCGGGCAGGTCCAGCAGCACGACGCCGTCAAGCTCGTTGCTCTCCCGTCGGGTGTCGAGCATCGAGTCGCGGGTGGTCTGGTGGCGCTCCGGGATGCCGAGCCACTCGAGCAGCTCGCTCGCCCCGGCGGAGCCCCAGACGCACGCCGTCGCCCACGAGGTCGTGGGCCGGCGGACACCGACGGCGGACAGCTCCAGGCCGGTCAACGCGTTGAAGGTGGACGACTTGCCCGAACCCGTGGCCCCGGCGATGCCGACGACGGTGTGGTCGGCGGAGAGTCGCAGTCGGCTGCCGGCCCGCTCCGCCACCGCTCGGGCCGACTCGACCAGCTCGTCGTCGAGGCGGCCCTGGGCCGCCTGCGTCGCAGTGGCCAGTCCGTCGATCCGGTCGCCGATGTCGGTGCCCCTGGTGACCAGGTTCTTGGCGCCCTGAAGCAACGAGGTCATGGTCTCCCTGTGTCGTGAGAAGTCGTCACTTCAGTCTAGTGTGCTGAGGCGCCAGCACCCGGATCGAGATGACTGCCTCCGTCATGGCGCCGGGCCTCGAACCGAGCGTCGTCGACCCGCCGCGCCGCATCACGCAGGCGGGTGGCGGCGCCCTCCACGAACCCGAGGTCGTCGACCAGTTCGGTGTAGCGCGACAGTTCGGCGTCGAGCAGCGCCCGGATCCGATCCTCGAGGTCCGCACGGGCGCGCTCCTGCAGACGGCGCACCGCCTGGTCGCCGAAGACCGCTTCGAGCAGCTTCTGGCCGAGTACGGCGGAGCCGCCGGCGATCCCGACCTCGGTGCCGGTCACGCCCCCGGTCGAGGAGAACACCACGACCATGAGCGCCACCGCGAGCCCGTTCACCCCGGCCGCCAGGAAGCGGGCCGTGGAGCGCTTGTCCTGGCCCTCGGACCTGACCATCTCCAAGACGCCGGCCTGCCAGTCGCGGACGGCGCGTTCGGCCCGCCGGCGCAGGTCCCGGGAGGCCCGGCCGAGGTCCTGGGAGCTCCCCTGCAGCAGGCCGCGCCCGGCGGCGAGCTGCTGCCAGGCGGCCTCGGCCCGCTCGGCGGCGGCCTCGGCGTGCTCGAGGACGAGAAGCTCCAGTCCGGACTCGACCGCGATCTGGGCGCGTTCGGCCTGCTGTGGTTTGCCCTTGAAGGTGTTGACCACCTTGTCCCGCAGCCAGCCGACCTTGGTCTCCAGCGAGCGCAGGAGCTCCCCCGTGCCGACGAACTCCTGCCACCTGGCCAGCACCTCACCGCGCAGCAGGGTGCCGTCGGAGGTGGCTTCGACGAGCCGGTCGGTGGAGGTGGCGTACGCGTCCACCGCGTCGGCCTTCAGCTGCCGGGCGGCCTCTCGCTGGTCGAGTTCGGCCTCCACGAGCGGGTGGGTGCGCTGGGTCACCGACCGGACGGTGCCCTCGAGGGTCTGCTGCACCACCGCCTGTCGGGCACCGGAGTCCTCGGCGAGCATGTCCAGCCAGCCGCGCACCTCGGCGACGTGGTCGGACGGGAGCAGACCGTCCTCGCTCACTGCCCCTTCGCGGACGATGAACAGCGGGCTGTCCTTGAGCCCGCGCGAGGCGAGCATCCGGGCCAGGTGGGTGGCCACCGTCCCCACGGCGTCCTCGGGGGTGCGGTCGAGTACGACGGCCACTGCCGTGGTGCGTTCGGCCGCCTGCTTGAGGAAGCCCCAAGGCACCTGGTCGGCGTACCGTGCCGCTGAGGTGACGAAGATCCACAGGTCAGCGGCTGCGAGCAGTTGGGCGGCGAGCACCCGGTTGCGCTCCTCGACCGAGTCGACGTCGGGCGCGTCGAGGATCGCCAGGCCTGCCGGCATCCCCGGATCGGCGACCAGTTGGAGCGCGTCGGGGTCGTTGGTGGCGTGGGTGACCCGCTCGAGGTCGGGCAGCAGGCGGTCCTGTCCGAACCAGCCGGCCTCGTCCGGATGGTGCACCAGGACCGGCGACCGGGTGGTGGGGCGCAGCAGTCCGGGCGTGGTGACCTTACGTCCCACCAGCGAGTTGACCAGCGTCGACTTGCCCGCGCCCGTGGACCCGCCGACCACGGCGAGGAGGGGGGCGTCGAGGGTCATCATCCGCGGGATGACGTAGTCCTCGAGCTGGGCGACCAGCTCGCTCAGCGACTGCCGCTGCCGGTCGGATCCGGGCAGGTCGAGCGGGAGGGAGACCTGCTGCAGGGCCTGCCTCATCCGCACCAGCGCGGTGACCATCCGGGTGGTGTCACCGTCGGACTGCTCGTGCGGGTGCGGCCGGTGCGAGGCGGCCGGCCGCGCCGGCGTCCTGGTCTGCTCCGGCGTCTGCGGCTCGGTGGGCTCCAGGGTGGGCTCCTTGGTGGTGGACGGACGTGGATGCTGAGGGTGGCCGGGGTCGGAACGCGGCGTCATCTGATGGGTACCACCTGTCCCGGGAAGGCGAGGAGCGGACGCACCGCCCCGATCCTGGCAATGTATTCCCCACCGCGGACCGCGAAGTCGGGTGGCGGGGTGCCGCGGAGGTAGCGGTGGTGCAGGTAGCCGAGCTCGATGACGGTCTGCTGGTAGTCGCGCATCGCCCGCTCGGCGCCCGGCCCGCCCCGCTGGCGGGCATAGCGCCGGGCGTACCTGCGGGCCCGGAGGTCGACCATCCAGCCGATGTCGGTGCTCGGGACGAGTCCGCGCCGGGCCGCGTCGTGCAAGGACGCCGCCAGCAGCCGACGCTCGCTGATCCGGGTCCAGACGGCCAATCCGGTCATCCCGCAGAAGGCCGGCAGCATCAGCACGGCGTAGACCACGAGGAAGCCGGGCACCCCGCTGCCCGCGCCGATCAGGGTCGAGGAGTTCCAGGCGGCGTGGGCGATCACGGCGAGGGCGTACCCGCCGAGCGGGGCCAGCCAGCGCACCCAGCGCTGCCGCGACATCACGGCGATGCCGATGCCGATGCCGATGAAGGCGGTGAAGAAGGGATGGGCGAACGGGCTGAACAGGCAACGCACCACGAAGGTGGCGGTCAGCCCTCCGACCGGGCTCATCCCCGACGACTCGCTCTCTGCGTAGGCGGTCGCGAGGTAGAGGATGTTCTCGGTGAAGGCGAAGCCGATCCCGAGCATGCCGGCGTACACGATGCCGTCGAGGATGCCGTCCAGGGTGTCACGCCGCCACCACAGCAGCAGGAACAGGAACGCCCCCTTGGCGGCCTCCTCGACGATCGGAGCCCACAGCGCCAGCGAGTGCGCCTCGGAGACGTCGAAGACCAGACCCCCGATGCCGTGCACCAGGAAGGTCGCGACCACCGCGACCACGGCACCCCAGGCGAGGGCGAGGCCGAGCAGCCCGCGGGGCTCGGGTTCGTAGCGATCCAGCCACAGGAAGCAGGCGACCAGTGGGACCACCGGGACCAGCGCGGCCACCACGGCGAGCATCGCCGCCAGCGGGGCCAGGGCCGCGCCCACGACCAGCATCAGCAGCACCGGGAGCGCACACACGCCCACGATGACGGCCACCGTCACGGTGAACGCCAGATTGCTGCGCGACCGGCTGACCCCCATGCCGCTCAGCCTATCGGCCGGTGCGCCCGGTTCCTTCTTCGTGAGGTACGCGCGCGGATCGCGCGCGCGTACAGTGGCTCGGGTGAGCGCCTCCGAGAAGCCCGACCCGTCCAGCACCTCCGACGCCGCCCAGCAGGAGCACACCGAGTCGCACGACCCGACCGTGTCCGAGGCCTGGTCGGAGTTCATGCGGCAGGGCTGGGGCGAGCGCGAACTCGACCTCCCGCCCCACCCGATCACGACGTACGCCGCGGCCCGGCGGGCCAGGCTCGCCGAGGCGTTCCCGGGCGAGCGCCTGGTGCTCCCGGCCGGCACCTACAAGGTGCGGTCCAACGACACCGACTACCGCTTCCGGCCCGACACGGCGCACACCTACTTCACCGGCAACCTCACCTCCGACGCCACGCTGGTGATCGAGCCCGACGGCTCCTCGGTGCTCTTCGCCCGGCCACGCTCCAGCCGCGAGAGCGACGAGTTCTTCCGTGACCGGCAGTACGGCGAGCTGTGGGCCGGCCGGCGGCCCTCGGCCAAGGAGATGAGCGACTCACTCGGCCTGGAGGTGCGGCACGTCGACGACCTCGCCTCCGCCCTCACCTCGGGCACGAAGACCCGGGTGCACCGTGGTGTCTCGGCGTACGTCGACGGCCTCGTCGCGGGCGACGAGGGCCAGGACGGCGAGCTCGCCCGGGTGGCCTCGGAGATGCGGCTGATCAAGGACGAGTGGGAGCTGGCCCAGCTCCAGGAGGCCTGCGACATCACCACGCTCGGCTTCACCGACTCGGTGCGGGAGTGGAAGCAGGTGCTGGAGTTCGGCGAGCGCTGGATCGAGGGCACCTTCTTCCGCCGAGCCCGGGCGATGGGCAACGACATCGGCTACGACTCGATCGTGGGCGGGGGCAAGCACGCCACCACGCTGCACTGGATCGAGAACAGCGGCCCGATCACCCCCGGCGAGCTCGTGCTGCTCGACATGGGGGTGGAGGGGCACAACCTCTACACCGCCGATGTCACCCGCACCCTGCCCGTCGACGGCACCTTCACCCCGCTCCAGCGCGACCTGTACGACCTGGTCTTCCGCGCCCAGGAGGCGGGCATCGCCGCGATCCGTCCCGGCGAGCCGTTCCGGGCCGGCCACAACGCCGCGGTCACCGTGTTGGCGCACGGGCTGGAGGACATGGGTCTGCTGCCCGTCTCCGCCGAGGAGGCGCTCGAGGAGAGCAGCAAGGTCTACTCGCGCTGGACCCTGCACGGCGTGAGCCACATGCTCGGCATGGACGTCCACGACTGCGGCAACGCTGCCCCCGAGTCGTACTCGCACGGCACCCTGGCCGAGGGGATGGTCCTCACCGTGGAGCCCGGCCTCTACTTCCAGGAGGACGACCTGCTGGTGCCCGAGGAACTGCGCGGGATCGGCATCCGGATCGAGGACGACATCCTGGTCACGGCCGACGGCCCGAAGAACCTCTCCGACTCGCTCCCCCGCACCTCCGCCGACGTCGAGGAGTGGATGGGGCAGTATCTCTGACCCCGCCGGAGGGGCCCGGGTTCAGGTCTCCGTCGGCTCGGCCCGCCCGGTGTCCGACTCATGCACCAGGTGCAGGTAGCTCATGTGCCGCTCGTACTGGTCCAGCACGTCGCCGGCCACCTGGTCGCGGGAGTAGCCGTTGACGCTGTACCCCTGGGTGCCCTCTGCCAGGTAGACCTCGGTGCGGTAGTAGCGCTCGGTGCTGACCCGCCCCTTCGCGAAGGTCGGTGCCCGGGCGGGGATCGGCGCCAGGTGGTAGATGAACGCGGGTTCCTCCCCCAGGGCCACGGTCAGCTGGAGCCCCGGCAGTACCGAGCCCGCCGAGGTGGCCGGCTCGCACTCGACCACCGTGGCCTCCAGCCCGTGCTGGTCGAACTCCGCGGCGACCTGCTCCAGGGCGGGGCGGGCGACCTGTACCAGGAAGCGCTCGGTGTCGCGTTGGCTCGGATAGGTGAAGGTACGCCGCAGTCGTTGGGCCGCGGACAAGTGCGTGCCGTCCACCGCGTGGGCCCTGGCCACCGAGATCTGGCCCGGCAGCGAGACCCGAAGGCTCTCGGTCTTGAGCCCTTCGAGTCGGAGAGCTCGGTACAGGCCGATCGCGACCAGGGCGAGCACAAAGGAGAAGGGCAACCCCATGATCACGGTGATGTTGGTGAGTTGGGTGAGCCAGTTCTCCCCGCCGGCCACGAGCATGGCCAGGGTGAGGACGCCGATGGCGAGGGACCAGAAGATCCGCACGGGAATGGTGCAGTCGGCCATCGGGTGGGGCAGTCGGGAGGTGAAGTTGCCCATCACCAGCGCCCCCGAGTCCGCCGAGGTGACGTAGTACAAGAAGCCGGTGAGCGTGGCCACCGCGATGATCAGGCCGGCTCCGGAGTACTGATCCAGGAACGTGTAGAAGCCGACCGCACCGTCACCGTAGGTGAGTTCACCGAACTCGGCGTTGCCACCCCGGATCTCGCGGATCGCGCTGTTGCCGAAGATGGAGACCCACAGCAGGATGAACCCGAAGGGGATCATCATCACCCCGACCAGGAACTGCCGGATGGTCCGGCCGCGCGAGATCCGGGCCAGGAAGAGACCGACGAAGGGCGACCAGGCCACCCACCACGCCCAGAAGAACAGGGTCCACAGGCCCTTCCAGGCGGTCACCGTGGTCGCTGGGTCGCCCGACACGGTGGCTCCCTCGGCGTCGAGATAGGCCATCGTGTCAAGGCTCATCCCCGGCAACCGGCTGGCATAGTCGCCGAGGTTCATCACCAGTGAGTTGAGCAGGAACGAGGTGTTGTCGGCGAAGAGGATGAACAGCATCAGCGCGACCGAGAGCAGGACGTTCAACTCGGAGAGCCGACGGATGCCCTTGTCCACCCCCGAGACCGCCGAGGCCGTGCCCAGGACGACGGCCGCGACGATCAGCCCGACCTGCGCCCCTCTGCCGACCGGGATGTCGAACATCACGTTCAACCCGACGTTCAGCAGGGCGATGCTGATCCCCAGCGAGGTGGCGATGCCGAAGATCGTGCCGATGACCGCGGCCAGGTCCACGGCGTCCCCCACGGCGCCGTGGATCCGCCGCCCGAAGATCGGGTAGAGCGCGGAGCGGATCGAGAGCGGCAGCCCGTGCCGGAAGGCGAAGTAGCCCAGCGCCATGCCGAGAACGGCGTACATCGCCCAACCGGAGATGCCGTAGTGGAACAGCGTCCAGGTGACCGCCTCGCGGGCGGCCTCGGGGTTCCCGCCCTGGGCGTCGGGCGGGTGGAGGTACTGGGCGACCGGCTCGGCGACGGAGTAGAACATCACGTCGGCCCCGATGCCGGCCGCGAAGAGCATGGCGGTCCAGGTGAACAGGTTGAACTCGGGCCGGGACTCCTCAGGACCCAGGCGGTACCTGCCGTACTTGGAGAGGCAGACCACGACGACGAAGACGATCAGGACGGCGGCCAGCGCGAAGTACCACCAGCCGAAGTAGCTGGAGATCCAGGTGACCACCGTCGAGGTGAGGTCGTAGGCCCAATCGGGCGCGATCAGGCTCACGACGGCCACGACCGCCACCAGCGCGGCCGCTCCGACGAAGACCGGGACGTTGAGGACGGCCCTGGCATCTGCGGAGACGTGACCCTCGGGCGGGGCTCCCAGTGGGGTCCGGAACGGATCGGAGGAATGCTGGCTCATCGCGGCTCACTCCTGGTTGCGCGGGTCGCCCGGCGGGTAGAGCGGCAGACCGCTCCGGTGCCGGTAGTAGGGCACCTCCACCGCGGCGAGGGGGGTGTTGCCGGCGATCAGATCGGCCGCCTTCTCGGCCACCATCATCACGGGGGCGTAGATGTTGCCATTGGTGACGTAGGGGAAGACGCCGGCGTCGACGACGCGCAGCCCCTCGGTCCCGTGCACCTTCATCGTGGTCGGATCGGTGACCGCCAGCTCGCCGGTGCCCATCGCGGCCGTGCAGGAGGGGTGCAGGGCGGTCTCGGCATCCCGTGCGACCCAGTCCAGGATCTCGTCCTCGCTCTCGACCGAAGGGCCGGGTGAGATCTCGCCGTCGTTGAACGGGTCGAACGCCGGCTGGTTGAGGATCGACCGGGCCGTCCGGACCGCCTCCACCCATTCACGCCGGTCGTTGGGCGTCGAGAGGTAGTTGAACAGCATCGAGGGGTGCACCCGCGGATCGGTGCTCCTGATCCGGACGTGGCCCCGGGTGTCGGCGTACATCGGACCGATGTGCACCTGGTAGCCGTGCCCCTCGATCGAGGAGCTGCCGTCGTAGCGGATCGCGATGGGCAGGAAGTGGAACATCAGGTTGGGCCAGTCCACCTCCTCGTTGGAGCGGGCGAAGCCGCCGCCCTCGAAGTGGTTGGACGCGCCCAGCCCCCTGTGCCCGAAGAGCCACTGCCAGGCGATCTGCGGACGCCGGTGCCAGGCCAGGCCGGGAGCGATCGAGACCGGCTCCTTGCAGGCGTACTGGATGTAGACCTCGAGATGGTCCTGGAGGTTCTCGCCGACTCCCGGCAGGTGCGTCACGACGGGTACGTCGTACGCCCCCAGCAGGTGCTGGTCGCCGACCCCGCTGAGCTGGAGCAACTGGGGGGTGTTGATCGCTCCCCCGCAAAGGATCACCTCGCCGGCCTCGACCCCCTTCGGCCGACTGGCCCGGCCGAGGCCGCGGACGTAGTCGAGCCCCACCGCGCGCGGGGTCTCCCCGCGTCGATCGAACCGGATCCTGGTGACGAAGGCGAAGGTCTCCACGCGGAGGTTCTTCCGGTACTTCACCGGATGCAGGTAGGCCCTGGCCGCCGACCAGCGCCGGCCGTTGTTGACGTTGCGATCGAAGGGGGCGAACCCCTCCTGGCGGTAGCCGTTGACGTCGTCGGTCCGCGGGAAGCCGGCCTGCTCGGCCGCCTCGAAGAAGGCACGGAAGAGTGGGTTCACCGCCGGTCCCTGCTCGAGGTGCAGTGGGCCGCTGCCGCCACGCCAGCGGTCGGCACCCGACGTACCGTCGGCCAGGAAGCGGCTCTCCATCCGCTTGAAGTACGGCAGGCAGTGCAGGTAGTCCCAACTCTCCATGCCCGGGTCGGACGCCCAGCGCTCGTAGTCCATCGGGTTGCCCCGCTGGAAGATCATGCCGTTGATCGAACTCGATCCACCCAGG
Source organism: Nocardioides insulae DSM 17944 (assembly GCF_000422825.1). Taxonomy (GTDB): domain Bacteria; phylum Actinomycetota; class Actinomycetes; order Propionibacteriales; family Nocardioidaceae; genus Nocardioides; species Nocardioides insulae. Next base: position 113,327 of record NZ_AUGU01000015.1, on the reverse strand, counting down.
ACCTTGCCTCGGGCGTGGTAGATCCTCCGATCGCCCATGTGCGGCTCGGGGTCGGTCTCGTAACCCCAGTCGTAGAACCGGCTGCCGATCGGGAACGGCAGCGCCGCCGGCATGTGGATGAAGGGGTCGATCCGGTAGTCGCTGTGCCCCGCCTCCAGGACGAGCACACTGGTGCCCGGGTCCGCGCTCAGCCGGTTGGCGAGCACGCTTCCGGCGGACCCGCCGCCCACGATCACGTAGTCGAACCGCTGGCCCATGCTCTGGTCCTCTCGAGGAGTCGGTGGTGGTGAGCGGCCGGCGCGACGCCGGATCAGTCGCCCGGTGCGAACCAGTGCTGCGGCTCCGGCGCGGTGTTGGTCCAGATGTGCTTGGTCTCGAGGTACTCCTCCAGACCGACGGCACCGAGTTCCCTCCCGATGCCGGACTGCTTGTAGCCGCCCCACTCGGCCTGGGCGACGTACGGGTGGTAGTCGTTGATCCACACCGTGCCCATCCGCAGTGCGGCCGCGACCCGGCGGGCCTTGTCCGGATCGGTGGTCCAGACTCCCCCGGCGAGGCCGTAGATCGAGTCGTTGGCGATCCTGATCGCGTCGGCTTCCTCGACGAAGGTCTCCACCGTCAGCACCGGCCCGAACGACTCCTCCTTGGTCACCGACATCGAGGTGTCGCAACGGTCCAGGACGGTGGGCAGGTAGTAGAAGCCGTCGGCCAGCGCGGGATCCTCGGGCCGAGCCCCGCCGAGACGGAGGACGGCGCCCTCGGCGAGCCCCGCCGCGACGTACGCCTCGACCTTGTCCCGATGGGCCGCACTGGTCAGCGGGCCGGTCTCGGCGGATTCGTCGAAGGGGCCACCGAGGCGGATCGTGCTCGCCCGCTCGACCAGGGCGTCGACGAACCTGTCGTGCAGGCTCTCCTGCACCAGCAGCCGGGCGCCCGCCGAGCAGACCTGGCCGGAGTGCAGGAAGACCGCAGTGAGCGCGAAGTCGAGCGCCGTGTCGAAGTGGGCGTCCTCGAAGACGATGTTGGGGTTCTTGCCGCCTAGCTCCAGGGCGACCTTCTTGACCGTCTCGGCGGCGTTGCGCATCAGTTGCTTGCCGGTGCCGATGCCGCCGGTGAAGGAGACCAGGTCGACCCGAGGGTCGATCGAGAGCGGGCCACCGGCGCTCGGCCCGGCGCCGAGCACCAGGTTGCCCACACCGGCCGGGAGCTCGAGCTCCTCCAGGATCCGCATCAGGTGGATCGCCGAGCTAGGGGTGATCTCGCTGGGCTTGAGCACGAACGTGCATCCCGCGAGCAGCGCGGGAGCGACCTTCCACGAGGTCTGGAGCAGCGGGTAGTTCCAGGGGGTGATCAGTGCGCAGACCCCGACCGGCTCGCGCACGACCACCGAGTCGACGTTCTCCTGGCCGACCTCGACCCGGCGCGGCTCCTCGGAGAGCGTCGCGTAGTGCCGGAACACCGAGACCACGTCGTCGACGTCGTACTCCGCCTCGACGTACCGCTTCCCGGTGTCGAGGGCCTCGAGCCGCGCGACCTCCGCCTTGTCGCGTTCGAGCAGGTCGGCAACCTTGTCGAGGACGGCGGCCCGCTCGGCGAAGGGCAATCGGGGCCAGGGCCCGTGGTCGAAGGCCTCCCGCGCCGCTGCGATCGCCGCCTCGGTGTCGTCGGCCTCGGCCTCGTCGACGGTCGTCACCAGGGACCCGTCGGCAGGACACCGGATCTCCCGGACACCGCCCGCCCGAGCGCCCACCCAGGCACCCGCGATGAACAGATCCCCCATCCCGACCGCCTCCCCGCCCCGGGTGGCCCGGTGGGCGGGGGCCACGTCTCAACGTCCAGACAAGCGAGCGGCGCACGGCCCGTCAACCCCCAGACGGGGCGAGGGCTCCCGACCGAGGGGTGGCTTTGGGGCGCCCCCGACAGGATTCGAACCTGTGACCCGCGGATTAGAAGGCCGCTGCTCTATCCAGCTGAGCTACGGGGGCTCATGACCACCCGACCAGCCCGGGCGGCACGCGCGGACAGTATGCCTCACCCCCGCCGGTGGCCCGTCTCGGCCTCCGGATCGCCCGAACCCGGTCGAACCTCCAGGCTGTGGTGCCGCTGGCCGAAGAAGCGCGGCCGGATGCCGCTGCGGGTGGTGACCACCCGGGAGACGCCGTACGCCGCGTCCATGTCGAAGGTCGTCCGGTTGCGCACCGCCCGCTGAGTCGGGCTCAGGCGCCGGCGTACTCGTCGATCTCGGCGAGGACGCGGGTGCGCACCTCTTCGGGGGCGTACGACGCCCGCACGGCGTCGCGGGCGAGGTCGGCGACCCCCTGCTCGTCGAGTCCGAGCAGGTCGGCAGCGATCTCGTACTCGCGGCGCAGGGTGGTGCCGAACATCGGCGGATCGTCGGAGTTGACCGTGACCAACACCCCGGCGTCGCGGAACGCGGCGAGCGGGTGCTCGGCCAGGGAGGCGACCGCGCGGGTGGCGACGTTCGAGGACGGGCACACCTCGAGCGGGATCCGGTGCTCGGCCAGGTGGGCGAGCAGGGCGGGGTCCTGAGCGGCGGAGGTGCCGTGCCCGATCCGGTCGGCGTGCAGGTGGTGCAGCGCATCCCAGACGGTCTCCGGACCGGTGGTCTCACCGGCGTGCGGAACGCAGCGCAGGCCGGCGTCGCGGGCGGCGGTGAAGTGCGGGGCGAACTGCGGCCGGGGTACACCGACCTCCGGCCCGCCGAGGCCGAAGGCGACCAACCCGTCGGGGCGGTGCTCGAGCGCGTAGGTCAGGGTCGCGTCCGCGGCCGGGACGCCCAGCTCACCCGGGATGTCATAGATCCACCGCATGACCAGGCCGTGGTCACGCTCGACCGCGGCCCGTGCGTCCTCGATCGCCTCGGTGTAGGCCTCGATGGGGATGCCGCGGAGCACGGAGGTGTGCGGGGTGCAGGTGAGCTCGGCGTACCGCACCCCCTCCTCGGTCGCGAGTGCTCGCCCCACCTCGTAGGTGAGGAAGCGAACGTCCTCGGCCGACCGGATCAGGTCGACGACCGCGAGGTAGACCTCGATGAAATGGTCGAAGTCGCGGAAGGCGAAGAAGTCGCGCAACCGATCGACGTCGGTCGGCACCGGGCCAGGGTGACGGGCGGCCAACTCGCTGACCATCGACGGCGAGGCTGAGCCGACGTGGTGGACGTGCAGCTCGGCCTTGGGCAGACCGGCGATGAAGTCGGCGAGCGAACCGCTCACTACTTGACCGCGTCGACCAGGTTGGTGACCATCTCGTCGATGGTGCGGAAGTCGGTGAACTGCTCGCCGTCGAGAAGCACGGTCGGGGTGCCCTGGACGCCGGCGTCGGCGGCCTCCTCGGTGGCGGCCTTGGCCCAGTCCATCGCCTGGTCGCTGTCCAGCGCGTCCTCGACGGCGTCCCGGTCGGCGCCCGCGTCGACGGCCTCATCGACCAGGTCGTCGGTGGACGGGAAGCTGCTGGCGGACTCGCTGGGCTGGTCCTCGAACAGCTGGGTGTGGAAGGCGGCGGCCACGTCGGCGTCGGCGGTCAGCATGACCGCCCCGAAGACCTCCAGCGCGTCCATCGAGTAATCGAAGTCGGTGAGCAGGTTGAAGGGCCGGTATTCGATCCGGACCTTGCCGTCCTCGGCGAGCTGGCTGAACTCCTCGTGCGAGGAACGCTCCAACTCACCGCAGTAGGGGCACAGGAAGTCCTCGTAGATGACCATGGTGTGCGGCGCGGTCTCCGGGCCGATCACCAGCGCGTGCTCCCCGGTCGCAGCCTTCGCGTCGACCTCGTCGTCACCGCCGATCGAGGTCGAGAGGTAGACCGCTCCGATGATCGCGATCAGGACCACCACGACGATCGCGGCGACACTGAGATTACGGCGGCGCTCGCGCCGCTGCTGCTCCTTGAGCGCGGCTGCGGCCTTGGCGGCCCGGGCGTCGGACTTCTTGGACACGTGCTCATTCTCCCGTGGAGGTACGGCGGAACAAAACCGAGTCGAGGGCCCACTTGGACCGCGGCCACACGACCAGATAGGCGGACAGGGCGAGGAAGAGGACGTCGCGGGCGATCTCCCAGGGGTACTTGAACGCGGCGTCTGGGTCGTAACCGCCGCCGCCGAAACACCCGCAGTCGATCTCCAGGCCGCGGGCCCACGCCGAGGCGATCCCGATGATGAAGGCCACGAACAGCAGCCCGGAGAGCACCGCCGAGAGACGGGTGAGGACGCCGAGCACGAGCGCGAGACCGAGGACCAGCTCGACCGCCGGCAGCAGCCGACCCACCACCTCGGCCAGCTCGCCGGGCAGGAGCTGATAGGCCCGCACCGCCTGCACGCTGGCGACCGGCTCGGTCACCTTGGTGGCGCCGGCCCAGATCCAGACGACACCGACGACCAGACGTGCGACCAGGCCGATCCAGGGCTGATAGTCGCCCCTGCGACCCGATCCATCCACGAGCATCACGCTAGTGGAGCGGTCCAAGCCGCCTACCGAGCCGCCAGCTCCAGGAGACGCTCCAGGGCCCGCAGCTGCTGGTCGGTCGAGTCGCCGACGAGGGTGACCCGTAGCAGCCCGACCCCGGCGGCGGCGTACGCCGCGAGCTGATCGGCGACCATCTGCTCGGTGCCGATCAGGTTCGTCCCGAGCCCGATCTCCGCAGGCACCGCGGCGGCCGCTCCCTCGCGGTCACCTGCCTGCCACAGGTCGTGCACCCGCGCGATCTGTTCGCTGAAGCCCTGCCGCTCGAAGGCGGCGCTGTAGAAGTTCGTCCGGGAGCTGCCCATCGCTCCGAAGGTGAACGCGTAGCCGCCGGCATGCTTGCGGGCCAGGGCGTCCACCTGCGACTCCTCCCCCAGTTCGAGGGAGACCGCGACCGCGAGCTCGAGGTCCTCGAGGGCGCGGCCGCTCTTCGTGGCTCCCTCGGCGATGGGGGCGACCAACACCTCACCGGCGGTGCCGGGCATGAACGAGTTGCCGATCCAACCGTCGGCCAGCTCACCGGTCAGGCGGAGGTTGGCCGGGCCGAGGGCCGCCAGCCAGATCGGGACGTGCACCGGCGTGGGGGCCATCGAGCGGATGCCCTTGCCCTCCCCGCCCGGCAGCGGAAGCTGGTAGCTCTGCCCCTCGTACACCGACCGTTCCCCGCGGCAGATCAGCCGGATGATCTCGATCGTCTCGCGGGTGCGTTGCAGTGGCCTGCTGAACGGGACGCCGTGCCAACCCTCGATCACCTGCGGGCCGCTGACGCCCAGGCCGAGGACGAACCGTCCTTGACTCAGCTCCTGCATCGACATCGCCGACATCGCGAGCATCGCGGGGGTGCGAGCCCCCAGCTGCGCGATACCGCTGATCAGCCGAGCGCGCCGGGTGCGACCCGCCAGCATCGCCAGCGGGGTGAGCGCGTCGTACCCCCACGCCTCTGCGGTCCACAGCGAATCGACGCCCATCGCGTCCGCCTCCAGGGCCAGCCTGAGTCCCTCGGGAGTGTGCGGCGCGACGTTGATCCCGATCCTCATCCTCTACTCCCCGCCCTCCGCGAGCCGCTTGATCTGCGCCAGGTTCGCGGTGATCGCACCCTGGTGCTCCTGGAGCCGGCGCTCGACGATCCGGTCCTCCTTCTCCGGCATCCGTTCGATCGCCGGGGTGAGACCCGAGGGCCCCGGGCCGATCTGGGCGATCTGCCGCAGCAGGACGCCGCCGCGGTCGATCGGTTCGATGAGATAGCGCCACACGGCGCTGGGGGTCTCGAGATCGCCGACGACATAGGCGAACTCACGCGGCTCCTCGGCGATGCTCACCACACACGTCGTCTCCCACGAACCGATCGCCGGGTGGGCGTTGCGGCCGGTGAACCGGGCGCCGACAGCGGGTTCACCGGCACCGTCGAGCCACTCGGCGCCCTTGAACTCGGGGCTGCTCAATGCCGGCGTCTGGAGGTCGGTGACGATTCGCCACACCGTCTCGGCCGAGGCCTCGATCTCGATCTCCGCGCGGGTGGTCGGCGCATCGGACAGCTTCATGCCAATCTCCTCCTCGACGGTTGCACAGGCAGATAGTGCCCTACATCACTACGCTCGCGCGGCAGAGGGCAGAGTTCTCGACGGAGGGCGGGCTCAGCGGCCCGGCCGCACCAGCCCGAGCTCGTAGGCCGCCACCGCGGCCTGAGTGCGATCACGCAGGCCGAGCTTGTGCAGGACCGCGGCGACGTGGGTCTTCACCGTTCCCTCGCCGAGGAAGAGCTTGCGCGCGATCTCCTGGTTGCTGAGCCCCCCTGCGACCTCGACCAGAACCTCGGTCTCGCGGGGCGTGAGCCTGTCCAGCGCGGGCGCGCGGGGCGCCCACCGCTCGGCGTACTCACGCACCAGTCGGTCCACCAGGGTCGGAGCGAGTGCGGTCTGTCCGTCCAGGGCCTGCCGCAACGCGCGGCGGAGATGCTCCGGCGGCATCGACTTCAGCAGGTAGCCCGACGCGCCCGCCCGTAGCGCCGCGACGATCAGGTCGTCATCGGCGAAGGTGGTGAGCACGAGGACCCGCACGTCGGCGGTCACCGGATCGGCGACCAGTCGCCTGGTGGTCTCGATCCCGTCCAGACGCGGCATCCGGATGTCGAGCAGGGCCAGATCGGGCCGGTGCTCGGTGATCGCCGCGAGCGCCGCGACCCCGTCCTCAGCCTCGGCGACGATTTCCAACTCCGGGTCGAGCCCCAGCACCATCCGGAGTCCTTGGCGGACCAGTGGTTCGTCGTCGGCGATGACGACGCGCGCCGTCACGGCCGGCCCGCCACGAGCGGGATCCGCGCCTCGACCCGCCAGCCGTCGGAGGTCTCCCCCGCGGCCAGCGATCCGTCGAAGAGCATGACCCGGCGCCGCAGACCGTCGAGTCCGCGACCCGAGCCCGCGGTGCGCGGGGTCCGGCGGTGACCGTCGTCGGCGACGACGGTCACGAGGTCGTCCGCCGCCCGGCACACCCGCACCTTCGCGACGCGGGCGTCGCTGTGCCGCACCACATTGGTGAGTGCCTCCTGCACGATCCGATACACGGTGGTCGACACGCTCGCGGGGATGTCGCACTCGGCCACCGGCGGCTCGACCACCAGATCCACGGCGAGGCCGCCCCCGCGCACGCTCGCGGCCAGGTCGGGCAGATGCGCGAGGCCCGGGGCCTCACCCTCCCGGGGTCCCAACAGGCCCAGGAACCGGTGCATGTCCGCGATCGCCTCGCGACCGGTTCGCTCGATCGACGCCAGGGAGTCGGCGACCAGGGCCTGCTCGGCCCGCTCCCGAGCACTCCCCGCCTGCAGGGTGATCAGCGTGAGCGCGTGCGCCAGCGAGTCGTGCAGATCCTGGGCGATGCGGGTGCGCTCCTCCTCGACGGCAGCGCGGGCCCGTCGGTCGGCGTCCAGCTCGGCGGCGACCCGGCGGTCGCTCATCCGTCGCAGGAGATGCAGCGCTCCCCACGCGGCGACGATGATGGCGATGTTGACGACCGCGTCGGCCGCCCGGACGTCGCCCGACCAGACGTCGTGACCGAGGCCGCCCACCAGGACGAGCACGACGCCGAGCGCGCCGGTGCGTGTCCCGGCGTACCAACCGAGCGAGCCGAGCAGGAACAGCAGGACCAGGAACGGGGTCGCGGTCGGCGCGGTGCCGGCCAACGGCTCCACGGCGAAGCCGAGCGAGCTCACCACGATCGACCCGAGCGGCCACACCCGGCGGATCGCCGTCGCCGGAACGATCAGCAGGATCATCACCTGGTGGACGACCAGGGAGCCGTCGACCTGGGTGGGGTCGAGCAGGGCCAACTCGACCTCGGCGACCACTGCCAGCACGACGCCCAGCAGCAGATCGGCCAGCAGCGCATCGGCCAGCCAGGGGGACGAGTGAGCCGGGGCACCCGTCGATCGTAGGGACCGCACCGGCTCGGCGTCCTCTGTCTGGCGACAGAGGAACTCCGATCATGCGGGAGAGGTCGCGACCAGCGGTCGTCCCTAGCGTCGAGTGACCGGACGCAATCGGCGTCCCGTCCGACCAGGAGCCGTCATGTCGACCACCGTTCGTGCCGAGCACCCCTCCTCCACCGACGCCGGCATCCGGCGTACCCGAACCGCCGCGGGAGTCGCGGCCGGCGTCCTGTTCGCCAACGTCGGCATCGGGTTCGGCGATGTGGAGGACCACACCACCGGACTCGGCCTCGCCTCCGAGCTGACCGCCGCCCTCGCCTTCCTCGCACTTGCCGTCGCGCTCGCGGCCACCGTGCCCGTCACCGGCTGGCGGGCCCTGCTGTGGTGGTCGGGACCGGTCGGCCTGACCATCGCCGGTCTCACCATGATCGGCGTCCCGGTCGTCGGGGCCGAACCGGCGGACTGGCTCTTCGTCCTCTCGGTGCTGCCCACCCTCATCGGGACCGTCGCCGCGGGTGTCCTGGGAAGCAGGCGGATCTGGCCGTGGCCGACCGGCGTCGGCCTCGCCCTGTTCCTCCCGATCATGTTCCTCGCGCCGCTGAACTCGTTGTGGATGGCGCTCGTGTGCCTCGGGGTCCTGCTCACCGCCGGCCGGGCCGTCGACCCGGCCTCGAGGTGGATCCCTCGCCGGCGTTCCGACACCGACGCCCGGTAGGGCCGAGGCGGGCCGGGCGACCGATGGGCTCGCCCGGCTCGCCGCCGGCTCACCCGAGTTCAGCGACGAGGAGCTCTGCGAGCGACCGCATGAGGGTGGGATCGCCGACCGCGTCGGGGTCGGTCATCGAGGCCCGGGTGAGGATCGTGAAACCGATCCGCGTGCCGTCCGGAGCGGTGATCAGGCCGGCGTCGTTCTGGGTGCCGTAGGCACCTCCGCCGGTCTTGTCCGCGCACCACCATCCGGTCGGCAGCCCGGCCCGGAACTTCGCGACGCTGGTGGTGTTGGACTGCATCCAGCCGGTGAGGACCCACCGGTCCCTGGAGGGCAGCACGGAGCCCACCAGCAGCCGGTGGTACGTCGCGGCCAGGGCCCGAGGCGTCGTGGTGTCACGCGGGTCCCCGGGCGTGCCCTCGTTCAGTTCGGTCTCCCACCGGTCCAGCCGGGTGACGTCGTCCCCCACGCTGCGCAGGTACGCCGTGAGCGCCGCCGGCCCCCGGTTCCCCCCGAGCCGGCGGAGCAGGAGGTTGCCGGCCGTGTTGTCGCTGTACCGGATCGCCGCGTCGGCCAGCTCACCCACCGTCATCGCTCGGCGTTCCCCGGTCACCGGGGAGTAGTCGACGAGGTCGCTGCTCCGGTAGCGGATCAGTTCGTCCAGGTCGACCCGCCGGCTCAGCAGGGCCGCTGCCACGAGCGGCTTGAAGGTGGAGCAGAGCGGGAAGCGCTCATCGACCCGGTGGGCGAGGCCGCTGCCGGTGCGCAGGTTGCGTGCCGAGAGCCCGATCCGGGCCCCGGTGCGGGCCTCGAGGTCGCCGACCGCGGGATGGGAGCTCACCGGCGGTGCGGACCCGGCCACCGCTGGTGGGATGCCCACGGAAGCCACCGTCGCCGCCGCCGCTCCGGCGGCGAGGATCTGGCGTCTGGACACGGGACGGTGCTGGCTGGAACTCATCGTGATCCCCTCGGAAGTAGGCATGGGTTCATGCACGCGAGCCGGAGGGTCGCACCCGGGCGCCGACCGGCCGGACGCGCACACGACGGCGATCCTGGACAAACCTCCGACGCGAGTCAACGAGCCCGGCCGCGAGTCGGCAGAGGTTGTGGACGGGGTGGGAGGAAGCGCGACCACCGGGCCCCGGAGACGACGATCGGGCGCTCCGGCCAAGCAGTGCCCGGCGCCCCGCTGGGCTGCGTGACCCCTTCCCGCGGATCGGCCGGGGCCCGCTCGGCGTAGGGTTCAGGCGTGTCTGCCACCACCGACCGCCTGGTCTGGATCGACTGCGAGATGACCGGACTCGACCTGGGCGCCGACGCCCTGATCGAGGTCGCAGCGCTGGTCACCGACTACGAGTTGAACGTGCTGGGCGACGGGGTCGACCTGGTCATCAAGCCGCCCGCGGCCGCGCTGGAGCAGATGATCGAGCTCGTCCGAACGATGCACACCACCTCCGGGCTGCTCGAGGAACTGGACGCCGGGGTCAGCCTCAGCGAGGCCGAGGAGCAGGTGCTGTCCTATCTGCACGAGCACTGCCCCACCGGCTCGCGCCCACCTTTGGCGGGCAACACCGTGGCCACCGACCGGGCCTTCCTCGCCCGCGACATGCACACGCTCGATGCGTTCCTGCACTACCGGATCGTCGATGTCTCCTCCATCAAGGAGTTGGCGCGGCGGTGGTTCCCGCGGGCCTACTACCAGTCGCCACCCAAGCGCGGTAACCACCGCGCGCTCGCCGACATCCAGGAGAGCATCGAGGAGCTTCGCTACTACCGGGAGGCCGTCTTCGTCCCCTCGCCCGGGCCCGACAGCGTTACTGCCAAGGCAGTCGCACAGCGGCACGGCGGGTCACTGACCGGACTCCACGAGGGGTCCGATCGCCCGTCCGCCTGACCCGCGGCGGATGACGGCCCCCCGATTCCCGGTCGGGCCGGTGCTTCCCCTACACTCTTCCCCGGATCGCATGCACGACGTGCGAGTCATGGCGGTTGTAGCTCAGTTGGTAGAGCACCTGGTTGTGGTCCAGGTGGCCGCGGGTTCAAGTCCCGTCAATCGCCCCGTTCCAGAACCCCCGGCCGATCGGCCGGGGGTTCTGTCGTACCCGGGCATCGAGGGCCGCGCGAACTTCCCCTCGCTGGGATGTCCGCCGCGGCCCCGACCTCGCTCCTGTCCTCATATCGGTCCGCGTTCACGCCCAGGACACTCAGGCGCGATCGCGCTGGACCATTCGGAACCATCTCCCAGGAGTCTCCATGAACCCGCTCGACAACCACCCCGGGGCCCGGCGAACCATGTACTACTTCGCCTTCGCCGTCGGCCTCATCCTCGGCGGCCTGCAGGTGGGGTACGGCGCCGCAGCCACCGCCCAACCCAGCTGGCTCACCGTCACCCTGGCCGTGTACGCATTCGCGGCGTCCTATCTGGGCCTCACCGCCGCGAAGCACACCCCGGCCTCGGGAGCCGAGGCGCCGACCTCTCGGGGAGCGAACCCCGCAACAGCCTCCGGTCCGGCGGTGGACGCATGAAATCCAGCGATTTTAGCTGACCCGAGTCAGCTATGATCGCGGTGTGGATGCCCAGACCTCCGTCCTGCGCCGCTTCAACCGGAGCTACACCCAGCGCATCGGCGCGCTCGACGACTCCTTCCTCGGGCTCGGGATGCCACTCACCTCGCTCCGCCTGCTCTACGAGATCGGCGCCGGGGTGCCCTCGGTGCAGGATCTCCGCACCCTGCTGGGGCTCGACTCGGGCTTCCTCAGCCGCACGATCCGAGGCCTGGAGCGCCGGGGGTACGTCGCCCTGCGACCGGATCCCGAGGACCGTCGCCGCCGCCTGATCGAGCTCACCCCCGAGGGCCGGGACGTCTGGAACGAGGTCGAGCAGCGCTCGGAGTTGCGCGCGCACGACCTGCTCGCTCCGCTCACCGCACGGCAGCGCGCCCGGTTGACCGAGGCGCTGGCCACCGCGGACCTGCTGGTCCGCGCGGCGACCGTCGAACTCCACGTGGTCGACCCCGCCTCACCGCTGGCCCGCGACGTGGTGCGACGCTACGTCGCCGAGCTCGACCGGCGCTTCGAGGGCGGCTTCGACCCCGGCCCGCCGGACCCCGCCGAGGACGCCCTGCTGCGCGCCCCGAGCGGTGCGTTCGTGGTCGCCACCAGTGACGGCGCGGCGGTGGCCGGGGGCGGCGTACGCGAGGACGACGGCGTCGCCGAGATCAAGCGGATGTGGGCACACCCCGAGTGGCGCGGTGCCGGCCTCGGCGCCAGGGTGCTGCGCCGACTCGAGGACGAGGCGCGGGCGCTCGGGCACGACTCCGTCCGACTGGACACCCAGGAGTCCCTCACCGAGGCGATCGCGTTGTACGAGCGGGCCGGGTACACCGCCGTCGAGCGGTACAACGACAACCCCTACGCCACGCACTTCTTCCAGAAGCGACTCGACGCCGGGGATGATCGCTGAGCCGCGGCCGCAAACCCGGATGAGACCTCACCACGTCCCGGTTAGGATCTGGACCATGATCGTCGCCTCGATGCGCCTGCGCTCCGTCCGCTGACGGCGGCGCGACCCCTTCTCGCTCCGCCGTCACGCAGGTCCGACCTGCCGGACGGCGCCCTCCGCCTCCGGCTCCCGACCCGTACGCGCGCGCCCCTCGCCGCCGTGCCACAGCACCGGAGCATCGTTGCCCCTCTCCTCCCCCGACCCCGTCGGGCCCCACCCCTCCGCCGAGCCCGAGCGAGCCGCGGAACGCCACCTCACCCTGCCGGCCGGCGGCCGCGCCCAGCTGGTCGCCACCGAGCTGACCGTGCACCGGGGCGGCCATCGCGTCATCACCGGCGCCACCCTCCGGGTCTCCCCGGGCGAGCGGTGGGCCGTCGTCGGCGACAACGGTCGCGGCAAGACCACCCTGATCCACGCCCTCGCCGGCCGGCTGACCCCCGACGAGGGGGCGGTCCGCCGCCTCGGCACCCTCGGCCTGGTCGACCAGGACCTGCCGGCGCCACGGCACCGACGCGTCGGCGACCTGCTCGAGGCCACCCTGACCGAGGCTCGGACTGCCCTCTGGGCGCTCGACGAGGCGGCCCTGGCCCTCGCCGAAGACGGTACGACGGCCGAGGCGTCCTACAGTGCCGCCCTCGAGGCCGTGGACCTGCTCGGGGCCTGGGACGCCGAACGTCGCCTCGATCAGGCCCTGGCCGCGCTGGACGCATGCCGCGATCCTGACCGGCCACTGAACACCCTCTCGGTGGGCCAGCGTTATCGGATCAGGCTGGCCTGCCTCCTCGGTGCCGAGCACGACTTCCTCCTCCTGGACGAACCGACCAACCACCTCGACGCCGGCGGTCTCGCCTTCCTCACCCGAGCCCTGCGCGAGCACTGCGGCGGCGTGGTGCTGGTGAGCCATGACCGCGCCCTCCTCCACGACGTCGCCACCGACGTGCTCGACCTCGACCCCACCTTCGACGGGCGTCCACGGGTGTACGGCGGCGGCTACGCCGGCGTACTCGAGGGCCGTCACCGGGAGCGTGCCCGGTGGCAGCAGGAGTACGACGCCCAGCTGCTCGAGCGGGACCGCCTCGAACGGGCCGCGGGGCAGGCGGAGGCGCGACTGTCCACCGGCTGGCGACCGGCCAAGGGCACGGGGAAGCACCAGCGGCAGTCGCACGCGCCGGGGCTCCTCCAGGCGGTGCGCCGCCGCCAGGACGCGCTCGAGGCCGCCCGCGTGGACATCCCGGCACCGCCGCCCGAGTTCGCCCTGCCAGACCTGTGCCCCCAGCCCGGGCGCACCCTCCTCCGGGCCGACCGGGTACGACTCGTCGGACGGCTCGACCCGATGGTGTCCCTCGACCTGGAGGCAGGTTCCCGGCTGCTCCTCACCGGGCCCAACGGCGCCGGCAAGTCGACCCTGCTCCACCTGCTCGCGGGTCACCTCGCCCCGACCGAAGGAGAGGTGCACCGCGCCCGGGACGTGCGGGTGGCGCTACTGGGTCAGGAGGGGGCGCCCCATCGACGGGGCACCGCCGCCGACGCCTACCGCGCCTACACCGAGTCATCGGTGGCCCACGGAGTGCTCGGCAGCGCGGAGCAGGTCCCGGCACGGTCCCTCGGGCTGCTCGACCAACGCGCTTGGGACACGCCCGTACGCCGGCTCTCGACCGGACAACAGCGTCGGCTCGACCTGGCTCTGCAGCTGGCCACCCGACCCGACGTCCTGCTCCTGGACGAGCCCACCAACCACCTCTCCGCCACCCTGGTCGACGACCTCACCGAGGCGCTGGCGACGACCGGCGCCGCCGTCGTGATCGCCACCCACGACCGGCAGTTGCTGCGGGACACCGCTGCCTGGCCGCATCTGGATCTGGTCCCGCAGTGAGAGCCGCTGCCGATTGGGTGGGGCGCCGGTCCGCTTGCTAAAGTCTGCGACGCAGCACATGCGCCATTAGCTCAATTGGCAGAGCAGCTGACTCTTAATCAGCGGGTTCGGGGTTCGAGTCCCTGATGGCGTACCACCCACGAAGGCCGGCTCCCCCAGGGCCGGCCTTCGTCGTCCCCGCACCACCACTCGACACACTCGGGCGGGCCCAGCGGCCCCGCCTCGGGATTAACGCCCACCGGCCACCCGCTGGTAATGTTCAGATCGCTTGAGCATGCGCCATTAGCTCAATTGGCAGAGCAGCTGACTCTTAATCAGCGGGTTCGGGGTTCGAGTCCCTGATGGCGTACCACTTCGAAGGTCACAGACCCCCCGGGTCTGTGACCTTTTCGCATCTCGCCCCCGACGGACCCTGGGGGCGAACACCTTCCGCTCGGCCGCTGCACGTCCACGCCGCCCGGTTCCGTCCGGTCCCGGGGCACGTCAAGGTCAGGGGTCGTCACTCGACCCCAGCATGAGGGTCCTCTCATCGGCACCTCATCCCCCTCCCACCTGCACTCGGCAGCGTGGTGCTCGCGATCGGGGAGGCGCCCCGATCCCGGCAGAAGGAGGATGCAATGCCCAGCTCAGGCCTTTTCACCGCACTTCAGCCCGCCCGGCTGGCCGCGAGGGCGAACTCGCGCAGCCGAAGCGACGACCGCCGCCGGCGTCGTCGCCGGCGGCGGCGCAACCGCAACCGCAGCCGCTCGCGCAGCAGCTGAGGTTCCGCGCCCGACACGAGCGACAGGTGGGGCTCGACATCGAGCCCCACCTGTCCCTTCCCAGGGATGGACGACATGCGCCGATGGTGGCAGCGGCTCGCCGCGTGGCTACGGCCGGAACGGGACGAGGCTCCCTTCGTCGCGCACGCGACCGGCCTGACCCTCGCCGAGGTGTTCCGGCGGTTCTGGCCCAGGATGCGCCCGCTGCGGTGGTGGCTGCTGCTGAGCCTGTGCCTGCTCGCAATCATCCCGCTGATCGAGATCGCCGAGATCCTGCTCTTCCAACGGCTGGTCGACGACGTTCTCGTCCCGGCGGCCGGTGGTGAGCCGCTCGCGCTGCTGTGGGCAACCCTGCTCGTCCTGGCCGTCGGGTACGTCGGGCTCAACCTCCTCTCGGGCCTCGTCTCGGCCTTCGACGACTACCTGGCGACCTGGATCTCGCAGCGCTTCCTGGTCGACCTGCGGCGCGACGTGTTCGCCCACGTGCTCGCCCTGCCCTCCCATGTCCACGACCACCGCCGGCTCGGCGACGTACTCTCCCGGCTGACCACCGACATCGCGACCGTCGAACGGTTCATGGTCGGGCACCTCACCGCGGGTCTCGGCGCCGTGATCCGGCTGGTCCTGCTGGTCGGCGCGCTCTTCTGGCTGCAATGGGAGCTGGCCCTCGCCTCCCTGCTCGCCGCACCCGCCCTGGCCCTGGTCTCCTCACGGTTCGCCCGCTTCGCCAAGGATGTCTCGCGCGAGCGCCGCCGCCGCGGCGGGTCGCTCGCCTCCGTCACCGAGGAGAGCCTGGCCAACGCCACCCTGATGCAGGTCTACGGCGCCCAGGACGACGCCGTGGCCGGCTACCACCGGCAGAACCGGGCGATCGCGGACGCGGAGCTGTCGGGCAGCAAGGTCCGCGGGGTTTTCCTTCCCCTGGTCGACCTGATCGAACTGGCCGGGATCCTGCTGGTCGTCGGCATGGGGGTGTGGGCCCTCTCCACCGATCGGCTGACCTTGGGCGGCCTGCTCGCGTTCATGACCCTGCTGGTCCAGTGCTACCGACCGGTCCAGGAACTCTCCGATCTGCTGCCCTCCCTGTTCTCCGCGACGGCCGGGATCGAGCGGGTCGTCGAACTGCTCGACCAGGAGCCCCCCGGCGACGTACCTGACGCGCGGCCGCTCGTGGTCCGGGGTGGGGAGATCCGCTTCGAGGGGGTCCGTGCGACCTATCCGGGCGGACCTCGCCCGGCCCTGAGCGGCCTGGACCTGTTGATCCCGGCCGGCGCCGCGGTCGCCGTGACCGGAGCGAGCGGGAGCGGCAAGTCCACCCTGGTCCGGCTGCTCACCCGTCAGCTCGCACCGGACCGTGGGCGCGTGCTGATCGACGATCAGGACCTCGCCGAGCGCACCGCGTGCTCGGTGCGCGACCAGGTCTCGGTCGTGATGCAGGAGACGCTCCTGCTCGACGCCAGCGTGCGGGCGAACATCGCGCTCGCCCGACCCGACGCGACCGAGGCGGAGGTCCGGACGGCGGCACGCACCGCCGACGCCGACGACTTCGTCACCGGGCTGCCCGAGGGCTACGACACCCGGGTCGGCCAGCGCGGCCGGCTCATCTCCGGTGGACAACGACAACGGCTCGCCCTCGCGCGGGCCCTCCTGAGAGGTGCTCCAGTGATGGTGCTCGACGAACCCACCACCGGTCTGGACGACGCAGCGGCGGAGCGCTTCCTCCAGGCCCTGCTCCGCGTCGCGGACGGGACGCACCGAACGGTGCTGGTGATGACCCACGACCCGCGGGTGCTGCCCTACGTCGACCGGGTGGTCGCCCTCGGTGACCTCCTCGCCCCGTCCGAACCGGCTGGAACCGCCACGGAGCCGGCGCCGTGAACTCCCGGTCGCGCCGCTCCCCTGGCTTCGCGCCCGTCGCCGCGGGTGAGGAGCTGCTGCCCGGCTACCGGGTCGTGGACCTGCTCGCCCACGGCCGCCGCCTCGACACCTACGACGCCTGGGACGAGGAGCGCGAGTGCCGCGTCGTCGTCAAGATCCTCAGGCCGGACCGGATGCACGAACCGCGGGTGGTCCGGGCGACCCTCCAGGAGGGCCGACTGGTCACCTCCCTGGCCCACCCGCACCTGGTGCGGGGCTTCGACGTGGTGGAGGTCCCACGCCCGGCGATCGTGCTGGAGACGCTCAGCGGAGCCACCCTCGACGCCGTCGCCGAGGAGCATCCGCTGGCACCGGGCGACGTCGCCCAGCTCGCGCTCCAGCTGGCGTCGGTGCTGGGATACCTGCACCGTCACGGCTGGCTGCACCTGGACGTCAAGCCGGCCAACGTGGTGGTCCGGGGCGGCCAGGCGGTGCTGATCGACCTCAGCCTGGCCGGGCCCGCCGGCGAGGGGCGGCCGGGCGCGGGCACCCGCGGCTATCTCTCGCCCGAACAGGCACTGGGCCGCGGGCTCTCGCCCGCCAGTGACGTCTTCGGCCTCGGCGTCACCCTCCTGGAGTGCCTCACCGGTGACCTACCCTTCGGTGAGGAGGCCACCTGGGAGACCCGCCGCCGGATCCCCCTGATCCACCGGCCCCTGCCGCGCGCGCCGGACCGGCTGCCCGGCGTACCGGAGGAGCTGGCGCAGCTGCTGATCGCATGCGTCGCGCTCGACGCCGAACGCCGGCCCACCCTGGCACGGGTCCGCGAGGTGTGCCTCGCGACGCTCGGCTGAGCGCGACCCGGAGGTCGGCTACAGGTAAAGACCGGTGTCGCTGTCGGCGACCCGGTCAGCGGCGACCGCGTGGATGTCGCGCTCCCGCATCAGGATGTAGACCTGACCGGACACCTCGACCTCGGCCTTGTCGTCAGCGTCGAACAGGACGGTGTCACCGACCTCGACGGCGCGGGCGTGCGGACCGACCGCGACCACCTTGGACCAGCTGAGCCGACGCGCGCCCATCGCAGCCGTGGCCGGGATGACGATGCCACCGGCGGAACGCCGCTCGCCGGCCTCCTTGTCGAGGTCCACGAGGATGCGGTCGTGCAGCATCTTGATCGGCGTCTTCTCGGTCATGCGGTGCTCTCTGGGAGGGATGAACAGATCGCGGCGCGGGCCGCTCCGGCCCTCAGCGCCGGGACAGTTTACGCAGCACCACGATCACCGTGATCACCCCGGCCACCGTGCCGGCGACCTTGAGGATGTTGTCGGTGCGCGGCTCCCCGGTCTCCTCGTCGACGAACTTCGCCTTCACCGCGGCCAGCTGACGATTCGCGATCGTCTTCGGGTTGGCGCGGTAGAGGAGCTGATCGATGGTGGTCGCGAGTTGCTCGCGCGCCTCTTCGATCTCGTGCTCGAGGGCGGAGGGGCCATCTGCCGTGGTCATGCGCCGAGGCTACCAACCCCGCACGCCCGGGCGAGGCCGACGGTGTCTGGGCGGGACCGGTATTTTCACCGGCATGACGCGATTGCAGCCCGGCGACACCGCACCCGACTTCACCCTCCCCTCCGACACCGGCGAGCAGGTCGGCCTGAGCAGCCTGCGCGGCCGCAAGGTGATCGTGTACTTCTACCCCGCCGCGATGACCCCGGGCTGCACCAAGCAGGCCTGCGACTTCACCGACTCCCTGGACTCGCTCAAGGCCCAGGGGTACGAGGTGCTCGGGACCTCGCCCGACAAGCCGGAGAAGCTGGCGAAGTTCCGCGAGCGAGACGGCCTCACCATCACGCTGCTCTCCGACCCCGAGAAGGACGTCCTCACCGCCTGGGGTGCCTTCGGCGAGAAGAAGCTGTACGGCAAGGTCGTCCAGGGCGTCATCCGCTCCACCGTCGTCCTCGACGAGGAGGGCACCGTGTCGCTGGCCCAGTACAACGTGAAGGCCACCGGTCACGTCGCCAAACTCCGCCGCGACCTGGGTCTGGACTAGGGGAACGCCGATCGCGACCGGACGTGCCTCCTGGTCGCCGGGCGCCACATCGACCCACCGCTCGACGACCCCGCCCCGATGCGGTGCAGGAGCGCGTCGACGCCCGCCGGTGCGCGCGAGGCACCGGCGGGCGGCACGTGCTACGTGTGCCGAAGGGGGGACTTGAACCCCCACGCCCGAAGGCACAGGAACCTAAATCCTGCGTGTCTGCCGATTCCACCACTCCGGCCCGCAGAGCGGAGTCTAGAAGACCCGCGACCTACAGTGACGATCGTGACCCCGTTCGTGCTCGCCTCCCAGTCCCCCGCCCGCCTCGCGACCCTGCGCAGCGCGGGCGTCGAGCCGACCGTGATCGTGAGCGGCGTCGACGAGGACCAGTTGGCCGGGCTGCCGCCGGCCGAGCTCGCCCTCCAGTTGGCCGAGCTCAAGTGTGCCGCGGTCGCCGGCCGGCCCGAGGTGCCCGCCGATGCGCTGGTGCTCGGCTGCGACTCGGTGCTGGAGCTGGACGGTGAGGCCCTGGGCAAGCCGGGCACGCCCGAGGAGGCGGTCCGGCGGTGGCAGGCGATGCGCGGCCGAACGGGCGTCCTGGTCAGCGGTCATGCCCTCACCGACGTGGCGAGCGGCCGGACGGCGGCGGCCACCGCGAGCACCACGGTGCATTTCGCCGACCTCGACGACGAGGAGATCGCGGCGTACGTCGCCACCGGGGAACCGCTGCACGTCGCCGGCGCGTTCACCGTCGACGGGCTCGGTGGCGCGTTCGTGACCGGCATCGAGGGCGACCACCACAACGTCGTCGGGGTGAGCCTGCCGCTGCTCCGCGAACTGGTCGCCGAGCTCGGCCATCGCTGGACCGACCTCTGGAGCCGCTGATCCCGCACTCCCCGGCCCTGGCCCGACCGATCCGACCGGTCCGACCGTCAATGCACGCGGGCCCGGCGAGCGGGCGTCAGTCGCGCAGGGGGAGGTCCGCGGGGTCGTCGTACATCTCGACCAGGGCGATCGGGCGACGGAAGACGAACCGGCGGAACAGATAGAAACGGGCCAGCATGCCCGCGGCGAGCCCGATCACATTGGCCGCCAGGTTGTCAGCCAGCGGGGAGTCGTGACCCAGGACATCGCGGGAGAACCACAGGCAGGCCACCGGTAGCGACATCGTCACGACGTTGATCAGCACGAACATCGTCCGGCCGCCGTCGGAGTGCTGGGGCGGCCGGTCCTTGAACGCCCAGTACCGGCTCAGCCGGTAGCTGATCGCCATGCCGACGGTGTTGGCCAGGACGTAGGCCGGGATCGGCTGGTCCGCCATCACCGCGACGGCGCCGTCGACCAGCCCGTGCACGAGCAGGTTGAAGAGCGTGAACGCCACCAGCGTGGCCACGCCTCCCACCGCGAGGAATCGGCCCGCCTCGCCGAGGAGGGTCCGCCATCGCTCCATGGTGGATAAGAATAGTTCCTCTCGCGCCGTGACCACGCTTCCGCACCCCTGTGGAATCGACCGCACGAGGTGGGACGTGACACCGGCCACACCACAAGACCTGTCCGCGGCGGTACCCTGCCCCGCGGTGGGACCCAGTGCCGTCGTAGCGTGCACCGCGTCCCCCTCCGAAAACTCTCCGATCCACCCCTCAGATCCGACCCACCAGCCGAACCAGCAGGAGTCCCCCGGTGCCGCAGACCAAGCCGTTGACCAAAGTCCTGATCGCGAACCGCGGCGAGATCGCCGTCCGAGTCGTTCGTGCCTGTAAGGACGCCGGGATCGGGTCGGTCGCGGTGTACGCCGACCCCGACCGGGACGCACTCTTCGCCAGGCTCGCCGACGAGGCCTACTCGCTCGGCGGTGCCACCCCGGCGGAGACCTACCTCGACATCGCCAAGATCATCGAGGTGGCCAAGACCTCCGGAGCCGACTCGGTGCACCCGGGCTACGGCTTCCTGGCCGAGAACGCCGACTTCGCCCAGGCGGTCCTGGACGCCGGCCTGATCTGGATCGGCCCCTCCCCCGACGCCATCGACGCGCTGGGCGACAAGGCCAAGGCCAAGCACATCGCGCAGAAGGCCAACGCCCCGCTGGCCCCCGGCACCAAGGACCCGGTCGCGGACGCCGATGAGGTCGTGGAGTTCGCCAAGGCCAACGGCCTGCCGGTCGCCATCAAGGCGGTCTTCGGCGGCGGCGGCCGCGGCCTCAAGGTCGCCCGCACCCTGGAGGAGATCCCCGACCAGTACGACTCCGCCGTGCGCGAGGCGGTCACCGCCTTCGGCCGCGGCGAGTGCCTGGTGGAGAAGTTCCTGGACAAGCCGCGCCACGTCGAGACCCAGTGCCTGGCCGACCAGCACGGCAACGTGGTCGTGGTCTCCACCCGGGACTGCTCCCTCCAGCGCCGGCACCAGAAGCTCGTCGAGGAGGCGCCCGCGCCGTTCCTCACCGAGGACCAGATGACCGCTCTCTACGACGCCTCCAAGGCGATCCTCAAGGAGGCCGGCTACGTCGGTGCCGGCACCTGCGAGTTCCTGGTCGGCAGCGACGGCACCATCTCCTTCCTCGAGGTCAACACCCGACTGCAGGTCGAGCACTGCGTTTCCGAGGAGGTCACCGGGATCGACCTGGTGCGCGAGATGTTCCGCATCGCCGCCGGCGAGGAGCTCGGCTACGGCGACCCGGAGATCCGCGGCCACTCCATCGAGTACCGCATCAACGCCGAGGACGCCGGGCTGAACTTCATGCCCGCCCCCGGCACGCTCACCGAGTGGGCGCCCCCGTCGGGCCCCGGTGTCCGGCTCGACGGCGGGTACGAGAAGGGCGAGACCATCCCGGGCTCCTTCGACTCGCTGATCGCCAAGCTGATCGTCACCGGCCGCGACCGCGACCAGGCGCTGGCCCGCTCGCGCCGTGCGCTCGACGAGTTCCGAGTCGACGGCATGCCCACCGTGATCCCCTTCCACCGCGCGGTCACCCGCGACCCGGCGTACATCGGTGACGGGGAGACCTTCAGCGTCTACACCACCTGGATCGAGACCGAGTTCGACAACCAGGTGACCCCGTACGCCGGCGAGACCGGCGAGGCTGCCGAGGAAGGCGAGCGCACCGCAGTGACCGTCGAGGTCGGCGGCAAGCGTCTCGAGGTCGTGATCCCGGCCGGTCTGGGCGGGCTCTCGGCCGGTCCCGCCGCCGGGGCGAAGAAGCCGAAGCGGGCCAAGGGCAAGAAGGCCGGTGCGGCCGCATCCGGCGACGCGGTGACCAGCCCGATGCAGGGCACCGTGGTCAAGGTCGTCGTCGAGGAGGGCCAGGAGGTCGCCGAGGGCGACACCGTGGTGGTCATCGAGGCGATGAAGATGGAGCAGCCGCTGAAGGCGCACAAGGCCGGCGTCGTGACCGGTCTCGCGGCGCAGATCGGCGCCACCGTCTCCAACGGAGAGGTCCTCTGCGAACTCAAGGGCTGATCGCCCTCCGTAGGCAGCACGACGATGGATGACGCGACCCTGGCCGAGATCGAGTCGGCGCTCGGCCAGGATGGCGTCTGGGTGGCCCCCGAACTGCGCTCGGAGATCTCACCGCAGGACGAGCACGCCGTCGAGCAGGCGGTGGCCGGGTCCGGGACGCCGACCTTCGTGGTGCTCACGGAGATGGAGTACGCCGATCCCCTCACCGGGAGCTTCGATCAGCTGGCGGCGCTCATCCACGACGACACCGGCCGGGACGGCTACTACCTCGGGCTCCCGGTGGAGCCGGAGACGCTGCCGCTGGAGGTGACGTCGTTCCCCGAGGACCTCGACGCCTACCAGGCCGCGCGGATCGCCTGGTTCGACCACCCCGAGGACGTGGCCGCCCAGGCTGCGGAGAGCGTGGAGCTGCTCGACGGCGGCACCGACCTCTCGGCCGACTACGACCAGCGGGTCGAGGAGGACCCGCGGGCCGCGCAGATGATCCAGGACGCCTACTTCGGCGGCGGCGACTCGGCGGACGAGGACGGCTCGGCCGGCGGCATCTGGCTCGGCGTCGGCGGGGTGGTCGTGGCGCTGCTCGTCCTCGCCGTGGTGTTCCGAGCGCGTCGCGGCCGGCGCAGGCCCGTCGCGACCACGTCGCGGCCCACCCCCACCTTCGCTCTTCCGGCCACGGTGGTCCGCTCCGTCCGGGCCGCCGAGACCAGGGCCAGGGAGGAGCAGGCGACACGCGAGGTCGCCGATCTGGGCGAGGCGCTCGACCGCGCTCCCCTGGACCCCGAGCTCACCGACGCGTACGACGCCTGGCAGAGCGCCCTGGACCACTACGAGCTCGCCCGGCGCATCCTCGATCGCTCGCACACGCCCGCCGACGTCGTCGGAGCGATCGTGCTGGGCCGTCGCGGTGCCGAGGCCCTCCGCGCGGCCGAACGCGGCCGGCGGTGGGTACCGGGGTCGCCGTGCTGGTTCAACCCCCTGCACGGCGGGTCCGTGCGGACCGTGACCTGGACCGACCCTGAGGTCGAGGCGCCCGCCTGCGCCGACTGCGCGCGGCAGGCAGAGAAGGGCGAGGAGCCGACGGACACCTTGGAGTTCGTCGCCGACGAGGCGACCCGGGCATACTTCCGCCTGGACCTGGGGGTGTGGAGCCGCACCGGGTTCGGGGCGTTGGAGCCCGACCTCGTCGCGGCCCTCACCAACGGATAGGGGCGTCGATGCTGTCGGTCGACGTGGTGCCCCCCGACTCGGTGACCGAGCTGGCAGAACACCTCCGCCGAGACCCCGTCATCATCGAGCAGCGTCTCGGATCCGGAGACACCGCCGGCTCCGACCGCCGCATCACGGCGTCCGCCGACCAGTTGCCGTTCGCGGTGTACGTCGCCGTCGTCGCGCCGCCGCCGGAGATCTCACCGGGCACGGGAGCGGGTGATGAGCTCGCCATCGCACTGAGCCGCGAGATCGGCGAGCCGGGCCTCTACGTCGTGGGCTCGGAGTTCGGCGTCCGCAGCCGGCTGATCGGCGTCGAGGGCATGGACCCGGACCTGTTCTCCTTGCACGCGTACGCGAACCAGGAGGCGGTCACCTCCGCGACCGAGCCCGACACTCGGCTGCACACGGTCGTGGACGCCGAGATCGTCGTACGGACCGCCACCCACACCATCGACGACGACTACTCCGAGCCGAACCTGCCGGCCACCGAGGTCGAGGAGCTCGCCCGGCGCAACGACGAGCTGCGGCCCTACGAGACCGCGCGTCGGGCCCGGTCGCACGGCGACGACGACCAGCCGCCGGAGCCCTGGACGACCGGGAAGCGCTGGATGGTCGGCAGCCTCACCGGCGTGCTCGCACTCCTGCTCCTGTGGCACCTGCTCAGCGGCCGGCCCCGGCTCCGGCGACCTCGCGCGACCGGCTCGGCCCGTCCCTCCTCGGCGCGTACCCCGTCCGCCCCGAGGTCGGTCTCGGCGGCGCGCACCACACCCGACCGCGACGCGGAGCGGGAACGGTCCAGCGCCCTACTGACCGCCCTGGCCGAGGATCTGGCCGCGTACAGCGACCGGGGCGCCGACCCGACCTCCGCCGAGCGCCTCCAGGCCGCCGTGCTGGCCCGGGAGGTCGCCGAACCCCTGCTCGATTCCGGTGACGTCCTGGACCTGGTCGGTGCCGGCGTCCTGGCCCGGATCGGCCGGCGCGAGGTGTCCCGGGCGCGGGGTCGGGCGCGGACGCCGTACCGGCCGTGCTTCTTCGACCCGCGCCACCCCAGCGGCACCCGGAAGGCCGAATGGCGCTTCGGCGACGCCACCGTCGAGGTGCCCGTCTGCCCCCGCTGCCTGCAGGCGCTCGAGCGCGACCGATGGCCCGACCCCCTCACGCCCCCGTCCGGGCGGCCCTACTACGACGGCGACACCGTGTGGGCCCGCACCGGCTTCGGCGCTCTCACCGACGACCTGGCCGGGGCGGTCGCACGGGCACGGGAGGGGCGGCGATGAACGCGAGGAACTCCCCGTCGCGACCGCGCCGTGGGCGCGAGGAACGCCGAGGGCTGCTGCGCCCGCTGCCGGCGCTGCTCGTCGCCCTGCTGCTCGGCGGCGCCCTCGGCACCGCGTCCGCCGTGGTGCCCGGCCACCACCCCGCGACGACCGCGTCGGACTACCCGAGCGACCAGGCCGAACTGGCCCGTGCCGCCGCGAGCACCCCCGGCGATCGGGTGCGGCAGGCCATCACCGGCGTGGAGCGGACCGGCCTGCATGTGGCTCCCGAGGTGCGGAGTCTCTTCACCGCCGCACAACTCCGGGCCATCCAGGACCGGATCGCCGGATCCGCCGTACCCCTGCACGTCGTCTACTGGGCCGAGACCAGCGAGGGCGGCTACAGCGGCGAGGAGTCCGCGCTGTACCAGATCATCGCCCATGCCGCCGAGCCCGGCGTCTACGCCGTCGCCTCCCCCGGTCGCTACCCGACCGCGATGGCCTCGGACGGCGACACGGTGTACGTCGAGGCCGACGGCAACGGCCGTCCGGCCGCCGCTTTGGAGCGACTGGTCGGCGAACTGTCCCACCTGGCGGCCTCGGACTGGATGCCCGAGCCCGCCTCCGGGACCGGCACAGAGTCCCCCGACTCCGACTTCTGGGGTGGCCCCGTGGGTGGCTTCTTCGCCGGGCTCCTGTTCGCCGCACTCGTCTACGGGGCCACCTGGCTGGTCATCGCGGTGGTGCGTGTGAGCGTCGGCGCCCGGCGCGGCTGAAGGACGGGCGAAGATGAGCGATCAGGGCACCACCCTCACCGAGGCACAGCTGAGCGCGGTGGAGGCCGAACTCGCCCAGGACGGCGTCTGGGTCGCCGACCAGCTGCGTGACCAGGTCTCGCCGGCCCAGGAGCAGCAGATCGAGGACGCGGTGGCCTCCTCCAGCGCTCCGGCGTACGTGACCCTCGCCCGGCTCGACCACGACGACCCCCTCACCTCGGGTTCTCCGGCCGATCTGGCCCGCATCATCCACCTCGACACCGGCAGGGACGGCCACTACCTGGGGGTCCCCTCCTACGGCGACCTGCGCGTGGAGGTCACCTCCTTCCCCGACCAGTCCGCGGACTGGTACGCGAGCGCTCTGGCCGAGGAGGAGCACCCCGGCGACCTCACCGCCCAGGTACTCACCACCCTCGACCTGCTCGGCGACCCCGCCGCGGCCCGCGAGCAGTACAACCAGACCCATCCGGAACCGGGCGGCCCCCCGGACCCCACCGACCCCATCGGCACCGGAACCGGCGGTGCCCCGACCCCCTGGCTCCTCGGCGGCGGTCTGCTCGTCCTGACCGTGGTCGCCGCGGTGGTGTTCGACCGCCGTCGCCGCCGTCGTCGTACCCCGGTCGCCTCGGCGGTCGAGGGCCGCAGCCTCGTCCTGCCCGTCACCGTGTTGGGGACCGTCCGGGCCGCCGAGGACCGCCGCCGCGAGGATGAGGCGCTGGCCGCCGTACTCGGCCTTGGCGAGGCGATCGACGCCGCGGAGCTCCGCGCGAACCGCGATGAGGTACGCCGGGCGTGGCAGGCCGCACTCGACCACTACGACGTCGCCAGCCGCATCCTCCACCGCGACCACACCCCCGCCGACGCCGTCGGGGCCCTGGTGCTCGCCCGCCGGGGCCACGAGGCAATGGCGGCGGCGCTGGCGCGGAAGGGCTGGACGCCGGCGCGGCCGTGCTACTTCAACGCCCTGCATCCCGCCGCCGCCCGCCGGGTGTCGTGGTCTGAGTCCGGTTCTAAGTCCGGGTCGGAGGCGGGTTCGGGGTCGGAGTCGGGCCGCGCCGAGGTCAGCGTCGAGGTCCCTGCCTGCCCGGCGTGCGCGGACGCCGTCCGCGCCGGTCGGGAGCCCGCGGACATCCTCGACTTCCTCGCGCACGGCGTGCCGCGGCACTACTTCACCCTCGATCTCGGCGCCTGGAGCGAGTCCGGCTACGGGGCCCTCGACACCGATCTGCTGGCGCGCCTGCTGGCCTTCCGAGGTCACGACTGAGCGCCGCGCGGCGCCCGACCGGCCGGGGCACGCCTCAGGGGCGTCTGCCGAGGAGCCGCACGGCCACGCGACATCGGGTGGGCGAGCCTCGACGGCTCCGCTTCGGGTGAGGTGACCCGCCACGCCGGACGACGCTCGCCTCTCGTGGTCTTGTTTCAACTGTCTCCTAGGCTCGGAGTGTGCCTTCGCCCTCGACGCCCGCCCGCATCCTGCGTGATCCCGCGGAGCGGGTGAGCCCGCGGGCACCGCTGATGTGGTTCCTGGGTGCCCTGATCGGCGGTCTGGTGCTGCTCGGCGCGGCACTCGCCGTGCAACTGCTCTGGCTGGACTGGCCGTGGTGGGCCTACGCACTGCTGGTTGTGGTGGTGGCCGGCTATGTCGTGGTCATGCCGCAGTGGCGCTACCGGGTGCACCGCTGGGAGGTCACCGACACCGCCGTCTACACCCAGACCGGCTGGTGGACGCGGGAACGCCGGATCGCCCCGATGTCGCGCATCCAGACCGTCGATTACTCCCAGGGCGCACTGTCGCGGATCTTCGGGCTGGCGAGTGTCACCGTCACCACCGCCTCGGCCGCCGGCGCGCTGGAGATCGCCGGCCTCGAGGCGGGCCGCGCCCAGGCGCTCGCCGAGGACCTCACCCACAAGGCGCACGTCGTACCGGGTGAT
Source organism: Nocardioides insulae DSM 17944 (assembly GCF_000422825.1). Lineage (GTDB taxonomy): Bacteria > Actinomycetota > Actinomycetes > Propionibacteriales > Nocardioidaceae > Nocardioides > Nocardioides insulae. The sequence continues at coordinate 86,065 of NZ_AUGU01000015.1, read as the reverse complement.
GCCACATGAGCGAGGCCCGCGACCCCGCCGGATCGGGCTGGGACCCCCCTTCCGCACCCGCCGGTGCCCCCGGCGACACACACCTCCCCCGGACCGCCGCCGAGGACGACACGCCCCCCGAGTCCGGCGGGAGCGTGCCCGGCATGCCCGATCGGCCGGGCCCGGGCGAGGAACTCCATCGGGACGCCGACTGGCAGCGACTGGATCCTCGGATGCTGTTCGTGCACCCGGTCAAGGAGTTGGTGCGATTCGTGCCTGTCCTGATCGCGGTGTTCGTGATCGGTTCCGCCAACGGGCCGGCCTGGTGGCAGGTCGCGGCGATCGCCGTACCGGTGGCCCTCGGCGTCCTGCGCTATCTGACGACCACGTTCCGGGTCGCCCAGGGCCAGGTGCAGCTACGGCGTGGCCTCTTCGAGCGCCACCGTCTCGCCGTGCCGCTCGACCGGGTCCGCACCGTCGACCTGTCCGCCTCGATCTTCCACCGGCTGCTCGGGCTCACCACGATCAAGGTCGGCACCGGCAGCGCCTCCAGCGACGCCGATGAGCAACTCGACCTCGACGCCCTCCCCACCCCGCGCGCGGAGCAACTGCGCCGCGAACTGCTCCGCGGCGCCACCACCGCGCCCGCGCCGGAAGGTGCGCACGCCCGAGGCCCCGGGGAACCGCCGCCCCCGCCGGCTCCCCCGGTGGCGAGCTTCCGGCTCGGCTGGCTCCGCTACGCCCCCTTGACCGGCGGCGGACTGGCGATCGCCGGTGCGACCATCGGCCTCGGCGTCCAGTTCGTCACCGAGTTCGGCATCGACGTGGACACGACCGGGCTGCCCGACCGGGTGACCTGGTGGCTGGTGGTCCTCGGTCTGCTCGCCTTCGCGGTGGTCGTGCTGGCCCTCTCCGTCTTCGCCTACGCGGCGGCGTACTGGGGTCTCACGCTCTCCCACCCCTGGCCCGGGGCGCCATGGCACGTACGGCGCGGGCTGTTCACCACCCGCGAGACCAGCATCGACGAGGACCGTCTCGCCGGCGTGTCCGTGGGCGAGGGACTCGTCCTGCGCGCCGCCGGAGCGGCCAAGCTGGGGGCGATCGTGACCGGGCTGCGCAGCGACTCGACCCTGGTGCCGCCGTGTCCCAAGGAGGTCGGGAGCCTCGCCGCCGCCGCGATCCTCGGCGAGGCCACCGCGGTCACCGGGCCGCTGACCGGCCACGGTCCGCTGGCGGTACGCCGGCGCTACACCCGCGCGCTGATCCCCACCGCGGTCCTGAGCCTCGCCGTGCTGCTGGTGGGTCTCGATCCCCTCGAGAGCGTCCCCGTCGACCTAGGCTGGGCGACCTGGCTCAGCCCGCTGCCGATCCTGATCGGGCTGGGCCTGGCCGTGGACCGCTCCCGTTCGCTGGGCCACGCGCTGGCCGGCTCCGACAGGAGGCTGCTGGTGGCCCGTTCGGGCAGCATGCTGCGCCGCCGCGACGTCCTGAGCACCGAGCACGTCATCGGCTGGACCTTCCGAAGCAGCTGGTTCCAGCGCCGGGCCGCCCTGGCCACGACCGTCGCCACCACCGCCGGCGGCCGGCAACAGGTCACCGTGCTCGACGTGCCCGAGCGCGACGCCGTCGTACTCGCCGACCGTGCCGTGCCCGGGCTGGTGAGCCAGTTCCTGGCCCCTCCGCCCGCGCCATAGGGGAAGCGTCCCGACGCGTGCGCGCAGTGCTCAGGGAAGGCAGAGCAGGTCGGCCAGCCGGGTCACCTGCAACTCGAAGAGCGCGTCGGGGTCGCCCATCGCATCGGCGCCGTACTGACCGAACACCTCGAAGCTGACACAGCCGAACAGCGCGCTCCACACGAGGACACCGGTCGCCACCACGTCGTCGGGAAGGTCGATCCCGAAGGCCTCGCGCACCTCCTCGAACCCCGAGACCAGCGCCGGTGTCGCGCTCGCCCCAGTCGCGCGGTGGTGCGCCGCGATGTCGATCCGGCCCGCGGCGTAGGCATCGGACACGATGCTCATCAGGAGCCGCGGCACCCGGGTGCCCGCGGCGACGGTGCGCTCCTCCGGCGCGCGGTAGCCGGGCACCGGCGAGCCGAAGAGCAGTGCGTACGTCGCCGGTTCCGCGCGCGCCCACGTCCGCACCGCACGGCCCAGCGCCCCCAACCGCCCGCGCGGGTCCGCGGTGGGTACCTCGGCCACCGCATCCTCCACCCGGCGGCTGAGCTCGTCGTACCCCTCCACGATGAGGAGGGTGAGCAGCTCGTCGCGGCTCTGCACGTAGCGGTAGACCGCCGAGGACACCACGCCGAGGTCGCGGGCGATCGCCCGCAGGGAGAGTCCGGCGGCGCCGTCGGTAGCGAGGTGCCGCCGCCCGATCCGCACGATCTCGTCCATCGTCTGGGCACGGGCACGCGCCCGCGGGGTGGTCGCCATGGCCCCACCCTCCCCAGCGGAGAGAGCGGTGTCAACAAATGTGAGCACCGCTCTTGCTTTCCCCTTGAACCTCCCCCACACTCGAATCGAGAGCACTGCTCTCAGATCCGAATCCGAGCACGATCCCGACCCGAACGAGGGAGACACCATGAGCGCCACCACCCACGACGTCGTCATCGGAGCCGGCCAGGTCGGCACCACGGTCGCCGCGCAACTCCTCGGGAGCGGCCGGAGGGTCCGGCTGATCACCCGATCGGGCCGGGGAGCCGCGAGCCTCGAGGGCCACCCGCCCCTCGAGCGGGTCACCGCGGACGCCTCCGAGCCGGCCACCCTTGCCGGCCCCTTCGAGGGCGCCGGAGCGGTCTACGACTGCATGCACGGGAGCGCCTACTCGGCGAAGGCCTGGCGAGCCGAACTCCCCCGCGCCGAGCGCGCCATCATGGACGCCGCCCAGCGCGCCGCCGCGGTCGTGGTCTTCCCCGAGAGCCTCTACTCCTACGGTCCGGTCTCCGTGCCCATGACCGAAGACCTTCCCCGCGAGGCCCGTACCGGCAAGCTGGGGGTCCGAGCGGACCTGCTGCGCGCCCGCGCGGCCCACCCGACACCCACCGTGAGCGTCGCCGCCTCCGATTTCTACGGGCCGGAGGTGCTGATGGCGCATGCGCATGCGGGCGAACGGATGGCCCGGGCCGTGCTCGACCAGCGCACTCTGTGGGTCATCGGGAGGCCCGACGCACCCCACGCGTGGACCTACGTGCCCGACCTGGCGAGTGCGATGATCCGGGCCGCGAACGACGAGAGCCTGTGGAACAGCTTCCTGCTCGCCCCCACCGCGGCACCGGTCTCGCAGCGCGAGATGGTCGAGCGGTACGCCGAGGCCGCCGGCGTACCGGCGCCGCGGGTGCGGTCCATCCCGACCCGGCTTCTGAAGCTGGCCGGGATGATGTCCTCCGGGGCCCGCGAGATGGCCGAGACGGGCTACATGCTCGACCGGCGGTTCGAGGTCGATTCCTCGCTCAGCGAGACCCGGCTCGGCCTGGCCCCCACGACCCTGGAGGCAGGGGTGAAGGAGACCATCGCCTGGTGGCGGGCCCGGAGCGACACCGGCTCTACCGGTGTCGCGTGAGCGGATCGGAAACCTGAGGATCGCGCCCGAAACCTTCCCGTGACCGAACCCACACCCACACTGTCGGTGGTCCTCGGTAGGTTGACGCGCATGTTCTCGAAGGTATTGGTGGCCAACCGCGGTGAGATCGCGATCCGAGCTTTTCGCGCGGCCTATGAGCTGGGTGCCAAGACGGTGGCGGTGTTCCCGTACGAGGATCGGGGCAACGAGCACCGCTTGAAGGCCGATGAGGCCTACCAGATCGGGGAGAAGGGCCACCCGGTGCGGGCCTACCTCGACCCCGAGGAGATCGTCCGGGTCGCGGTGTCCTCGGGTGCCGACGCGGTCTACCCCGGCTACGGCTTCCTCTCGGAGAATCCCGCTCTGGCCGAGGCTTGCGCCGCGGCCGGGATCACCTTCATCGGGCCGAGCTCGCGGGTGCTGGAGCTGACCGGCAACAAGGCCCGTGCGATCGCGGCGGCCAAGGCCGCCGGCGTGCCGACCCTGGCCTCGGTGGCCCCCTCCACCGATGTCGACGCCCTGCTCGAGGCCGCCGCAGACCTGTCCTACCCGCTGTTCGTCAAGGCCGTCGCCGGCGGTGGTGGCCGAGGGATGCGGCAGGTCGATGAGCCCGGCCCCGATCAGCAACTGCTGCGCGACGCGGTGGAGACCTGCATGCGTGAGGGCGAGGCCGCCTTCGGGGATGCGACCGTGTTCATCGAGCAGGCCGTGGTCGAGCCCCGTCACATCGAGGTGCAGATCCTCGCCGACGGCGAGGGCAACGTGGTGCACCTGTTCGAGCGGGACTGCTCGGTGCAGCGCCGCCATCAGAAGGTCGTCGAGATCGCCCCCGCCCCGCATCTGGACCCGGATCTGCGCGAGCGGATGTGTGCCGACGCGGTGCGCTTCGCCAGCGAGATCGGCTACTCCTGCGCCGGCACGGTCGAGTTCCTGCTCGACCCGCAGGGCAACTACGTCTTCATCGAGATGAACCCCCGGATCCAGGTCGAGCACACCGTGACCGAGGAGGTCACCGACGTCGACCTGGTCCAGGCCCAGATGCGGATCGCTTCGGGCGAGACGCTGGCCGACCTCGGCCTGTCCCAGGACACCATCCGGCTGCGCGGAGCCGCGCTGCAGTGTCGGATCACCACCGAGGATCCGGCCAACGAGTTCCGCCCCGACACCGGGGTGATCACCGCCTACCGCTCCCCCGGTGGCGCCGGAGTGCGTGTCGACGGCGGTACCACCTACGCCGGCGCCGAGATCAGCGCGCACTTCGACTCCATGCTGGCCAAGCTGACCTGCCGCGGCCGCACCTTCGACGACGCGGTGAAGCGGGCCCGGCGGGCGGTGGCCGAGTTCCGAATCCGCGGCGTGGCCACCAACATCGCGTTCCTGCAGGCCCTGCTGGACGACCCCGACTTCGAGGCCGGCCGGGTCACCACCAGCTTCATCCCCACCCACCCGAAGCTGCTCACTGCCCGGGCCTCCGGTGACCGGGGCACCAAGCTGCTGACCTTCCTCGCCGACGTGACAGTCAACCAGCCGCACGGAGCGGCCCGGGTCTCGGTGGACCCGGTCACCAAGCTGCCCGGCCTCGAGGCCGGTCTCGACCTGTCCGCCCCGGCCCCCGACGGGTCGCGGCAGCGGTTGCTTGAGCTCGGCCCGGAAGGGTTCGCGGCCGCGCTGCGCGCCCAGCGCGAGGTGGCGGTCACCGACACCACCTTCCGCGATGCCCACCAGTCGCTGCTGGCCACCCGGGTCCGCACCCGCGACCTGACCAACGTCGCGGGCCACGTGGCCCGGCTGACCCCGCAGCTGTGGTCGCTGGAGGCCTGGGGCGGGGCGACCTACGACGTCGCCCTGCGGTTCCTGTCCGAAGACCCCTGGGAGCGGCTGACCGCGCTGCGCGAGACGGTGCCCAACATCTGCCTGCAGATGTTGCTGCGCGGTCGCAACACCGTCGGCTACACCCCCTACCCCACCACCGTCACCAACGCGTTCGTGGCCGAGGCCGCGGCCACCGGCATCGATGTCTTCCGGATCTTCGACGCCCTCAACGACGTCTCCCAGATGCGGCCCGCGATCGACGCCGTCCGCGCCACCGGCACCGGCGTGGCCGAAGTCGCGCTGAGCTACACCGGTGACCTCTCCGACCCCGGCGAGGAGCTCTACACCCTCGACTACTACCTGCACCTGGCCGAGCAGATCGTCGAGGCCGGGGCGCACGTGCTGGCGATCAAGGACATGGCCGGCCTGCTCCGGGCACCGGCCGCCCGCACCCTGGTCACCGCCCTGCGCGAGCGGTTCGACCTGCCCGTGCACCTGCACACCCACGACACCACCGGCGGCCAGTTGGCCACCCTCACCGCGGCGATCGAGGCCGGTGTCGACGCGGTCGACGCCGCCACCGCGGCGATGGCCGGCACCACCTCCCAGCCCCCACTGTCCGCCCTGGTCGCCGCGACCGACCACTCCGAGCGGGAGACCGGCCTCGACCTGGCGGGGGTCAACGCCCTGGAGCCCTACTGGGAGGCCGTCCGACGCCTCTACGCCCCCTTCGAGTCCGGTCTGCCCTCCCCCACCGGCCGGGTCTACCGCCACGAGATCCCCGGCGGACAACTCTCCAACCTGCGCCAGCAGGCGATCGCGCTCGGCCTGGGTGAGAAGTTCGAGCAGATCGAGGACACCTACGCAGCCGCCAACGACCTGCTCGGCCGGATCCCCAAGGTCACCCCCTCCTCCAAGGTCATCGGCGACCTCGCCCTGGCCCTGGTCGCCGCCGGCGCCGACCCCTCCGATCTGTCCGGCTTCGCCGCCGACCCGTCCACCTACGACATCCCCGACTCGGTGATCGGGTTCCTGCACGGTGAGCTCGGCGACCCGCCCGGCGGCTGGCCCGAGCCCTTCCGGGCCAAGGCCACCGCCGGTCGCACCTGGACCCCGCCCGCCGAGACCCTCGATCCCACCGACGAGGCCGACCTGACCACCTCCGGACGCGCCCGGCAGACCACCCTCAACCGGCTGCTCTTCCCCGGCCCGACCCGCGAGTTCGAGGCCGCCCGCTCCCAGTACGGCGACCTGTCCGTGCTGCCCACCCGCGACTACCTCTACGGCCTCCGCTTCGGCGAGGAGCACAGCGTCATGCTCTCCGAGGGCAAGGAGCTCCTGCTCGGCATCCGCGCCATCGGCGAGCCCGACGAGCGCGGCTACCGCACCGTGATGTGCACCATCAACGGCCAACTCCGCCCCATCGCGGTGCGCGACCGCTCCGTCTCCGCTGCCGTCGCCGCCGCCGAGAAGGCCGACCCCGCCACCCCCGGCCAGATCGCCGCCCCCTTCCAGGGCGTGGTCACCACCACCGTGGCCGAGGGCGACCAGGTCAAGAGCGGTGACACCATCGCCACCATCGAGGCGATGAAGATGGAAGCCAACATCACCGCACCCATCGACGGCACCATCACCCGCGTCGCCGTCCCCGGCCCGCAGTCGGTCGACGGCGGCGACCTGGTGGTGGTGATCGGCTGAGAGCAGGGCCGGCCCGAGGGCGACCTCGGGCCGGTGCCACCCGCCGCGACGGAGGTACGTGCGGCCTCGCGTCGCTGCGTCAGGATTCTGCGGCCAGAGGTGTCCCCGTCGGCCGGGTGTTCCGGTCGGCCGGGTGGTCCTGTCCGCCTGCTGTTCCGGTCGGCCGGGTGATGGCGCCGGGGCCGCGGACCTCAGGCGTCCCACTCCCAGTTGAACTCCGCGCTCCCGGTGGAGCGACACACTGGGAGTGCGCCTCTCGCCGGTTGCCCGGTGGAACGCGCAGCGCCCGGTCAGTGCCGTAGGTCGGCCCCTGCGCGCGGCCAGGTGATCAGACCCGGTGAAGGCGTCGGGCCGCCTCGGCGGTGGAACCGCTCATCGACGGGTAGACCGTGAACGCGGCGGCGAGCTGATCCGCGGTGAGATTGGCTGTGACCGCCAGCGTGATGGGGTGGATCAGTTCGCTCGCCCGGGGACCGACCACGACGCCGCCCACCACGATGCCGGAGCCGGGGCGAGCGAAGATCTTCACGAATCCGTCACGCACGCCCTGCATCTTGGCGCGCGGGTTGCCCTTCAGGTCCAGTCGGACGACGTCGGCGATGACGTCGCCGGAGTCGACTGCCTTCTGGGTGGCACCGACCGTGGCGATCTCGGGGCTGGTGAAGACGTTCGAGCTCACCTGCCCGAGGTCGATCGGGGAGACGGCGTCCCCCAGGAAGTGCTGCATCGCGATCCGGCCGGCCATCGCGGCCACCGAGGCGAGCATGAAGCCGCCGGTGCAGTCGCCGGCGGCGTACACGGGGAAGGCGTGGGTGCGGGAGACCCGGTCGATCTTGACGAAGCCACCCTCGTCGAGCTTCACGCCGGCCTCCTGGAGGCCGATGCCCTCGGTGTTGGGGACCGATCCGAGGGCCAGGATGCAGTGCGACCCGGTCACCTCACGGCCGTCGGTGAGGGTGACGGTGACGGTGTCACCGGTCCGGGTGACCGACTGCATCCGCGACTTCCCGAGCACGGTCATGCCACGGCGGGTGAGCACGTCCTCGAGGACCACGGCGGCATCGGCGTCCTCACCGGGCAGCACCCGGTCACGGGAACTGATCAGCGTGACCGGCACACCGAGGGACTGGTAGGCACTGGCGAACTCGGCGCCGGTCACCCCGGAGCCCACCACGATCATGTGGGTGGGCAGGTCGGTCAGGTCGTAGACCTGTTCCCAGGTGAGGATCCGCTCGCCGTCCGGCTGGGCGCTCGGAAGCGTGCGCGGACGCGCACCCGTGGCGATCAGGACGGCGTCCGCGTCGATGCTCTGCTCGGTGCCGTCGTGCAGGGTGGCGATCACCCGGCGGGGGCCGTCCAGCCGCCCGACGCCCTTGAGGATGGTGATGTCGCGACGCACCAGGCGACCCTCGATGTCGCGGGACTGCTCGGCCGCCAGCGCCTGGACACGGGCGTTGACCTGAGCGAGGTCGGCGTGGACGGTCGTCGCCGCGGTGCCTTGCCCGCCGTCGCCCACCATGGTGATGCCGAGTTCGGCCGCGCTGGCCATGTCGGTCATCAGGTCGGAGGTCGCGATCAGGGTCTTGCTGGGCACACAGTCGGTGAGGACCGCCGATCCCCCGAGACCGTCCCGATCGACGACGGTGACCTCCGCGCCGAGCTGATGTGCCACGAGTGCGGCTTCGTATCCGCCGGGTCCGCCACCGATGATCACCACGCGAGCCATGGGCACATTCTTGCAGTGGATCGATCCAAGCACCGAGTCGGCACCGACAGGACTGCTGTCGGCTTAGCAGAGCGGTTCCATCGAGCGAAATACCTCGTATTGATGAGATCCCTGACCGGCGCCACTCCCGGGTGGGTCCGATCTGCCTTCAATGGACGGTCTGACTCGCAGGGAGGACAGATGCTCGGTATCGAGACCTCACGAACCATCACCGATCCACGTACCCGCGCAGCCGCACTCAGGAGCGCCGGGCTCCTGGCCATGACGATGCTCACGGTGGGTGTCGGCACCGCGGTTCTCCCGTCGCCGGCCTCGGCGGCACCCGCCATGTGTCACGGCCTGCCCGCCACCGTGGTGACCACCGCACGACAGGCCGAGCAGGCTGCGACCGACCGGGACGACGTCGTACTGGTCGCCGGATACGTCCCGTTCGAAGCCGGCGCAGGTGACGACACCGTCTGCGTCGCCCGACGACTGCGGCAGGGCACCGAGGTGTCCGGTGGTCCGGGGAACGACTGGATCCGAGGAGGCAACGGGACCGACGTCCTCGGCGGGGACGCCGGAGACGACGTGGTCCTCGGGCTGGGGGGACGAGATCTGCTCGGGGACGATCGCTCGATGGGAGGCACTCCGGACGGCGCCGACCTGGTCTCCGGAGGGGGCGGTGACGACTTCTTCGACGGGACGGTGACCGGTGCGGCCGACCGTCTGCGAGGGGACTCCGGCCAGGACACCTTGGCCTTTCCCCAGAATGCGGACCCCGCCCTGCGCCTGGATCTCGCCGCCGGGGCCGTCCGCGCGCGCTCCGGTGGCGCCTCCGACACCTTCAGCGGCATGGAGGCGTACACCGGGTCCGGGAAGGACGACCTGATCCTCGGTACGAACGGGCGCGACGAGATCGACGGGCGCGGTGGCGTGGACACCATCCATGCCCGATCTGGCCGCGACCACATCCACACCTTCGCGGGCACAGTGTTCGCCGGGCCAGGCAACGACTGGGTGGATGATGCGGACGTGCTCGACCGCCGGAGCACGGTCGGCCAGGTGGGTGGACGGGCCCGATCAAGCCTCACGGTCCGGCTCGGTCCCGGGAAGGACCTCGCCTACGCCTGGTCACGCGGCCACGTGCACGCCGGCCCCGGCGCCGACCGGATCGAACTCGACCTCCCGTTCCAGCGCCTGCGGATGCGGCTGTGGGGCGACGGCGGTCCCGACACCCTGACCTGGGCCGGCTGCCCTGCCACGCTCGACAACCGAGCCGGCTGGTTCCGCTGTGGTGGCAAGAACCGGCGAGTCCGCGCGATCGGCCTGGAGCGGTTCCAGGCCAACGTGTGCTCCGGCCAGTTCGCCTGCGACCGGCAGGGGTACGACGACGTCCTGCGCGGCAGCGGCCGGGCCGAAGTCTTCCGGGGCGGTGGCGGCGATGACCGCATGCTCGGCCGGATGGGCCGCGACTTCCTCGTCGGCGGCAACGGCAGTGACATCGGCTGGGGCGGCCCAGGGAAGGACCGGTGCCGCCTGGTCGAGGTCCGGCGCAGCTGCTGACCGGCCGTCGGAGGGCCGCCTCCTGGGTAGCGGTGGAAAGCACCGTGGGGTGCATCGAACACATCTCCCGTGTCCGATGCACCCCACGGTGCAGTGTGGCCGCCTGAGGCGGCCTACCGATCAGAGGTTGATCATGTGCCCGGCGATGCCGTGCACGGCCTCCTTGACCGCCTCGGAGAGGGTCGGGTGGGCGAACACGTTGCGGGAGACCTCGTCCGCGGTGAGATCCCACTGCTGGGCCAGGGTCAGCACCGGCAGCTGCTCGGTGACGTCGGGGCCGATCAGGTGGGCGCCGAGGAACTCGTTGTGCTCGGCGTCGGCGACGATCTTGACGAACCCGACCGCCTCGCCGAGGCCCTGTGCCTTGCCGTTGGCCGAGAAGGGGAACGTGGCCGTCTTGACGTCGTACCCCTTCTCCTTGGCCTGGGCCTCGGAGTAGCCGAAGGAGGCGATCTGCGGCTGGCAGTAGGTCGCCCGCGGGATCATGTCGAAGTCGATCTCCATGGTGTCCGCACCGGCGATGGTCTCGGAGGCGACGATGCCCATCGCCTCGGCGACGTGGGCGAGCATCATCTTGCCGGTGACGTCACCGATGGCGTAGACACCCTCGACGTTGGTGCGGCCACGCTCGTCGACCGCGATCGCGCCCCGCTCGGTGAGCTGGACGCCGGCGTTGTCGAGGCCGTAGCCCTCGACCCGCGGGGCGAACCCGAAGGCGGCCAGCATCTTGTCGGCCTCGAGCACCTGCTCCTCGCCGCCTCCGGCGGGCGCGACGGTGATCCGAACGCCGGAGCCGGTGTCCTCGACACCCTTGACCGCGGTGGAGGTCATCACCTTGACGCCGAGCTTCTTGTAGTGCCGGGCGAGCTCCTTGGAGACGTCAGCGTCCTCGGTCGGGACCATCCGGTCGAGGAACTCCACGATGGTGACCTGGACCCCGAAGTTGGCCAGCACGTAGGCGAACTCGACACCGATCGCGCCGGAGCCGCCGATGATGATCGAGGAGGGGAGCTCGTCGGTGAGGATCTGCTCCTCGTAGGTCACGACGTTCTGGGAGAGGTTGACCCCGGGAACCGTGCGCACGGTGGCGCCGGTGGCGATGATCAGGTTGTCGAAGGTGTAGGAGGCGACCTGGCCGTCCTTGTCCTTGACGTCGATCGACTTCGGACCGCTGAGGTTGCCCCAACCGTCGATCTCGGTGATCTTGTTCTTCTTCATCAGGTAGTGGACGCCCTTGACGATGCCCGCGGAGACCTGACGGCTGCGCTTGTGGGTGGGGCCGAAGAACATGGTCGCCTCGCCCTCGATCCCGTACTTCTTCTTGTCGTGCGCGAGCAGGTGGGCGAGCTCGGCGTTCTTCAGCAGGGCCTTGGACGGGATGCACCCGACGTTGAGGCAGACACCGCCCCAGTACTTGTCTTCCACCACGGCAACGGACTTGCCGAGCTGGGCAGCGCGGATGGCGGCGACGTACCCACCGGGGCCGGCACCGAGGACGAGGACATCGAAGTGACTCACGCGCCCAAGGGTAGACCCGACCCCCCGGACTCTCCGCCTCGTGGGTGCTACTGGACGGTCACGGCCGCCCGGCACTCCCCGCCGCGGGCGGGCCGGGTTGTCCGGACCCACCACTAGGCTCACACCCGTGACGCTGTACGCCGCCTACGGGACCAATCTCGACCCCACCCTGATGAGCGCACGTTGCCCGCACTCCCCGCTGCACACCACCGGTTGGCTGGAGGGTTGGAGACTGACCTTCGGCGGCGAGGAGCACGGCTGGGACGGCGCCCTCGCGACGCTCGTGCAGGACAGCTTCGAGCAGGTGTTCGTGGCCGTCTACGACCTGACCGCGCCGGACGAGCGGGCCCTGGACCAGTGGGAGTCCGCCGACACCGGGCTCTACCGCAAGACCAAGGTGCGGGTGAGCACCCTGACCGACGACCTGCTGGTCTGGACCTACGTGCTCGACGCCCATGAGGGCGGCCTCCCCTCCGCGCACTACCTCGGCGCCCTCGCCAATGCGGCCGAGGCGGCCGACGCACCCGGCGACTATGTCGCGGCGCTCCGGGCCCGACCCTGCCGGTCGATCGGCCTGTGAGGGTCCCCCGACGCTCCTGGACGCGCCCGCCGTCGACCCCGGTCTTCCGTTGACCGGAAGGCGACGTGACTGCGACGGCCGTCACGGCGCATCATGCGCACCATGACCTTCGAGTACCTCGCGGACCCGTCCGGCCGACCGGCCTGGGACGGCGTCCTGCCCGGCAAGCCTGAGCCCTTCTTCCTCTCAGCGGGCGAGGGCGAGCACTCGCGGCTCTTCGGCGACCACTTCTCGGTGCTCCTGAGCGGCGATGAGACCGAGAACCAGTTCGGCATGATCCTGGCCAACTGCCCCAAGGGCGATCTCATCCCGGCGCACACCCATGCCGGCACCCACGAGACCTTCTTCGTCGTCGAGGGCAAGATCCGCCTCTTCGTGGAGATGGAGCCCGGCGAGAAGGTCTCCCGACTGCTCCTCCCAGGCGACTTCGCCTACGTGCCGGCCGGTCACGCGCACGCCTATCAGGTGGAGGAGGCCGGCAAGATGCTCGGCACCATCTCCGGCGGCTTCGAGCGCTTCTTCCAGCACATGGGCACCCTCACCGACCGCATCGATCCCGCCACCCCGCCGTTCATCCCGCCGTTCGAGCGGATGCAGGCCGCCGCCGAGCAGCACAACATGAGCTTCCACCCGGGCTTCGAGTGGCCGGAGCCCTCCACGGATGCCTGACTCGTCGGTGTCCCAGCGTCCGCCACTGGCTCCCCCGCCGCACCTGGCGCCGGTGCCGCCGGCGTACGTCGTCGACGGGATGCCCGTCCACCCGGCCCTGCCCTACGCCGCCCTGCCCGGGGCCCGGCCGCTCGAACTGGACCTCTACCGTCCGCTCGGCGACGACGCGGCGCCGGTGATCGCCTTCCTGCACGGCGGCGGCTGGCGGGTGGGGAGTCGTCGGCTGGTCGGGACCGCCGCGACCGCCGACCTCGTCCGCCCCTTCCTGGAGGCGGGTCTCGCGGTGGCCGCCGTCGACTACCGGCTCTCCGGCGAGGCGACCTGGCCCGCCCAGCGCGACGACGTGAGTACGGCGATCGCGTGGCTGCGCGGACGCGCCGGTGAACTCGGTCTCGACCCGACCCGGGTCGGTGTCTGGGGCGAGTCCGCCGGGGCGCACCTGGCCGCGACGGCAGGACTGCTCGGCACCGGTTCAGCAGCGGTGTCGGCGGTCGTCGGCTGGTACCCGCCCACCGATCTCGCGGCCATCCCGCCCGTGCTGGGCACAGACCCGGACGCGACCGACAGCCGCGAGGCCCTCCTGATCGGCGGCTCGCTCACGGCCAGGCCCGACCTCGCCCGCGACGCCAGTCCGGTCACCCACGTGCGCGCCGGCGCTCCGCCGTACCTCCTGCTCCACGGCGAGGCGGACACCTTCGTGCCCTGTGACCAGAGCCGTCGGCTCGCGGCCGCACTCGGCGAGGTCGGGGCCGAGGTCGAACTCCACACCTACCCCGGTGCGGAGCACATGTGGCTCGGCGGCCCCGAGGTCGCCCAGGACGCCGTGCAGCGCACCCTCGCGTTCTTCAGCCGCCACCTGGCTGACGGCGCCGCCCAGGTGGACCTCAGAAGCTGAAGACTGTGACGTTCTCGGGCGTCACGTCGCGCGGGTTGCCGGGGCTCATCCGGACCGACCGGCCCTGCGGGTCGAACTGGGCCGTGACCAGGGTCGCGGTGCGCTCGCCGAAGGGGCGGGCGGGGTCGGGGACGCAGCACACCGGCGCCTCGTGGGGGTCGGTGCGCATCAGCGCCAGCAGGTCCTCGAGCCCGCCCGGGTCGGGAGCGTCGGCCAGGCGCTCCTGAAGCAGTTCGTAGCGGGCCCGCGACGTGCTGACGGGCGAGGTCTCCAGCGCGCCCCCGGACAGTTCGGGGCTGAGGAAATGGTTGGTGTGGGCGAACCACCCCTCGGCGCCCAGGACCTGCTTGCCCTGCGGCGCGATCTCCACCATCCGCACCTCGTCGGGACCGGTCACGGTGATGACCGAGGATGAACTGGTCGGAGCGGACAGGATCAGGTCGATCGCCTCGTTCACCGACCCGGCGTGCGCCAGGACGCCGGCAAGGATCGCGTGCACCGGCACACCGCCGCCGTCGTCCGCGGCGTTGCGCAGGATGTTGAGATGGACGCCCAGTCCGGTGTCGTTCATCCCGATCTTGCCGAGCATGCCGTACTCCGCGAAGCCGGCGTGGTCGTGCTGCCCCTCCACGCCGGTCACCCGTTGGTAGTGCCAGACGTCGGCGAACTCGGCGTGCCAGTCCCAGGTCTGGGTGGACCAGGAGCCGCCGGGCCGGCTGAACGCCACCGTCGAGCACTCGTGCGGATCCACCGCGGCGAGCGCGAGGATCTCGGTGCGCGCGACGACCAGGCCGAGTTGCCACAACGCCACCCCCGCGCCGGCCGCGACCCCCTCGAGCTCCCGGTACTGCGCCTCGTCCCACGTCCGGAGCGCCCCCAGCGACTCGAGCGCACCGGCCCGCTGGGCGGATGCGCTGATCCCCTTGACCGCGAACAGGGCGGCGTAGGCCTCGATGGTCCGGCGGATCCCGCGGGTGGCTGCCTCCCCCCGAGCGCGACCCCGGGTCACGGCGTCCGCACCGCTGATCGTGAGCAACTGCGGGCTGATCGAGGCCGGCGGGGTCAGGGTGTCCGGGTCGAAGCGGGCGGTCGAGGTCTGGAGCGACATGGCTCACACCGTACGCCGTGAGCAGCGCCCGCCCGCCGCACGCACCCGAGCCGGTCCCGCCACGGTCAGGATGGGTAGGTCTACCGATGCGCCGGGCAGGGCGACGACGCGAGGCTGGTGTCCACGAAGGAGGTGGGCGCCATGGCCTCGCCCGATACCCGGATGATCGACCTCGACCAGGTCCGGATCGCCTACGCCGTCAGCGGATCCACGTCTCCACCGTTGGTGCTGGTGCACGGCAGTTGGGGGTCTCACCACAACTGGGATCCGGTGGTCACGGCCCTGTCTCGCCACCTCCGGGTCCTCACCTACGACCGGCGTGGACACAGCGAGAGCTCCGCCCCGCCCGGACAGGGCAGCTTCACCGAGGACGTCGCCGACCTGGCCGCGCTGATCGAACGGCTGGGAGTGGGGCCGGCCTGGGTCGCAGGCAACTCCAGCGGTGCCGTGATCGCGCTCCAGCTCGCCGCGGCCCGGCCCGATCTGTTGCGCGGTCTCGTGGCGCACGAACCGCCGCTGGTGGGCCTGCTCGCCCCCGGCACCGCGGAAGCGGAGGCCTGGGCGGCCCGCGACCGGGGTCCCGTGGCCGAGGTCGGCCGGCGGATCGCGGCCGGCGACCACGCCGGCGCCGCAGAGCAGTTCGTCGACGAGGTGGCCCTCGGGCCGGGCTCGTGGGCGCGGCTGCCCGAGTCCTTGCGTGCGATGATGACCGGCAACGCCCCGACCTATCTCGACGAGTTGCGCGACTCGTCCTGGCGGAGCCTCGACGAGCAGGCGCTGACCGGGTACGGCGGACCGGTACTGCTCACCGGCGGTGGCCAAAGTCCGGCGTTCTTCGCCGCCGTCCTCGACCGCCTGGAGGAATTCCTTCCTCACGCCGAACGGCACCTCCATCCCCAGGCCGGGCACATCCCTCATGTCACCCACCCCGAGGAGTACGTGGACACGCTCGTCCGCTTCGTCGGAGCGCACGAGCAGGCGGGGGCGGCCCGATGAGCCCGCGATCCGCACCCGAGGCCCCCACCGGCCGGTTCGACGTACGTGCCCCGGACGGGGTCTCGCTCGCGGTCTGGGTCGAGGGGGACGGTCCGCCGATGGTCCTGGTCCACGGCTCTATCCAGGACCACACCGTTTCTGCCGCGCTGGTCGCCGAGCTCAGCAGCGACCACACCACCTTCGCCATGGACCGCCGCGGGTTCGGAGCCAGCGGTGACGGCCCGGAGTACGCGATCGAGCGCGACTTCGAGGACGTCGCCGCAGTGGTCGACCGGGTCGCGGAGATCGCCGGCTCGTCGGTTGCGCTCTTCGGCCACTCCTACGGGGCGAACGGCGCGGCGGTGGCGGCGATCCGAGGGGCTCGTGTCCAGGTGCTGGAGGGGCACGCGCACCTGGCCCACCGGGAGGATCCTGCGCTCGTGGCCGGTGTCATCCGCACCTTGCTCGCCGAGTAGGCCCGATCCTCAGTCGTGCAGGAGGTCGTGCTCCATCGCGAAAAGAGCAGCACCGGCCCGCGTCGAGACGCCGATCTTGGCGTACACGTGCTGCACGTGATGCTCGGCGGTACGCCGGGAGATGACCAGGGCGCTCGCGATCTGTCGATTGGACGCCCCCGTCGCCACCAACCGCAGCACGTCGACCTCTCGGTCGCTCAGCCCGGCTGGTCTCCTCGGTACGACCCTCGTGCCGAGTTGGCCGGCCGCCTCCACGACCGCTCGGACACAATCGGGGTCGAGCCGACCGCGAGCGGCCGGCGCGGCCACCCGCTCGGCGGCCTGCTCGGGCGGAAGGGCACACCGATGTGGCCGCGACTGGGTCGATGTCTGATAGGCGTCGGCCGCCGCCAGGATTCGGGCACCGGTGGGGATGGCCGCGGCTCTGGCGCCATGGTGATACCCGCTTCCGTCGAGCCGCTCATGATGCAGTCCGGCGATCCTGCCGAGTCGCTCGAGCTCGGTGGAGCAGGCCAGGATCCGCTCGGTGTGGTACGGGTGCATCCGGACCTGCTCCACCTCGGCACGGGTCAGTGCTCCGCGCTTCTCCCAGATCCCGCTCGACACCGCCACCCGGCCGATGTCGTGCAGCAGCGCAGCGCGTCCGAGATCCCGGATCTCTCCGGCGGCCAACCCCAGCGAGCTGGCCGCGGCCCTGGTCAGCGCGGCCACCTCGGTGGAGTGGCCGAGGGTGCTCCGGGGATTTCAGGTCGGTCATCTCGGCGAAGCCGCGCGCGACCTGATCGAACTCGGGCTCGGTGATGCGGCGTACCGGCGCCGGCTCTGCGTCCAGCACCGCGATCCACGGGTCGTTCGCGGCGAGCTCGCCGAGCAGATCAGGCCCGTGACGTCGGAACGCCGCAGCCGCCGAAGGATCGAACCATGCCCCGGACCGCTCCTCGACCATCGCCATGGCTGCCTCGGCCCCACCCTCGAGGTGGAAGATCACGACCTGGGTGGCCAGGTCGGAGATCCGGGCGGGCAGCGTGATCTCCTCACCCGCCAGACGCCGGGGTGTCCCGGTGCCGTCCCACCGCTCGAAGACCTGGTCCAGGCTCTCCTGCACCTGGCGACCGAGCCCGAGCCTGGCTGCGAGCGCTGCCCCGGCCTCGCAGATGCTGCGTAGGATCCGCCCCTCCTCCTTCGCCCCCACCAGAGCGCGCGCCAACCGTGCCGGACGAGCCCTGCCGCTGCCGCGGCCCGTGCTCAGAGTCAAGGAGAGCATCGCCCGGGCATCGCCGAAGTCGGCCCGCTCGGCACCGGGCCGGGAGCGGAGTTCGTCGCCGCCGAACCACCGTGCCTCCTCCGCCGCGGTCGCCGTGCACCCCAGATGACGGACCAGTGTCGCCAGGTAGACGTCGCGGACGTCGGGTTCTGGCAGGGCCATTGCCCGGGCGATGCCCGTGGCCACCAGACACGAGCGCATCGCCTTCTCCGGCGGCTGGCCCATCCCCAGGTCCGTCGCCACCGAGAGTGCGGCCAGCAGGTCACTGAGCCGGGCCGGCTCGGACGTCATGGTTCGAGTACACACCCTGGCGCACCCGCGAGGTAGCGCGTCCGCCCGACGCCGGCCCCGACGGGTTCGGTCAGTCCCAGCCGCCCACCCACCTCGGCCAGGAGTCCGTCCCGGCGGGTCAGTCGCCCTCGGCGGCCGTGTGGCAGACCGCTTCCACGTTGTTGCCCTCGGGGTCGCGCACGAATGCGCCGTAGTAGCCCGGGTGGTACTCCGGCCACAGTCGTGGCTCGTGCAGCACCTCGGCTCCGGTGGCCACGGCCGCATCGAAGAAGGCCCGCACGGTGGCGGCATCGGGGGCGGTGAACGCGAAGTGGTTCTCCCGGTTGGGTCCGATGCCCTCGAACGTGCTCACCCAGAAGGCCGGCACCTCGGTGCCGTAGCCGATCGCGACGCCGTAATCCATCAGGCGGCGGTGGCCGAGCACCGCGAGCACGGTGTCGTAGAAGCCGGTGGTCTCGTCCCAGTGGGCGGCATTGATGCCGAAGTGATCGATCATGCTGCCAGCATCCCAAGAATCGCGGACAGTGGCGGTCCGCTGCACTCCTCCGACCGAGCAGACCCACGCCCGCCGCGCGACCCGAGCGGTCTCAGACGTGGTTACCCTCTCTGCGTGACCGAACCGCAGACCTCGCCGTACTCCCTGGCTCAGGACGCCGCCGCGACGCTCGCCGAACTGACCGGGATCGCGCGGCACGATCTGGCCCTCGTGCTGGGTTCGGGCTGGCTGCCGGCCGCCGAGGCGCTGGGCGAGACGACCGCCGAGATCGACGCCACCGAACTGCCCGGGTTCTCCGGAGCGGCCGTGGCCGGCCACTCCGGCAGGATCCGCAGCGTCCGCGTCGGCGACCGGCAGGTGCTGGTCTTCCTGTCCCGCACGCACTACTACGAGGGCAAGGGGGTTGCTGCCGTCGTACATCCGGTCCGTACGGCGGCCGCCGCCGGCTGCGGCACGATCGTGCTCACCAACGGGTGCGGGGGGCTCAACCCCGCCTGGGCCCCCGGTACGCCGGTGCTGATCCGTGACCACATCAACCTCACCGGCGCATCTCCCCTGGTCGGCGCCACCTTCGTCGACCTCACCGACCTGTACAGCAGTCGGCTGCGTGGGCTGGCGCGCGACCTCGAACCGGGCCTCGACGAGGGCGTCTACGTGCAGTTCCCCGGACCGCACTACGAGACGCCGGCGGAGGTGCGGATGGCCGGCATCATCGGTGGCGACCTGGTCGGGATGAGCACCACCCTGGAGGCGATCGCCGCTCGCGAAGCCGGGATGGAGGTGCTCGGCATCTCCCTGGTCACCAACCTCGCGGCCGGGATCAGCGACCAGCCACTCGACCATGCCGAGGTGCTGGAGGCAGGGCGCGCCGCCGCCAGCCGGATGGGCGCGCTGCTCGGCAAGATCGTGCCGGTGATCTGACCGTGCCGAGGATCTCGGCCGCCACGGTCCCCGAACACCGCCACCAGGTTCACCGGCGGATCTTCGACGCCTTCGCCGACCTGATGGCGCAGGAGAGCTACGACGCCATCACGATGGCCCGGATCGCCGAGCGCGCGGGGCTCGGCCGGACGGCCATCTACCATCACTTCCCCGACAAGGCGGCCGTGGTGGTCGGGTTCGCCTCGGCGGAGACGGAGGCGTACGTCGCCGAGCTCGAGGAACGCCTGGCCAGCACCCCCGACCCCGTCCTGCGGATGCGCTACTACATCCGCCATCAGCTCGAGGCCGGCCACACCTTCCACATGGGGCTCGGCGTACAGCTCGTGGGCCGGCTGCCGGACTCCTCGCGCAGGGCTATCCGGGCACACGTCACCGCTGTCGAGGACGTCCTGCGGCGCATCCTTGCGGAAGGGGTCGAGTCCGGGACCATGACCGTGCCGGATCCCGACACCGCGCTCGCACTCGTGCACGCCTGTCTGACCCCTCGTGACCTCCCGTCCGAGCAGGTGGAGTCGTTCGTCCTTCGAGCCCTCGGATGCCCCTGACCCGGACCAGCGGGTGCAGCTGCTCTCGAACCTGAGCCGCGCCTCCCGGCATGTCGGGTTGCGCCCGCGGACGGTCGAGAGGCGAGTTCGGTAGCCCGACCGTCCACGGGGTCCGACTCAACCGTCCGGCAGGTCCGATCCGACCGCGACGGGCATGGCCCTGGCCCCGGGGACGTCGGACCCCGGGGCCAGGGTGAGGGCGATCGGTCAGCGAACGCGCGTGCGGATCGTGGTGCCCGTGGGCTGATAGTTGGCGTCACCGCGGTAGGTCGCGCGGACGACCCACCGGCCGGTACCGAGCTTGCGCACCTGGCGCTTGTTCAGCACGACCCGGCTCTGGCCGCGCTGGAGCGTGCGGGTGAGCTGGACCCGCTTACCGGCCTTCTTCAGCACCACCTGGATGCGGCCGGTCGGCCGCGCCGCGACCGCACGCGTCCGGACGACCAGCGTGGCCTTGCGGTTCTTGCGGGGCTTGCTCGCCCAGCGGGTGCTCAGCGTGGTGCGGGCCTTGCGCACCGTGACGGCCTTGGTGACCGTCTTCGGCGCATACGACGCGTTGCCGCTGTAGCTCACCCGCGCGACGTACCTGCCCGCGCGCAGGCCCGAGGGCACGCGCACGGTGGCCACTCCCCCGCGGGCGGCGACCCGCTGGGTGACACCGAGCCCGGCCAGCGAGACCGTGCCCGTCGAGGGCACGCGGACCCGCAGGCTGCCCGCGGAGCCGTAGGTGGTGACGCCGCTGCCGAGGACGCTCACCGTGCTGGGCTTGGGGGCGGGGGGCGGCGGGTTCGGGGTTGTGGGCTTGGTGAAGGTGATCGGGGTGAAGGTCTCGTACGCCGCCTGCTTCGCCCCGCCGCCGGCGTAGGTGTAGATGCCGTACTCGGTCAGGCTCGGGTCGGTGGCCTTCGCGTCGATGGCTGCCCTGTCGACCTCCAGCTCCGCCGTGAAGCTGCCGTCCGGGCGCAGCTCGATCGCGCCCGCTGCGGGGCCGCCGATGGTCTCCATGTCCTCGGCGTTCACGGCCCAGGCCACATCGCCGTTCACCCGAGCGGTGCTGGGCGCCCCCTGGGAGGGCTCCCAGGCGTCGGCGTACTTGCCGACGGCGACATAGGCACCGGAGGGCTTACCGGCCAGCGGCGGCCGAGTGCCGGTGGCCAGGGCCGGATCGAAGCCGGTGCCCTCGACGGTCACGGTCGCGGTCTCGTCGCTGTCGAACTCGGTGCCGCTGACCGTGACCTTCCCGGCCGTCTGGCTCGCGTTGACCGCCACCGAGAGGGGTCGGGCGGCCTTGCGGGCGTCCGCACCGCCACCGCTGCTGTACCAGTACGACGAACTGCCGGTGCGCTGCTGGAAGTCGACGAAGTCCTGCGGGAAGGAGCCCCAGTTCGCACCGGTCCGCGCCTGCGGGGTGGCGTTCGTCGGAGCGTCGTAGTGCACGCCCTGATAGTCCGGCGTGACCTCGATGCCCTCGGGGGTGACGTCCACATCGGGCAGGGTGGCGAGAGTGACCTCGGTGTCGGGGAGGGCCTCCCACTTGGTCGGGTCGTCCATCGCGGTGCCGTAGCCGCCGAGGGTGGCGGTCAGGGTGCCCTCGCCGTCCTCCACGTTCAGTTGCGGGTCCGAGACGGTGAAGTAGGTCATCCCCGAGTAGAAGATCACGCTGAAGTCTCCGTCCCAGCTCAGCCGGGCGTCATCGGCGTCGGCGTCGAGGATGCCGGTGCCGGCATCGATGACGACCTGATGGGCGCTGTGCTTCCCATTCGTGTCGACCTTCTCCCCGGCAGGCGTGGTGTTGGTGCCGGCCCAGGTGGTGGTGGCGTAGGAGCCGTCGGCCTGCTGCTTCTCGATGGTGACGTTGCCATCGGTCGCCTTCCAGCCGGCGGCGGCGCCGTTGGTCCAGGTGGCCCCCTCATCGGCGGCCTTGAGCATCAGGCCGCCCACGCCGGGGTTGCCGATCTTCCCGGCCGAGAACAGGTTGAACGTCCCTGGCGCGTAGCCGGCGCTGTTGGATTCGTCGTTGATCCCCCAGCGGAACTGGGCGTCGGTGACGGCGACCCGGTCCGCGGCGTGGGCGGGCGAGACAGCCAGCATGGCCAGGGTCGGTGCGACGAGCCCGACCGCCACGCTCGCGCCCAGGGCGCTTCGGGTGCGGGGTGAGGACATGGTGTGCCTTTCGGGTGGGTGCCGGAGGGATCCGGGCATGGGTGGGAGCGCACGCGGCGGCCCGAGCGGCACGTGCCGGTGATGGATGAGTGAGGGGAGGTCGGTTGGCGATGGACCGGTCGGTCAGGGCGTACGACGCCCCGGACCGAACGTGGAGATCAGCAGTCCGGCGGTGCCGAGCAGGGCGGCTCCGCCTGCCCACCACGGCCACGGCGGAAGCCCCCCGTCCGGCTCCACCGAGGCGACGGGCAGCACCGTCCCGAGCGGCATGGCGCCCATGACGGTGGTCCCGCCGGCCGCGACCGGAGCGGTGTTTCCGGCAGGCTGGGCGGCACCCCCGGGAGATGTCGGGGCCGGCGTCGAAGTGGCCTCGGAGGGATCATCGGTCTCGCCGGGTGGCAGGACCGGGTCGTTGCTGATCGGGTCGGGGGCATCCTCGGTGGGGTCCTGAGGGGACGGCGGCGGCACCGGGCTGCTGGCGTCGTAGCTCACGGTCATCGGGAGGGCCGGCTTGGCCTTGTCGCTGGACCCGCCACTGGAGTACCAGTACGAACCGGTCCCCGCGCGGCGCTGGTAGTCGACGAAGGACTGCGGGAAGGCGCCCCAGTGCTTCCCCGTGCGCACCTGGCCCGGGGATGGCACCGAGACCTTCACCCCGCGGTAGGCGGGGGTCCGGGTGAAACCGAGCTCGGTCGACAGGTCGACGTGCCCCAGGTCTGCGAGGGTGACCCGAGTCGCGGAGACCGGTTCCCATTTGCTCTGGTCGTCCATCGAGGAGCCGTAGCCGCCGAGGGTGGCGGTGATCTTGACCCGGCCGGCGGTGGCCGTGAGCACCGGATCGGTCACGTAGAAGAAGGACATCCCGCTGTAGTAGGCGACGGTGAAACTGCCCTTCCAGGCGATCCGCCCGTCCCCGGTGGTCGTGTCCAGCGCACCGGTGCCGCCGGAGAGCACCACCTGGTGCCCCGAGTACCCGCCCGCAGTCGCACTCGGGAGGGCCTTCCCGTCCGTTCCCGTGCTCAGACCGGCCCAGGTGGCCGGCTGATAGGCAGCCGAGGAGTCGAGATACTTCTCGATCTCGACATTGCCCGAGCTCGCCGACCAGCCGGCCGCCCTACCGTTGGGCCAGGTGTCGGCATCGGACAACATCTGCCCGCCCTCACCCGGATCGCCGAGTCTGCCCGCGGAGAGGAAGTTGTAGGTGCCGGGCGCGAAGGCCCGGTTGTTGCTCTCGTTGTTGAGCCCCCACCGCAGTTGGGCGTCGGTGATCTCGACGCCTCCCCCGGGCACCGACGTGGGTTCCCCGGTCGGGTCCTCGGCCGGACCCTCGGTGGGGTCCGAAGTCGGTTCTTCGGTGGGATCGGCAGGCCCTCCGGGGGTGACCGGATCGCCGGCGTCGTAGCTCACCGTCATCGGGAGGGCCGGCTTGGCCCTGTCGCTGGATCCACCGCTGGAGTACCAGTACGCCCCGGTGCCGGCGCCGACCTGGTAGTCGACGAAGGACTGGGGGAAGGACCCCCAGTGCGCGCCGGAGCGCACCTGGGCGGGCTCCGTCCCCTGCACCCTCACCCCCCGGTAGGCCGGTGTGGCGGTGAAGCCGAGCTCGGCCGACAGGTCGATGCGTCCCAGGTCGGCCAGGGTGACCTGCTTCGAGGAGACCGGCGCCCACTGGGTCATGTCGTCCATCGAGGATGCGTAGCCACCGAGGGTGGCGGTCACGGTCGCGACGCCGTTCTCGAGGTTCAGCACCGGATCGCTGACGTAGAAGAAGGACATTCCGCTGTAGTAGACGACGGTGAAGCTGCCCTCCCAGGCGATCCGGCCGTCCCCGGTGGTCGTGTCCAGCGCACCGGTGCCGCCGGAGAGCACCACCTGGTGCCCCGAGTACACGCCCGCTGCCGCGCCCGGGAGGCTCTGCCCGTCCGGGCCGGTGCGCAGCCCGGCCCAGGTCGCCGGCGCGTAGGTCCGGGTGGCGTCGAGATACTTCTCGATCTCGACATTGCCCGAGCTCGCCGACCAGCCGGCAGCCTTGCCGTTGGACCAGGTGCCGGGGCCGGCCATGGTCTGGCCGCCCTCACCGGGATTGCCCACCTTGCCGGCGGAGAGGAAGTTGTAGGTGCCGGGCGCGAAGGCGCGGTTGTTGCTCTCGTTGTTGACACCCCACCGCAGCTGGGCGTCGGTGACCTCGAGGGCGGTCGGGGCGTTCGTCTCGTCGCCGGGGTCCGCACCCGCGGCAGGCCAGGCGGACGAGCCGACGGAGACCATGCCTGCCATCGCGAGCAGGGCGACCGCCACGGCGGTGCCCAAGACCGCAAGCAGCGCGGGCAACGACCGGTGCTCACGCGACACGGGCGGCCTCCTTGCGACGGGTGCTGCGTCGGCGACGCCGCACCACCACGGCGACCGTCGCACCGGCCAGCGCGAGCAGGGAGACCCCGAGGAAGAGGTACGCCGGCCACACCGCTCGTTCCTCGTCCTGCTCCGTGCTCACGGCCGCAGGCTCCAGCACGGCGAAACTGACGGTGGGCTTGGCTCCCGAGGCGGCACCGCTGAGCCGGAGCAGGTGTGTACCGCCGGTGGTGTCGGCCGGCAACTGCAGCACTCCTGCGACCTCACCGCTGGGCCCGGCGCTGATCGGGCCGACCGCGGCCATCCCGTCATCGAAGGACGCAACGACCTGCTCGCCCGGGAGGAACCCGCCACCGGTGAAGGTCAGGACCCGACCGACCACGGCGGTGGACCTGTCGACCGTCACCTTCGGCTTGCCGCGCCGCACGGTCGAGGTGGGCGCGGCAGTGGTACCCGGCGTGGGTCGGGTGGTCGTCGCGGCGGTGTCGTCCTGCTGCGCCGGCGCGGCGGTGCCCTCATCGGAGTCGTCGCCGGAACCGTCACCGGCGTTCGAGTCGCCCTCGGCCCGGAGGTCCTCGAACTGCACGGGGGTGAAACTCTCGTTGCTGCTGTTGACGACGCCGTGTGCGCCGATGGTGATGATCCCGCAGGTGACCTTCTGGCAGTCGACGGTAGTGGCGTTGCCCTCGCGGTCGGCGGACTGGAAGGTTGCGCCGGGGATCACCAGCCGCGTGGACCAGCTGCCGTCGGCCTGCACGGTGCCGCCGTTGGCGGCACCCGCGGTGTCGCTCCCGGGGAAGGCGACGAAGCGCTGGTAGCCGGCGTTGTTCTTGGACTCGCTGTCAGGGACGTAGAGGTAGTCCTGGCCGGTCTGCCCTCCCTGGCTGGGCCGCCAGCCGTCCTTCACCATGCCGAAGAAGACGTAGATGCCGCCGTGACCGCCTTGGATCGACTGGAAGCCGCTACCGGAGACGGTCACCGTCGTGGCGTAGTCGGGATCCGCGACCGGGTCGCCGGACTCGTTGGCGACGCTCACTCGCCCCGCGGCCTCGGCGTGCGGGCTCGCCCCGACCAGGACGACCGACGGGACGGCCGCCAGCGCGGTCACCAGCAGCCATCGCCACCGACTCGCCCGTCCTCCCCGGCGGGTCCGGGGCCCGGACCGCTGTCCCGTCATCGTGCGGACGCCCCTGGCGCGTTCTCCTCGGTGCTCGGTGCGGTGCCGCTTCGGGTGCCGGCGGCAGAGGGGGCGGCGAGGTCACCGTCCGACCCCAGCCGCCGCGGTACGACGAGCAGCCGGTCGCGGTGCCGGATGACGTCGACGGGGTGGTCGTAGACCCGGCCGATCAACTCATGATCGAGCACCTGCGTAGGAGGCCCGTCGGCCACGACGACACCCCGGTCCAGGACACAGAGCCGGTCGGCGTACGCCGCCGCCAGGCTCAGGTCGTGCACGACGGCCACCACCGCGGTCCCGCCCGCGGCGAGCCGGCGCGCCTCAGCGAGCACCTGCTCCTGGTGACGCAGGTCGAGGGCGGCGGTCGGCTCGTCGAGCAGGACGAGCTCGGTCTCCTGGGCCAGCACCCGGGCGAAGGCCACCCGGGCCTTCTCGCCGCCGGAGAGCGTGGGGAAGCTGCGGTCGGCCAGGCCGAGCACCTCGGTGCGTTGCATCGCGTCGGCCACCACGTCGTCATCGGCCCGTTCACGGTCGGTGCGAGCCCACGGGGCACGTCCCATCCGGACGACCTCGACCGCGGGGAACCCGAAGGCGACCCGGTGCTCCTGCGGCAGGACGGCGCGGCGGCGGGCCAGGGCGAGGTTCTTCCACTCCGATACCGCGCGTCCGTCGAGCGTGGCCGCGCCGGTGTCGGGCGGGAGATCACCGGACATCACGCCGAGCACGGTCGACTTCCCGGCGCCGTTGGGGCCCACCAATGCGACGAGTTCACCGGGCACGACCCGGAGGTCGACGCCGCTCAGGACGGTCTTGGCCTCGAAGCTGACACAGACCCGGTCGAGTTGCAGCATCAGGCCCACCCGCCCGCGGTCCGGCGCGTGCGGCGCAGCAGCCAGAAGAAGAACGGGCCACCCACCAGGGCGGTGAGCATGCCGATCGGCAGGTCGGCGTACGGCACCGCCGTCCGCGCCACCAGGTCGGCCAGGAGCAGCAGCAGAGCACCACCCAGTGCGCTCGCGGGGATCAGCAGCCGGTGGCCAGGGCCGATCACCATGCGGATCAGATGCGGCACCACCAGGCCGACGAAGCCGATGATCCCGGCGAAGGAGACACCGGCCGCGGTCAGGACCGCGACGAGCACGATCGCGACCATGCGGACCTGCTCCACATGGATACCCACGTGTCGCGCGGCCCGGTCACCCAGGGCGAGGACATCGAGCCGGCGGGCGAGGACCAGCGCGCCGGCCAGGCCGACGGCCACGAACGGCACCACCACGGCGACGTACACCCATCGGGTGCCGTTGAGGGAGCCCAACTGCCAGAAGATGATCTCCTCGCGCGCCTGGGTGTCGGCGAGGAAGAGCATCAGGGCCAGACCGGCGCTGCAGACCGCGTTGACCGCGATCCCGGTCAGCACCAGCGTGACGACCTCGGTACGCCCGTCAGCACGCGAGAGCAGGTAGACCAGCACAGTCGTCACCAGCCCCCCGACGAAGGCGAAGACCGGCACCGTCCAGGCGCCCAGCAGGCCGATCTGGAACACGATCACGACGGCCGCCGCCAGGGCTGCGCCGGTGGACACACCGACGACTCCCGGTTCGGCGAGCGGGTTGCCGAAGACGCCCTGCATCAGGGCGCCGGCTGCGGCGAGCGCGCCGCCTACCAGGACGGCGAGCACGACCCGCGGGAAGCGCACGGTCCACAGGGTGACCTCCCCCTGCGGGTGGGCGGGCAGCGGTCCGACGTCCAGCCCGATGCGGTGCAGGACGGCACCGAGCACCTCGTCGGCGGGGATCTGCAGTTGACCGCGTCCGGCGGCGAGCAGCACGGTGACCACCAGACCGATGCCGAGTCCCGAGAAGAGCAGGACGGCGCGCAGGTTCCGGGTGCGCGGGAGCACCGCCGAGGGCCGCTCGGTGGCAGCCAGTACGGCGGTGGCGGTCCGCTCACTCATCGGACGCCTCGGCTGCCGACGGGGCATAGATCGCGACAGCGAGGGACTCGAGCACCTCGGCCGTGCGCGGTCCGTAACCCAGGATGGCAGAGTCCTGCATGTCGACGATGCGCTTTCGCTGCCCGGCCGGTGTCTGGGCGAGCGCGGGGAGCCGCTCCAGCAGCCCGTCGACCCCGCCGACGGACTCGAGACCCTTGGTCATCATCAGGATGAGCTCGGGCTGCGCGGCGATGATGCCCTCGTCGGTGACCGGCTTCATCCCGCTCCAGCCGATCTCCTCGGCCACGTCGTACCCGCCGACGCCGGAGATGAGGTCGTCGGCGCCGGAGCCCTCGCCGAACATGTAGTAGACCCCGGCCTGCCCGCGGACGTAGAGGAACACGGTGCGGAGCTGATCCTGGACAGCGCCCGGTGCGACCTTCGCGATCTCGGCTCGGGCCGCCTCGATCTCGCTCTCGGTCCGTCGGGCGAGCTTCTTCCCCGCCTCCGTTACACCGAGCGAGCGCGCGACCTCACGGGTCAGGGAGCCGACCGAGTCGATGCCGCGGTGCGAATCCATGACGACGACGGGGATCCCGGCATCGCGCATCTGCAAGATGACGTCCCAGGGGCCCAGCGAGGTGTCGGTGAGGATGACCGTGGGGTCCAGGGCGAGGATCTGCTCGGCCACGAGTTCGTGGCCGTTGCCGGTCACCAACGGCAACTCGGAGGCCTCCGCGAACTGGGTGGAGATGTCTCGCCCCACCACCTGACCCCCGAGACCGAGCTCGAAGACGGTCTGGGCCAGGGTGCCGTAGATGTCCAGTGCCAGGATCCGACTGGTGTCGGTGACCGTCACCTCGGTGCCCTGGGCATCGGTGACGGTGACCGGGAGCTGCTGCTTCGGATCCTCGACGATCGGGCGCACCGCCTGCTCGCCCAGCGAGGCGTGGGTCGCCCCCTCGTAGCTTTTCGGATCCGCCAGCGCTTCGGCGTCGGCGAGCGAGACGGTGGTGCCGTCCTCCGCTTCGGTGTCGCCGCCGGTGCCGGGCAACTCGGCGCACCCGGCCACGAGCAGCCCCGCGATCACGAGCCCACTCAGCAGGCTCGCGATCCGCCACGGTCCACGGCGCCCGAGTGGCCGTTGGGTCCCAACATTCACGCCGTTTGTCTCCCTCATCCAAATTTGCTTAGGCTTCCCTCACTAAGGTTTGCCTAAAAAGATCATGGACAAGTTCCAGACCACATGTCAAGATCTTCTCGACAACACGTCAGCAACATGCCCGTCGAGGAGCCCCACGTGACCGCGCCCCAGATCGTCATCCCCCGCCCTTCCCTCTCCATCGCGATGAAGGAGGGGTCGGCCGTGCAGCACGAGGCGGCCGAGGGATCGTCGTTCGTCAGCGAACTCCTCGCGGGTCACGTGGACGGCCGGGGCTACGCCGCCTACCTGCGGCGGCTCCGGATGATCTACGCCGCGCTCGAGGAGACCGGCCGGCAGCTGAGCGCCGACCCGGTGGTCGCCGCCGTACACGACCCGGGGCTCGACCGACTCGCGGCGCTCGACGCCGACCTCGCCCACTGGGCGCCCGGTGCGTCCGTCGACGTCGGCTCACCCGCTGCGGCGAGGTACGCCGCACGCATCCGCGCCTCGGCGGAATGGGGTGGCCTCTACCTCGCCCACCACTACACCCGCTACCTCGGCGACCTCTCCGGCGGTCAGGCGATCGGTCGGATCCTCGATCGCACCTTCGCGCTCGGCGGTGCCGGGCTCGCCTTCTACGAGTTCCCCGCCGTGCCCAAGCCGAAGCCGTACAAGGACGCCTACCGCGCCCGCCTCGACGCGCTCGCCCTCTCCCCCGCTGCGGTCGAGCGGGTGGTGGCGGAGGTGCAGGTCGCGTTCCGGCTCAACCAGGACCTCTTCGACGAGCTCAGCACCCCTCGGTCGGACGCGCGCGGCTGAACGCCTCCGTGAGGCCCGCTCGACAGCCGGCCATCATCCGGGCGTGGTTCCAGCGCAGCAGCGGCCCCGCCACCCGGGCTGCGGCGGCCAGCGGCCCACCGACCTCGGCGGTCTGCTCCCAGGTCAGCCGGGTGCTGCCGGCTGCGGTGGGGTGCAGGTGCCAGCGCACCCAGCCGTCCAGGTCCCCGCTGAGCGCGACCTCGAGCGTGGGCGGGGTCCGTGACACCGCGTGCAGCCCGAGGTCGAGCGTGTACGGCAGCACCGAGCGGCACAGCACCCGGGCATCGTCCGGGCCGACCTTGGCCACCGCCAGCACCTGGGGCCACCACGCCGGATAGTGCTCCAGGTCGACCAGCATCGCACCCAACTCCTCCGGCGTGCCGGCGATCGGCCAACTCTCCTCGAACTCGAAGCGCGCCCGCATCCCGCCACGGTACGGCGAAGGCCCACCGCATCCCGGTGACCGGAGCCGCAGGTGTCGCGACCGGTGTCGCGCCGCCCCACGATGGGCGTCCGAGCCAGGGGCGCTGCGGCCGCGGCCGGACGGGTCCGACCGGCACGGATATCGTCGCTGCATGAGCGATCTCCTCGCGCAGGCGCGGGCCTGGCTCGCCGACGACCCCGACGAGCAGACCCGGGTCGAACTCGGTGCCCTGATCGAGGCCGTCCCGGACGATCCGGCCGCCCACGCCGAGCTGGCCGACCGGTTCTCGGGGCCGCTGGAGTTCGGCACCGCCGGGCTGCGTGGGGCCCTGGGCGCCGGGCCGCACCGGATGAACCGGGTGGTGGTGATGCGGGCCGCCGCCGGGCTGGCGGCGTACCTCGCTGCCTCGGGGTTCGAGGGCGGCCGCGTGGTGGTCGGGTACGACGCCCGGCACAACTCCGACGTGTTCGCCGCTGACACGGCGCGGGTCATGACGGGGGCGGGGTTCGAGGCGCTGGTGCTGCCGCGACCGCTGCCCACCCCCGTGTTGGCCTTCGCGATCCGCGACCTCGGCGCGGTGGCGGGGGTGATGGTGACCGCCAGCCACAATCCGCCGCAGGACAACGGGTACAAGGTCTACCTGGGTGACGGCAGCCAGATCGTCCCACCGATCGACGCCGACATCGCGGCCCGGATCGCGGAGATCGGGCCGGTCTCGGGGCTGCCGCTGGGCGGGCCCGGCCGCACGCTCGAGGAGACCGTGCTCGCGCGCTACCTCGCCTCGGTGACCCGTCTGGTCGAGGACGGCCCGCGCGACCTCGACCTGGTCTACACGCCACTGCACGGCGTCGGGGGCGAGAGCGTGGAGCGGGTGCTGACCGGCGCTGGGTTCGCCCCGCCGCGGACGGTGACCAGGCAGTCCCACCCCGACCCGGAGTTCCCCACGGTCGCCTTCCCCAACCCCGAGGAACCGGGGGCGATGGACCTGGCGATGGCCCTCGCCGAGGCGACCGGCGCAGACCTGGTGGTCGCCAACGACCCCGACGCCGACCGCTGCGCCGCCGCCGTGCCCGGACCGCACGGGTGGCTGATGCTGCGCGGCGACGAAGTGGGCGCGCTGTTGGCCCACCACCTGCTCCGGCGCGGGGTCGGCGGCACCTTCGCCGCCTCGATCGTCTCCTCCTCCCTGCTGGCGGCGATGGCGGATGCTGCAGGGGTCAGACACGTGGAGACCCTGACCGGGTTCAAGTGGATCAGCCGGGTCCCCGGGCTGAGCTTCGGCTACGAGGAGGCGCTCGGCTACTGCGTCGATCCCGCGCACGTCCGCGACAAGGACGGCGTCTCGGCACTGCTGCTCCTGTGCGAACTGGCCGCGCGGGAGAAGGCGGCCGGTCGCACACTGGTCGACGTCCTCGACGACCTGGCCCGCGCGCACGGCCTGCACGCCACGGACCAGCTCTCGCTCCGCGTCACCGACCTCGACCTCATACGGGTCGCGATGGCCCGTCTCCGCGCCTCTCCCCCGACCGTCCTCGGTGGGCTTCCGGTCACCTCTGTCGACGACCTCGCCGAAGGTTCCGCGGCACTGCCGCCCACCGAAGGGCTGCGCTACCTGCTGCCCGGCGCCCGGGTGATCGTCCGCCCCAGCGGCACCGAGCCCAAGCTCAAGTGCTACCTCGAGGTGGTCGTGCCGGTGGAACCGGACGGCGATGTCGACGCCGCCCGGATCTCTGCCGCCGGACGCCTCGACGCCCTACGCACCGAACTCCGGGACACCCTGGGACTCTGAGGCGCCTGCATCATCCCTTGCGTCTCAGGCGTCACCGAACGCAGGCGAAAGTGGCACCTCCTGGCCGATTTTTCGGCCAGGTAGCGTCACTTTCCCCGGTTCACCGGGGAAAGTGACGACTCGCCCCTCACAGCACGAGCAGCCACACCAGGGCCGCGGTGAGCACGACCAGCCCGGCGATCTCCGGCCAGGCCCAGGTCCGTCGTACCTGCGCGGCGAGAGCGGCCTGCGCCTCGGTGTGAGGCTTCAGCCCGGCGTCGTGCATCGCCAGCTTGGACCGGTGATCGATGGAATCGGCGACGTGATCGGGATAGAGGAGATCCTTGCTCAGTTGCGCGGGCTCGCCGTGCGGATGGCGACGGGCCCGGGCCACCTTGAGGTAGGAGTGCCCGATCGCGGCACTGATGTAGCGCTTGCCGCCCACCCACAGGGCCAGCACCTGCCGGACGGTGACGTTCTCGACCCCCGCGAGCGGCAGGTACGTCGTGGAGAGCATGCCCCGCATGACGACCTCGTCCTCGCTCACCCCGAGCCGGGGTCGCAGCATCGCCACCCAGGCACCGAGCGCGAGCAGGAACGCCCCCGCCACACCCGCCGGGGCAGCACCGGT
Organism: Nocardioides insulae DSM 17944; assembly: GCF_000422825.1. Classification (GTDB taxonomy): domain Bacteria; phylum Actinomycetota; class Actinomycetes; order Propionibacteriales; family Nocardioidaceae; genus Nocardioides; species Nocardioides insulae. Next base: position 53,577 of record NZ_AUGU01000015.1, on the reverse strand, counting down.
GTCGGTGCCGACGCCGAGGGAGAAGGCCAGCAGTGCGACCGCGGTCGCGATCCCCAACCATCCCACCACGCTGCCGCTGGTCGGCCGGAACCATTCGACCGGGGGCTTGCTGCTCGTCACACCGGCAAGGGTAGTGAAGGCCCCCACGCCCGCCTCTATGCTGGGGCGGTGAATCGTGCCGCGATGCCGTCTCCCTCCGCCGCCGAGATCGCGGGGATCATCGACCACACCCTGCTCAAGCCGGAGGCGACCCGTGCCGAGGTGGACGCATTGGTCGCCGAGGCGGTCGAGCTGGGCACCTACTCGGTGTGTGTCTCCCCCTCGATGCTCCCGGTGCGCGTGCCCGAGGGCAGCGACCTCCGGGTCGCCGTGGTGTGTGGCTTCCCCAGCGGCAAGCACACCACCCGGGTCAAGGCCGTCGAGGCCGCCGAGGCGCTCACCTATGGTGCCGACGAGATCGACATGGTGATCGACGTCGGCGCAGCCCGGGAAGGTCGCTACGACGACGTCCGGGCCGACATCGCCGGCGTGCGGGCGGCGGCGCCCGCGCCAGTCGTCCTCAAGGTGATCATCGAGTCGGCGGCGCTGGACGAGGAGCAGATCGTCGGCGCGTGCCGTGCGGCCGAGCAGGCCGGCGCCGACTTCGTGAAGACCTCGACCGGGTTCCACCCGGCGGGCGGCGCCACCGTGCAGGCAGTCCGGCTGATGCGCCGGACCGTGCCGTCGCTGGGAGTCAAGGCCTCCGGCGGCGTCCGCACGCTCGAGCAGGCGCGCGCGATGGTGGCCGCCGGCGCCACCCGGCTGGGGGTCTCCGGCAGCCGGGCCCTGCTGGCCGGCGCCGAGCAGGCACCCACCGGGTACTGACCCGCCACCGATGGCGCGGGTGATCGTCCTGGCCGGGCCGTCCGGGGCCGGCAAGTCCAGGCTGGCGCGGCGGCTGGGTCTGCCGCTGCTGCGTCTCGACGACTTCTATCGCAACGGCTCGGACCCGGCCCTGCCCCGGATCGCGGCTGGGCCCAACGCCGGGCTGGTCGACTGGGACCACCCCGACAGTTGGCTCGCCGAGGAAGCGCTGGCCGCCGTCCTCGGGGTGTGCCGCGAAGGGCGCGCCCAGGTCCCCCTCTACGACCTGGCCCACGACGGCCGCTGCGGGTGGCGCCAACTCGACCTCGGCGGTGCCGACCTCTTCGTCGCCGAGGGCATCTTCGCCCAGCACATCGTGGAGCCCTGCCGCGACGCCGGTGTCCTCGCGGCGGCGTACTGCGTGACCCAGCGGCCGCTCGTCACCTTCGGCCGCCGGCTGGTCCGCGATCTGCGGGAGCGCCGCAAGCCACCCCTCGTGCTGGTCCGACGTGGCCTGGCCCTGATGCGGGCCCAGCCCCGGGTGGTGGCCGACGCCGCGAGCGCGGGATGTACGCCGGTGACTCCCGATCAGGGCTTCGACGCGGTACAACGGCTCCGTGACCTGTGATGGTGATCACGGATGAGCCTCCCGTTCGGTCCGGTGCTCAGGCAGCCGGACGGGTACTCCTGTGGTGCCGCCTGCATCGTGGTCGCTCGGCTGCTGCGCACCCGGGTGACCCCGCTGGCCTCGGCCTTCGCCCCTGACGTCCTGCGCACCCATCGCGAACTCGTCGGCCTCACCGACCGTGAGGGACACGCCCAGCTCCCCTGGCCGCGACACCTCGGCACCCCACCGTGGGCGATCGCTCATGCCCTGGCCGGCATCGAGGGGGTCCCGTACGCCGTCAAGGTCGCCCGCCACGAGCCCGAGAGCCTGTTCGCCGCCGCCCGGGACGCGGTCGGAGAGGGCCGTGCCGGCCACCCCGTCGCCCTCTACGTCGGCAATCGGTTCCTGCCACGCCACGTCGTACTCGCCCTCGAGCCGAGCGACACCGGCGCGCTGCGCTGCTACGACCCTGCCTCCGGCACCCTGCGCACCGCCTCCCCCTGGGCCTTCACCCACGGCGAACTCCACCTCGGCGGCTGGACCCATCCCTGGTTCGTCGTCCTCCCGCACTGAGCCGATGACCCAACGCCGGGTCGATCCGGTCGGCCCCGGTCGAGTCGCGCGGTTGGGCGGGCGGAGGAGCGGCTGGGTCAGCGGAGGGCGGCGTAGCCGGGCCGGATGACCTCGCGGATGGTGGCGTAGCGCTCGTCGTAGGGGACGAAGGCGGACTTCATCGCGTTGACGGTGAACCACTCGAGCGTGTCCAGGCCGTAGCCGAATGCCTGGACCAGGGCCCACATCTCCTGGGTCATCGAGGTGCGGCTCATCAGCCGGTTGTCGGTGTTGACCGTCACCCGGAACCTCGCCCGGGTCAGGAGTCCGATCGGGTGCTCGGCGATGGCCAGGGCGGCGCCGGTCTGGAGGTTGGAGGTCGGGCAGAGCTCGAGGGGTATCCGGGCGTCCTTGACGTAGGCCGCCAGCCGGCCGAGCCGCAGGGTGCCGTCGGCCTCCTGGGTGATGTCGTCGACCAGTCGGACGCCGTGGCCCAGTCGGTCGGCGCCGCAGTATTGCACCGCCTCGTGGATCGACGGGAGGCCGAATGCCTCGCCCGCGTGGATGGTGAAGTGTGCGTTGTGACTGCGAAGGAACTCGAAGGAGTCGAGGAATCGGGTCGGCGGGTAGCCGGCCTCCGGGCCGGCGATGTCGAAACCGGCGACCCCGCGATCACGCCAGGCGACCGCGAGCTCGGCGATCTCCAGGGCGCGGGCGGCGTGGCGCATGGCGGTGAGCAACTGCCGGACCACGATCCGGCCACCGGCCGCGCTCACCGCCGCGGTGCCTTCGTCCAGTCCCTGCTGCACCGCCGCCACCACCTGGTCCAGGGTGAGCCCGCCCTCCACGTGCAGTTCGGGTGCGTATCGGATCTCGGCGTACACCACGCCGTCCGCGGCGTGGTCCTCGACCGCCTCGCGGGCCACTCGGCGTAGCGCCTCGGCGCTCTGCATCACGGCCACGGTGTGCCCGAAGGTCTCCAGGTAACGCTCCAGGCTGCCGGAGTCGGCGGCCTGGAAGAACCACTGCTCGAGCGCCTCGGCGGTGTCGGCGGGTAGGTCGTGCCCGATCTGGCCTGCCAGCTCGCGCACCGTCGCGGGCCGCAGACCGCCGTCGAGGTGGTCGTGCAGGACAACCTTGGGGGCCTGATGCACCGTGTCGTGGGTCACGGTAGGTTCCATGGCGCAATCCAATCACCGAGCCAAGACATTGGCAGACCGAACAGGACGATCGACATGCGCGTCTTCTCCAGCAACGACGAACTAGCCGCCGCCATCGGCGAGGAGCTCGGCCCCACCGAATGGTTCGAGGTCGACCAGGAGCGGGTCAACGCCTTCGCCGACGCGACCGGCGACCACCAGTGGATCCACGTGGACGTGGAGCGTTCCGAGTCCGGACCCTTCGGCGGCACCATCGCGCACGGCTACCTCACCCTCTCGCTCATCCCGCAGTTCAGCCCGCAGCTGTTCAGCCTGGAGACGCCCGGCGCCAAGCTCAACTACGGCGTCAACAAGGTGCGCTTCCCCAACCCGCTGCGCGTCGGCAAGCGGATCCGCGCGAAGGCCGCCATCGCCGGCCTCACCGACCTCCCGATGGGCAAGCAGATGACGGTGAAGTACACCGTCGAGATCGAGGGCGAGGAGAAGCCCGCCTGCGTCGCCGAGACCGTCGTGCTCCTGCTGGACAGCTGAGGTCCTCCCCTTCTGCCGGCCGCGTCGGTCAAGGCCTCTCCCCTGAGGCCTCGGCCGGCTCGGCCCGACCTCCGCTCCTGCCGGGTCCGGCCCTCGTCGCCCCGGCCTCCGCTGCCCGGCCAGTACGCCGGTGGTGTGGGTCAGATGATGCGGTCGAGGACGAGCGGGGCGGGGGTGTGCGAGTCCCCGATCTCCCAGCCGCCGTCGAGGGCGGCGAGCGCGCGCTCGAACCTGGCCGGCTCGTCGGTGTGCAGGGTGAACAGCGGCTGCCCAGCGCTGACCCGCTCCCCCGGCCGGGCATGCCACTCCACGCCGGCGGCGGGCTGCACGGGGTCCTCCCGGCGCGCGCGACCGGCACCGAGCCGCCACCCGGCCAGGCCCACCGCCATCGCGTCCAGCCGGGTGAGCACCCCGGCCCTCGGTGCCGTGAGCACCTCGGTCTCCCGGGCCTTCGGCAACGCCGCGTCCGGGTCACCCCCCTGAGCCGCGATCATCGCGCGCCAGGTGTCCATCGCCGACCCGTCGGCGAGCTTCTCGGCCGGGTCGACGCCGGTGACACCGGCCCCGGCGAGCATCTCGCCGGCCAGCGCGAGGGTCAGTTCGACCACATCGGGCGGTCCGCCGCCGGCGAGCACCTCGACCGATTCGGCCACCTCGAGGCCGTTGCCGGCGCACCGGCCCAGCGGCGTACCCATGTCGGTGAGCAGCGCCGTGGTGCGCACCCCGGCGTCGGTGCCGAGGTCGACCATCGTGCGCGCCAGCTCGCGAGCGTCCTCGAGCGAGGTCATGAAGGCGCCCGACCCCACCTTGACGTCGAGGACCAGCGCTCCGGTGCCCTCGGCGATCTTCTTGCTCATGATCGAGGAGGCGATCAGTGGGATCGCCTCGACCGTGCCGGTGACATCGCGCAGCGCATACAGCTTCTTGTCCGCCGGAGCCAACCCGGCGCCGGCGGCGCAGATGACCGCACCTACGTCCTCCAGCTGCGCCATCAGCTCGGGGTTGCTCAGCTCGGCCCGCCACCCCGGGATCGCCTCCAGCTTGTCGAGGGTGCCGCCGGTGTGGCCGAGCCCCCGCCCCGACAACTGGGGTACGGCGACCCCGCAGGCGGCCACCAGCGGCGCCAGCGGGAGGGTGATCTTGTCACCGACTCCCCCGGTCGAGTGTTTGTCCGCGGTCGGCCGGGAGAGGCCGGAGAAGTCCATCCGCTCCCCCGAGGCGATCATCGCGGAGGTCCAGCGGACGATCTCGAGGCGGTCCATGCCGCGCAGCAGGATCGCCATCGCCAGCGCGCTCATCTGCTCCTCGGCGACCAGGCCCCGGGTGTAGGCGTCCACGACCCAGTCGATCTGGGAGTCGCTGAGTCGCCCGCCGTCCCGCTTGGCCCGGATCACCTCGACCGCGTCGTGCCGCTCAGCCATGACTGTCCGCCTCCTCGAGGTCGTCCGCGCCGAAGGCGTCGGGGAGAACCTCGCGCATGGTGCGGACTCCGGCCCTGGTCTGCAGCAGCAGCGCGGGGCCGCCGTTCTCCCACAGCAACTGGCGGCAGCGGCCGCACGGCATGATCAGTTCACCGGCACCATTGACGCAGACGAAGTGCGTCAGCCGCCCGCCACCGGTGAGGTGGAGTTGGGAGACCAGCCCGCACTCGGCACACAGGACGACGCCGTACGCCGCGTTCTCGACGTTGCAGCCCCGCACCAGCCGACCGTCGTCGACGACCGCGGCCGCACCCACCCGATAGCCGGAGTACGGCGCGTAGGCGTGGGTGGCGGCCTCACTGGCGCGGGCGCGCAGCTCGACCCAGTCGAACTCCTCAGCCATCTCCCTCATCCCTTCACGTAGGGTTCCCCGTCGGCCGCCGGCGGGCGGACCCGGCCGACGAACCCGGCCACGGCGATCAACGTGACCAGGTAGGGCGAGGCCCGCAGCAGCTCCCCGGGGATCTTGTCGAGGAACGCCAGTTGCGCCTGCAGGGTGAAGCAGAAGCCGAACAGGCAGGCGGACAGGGTGGCGCCGATGGGGTGCCAGCGCCCCATGATGACCGCGGCGAGCGCGATGAAGCCGTTACCGGCCGAGGCGTTGGAGTCGAAGGACCCGGTGGATCCCACGGTGAAGTAGGCCCCACCCAGGCCGGCCATCGCGCCGCCGAGCAGGACGGCCTGCCAGCGGAGTCGGTTGACCTTGATGCCGACCGTGTCGGCGGCCTTGGGGTGCTCGCCCACCGCCCGGACACGCAGGCCCCAGCGGGTCTCGAAGAGCAGCAGGGTGGAGCCGGCCACCGCGACGTACATCAGGTAGACCAGCAGGTTCTGGTCGAACAGGGTCGGGCCCAGCAGCGGGATGTCGGAGAGCACCGGGATGGCGATGCGCTGGAGGATCTCGGGCTCGTTGAGCTCTCGGGGCAACTGGCTGAGCAGGAAGTCGGTGAGCCCCGTGGCCAGCGCGATCAGGACCACGCCGAGCACCACCTGGTTCATCTGGTAGCGGAGTGCGAAGAAGCCGAGCAGCACCGAGAGCGCGACTCCGGCGACGAGTCCACCGACCAGTCCGAAGGTCGCGCTGCTCACGACGGTGGCCGCGAGCGCGGCGAAGTAGGCGCCCACCAGCATCTGGCCCTCGATGGCGAGGTTGATGACCCCGGCACGTTCACACAGACAGCCGGCCATCGCCCCCAGGATCAGCGGAGTGGACAGGCGCACCGTGCCGGGCAGCGGGTTGAGCAGCGCGGTCGGAGTCTCGGTCATCTGGTCGCCGTAGCTCCAGATCAGGAAGGAGAGCACGAACGCGAGCCCGACCGCGAGATAGATCAGGGTGCCCGCCCAGCCGCGGGGCACCCGGTTGACCGCGGCCAGGCCGAGGGCGACCAGCGCGAGCAGGAAACAGAGGACCAGGGCCACCGCACCGTCGAAGGTCGACACGTCCTCGCCCTCGCCGAGGCGGTAGGGGATCACGGCGTCCTCGGTGCTGAGCCAGAAGACCAGGGTGAGCACGGCGACGATGGCGAAGACCACCAGCTGACGGATCTGGCGGACCACGTCGGCCCGGTCGCGGATGTCGACCGTGCCCTCCTCGGTGATCGCGGCGGCGGTCATGCTCCCCATCCCTTCGCCAGCAGGGTGGTGCCGCCACCCTGGTCCTTGAACCGCATCAGCGCCTTGACGAAGGTCGGCGCGGCGACGAACAGCACGATCAGCGCCTGGATCACGGCGGTGAGCTCCTTCGGCGTCCCGACGCTGGCCTGCATCGCCACGCCGCCGACGCTCATCGCCCCGAAGAGCAGACCGGCCAGGACGGTGCCCACCGGGCTCGCCCGGCCGAGCAGGGCCACGGTGATCGCGTCGAAGCCGATCGAGCCGACCAGGGTCGGGCTGAGGGCATTGCCCTCGCCGAGCACGTTCATGGCGGCCGCCAGTCCGGCCAGCGCTCCCGCGATGACCATGGCGACGGTGTAGACGACGGTGGTGCTCATGCCCGCGGTGCGGGCGGCGTTCGGGTTGGCCCCCACCGCCCGCAGTTCGAAGCCGAGCGTGCTCCGGTCCAGCACCCACCACACGAGTACGGCGGCCAACAGGGCCAGCAGCACCCCGAGGTGCACACCGCCGATGCTCGGGAACCTCGCCGTGTCCAGCGGCTGCGGGGAGAGCGCGTTGTCGCTGCCGGGTCGCTGGAAGGCATCCTTGCTCAGCGCGTAGAGCAGGACGCTGGCCGCGACGTAGTTGAGCATGATCGTGGTGATCACCTCGTGCGCACCGGCCTGCGCCTTGAGCACCCCAGCGACACCGCCCCACAGCGCACCGCCGATCAGGCAGGCCACCAGCGCGCACAGCAGGTGCAGACCCGCAGGCAACTGCCAGGCGAAGGCGACATAGCCGCCGATCAGCGCGGCGATGGTCATCTGGCCCTGGGCGCCGATGTTGAACAGGCCGGCGCGGAAGGCGAACGTCACGCCCAGGCCGGCACAGATCAGCGGCGCCGAGCGTTCCAGGGTGCTGGCGATCGCATGCCAACTGCCCAGCGAGCCCTTCAGCATCGCCCAGTACGACGAGCCGATGGCGTCGGCGGCCGCGACGAAGAAGTCACCGGGGTAGGTGAACAGGTTCGGCAGGGTCTCGACGACGTCCTCGTCGCTGAAGGCGATCAGCACGGCGCCGATCAGCAGTGCGATCGCGAAGGCGGCGAGCGTGACCTTGGCGCTGGCCCACCAGCCGGCGGTCATTCGGAGGCTGCTCATACCCTCTCCTCGCCGGTGTCGGTGGCGCCGGCCATCAGCAGGCCGATCTGCTCGCGCGGGATGTCGGGGGTGACGGTGCCGACGATGCGGCCGTCGTACATGACCGCGATCCGGTCGGAGAGCGCGTAGATCTCGTCGAGCTCGGTGGAGACGATGACGACCGCGGTGCCGCGGTCGCGCTCGGCGATGATCCGCCGATGGATGAACTCGATCGACCCGACGTCGACCCCTCGGGTCGGCTGGGAGGCGACGAGGAGCTTCAACGGTCGGGAGAACTCCCGCGCCACCACGACCTTCTGCTGGTTGCCACCGGAGAGCGCGGAGACCGGCGTCTGGTCGGACTCGGTGCGGATGTCGAACTCCTCGATCCGCTCCTGGGCATTGGTCGCGATGTCGTCGAGGCGCAGTGCCATCCCGCGGGCGAACCGGTCGTCGCGGTAGAGGTCGAGGATGAGGTTCTCCCGCACCGAGAAGCTCCCGACGTTGCCGTCGTGTGAGCGGTCCTCGGGGATGTAGCCGACGCCGGCCTCGAGGCTGCGGCGGGGTCCGTGGCCGCTGATGTCGTTGCCGTCCAGGCTGATCACCCCGGTGTCCGGCCTGATCAGCCCGATCAGCGCCTTGACCAGCTCGGTCTGCCCGTTGCCCTGGACGCCGGCGACGCCGAGCACCTCACCGGCGCGCACCTCGAACCCGATGTCCTTGACGACCTGGTGGCCGCGGGGGTCGGTGACGGTGAGGTGCTCGACCTGCAGGACTGTGTCGCGCCTGGTGGACGGCTCCTTGTCGACCACCAGCTTGACCGAGCGGCCGACCATCATCTCGGCGAGCTCCGCCTCCGAGGTGCTCGGATCGGCGGTGCCCACCACCCGGCCACGGCGGATCACGCTGATCCGGTCGCCGACCGCCTTCACCTCACGCAGCTTGTGGGTGATGAAGATGATCGAGGTGCCTTGGTCCCGCAGCTCCCGCATGATCTGCATCAGCTCCTCGATCTCCTGCGGGGTCAGCACCGCGGTCGGCTCGTCGAGGATGAGCACCTTGGCGTTGTGCGAGAGCGCCTTGATGATCTCCACCCGCTGCTGGACCCCGACCGGGAGATGCTCGACCAGCGCCTCGGGATCGACCTTGAGTCCGTACTGCTGTGAGAGTGCCCGCACCCGCTCGGTGGCCTGCCCGCGGTTGAGGAAGACCCCACCGCGCACGCTCTCATCGCCGAGCATGACGTTCTCGGCGACCGTGAACACCGGCACCAGCATGAAGTGCTGGTGCACCATCCCGATCCCGGCCGCGATGGCGTCGCCCGGCGTGGCGAAGCTTCGAGGCACCTCGTCGATCAGCACCTCGCCCTCGGACGGGTCGAGCAGGCCGTAGAGCATGTTCATCAGCGTCGACTTGCCGGCGCCGTTCTCGCCGAGCAGGCAGTGGATCTCGCCCGGTTCGATGGTCAGGTCGATGTGGTCGTTGGCCACGAAGTCACCGAAGCGTTTCGTGAGACCCCGGATCTCCAACTTCATGTGTGCTCCTGCCGCAGAGATGGACGGGACCGCCTGCACCCGACGTTAGGCCAAAGATCGCCTCGGTGGGCGCTGCCGCGACACGGGACCGGGGCAACCCGGCAGGGCTGCCCCGGTCCGGTCATCGCCTCGTGGACCGGCGGCCGATCGAGCCGGCCCCTGACGATCAGCTGGTCGTGAGCTCGCCGTCGATGATCTGCTGCCGGAGCTCGTCGATCTTGTCCTTGAGCTCGTCGGGGACCTGGTCCTCGAAGTCGTGGTAGTCGGCCAGTCCGACACCCTCGTTCTCCAGGGTGCCGAGGTAGATCTCGTTGTCGTACTCGTCGTTGACCGAGTCGGTGATGGCCTGCTCGACGGAGACGTCCATGCCCTTGACCACCGAGGTCAGCAGGATGTCGCCGAACTCGGTGCTCTCGTAGCCGTCGCTGTCCACCCAGATGCCCTTGACCCCGGCGTCCTTGGCGGCCTGCAAGGCTCCCAGACCGGAGGGACCGGCGACCGGCATGATGATGTCGGCGCCCTGCCCGATCAGTTGCTCGCCGATCGCCTGGGCCTTGGTCTTGTCCTCGAAGTCGTCGGTGAACGAGCCGCTCTTGCCGTTCCAGCCGAGCACCTGGACCTTGGTGCCGTTGTCCTGGTTGTACTGGTCGACGCCGCGGCGGAATCCCTCCATGAAGATCGTCACCGTCGGGATGTTCTGACCGCCCAGGGTGCCGACCTTGTCGCTCTCAGTCATCCCGGCGGCGAGATAGCCGGCCAGGAAGGCCGGCTGGTCGGTGGCGTAGGTGAGCCCCTTGAGGTTGTCGGGGGCGGTGTTGTTGCCCTGGTCGTCGGCGTAGGCGAAGTCGACGATCGCGTAGCTGAGGTCGGTGTTCTCCTGCGCGGAGGCGAGGGTGGCATCACCGAGCAGGAACCCGACCGTGGTGATGTGGTCACAGCCCTGCTCGACCAGCTGCGCGATGTTGTTGGCGTACTCGCTGTCGCCGGCCGACTCGACGGTCGCCGTCTCGATCCCGAGGTCCTCCTCGGCGGCGTCCTGGCCGGCCAGCGAGGTCTCGTTGAACGACTTGTCGTCGAAACCGCCGGAGTCGGACACCATGCAGGCCTTGAAGTCGCTGTTCTCGCCCTCGCTCGCGGTGTCACCACCGTCGCTGGTGCACGCGGTGGCCGCGAGAGAGAACAGGCCGGCGCTGAGCACGGCCGAGATCTTGGTGATGCGTCGCACGACGTCTCCTTCGTCTAGCTGCGCCCCCGGTCGAGACACCTGCCGACTGTAGGACCACCGTCCGCGAGGACGCTCGACCGTGACGAAGTTGTTATCCAGCCGCACCGGATAGCCGCGATTCCGTGATCTGCGGCCCTGCTGCTCGGCGTTCGCCGCTCGGTCAGCGCAGTGCCAGAGCACCGACCGCGGCGCCGGCCAGCACCTTGGCCCCCACCGCGACGGCGCGCTCGTCGACCCGAAGATCGCCCTGGTGCAGGTCGTACGTCGGCCCACCGGGGGTACGGATGCCGAGCCGGAACATCGCCCCGGGGATCTGGTCGAGATACCAGCCGAAGTCCTCGCCGCCCAGGCTCTGCGGGGCGACCACGTGGCCACGCTCCCCCAGGATGCTCAGCACCGCCTGGTGCAGGATCCGGTGCGCGACCGGCTCGTTGACCACCGGCGGCACCCCGCGTTCGTAGTCGATGTGCGCGGTGACACCGTAGGGCCGGACCAGATCCTGGATCACCTCGCGGACGACGTCCTCGGCCTCGGACCACGCCACCGCGTCGAGGATGCGCACCGTGCCGGAGGCCACGCCGGTGCCCGGGATGACGTTGAACGCCGAGCCGGCGTGGATCTTCCCCCACACCACGCTCACCCCGGCGCGGGGGTCCATCCGCCGCGACACGACGGCGGGCAACTCGGTGACGACCTTGGCCAGGGCGTAGGTGAGATCCCCGGTCAGGTGGGGTCGGCTGGTGTGCCCTCCGCTGCCCTCCAGCCGAACCTCGAGCAGATCGGCCGCGCTGGTCAGCGGGCCGAGCCGCAGGCCGACCTGCCCGGCGTCGATGCTCGGGTCGCAGTGCAACGCGAAGATCCGCTCGGCGTCGTCGACCGCACCAGCGCTCATCATCCGGATCGCGCCCCCCGGCACGACCTCCTCGGCAGGCTGGAAGATCAGCCGCACCCGGCCCCCGAGACCGTGTGCCTCCTCCGCCCGTGCCAGGGCCAGACCGGCTCCCACCAGCGCGGCGACGTGGACGTCGTGCCCGCAACCGTGCGCCACCCCCGGCACCGTGCTGCGCCACGGGTCGTCGGTCTCGTCGGGCACCGGCAGCGCGTCCAGGTCTGCCCGGAGCGCCACCCGCGTACCGCGGTCGCCCAGATCGGCCAGCAGCCCGGTGCCGGGCATCGGCGTGATCCGCCAGCCCGCCTTCTCCAGCCGACGCTGGACGAGTTCGGTGGTGCGCTCCTCGGCCCAGGACAGCTCCGGGTGGGCGTGCACGTCGCGACGCAGCTCGACCAGCTCGGCTTCGTGCTCGTCGACGGTCCCGGTGATCGCCTCGGTGAGCGAGGTGAACCGGCCGGAACTCGGAACAGGCGGGTCGAGTGGCATCGAGGTCAGGGTAATGGAGCGTCTCCCTCGTCCCGGGTACCGCTGGACCAAACCCGCTGATCCGCTGCCTGGATCGAGCGGTTCGTCCCCGGCCTCAGCCCTGATCCACGCTCAGTCTGCGGCGCGCTCGTCGTACGCCGCCAGGATCCGGTCCGCGGCGAGGGTGGCGGCGAGGTCGCCGGAGAGCACCTCGGCACGGACCTGCTCCCGGATGGCGGCCACGCGGGGGTGGTGGCGCAGCCGCTGGTCGAGTTCGTCCCGGACCAGGGCCCAGGTGAACTCCAACTGCTGGGCGGCGCGCTTGTGGTGCAACCCCTCGGCGCCGAGGTGGTCGCGGTGCGCGTGCACCCGCGCCCACACGTCGTCGACATCGTGGCCTGTCAGGCCGGAACAGGTCACCACCGGCGGTGCCCACTCCCCCTTGCCGTGCACCAGCCGGAGCGCACCGGCCAGTTCACGGGCGGCCCCTCGCGCCTCGCGGGCCCGCCCCTCGTCCTCCGGATCGGCCTTGTTGACCGCGATCACGTCGGAGATCTCCAGGATCCCCTTCTTGATCCCCTGCAACTGGTCGCCGGTGCGAGCCAGGGTGAGGAAGAGGAAGGTGTCGACCATGCCCGCGACGGTGATCTCGGACTGGCCGACCCCCACCGTCTCGACGAGGACGACGTCGTACCCGGCCGCCTCGAGCACCGTCATCGCCTGCACCGTGGCGCGGGCGACCCCGCCCAGCGTGCCGGCGGCGGGCGAGGGCCGGATGTAGGCGTGGGTGTCGACGGCGAGCAGGGGCATCCGGGTCTTGTCCCCGAGCACGGACCCTCCGGTGCGGATCGAGGAGGGGTCGACGGCCAGGACGCCGACCTTGTGCCCGGCACCGGTGAGCTGGGTGCCCAGCGACTCGATGAAGGTCGACTTCCCCACCCCGGGGACGCCCGAGATGCCGACCCGCACGGCGGGCGAGTCGACCCCGCTGTCCGGCCCCGAGCCGAGCTCGGTGAGCAGCTCGCGGGCCTTGGCCCGATGGGCGGGCTTGGTGGACTCGACCAGGGTGATCGCGCGGGACACCGCAGCGCGGTGCCCCGCGCGGATCCCCTCGGTCAGGGCCGCGACGTCGATGCCCGGCATCAGTGTTCGAGCTGCTCCCGCAGCCGGGCGATCAGATCGAGTGCGGAGTCGGCGATCACCGTGCCCGGCGGGAAGACCGCGGCAGCCCCCATGTCGAGCAGGGTGGCCACGTCGTCCGGTGGGATCACGCCACCGATCACGATCATGATGTCCGGCCTGCCCTGCTCGGCCAGCGCCTGTTTGAGCGCGGGCAGGAGGGTCAGGTGGCCGGCCGCCAGGGAGGAGACCCCGACGATGTGGACGTCGGCGTCGACGGCCTGCTGGGCGACCTCGTCGGGGGTGGAGAACAGCGGCCCCACGTCGACGTCGAAGCCGAGATCGGCGAAGGCGGAGACGACGACCTTCTGGCCGCGATCGTGACCGTCCTGGCCCATCTTGGCGACCAGGATCCGGGGACGACGACCCTCGGCCTCCTCGAACTCCTCGGTGGCCGCCAGCACCTGCGCGATCCGGTCGTCGCCGGCTTCGTTCGACTCATCACGGAACACGCCGGAGATGGTACGGATCACCGCCTGGTGACGCCCGTAGGGCTTCTCCAACGCCTCGGAGATCTCACCCACGGTCGCCTTGGCGCGAGCGGCGTCGACCGCCAGGGCGAGCAGGTTGCCCTCGAGCCCCTGACCGGTGCCGCGCTCGGCGGCGTTGGTGAGGGCGTCCAGCGCACGACGTACCTCGTCGTCCTCACGCTCGGCGCGGAGCCGGTCGAGCTTGGCGATCTGCTGCTTGTAGACCTCGTCGTTGTCGACCTTGAGGACGTCGAGAGCATCCTCGGCCGGCAGCCGGAAGGTATTGACGCCGATGACATTCTGGGCGCCGGAGTCGATCCGCGCCTGAGTACGCGCAGCGGCCTCCTCGATGCGCATCTTGGGGATGCCCTGCTCGATCGCCTTGGCCATGCCACCTGCGGCCTCGGCCTCCTGGATGTGGGCCCACGCTCGCGCAGCCAGCTCGTGGGTGAGCCGCTCGACGTAGTAGGAGCCCGCCCAGGGGTCGATGGTGCCGGTGGTGCCGCTCTCCTGCTGCAGGAGCAGCTGGGTGTTGCGGGCGATCCGTGCGGAGAAGTCGGTGGGCAGCGCGATCGCCTCGTCCAGCGCGTTGGTGTGCAGCGACTGGGTGTGCCCCTGGGTCGCGGCCATCGCCTCGATCGCGGTGCGGCCGACGTTGTTGTAGACGTCCTGCGCGGTCAGCGACCAGCCGGAGGTCTGCGAGTGGGTCCGCAGGGAGAGCGACTTGGCCGACTTCGGGTCGAACTGGCGGACCAGCCGTGACCACAGTGCCCGGGCCGCCCGCATCTTGGCGATCTCCATGAAGAAGTTCATGCCGATCGCCCAGAAGAAGGAGAGCCGCGGCGCGAACGCGTCGATGTCCAGGCCCGCGTCGAGTCCGGCACGGATGTACTCGACACCGTCGGCCAGCGTGTAGGCGAGCTCCAGATCGGCGGTCGCCCCGGCCTCCTGCATGTGGTAGCCGGAGATCGAGATGGAGTTGAACCGCGGCATCTTGGTCGCGGTGTAGCTGAAGATGTCGGAGATGATCCGCATCGACGGCGCCGGCGGATAGATGTAGGTGTTGCGGACCATGAACTCCTTGAGGATGTCGTTCTGGATGGTCCCCGCGAGCTGCTCCGGCTTCACCCCCTGCTCCTCGGCGGCGGCGATGTAGAGCGCCATCACCGGCAGGACGGCTCCGTTCATCGTCATCGACACCGACATCGAGTCCAGCGGGATGCCGTCGAAGAGGGTGCGGGTGTCGTAGATCGAGTCGATCGCCACGCCCGCCATGCCCACGTCACCGCGCACCCGCGGGTGGTCGGAGTCGTAGCCCCGGTGGGTGGCCAGGTCGAAGGCCACGCTCAGGCCCTTCTGCCCGGCCGCGAGGTTACGGCGGTAGAAGGCGTTGGACTCCTCCGCGGTGGAGAAGCCGGCGTACTGCCGGATGGTCCACGGCTGGGTGGTGTACATCGTGGGGTACGGGCCACGGAGGAAGGGGCTGAGCCCGGGCAACGTGTCCAGACCGTCCAGGCCGGCCAGGTCCTCGGGGCCGTACGACGGACGGATCTCGATGCCCTCGGGGCTGTGCCACCCCTCCCCCTGCACGGGGGCGGCGTCGGCCGGGGCACCGGAGGTGCCCAGCGGGAGGCCGGAGAAGGAACTGGGGATGGTCATGCGAGCTTCTCCCTCGTGGTGGTGAGGAACCTCAGGGCGTCCAGCCCCGCGGCGCAGGAGTCGTCGGCGTACTCGACGGGGCGGCCGGCGATGATGACGTGCCGGGCGCCGGCCTCGCGCAGGGCCCCGGCCGCAGCCTCGCCCCACTCCCGGTAGGCGGCGTCCGAACCGGCCAGGCACACCACCGGGGTGGGCGTGGTCGCAGCGGCGTACTTGCGGGCGAGGTCGGCGGGATCGGTGGTGGCACCGGCGCTCTCGACCGCGACCCCACCGGCGGCGAAAAGATTGCTGGCGAAGGTCGCCCGCGCTGTGTGCTGGGCGATCGGACCGAGGGTGGCCAGGAAGATCGGGGTGGTCGCCGGCCGGTCGCGCAGCGCCTCGAAGTCGGCGCCGTAGCGGCGTACCTCGCTGGCCGTCGGGTCGGGCTCACGCTCGGGAAGGGTCTCCTCGAGGTTGGGGAACTCGGTCAGCCCGGTGAGCGGCCGGCGTCGGTGCGCGACGAGGCGGTCACGCTCGGCCACGACCTCCTCGATCAACGGGTCGAGGTCTTCCCCGGCTTCGAGTCGGCCGAACAGATCCCACCCGGCGATGGCCAGATCGTCGGTGAGCTTCTCCACGGCGTAGGCACCGCCGGCGGGGTCTGCGACCGCGGCGACGTGGGACTCGTCGATGAGCAGGTGGTGGAGGTTCCGGGCGATCCGGCGGCCGAACCCGTCCGGCTTCCCCAGCGGGGAGTCGAAGGGCAACACCGTGACGGCGTCCGCTCCGCCCACACCGGCCGCGAAGGCGGCCACGGTGGTACGCAGCATGTTGACGTAGGGGTCGTACTTGCTCATCATCGGCCGGCTGGTGACGACGTGCTGACGCTGCGGCACTCCCGCTGCCTCGGAGAGCTCCAGCACCCGGGCCCACAGCCGGCGGGCCGCGCGCAGCTTCGCGATGGTGGGGAACTGCTCGTCGGTCGCGGCGTAGCGGAACTCGATCAGCCGGGCGGCCTCGACGGCGCTGAGACCGGCGTCGGTGAGCGTGCGCAGGACGCGGACCCCGGCCTCGATCGACCAGGCGAGTTCCTGCACGTCGGAGGCACCGCGGTCGTGGACGGCGGTCGCGTCGACGACCACGCCCCGGACGCCGAGCTCCTGGGCGAGCCTCGCGATGCCGACCAGCTCCTCACCCGGTGTGGTCGCGGCGTCGGCGCCCAGGTTGGTCCCGTCGTGCGGCGTGACCCCGCGCTCGGCGAAGAGCGCCAGCAAGGCACGCGCCGTACCGACCCGGTCCGCCGGGGCGTCGAGCACCACCGGAGCCAGGTCCAGCAGTACGCCGTCGAGCAGCCGGGCCAGATCGTCGCTGTCCTCCAGGCGCAGCCACAGACTGGTCGCCCCGCCATCGAGTTCGGCCAGCGCGATCTCATTGCCGCGGGCCGGGTCCGCGTCGGCCAGCCGGGGACGGATGTCCCACGCCTGGGCGCGCGTAGGACGCCCACTGGTGGTCAGGCCCTCGAGCAGAGTGGCGGTGCCCAGCGGGGTGATCCCGATCCCGTCCAGGGTCGTGCGGGTGAGCTTGTCCCAGACGAGATTGTCGGGGTCGCCCTCGGCGATCCTGCCGGACTTGCGCAGCACGGCGGCCGCGGCCGCCTCCCACTCGTCGAGAGAGTGCTCGTCCTCCGGCTGGGCCAAAGTGAGTTCCTCGGCGTCAGTCATGTCCGGAACCCTAAGCGGGCACCATGACCTGCGCCACATAGTGTGATTTTAACGACCGTTCAGTGACGTGCCCGCTTCGTCGAGCCGAGCCTTGCGGACCGTCGAGCCGAGCCTTGCGGACCGTCGAGCCGAGCCTTGCGGACCGTCGAGCCGACCCTTGCGGACCGTCGAGCCGACCCTTGCGGACCGTCGAGTCGAGCCTCCCGGAGGATCGCATCGGCCGCGGCTCCCGAACGAGCGATGTCGCCGGCGCGGACCGAGGATCCAGAGACCCACTCGACAACCCGCAAGGCCCAACTCAAGGCACCAGAACGCCCAACTGAACAACCCGCAAGGCCCAACTCAACGCACCAGTGCACCCAACTCAACAAGCCACGAGGCCCAACTCGATGAGGAGGAGGTGGAGGGGGTGATGTTCATGCTTCGGACACATATCGATCGTCCGGAGGTCATGGTCGGGTCACGAGGACAGGTGAGGGTGACCGCATGCGGATCGCGCTGGTGACCGACGCCTTCTACCCCACCGTCAACGGCACCACGACCACGGTCAAGGCGATGGCCGACCGGCTGATCGACACCGGCCACGACCTGGCGATCGTGGCGCCCGCCCCCGGGCTGCGCTCCTACCGGCGCGCACCCGTGGTGCGGATCAGCCCGCTGAGCAAGCCCGGGGCACAGGTGCGCGACGCGCTGGCCCTCTTCGCACCCGACATCGTGCATGTGACCGACCCCGGGCGGGTGGGCCGGCGAGCACTCCTACACGCCCGCCGGTTGGGACTCCGCACCGTGGCGGTGCAGCACTCCCCTGTCCCGACGACCCAGGCCGACCTGTGGCGGCGGAGGGTCGCCGAACAGGCGGACACGCTGCTGGTGACCGCCCGTTGGATGCGCGCCGGCCTGGCCCGCCTGGGCGTCCCGGCCGGGCTATGGCTCCCCGGCGTCGATCCGGCCTGCTTCACGCCCGCACTCCGGGATCCCTGGCTGCACGACCGCTGGGCCCGGGCACGTTCGCGTCGCGGCCCCCAGGTGGTGGTCGGGTACGCCGGCGGCCTGCGCCGGCAGCACGGCGTCCGCCGCCTGGCCGAACTCGCCCGCGTGCCGGGGATCCGGCCAGTGGTGATCGGTGAGGGTCCCCAGCGCACCTGGCTGGAGTCCCGGTTGCCGGAGGCCCGGTTCCTCGGCCCGCTCGGCACCGGCGACCTGGCCGTGGCGCTGGCCTCACTCGACGTCCTGGTCCACACCGGCGAGCACGAGACCTGCTGCCATGTCCTCCGGGAGGCGGCGGCGAGCGGCGTACCTGTGGTCGCCCCACGTTCCGGCGGCGCCCGGGACGTCGTCTCCCATCTCGAGTCCGGGCTGCTCTACCACCCCGGGGCATCGGACGGGTTGATCTCGGCGGTCACCTCGGTCGCGGCCGACGCCCAGCGCCACCTGCTCGGCGCCCGCGGACGAGCGTTGGCACTCGAGCGCACCTGGGCCGACGCGGTGGACGAACTGTCCCGAGGACACCACACCTCGCTCTTCGCCCGACCGTTCTGACCAGAACCGTTGTGAAACGTGCGCCCGCTCCGACCACTCCCCCGGGCCGATCAGCCCCCGGCCTGAACCCACCGACGGCGCCCGGCAGGAGTCGGAGACCATCGCGCGACCCACGTCAACAGGCGAGGGCCGTGACACATCGGACACCGCATCCCGGGCCGCGATCCGAGCGCTGGGACTACCGGTCGGTAATGTTGGTTCCGGACATTCCGGGAGCGGGACTCTCGACGTCGCCAGCCCACCACACTAGGGTCTGGTTAGGGTGTACTAACCGGAGCTACGTCACACGACCCTGCGCGGACCCGAGTGCCCGGATGACTCCTGAGGCGAGTACCGTGGCGGATCGTGGCAACCACGTCTCTCGTCAGTGGAGCGCGCGCGACGCGCTCGACGATCGCCCTGAAGCTGCTGATGGCGGCCAGCGGCATCGTCTTCGTTCTTTTTGTGCTCGTACACATGTACGGCAACCTCAAGGCCTTCAGCGGTGAGGTGGCGTTCAACGAGTACGCCCACCACCTGCGCATCTTCGGCGAGCCGATGCTGCCGGAGAACGGTCTGCTCTGGATCATCCGGATCGTGCTGCTGGTCAGCCTGGTCGCGCACGTCGGGTCTGCGGTCGCTCTGATGCGCCGCGCCCGCGCGCAGCGGCCGGTCAAGTACCAGGTCAAGCGGAACAACGCGTCCTCACTCTCCTCGCGCACGATGCGCTGGGGCGGGCTGACGCTCTTCGTCTTCTTGATCTGGCACCTGCTGAACTTCACGATCGTCAAGATCAACCCGGCCGGCGACCAGTCCGCCGACATCACCGAGAACCCCTACCGGCTGATGGTGTCGAGCTTCGACCTGTGGTGGATGACCCTCATCTACCTCGTCGCGATGCTGGCGCTCGGGTTCCACCTGCACCACGGCACCTACTCCGCCCTGCAGACGCTCGGCTGGGTGAACTCCGCCTCGGCGCGGGCGAAGGCGAAGATCGCTGGTTGGGTCATCGCCATCGTCATCGCCGGCGGTTTCTCGCTGGTGCCCCTGGCCGTTCTCTTCGGCGTGATTGATTAAGGACTGAACATGGCTGACACCACCACGTACTACCCGGGGCTCGAGCCCACCAACGAACCGTCGGTCCAGACCTCCGATGACGCCGCGGGCTACTACACCCTCGGGGACAAGCTGGTCGACCCGAAGGCGCCGACGGGTCAGATCGAGCAGCGCTGGACCACGCGCAAGTTCGAGAACCGCCTGGTCAACCCGGCCAACCGCCGCAAGCTCGACATCATCATCGTCGGCACCGGCCTGGCCGGCGGCGCCGCGGCCGCCACCCTCGGCGAGGCCGGCTACAACGTGAAGTCCTTCTGCTACCAGGACTCGCCCCGTCGGGCGCACTCGATCGCCGCCCAGGGCGGGATCAACGCCTCGAAGAACTACAAGTCCGACGGTGACTCGGACTACCGCCTCTTCTACGACACCGTGAAGGGCGGCGACTTCCGGGCCCGCGAGTCGAACGTCTACCGCCTCGCAGAGGTCTCGACCAACATCATCGACCAGTGCGTCGCACAGGGCGTCCCGTTCGCCCGTGAGTACGGCGGCCTGCTGGACAACCGCTCCTTCGGTGGCGTGCTCGTCTCGCGGACGTTCTACGCGCGTGGCCAGACCGGGCAGCAGCTCCTGCTCGGGGCCTACCAGGCGATGGAGCGCCAGGTCGCGGCCGGCACCGTCGAGGCCTTCACCCGCCACGAGATGCTCGACCTGATCCTCGTCGACGGTCGCGCCCGCGGCATCGTCGCGCGCAACATGGTCACCGGTGAGATCGAGACCCACCTCGCCGATGTCGTCGTCCTCGCCACGGGCGGGTACGGCAACGTCTTCTACCTCTCCACCAATGCGATGGGGTCGAACGTGATGGCGGCCTGGCGGGCCCACCGCAAGGGCGCCTATATGGCGAACCCGTGCTACACCCAGATCCACCCGACCTGCATCCCGGTCACCGGCGCCCACCAGTCCAAGCTCACCCTGATGTCGGAGTCGTTGCGTAACGACGGCCGGGTCTGGGTGCCCAAGAAGGCCGAGGACTGCGACAAGGACCCCCGCGACATCCCGGTAGAGGATCGCGACTACTTCCTGGAGCGGATGTACCCGTCGTACGGGAACCTGGTCACGCGCGACATCGCCTCCCGGGCCGCGAAGTACATGTGCGACGACGGCCGAGGAGTCGGACCCCAGGTCGAGGAGAAGCAGAAGGACGGCACCACGACCCTGATGCGTCGCGGCGTCTACCTCGACCTCGCCGACGCGATCGCCCGTCTGGGCCGCGACAAGGTCGAGGAGAAGTACGACAACCTCCTCGACATGTACCAGCGGATCACGGGTGAGGACCCCTACCAGGTCCCGATGCGGATCTACCCGGCCGTGCACTACGTGATGGGCGGCCTGTGGGTCGACTACGAACTGCAGTCCAACATCACCGGCCTGTTCGTCACCGGCGAGGCCAACTTCTCCGACCACGGCGCGAACCGCCTCGGCGCCTCCGCGCTGATGCAGGGTCTGGCCGATGGCTACTTCGTGCTGCCGAACACCATCGCCGACTACCTCGCCGACGGTCCCTTCGAGAAGCTCGATGACTCCCACCCGGCCGTGCAGGAGGCGCTGACCTCCGTCACGGAGCGCGTCGACCAGCTGATGTCGATCAACGGTGAGCGCTCGGTGGAGTCCATCCACAAGGAACTCGGCCACATCATGTGGGAGTACTGCGGGATGGAGCGCACGAAGGAGGGGCTGACCGAAGCGATCGGCCTGATCCGCGAGCTCAAGAAGGAGTTCTGGACCAACGTCAAGGTCCTCGGCTCGGCCGACTCCCTCAACCAGGACCTGGAGAAGGCCAACCGGGTCGCGGACTTCATCGAGCTCGGTGAGCTCATGTGCATCGACGCGCTCAACCGCCGCGAGTCCTGCGGCGGCCACTTCCGCGGCGAGTCGCAGACCGAGGACGGCGAGGCGCTGCGTCACGACGACGAGTTCGCCTACGTCGCTGCCTGGGAATGGGGCGGCGAGGACGGCTCGCCGGTCCTGCACAAGGAAGACCTGATCTACACCGCCACCAAGATGAAGGCTCGGAGCTACAAGTAATGAATCTGACTCTCAAGATCTGGCGGCAGGCGAGTTCCTCCGCTCCGGGCGGCATCCACACCTACCAGCTGGGTGGGGTGTCGGAGGACATGAGCTTCCTCGAGATGCTCGACCTCCTCAACGAGGAGCTGGTCACCAAGGGCGAGGAGCCCGTGGCCTTCGACTCCGACTGCCGCGAAGGCATCTGCGGCATGTGCTCGTTGATGATCAACGGCCAGGCCCACGGCCCGGAGGTCACCACCACCTGCCAGCTGCACATGCGCTCGTTCAAGGACGGCGACACGATCACCATCGAGCCGTGGCGCGCCAGCACCTTCCCGGTGATCAAGGACCTGATCGTCGACCGCAGCGCGTTCGACCGCATCATCCAGTCCGGCGGCTACATCTCCGCCAACACCGGTTCGGCGCCGGAGGCCAACTCCGTCCCGGCTCCGCGTGACAAGGCGATGCATGCCTTCAACGCCGCCACCTGTATCGGCTGCGGCGCCTGTGTGGCCGCCTGCCCGAACGGTTCGGCCTCCCTGTTCATGGGCGCCAAGATCACCCACCTCGGTGACCTGCCCCAGGGCCAGCCGGAGCGGTACTCCCGAGTGGTGGGCATGGTCGCCCAGCACGACCACGAGGGCTTCGGTGGCTGCACCAACATCGGCGAGTGCACGGCCGCCTGCCCCAAGGGCATCCCGCTCGACGTGATCTCCCAGCTCAACAAGGACCTGCGTACCGCGATGGTGCACGGCTTCTGAGCCTGGCCTGACGCCTCGACAGGGCGGCGGGACCCAGGTCCCAGGACGCCGCCCCCAGCAGCACCGCAGAACGGGCCGCTCCCCGAGGGGAGCGGCCCGTTCTGTGATTTCGGGAGGCGCCGGGTCAGCCGCGCCCCGAGCGCACCGACTTGAAGCCGGTCGCCCCGAGCAGGCCGCCCAGGAACAGGTTGACCACGATCAACACGGTGTGGGAGATCCAGTAGCCGGCGGGGCGCTGCTCTCCGGACCGCCTGGAGCGGTTGAGGTTCCTGGCGAACATGGTCCAGGTGAGGAAGTTCCACAGCGAGACCCCGAGGAGGAGTCGGCCGAGCTTCTTGTCGTTCATGAGGTGCCTTTCGACTGGTTGTTGAGTCTGCGCCAGAGGGCGAGGACGCCGAGGGTCGCGGCGGCCCCCAGCACACCGGCGGACAACGGGCTGGGAGCGTGCCCCCGGGCGGCCCGCTCCCCCGCGGTACGACGTGCCTCCTCCAGAGCCTCCGCCTCGGCGGTCTGCTCCGCGGCCCGCCGCTCGGCGTCCTGCCGGGCCCGCACCTCGGGTGAGACCTCGACGAACGCGGCGGCATACAGGATCGCCCGGGAGGCGTAGTTGATCCACACCAGCATGATCAGCGCGATCCCGAACACCTGGAAGGCGGCCGATTCGCTGGTGAGGGCGAGCAGCGGCTCGGAGATCTGCTTGAGCACCTCGAACGCGACGGCGCCCAGAGCGGCGCCCTCCCACTGCGCCCGGCGGGGCAGATCGACGCCGGCCGGCAACTGGAAGAGGGCGAAGAAGAGAAGGGCGTTGGCGAGCAGCCCCAGCACCAGGCTGATCAGGGTCAGCAACCAGCCGAGGTCGTCGGAGAGCCCGACCCACGAGAGGAGTTCGGAGCTCCAGCCGCGGACGACGCCGGTCGCGCCGACCGCGACCACCAGGATCAGGCCGAGCACCGCCAGAGCGACCAGGTCGCGCAGCTTCCCGATCACGAAGTTGGGTCGCTCCGCGACCGGCTGCACGAACACCACGCCCAGCGCGTTGCGGAGACTGGACAGCCAGCCCAGTCCGGCGTAGAGCACACCCAGCAGACCGATCACGCCGGCCCAGCCCGAGAAGCTCTCCACCGAGCTGAGTGAGATCTGGTTGCTGCCCTCGCCGATCAGCCCGGGCAGCACGCTGTTGATGGCGTCGGTCAGCAGGGACTGGTCGGCCTCGTCGTACACCTTGGCGACCTGGCCGACCACGAACACCGCCAGCGCGAGGACGGGGAAGATCGAGAGGAACCCGAAGTAGGTCATCGCCCCGGCCTGCTGGGCGGCGAGGACCTTGCCGTAGTGCTGCTGGGTCCGGACGATCCGGTCGAGCAGGGGGCTGCGCTCCCGCGCCCTGGCCAGGCGGCCGCGCGGAGAGTCCTCGGCTCCCGGCACGCTCACCTCCCGCTCGGTGCCTGCAGTGCGAACGTGCGGGAGGGGCGCCATCCGGAGCCGTCCTCGTGGACGTAGAGATGGAACTCCCCCACGTCGAAGCGGCACTCGAAGTCGGCGAGCTCCTCGAAGGCGCGGTCGAGCGCCGAGGACGGCAGGTCGTGAGCGATCGTGACGTGCGGGTGGTAGGGGAAGTTGAGCTCCTGGGCCAGCGGCCCGCGTCGTACCCGGCCGGCCAGTTGCTCGAAGGAGGAGATGCCCTCGGCCACCGCCACGAAGACGACCTCGGAGACCGGGCGGAAGGTGCCGGTGCCGCGCAGATGGACCGCGAACCCCGCCGTGCCCTGCGCTGCCGACTCCAGGTGGGGCTCGATCGTCTCGAGCGCGTCCGGGGGGACAGGGGTGGGCGGGACCAGCGTGATGTGGGTCGGGATCATCGCGGCCGTGTGGTCTCCGACCGAGCGGCGGTACTCCTGAAGTCGGGTGGCCCAGGGCTCGGGGATCGCCACCGCGACGCCGATGGTGACCGGGCTGCTGACCATGCGCTCGACCCTAGCGCTCCCTCCCACGGGCTCGGCTACCCGGTCAACGCCGCTCCGGCGGCGGCGCCACGAAGCCGACCCGGTCATAGACGTCGGCCAGGGTGCGGGAGGCCACCGCGCGGGCCTGGTCGGCGCCCTTGGCCATCACCTGCTGGAGGTGGGCACGGTCGTCGAGCAGGGCCAGGGTGCGCTCACGGAAGGGCGCGACGAAGTCGACCACGACGTCGGCGAGGTCCTTCTTGAACTGGCCGTAGCCCTGGCCGGCGTACCGCTCCTCGAGGGCGGGGATCTCCTCGCCGCTCAGCGCCGAGTGGATGCGCAGCAGGTTGGCGATGCCGGGCTTGTTCTCCTCGTCGAAGCGGACCACGGTGTCGGAGTCGGTGACCGCGGAGCGGATCTTCTTCGCGGTGATCTTCGGGTCGTCGAGGACGTCGATGAGACCGCTGGGCGAGGAGGCCGACTTCGACATCTTCGCGCGCGGCTCCTGGAGGTCCATGATCTTGGCGGTCGACTTCGGGATGTAGGCCTCGGGCAGCCGGAAGGTCTTCTTGAAGCGGTGGTTGAACCGCTGGGCCAGGTCGCGGGTGAGCTCGAGGTGCTGGCGCTGGTCCTCGCCGACCGGGACGTACTGCGGGCGGTAGAGCAGGATGTCGGCGGCCATCAGCATCGGGTAGGTCAACAGCCCCACCGACACGGCACCCTCACCCACCTTGGCCGACTTGTCCTTGAACTGGGTCATCCGCCGGGCCTCGCCGAAGCCCGTCAGGCACTCCAGCACCCAGGCCAGCTGAGAGTGCTCCGGCACCTGGCTCTGCACGAAGATCGCCGAGCGGGCCGGGTCGACGCCGGCCGCGAGGAGCTGCGCCACCGATCGGTAGGTGCGCTCCAACAGCTTCTTCGGGTCGTGCTCGACGGTGATCGCGTGCTGGTTGGCGATGAAGAAGAACGGCTCGAACTCCTCCTGCAGCGACGCCCACTGCCGCACCGCACCCAGGTAGTTGCCGAGGTGGATGGTGTCGGAGGTCGGCTGGATGCCGGAGAGCACCCGCGGACGAGCAGCGGGCGCGCTGCCTCCGGTGGGCTCGGCAGGGGTGGCGCTGGACATGGGGTCATTGTCGCAGGGGCCAGGCGCGACGTTCTGGCAGGGTGACCCCATGCCCACGGTGCCACGCCTCGCCGACCAGTCACCGGACGACGGGCCCCCCGTGATCCTGCGCGAGCACCGGCCCGAGGACCTCCCGGGCCTGATCGAGCAGTGCCGGGATCCGGAGTTCCAGCGCTGGACCGGAGTGCCCGTCCCCTACGACCGGGACGAGGCCGAGGCCCACCTCGGCTACCTGCGCGATGCCTGGGAGCGCGGTCAGGAATGGAGCTTCGCGGTGGAGTACGACGGTCGCTACGCCGGCACCGTCTCGCTCAAGCACCACGGCGGCGTCCGCGGCGAGATCGCCTATGGCGCCCACCCCTGGGTGCGAGGCCGCGGCGTCACCACCCGCGCCCTCGACCTGCTGCTGAACTGGGGGTACGCCGCCTTGGGGCTGGAGTCGGTCCAGTGGTGGGCCGAGGTGGGCAACTGGCCCTCCCGCAGGGTGGCCTGGCGGCTCGGATTCACCATCGAGGGGACCCTGCGCCAGGTACTGCCCCACCGGGGCGAGCTGCGCGATGCCTGGGTCGGCACCCTGCTCCGCACAGACCCGCGTGAGCCCCGGTCAGCGTGGCTGAGTCCACCGGTCCTGGAGGGCGGCGGCGTGCGGCTGCGTGCCCTCTCCGAACACGACCTGCCGCGGGTGGTGGAGGCCTGCTCGGAGGAGGAGACGCAGCGCTGGCTGGGCGATCTGCCCGCGCCCTACCGCCTCCAGGAGGCGACCGACTACCTCGCGGACGCCCGTCTCGGACATGCGCGCGGCAAGCACCTGCACTGGGCGGTCACGGACCCGGAGACCGACCGGCTGCTGGGTTCGCTCGGGCTCAGCGGCATCGACGGATCCGCGCCTGAACTCGGCTACTGGACCCATCCCGACGCCCGCTGCCGCGGCCTCACCGTCGCGGCGTGCCGGCTCGCTCTCGCACACACCTTCGCGGCGTTCTCCCCACCCGTGGTCCGCGCCCGTTCCGCGGAGCAGAACGCCGCCTCCCGCCGGGTCCTGGAGAAGGTCGGGTTCCGTACGGCGGGGGTGCTGCGGCGCGACGTACCGATCCGCACCGGCCTGGTCGACGGGGTCCTCTACGACCTGCTCCCCGGGGAGCTCACGCCGCCGTCATAGCCCAGGACGTGATAGCCCCGACGTCATGGCCCCGGACCCACCGCCGGGCGATGCTCCGACGCCGACCGGGCCCGCCAGAGCCCGATCAGCCCCTGGACGCCGACCGCTGCCGCAGCGCGACCAGGGCGCTGATGCCCAGGAAGACCAGGCCGACCAGGGCCAGCAGCGCGCCGACCAGCGCGGTGGAGCGGTAGCCGTAGCCGGCCGCGATCACCACGCCCCCGAGCCAGGCGCCCAGCGCGTTGGCGATGTTGAGCGCCGCATGGTTCATCGCGGCGCCGAGGGTGACCGCGTCGCCGGCCACGTCCATCAGGCGCATCTGCAGGTTGATGGTGAGCACGGAGCTGAGCGCGGTGACCAGGAAGATCGCCGGCCACAGCCACCAGCCGTGCGGCGCCGCGATCCACACCAACACCATGGTGAGGACCCCTGCGACCGACCCGACGACGAGCGACTTGAACACCGACCACCGGGCCAGCTCGCCCGCGATCGGCGTACCGACGACCATGCCGAGGCCGAAGGCGAGCACGAACATCGGGACCGCCTGTTCGCTCAGCCCCGCCACGTCCGGCACGATCTTGCCGATGTAGGAGTAGACGGCGAAGAGTCCACCCGAACCGATCGCGCCCACGGCCATGGTCAGCCACACCTGGGTGTTGCTGAAGAAGCTACGGGCCTCGGAGCGGCCACTGGCCCCCTCGCGTGCGGGCACCCGCGGCACGAAGACCGCCACCAGCGCGACGGTGAGCAGGGCGAGCCCGGCGGCGGCGAGGTACGTCGCCCGCCACCCGAGGTTCTGGCCCAGCCAGGTCGCGACCGGTACGCCGACCAGGTTGGCGACCGAGAGTCCGAACATCACACTCGCCACGGCCCGACCCCGTCTCTCCGGCGAGACCAGGCCGGCCGCGACCAGGGATGCGATGCCGAAGTAGGCCCCGTGCGGGAGTCCGTCGAGGAAGCGGGCGACCATCAGCACGCCGTACGAGGGGGCCAGGGCGCTGAGCACGTTGAACAGCGCGTAGGCGCCCATGAACCCGAGCAGCAGCCCCTTGCGTGGCAGATGTGCCGCGAAGATGGAGAGCAGCGGCACGCCGACGACCACGCCGACGGCGTACGCCGAGACCACGTGGCCCGCGGTCGGCACCGACACGTCGATCCCGTCCGCGATCTGCGGGAGCACCCCCATCGTCACGAACTCGGTGGTGCCGATCGCGAAGCCGCCCATCGCCAGGGCCAGCAGCGCCCAGGCGGTGTGCACGGAGCGCCCTGGGACGTCGTGGGTGCGGAGATCGGTCTGTGTCACCCTCGCGAAACCCGTCCCGCCGAAGGCGCATTCCTGAGGACCGCTGTGCGTCCGGCCACGTGGCTGTTGAACGAGCGCTCAGTCACATCTTGACCCGGGGCCGAATGCTGGTCGAAGGTGTCGCCATGACCGCCCCCTCGCCCGACGCTCCCGCGCATGCCCCCACCGTCTCACCCGCGGGCGACCCCCGGTCAGGTGCTCAGCCCGGCCCGCCGACCGTGTCGGGCACGACCCTGGACGAGGTCGTCGGCCTCCTCGATCTCGACCAGGCCGGCCCCGACCTCTTCCAGGGCGGTCACACGGTGATGGCCGGCGAGGTCAACCACGTCTTCGGCGGGATGGTGGCCGCGCAGGCATTCGTCGCGGCGGCTCGCACCGTCGCCGCCGAGCGACCGGTCCACTCCCTGCACAACTACTTCCTGCGCCCGGGCGACCCTTCGGTCCCGCTGGAGTTCCATGTCGAACGGACCCGCGACGGCCGGTCCTTCTCCCACCGTCGGGTCTCCGCGGTTCAGCACGGCCGCACGATCGCGGAGATGTCGTGCTCCTTCGCGCTGCCGCTGGACGGCGTGAGCCACCAGGCGCCGGCCCCCGAGGTACCCGCTCCCGAGACGGTCCGGCCCGACACCGAGATCCTCGCCGGCCTACCCGGCGTCCACCCGGTCGCGCCGGCACCCGACGCCTTCGAGATGCGCACCCCCGGCCTGGCCGATGAGGTCGTCCACGGCCGGCGAAGCGCCCCCGGTGAGTCGATGCCGGTATGGCTGCGGGCCACCGGCTCGGTCGGCGATGACCCCGTACTGCACGCGGCACTGCTCACCTACGCCAGCGACCTGCACATCCTGCGCCCGGTGATGGGGCCGCACGAGTACTCCACCTTCGCGATCGACGTACGAGCCGCGAGCGTCGACCACGCCGTCTGGTTCCACCGGCCGGTGCCGGTGGACGGCTGGATCCTGATGGTCAACGACTCCCCCTGGGCCGGCTCCGGTCGCGGCGTGGCCCGGTGCCGGGTGTACGACGACGCCGGCGCGCTCGTCGCGGAGGTCGCCCAGGAGGCGCTCTTCCGTCTCCCCGACTGACCCAGCGCACCGCCCGCCCTCGCGCATCATCGGTGGAGCCGGGCTCAGCCGGCCACGCGGACCAGGTCGACCGGTCCGCCGTCCTTGGGGAAGGGCAGGGAGTGGTTGTCCAGCGGGGCGACGTAGGCGGGGTCCACCGACCAGCGGAACTCGCGCAGCAGCCGGTGCATGATCGCCTTGATCTCCAGGCCGGCGAAGTGCAGCCCGATGCACTTGTGCACCCCGCCGCCGAACGGAGCCCAGGCGAAGCGATGGGAGCGCTGTTCCTCCCGCCCCGGTGCGAACCGTTCGGGGTCGAAGGCGGTCGGGTCGCTCCACAGTTCGGGCATCAACTGCGACCACTGCAGGGCGACCATGCCGTGGGTGCCCGCGGGGATGCGCACCCCCTGGACGACGGTGTCGCTCACGGCGTAGCGCATCACCACCGGCACCGGGGCGCGCAGACGCAGGGCCTCCTTCATCACCAGGTCGAGGTCGACCAGGGCATCGAGGTCGGCCAGGGTGGGTTCGGGTGGCAGCGCGGTCACCTCCGCACGACACCGCTCCTGCCACTCCGGATGCTGGCCGAGCAACTGCATCATCGTGGAGGTCGTGATCGTGGAGGTGTCGTGCGCCGCCATCATCACGAAGATCATGTGGTTGATGACGTCCTCGTCGCTGAACCGCTCACCGTCGTCGGTCTCGATGTGGCACAGCACCGAGAACAGGTCATCGGTCGCGTGGGCACGCTTGGCCGGTAGGTAGTGCCGCAGGAAGTCCTCGAGGACACGACGTCCCCGGAAGGCCCGCCCCCAGCGGGTGAACGGCACATCGGCGCGCACCAGCCCGGCCGCGGCCTGGACGCAGGCGATGAAGGCGCGGTTGACCCGAGCCATCTCCTCGGCGGAGGTCTCGGCGGCGCCCCCCATGAAGATGTCGGCGGCGATGTCGAGGGTCAGTTGCTTGAGTCGCCAGTACGACGGGAACTCCGGGTCGCTCCCCCATGACCGGGTGCCCCGCGCGATGACCGGCGGCATCGCGCCGGTGTAGGCGGCCAACCGGTCGCGGGTGAAGGCCTCCTGCATGATCCGGCGGTGCCGATGGTGCTCCTCGAAGTCGATCAGCATCAGCCCGCCGTGGAAGAACGGGCCGACCAGCCGCGACCAGGCCGGCTTGTTGGCGAACGCCTTGTCCCGGTTCTGCAGCACTTCCGCGCAGGCGTCGGGCCCCAGGAACATCGCTCCGGTGCCCCCGAGCGCGTTGAACGGCGCGACCGGCCCGTAGTGCTCCCATTGCCGCTGCATCAGTGCGACCGGGTCGCGGGCGTAGTCGAAGAGCCGACCCAGCCAGGGCAGCCCGGAGTCCTCCCGACGTACGTCCGGGATCTCCCGGACCGAGGCCCCGGTCTCGGCCGACCGCTCACCTGAGTGCACGCTTCCCACCTCCGTGTGAGCGGCGCCACACCGCTCCGTGCGGGAGGCTACTCCCCCGTAGCCTCTCCCGGGGAGGGTTCGTGACCCTCCGCCCTGTCAGCCGGCCAGGTGGCCCCACCGACGCACCAGCTGGGACCAGGGGCCGGTCGCGACGATGTGCCCCTCGACCAGCACCACCACCCGGTCGGCCTGGGCCAGGGCCGCGTGCTTGGTGGTCGCCCCGATCACGGTGGTGTGACGGTCGCGCAGACTGGTCCAGAGCTCGATCTCGGTGCTGGCGTCGAGGGCGCTCGACACGTCGTCGGCCAGGAGGAGCTCGGTCTCGGCCGCCAGCGCGCGCGCCAGCGCCAGCCGCTGCACCTGCCCCCCGGAGAGTCGGACACCTCGGTGCCCGACCAGGGCGTGCTGGCCACCGGCCTCCACGACGTCGCTCTCCAGGCGGGCATCGGCGACCGGCCGGTCGAAGGCCCGGACGTGCCCGAGCTGGACGTTGTCGGCGAAGGTGCCGGACAGGACCCTCGGCACCTGCGCCACGTGCGCGACCTGCCCCGGACGCAGGAAGACCTGGGCGTCCTCGATCACCCGGTCGTTCCACCGGATCTGACCGGTGTGCTCGACCAGCCCGGCGAGGGCGCCGATCAGGCTGGACTTGCCTGCGCCCACCTGACCGACCATCAACACGAGTTCGCCGGCCTCGATGGTGAGATCGACGTCGCTGACGCCGAGGGTGCCGTCGTCGTGGATGGCGCTGAGCCCGACGAGTTCGAGTCGCTGCAGCGGCTCGGCCACCACGGCGGCGGGCTCGGGTGCCTCGCCGGCGACCAGGTCCACACCGGGCGGGAGGTCCATCAGGTCCCGGCCGCCGGCGAACCTGCTGGTGGCCTTCTGCCAGGCCCGGGTGCCCGGTGCCTCGGTGATCACCGAGCCGGCCACCCTGCCGAACCAGTCGAAACCGTTGACCGCGCCCGAGACCAGCAGCGCGGTGGCCAGGCCCCACCATCCCCACACCAGGGCGGCCCAAGCGGCGACCACGCCGAGCTGGACCATCACGATGGGCACCCCGTCGAGGACCGCCTGGACCCGGTGCTCCCACACCGCGGCCCGCACCCGGCCGGCGTCGACGTGCCGCAGATGCGTGTGCACGTCGGGGGTCGCCGCGGCGAGCTTGACCGTGCGCGCCGACTCCAGAGCGGAGACCAGCGCGCGCCCGAAGCCGGCGCGGGCGGCGGAGGACGCAGCCGCGGAGCGGCCGGCCAGGGGTCGACCGAGTGCGGAGGCGAGGCCGGAGGCGACCATCACCGCGAGCAGGATCCCGCCGGCGAGCCAGGTGCCGCCCAGGAGCGCGGTGAGGGCCGCGATGACCAGTCCGTTGACGAAGTCGACCCAGCGGTCGGCGTAGCGGGCGTAGCGGTCGGCGTCCATCGAGCGGGCCACCACCTCACCGGGCGGGGTGCGCGGCAGCCGATGCTGCCGGGTCTGCCCGTAGAGCACGGCCATCCGCGCACGGAGCATGACCTCCACCCACCAGCGCGGGTAGCGCCAGAACGCGTCGGCCAGCAGCACGGGTGCCGCGACCAGGCACAGCACCAGCGCCACGGTCAGCAGCGCCGGAGTGCCGCCGTCCTGCAGGTCGACGACCAGGCGGCCCCACAGCATGCCGGTGATCGCCCCCTGGGCGCCGACGGTCGCGGCGAGCAGGAACATCGCGGCGCCGAGGATGCCCCACCACGGCCGCACCGAGAGGGTGTGCGCGATGCCGCGGGTCAGGCTCGGACCGGTGCCCACCTCGGGTAGCTCCGGTGGCGGCCCCGTACGGCGACGCCCGCCGATCGCGGCCGCCTCAGCGGCCGCGGATTCCCGTCCCTCCGCGCCCGCCGACGCGGGGACCGCCTCCGTGCTCTCCAGGCCCACGCTGTCCAGCGCCCGCGCGCGCAGGCCGAGGCTGGCCTGGAGCAGGTCGTGGAACGGCCCGGGATGCTCGGCCAGCTCGGCCCGGGGGCCGTGCTGGACCAGACGCCCGCGGTCGAGCACGCCGACCAGTTGGGCGCGCTCGGTGGTGGTGAGCCGATGGGCGACCAACACCCCGGTGCGTCCGCTGAGCAGCCGGTCGGCCGCCGCCACGACCCGACGCTCGGTCAGCGGGTCCATCCGGGCGGTGGCCTCGTCGAGCACCACGACCCGCACGTCGCGCACCAGCAGCCTGGCGAAGGCGACCAACTGCTCCTCACCCGCCGAGAGGGTCGTGCCGCCGGGGCCGAGCAGGGTGTCGAGGCCCTCGGGCAGACCGGCGACCCAGTCGTCGAGCCCCAGCTCGGAGACGGCGGCCTCGATCTCGGTGCGCGGCTTCTCGGCGAAGAGGGCGATGTTCTCGGCGAGGGTGCCGGCCAGGATCTCGGTGCGCTGGGTGACCACACCCACCGCTCGGCGTAGGCCCTGCAGGTCGAGCTCGGTGACGTCGACACCGCCGAGGAACACCGCCCCCGGCGGCGGCTCCACGGCGCGGGACAGCATCGAGGCGAGTGTGGACTTGCCCGAACCCGTGCGCCCCACCAGGGCGATCGTCTGGCCGGCCGGCACGCGCAGGTCGATGTCGTGGAGCGCGAAGGTGCCCTCGGCGTAGCTGAACTCGAGGGAACGCACCTCGATGTCGACGGCACCCGCCGGTAGGGACTGCCCGCCGACCGGCTCCTCGTCGGCTCCCAGCAGCTGCCGCAACCGCATGATCGCGCCCAGCCCCGCCTGGAGGTCGGGGAGGTGCTCGGCCACCATCGTGATCTGGCCGACGAAGGTGGAGGTGATCAGGAAGAGGGTCACCAGCGCACCCACCGAGAGAGACCCGTCGGCGGCGAGCGCGACGCCGGCCACCGCCACGGCGACCAGCAGGGTGTAGAGCAACAGGCCGGCGCGACGCACGAGCCTGCTCTCGACCTCCACCACCGCGCGGAACCGAGAGTGCACCTCGGCCGAGAGTCGTGCGAGCCGACGGACGACATGGGCCTGCCCGAGGCTGGTGCGGAGGTCGTCGCGGCCGGCGATGCCCTCCTCCAAGGCGGCCGCGTGGTCGGTCCAGGCCATCTCCTCGACGACCTTGCGGCGCGCGATCTCCCCGAGCAGGGGACGGATCGCCCACCCGGTCACGGCCGCCATGAGGGGGAAGAGCAGCCAGGCCGGCCACCAGGTCAGCCCGGCGATCACCCACATCGGGAGGACGCCGAAGAGGGTGCGCGCGACGATCCACAGGTGCAGCCGCACCAGGGTGCCGACCTCGTGGGTGTCGTCGTCGACCCGGTCGAGGATCTCGCCCACGGCCTGCTCGTTCAACGCCCCCAGGGGCTGATGCAGCGCCGCGGTCAGCAGGTCTGCGCGCAACCGACCCTCCGCCCGGTCGCTCACCCCCGACCAGGCCACCCGGCCGACGGTGTCCACGAGGGCCGCTCCGACCACGCACAGGGTCAGCAGCCAGATCAGGGTGCTGGAGGGATCCTCGGCCAACTGGCCGGCGACCACGGTGCCCAGGCTCTGCCCCAGCGCCGCGAGCGCGGAGGCGATCAACGCGGCCACGGTCACGCGGCCGCGGAGTCGACGCCAGTCCACCCGGCGCGCAGGATCCGTGGAACGGGTGACCTCGGTCGGAAGAGGTCTGGTCAACGTGTCCGTCATGGCCTCGTTGACGCTACGCCACCACACCGACAGTTCTCCCCTGGTTTTCAAGTGCTCCGGACGCGGACAGGCCCCGCCGACTCCGGTGAGCCGGACGGGGCCCGGGCGACGGGATCAGCTCCCGTCCCACGCGCGGCAGCGTGCCGCCGGGCGGGTGCACCTTGTCCGTTGCACGCACCCGTGCGGCGACACGCTCGCGCCAACAGTTACAGCGTCGCGAGGGCGCCGTTGAGCGTGGCGGAGGGACGCATCACCTTGTCGATCTTCTCGCCGTCGGGGTAGTAGTAGCCCCCGATGTCGGCGGGCTCGCCCTGCACGGCCTTGAGCTCCTCGACGATGGTCGCCTCGCCCGCGGTGAGCTTCTCGGCCAGCGGAGCGAACGCCGCAGCCAGGTCGGCGTCCTCGGTCTGGGCAGCCAGCTCCTTGGCCCAGTACAGCGCCAGGTAGAAGTGCGAGCCGCGGTTGTCGAGGGTGCCCAGCTTGCGACCCGGGGACCGGTCCTCCTCGAGGAAGGTCGCGGTCGCGCGGTCGAGCGCGCCGGCGAGCACCGTCGCCGCCGGGACGCCGGCCTGCTCGGCGTACTTCTCGAAGGCGGGCACGAGGGCGAAGAACTCACCCAGGCTGTCCCAGCGCAGGTAGTTCTCCTCGACCAGCTGCTGCACGTGCTTGGGTGCCGAGCCGCCCGCGCCGGTCTCGAACAGACCGCCGCCGGCGATCAACGGGACCACGGAGAGCATCTTGGCCGAGGTGCCGACCTCGAGGATCGGGAAGAGGTCGGTGTTGTAGTCGCGCAGGACGTTGCCGGTCACCGAGATGGTGTCCTCGCCGCGCCGCATCCGCTCCAGCGAGTACGCCGTCGCGAGGGCCGGGGCGAGGACCTGGATCTCCAGACCGGTGGTGTCGTGCTCGGGCAGGTAGGCCTCGACCTTCTTGATCAGCTGGGCGTCGTGCGCACGGGTCTCGTCGAGCCAGAAGATCGCCGGGGTCGCCGAGGCGCGGGCGCGGTTGACGGCGAGCTTGACCCAGTCGCGGATCGGGACGTCCTTGGTCTGGCAGGCGCGCCAGATGTCTCCGGCCTCGACGTCGTGCTCGAGCAGCGCCTCGCCGTTCGAGCCGAGCACGCGGACGGTGCCGGCGGCCGGGATCTCGAAGGTCTTGTCGTGTGAGCCGTACTCCTCGGCCTTCTGCGCCATCAGGCCGACGTTGGGGACGCTGCCGATCGTGGCCGGGTCGAGCGGGCCGTTGGCCTTCACGTCGTCGATGACGGCCTGGTAGACGCTGGCGTAGGAGGAGTCCGGGATGACGGCGAGGGTCTCGGCCTCCCCACCGTCGACGCCCCACATCCGTCCGCCGTTGCGGATCATCGCCGGCATCGAGGCGTCCACGATCACGTCCGAGGGGACGTGCAGGTTGGTGATGCCCTTGTCGGAGTTGACGTAGGAGAGGCGCGCACCCGAGGCGAGCGCGGCCTCGAAGGCGGCCTTGATCTCCGAGCCGTTGGCGAGCCCGTCCAGCGCCGGCAGGATCGAGCCCAGGCCGTCGTTGGCGGAGAGACCGGCGGCGGCGAGGTCGGCGCCGTACTTCTCGAAGACCTCGGCGAAGTAGGCCTTCACCACGTGGCCGAAGATGATCGGGTCGGAGACCTTCATCATGGTCGCCTTGAGGTGGACCGAGAAGAGCACGTCGTCCGCCTCGGCCCGGGCGATGGCGTTGCGGAGGAAGGCGTTGAGCTGGGCGACGTCCATCTTGGTGGCGTCGACGATCTCGCCGGCGATGACCGGCAGCGACTCCTTGAGCACGACCTTCTCGCCGGCCGTGGTCTCGAGCACGATCGACAGGGTGTCGTCGGCGGTGATGGTCACCGACTTCTCGTTGCTCTTGAAGTCGTGCTCGCCCATGGTGGCGACGTTGGTCTTCGACCCCTCACCGAACGGCTTGTTGGTGTGCGGGTGGCTCTTGGCGTAGTTCTTCACCGAGGCGGGGGCGCGCCGGTCGGAGTTGCCTTCGCGCAGGACCGGGTTGACCGCCGATCCCTTGACCTTGTCGAACTTCGCCCGGATCTCCTTCTCCTCCGGGGTGGAGGGGTCCTCCGGGTAGTTGGGGACCGCGAAGCCCTTCTCCTGCAGCTCCTTGATGGCCGCCTTCAGCTGCGGCACCGAGGCCGAGATGTTGGGCAGCTTGACGATGTTCGCCTCGGGCGTCTTGGCCAGCTCACCGAGCTCGGCCAGCGCGTCATCGGCCAGACCGAACTGGGCGAGGATGCGCGCGGCCACCGAGATGTCGCGGGTCTCGACGGGTACGCCGGCCTTGGCGGCGTACGCGGAGACGACGGGAAGGAAGGAGTAGGTCGCCAGCAGGGGCGCCTCGTCGGTGTGCGTGTAGATGATCGTGGCCATGGTTCGGGCGGCTCCTGAACTCGAGCGTGGAAAGATACCTCGACGTCAAGATACCTGACGGCACCGAACGCCGTGTCCGCGCGCCCAGCTTCGCATCCCACGCACACGGCGGGAAAGGTCTAGAGTCGTTCGCGACCTCTCGTTGGACCCACTCGGAGAAGGGCAGCTGCAGGACATGTCTGACACGGCGACACCCACACTCGTCCAGAAATTGACCGCGGAGGCGATCGGCACGTTCGTGCTCGTCTTCTTCGGCTGCGGCTCGGTCATCTTCGCCATCTCAGCCGCGGGGAGGGACGCACTGGCGCTCTTCCCGACCATCACCACCGTCGGCCTCACCTTCGGTATCGCCATCGTGGTGATGGTCTACGCCTTCGGCAAGGTGTCCGGCGGACACTTCAACCCCGCGGTCTCCCTCGGTGCTGCGATCGCCGGCCGGATCGCTTGGATCGATGCAGCCCTGTACGCCGCCGCCCAGGTCGTGGGCGCACTCGTCGGCGCGATCGTCCTCCGGATCCTCGTCGAGGGTTTCCCCGCCTACGACGTCGAGCAGATCGGCCTCGGACAGAACGCCTACGGCGACCTGTCCCCCGGCGACTACTCCTGGATCGCCGCCTTCGGCCTCGAACTGGTGATGACCTTCCTCTTCGTGATGGTCATCCTGGCCGTCACCGACATCCGCAACGACCACCCGGGGATGGCCCCGCTGGCGATCGGCCTCACCCTGGCCGCGATCCACTTCGTCGCGATCCCCGCCACCGGCACCTCGGTCAACCCAGCCCGGTCCATCGGACCGGCGATCATGACCTTCGACTTCGACGTCATCCTTCAACTGTGGCTCTTCATCCTGGCGCCACTGGTGGGTGCCGCCCTGGCCGGCCTGCTGATGCCGGTCCTGTTCGGTCGCGGCGACGAGGATGTGCCGGGCTCGGGCCTGCGGTTCGGTGCGGCCCCCGCCGCGGCACCCGCCTGGGGCGCACCCGACCAGCTCCAGCAGGAGTGGAACCAGCAGCAGGACTGGAGCCAGCAGGGTTACCCGCAGCAGCAGGGGTACGCCGCTCCGCAGCCGGAGCAGCAGGCCCCGCAGGCGCCGCAGTCCCCCGCTCAGCACGCCGCCCCCTGGACCGATGAGGAGGACGGCCGCACCGTGATCAAGGGCGAGGGCACCGAGGCGCCCCCGCCGGCCGATCAGCCGGTGATCATCCAGGACGGCTGGCAGTGGGATTACGCCGCCCAGCAGTGGAAGCCCGTCGACCAGCCCCCGCAGGGCTGAGCCGCACAGCAGCACTCACCGACGCAGCGTGGAGGTCAGCGACTCGATCTGGCCGCTGGGCTCCTCCTCGCGCCGGGTGAGCCCCAGGCCGAGCTCGTAGACCTCGGTCACGACCTCGGAGGTCACAGCCCCCGGTTCCGTTCCGACGGAGCCGGGGGCTTCCTGCTCCCCACCTCCAGGCCCGATCTCGAGCTCCACGCGACCCTTCTCGACCTCCGTCACCGTCGCGACCGGCTCCAACACGCCGGGCAGGTACGCCGTCCGGTAGCCGTCGCCCAGCCGAGGTCCGGCCGCCATCACCAGCCCGGCCTGAGCGCCGCCCTCGCCGGCCCGCCAGGTGTCCTCCGGTGCGGTCGAGGGGCTCGGCGGATTGCCGCTCCCGGCTTCCGCACCGGCGCCCTCGGCATCGGCGTCGCGCCGGCCGAACCACCACACGTTGCCGTCCCGGTCCTGGGCGTAGTAGTAGAAGGCCCGGTCGAGAATCCCGCCGGCGTCGCCGGTGAGTCTCTCGAGGACCACCGTGGTCAGCACGCCGGCGATGCGCTCGGTCCCCGACTGGACCGACACCGTCCGCACTCCGTGACCGCCGGAGGGGAGTTCGACGGCGTACGTGCTCACCCGGCCCTGCTCCAGCGGCAGCCACGGATTGTCCACCGTCGCGACGAAGTCGGCCGGATCGGGCGAGGGGGTCGGGATGGTCAGCTGATCCACCCCGGTAGGCGGCTCGGTGCGGGAGAAGGTGCCGCACCCGGTCAGTACCGGGGTCAGCACCAGCGAGGCGGTGACGACGGCCCTGACGACCCAAGGGCGAGATACCTGCACGGTGCCAGCATCCCCCATCGACCGGACTCGCCGGAGAAGGGCCGGCGACCTCCTGTGGGCCAGATCACTTCGCTGCTACGGTGACCGGCGTGACGACTCCCCTGAAGGTGGCGGTCACCGGTGCCGCCGGACAGATCGGCTACTCCCTGCTCTTCCGGATCGCCTCGGGCGCCCTCGCCGGCGAACGCGAGGTCGAGCTCCGGCTCCTCGAGATCACGCCCGCTCTGAAGGCGCTCGAGGGGGTGGTGATGGAACTCGACGACTGCGCCTTCCCGCACCTGGCCGGCATCGAGATCGGCGATGACCCCCAGCAGGTCTTCGACGGGGTCGAGCTGGCCCTGCTCGTCGGGGCGCGCCCCCGGTCGGCGGGCATGGAACGCAAGGACCTCCTCGAGGCCAACGGCGCCATCTTCACCGCGCAGGGCCGGGCACTGAACGAGGTCGCCGCCGACAACGTCCGGGTCCAGGTGACCGGCAACCCCGCCAACACCAACGCGCTCATCACCGCTGCCAACGCACCCGACATCCCCCGCGAGCGGTTCTCCGCGCTGACCCGCCTGGACCACAACCGTGCGATCGCCCAGCTCTCGCTGAAGACCGGGGTGCCCGCGCACGACATCGCCAAGATGACCATCTGGGGCAATCACTCCGCGACGCAGTACCCCGACCTCACCCACGCGCTTGTCGACGGCCGGCCCGCCCTGGAGCTGGTGGACCGGACCTGGGTGGAGGAGGACTTCATCCCCACGGTGGCCAAGCGCGGCACCGCGATCATCGAGGCGCGCGGGCTCTCCTCGGCCGCCTCCGCGGCCTCGGCGACCCTGGACGCCGCCCGCACCTGGCTCAGCGGTACGCCGGCCGACGATTGGGGCTCGATGGCGGTGATCTCCGACGGCTCCTACGGCGTCCCGGAGGGTCTGGTCAGCTCCTTCCCCGTCACCACCGGCGGCGGTGAGTGGCGGATCGTTCCGGACCTCCGGATCGACGACTTCTCCCGCTCCCGCATCGACGCCTCCGTGGCCGAGCTGTTGGAGGAGAAGGCGGCCGTGGAGTCACTCGGCCTGGTCTGAGCGCACCGCTGCTCGCGGCGTACCCGCCCCGGCAGGCGCGCCCGACACCCCGTCGCCCGGCGGGCCGCTTGTCGGGCTCGCCAGGCTGGGGCGGGGCGCTCCAACGCGGAGGGTCACATCGTGGGCTGGTCCGGGATGCTCCCGGCCAGGAACCACAGCAGCCCGGCGAGTACGGCGAGCAGCGTGACGTCGAGCCATCGACTCCGCACCGCGAGCATGCCGGCGTCCCGGCGAGGAAGGACGAGCCGGACCAGGGCCGCGGCCCCCAGCGCTCCCGCCACGCACTGGATGCCGAGCCGCCAGCGGTCCGCGGTCACGATGCCGATCCCGGCCAGGGCGACCACCAGCACCACCAGGAACACCGCACCTCCCACCGTCGAGGGGTGCCGACGGTGCTCGGGTTGCTCGGCCTGCTGTTCGCCCTCGGCCTGCTCGCTCACAGGGTCAAACTACCGATCCGCCAGCGCGTTCTCGGCGTTGAGCACGATGTTGGAGAGCAACATCGCGCGCGTCATCGGTCCGACCCCGCCGGGGTTGGGCGAGACCCAGCCGGCGACGTCCCAGACATCCGCGGCTAGGTCACCGGCGAGCTTGCCATCGACCCGGGAGACACCCACGTCGAGCAGGGCCGCTCCGGGCTTGACCATGTCGGCGGTGATGATGCCGGGTACGCCGGCGGCGGCCACCACGATGTCCGCGTTCCTGATGTGCGCGGCCAGGTCGCGGGTGCCGGTGTGGCACAGCGTCACGGTGGAGTTCTCGCTGCGCCGCGTCAGCAGCAGCCCCAGCGGACGCCCCACCGTCACCCCGCGGCCCACCACGGCCACCTCGGCCCCGGCCAGCTCGACGCCGTGGCGACGCAGCAGCTCGACGATCCCGGCCGGCGTACAGGGCAGCGGGGCGGGCTTGCCGAGGACCAGCCAGCCGAGGTTGGTGGGATGCAGGCCGTCGGCGTCCTTGGCGGGGTCGATCAGGCCGAGCACGCGGTTCTCGTCGATGCCCTTCGGCAGCGGGAGCTGCACGATGTAGCCGGTGCAGGCGGGGTCCTGGTTGAGCACCCTGACCGCGTCCTCGATCTCCTCCTGCGTCGCGGTGCCGGGCAGGTCGATCCGGATCGACTCGATGCCGACCTCGGCGCAGTCCTTGTGCTTGCCGTTGACATACCAGCGCGACCCCGGGTCGTCGCCGACCAGGATCGTGCCCAGACCGGGCTGGACGCCGGCCGCACGGAGCACGGCCACGCGCTCGCGCAGTTCGTCCTTGATCGCCTTGGCGGTCGCGGTGCCGTCGAGTTTCTGAGCGGTCATCTCGGCCTCGCGATCAGTGGAAGAAGTGGCGGGTGCCGGTGAAGTACATCGTGACCCCGGCCGCGCGGCAGGCCTCGACGGTCTGCTCATCGCGCACCGAGCCACCGGGCTGGACGATCGCCTTCACGCCGGCGTCCAACAGGATCTGGGGGCCGTCGGAGAAGGGGAAGAAGGCGTCCGAGGCGGCCACCGAACCGGCCGCGCGCTCCCCCGCCCGCTCGACGGCCAGCTTGCACGAGTCGACCCGGTTGACCTGGCCCATGCCGACGCCGACCGAGGCGCCGTCCGCGGCGAGCAGGATCGCGTTGGACTTCACCGAGCGGCAGGCCTTCCAGGCGAAGGCGAGGTCGGCGAGCACCTCGGGAGAGGCTGCCTCGCCGGTCGCGAGGGTCCAGGTCGCCGGGTCGTCCCCACCGTCCTCCACGACGGCGTCGACGTGGTCGCGCATCTGGACCAGGACGCCGCCGCTGATCTGCCGGAACTCGGCAGGCTGCTCGCCGCTCTCCGCGGTGCAGACCAGGATCCGGATGTTCTTCTTGCCCTGCAGGATCTCCACGGCGCCGTCGTCGTAGCCAGGGGCGACGATCACCTCGGTGAAGACCTCGGACACCTGCTGGGCCATCTCGACCGAGACCGGCCGGTTGCTGGCGATGACGC
Organism: Nocardioides insulae DSM 17944; assembly: GCF_000422825.1. Taxonomy (GTDB): domain Bacteria; phylum Actinomycetota; class Actinomycetes; order Propionibacteriales; family Nocardioidaceae; genus Nocardioides; species Nocardioides insulae. The sequence goes on along the minus strand of NZ_AUGU01000015.1, from coordinate 11,934 downwards.
CACCGAAGGCGGAGACCGGGTCGCAGGCGTGCGCGCGCCGGTGCGCCTCGGCGATGTCGGTGCCGACCGCGATGCCGCACGGGTTGGCGTGCTTGATGATCGCGACCGCCGGCTCGCCGAATTCGTTCGCAGCCCGACGGGCGGCGTCGGTGTCCACGTAGTTGTTGTAGGACATCTCCTTGCCGTGCAACTGCTCGGCGCCGGCCAGACCGCCGGTGCCGTCGGAGTACAGCGCGGCCTGCTGGTGGGGGTTCTCGCCGTAGCGCAACACCGCCTGCTTCTCCCACGCCTCGCCGGCGAAGGCGGGCCAGCCGTCCTCCGCACCGACGTAGGAGGCGGCGAACCAGTTCGCCACCGCCGAGTCGTACGCCGCGGTGTGGGCGAACGCCTCGGCTGCCAGGGCCTTGCGCTGGTCGAGGGTGAAGCCGCCGGCACCGGCCGCGGCCAGCACGTCGACGTACCGCTCCGGGCTGGTGACGATGGCGACCGACGGGTGGTTCTTGGCGGCGGCGCGGACCATCGAGGGGCCGCCGATGTCGATCTGCTCGACCACGTCGTCGGGAGCCGCGCCCGAGGCGACGGTCTCGCGGAACGGGTAGAGGTTGCACACCACCAGGTCGAACGGCTCCACTTCGAGCTCCTCGAGCTGGGCCACATGCGACTCGAGCCGGCGGTCGGCCAGGATCCCGGCGTGCACGCGGGGGTGCAGGGTCTTGACCCGGCCGTCGAGGCACTCGGGGAAGCCGGTCAGCTCCTCCACCTTGGTCACCGGGAGCCCGAGCTCGGCGATCAGCCGCGCGGACCCGCCGGTGGAGACCAGCGCGACGCCGGCCTCATGCAGTCCTCGGACGAGCTGCTCGAGCCCGGTCTTGTCATAGACGGACACCAGTGCCCGCTTGATCGCGATCCGGTCCTGTGCCACGGTTCCACTCCTCATCGCTACGTTGATCTCGATGAGGGCACCCAGGCGGTCGATGCCGGCTCGTCACTCCCTGGTGGTGACCCACCTGCGCCAGTCGTGTGCCCCGATCCTATCCGGGAACTAGGCTCCCAGCCGAACCCGCCTCCCGTCGACCGACCAGCCCTCGCGGGCCATCCGGCCGACGGTGTCGACGAGCACCCCCCGCTCGGCCACCTTGATCCGCTCGTGCAGCGCCTCGACGTCGTCGTCGTCCTCGACCGGCACCGCCCGCTGCGCGACGATGGCGCCGGTGTCGACGCCGGCATCGACCACGAAGAGGGTGCAACCGGTCACCTTGACGCCGTACTCGAGTGCATCCCTGGGTCCGTGCATGCCGGGGAAGGACGGCGAGAGCGCCGGGTGGGTGTTGACCGTGCGGCCGCCGAAGTGGGCGAGGAAGTCCTCGCCGACCAGCTTCATGAAGCCGGCCAGGACCACCAGGTCGGGCCGATACGCGGCCACCGCGGTGGTCAGCGCGGCGTCCCACTCGGCCCGGCCGGCGTGGTCCTGGACACGCTGGACGAAGGTGGGGACACCCGCCCGCTCGGCCCGCTCGAGCCCGACGATGCCGGTGCGGTCGGCACCGACGGCGACCACCTCCGCCCCGTAGGCAGGATCGGCGCAGGCATCGAGCAGGGCCTGCAGGTTGGTGCCCGAACCGGACACGAGGACGACGAGGCGAGCGGCTGGCACGCCGGAAGTCTAGACGTCCTCGTCCTCGGTGGTCTCCGCCGACTCGGCGCTCGCCCGGGGCCGTACCGCGGTGTCCGTGGTCGCGCTGGCGGGGCCCTGTGCACGAGTCATGGAGCGACGCTGCCACCACACACCGGCCAGCCCGGCCACGAGGCCGGCCAGGCCGAAGGCGGTGAGGACGTGGATGAGGAGGTCACCCACGAACGGGCCGACCTGTGCCATCCGACCCGGACCGACCGCTCCCCCGGCGAGCAGCGAGAGCAAGCAGAGCAGCACCGCGGCGAGGAGGCCGCCCGCCATGCCACGTACGGCGCCCTCCTCCCAACTGGCGGTGGGACGCCGACGCTGGGCGTGCAACACCCCCGCGGCCGCGGTGAGTGGTGCGAGCGCCATCAGGGCGGGGGTCCAGGCCGGGGGGTCACCGGCGTCCGGGAGCGCCGCCAGCAGTGGGAACAGCGGCAGCGCTCCGAGGGACACCGCCCCCGGGGCGACCACGGTGCCGGCGCCGACCGCGAAGCCCGGACCGAGCAGGTAGGAGCTGGCGAACAGCACGGCGTTCGGCAGCAGCAGCACGCAGATCAGGGCGTACAGCACGACCGCGCCGGCGTCGGTGTGCAGCTGGGAGAAGATGTTGATCGCGGTGTCGAGGTCGGCCACGAACGCGATCAGCAGGACGGCAGCGGAGACCAGCAGCCAGCCCAGCAGGATCGATCGGGCCGCCGCCACGCTCGCGCGCACCGACTCCGGGAGCAGCGCCAGCCACACCGATGCCCGCCCCGAACCCACCGCGATCGCGGTGCCGCCGGCGCCGAGCGCGAGCAGCAGGGACCAGCCGAAGACCCGCCCGGCGGACGGCGAGCCGGCCAGCGTCGCCACCAGCACCGCCATGGCGGCGTAGGCCAACGCGAACACGCCCGCCCCCACCGGCACGGTGTAGTCGCGCTCCCCGTCCGCCAACCGCTCCGCGTCGGGTCCGTGCCCCGAGATCGCGTCGCCGGCCCCCAGCCCCAGCCGCCAGCAGGACCAACCGCACAGCAGGGTGAGGCCGAGGGGTACGGCGCTGATCGTGGTGCCGGCCACCTCGATGCCGGAACCGTGCGCCAGCAACCAACCCAGCGCCCCGACGCGGAGGGCCTCGCTCGGCGTCCCGTGCGCCCCGGCGTCGCTGAGGAACCAGCCGACCACGCCGACCGCCAGGCAGAGCACCAGCGTGCCCAGGGCGGCGAGCAGGCCGGCCAGGGCGGCGACCAGGACCAGCGGACGGCGATGACGCAGGTCAGCGGCGAGACCGCTGGCGGCGCGCGCGGGTGAGTGCAGCAGGGACGTCATCGTGGCCATCCTGACCCGGCGAGGTCGCCGGTTCACGCAGGCACGCCGGATCCGGTCTTGGCCCGGTGTGGGACAGGCCACCGTCACGCGGACGGCCTGCCCCGACCACGGCCCGCCTAGACTCGGCACGGTCATGAGCAACAAGCCCGACCCAGCTGCCTTCGCGACCTTCTATCGAGAGGTCCGCGACCGGCTCCTCCTCCAGACCTGGGCACTCACCGGTGATCTGCCCGCCGCCCAGGCCGCCGTCCGCGACGCGCTCACGGTCAGCTGGCACCACTGGCGCAAGGTCAGCCGGCTCGACGACCCCGAGAGCTACGTGCGGCCGCAGGCATGGAGCCGGGCGTTGCGCCGGCACACGACCCGCCCCTTCCACAAGGAGAAGGACGTCCCGGACGAGGTCCGCGACACTCTGGCGGCGTTGGGCAAGCTCCCGCTGGTGCAGCGGAAGGTGTTGCTGCTCGCCCACCTCAGCCGACTCCCCCTCGACCAGATCGCCCGGGAGGTCGGCCTCGCCCGCGCGCGTGTGGAGCGCGAACTGCAGTCCGCCAGCTCCGCGTTCAGCCTCTCCCGCGAGGTCGAGAGCACCGCGATCCCGTCGGTCTTCGCGCCGATGGCCGCCCACCTGGACGACGTCTCGTGGCCCGAGGCGGACACCCTGACCCGGGCCGGCACCCGGCGCCGTCGTACCCACACCTTCGCCGCGGCCGCGGCCGCGGTCGTCGTACTGCTGGGCACCGGATGGGCCGTCACCAGCGATGGTCAGAGCGGCCCCACCCTGGACGGTCTCCGGTTGACCGGGCCGGGTGAGAGTCCCTCCAGCAGCGCTCCGGTCCCCGAACTCGAATCGACCGATCTGGTGACCGCCGAGCAGGTCAACGGCCGCCTCCCCGGGCGGTGGCGGGTCGATCTGACCTCCGACAGCTCCGCCGACGACGGCCTGCTCCTCCCCTGTCATCGGCAGCGGTACGCCGGCAAGGACGTCGAGTCCTCACTGGTGCGCACCTTCACCGGCCGCACGCCCGACGCCGCCGTGGGTTCCTCCGCCGAGGTGGCGGGCAGCGAAGCGGGCGCCGAGGCCGCCTACGACAACGCGCTGACCTGGTACGCCGCCTGCCAGGACTCCCGCTTCCAACTGCTCTCCACCGAACAGGTGCGCCGCGTCGGCGACGAAGCCAGCATCGTGCTCCTCCAGAACTGGGCCGACCCCGTGCGCACCATCGCCGTCGGTGTCGCCCGGACCGGTCAGTTGACCACCACGGTGGCCGCCCAGCTGCCGCCGAAGCAGCTGAAGAACAGCACTGGGATCAGCGGACTGCTCGCGGACTCGGTCAACGGAGTCTGCGATCTCCCCGAGGCCGGCGCGTGCGCCCGGGTGCCCGTGACCCGTGAGGTCAAGCCGCTGCCCATCGGTCGCAACCCCGCGATGCTGGACGAGGTCGATCTCCCGCCCGTCACCGGTGTGAACAAGCCCTGGGTCGGCACCCGACCGCAGCGGGCCACGGTCAACCTTGCCGCGACTCGGTGCGACACCACCTCCTTCAACACCGACGCGGTGAGCAAGGGGCGTACTCGCTCCTTCGTCATCCCGGAGGCGGCCCGGCTACCCGAGGAATTCGGACTGACCCAGTCGGTCGGCCAGCTGAGGAACCAGGCCGCGGCCCGGCGCTTCGTCGAGCAGGTGCGCACCAAGATGTCCAGCTGCCAGGACCGTGATCTCACCGTCGACGTCACCGAGCTCTCCTCCGAGCGGGCCAAGCAGCGTGACCTCACCCTGTGGCGGGTCTCGGTGGAGGTCTCCGACAACCGGACCGTCGTCTACCAGATGTCGATCATCCGCGAAGGCCGCAACGTCTCCCAGCTCGGGTTCATCCCCGCCGACTCGGTGCAGATGGTCGCCGGCGACTTCGCCACCCTCAGCGACCGCGCCCAGGACCGCCTCGGCTACCTGTCCTGACCACTCCGGACCGTTGAGTCGGTCCTCCCGGACCGTTGAGTCGGTCCTCCCGGACCGTTGAGTCGGTCCTCCCGGACCGTTGAGTC
>NZ_AUGU01000015.1:0-6898 GCF_000422825.1 Nocardioides insulae DSM 17944 | reverse complement strand
CCGGACCGTTGAGTCGGTCCTCCCGGACCGTTGAGTCGGTCCTCCCGGACCGTTGAGTCGGTCCTCCCGGACCGTTGAGTCAGTCCTCCCGGACCGTTGCCCCACTCGACCGTACACAAGGCCCCACTCGACCGTACGCAAGGCCCCACTCGACGAGACACAGCAACGCCCCGGCCGAACCAGTCGACCGGGGCGTGCGGATGAAGCGGTGAGGCAGGCTCAGCCGGCCAGGATCTCGCGCATCAGGGCGGCGGTCTCGGACGGCGTCTTGCCGACCTTCACGCCGACCGCCTCGAGCGCCTCCTTCTTGGCCTGCGCGGTGCCGGAGGAACCGGACACGATCGCACCGGCGTGACCCATGGTCTTGCCCTCGGGGGCGGTGAAGCCGGCGACGTACCCGACGACGGGCTTGGTCACGTGCTCCTTGATGTACGCCGCGGCGCGCTCCTCGGCGTCACCACCGATCTCGCCGATCATGACGATCGCCTTGGTCTCGGGGTCGTTCTCGAAAGCCTCGAGCGCGTCGATGTGGGTGGTACCGATGACCGGGTCGCCACCGATGCCGATGGCGGTGGAGAAGCCGAGGTCCTTCAGCTCGTACATCATCTGGTAGGTGAGGGTGCCGGACTTGGAGACCAGTCCGATCGGGCCCTTACCGGTGATGGTGTGCGGCGTGATGCCGGCCAGCGACTCGCCCGGGGTGATGATGCCGGGGCAGTTCGGGCCGATCATGCGGGTCTTCTTGCCCTGCAGGTAGGACCACACCTCGGCGGAGTCCTGCACCGGCACACCCTCGGTGATGACCACGATCAGCGGCATCTCGGCGTCGATGGCCTCGATGGCGGCGTCCTTGGTGAAGGCCGGGGGAACGAAGAGCACCGACACGTCGGCGCCGGTCTCGGCCATCGCGTCCTTGACAGAGCCGAAGACGGGCAGCTCGACGTCCTTGCCGTCCTGGTCCTTGTGGGAGACGGTGGTGCCGGCCTTGCGGGCGTTGACACCGCCGACGATCTGCGCGCCGGAGTCGAGCATCAGGGCGGTGTGCTTGGCACCCATCCCGCCGGTGATGCCCTGGACGATGATCTTGGAGTCCTTGTTCAGGTAGATCGACATTGTTCTATCTCTCTGCTTTCTCGTCCCGGACTCAGGCGTTGGCCAGTTCGGCGGCCTTGTCGGCCGCACCGTCCATGGTGTCGACCATGGTGACCAGCGGGTGGTTGGCCTCGTCCAGGATCTGCCGACCCAGGTCGACGTTGTTCCCGTCGAGGCGTACGACGAGCGGCTTGCTCGCCTCGTCGCCGAGGATGTTCAGCGCGCCGACGATGCCCTTGGCGACCTCGTCGCAGGCGGTGATGCCACCGAAGACGTTGACGAAGACGCTCTTGACCTGCTCGTCGCCGAGGATGACGTCGAGGCCGTCCGCCATGACCTGCGCGTTGGCACCGCCACCGATGTCGAGGAAGTTGGCGGGCTTGACGCCGCCGTGTGCCTCACCGGCGTACGCGACCACGTCGAGGGTGCTCATGACCAGACCCGCACCGTTACCGATGATGCCGACCTGACCGTCGAGCTTGACGTAGTTGAGGCCCTTCTCCTTGGCCTTGGCCTCGAGCGGGTCGGCCGCGGCCTTGTCCTCGAAAGCCTCGTGGTCGGGGTGACGGAACTCGGATGCGTTGTCGTCGAGGGAGACCTTGCCGTCCAGCGCCTCGAGCTTGTCACCGGCCAGGCGCGCCAGCGGGTTGACCTCCACCAGGGTGGCGTCCTCCTCGACGAACACCTTCCACAGCGACAGGACGGTCTGAACCGCCTGCTCGGTCAGCGCCTCGGGGAACTTGGCCTCCGCCACGATCTCGCGGGCCTTGGCCTCGTCCACGCCCGTACCCGGGTCGATGCCGATCTGCTTGACGGCGTCGGGGTTGGTCTTGGCGACCTCTTCGATCTCCACGCCACCCTCGACGGAGGCGATGCAGAGGTACTGCCGGTTCGAGCGGTCCAGCAGGAAGGAGAAGTAGTACTCCTCCTCGATCGAGGCCGCCGGAGCGATCAGGACCCGGTTGACGGTCAGGCCCTTGATCTGCATCCCGAGGATGTTCGACGCGTGCTCGAACGCCTCGTCGGGGGTCTTCGCGAGCTTGACGCCGCCGGCCTTGCCGCGACCGCCCGCCTTGACCTGGGCTTTGACGACCACGACGCCGAGCTTCTCGGCGGCGGCCTTGGCTTCTTCGGGGGTGTCGGCCACGATGCCCTCGGTGACGGGGACGTCGTGCTTGGCGAAGAGCTGCTTCGCCTGGTACTCCATCAGGTCCACTGATCCACCATGTCTCTATGTCGCAAGCGGGGGCACATCGCGCCACCACGGCTCTTGGGATGGTCCTCGTGCACAGTAGACCTGCCCGGCGCCCTGCCACGACTCCGGGGTGGCCGGCGTGATTGACAGCACACTCCCTTGCGTGACGCGGGTCACTCATCTGGTGGTGTTCAGGCGGGGCCGGGCACGCAAGTCCGCCTGCGCACGAGGTCGGCACCGCCTCTCTACCACGTCGCGATTCGGGGCGCCACTGGGGGGTCGGTTAGCGTCGAGCACTGCTGACTGACCCCCAACCAGCGGAGATCTACATACATGGCTGCCCCCAGAGAGGAGCACGGCCCAGCGGAGACCCCTGAAAGCCGTCGTTCCACGGGAGCGACCCCGTCGCCCGGCAAGCGCGCACGCCGCGCCGCCGACACCTCGGAGTCCTCGACGCCGTCGACCTACACCGGCAGGCGCGTCGCCCGTCGTACCACCCCTGACCAATTCCCGTCCTCGCCCGCGACGGTCGGCACGAGCCTCCTCCTCGAGGCGGCCTCCGACCGCATGGCAGGCGAACTGCCCGACGAGTTGGCCCCATCCGAGGCCGCCTCACGCCGGGCCCGGGCGCGTCGTTCCGGTCGCCGTTGGCGCCACCTCCCCGGCCTACCCACCGCGATCGGTCTCGCCGCTACCGCGGTGGCGGCGATCGGTGGCGTGGGCACGGCCACGACCGGGGCGACCACTGCGGCCGACGACCCGGCCACGGACTCCCACTCCCAGGTGCAGGCCTCCGGGGCCCTCACCGGCTCCAGCGCGGCCGGGATCACCGGCATCGCCGAGGATCGCGGTACGACGATCAGCCGGGGCCAGTCCCGCACCGCCGCCGTCGCGAAGACCGACGCTTCCGGCAAGGAAGCTGCCGGGGCCGAGGCCACCGCGGCCGATCGCCAGCAGGCGCTGACCGCCCTGAACAAGCGGGCGTCCGATCAGGCCCAGGCGCTCGAGGCCGACCAGTGGGGGCTGCCGATCCCAGCCGGCGACTACCACATCACCAACACCTTCGGGATGGCCCGCTCGTACTACGCGAGCACCCACACCGGCCTCGACTTCGCCGCGCCCGAGGGAACACCCATCCACGCGATCGCCCGCGGCGTGGTCACCTCGACCGGCTATGACGGCGCCTACGGCAACAAGACCGTCGTCACCCTCGAGGACGGCACCGAGATCTGGTACTGCCACCAGACCTCCTTCGCCGTCAGCCCGGGCGACAGCGTCACGACCGGCGAGGTCATCGGCCACGTCGGCTCCACCGGCAACGTGACCGGCCCGCACGTGCACGTCGAGGTCCGCCCCGGCGGAGGCGACCCCGTCGATCCCATGACCGCGATGCAGCACGAGGGCCTCGACCCCTGATCGCCCGGGTAAGCCCACCCGACGACGATGGCCCCGGCACTTCGCCGTGGCCATCGTCCGTCATCGGGTCCGGTCGCCCTCACGGGGCATCCAGTCGCTCGCTGGAAGCGGGCGGCGTCCTGCCCTGTCGCCGGGTGACCGCGCCGACGTCGGGCATCCGGGCGCTGGGTCAAGCGGACGACGTACCTGCCGGTGTCGCCCCGTGACGACCGCGCCGACATCGGGCATCCGGTCACTGGGTCAAGCGGGCGCAGGGTCAAGGGCGCTGGGTCACAGGGGCGACGTACCTGCCGGTGTCGGCAGCGCCAGCACCACCGGGGCAAGGCCACCCCTACCCGTGTTCGGACTGCTTCAGAGCTTCTCGACCGGTGCGTAACGCAGTAGCAGTCGCTTGACGCCCTGGGAACCGAAGTCGATCGAGGCGACCGCCTTCTCCCCCTGTCCCTCGACGGTGACGACCGTGCCGAGCCCGAAACTGTTGTGAGTCACCCGATCGCCCGGCGTCAGCGAGGGGATCTCACGAGACCGCTGGGCCTTCGAGGCCGCGTCGGCCCGCATCGCGGCGGAGGTGAAGTTGCGCCGGCCGGCCCCGGTGATACTCCCGAAACCGGTACTCCCGCGCCGCTCGGCAGGGCTGTGCGAGAGGTCCGGACGGGACCAGCGCGTGCGGTCGGCTTCGGTGCGCCGCCAATCGACCAGATCAACCGGTAGCTCACCGACGAAACGGCTCTCCGGATTGTGCGAGGGGGCACCCCAGGCCGAGCGCACCAGGGCACGCGAGATGAAGAGCCGCTCCTGCGCCCGGGTGACACCGACGTAGGCGAGTCGTCGCTCCTCCTCCAGTTCACGGGTGTCGCCCAACGCGCGGGCGTGCGGGAAGACGCCGTCCTCGAGACCGGTGAGGAAGACCATCGGGAACTCCAGCCCCTTCGCGGTGTGCAGCGTCATCAGTGTGACCACGCCGTCGTCGTCCTCGGGGATCTGGTCGGAGTCGGCGACCAGGGCCACCCGCTCCAGGAAGTCACGGAGCCCGGGCTGCACCTGGCCGGCGTCGACGTCGGCAGGGTCGGCCGACGGACCGGCCACGGGGTCATCGCTGAACTCTCGTGCCACCGCGACCAGTTCGGCGAGGTTCTCCACCCGGGTTGCGTCCTGCGGATCGTCAGACTCCTCGAGTTCCACGAGGTAGCCCGACTTGTCGAGCACGCTCTCCAGGACGACGTCCGCGCGCTCCCCGGCCGCCACCATCGATTGGAGCTCGTCCATCAGGCCCACAAAGCCGCGAATGCAACTCAGACTGCGCGTCGCCAGCCCTGGCGCATGCTCGGCCCGTCGCAAGGACTCCCAGAAGGTCACCCCCTCGGTTTCCGCGTACGCCGTCACACAGGCGATGGCGCGATCGCCGATCCCGCGCTTCGGGGTGTTGACGATCCGTCGCAGCGACACCTGGTCATCGGGATTGAGCAGAGCCCGGAGGTAGGCGAGGGCATCTCGCACCTCCCGGCGCTCGTAGAAGCGGACACCCCCGACCACCTTGTACGGCTGACCGGTCCGGATGAACACCTCCTCGAACACCCGGGACTGCGCGTTGGTGCGATAGAAGACGGCCACCTCGGAGGGCTTGTGTCCCGCATCGACGAGCTTGTCGACCTGGTCGGAGACGAACCGGGCCTCATCGTGCTCGTCGTCCGCGACGTACCCGACGATCCGCTCACCATCGCCCTGCTCGGACCAGAGACGCTTCTCCTTGCGCCCCTGGTTGTGGGTGATGACCGCGTTCGCTGCGGTGAGGATGGTCTGCGTCGAACGGTAGTTCTGCTCCAGCAGGATGCTGGTCGCATCCGGGAAGTCCTGCTCGAAGTCCAAGATGTTACGGATGTTGGCGCCGCGGAAGGCATAGATGGACTGGTCGGCGTCTCCGACGACCATCAGCTCCGCCGGTGGCACTCGCTGCTCCCCGGGCCGATCATCAGTGTCCTCCATCGGCTGCGAGCACAGCTCGTGAACCAAGGCGTACTGGGCATGGTTGGTGTCCTGATACTCGTCGACCAGCACATGTCGGAACCGTCGCCGATAGGTCTCCCGCACCACGGGAAACTCACGGAAGAGATGGACGGTCGTCATGATGAGGTCGTCGAAGTCGAGCGCGTTGGCCTCGCGCAGCCGCCTCTGGTACGTCGCATAGGCCTTCGCGTAGATCTCCTCGACGCCGTTCTCCGCTTCCTTGGCGGCCTCCTCGACGTCACGCAGCTCGTTCTTCTGGTCGGAGACCCAGTTGAGGATCTGGGCGGGCTGATAGCTGCGCGGGTCGAGATCGAGATCCTGGCAGACCAGGCCCATCAGGCGCTTCTGATCCGCCGCGTCGTAGATGGAGAAGTTGGACTTGTATCCGAGGTTGACGATCTCCTTGCGCAGGATCCGCACGCACGCGGAGTGAAAGGTGCTGACCCACATCACCCTGGCGCGGCGACCCACCAGGTCCTCGACCCGCTCCTTCATCTCCGCGGCCGCCTTGTTGGTGAAGGTGATCGCCAGGATCGATCCCGGGTGCGCGCCCCGCTGAGAGATCAGCCAAGCGATCCTCCGGGTGAGCACCCGGGTCTTGCCCGAGCCCGCACCTGCCACCACCAGCAACGGTGGGCCGGAGTGGGTGACGGCTGCCCGCTGCGGCGGATTGAGCCCCTCCAGTAGTTCTTCGGGGCTGGGCCCGCGACGCGGGGCGCCGGACGCCGCATCGGCGGAGGGCGCTGCGAAGGCCTCGAGGCCTGGGATGGTGGCGGGTTCGGAACTGCTCACGTCGGATCTCCTCATGCTGTCCCCAAGCCTAGGTGCGACCTCCGACAAGCCGAGATCCGGGCGTCCTGCAGGGGCCGCCCTGTGAGGCCGCCGTTCCCCCAGATCCGGGAGGCCCTCGGCCCCTCAGCGGCCGGCAACACTCGTCACCGGGTGTGGCAACGGTCCGCGATGGGGCACCCGCACCCAGCATTCTGGGTGGGAAATGCAGTGTAGGGGCCACCCCAACGGGTGGCCCCTACACGCTCAATAATTGTCCGGCGGCGTCCTACTCTCCCACAACCTCTCGGTTGCAGTACCATCGGCGCTGAAAGGCTTAACTTCCGGGTTCGGGATGGGACCGGGTGTTTCCCTCTCGCCATGACCGCCGTAACTCTACCCAACCCCTACCACACAACCAGT
>NZ_AUGU01000014.1 GCF_000422825.1 Nocardioides insulae DSM 17944 | reverse complement strand
CACGCCGCCAGCGTTCGTCCTGAGCCAGGATCAAACTCTCCGTTGAAAAACAACACCCACCAACCAAAAGGCCAGCGAGAAAAAGAGATGCCTGACAAAGAGACACTGACAAAAAAGATCAAACCAAAGTCTGATCAGCCAGAATCATTGTCAAAGAAATCCACCAACCACAACCAACCAAAGTCAGCCATAGTTGACGGGGCATAACAAACTAATTCGTCGACTATTTGACACACTGTTGAGTTCTCAAAGATCAACCACACCCGAAACTCGGCGAAACCCTCACGGCTTCCCTCGCCCTCGGCGTGAGCCCTACTTTATCAGCTCCGTACCGCCTGTCAATTCCGCGGAACTTCGCTTTGGCCTTTTGGAAAAAAGTTCTCGAATCAGATCCGGAAAGCTTTTCCTCAGCTTGGTTAAAGCTTAGCCGATCGCTTTCGAACTTCCAATTCGAGGCGGTTTGTCCTGAGCCACATCCCCTTGGCATTCAAGGCACAGAAAGGAAGACCCGAATTCGGGCCCGGACCTCACATTGCCTGTGTGCCGAGGAGATGGTCTCCCCTGTGCTGCGGACCGTCCGACCGGAGTCAGACTGTCCGCCCTGCTCAGGGCGACCCGGAGAACATTACGGGTTCCGCCGCCCGAAGCCAAATCGGTTCGGCGTGATCCGGGCCACCCCTCGCTGCCTTTGTGGGGACGGTGCTTCAGCGCACCTCGACGCCGGCGAACCTCTTCTTCCCGCGGCGCAGGAGCAACCAGCTGCCGCCGATCAGGTCGGCGTCGCTGACCTGCGCCTCGGGGTCTTCGACGCGAACGTTGTTGAGGTAGGCGCCGCCCTCCTTGATGGTGCGTCGGGCCTCGTTGCGGCTCGCGACCAATCCGGACTCCACGAACAGGTCGACCACCGGCGGCAGACCGCTGCCGGCCTCGACCGTGATCGCACCGGCCTCGCGGAGCGCCGCCGCGAGCGTCGACACACTGAGGTCACGCAACTCCCCGCCACCGAAGAGTGCCGCCGCCGCGGCCTTGGCCTGCTCGGTCTCCTCGGCACCGTGAACGAGCGTGGTCATCTCATCCGCCAGCCGCTTCTGCGCCTGGCGGAGGAACGGCTTCTCCGCATGGGCGGCCTCCAGCTCCTCGATCTCATCCCGGGAGAGGAAGGTGAAGACCCGAAGCAGCTCCCCCACCTTCTCGTCCTCGACGTTCAGCCAGAACTGGTGGAACGCGTACGGCGAGAGCAGTTCCGGGTCGAGCCACAAGGCGCCGCCCTCGGTCTTGCCGTACTTGGTGCCGTCGGACTTGGTCAGCAGCGGAGTGGCGAAGGCGTGCGCATGGCCCGCATCCGCGCGCCGGATCAGCTCCACACCGGCGGTGAGGTTGCCCCACTGGTCCGACCCCCCGAACTGGAGTGCTACGCCGTACTGCCGGTAGAGGCTCAAGAAGTCGAAGGACTGGAGAAGGACGTAGCTGAACTCGGTGTAGGAGATGCCCGCCTCGAGGCGTCGCGCGACCACGTCGCGGGCGAGCATCCGGTTGACCGGGAAGTGCTTGCCGACATCGCGCAGGAAGTCGATCGTCGAGAGCGGAGCGGTCCAGTCGTAGTTGTTGACCATCACCGCGGCGTTCTCCCCCTCGAAGGACAGGAAGGGGGCGATCTGGTCGCGAACGCGCCCGGTCCAGTCCTTGACCGTGTCGAGCGAGTTGAGGGTGCGCTCCCCCGAGTCCCTGGGGTCGCCGATCATGCCGGTGGCGCCGCCGACCAGCGCGTGCGGCTGGTGGCCGGCGAGCTGGAGTCGGCGGGCGGTCAGGATCTGCACGAGGTGTCCCATGTGCAGGCTCGGCGCGGTCGGGTCGAAGCCCACATAGAACTTGACGCTCCCCGCGGTCAGGGCCTCACGCAGCGCGTCGAGGTCCGTCGAGTGGGCGAGGAGTCCCCGCCACTCGAGATCGTCGAGGAGTGTCTTGTCGATGGACACGAGATGCCTTCCGTCGGTACGGCGCCACTGGAGTGATGCAGATGGGGCCGGGCGCGGACACCCCATCGGGACAAGGGTGCCGCATCGGCCGTACCAGCACCGATTCCTTTTGCATCGTGAGGCGCTGCCGGGTGTCAGGGGTCGGCGTTAGCGTCGGGGTATGAGCGACGACGACTTCCGGATCGAGCACGACAGCATGGGGGACGTCCGCGTGCCCCGCGAGGCCCTGTGGCGGGCACAGACCCAGCGGGCGGTCGAGAACTTCCCCATCAGCGGTACGCCGATCGAGCCGGCACTGATCCACGCCATCGGTCGGGTGAAGGCCGCTGCGGCAGCGGTCAACGGACGTCTCGGCGTGATCGGTGCCGCTCAGGCACGCGGGATCGTGGACGCCGCCCGGCAGGTCGCTGCGGGCGAGTACGACGCGGAGTTCCCGATCGATGTCTTCCAGACCGGGTCCGGCACCTCCTCCAACATGAACGCCAACGAGGTCATCGCCGGGCTGGCCGCCCGCGCCGGCGTCGAGGTCCACCCCAACGATCACGTCAACGCCAGCCAGTCCTCCAACGACACCTTCCCCACCGCCGTCCACGTGGCGTGCTCGGTCGCGGTGACCGAGCAGCTCCTGCCGGCCCTCGATGTGCTCGCCTCCTCGCTGGAGCGGAAGGCTGAGGAGTTCGGCGGGCTGGTGAAGTCCGGTCGCACCCATCTCATGGATGCCACTCCGGTGATGCTGGGGCAGGAGTTCGGCGGGTACGCCGCGACCGTGCGCTACGCCGCCGAGCGACTGGACGCCGTGCTCCCCAGGGTGCGCGAGCTGCCGTTGGGCGGCACCGCGGTCGGCACCGGGATCAATACCCCGGCCGGCTTCCCCGACCAGGTGATCGCGGAGATCGCCGAGTCGACCGGGCAGCCGTTCACCGAGGCGCGCAACCACTTCGAGGCGCAGGGGACCCGGGATTCGCTGGTGGAGCTCTCGGGGGTGCTCCGGACCCTTGCCGTGGGGCTGATCAAGATCAACAACGACCTGCGTTGGATGGCCTCGGGGCCGACCACGGGCCTGGCCGAGATCCACCTGCCCGATCTGCAGCCGGGTTCCTCGATCATGCCGGGCAAGGTGAATCCGGTGCTGCCCGAGGCGACCCTGATGGTGTGTTTCCAGGTGATCGGCAACGATGCCGCGGTGACCGCGGCCGGTGCGTCCGGCTCCTTCGAGCTCAACGTCGCCATGCCGGTGATGGCGCGCAACCTGCTGGAGTCGGTGCGCCTGCTCTCCGCCTCCATGCGTGTGCTCGCCGAGCGCTGCGTCGACGGGATCACCGCCGACACCGACCGGATGCGCGCGTACGCCGAGTCGTCGCCGTCCGTGGTGACGCCGCTCAACAAGCACATCGGCTATGAGAGCGCCGCCAAGGTCGCCAAGCAGGCGCTCGCCGACGGCGCCACCATCCGGGAGACCGTGCTGCGGCTCGGCTACGTGGATCGAGGGGAGATCACCGAGGCCCAGCTGGACGAGGCCCTCGACGTGGAGTCGATGACGCATCCCTGAGGGCCTTCCCGGCCCGGGCGGGCAGGGCGAGGCCAGCCGGCCTCGATGGAGAGGAGGGTCAGTACCAACCGTTGGACTCGGAGTGGGACCAGGCACCGCAGGGCGAGCCGTAGCGGTCCTGGATGTAGCCCAGACCCCACTTGATCTGGGTGGCCGGGTTGGTCGCCCAGTCGGAGCCGGCGGAGGCCATCTTGGAGCCCGGCAGCGCCTGCGGGATGCCGTACGCGCTGGAGCTGGGGTTGTCCGCCGAGGTGCTCCAGCCGCTCTCGCGGGTCCACAGGGAATCGAGGCAGCCGAACTGGTCGCCGCTCCAGCCGAAGTCGGAGAGCATCGCGCTGGCGATGTCACGCGGGTCGCCGGTGCTGAGGTCCTCGCGCTCGGTCACCGCGCTGGCGTCTGCGTCCAGGACGGACAATGCCCGGGCCTTGGTGGAGTCGACGGCCTTGCGCCGGTCCTGGGAGCGGGAGACCTCGGTCTCGGACCGCTCCTGGAGCTCCTCGGCCAGTTCGGGGTCGAGCGCGGCCCGCTCGGCACCGCCGTCGGCCGTGGCCTCGGACGTCTCATCGGAGGTGGACCCCGCTGGTGCGGCGGCGGGCAGCGCGGCAGCGACCTGGGTGGTGTCCTGACCGGTCTGGCTCAGGGCGACCCCGCCGCCCACCGTGACGCCCGTGACCGCGACTGCGGTCGAGGACAGGATGAGCGCCTTGCGCAGCGCCTTGCGTGGGGCTGCGGTGAGGGGGTTGTCGACGGGCTGGCGGTGCTTGGGCACGTAGTCGGCGTGCTTGGACAAGGGGATCTCTTCGGTCGGTGTCTCGGGGTACTTCGCGGGGGGTGGTCTCGAGGGGAAGTGCGAGACGCTGGCCGGAAAGCTCGTGCCACCATGCCCGATGCGGTAGGGCCAGGCAAACCCCGGGTCCACATCGGGTCGGTCACAGCTGTGCCCCGGACGGCCCCGTCGATGGGGCTGTCCGGGGCACGTGGGAGCCCGGCGGTACGATGTCAGAGGGTGACGTGCTCCAACAGTTCTGTGACCAGCGCGGCCACCGGCGAGCGCTCCGAGCGGGTGAGCGTGACGTGCGCGAACAACGGGTGTCCCTTGAGCTTCTCGACCACCGCGACGACGCCGTCGTGCCGTCCGACCCGGAGGTTGTCGCGCTGGGCGACGTCATGGGTGAGCACGACCTTGGAGTTGGCGCCGATCCGGGAGAGCACGGTGAGCAGGACGTTGCGCTCCAGCGACTGGGCCTCGTCGACGATGACGAACGAGTCATGCAGGGAACGGCCGCGGATGTGGGTCAGCGGCAGCACCTCGAGCATCCCGCGATCGATGATCTCGTCGATGACCTGCTGCGAGGTGATCGCACCCAGGGTGTCGTAGACGGCCTGACCCCAGGGGCTCATCTTCTCCGACTCGGTGCCCGGCAGGTAGCCGAGCTCCTGGCCGCCCACCGCGAACAACGGCCGGAAGACGACCACCTTCTTGTGCTGGCGCCGCTCCAGCACCGCCTCGAGCCCGGCGCACAGCGCCATCGCGGACTTGCCGGTGCCGGCCCGACCGCCGAGGGAGACGATGCCCACCTCGGGGTCGAGGAGCATCTCCAGCGCGATCCGCTGCTCGGCCGAACGCCCGTGGATGCCGAACGCCTCCCGGTCGCCCCGCACGAGGTGGACCTGCTTGTCCGGACCGACCCGGCCCAGCGCCGTACCTCGATCGGAGAGGATGACCAGACCGGTGTGGCAGGGCAGCTGGCGGGCCTCCTCGGCGTCGAGCACGCCGTCCTCGTACAACTCGTCGACCTGGTCGGCAGGCAGGTCGAGCTCGGTCATCCCGGTGTAGCCGCTCTCGGATTCGGAGATGCCCTCCGCGCGGTACTCCTCGGCCTCGAGTCCGACGGCAGAGGCCTTGATCCGCAGTGGCAGATCCTTGGAGACCAGAACGACCTCGTGGCCCTCCTGGGCGAGGTTCTTGGCGACCGCGAGGATCCGCGTGTCGTTGTCGCCCAGCCGGAAGCCGGAGGGCAGGGCTGCGGTGTCGGTGTGGTTGAGCTCGACCCGCAGGGAGCCGCCCTCCTCCCCGATCGGCACCGGCTGGTCGAGTCGGCCGTTCTCCACCCGCAGATCGTCGAGGGTTCGTAGCGCGGTCCGCGCGAAGAACCCCAACTCCGGATGGTGTCGCTTGCCCTCCAGTTCGGTGATCACCACGACCGGGAGTACGACCTCGTGTTCGGCGAACCGGCGCATCGCACCCGGATCGGCGAGCAGGACGCTGGTGTCCAGCACATAGGTGCGGACGGCCGTCTCCCTGGTTGTGGCGGGCCCCGTGGAACTCCCGGCGGTGGTGGCGCTGGCGTTCGTGTCCTGGGTCGGCACCTGGTTCACCCCTAGCGGGACCGCACGGGCACTCCTCGCCCGGTCCTCAGATCATGCACCGTGGACCGGGAAGGAGCCCGAAGGCCGGAGTGCCGGCCTGGATCGGCTCGGCCGTACACGGCCGACCGAGCGTCAAGATCGTGTGGGTTCACGAACGGGCCTCCCGATACAGCGAGCTTCCCCACTCGCCGATGTTCACGACGCTACGCCGCCCCGGCGACCGGCTCGGGCGACACGCCCGGTACCGAGGACACCGGGAGATGAACAGTGTGTTAGCAGCACGTCACGCACCCGATGGCGCTCGCCTGCGTCGGCCCCGCTCCGCGGCCCGCCTCGACGTGCCAGAACGCCCGACTCGACGTGCCGGGAGGCACGACTCGACGGGTCAGTTGCCGAAGCGACGCTCGCGCTGGGCGTAGGCGCGCAGCGCCCGCAGGAAGTCGACCCGGCGGAAGTCGGGCCAGTAGGCCTCACAGAAGTAGAACTCCGACTTCGCGCTCTGCCACAGCAGGAATCCCCCGAGACGCTGTTCGCCCGAGGTACGGATCACCAGGTCGGGGTCGGGCTGTCCACGGGTGTAGAGGTGGGCGTTGATGTCGTCGACGTCGAGGGAGCGGGCCACCTCCTCCAGGGAGGCGCCACGGTCGGACTGCTCGAGCAACAGGGAACGGACGGCGTCCGCGATCTCCCGGCGCCCGCCGTACCCGACCGCAATGTTGACCAGCATCCCGTCGACGTCGCGGGTGGCCTCCTCGGCCTCCTTGAGACGGGCGACGGTGGAGGTGGGGAGCAGGTCGACCGCACCCACCGGGTGCAGCCGCCACCGCTGCTGGTCGGCGAGGGAGTCGACGGCTTCCTCGATGATCTCCAGCAGGGGCTCGAGTTCACGGGCGGGCCGGTTGAGATTGTCGGTGGAGAGCAGCCACAAGGTGACCACCTCGATGCCGATCTCGTCGCACCAGGTCAGCAGCGGCTCGATGTTGGCGGCGCCGGCCCGGTGGCCGTGCGCGGTGTCCCGGCCGACGGCCTTCGCCCAGCGGCGGTTGCCGTCCAGCATCACGCCCACGTGCTTGGGCAGCTTGTCGCGCTCCAGCCGCCGCACCATCCGTGCCTCGTACGCCGGGTAGAGCACCTTGCGCACGCCACGCTTCCAGTCGACCACGTCCCCAGAATAGGGCCCGCGCGGGTTCCGGTCCGATCGACGCGAGACCCCGGCGGGTTGGTGGGCGTCGCTACAGTGCTGCCATGACGGAGCCGAGGAACGAGTCACTGCGCCAGCGCATGGACCTGCTCTCTGGTTCTCTGCACGAATGGTCGGACTCGGTCCACGACCGGGTGGCCGACAAGGTCGCGGAGGTGAAGCCGAAGCTGCGCGGCTGGCTGCACCTCGCCACCGCGCCCGCGGTGTTCGCGGCCGGCATCGTCCTGATCGCGCTCGCGCCCTCGGGTGCTCCGCGGGTGGGGGCGATCGTGTTCACGGTCAGCGCCCTGCTGCTGTTCAGCGTGTCCGCCCTGTTCCACCGCGGCAGGTGGTCACCCCGGATGCTCACCTGGCTGCGCCGGTGGGACCACGCGAACATCTTCTTGCTGATCGCCGGCTCCTACACGCCGTTCAGTCTGATGCTGCTCGACGGGGTCGCCCAGACGGTGATGCTCTCGGTCGCCTGGGGCGGTGCGATCCTCGGCATGCTGTTCCGGATCTTCTGGACCGAGGCGCCGCGCTGGCTCTACGTGCCCATCTACATCGCCCTGGGGTGGGCAGCGGTCTTCTTCATCCCGGCGTTCTTCGAGGGCGCGGTCGCGCTCGGCGTCGGGCTGGGCATCGCCGTGTTCGTCCTGATCTGCGTGGGCGGGGCGCTCTACACCGTCGGCGGGGTGGTGTACGGCGTCAAGCGGCCCAACCCGTGGCCGCGCTGGTTCGGCTTCCACGAGGTGTTCCACAGCTTCACCGTGCTGGCCTTCATCGCTCACTACGTGAGCGTCTCGATGGCGACCTACTCCCTGCGCTGACCGGCACCGCTCAGGCGGTGCCGACGAACATCACGGCCAGGACGCCGCAGGCCGCGACCACGACTCCGAGCGTCACCAGCAGCGCCGTCGGTCGGTTGCGGGCCAGCCGCTCGGCCCACTGGTAGAGCAGGGTGATCACGACCAGTACCGCGGTGACGTGCAGCAGGACGGCCAGCGCGATCCCGGCGATCGCCCCGGCCACCCGGAAGCGACCCCAGGTGAGTCCCATCAGCAGCGGGATCACCACCGCGGCGGAGAGGCCACCGATGACCTCAGCCCACCAGGCCCGCTCCCCCATCCACCACAGTTGGTCGACGACGTCGAACAGGTCCAGGGTGGCGACCACACCGATCCCGGCGACGAGCAACAGGGTGGCGACCATGACGACCAGATAGCGAAGGTGCCGCGCGCGCGACCAGGCTCCCGAACCGACCCAGATCGTGGCCAGGGTGACGGCCGACCAGATCAGCCAGCGGCGTACGACGCCCACCCGGGTGTCGCGCATCGCCCGCCGGAACACCCGGTCGGCACCGACCCGGTCGATCGGCGCGCCCAGATGTGCCGGCTCGCCGCGGTCGAGCACGAGCGCGTCGTGGATGAGGGCGGCGGCCAGGTGATGGCCGGTCTTGGGGACCAGCCAGGTGAAGACGCTGGGCACCGAGGTGAGGTCGGTGCGGAACGCCGCCAGATCGGCGGGCACCACGATCTCGCCGTACTCCTCGTCGCGATAGCCCAGCCGGCGGTGGAGCGCGAACAGCGTCGGGTCACCGTCGACCGCCTGGCTCAGCTCGATCCGCGCCGAGCCCTCCGGTGCCGGCGGGTCGGTGTCGTCACCGCCGTCGAAGAAGCGCTCCGGCTGTGGTCGCAGGTTCGGGTCCACGACTCCCGATCCAACCCGACCACTCCCGCGCCCGGGTCCGCGGCGCGCCGTCAGGGAGTGGGCAGGTCGGCCACCGAGGTCACCGGGCGCTCACAGACGAAGCCGCGGCACACATACGCCGCCGGGCGGCCCTCGACCGGCGTACGGCCGGAGAGCAGGGGGATGTCGTCGCGGGGTCCGTCGGCCACCACCACGACCGCGCCCGGGAGGCGGCGGGCGTGGTCGGCCAGCGCGTCGCGCTCCTCCCCGGCGGGACCCACGACCGCGATCTCGAGCGGCCCGGTCAGCATCGTGGCCGCGGCCGCGAGCGACCAGCCCGCGAACCGCGGCGCCTGGGCGGCCAACGGGGCGATCGTGGCCACGGCCCGCTCGGCGGCGTCCCGATAGCGGCCCTCGCCGGTGAGCGCGTGCGCGGTGACCAGGGCGTGCAGCAGCGCGGAGAATCCGCTGGGCGAGGCGTTGTCGCTGGGGTCCCGGGGACGGGCGAGCAACTCCTCGGCGTCGGCGGCGGTGTCGTAGAAGCCCCCGTCGTCCGCGGCAAACAGGTCCAGCGCGACGTCGAGCAGCCCGGTCGCCCGCGCGAGCCAGGTCGCCTCCCCGGTCGCCTGGGCGAGCGCCAGGAAGCCGGCCGCCACACACCCGTAGTCCTCCAGGACGCCGGCATGCGGCCCGGCCACGCCATCCCGGGAGACCCGCAGCAGCCGACCGTCGACGAGGTGTACGTCGACCAGCAGCCGGCCAGCCTCGACCGCCGCATCGACGTACCGGGGCTCGTGCAGCAGCAGGCCGGCGTCGACCAGGCCGCTGATCGCCAGCCCGTTCCAGGCGGCCACGATCTTGTCGTCGCGGGCAGGCCGGACCCGTTCCTCACGGGCGGCGAGCAGGCGGCGGCGTACGTCATCGAGGCGGGCGCGGAAGGTCGGGTCGTCGTCCGGCTCGTGCCGGCGCTGCAGGACCGACGTACCGCCCTCGAAGGTGCCGGACGGGGTGACCGCGAAGGTCTGGGCAGCCCAGTTGCCGTCCTCCTTGCCGAGCGCCTCGCGCAGCTGGGCAGGGGTCCAGACATAGAAGCGGCCCTCCTCGCCCTCGCTGTCGGCGTCCAGGGCGGAGGCGAAGCCGCCCTGCTCGGTGCGGAGTTCGCAGAGCAGGAAGTCGGCGGTCTCGCGTGCGACCCGGTCGCCCAGCGGCGTACCGGTGCGGGCGAAGAGGCCGAGCAGTTGAGCGTTGTCGTAGAGCATCTTCTCGAAGTGCGGCACCACCCAGCCGCGGTCGACGCAGTAGCGGGCGAACCCGCCGCCGACCTGGTCGTAGAGCCCACCGCGGGCCAGCGCGGACAGGGTGCGGTTGGTCATGTGCCGGATCCGGCTGTCCTCGATCCCCGCGCCCGGGAGCCGGCGCAGCCACTCCAGCACCATCGTCGGCGGGAACTTGGGCGCCACCCCGAAGCCGCCGGACATCGGGTCGAACTCGTCGGCCAGCTTCTCCAGCGCCGCGCGCATCGTGTCCACGGTGACCGGTGCCACCTCGCCGCTGACCCGGAGCTGCTGAAGGTGGTCTCGTACGCCGGCACCGACCGAGCGGATCTCCTCGCCCCGGTTGGCCCACGCGTCGCTGAGCGCCTGGAGCACCTGGGTGAAGGCCGGCTGGCCCTGCCGTGGCTGGTCGGGGAAGTAGGTGCCGGCGAAGAACGGGTTGCCCTCGTGGTCCAGCACCACCGTCATCGGCCAACCGCCCTGCCCGGTCATCGCCGTGGTCGCCTGCATGTAGACCGCGTCGACGTCCGGCCGCTCCTCCCGGTCGACCTTGATGCTCACGAAGTGCTCGTTGAGGTAGGCCGCCGTCGTCTCGTCCTCGAAGGACTCGTGCGCCATCACGTGGCACCAGTGGCAGGCGGCGTACCCGACGCTCAGCAGGATCGGGACGTTGCGGCGCCGGGCCTCCTCGAAGGCCTCCTGCCCCCACTCCTGCCAGTCGACCGGATTGTCGGCGTGCTGGAGGAGGTAAGGGCTGGTCGCGTGCGCCAGGCGGTTCGGCATGACCCCAGCCTGTCACGCCACCTCGGCAGGCCCGCCCGGCGGCGGCCCACCTATGCGCAGTTCGTGACGCGCCTCGCGCCCATACCCGCGGGCACCCGAGATTCCGACGCCTGGACGGACGCGCCTGCGCCCACGCGCACGCCACCCTCCACGAGCGCGAGGGCATGCCCGGTCATGGAGCCGTCGACGCCCACCCGCGAGCACGGGCGATGAAGGCGGCCATCCAGGCGACGACCATGCCGTGCGCTCGACACGACACCAATAGTTGACGCCTTGACCGTGAGGATCGGATCCGATCTCATGAGATTCGTGGGCTACTTCGGGTGGCTCGACTGCGACGAGTCGTAACGGGTGGCGATGCTCGAGGTCGTCAAGCTTTTCGAGGATTCCTCAACGGTCCACGAACTCGGTATCGGCAGCGTCCGGGACACCTTCGCGAACACGTTCTTCCCAGGAGCCTCGACACTGCACACGCGCGTGAAGTAGATGTTGTTCGTCGCATGGCTGGTCAATGACGTCGCCGGCCACAGGTAGCCGGCGGAACGTTCCCTCACCGAGCTTGCTTCGAGCGCGCAGACCCGACCTTGGCACTCCGCAGAACTCGCGGGGTCTCAGGCTGGTTCCGGTGCTGGGCGCCGCCGCCCCGGAAGTGCCTCGAGCTCGGCAAGGAGCTGTCCCGAATCGATCTCCGCGCGAACCCGTGCGCCGAGCGCGGCAGCGCCGGTTCGTATCACCGGATCGTCGAGTGCTGTGCGCACGGCGGCGCTGAACGCGGCCGCATCCGACCGCTTCGACACGACGTGCGCCACGCCGTGCCGCACGGCGCGAGCCGCGTTGTCCGGCTGGTCGCGCCCGAACGGGACGCACAGCATCGGCACCCCGGCCGCCAGCGCCTTCATCAGCGTGCCGTGTCCTGCATGGGTGACCACGAGATCGGCGCGCGGAATCAGCGAGCCGTGCATCGCTGTCTGCACCACCACGACGTTCGGCGCCGAGGGCACCTCAGCGGGATCGATCGCGGGCCCGGTCGTGATCACCGCGCGTACGGACAGCGAGGCGAGCGCCTGAGCGAACTGTCGCAGCACCTCGGACTGCGCCATGTACGAACTCGAGAGCCCCACGACGACGAGCGGGTCGTCTCCGGGCGGAAGCGGCACCTCGGCCTCGGAGCGGAGATCTTCGAGCACGGGCCCCACGTAGCGGACATTCGGCTCGTTCGCCGGCGGGTCATCGAAGGCGGACGCCGTGAGCATGAGCACCCGCTCGGCATGCCCCCACTGGTCCCACAGGTGGCGCAGTGGCGCGAGGCCGTGAGTGGCGCGAGCGGCGTTGAGACTGCGTACGCCCGATCGCCAGAGCAGGTTCGTGGCGAGGCAACCCGCGCGATCACGAAGGTGGCCGAGCGGCCCGCGTGCGGGCGCGATGCGTCCGAGAGGTGGGCGCGCGGGGGATGGAACGAGGTAGACGGTGCCATGGAGCACAGCCGCCGGCACGCCCCTGGCCTCGGCGCCGACCAAGGCGCCCAGCAGCACCCCGTCGGCGAGCACGGCGTCGAAGTGCTGCGCGTCGAGGGCTGCGACCACGTCCGCGGCGAACAGGCCGGCCGGTCCAGCGACCAGGCGGTCGCGCGCACGCAGGAAGGCACCGATCGGCGTGCGGCATTCCCAGTCCTTGAGCACATCATCATCGAGTGAGGTCGAGACCCGCTGCGGCGCCGTGGGCCAGGGCCGGTGCACCGCTCCGGTCGCACCGACGTCGGCCGCCAATGTCGCGTCGCCGTACACGACAACCTCGTGACCGCGCGCCACGAGCATGCGTGCGACGCCCAGATTGGGTGGCGTCGCGCCCCCGCCGTCCCAGATCGCGAGCAGGTACCTCATGGCGCACCCTGCGCCCAAGCACCCACGATCAGTCGCCGGAGCACGGCAGCCGTCGCTTCCGGTGTGTAACCGAGGTCGCGGCGCAACAGCTTCCAGGTGCCCACGTCGGCGGCCGCGAACAGGGCGGCGAGGACCTCATCGCGCACCGCTTCCTCAGTTGGCACAAAGGGCTCGAACGTCTCCCTCAGCCACGAGCGCTGGTGGGCTCGCGCGCCGTCGAGCAAGGGCACCATGGACGGAACCCGTTCAGAGTCGGCAACGAACCACCAGTTCACGTCGCCGAGGTGCTCATATTGGCGCATCAGCGCCGCTATCGCTCCGTCGATGTCTCCGGGCTCGACGTGGCCGCGCAGTTCATCGACATCGGTGCCGAGTACTTCGGCGGCGGCGGTCAGCATGCCCTCTTTCGAGCCGAAATGATTCAGCAGCGTCTGCACGGTCACCCCGGCGGCGTCGGCGATCTCCACGAGGGTCACATCGGCGTAACGCCGGTCGGTGAACTGGTCGCGTGCGGCGCGGATCAGGCGCTCGCGGGTGCGTTCGACAACGACCGATCGTCGGGCCATGTCGTATTCACGCGCTGGCATAGCAAGAGACTGCTCCCGATTTGACTGGCACTCAAGTCAAAACTGGGATAGCAGTCGAAGCGATCGCCGCTGGACCTCTCCTGATCCGATTGGGCAGACCACTTCGCACCGGCTCTGGAGTCTGCAAGACTCCGGCATGGCCCTCGCCCAGAACCTCGCCCGGATCGCCCTCGGCTCGATCATGGTGGGGGCCGGCCTCACCCATCTCACCGTGGCGCGGGAGGAGTTCCAGGCGCAGGTCCCCGACTGGTTCCCGGTCGACGAGGACATCACCGTGGTCGCCTCGGGGGTGGCCGAGATCGGTCTCGGGGCGGCGTTCGTGGCCCTACCCCGGCATCGGGGGGTGATCGGAGCGCTGCTGGCGGCGTTCTTCGTCGCGATCTTCCCCGGCAACATCGCGCAGTACGCCGAGGGCACCGACGCGTTCGGGCTCGACACCGACCGGAAGCGGTTCATCCGACTGTTCTTCCAGCCGGTCCTGGTGGTCTGGGCGCTGTGGGGCGGAGGGCTGCTCGGGCGGCGCGGCCGCTGACCCCGCCGTACCGACCGAACGGGCCCGTCCTACACGGCTTCGGCCGACTCCTTCTCCGGTTCAGGGTCCTCCGGGCGCCGCTCGCGGCGACGCTCCCAGACCCGCCAGAACGCCATCACCAGCGCGACCAGGAGGCCGCCGGCGATGGCGTCGACGACGTAGTGCTCGGCGTAGTAGACGAGCATGAACGACATCGCGAGGGGATAGAGCAACAGCAGCCACCGCCACCTTCCTCCCAGCCGGCCGATGCACCACCAGGCCACCAGGATCGCGAGGCCGGCATGCAGGGAGGGCATCGCCGCCACCTGGTTGCCGACGGCCGAGACCTGATCGTGGGCACCGCCGCCACCACCGGAGCCGGTGTCGAACCAGCCGCGCCCGGTGATCCGGGAGATGTCCTCGGTGAGATAGCCGTCGCGCGAGGCCATCCAGGGCGGCGCCATCGGATAGAGGACGTAGCAGACCACGCCGAGGGTGATGACCGACAGGTACCGGCGCATGTAGCGGACCCAGGCGGGACGACTGCGTTTCCACAGGTACGCCGCAACGCCGATCGCGGCGAAGAAGTGGGAGTAGTAGACCGTGGTCAGGACGACGTCGTACCACCGCGGAGGCAACGCCCGGTCGCACGGCACCCCGCACAGCTGGGCCTGGAGGGCCTCGGTCGGGAGCGTCCCACCGAAGAGCCAGCGGTCGGCCTCGATCGGCTCGGTGACGTGTACGCCGACGATGCCCAGGTCGTCGGAGAGACCGCGGCTGTACAGGTAGACGGTGAACACGACCAGCGGCGGCCACCAGTCGCGCAGGAACACCAGATGTTCCCGCAGCGGCCGGCGTACGTCCCAGGCCACCGTGCCCAGGTAGATCCACAGCACGCCCTCGAGCGTCTGCTTCGGCAGTCCGAAGAGCTGGAGGTAGACGAACATCGCGCCGACGAAGGCGAGCAGGCCTGCCACACGCACCGCATCGACCGGGCGCGTGGTCGTCCTCTCCGCCTCGAGGGTCACCGGACACCTCCCCCGACCAGCAGAGTAGTGGAGGACGGGCATCGCCCGGTCCGGCCGAGCGCGGACCTCACCCAGATCGGGGCATCGGTCGCGAGACACGGCTCGCGTTCGGCGGAGCGGAGAGCGCCCGTGGCGACCTGCACGACCAGCCGCTGCGAGAGGTCAGCCGGCCGGTGAGGGGCTCTGTTCTCCGGCCGCGAGGAAGCGGACGTGCAGACCGTCCTCGTCCTGCACGACCCGCGCGGGCACGCCGTACACCTCCTCGATCAGGGCCGGGTCCACCACCTCGGCGGGCGGCCCGGCGGCGGCCACCCGCCCGCTCTCGAGCACCACCACGACGTCGCAGAACTCCAGCGCGAGATTCAGGTCGTGCAGGGCCATCACGACGGTGGCGGGAGCCCGGCGGACCATCCCGAGCAGGCTGAGCTGATGCCGGATGTCGAGGTGGTTGGTCGGCTCGTCGAGCAGCAGGACCGTGGGTTCCTGGGCCAGTGCCCGAGCGATCTGGGTGCGCTGCCGCTCACCACCCGAGAGGGTGGAGTAGCGACGCTCGAGGTGTTCGGTCACGCCGGTGACCTGGGCAGCGCGCAGCACCGCCGCACGATCGGACCGGGACTCCCCCGACCACCGTCGCCGGTGCGGGATCCGGCCGAGGTCGATCACCTCGCGCACCAGCGGATCCTGATCGGTGTTGACGTCCTGCTCGACCAGGGCCAACCGACGGGCGATGTCCCGGCGCGGCAGGTCGGCGAGGTCGTCACCGCCCAGCCGGATGCTCCCCTCCGCCGGGGCCCGGAGGCCGGCCAGCAGCCGCAGCAGGGAGGACTTCCCCGAGCCGTTCGGGCCGAGCAGCCCCATCGTCGTCCCGGGGGCGACCTCCAGGCCGACCCCGTCGACGACCCGATGACCATCGATCGACCAGGAGACCCCCTGTGCGGTCAGGCTCATGCGCGCCGGCCCTTCCGCATCAGGATCACCATGAACGCCGGTACGCCGACCAGTGCCGTGGCGACCCCGACCGGCATCTCCTGCGGGTCGATCACGGTCCTGGCGGCGGTATCGACCCACACCAGGAAGAGCGCGCCGAGCAGCGCCGCGGTCGGCAGCAGCAGCCGGTGCCGGACCCCCACCAGGGCGCGGGCGGCATGCGGCAGGACCAGACCGACGAAGCCGATCGCACCCGACGTACTCACGATGACGGCCGTGATCAGCGCGGTGACCACCAGGAGCAGCACTCGCGCCCGCGTGACCGCGACACCGAGCGAGGCGGCGGCGTCCTGGCCGAAGGTGAAGGCGTCGAGCACCGAGGCGTTGAGCAGGCAGATCACCAGCCCGGCGCCGACCAGGACGCCGCAGACCGCGACATCGAGCCAACTGGCCGAGGCGAGAGAGCCAAGCAGCCAGAACAGCACTCCCCTGGTCTGTTCGGCGTCGGCGGAACTGAACACGATGAAGGAGGTGAGCGCGGAGAACAGCTGGGTGGCCGCGATCCCTGCCAGGACCACCCGATCGGTCGTACCGCCCGCCACGTGAGCGAGCAGCAGCACCAGGGCGAAGGCTCCGACCGCCCCGATGAAGGCCCCGCCGGTCAGGCCGATCGACCCCGCCCCGGCGCCGAGCACCACGATCGACACGGCGCCGGTGGAGGCTCCCGAGGAGACGCCGAGCACGAAGGGGTCGGCCAGCGGGTTGCGCAGCAACGACTGCAGGATCACCCCGCAGACCGCGAGCCCGGCGCCGCACAGGGCCGCGAGCAGGGTGCGCGGCAGCCGGAGGTCCCACACGATGCCGTCCTGGATCCGGGAGAGGCCCGACTCCCCGCCGGCCAGCTTCGCCCACACCACCCTCCCCACGTCGGTGGTGGTCAGCTCCGAGGGGCCGATGGTGATGGCGACGGCCACCGAGGCGACCAGCACGAGCCCCGCGACCAGCCACAGGCCGACCGCGCCGCTCATCCGCAGCCGCAGCCGCAGCCGGGGCGACCCCTGCGCTGGGGCGAGCACGGTCAGCCGGCCAGTCCGAGGGCGCGCAACTGCGCGGCGACGTTCTCGGCGCCGTACACCGTGCGCAACGACGGGTTCATCTCGGCGCCGGTGAGCACGACGTACCGCTCGTTCTTGACCGCGTCCATCTCCCGGGTGACCGGGTTGGACTCCAGGAACTCGATCTTGGCCTCAGCGGTCTCCGCGGTCTGGCTCTTGCGGGTGAGGTCACCGATGACCAGGACGTCCGGGTCGCGGTCGGCCACCGTCTCCCAGTTGATCTGCGGCCACTCGTCCTTGGTGTCGTCGAAGACGTTCTCCAGCCCGAGCGAGTTCGCGATCACGCCTGGGGCGCCGCAGCAGCCGGCCATGTACGGCGACTCGTCGTTGGCGAACCAGAACAGCGCGCTGGTGCCCTCCGGCACCTCCTGCTCGGTCGCCTCGGCCAGGCGGCCCTGGAGGTCGGC
Source organism: Nocardioides insulae DSM 17944 (assembly GCF_000422825.1). Taxonomy (GTDB): domain Bacteria; phylum Actinomycetota; class Actinomycetes; order Propionibacteriales; family Nocardioidaceae; genus Nocardioides; species Nocardioides insulae. Next base: position 533,565 of record NZ_AUGU01000014.1, on the reverse strand, counting down.
GACGAGCTCGTCACCCTTCTCCTCGACGTCGAAGATCTCGGCCAGGTCCTCGATCTCCTGATAGACCGATTCCATCGTGAAGGGCTCGGTCCGGGTGCCGTCCCCGGCGCCCTCCTCCTTGCCCACGCAGTCGCTGGGCGCGATGTAGGTGCCCACGCCGAGGTCCTCGAACTGGTCCCGGGTCGCCACACCGCCCTCCCCCAGGGTCGAGACGAACGACGCCGTGACGAAGTCCGGCTCCTCGGCCAGGACCGCCTCGAAGGACGGCGCGTTCTCAGCCAGCCGCGGGATGTCGGCGTTCGCCTCCGCGAGCGACGGCAGGATCGGGTCGGTCCAGGTCGCCGTACCGACGATGCGGTCGCCCAGGCCGAGGGAGAGCAGGATCTCGGTCGACCCCTGGTTGAGGCTGACCACCCTCTCGGGGGGACCCTCGACGGACACCTCCCGGCCGCAGTTCTTCACCGAGACGGCGGACTGAGCGGTCTTCGAGGCGCTGGTGTCGGCCGCGGCGTCGCAACCGGCGACGGTGAGCGCGAGCAGGGCGGTGGACAGCATGACGGTCGTACGACGCATGTCGGGTTCTCCGAGGTCTGGGGCTCGTACGCGAAGCCCGGTGCGACCCCACGGCGGTCGCCGGGAGGGCCAGCAGGTCTTCGGACTCGGGTTCGACCACCTCGGAGCGTCTTCCCAGGCCTCTCGGCCCAGTGACGTCGTGCCCCGGGTGTCACCCACACCGCTGCGCGTCAGTCCCGGAGTCTCACCGGGTTCCCTCACCCCTGGCGGGGTTGACTGGCACTCGGGACCGTAACAGTCGGGCCCCGCATGAGAAAGACCCGGTCCCCATCACGGCGACGGGGACCGGGTCTTGTGCGAGACGCCTCAGGCGGGCTGGATCCGGAAGACCTCGGCCCGGCGCTTGATGGTGGCCGCCCGAGCGAGGCGCGGCTTGTCCGAGCCGTCCCGGATGACCCGGCCACCCTCCTCGAACTTCTGCAGGAACTCGAAGGCCCAGGCCACATCGGAGGGCGAGGGCGCCATCGTCTCGTTGATGACCGCCGCCTGATCGGTGATCAGGCACAGCTTGCCGGTCATGCCCATCGCGACCGCATCCCCCACCTGCTCGCGCAGCACGGTGTGGCGGCTGTCGACGGTCGGCCCGTCGACCGGGCCGGGCAGGCCGGCGATCCGGCTCGCCAGCACCAGCTTGGTCCGCGGGTAGGCCATCGCGAGCGGCGTACTCTCCGCTCCGGTGTCACGCCGGTAGTCACCGCTGCCGAACGCCAACCGGTAGGCGCCACGCGCCCGGGCGATGTCGGTGGCATCCTCGATGCCCAGCGCCGACTCGAGCAGCGGGATCACCGGGGTCTCACCACCCAGGCGCTGGAAGGTGTCGGTGACCTGCTCGGCGGCCTCGGCCTTGGCGAGCATGACGCCCTTCAGACCGGGTACGCCGGCCAGCGCCGCCACGTCGTGCCGCCATTCGGGCGTGGTCCAGTCGTTGATCCGCACCCAGGCCTGTCCACCCCCCTGGAGCCAGGTGACGACGTTCTCCCGAGCCTGGTCCTTGAAGGAGGTGTCGATCGCATCCTCGATGTCGAGGATGATCTGGTCGGCCTTGCCCAGCTGGGCCGGGTCGAAGGCCTCCACCTGGCGGGCCGAGACCAGCTGCCAGGCTCGTGCGTCGTGGCCGCCGACACGCAGGGCCTCGCGGTCCGCTCGCTGCTTCGCGAGCTCATTGCTACTCATGAATTCTCCCTTGTCTGCCAGGAGAAGATTACTAACCCTCGCTGTGAGCCTCGCACAGCGAGTCGCGACCGAGGAGTAATACCCGCCCCCCCGCTCAATCCCGCGGCTCGGGACGATCCACCAGCGCCACCAGCCTGGCGGGGGCCTGGAGGCAGTAGGAGTCGGTGAGCAACTCGGCCACCTCCTCCCAGTCGACCAGCTGCTCCAGGAGCAATCCCACCGCGTTGCCGCCCACGACGAAGTAGGGCTCTCCCAGGTGCCGGAAGGCCAGCACCTCATCCGGCTCGGCCCGGAAGGTCAGCCGGAACAGCTGGTCCTCTCCCCCGAAGACGTGCGCCACCGTCGCCTGCCGCACCCGCCACCTCACCCCGGTCCAGGCGTCCTCCTCGTAGCACTCCGGCAGGCGGGTGAGGGTCGCCCTGATGCGCAGCACGAGCTCGAGAGGAACCGGGGGTCTGCTCGCCACGCTCCCAGTCTGCCGGAGGGACTCACGTCCGACGTCCGGCTGGATGGGACGTGAAACGCCCGCACGGGTCAGCCACCGGGAGATGGAGGGGCAGGGGACGGCGGCCTCTCCCGAACCGCCGTCCCCCACCCGATCGTGGGGTGCGGGCCTCAGCGGCCCCGCACCGGAGCCCCCCAGGTGGTCTGGTCGCGCAGCTGGCGCTTGAGCAGCTTGCCACCGGGGTTGCGGGGAAGGGGCTGGTCGACGACTTCGAAGAACTGCGGCACCTTGAAGTCCGCCAGTCGCTCGTCGAGGAAGGCCAGCACCTTCTCGGTGTCGAAGTCGCCGGGTCCGGTCGGCACGACGACCGCTCCGACCTTCTCCCCCATCACGTCGTCGGGTACGCCGACCACGGCCACCTCGGCGACGCCGGGTGCTGCGGCCAGGGCGTTCTCGACCTCGACGGAGTACACGTTCTCGCCGCCGCGGTTGATCATGTCCTTGGCCCGGTCGACCAGGTAGACCAGGCCGGACTCCTCGACCCTGGCCAGATCGCCGGTGTGCAGCCAGCCGTCGACGAAGCTCGCCGCGGTCTGCTCCGGCTTGTTCCAGTAGCCGGCCACCACGTTGGGGCCCCGGATGAGCAGCTCACCCACCCCGGAGACCGGGTCGGCGTCCTTGATCGCCAGGTCGCAGACGGGCGCGGCGAACCCGACCGAGTCGGAGTGGTCGACGGCCCAGTCGTGGGGCAGGTAGGTCGAGACCGACGACGTCTCGGTGAGCCCGAACCCGTTGCCCAGCCCGGCATTGGGGAACCGCTCGGTCAGCTGGGCCACGATGGCGGGGGCCATCGGCGCGCCGCCGTACGCGACCCGCGTGATGGCGCTGACGTCCAGGTCGGCGAACTCCGGCTGCCGCATCGCCAGCGCGTAGATGGCCGGCACGCTGGTGAGCGAGGTGATCCGCTCCTCGGCGATGACCCGCAGGAAGGTGCGTACGTCGAAGGAGGGCATGATCACCGTGCAGCCGCCATGCCGCAGCTGCGGCAGCAGCTGGGAGGAACAGCCCGTGACGTGGAAGAGCGGCACCGAGACCAGGCTGCGGGTGGTGTGCGCCAGGTCGCGGTCGATCCCGCTGACCCGGATGCCGGTCTCGATGTTGGAGAGCAGGTTCTCGTGGGTGGTCATCGCACCCTTGGGGAACCCGGTCGTCCCCGAGGTGTAGAAGATGACCGCGACGTCGTCGAGCGCGAGATCCTCGACCACCACCGTTTCACCGTCGGGCAGCGGCTCGTCGTCGCGGAAGACGTGGCTCGCACCGGAGTCCGCCAGGACGTAGTCGATCTCCGGTGGCGCGAAGCGGGTGTTGACCGGAACGACGATCGCTCCCGCCAACTGGCTGCCCCAGAAGGCGAGCACCCAGTCGACGCCGGCCGGCAGCACGATGGCGGTCCGGTCGCCCCGCCGGATGCCGGCGGCGCGCAGCCCGCCGGCGACCCGTCCGGCACGCTCCCACAGCTGGGCGTAGGTGAGGCGTTCCCCGCCGACCTCCACGACGGCCTCGGCGTCGGGCCGCGCGGTCACCGAGGCGTGCAGCATCGCCACGATCGAGTCGGGCAGCCCGGTGTAGTGGGCGACGCCGCGCTCGTCGCGCTCGATGCCGGACAGGTCGAACGGTGCCGCCCCGCGCGGAAGCGGGGTGGGGGTGCTCACGATCAGGCGTCCTTGGCGAAGTAGCGGCGCGGGTTGTCCACCAGCATGGTGGTCAGCTGCTCCTCGGTGACACCCTGCTCGCGAAGGGCCGGCAGGACGTCGTTCGGGATGTGCAGGAAGTGCCAGTTGGGCGCCATCTCGGCCATCATCGCCTGCGAGGTCTCGCCGGCGAAGAAGTCCATGAAGCAGGCGGCGTCGTGAGCCAGCACGATCCGGTCGGCGTATCCCTGTCCGCAGAGGTCGGCGATCGTCTTCACCCGGTCGGCGGTGGTGTTGTAGCTGTCGATGCCGAACCGGTCGCAGCCGATGGTGGCGCCCTGGTCCATGATCCACTTCAGGTAGTCGAGGTCGTTGGAGTCACCGGCGTGGCCGATGACGACCTTGGTGAGGTCGACCCCGTGCTCGCGGTAGAAGTCGATCGCGAGCCGACCGGTCTGGTGGGCAGCGTTGGTGTGCACCGTGATCGGGACACCGGTGCGCACGTGCGTCTCGGAGATCGCCGCCTGCACCCGGGTCTGGTCCGCGGTCAGGCCCCGCTCCTCGACCACGCACTTGAGGAAGGCCGCCTTGACGCCGGTCTCCGCGATGCCGTTCTCGATGTCGTCGACGAACATCCGGACCATCGGGTCCACGCCGTCCGGGCTCAGCGCCGCGGAGTGGTAGGTGAAGAAGTGCGGGATCTCGTCGAAGGTGTACAGCCCGGTGGCGGCGACGATGTTGATGTCGACCGCCTCGTTGACCCGCTGGACGCGCGGCAGGTAGCGACCCAGCCCGATCACGGTGGGGTCGACGATGGTGTCGACGCCGGCCGCCTTGAGGTCGGTGAGCTTGGTGATCGCGTCGGTGACCCGCTCCTCCTCGTTCCACCACTCATGGCCGAAGTTGTTCATGACGTCCGGCGTGGTGATGAAGACGTGTTCGTGCATCAGCGTGGTGCCGAGCTGATCGACCGGCACCGGTCCGCGTACCGTCTCGACGGCGTTGACCATCTCTTCTCCTCCAGGATCGACGTCAGGGGTGGCTCACCGGGCAGACCGAAGGTGGTGTGACCGGCGGCACACCCGCATCCTGACCGAACGATCAGACAGTGGCTAGGGCGATAGCGGACACCACATCGGCAAAATCGGCCACCTCAGCGGGAAGCCCCCACCTCCGCGGAGAGCCGATCCAGCTCGACCAGGGTGTCGCGACACCACTGCGCCAGGGTGACCTCCAGTTCGATGCCCGCCTGGAGCACCCGGTGCTGCAGCACCGCGCGCCCGTCGGGGGCCGGGGAGAAGTCGCGCGCCTCGATCTCGCGGTACGACGCCAGGTTGGCCTCGTGCAGGGCCAGGTGGTGCTCGACGGGGGCGCGCACCGCCTCGGGGTCACCCAGCGCGGCCGCGGCGCGGAGCTTGACGTAGAGCGCCTCCCGGCGCGTGCTCAGCGGCTCCGAGTCCCCCATCCAGGCCCGCAGCGCCTCGCTCCCCGGTGCGGCGATGGCATACCGCTTCGGCTGCCCGCGGCCGGGCACCGGCTCCGCGGTGACGAGCCCGTCGGCCGCGAGCCGGTCGAGCTCGCGGTATATCTGCTGGTGCGAGGCCGGCCAGAAGTGGCCGATCGAGCGGTCGAAGCGCCGGGACAGCTCGAGGCCGGTCGCGTCACGCTCGGTGAGGGCGGTCAGGATCGCGAATCGGAGGGACACCCGGACACTCTATGATGTTTCTGCAAGGAGTTGCATAAACGCGGCTGCTCGACGTACTTTGCTGCTCGGCTTCTCTCGTCCCGTTCCCTTCCTGGAGTGTGCGCATGTCTCTTCCCGAGGTCCTCACCCGCCCGCTGACGCTGCCCGTGCTGGCGTCGCCGCTGTTCATCAGCTCCGGCCCCGAACTGGTCGCCGCGCAGTGCCAGGCCGGCGTCATCGGCTCCTTCCCGGCGCTCAACGCCCGCCCGGTCTCGCTGCTGGACGACTGGCTGGCCCAGCTGCGTGAGGAGAACGCGGCCTACGCCGCCGCCCACCCCGACGAGATCGTCGCGCCGTTCGCGGTCAACCAGATCGTGCACCGCACCAACGACCGGCTCGACCAGGACATGGCGCTGGTGGTCAAGCACGAGGTGCCGGTCGTGATCACCTCGCTGGGCGCACGCGAGGAGATCTACGACGCCGTGCACTCCTACGGCGGCATCGTGCTGCACGACGTGATCGACAACCGGTTCGCGCACAAGGCGATCGAGAAGGGCGCCGACGGCCTCATCGCGGTGGCCGCAGGAGCCGGCGGGCACGCCGGCACGCACTCTCCCCTGGCGCTGATCCGCGAGATCCGCGACTGGTTCGACGGCCCCCTGGCCCTCTCCGGCGCGATCGGTCACGGCCGGTCGATCCTGGCCGCGCAGGCAATGGGAGCCGACCTGGCCTACATCGGCTCGGCCTGGCTCACCACCCCGGAGGCCAACAACTCCGCGGACTACAAGCAGATGATCCTCGAGAGCGGCGCCGACGACATCGTCTACAGCAACCTGTTCACCGGCGTGCACGGCAACTACCTGCGCGGCAGCATCGTGGCGGCCGGCCTCGACCCGACCGACCTGCCGGTCTCGGACCCGTCGAAGATGAATTTCGGCTCCGGCGGCAACACCAAGGCCAAGGCGTGGAAGGACATCTGGGGCTCCGGTCAGGGCATCGGCCCGCTCACCGAGTCGCTCCCGGTCAAGGACCTGGTGGCCAAGTGGAAGCGGGAGTACGACGAGGCCCGCTCCGACCTGCTGAGCACCCTCGGGGTCTGACCTCCCCGCGCAAGCCTGAACCACCCGATCGAGTCGGCGTACCCGGTACGCCGACTCGATCGCATTTCCACCTCCGGGCGGCGTACCGCCGCGCCGAGGACAGAGGCCCGGGGCGGCGCAGCGGGGCCGGATCAGGCGTGCAGCTTCTCCCGCTGCTCCTCGGGGATCCTCCGGTTGCGGATCACCGAACTGGTGACCGCGGCCCCGATGAAGACCACGCCGATCAGGCCGGTGACGATCTCGGAGATGTGGAGATCGGGGTTGATGGTGATCAGCATGATCACCGCGAGCGCGCCGATCGCCCAGTGGGCGCCGTGCTCGAGGTAGACGTACTCGTTCAGGGTGCCGCGGCGGACCAGGTAGACGGTGATCGAACGGATGTACATCGCGCCCACGCCGAGGCCGACCATGATGATGAAGATGTCGGAGGTGATGGCGAACGCGCCCACCACTCCGTCGAAGGAGAACGACGCGTCGAGCACCTCGAGGTAGAGGAAGAGGAAGAAGGCGGCCTTGCCGGTCGCCTTGACCGCACTGCTCGGCCCACCGGTCGCGACCACGCCGCCGGCGCCCTCCTCCTCGTCGATGCCCGCCTGTGCCAGGCCGCTCTGCTCGAACAGATTGCCCAGGCCGTTGACCAACAGATAGGTCACGATGCCCAGGCCACCGGCGATCATCACCGTGCCGGGGTCGGAGGCGAGGAACTCCGCAGCGGCGATCAGGGTGCCCAGCGCCACGACGACCGAGAGTTGGTCCAGCGCGCCGATCCTGGCCAGCGGCCGCTCGATCCAGGAGAGCCAGGTGTGCTCGCGATCCTCGAAGACGAAGTCCAAGAAGAGCAGGAAGAGGAACATCCCGCCGAAGGAGGCGATCGCCGGGTGCGCCTCCTCGAGATGGTGTGAGTAGGTGTCGGGGTCGTTGATCGCCAGATCCAGGGTCTCCACCGGGCCGAGATGGGCGGTCAGCGCGACCAGGAGCAGCGGGAAGACCAGCCGCATACCGAAGACCGCGATCAGGATGCCCACGGTGAGGAACATCTTCTGCCAGAACTCGCTCATCCGGTCGAGGATCTTGGCGTTGATGACGGCGTTGTCGAAGGAGAGCGAGATCTCCAGGATCGACAGGACCGCCACCAGCACGAACGCCGTGGGCCCACCGAGGATCAGCGCCCCGATGAGGGCCGCGGCGGTGATGCCGAAGGACCAGCCGAACGTTCTGAGAATCACGTGCTTCCTCACTGTGGATGGACGGTGTGGGCGGCGCCCCCGACAACCCTATGCCGGGCCGCGGCTCAGGCACGATGTCAGACTGGGCCGGTGGACTCCTCAGCCTGGGACGAGCGGTACGCCGGCACCGACCTGGTCTGGTCGGTCACTCCCAACGTCTTCGTTGCGGACCGGATCGCGGAGCTTCCGCCGGCCCGAGCGGTCGATCTGGCCGCGGGCGAGGGACGCAACGCGATCTGGCTGGCCTCCCGCGGCTGGGAGGTCACTGCGGTGGACTTCTCGACCGTCGGGCTGGACAAGGGCCGTCGGCTGGCGGAGCACCGCGAGACGTCCGGTTCGCTCAGCTGGGTGACCGCCGATGCCACCACCTGGCGCTCACCGGAGCCGGTCGACCTGGTGGTCGTGGCCTACCTCCAGTTGCCGGCCGCCGAACGGGCCCGGGCGGCCCGCGCCGCCTTCGCCGCGCTCGCGCCCGGCGGCCACCTGCTCTGGGTCGCCCACGATCTGACCAACCTCACCGAGGGGACCGGGGGGCCGCAGGACCCCGCGGTGCTGATGACCGCGGACGACGTCCTCGCGGATCTGGCCGAGGAGGCCGACGCTCCGGGCTACCGGGTGCTGGAGGCGGACAGGGTCGCCCGCCGGGTGCCCGCCCGGCCGGAGGACGGCCACGGTGAGGCCCCCGGACTCACCGCATGGGACTGCCTGGTCCACCTCGAGCGGTCGGCCTGAGGGCGCGTCCCGTCCCGATCAGGTGAACCTGAGCCAGCGGTGGTCGGGACCTCGGTCAGGACTGGTCGTGCCGCTGCTGCGGGTGGTCCCGGTCGCTGCCGCTGCCGCTGCCCTCGTCGTTCTCCGGGGCGTCGCCGAAGGCACCCGCCTTCTTGTTGCGCTCAGCCTTGCGCAGCTGCCGCACGAGACTCCACCCGAGCAGGCCCACCGCGACGCAGAGGAGCAGGAAGATGGCGAAGGCGGTCCAGCCCGCCTTGACGTCCTCGTCGGCCGGGACGGGGTCGGTGGCGAAGGACAGGAACAGGGGGAAGAGGTCGTTCATCGGTTCTCTCGATCGGGACTGATCCCCGCGAACAGGTCGCTCTCGGGGGTCACTGCGGGCACGTGGCTGACCACCAGTTCGAAGTCCTCGGTGGGCCAGACCTTCGCCTGGATCTCATGGGGCACGGCGAACCACCAGCCGTCGGGGTCGATCTGGGTGGCATGGGCCAGCAATGCCTGGTCACGGACGCCGAAGTAGTCCGAGCAGGGCACCCGGGTGGTGATCCGCGCATCCCACTCCGGCTCCGGCTTCCACTTCTCCAGCCGCTCGGTGTACGGCGACTCCAGCCCGTGGGCGAGCATCTCCTCGTGCAGCGCCAGGGCCTTGGGCCGGTTGAAGCCGTGATGGTAGTAGAGCTTGGCGGCCTGCCACGGGGCACCGAGTTCGGGACGCCACTGCGGGTCGGCCGCCTTCTCGAAGGCGAAAACCGACACCTGGTGGCACATGACGTGGTCGGGGTGCGGGTAGCCGCCGCGTTCGTCGTAGGTCGTGAGCACGTGCGGTCGCACGGTGCGGATCAGCCGGACCAGCGGCACCGCCGCCTCCTCGACCGGCGTCAGCCCGAAGCACCCTTCGGGGAGCGGGGGCTTGGGGTCGCCCTCCGGCCAGCCGGAGTCGACGAACCCGAGCCAGTCCTGGGTGACGCCCAGGATGTCGCGGGCCCGCTCCATCTCCTGGCGACGGATCTCGGCGATGTTGGCCCACACATCGGGGCGGTCCATCTTGGGGTTCAGCACCGATCCGCGCTCGCCGCCGGTGCAGGTGACGACGTGGACGTCGACTCCCTCGGCGACGTAACGGGCGGTCGAGGCCGCGCCCTTGCTCGACTCGTCGTCGGGATGCGCGTGCACGTGCATCAGACGGAAGCCCGCTCGGGGGCCGGCGGGGGGCTGCTGGGGCATGGGTCGATCTTAGGTGTCACCCTGGAGGGGTGACGAAGCCGGACCCCGACCCGCACCTCGCCGATCGATACGGCGCTCCCAATCCCGTGATCCGCCGTGTCCTCCAGGTGGGCGTCGGAGTGTTGGTCCTCGCCTTCGCGGCCTGGGTGGTGTGGGTGGTGCTCCTGCACGGCGACCCCGAGGTCGACGCCGGCATCGAGGGCTTCGAGATCGTCGACCCGCACACCGCCACCGCAGTGGTCGACGTACGCCTCTCCGAGGACACCGAGGCCACCTGCGTGCTCCGGGCCTCGGCGGAGGACAAGGTCACCGTCGGTGAGCGCACCTTCACGCCGACCGACGGCAAGAACGAGGTGACCGTGCGCACCGAGCGCACCGCCACCACGGTCGATCTGGTCGGCTGCACCGTCGAGGAGTGAGCCGGCGCTCCTCCCCGACTCGGACACACGTCGACGCCGGCACCCCAGCGGGGCGCCGGCGTCGAGGATGAGGGCGGCGAGGTGGCGCTCAGCCCTGGAACAGCTCGACCTTGAGCACCTCGACGGCGAGGGAGCGGCCGTTGGGGCCCTCGTAGGAGACGGTGTCGCCCGCGCTCGCGCCGAGCAGCGCGGCGCCGATCGGCGAGGCGGCCGAGGAGATCTCGAGACCACCGGAGAAGTCCTTCATCTCCAGCGAGGCGATCAGGCGGGTCTCGGCCTCGTCGTCGTCATCGCCCTCGAACTTGAAGGTGACGACCTTGCCCGGGCCGACGATGCCGTCGTCGACCGGCGCGGAGGTGTCGGCCTTGCGGAGCAGCGCCTCGAGCTGGGTGATCTCGCCCTCGAGGCGACCCTGCAACTCTCGAGCCGCGTGGTAGCCGCCGTTCTCCTTGAGGTCACCCTCGTCGCGGGCCGCGCTGATCTCGTCGACGATCTTCTGTCGCTGCGGACCCTTCATGTCCTCCAACTCGGCGGACAGCTTGTCGAAGGCGGACTGCGCGAGCCAGACGGCAGCCTGGTCGGTCGACTGGGTCATGGGAAGGAACTCCTCCTGGGCTGGATGCAGAGCATCGCCAGGCCCCCGGCTCGTGGCCGGATGTGCCAGGCGATGGGTGGAAGCGTGTACGCCAGTAGCGAATCGGTCGGCGGGCACGTCCCCACGACGGCCCTGCGGACTGTCAGATCCTCAACTGTAACAAAGCGGCCCTGAACGGGCGCGGTTTTCGACCGTCCGCTGGGATCCGACTACTCGGTCCGCACCACGTCGTAGCCCTGCTGGTCGAGCTTGCGCACCAGCCCCTCGGCGTGCGCCTCACCCCGGGTCTCCAACTGCAGGCGGACGTCGACCGCGTCGATCGGCAGCGTCGGGGAGGTGCGGGCGTGCACCACCTCGAGCACGCTGGCGCCTGCCTCCCCGATCTGGCCGAGCAGCCGCGCCAGGCTGCCCGCCGCATCGGAGATGGTCACCTGCAAGGTGACGTACCGGCCGCCCGCGGCGAGCCCGTGCCGAATCACCTTCCCCAGCAGGAGCGGGTCGATGTTGCCGCCGGAGAGCACCGTGACCACCGGGCCCTCGAACTGCCCCGGCGCCTGCATCAGGGCGGCGACCCCGGCCGCCCCGGCGGGTTCGACCACCAGCTTGGCCCGCTCGACCAGGGCGAGCAGGGCGCGGGAGAGGGCCTCCTCGTCCACGGTGAGGATCTCGTCGACATAGCGGCGTACGGCGGCGAAGGGCACCTCTCCGGGTCGGCCGACCTTGATCCCGTCGGCCATCGTCGCCATCTGCTCCAGCGCGACGGGGCGCCCCTCGGCGAGGGATCGGGGATACGCCGCCGCGCCCGCCGCCTGGACGCCCACCACCCGGATGCTCGGATCGATGCTCTTCACCGCGATCGCGATGCCCGCCAGCAGGCCTCCCCCGCCCAAGGGGACCAGCACCGTACGGACCTCGGGCACCTGCTCGAGCAGCTCGAGGCCGACCGTGCCCTGGCCCGCGACGATGTCGCGATGGTCGAACGGGTGGATCAGCACCGCGCCCGACTCCTCGGCGTACGCCTGGGCCGCGGTGAGGGCCTCGTCGACCGAGCCGCCGTGGAACACCACCTCGGCGCCGTAGCCGCGGGTGGCGTTCTCCTTCGGGATCGGCGCGCCCTTGGGCATGTAGACCCGGGCCCGGATGCCGAGCTCGCGGGCCGCCAGCGCCACGCCTTGCGCGTGGTTGCCCGCGCTGGCCGCGACCACGCCCCCGGCACGCTGCTCCTCGCTGAGCCGACTCATCCGCAGGTACGCGCCCCGGGGCTTGAACGAGCCGGTCCGCTGGAGGTTCTCGCACTTCAGGTTCACCGGGCACCCCGTCACCTCGGTGAGCCAGCGGGAGCTCTGCACCGGCGTCAACGCCGTGAACCCGCGCAGCACCTCGCGGGCCGCACGGATGTCGGCCAGCCCGACGTCGGCGGTCGGGTCGGGGGCGGAGGTCGTCTCACTCATGGGGGTCCCCTTCGCGCGGGTCATCACGGACTCCAGAAGATCCCGGAGCTCCCGGGGCACGGGGGCCGCCGGGCCCGCCCGCCCCTGCTGGCTCCGGTACGGCGCGCTCGACGGACTCGGCCTGCGCGGAGAGGTGGGTGACCACGGCGTTCAGGGCGGCGACGGTGGGCACGGCCACCAGTGCGCCGGCGATGCCCGCGATCATGCTGCCCGCGGCGATGGCCAAGATGATGGCCAGCGGGTGCACCGAGACCCACCTGCCCATCAGGAACGGCTGCAGGCCGTGGGACTCCACGAACTGCACGCCGAGGACGCCGGCCAGCATGAGCACCGCCACCAGCAGGCCCTGGTCGACCAGAGCAACCAGGACGGCGACGGCCCCGGCCACCGTGGCGCCGACCATCGGCACGAACGCGCCGAGGAAGACGAGCACCCCGATCGCGGCCACGAAGGGCACCTGGAGGACGGCAGCGACGAGCATGATGCCGACCGAGTCGACCAGCGCCACCACGATGGTCGCCCGGACGTACTGGGTCAGCGAGAGCCAGGCGACCTGACCGGAGCTGTCCATCCGCGGGCGTGCGGCGCGCGGGGCGAGCCGCACCAGCCAGGCCCAGATCCGGGCACCGTCGGCGAGGAAGAAGTAGACCGCGAAGATGGTGATGAACAGCCCGGCGACCACGTGGGTCAGCGCGGTGCCCACCTCGGTCACCTGGCCGACGATGTCACCCTGCGCGCTCCACTCCCGGATGGCTCCCTGGATGTCCTCCAGATAGCCGTTGATCTGCGACTCCGAGGCCTGCAGCGGGCCGTTCTTCAGCCACTCCCGGATCTGGCCGAGCCCCTGGACGGTGGAGTCGGCCAGATCCTGGCTGCCGTTCGCGACCTGCGAGCCGGCGAAGACCAGCAGCGCGACCACCAGCGCCAGCCCACCGATGACCACCAGGAGCGAGGAGATCGCTCGGGGCAGCCCGATCCGCTGCAGCAGCTGCACCACCGGCGTCCCGAGCGCCGAGATCAGCACCGCCAGGACCACCGGGACGACCACCAGGCTGAGGTAGCCGACCGCGTAGGCCAGCACCAGACCCGCCGCCGCGATGACCAGGAAACGCCACGCCCACTGGGCGGCCAGGTCCACCCCCCAGGGCAGCTCCGCCCGGCGTACGGCGGTGGAGGGGGCGACCGGCGCGGCGAGCTGTTCCTGGCGCTCCTCACGGAGCTGGTTCCACTGCGCGAAGAGCCGCGAGGCGAAGCTCTCCATGTCCTCGGCGGTGGCGCCGCGGCGGCGCCGGATCCGCGGCAGGCGGCGGAGGGGCTCGTCGGCCTCATCGGGCTCGGCCCCAGGCACCACGTCCTCGCCCGGCTCGTCCTGGTCGAGGTGTTCGGGCTGCTCGGCCGGTACTTCCTGCTCAGGCGCGGGCGGCTCGGCCCGGGCCGACTCCTCCGGCTGCTGATCGGGACGGTCCGTGGGCTCTTCTGGACTCACCCGGACAGGCTAGTCGGGCGGTCGTGGGCGCCGCGGCAGGATGGCTGGTTCGGCCTCCGCCGCGCCAGCGGCAGCGGCGAGCGCGGCGCGATCCAGCCGGATCAGGGGCTCAGCCCAGTGCCTGCTCGAGATCGGCGATCAGGTCCTCGACGCTCTCCAGTCCCACGCTGAGCCGGACCAGGTCGTCGGGCACCTCCAGGTCGGTGCCGGCCACGCTCGCATGGGTCATCAGCCCGGGGTGCTCGACGAGGCTCTCGACGCCGCCCAGCGACTCGCCGAGGGTGAACACCCGGGCGCGCTCGCACACTCGCAGCGCGGCCTCGCGCCCCGCGGTGACCCGGAAGCTCACCATCCCGCCGAAGCGGCGCATCTGCCGGGCGGCGGTGGCGTGGCCCGGGTGGGTCTCCAGTCCCGGATAGATCACCTCTCCCACCGCCGGGTGGCTGGTCAGGAAGTCGGCGATCCGCTCCGCGTTGTCGCAGTGCCGCTCCATCCGGACAGCCAGGGTCTTGAGCCCTCGGTGGGTCAGGAAGGCGTCGAAGGGACCGGCGACGGCACCCATCGCGTTCTGGTGGAAGGCGATCCGCTCGGCCAGCTCGGCGTCCTTCACGACCAGGGCGCCGCCCACCACGTCGGAGTGGCCGCCGACGTACTTGGTCGTGGAGTGCACCACCACGTCCGCCCCGAGCTCCAGCGGCTGCTGCAGGTACGGCGAGGCGAAGGTGTTGTCGACGACCAGCAGTGCCCCAACTGCGTGGGCGATCTCGGCCAGCCCGGCGATGTCGGCGACGTTGAGCAGCGGATTGGTCGGTGTCTCCGCCCAGACCACCCGGGTCTGGCCTGGCCGGACCGCCTCGGCGACGGCGGCGACGTCGTGCACCGCGGCCGGGCTGTGCTCGACACCCCACACAGCGACCACCTTGTCGACGAGGCGGAACGTGCCGCCGTACGCGTCGTCGGGGATGACCAGGTGGTCACCGGGCTTCATGAGGCTCCGGATCAGGGTGTCCTCGGCGGCCAGGCCGCTGGCGAAGGCGAACCCGTGGGTGCCGCCCTCCACCGCCGCCAGGGCCCCCTCCAGCGCCGTCCGGGTGGGGTTGGCCGAGCGGCTGTACTCATAGCCGCCGCGCAGGCCGCCCACGCCGTCCTGCTTGTAGGTCGAGGTCGCGTAGATCGGCGGATTCACCGCCCCCGTGGTGGGGTCGGGGTCGTAGCCGGCGTGGATCGCGCGGGTCTCGAAGCCTGCGCCGTTCAGATGCTCCTGCTCCTGGCTGCTCACAGCACTACCGTAGGCCCCGAACCTGGGAACGGATCCGGGCCGGCCGCTGTTGGAGACTGGTAGCGGGGTCCTCCCGCCCGCCGCCACTTCCAGGAGGTTGTCGTGTTCCACCGCCGTCCCGTCGAACTCGTTCCCGACGAGCGCACCCTGCCCGGGCACACCGAGCGGTGGTTCCCGCTCGCCGAGCACCACCGGGTGCTCGACGCGCCCCTGGTGACCGACGAGGCACCGGAGGGCTACGAGGTCGCCTACTTCGGGCTGGGCTGCTTCTGGGGTGCCGAGGAGATGTTCTGGCAGACCCCGGGCGTGTGGTCCACCTCGGTCGGCTACCAGGGCGGCACCACCCCGCACCCGTCGTATGAGGAGGTGTGCAGCGGCCAGACCAACCACACCGAGGCCGTGCGCGTGGTGTTCGACCCGTCGACGGTGAGCTACGCCGACCTGGTCAAGCGGTTCTTCGAGGTGCACGACCCCACCCAGGGGATGCGTCAGGGCAACGACGTCGGCACCCAGTACCGCTCCGCCCTCTATTACACCTCTCCAGAGCAGGAGGCGGTCGCGCGCGACCTCACCGATCGGTACGCCGCCGAACTGGCCCGGCGCGGCCTCGGCGAGATCACCACCGAGATCCGGGAGGCTCCGACCTACTACTACGCCGAGCAGGACCATCAGCAGTACCTCGACCGGGTCCCGCACGGCTACCGCTGTCACGCCAACACCGGCGTCCCCTTCCCCACCGGGGCCTGAGCGCACGCGCCGGTCGAGGGCGCCGGTCGAGGGCCCCGATCGACACGATCGGGGTCCCCGGGGTCGGCGCCCGGGTTGGCGCGGTCAGCCACACTGGTGGACATGAGCGACGGCGGGATGGGTGAGCTACCCCGGCGAGCCGCGGCCCGCACCGCTCGACTGGCCTCGCTGCCGCTGACCTACGCCGGACGCCAGGCCCTCGGACTCGGCAAGCGGCTGGGCGGGCAGCCCGCCGAGCTGGTCGTCACCGAGATCCAGCAGCGCACCGCCGAGCAGCTCTTCCGCACCCTGGGCGAGCTCAAGGGTGGAGCGATGAAGTTCGGGCAGATGCTCTCGGTGCTCGAGGCCGCCATCCCGGAGCAGTACGCCGCGCCGTACCGCGCGCAGCTCACCCGGCTCCAGGACTCCGCTCCCCCGATGCCGACCCAGACCGTGCGCGACATCCTCACCGCCGATCTCGGACCGGACTGGCCCGAGCGGCTGATCCGTCTCGACGGTGCTCCCACCGCCGCGGCGTCCATCGGCCAGGTGCACCGCGGCCGCTGGGTGGACGCGCCCGGCGAGGAGCCGCGTGAGGTCGCCGTGAAGGTGCAGTACCCCCACGCCGGCGACGCCCTGGCCAGCGATCTCAAGCAGCTCTCCCGGGTGGCACGCACGATGGGGCCCCTCGTGCCGGGGATGGACGTCCGTGCGCTGGTGGACGAGTTGCGCACCAGGGTGATGGAGGAGCTCGACTACGACCTCGAGGCCGCCGCCCAGCGCGCCTTCGAGGTGGGTTTCCGGGACGACCCGGACATCGTGGTGCCCTCGGTCGTCGCCGTGGGCCCCACCACCTTGATCACGACCTGGATGGACAGCCCGGCCTCCCTGGCCCAGGTGATCGACCAGGGCACCCAGGAGGAGCGCGACCACTACGGCGCCCTGTTCGCCCGGTTCCTGTTCTCCGGTCCGGGCCGCACCGGCATGCTGCATGCCGACCCCCACCCGGGCAACTACCGGCTACTGCCGCACGAGGACGGCACCCCGGGACGCCTCGGTGTGCTCGACTACGGCGCGGTCGCCCGGCTCCCCGGGCACGCGTTCCCCTCGGCCATGGGCCGACTGATCCGGCTCGCGATCGAGGGCGACACCGCCGCCTTGGAGACCGGGCTGCGCGAGGAGGGCTTCGTCCGGGACAAGGTGCGGATCGACGCGGCCCAACTGCTGGAGTTCCTCCGCCCCTTCGTGGTGCCGGCCGAGGAGGAGACCTTCGTGTTCAGCCGCGGGTGGATGCGGCAGGAGTTCAACCGGATCAACGACCCCCGCTCCCCGGGCTACACCGCCGCCCTGCGACTCAACCTGCCGCCGTCCTACCTCCTGATCCACCGCACCTGGATCGCCGGTCTCGGGGTGCTGAGCCAGCTCGGCGCCGAGGTGCCGGTGCGCAGCATCATGGCGGACTGCCTCCCCGGTTTCGCGACCTGATCCCGCCTCCGTACGCCGGCCGAACCACTCCGGGGTTGTCCGGGGAGCTCGGCCGGCGCGGGGTGGCTCAGGCGGCGGTCACCGCAGCGGTCACTGACCGACGCCGGTGTCCTCGATCATGGGCACCAGCTGGTCGATGGCATACTCCTGGGCGGCGGGGGTGCCCTCGGCGAATGCCTGGGAGAGTGCGCCGTCGAGCAGGATCGAGCGGCCGTCCTTCACCGCGGGGATCGCCTTCCACTGCGGATCGTCGGTGATCTCGCTGGCCTCGATGAAGATCGGGGTGCCGAGCAGCAGGTCGGCGTCGAGCAGGTCCAGCTGCTCGTCAGACACGTCCGCGGAGAACCCACCGGAGTTGGGCTCCATCGCCGCCACCTTCGGGGAGAGCTCGAAGCCGAGCTCCTCCATGAAGTCGACCCGGCTGTTGCCCTCGGTGTACGCACCCCAACCCTCGCTGGTCCGGGAGGACACGGTGACGGTCTGATCGTCCCACTCGGGATGGGCGTCCGCGGCCTTCTCGAAGGCGGCGTCGGCGTCGGCCAGCAGCGCATCGCCCTCCGAGCTCTTGCCGAGCGCCTCGGAGATCATCTCGACCTGGTCATCCGAGTCGACGAGGTAGTTCTCGCCGTCCTCGGGTACGCCGATCGTCGGCGCGATCGAGGAGAGCCGGTCGTAGCGCTCCTGCTCCCCGGAGCTGCGGACGTCAAGGATCAGATCGGGCTCGAGGGCGGCGATCTGCTCGTAGCTGGGCTCCAGGGTCTCGATGATCTCGGGGGGCTCGGTGTAGCCCTGGGACCAGGGGCCCACTCCTTCGCCACCCCACCCGAGCCAGTCCGAGGCGCCGACCGGTTCGACACCCAGCTCGAGCGCGACCTCCGCGTCACCCCAGCCGAGTGCCACCACGCGCTTCGGCTCCTCCTCGACCGTCACCTCGCCGAACTTGGTCTCGACCTGCACCGGGAAGGCACCGCTGCCCCCGCCCGCTGTGGTGGCGCCGTCATCGTCGCTGTCACCATCCCCGCAGGCGCTCAGGACACTCAGGGCGAGGACGGATACGGGCAGGACGGCGACGAGCTTCTTCACGGGGAACGACCTTCTTCGATGCGGCGGATGCCGGTGATCTCGGGGAACATGCAAGGGAGGGCTCGACGACGACCGCCCGCCCCTGTGGATTAGGCTAGCCTAACCGTCTGATCGAGGAGAGTCGTGGCACCAACGACGTCAGCTCCGGCCTCCCGAGGCCGGCCCCCGGCCGCCGAGGGCGCGGCTGGCTCGCCCGGTGGTCGGCGTACCCGCCGACGGGTCGCTGCCGTCCTCGCCGTCCTGTTGCTGGCGGCGGTCGTGATCGCCAGCCTCGCCATCGGTTCGCGGCCGGTGCCCCCCTCCGACGTGTGGGCGGCCCTCACCGGGGGCGAGGTGTCGGGACCGGACCGGGCCGCAGTGGTCGACCTGCGACTCCCCCGCACCGTCGCCGGCCTGGTCGTCGGCGCCGCCCTCGGCGTGGCCGGGGCCGTGATCCAGGCCCTGACCCGCAACCCCCTCGCCGAGCCGGGCGTGCTCGGGGTGAACTCGGGGGCCGGCTTCGCGGTGGCGATCTCCGTGGCGTTCCTCGGGGTCACGGAGCCGTCCGGCTACGTGTGGTTCGCCCTGGTGGGCGCCTTCCTCACCACCTGCGCCGTGTTCGTCGTCGGCTCGCTGGGGGTCCGCAGTCCTCGCCCGGAGCAGCTGCTGCTGGCCGGGGTCGCCTTCAGCGCCGTCCTCGCCGGCATGATCTCCGCGATCCGCCTCTCCGATCCCGAGCGCTTCACCGCACTCCAGGCCTGGGAGGCCGGCTCCTTGCGGGACCGGGGCTGGGACGTGATCGTGCCGGCGCTCCCCTTCCTCGCGCTCGGTGTGCTGGTCGCCCTGCTCCTCGGGGGGTCGCTCAATGCACTCGCCCTCGGCGAGGACCGCGCCGCCTCCCTGGGTGCTTCGGTCGCCTGGACCCGAGGCGGCGCCATCCTCGTCATCACCCTGCTGGCCGGCGGCGCCACCGCCATCGCCGGCCCGATCGCCTTCGTGGGCCTGATGATCCCGCACGCCGCCCGCTGGCTCACCGGCCCCGACCAGCGCTGGATCATGACCCTCTCCTTCCTGCTGGCACCGATCCTCCTGCTGGTCTCCGACATCATCGGACGGGTGATCATGTGGCCCGGCGAGGTGCCGGTCGGGATCGTCACCGCGTTCCTGGGCGGCCCCGCCCTGATCTGGCTGGTGCGCCGACGGATGGTGAGCGCGCTGTGAGTACGCCGACCACCTCTCCCGCTCCCGCCCTGCCCCACCTGCCGCCGCGCGCCAACCGACGCCGCCGGGTGGTCGTACCCGTGGCGACCGGTGTCGCGCTGCTGGCCCTGGCCGTGCTCGCCCTCGGCCTGGGTGACTACCCGCTCACCCCGGTGGAGGTGGTCAGCGCCTTCAGCGGTCAGGACGGCTTCGCCTCCACCGTCGTCCTGGAGTGGCGGCTCCCCCGGGTGTTGGCCGCGCTCGCCTTCGGCGCGGCCCTCGGCGTCTCGGGGGCGCTGTTCCAGTCGCTGACCCAGAACCCGCTCGGTTCCCCGGACATCATCGGCTTCTCCAGCGGCTCCTTCACCGGCGTCCTGATCGGGATGACCCTGCTGCCCGCGCTCGCGGTCCCGCAGACGGTCTGGGCGCTGGCCGGGGGACTCCTCACCGCCCTCGTCGTCTACGCGCTCGCCTACCGCCGCGGAGTGCAGGGCCTGCGGCTGATCGTCACCGGCATCGCGGTCACCGCGATGCTCCAGGCCCTCAACGTCTGGATGTTGCTGCGCGCCCAGGAGGAGGTCGCGATGAGCGCCTCCGCCTGGGCGGCCGGGTCACTCAACCTGGTCGACTGGGACCAACTTCTGCCCTCGCTGATCCTCCTCGTCGTTGCCGGCGCGGCGGTTCGGCTGGTCGTCTCCCCGCTCCGGCAGCTCGAACTGGGCGACGACGCCGCGGCGGGCCACGGCCTCCGGCTCGAGCCCGCCCGGCTCGGGGTGCTCGTCCTCGGGGTGGCCCTGACCGCGCTCCCCACCGCGGTGGCCGGGCCGATCGCCTTCGTCTCGCTGGCCTCGCCGCACCTGGCCAAGCGCCTGGTCGGCGGTGCCGGGCTGCCACTGGTGCAGTCTGCCCTGATGGGGGCTCTGGTGCTGCTCAGCGCCGACCTGATCGCCCAGCACGCACTGCCCACCGCACTTCCCGTCGGCATCGTCACCGTGGTGCTGGGCGGCAGCTATCTGGTGGTCCTGCTGCTGCGGGGAGCAGGACAGCGCCGATGACCCCTTCCGAGATTCAGGAGACCCAGTGACAGCGCCCGACCGCGGCCCCGAGCCGGGGCACGACCATCCCGGCCTGGCCGCCCGCCGAGCGACCCTGGGCTACGACCGCCGGGTGATCAGCCGCGACCTCGACGTGGAGGTGCCCGACGGCTCCTTCACCGTGATCATCGGCCCCAATGGCTGCGGCAAGTCCACCCTGTTGCGCGCCTTCTCCCGACTGCTCTCCCCCAGCACCGGGCAGATCGTGCTGGAGGGTCGCTCCATCCACGAGTTCCGGGCCAAGGACGCCGCCCGCCGCATCGGCCTGCTGCCGCAGTCCTCCAGCGCGCCGGACGGCATCACGGTGCGGGAACTGGTCGAGCGGGGCCGCTACCCGTACCAGACCCTGCTGCGGCAGAACCGTCAGCGCGATGAGGAGGCCGTCCTCCGCGCCATGGCCGCCACCGCGGTCACGCAGTACGCCGAGCGGCCGGTCGACGAACTCTCCGGCGGCCAGCGCCAGCGGGTGTGGGTCGCGATGGCGCTGGCGCAGGAGACACCGACGCTGCTGCTCGACGAGCCGACGACCTACCTCGACATCGCACACCAGATCGAGCTGCTCGACCTCTTCGCCCGGCTCCACCGCGAGGGACGCACCATGGTGGCGGTGCTGCACGACCTGAACCACGCCGCCCGGTTCGCCACGCACCTGATCGTCATGAAGGACGGCGCCGTGGTGGCCGAGGGCCCGCCGGCCGAGGTGATGACCGCCGCGATGGTGGACGAGGTGTTCGGGCTCGCGGCCATCGTCATCGACGACCCGCTCACCCACACCCCGCTCGTCGTCCCACACAGTCACGCGCACGGCACGCTGGACTGAGCGGACCCGGTGGGTCGACCGACAGAGCCGGCCGGGTTGGCCGAGGTCGCGTCCTCTCGCCGGGTATCAGATGCGCTCGGCCTGATCGAGCGGCTCAGAGGGTGACGTCGCGGTGCCAGCTCTCGGTGGCGTAGTCGGTCACCCAGCCCAGCGAGGTGTAGAGGCCGTCGGCACCGGTCGGGCTGTCGGCGTCGACCTCCAGACCCACCCGGTTGCGGCCGCGCTCGGCCGCGTCGGCGATCACGGCGAACAGCAGCGCCTTCGCGACCCCGCGACCGCGGGCGCGACGGTGGACGCCGATGTACTCGACGAAGCTGCCCTCGACCCCGTCCTGATCGGGCGGCAGCACCGAGGCGACCAGGGCCCCGGCCGGGAGCGGCTCGGCGGTGGGGTCCTCGGGGTCGTCGACATAGGCCAGCCACCAGTGGTCCCAGCGATGCCCGGGGTCCTCGCGCAGCCGCTGGACGAACTCGGCGAAGCTCTCCCGGTAGGAGTTGAAGTGGTCCTGGAAGGACTCCTCCAGCATCACGTGCACGGTCTGCAGGTCGGTCGCCACCGGCATGCCGTTGTCGTGCGTGGCCACCTGTCGGATGGTCACGCCCGCCCGGGGCTGCGGCAGGACCTCGGGCTTGGCCTCCTCCGGCGTCACCGGACGGGTCATCTGGAGCCAGGTACGGACCCGCCGGAAACCGGCGTCGGCAAGCCAGGCCTGCTGCACCGAGTCGTCGGCGAAGGGGCTGGCGTCCAACTGGGTGCCGTCCAGGCCGCGGAAGCCGGCGAACAGCCGGCCCTGCTCGGCGACCCACGCGTAGAGCCCGGCCGCCACGGCCGCGCGCTCGGGCGTCGCGCGGTCGACGTACAGGTAGATCAGCACGCGTCCCGCCGCCCGATCGTGGGCGCTGACCCAGGCGCGGATCTCACCGTCGGGGTCGATCGCGACCAACTGACGACGGGTCCACGACTTCAGCCCGGCGATCTCGGCCTCGACCCCCGCCTCGGCGATCGAGCCAGACCCGGTGAAGGGCTGCTTGTCGCCGCCCCGGAGTTCCAGGAGCCGTGGCAGATCGTCCAGTTCCGGTGCCCGAGCGGTCCAGCCGTCGGGGAGGCTGACAGGAGTCTGCGTGTCGTCATTCACCCGGTCAGTCTTGCAAAGTCGACCGCCGCAGGTCCGACACGCCGTGTCAGACGCCTGCTGGGTTCGGCGTGTCGCAGGTTCTCTCCTGCCCAGCTACCGGTCGACCCAGCGATCCTCGCCGGCCACCAAGCTCGCGGACCCCGCCGACAGCTCGGCGACCAGTGCGGCCAATCGCGTCTCCTCCTCGGGCGGAGCACCGATGCGGAGTACGACGTCCGCCGCGTACTCGGTGCCCAGGACCACCACCCCCGCGGTGCGCAGATCGGTCTCGAGTCGGCCGGCGGTGTCGTGGGCCGTGATAAGGGTGTAGTCGCGGACCAGCTCCCGAGGCAGTGTGCCGACCGACTCCAGGGCGGTCCGGACGGCCTCGGAGTAGGCCCGCACCAGGCCGCCCGCCCCGAGTTTGGTGCCGCCGAACCAGCGGGTCACGACCGCGACCACGTCGGAGACGCCGCGCAGTCCCGGCTCTGGCCCGGGGTGGCCACGGAGCACCTCGAGCATCGGCGCGCCCGCGGTGCCGGCCGGTTCACCGTCGTCGCTGGACCTCTCGACCGGCCCGGGAGGCGGGCCGAGGACGAACGCCGAGCAGTGGTGCCGGGCATCCCAGTGCTCCTTGCGCAGGCGCTCGACCAGCGCTCGGGCCTGGTACTCCTCCGCCACCCGCTCCAGGGTGCACCGGAACCTGGACCGCTTGACCTCGATCTCGACCTCACCGTCGCGGGCGATGGTCAGGTACCTCATCCCAGCCCTCCCATCGTTCGTCCCGGATTTGCCAGGCGGTCGCCGTCACGACGCCCTCGGCGCCCACCGTGGAGACATGACAGGCACCACGATGTCCTACCCCGAGGACCGCACGCGCACCCACCGACTGGTGAGCATCCTGGTCCCGATCGCCCTGCTCGCCTCCGCCCCGCTCGCGGTGGCCTCTGCCGCCGTCCGCCCGGACCCCGGTCCGGCTCCGGTGACGTCCCCACCTTCCGAGCGCTGAACCCCTCCTCCGGCGGACTCACCAGACTCCCAGGACGCTCCCGCCGATCCGCACGACGAATGCACCCACGACCACGATGAAGAAGACCCGCACGAAGGCGGTGCCCCGGGCCACCGCCGTGCGCGCGCCGAGCCACCCGCCGATCAGGTTGAACGCTGCCATGATCAGCCCGATCCGCCACAGCACCGCGCCCTGGGGGATGAACACGCACAGCGCGGCCAGGTTCGTGGCCAGGTTCGCCAGCCGGGCCTTCGCCGAGGCCTGGAGGAAGCTGTACCCGAGCAGACCCACCAGCCAGATCACGAAGAAGCTGCCGGTGCCCGGGCCGAGGGCGCCGTCGTAGAAGCCCACCACCAGCCCCAGCCCGATCGCCGCGGCCAGGTGGTGGCGCCCGGCGAAGCGCAGTTCGGTGACCTCCCCCAGCGAGGGCCGGAAGATCACCCACGAGCCCACCAGCACCAGCGCGACGAGCACGATCGGTTCGAACGCGCTGGCCGGGAGGTGCGAGGCGACCAGCGCTCCCCCGGCCGATCCGAGGAAGGCCGCGACCATGAGCGGCACGAACGTCTTCGGGTCGGGTCTCACCCGACGGACGTACGTCGCCGAGGCGACCGCCGTACCGAAGACCGAGGACAGCTTGTTGGTCGCCAGGATCTGCACCGGCGCCGCGCCCGGCAGCCCCAGCAGCAGCGCCGGCAGCTGGATCAGCCCGCCCCCGCCCACCACCGCGTCGACGTACCCCGCCGAGAGCGCGGCCAGCGCGAGCAGCAGGACGACGGTCGGTTCGGGCACTCGAGAACCCTACGGCGGCCCTACCTCGCCGCGGAGTCCGGCCGGTGGGACCGGGTGGTCCTGCGCCCGCGGACCACAGCTCTCCGAGGACCGGTCAGCCGGCCCACCAACCCCGCGAGCCGAACCCGAATCCCCCGGCGTAGCCGCCAGCGAAGTCGTTGCGCGAGCCGAGGTAGGACCCGACCACGGCCGCACCGAGGTCGTCCAGCTCGGGCGCCACCACGCGACCGTCGGCGCGGCGGGCCATCGAGTCGACGAACCGGGCCAGGCCGGGATCCTCGCCCAGCCGGAAGAAGGTGGTCTGGGCACCGAGCCGACGGGCGTTGTCGAGCTCGCGGACGGCGTACGCGACCGTCAGCGGGTGCGGCGGGTAGGAGAAGTAGACCTCCCCGCCCGGCTCCAGGTGGGAGGTCGGTTCGCCGTCGGTGACCACCAGCAGCACCGGTTGGGCATTGGGGTGCTTGCGGAAGAACCGGTTGGCCAACAGCAGCGCGTGGTGGAGGTTGGTGCCCTTGTCCCACATCGCGTCCAGGGCGGTGAGCTCCTCGATCTCCATCTTCCGGGCGGCTCTGCCGAAGCCGATCAGCTCGAGGGCGTCCCCCCGGAAGCGCGAGCGGATCAGCGTGTGCAGCGCCAGAGCGGTGCGCTTCATCGGCACCCAGCGGCCATCCATCGCCATCGAGAACGACGTGTCCACCAGCAGCGCCACGGCGGCCTGGGTGCGGGCCTCGGTCTCTTGCACCTCCAGGTCGTCGATGGTCAGCCGTACGCCGGCGCGCCCGGTCGTGGACGAGCGGCCTCCGGCGCCGCGCTCCCCGACCTCGCGCAGCACGGCGTTGGTGACGGTGCGCGGGATGTCCCATGGCTCGGTGTCGCCGAAGGCCCAGGGCCGGCTGGCGCCGGAGAGGTCGCCCGCGGCGCCTGCTCGCTGCACGTCACGCTCCCCGGCGCGCCCGGAGAGGCGTTCGGCCACGTCGCGCAGCAGCGCCTTGCCGAGCTGGCGCATCGCCTTCGGCGTGAGCCGCAGGTCGCCGTCGGAGCCGCGTTCGAGCGTCCGGGTGTCCTTCAGCGCCTGCTCGATCCGCTGGAGGGTCCGGGCGTCGACCGCGGCGTCCTCGCCGAGCTGACGTGCCAGCGCGTCCAGGTCCAGGTCGTCGAGGCGGCTGCCGGGATAGGACTGGGAGAGCTGCTCGGAGAGCCGGTCGAGTTCGGAGATCTCCTGGAGGACGCCGGTGCCGTCGCCCAGGCCGAGCCCCTCGCCGCCACCGAAGCTCTCCGAGCCCTCCCAGTCCTCGCCGGGGCGCAGACCCTGCAGATTGGCGTCCAGGCGCGCCAGGGACTCCATCAACTGCGGTGAGCCGAAGGCCTGCGCGGAGAGCTCCATCAGCTCCTGGCGCTGCTCGGCACTCATCGAGTTGAGCATCCGCTGGGCGGCCGCCGCCCGGGCGGCCAGGGAGTCGAGCAGCTCCTCGACGTTCTGAGGGTTCTCGGGGAAGAAGTCGCCGTGCTTGGCCATGAACTCGTCGAAGTCGGCCGGGGTGTCCTCGCCGCGGGAATGCTTCTCGAGCAGGTCGTTGAGGTCGCCGAGCATCTCCTGGACCGCCGCGCGGTCCTCGTCGGTGGCGCTCTCCAGGGCCTGCTTCATCCCCGCGAAGCGCTGGTCGAGCAGCTCGCGACCGAGGAGATCCTTGATCTGCTCGTAGGCCTCTCGCGCCTGGCTGCTGCTCCAGTCGTAGGACCCCAGCTCGGTGACCGCCTGCGCGGTGTTGGGCGGCAGGTTGTCCAGCTGCATCTCCCGGAAGCTGCGGTCGTCCTCGTCCATCTCGACGTCGCGGGCCAGCTGCTTGCGCTCCTCGAGCACCGCCTTGTCGAGCAGTTCGCGGACCTGCTGCATGGTGCCGTCCAGGTTGTGCCGCGAGAGCAGCTCCCGCCGCTTCTCCGCCACCATCCGGGCCAGGTCGTCGAGGCCGCGCTGGTCGGTGCCGCCCCGCCGCAGGAACTCGCGCATCGCGCGTTCGGGGCTGTAGCCGGCCATGACGTCCTCGCCGATCGCGTCCAGCGCTTCGGCCAGGTCCACCGGTGGAGCGAGCGGGTCACCCCCGGCGTACTTGCTGTAGCGACTCTCGTGGCGTCTCACGATCGACCCCCTTCCCGGCCCTCGGCCTCAGCCGTAGACCGTCTCGCCGCTGTCGACGTCCTTGCTGATCTTGCGAGCCAGGTAGAGGCCCTCGAGAGCGAACTCGAGCGCGCTCGCCCGCTGCCCGTCGTTGAGTTCGGTGCCGTCGTACAGGGCGGTGCAGACCTGGTCGTAGAGATCGCTCTCGCCGAGCACCGGGAGCCCGGCCAGGAAGTCCTGGGCTCTCATCCGCTCGCCGGTGGTCACCAGCATCCCGCCTTCGATCGCCTCGACCAGGAGGGCGAAGTCGATGCCGCGCAGGTGCGCGCGGACGGTCTCGGCGACCGCGGTGCGGAGCAGGTGGGTGAGGATCTCGCTCTCGCGGCCCTCCTCGCCGCTCTCGAACTCGACCTTGCCCCCGAGCACCTCGACCGCCGTCTCCAGGTCGACCATCCGGGCGACCGCGTCCGGCTCGCCCTGGGCGGTCGCCCGGTGGAGGGCCGCCGCGGCGACGGTCTCGGCGCCGGCGATGGAGAACCGTGCGGAGACACCCGAGCGCTGATCGACCGCGGAGGACTCCCGCAGGTTGCGGGTGAACCGGGCCAGGATCTCCACCAGGTGGTGGGGTACGTCGGCGACCAGATCGGCCTCCTGGCGCACCACCGCGACCTCCGCCTCCAGTTCGACCGGGTAGTGGGTGCGGATCTCGGCACCGAAGCGGTCCTTGAGCGGGGTGATGATCCGCCCGCGATTGGTGTAGTCCTCGGGGTTGGCGGTCGCGACCACGAGCACGTCCAGCGGGAGACGCAGGACGTATCCACGGATCTGGATGTCGCGCTCCTCCATCACGTTCAGCATCGCCACCTGGATCCGCTCGGCCAGGTCGGGCAGCTCGTTGATCGCCACGATGCCGCGGTGGCTGCGCGGGATCAGCCCGAAGTGGATCGTCTCCGGGTCACCCAGCGACCGCCCCTCCGCCACCTTGATCGGGTCGACGTCGCCGATCAGGTCGGCGACGCTGGTGTCAGGGGTGGCCAGCTTCTCGGCGTACCGCTCCTCGCGGTGCCGCCACGCCACCGGCAGATCCTCACCCAGTTCGGCGGCCCGGCGTCGGGAGGCGTGCGTGATCGGGTCGAGGGGGTGCTCGCCCAGCTCCGAACCCTCGATCACCGGGCTCCACTCGTCGAGCAACCCCACCATGGTGCGCAGCAGTCGGGTCTTGCCCTGACCCCGCTCACCGAGGAGTACGACGTCGTGGCCGGCGATCAGCGCCCGCTCCAGCTGCGGGATCACGGTGTTGTCCAGGCCGTGGAGTCCCGGCCAGGGATCCTCGCCGGCGCGGAGCATGGCGAGCAGGTTGTCTCGGATCTCGGTGCGCAGCGGCTTGAGCACGTGGCCCGCAGCTCGCAACTGTCCGACGGTCGTGATCGTGGGCGCGCTGGTGGCTGTCACGTGGATCACGCTACTGCGGCGCGCAACCCCCTGGCCCTGCCGGCGGGTGGATACGCTCCTGGGGTGCTAGCGACTGCGTGCCCGTGCGGTTCGGGCGAGCGCGAGGACCGCTGCTGCGGTCGCCTTCACCGCGGGGCCCGGCTCGCCGGGAGCCCGGTGGAGCTGATGCGTGCCCGCTACTCGGCCTATGCCCTCGGCCGGCTGGACTTCGTCCACGCCAGCTGGCACCCCCGGACACGACCGGACCTGGAGGAGCTGAGGAGCGCTCCCCAGCCGGAGTGGACCGGCCTGGAGGTGCACGGGTACGGCGAGGACTGGGTCGAGTTCACCGCCCGGTTCACCTCTGGCGGTGAGGCGGGGGCGCTGCACGAGCGCAGCCGGTTCGCCCGGCGGGCGGGCCGGTGGTTCTACCTCGACGGCGACCTGACCTGACCGGCGACCCTGCCGAACCCGACGTACGCGGCACCATCGCGAGGAGGCCACCCATGCCTCACTCGGTGATGAACCCCTGCTCGACGAGCCAGTCGTAGGCGACCTCGACCGGTTCGCGGCCCTCGACGTCGACCTGCGAGTTGAGTTCGATCAGGACCTCGTCGGTGAGCTTCGCGCTGATCGGGTTGATCAGGTCCGCGATCTGGGGGTAGTCGTCGAGCAGGTCGTCGCGGATCGTGAGCGAGACGCTGTAGTTGGGGAAGTAGGCCCGGTCGTCCTCGAGCACCTGCAGATCGAGGGCCTTGATCCGGCCGTCGGTGGTGAACACCTCGCCGAAGTTGCACTCGCCCTCCGCGGTGGCGGTGTAGATGGCTCCGGTCTGGTAGGTCTGCAGGTTGTCGCGCGGCACGCCGTTCGGTCCCTCGGGGATGTCGTAGGCCTTCAGCATGCCGGGCAGCCCGTCCGGCCGGTTGGCGAACTCCGACTCGATGCAGAAGGTCCGCTGATCGACGGGCAGGTCCTGGATCTCGGAGAGCTTGGTGATCCCGGTCCGCTCCGCGAACTCACGAGTGACCGCGAAGCCGTAGGTGTTGTTCATCGGAGCCGGCGGCAGCCAGGTGATGTCGTTGTCCTCCTGGTCCCGGGCACTGACCGCCTCCCACGACTCCTGCGGGTCGGTGATCACGGTGTCCTCACCGAAGTAGGTGATCCAGGCGGTGCCGGTGTACTCCCAGCTGGTGTCGATCTGACCGTCCAGCTGAGCCTGTCGGGCCGCCGCCGAGCCGGGGATGTTGGTCAGGTCGGCGACCTCGGCCCCGGCCGAGGCGAACATGGTGGTGGCGATCTTGCCGAGGATGACCGACTCGCTGAAGTTCTTCGACCCGACCGAGATCTCGGCGCCGTCCAGGGAGATGCCCTCCACCGGGCCGGCCAGGTCACCGGAGAGCACCCGCCCCCCGGCGGTACCGAGTCCGCACCCGGAGACGGCCAGGGCGAGCAGGGCGGCCACACCGGTCGCCGCCCGACGGCGGATGCGCGCGGACACCATCACAGCCCCTTGGGCCGGGCGGCGAGCTCGAGCAGCCGACCCAACCACTCGATGAACAGGGCCAGCATCGCCACCAGCAGCGCACCCGAGACCATCAGCGAGATCCGGAACAGCGAGATGCCGGCGTACAGGGTCTGACCGAGGCCGCCGCCGTTGACGAAGGTGGCCAGCGCTGCCGTGCCGGCGATCAGCACCAGCGCCGTGCGCAGGCCCGACATGATGACCGGCACGGCCAGCCTCATCTCGATGTGGAGCAGGGTGCCGAACGAGGTCATCCCGACCCCGCGCCCCGCCTCGATCAGGGTCTGGTCGACACCCTCGACGCCGGTGATGGTGTTGCGCAGCACCGGCAGGATGCCGTAGATCGACAGCGCGATGATCGAGATCCAGAAGCCGGAGAGCCCGGTGCCGTTGAGCCACAGGAACAGGAGCACGATCAGACCCACGGAGGGCGCCGCCTGGCCGGCGTTGGCCAGACCGATCGCGAACGGGGTGAGCGGCCGGAACCGCTGCCGGGTCAGCAGCACGCCCAGGGGTACGGCGAGCAGGACCACGATGGCGGCCGAGACGAAGGTCAGCTCGATGTGCTCGACGGTCTGCCGACCGATCTCGGACCACCGCAGCGCGTTGGCCTCCACCGAGTCCAACTCCGCCGTGGACCGCCACCAGAGGAACCCGATGCTGCCGGCCACGATGAGCAGTGGCGGCAGGACGAGCATGAGCCACTGCTCGCGATCCAGTCGCGAGGTCGAGGAGGAGTCCTGGGCCGCCGGGGCGGCGTCGGGCTCGAGGGCGGGCTCAGCGATGCTCACGCCTCCGCCTCCCCCGGACCCGCCGAACCGGACTCGGCGGCGTCCACCGCCTCCTGGGCGGATTCCTCCACTGCCCGCATGTGGGAGACGACGGTGTCGAAGTCGATCAACCCGAGGTAGCGATCGCGTTCACCGGTGACCACGGCGCTGCCGAAGGAGGAGGTCAGCATCGTGTCGAGGGCGTCGTTGAGGGTGGCGTCCTCGTCGAGGGTGGTGAGGTCCTCATCCACCCGCGAGGGCACGGTCGAGCCCGGCTTCAACTGCCGCAGCCGGATCCAGTCGATGGGACGGTTGCGTCGGTCCAGCACCACGACGCCGGTGGCGCGCTGGGCCCGGGCCTCGGCCAGCACGGGATCGGCCGGATCCCCGGCCCGGGCCGTGACGCCCTGGGAGAGGTCGACGTCGCGCACCCGGGTCAAGGAGAGCTGCTTGAGCGTGGAACCGGCGCCCACGAAGTCCTCGACGAATTCGTTGGCCGGGGCGGCGAGGATGTTCTCCGGGGTGTCGTACTGCGCGATCTGGGCACCCTCCTGGAGGATCAGGATCCGGTCGCCCAGCTTGATCGCCTCATCGATGTCGTGGGTGACACAGACGATGGTCTTGCGCAGCTCGCGCTGGATGGAGAGCAGTTCGTCCTGGAGTCGCTGCCGGGTGATCGGGTCGACCGCGCCGAACGGCTCGTCCATCAGGATCACCGGCGGGTCGGCCGCCAGGCCGCGGGCGACCCCGACCCGCTGCTGTTGGCCCCCGGAGAGCTCGCGCGGGTAGCGGTCGGCGTACCGCCGCGGGTCGAGTCCCACCAGGTCCAACAGTTCTTCGACGCGCGCGGAGATGCGGGCCTTGTCCCAGCCCAGCAGCTTCGGGACGGTCGCGATGTTCTGTGCGACGCTCTGGTGCGGGAACAGGCTGCCGCCCTGGATGACGTAGCCGATCTGGCGGCGCAGGCTGTTGACGTTCTGCCGGCGGATGTCCTGGCCGTCGATCGAGATCGTGCCGGAGGTCGGCTCGACCAGCCGGTTGATCATCTTCAGCGAGGTCGTCTTACCGCATCCGGACGGGCCGACGAACATCACGATCTCGCCCGCCGGGATGGTCAGGCTCAGTTCGTCGACGGCCGCGGCCTTCTGCCCCGAGTAGCGCTTGGTGACCTTGTCGAGGGTGAGTTCGGCGCCGCTGATCGTCCCCACGCTCTCGGCGCCGGGCTCGGGCTGGGTGTCGGGGGAGGTCATGCGATGCGGATTCCCTTCGAGATGGTCAGGCGGCCGAGGAGCAGCAGCAGCGCGTCGACGATGAGCGCGATGATGACGACCCCGAAGACCCCGATCAGGGCGTTGTACATGGAGTTGGCGCTGCCCTCGGTCGCGAGCGCGTCGAAGGTGTACTTGCCCAGCCCCGGACCCAGGACGTACGCCGAGATCGCCGCGACGCCCATCGACATCTGGGTCGAGATCCGGATGCCGGCATGGATCACCGGCCAGGCCAGCGGCAGCTGGACACGCATCAGGATGGCCAGGGAGCCCATCCCCATCCCCCGGGCGGACTCGACCAGGGTGCGGTCCACGCCGGCCAGGCCGACCACGGCGTTGCGCAGCACCGGCAGGAAGGCGTAGAAGGTGACCACCACGACCGCCGTCGTCGTACCGAGCTGGGTGACGGGGATCAGGATCCCGATCAGGGCGAAGGACGGGATGGTCAGTCCGATCGCGGACAGCGCCCCGGCGATGGGCTCGAGCCCCTTGGTCCGGGCGATCACCGCCGCCAGGGCCACCGCGATGATCGTGGCCAGGAGCACGCACTGGATGACCAGGCTGGCATGTTGGTAGCTGTCGAAGGCGATGGATTGCCATCGATCCTGGATGAACTGCCACACCTGCCCGAGGTCACCTCTGCCTGCATCGTCGTTCAGGGACGGGATTCAGGTCGGCTCCCTTGCCGGCCCCGGGTCGCGCCGCAGAGGACTCGAACCGTGTTCTACCTGACCACATCGGTGCGCGATCCGCACCACCGTCCCCCGCCTCGGCGTGTCGGACGGTCCTGTTACCGCGCGCGCACGTCGAGGTCGACGACCCGGTCGACGAGGTCGAGACCGACCGGCTCGTGCGTGATCCAGACGACGCTGCGCCGCCCCCGCGCGCGATCCTCCGCCGACGGTTCCTCGGCCCACCCGCCCTCGGCCAGGACCTCCTCCGCGAGGGCGCGGGCGGTGGCGGTGTCGAGGTGGGCGGTGGGTTCGTCGAGCACGAGCACCGGCTGGTCGGCGAGCAGCGATCGGGCAACACCGAGCCGGGCGCGCTCACCGCCGGACACCGCCGCACCGCCGTCCCCCAGGCGGGTGCCGAGCCCCTCGGGCAGGTCATCGACCCAGCCGCCGAGGTGGGCCCGACGCAGCGCGTCCTCGACCGCGTCGTCGGAGGCGCCGGGACGGGCGAACCGAACGTTCTCGGCGAGCGTGGAGGCGAACACGTGGGGGTCGTCGTCGACCAGCCCCACTCGCCGGCGTACGTCGTCCAGGGCGAGGTCGGGCAGCGGCGTACCGCCGATCGCGACACTGCCCAGCGTCGGATCGAGGAAGCGGAGCAGCAGGGCCGCCAGCGTGCTCTTGCCAGAACCGGAGCGGCCGACCACCCCCACCCGCTCACCCGGCGCGACCTGCAGGCTGAGGTGCTCGAACGCGGGCCGCTTCCCCCACCCCGCCCGCACCCCGTCGAGCAGCAGACCGGTGCCGTCGGGCGCGGGCCGGGCCACCTCGGGATCACGGACCAGCGGCTCACGCTCGGTGAGGGCGTCGAGCCTGGCCAGCGCGGCACGGGTGCGTACGTCGAGCGCCCCCGCGGTGGCGAGTTCGGCGGCCGGCTCGGCCAGAGCGAGCGGCACCAGCACCAGCAGCGCCATCATCGGGCCGCTCAGCTCTCCCGAGCCGACCAGCGGGGCCGTCAGCACGGCCATCAGCCCCATCGCCACGCCGCAGACCACCAGCACCACCGCCTGGGCAGCACCCGACCACCACGCGCTGCGCCGCGTCGCGCGGCCGAGGGTCTCCTCGATCTCCCGCACCCCGGCCAGGGCCTGACCGGTGGCCTGCCAGCGGACCAGCTCCGGCGCGGTCTGGACAGTCTCCAGCACCGCCTCGGAGAGCCGGGCCCGCGCGGCCACCGCGATCTCCTCGGCGCGGGCCGCACCCCGCCTGGCCAGGGCGTACCCCGCCCCGCCCGCGACGGCCGCGGTCGCCAGCACCACCGGAGCCGCGACCGGCGCGATCACGCCGGCGATCAGCGTCACCACCGCCGCGACCACGACGAAGGAGCGCACCGGGAGGAGCACCCGGAGCTCCCGGTCCAGCACGCTGTCCACGTCCTCGACGATCGCGGCCAGGACGTCGCCCCGCCGACGCCCGTCGCGCCGCAGTCCGCCCGGGGTGAGCGGCACGACGGCGTCGTACACCTCGACCCGGCGCTCCCCCAGCAGACGCAGGGCGGCGTCGTGGGAACGCAGCCGCTCGGCGTACCGCAGCACCGGCCGGCCCAGCCCGAACGCCCGCACCCCCACGATGGCCACCAGCAGGGTCAGCACCGGTGGCATCGCCGAGGCCTGCACGATCAGCCAGCCCGAGGTGGCCGTCAGCGCCACCCCGCACAGGGTCGCCCCCGCCGCCAGTGCGGTGGCCTGCCAGAGCCGGCGCCGCCCGAGCGGCGGCGGTGTGTCCTCCTGCTGCGCGAGTGCGCCTGCTCGGATGGTCGCGGTGTCCGCCGACGCCGTCCCCTCGGGCTGCGGAGCCCCATCACCGGGGCTGTCGGTGCACTCCCGGGGGGTACCGCCCGGGAGGTGCACGCGTCCACGGTCGACCGGTGGTGCGGGCGTCTCCCCCGCCCCCACCAACTCCACCACCCCATCGGCGAGGTCGAGCAGTGCGGGGCGGTGGGCGACGAGGACGACGGCGCGGGTGTGGCCCAGGCGGGCGACGGTGTGCGAGACGACGCGTTCGGTGAGCTCATCGAGATGGGCGGTGGGTTCGTCGAGCAGGATCCAGGGCCGGTCGGAGAGCACGATCCGGGCGAGGGCGAGCCGGGCCCGCTCACCCCCGGAGAGGGTGCCGCCGTCCTCACCCAGCGAGGTGTCGAGCCCGGCCGGGAGCGCGCGCACCCGGTCCGCCAGCACGACCTGTTCCAGCGCCTCCCACAGCCGAGCCTCGCTCGCGTCGGGAGCGGCCAGCCGGAGGTTGTCGGCGAGGGTGCCGGCCACGAAGACCGGGCGCTGCGGCAGGTGGGCCACCTGGTCGGGCGACGGGAGGTCGGCGTACCCCTGGGAGGGCTCGAGTTCGCCGGCGAGGACGGCGAGCAGGGTCGACTTGCCGCACCCGGAGGGACCGGCGACGGCGGTGACGCCTCGTGCCGGGATCTCGACGGTGAGCGGCCTCAACGCGGGCACCCGGCGACCGGGATAGGTCAGGGACACCTCGACCAGTCGGGCCGGCGCCTCACCGGGCGCGAGCCGGCAGGCCCGGCCATCCCCGGGATCGACGTGGCCAGCGGGGTCCAGTCCCGCGGCGGCCTCGAAGGTTGCGACCCCCTCGGCGGCGGCATGGAACTCCGCGCCGACCCGACGCAGCGGCCAGTAGGCCTCGGGTGCCAGCAGGAGCACGACCAGCGCCTGTTCCAGCGGGATCGAGCCGTGCGCCAGCCGCAGACCGACCGTCACCGCGACCAGCGCGACCGAGATGGTCGCGACCAGTTCGAGCACCCCCGAGGAGGCGAACGCGATCTTGAGCGTGGCCAGGGTCCGCCGTCGGTAGCGGTCGGTGACCTCGCGGATGACGCCCGACTGGTGCCCCGCCCGGCGGAAGGCCACCAGGGTGGGCAGGCCGCGCATCACGTCCACGAAGTGGCTCGAGAGCGAGGCCATCGTGCGCCACTGCGAGGTGGCCTGGTCGCGGGTCGCGAGGCCGACCAGGATGCCGAACACCGGGATCAGCGGCAGGGTCAGGAGCACGATCAGCGCGCTCAGCGGATCGACCACCGCGATCGCGATCAGGGTGAGACAGGGCAGTACGCCGGCCAGCACCAGCGCCGGCAGGTAGCGGGTGAGGTACGGCTCGGCCGCGGCGGCGCCCCGCGTGGCCAGTGTCGCCAGCTCACCGCTGGGACGCCGGCGCCCGGCCCCGGAGAGGATCGCACCCAGCACCCGCCGCCGTACGCCGGCACCCACGGTCGCCGCCGCGGACGCCGCCAGGCAATCACCGAGCCAGCCGACCAGACCGCGGGCGGTGAACACGGCCGCGACCAGGGCCGCCCAGCCGACCACCGCGGCGCCATCCAGGGCGGCGACCACCAGTTCGGTCACCGCCCAGGCCTGCCCGATCATCAGGAGCGAGGTCAGTACGCCGGTCACCGCCACCCCGGTGAGGGGCCGGGTCGCCGGGGCGAGTTGCTGTCGGATCCGGGGGTCGCTGGGTCGCACGCTCACGGAGGATCAGTGCGCTCCCTCGAGCTCCTCCTCGGGGATGTGATGGACCGCGATCCGCTTGCGGAAGACCCAGTAGGTCCAGGCCTGGTAGCAGATCACGATCGGGGTGAAGATGCAGGCCACGATGGTCATGATCTTCAGGGTGTAGTCGGTGGCCGCGGCGTTGGTCACCGTCAGCGAGTACGCCGCGTCGGTGGTGGAGGGCATCACGTCCGGGAACAGCGCCACGAACAGTCCCCCGACGGCCAGGGCGATGGTGATGAAGGTGCCCACGAAGGCCCAGCCCTCCCGAGCGGTGGCGGCTGCGGCGATCCCGGCGACCAGGGCCACGGCGGCGATCACGAACATCGCCAGTGACCAGGCGTCACCGGTGTCCACCTGGGTCAGCACCAGGAACACCACCGCCAGCACCGCGGCGACCACCCCGGAGCGCACCGCCATCGCCCGCGCCCGGGCCCGGATCTCGCCGTCGGTCTTCAGCGCCAGGAACATCGCGCCGTGGGTCCAGAACAGGCTCAGGGTGACCAGGCCGCCGAGCAGGGCGTACGGGTTGAGCAGGGTGAACACGGTGCCGGTGAACTCCTTGTCGGCGTCGATCGGCACGCCGTGCACGATGTTGGCGAACGCCACGCCCCACAGGAAAGCCGGCACGTAGGAGCCGACGATCACGGCTCGGTCCCACCAACCGGCCCAGGTCGCCCCCGGGCGCTGGTGCCGGTATTCGAAGGCCACCCCGCGCACGATCAGGGCGAGCAGGATCAGCAGCAGGGGCACGTAGAACCCGGAGAACAAGGTGGCGTACCACTCCGGGAAGGCGGCGAAGGTCGCACCGCCGGCGGTCAGCAGCCAGACCTCGTTGCCGTCCCACACCGGTCCGATGGTGTTGATCAGCACCCGGCGCTCGCGGTTGTTCTTGGCCAGGACGGGCAGCAGCATCCCCACCCCGAAGTCGAAGCCCTCCAGCACGAAGTAGCCGACCCACAGGATCGCGATGAGGCAGAACCAGATGGTGGTGAGTTCCATGAGTTGTCCTTCGTCGCCTGTCCGCCTCAGTAGGCGAAGGTGAGGGGCTGATCGCTGTCCTGGTCGTCGTCCTTCCCGCCTCCGGACAGCGAGGGCTCGGGCGGTTCGACGAACGGGTCGGCGCCCTTCTTCACCACCCGGGCCAGCAGGCCGATCTCGACCACCGCCAGGACGGCGTACAGCGCGGTGAAGCTGCCCATCGAGAGCCACACCTCACCGGCGCCCACGCCCGGCGAGACGCCGTTCTCGGTGGTCAGCAGGCCGAAGACCACCCAGGGCTGGCGGCCCATCTCGGTGAAGATCCAGCCCATCGAGTTGGCCAGGACCGCCATCACCGGGATCGAGATCGCGAGCACGGGGAACCATCTGCCTCCCGGCGTACGCCCCTTCCGGGTCAGCCACAGGATCAGGGCACCGCCGAAGGCGGCCGCGACGCCGAGCCCCATCATCCAGCGGAAGGTCCAGTAGGTCACCGGGATGTTGGGCACGTAGTCGCCGGCGGAGTAGTACGACGCACCGGGGTCCTGGCCGTAGGTCTCGACGTACTGCTCACGCAGGTCGTTGATGCCCTCGACCTTCTGGTCGAAGTGGCCGGTGGCCAGGAACGAGAGCAGGCAGGGGATCTCCAGGGCCCACTTCTCCTCCGTGCCGTCGCGGGTGCCGATGGTGAGCACCGAGAAGGGCGCACAGGTGTCGGAGGTCTCGTAGAGGGCCTCGGCGGCCGCCATCTTCATCGGCTGGACGTCGGTCATGATCTTGCCCTGGACATCGCCACTCACCGCGACGCTGGCACCGAAGAGGAGCATCACCCAGGCGCCGAGGCGGATGCTGCGCTTGTACATCCGCTGTTCGTCGGGCTGCTCCCGCTTCTTGTGATAGAGCCAGGCGGCGATGCCGACCAGGAACGCCCCGGCGGTCATGTAGGCCGCTCCGATGACGTGCGGGAAGGTGCCGAGCTGCACCTCGTTGAACATCACCGCCGCGAAGTCGGTCAGCTCGGCCCGTCCGGTGTCGGGGTTGAACTCGTAGCCGACGGGGTTCTGCATCCACGAGTTGGCCGCCAGGATGAACCACGAGGAGGCCAGGGTGCCCACGTGCACGATCCACATGCAGGCGTTGTGCAGTCCGCGCGGCAGTTTGTCCCAGCCGAAGATCCACAGGCCCAGGAAGGTCGACTCCAGGAAGAAGGCGAGCAGTGCCTCGACCGCCAGCGGAGCGCCGAAGATGTCTCCCACGAAGCGGGAGTAGTCCGACCAGTTCATCCCGAACTGGAACTCCTGCACCAGGCCGGTGGCGACACCGATGGCGAAGTTGATCAGCATCAGCTTGCCGAAGAACCGGGTGAGGCGATACCAGTCGGGGTTCTTGGTCTTGAGCCAGATCGCCTCCATCAGGGCGACCAGCATCGTGAGCCCGATGGTCAGGGGCACGAACAGGAAGTGGTAGACGGTGACGATCCCGAACTGCCACCGCGCGAGCTCCAAGACGTCCACATCACGACCATGGCCGGATTCGGGAGCTACGGCAAGCGATGGCAGGCATGTCGCGTGTGACTCATGTGACGCAAGTGATCAGTGCGATGAGAACACAGCCGTGTGACACGTGGTCGAGGAGGTCGGACCACCATCGGAACCTCAGATGGTCGGGCACTCCTCGTCTCCCGCCGGCGGCGGTACGACGAACACCGGACAGGTGGCCTCCCGCAACAGCGCGCGGGCGGTGCCGCCCAGATGGCCGCGGGGGAACCGCTTGGCGCGCCGCGCCACCACGAGCAGGTCGATCCGACCGCCCAGGTCGGCCAGCATCGTGGCGGGGTTGGCCTCGACCACCGTCTGTCGCACCTCGACCGTGGGGTGCTCGACCAGGGCCTGCCGCACCTCCCCCGCCAGGGCGTCCCGCATGTCGCTCTCCCACGCGGAGGTGTCGATCGCCCCGGGCACCGACATCACGTCGTACGCCGAGACCGGCAGGTGCCACGCGTGGAGCACCTCCAGCACGGCCCGACGCGACTCGGCGATGGCGGCCGCCTGGGCGAGCAGCGGCACCGCACCCTCCAGGGTCTTGACGCCGACCCCGACGGCGCCGTGATGGTTGCCCTCCCAGGTGTCGGGGACCACCACCACCGGGCAGTGCGCGCCCGCAGCGAGAGCGGTCGTGGTGGATCCGGTCACCAACCGCTCCATCCGACCGCGATGGGAAGCACCCAGGACGACCAGATTGACGTCCTTGGCCGCCTCCAACAGGGCCGGCTGTCGCTGGCCGCGCAACAGGATTCCGGACAGCCTGGTGGCCTCGATCGATTCCCTGGCCACCGCCATCGCACCGTCGAGCACCTCGCGGCCGTAGTCCTCGAAGTCCACGTCGACCACCGGCACCAGGGCGCTGTAGGTGGTGGCGACGTGCGCGATCCGGATGTCTGCCCCCGTGCGGAGGGCGACCTCGGTGGCGTACCGCAGGCTGGTGCGGTCGGCATGCGAGCCGTCGACGCCGACGAGGATGGTGTCCATGGGCGCGGTCCTTCCCGGTGAGTACGGGGCCACCCTGGCCCCGTGGGGCGACCCTACTCACCGGAGGCGCCACTGCGGAGAGGATCGCCCGGATCCACCACCCTCTTCCCACACCCGCCCGTCCCGACCTCGTCGACGTGAGCAGGCGTTCTTCCTCACCGACTGTTGAGTTGGGCCCCGTGGACGGTCGAATAGGGCCCCGTGGACGGTCGAGTAGGGCCCCGCGGACGGCGACTTCGAATCCGTGCGGCTCGACGTGCCGGAAGGCCCCGCTCGACGTGCCAGGAGGGCCCACTCGACGTGCCGGAAGGCCCCGCTCGACGTGCCGGAAGGGCCCACTCGACGTGCTGGGAGGCCCCGCTCGACGTGCCGGAAGGGCCCACTCAACGTGCCGGGAAGGCCCACTCAACGTGCCGGGAAGGCCCACTCAACGTGCCGGGAAGGCCCACTCAACGTGCCGGGAGGGCCCACTCAACGTGCCGGGACGGGGAGACGGGCGGGGACGGGGTCAGGTGGAGACCAGGCCGAGGAGGTCCTGGCGGGTGAGGACGCCGACCGGCCGGCCGTCCTCGTGGACCAGGACTGCATCGGAGGTCTCCAGGAGTCGGACGGCGTCCCGGGCGTCCTCGCTGGCCCCGATGGTGGGGAGCGGGGGCGACATGTGCTTCTCGACCTGGTCGGTCAGCAAGGCATGGCCGGTGAAGAGGGCGTCGAGCAGGGTGCGTTCGGAGACGGAACCGGCCACCTCGGCCGCCACGATCGGCGGTTCGGCGCGGACGACGGGCATCTGGCTGACGCCGTACTCGCGCAGGATCTGGACCGCCTCGGAGATCGTCTCCCCGGGGTGGGTGTGGACCAGGTCGGGCAGTCGACCGTCCTTGCCGCGCAGCACGTCGCCGACGCTGCGGGCCGGCGGCTGGTCGGAGGTGGCGAAGCCGTAGCGGCCGAGCCACTCGTCGTTGAACACCTTGGTGAGATAGCCCCGCCCGGAGTCGGGCAGCAGGACCACGATCACCGCGTCGGTGCGGCCCTCCGCCGCGAGCTCGGCGGCCAGTTGCTTGGCGGCGAAGGCGGCCATGCCACTGGATCCGCCCACCAGGAGCGCCTCCTCGCGCGCCAGCCGGCGGGTGAAGGCGAAGGAGTCGCGGTCGGCGACCTCGATGATCCGGTCGGCGATGTCGCGGTCGTAGGTCTCAGGCCAGAAGTCCTCCCCGACCCCCTCGACCAGGTAGGGGCGACCGGTGCCGCCGGAGTAGACCGACCCCGCCGGATCGGCGCCGATGACCCGGACCTCGGGGTTCTGCTCCTTGAGATAGCGGCCGATGCCCGAGATGGTGCCACCGGTGCCGACACCGGCCACGAAGTGGGTGATCCGCCCCTCGGTCTGCCG
Source organism: Nocardioides insulae DSM 17944 (assembly GCF_000422825.1). GTDB lineage: Bacteria > Actinomycetota > Actinomycetes > Propionibacteriales > Nocardioidaceae > Nocardioides > Nocardioides insulae. The sequence continues at coordinate 492,945 of NZ_AUGU01000014.1, read as the reverse complement.
CCAGATCTCGGGCCCGGTGGTCTCGTAGTGGGAGCGGGGGTTGTGAGGGTTGGAGTACTGGTCGGGCTTCCACGCGCCGGGCTGCGAGGCCAGCCGATCGGAGACGTTGTAGTAGGAGTCGGGGTGCTCGGGCGGGACGGCGGTGGGGCACACGACCACCTCCGCGCCGTAGGCGCGCAGCACGTTGCGCTTGTCCTCGCTGACCTTGTCGGGGCACACGAAGACGCAGCGGTAGCCCCTGCGCTGGGCCACCATCGCCAGCCCGACACCGGTGTTGCCGGAGGTCGGCTCCACGATGGTGCCGCCGGGCTGCAGCGCGCCGGAGGCCTCGGCTGCCTCGATCATCCGGGTGGCGATGCGATCCTTCACCGAGCCGCCCGGGTTGAGGTACTCGACCTTGGCGAGCACCAGCGGGCCGTCCTCGGCGTCGTCGGCACGGTCGAGTGAGCGGGAGAGCCGCAGCAGCGGGGTGTCGCCGATCAGGTCCAAGAGCGAGGTCACGTACTCCACACGCTCAACCTACCTTCGCCCCGCCGACCGATGGGGTTTCCGGGGCCGACCGTAAGGTGGAGCCGATGAGCAAGGAAGGCGCGGCCCGCAAACTGGCCTCCGCCGCCGTCTACGGCGGTGGGGGCCTGACCGTGATGGGGGCGGCGCTTTTCGGCGTCCTGACCACCGAGGCCAAGCTCGCCCGCCGCCGGATCGGCGAGGCGGTCCTCGAGGTGCACGAGGCCACCGGCTGGTACGGCCGGGCCCGCTCAGGGTCCCCGATCTCGATCGCCTGGCTGGGCGACTCCAGCGCGGCCGGGTACGGCGTCGAACAGGTCGAGGAGACCCCGGGGGCGGTGCTCGCCTCCACCGTGGCCGAGCGGGCCGAGCGGCCGGTCGACCTGCGGTCCTACGCCGTCGTGGGCGCGCAGAGTTCCGACCTCGCCGGCCAGGTGGACCGGGCGCTGACCCAGGATCCCGACGTCGCGATCATCCTGGTCGGCGTCAACGACGTCACCCACGGCGTACGCCCCTCCGCGTCGGTCGGCTACCTCGGGGACGCCGTGCGCCGCCTGCGCGAGCAGGGCGTCGAGGTGATCGTCGGCACCTGCCCCGACCTGGGCACGATCAAGCCGCTGATGACCCCGCTCAAGCAGCTCGCCCGGTCCTGGTCGCGACGGATCGCGGCCGCCCAGACGATCACCGTGGTCGAGACCGGCGGGCGCAGCGTCTCGCTGGCCTCGGTGCTGGGCCGTGAGTTCAGCATGGCTCCGGCCCTGCTCTTCGGGCCCGACCAGTTCCATCCGAGCGCCACCGGCTACCACGCGCTCGCCCAGGTGCTGATCCCCTCGGTGCTCGCCGCCCTGGGGGTCATCCCCGAGGAGCAGGTCGAGAGCGCGCGCGGCGAGGGCGTCCTGCCGATCACCGCCGCCGCACTCCGGGCGGTCGAGTCACCCGGCACCGAGATCGGCGGCACCCAGGTCGGTGGGAAGACCTTCGGCGTCCGGGGACTGTGGGTGACCCTGCGTCACCGCCGCCGCCAGCCGGAGGGCCGGCCCGAAGCACCGCGCGCACTCCCCGACCAGGATCCCGACGACGCGCCCGTGACCGGCTGAGCGACCCCGACCCGATCGCACACCAGGGTGGCCGGTACGACGACAGGGCCCCGGAGAGGTCTCCGGGGCCCTGTCGTGCGTGGATGCGTCAGTTGTCGCTGAAGAAGGCCAGCAGCCGCAGCAGGTTGGTGTAGATCCAGACCAGGCTGACGGTGATGCCGAAGGCCGCACGCCACGACTCGCGCTTGTCCAGGCCGTAGGCGATGCCCTGCTCGACGTTGTCGAAGTCCATCAGCAGCATGAAGACACCGAGTGCCAGGCCGGCCAGGGCGAACAGGATGCCGATCGCGCCGTCGTTGTAGATGCCGGTGGAGATGCCGAACATGCCGAGCACGAGCTCGAGGACGCTCAACCCGACCAGACCGAACATCGCAGAGATCACGAACTTGCGGCCCCGGGCGCCGACCCGGATGTTCATGAACTTGTACGCCGCCAGGGTGCCGGCGAAGGCGGCGAAGGTGCCGAGCACCGCCTGCATGACCACGCCGCCGCCCACCTGGGCGTCGATGATCTTGCTGATCCCGCCGAGGGCGACGCCCTCGAGAGCGGCGAAGGCGATCACCAGCGCGGGGCTGCACACCCGCTTGAAGGAGTTGACCATCGAGAGGCCGAAGGCACCCAGCGAGCCGATGGTGATCGCCGCGTAGAACGGGCTCAGGTCGACGAACGGGTTGTTCAGGTTGGGGGTGAGCACCCAGGTGGCGAACGCGGCCACGATCACGACCGCCAGTGAGATGCCGGTGCTCTGGACCACCGAGTCGATGGTCATCCGCTCGGTCGGCCGCGGGGGTGCCGGCGGCGCGTAACCGTGGGTGGGGTCGGTCGGCTGACCGCCCTGGCTGATGTTCCAAGAGCTCGGGTCGGTGTAGCCCTGCTGGGCGTGGCCCGCCCGGCTGGTCTGCTGGCTGAACCCTTCCGACCGGCTCCACACCGGGTTGTTGCTCTGCATGAGTGCTGGTCTCTCCTCGGAGGCCTGCGGCCGTCTCGATCTTCGGGCCGGCTGGTGACTCCACTGTAGTGGTCTCATGGTGTCCAACGCGCCCGCAGCGGCACACGTTCCCGAGCGGGCCGAGAAGTCGATGAGACAGCGGCTGCCCCCTGCCTCCTTCGGGGCACGGGCTCCGCACCGGACCACCCCGGGCAGCCAGGCCGGCCTCACCGGCGGGCTGCTACCAGCGCTGGCTCACCGGCGCCGGTGGTGCCCCCGGTGGGGCTCGAACCCACACTGTGCCGTTTTTAAGACGGCTTCCTCTGCCGGTTGGGATACGGGGGCGTGTCGAGGGACCGGCTCGGTCACTCCACCATCGACCAGGCGATGCCGTCGAGGATGTCGGATTCGGAGACGATGATCCGGTCCACCGCCGCGCGGCGCAGGATCCGGCTCAGGATCAGGCCGCCGGCGCCGATCACGTCGGCCCGGCCGGGGTGCAGCCAGGGCAGCTCGACCCGCTCGTTGACGGTCATCCCGAGCAGCCGGTCGACCAGCGCGTGGATGTCCTCGACGGCCAACACCGCCTGGTCGATCGCATCTCGGGAGTACTCATCGAGGTCGAGGACGCCGGCCGCCAGGGTCGTGATCGTGCCCGCGACACCGACGAGGGTCCGCGCCGAGTCGAGATCCACCGCCGACTCCTCCAGGGCGGCGTCGACCGAGCGCACCAGCGCGGCGACCTCACCCATCTCCGGTGGGTCCGAACGCAGGTGGCGTTCGTGGAGTCGCACCGAGCCGATGTCCATCGACCGGGCCACCGCGGGCGGCTGTCCGAGTCGGGTGCCGAGGATCAGCTCGGTCGACCCGCCCCCGATGTCGAGCACGAGGACCGGACCGGCGGGTCGCTCGCGCAGGTTGCGCACCGCGCCGTCGAAGGCGAGCGCCGCCTCCTCGGTGCCGCTGACCACCTCCGGCTCGATCCCGAGCCGGGAACGAACGCCGGCGACGAACTCCTCCGTGTTCGCGGCATCGCGCGTGGCCGAGGTCGCCACGAAGCGCACCTGCTCGACGCCGTGGGCGCGGATCAGGCCGGCGTACTCGTCGATGGCGGCGAAGGTGCGGGCGAGGGCGTCCGCGGCCAGGACACCGGTGCGATCCACCCCCTGACCCAGGCGCACCATCCGCATCTCGCGGACCGCGACGTCGGGCAGGTCACCGATCAGGAGCTTGATCGTGTTGGTGCCGCAGTCGATCGCGGCGACAGGAGCGGTCACTCGGGTGTGGCTTCGTCGTCGGCTCCGGGCGAGGTGGGCTCGACACACGGTCCGGCGGCCCAGTAGTCGCCGAGTTCGTCGAGCACCTCGTCACCCAGCGGGTTGACCCCGCGGCCCATCGCGAGCGCCTGGCCGGCGAGCACGTGGAGGCACTTGACCCGGTCGGGCATCCCCCCGGCGCTGATCCCTTCGATCTCCGGGACGGAGAGGCCCTTCTCCTCCGCCAGCCGGCCGCGGAACTCCAGATAGCTCTCGTGCGCCCGCCGGTAGGCGGCCGCCAGGTCGGGATCCTCGCCGAGCCGCTCCTGCATCTGCTTCATCACGCCGCCGCCCTCGAGCGTGCCGATCCGCGAGGCCGCCCGCGGACAGGTGAGGTAGAAGGTCGTCGGGAAGGGCGTGCCATTGGGCAGCCGCGGATCGGTGGTCACCACGTCGGGCAGCGAGCACGGGCAGCGGTGCCCGATCTCGTGGATGCCGCGCGGCACCCGGCCGAGCTGTGCTGCGATCGCGGCCTCGTCGGCGGCGTCGATGCCGGTCACCTTCGGGATGTCTCCTTCTCCCCGTCGATCTCGTTGGCGGTCTTGCTCTCACGCGGTGGGTCGCCGGCCACCTCGACCGACTCCCATGCATCCTCCCACCAGGCCCGCGGGGTCTGGTCACCGACGTCGTCGGGATCGGCCAGCTCGGCCCCGGGTTGAAGCCGGTCGCCGTTCTCGTCGAGGACGACGTACGGCGTCTCCCCCGGCATCACGAACCCGAACCTCTCCCGGGCCTGCTGCTCGACGTAGGCCGGGTCGTCCCAGCGTGCCTTCTCCCGCTCGAGGTCGTCGATGGCCTGCTCGCGCTCGGCGATCTCGGCCTTGGCCTCGGTGATGTGCTCGCGCTGGTCCAGGTAGGAACGGAGCGAGGAGGTGTAGCTCAGAGCCAGGACCGCCAGCACGAGCAGCAGGACCGCGGCCCGCCCGGTGAACCGGGGACGCCGCCGGCGTACGGCGGTCGTCGCGGCGGCCGGATCGGACTCCTCCGACCCCGGCCGCCGGCCGGCGCGCACCTGTCCGGGTCGTACGCCGGGGCGGCGGGTCGGCCGGGCCGAGGGTCCCCGCGTCGTGCCCCTGGTGTTGCGCCGCTGCTCACCCACGGCGCCGATTCTCCCCGACCCACCCGCCGTGATCGGGCAGTGACTCGCACTATCTGGTGGCTGCTGGGCGGACGTTTCCCCGGTTCACCGGCGAAAGTCGCACCCCGGCCGGGATGGCCGCACGGGCCCGGCCGACGAGGTCGACCGGGCCCGCGCGGGGCGTGGTGAATCAGCCCTGGATCAGCCCTGGTAGCGCGGGAAGGCTGCGGCGCCGGCGTAACGGGCGGCCTCGCCGAGCTCGTCCTCGATCCGCAGCAGCTGGTTGTACTTGGCGACCCGCTCGGAGCGCGCCGGGGCCCCGGTCTTGATCTGGCCGCAGTTGGTCGCCACGGCGAGGTCGGCGATGGTGGTGTCCTCGGTCTCGCCCGAGCGGTGGCTCATCATGCAGCGGAAGCCGTTGCGGTGGGCCAGGTCGACCGAGTCGAGGGCCTCGCTGAGCGAGCCGATCTGGTTGACCTTGACCAGCAGCGCGTTGCCCTGGCCACCGGTGATGCCGCGCTGGAGGCGCTCGACGTTGGTGACGAACAGGTCGTCGCCCACCAGCTGGGTCTTCGAGCCCAGGGTGTCGGTGATCGCCTTCCATCCGTCCCAGTCCTCCTCGTCGAGGGGGTCCTCGATCGAGACGATCGGGTAGGCCGCGACGAGCTCGGCGTAGTAGGCCGCCATCTGCTCCGCCGACCTGGTCGAGCCCTCGAAGGTGTAGACGCCCTCGGTGCAGAACTCCGAGGCGGCCACGTCGAGCGCGAGCGCGACGTCGCGGCCCAGGGTCAGGCCGGTTGCACCGATCGCCTCGGCGATCAGGTCGAGCGCGGCCCGGTTGGAGGGGAGGTCGGGCGCGAAGCCGCCCTCGTCACCCACGCCGGTGGCCAGGCCCTGCTTCTTCAGCACCGACTTCAGCGAGTGGTAGACCTCGGCACCGGCGCGGAGCGCCTCGGCGAACGTGGGGAGCCCGATCGGCGCGATCATGAACTCCTGGATGTCGACGTTGGTGTCCGCGTGGGCACCGCCGTTGAGGATGTTCATCATCGGCACCGGGAGGAGGTGCGCGTTGGGTCCTCCGACGTACCGATAGAGCGGGAGGCCGGCGCTGTCGGCCGCGGCGCGGGCGACGGCCAGGGAGAGGCCGAGGATGGCGTTGGCGCCGATGTTGGCCTTGTTGGGGGTGCCGTCCGCCTCGAGCATGATGCTGTCGATGAGGCGCTGGTCGTCGGCGTCGAGACCCTCGATGGCGGGGGCGAGCGTCTCCACGACGCCCTGGACGGCCTTCATCACGCCCTTGCCGCCGTAGCGCTGGTCGCCGTCGCGCAGCTCGGCCGCTTCGAAGGCCCCGGTGGACGCACCGCTGGGCACCGCGGCACGGGAGAAGGTGCCGTCCTCCAGGACGACCTCGACCTCGACGGTCGGGTTGCCGCGGGAGTCGAGGATCTCGCGGGCGCCTACTGCTTCGATCGCTGCCACTTCAATGCTCCTGGGGAGTCGGGGGTCGGGCCGGGACTCACCCTAATGGACCCCTCGACCGAGGAGTCCGGTCGTTCTCAGCACGGTCGGGTGGGGAGGATCACCCGGCCGTCCGGGACCACGACCGTTCACCCGGGCCTCGCCAGGACTTCACCCGTACGTCGCGCACAGGCACTTGGGTTCACACGTTCGTCCCCCCGACCCCCTAGGACCTCTGCATGCGTCTGCGCACCACGGCCGCGGTCACCGCGGCCCTGTCCCTGATCGCCCTCGCGCTCGCCCCCCTGACATCGCCGGCCGCCGCCGACCGGCCCGACCGGTCCGACCGCTCTGCCGGGCACAGCTCGTCGGCGGAGGACACCTTCGAGCGGCTGGTGACCTACCCGGTCTTCCAGAACGTGCCGACGGGGGTCGACCCCGCCGAGGAGACGCTGGCCGAGATCTCCGACGTCTCCGAGGACGGTCGCACCCTGGCCTACACCGACGCCGCGGGGGGACGGATCGGGTTCCTGGACCTCTCCGACCCCTCCGCGCCGGTAGGACTGGGCTCCCACGACGTCGCCGGCGGCCGTGGCGGCCAGCCGACCTCGGTCGCCGTGGTCGGCGACTACGCACTGGTGGTCGTGGACGACACCGACGGCGACTTCCCCCACCCCGCGGGCCGGCTGGACGTGGTGACCCTCGCCGCGCCGCACGACCTGGTCGCCTCGATCGACCTCGGCGGTCAGCCGGACTCGATCGCGGTCAGCCCGGACGGCCGGTACGCCGCGATCGCGATGGAGAACCAGCGCGACGAGGAGGCGATGCCGGACACCGGCGACGGGGAGGAGGGCGACCTCCCCCAGGCGCCGGCCGGGTTCGTGCAGGTGCTCTCCCTCGGCGGCGACCCGACCGGATGGAGCACGGACCGGGTCGACCTGCCGGCCGAGGCGCTCGGCGTACTCGACACGCCGCAGGACGCCGAGCCGGAGTACGTCGACATCAACGACGACAACCAGCTCGCCCTGACCCTCCAGGAGAACAACGGCGTCGCGATCATCGACCTCGCCACCGCCTCCCTGGAATCGGTGTGGAGCGCTGGGTCCGCCACCGTCGAGGGCGTGGACACCACCGAGGACGGCGTCATCGACCTGAGCGGGACCATCACCGCGCCGCGCGAGCCCGACGCGATCCAGTGGGTCGGCGACGGCCTGGTCGCCACCGCCAACGAAGGCGACTGGAAGGGCGGCACCCGCGGCTGGACCGTCTTCGAGGCCACGGACGGCGAGGTGGTGTGGGACGCCGGCGCCAGCTTCGAGGAGCTCGCCGTCCGCCACGGCCTCGCCAACGAGGGCCGCTCGGACGCGAAGGGGACCGAGCCGGAGGGCCTCGCCTTCGACACCTTCGACGGCGTCCCGTACGCCTTCGTCGGCTCCGAACGCAGCAACTTCGTCGCCGTCTACGACATGAGCGATCCGCGCGAACCGGAGCTCACCCAGGTGCTGCCCACCGCGATCGGCCCCGAGGGGCTGCTGCCGATCCCCGCGCGGAACCTGCTCGCGGTCTCCACGGAGGAGGACTCCGCCGAGGACGGCTTCCGGGCCACCGTCGGGGTCTACCGACTCGGTGACGGCGAGGACGACCGCCGGGGTCAGGGTCACGGCCAGGGTCACGAGGACCGCACGGCCGACGGGTCGGTCGAGTTCCCCTCGATCGTCTCCGAGGACGAGTCCGGGAAGCCGATCGGCTGGACCGCACTGGGCGCGCTCTCGGGCGACCCCCGCGATGCCGACACGCTCTGGGCCGCCAGCGACGCGGCTCTCGCGACCGGCCGGATCTACCGCGTCGACGTCCGTCGCACACCGGCGAGGATCACCGAGGTGCGCGAGGTGCACACCGCCTCCGGTGAGACCCCCGCGTTGGACATCGAGGGACTGGCCGCCCGGGAGAACGGCGGCTTCTGGGCCGCCTCGGAGGGCGCCACCGGCCCGGAGAACCAACTGCTCCGACTGGCCTCCGACGGGGAGATCCTGGAGACGGTGAAGCTGCCTCGGGACGTCGCCGCCGGCCTCGGCTCCCAGGGTCTGGAGGGCGTCACCACCGTCGGCCGCGGCTGGCACGAACAGGTGTACGTCGCGCTGCAGCGTCCGCTCGCCGGCGAACAGACCGCCCGGATCGGCCGGTACACCCCCCTCACCGGCACCTGGCGCTGGTTCCACTACCCGCTGGAGAGCACCTCGGTCGAGGGCGACTGGATCGGCCTGTCCGAGGTCACCGCCGTGGACCGGAACACCCTCGCCGTGATCGAGCGGGACAAGCAGTCCGGCCCCGACGCCGCGGTGAAGCGGATCTACACGGTGGACATCCCGCTCGTCGGGAAGACGCTGCGCAAGAGGCTCGCCCACGACGTCCTGCCCGACCTGCGTGCCACCCGGGGCTGGACCCAGGAGAAGCTGGAAGGTCTCGCCATCGCCCGCGACGGGGAGCTCTACGCCGTCACCGACAACGACGGCCTGGACGACGCCACCGGCGAGACCGTCTTCCTCAGGTTGGGTGCGGCGCGCCGCGTGCTGCGCTGACCCTCACGACCCCGGCGCGGTCACGCGGCCGGCAACGTCCTCGTCCGGTCCTACGGGTCACGAAATGACAGCTGGTGGGCTCCCTCGCGGGAGCCCACCAGCTGTGTGTTCAACAGGGTTCAGCCAACGATCGGTGCGATCAGTAGCGACGTGCGGTGATCGGGCCGTACGTCGAGGACACCATCCCGCGGCCGGCCGGCAGGACCATGCGGTACTTGATGCCCTTGCGGGAGTTCTTGAAGGTCACCGTGATCTTGGCGGTGCCGGAGACCCGGACCTTCTTGTAGCCCTTCCACTTCCCGCCGACCTTGCGCTGGAAGGTGGCGCGCATGCCCCGGATCGCGGCCGCGGGACGGATGACGAACTGGCCCCTGCTGGCGCGCCGGGTGCTCTTGTCCTTGAAGCTGACCTTGCGGTAGGTGCCGATGGCGCGGACCGTGGAGACGCTCGGGGTCCAGGTGGTGGTGCCGCTGTAGCCGGCGTAGGTGCCGCCGGTGTAGACGCCGCGGTAACGCGCGGTGGTGTTGAACCGGCCGGTGCCGGAGAAGTACGCGTAGGTGCGGCCGGAGGACGTCGCGACCTTGGTCCAGGTCCGGCCGCCGTCGGTCGAGCGCTGGATCGTGGTCGTACCTGCGGAGGGGTAGTCGCAGGCACCATAGGACAGCTGCGCCGAGACGGAGTTGTAGCCACCGAACTCGGTGGAGCCCTTGTACACGTCCAGCTTGACCGAGGTCGCGCAGGAGGCGGCCTGGGCCGGCGCCGCCGTAGCGATCGAGAGGGCGGTGACGGAGAGGGCGCCGGCGGCGAGGGCTGCGCCGATACGCCGGATGATGCGCTTCATGCGTTCTGCTTTCTTGGTGACCCGAGACAATGGAAGAGGCATTGATCGGGGTCACGCGCGCAACCGCCAGTCCGACCGACTCAGCGCGCAGGCTGCTGACGCGGCCGAACCCCGCGCGATGATCCCATACGGCCGCACAGCCCACGCACAGCACCCTGGTTTGTGACGCGCGAACGCCTGCCTGGGGCAGACTCCCACGCCTGATCAGCGCAGCCCGGGAGCAGCCCCGGATCAGCCCGGGTCAGCGCTCGGCGGCGCGCTCCCGCCGCTTGGCGGCCTGCCAGAGCTCTTCGATCTCCTCGACCGTGTAGGTCCGCGTGGGGTCGGCGTCGGGGCCGAAGACGTGCGGGTTGCGGCGCTTCATCTTGGCGGCGAGGCCGGCGATCACGTCGTCCATGCTGAACTCGCCCGCCTCCTCCGCGATCGCGGCGTGGAAGTAGATCTGGAGGAGCAGGTCCCCGAGTTCCTCGGCCAGATGGTCCGGGTCGCCCTCCTCGATCGCCTCCAACACCTCCGCGCTCTCCTCGCGCAGGAACCGGGCCAGGGAGCGATGGTCCTGGGAGGCCTTCCAGGCGCAGCGCTCGCGCATCACCCGCATCAGGCCCAGGAACTCGACCAGCCCCTCCCCCGTGGCACGCCTCCGGGGCCCGGCCGAGCCATCCGATTCAGCTGACTGAGCCGACTCAGGTGCAGCCGACTCAGGTGCAGCCGACTCAGATGGCGTCGGCATGGTGGAGGAGTTGGCGCAGCAGGGAGGCCCGGCCGCCCTCGAGCTCGGCGGTGATCTCCTCGGAGACCGCCTCCTCGGGGGTCAGCCAGCTGAGCTCGAGGGCGTCCTGCCGGGGCTGGCACTCACCGGAGACCGGCACCACGAAGGCGAGCGCGACGGCGTGCTGCCGCCAGTCCTGGAAGCGGCCCGTGGGCCAGGGGAAGTACTCCGCCACCGCGGCGGGCACCATCGAGGTGGGTACGACGGGGAACGCGGTCGCGCCGAGGTCCTTCTCCAGGTGCCGCATCAGAGCATCGCGCAGCTCCTCGCCGTGCAGCACCCGGCCCGACACCAGCGACCGGGTCATCCGCCCGGTCGTGGGCGAGCCGCGGAGCAGCAGTCCGACCTGGCTCACCCGACCGTTCGCGTCGACGCGGACGGGCAGCGCCTCGACGTACAGCATCGGCACCCGGGCCCGTGCCCCGGCCAGCTCCTCCTCGCTGAGCCAGCCCGGCACGAGGTCCTCGACGGACTCCTCCCACCGGCGCTCGTCGTCGGACTCCTCGCCGAAGGCCTCCATCGTCATGCTCCGACCCTACGTCCCGCCCCGTACCCCGGTCTGCCGCGGTCTACCCCGGCCCGCCGCCCGGTCCGCCGCCGGTCCCCGTCCACTCACGGTCCCACCGAGGAGGCGACCCACGATCCCCGGGCCGGGGCGCCCAGCGCTGGGACTCGGCGATGGGACTCGGCGCTGGGACTCAGGGCGAGTCGGGGGCGGTGCCGCAGGTCTGGTCGGCAGGGAGTCCGGCGGCGTAATCGAAGGCCTGCTGGCCGCCACCGAGGGACGCCTCTCCTAGTTCGGCCTGCTCGCTGACCGGTTCGGAGATCGAGCTCTCCGGGGCCAGCTCCCCGTCCTCGAAGGTCACGCCGTAGGCCGGGGCGACGAGGACGTCCTGTTCCGCGAACCACTGGGTGAACAGGTCGCCGGCGCCGGCGGTGTCGAGCCCCTGGCGTCGCAGGGTCGCACCCTCCACCCGCAGGACCGAGTCACGCACCTCCTCCTCGCCGACCGGGGCGAGTGTGGTGCGGAGCTCGTCCACCCCGGCGGCGTAGGCAGCCTCCGCCGCCTCCACGTCGACGGCCGGGTCGTCGGCGTACTCGGTCAGGAACCGGTCGACGGCCAGGTCGAGGGCGACCCCCCGGACGACGGCGATCCGCAGGTCGCGCAGGGCGATCTGACCCATCTGGTCGCCGTTGAGCTCCTCGAGGGCGGTGCAGTAGTCCGTGGTGAGCTCACCGATCTGTTCATCACCCACCTCCTCGCCTGCCACGGAGACGCCGAGTCCGGGGTGCGGACCGGATCCGCCGCACGCGGTCAGGACCAGGGCGCCCGCCGCGACGGCGAGGGTCCGGATCGAAGAGGAGGGGGTGAGGTGGATCACAGGGCGCACGCGGTCATCTCTACCACGCCGCCCTCCCCCGCGTTGGGTATGCGGCCCGGAGGACACCGGGGAGGCGGGCCGGGTCGCTCTAGCCTCGCCGCCATGTCCCTCGCCGCGCCGCGCCCCGAACCGACCGCAGAGCCCGCGCCGGCGACGGCGCCGGTGCTCATCGGCGCGCCGTCCTGCGATGTGTACGGCTCGGATCTCCAACTGCTCCAGACCGTGGCCGGTCTGCGCGAACGCGGCCTCCCGGTCGTCGTCGTCGCACCGGAGGACGGCCCGCTGCGAGGGCGGTTGGAGGCCCTGGGGGTCAGTGTCCGTCTCCTGCCCACCCCGGTCCTGCGCCGCGGCGACGCCACGCCGGCCGGGCTGCTGCGGCTGGGCGGCCGGAGCGTCACCGGCCTGCGATTGGCCCGCCGGCTCATCCGGGAGACCGGTGCAGGGGTGGTGTGCGCCAACACGGTGACCGTCCCCGGCTGGCTGGCCGCCGCCCGATCCATGGGGGTCCCCTCGCTGTGCCACGTGCACGAGGCCGAGGCCCAGGACGCCCGGTGGGTACGCCGCGCGCTGGCCGCTCCGCTCCGGCTGGCCGACACGGTGGTGGTCAACAGCCGCACCACCCGCGAAACCCTGCTCGAGGTCGCTCCTGCCCTGGCCGGACGGACCCGGCTGATCCACAACGGCGTGGAGCCACCGCCGGGGCCGGTCGCGCCGCCGGTACGCCGTCCCGGAGCGCCGTACCGGCTGGTCGTGGTGGGCCGGATCTCGGCTCGCAAGGCCCCGCACGTCGCCGTGGCGGCGACCGCCCTCCTGCGGGCGCAGGGACGCGAGGTCGAGCTCGAACTGTGCGGCACCCCCGGGCCCGGCCAGGAGGAGTACGACGCGCGGCTGCGCGCCCGCGCCGAGCGGCCGGACCTCCGCGGAACGATCCGGTTCGCCGGCTACACGGCGCCGGTCTGGCCGGCGCTGGAGCGTGCGGACGCCGTGGTGGCGACCTCGCTCGGCGAGTCGTTCGGCAACGTGGTGGTCGAGGGTCAGCTGGCCTGCCGGCCGGTGATCGCGACCGCCGTCCAAGGCCACCTGGAGACGGTGCGCGACGGACACACCGGGCTGTTGGTGCCGACCCTGGACCCGGCCGCGCTGGCCGGGGCGGTGGCCCGGCTGATGGATGACGGGGAGCTCGCCGAGCGGCTGGCCCGGACCGGCCGTGAGCGGGGGCTGGCCGACTTCGGTGTGGACCGCTACCGACAGCGCGTCGGCGAGGTCATCGACGAGCTGCGGTGATCTCGCTCAGTGCCCGGCGCAGCTGGGTGCTGGAGGTGTGCACGGTGTAGGGCAGGTAGACGACCTCGACGCCGAAGGCCCCGAGGTCCCGCTCCAACTGGTCCCCCTTCGGGGTGTGGTGCCAGTCATCGCCCTTGAAGATGCGGTCGAACCGCAGCTCCCGCCAGGCGTCGGTCTTCTCGGCGGTCACCTCGGCGTACACCTCGTCGACCAGGTCGACGTGCCGGACGATCTCCATCCGCTCGGCGAGCGGGATCACCGGCAGGTGTCCCTTGACCGCGAGGCAGTGCTCGTCGGAGACCACCCCGGCGATCAGGTGGTCGCACTGCTTCCGGGCGTGCTTGAGGATGTTGAGGTGGCCGACGTGGAACAGGTCGTACACCCCGGGCGCGTACCCCACGATCCGGCTCATGTCGAGCGACCCTAGGAACGCTCGGAAGGCTGGAGAGGGTCCTCGCGGGACGATCCCCAATTTGTGGGAGTCGGTCCGGGACCGGCGGTAAAGTGGGGCGCACCGTTCTTAGCGTCGGTCCATGACAGAGGCTGAAACACAGGAATGGCTGCGTGGGGCAGCACATGTCCGGGTCGGCCCGCGCATCCGCTATCGACTCAACCTGCGCGCCCTGGCGAGCGCGCAGAAGCCGCGCCGCGGCACCGCCGCCTACTCCCGGTGGGTGAACCGCCCGCTGGCCCGGCGGGTCGCGGCGGCCGCCGCCCTGGTCGGGATGACCCCCAATGTCGCCACCGCGATCAGTGCCACGCTGACCGCGGCCGGCCTGATCCTGCTCGCGGCCGCCTCTCCCGCGGTCTGGGTCGGCGTGGCGGTCTCCATGTTGTTGGCGGCCGGCTACGTGATGGACTCCGTCGACGGGCAGCTGGCCCGGCTGCGCGGCAGCTCCTCGGTCGCCGGTGAGTGGCTGGACCACACCGTGGACTGTGCCAAGACGGTCTCCTTCCATCTCGCCGTCCTGATCGCTTGGTTCCGGCACCCCCCGGTGGACGCGGAGGCTGCCCTGCTGGTGCCGATCGGCTTCGCGATCGTGGACGTGCTCTGCTTCTTCGGGCTGATCGTGATGCCCCTGCTCCGGACCGCGCACCCCGCCGCCCGACCGGCGACCGGTCAGCGCGAGCACCACCACGAGCACCCGCTCCGCACCTGGGTGCTGCTCCCCACCGACTACGGGATCTTCTGCTGGGTCTTCGTCCTGCTGGGCTTCCCGGCGCTGTTCTTCGGGGGCTACGGCCTGCTCTTCGCCGTCAACGCCGCGGTCCTCGTCCTCGCACTTCGCAAGTGGTTCGGCGAACTGTCGGCCATCGACCGGGCCTCGGGGCCCTCACCCGACACCGGAGGCGACGGCCGCCCGTCGGCTCCGGGTGCCCTTCCCGGCGGCCAGGAGGCCTGAATCGTGCGCATCGCGATGCTGGGGACGCGTGGCGTCCCGGCCCATTACGGCGGCTTCGAGACTGCTGTGGAGGAGATCGGGTCCCGTCTGGTCGAACGCGGCCACCAGGTCACGGTGTTCTGCCGCGGCGAGGAGGAACGGCCGTCGACGTACAAGGGCATGGACCTGGTCCACCTGCCCGCGGTCCACGGCCGGGCCGTGGAGACGCTGAGCCACACCGGGGTCTCGGTCGCCCATCTGCTCCGTGGTCGGGGGCACGACGTGGCGGTGGTGTTCAACGCCGCCAACGTGCCGTTCCTGCCCGCCCTGCGGATGCGCGGCATCCCCACCGCCCTGCACGTGGACGGCATCGAGTGGCTGCGGGCGAAGTGGGGCGGCCTCGGCCGGCACTACTACCGGGCGGCCGAGAGCCTGGCGGTGCGGTGGGCCGACGCCCTGATCGCCGACGCGGAGGGCATCGCGGAGTACTACCGCACCGAGTTCGGGGCGACCACGGAGATGTTGGCCTACGGTGCGCCGATCCTGCCGGACCCGGCCGCGGAGCGGATCGGGGAACTCGGCCTGGCCGCCCACGACTACCACCTGGTCGTCGCCCGCTTCGAGCCGGAGAACCATGTGGCCGACATCGTCGCCGGCTACCGCCGCTCCGCCGCCGTCCGGCCGCTGGTGGTGGTGGGCTCGGCGCCGTACAACGACGCCTACACCGAGCGGGTTCGCGCCATCGCCGGGGGCGACCCGCGGATCAGGATGCTCGGCGCCGTCTGGGACCAGGAGCAGCTCGACCAGCTCTACGCGAACGCACTCACCTACCTGCACGGGCACTCGGTCGGCGGCACCAATCCGTCCCTGCTCCGCGCGATGGGAGCGGGCACCGCGGTGGTCGCCTACGACGTCGTGTTCAACCGTGAGGTGCTGGGCCGGCACGGGGACTTCTTCACCGACCCCGGCGAACTTCCCGGCCTGCTCGCGGCCGCCGAGGCGGACCCGCAGCGCCAGGTCACCCTCGGGGCCCGGCTCCGCGCCCGCGCCGCGCGGCGCTACCAGTGGGACGAGGTGGCCGCCGGCTATGAACACCTGCTCAAGCGTCTGGACGCCGGCGAGTCGCAGAGGGGCAGGTTCACCGGACGGCGCCGAGCGGGCCTGACCACGTGAGCCGCACACCCGGCCTCGCGGCGGTGGCGCAGCGGCTGACCGGCCCCGCGATGGGGGCCCTGGCCGGCCAGGTCACGCTGGCCGCGGGCAGTCTGCTGCTCCAGGTCGCGGCGGCCCGCGCGCTGGGCGCCGAAGGGCTCGGCACCTACGCCCTGCTGTTCAGCGCCATCGTGGTCTTCACCGCGGTCTCGACCGGCCTGGTGGGCGACTCCCTGACCGTGCTGGACCGGCACGAACCCCGGATCCGCTCGGCGCTGGTGCTGCTCGCCGGGGTCATGACCGGGGCTGCGGCCGTGCTCGCCCTCCTGCTCGGGCTGTGGTGGGACCAGCTCTCCGCAGGGGCGGTGGCCTGGTTCGCGGCGGCGACCGTCGCCTTCATCCTGGCCGACCTGACCCGGCGCCTGCTGATGGCCGTGCACCGGTTCTGGCAGCTGGTCGCGGTCGACCTCGCCGGTCTGGCCGCGGCGGTGGGCGTGGTCGCGGTGAGCTGGCTCCTCACCGAGCCGAAGCTCGCCCATCTGCTGGCCGCCCTCGCCGCCGGTCAGGCCGTGGCGGCCCTGGTGGCCTGGCGGCTGCTCCCGCCGGCCGAGCGCACCCGGGCCCGCCCTCGCACCGGCGCGGTGCGTGCCGTACTCGGGTTCGGGGGCTGGCGCGCGATGCAGCAGTTCGTCCGGCCGACCTCGCTGAGCACGGCACGCTGGCTGGTCCTGGTCGCGGCCGGCACCGCCGCCGTCGGCGAACTCGAGGCGGCGAGGGTGTTCGTCGCCCCGGCGATGATCCTGATCCAGGGCCTCGGCTCCTTCCTCTTCGCCACCTACGCCAGCGACCAGCACCGTCCGGTCGCCGAGATGCGGGCGCGCGCCGACCGCGCCGCCGCGGGGCTGCTCATCGGGGCGGTCACGATCGGAGCCGCCGCCTGGGCGCTGACGCCCCTGCTGGGCGGGCTGATCAGCGGCGGCCGGTTCGAGATCGCCCCCCTCGCCGTGCTCGGGTGGACGGCGTACGCCGCCTCCTGCGCGGCCGTCCTGCCCTACGGCAGCCTGGCCGCCGTCCGCGGAGAGGCGGCCCAGGTGCTGATCCTGCGGGTGGTCGATTCGGCCCTTTCCCTCGGCGCGGTCGCGCTCGCCGTCCTCGTGCTGGGCGCCGATCCGGCCATCACGCCGTGGCTGCTCGGCCTGGGGTCGTTCCTCGGCGGTCTGGTGTGCCGGCAGTTCCTGCTGGCCGACCGCCCGGTCGGACGCCACACCGGCCCGACCCGCAGTCCGGCGAGGTCGGCCGCGAGGAGCCTGCCATGACGGTCTCGAGCACCGCCGCGTCCCGTCACGCGGCGAGCAGACCGAGCCCGGAGCAGGCGGATGAGCTTCCCGAGTCGCTCACCATCACGCCGCTGCGGCGTACCCCGCTCCGGCTCTTCACGATCTGCCTGCTCCTCCTGGTCTCGAGCGTGGCCTGGCGGCGTGGCGAGTTCTACTCCGGCGGGTTCGACACGGTGGTCGCGGCCAAGGCCGCGCTGACCCTGCTCGCCCTCCTCCTGGTCCTCACCGCCCCCGTGCGTGGTCTGCCCTGGGCAAGGTTCCGGGCCGGCCCGGTGCCCTGGCTGATCCTCTACGCGGCCCTCGCCACGACCGGGGCGCTGCTCAACGGGGACGCGTTCTCCTCGGCGGTGCTCGCCGGCCGGCTGGGTCTGCTCACCCTCATCCTGGTGCTCCTCTTCCGGCACTACCCGAGGGCGGAGGTGCTCAGTGCCCTGCTGTCGGCGATGCTCGCCCTGGCCCTGGTCGGCAGCGTCACCGGGGTCGGGTCGCTGGCCACCGAGGGACGGTTGTACGGCGGCATCCCGCCGCTCAACGCCAACACCATCGCGCTCCTGGTCAGCCTTCCGCTGATCTGCCTGTGCTGGCGGTGGACCGCGCACGTCGTACGGCCGGTGGAGCTGCTCGCCATCGCACCACTGCTCGGCCTGCTGTGGCTCACCGGCACCCGTACCGGCCTGGCCGCGGTCCTGGTGGCCCTGCTGATCCTGGTGGTGATGGCCCCCCGCCTGCCGGGTCCGGTCGTGGCGCTCACGGTCGTGTCGGTCCCGACGCTGCTGGCGGTCTTCTCCTTCACACCGCTGCTCAGCGGCTACCTCACCCGCGGTGACAGCGCCTCGGACCTGGTCACCCTCAACTCGCGTACCGTCGCCTGGCGGGCCGCGCTGGAGTATCCGGACGACCTCACCGAGCGCCTGCTCGGAGCCGGGCTCGCGCAGAAGGTCATCCCGGTCTCCGCGATGTACCGGCACGAGCAGATCCTGGACAGCACCTGGGTCTCCGCGATCGTCCAGGCAGGGTTCCTGGGCACCGCGGTGCTCGCGCTCATCGTCCTCACGACTCTCACCCGGCTGCTCACCGAGCCGCCGCCGCTGCGCGGCCTGCTGGTGGCCTCGGTGGGCATGCTCACCCTGATCAGCGTGATGGAGAGCGGTCTGTTCGACACCTCGGTGACGTTCATCGCGTTCTGCTGCTTCGCCCTGTCCGGCCGACCACCCACGGAACGGAGGACGCGATGACGCTGCCCCTGAGCCTGCCACTGAGCCTGCTGCTGGTCTGCTCGGCCAACGAGTGCCGCTCACCCGCCGCCCAGACCCTGCTCTCGGCCCGGCTCACCGAACTGGGCGTCACCGGGGTCCGGACGTTCACCTGCGGGCACGAGGCCGCCGCCGAACGGCCGGCGTGCCCGGACACCCGGGCCTGGGCCCGCTCCCGCGGGTTCGACACCGACCTGCTCGACCAGCACCGATCGCGCCGTCTCGACCTCGACCTGATCGGCTCGGCCGACCTGGTCCTGGGCCTGGACCGCCGCGCCCGGGCCGCCGTCGTACGCCTGGCGCCGGCGGCGAACGAGCGCACGTTCACGCTGCGCGAGGCCGCGGCCCTGGTGCAGCGACGGGCCCGGCAGATGAGCCGGGAGGGCGGGCGGCGTTCGACCCTGATCGCCGACCTGCACGCGACGCGGGGGCTGACCGACCTGCCCGAGACCGAGGTCTTCCACCCGCCGTCCCACGGGTGGCGCGCGGTGCGGATCCATGAGCACGACGTCCCGGACGCCCACGTGGAGCGGGGGGTGACGCACCGACTGTCGCGTCGGCTGCTGGTCCCCGCGGTGGACGCGGTGGCGCGGGGCCTCTACGACCTCGAGCCGGAGTGAGAGGCCGACCCGAGCGCCGGGTCGCCGCCCTGGTCCGGCCCTGACCCGTCACCGGTCGACTCCTCGACCGGGTCGCCCGCATGCTCTCCCGTCGACTCCCGCACCGGCTCACCTACCGGCCCATCCACCGACTCGGCGACCGGTTCAGCGGCAGAGGGGGCAGTGGCCGACGGGATCGCCTCGGTCGCCTTGCGGTCAGTGCCGAGGGGCGCGAGTTCGGCCCGGTGCACCGACGGCTCGGCGCCGTAGGCAGACTTGCTTGTCCCGCCGCGCCGGCGTTCGCCGGACAGCACCGTGCCGAGCAGGGTGAGCCGGGCCTGGCGGAAGGCCTCCAGGGCGGCCGAGGTCTGCTCGCGGCGGGCCGAGCCGGCGGGCACCACCAGCACCACGCCGTCGACCTGTTCGCCGAGCACCACCGCGTCGGTCACCGACAGCACCGGCGGCGAGTCGTAGATGACCACGTCGTACCGCTCACGCAGCGACTCGACCAGGGCGTGCATCGCCTCCGAGCCGAGCAGCGCGGCCGGGTCCGGAGGCAGCGACCCGGCCGGGAGCACGGTGAGCATGTCGCGGTTCCAGCTCACCAGGACCTCGTCCAGGTCCGCCTCCCCGACCAGCACATCGGAGAGGCCGAGGCTGCCCTCGACGCCGAAGAACCGGGCAGCGCCGGGCCGGCGGAGGTCGGCCTCCACCAGGCAGACCGAGGCACCGGCCTGGGCCCAGCTGATCGCCAGGTTGCTCGAGACCGAGGTCTTGCCGTCGCCGGCCATCGCGGAGCTGACCACGAAGTGCTCCAGGCGCCGGTCGACGGTGGCGAACTTCAGCGCCGTCCGGATGGTGCGGTAGCGCTCCGCGCTCACCGACCGGTAGTCCAGGGCGACCAGCGGACGGCGGTACGCCGAAGGCTCGCGCAGCGTGACGCCCAGCGGCGAGATCCCGGTCAGGTCGCGGAGGTCCTCGGGGGTCTTCACCCGGCGGTCGAGGTGGTGTCGCAGCACCGCCGCCACCAGACCGAGCGCGAGCCCGAGCGCGCCTCCCAGGAGGAGGTTCAACAGCACCCGCGGGGAGGACGGGGAGGTGGGGACCTCGGCCGGCTGGGCGAGCGAGACGCCGACATTGGGCACCGTCGAGCCGGCGGCAGTCTCGAGCTCCTCGATCACCTCACCCAGCCGTTCGCTGACCGCGTCGGCCATCCGGGCGGCCTGCTCCGGATCGGGATCGGTCACCTGGACCTTCAGCAGCACCGTCTCGGGCGGACTGCTGACCTCGACGGCGTCGGCGAAGTCGGCGTGGTCGAGGTCCAGGCCGAGTTCCTCGGTGACGGGGTCGAGCACCCGGTGGCTGGTGGCCAGCGGCGCATACGATTTGACCCGCTGGACGGCGAACTGGGACCCCTGGAAGATCTCGCCCTGACCCTCGTCGACGCGTTCGGCGACGGTCACGAAGGAGGTCGCCTCGGCGGTGTACTGCACCGGCATCGCCAGCGAGATCCCGACCGCGGCCGCCAGTCCGAGCACGAGTCCGCTCGCCCAGACCAGCCAGCGCTTGTGCAGGATCTGGAAATACTCCGCAAACGTCACGACAAGCCCCCTACGTCAGAACACGGAGGGTCCACGCCCCGGGACCGTCCGGGGCCAGCCAACCCCCACCAGCCCGCACCGCCCCGAAATGCGGGATGACGTACCGAGTTCTCGGGATGGGTCCGCGAGTCGGCCAGGACACCGGGCACCGGTCCGTAGCTTCGGTTCCATGCATGTCAGGAGCCGACACGTCCAGCTGCGGCTGCCCGCGGGATCCGCCCGGCGCTGGCACCTGGACCTGGCCGAACGGCTCAGCGCGCTGCCGGGGGTGAGCGTCTCGATCGCGCTCGCCGCGCCGCGTCGTACCGGCGTCGAGGCGAGCTATCAACGCGTGCTCGGCGCGGAACGGCTGATGCACGGCGTCCGGCCCCGTCTGGCCGCCGCGGCCTCTGACGGCGACCTGGCCCCGTGGCTGGGCGGGACGGACCGCCCGACCCTGGTGATCGCACCGGAGGGCAGCGACTCCAAGGAGCCGGGCGAGTCCGGCGAGGGGTCCGACCTCTGGCAGCTCACCTTCGACGGCCACCCGGGTACGACGGGCGCCCTGGCCGCGCTGGCTGAGGGACGCTTCCCGCTGACCCGGCTGACCCGCGGTGAGGAACGGCTCGCCACCGGCCGACCCGGCAGCGAGCGTCCCGGCGTCCTGACCGCCGCGCTGGAGGACGTGCTGGCGGGCAGCCTGCTGCTGGTGGAGCAGGCGGTCGCGGGCCGGCTGCCGATCCCGCCGGCGGCGGAGCCCTCGCCCCGGCCCGCGGCCCCGAGCCCGTCGGTGAGCCGCACGGTGGCCTTCGCGGGCCTGCACCGCGCCTACCGGATGGCCTACCGGGCACCGCACTGGCGGGTCGGCTGGCGGCTGCTCGGGAGCGAGCAGAGCCCCGACGTGCTCGATCTGCTCGACCACCCCGAGACCGGCTGGTCGACGCTGCCCGATGACGGCGTGCACTTCTATGCCGATCCGTTCCCGGTCGCCGTCGGGGACCAGCACGTGCTCTTCGTCGAGGACTTCGACCATCGGCTGGGCCGAGGGGTGATCTCCGCGGTCGAGTTCGGCGACCACGGACCTCTCGGCCGCCCCCGCCCGGTGCTCCGGCACAACACCCATCTGTCCTACCCGTTCGTCCTGCGCGCCGAGGGCGAGTGGTGGATGATCCCCGAGACCTCGGGGGCCGGCACGGTGGAGCTCTACCGGGCGCTCGACTTCCCGGACCGCTGGCAGCGGGAGACGATCCTGTTGCGCGACCTCACCGCGAGTGACGTGAGTGTGGTGCACGACCAGGGACGCTGGTGGATGTTCGCCACCGTCCGTCACGGGGGCTCGTGGTCCGATGCCCTGCACCTGTGGTCCGCGGATCGACTCACCGGGCCGTGGCGCCCGCATCCGGGCAACCCGGTGCTGCTCGACATCACCTCGGCCCGGCCGGCCGGTCGGCCGGTACGCCGCGATGGCCGGCTGCTCAGGCCGGTCCAGGACGGTTCGGCCGGCTACGGCGGCGGACTGGCGATCGCCGAGGTGACCCGGCTCGACGACACCGGCTTCGACCAGCGGGTCCTGGCGCGTCTGGGTCCCGGCCCGCTCTGGCCCGGGAGCCGGCTGCACACCCTCAACCGGGCCGGCCGACTGGAGTGCATCGACGGGTCGGCGCGCTCCCCCCGGTTCCGGCGTCCCTCCACCGATCGGGGTCGATCGTGACGGCATCCGTGTCCGTGCTGCCCACCACCGGCGCGCCGCCGACCGTGCGGGTCGCCCGCGAGGACGGCTTCGACTTCCTCGATCCCGGCTACGCCGACCTGCATGCCCGCTCGACCGCGACGCTGTTCCAGCACCCGGTGTGGCTGCACCATCTCTACGCGGACCTGGCGCCCGCCGTGGGGGCCCGGCCGGTCGTGGTCACGGTGCGCACGGCCACCGACGGGCGGCTGGTCGGCGTCCTGCCGATGGTGCGGCGTGGCCGCTTCGCCCGACGTCTCGAGCCCGCCGACCTCGGGGTCAGCGACTACGCCGCCCCGGTCCTGGACGCCGAGCTCGCGCCGGCCCTGCTGCGCGATCCTGCCCTCCTCCAGCGGATCCGGGGCGCGCTGGGCCGCGCCGACCTGGTGCGCTTCGACAAGATCCGGGGGGACGCCGGCGACGTCGCCGCCCTGCTGGGCGCGCGCCGGGTGGTCCGCCACCAGTACGACGCCCATGCGATCCCGCTCGGCGACTCCGTCGAGGACTGGCGCGCTGACCTGGACCCCGGTCTCCTCCGCCACCTGGCGCGCAAGCGGAAGCGGCTCGGGAGCAACAAGCGGGTGGTGGATGTGCGCGAGGTGACCGACCCGGCCGAGATCGACGAGGCCTTCGACCGGATGCGGGAGTTCCGCCGCGCCCGGTTCGCCGAACGACGCGCGGTCGACCTGATGCAGGACCCGAGCTACGACGCGTTCTACCGGTCGGTGGCGCGCCGCGGCGCGGTCGGGGACGGGCCCGGACGCACCTGGGTCCTCACCGTCGACGACGAGATCATCGGCGTCTCCTTCGACCTCACCGATGCGGATCGGGACCTGTTCCTGCTGATCGGCTACGACTACGAGCGCTACCGCAACTACTCGCTGGGCCTCCTGCTGGTCGAGGACCTGGTCGGCGTCTCGATCATGCAGGGCCGCCGCGAACACGACCTCACCATCGGTCACGACACCTACAAGAGCGACTTCGGCGCCGTCCTGACACCGATGTACTCGGCGCGCCGAGCAGTCACCCCGCGCGGCTGGGTCGCCCAGGTCGCCGCGGACCAGAACGCCGCCGCCCGCCGCGTCGCCAAGCGGGCCCTCGCCTACCGCGACCGGCACGACCTCACCCTGCGTCGCCTGCTCCCCTCCCGTTCCTCCGAACCCGGGTGAGTGACCGAGCGCGTATCCCACCGCCGACCAGGCCGAGGCCACCCGAGGCCACCCATCGACGTCCACCGGGGATCCACCGACAGGGGCTTACACCAGATGGGGGTGGGCCGCCGCCGAAGGCATGGACATCGCACGAGGCACGGTCCGAAGGTGGAGGTCGGCGATGCGAAGGAGGCGTTCATGCCGCCTGTCGGCCGACCACTGGTCGGCCTGGTCTCGGGGGCATTGCTCGCGGCCGTCCTGAGCGGAGAGGCGGCGGGTGAGACCGAGGGGCCAGGACCTGCCGCCGCAGCCACCAGGGAGGGCGGGACCGCGCCGCGCCCGGCGACGACCTGGCATGTCTCCGGCCGGGGCGCGGACTCCGCCTCCGGCCGTTCGGGAGCACCGTGGCGTCGGCTCGGCACCGCCGTACGCCGGGCCCGGTCCGGGGACCGGATCGTGGTGCACACCGGGACCTACCACGAGAGCGTGACCGTGCCCCGCGGGAAGCGGCTGCAGATCCGAACGGCCCCCCGGGCGCGGGCGTGGCTGGACGGGAGCCGGGTGGTGCGCGGCTGGCACCGCACGGCGCACGGCGCCTCGGCCCGGTGGCTCGTGGAGCTGGACTCCAGCCCGACCTACCACCGCGGTGAGCCGGACGGCACCGAGCAAGGTTGGACCTTCGTCAACCCCGCCCACCCGATGGCGGCGCACCCGGACCAGGTGTGGATCGCCGGGCGTGAGCAACGCCAGGTGGGCTCACTGGCGCAGCTGCGGCCCGGCACGTTCCTGGTCGATGATCGGCGCAACCGGCTGCAGCTGGGGTCGGATCCGCGGGGGCGCACGGTCCGGGCGAGCACCTTCCCCAGGGCGCTGCGGGTGCTCGGGGCCGGCACCCAGGTGCGGGGTCTGGGGGTACGTCGCTTCGCACCGTCGGTGCCGGACATGGGCGCGGTCGTGGTCGAGGCCCGAGGCGTCGTCCTGAGCAGGATGCGGATCCGGGACAACGCGACCACCGGACTGCATGTCACCGCTCCGCGCGCGACGGTGCACAGGGTGCGGCTGGTCGGGAACGGGATGCTGGGGATGAGCGCGACCTATGCGGACCGACTGCGGATGCTGGGCGTCCTCGCGCGCCGCAACAACACCGAGCGCTTCAACACCGCCCCGGTGGCCGGCGGGGTCAAGATCGGCCGCTCCCGCCACCTGCTGGTCCGCGGCGGGCGCTTCGCCGGCAACGCCGGCACCGGGCTGTGGTTCGACGAGTCGTCCTACCGGATCACCGTGGTCGGCGCGATCATGCGCCGCAACGCCCGGCACGGACTCGCGCTCGAACTCTCCACCCGAGCGCTGGTGGCCGACACCGTCATCGCCCGCAACCGCGGGCACGGGATCAAGGTCAACAACACCGCTCGGGTGCGACTGTGGAACAACACCATCGTCCGCAACGGCCGGGCGGTGAACATCGTCCAGGACGACCGGCGTCTGGAGGACCTCGACACCCCCGGCCACGACCCCCGGCGGCCCTCGCCCGACCCGACCATGTCGTGGGTGAGCCGGTCGGTCTCGCTGCACAACAACATCCTGGGCGGAGTGAGGTACGGCGGGAACTGCGTCCTGTGCGTCGAGGACTACTCGGGGCGGTTCAGCGCCGAACAGTTGCGGATCCGGGCCTCCGGGAACGTCTACCTGCGGCCGCGCCGCTCGGCCCCGGCGTGGGCGGTGGTCTGGTCCCGCGGTGCCGGGGACCCGGCCGTGTTCCGCACCGTGCGACGCTTCCGGACCGAGACCGGCCGGGAGCGGAGGCACCTGGACCTGATCGGCGTACGAGCGCTCACCCCCGGGCTTCGGGCCAGACCCCCGATCACCCGCCGTACGAGCGCGGTGGCGGTGCCCCTCGCCGGCGGTCCGGCCCGGGCCCTCCACCGCCCGGCCGGTACCCGGCACCTCGGCGCGTGGTGAGCCTGACCCAGGGTCCGGCCCACCACTCGATCCCCGGGTGGAGAGGACCTCAGTCGGTCGTCGTCACCACCAGGTCGTCGAAGCGCCCCTGCACCGGGAAGGCGGTGGCCGAGCCGGAGAGGTAGGTCCGCAGCCCCAGGGTCCCGGCCTGCTGGAGTCCGGCGGTCGAGTCGGTCGCCGACACCGTCCAGGCGCTCGGCTCGCTCTGCCCGTCGGCCCACACCTTGGCCCGCACCGTGGTGGGCGAGCTGCCGACGGCCTGGACCCGGACCCGGAGCATGGTGCCGGCCGAGGCGGTGAGACCCGGAACGGTCGCGCTCTGGATCGTGCTCTCGGCGCCACCGACCGCCCGGCCGAGGGTCACCGAGACCGCACCGGTGGACTGCAGGCGGACGTCGGTGAAGTAGCGGTCGCCGTTGGCGAGCAGTCGGGGCTGCACCGTGAGGTAGATGCCGCCGCCGGTGGCCGCGGTGTCCGCGCCGAGCCGGAGCCGGGCGTCGACGTCGTCACTGCTCATCCCGCCGAGGCTGACCCCCGGGCCCGAGCCGCCCTGGCTCATCCGGATGCTGCCGACCCCGCCGTTCACCGCGAAGTTGGCTGCGGTACCGCTGCGGTTCCAGGCACCACCCACCTCTGCGTTGCCCCAGCCGCCGGTGACGGTTCGCCCGAAGGTGTCCCTCGCCAGCTCGACGGGGCCGGCGGGCGGTTCGGTGACGGTGATATCGCGCCGTTCGACGTCGGTGGCCCCGTCGTCGTCGGTCACGGTCAGGGTGACCGGGTAGGTGCCCGGGTCCTGGTAGGTGTGCGAGACCGAACCACCGGACCCGGTGGTCCCGTCGCCGAAGTCCCACTGCTGTGAGACGAGGGTGCCGTCGGGGTCGCTGGAGGTGGAGTCGAGGGTGAGGCTCAGGTCGGAGACCGAACTGCTGAACGACGCCGCGGGCGGCAGGTTGGGCGCCGGGGCGCCGGAGCCGGCCGCGTGGTGGGCAGCGATCTCGGTCGGCGACAGCTGCCGCTTGTAGACCGCCACCTCGTCCAGGTCGCCGGCGAAAGCCGTGGAGGAGGGTGCCGACGGCCAGCCGGAGAGGCTGTCGCCGCCGATCCGCCAGTACCCGATCGCCAGGTGTTCGGGCACGGTCACGTCGGTGCGCTGAGCGACCTGGTCACCGTCGAGGAACAGCCGCATGCCCTGGGCCGAGAGCGTCCCCGCGACGTGGTGCCACTGGCCGTCGGCGTACTGCCCGGGACTGGTGACCACCTGGCGGGTGGCGTTCGGCTTCACCCCGAACAGGACACGGCCGGAGTTGTCCAGGTAGATGGTCCGATCGCCCCGCGTGGAGTTGCGGTCGTTGCGGTTGCCCCAGCCGATGATCTTGCCGCCGCCTCGGGTGGCACGGAACCACGCCTCCACGGTGAACACGTTCGGCATGCTCTCCTGGAGGGTCGAGTAGACCCGGGCACTGGTGGCCCCCGGCATCGTGATGGCGAGGTTCTCCGGGTCCGCGGGGATCGCTCCGGTGGCACCGGCGGTGACGTCGGTGGTGGTCGTCAGGGTGCGGGACCCGGCGGAGTCCTCCGTCGTCCCCTCCTCGCCCATCCGCCACCAGTACGTCGGCTCACTGGCGTCGACGGCCTTCACGTAGGCGCTGTCGGTGCCGACGGAGGCGACCGTGAGGGTCACCCACGGCGAACTGGCCACGTTGCCGAAGGCATCGGTCGCGGTGACCCGGTACCGATGGGAGCCCGGGGTGACGCCGGTGTCGGTGAAGCCCATGCCGTAGTCGTCCCACCACTCCGCACCAGCCGTGCGGGTGTGGACCAGGCCGGCGGTGTTCTGGTTGTCCCGGTAGACCCGGTAGGTCAACTGGTGGTTGTCCATGTCGTCGTTGGAGGGCCAGGTGAGCCGCACCGAGCCCGCCGCGCTCGATCGGGCCTCGAGCGGCCATCCGGTGCCGGTCAGCGAGGGGCCCCGGTCGTTGGGGGCCAGGCCGGTGCGCGCGAACCGGACCAGGCCCTGCTGGGCCACCCCGTTGACCCGGGTGAACTCACCTGCCATCGCGACGTAGTCGGCGTTGCCTGTCACGCTCCACGGGCCCTGGTACTGGCCGGTGTAGCTGCCGGTGTTGAGCGAGGGGTACCACGTCAGCATCGCCGAGGCGGGCTGACCGGTGTAGTCGTAGTAGCGGCCCTGGTCGGGTTCCCAGGTGGCGGTCCGGGTGGCCTTGGTGCTCATCGCGACGCCGCGGTAGTAGGGGTAGTCGCCCACGTTGCCGGCACCCTGCGGGATGGCGCCGACGTTCTCGCAGTAGTGGGTGTGGCTGGCCGCGTAGAGGACGCCGCCCTGCGGGTGCACCGAGTAGGTGTCGCCGTGGCAGTCGTTGATCCAGTCGATGCCACCGTCCCAGGTCGCCGAGAAGAACCCCTCGAAGGTGCCGCCGGTGCGGCCGTAGGTGTAGCCGCCGCCGTACACCTTCTGGCCGTCGGTGGCCAGGGTGGTGATGGCGCCGTCGGCGGTCCCGTTCCGCACCGGCCCGTTCATCGCGAACGGCAGGCTGGCCCCCGTCGTACCGTCCACCATCGCCAGCCCGTAGCCCGGGCTCGAGGAGCCGTTCACGGAGGTGAAGGAGCCGCCCACCGCGACCCTGGTCGCGTCCGGCTTGGCCGTGATCGCCCAGACGAAGCCGTCGCCGGTGGTCGGCGCCCAGCTCAGGAGAGCTCCCGACGAGGCGTTGAACGCTGCCAGGTCGGTGCGCGTCTGGTTGCCGATGCTGCCGAAGGAGCCTCCGACGTACACCGTGTTCTGGGTCGCTGCGATGGAGGTGACGCTCCCGTTCACCTGCGGAGTGAAGTTCGAGAGCAGCGCCCCCGTCGCGGTGTTGAATACGGCGAACCTGGCCCGGGTGGTCGTCCCGACCTGGGTGAAGTCGCCGCCGACGTAGAGGCGGGAGCCGTCCGGGGAGACCGCGACCGCCCGCACCTGCCCGTTGAAGGCGGGGGCGAAGGAGGTCATCGCCCCGGTGCGCACGTTGTAGGCGACCAGGTTCTGGCGGGTCACGCTGCCGGTCCCCCCCGAGGCCACGCCGGCCGGACGTGCCGTGCTGAAGCTGCCGCCGGCGTAGACGGTCTCACCGACCATCGCCTGGGACCAGACCACGCCGTTGATCTGCACCGTCGGCAGGGCGTCGGCCGCAACCGTGGTCGGCGTCTCCGGATTGTTCGGGTCGACCGGCTGGGAGTCCGCCCGGGCCACCCCGGGGGTGAGGGCCGCCAGCGCGAGCGCCAGCCCGGCCAGGACCGCCACCCTGGAACGACGCCTGCCGGCCACTCTTCCGCTCCGCCTGACTGGAAGTATCGCCCTCATCTGGAACCCCTGGTGGTGTGTGGCGCCCCGTCCTCGGGACCGCCGGATCGACGCTCTGCGTTCGACGAATTCGAATCGGTGATTCGATCGGGAGCCGACCCGAGCGGTCATCCCACGAAGTGGAGGTGTGGCCCTGCCCCGGGCAGGGCCACACCCCATGGGTCGGTCAGCGGCGGACCCGGACCACCACGACCTTGGAGGCCGAGGACATCGTGGTCGGAGAGCCGCTGTAGACGACCTGGTAGCGGTGCGTGCCCAACGAGGGTCGTACGACGAGCCGGACCGACTGGCTGCGCACCTGGATCTTCCGGACGACCCGGCCACGGTCCTTGACCGTGACCGTGCCGCGAAGGGCGACCGACGCGGAGGGCCGGAGGTTGGCGACCAGGGTGACCTGCTTGCCGCGGCGGACCCGCTTGGGTGTCGCCTTCAGATCGGCCCGCACGCCCACCTTGGCGATCTTGAGCGTCTGCGTACGGGTCGCGGTGGCTCCCTTGTCGTCGGTGACCGTCATCCTCACCTGGAAGGTGCCGGCCCGGGTGTAGCTGTGGGTGACCTTGTTGCCGGTGGCGCTGGCACCGTCACCGAAGGACCACCGCACCGAGGCCACCTTGCCGTCCGGGTCACTCGCCCGGGAGGTCAGCGTGACCTTGAAGCCGCTGCGGGCCAGCCCGAAGGCTGCCACCGGCTTCCGGTTGGCCGGCGGCGGCAAGACGGGTGCGGAGAGGACCAGGGCACCGTCGGCGGACACCGTGACATCACGGACGATGGTCCCGGTGGCACCGTCGTTGTCGGTCACCGTGAGCTTGACCCGGTTCTTGGTGAGCGGCGCGAAATCGGGGCGGGGTCGGCTCGACGTACTGTCCTCTCCGTTGCCGAAGTCCCACAACCAGCTGACGATCGTGCCGTCCGAGTCGGTCGAGGCGGTCGAGGCGTCGAGCCTCGGCCGGGTCTCGACGGTGGCGGCGAAGTCCGCCTTCGGCGCCTTGTTCGTCGGGTCGACGACCTGCACGCTCCGGACGGTCTGGGCGCTGGCCCGCTGGGCGTTGTCAACGACCACCAGCCCGACCTCGTAGGTGCCACCGTTGAGGTAGGTGTGGCTCGCCGTGGGAGTCGTGGTCGTCAGGGTCTCCCCGTCACCGAAGGACCACACGTACCTCGCCACGTTGCCGTCGAGGTCCTTCGAGCCGGCGCCGTTGAACGTCGCCGCCAACCCCTTCACGGTCGGCACGGCGATCGCCGCGGTCGGCGCCTGGTTCGGCGCCACCTCTCCGGCCGCCTCGGCGTGCTCGGTGATCTGGGCCCCGGACAGCGCGTGCTTGTACAGCGCCACCTCGTCGATGTCGCCGGTGAACCCGCTCGCCACCCCGGTGGTCGTGCTGCTGCCGCCGACCCTCCAGAAGCCCACCGCCAGGTGCTCCCCGACGGTGACGTCACCGTTCTGACCAGCGAGCTCACCATCGACGTACAGCTTCATGCCGTCCCCGGAGAGGACGCCCGCCACGTGGTGCCATGCGCCGTCGTTGAAGCCGCCCGGGCTGCTGAGGGTCGCCATGGTGGCGTTCGGCTTGACGCCGAACCCGACCTTGCCGGCGCCGTCGATGTACAGCACCCGGTCACCCCTGACCGACCGGGTCGAACCGTTGTCCCGGCCGACGATCCGCCCACCCGTGGTCGAGGTGGTGCGGAACCATGCCTCGAGGGTGAACAGGTCGGGCGGGCTCTTGTCCTCGCCGGTCGTGGTGGCCACACCCGTCGCGGAGCCGGAGAAGGTCGCGCCGACGTTGGCGGCGTCATCACCGATGGCACCTTGGGTACCTCGGGTCACGCCCGCACCGGCGGTGAGCGAGTCGGAGCTCACCCAGTCCGCCACGGGATCGGCGGAGCCCGCGGCCTCGCCGAAGCGCCACCAGTGGGTGGGCTCGTCGCCGTGCACGGCTTCGGTGTAGGCACTCACCGCACCCGAGGCGGCGACGGTCACCGGCGTCCAGGCGGAGTTGGCGGTCAGGCCGCCGGGGTCCCTGGCTTGGATGCGGTACTCGTAGGCGGCGCCCTCGTCCACGTCGGTGTCGGTGTAGGTCATGCCGAGCGGGTTCCAGAAGTCGGCGCGCCTGTCCCACTCGTCGAGGAGTTCACTGTTTCCGCCGGGGACGCGACGCTGCAGCCGGTACCGGAGGTAGGCGTTGTCGATGTCATCGTTGGTGGCCCAACCCACCCGGACGATGCCGGGCTCGGTCGAGTGGACCTGAAGCGGATAGGACGCGGCGAACTTGCTCGGCCCCTCCGCGAGCCCCTCATCGAGTTCAGCCTCCGCCAGAGAACTCCTGGCGAAGCGCACCAGCCCTCGGTGGTCGGCGTTGTTGACCCGGCTGAACTCGCCGCCCATGACGACGTAGTCGTCGGTGCCGGTGACACTCCAGGCGCCCTGGTCCTGGCCGGTGAAGGTGCCGGCGTTGATCGAGGGGTACCAGGTGAGCAGCGAGGGGGTCGGGAGACCCTCGAAGTTGTAGTAGCGGCCCTGGTCCGGCTCCCAGGTCGCCGTCCCGGTGGTCGCCTTGCTGTAGGCGACACCACGGTAGTAGGGGTACGACCCGACGCCGCCGGTACCCTGCGTCACCCCGCCCATGTTCTCGCAGTAGTGCGAGTGGCCGGCCACGTAGACCTGCTCGTCGCTCGGGAACACGGAGTAGCTGTCGCCGTGGCAGTCCGCGACCCACTGGGTAGTGCCGTCCCAGTTCACCGCGAAGGTGCCCTCGACGGTGCCGGCATCGATGCTGGAGTAGGTCCAGCCGACGCCGTAGAACCCGTCGTCGTCCGCGGCGAGCGCAGCGATCGAGCCGTCAGCGTCGCCGTCCCCGTTGCCGTTGTAGAGGTTCTCACCGGCGGGCAGCGGTTGCGCCACGCCGTTCTGGTCGAACAGTGCGAGGCCGTCCCCGGGTTCGGCCACGTCCGGCTCACCGATGGCCTTCAGGAAGGATCCGCCGACCGCGATCCGGGTGCCGTCCGGCTTCACCGCGAGCGACTCGACACCGCCACCGCCCAGGTTGGCGATGGGCGCCCAGGGTTGGAGCTCGAGGTTCTCGTTCACCGCCGCCAGGTTGCCCCGAGTCTGGTTCCCCACGCTGCCGAAGCCACCGCCGATGTACACGAGGTCGTCGGTGACCGCGAGCGCCTGCACGTTCCCGCTGATCTGGATGTTGGCGTTGACCAGGACGCCGCTGGGCAGGTCGAAGGCGGCCAGCCGGTTATGGGCCTGGCCGTTCACCTGGGTGAAGTTGCCGCCGACGTACAAGCGGGTGCCGTCCGGGGAGACCGCCACCGCGTTGACCGGTCCGTTGAAGGTCGGTGCGAAGTCGGTCATCAGCCCGGTGGTGATGTCGTAGGCGAGCATGTTGGCCCGAGTCTCCTCCGCACCGCCGGGGTCCTGGGCGGTCGCGAACTCACCGCCCGCGTACACGATGTTGCCGCGCACCGCCTGCGACCACACCACGCCGTCGCCGATCTGCACCGTGGGCAGGGCATCGGCGGTGACGGTGACCGGGCTCCCTGGGTCTGCGGGATCCTCCGGTGACCAGTCCGCCGAGGCGGGACCGTTGGCGATGCCGAGCCCGGCGACGGCCAGGGTGACCGCCAGCGGTACGGCGGCAAGTTTCTTCCAACTCATCACATACCGTCCTGATCTCATCGATGTTCGACTCGGGGGGGTTCAGCTCGCGGATCCGGCTAGGACGACCATCGGGGCCGCGCCGGTGTAGCTGGCCGTCACCTGCACCGAGTCACGGGACTCGACCGGGACGGCGAAGTTGTAGGACGCCTCGGCTGACTCGCCCGCGCCCAATTCGCCCGAGAAGGGGACGCCGTCCGGCTCCGAGAGAGCGGACGCCGGCGTCTTGTCATCGCCGTAGGTGACGGTGATCGTCATGCCGTCCAGCGGGATGGGCTGCCGCGAGGCGTTCTCCGCCTGCAGCCGGAACTGGACCGCCGGACCGGCCACCTCACCCGGACCGCGGGCCTCACCCTGGACCGCCTCCATCGAGGTGATGTGCAGCGTCAGACCCGTCCCGAAGTCGGCCGTCTCCCGGATCCCGATCGCCGGCTCAGGGGTGACCTCGGCGTACGGCACCACGTTGCCTCCGCCCCCGCTGTCCGACGGGGTCTGGGAGGGGGCGGTCGTCGGCGGATCGGACGCCGGGCCCCCGGACTTCGGGGAGCCGTCCGGCTTCGCGGACTCGTCGGGCTTCTGGGATGCCTGCGCGGAGGCGGACCCGGTCTGGGACGGCGACGCCGTCGGCGCCGGGGTGGCGCCCGCGGACGGCGGCGTGTCTCCCGCGGCGTTGCCCGGTTGCGGGTCGTCGCGACCCAGCGCCCAGGCGACCACGAGCCCGACCAGGGCCAGCGCGATCACCGCCACCACCACGCCGCGACGGATCGACACCGACAACTCGTTCATCGCTCCCCCAAATGGACTGGCGGCGCCGCGGCCGCGGCGCCGGGCACAGTCCATCCCCGGCCCCGAGGTCACGCGGTAAAGCCGTCGGAGCGTTCACCCATGTTGGGGAGGACGGTCGACTCGCCCCTCCCGGACGGTCGAGTTGAGCCTCCCGGACGGTCGAGTTGAGCCTTGTGGACCGTCCATTTGGCCCAAGTGGACGGTCCACGAAGCTCAACTCAACGGTCCATGGGGCCGACTCAATCGAGCGGGGAGGGTGGGTGGGGGGGTGGGTGGGTCAGGTGGTGGCGGGAGGGTCGATGACGGCGTCGATGACGCCGCCCGCCCAGTCGAGCAGGCCGATGCCGTCCAGCGGCGTGGCCGGGAAGCCCTTGGAGATCGGGCGCGGGACCAGGATGGTGTCTGTCTGGGTCTTCACCAGCGACTTCGGGTACATCCGCTGCAGCCGCAGCGCCCTGGACTCCGGGAGCGAGACGGGGGCGAAGCGG
Organism: Nocardioides insulae DSM 17944; assembly: GCF_000422825.1. GTDB lineage: Bacteria > Actinomycetota > Actinomycetes > Propionibacteriales > Nocardioidaceae > Nocardioides > Nocardioides insulae. The sequence goes on along the minus strand of NZ_AUGU01000014.1, from coordinate 459,265 downwards.
ACGTTCTTGCCGGCGATGGTGACCTCGGTGATCCCGGCCTTGCGGCAGCGGGCGCGGAAGCGGGCGACCAGCAGCAGGGAGACGACCTCGACCGGCGGCTCGCCGTACCGGTCGGAGAGCTCGGTGTTGACCGCGTCGACGTCCTCGTTGCTGCGGACCTCGGCGAGCCGCTTGTACATCTCCAGGCGCAGCCGCTCGGAGGGGATGTAGTCGTGCGGGAGGTGGGCGTCGACGGGGAGTTCGATGCGCACCTCGTCGAGCTGGTCGGAGGCGCCGTCCGGGCCGGCCTTGAAGTCGTTGACCGCCTCGCCGACCAGCCGGACGTACAGGTCGAAGCCGACGTCGGCGATGTGGCCGGACTGCTCGCCGCCGAGCAGGTTGCCGGCCCCGCGGATCTCGAGGTCCTTCATCGCGATCGCCATGCCGCCGCCGAGGTCGGAGTGCTGGGCGAGGGTGGCCAGCCGCTCGTGGGCGGTCTCGGTGAGCGGCTTCTCGGCCGGGTAGAGGAAGTAGGCGTAGGCACGCTCCCGGGAGCGCCCCACCCGGCCCCGGAGCTGGTGCAGCTGGGAGAGGCCGAGCGCGTCGGAACGCTCGATGATCATGGTGTTGGCGTTGGAGACGTCCAGGCCGGACTCCACCAGCGTCGTGCACACGAGTACGTCGAAACGCTTCTCCCAGAAGTCGACCATCACCTGCTCGAGCTGCTTCTCGTTCATCTGGCCGTGGGCGGTGGCGATCCGCGCCTCCGGCACCAGCTCACGCAGGTGGGCGGCGGCCTTCTCGATCGAGTTGACCCGGTTGTGGATGTAGAAGACCTGGCCGTCGCGGAGGAGTTCACGCCGGATCGCGGCGGTGACCTGACGGTCCTCGTAGGCGCCGACGTAGGTGAGCACCGGATGCCGCTCCTCGGGCGGCGTGGTGATCGTGGACATCTCCCGGATCCCGGTGATCGCCATCTCCAGGGTCCGCGGGATCGGCGTCGCGCTCATCGCGAGGACGTCGACCGAGGTGCGCAGTCGCTTCATCGCCTCCTTGTGCTCGACCCCGAAGCGCTGCTCCTCGTCCACGATGATCAGGCCGAGGTCCTTGAACCGGATGTCGCGGTTGAGCAGCCGATGGGTGCCGACCACGACGTCGATCTTGCCCTCGGCCAACTCGGCGATGACCTCCTTGGCCTCCTTGTCGGTCTGGAACCGCGAGAGCCCCTTGAGTACGACGGGGAAGCCGCTCATCCGCTCCATGAAGGTGGACAGGTGCTGGGTGACCAGCAGCGTGGTCGGCACCAGGACGGCGACCTGCTTGCCGTCCTGCACCGCCTTGAACGCCGCCCGGACCGCGATCTCGGTCTTGCCGTAGCCGACATCGCCGCAGATCAGCCGATCCATCGGGACGGTACGACGCATGTCCGCCTTGACCTCTTCGACCGTGGAGAGCTGGTCGGCGGTCTCGGTGAACGGGAAGGCGTCCTCCAGCTCGCGCTGCCACGGGGTGTCGGGCCCGAAGGCGTAGCCCTGGGTGGCCTGGCGGGCGGCGTAGAGCTTGATCAGCTCGGCGGCGATCTCGCGGACCGCCTTGCGCGCCCGGTTCTTCCGCTTGGTCCAGTCGCCGCCGCCGAGCCGGTCCAGGCTGGGCTGCTCGCCGCCGACGTACCGGGTGACCTGGTCGAGGGTGTCGGCGGGCACGTAGAGCTTGTCCGGCGGGGCACCACGCTTGGAGGAGCCGTACTCCAGCACGAGGTACTCGCGGGTGGCGCCGCCGACGACGCGCTGCTTCATCTCCAGGAAGCGGCCGACCCCGTGCTGCTCGTGCACGACGTAGTCGCCCGGCTTGAGCTCCAGCGGGTCGATCTGCCGCTTGCGCCGGGCGGGCATCTTGGCCATGTCCCGGGTGGAGGACTTCTGCCCGGAGAGGTCCTCGCCGGTGATCACGGCGATCCGGTTGATCGGGTCGACGAAGCCGTGCGCGAGGCTGCCGCAGGTGACGGTGACGACGTCGTCGGAGAGGTCGAGCAGCCGCTCGGCGAAGCGGGCCGGCTGGTCGTGTTCGCCGAGAACCTCGACGCTGCGCTGGGCGGGACCGTGGCCGGGGTGCACGATCAGGGTGCGGAAGCGCGCCTCGCGCCACCCGGTCAGGTCACGGATCGCCCGCTCCACGTCGCCGCGGTAGGGGTCGACCGGCTGCATCGGCAGGGCGCGGGTCGGTACGCCGGCGGTGTCGCCACCGGCCAGCTCCGGCTCCAGTTCGATACCGAACGGGCTCATCGACCACCAGGCCCGGCCCGAGCCGATCACGTGCTCGCGGACGTCGGCCAGCTCCCGGTAGGAGGCGGCACCCAGGTCGATCGGCGCGGTGCCCCCGGACGCGGCCGCCGCCCAACTGGCCCCCAGGAACTCCTCGCTGGTCGCGACCAGGTCGTGCGCGCGGCGGCGTACCCGTTCGGGGTCGAGCGCGAGGACGTGGCTCTCTACGGGGAGCAGGTCGACCAGGAGCTCCATCTCGTCGACGAGCACCGGAGCGAGCGACTCCATGCCCTCCACCGAGATGCCGGCGGCGATCTTGTCGGTCAGCTCGAGCAGCTGCGGGTGGGTCTCGCCGAGCGCCTTGGCGCGCGACCTCACGTCGTCGGTGAGGAGCAGCTCCCGGCACGGCGGCGCCCACAGCCGGGCGCGTGGCTCGGTCTCCAGGGCACGCTGGTCGGCGACCGAGAAGGCTCGGATCTCCTCGACGTCGTCGCCCCAGAACTCCACCCGCAGCGGGTGCTCCTCGGTCGGCGGGAAGATGTCGACGATGCCGCCGCGCACCGCGAACTCGCCGCGCTTCTCCACCAGGTCGACCCGGGTGTACGCCGCGTCGGCCAATCGGGCGACGACGTCCTCGAGCTCGGCCGCCTGCCCGGCCACGACCTCGACCGGCTCGAGATCGCCCAGCCCCTTGACCTGCGGCTGTAGGACGCTGCGCACCGGCGCCACGACGACCTGGAGCGGTCCGCGACCGTCCCCCGCATCCGCGGCGGTGTCGGGGTGGGCGAGCCGGCGCAGCACCGCCAGCCGTCGACCGACGGTGTCGTTGCGTGGGCTCAGCCGCTCGTGCGGCAGCGTCTCCCAGCTCGGGAAGTAGGCCACCCGGTCGGGGTCGACCAGGTCGCCCAGGTCGGAGACGAGGTCCTCGGCCTCCCGGCTGGTCGCGGTGACCGCGAGCACGGTGCGGCCCTCCCGGACCAGCCCGGCGACGAGGAAGGGGCGCATCGCCTCCGGCCCTGTGACATCGAGGGAGCGCACCGCTCCCCCGGCCGCGTCGGCCAGCACCTCGCCGAGCGTGGGGTCGGCCAGGACCGCGTCGGTCAGTGCGGAGAGGGTCACGAGAGCTCCTGTGGGTTGAGCAGGCGCACCACGAACGCCCCCTCTCGAGCAGAGACGGGGGTGGGTGCGAGCCGAGTCTAACGAGGCCCGATCGGGGCCGCCGGATCCTGGCGGGCTCAGGGTCGCGTGCCTACCGTGGAACGGTGAGGCCCTGGGGCGGGTACGTCGTCGCCGCGGTGCTGCTCGCCGGCTCGGCGGGCGCCGCGGCCGGGTGCGCCGACGACGACGGCGCCACCTCGGACCCCCCGCCGGCCTCCACCCCCGGCTCCACCCCCGGCTCCACCGCCGGCTCCCCCGAGAGCCCAGCGGGGAGCGCCACACCGTCGCCGTCCAGCCCCTCCCCGACGGCCACCACGACCGGTCCGGCCCCGCCCGGCACCACCCCTCCCGACTGGCTGGGCACCCGGGTGCTGCCGACCACGGCGGCGGGGTACGGCGAGATCCGGCGTACTCCCCCGGAGCTTCGGACGCGCGCTTTCACCCTGCCCGACCGCCTGCCGATGCTGCCCGGGGACGGTTTCGCCTCCAGGGTCGCCGCACCCGCCCCGGCGAAGGTGATCGCCCGGTCGACCTGGGCTCGTGGCTGTCCGGTCGGCCGCGGGGAACTGGCCTGGATCAGGCTGACCTTCTGGGGGTTCGACGACGCCCGCCACACCGGCGAACTGCTGGTCAACGCTCGGGTCGCCGACGACCTGGTCTCGGTCTTCCGGGAGCTCTACGACGCCCGATTCCCGATCGAGGAGATGCGGATCCCGACGCAGGCCGACCAGGAGGCCGAGCCCACCGGCGACGGCAACGACACCGCCGCCTTCGCCTGCCGCCCGGTGCGCGGCGAGACCACCTACTCCCAGCACGCCTACGGCCTCGCCGTCGACGTCAACCCGTTCCAGAACCCCTACGTCAACGGCGATGTCGTCCTCCCCGAACTCGCCTCCGCCTACATCGACCGCTCCCGGCGGGCCCCCGGGATGATCCACGACGGCGACGCCGTCACCGAGGCGTTCGCCGGGATCGGCTGGGGCTGGGGCGGCTCCTGGCAGTCGTTGAAGGACTATCAGCACTTCAGCGAGAACGGGCGCTGAGGCCACCCCTCCCCTCCCTCGGACACGTCAGCCGAGCGGTCGGGCGCCGGCTCGGCGGGCTGTCCCACCGCGACCTCACCCGGGCCCGGCGCCGGCCTCGGCCGAGGCGCCGGCGCTGACCAGCGCGGCCAGGACCCGGCGTACGGCGAGCCGCTCGGCCTTGTCCGGGCGCAGCACCGCGACGACGTACCTCGCCGTCGGGATGGCCGCCAGCGGCCTGAGTTCGACACCGGATCCGGGTGGGGTGGTGAAGCGCGGCAGCACGGCGAGCCGGTCGCTGTCCGCGACCAGGGCCTCGACCAGCCGATTGTCCCGGATCCGCTGGACCACCTCGATCCGAGCGTCGGTCGCCTCCTCCACGGCGAGGCGCACCGTGTCGAACGGGAAGCCCAACGGCACGCCGTACCACTCCCAGCCGACGAGGTCCTCGGGGTTGAGGGACTCCCGGGCGGCGAGTGGGTGCCCCCGGCGCATCGCGATGTCGAGCGGTTCGCGGGCCAGGACCCGGGTCACCAGGCCGTCGGTGCCCGCCGGCGCGGCCCGGGTGAGGCTGTGCGCGATCACCAGGTCGTGGTCCAGGACGAGGGCGGCATAGGCATCCTCGGCCAGATCCACGTCGGTGCAGACCAGGTCGAGGCCGGGTTCGGCGACGGACAGCTCACGCAGCACGGCGGGGAGCAGGAACGCGGCCGCACTCGGCAGGCAGGCCACCGAGACCTGCCCGGCCGGGTGCCCGCGGAAGGCGTCCCAGCGAGCGGTCACCTCGGCCAGGGTGCGGGCGACGTCGCGGCCTCCGTGGGCGAGCAGCCGGCCGGCCTCGGTCAACCGAACTCCCCGGCCGTGCGCCTCGACCAGTGGCAGGCCCAGCTCCCGGGCGGCGCCACGGAGCTGCTGGGAGACCGCCGACGGCGTCCGGTGGGTCGCCTCGGCGACCGCCGTGACGCTGCCGCGCTCCTCCAGGTCACGGAGGAGGAGCAGATGTCGCACATCCATGTAGGGAGGCTACAAGGAGCCTTCAGCACATTTCGCTGGTGCTTCACTTTGCTCGCCTCCAGGATGGAGCCATGCCGTTTCGCCACCGCCTCATCGCCGCCCTGGTCGCGGCGTGCTGGGGGTTCAACTTCCTGGCCATCGACGCCTCGCTGGGGCTCTTCCCGCCGATGTTCCTGGTGGCGCTGCGCTTCGCCGTGATCGCCGTGCCCACCGTCCTGCTGGTGCCGCGCCCCGACGTACCGCTGCGCTGGCTGCTCGGCTACGGCCTCGGGTTCGGCACCCTCCAGTTCCTCTTCCTGTACGCCGGCATGGCAGCCGGGATGCCGACCGGGCTGGCCTCCCTGGTGCTGCAGTCCTCGGCGCCGTTCACGGTGGCGCTGGGCGCGGCGGTGTTCCGCGACCGGGTCAGCCCGCGCCAGCTCGCCGGGCTGGCGGTGGCCACCGCCGGCCTCGCCCTGGTCGGCTGGGAACAGGCCGGCACCGCGACCCTGCTGCCCTTCCTTCTCGTGCTGGCCGGCGGCTTCGGCTGGGCGATCGGCAACCTGTGCAATGCCCGTGCCCGGGCGAGCGACCCGTGGCGCTTCATGCTCTGGATGTCGGTGGTGCCGCCGGTGCCGATGCTGGCCGCCGCCCTGATCCTCGAGGGCCCGGACCGCATCCTCACCTCGCTGACGTCGTGGGACGACCCGGCCGCCGTACCCGCCCTGCTCGGTCTGGCCTACACGGTCCTGATCGGCACCCTGCTCGGCTCGGGTCTGTGGACCTGGCTGATGGCGCGTCACCCCGCCGGGGTCGTGGCCCCGTTCTCGATGCTGGTGCCGGTGGTCGGGATGAGCAGTGCCTGGGCGCTCCTCGGCGAGACCCTACGACCGGGCGAGGTCCTCGGCGCGGCCGTCGTGGTCGCCGGCGTGCTCTACGGCAGTCGGACCGCACGATCCCGCGTCGTACCCGGCGAACCCGTGGACCCCTCACCCGTTCCGCTGAGCAGGTGAGCCGATGTGGGCCGATGCGGGCCGAGCTCAGGCGGTGCCGGACTCGGCCTCGGCGAGCTCCTTCTTCCAGTCCCGGAAGGTCTCCTCGGTGCGGCCGCGACGCCAGTAGCCCGAGATCGAGACGTCGGCGCGCGGGAGACCGCGCTCCTTGAACAGGTAGGGGCGGATGCCGTGCATGACCGTCTGCGCCTCGCCGTGCACGAAGGCCTGCACCCGGCCCTCCGGCCAGGGCAGCGCCTTGATGGCGTCGAGCAGGACGTCGGTGCCGTCGGTGTGCAGCCAGGCGACCTGGACGCCGGCGGGGGCGTCGAGAGTCTGCTCGTGCGCCGCGTCGGGAACCTCGATGAGGGTGTACCCGATCGTCTCGGCCGGGAGCGCCGCCAGGGCCGCGCGGATCGCCGGCAGGCCGCTCTCGTCGCCGGCGAACAGGTGCCAGTCGGCCGTGAGGTCGGGGGCGTAGCCGCCACCGGGTCCGCGGGCCACGATGCTGTCGCCCGGCGCCGCCGCCCGCGCCCACGGCCCCGCCACGCCCTCGGTGCCGTGGACGACGAAGTCGATGGTCACGGTGCCCGCAGCCAGATCCGGTTCGACCGCGGTGTAGGTGCGCAGCACCGGACCCTGAGGGGTCTCGAAGACCAGCTTGACGTAGCGGTCGGTCTGGGTGCTCGCGGCGAAGGCGCCGAGGTCCTCCGAGGAGAACCGGAGCCGCACCATCCCGGGACCGAGGTCCTCCGATGCGGTCACCACCAGGGTGGTCTCGGGCTTCTTCGGGCGGCGCGGGGTGTCACTCACGTAGGCAACCCTAACCTCGGCTGCCGACTCCGCCCGAATCAATCCGCCGAAGGGCGCTCAGGCCCCGGTGCCGTGCGTCTCGATGAACGCCAGGATGCGATCGGCCAGCTCGGGGCGACACACGATCACGTCGGGGAGATAGACGTCCTTCTGGTTGTACTCCAGTGGGGTGCCGTCGACCCGCGAGGTGAACAGGCCGGCCGCGCGCGCGACCGCGACCGGCGCGGCGGAGTCCCATTCGTACTGGCCGCCGGCGTGCACATAGGCGTCGGTGAGGTCGCGGACCACCGACATCATCTTCACCCCGGCAGAGCCCATCGGCACCAGGTCGGCACCGAGCTCGGTGGCCAGCGCCTCGACGAAGGCCGGCGGGCGGCTGCGCGAGACCGCGATCCGCGGTCGGTCGGAGGTCGATGCCGGCACCACCGGAGGCCGTCCGGTGTGGAAGGTCTCGCCGAGCGCCGGCTGGGCGACCGCACCGGCGGTGAGGTCCCCCGCCCCGTCCGAGGTCCGCTCCCACAGGGCCACGTGGACGGCCCAGTCATCGCGCGGCGGCTCGGAGAACTCCCGGGTGCCGTCCAGCGGGTCGATGATCCACACCCGGTCCTGGGTCAGCCGCTGCTCGGAGTCCTTGCCCTCCTCGGACAGCACGCCGTCCTCGGGGCGGTGCGCCGCCACCAGTTCCATCAGCAGATCGTGGGCGGCCAGGTCGCCGGCGTCCTTGAGCGCCTTGCCCTCCAACCCCTCGGCGCGGACCTCGAGCAGCCGCCGACCGGCGGTCTCGGCCAGCCAAGCGGCGAGCAGATGGTCGTCGGCGAGGACGTCGGCGGACGGCGTACCAGCTTCGAAAGTCACGGCGTCACCCTACGGGGTGGGCGCGCCCCCTCCCGCCCCGCCCGCTGGGGCCCCGGTCAAGTCACGGTCTGGACCGGTTGCCGCCCACGTGTCGGGTCGATGCCCTTTCTTGGGTAGCTTCGCGCCCGACCCCCCGGGGCGTCACGGCTGCCCAGCAGTGTCGCAACGACACCGAGGGGAGCACCTGTGAACGACTCGACGGCAACGACCATGCGTTCCCGCCCGGTCACCGGCCTCACCGAGAGGCTGCCCGGGCCCGAGCCGCAGACCACCGCGCAGAGCACCACCCAGGTCTCTGGCGAGACCAGCACCATCGCCCACCTGCTGCAGATGGCCCCGCGCGGCCTCGCCCTGGCGGTGGATCCCGCCGGCGGCGCGCTGGTCCAGACGGTTCGCGGGATCCGCGGCCCCGACGGCATCGAGGTGACCCGCGAGGGCCGCAGCCTGCGGTACGCCGCGATCACCGCCCTGGGCCTGGCCCGGCTCGACCCGGCGGTCCAGCGCGAGGTGCTCGGTGGGCGCACCGCGGCCGAACTGGCGGTGGACTGCGCCGTGCAGGCCCGGCCGGACCACGACCTCGGCGCCGTCGCACTCGCCTGCTGGGCGCGGGCGGAAGCGGCCGAGGAGTACGACCCCGGGTTGGTGGCCCGCCTCCTCACCGCGCTCGGATCCGGCCAGCCGCACGCCACGGTGACGGTCGGCTGGGCGATGACCGCCGCGGTGGCCGCGGCACGGGTCACCGACGACCGCCGGATCACCCAGCGGGTCATCCAGCAGGCGCGGCGGCGGCTGGTCGCGGAACAGGGGCCCACCGGGCTCTACCCGCACCAACTGCCCGGTGTGCCCGGCCGTCGCGCTCGCGGGCTGCGCGCCCACGTGGGCAGCTTCGCCGATCAGGTCTACCCCCTGCAGGCACTGGCCCGCGCAGCAGGATTGACCGGAGACGAGTCGCTCCTCGCGGCCGCCGAGCGGACCGCGGCCCGTCTGGTCGCGCTCCAGGGCCGAGCGGGTCAGTGGTGGTGGCACTACGACGCCCGCGACGGCACGGTGGTCGAGCGCTACCCCGTCTACAGCGTTCACCAGCACGGCATGGCGCCGATGGTGTTGCACGACCTCGCCGCGGCCGGCGGGACCGACCACGGCGCCGCGATCGAGGCCGGCGTGGCCTGGCTGGAGCGCCATCCGGAGACGGTCGAGGAGATGATGAGCGACCGGTTCGGACTGGTCTGGCGCAAGGTCGGGCGCCGGGAGCCCAGGAAGGCGGCCCGCGGACTCGGAGCGCTGGCGACCGCCGTCCGACCCGGCACGGCCGTGCCGGGACTGGACAAGCTGCTACCCGCCGGCGTGGTCGACCACGAGTGCCGCCCCTACGAACTCGCCTGGCTGCTCTACGCCTGGGCCGCGCCCGAGGAGGAGAAGCGGTGACCACTGCGCTGCGCCGCTCCCCCACCTCTGCTCCAACCCGCCGGCTCTTCGGACTCGATGTGGCGGCGATCCCCCTGGAGAGCGCGGTGGAGCTCGCCGAGCGCGCCGTGAGCACGCGGCAACGGTTCCTGGTCGGCGTGCTCAACGCCGCCAAGATCGTCAAGCTGACCGAGGACGCGCTGCTGCGCCGCTCACTCCTCGAGGCCGACATCCTCCTGGCGGATGGTCAGTCGGTGGTCTGGGCGAGCCGACTGCTGCGCCGCCCCCTCCCCGAACGGGTCGCGGGCATCGACCTCTTCGAGGCTCTCCTCGCGCTCGCCGACCGGCGCCGGCTGCGGGTGTTCCTGCTGGGCGCCAAGCCCGAGGTGCTCGACCGGGTCAGGGCCGAGATCGGCCGACAGTGGCCCGGGGCGGTGGTATGCGGAACCAAGGACGGCTACTTCCCCGACGAGGACTCCGCCACGGTGGCCGCCGAGATCGAGGAGGCCCGTCCCGATCTGCTGTTCCTCGGCATCACCACCCCCAAGAAGGAGATCTTCCTGGGCACCTACGCCGACACCCTGGGCGTTCCGGTCCTGCACGGGGTCGGCGGCTCCTTCGACGTCCTGGCCGGCGTGACCCGCCGCGCCCCGCGGCTGTGGCAACGGTTCGGGATGGAGTGGGCCTACCGGGTCCGTCAGGAACCCCGCCGGCTGTGGCGGCGCTACCTGGTCGGCAACCTCGCCTTCCTGCGCCTGCTGGCCCGGGAGGTCGCGAGCCCACGCCCGCCGTACCTCCCCGACGCGCGGTCGTCCTGGGCGCCGCCGCGGCCACGCACCGACTCCCCCTCCGGGTCGGTCACCGTCACGACGTACCTGTCACGCCTCCGGGCCCCCGCCACGAAGGCACCCCACCAGCCATCCCGCTCGACAACGCTCGAGGAGTCGTCATGAGCACACCCTTCACCGGCCGGGTAGCGATCATCGGCCTGGGCTACATCGGACTACCGACCGCGGCCTGTCTGGCCGTCCGCGGCGTCGACGTGATCGGCGTCGACGTCAACGAGACGACGGTCAAGCAGGTCGCCAACGGCGAGGTGCCCTTCGCCGAGCCCGATCTGGGCGCGGCCGTGGCCGGCGCCGTGGCCGCGGGCAGGCTCACCGCGAGCACCGAGACCCCTGAGGCCGACGCCTACGTGATCGCCGTACCAACCCCCTTCGACGAGGAGCACCAGGCCGACCTGCGCTACGTCCGGGCCGCCACCGAGCAGATCGCACCGCGCCTGCGCGGCGGGGAGATCGTCATCCTGGAGTCGACCTCGCCGCCCGGCACCACCTTGCAGATCAGCCAGTGGCTCGCCGACCTGCGCCCCGACCTGGTGCTGCCGCACAGTTCGGAGGGGGTGCCGGACGTGTACGTCGCGCACTGCCCCGAGCGTGTCCTGCCCGGCCGGATCATGATCGAGATGGTGACCAACGACCGGGTGGTCGGCGGTGTCACCCCGCGCTGCGCGATGAAGGCGGCCGAGATCTACCGGGTGTTCAGCCAGGGCCAACTGGTCCTCTCCGACGCGGCCAGCGCGGAGATGGCCAAGCTGGTCGAGAACGCCTACCGGGACGTCAACATCGGCTTCGCCAACGAACTCTCCCTCGTCTGCGAGGACCTGGAACTCGATGTCTGGGAGATCATCCGGCTGGCCAACCACCACCCGCGCGTGCAGGTGCTGACGCCGGGTCCCGGGGTCGGGGGACACTGCATCGCGGTCGACCCCTGGTTCATCGTCGGGGCCGATCCCGGTCGCGCCCGGCTGATCCGGGTGGCCCGCGAGGTCAACGACGCCAAGCCCGGGCACGTGGCCGCCCAGGTGGTGAGCAAGACCGCGCGCTTCCGGGACCCCACCGTCGTCTGCTTGGGACTGACCTACAAGGCCGACGTCGACGACTTCCGCGAGAGCCCGGCGATCGAGGTCGTCGCCGCGATCGCCGAGGCGCTGCCCGACCTGGACCTGCGCGTGGCCGAGCCCCACGCCAACTTCCTGCCGGCGCAGTTGGCCGACTACCCGAACGTGCGGCTCGAACCGGCCCGCTCCGCGATCGCGGACGCCGACATCGTCGTCCTGCTCGTCGAGCACGACCACTTCCGCTCGCTCAGTCGGGCCCGCCTGGCCGGCAAGGTCGTCTACGACACTGTCGGTCTGTGGCGGTGACCTGACCCGATGACACCTCCCACTCCCATGCTCCCGCCCGATGCTCCGGTCACCGACCTCACCGCACTGCTGAGTCGGCCGCGTGCGAGCGCACCCGACTCCTCAGGTCCACGACGGGTGCTGGTCGTCTACGGCACCCGCCCGGAGGCGATCAAGCTGGCGCCGGTCGTCACCGCTCTCACCACCTCCTCCACCCTCACCCCGGTCGTGGCCGTCACCGGCCAGCACAGGACGATGCTCGACCAGGTCAACGGCCTGTTCGGGATCGAGCCCGACGTCGATCTGGACGTGATCCGTCCGCGGCAGGAGCTGCACCAGCTCACCGGCCGGGTGCTCAACGGTCTGGTCGAGGTGCTGCGCAAGCACCGGCCTGACGCCGTGATGGTGCAGGGCGACACCACGACGTCGTTCGTGGCCGCGCTGGCCGCCTTCTACGAGAAGGTGCCGGTGATGCACGTCGAGGCCGGCCTGCGGACACGGGAGCGGTACGACCCGTTCCCGGAGGAGATCAACCGCCGGCTCACCTCCCAGTTGGCCGACCTCCACCTGGCCCCGACCACCGCGGCACGCGACAACCTGATCCATGACGGGATCCCGGCCGAGGAGATCGTGGTCACCGGCAACACCGTCATCGACGCCCTGCTGGACGTCGTGGACCGCCGGTTGCCCCTGCAGGACCCGGCGCTGCAGGGCCTGGGCGACTCCCCGCTGGTGCTGGTCACCAGCCACCGGCGCGAGTCCTGGGGTGCGCCGATGGCCCGCACCGCCGCGGCGGTGGCCCGCCTGGCCGGGATGTTCCCGCAGGTGCGGTTCGTCCTCCCGGCCCACCTCAACCCGACGGTTCGGGACGTCCTGCTCCCGCCCCTGGCCGGGCTGGGGAACATCACCGTCACCGAGCCGCTCTCCTACAGTGACTTCGCGGCCGTGATGGCCGCCAGCACGCTGGTCCTCACCGACTCCGGCGGCGTCCAGGAGGAGGCCCCCGGGCTCGGCAAGCCGGTGCTGGTGCTCCGCGAGACGACCGAGCGTCCCGAGGCGGTCGCAGCCGGCACGGTGAGACTCGTGGGCACCGACGAGCACCGGATCGTCTCCGAGACGGCCCGGCTGCTCACCGACACTGCGGCGTACGACGCGATGGCCCGGGCGGTCAACCCGTACGGCGACGGCCACGCCGCCCCCCGCATCCGGGCCGCCGTCGAGGAGTTCTTCGGGCACGGCCTCCGGCTCCCGGATTGGGCGGCGTGAGGGTGCCGGGTCGGGGCACCGATCGGCTACCCAATTGTGGGGTGAAGCTCGCCGGCGCATCGCCCCGCGCCGCCCGAACGGGTGCAATCGGGACACAGGCCCCAGTCGTGCACCAGCCGACGAGAACGCCGGAGCGAGGATGGCGATGACGACGACACCGGCCCGGATGGGCAAGGCGGTCCGATCGCGCTCGGTCACCGCCCCCGCGGTGCCCGGGGTGGCGTCGAGCATCCGAGAGGTCGAGGCCCTGCGCGAGACCTGGGCTGCGGCCGGGGCCTCCAGGGTGGACTCCGATCTCGACTACTTCCTGACCGTGGTCTCGGCCGATCCGACGGTGATCCGGCCCTGGGTGCTGACGGTGCCCCTACCCGACGCCGCCCCGGGCCTGGTCGTCTCCCGACTGGTCCGGCAGCGCTTCGATCTACAGGTGGGGTACCGGACAGTGCCCGGCCCGCGCGCCCGCAGCCTGGTGGTCTCCTTCGGCGGGGTCCTCGGAACCCACGGACCCGCCGACGCAGAGACGGTCATCAGAGCGCTGGACGGCGCCCTGCGCGCCGGACACGCCGATGTGGTGGTGCTGCAGAAGGTCGACGTCGACAGCGACCTGTACCGGGCGGCGATGGCGACGGGCCGCGCGAGGACCCGGCTCGCGCGCCCGGAGGTGGTCCTGCACACGACCGAACTGCCCTCCTCGTGGGACGAGTTGCTGGCGGCACGCTCGGCCAAGTCGCGGCGGCAGATCCGCTACGACGACAACAAGGTCCGTCGGGTGCTGGGCGAACGGCTCACCCTGCGCCGGCTCGATCGGCCCGAGGAGCTGCACCGGCTCCCGGACGTCGAGGCGGTCGCCGCACGGTCCTACCAGTCCGGTCTCGGCGTGAGCCTCGCCGACCAGCCGGTACAACGCGCACTGCTGGCCGCCGCCGCCGAACACGGGTGGCTCCGGGTGTGGATGGCCTACGTCGATGACCGGCCGGCCGCCTTCTGGTGGGGCGTCGTCCGAGGCGGTGACCTGCTCGTCGGGTCGCCCGGATTCGACCCGGAGTTCGCGCAGTTCCGGCTCGGCTACTACGTCCTGCGGCGCCTGCTCGAGGATTCCTGCGCCGACCCCGAGATCACCTCGATCGACTACGGCCCCGGTGACGCGGACTACAAGGCACGGTTCGGCACCCACGCCAGCTCGGTGCGCGATGTCCTGCTGTTCTCCCCCGGCGCCCGCGGGCTGATGCTCAGTGCCGCCCTCCGCGGGCAGGACGCCACGGTCCGCACCGCGAAGTCCCTGGTGCAGCGCAGCGGCCGCGCGGCCGAGTTCAAGCGACGGGCGCGTGCTCGTCTGATTCCTGCACGGACCGAGAGCGACGGCGCCTGAGAAGATGATCGACCAGCACAGCTCCCGCCACGGCCAGGACGCCACCGATCAGGAGCACGGTGGCGACGGCACGCAGGTCCGAGCCACGGTTGTAGAAGACGGGTGGTGCGGCCGGCACAACCCGGGTGGAGACCCGGCGTTCGGGACGCACCCCTTCCTCCTGCTGAAGCTCGAGCAGGGCACGTCGCACATCGGCGATGGCGGCATCGCGGCGCTCGGCGACCCCGTCCGGGTCCGGTCCGACCGCCTGCACACTGAGCATCGGCGAGGTGAAGTTGTAGTTCCACTGGCCGCCGGCGTTGGGCAGGGTGAGCAGGACGCCGTCCTGGATGCCGATCCCGGCGAGGTCGACCTCCTGACTGGTCGCGGCCGGCTTCTCGACGCCTGCGTTCACCCGGCGCTCGACCAGGCCGGCGAGCGCGATCAGGTTCTCGGAGGAGGAGACCAGCGACGCGTCGGTGGCCGAGGTAGCAGCGGGCGGTGCGATCAGGACGACGTCGACGCGCGAACTGTAGACACCCGGCCTGGCATGCACCGAGTAGAGCACCGCTGCCGTACCGACCAGCACCAGAAGCACCACCCAGAACCGCCGGCGGAGCACCTGCATCACCTCGGCAGTGGTCACCGCCAGCCCCCTTCGCCTGCTCGGGTCGCCCTCACTCTAGGAAGGGCGCCCCTCCCTGGGGCGATCCCTCCGCCACATACCCCGAACAAGGGAGGCCGTCATGTATTTGCGTGATGTCTGGCGCAGCTGCCTGCGGCGGTGGTGGCTCCTGCTGTTGTGCCTCGTGGTGAGCGGTGGCCTGTGGTACGTCGCCTTCGGCCTGGTCAAGCCGACCTACGAGTCCGAGGCCAGCGTGGTGCTGGTGCCCCCCGTCAGCACCGAGGACCCGAGCCAGAACCGCTATCTGGGTCTCGGCGGGCTCAAGCAGTCCGCGGATGTGCTGTCACGGTCGATCCAGTCCGCGGATGTGGCCGAGAAGATCCAGGATGCGGTCCCCGGCGCCGAGTACCTCGTGGAGGCCGACTTCACCACCAGCGCCCCGATCCTGGTTGTGACCGCCACCGCGGACACTCCCGGTGGAGCCGCCGGCATGCTGAGCACCGTGCTGAAGCGACTGCCCGGCACCCTGCGTCACCTCCAGGAGGAGGTGGACATCGCGGAGAACCGGCAGATCACCATGGTCATGGTGTCCCAGGACAGCGCCCCGGACACCGTGGAGACGACCCGGCTCCGCGTGCTCGGCATGCTGGCGGCCGGACTGCTTGCCCTCAGCCTGCTGACCGTCGCCGCCGTGGACGGATTGTTGCTGCGGCGCGCGTCCCGTCGACCCGACGGTGATCCCAGCGCAGCCTCCGACCCGACGGCTGACCAGACCGCCGACGAGCCGGCCGACTCACCTTCCGACTCGTTGCCCGACTCTGTCTCCGAGGACGGCCTGGCCGCCGTCGACCAGGCCGCCGACGAGACGACCGACTCACCTTCCGACTCGTTGCCCGACTCTGACTCAGAGGACGGCCGGGCCACCGTCGACCAGACGGCTGACCTGACCGCCGACGAGACGACCGACTCACCTTCCGACTCGTTGCCCGAGTCTGACTCCGAGGACCCCGGCGCCGCCGAGGACGGCCGAGCCGACGCCGACCCGGCAACAGCGCCCGCCGCAGTCGACTCCGTCGTCTCCCCCAACCGGGCGCGGGGCGGCAGGAGGGCGGCGCGCGCGCGGCCGGATCCGGATGTCGATGACGAGTCACCCGAGCAGCTGCTGGACGACCTCGAGGCCGAACTCGCCGGCGGGCACCGCCGACGCGGCGAGTAGCCATGCGTGCGGCGCCCTTCTCCCCCCGCCATCGGCACGGCCGGCTGGACGCGGTGACCTACCTGACCGCGGTGCTGGTCCTGGCCTTCGCGATCGAGTCCCGCTATGTCATCGGTCCGCTCGGCGGCGCCGGCACCCCGGCGCAGGTGCTGGCGGTCGGTGGTCTGTGCTGGTGGATGTACTTCCACACCGCCCGGGCCTGGTCGGCGCCGTGGCAGGTGCAACCCGTGCGGATCGCCCTGCTGGGACTGTTCCTGTGCTTCTGCGCCAGCTACGCCGTAGCGATGTCACGACCGATCACCGGACTGGAGAGCAGCAGTGCCACCCTCGGCCTGGTCTCGCTGGGCGGCTGGCTCGGTGTCGCCCTGCTGGCCCACGACGGGGTGCCCGACTCCGAGCGGCTGGACGCCATGCTCCGGCGCCTGGTCCTGGCCGGCACGCTGCTCGCCGCGCTCGGGATCGGCCAGTTCGTGTTCAACACGCCGCTGATCCGGTGGTTCACCGTCCCCGGACTGCAACTCAACATCCCGCTCGGGGACCTGTCCATCCGAGGCAGCTTCACCCGCCCCTTCGGCACGACGCTGCATCCGATCGAGTTCGGCGCCGTGCTGACGACCCTGCTCCCCGTCGCGATCGCCCGGGCACGCAGCCACCCCACGGCCGGTCGGATCGGGCCCTGGGTCTGCGTCTTCCTGCTCGCCGTCGGCATGGTGGTGTGCAACTCCCGCTCGGCCGTCCTGTCCACGCTGGTCGGGCTGACGGTCCTCTCCGCCATCTGGTCGGCCCGTACCCGGCTCTACGCCCTCGCGGGCGCTCTCGGCATCCTCGGCTTCGTCGTGATCGCGCTTCCTGGGCTGACCGGCAGTCTGTTGAGCCTGTTCGGCGGGGCCGGGGAGGACGGCAGCATCGCGTCCCGCACCGGCTCCTACGAACTGGTCGGGGAGTTCGTGAGCAGGAATCTGTGGTTCGGCCGCGGCGGCTCCACCTTCCTCCCGAGCTACCGCATCCTCGACAACCAGTACCTCCTCACCCTGATCGAGCTCGGCGTCATCGGCCTGCTCGCCTTCCTGGCGGTGCTGGCGGCAGCCTTCCTCTCCGCCCGCCAGGCCCGGCTGATCGCCTGCGGCCCCGCCCACGCCGAGCGTGCGCAGGGCCTGGCCGCCGGGGTCGCCGCCGCCGCGTTCGGACTGGGCACCTACGACGGGCTGAGCTTCCCGGTGGCCACCACCATCCTGTTCATCGTCGTCGGCCTCACGGGCGCGGCGTACCGACTCGAGCGGCAGGAGCGGCTCGAGCGGGCCGGTACGCCGGCCCAGTCAACCCCCGATCAGCGCCAGGAGGCGTCATGGCCACGCTGAAGCACGTCACGTGGACCCAGCGGCGGATCGGGGTGATCGTGGTCGTCGTGCTGCTCGTGGGCGCGCTCCTCGGCACCTGGGCGCTGCTCGACCCCCGCGACTCCCAGCAGCAGAACGCCTCCGCGAAAGCGGCTTCGGCGCCGGCGCCGGCGCCCTCACCGGTGTCGACCCCCGCGTCCGCCCCGCCTCCGTTCCGGGCCACGATCCACAACACCGGGGCACGCGGCCCGATGCGCACCGTCGGGTCCAGGACGGTCACCCGGGACGGCGCCGTCGTCCGAAATCTGCGGATCCGCGGCCAACTCACGATCGAGGCCGACGACGTCCTGGTCGAGAACGTCCACGTCTACTCCGGCGCCTCCTACGGCATCCTGGTCCGGGGCAAGCGGGCCACGATCCAGTGGACGACGATCCAGGGCACCCCGGGCGCGACGCTCGCCGGCCTGGCCGCCGACGAGGTCGGCTCCTTCCGGGCGATCCGCATCCGGGTGATGGACGTGGAGGACGGCGTCCGACTGAGCAATCTGTGCGTGCTGCGGCGCTCGTTCATCTACCGACTCGCCGGCCACAGCGGATCGCACTACGACGGCGTGACCGCCGACGGCTACCGCGGCTGGCGGATCATGGGCAACCGGATCCTCAACCGGCACGCCCAGACCTCCGCGGTGTGGATCGGGGATCCGCGGTACGCGCCTTCGGCCGGCCTGCTGCAGAACAACATCCTGGCCGGCGGCGGCTACACGCTCTACGCCGGCCCGTCGACCGGCCTGGGCCTGAGGGTGATCGGGAACAGGTTCTCCACCGCGGGGTTCCCGCGCGCCGGGCGCTGGGGGCCGGTCACGGCCTGGAGCGCAGCCGGCAACGAGTGGCGGGACAACACCTGGCTGGGTGGCCCGCGGGACGGAAGAGAGGTACAGCCGTGACCGAGCAGACCGAGGTGGCCCGCAGCCTGGCAGAGCCCATCGACGTGGTGGTGGTCACCTACCGGAGCCGCCACGTGATCGACGCGCTGCTCGATTCGCTGCCCGACGCGATGGGCGGCCTGCCCGCCCGGGTGGTCGTGGTCGACAACGGTTCTCCCGACGGCACCGCCGACCATGTCGCCGCCCGAGGCGACTGCCTCGTCGTACGCGCCCCCAACCGGGGATACGCCGCCGGGATCAACGCGGGCGTGGCCGCCTTGGCCGGCCACGGCCCGATCCTGGTGCTCAACCCCGACGTGCGTCTGGGGGCGAACTCGGTCCCCGCACTGTTCGAGACACTGTGCCTCCCCGACACGGGGATCGCTGCGCCCCGCGTGCTCGACGACCAGGGGGCGCTCTTCCCTTCGCTGGGACGCGAGCCCACCCTCCCGCGCGCGCTCGGGCTCAACCGCACGGGGCTGCCGTGGCTCACCGAACGCATCCCGGCGGGGGCGGCCTACGAGGAGCCGCGCCGGGTCGACTGGGCACTGGGGGCGGTACTGCTGATCTCCCGGGAGTGCCACGACCGACTCGGCTGGGACGAGTCCTTCTTCCTCTACTCCGAGGAGACCGATCTGTGCCTGCGCGCCCGCGACGCCGGCCTCGCCACCCGGTACGACCCGCGGGCGGTGTGTTGGCACGTCGGCGGACAGTCCGGTCGTTCGGCCAGGATCCACGCGATGCAGGTGCTCAACCGGCTCCGCCTCTACCGCCGCAGGCACTCGGTGCCCGCGGCCTGCGCCTACCTGGCCGCGTTGTTGGCCAGCGAGGTCTCCTGGGTGCTCCGTGGACAGGACTTCTCCCGCGAGGCGATCCGCAGCCTGCTGCGCCCCCGCCGGCGGCCGGCCGAGCTGGACTGCTCCGACTCGCTGCTCCCGAGGTGAGCCCCATGGAATCGTCCTCCCCCAACTCCGCCCGCGGGATCGGCTCGGACCCGCGTCCCCTCGTGGTCTGGCTGGCCGGAGTGAGCTGGGAGGGCATCGCCGGCACCGACCGCCAGCTCGTCCAGCGGCTTCTCGACCACGTCGATGTGCTGTGGGTCGACCCGGCGCGGTCGGTGATCCGCAGCCGCGGAACCGGGCAGGGGCTACGCCCTGCACTCGTCGAGGAACGTCCAGGTCTGCTCCGACTCCGCCCGGTCGGTCCGCCCCTGCCCTTCCGCCGGGGGGTGGCGCCCTTCACGACGGCGCTCGTCCGCCAGACCCTGCGCCGCACGGTCGCCCGGCTGGAGAGGCATCCCGATCTGGTGGTCTCGACCTCCCCACACCCCGATCTCACCGCCCTCCCGGGCGTCCGCACCCTTTACTACGCCACCGACGACTTCGTCGCGGGTGCCGGGCTGATGGGCAAGGCGCCGGACAGGTTCGGCCGGCTGGAGTCCCGCCGCCTGGACCAGGCCGACGTGGTGGGGGCCGTTTCGCCACAGATCCTCCGGCGCTGGGGACGGACCGGCTTCGTCCTGCCCAACGGCTGCGACCTCGCCCACTACGCCGACCTGGACGGACACACCCCGGACGGGCTCGACGCCGAGCCGGAGACCGTGCTCGGTCTGCCCCGACCGGTCGTCGGCATGATCGGCCAGCTCTCGCCGCGGATCGATCTGACCCTGCTCGAAGCCATCCCCGCGGCCGGGCTCTCCCTCCTGCTCGTCGGCCCGCGCCAGCATTCCTGGGAGCCCGACCGGCTGGATCGGCTGCTGGCCCATCCGCGGGTGCACTGGACCGGTCAGCAGCCGTGGGAGGAACTGCCCGCCTGGCTCCGCATGGTCGATGTGGGCGTCACACCGTACGTCGAGGACGACTTCAACCGCGCCAGCTTCCCGCTGAAGACCCTGGAGTACCTCGCCGCCGGTCGAGCCGCCGTCTCGACCCCGCTGCCCGCCGTCGAAGGTCTCGCCACACCCCATATCCGGACCGGCCGGTCGCCGGAGGAGTTCGTCGCCGCGATCCGGTCGGCGCTCACCGAGGGCGTCACCCCCGGGTGGGTCGCCGCCCGGCGCGCCGCGGCGGCGGAGCACGACTGGTCCGAGCGGGCCGCCGAGTTCCTCCGTGTCAGCGGGCTCGCGGAGGCCTGCCGATCCGGACTCACACCGGGCGGGCGTTGAAGTCGTCGCGAGCGGCCAGCCCACGGGCCCGGTCCAGGCGGCGCCGAACCTTGTAGTCGAGCAGTCCGACGCCTGACCGAAGTGCGTCGCCGACGGTGCTGGCGAGGGAGTCTCGGCCGGCGAGCGCGTCGGCGTAGATGCGCTCCTGGACTCCCGCCGCGGTGTCCAGCCCGAAGCGCTGCACCGCCAACCGGCGGCCCAGCTCGCCCAGTTCGCCGCGTACGGCGGGGCTGTCGAGCGCCGGAGCCAGGGCCGACTCCAGCCGACCCTCGCCGTGCTCGGGTCCGGGTCCCACCCCGTACCAGCCCTGCTCCAGGAAGGTCGGCAGCGACGTCTCGGTGAGGAGTTCGAAGAAGCCGCGCTCCCCCTGGACCACCAGGGGCTTGCCGAAGGCGAGCGCGCGCAGCGCCGAGCCGCCCATGCCGAGGCACACGTCCGCCGCGGCGTAGGCCCAGCGCGGATCGGGCCACTCGCCGACCGCGAGCACGACGTCGCGGTCGTGCCGCCGGTTGACCTCGCCCGCGGCCGCCCGGACCTGGTCGCCCGCGGGACCGTCCCCCACGATCAGCAGCTGGATCCGGCGTACGTCGGCCAGCCGGTCGACCGTGCGGATCGCGCTGAGGATGCCCTCGAGCTTCATCTCCTGGGCAAGGCGGGACACCACCGTGACGGTCAGCGCGTCACGGTCGAGCTCCACGGGGGGCGGGAGGTCGAGGCCGGGGGCGTTGAGCCGGGTGTCGACCGGCGGCTCGAGCAGCGCCACCTCGCCCCGCCGCCGGGGGGCGACGTGGTCACGGATCCGCGTCGTCCCCACCACCAGCGGCAGGCCGGAGGGCAGGAAGGGCGCGACCGACATCGACATCACGGTGCCGACCGCGACCGCACGGGGGGTGAGCCGGGCCGCGGCGTACCCCTCCAGGATCGGGGGCCACTCGTAGCCGTGCAGCAGTTCGAAGCCACGCTCGACGACGAGCCGGCGCAGATCCAGCGCGGTCTCGACGCCGGGCCGGATCCGGGCCCGGCGGCGTGGGAGGAGTTCGAGGCCGAGCTCGTGCACCCGGTCCGAGAGCGGGCCGGGGTCCGCGTAGACGACCACCTCGTGACCGCGGTCGCGGCAGGCGGCGGCGAGTTCGATGGCGTTGGTCTGACTGCCGCCGATCTCCATGCTGTGCGGGGACACCAGGATCCTCATGGCGTCACCGCGGATCAGCGGCCGGGACCGGTTCCGTGCGCTCGTCGGTCCCGTCCTGGAGGCGCCACACCGCGAGGTCGCCGCGGCGCCATCGGAGCAGCGCCGCCGCCAGCGCAGCCGAGAACGTCCCACCGACCAGCAGCACCGCCAGGTCCGACGATCCCGCTGCGGTCAGCGCGAGGGGTACGCCGGCGGCCGGCACCGCGGCGACCGCGGGCGCAGCCCAGGCGGAGAGCACCGGACCTGGTCCCAGACCCGCCCGCCTCAGTTCCACCAGGTAGAGGGGCAACGTCACGCCCACGGCGACCGCGACCAGCGCCGCACCCGCGCCGGCCAGCGACGCCTCCCGGAGGCCCAGCCAGACCGCCGGTACCAGTGCTACCAGCCCGGCGAGCTGGACCCGGAGGACCGCCCGGGTGCGGCCGAGCACGACCAGGTAGTCGTAGCAGAGTTCGAATCCGATCCGCAGGGCCGCGAACAGCGCCAGCCAGCGGAGCACCGGTCCGGCCGCGGACCATGCCTCGCCGTACACGACCGCGACGAGCTGGGGGGCGCACGCGGCGATGGCGACACAGCCGGGCAGGGCGACCGCTGCCAGAGGCCGCTGGACCTGTCCGTAGGCCCGGTGCATCCGCGCCGGATCGTGCTGCATCCGAGCGAACAACGCCGGCGCCACCGCCCGCAGCGGGAGGGAGAGCAGCGTGACCGGCCAGGCCGCCAGGTTCACTGCGAGCACGTAGGCGCCGAGGGAGGCCGGGCCGAGAACGCGGCCGACCACCAGCTGGTCGAGGAAGCCCACGGCGAAGACGACCATGCTCGCACCCGCCAGCGGGACGCCGAAGGCGAGCAGCCGGCGGGCGAGCTCACGGTCCAGGCCGAAGCGGTACGGCAGCGGCGAGTAGTGCCAGAAGAGCAGCCCGGAGAGGGCCGCACCAGCCAGTCGGCCGACGACCAGGGCGAGCGCACCCAGCCCGGCCGCGGCCAGCGCGATCGAGACCAGCGCTCCGACCCAGGTGTTGACCTGGTCGGCCACCAATCGCTGGTCCTGTCGGAAGGCGCGCTGCATCAGCGCCGCAGGAGTGGCGACCAGTCCGTTGACCAACACGCAGAGGCTGAGGAGCTGGACCGGGAGAGTCGCCGCCGGATCGCCCATCATGCCCGTGAACCACGGGGCCGCCCAGATCGCCATCGCGGTCAGCACGGCACTCATCGCCACCGAGATGGTGGCCACCGTCGGCGCGATCCTCGCGGGGTCATCCGGCCAGCGCACGATCGCCAGGCTGACACCGAGCTCGTTGAAGCTCAGCACCGCCATCAGCGCGACCAGCGCGACGGCGTACGTGCCGAACTCGGCCGGACCGAGCAGACGCGCCAGCGCCACCGAGATCGCCAGCGTGCCCAACCGGGCCAACGCGGTGTTGGCGAAACTCCAGACGAGGGCTCGCCCCGGCCGTCCCGATCCGGCTGTCTCGACCATGGTCAGGCCGCACCGCCGGGGCCGCCCGCCGGCCGCACGGCGTGGGTCAACCGGTCGGCCACCCGCTCCTGCTGCTCGGCGGTGAGGTGCGGGAACATCGGCAGCGAGAGGATCTCTCCGGCCGCCCGCTCGGCGACGGGGAAGCTGCCCGGGCCGAGCCCGAGCTGGGCGTACGCCGGGGTGAGGTGCACAGCGGTCGGGTAGTGGATGCCGGCGCCGATGCCCGCCTCGCCGAGTTCGGCCAGCACCCGGTCCCGCTCGCCGCCGGCGATACGGACGACGTAGAGGTGCCACACGTCCTCGTTGCCCGGAGCAGAAGCGGGGAGCCGGACACCCGGGAGGCCGTCGAGCAGTTCTCGGTAGCGGTCGGCCGCCTGCCGGCGCAGGTCGTTCCACTTCTCCAGCCGGGCCAGCTTCGCCCGCAGGACGACGGCCTGGACGGCGTCGAGCCTGGAGTTGAGGCCGACCACCTCGTGGACGTACTTGGTCAGGGACCCGTGCGCGGAGAGCAGCCGGACACTCCGGGCGATCTCGGGGTCGTCTGTGAGGACGGCCCCACCGTCGCCGGCGGCGCCGAGGTTCTTCCCCGGGTAGAAACTCGTGGCGGCCACGGTGCCGAAGGACCCGGCCGGCCGCCCCTGGCGACGTGCCCCCTGCGACTGGGCGGCGTCCTCGATCACCGGTACGCCGGCCGCCTCGGCGATCGGCAGCACCCGCTCCATCGGCGCGGTCTGCCCGAACAGGTGCACCGGCACGATCGCCTGGGTGCGGGGCGTGAGCGCCCGCTCGAGCGCATCGGGGTCGAGCAGCAGATACTCCTCGTCGACGTCGACCAGGACCGGTGTGGCCCCGATCCGGGAGGCCGCCTCCGCGGTGGCGATGAAGGTGTTGGCCGGGATCACGACCTCGCCCCCGGGCCGTACGCCGACCGCACGCATGGCCAGTTCCAGCGCGTCGGTGCCGTTGCCGACGCCGACGCAGTGGCGGGTCCCGAGGAAGTCGGCGTACTCCTGCTCGAAGCCCGCCACCTCCGGGCCGCCGACGAAGGCGGTCAGGGCGCAGACCTCCTCCCAGCCGAGGCGCACCTCGTCGGCGACCTCGGCATGCTGCGCCGCCAGGTCGAGGAAGGGAACGGGGATCATGCGGGGTCCTCCTGGGTCGGGTCGCCGGTCGAGGAACGGGCGGCGGGCAGGTGCGGGGTCCGCAGCCGGCGCGCCGGGATGCCTCCCCAGGTCTCGGCCGGTGGAAGGTCGGTCAGCAGGGCCGAGCCCATCCCGAGGGTGGAATGGGCACCGACGGTGAGGTTCTGTCGGACCGAGGAGTTCATGCCCAGGTAGGCCCCCTCGCCGACGTGCACGCCACCGCCGAGGGTCGCCCCGGCGCAGAGGGTGGCGTAGTCGTCGACCACGTCGTCGTGGGTGAGCACCACCTGCGGCATCAGGACGACGTGTCGCCCCACCCTCACGTCGGCGGTCAGCACGGCGCCGGCGAGCACGATCGACCCGCGGCCGAGGCTGCACCCGATAGGCACCTCCACCGCCGGGTGCACCACCCGCGCGTAACGGGCGGGGTCCACGCCTAGGGCGGCCCACGCGGTCACGATCCGGCGACGGGTCGCCCCCATGCCCGCGCAGACCAGCAGTTCGTGGTCGGGCCGGTCCACGACCAGGTCGGTGGGACCCAGCACGGTCGCGCCACCGATGACGCTCCCCCAGGTGGAGACGTCGTCGTCGAGCAGCACCAGCTCGTCGTAGTCCCCCACCTGGGCGAGGATGACCAACACTTCCCGGGTCAGACCGCCGGCCGCGGCGATCACCAGGCCGGTCATGGTCCCTGACTTCCCCGGACGGGTCGGGCGAGGACGGCGATGACGCGGTCCTGTTCGGCCGTGGTCAGCTGATGGAACAGGGGCAGGATCAGGGTGGTGTCGGTGAGCCGGTCGGTCTCGGGGAGCTCGGCCTCCCGGGCCGCGGCGGCATGGGCCCGCTGCCGGTGCGCGGCCATGATCCCGCGTCGCGCAGAGATGCCGGCCTCGGCCAACTCGGCCAGCAGCCCCTCCCGGTCGGTCCGGTAGGACCGGCCCACCTCCACCCAGCAGGACTGCATGTTGGTCCGGCCGTGGGGCGGGTCGGCGACCAGCCGGAGCCCGTCGATCCCGGCGATCGCCTCGGCGTAACGGGCGGCCAGCTCCCGTCGCCGCTCCACGATGGCGGGCAGCCGGTCCAGCTGGACCAGGCCGACGGCCGCCTGGAGGTCGGTCATCCGGAAGTTGAACCCCACCTCGTCGTACCGCTCCGGCGGGGCCAGCACACTGGCATGCCGCTCGGCCGCGGAGACGCTCATCGCGTGCTCCCGGAGCCGGCGGGCGCGCTCGGCCCAGTCCAGCCGCGAGGTCGTGAGCATCCCGCCCTCCCCGGTGGTGAGCAGCTTGCGCGGGTGGAAGGACCAGGTCGCCAGCTCCGCCCAGGCACCCGCGGGATGACCGCGGTAGAGCGAGCCCGCGGCACAGGCGGCGTCCTCGATCACCACGATCCCGCGCGGGTCGCACAGCGCCCGGATCGGGGCCAGATCGACGGGTACGCCGCCCTGGTCGACCACGATCACCGCCCGGGTCTGCGGGGTGAGCACCGCCGCCACGCCGGAGGCGGTGAGGTTGCCGGTGACCCCGTCCACGTCGGCGAAGACGGGCCGGGCCCCGACGTAGGTCGGCGCGTTCGCCGTCGCCACGAAGGAGAGGCTCGGCACCACGACGTCGTCGCCGGCCTGCACACCGGCCACGACCAGGGCCAGGTGCAGGGCCGTCGTACAGCTGGAGGTGGCGACCGCGTGCGCGGCCTCCAGACGCCGGGCGAACGTCGCCTCGAACTCGGCCACCTTCGGCCCCTGGGCCACCCAGCCCGAGCGCAGTACCTCAGCCACCGCGGCGACCTCGTCCTCGCCCAGCCAGGGCTGCATCACGCTGATCCGGGTCAGCGCCGCCTCGGGCAGGAGTCCGGTCATGAGGCCACCCGCTCCCGGCCGGCCGCGATCTCCTCGCGCAGCGGTGCCCACCACTCGACCAGCGACCGCAGCCCGTCCTCCAGGCCGATCCGGGGCTCCCAGCCCAGGTCCCGGCGGGCGGCGGAGATGTCGGCCAGGCGCCGGGTGACGCCATTGACCGCGCGCTCGGGTCCGTGCTGGACGCCGAGGTCGGAGCCCATCACCCGGAGCAGCGCCTCGGCCAGGTCGAGCAGGCTCGTCTCGGTGGCGCTGGCGATGTTGTAGACGCCCTCGACCACGTCGCCACCGGCCGCCAGGATGTTGGCCCGGGCGATGTCGGGCACGCAGACGAAGTCCATCGTCTGCCGCCCGTCCCCGAAGATCACCGGGGGCAGGCCGTCGGCGATCCGCTCCATCCAACGCACCAGCACCTCGGTGTAGGCGCCGTGCACGTCCATCCGGGGGCCGTACACGTTGAAGTAGCGCAGCCCGACGTAGTCCAGCCCGGTCATCGCCCGGTAGCTGCGGACCAGGCCCTCGTTGAAGGACTTGGCGGCGCCGTACAGCGTGTCGTTGTTGTGGTGGTGGTGCCGCTCCCCGGTCGGGAACTCCTCGGCCAGGCCGTACACCGAGGCCGAGGAGGCGTAGACCAGCTTGTCCACCCGGGCGTCCGCGGCCGCCTCCACGACGTTGAAGGTGCCGTCCACCAGCACCTCGAGGGCCAGCCGGGGCTCCTCGGCGCACTGGGTGATCCGGATGGCGGCCTGGTGCAGGACGAGGTCCTTGCCGCGGGTGAGGTCGCCGACCAGGTCGCGGTCGCGGATGTCCCCCTCCACCAGCCGGACCCGCCCGGAGGCCAGGGCGTCATCGAGGTTGGCGCGCCGGCCGCGCACCAGGTTGTCCAGGACGTCGACGTGCGCGACACCGGCGTCGAGGAGTTGGTCGACGATGGTGGAGGCGATGGTGCCGGCCCCGCCGGTCACCAGGGCCGAGGCCCCCTGCAGCGCGCTCATCGGACGATCTCCAGAGCCGGGACGTCGGCTGGGACGACGTCCACCTGAGCCCCGCGGGCCCGCTGGCTGGTGGCCGCCGCCTCCAGGACCGAGAGGACCCGCAGACCGGCCTCGCCGTCGGTCACCGGGGCGCGTTCCTCACGGATGCTGGCCGCGAACTCGGCCACCATCGCGCCGAGCGCCTCCCGCTCCGGCAGGGCGGGGGCCCAGGTGTCCCCGAGCCGGTAGGAGATGGACGCGGTCCGCCGGTCGGCGCTGTCCACGCTCTGCTGGATCAGGTCGACGCCGCGGTCGAAGACGCTGAGTCGCTGCTGGGGGTTGAGGTCGTCCCAGAGCAGGGTGCGCTCGCTGCCGCCGATGACCATCTGCCGGATCTTGGTCGGGCTGAGCCAGTTGACGTGCACGTGGGCCATCGCGCCGCCCGGCAGCGGCAGGGTCAGATAGCCCACGCAGCTCTTCCCGGCACCGAGCGGGTCGGCCCCCTGGGCGGCCACGCCGAGCGGGCGGAGTCCGCCCGGCAGGACGAAGTCGAGGATGGAGAGGTCGTGCGGAGCCAGGTCCCACAGCACGTCGACGTCGGGCTGGAGCAGGCCCAGGTTGATCCGCACCGAGTCGACGAACAGGATCTCGCCGAGCGACCCGCTCGAGACCAGCTCCCGGATCTTCTGGACGACCGGGGTGTAGCAGTAGGTGTGGTCGGTCATCAGCACCAGGCCCTGTGAGCGGGCCTCCTCGACCATCCGGCTCCCGTCTGCGACCGAGGAGGCGAGCGGCTTCTCCACCAGCACGTGCTTGCCGGCGCGGAGGGCGCGCTCGGCGATCGGCCGGTGGGTGCGGGCCGGTGTGGCGACCGCGACCGCGTCGACGTCCTCGCGGGCCAGGACCTCATCCAGGTCCGCGGTCACCAGGAGGTCCGAGCCGCCGACGACCTGCCGGGCACGTTCGGTGTCCAGGTCGCAGACGGCGCGCAGTTCCCAGTCGGTGCTTCCTCGAAAATTGCGGATCAGATTGGGCCCCCAGTAACCCGCCCCTACCACCGCGATCCCGAGCTTCTCCATATCGTGTCCTGTCGCTCGCACCGACCGCGTGCCCAGCAGCGCCCGGCACCGGCGCGGCCGCTGACTCACGGCCGCTTCCCCGATTCCATCGGCTGGGCGGGGCCGGGTGGCACGGCCGTCGTGGCTATACACCAGATTGGGGCCACTCCGCCCGACCGCTCTCGGACGGCCTCCTCGGCGCGCTCCTGCACACCGCCTCGGCGGCGGCGCCGGGTCATCCCTGCGGGCGGAAGAGGACGTCGACGAAGTAGTTGGTCGAGTTCCACGAGCCGTTCGGGAAGCCGCCCGCCTGGCCGTACCGGTAGCGGCCGTTGTTGCCTCCGGGCGCGGTGAGCGGGGCTGTGGTCCTCGCGGAGCCGAAGTAGCCGCCGGTCGCGGAGTAGTGCCCGTTCGGGGCCAGGTACGAGACCAGATAGGTCTCCCCGGGGACCAGGGCCACCGGCTGGTCGAGGGTGGCCTCCTGCCAGCCGGAGGAGGCCTCCGCGGTGAAGGCGACCTGGGCCAGCCGGGTGCCGTCCGCGGACCACAGCGACCCGACGTGTTGCCCGGTGTTGCCACTCCCCTTGTAGAACCGGATGCCGGTCACCGACCCGGCCACCGAGGTCCGGAAGGCCATCCCGAGTTCGACCGCGTCGGGGTCGCTGACCGCGTCGATCGCCGGCTCCGAGGACCCCAGCAGGGTGACCGCCTCGTCGGCGTCGGTGCTGAAGGACCACGTCACCGGACCACCCAGCGCGGCGCCCTCCACCGACGCGATCCCGTCCACCCTGGCGGTCACGGTCGCGCCCGCCGGGAGCGGCGCGTCCGGATCGAAGCTGAGCCTTCTCCCGTCGGCGGACAGCGTGGCCTCACCGGGCACCCGGGTCCCGTCGATCGACAGGCCGAAGCTCCACCCGCTCGCGAGCGGCTCGGTGACCCGGAGCGAGGGGGTGGCGTCCAGGAGCACGCCGCCCGCGCCGTCCTGCGGGCTCACCCCGGCGAGCGCGATGGTCGCGGGGTCGCGTTCGAAGAGCACGTCGACGAAGTAGTTGGTGGCGCCGTAGTCGTAGACGGGGAAGCCCCCTGCGGCGCCGTACAGGTAGCGGCCGTTGTTCCGCGCCGGCGCCTGGAGGTCGCCCGAGCTGAAGGCCGTGCCGAAGAAGCCGCCGGTGGCGGCGTAGTGGCCCTGCGGAGCCAGGTACGACGCGACGTAGGTCGTCCCGGCGGTCACCGGGACGGCCGGGGAGACCGTGGCGGTCTGCCAGCCGGTGTCCGTCTCCGCGGTGAAGGTCGCCGAGGCCAGCAGGTCCCCGTCCGCGGTCCACAGGTGGCCGACGTGGGTGCCGTCGTTCCCGGCGCCCTTGAAGAAGCGCACACCGGTGATCCGTCCGTTCCGGGTGGGCATGAAGGCGGTGCCGAGTTCCACCGCCGCACTCTCGTTGGTGGCGCTCACCGCCGGCACCAGATCGGCGAAGAGGGACTGGGCACTGGCCGAGTCGGGAGCGCGGGTGTGGAAGGTCCACTGCTGGTCCTCCAACGCCACCCCCTCGGTCGAGACGACGCCGGAGAGCGTGGCCGTCACCTCGCTGTCGGCGGGCAGCAACGCGCCCGGGGTGAAGGTGAGCACCCGCCGGGTGGGGTCGAGCGACGTCGTACCGGCGATGGTCTCGGTCCCGCTGCGGAGGGTGACTCGATAGCCGTCCGCGATCCTCGCGGAGAAGGTCAGCTTGACCGGAATGCCACGCGGGATGTCCGCGGCGCCGTCCGCGGGTGTGCGGGCGAGGAGCGCCAGGGTCGGGTCGACCGCCTTGAACACCACGTCGACCAGGTAGTTGGTCGCGGTCGTGCTGCTGGGGAAGCCTGCTCCATAGGTGTAGGCGCCGGCCGACGAGGTCACCTGCAGCGGACCGCGGGACCGGTCCGCGGTGGCGAAGTCGTTGGCGGTGACGCTGTAGTTGCCGACCTCGGTCCGGTAGGAGGCGAGGTACATCGTGCCCGCGGTGACCGGCACCGGCTCGGCGAAGGTGAGCGCGGTCCAGCCCGAACTGGGCTCGTTCGCGAAGGTGCCCTCGGCCAGCCTGGCCCCCGAGGCGCTCCACAGCGTGCCGGTGTGGGTGCCGGAGTTGGTCGGGCCCTTGTAGAACCGGACGCCGGTGACGGTGCCGTCC
Organism: Nocardioides insulae DSM 17944; assembly: GCF_000422825.1. Taxonomy (GTDB): domain Bacteria; phylum Actinomycetota; class Actinomycetes; order Propionibacteriales; family Nocardioidaceae; genus Nocardioides; species Nocardioides insulae. Next base: position 428,858 of record NZ_AUGU01000014.1, on the reverse strand, counting down.
TCGGTCGGCGTGAACCGCACGCCCAACGTCACCTGACCCGGGTCGGCGACGGTCGGCACCGCGGGCGTGGTCTCCTCGGAGAACAGCGTGCAGGGGCACACCCCCTCCTCGCCGGCCGGGGCCGCGGTGCGGAAGGACCACGCCCGCCCGGTGGTGACCGGGTTGCCCTCGGTGTCTGTGGCGCTGATCTCGACGTCGTACTCGACGAAGCCGGCCAGCGGTACGCCGGGCGAGAAGGTGACCGTGCGCGTGGCGGCGTCGTACGAGGTCCACCCGGCGACCGGATCGCCGTTCTGGTCGGCGACACGGACGCTCCGGGTCGCCGTCGGCCGGGAGAAGGTCGCCGTGATCGCGGTGTCCCGGGACACCGACGCCGAGCCGGCGCTCGGCCAGCGGCCGGTGACCACCAGCGCCGAGGTGTCGGTGGTGGAGAAGAGCACGTCGACCGCATAGGAGGTGTTGCCGTACGAGCTCGTCGGGAACCGGCCGAGGGTGCCGTGGACCCCCGCGGCGGTCGCGCCGTACCCGCCGGCGACCCGGAGCGGGTGTGCCTCGACCGAGCTCGCGCTGAACGCGTCGGGGGCGGCGGTGTAATGCCCGTTCGGCGCGCTATAGGACACCACGTAGGTCGACCCGGCACTGATCGCGACGGAGGCGTCGAAGACCACCTCGCGCCAACCGGTCCCGGAGGCTTCGCTGAAGGTGGCGGTGGCGAGCTTCGCCCCGGCCGCTGACCAGAGGGTCCCGGTGTGCGACCCGGTGTTGCCCGCGCCCTGGTAGAACCGGACGCCGTTGACGAACCCGTCCACCGACGGGGTGAAACGGAGACCGAGCTCCACCGGCTCGCCATCCTCGGCGGCGAGGGTGCCGACCGGGGTGGTGGAGGTGGGGCGGACCGACGGGGTCGCCTGGCCGAAGATGCTGCACGGGCAGCTGACGGCGAACGAGCGCGTGCTCGCAGCTCCGATGTTGGCGCTGTCGTCCACGGCCCGCACCCGCAGTTGGGTGCTGCCCACGCCGTGCTGGGTGTAGGAGAAGGACCACGCGGCGGCGCCGTCGGCCGGGTGCCAACTCGACCCGCCGTCGGTGGAGTACTCGACCCCGGCGACGACGCCGCCGGTGTCGGTGGCGGTGCCCGTGACGCTCACCCGCGCCCCGTTCTTCTGCGCGGAGCCGGCCGCCGGAGAGGTGATCTCGACCGTCGGTCCAACCGTGTCGGTGGACGCGGTCGCCGCCTTCAGCCCCGCCATCAGGGTCGCGGGCCGGGCGCCCATGTCGGCGAGCAGGTTGACCTGGGCCTGCTGCATCCGCGCGTCGGCGGGCTCGGCTTCGAACGGGCTGTCGTGATAGCTGTCCAGGCCCCAGGTCCACTGCACGGTGCCGGCCCCGAAGACCAGCGCCCCGCTCTCCGCCCGGTACAGGGTCAGGTTGTGCGTGGTCGTCTCCGGGCCGGTGTTGTTGCCGAAGTCGTAGAGGTACTGCTCGACCTCGCCGGTGGTGGTCGCCAGGTCGATCAGCCCCGGCGGCCGGAAGCCGTTGTCCTGGTCCTCGTCCGACTCATAGCCCACCGTGTGCGGGGCCAGTGCGGTCGAGCCGGCGGTCATCGACGCGAGCCCGGTGTCGCGCCAGAGCCGGAGCTTGCCCTCCGCCTTGGAGACGGTGACCGGAAGATCGGTGTAGTTCGACATGAAGATGGTGCCGGTCAGCGCGTTCTCCGGGATCCCACCCCCGTCGGCCCGCGACGCGAACCGCGGGTCCCGCCAGGTGCCGGTCCACCCGTCCTCCGGGTCGATCTTCGCGTTCCCCCAGGTCTCCTTGTACGACACCAGCGTGCGGTACGGCGTCCGACCGGCGTCCGCGGACGGCTCGTACCGGGTGCGCCAGTAGACCTCGTTCCCGCTGAGGAATTGCAGGTTCACACCGGCGTCACGGGCCGCCTCGACGTTCTCCCGCTGGGCACCGCTCCAGTACTCGTCGTGGCCGACGGAGAGGAACACGTCGTGGTTGGTGAGCAGGTCGCCGTGCCGGTCGGTGTCGACGCCGGAGAGGTAGGAGACGTCGTACCCGTTGCGCTCCAGGAACCGGACCAGCGGGTACTCGTTGGACATGAAGAAGTCGCGCCCGCCGATCCCGTCGCGAGTCATCACCGGCCGGTTGTAGCTGACCTTGTAGGACCGACCGTTGCCCGCGCCCTGGTAGAAGTCCGAGCCGCCGTAGGTGTTGTACGCCTGCCAGGTCGGGTCGGAGGTCTGGAAGAGGACCTCGGAGTGGCTGGCCTCGTCGCGCACGATGAAGGTGATGTGGCTCTCGCTGTCGTTCGACGGGCGGTGCAGGCGGGCGATGTAGACCCCGGAGACGGCGTCCTCGGGAACGTCCCAGGACGCCGAGACCCCCCAGTTGCCGCAGTCGGTGAGTTCGGTGGTGACGTCCCACAGGCAGTTCGGCTGGATCTGCGGCAGCGCCGCCGAGGGCTCGACGGTGTCGATCTCGCGAGCGCCGTCCCCGCCGTACCAGCCCATCCGGTAGATCGTGATGTCGTAGGCCGAGGCCGCGGTGTCGATCTTGAAGTCGATCCGGTCGCCGACGTCCACGCTGATGTCGGTGGCGAACCCCTGGATGTCCTCGTCCCCGGCCCCGTCGATCTCCCACTCGGAGGGCGGCGACCCCGGCCGGCTGTTCTCGCACGCGATCGCGTTGCCCTCCGGCCCGCAGGGGTCTCCCGCAGCGGTGGCCGCCGACGGGGTGACCAGGCTCAGCCCGGCCCAGAGGACCAGCAACGCCACCAACGCGGCTGCCGGCCGCGAGAACGGGGATCGGGAAGTCATCAACGGCTCTCTCTTCGTCGGCCCGAGGCGCACAGCGGACGGGCCGGGTCAGACCCGGCGGGAGGACTCGTCGCGCAGCCAGGTGGAGTAGTCCCCGGCCTGCACCCGTCGCTGTGCCGACCACCGGGCCAGCAGGGTCACGGCCACGAAGACCGACATGGACGGCGCCAGTCGGGGTTCGCCGTGGAGCATGCGCAGCAGCGTGCGCGGAGAGGTGACCGCGGCCGGACCGCGGGTGCCGAGCCGATCGGCCTGCTTGGTACCGGTCACCACCCGGATCCGGCGACGCAGCAGGTCCCGCGTGCTGCGGGGCGCACGGACGGTGACGACCGCGTCCGGCACCACCCGTCGTTCGGCCGGGCTGAACGCCTCCGAGACCGCGAGGTCGTCGCTGAGCACCTTGGGGAGTGCGTCGATCCGCGCCTGGCCGTCGGCCGAGACCGCCATCGCACCGCGACCGAAGATCCCCTCACGCACCTGGGGCAGCCGCTGCCAGACGCGGTAATAGGCCCGGACCGCCCAGGAGGAGCGCGCCAGCACCAGCCGCCGCTCGGGTGCCGCCGCCAGCGTGCCCGAGCCGTCGGCCAGCGACGCCGCCAGCCGCAGGACGTCCCGCCCGGTCATGGCGCAGTCGGCGTCCAGGTGGAGCCTGGGGAAGACCGATGCGGCCGCGTTGCCCGCCGCCACCGCCGCCGCCTTGGACGCTTCTGGGATCTCCAGTACCCGGACGCCGGGCACGGCCCTGGCCAGCTCGGCGGTGTCGTCGTGGCAGCCGTTGCAGACCACGATCACCTCCAGGGCACCGGGCGGCATCTGGTCGAGCAGACGATGGAGGTGGTCGCCGATCAGCGTCGCCTCGTCGTGAGCGGGCATGACGACCGAGGCCATGGCTGTTGTCTGTGACACGCGCGTTCCTTCCGAGGTCCCCACGACTCGTCCGAGCGCGACCGCGGCCGCATCGGTCACCACGGACCGCATGGCCGCGCCCACGCCTCGCACTATGTGGTGGGAACCGCGGCCCCCCGGCCGCGCACCGGGTCCGGTTCCCCACTATTGGTGACCGGCGCTGCGGGTCACCGGCCACGGTTCACCGACTCCCGGCGACCAGGTCCGGCGAACGACGCGGGAGCGGCCGGCTGTCGGCGCGAGCGCACCGCCGGGTCGTGGGCGGGGTCGCGGCGACCCGGCCTACCGCGTCCCCAATTTGGGGCATCACCGCGGTGATCCCGATCCGGCCAGCACCAGGGTGCGTGGACTCTCTCCAGCGGGTCGTCCACGTGATCCTTCGGCAGGGATCTCGTGGGCGCCCCTCATCATCCCGCCGGCTCGGTCCGGAGTCACCGAGACGAACCACCCAGGGAGGACCGTTGCGCGTGCCTCGCGTGCTGCTGCTCACGGTCGCGGGAGTGATCCTCGGCGGAGTGTTCTACTGGGCGCTCGCACCCGGCGACCCGGCCGGTACGCCGGCCGACGGCGACGCCCGTGCGGCCGACGGGGTCGCGTCCTCGCCCTCCGACCCGGCCGCGAGCGACCGCGGGAACAGATCCGGGAGCGGGTCCGCGGACCCGGCCGGGCCGAACGGCGGGCCGAGCCTGTCCCCCTCCTCGGCCGGGTCGGCGGAGCAGGGCGGACAGCGCTCCCGCGGCAGCCGGGTTCCCGTGGCCGCGGGTGCCGAGGCCGACGCCGGCGACCTGGGAGAGGTCGGAGTGATCCCCCCGCGGCCCTCGCCGAAGGTGTGGGGACCGCTGCTGGGCGGTCCCCCGCCGACCAGCGACCTGGCGGTCGGGCAATTGGTCGCCGGCGTACCGCCCGCCCTCCGGCCGGCAGCCCGCAGCACGGTCGGGACCAGCAGCGTGAGCCGGGCCGGCTCCGTCGTCCAGGTCGCGCTGACCGCCTCCTGCGCGAAGGGCTGCGACCCGCTGCTCGACTACCGGGTGCGGTTGGCCGCCCACGGCTACCGCGAGGTCGAGACCCGCTCGGTCGAGAACCTGCCCGGCGCGGCCTTCCGCCGCCGCAGCGACGCGGTGACCGTCTCCGTCACCGAACTGACCGGGACGGGCGAGGCACGCGCGTACTCGGTCTACGCCGTCCTCCACGTCACCTGACGCGACCGCCCGCAGGCGCCGAGCCTCCCGCCGACGTCCGAGCCCAACCGATCAGGAAGCGCCCGATGTATCTGACCCTGAGGGACCGCCCCACCCGCGGTGACGCGTCGGCCGCGCCCGCGGGGGCGCGCCCGCGGGTGGCCCGGCTGGTGCTGGTGCTCGGCACGGTCAGCCTGCTGACCGACGTGTCGAGCGAGTCGGTCGCCGCGATCATGCCCATCTACCTCACCGCCGTGGTCGGTCTCTCCCCGGTCGCCTACGGCGTCGTCGAGGGGCTCTACCAGGGGGTGTCCGCGGTGGTGCGGATCGCCGCCGGCTGGGCCGCCGACCGCTGGCACCGGCCGATGCCGGTCGCGCTGGCCGGCTACGGGATCTCCGCGCTGGCCCGGGTGGGCCTGCTCTTCGCCGGTGGATTCGGCTCGATCTCCGCCGTCCTCTCCGCCGACCGGGTCGGCAAGGGCATCCGGACGGCGCCCCGCGACGCGATGATCGCGGCGAGCAGCCCCTCGGCGCACCTGGGTCGCGCCTTCGGCGTCCACCGGGCCCTGGACACGACCGGCGCCGCGCTCGGACCACTGCTCGCCTTCGTGATCCTGTGGCAGATCACCGACGGGTACAGGACCGTCCTGGTGGTCTCGCTCGGGTTCGCCCTGCTCGGCGTCGCCGCCCTCGCCCTCTTCGTGCCGTGGCGGGCCGGAGCCCGGGCCGCCCGCGACGCGGTGCCCACCCCGGCGCAGCCCCGCCCCCGGGTGCGCTGGCGCGCGGCGAGCACGCCCGGCCTGCGGCGTACGGTGCTCGTCGCCGGGGGCCTGGCCCTGGTCACCGTCGGCGACGGCTTCGTCTATCTGGCGCTGCTGGAGAACAGCGGCTTCGCCGCCGCCTGGTTCCCGATGCTCTACGTCGGCACCAACGTCGTCTTCCTCGCCCTCGCCATCCCCGTCGGCCGACTGGCCGACCGAATCGGACGGGCCAAGGTGCTGGTGCTGGGCCACCTCCCGCTGGCGGGCGCCTACCTGTGCGCGGCGGGCGGGTCGGGCGGGATGATCGCCACCGCGGGTGTGCTCCTCCTGCTCGGCCTGTTCTACGCCGCCACCGACGGCGTCCTGCCCGCCGTCGCCGAGCGGGTCGTCCCGGCGACCGCGCGCGCCACCGGGATCGCGATGGCCCAGACCGCCGTCGCCGTCGCCCGGCTCGCGGCGGCCAGCGGCTTCGGCGTCCTGTGGTACGCCGTGGGGCCCCGGGACGCACTCCTCGTCGTGGCTGCCGTCCTGGTCCTCGCCCTCCCCGTCGGGGTGCGCGTCCTGCGCCGGACGGACCTACCGGCATGACCCGGGAGCCCGCACCCGAGACACACGATGCCGACGCGGCCGTCGACGCCCCCTCTGACCGGCCAGACCGGGGGGTCTCCGGAGGCCGGGCCCGCGGCGTGGTCTTCGCGCTGGTGGTGGTGCTGGTGGTCGGAGCGGCCACCGCGTTCGGGCTCGGCGAGCTGCGTCGTACCCAGGCGCAGGAGGATCGCGCCCCCGCGATGGCCACCGCGGGACTCACCGAGCTCGGACCCGGGCCGCACCTGGTCTTCCGGCACACCGGGGCCGACGCCGAGTACGGCCACGTCGCCGAGGCGTCGCTGGCCGACCCCGCAGGGCCGCGCGCCTTCACCGACGTCAGCTGCGACCGGGTCGCCGCCGGTGGCACCGGGGCCTCCTGCCTGCGCACCGAGCCCGGGGTCGTGACCCGCTACTCCGCCGAGGACTACGACAGCGACTGGCAGCGCATCGGGGCCACCGACCTGCCCGGGATCCCCAGCCGGACCCGGCTCTCCCCCGACGGCAGCCTGGTGGCGACCACCGTGTTCGTGACCGGTCACTCCTACATGACCACCGGCTTCTCCACCGCCACCGTGATCCGCGAGGTGAACGGGCGCAGCCTCGGCAACCTGGAGAGCTTCACGCTGATCCTCGACGGCGAGGAGCGGGCGCCGGTGGATCGCAACACCTGGGGCGTCACCTTCCTCGACGACCGCACGTTCTACGCCACCGTCGCCACCGGCTCGAAGACCTATCTGGCCCGTGGGGACCTGGCGGCGCGCACCCTCACCACCGTCGCCGACACGGTGGAGTGCCCCTCGCTCTCGCCGGACGGCAGCCGGATCGCCTTCAAGCAGGTCGTCAAGGAGCCCGGTGGCGGCAGCCGCTGGGCCCCCGCGGTCCTCGACCTCGCCAGCGGCGAGCGCACGATGCTCGACGGTGAGACGCGCAACGTGGACGACCAACTCGCCTGGCTCGACGACGACACCGTCCTGTACGGGCTCCCCCGCCCGGACCGGCCCAGCGTCACCGACGTGTGGGCCCTCGATCTCACCCCAGGCGCGGTCCCCCGGGTGCTCCTCGAGGAGGCCTGGTCGCCCACCGTCGTGCGGTGAGCCCGGATCCACCGACCGTCACCGTCGCGAGCGTCAACGGTGGGGGGTGCCGGCACTGCGGAATTCCGTCGAGGCGCGACAACGCCGCCGACGCCCGGATGGCGGCGCGCAGCAGGGGCAGGCTCGCCGGATCCAGGCTGAGGACTACCCCATCCGGGGTACGCGGCCCTCAGGCCCACGCCGCCAACCGCCCGGGCGCGGTGTGCTGGAGATATGACTCCGCCTGCCGCGCCCACCGGGCACGTTGCGCCCGCTGCCTCCGGTTCGACCGCAGCCCCGACCGCAGCCCCGACCGCAGCCCCGACCGCAGCGGAGGGCGCCCGGGTGGCCGACGGCGTCGACCTGGACCCGACGGCCACCCTCGGCCCCGGCACCCGCGTCTGGCACCTCACCCAGGTGCGCGAGGACGTCCGCGTCGGCGCCGAGTGCAATATCGGGCGCGGGGTCTACCTCGGCCCCGGAGTCGTCGTCGGCGACCGGTGCAAGATCCAGAACCACGCCCTGGTCTACGAACCCGCCCTACTCGAGGACGGCGTCTTCGTGGGCCCCGCCGTCGTCCTCACCAACGACACCTTCCCCCGCGCCGTCACCCCGGAGGGCGACCTCAAGGGTGCCGAGGACTGGGACCTCGTCGCGGTCACGATCCGCACCGGAGCGAGCATCGGTGCCCGAGCCGTCTGCGTGGCACCGGTGACCATCGGCCGCTGGGCCCTGGTGGCGGCCGGCTCGGTGGTCACCCGTGACGTCCCCGACTACGCCCTGGTGGCCGGTACGCCGGCCCGCCGGATCGGTTGGGTCGGGCGAGCCGGCGTGCCACTCGTCGAGGACGCCGAGGGCCACTGGCACTGCCCGCGCACCGGCGCGGTCCACACCCTGGACGACGACGGCCTGCTGCGCGACGCCTGACCCCCGCCGATCCCGCTCCCCGGGACTCCGTCGGCACCGGGTCGACCGGCCCGCACCCGCCGAGACGACGTGCGTGCCTGCCCGATCGCGACCGAGGGCCTCCTGAGCCACGCTCTCGCGGACGTGGGGCACCGCGGGGGGCTCAGGAGGCCGGCATCGGAGGCCTGGGCAGAGGCCGGGACGGGGGCGGCCACCGGAGCGGCGGCCACGGAAGGTTCAGTATGCGCCGTTGCCGGTGAGGACGGCCCGCACGGTACGGGCGAGGATGCCCAGGTCCAGCCGGAGCGACCAGTTGTCGACGTAGTCGAGGTCGAGGCGGACCGAGTCCTCCCAGGACAGGTCGGACCGCCCGGAGACCTGCCACAGGCCGGTGAGCCCCGGCGTCACGGCCAGTCGGCGGAGCGGGTCGATGTCGTAGCGGGCGACCTCGTCGGGAAGCGCCGGGCGCGGTCCGACGAGTGACATCTCCCCGCGGACGACGTTGAACAGTTGCGGGACCTCATCCAGCGACGCTCGCCGCAGCCAGCGACCCACGCGGGTGATCCGGGGATCAGCGGTCATCTTGAACAGCACGTGGCCCTCACGCTGGCCCAGTGAGCTCTTGACCCGCTCAGCGTCGGTGGTCATCGTGCGGAGCTTGATCATGGTGAAGGGGCGGCCGTGTCGACCGACCCGGGTCTGCCGGAACAGCACCGGTCCGCGGGAGTCCAGCCGGATCGCGACCGCCACCGCCAGCAGCAGCGGGGCCAGCAGCACCAGGGCGAGCGCCGCGGCGGCGCGTTCCCACGCCTGCTTCACCCAGCGCCGGGCACCGCGCCGCGGTGGCGGCTGGACCCGGATCGCGCCGACGCTGCCGAGCCGGAGGGGCTGGCTCCGGCGTACCGCCACATCGATCAGGCCCGTGCCGACCAGGAGAGGCGTTCCGAATGCTTCGAGATCCCAGCTCAGCCGGCGCACGACTCGGGCGTCGACGCCCGGCAGCACCAGAACGGCGTCGGGGCCGTGCTCGATGACCGCGAGATCGGCCTCGTCCGGGTCGCTGACACCGACGGGGACCAGCCGGCCCTGGCTGCCGGCCAGCAGGTCGGCGGCCACCTGGTGGCGCTCCTCCCCACCCACGACCAGCACCCGCTGGCTCCTGGGTCGGAGCAGGGCGCGGGTCAGCCAGGACCCGAGCCCGCAGGCGAGCACGAGCACGGCCAACTGCACGTCGCCGGTCGGCAGGGTCAGCACCGCTCCGGCGATCCAGCAGGCCAGGCCGGCACTCACCACGGCCCGCAGGACGCCCGCGGTCGGGGCGGCTGTCGGGGAGCCCACCCGAGCGGTCAGCGCCACCAGCGCGACCCAGAGGACCACTGCGATCCCCGCCTGGGTCACCGACAGCCCGATCAGCAGCGCGACGGCTCCGGCGACGACCAGGTCCGTCGTCGGCAGCAGCAGCGGCCACACCCGGCCGAGCGACCGGGTGTGGCCGCGTGCCCAGGAGCGGACCCCGGCCGGAGCGGGCGGCGCGGGTGGGGCGACGTAGGCGACCATGCGCTGCCTCCCTCTCGGTGGGACGTGTCCGGAGCGGGGCGATGCTCGATCCGGCCGGGTGTTCGCACGCTACGGCGAGCATCGGGAGGACGAGGTCGACCGCCGGTCCGCATGCCGCAAATCAGGCATGCGCGGCCGCCGGCGGCCGACGCCCGAACGCTCACACGGGCGGGGGTGTCCACCCGACCCGGTGCGCGAGTCCCACCGCAGCGATCTGCGAGGAGACCTCCAGCTTGGCCAGGATGGACTTCACCTGGGTGCGCACGGTCGCCTCGGAGACGACGCTGACCGCGGCGATCTCGTGCACGGTGTGGCCCAGCATCAGGTGGCCGAGCACCTCGCTCTCCCGATGGGTGAGCCGCTCCATCCGTTCCCCGAGCGCTCCCATCTCGGCCCGATGGGTGCGCCACAGCCCGATCAGCCGCTCCCGCTCGCTCACGTCCAGCACCGCCTGCCCGTGGTGCAGGCGTCGCACGGCGCCGAGGATGTCGTTGAGCGGCCGGGACTTGGGCAGCACCGCTCTGGCGCCGTGCCAGAGCGCCTGGCCCCAGCGGGTCGCCTCGGTGCTCGCCGTGACGATGACGACGTTGATGTTCTCCTTGACCAGGGGACCGATGAGATGGACGCCGTCACCGGTCCGGCCCAGGTCGAAGTCGAGCAGGACGACCCGTGGGCGTGCCCTGAGGACGGCGTTGATCAGGCTGGCCTGGCTGACCGCCTCCGGATCCAGCGGGATCCGCTTCACGTCGTACCCCTCGACGGAGAGGGCCAGTTCCAGGGACTCGGCGAAGAGGGCGTGGTCCTCGACAAGGGCGACGCGGAACTTCGCGCGGGGAACGCTCGGGCCGGTCATGACGCCCTCGGCAATCCGACGACGAAGGTGGCGCCTCCCCGGCCCTCCACCTGGTCACCCAGGCGGAGATATCCACCGACCTGCGACATCAGGGCGGAGGCGTGATGCAGCCCTATCCCCTGTCCTGGCGACCCCGGTGCGTGCTCACCGAACTGGAAGAGCCGCTCGCGCAAGTCGGGATCGACGCCCGGACCGGAGTCGGAGACCAGGATCTCCACCGACTCGTCCTTCTCCTCGACCGCCACCGAGGCGCCCGAGCGGGCATGACGTGCGGCGTTGTCCAACAAGATGTTGAGCACCTCGGCCAGTTCGTCGCAGTGGCCGCGCAGGCGCTGCCCGGTCGGGTGCCAGGTGACCGGGGTGCCCTTGGCCTCGTGCGCGGTCGCCAGGGTGCTCAGGGTGCGGTCCAGGTCGAACTCCTCGCCGTCCACCTCCCGCTCCCCGCCGCGCCCGGACGGCTGGGTCGAGACGGACTTCTCGGCCGCCGTCTCCATCACCGCCGCGGGGGCGACCGGCTGCTCGGTCGGTTGGGGGACGATACCGGCGGGGACGAGGATCCCGTCACGCTGCTGCAGCAGGCGCTCGAGCCTGCCGAGCTCGTCGTCGATCATCAGCTCCAGGCGGTTACGCCGCTCCTCGGTCACACCCTCGGACCGGCGGATCAGCTCGTGGGCCCGGACGACCCCGATCACGGCCGACTCGATCTCGTGCAGCTGGGTGCGGTGGGTGCGGCCCTCCAGTTCGATCTGGGCCACGTGGTCCTCCAGCGCCCTGGCGCCCTCCTGCTGGGCGGCGAGACTGGCCCGCAGCGCCCGCCCCGAGGCCTCCAGCAGCGCGCCGCCGGCCAGGGCCGCAGAGATCACCGCGAACATCGCCAGCACCGGGTCACCGGGGCCGGCCGCCTGCAGCAGGCGGGTCAGCCCGAAGAGGGCCACTCCCGCCACCAGGCAACGGCAAACCTCGGGCAGGTGCCGTGAGCTGCGATACACCGCCAGGCCCAGCACGCTGATCAGGCCGACGATCGCCGCGCACTGGACCACCCGCTCGGGCGGGCCGTCCCGGAGGAGCAGGTCGGTACGCAGCACGAGCCCACGTGCGACGCTCGCCGTCAGGCCGAGCACGAGTCCCCAGACCACCGGCATCGCGGCGAACCACGGCCGCCGGTTGAGGGCGGCCAGCCCGATCAGGCAGCAGACGAAGGCCAGGTCCACCACGCCGAGCCAGCGATGCGCGTTGGTGGTGAGACCTTCACCCGACAACTGCATCCCGGCCAGCCCGACCGCCTTGATGCCGATCGCGGTGACGGCTGCCAGGATCCAGGGTGCCAGGCTGTCCGGGCGGAGCCGTCGTGCAACGAACAAGCCGGCCGCAGCCACCAGGACAGTCGGAGCCAGCACCAGACCATCGAGGTTGGCCCCCACGGCCAACAGGTCTTCTTCGATCAACAACCACTGGATCAACGGTGGTGTCAGGATCACGAATAAGAGGACCGCAAGGCCCTTCCAGCTCCGACCGTCAAGGTTCTGAAGTCGAACGTTCCATGCTCGAGTATTCATCGCGCTCCATCGCAACGACAGGGCGGACGCTCGTCGGACGGAGGGCTCCCCCACGAGAACCTTCCCGGCACTGTCCGACGGACCCCCTCCTGATCACGTCTTCTGTCTTGCATGTCGCCGGTGAGGGCGACCACCCGAGAAGGCGTAGTGCGAACGGTGAATTCGATACCTACCCGATTTCGGCACCGGTTCCCCTTCCGCTTCCGGACGATAGCGGCCGGATCCCTGGCGTGTCCCCAAGTTCGGTGAGGTCGGCGAATTCTTGTCTTTCCGGGTGACCCGAGGCCAGACACTCGATCCGAGGATCCGGGGCCTCTTCCCACCGTGAACGGGAGACACATCACCCAAGTGCGCCCAGAAGGCGACCAGATACCAGCTCGGTCCACCGGTCTGGACCGCAGCCCCAGAAGAGAAGGACGATCGCACCATGTTGGCCAGGAGTTCGCAGGGATGAGGGTCGCTGTCGCGGCGGATCAGGCGCTGATCCGCGAAGCGGTCCGAACCGCCCTGCACGCCCGCGGCGAGACGGTTCTGCCCCTGCGCTGGCCGGACACGGATCGGCCCCGGGCGGTGCGGCCCGAGGTGGGACTGCTGATCAGCGAACTCGACCGCTGGGACATCCTGGAGAGCGCCCGCACCGTGATGACGGCGCTGCCGGTGCCGTGGGTGGTCCTCACCGAGTGCGAGCGCGGCGGCCGATGGGGAGCCCTGGTCGAGACGGGGGCACGGGCGTTCCTGCCGATCGACACGCCGCTGGCGGCGGTGGACGAGACGCTGCGCGCCGTCGAGGGAGGTGCCGACCTCCTCGGCGCGGGTGCGGAGCCGCTGCAGCGGGCGTGGGAGCAGCTGCGTGAGGAGCATGCCGAGCTCACCGCCCGGCTGGCCTCGCTCACGCCCCGGGAGCTGACCGTCCTGCGGCTCCTCTACGACGGCAACCCGGTCAACCGGATCGCCGAGACGCTCGCCATCGCCCCGGCCACGGTGCGCAGCCAGGTCAAGGCGATCCGGCACAAACTCGTGGTGCGCAGTCAGCTCGCCGCGGTGGCGGCGTACCGGCATCTCGTGGAACTGGACGGAGCTCCACCCACGGTGCGGCTGCCCCGGCCGCGCCGGCCGGGAGGGGCGGACCGGAGTACTCCGGCCACCCGGCCGACCCGACCCGGCCAGGTCAGGAGTTGAAGCGCTGCTGGGCCTTCTCGAGACCCTCGGTGACCAGGCACTCGATGGCGTCCGCGGCCCGGTCGACCTGGAAGGGCAGGTCCTTGCGCTCGGCGGAGGAGTAGCCGGACAGCACGAAGTCGGCGACGTCCTGACGCCCCGGAGGGCGTCCGATCCCGACCCGGACCCGGTGGAAGTCGCCGGTGCCGAAGGACGCGCGCAAGGACTTCAGCCCGTTGTGTCCGTTGTCGCCGCCGCCCAGCTTGAGCCGCATCGTGTCGAACGGGATGTCCAGCTCGTCGTGGATCGCCACGATCTGCGCCGGGTCGACCTTGTAGAAGCTGGCCAGCGCCTTGGCCGGCCCACCCACCTCGTTCATGTACGAGCGCGGGCGAGCCAGTACGACGCGGGGGCCGGGCCGCCCGGGCACTCCGCCCAGGCGACCCTCCACCACGTCTGCCCGACCGGACTTGTGGGCACGGAACGACCCGCCCAGTCGGGAGGCCAGCTCGTCGTTGACGAGATAGCCGATGTTGTGGCGATGCCCGGCGTAGTTGGGTCCGGGGTTACCCAGACCCACGATCAGCCAGACCTCGCCCACCTCACTCATGACTGCTCCGGGTCACTCGCCCTCGGCGGCCTCGGCGGCCTCACCCTCGGCAGCCTCGCCCTCGGCGGCCTCCGCCTCGGGCTCCTCGGCGGCCTTGGCCACCGCGACGTGCACGATGAGGAGCTCGGGGTCGGCCGCGAGGGTGGTCCCGCGGGGCAGGGTGAGCTGCTCGGCGGTGATCTGGGTGCCGGCCTCGGCGCCCTCGACGGAGACCTCGATGCCCTCGGGCACGTGGGTGGCCTCGGCCTCGAGGGCGATGGTGGTGTTCTCGGTGGTGACCAGGGTGCCGGGGGCTGCGTCGCCGACGACGTGGACCGGCACCTCGACGGTGACCTTCTCGCCGGCGCGGACGGCGACGAAGTCGACGTGCTCGATGACGCGGCGCAGGTCGTCGACCTGGACCTGCTTGGTCAGGGCGAGCTGGGTCTTGCCCTCGAAGCTGAGCTCGAGCAGGGCGTTGGCGCCGTGGTGCTTGAGCGCGAGCATGAGCTCGTGACCCGGCAGGGTCAGGTGGATCGGGTCCGCCCCGTGGCCGTAGACGACGGCGGGGATCTTGTTCTCGCGGCGGATGCGGCGGGCGGCGCCCTTGCCGAACTCGTTGCGGACCTCGGCGGTGATCTTCTCGCTGGACATGGTGTCTCCTCGACTTCTCAGACGTGATGGCCCATCGGGCCGGACGCGGTCCCGGCGGGGCGGCGGAGTCGAGATGACGAACGCCGTGCGATCACCAGGACGCACGGCGCTTGCGGGGAAGAGCCTGCCCTGTCGATCACGGAGCCGGCGCGAACGCCGCTCCCTCGCCGAGGCAACTCCCGCAGTCTAGCCGCCCTGCCCGACCAGGCCCCAATCCGAAGCTGCCGTCCGGGCCCGCCGGTCCCGCGCCTCACCCGGCGGTGACGGTGACGGCGCGCGACTGGGCGCAGGATCGGCGGATCCGGGCCGACTGCTTACGCGTGGCCGTCGAACATGGAGGTGACCGAGCCGTCCTCGAACACCTCGCGGATGGCCCGGGCCAGCATCGGCGCGATCGACAAGGTGGTGAGCTTGTCGAACTGCTTCTCCTCGGCCACCGGCAGGGTGTTGGTGATGACCACCTCGGTGGCCGGGCTGTTCTTGAGCCGGTCGACCGCGGGGTCGGAGAGGATGGCGTGGGTGGCCGCGATGATGACGCCCGCAGCGCCGTCCTTCATCAACGCCTCGGCGGCCTTCACGATGGTGCCGCCGGTGTCGATGATGTCGTCGGTCAGGACGCAGATCTTGCCGGCCACCTCACCCACGACGCGGTTGGCCACGGTCTCGTTGGGCCGGGTGATGTCACGGGTCTTGTGGATGAAGGCCAGGGGTACGCCGCCCAGCTTGGCCGCCCAGCGCTCGGCGACCTTGATCCGGCCTGCGTCGGGCGAGACCACCGCGAGCTGCTCGTGGCCGTACTTCTCCTTGATGTGGGAGGTCAGCAGCGGCAGCGCCATCAGGTGGTCGACGGGCCCGTCGAAGTAGCCCTGCAACTGGTCGGCGTGCAGGTCGACACTGATGATCCGGTCGGCGCCGGCGGTCTTGAACAGGTCCGCGATCAACCGGGCGGAGATGGGCTCGCGGCCGCGGTGCTTCTTGTCCTGGCGGCTGTAGCCCCAGAACGGCATCACCACGGTGATCCGCTTGGCCGAGGCGCGCTTGAGCGCGTCGACCATGATCAGGTGCTCCATGATCCACTCGTTGATCGGAGAGGTGTGGCTCTGGATCACGAAGGCGTCGGCACCGCGCACCGACTCGTCGTAGCGGACGTAGATCTCGGAGTTGGCGAACTCGTAGGCCGAGGTGGGGACCAACTCGGTCTCCAGGATCTCGGCCACTTCCTCGGCGAGCACGGGGTGCGCCCGGCCGCTGAAAACCATCAGATGCTTCTCGGTCGTGCGCTTGATGTCGGTCGTCACCAGCTGCTCCCTGTCGCCTGGGGCCCTTACCCGTGGATTCTGTCGCACGGGTCCGACTTGCCCCAAAACGACTTCGCCACTGTGAGACACGTCATGTCAACCTTCCGTTCACGGGTTGGTCACACCGACGCCGAGGGATCGGGGTCGCCGGCCGCCGCGGCCGGGTCGGAACTGACGGAGTCCTCGGCAGCCAGGGCGTTCGCAGCGGCCTCGGCCTGCGGTGTGCCCGCCCGCTTGCGCAGCGCCCATCCCTCGATCACGCGCATCGGGCCCGAGCTCACCGCCAGCCCGCCCGGAGGCACCGTCCCGCGCACCACGGTGCCGCCGCCGGTGCCCGCGCCGTCACCGATGCTCGAGGGCGCCACGAAGGTGTTGTTGGAGCCCGTCCTGGCGTGCCGCCCGACGGTGGTGCGGTGCTTGTCGACCCCGTCGTAGTTGGCGAAGATCGTGCCGGCCCCGATGTTGCTGCCCTCGCCGATCTCGGCGTCGCCGACGTAGGACAGGTGCGGCACCTTGGCGCCGTCGCCGATCTGGGCGTTCTTGGTCTCCACGAACGCGCCGATCTTCCCGGTCGCGCCGAGCTGGGTGCCCGGCCGGAGGTAGGAGAACGGGCCGACCGTGGCGCCCTCGCCGATCACCGCGAGCTGGGCGTGCGTGCGGACGACGGTCGCGCCCACGCCGACCTCGCAGTCGGTCAGGGTGGTGTCGGGACCGATGGTGGCGTCCTCGGCCACGGTGGTGGCCCCGACCAATTGGGTGCCCGGAAGCAGGGTCACGTCCGGCGCGAGATCGACATCGGCCTCCACCCAGGTGGTGGCCGGGTCGATCACGGTGACGCCCGCGCGCATCCACCGGGTCAGGATCCGGGAGTTCAGCTCCCGGCCCAGCGCGGCCAACTGCACCCGGTCGTTGGCCCCCTCGGTCTGACGGACGTCATCGAGCACGTGCGCCCCCACCCGCGCGCCCTCCTGGTGTGCGAGCAGGATCGCGTCCGGCAGGTAGTACTCGCCCTTGACGTTGTCGTTGCCGATCCGCGGGAGTACGTCGGCCAGGAAGGTCGCGTCGAAGGCCAGGATCCCGGCGTTGATCTCGGTGATCGCGCGCTGCTCCTCGGTGGCGTCCTTCTCCTCCACCACGCCCGTGACCTCCCCGGCCGCGTCCCGCAGGATCCGGCCGTAGCCGAACGGATGGGGGACGACCCCGCTGAGCACCGTCACGGCCCGCTGGCCGGCCTCATGGTCCTCGACCAGCGCCCGGATCGAGGATCCCTGCAGCAGCGGGGTGTCGGCGGTCAGGACGACGACGGTGCCGCGCACCGTCCCGGCCGCGGCCAGCCCGGCCGCGGCCGCGTGCGCCGTACCGAGCTGTTCCTCCTGGACCGCGAGCACGGCGTCGGGGATCAGGTCGGTGATGTGCGGGCCGACCAGCTCCCGCTGGTGACCGACGACCGCGACGACGTGGTCGGCGCCGGCGTCCCGGACCGCGTGCAGCACGTGCCCGACCATGCTCCGGCCGGCGATGGGGTGCAGCACCTTCGGGGTCTTCGATCTCATCCGGGTGCCCCCGCCGGCCGCCATCACGATCACAGTCAGCTCGCTCATGCCGCCGAGCCTACGGCGTGCCTCCGGGGCCCGCCGACCATCCCCTTCGCCGGGTTCCGGCATCCCCTCGGGGCGAGGGACGGGCCTCGGACAGGACGGTCGTTCGGCACGGCAGGTGGGGAAATGCGCACGTCCCAACCGGAAACTCCGGTCGGGACGTGCGCGCACGGCTACCTACCCTGCCGAACGGTCAGCGGTCGCGCCTCATCGCGCGCCGCGCAGCACCTCGATGATCTCCGGGCGCAGCCGGGCTGCGGTGATGACCGCGTCGACCGAGCCGACCCGCACCGCCCGGTGGATGTCGTGGACGCCGTCGAACTCGGCCGCGACCTCGCTGATCTTCTCCGCCCGCAGCGAGGTCCGTAGCTCGGCCTGATCCACCAGGAGCTGGCCGCGCTCCAGGTCGTCGGCCTCGGCGATCCGCGCCTCCAGCTCCCGCAGCTCGGGGCTCGCACTGATCCGCTTCTCCACCTCGCCGGCGAAGACCACCGCAGCGGCCGGCGCGCCACCCAGCACCGAGGCGTAGGAACCTTCGACGGCGAGGACCGTCATGTTCGGGTTCAGCGCCTTGGAGAAGACCACGAACGCGCCGCCGTGGTAGCGGGAGATCACGCAGAACACGATCGGGCCCCGGAAGTTGACTATCGCCCGGCCGATCTCCGCGCCGTACTCGAGCTGCAGGTTGCGCATCGAGTCCGGCGACCCGTCGAAGCCGGACAGGTTCGCCAGCACCACCAGCGGCCGGTTGCCGCTGGCGGCGTTGATCGCCCGCGCCGCCTTCTTCGAGGACCGCGGGAAGAGCGTGCCCGCGGTGTAGGTGTCGGGTCCGTCGGTGGGCGGGAAGCCCCGGCGGGGCACCGGCCGGGACTCGATGCCCAGCAGGCAGACCGCCTCGCCGGCGAGCCGGGCGTCGAAGACGACCGCCGTGTCGGCGTCCGCCATGCCGGCCCAGCGCTCCAGGGTCTGGTGGTCCTGGTCGGCCAGCGCCCGCATCACCGTCCGGATGTCGAACGGCTTCTTCCGGTCGGGGTTGTGCGCGGCGGAGAAGATCTCGCCGACCGTGGCGAAGTCGCTTCCGTCGACCCGGTGCGGGTAGCTGCTGATGTCGCGCTCGGCCGGGTCGGTCGTGGGCGCCTTCCGCGGCGCCGCCTCGCCCGGCACGACGTAGGTGTGGTCGTAGTGGCTGAGCAGCACCTGGACGGCGCCCTGGAGATCGGGCGCCCAGTACTGCGCCTGCCCGTTGGGGCCCATCACCCGGTCGTAGCCGCCGATGCCGAAGTTGTCCTCGGCCGAGACGCCACCGGAGTAGTCGAGCGACTGCTTGCCGGTGAGCACCATCGCGCTGTCCGGGGTCATCACCAGGATGCCGCGGGTGTGCATGAGCATGGTGGCCTCGGCGTTCCAGTACGGCTGGGCACCGACGTTGATGCCGGCCACCACCACATTGATCTCGCCACCGTCCTGGGTGAACTCCACGATCCGGCGCAGCGCAGCCGCCACCCAGTCCATGTTCTCGGTGCCGGAGTCCATCGCGATCCGCGCACCGGCGGAGAGGGCGAACCACTCCACCGGCACCTGCATCCGCTCGGCCAGGTCGATCGCCGCGATGATCCGGGTGCACTCCGCCTCCGACACCGCGCCGAGCGCCTTGGTCGGGTCACCGCACAGCACCACCCGGGTGAGGCCGTCCGGGTGCAGGACGGTGGGCGTGGTCACCACGGCCACCAGGATCCCAGCCTTGTTGAGCCCGCGCGGCCGGTCCACCGGCACCAGCGCACCGGTGTCGTCCAGGTCGTGCTCGACCACGAGGCCATCGGGCCCCGAGAGCACCGACTGGAGCTCGTAGGGGTAGACCAGGCCACGGCGCCGCGCCCGCACCACCTTCGCGGTGTAGTCGTCCATCGGCTTGAGCAGCTCGGTCGGCTGCTCCTCGACGGAGGAGACCACGCCGGCGCCGGGCTGGGAGAAGAACCGGATCACGAGTGGGACCGCGGCCTCGCCGTCACCGACCCGACCCTGGACCCGGACCTCCTCGATGCCCGCCGCCTCGCTGAGCGGGGTGATCTTGTCCTGGAGGCCGCGCAACTGCGTCAGATCGGCCTCCACCACCGGCCAGACCTTGACCCACACGTGGTTCATGTCGAGCTTGGTGCCGGCCGCGCCGCGGCTGCTGCGGACCCGGCGGATCGCCTCCAGGCAGTGCTCCACCGCGCGCTCCGCGTGCGGCACGCCGGTGACCTGCCCGGCCTCGTCGCGGACGACGGCCACCTGCCGCACCTGCGCCAGCGCCACCAGGCGCCGGTCGGTGGGGTTCTCCTTCGCGACGCACTCGTAGAGCAGCACGTCCTCCGGGGCGTCGAGGCGGGTCACCTCGAAGTTGCGCAGCCGCCACAGGTTCAGGCCGCGGCCGACCATCGGGTGCACGCCGCGCACCAGGTCGTCCTCGACCACGCCGCCCTCGGCCCCCTCGTCGGGCCGGAAGGTGTAGTAGCCGACCGGACGGCCAGCCCCCGGGGAGACGGCGAGCATCACCCGGCGTACCTCCGGCATGAACGGGAGGTTCGCCGCGATCTCGCCCAGGGCGGCGCTGCACGCCTCGTGGTCCTCCGGGGCCTCGGGCCAGGAGAGGTAGAGATCGACCACCGCGCCGTGATCCGCATCGCGGGCGGCGACCTGGGCGGCCACCGAGGAGGCCAGCGCGCCGGCGGGATCGCGCAGCTCGGCCACGGTGCCGACGGTGGAGAACAGCCGGGTGGGGCGCCCGTCGACGGAGTAGTCGACGGTCACGAACGGCCGGCCCTCGACCGTGGGGGTCTGCAGGTCGTGGAAGTCGTACTCGCGGTAGTGACGCCGGGCCAGCACCTCCAGCATCGGCTCCCTGGCGGGTACGCCGTCCTCGAGCCGCTCAGCGAGGAACCGGACGGTCTGCTCGGGGATGGCCACCAGCGCGTTGATCCGCTCGGCCCGCCGGGGTGCGTCGTCCTCGGCCGCCAGCGCGGCCACCTCGTCGGCGACCCCGGCCAGCACGCTGGCCCGCTCCTGGTCGACCTGGGGCTGGTCGAACCAGCGGAACCGCACGCTGCGGGCCAGGTCGCCGAGCACCGGGAAGCGCAGCTGGGTGGCGCGCACCAACCGCTCCAGCAGGTCGCGGACCTCATCGCGCAGCTCCCCCTCCGGGGCCGGGTCGGCGCTCCACTGCTGCAGCAGCGCGCCCGCGACGTGCACCTGCTCGGTCGCCCGCTGCTGGGCCAGGAACACCCGGAACACCGCCTGCTCCAGCTCCGGGGAGTGGTCGAGGTCGGTGACGTCGTAGTGTCGCAGGACCCGCACCAGCTTGTCGCTGAAGTGGTCGGGCAGGCCGCCGCGCTCGACATCGAGGCTCTGCAGGTAGGTGTGGAAGTGCTCGCGGGAGCTGTGCACGCGCAGCTCGGTGTGCTGTTCCTCGACGGCCGGGCGGTTGCGCCCGAGCTCGGCGAGTTCGGCGACGGTGCGCAGCACCGGCAGCTCGTCCGCGATGACGGGGGCACCGGAGCGCTGCAGCTCCGAGCGCACGGCGAGGTAGTCGGCCAGCGCGCCGCTCTCCTCGGGTGCCACGTCGTACCCCAGCAGCAGGGCGGTCAGCTCGGTGCGACCGCGAGCGGCCAGCTCGGCCGGCGTCTGCTCCGCCGCCTCCTGCGGCAGATCGAGAGCACCACCGGCGGCCTGGGCGACGACCTCCTCCGCGACGTCCTCGAGCTGCTCGAGCCGGATCAGCGGAGCCCCGGTCTCTACCTGGCTACCGACGCTGACCTGGACCTCGCGCACCCGCGCGGCGAACGGCGCGTGCAGCACCGTCTCCATCTTCATGCTCTCCAGCACGAGGACGGGAGCGCCGGCCTCGACCTCGTCGCCGGCGACGACCCGGGTGTCGACCACGAGCGCCGGGGCCTGGGCGCGGAGTACGCCGCCCTCCTCGCGGCTCACCCGGTGGGTCACACCGTCCACCTCGACGGTGGTGATCGGCCCGAAGGTCGCGGTGACCACCCGGTAGTCACAGCCGGCGACGGACACCCGGCGGTGGACGTCGTCGACCCGCTCGACCTCGACCTCGACGGTCCTGGTCTCGACGCCGTCGTCGACGCCGACCCGGAAGCGGTGCGGTCCGGTGCTCGCGGTGGTGACCCGGTAGGTGGCCCCGCGCAGCTTGAGCTCGATCGGCCGGTCGACCTGGTGCTGCACCTGGGGCCGCCCACCGCGGGCGGTCTCCAACAGCCGGGTGACCTCGATGTGGAGCTGGTCGTCGTAGGCCTCCACGGCGGCGACGACCAGCGCAACCCCGGCGTGCGCGGTCGCGGCCAGGCGGCCCTCCTCGCGCACCCGGTCGATCCACGCGGTGTCGGCCCAGGCGGGCTCGCCCCGGACGACCTCGGGCTGGGCCAGCAGGTCGAGCACGAAACTCTTGTTGGTGGTGCCGCCCTCGATCACGACGGTGGTCTCCGCCATCGCCCGCCGTAGCCGGGCCAGCGCCTCGTCGCGGTCACGCCCGTGCGCGATGATCTTGGCCACCATGGAGTCGAAGTCGGCAGGGATGGTGTCGCCCTCCGAGACGCCGGTGTCCACCCGCACGCCGGGGCCCGCCGGGAGCTCCAACCGGGTGATGTGCCCGGGGGACGGGGCGAAGTCGCGGTCCGGGTCCTCGGCGTTGAGCCGGGCCTCCACGGCGTGGCCGACCTCGGTGGGCCGCTCCCCCTCCAGACGACCGCCCGCCGCGATGTGCAGTTGTGCCTTGACCAGGTCCAGGCCGGTGGTGACCTCGGTGATGGGATGCTCCACCTGGAGCCGGGTGTTGACCTCGAGGAAGGCGAAGGTCCGCTCCTGCGGGTGGTAGAGGAATTCCACGGTGCCGGCGCCGCTGTAGTCCACGGCCAGCGCCAGCCGCTCCGCGGAGGACTTCAGTTCGGCCACCTGATCGGGGTCGAGCAACGGGGAGGCGGACTCCTCGATCACCTTCTGGTTGCGCCGCTGGACCGAGCAGTCCCGGACGCCGACCGCCCAGGCGGTGCCCTGGCCGTCGGCGATCAGCTGCACCTCGATGTGCCGGGCCCCGGTGACCAGCCGCTCCAGGAAGACCACGCCGCTGCCGAAGGAGCGCTCCGCCTCGTCCCGCGTGCGCTGGTAGGCGTCGTCCAGGTCGGCCGGCCGGTCGATGCGGCGGATGCCGCGACCGCCACCACCGGCGGTCGCCTTGAGCATGAGGGGGTAGCCGATCCGCTCGGCCGCCGCCCGCGCGTCCTCCAGGGTGTCGACCGCCCCCCCGCTCCACGGCGCCACCGGTACGCCGACCTCCTCGGCCAGCAGCTTGGAGCCGATCTTGTCACCCAGCCGGCGCATCGCCTGGGCGCTGGGACCGACGAAGGTCACCCCGAGCCGGTCGCACAGTTCGACGAACTTGGGCTCCTCGGCGACGAACCCCCACCCGACCCACACGGCGTCCGCACGGGTCTCCACGAGGGCGCGCTCGAGCACGGCCAGGTCGAGGTAGGGGCGTGCCGAGGCGGGGCCGAGCCCGTAGGCCTCGTCGGCCTCACGCACGAAGGTGGCCCGCCGCTCGCCGTCGGTGTGCAGCGCCACGGTGCGGATCGGCGGCCCACCCCCGGCGTTGACGTCACGCACCGCATGGATGAGTCGCATTGCTGCCTCGCCGCGGTTCACGATCGCGAGTCGGGTCACCATTGTTCTGCCTCCGGGGGTCGCATCAGCGCCGATCGAGTCGGCCGAGTCCGAAGGTTTCACGACTCGACCCCTACGGGCGAGTCACGTTCTCACTGGTCGCAGGCTTGTGATGATTCCGATACACGAGCCCGGCCGGATTACGGCCCTCCGCCGGCGTAGCGATCGCTCCCTCCCGGGTGGGTCGAACCGGCCCTCGTCGGTCCCGTCGGTCGAGGTGCACCGTCGACCTCCGGTGCGCTCCGAACGTGGGCGAGACGACCCGTCGTTCCACCGGGCGCTGCGCTCAGAGCAGCGTCGAGACGTGGTCCGGCACATAGGTCGTCCGCTCGCGCGGCGGACGCTCGTAGCCCTCCGGTTCGGGGCGGTCCGGCAGGGTGATGTCAAGGGGCGGGGTGTGCTCGTAGGGGATGCTGGCGAGCAGGTGGGCCATCATGTTGAGCCGCGCGTGCTTCTTGATGTCGCTCTCGACGACGTACCACGGCGAGTTCGGGAGGTCGGTGCGCGCCATCATCTCGTCCTTGGCCCGCGAGTAGTCCTCCCAGCGGGTGATCGACTCGACGTCCATCGGCGAGAGTTTCCACCGCCGCGTCGGGTCGCTGCCCCGCGATCGGAAGCGCTTCAGCTGCTCCTCGTCGCTCACCGAGAACCAGTACTTCCGTAGCAGGATGCCGTCCTCGATCAGCATCTGCTCGAAGATCGGGACCTGCTCGAGGAACAGCCGGTGCTGCTCGGGAGTGCAGTAGCCCATCACCTTCTCGACACCGGCGCGGTTGTACCAGGAGCGGTCGAAGAGCGTGATCTCCCCGGCGGCGGGGAGGTTCGCGACGTACCTCTGGAAGTACCACTGGGTCCGCTCCCGATCCGTCGGCGCGGGTAGTGCCACGATGCGCGCGATCCGCGGGTTGAGATGCTGCGTGATCCGCTTGATCGTGCCGCCCTTGCCGGCGGCGTCGCGTCCCTCGAACAGGACCGCCACCCGAGCGCCGCTGGCCTTCACCCACTCCTGCAACTGCACGAACTCGGACTGGAGCCGCAACAACTCCGCCTCGTACCTCTGCTTGGAGATCTTCTTCGTGGCCATGACCGGCAAACTACCGGTGGCCACTCATCCCCGCTGGTCCTCGCCCAAACCGACGGGCGGCGCGGTGACGCACGCGCTCGGGCCGATCACGGACCCGTCCCCGGCGTACCCTCGCCGCCGGCTCCGTCGACCCCGGCTCGGTCCTCCGCGCCGTTCCTCGGATCCATCGTGCGGTGGCGAGGGACGTGGCCGGCCGGACCACGCCGGAAGGCGGCTTCCTCCTCCTCGGCACCGCTCCCCTCCACGGCCCTCAGCTGCGCGGTGATCCGGCCCGGGACGTGCCCCGCCGGCCCGGCCAGGGGCACGAACTCGGGCTGCGGCCCGTGGTTCTCCCGCTCGGCTCGGTCGGCCTCCTCGGCCACCTCCGCGTGCCCCTCGGCACGGGTCATCAGCCAACCTGCCCACACGAACAGCGAGAGCATCAGCC
This sequence comes from Nocardioides insulae DSM 17944, assembly GCF_000422825.1. GTDB lineage: Bacteria > Actinomycetota > Actinomycetes > Propionibacteriales > Nocardioidaceae > Nocardioides > Nocardioides insulae. The sequence continues at coordinate 404,135 of NZ_AUGU01000014.1, read as the reverse complement.
CGATCCCGGTGATCCAGGCGGCATTGGTGGGCAGGGTCGTGACGAAATAGGTGAGATACCCGAGACCTCCCACGACCGGCAGCGTCACGAACCACGCGATCGCCATGTCGCGCATCACCAGCCAGTTGATCCTCCGGCGCGAGGACATGCCGGCGCCGACGATGGAACTGGCGGCCGCGTGGGTGGTGGAGATCGGCACTCCCTGGTTGGAGGCTCCGAAGATCGCCGTGATCGCCCCGACGTTCGCCGCGAAGCCGCTGGCGCGGGTCAGCCGGGTGATCTTGAACCCCATCGTGTCGATGATCGCCCACCCGCCCCAGTAGGTGCCGATCGAGATCATGGTGGCCGCGGCGAGCACCACCCACACCGGTGGCACGTAGTCGCCGCCGCTCTCGGGGCTCAGGTAGCCGGCCGCGCCCAGCGTGGCCGCCACCAGGCCCATCGTCTTCTGCGCGTCGTTGGAGCCGTGCCCCCACGAGACCGCGCCGGCGGAGAGGATCTGCCCCCACCGGAAGACCTCGTGGTCGTCCTCCAGCCCTCCCCGACGCTGGACCAGACGGATCAGCCTGAAGGCGAGCCACGCGACAGTTCCCGCGATCGCAGGGCTGGCGAAGATCGCCACCACGATGATCGTGACCTCGCGCCAACTGATCACCTCCGGCCCGCCCGCCGCGAGCCCCGCACCCACCAGCCCGCCGATCAGCGCGTGCGAGGACGAGGATGGCAGGCCGAGCCACCAGGTGAAGTAGTTCCAGGCCACGGCGGCCACCAGCGCGGCGAAGGTGACCCGCACCCCGAGGGGCACCGCCCCTTCCCCGACCGGGGCGAGCGCGTCGACGTCCACCGTGTTGGCGATGGTGCTGGCCACCAGGGTCACGCCGACGATCGCGGGCAAGAAGTTGAAGACGGCGGCGTAGAGCACGGCCACCCGGCCCGGCAGGGCCTTGGTCGCCACCGTGGTCGCGACCGCGTTGGCCGCGTCATGGAAGCCGTTGGTGAAGTCGAAGAGCAGGGCGAGGAAGACGACGAAGATGACGCTGATCAGGACCAGGTCCATGGTGCTCCCCCGGCCTCACCATACGGACGAGCGAGCATCCACGGCATCGACGCCGCGCCGGACACCACTGGTGAGGGGCTGAGCACCACGCCGTCCACCTTGCCGTTGTGGCCCGAGCGGGTCAACCACTGCCGTCGGGACCCGGGACGCGCTCGAGGACGGAGCCCTCACTAGTCCCGACAAGAGCCCTGCCCCTGGCTCGGAGGTGTCCGCGGACCCGTGTGGGACACGTCGCCCGCCGCATGCCCGGAGGCCGGCCGCCGCCGCGCGCCGAAGGCGCGCCTTGAACCAGTAAAGCAACTCGCAACCGTCCCACGCCGCCGCGCCGCTCCTGCGACTACTCGGTCTGGTCCACGTCGGGCTCTCGGAGGTGACCCGCGAGCGGTCCGAGTTGGTTGTCCACGATGTCGCGGATGAGGTCGGGGTTCACGCGGAAGTATTCGTGCACCACCACGTTGCGAAGACCGGCGATCGCGGCCCACGGGACGCCCGGCATCGCTCGATGGCGGCGAGCATGTCGTCGAACCGCCCCCGGTCGCGGCGGCTCACACGGCCACCGAGTCAGCCAGCGCCGTGGCCGAGACCTCGCGCCGAAGCAACGACTCGGCCACCACGTCGACCCTGGTCCCCAAGAGGTCGCTGAGCTCCTCGGCGATGCCGGCCACTCGCAGCAGCTCGTTGCCACCCTCAGGCAGCAGGTCAACGAGGAGGTCGATATCGCTGGCACTCGTCGCGTCGCCGCGGGACACCGAGCCGGAGAGCCGGGGATTGATGGCCGCATACCTCGCGAGCACCCCGTCGACGGCAGCACGATGAGTCGCGATCGCCGCGCGCAGCGACGCGCTCTCAGCGGTCAGGGTGCCCATGGCATGAGGGTAGCGGTCGAGCGTCGTCTCTCAGTGCGCGCGCTCGGCGGCAGAGTCGGGCACCTCCCTACAAGCGCCAGATGAGGTCTCTAACGCCCGTGGCGCACAGCACCCCCCCGGCCAGACACGAAGGTGACCGTCGTCGAGCGTGTACTTTCTGCGGCATTCGAGTCCAGGTGACCGACTCGGCCTGACAAGATCTCGCCATGAGTCGAGCGCGCCGTGCCGCCCCCTGGATCGGTTTCTTGGCGGTTGCCCTGGCCGCGGTGGCGACCTGGATGGTTCTGAATAATCCGACGGTCGACAGCGCCAGTCAGGGTGACTACACGTGCGCGGCCCCGTACGACACGGTCCTCAATGACGCTGACAACGTGCCCGGTGGAGAAGCTCCTCCCGACGCCGATGAGGTCCAGGCGCGATGTGTCGGGGCCGGCGAGGACAGATTCGTGCAGGGGTTGGCAGCTGCCGGCGCAGCGGTTCTCCTCGGGGGCATTGCTCTCGCTCTCACTATTGGAGCACGGCGCAGCCGACACTTCACCGAGTCACGGGGTTGACCCCTCGCACCTACCCACATCTCGTCCCACTCAGGCAGAGTCGGGCGCTGTCAGCCACCTCCTGCGCCAGCCGCAAACCCGTCGCGCAGTTTCTTTGGTCTGGGCGAAGCCCGCACGGACCGAGTCTCGGCAGAGCCGTCGGCGACGGCGGCCGGTGCGTCGGTAGCCCGAGGTGGTTCCAAGATCGTCGCGTTCGGCGATACTGCTGAGGTGCACGAGGAGCCACCGCCGTTCCCAGTCCACGAGGCCCATCTCGAGGCACTCCGCGCGGCTGCCGAGCGCATCATCCCCAGCCGTCGGAGGATGAGCGTGGAGGATGCCAGGGACATTCTGCGCGTGGAGTTCGAACGACGAGGTGTTCGTGCCACCCCCGGAGAGTTATGGCATGCCGATGAGATGCATCGAGGGCTCTATTGGCCGCTCCTACACCCGATCAAAGCGCATCGCGAGCGAAAGCGTGGACCCTGAAAGGTCACTCCTCCGCGCCACACCACTCGCGGCACGATCGGGCGAGGGCAGACGTCATGAAATGGCGATCCAGCGCTGCAACTCGGTTAGGACATCGGCGTCGCCACTGCCGTCACCGCCCGCCCCCCACGGATCCTCTGCCGTGCATTGAAGCCACGCCAGGACCTCGGAAGGGTCGGCATGCCCGCCGGCTTCTAGCGGAGCATGGACCACCTCGATGTCCGGAAGGTCATCCGGCCAGCGGCGCCAACCAATCCCTTCCTCGGTGTCGAAGATGATCCAGTCCGGCGAGTGATCCGGCGTCACACAGGCGCAGATCGTCAGCGCGTGGCGAGCACGACCCTGCCACGCACCTGCGGGATGGGTTGTCGAGGCTCTGTCGAGCAATGCCTCAATGAACGCGACCGCAGGGTCCTCAGACGGCTGGGTTGGCCGTCGCCTTCCGAACATGGACACACCGTATTCGGCCCGGTGCACGCGGTCTGCCTATCGGCAGTGGCGAGCGCTCCGCAGCAGATGCGAGCGTCGCTACTCCCAACCCCGCTCGCGGTAGGTCTGCTTGTCCATCTCGGGAGAGTCCGTCGTGTAGGCGGCAGCGCGGACAGTCTCGCCGAGGATGCGTCGTGCCAGTGGAACCGAGTCGCGAACCGCGACGTCCCATACTCGTGACTGTGCTCCGTGCTCTCGTCCTTACCCTCGCAACCTTGACTCTTGGTGGGTGCGGGGTCGGGACAGCAGGGGATGTCTCTCCGCACGCTGACGTCACCGCCGACGACGCCACCGTCAGAGTTGTCGGTGAGGCTGATGCGGACTTGGTCCTCATCGTGAGCAACCAGTCCCTCGACGATGATGAGGTTCGCCTGACGGTTCAGATCGACGGGCTCACGGTGGTTGACGGCGACTTTGATACCGAGGACCAGCACAACTGGATCTACTTCCCGCTAAGCCTCCCCTCGGGGGACCACGAGGTCATCGCGGAGTCTGACTCGGGGTCGAAGCTGGCCGAGTCGTTCAATGTGCCGCGAAACAAGAAGCGGTACGCGGTCATTGAGCACTGGACCGAAGATGACTCCCCGGACACCGACGACCCATCGGTGGACCTCACCTGGGAGTTCTCTCGCCAGGCGCCCGCATTTCAGTGAGTCGGAAGTGCCGAGGCGCCATGGGGTTCTCTCACCCCCCGGGGCGACCAACTGCCCGTTCATCGGCACCGCCACCTGCGAGGCGTAGTCGCGGACGCCTCGGAGGAGTGCGGGTGTTAGCACCAGGTGTCAGCAAGATCGGGCCTGCGGCGGCCGGGCTTGGCGACCATGTGGCCGCTGACCAGGTGTTTCTTGCTCCCCGGGTAGGAGTCGAACCTACGTCGCTAGTCCTGATTCAAAGTCAGGCGGGCCCTGCCGGCAGACCAACCGGGGAATGTTCGGGCGTCCCATGTGCCGGGGACACCGCGAATCAGCGCCAGCCTAGGACACCTCTGCGCCGGCACGGTCACGGGGACGACCCGATCCCTCCGGGCTGTCCCCGGGTCCGGCTACTGTGCCTAGCGTGGACCTGCCCGTGATGCCGCCGCTGCAGCCGATGCTCGCCAAGTCGGTCAAGGCTGTGCCGACCTCCGGCGGCCACTCCTTCGAACCGAAGTGGGACGGTTTCCGGTGTCTGCTCTTCCGCGACGGCGACGAGGTGGAGCTGGCCTCGCGCAACACCAAGCCGCTCACCCGCTACTTCCCGGAGCTGGTGGCCGCGGCGAAGGACCAACTGCCCCAGCGGTGCGTGCTGGACGGGGAGGTCTTCGTCGCCCGCACCCCCGACGACGGACCGCGGCGGCTGGAGTTCGAGGTGCTGCAGGAGCGGATCCACCCGGCGGCCTCGCGGATCACCAAGCTGTCGCGGGAGACACCGGCCGAGTACGTCGCCTTCGACCTGCTCGCCCTCGGCGACCGGTCCTACCTCGACGAACCCTTCCACCGGCGCCGCGCCGACTTGGAGCAGGCCTTGGCGCAGCTCCCCGTGAAGGGCCCCTTCCACCTCACCCGGACGACCACCGACCCGGTGCAGGCCGAGGGCTGGTTCGCACGGTTCGAGGGGGCAGGGCTCGACGGCGTGATGGCCAAGCCGCTCGACGCCGTCTACGGCCCCAACCAGCGCAGCATGCTGAAGATCAAGCACAGCCGCACCGCCGACGTCGTGCTCTGCGGCTACCGGGAGCACAAGACCTCCACCCCCGAGCGACCGCTGATCGGCAGCCTCCTGCTCGGGCTGTACGCCGAGGGCCGGCTCCAGCACATCGGCGTCTGCGCCTCGTTCACCGCCTCGCGCCGGGCTGAGCTCTACGACGAGCTCCAGCCGCTGGTCGTCCCGATCTCCGAGCACCCGTGGGCCGCCTGGGAGGAGTGGGCGATCGCCAACCCCGACCGCGTGCCCGGCACCCAGAGCCGTTGGAGCGCCGGGAAGGACCTCTCCTTCACTCCGGTGCGCATCGAGCGGGTCATCGAGGTGGGTTACGACCACATGGAGGGCCACCGCTTCCGGCACACCGCCCAGTTCAAGCGGTGGCGGCACGATCGCGACCCCGAATCGTGCGGCTACGACCAACTCGACGAGCCGGTCTCCTACGACCTGTCCGAGGTGCTCCGCTCCGACGGGGACTGACCGCGGCCGGCCTGGTCGGAGGGCGGGCTGCTGCGGCGTACTCTCGCGGCCGCCGCTGGACTACAGTTTCGGGCATGAGCTACGACGTGGTCCTTCTGATCGAACAGGCCCTGACCCGGGCCGATGCGGAGCGGGTCTGGTCCCTGCACCAGTCCGTCGAGGGTCCCGTGCGCTACCACGTCCTGATCCCGATGGAGGACGCCGCAGCCCGGGTCGAGAGCGCGATGGGCAACCTCGGCGGCGGCGACCTGATGGGTGCGCCCGCGATGCAGGCCAGCGAGGTCGACTTCGACGCGGTGCGCAACGAGGCCCGCGACTACGCCCAGCAGGAACTCGACGACACCTTGGAGCACTTCAAGGCCCTCGAGATCGAAGCCACCGGCGAGATCGTCATCGACCCGCCCATCGATCGCCTCAAGACCAAGCTCGAGGAGGTCGACGGCCGCGAAGCCATCATCTTGACCCGCTCCCACGTGGTGGCCGAGTTCTTCCACGTCGACTGGACCTCCAAGGCCCGTCGCAAGATCGGCGTCCCGGTGCTCCACCTGCTCGAGCACGAGAACTTCGACGAGCAGGCTCACTGAGCTCAAAGGTGTGAGCGTGTCTCCGCCGGCGTGACCGGGTGACCGGCCCGTCGGTCAGCGGGCGCCCTCGATCCGGTTGCCGTGCTCGTCCCAGTGCTCGGCAACCTTCTTGCTGGGCTGCACGCGGGGTGGCTCGCCCGGCATCTTGGGGTAGTCCGGGGGGAAGTTGAGCTCACCGCCCGGCAGTTCCTCCCACAGCCCCAGCAGAGGTTCGAGGGAGTACGACGTCTCGTCGATGTCCGCCCAAGGACACTCCTCGGCGAACCGGTCGGTCACCGTGAACAGGTTGAGTGAGCGGGGGTCCTCCAGGTCGGCGAGCTCCGCCCAGGTGAGCGGGGTGGAGACCGGCGCCCCGGGCCGGGGCCGCAGCGAGTAGGCGCTGGCGATGGTGCGATCGCGGTTGTTCTGATTGAAGTCGACGAAGATCCGTTCGCCGCGCTCCTCCTTCCACCAGGCGGTGGTGACCCCGTCGTCGCGGCGTTCGAGCTCGCGTCCGAACCCGATCGCCGCATGCCGGAGGTCCTCGAAGGACCACTCCGGCCGGATCCGCAGGTAGATGTGGATGCCGCGGTTGCCGCTGGTCTTGGGATAGCCCCGCAGGCCGAGTTCCTCGAGCAACTCCCGGGCGACCCCCGCCACCCGTCGGGCGTCGGCGAAGGTGGTGCCGGGCTGGGGGTCGAGGTCGATCCGGAGTTCGTCGGGGTGGTCGACATCGGCGCGGCGTACCGGCCAGGGGTGGAAGGTGAGCGTGCCCATCTGGACCGCCCATACCGGGACCGCGATCTCGGTCGGGCAGATCTCGTCGGCCGGCCGGCCGCTCGGGAACCGCACCTGTACGGTCTCCAGATAGTCCGGCGCCCCCTTGGGCACCCGTTTCTGATAGAACCCGTCGGCGTCCCGATCCTGCGGGCCGACGGCCAGCCGCATCCCTTCGCGCCACCCGTCCGGCCACCGTTCCAGGGCGGTCGGCCGCTCCCGCAGCGCGCGCATCAGGTGCTCTCCCGCGGCCGCCACGAACTCGGCCGCTTGGAGCTTGGTCACCTCCGGAGTCCGCTCGGTCGCCTGGTAGATCACGCGGTCCGGGCTGGAGATGCGCACCGCACGCTCCCCCGCCACGACCTCGGCCGCCGGAGTCTTCGCCATGGCGACCAACCTATCCGGATGCGTGGGCGCGGGAAGCGACGTAGGTTGCGACCCATGACCGGTTCCGGCCTCACCTTCCGCCGCCTCACCGCTGCCGACGAGCCGGCGCTGCTGGACGCCTGGCTGGTGTCGGTCCAGCGCGGGTTCCACGACCGCCGGCCCTCCGAGGAGACCCGCACGATGTGGCATGAGCACATCGCGGCGGACGCAGCGGTGCTCACCGGAGCATGGCTGGACCGGCCGAGCTTCGGCGCCGAGCGGCACCCGGTGGCGACCTTCGCCTCCTTCGACAAGACGATCAACACCGGTGCCGGCACGCTCCCGTTGCACATGATCACCGACGTCACGGTGGCTCCGACCCACCGGCGGCAGGGGCTGTTGCGCCGGTTGATGACCGACGATCTCACCGACGCGGCCGCCCGCGGCCTGCCACTGGCCGCGCTCACCGTGTCGGAGGGCTCGATCTACGGCCGGTTCGGCTTCGGCATGGCCACCTTCACCCGGAAGGTGGAGGTGGACACCACCGCCCGGTTCAGGCTGCGCGACGAGGAGGCCGCCCGCGCGGCCGGGACGACGGTGCTGGTCGAGCCCGCCGATGCCTGGCCGGCCATCACGACCGTGTACGACGCCTTCCAGGCCCGCACCCGCGGGTCGGTCGAGCGGCCCCGGTTCTACGAAGACACCCTCACCGGGCGGTACAACCCCGCGGACGGCGGGCCCGATCACCTCCTCCGGGTCGCTGTCCATCTCGATGTGTCCGGCCGCCCCGACGGCTATGTGGCCTACCGTCCCGAGTCGGAGGAGGTCACCGGGCGCCACCGGGTGCGGATCCGCGACCTGGTCGCCACCGGGCCGGCGCCGTACTTCGCACTGTGGCGCTACCTCGCGGACATCGACCTCATCGAGCAGGCGGTCTGGCACCGCGCCCCGAGCGAGGATCCGCTCCCCCATGCGCTGGTCGAGCCGTTCGCGGTGAAGAGCACCCTGGACGACCTGCTCTGGGTGCGGGTGCTCGACGTACCGACGGCGCTGGAGGCCCGGCCCTGGGGCGCCGAGGACTCCCTGGTGATCGCGGTCGAGGACCCGCTGGGTCACGCCGAGGGCCACTGGGAGCTCACCACCAGCGGCGGTGCGAAGGTCGTCCGCACCGAGGCGGCGCCGGACCTGCGGATGGCCGCTGACACCCTCGGCGCCCTGTACCTCGGCGGAGTGGCAGTGGGCACGCTCGCCGCGGCCGGGCGGATCCGAGGCGCGGCCGAGGTCGTGCAGCGGTTCGCTGCGATGGCCGACCCCGGCCCGGCGCCGTACTGCATCACCGGCTTCTGAGTGCCGCGCTCGGCGCCCGCGTAGGCTTGGCCGCATGGCCTACGACGTGGAGAAGACCGACGAGCAGTGGCGCGAGGAACTCTCGCCCGAGGAGTACCAGGTGCTGCGTCAGGCCGGCACCGAACGCGCCTTCACCGGCGAGTACACCGACACCGAGACGACCGGCGTCTACCGCTGCAAGGCCTGCCAGGCCAAGCTGTTCGAGTCGGACACCAAGTTCCACTCCGGCTGCGGCTGGCCGTCCTTCTACCAGCCCATCACCGACACGATCGAATACCTCGAGGACTCCTCGTACGGCATGCAGCGCACCGAGGTCCGCTGCGCCAACTGCGGCTCGCATCTCGGCCACGTCTTCCCCGACGGCTACGGCACCCCCACCGGCGACCGCTTCTGCATCAACTCCATCTCGCTCTCCCTGGAGCCCGCCGACCGCTCTGCCGAGTCGTGAGCATCAGCGCGGTCCCTGGGCCGCGCTGTCACTCACAACTCCGCACTCAGGGCAGCCGGGCGACCAGATCGGCGGGCTCGACGCGGGCGCCGGTGTAGAAGGGCACCTCCTCGCGCACATGACGTCGGGTCTCCGAGCCGCGCAGGTGCCGCATCAGGTCCACGATGCGGGTGAGGTCGTCGGCCTCGAAGGCGAGGATCCACTCATAGTCGCCGAGCGCGAAGCTCGGCACGGTGTTGGCGCGCACGTCGGGGTAACCGCGGGCCATCTGACCGTGCTCGGCCAGCAGCCGGCGCCGCTCGTTGTCCTCGAGCAGGTACCACTCGAAGGAGCGCACGAACGGGTAGACCGCGGCATAGGCGTGCGCACGCTCGTCGGCGAGGAAGGCGGGCAGGTGGGAGCGGTTGAACTCCGCCGGGCGGTGGAGCGCCATCTGCGACCACACCGGGGTGAATCGGCTCCCGAACGCGGTCCGCCGGAAGCGGTGGTACGCCGTCTGGAGGGCGTCGCTGGTCTCGGCGTGCCACCAGATCATCAGATCGGCGTCGGCACGAAGCCCCGCGACGTCGTACACGCCGCGGATGACGACGTCCTCCTCGGCGAGTGCGGCGAACACGGTCTCGACCTCGTCGGCCTCCGCCTTCCGGGCCGCGTCGTCGGCGCCGCCGAACCGGTCCTCGAGGCGGAAGACCGACCACATCGTGAAGCGCTGGGTGGCGTTCAGCTCGTTGATCTTGGCGGCGTTCGACTTGAGGTGGGCCTGCGGATCCTGGGTCATGTGCTCATTGTGCTTTCTGGTGGGAAGTGATCTCGTGCGAGGGGTCCGACTCGAGCAGGCGGGCCACGGCGGCATGGGCCGTCCCGATCACCGCTGGGACCCCCACTCCGTCGTACGCCGCCCCGCAGATCTCCAGGCCCGGCACCCGCGCCACGTCGGCACGGATCCGGGCGACGCGGTCGAGGTGTCCGACGGCGTACTGCGGGAGCCCGGCGTCCCAACGCTGCACGTGGGTCGCGACCGGGGCCGCTGTCAGGCCGGTCGCCTCGCCGAGATCTGCCAAGGAATGCGCGACCAGTTCCTCGTCCGGGTGGGCCAGTGACTTCTCCTCGCCGGCGCGGCCGATGGAGGTGCGCAGGTGGATCAGACCGTCGGCCTCGCCGGCCCGGCGCACCCAGTCCCACTTGGCGAAGGAGAAGGTGGCGGCCTTGATCCGGCGTCCGTCCCGCGGCGGGACCAGCAGCCCGGAGAGGCTGCCGTCGAGCGCGGCACCGGCCACCTCCGAGCGCCGGAACACCAGGGTGATCACGGCCATCGCGGCATACTCGATCGCGCCCAACTCGACCGCGGCCGAGGGTGCGAGGTCGCCCAGGAGCCCGGCAGCGGCCGCAGCGGGCGTGGCGACCACCACGGCGTCCGCCAGGATCTGTTCGTCGGTCAGCGTCAGCGCGAAACCGCGCTCTCGGCGGGCGAGGCCCACCACCCGGGCGCCGGTGCGCACGGTGACCCTCTCGTCGGCGGCCAGGGCCTCGGTCAGTCGGCCCATCCCACCCGGCAGCCCGGCGAAGACCGGTCCGCCGGTGGACGGTACGGCGGCCGCCTGGGCGAGCAGCGGCCCCCGCCGTGCCATCGCCAGCAGTTGCGGCACGGCGGCGGCGGCCGAGATCTGGCGGGCGTGGCCGGCGTACACGCCACCGAGGAGGGGCTCGACGAGGCGATCGGTGACCTCCTCCCCGAACCGGCGCGCGACCAGATCGCCGACCGCGACGTCGGCCGGCAGTTCGTCGACGGGGAGGTCCGGCTCCTGCCGGACCCGCGCGAGTCCTGCGTCGGAGAGGATGCCGGAGGCTTCGAGGGCGGCCAGATCCATCGGCACACCCATCAGCGACCGCGGCAGCGGCCGCAGCCGGCCACGGGTCCAGATGCGGGACGAGGCGGCGGTGGGATGCTCGACGGTGAGGCCGAGTTCGCTGGCCAGCGCGCCCCCTTCGGGCCGGCGATGCAGCATCGCCTCCGCACCGACGTCGACGGTGACGCCGCCGACCTCGCGGCGGTACAGCTTGCCGCCGACCCGATCCTCCGCCTCCAGGACCACCGGCCGGTGGCCCCGTCGGGCCAGATCATGGGCCGCGGCCAGACCGCCGACCCCCGCTCCGATGACGACCACACGCACCAGCACAGTCTCCCATCGCCGACCCGGCTGCGGCGAGCCGAGGGCTCCTTGCCGGCCGGCCGCTCGCCCTCGACGTACTCGCCCGGCAGGGGAACCGGATCCGAGGCGGCCACGTCACACCCTCATGAATCCTTCACCAGCACTCCGGCACCGACCGGCCCGAAGCGGAGACCCGAACACCACCCGAGGCCGCGCCCGCCATCGACGAGCGATGACGGTGCTGGGCTGGGTGGCCCTCGTGGTGATCCTCGTCGTCCTCGCCGGGTGCGGCGGCTCCGACGGCTCAGCCGACACGGGCGATTCGGGCGGCTCGACCTCCGTGCCAGACAGTGCGGTGGCAGCAGACGAGGCCGCCGGCGGACGGGCAGCTACGGGGAAGTCGGACTCGCCGCGCGCACCGGGCTCGGAAACCGGCGAGGACATCGCCGCTCTCGCCCGGTCCTCGGTGCAGAACGCCGACCTGATCAAGACCGCCACCATGGAACTCAGCTCCGAGGACGTCGCCGCCGACCATGCCGAGGTGGTCCGGGTGGTCGAGAGCCACGGCGGCTTCGTCGCGGACCAGGAGGCCTACCGCGACCAGGACGGGCGAGCCTCGGATGCCCGGCTCCAGCTGCGCGTGCCGGTGGACGAGTTCGATGACACTGTCGCGGCGCTGGAACAGATCGCGACGCCCACCAGTTCGACGATCTCCACCCAGGACGTGACCGCGCAACTCACCGACACCCGGGTCCGCATCGCCGCCCAGCGCGCCAGCCTGGCCCGCGTCCGCGCCCTGCTCGACCGGGCGGAGTCGATCGAGGACATCGTCGCGATCGAGAGTGAGCTCACCCGCCGCCAGGCCGACCTCGACTCACTGCTCCGTACCCAGGCTCGGCTCGCGGATCAGACCGAATACTCGACCGTCTCGGTGAGCATCACCAGGGCCTGGGCGGAGCCGGCTCCCGAAGACGAGCAGAGCGGGTTCCTCAGCGGCCTGGACACCGGCTGGCACGCGATGCTCACCTTCATCACCGGCGTCGGTGTCGCGGCCGGGCTGCTGCTGCCCTGGCTCGGGCTGCTCGCCCTGGTCGCCGTCCCTGCTCTGTGGTTCCTCCGCCGCCGTGCTCCCCGGAGCGACCCTCCCTCCGAGTGAGGGAAGCGGGGAGCCGGACGTTTCCCCGGTTCACCGGGGAAAGTGGCGCTACCCAGCCGAAAAATCGGCCAGGTAGCGCCACTTTCGGCCGGGTCGTGTGACCACTGAGGCGCCAGGGACCACACCCGCCTCAGGGCGGTGATCAGTCCAGCGGGTAGGAGTGGACGAAGTCGGTCAGCCGGGCGAGCTGGTCCGGGTCGGTGGAGGGGATGACACCGTGGCCGAGGTTGAAGATGTGCCCCTTGGCCGACCGGCCGGCCTTGATGATCTCGCCGGCCCGCTCGAGCATCAGCTCCGTCGGGGCGAAGACCAGGCTGGGATCGAGGTTGCCCTGCACCGCCCGATCACCCACCCGCGCGATGCCGTCGGCGAGCGGCGTACGCCAGTCGATGCCGACGACGTCGGCTCCGGCCTCGCCCATCAGACCGAGCAGGTTCGTGGTGCCGACACCGAAGTGGATCCGAGGTACGCCGAGGCGCCCGACCTGCTCCAGCACCCGAGCCGAGTGGGGCATCACCGAGGCGGCGTAATCGGCCGGTGTGAGGGCCCCGGCCCAGGAGTCGAAGAGTTGTACCGCGGACGCGCCCGCCTCGACCTGCACCTGCAGGTACGCACAGGCGATCCCGGCGATCTTGCGCATCAGCGCGTCCCACACCTCGGGCGCCCCGAACATCATCGCCTTGGTACGGGCGTGCTCCTTGGACGGTCCGCCCTCGACCAGGTAGGAGGCCACCGTGAACGGGGCGCCGGCGAACCCGATCAGCGGCGTACCCCCGTTGACCGAGGCCAACTCGCCGACCAGACCCTGCACGGCCTCGGTGATCATCGGCACGTGCTCGGGCGTGAGGTCGGGGATGGCGGCGACGTCGTCGAGGGTGCGGACGGGCTTGGCCACGACCGGGCCGATCCCGGGCTTGATGTCCAGATCGACCCCGACCGCCTTGAGCGGCAGCACGATGTCGGAGAAGAAGATGGCCGCGTCCACGCCGTACCGGCGCACCGGCTGCATGGTGATCTCCACGACCATCTCGGGATCGAGACAGGCGTCGAGCATCGCGATCCCCTCGCGAAGACGGAGATACTCGGGGAGGGAACGACCCGCCTGACGCATGAACCAGACCGGCGTGTGAGGGACCTGCTCGCCCCGGGCCGCTTTGAGGAAGGCGCTGTCGAGGAGGTCGTTCACGGGCACAGGGTCCCACCTTCTCCGGCGTGTGCGCACATCCCGGAGCATCATCCGGCTTACGCTGGGCACATGGCCGCGCGTGAGGAGACGCGCCCGAGCACGGGTGCGCACGATGATCCGCCCGAGTTCCGGGCAGCGGTCGCTGATCTCCACACTGCCCGACTGCGCCCGGAGATCTTCTGCGAGCAGATGCCCGCCCCGCAGCGGATCGCGCCGTACGCCACCGCCCTGTCGGCCGATGTCAACGTCGCCGGCGACGAGGTCGGCACCGGCCGTCTGATCCTGCTGCACGATCCGCAGGGCAACGACGCATGGGCGGGTGGCACCTTCCGCCTGGTCGCCTACGTGCGGGCCGAGGTCGATGCCGACCAGATCACCGATGCGATGCTCGGCGAGGTCGCCTGGAGTTGGCTTCTCGAGGCCCTCGAGGCGCACGGCGCCGAGCACCTTGCGGCAGCTGGCAGCGTCACCCGGGTCGCCACCGAGAGCTTCGGCGGGATGGCAGACGACGACAGCACCGCGCAGGTCGAGATCCGCGCCTCGTGGACGCCCGTCGCCGAGGGCGCCTTCCCCGACATCCGCGCACATGCCGAGGCCTGGGGCGAACTACTGTGTACGGCGGCCGGACTACCGCCCGTACCCGAGGGCGTGGCCATCATCCCCACCAGCCGGGGACAGCGCGGCCCGGCCTGAGGCACTCCCATCTGATGACAGACGAGCACACCGAGAACCTCCCCGAGTCTCCGGACGAGACTGCGTCCGACTCCCCCTCCCCCCATGCCTCGGACGTCCGGGACGACGACCGGGCCGGAGCCGAGGGCGCCACCGGGCCCGAGCCCGGCCTTGAGACCGACACCGAGCCCGAGACCGCCCCGCTGCTGACCCTGCGCGACGGCCTGCCCCCGGTGACCGAGACCGACGCCGGGCTGCGGGACGCGGCCGCGGCGATCGCGGCCGGTTCAGGGCCGGTGGCGATCGATGCCGAGCGGGCCAGCGGCTACCGCTACTCCAACCGCGCCTACCTGATCCAGCTCCGCCGCGAGGGGTCGGGCAGTTGGCTCATCGATCCCATCGGGCTGAGCACGTTGGCGCCGCTCGCGGACGCGCTGAGCGGCACCGAGTGGATCCTGCACGCCGCCACCCAGGACCTCCCCTGTCTGGCCGAGGTCGGCCTGCGCCCCGACGCCCTCTTCGACACCGAACTCGCCGGCCGGCTGCTGGGGTATCCCCGGGTCGGGCTCGGCACCTTGGTGGAGACCGTGCTCGGGTTCCACCTGCGCAAGGAGCACTCCGCCGCGGACTGGTCCACCCGCCCGTTGCCCGTGCCCTGGCTCGAGTACGCCGCTCTCGACGTCGAGGTCCTGGTCGAACTCCGGACGGCGCTGGCCGCCCAACTGGAGGAGGCCGGCAAGGCGGAGTGGGCCCGTCAGGAGTTCGACCACCTCCGCGACTTCGAGCCCACCCCTCGGGTGGACGCCTGGCGCCGTACCTCCGGCATGCACAAGGTTAAGGGCCGGCGCGGGCTCGCGGCGGTCAGGGCGATGTGGACGCTTCGCGACGAGATCGCGGCCCAGCGTGATGTCACCCCGAGCAGGATCGTGCCGGACTCCGCGATCGTGGCCGCTGCGATGACGCTTCCCACCGAGCGCGGTCGCCTGCTGGCCACCAAGGGCTTCCACGGCCGCGGCGCGGAGCGTTATGCCTCGCGCTTCGCCGCAGTGCTCGCCGAGGTCGCCGAGCAGCCCGAGGGGGAGCTCCCCGTCCGTACGCCGCGCGGCGACGGTCCCCCGGTCCCCCGGGCCTGGGCCGACAAGGATCCGGTCGCGGCACACCGACTCAGCACCGCTCGGGCCCGCCTGTCCGAGATCGCCGAGCGGCATCAACTGCCCGCGGAGAACCTGCTCACCCCCGACACCCTGCGACGGGTGCTGTGGGCCCCGCCCCGCACCCGCGATCCCGGCGAACTCCTCGACGCGGTGACCAGCCTGCTCTCCGCCCACTCCGCCCGGGGCTGGCAGATCGCGCTCACCGCCCCCGTGCTCACCCAGGCCATCCTGGAGGCCGACGCCGCCTGAGCGGCCCCCTGCCCCACGGCCCGCCCGCGCGAGCCCGACGGCGGGCGCCGTCGCGAGTCGCAAGCCGGTTGCGCCGGCATGGGGTCGTGGGCGTGTCTTCGGTCCGGCGGCCCCCTCGAGCGCGCTCACGCCGTCGGTGTGCCCGGACGGTGTCCGCAGACAGCAGGTGGGAACCTACGGATTCGGGCGGAGGATCAGCCCCCCAGCCGGGAGCGCGGAGTGGGGCCGAGTCGCCCGGAGCAGGGTCACTGCCCGAAGACGGGCTGGGAGTCCTCGTCGATCTGCTCGGTCACGGCCTCGAGGTCCACGGTGGGACGCTCCTCCACCAACTGGTGGAGAGAGTCGGAGACCGCCGCCTCCACCGCAGGCCACTTGCGTGCCTCCGGGGGCACCGACATCGTCCGGATGCTGCTCACGAAGACCTTGCTGTTCAGCGGCTGCCGATTGGTCTGCAGGAAACGCTCGGACAGGGCGACCCGCTGGTTCACCGGCACCAGGTAGCCGGTCTGGGCGACCTCCGCGACGTACTGATCGGAGATGAGGGCGGTGAGCAGGTCGGCGGCGGCGCCGGGCGAGTCACTGGCGCTGCTCAGGCACAGCCCGGTGTAGTCACCGATGGTGGCCGCCGAGTCGATCCGCGGGATCGGCATGACGTCCCAGCGCAGGTCGTCGATCTCGCGGAGTTGGGGCACGAGGGACCGGTCCGCCTCGATCATGCCGACCTTGCCCTCCTTGAACCACTCGACCGCAGACTTCTTCGCGAGCTGCTCGGGCGGCAGATTGATCGCGGCGTTGCGCAGCGTCTCCAGCGTCGGCTCGAGCGCGGCGCGGGTGTCGTCATCGGAGAAGGCAAGCGACGTGGGGGCCTCCTCGTCGTCGACCAGGTGTCCACCCCCGGAGAGGATGAACGGTGCCATCTGCTCCAGGGTCGGCTCGATCGCCAGGCCGCTGATGCCGCGCCGAGGACGGGTCGCGAACTCCGCGGCCGCATTGAACTCGTCCCACGACCAGCGTTCGTAGGTCTCGTCCGCCGGCGCCTCGAACTCCTGAACCCGCATCCGTTCGAAGTCGACGAGGTCGGTGTTGATGTAGATCACCTCGGGCGACACGCCGTACGGCATGCACTGCAACCGGCCGTCCGCGGAGAACTCCTCGATGGCCTGCCGCGAGTAGCCGTCGCCGAGGTCGACCGCCCGGGCGGCCAGCGGCTCGTCGACCGGCTCGATCAGGTCGTTGTCACTGAAGACCGGTACGTCGGCCCGCGGCAACAGGAACACATCTGGGACGTCGCCGCCGGCCTGGATCGCCGCCTGCATCGCCGCGGAGTCGGGCCAGCTGACCAGGGTCACCTTCGCCGCGTCGGTGGCGGCGTTGTACTCGTCGACCACCTGGTCGAAGGCCTTGACCTCGGTCTTGGTGCCCCACACGCCGATCGTCAGTTCGGCCGGCTCGGCCGGAGCCGACTGGGAGGCCGAGGATGCCGAGGAACTCGGTGCGTCGGCCTCCGGGTCGCTGTCATCGCTGCATGCCGCCAGGGTCGCCGCCAAGCCGATCGTCAAGGTCACCGCCAGGCTCGCCCGCACGCGTCGCACCGTTCCTCCTGCTCCTCGATGGCCGCACGGTGGACCTGCCACACCCCTGCGCCAGCACGATTCTCCCGGCCGATGGCCAGGCCGGTCCACTGTAAAGGATTCGCCAAGCACGGCCGTCCTCATCAGCGACGTGAGGTGCGCCCCTCCGCCATCCCCTACCCGAGCGTGCGTTCGTGGAAGGGCATCGCCGCCTCCAGCACTCGCGAGAACATCCGCCGGTCCAAGGCGGCCCCCTCCCGCCGTACCGCCGACTCCGGCAGCCGGAGGAGCCGGTCGAGGCGGACCTCGCTGGGTCGACGACGGCCGTCCCAGGCCCCGGCACCGATGTCCATCCAGTGCCGCCCCCATCGGGCCTCCTGGGCGGCGTCCCGGTCATGGTCCTTGCTGGTCAGCATCAGGCCGAGCAGTTGACCGTCCGCACGGCCGATCAGCAGGACCGGCCGGTCCTTGCCGCGGGTGGCGTCCTCCTCGTACGGCACCCACGCCCAGACGATCTCGCCGGGATCAGGACGCCCGTCCGCCCGAGGTGCGTAGCCGATGGTGGGCCCGACCGCACGTCGCGTGAAAGGGGCCCGGATCCGCCCGCGCAGTCGGGCGCGGAGTCTGGTGAACACGCCGGGCCGGGAGCGCCTCACGGCGCGTGGCCGCTCGTAGCGGCTGATGTTGGGACCCGGGGCTGCCGCGGCCCGGCGTGTTCGTCGATCATCCTAGCCTCCGCTTCAACCCCACCGGTGACACCGACGGCTCAGTGTGCCGCACCCGCCCCGATCCCTCGTCCCGACCGTCACTTCAGCACCACTACCGGGGCAATCGGTGCGCTTCCAGGCCTTATTCGGCCCGAAAAGTGCAACTTTCGCCGGTTCACCGGGGAAAGTTGCGGGCCCGCGCTCCACGGGCGCAGGCAGGGATCACACCAGCGGGTGGGAAAGCTCGAGGTGGCCGGCTGATTCCAGTTGTTCGGAGAGGTGCAGCATCCGGCGGACGTCCTCGCCGGGGATGCCCGGCTCGTGAGCACGGCCGGTGGCCACCACCCTGGCGAACGCCGCGGCGCGGAAGAGGACGTCGGCGAAGTCGGCACCGGCCACCCCGCGCAGCACCTCGTCGATCATCGCCTTGATCTCCGCGGGGCCGGGCGGATCGGCCACACCGGCGACGACCCGGGCGACCTGCGCCCCCTGCCTCCCCGCCTCGAACTGACGGGCCGCACCGTCGGGGTCGGCGTACACCCAGCTGCGCAGGAGGAACAGGCGCCACAGGCATCCGGCGAGGGTGTCGGCAGGCGAACCCGCCCACACCTCCGCGATGGTCTCCAGCCCCTCGTCCTCGGCCAGGTGCACGACGCGTTCAGCGACGCCCGGGTCGTCCCCGGCGCGGGCTCCGCGCACCAGGAGGGTCGCAGCCTGGTCAGCGGCCTCGCGGACCCGCGCGGGATCGACACCTCCGGTGAGGCCGTCGAAGAACCGGTCTCCCGGAGTCATCGGTCGGTGGTGGTCGCGGCTCACGCGGCCCAGGGTACGCCGCGCCCCAGGCTCCGCCTGACAGTCAGCCCAACGCCTTGCGGATGCGGGTGTCGGAGACGGGGAAAGCCGTGCCGTACTGCTGGGCCCACAGCGAGACGCGATATTCCTCGAGCATCCAGCGGACCCGCCGGAGGCGTTCGCCGGGCGGCCGTCCCTCCGGGAGCGCCGCCACCTGATGCAGGTAGGCCTCCTCCAGCGGGAGGTACTGGTCCATCAGCCGCTGATCCGCCGAGAGGTTGCTCTCCAACCGGTCGCGACGGTGCACCATCGCCCTGAAGTATGTGGGATAGCGGCGCAGCATGGCGGGCCCGGCCTCGGCGATGAACCCGTCGTGGACCAGCCGGGCGAGCTGTCCGCGCAGGTCGGTGAGGGCCGGCAGGGTGCGCAGGTCGGTGCGCCCGGAGACCAGCTTGTCGACCTCGCGGTAGCCCTCCAGGGCCCGCAGCGCATCCTGCAGCACCGCCCGCACCGAGGCCTCGAGATCCGAGCCGGCCGCGGCCAGCAGGGCGTCGTACGACGGGCGGTCGCGGGCCTCCGGCCGGGAATCGACCGCCGCCCGCACCACCGCGGTGCGAGCGTCACCCACCAGCTCGGAGGCAGAGGAGTACGGCGAGCCGACCAGCGCCAGCTTGTCGGCGGTGGTCAGCGAGTCGAGGATCCGGGGCACCAGCCGGGGGTCGAGACGGTCCAGGTCCAAGATCAGCAGCCGGCTGACGCCGAGACGGTGTCTGGCCGCGGCCTCCTCGCGCGAGCCGACCACCCGGAGGCCGACGCTGGCCCCTTCGTCGACCAGGCATGGGTGCACGGTGACCTCGTGGCCCGCCCGCTTCTCGGTGACCTCGCGCGCCACCTCACCGAAGGTCCACGCGGTCTGCCCGGTCGAGGACAGCCCCGCGTCGGCCGCCACCTCCGCGATCGCCTGCTCGAACTCGCCGCGCAGCGGCGCCTTGAGCGAGTCGAGGTCCTTACCGCGCGCCTGCTCCCGGCCGGCCTCGTCGACGATGCGGTAGGTCGGTCGCAGATGCTCGGGCACCTTGGTCCAGTCCCAGGCATCGCGCGGGATGACCACGCCCTTGGTGCTGCGGCCCCAGCGCTCGAGCGCGTCCAGCAGCGGCTCCTCCCCCGGCGGGGTCACCCGCAGGAACTCGCGCGCCTGATCGGGTGCCGGGACGAAGCTGACCCGGAGGTTCTTGGGCAGGCTGCGGATCAGCGCCGTGACCAACTCCTCGCGCAGGCCGGGGACGTTCCAGGAGAAGTCGTCGGCGCCGACCCGGTTGAGCGTCGCCACCGGCACGTCGACGGTCAGCCCGTCCTCGGCAGTCCCTGGCTCGAAGTGGTAGCTCAGGTCGAAGGTGAGCCCGCCGTCCTCCCAGACCGTCGGGTAGTCGGCCGCGGTGACCTCCTCGGCGGTGTCGAGGGTGAGCATCGCGGGGTCGAAGGTGAGTAGCGCGGGCTGCTCACGCCGCGTCATCTTCCACCAGGTGTCGAAGTGCGCCCCGGAGACCACCTCCCGGCCGACCCGGGCGTCGTAGAAGTCGAACAGCGCGTGCTCGTCGACCACGATGTCGTGGCGACGGGCACGGTGCTCGAGTTCGGCCGCCTCCTCGAGCAGGCGCTGGTTGTCGGCCAGGAACCGGTGTCGCTTGGCCGCCCCCGGCCACTCCCCGTAGACGAGGGCGTGCCGGATGAACAGCTCCCGGGACAGGTCGGCGTCGATCCGGCCGTAGTTGACCGGCCGGTCGGCGACGAGGGGTACGCCGTACAGGGTGACCCGCTCCCGCGCCATCACGGCGGCGCGGCGGGTGCTCCAGTGCGGCTCGGAGTAGGTGCGCTTGGCCAGGTCGCCGGCCAGGCGCTCGGCCCACTCCGGCTGGATGGCGGCGTTCTGCCGGGCCCAGAGTCGACTGGTCTCGACGAGTTCGCCGGCCATCAGGAACTGCGGGTTCTTCCGCGACAGCACGCTGCCGGGGAAGACCGCGAACCGGGCGCCACGGGCGCCGAGGTACTCGCGCGGGCCGCGGCGCTTCTTCTCCCGCCCGGCACCGGAGCTCTTCTCGCGTTCCTCCAGCAGCCCGATGTGGGAGAGCAACCCGGACAGGAGCGCCTGATGGATGCCGTCGGCGTCGTACGCGGCGCCCTTGGCCTGCTGGTTGGTCTGCTGGCTGGTCTCGTCGCTGGTGTTGCTGGTGCCGCCCGGCTCGGATCCGGCGCTGCCGAGATCGATCTTCATCTCCCGGCAGACCTGACGCAGCTGGGACTCGAAGTCCTGCCACTCGCGAACCCGCAGGTAGTGCAGATGCTCGCGCAGGCACATCCTCCGGAACGCGCTGGAGGAGAGCTCCCGCTGCTGCTCCTTGAGGTAGCGCCACAGGTTGAGGAAGGTCAGGAAGTCGGAGGCCTCGTGCTTGAACCGCGCGTGCAGCTGGTCGGCCCGCGCCTGCTCGGCGGGCTGGTCGGGCCCGGGACGCTCGCGCGGATCCTGGAGGGAGAGGGCTGCGGCGATGACCAGGACATCCCGGACGCAACCGAGCCGTTCGGCCTCCAGGATCATCCGACCCAGTCGCGGGTCCACCGGCAACCGAGCGAGCCGGCGGCCCAGCCCGGTCAGTCTCCGCGGACTTCGTCCGCTCTCCTTCGGGTCGGGGGTCTCGCCGGCGCCCAGCGCACCGAGCTCCTCCAGGAGTTGGGTGCCCGCGGAGATGTTGCGTCGGTCGGGGGGTTCGACGAAGGGGAACCTGGCCACGTCCCCGAGCCCCAGACTGGCCATCTGCAAGATGACGCTGGCCAGGTTGGTACGCAGGATCTCGGGGTCGGTGAACTCGGGCCGCCCCTCGAAGTCCTCCTCGCTGTAGAGCCGGACCGCGATGCCGGCCTCCACGCGGCCGCAGCGGCCGGATCGCTGGCTGGCACTGGCCTGGCTGATCGGCTCGATCGGGAGCCGCTGCACCTTGGTACGCACGCTGTAGCGGCTGATCCGTGCGACCCCGGTGTCGACGACGTACCGGATGCCCGGCACGGTCAGCGAGGTCTCGGCAACGTTGGTGGCCAGCACGATCCGACGGCCGGTGTGCGGCTGGAAGACCTTGTGCTGCTCGGCGGCCGAGAGGCGCGAGTAGAGCGGCGTGATCTCCACCGGGGCTCCGCGCTGCCGGTCGACTCCCAGCGCGCTGCGCAGGGCGTCGGCGGTGTCGCGGATCTCGCGTTCGCCGGGCAGGAAGACCAGGATGTCGCCCGGCCCCTCGGCGCTGAGCTCCTTGACCGCGTCCACGATCGCCTCGGTCTGGTCGCGGACGATCACCTCGCCCTCGTCGTCGGCCTCCGGGCCGGTGCGCCCCCGCCCTGCGCCGGCCCCGCCGTCGGCTCCTTCGGCTCCGGCGAAGGTCATCAGCGGCCGGTAGCGGACCTCGACCGGGTAGGTCCTCCCGGACACCTCGATGATCGGCGCCGGCTCACCCGTGCGCGCGTCGGCGAAGTGCTCCGCGAAACGCTCCGGGTCGATGGTCGCGCTGGTGATGATCAGCTTGAGGTCGGGACGGCGCGGCAGCAGGCGCTTGAGGTAGCCGAGCAGGAAGTCGATGTTGAGGCTTCGCTCGTGCGCCTCGTCGATGATGATCGTGTCGTACCTGGTCAGATCGCGGTCGCGCTGCAGTTCGGCGAGCAGGATGCCGTCGGTCATCAGCTTGACCCGGCTGGACTTGCTGGTGCGGTCGGTGAACCGCACCTGATAGCCGACCAGATCACCCAGCTCGGTGCCCAGCTCCTGGGCGATCCGCTCGGCCACGCTGCGCGCCGCGATCCGGCGCGGCTGGGTGTGCCCGATCAGTCCACCGGTGGCACGAGGGGTACGACGACCGCGGCGGCGCCCTCCGCGTTCCCCGGCTCTGTTCGCGTTCGTGTTCGCGTCCGTGATTCCGTCGCCGTCGCCGTCCCCGGAGACGGCCATGGCCCGCCCACGACCGAGCTCCAGACAGATCTTCGGGAGCTGGGTGGTCTTGCCCGACCCCGTCTCCCCGGCCACGATCACCACCTGGTGCTCGCGGATCGCCTCGGCGATGTCCGCGCGACGCTGGGTCACCGGAAGCTGCGGCGGGTAGGTGATGCGCAGCCCTCCGGTCGGCGGCTCCGCCGTCTCCTGGACGTGGGAGGGGCGGGACTCGCTGGAGTCGCTCGAGTCGTGGGCGTCGCCGGTGGGGGTCGGGGGTGTCTCGGACATGAGGCCCCCATTCTCCCGTCCGCCACCGACAACCGCACATCGGTTCCGCCAGACGTGCCTCCCACCTGGGGAGGGAGGGACCGCCGCGGGTACGGCTCAGGTGGTCGGGCCCGAACGCTCACTCTCGCCGTACTCCTGGGTGAAGCCCTCGCCTCCGGTGCCCTGCTGGCTGAGGCCGTCCGACCCTGTCCCGTCCTCGCCCTCCTGCGCGGGAGGCTGCTGACCGCTGCCACCGCCGGGGAACTGCCCCTGTCCGGGGCCGAAGTCGGGGCGTCCCGCGTCACCGTCTCTCACCGCGGCGGTGATCCCCGCACCGCTGGCACCGCCGATGACCAGCCCTGCGATCCCGACCGCGAGCATGCTCTTCCAGCCGAACACCCGCTGCCGCAGGCCGGGCTTGCCCGCCACAGGTTGGGGGGCGGGGGACCCGGCAGCCTGCCACGTACTCATGTACGGATCGGGGGCGCCGGTTGCGTGGGGACGAGTCGGGCCGGCAGCACGAGTGTCCGGGAGAGACGCCCCGGTCGGGTACGGCCGGGCAGCAGGCGGGGCAGCAGGCGGTGGCGTCGCCCCGTCCGAGGGACGTGACCCCGCCGCGGTGCCGATGTGGTCGGCGTACCTGGGGGATCCGAGCGGCAGGGTCGAGTCGGGGGCTGCTGAGGGGTTGCTCTTGCTCATGCCCCCACCATCCGAGGCGGTCCTGTGGCCCGTCTGTGTGCACCCTGAGGCACCGGTATGACCTGGAGGTGCGACCGCAGAGGGAAAACCCGCTCGGCCAGTCACCGGTGGGTTACAGTGACACCACGAAATTGTCAGACAATCCTGCGCCGCGAGGAGCCGCTGATGACGACTGTGGAGACCACCTCCGCCGACAGCCCCGAGACCCCCCGTCGTACGCCGGAGGAGCTCGCCCGAGCCGAGGCCCATGCCGCGCACAACTACCATCCGCTGCCGGTCGTGCTCAGCCACGCGGAGGGGGCCTGGACCACCGATGTGGACGGGCGCCGGCTGCTCGACATGCTGGCCGGGTACAGCGCGCTCAACTTCGGGCACGGCCACCCCGCACTCCTCGCCGCCGCCCACGCCCAGCTGGACCGGGTGACCCTGACCAGCCGCGCCTTCGTGCACGATCGGTTCGCCGACTTCACCGCCCGGCTGGCCGCGCTGTGCGGGAAGGACCTCGTGCTCCCGATGAACACCGGCGCCGAAGCGGTCGAGAGCGGCCTCAAGGTCGCGCGCAAGTGGGGGTACGACGTCAAGGGTGTCCAGGCGGACCAGGCCGAGATCGTGGTGATGTCGGGCAACTTCCACGGCCGCACCACCACCGTCGTCGGCTTCTCCGACGACCCGGACGCCCGCAACGGCTTCGGGCCCTTCACGCCCGGCTTCGTCCGCGTCCCGTACGCCGACCTGGGCGCCCTGCGGGCGGCCATCACCCCGCGCACCGTCGCCGTCCTGCTCGAGCCGATCCAGGGTGAGGCCGGGGTCCTCATCCCGCCGCCTGGCTACCTTCCCGGCGTCCGCGACCTGTGTACCGAGCACGGGGTGCTCATGATCGCCGACGAGATCCAGTCCGGGCTCGGACGCACCGGTCGCACCTTCGCCTGCGACCACGAGGGCGTCGTACCCGACATCTACCTGCTCGGCAAGGCCCTGGGCGGCGGAGTCGTGCCGGTCTCGGCGGTGGTGGCCGACCGTGACGTGCTCGGCGTCCTGCACCCCGGTCAGCACGGCTCGACATTCGGTGGCAGCCCGCTGGCCTGCGCCGTGGGCCTGGCGGTCGTCGAACTCCTCGAGACCGGGGAGTTCCAGCATCGGGCGACTCAGCTGGGCGTGGTGCTGCACGACCGCCTGGCCGCGCTGAGCGGGCACGGCGTCACGGGCTTCCGCGCTCGCGGCCTGTGGGCGGGGGTGGACATCGATCCGGCACTGGGCACCGGCCGCGACCTGTGCGAAGCGCTCCTGGCCCGCGGGGTCCTGGCCAAGGACACCCACGGCTCCACCATCCGGCTCGCCCCTCCGCTGGTGATCTCGACCGAGGATCTGCACTGGGGTCTCGACCAGCTCGCGGCCGCCCTCACCTGAGGGCACGGAGGCGAACTCCGGCCCAGCGCGCCGCTCGAAAGACAAGGCAAGGAGGTCTGTCGAGCAGCGGCGCGGGATGAAGCCGGTGCGCGGTGAGGGTTCAGCGCAGCGCGGGGTTCAGCACATCGCGAGATCAGGGCAGTTGGAAGCGGGGGTCGGAAGCGGTCTCGGTCAGCCGGTCGACATCGATGCCGAAGCCGTCCAGCGCCACGTCTGAGTGGTTGTCGAACAGCGGAGCGGCCAGCAGCGAGACGACCGTGCCGTCCTCGCGGGTGACCGCCACGGCGGTGGTGCCCTCGTCGGTCGCCGTACGCAGGGTGCGCACGCCCGGCTCCGAGGTGGGTACGACGGCCCACCCGTCGACCTCGTGACCCAGAGCGGAGGAACGCCAGCTGTTCGCCACCTCCACCCGGACCACGGCCTCCCCCTCCTGGCCGGCCTCGGTCCAGCCGAGCCTGGTGCCGATCGAACAGCCCGACGGACCGCCGGCGCCCTGCTCGTTCGACACCCGCTTCTGCAGGTGCGTCCCGGCCGGGTCGAGATGGTCGGCCACGATGTCGCGGTAGGTGCCGAGCGCGCGGTCGAACGGACCCTGCCCCTCGGTCGCCGAGGCGCAGGCGGCTCCGCTGTCGGGCGGCGGCACCAGCGTCTTCGGCAGGGTGGAGTCCTCGGCGCCCCCCGACGGGAACCCGGCGTCGGGCAGGTCGGTCATCGCGCTGGGCTGCCCGCCGTTCAACCATGCCTGGGGCGGCTCCTCGGCATCCTCGGGGAGCGGTGTCGGAGTCTGGCCGCCGGCCTCCCCCGCGGCGGTCCCCGGCGCACCGGAGGCCGCGAACCCGGTCGTGTCGGTCCGGTCCGCGGAACCGCCCGGGAGGTCGATGGCGGCGACGCTGAGACCGATCACCGCGACGGCCGCGACACCACCGAGTGCGGCGACGGCGTGCCGGCGGCGCTTGCGCCTCCGGCCACGGGCGAGATCCTCCCCGGGGTCGCCGGTGGGCACGGGCACGCCGGCCGCCATCCGCTGGAGCCGCTCGGTGAGCTCGTGGTCGTCGGGTTCGTGGCCGGTCATCGGGATCCTCCGCAGGTGGTGGGGGCAGGTCGGAGAGCTCGCCGCAGAGCGGCGAGGGCGGCCGAGGTCTGGCTCTTCACGGTGCCTTCGCTGATCCGCAGGTCGTGGGCGGTCTCGGCCACCGACAACCCCCAGTAGTGGCGCAACACCACGACGCGACGCTGTTTGGGGGGCAGCGCGGCCAGGGCGTTCCACAGCGCGTCGTCGGGGCCCTCGACCCCGGACGTCGAGCGCTCGGGCGGATCGGCCTCGGGGCGCTCCCGCCGCCACGGTCGACGCGTCTCGTCCAAGTGCGCGTTGACCAACATCCTGCGCACGTAGGCGTCGACGATGTCGGCCCGGCTGACCCGCCGCCAGCCGAGGTAGAGCTTGGTCAGCGTCGTCTGCACGAGGTCCTCGGCCTGGTGGCGGTCACCGCACAGCAGCACAGCGGCCCGGAACAGGTGATCCCTGCGCGCGGCGACGTACTCGACGAACGCCTCGTCCTCCGAGCTCATCGGGCCGTCCTCTCCGCTCCGTGTGCCGACTCTCCATCCCCCTGACGGACTCCGCGAGGGATCGGTTGGGTCGATCCTGCGCCAATTCCCGGCCAGGGGCGATCTGGAGGACTGCGCGCACGGTGGTGGCGACGATGTGAGCCCGGGCTGACCCGATCAACGTGCTCGGAGCGCCGGGCCGCCTGTTCCGCCGGCCGCACGCTCCGGTGGCCTACCGTTGAGCGATCCTCATCCCGACGGAAGTGGCCGCATGAAGAAGCTCGCCGACAAGGTCGTCGTCGTCACCGGCGCAGGCTCCGGTATCGGCCGCGCCCTGGCCGTGGACCTGGCGGGGCGAGGTGCCCTGCTCGCCCTGTCCGACATCAACGACAGCGGCCTCGCCGAGACGGTCGACCTGGTCAAGGCGGCCGGCGCGGCTCAGGTGAGGGCGGACCGGCTCGACGTCGCCGACCGCGCGGCCTTCGGCGCGTACGCCGGCCGCGTGGCCGAGCACTTCGGCCGGGTCAACGTCGTGATCAACAACGCCGGGGTCTCCCTGTCCGGCGACCTGGACGACCTGGACTGGGAGGACATCGACTGGATCCTGGGGATCAACCTCGCCGGCGTCCTGCACGGCACGAAGTTCTTCCTCCCCCACCTGATCGCCTCCGGCGACGCCCACCTGGTCAACCTGTCCTCGCTCTTCGGGCTGGTCTCGATGCCCGGCCAGAGCATCTACAACGCCTCCAAGTACGCCGTCCGCGGCATGACCGAAGCGCTGCGCGAGGAGATGCTGCTGGCCGGGCACCGCGTCGGTGTCACCGCCGTACACCCCGGCGGGATCAGGACCGCGATCGTCCGGTCGGGCCGGGTCGGCGGCGGCGCGGACAAGGCCGAACTCGCCCGGTTCTTCGACGAGAAGCTGGCCCGTACGACGCCGGAGAGGGCCGCCGAGGTGATCATCAACGGCATCCGCCGCAACCGCGCCCGGGTGCTCATCGGCCCAGACGCCCATGCGGTGCACCACGTCGCCAAGTTCGCCGGCTCCCGCTACCAGGACCTCATCGCCCTGGGCGCCAGGCACGCCAGGCCGAAGTAGGCCCATCGACCGCTCCCACGGCCGGTCCCCGCGTGGCAGATTGGAGCCATGCCCCGCTTCGAAGCCGGCCGCCCCGTCTCCGTCGAGATGACGAAGTGGGGCGGCCGTCGACACTGGCAGTACGACGGCCACTTCCTCGGTGAGGACACCTTCGGCGACTGGGTCGGCTTCCCGGCCGGCACCCACAACCACCGGCCCGGCCTGGAGTTCCACAGCCGGGTCGACACCGTGATGCTCGTGCCCGCTCGCGGCGCCTTCCTGGCCGGGTTCCACGCCCCCGGGATCTGGTGCACCCTCTACACCGACATCACCACGCCGGCCGAATGGGACGACGACGTGCTGCGCGCGGTCGACCTGGACCTCGACATCGTCACCCGGTCCGACGGCACCACGACGATCGACGACGAGGAGGAGTTCGAGGAGCACCAACTGCTCTACGGCTATCCGCCGGAGATCATCACGATGGCCGAGGAGTCCGCCGAACGCGTGTACGACGACGTGGTCGCTCGGCGCCCGCCGTACGACGGGACCGCAGCCGGCTGGTTGGAGCGACTCGCGGCGCTCGGCCGATGACCTCGTGACCGAGCGATGCTGGCTCCGAGCGTGCCCCGACCGGGCTGCTCAGTCGGTGACCTCGTCCCCGAGGGACGCAGCGACTCCACCTCGGGCCCGACGCTGGGTCCGACGCTCGGCGCGACGCTGGGACCTGTCCGCCGTGTCCTCCCGCCGCCGCGTCTGCGCGACCTGGACGGGGCCGACGAGTCGGGGGCCGGCCAGCCGCTGCTCGACCCGGCGGGCCTCACGCTTGAGCGGCTGGGCGACGTACTCACCGAGGATCACGCCCGCGGCCAGGGCCAGCGCGATCGAGGCGGCCGTGAACATCGCCAACAGCCCGGTGGAACTGCCCTCCTCGGAGGAGAGCAGGATCAGTCCGCGATAGATGGACAGGCCCGGGAGGAGCGGCACGATCCCCGCCACCATGATGACCAGGGGTGGCACCCTCATCCGGCCGGCGACCGAGTAGCTCACCAGACCGATGAACAGTGCCGCGGCGCCGACCTGCCAGGAACGGCCGATCTCCTCGTTGGGCACTGCGACGTAGATCGCGGTGGCCACCCCTCCGACCACCGCGATCGGCGCGATGATCCGGCCGGGCGCGTAGACGGCGTAGGCCCAGGCGGCAGCGCTCACCGCGCCCCCGACGATGGTGATCGTGGCGTCCTGAAGAGTGATCTCCCCGGGGGCGACGTACGGGATATGCGCCCCGATCGCGCCCGCCACCGCGAGGCCGCCGCTCACCCCGGCAATGATGCCGGCGGTGGCGAGGAAGACCTCGGTGAACCTGGCGCAGGCGGTGAGGTAGAACCCGGTGAGAGCGTCCTGGACCGCGCCGACGAACCCGAGGCCGGCCATCAGCACGATGATGTTGGCGGTGATCGCGCGGGAGACATCGATGTTCACCGGCGCGGCGGCCACCGCGGTCGCAAGCAGCGTGGCCAGTGCGGCGTTGGCCGCCTGGACGTAGAACTCCGGGATCCGGCGGCGGGCCAGCAGCGGCTGGACCCGGTCGATCAGTGCCGCGGACATCGCCGCCAGCAGGGCCACCCGCACGTCACCACCCAGGAACACCGCGAGTGCCCCGGAGAGAACGGCCATCGCCACGGTGATCCGCCAACGTGGTCGGCTACGCGGAGTCGAGGTGATCCGACCCAACTCGCTGCGCGCCTCGCGCAGGTCCATCCGTCCGTTGAGGACGGCGCGCACCAGATGGTCCAGCCGGGTGAGGTGGTCGTAGTCGGTAGCCCGGCTCTTGACCTGCCGGGTGGCGACGTGCGGCGCCTCCTCGGGGTCGGCCTGATAGTGCATGGACAGGTTGACGAAGGTGACGTCGATGTCGGCGGTGCTGAGTCCGAACTGACGGGCAAGGTTGCGCATCGTGTTCGCGACGTCCGCAGCACCCGCTCCGGTGGACATCAACAGGTCCCCCACCCGTAGGCAGAAATCCAGGGACAGATTGATCTCGCGTGCCTCCACGGTCCGAGGATGCCAGTCGCGCGGCGCCGGGTCACGAGCCCCGCAGGGACGAGTGGTGTCATCCGTGTCACCCCGGTCTCGCACCGGCCTCGCACCTGCCTCACCCCGGCCACACGCCGGCGCCGCACAGCGCTCCCGTGCAGTCGCGGCCGGACTCGACCCGCGTGCGAGGCACCTCCACGCCGGGACGAACCATGACACGCTGGGTGGGTGCGCATCGACTTCCACGGCTCCCCGGAGCCCACCCTCGGCGTGGAGTGGGAACTGGCCCTCGTCGATCGCCACAGCCGCGATCTGGTCAACGAGGCGGCGCACCTGTTCGCGCGTGCCCGTCCCCGGATGCCCCAGCCGCACAAGCTCCACCAGGAACTGCTGCGCAACACCATCGAACTCGTCACGGACGTGTGCCACACCGTCGAGGAAGCGATGGCCGACCTGCGCGGCACGCTGACCTCGATCCTGCCTGCCTGCGAGGAGTTGGGCATCGATCTCTTCGGCGCCGGCACCCACCCGTTCGCCTCGTGGACCACGCAGCGGCTCACCGCGGGCCATCGCTACGCGGAACTGATCAACCGCACCCAATGGTGGGGGCGCCAGATGCTGATCTGGGGCCTGCACGTCCACGTCGGCCTGCCCGTGCGCGAGCGGGTGCTCCCAGTGCTCTCCGCGATGCTCACCTACTACCCACACCTCCAGGCCCTCTCGGCCTCCTCTCCCATCTGGTCCGGAGTGGACACCGGATACGCGTCCAATCGGGCGCTGATGTTCCAACAGCTGCCCACCGCGGGGCTTCCGTTCCAGTTCACCGAGTGGTCCGAGTACGAGGCCTTCGCCCACGACCAGCTCACCACCGGGGTGATCGACGTACTCTCAGAGATCCGCTGGGACCTCCGGCCGGCGCCGCACCTGGGAACCCTGGAGACCCGGGTGTGCGACGGCGTCGCCACCTTCTCCGAACTCGCCGCCCTCACCGCACTGACCCACTGCCTGGTCGTCGACCTCGACCGCAGGATCGCGGCCGGGGAGCAGCCACCGGTCCTGCCGCCATGGCATGTCCAGGAGAACAAGTGGCGCGCAGCCCGCTACGGACTCGACGCCATCGTGATCCTCGACTCCGACAATCACGAGCGACTGGTCACCGAGGATCTGGCCGACCTGCTGGACCGCCTCGCACCCGTCGCCGCAGATCTGGGCTGTCAGCGCGAACTCGCCTCGGTCGCCGACATGATCACCCGCGGAGCGTCCTACCAGCGCCAGCGGGCCGTGGCCGAACGCACCTCCGGCGACCTCGTCGCCGTCGTGGACTCGGTGGTGCGCGAGCTCCGAGAGAGTCTGTGACCACGACACCGGGGCCGCTCACCGGTACGGGTCGTCACTCGCCGATCCGGCGGACCGGGGGCAGCGCATCGGTGGCCTCGAACTGGCCCATCCCGGTCAGCTGCAACAGGTCGACCAGGACGCTGCGCAGCTGCAGCAGGATCGCATCCGCGTTGAGCACGTCACTGCGCTCGACCCGGCCCGAGGACTCCGCGAGTTCCAGCAGGCGCGGACGCACCGACTGCACCAGCCCGTCCTCCACCGACTCCTCCCCCAGCGACTCGTGCGCGGCCACGCGCTCTGCCAGGTCCTCGGTCGCCTCGGCGAGGGCGAGGGCGAGATCCGCATACGACTCGGGGACCGGCACCCCGCGGTAGGCGGCGACCGCCACCTGGCGGACCAGGACCCTGGTGCTGCGCATGGCCCGGTCCAACGGCTCGATCAGGTCGTTCATCCGGCGCACGTGCGGGCGGTGTCTGACCCGGAACGGCGAGATCGCGACCACCGCGATGCCCTCGGCCGCGGCCGCCTGCAGCTCGCGGATCAGCGGTGTCGTGCTCCGGGCGTCGGCGAGCACCTTCATGCCGTACACGGCGTCGGCTTCGCGGATCACCTCCGCTGTGGCCCGCAGCAGGGTCGCGATCTTGCGCACCACCACCGCTGCCTGGCGCTGCGGCTGACGAAGCGGCGCGCCCGGCACCACGCTGGCCGCGACCAGCGCCACCCCGCCACCGATCAGCGCATCGCTCCACCGGACGAAGCCGGCGTCGACGGTGGCCAGCGACCCCACCACGAAGATGGACTGGACAGCTGCCTGATTGATGAACAACGTGCCGCCACCGGCCAACATCGCGGCCACCATCGACAGGGCGACGATCAGCGAGATCTGTGCGGCGCCCTGGCCGAGCCAGTTGGCGAGAAGGTCTCCGAGGAAGACACCGATCGCAACCCCGAAGGCGACCTCCACCACTCGTCGGGTGCGCTGCACGTAGGAGGTGCCGAGGCTGAGCACCGCCGCCACCGACGCGAACACCGGCGCCTGATGCCCGAACAGTTCGTGGGCCACGAACCAGGCGACTCCCGCCGCCACCGCGCACTGGCCGATCTGCCAGCGCTTGTCGGAGATCCGACGGAGCCGGGCCCCGACTCGTCGTCGACCGGCGCCATAGGCCCGTTCCCAGGTCATGTCTTCGGCCA
Organism: Nocardioides insulae DSM 17944; assembly: GCF_000422825.1. Taxonomy (GTDB): domain Bacteria; phylum Actinomycetota; class Actinomycetes; order Propionibacteriales; family Nocardioidaceae; genus Nocardioides; species Nocardioides insulae. The sequence continues at coordinate 371,868 of NZ_AUGU01000014.1, read as the reverse complement.
GCGCGGCCATATTGCGCATGCTGTCCATCGTGCCAGGATCTCGCCGTGGCTCCGGGCGAGGCCACTGTCCTCTTGGTCACCTTCCGCCGCGTGCCGTCCGTCCTCCCCCACTGCGGCAGGCGAGCGGAGCAGGCGGCGGTCATCGTGCCCACCGGAGCGCCTGCTGGGTCACCGCCAGGTCGCGATAGTGGGTACGAACCCGAGTGCGGCACCGCACCCTGTCGAAGGCGCTCGCGTACTCACCGCACTCGGCCAACGCTTCGGAGCGGGTGGGCGGGTAGGTCCAGCGACCCGAGGCGAACCGGAGCCCGAAGCCCACGTCCGCGGTACCCGTGATCTGCACGATCGTGCCGGGCGGCGCGGCCCCACCCCGTAATGCCGACATCACCGGACTCCGCCCGACCGTGTCGGGTGCGCCGTGAGCCGGCGCCGCCGTGGCCAGGACCGCGAGCAGCATCGCCGCCACGAGACCACCGAGGACGGTGGCAACCACCACGAAGCCGCTCACCGGCGGTCGTCGCCCCGTGGGCGGTGGTGGCTGTGCCGCCTCCCTGGGCGCTGCCGGGTCGGTCATGGACGAACGGAACATCGGAACCTCCCGAGTGAGCCTCGCCGGGCTCTCCGGCGTACTCGAGACGCTAGGTAGTCACTCCGGGGCTCGTCATCGGAGGATCGGGGCTCTGTGGAGGACCCAGTGCACGCGATGCTGTGTGGCTCCGAACTGGCCCGTTCCGGCGGCCCTGCACAGACCCCCGCGGCTCAGCACGGCCAGACCCGCTCATCCAGACCGCCGCCCAGTGTCTCGGCCACGGCACGCAGGCGGGCACGGGTGATGTCGGCGACGCTCGAGAGCCCTGCCCGCTGCGCGTTGGACCCTTCGCGAGTGGGCTCGGCGACATTCACCGAGAGGCACCTCCTGGTGCCGCCGTCGGCGAGGTTGGCGAGTGCGACCGCGTGCCCGGTGGTGCCCGATCCCGCGAAGAAGTCGAGCACGCGTGCCTCCTCCGGCATCGTCCCCAGGATCCGGCGGATCAGGCCGGTGGGCTTCGGGGATTCGAAGACGTGCCCCACCAGGTCCTTGAGCTCGGCCACGGCCGTGTCGGTCGAGCCGATCTCCTCGGCGAGCCAGATGGTGCGCAGCTTCTTTCGCCGCCGTCCCTCTTGCGGATGGAGCCAGTCCCGCTGGAAGACGTCCACGCGTTCCCCGCGTCGCCCCTTGATGGTGCGACACACCAGGTCCGTGGCGCGGGCCGCAATGCGCGGCCGACTCCACCGCCACACGGCCGGCGCCCCATCGCCGAAGACCGGTGAGATCTCGACCGCACCGTCGAACGGATCGGGGCTGACCAGGCCGGTCGCGGGGTCACCCCAGATGGCGAAGTGCAGTGTCGGTGCGGTGATCGGGTTGAACTTCTTGTTGGTGTTGCGCAGCGGCAGGTGCCGGAACCGATGCCCCTCGGGCGAGGTCAACGGGAAGTCCCTCTCGTCCACGTGATCGGGGCTGCTCGCATCGAGCCGACAACGCCGGGCATCTCGCGCGTAGCTGAGGAGGTATTCGTGCGAGGTAGCGAACCCATGCCCGAGCTGGCGGCCCTTGGCGTTGAGATTGACCACGATCTGAGCGAGGAAGTTGCCCTCACCGAAGACCTCGTCGAGGAGAAGGCGCAGGTGAGCTGCCTCGTGGTCGTCGATGCTGACATAGAGGGCGCCCGCCGGGTCGAGCACCTCGCGGGCGGCCTCTAGACGCGGCCGCATCATCGCCCGCCACGCCTGATGGCGTCCCGCCCGACCGCCGTCGGGTCCACGCCTGTCGTCGTCGTAGGCGAAGTCGTTGCCGGTGTTGTACGGCGGATCGATGTAGATGAGGTCGAACCGCTCGCCGCCGACGGCGAGCCCGTGGAGGACCTCGAGGTTGTCCCCCTCGATGAAGGTGTTCCACGTCGGCATGGCTGTGACCCTAGGGCACCTGCCTGCGGCCGGCACCGCCGATCACCGCCGACAGCGCCGCCACACCACCGGTGTGATTAGGGTTCGACCGTGCCTCGCTTCACCCGCGCCGAACTCGAGTCCTACCGTGACCAGGAGGTCCCCGACCTGCTCCCTCCCCGCGGAGGGCTCAAACTCCTGTTCGTCGGCATCAACCCGGGTCTGTGGACCGCCGCCACCCAGACCCATTTCGCGCACCCGGTGAACCGGTTCTACCCGGCACTGCTACAAGCGGGGATCATCCTTCGCCCGATCGAGCGCACGGGCATGGCCGAGGAGGACCGGGAACACCTGCGTTCCCGGGGCATCGGGATCTCGAACCTGGTGCACCGCGCCACGGTGCGCGCCTCCGAGCTGTCCCCGGCCGAGCTTCGTCAGGGCGGTGTGATCCTGCGTGAACTGGTCCGCCGTGAGCGGCCCCGGGTGATCGCGGTCGCCGGCATCACGGCGTACCGGACGGCCTTCGGCATGCCCAAGGCCACTCTGGGCAGACAGCCGGAGGACTGGGAGGAGAGCGAACTGTGGGTGGTGCCGAACCCGAGTGGACTCAACGCGCACGAGACGGTGAGCAGCTTGGCGGAGGCGTACGCCGCGCCCGCACGTGCCGCCGGTCTCGACCTTGACCAGGACAGCTGACCGCTCGGCTTCCGATGCCACCCGGGCCCGGCGACTCCCGCTCAACTGCGCCGTGCCGTGTCCACCAGGGTGGCGAAGGCGATCATCCGGTTGTCGGTGTGGAAGAGCTCCGAGCAGGTGGTGAGCGTGAGGAGCCGCTGGTTCTTCTTCTGGGGCGGCTGGACACCGCCCTCCGGGTTGGTGGGCAGCGGATCGGTCACCCAGATGTCGTGGAAGTCGACGATGAGGTCATCACCGCCGCTGACCAGTTCGTAGGTGTACGTCGTCTGCCGGGTCTCCACGATGACCTGGTCGCCGACATCGAGCTCGGGCATGTCGCGCAGCGGCTCGCCGTGCGTGACCCGGTGGGCCGCCAGCGCGTAGTTGCCGATCTGCCCCGGCTCAGCCGTGTCGGCGAAGTGTCCGTAGCCGGCCGAGAGCACCTCGTCGCCGGTGCCCTCGAAGACCGGGATCGCGTAGTCGTCGCCGAAGCGTGGGATGCGGATGATCGCCTCGGCCTCGCCCCAATCGGTCGCCACGACCGAGTCGCCCTGCTGCCAGGCTTCCGAGATCTCGGTGACTGCCTGCTCCTGGCGCTGCTGGGAGACGTAGTTGGTGCCCCACAGTTGCCAGGCGACGTACCCGAGGAGCGCGAGGCCGGCGACCACCAGGATCACACCGGGCCAGAACAGCCATCGCCCGCGCCGGGACGGCGAAGCTGTCGAGGCGTTCACGGTCTGCTGCGCCATGCTCGTCCCTTCGCTCCGATCCCGACGAGGCCATCTTGCCCCGTGGGTGGGTGCCGAGGTGACCGGGTCACGGTGCTCACCGGGCCCCCTCCACCAGAGCGAACGGCACCCGGAGCACCGAGCGCCCCACCCGTAGGTGATAGCTGGTGCGCCCCAGCTTCACCACGGTGCCCTGCTGGCCCTGCCACTCTCCTTGCGCACTCACCCGGACCCGACTGCCGACCGAGAACCGGGTCTGGGCCTGGCCTCGCGTGAGCGCGTCGAGTTCGGCCTCGTAGTTCGGGTGCATCCGGGCGGGCCGTCCGCGGCGGGTCCAGGTGAGCGCGTGCGCCAGGTCGAAGGTGGTGCTGCACTCCCGGCAGGAGGCCACCCGCTCGGGCCGCCGATGCCGCTCGACGACGTGCCCGCTCGGGCAGACCCCGAGCCACGCCGCGGGCACGCGGGGTGCATCTGCCGGGGTGCAGCGATCCCCCGAAGAGCCGATCGCGATCGCGATTCGGCGCCAGTGCTGATCGTGGGCATGGCGCGGACCCGCCAGGGCATGCGCGATCTCGTGGAGGATCGTGTCGCGCACCTGAGCATCGTCGTGGAGTCTGGTGAGTGGTGCGCTGAGCCCGATCCGACGCTCGGCGAAGTCGCAGACCCCTGCGCGACGCTTCGCCGCGTCGAAGGTCACCTGCCAGTGCGCGAGCCCATGCTCGACCAGCAACGCACACGCCAGATCGTAGGCGGCGTTCAGCTCCATGACCGGGAGCGTATGTCGGGCGTGCGGCCGTGGTAGCACCGACTCTCCACAGGGGTCACGCCTGCTCGGGCCCGGTCACATCCGGTGGTCATCGGTGCCCCACCGGCAGGCCGCCGCGAACTCGAGGCAATATCGTCGAACGGGAGCCGGAGCGACGCGGGCCAGAGCCCGCCACAGCTGTTCGTACCCCGGATCGACCCAGGCCCGAGCGATCCGTTCGCGAACCGTGAGCCGACGCAGATGACGCAACTGGGAAGCAGCCTCCACGAGGGCCACGGGATCGGCGAGAGCGAGGGACAGCGCCTCCTCCACCTCAGCCACGCCCGGAGGCCGTCTGCCCGTCCGTGCCGGCCCACCCGAGTTTCGGCCGGGAGCAGTGGGGGCGGAGGGCGCCCGGCGGTGTCGCGTGTTCGTCATGCCCCGACTCTGGTTTCATCCTCCGGAGTTCGACAGCCCCTGGCCAGCGCTTGGGGAGGACCGGCCACCGACGCATCACTGTGCATCTGTTCCGGCCCAACTCTCGGCCCTGTGGAGAAGCGTTCGCGCGGTCCGCGCAGCCGTTGCACCGTGGAGGCATGACCAACACGCCCTTCGCCCCGCAACTCCTCACCCAGGTCGATGTCCAAGAGTTCTGGCGCACCTTGATCGCACCGCTGGGACGGCACGAGCCCCGCCTCTACGTGGCACTGATCGGCCCCGATCACCGCCCCCTGCCACTGCTCCAGGAGATCGCCGAGATACCTGCGGTGATGGCTCCCGATCAGGCGGAAGACCTTGCGCTCTTCCTACGTCGCACCCTCACAGGTCGCCTCGATGGCGGGAGTGTCGCCCTGCTGCACTGCCGACCGGGCCCGCCCCCTGTCACGGCCGAGGACCGCGCCGCCGCCTCGACGTACTACTCCGCATTGGGCGGTCGCGGCGTGGCGTGCGAAGTGCTTCATCTAGGCACCGACCTGGACATCCTGCCGCTCCCCGCGGACGAGGCCAGGGCGCTGACCGCCTGACCGCCCCGCGCATCGGTCAGGTCGGATCCGAAGGTCCCTGTCGCGCGTCGCGGTGGGGTGGAGGCTTCCACCCCCACCCCACCGCGACGTTTGCTCAGACCCCCGGGCCCGTGGCGCGGGTGGCCGTGATGCTCAGCTGGACCTGACCAGGTAGTAGGTGTCCCCCGCCGCTTTGAGTCCTCCCGGGCGTCCTTGCTGTCGACGAGGTTTGCGTCGCGACCTTAGTGGCTGGCGGGTCCGGTCGGGCCCATCCAGTGTCCCCTGCCACGGCCCATCTCAACCGGTCGATCCCACACCCTTTCGCGCAACAGCGCGTCAAGTTCAACGCCCGGGACTGCTGCACGGGTAGGTGACATCTGATCTGTGGTGCCGAGGGGTGCCACTGGAAGGATGTTGCTGTGCCGAAGCCGTACCCCAAGGAGTTCCGCGACGACGTGGTTCGTGTCGCCAGGAACCGTGAGCCGGGCGTCCACCTCAAGCAGATCGCTGCCGACTTCGGCATCAGCGAGTCCTGCCTGACGAACTGGATGAAGACCGCCGACGTCGAGGACGGTGTGAAGCCGGGAACCACCGCTGCTCAGTCGGCGACCGAGCGAGAACTGCGGAAGCGGGTTCGGTTGCTGGAGCAGGAGAACGAGGTCCTCCGTCGCGCAGCCGCCTACCTGTCGCAGGCCAACCTCCCGGGAAAATGATGTACCCGCTCGTCCGCGAGCTGGCCGGCGACGGGATTCCCGTCGCGGTGACGTGCCGGGTGCTCAAGATCGCGCGCCAGCCCTACTACCGCTGGCTCCAGCGTCCGGTCACCGCCGCCGAGCTCGAGCAGGCCTACCGTGCCAATGCTCTGTTCGACGCCCACAAGGACGACCCGGAGTTCGGCTACCGGTTCCTCGTCGACGAAGCGCGTGATGCCGGTGAGCCGATGGCCGATCGGACCGCGTGGCGGATCTGCTCGCAGCTGGGCTGGTGGTCGGCCTTCGGCAAGCCCAAGAAGGGCAAGGCGAAGAAGCCGGGCCCGCCGGTCCACGACGACCTCTGCGCGGTGGTCGACGAGAAGGGCAGGATCCGGCACGAGTTCACCGCCGAGGCCCCCAACGAGCTGTGGCTGACCTACATCACCGAGCACCGCACCAGTGAGGGGAAGCTCTACGTCTGCGCGATCAAGGACGTCTACTCCAACCGGATCGTCGGCTACTCGATCGACTCGAGGATGAAGTCCCGGCTGGCGGTGGCGGCGCTGAACAACGCTGTCGCACGCCGCGGCGACGTCGCCGGCTGCATCGTTCACAGCGACCGCGGCAGCCAGTTCCGCAGCCGGAAGTTTGTCCACGCCCTGAACCGTCACGGCATGGTCGGATCGATGGGCAGAGTCGGCGCAGCCGGGGACAACGCGGCCATGGAGTCGTTCTTCTCGCTGCTGCAGAAGAACGTCCTCGACCGCCGAGCCTGGGCCACCCGCGAGGAGCTCCGGATCGCGATCGTGACCTGGATCGAGAGGACCTATCACCGTCGCCGTAGGCAGGCCGCTCTCGGGCGGTTGACCCCCATCGAGTTCGAGACCATCATGACCGCGCCAGCCACACAGGCTGCGTGACCCAACCTGTCACCCGTTCGTGCAGCAGTCCCTTGTGGGTCGAGCTCATCGAAGGGTTTGCCATGCTTCGCTCGTTCGAGACCGAAGGCCTGCCGGAGGCCGACATAGACATTGAGGGTATTGACGGCGTCTGGCTTGGCCGAAGCCCTTCGCCAGACACCGTCACCGGGTACGTGTGGCTTCGCGGGCAGGGCTGGAGCGCGTTTTCAGTATCTCGTGACGAGGCGGATCTCAACGGCTGGTGATGCCGCCGCCAGGCTCCGCGAACACCCGGTGTCTTTGCTTGGCGTGACGGACCACGGGTATGCCGTGAACGCGACCGCCCCGACACCCGTGCCGCGATCACCTCGGCGAAGTATTGGTTCTATGCTTGACAACATCGAAAGTCGCGCGATATCGCCCGAGATGGTCGCGCGGTTCCGCGAGGCACGGGTACCGGGTCCCCGCTTAGCTTGGAGTCGTCACGGGCCGTAGCGGAGAGCAAGCCCGCGCTCCGATGCCAAGGCTGCCCGTGGTGCGATAGACGCTACAAGGCGCCATAGCCGCTATAAGGTGCTTGAAACGGGCGTGAACAAGACCTCTCCGACGTGCCGCATGACCACCCAACTGTCGAGTCCAAGAGCCGACAGCAGGGTCGCCGCCTCCGCGCCGGTCCTCGTCGCTCTGGCCGTCATCACGGGGTTCTAGAAGTCCCGAACTGGGGCGCTAATCCGGCCGCAACACCCCCGCGCGGACGTGACAGGTGGCCGCTCAGTCAGTCTGCATACTCCAAGAACAACGCTTTCGCCGTAGGGCAGTCGCGCGGCTGCCCGCACTCTGCGCATCGCTCCGGCTGACCATCGAGCACGACTTGCGTGGCGGATCGCCAATGGGCGCGCAGGGCGGCCTCGTCCGCGTCCAGCTCGGTAAGCGCCGCCTCGATCTCCCCCGCAGACCATCCGCCTTCCTCCCCCGCGGCCGGCGCGCCTACCGACAGGCTGGTCCGACGGACGTCGATGGCGTCGAGGGTCTGGGCGTACGGATCTGGGTCACCGGCCATGCCGGCAGCGTAGATGCTCCGGCCCAACGGTCGCAGTCACGCCACCCAGCGGGTTGCCCGGCTCGATGCCGGAAACAAGCCTGTCGCCATGGCCTACCCAGTTGACCTGTACTGAAGGTGTTCCCGCACTGCGCAGACAGCAAAGTCACGAGGCAGTCCACGGAGCTGCATGATGCCCTTCTCCTGTTCGTCGCCGAGCAGTACCGCCCCGGACGGTCCCCGTGAGGGCTCACGGCGCTCACGGGGCGCGCCCTGACCGCAGTGCGACGCGGACGTGACCAGGCCGAGCTTTCCCGACGGGACGGGGTGCTGACTCCGGAGAGACACAGGCACTGCGATCACGTCTGACACCATGCTTCTTCGCTGAAGCTGCCGCGGTCACTGCTCTCGACGTCGCAGACACACGGGCGAAGAAGACTGGATCCATCACCGCATGCGGAGAACGGAGTGAGTCCCCCCGCCACCTCATTGCCCATAGGGGGTGCGCTGAGAGATGCTCAAACCGCATTTCGCGGCCCGGCTACGCGGGGCCCGAAGTTGGCTGCCGAAGGGCTGGAAGCACTAACGCGGCACGGGTTTGCCCCCCCTTGCGGGTCCGGACGGCCTCCCGGGCGCTCAGGCGTGATCGGCCGGCGCCTCCGGCTCTTCTGTTCGTGCTGCGAACGGATCAGGGTGCTCCACGTCGTCCGTGGCCCATCCGTAGCGGGTGCGGAGCAGCCTCAGGATGGCGTCTGGGTTCAGCGGGTTCTGCCGCAGTTCGAGTTTCCACCACGAATTGGCGCTCGAGCCGACGGCCGTGCGGATCGCCAGGCGCAGGGCGTCCGCGGTGAAGAGTTCGACGGGCATGGGGTCACCGGGTGGTTCTGGTGCCATGAAGCGCTTGGTCATCGCCTTGGCCTCCTCTTGGTTGGCGGGCACGACCAGCTGCAGGCGGGCGTTCTTCGCGAGGTTGTGGACGGCGATGAGCACTTGCCAATCGGTCCAGCCCTCGGCTCGCAGTTCGGCGAGAGCTTCCGCGAAGGCGGCGTCATTTCGCAGGGCCTGCAGCGTCGGCGCCATCCGGGGCGGCAGGTCGCGGTATCGGTGCTCAACCTCAGCGAGGCTGTGCGCGCTCGTGTAGCCCGGGCCGGGCACGTCCGGCATGGAAAGGTCCGGATGAACCGCCAACTGGCTCTGTCTGGGGTCGCCCAAGAGAGGGGCCGACCTTGGCCACGTGGCGAACTCCGCCTCCGGCACCACCGCACCCCAGGCAGCGTCGTAGGGCGCGCCGAAGACGATGAGAGAGAGGAGGTCGTCCTCCATCGCAGCAGTCAGCAGGTCCTTGAACTTGTCATCGTTGAGCGTGGAGGGCAGGACTACGGCGCTTGTCACCGCCCCGAGCGTCTCGCGGGCCACCTCGTTAATGTGCTCACGGGTCCGCTTCCCGGATCGTGGGAGCTGAACGCTGAGCCTCGACTCCTCCGGCGTCGACGGCATTTCTTCCACGTGGACCCGCTTCCCCGGTGGCGCCGCCGTGACGAAGACCGTGACCTGCGTGGGTAGGAAGCCCGGGTCGTGCTGCGCCAGGTGCGCGAGGGTCACTTGAAGAGCGGCCGCGCACCTCTCGCCGACCGCCGTGTCGGCATAGAGATTGCGAAACACGACCGTCCAGGTCACACCGAGGCAGCTGAAGCGGATGCAGCGATGCTCGGAGGTATCGGCGAACGGCGGAGCACCGAGGCCGGCGACCACCTTGGCCACGTGCTCGTCGGCCGTAAGCGCGTCCCACCACGGTGGCTGCCCTTCAAGCGCGTCGTGCAGTAGGTCATTGAGGAACTGGCCGGCGCCGACCGCTCCGATCGCCTTCTGCACGTACTCGGAGTAGGGCGTCCCGAGTTTGTCGGCGGCGGACCGGATCTGGGACAGCTCGAAGAAGGCCCGGAGAGCCACGGGTGTACTTCGAAATCGAGCGGCTGCTCGGCCATGAGTCGATGCGCCATCAGGGCGTGGCAGTTCAGGTAGGTGGCGCTGACCCAGTTGCCCTGGTGGTAGTCGGCGATTGCCGCCTGAGCCACTCCCTCGGAGTGCTGCTCGAGATGTTCGCTGTCGCACAGCTCGACTGCTATGAGGCTGTAGTACTTCGCGGCTGCGAGAAGTCCCAACTCTCGGTACGCCGCCGCGGTCCCGAGGGTGACCTCGACCATCCGTGACCTCGCGTCGCCGTTGAACAACCCGAGCCGGGCCCGGTGAAGGTGCCGGAGGCCCGTAAGGATGCGTCGCCCGTTGAAGAGGGCGTGGGCGCGGTCGAGGGCGCGATCAGCTGCCACCGTTTCGCCGCTTGCCTCGGCGACACGCCGGTCGATTGCGGTCGCGATCTCGTCGTACCCCAGCTCATCGACGAGCGTGGGCGTGTAGAGAGACAGGAGCCGGCTGAGGGGCTCCACGGGGAACAGCGGCGCCTCGGGCAGCGCGTGCGTCAGCGACAACAGCGTCTCGATGGCAGCTTGGGGGTCGATGAGCGGGACCGGAATGGGCCGCATCTCACCGGCGTCGAGGGCGGCTATCCGCTCCTCGAAGGTGCTGGCCGTGATGTCGTCGTCGGCGCGGTACGGGAGCCCCGCCGCTTCCGCGGCGACGGCATCTGGCTGGAGCCGCAGGATCGAGGGTTTCGAGGAGCTGACATCGGTAGCCGGGTGTCGGCTCCTCGTCCAAGAGGACTCGGATCCGCTGCTGGAGCCCGGTGTTGTACCCCTGGAGCGTCCCTGCCGTGAGACGGGTCCTGCCCCGAGCGAAGGCACCGAACGCGTACATCAGCACGACAGCCGCGTCCGCGAGGTCGCTGGGATTTTCAGCTTCGAGGGACGAACTCAGGAAGTCGGCGACGTGTTCCTCTGCGGGACGAAGGTCCCCCAAGCCCCGTACATTGGCCACGATGTACTCGTAGAGGGCCCGGCGCCGCAGCGCTGCTGGCCTGCCGGCCGCAAGGGCGTACTGGAGCTTCTCCAGCCAGAACGGGATGTCGGGCCGCCCGTCATGGGTCCCGCAGGCGTAGTGGAGGCAGCCGGCGAGGTCGACGAGCCGACCCATCGTATTTACGCCCTCGTGGTCCGCCCGCCATCTGACCAGGTCCTGCTCGTACCACTCGGGGCGGTCCGGCGGAGGTGGAAGGACGCGCGACGGCACGTGGAGGTACGTTTCGGCGATCCAGAAGGTGGCGTGGTCGGCGAGGTGCTCAGCGATGGCGTTGCCATCGAAAATCACCACGCGGATGCCGTGCTTGGTTCGTACATCGCGCTCGATCGCGTGGCGCCGGGAGACGGGGATGTCGGCCTCGCAGTAGGCGACGACGAACTCCACGGGCTCGCCGTCCGCCATGATCTTGTCGACGTCGCCTCGGATCTTGCCGCGTAGTCCATCCTTCTGGAGCGTGCAGGAGAAGCCGACCAACGCCTTATCGGGCAGACCAAGCTCCTGGCCGAGGGGCTGGACCTGACCCGGCATCTCCGTGGGGTAGGACTCGAAGTCGCGGCCCTGGTCTCCCCCGGATGAGACCGGCCCGGTCGCGGGGAGGATGTTGCGGCTCACGGTCGCGCGCGCGAGCATGCGGGTCAGGGTCTCGAATTCGTGCTGGCCGTTCCTGACGCTCAGCTGGTTCAGGGCGAAGCGGATCTCCGCACGAACCTGCTCAACGTTCGTTTCCACCTATCCCGACCGTCCCTTCGGTGTTCGAGAGCGACTCGGAGCCATGGTGCACCGTCGAGCGTGAGACGGTACGGGGACGCTTTGGCGCCGCAGACGTTTAGAACGGGCTCGGTTGAACGAGGAAAGCGCAGTGTCTCGTTAGGCGCCGTATGGCGACTCGCCGACGCTCTAGGCGTCAGTCCAGCCAGATCCTTCGCCGCTAAAGAAGCGCCCCAGACACCGCAGCCAGGGCGCATCAGATCAGGCTCTGCCAGAGGCTGGACGGGACCAAGCGGCGAGGGCCGAAGCGGAACGCGATCGCCCGCTCCAACTTGGCGACGTGCGGCCACGGATCGCCCGGCCCCCAGCCGTCGAGGTTCATCCCTGCGGCGACGGTGATGGGCGGCTGGTTCCATGCGTCCTTGATCGCCGGCCCGACGGTCCCGTCGATCGCGGCGAGCGCCGCCTCGAACAGGGTGCCCAGAACCTGATGCTCGGATGCGACCCAGGTCCGGCAGGCCGCGAGTTGCTCTTGCAAGTCGTGACCTCGCTCCACCAAAGCTGACAGGACCTCGGGGTCGTCGGAGACCCGGCGTCGGACTCGGTATGGATACTCGCCGCGCGAGATGAGCGACCGAACCGCGTTCGCGTACCCCTCGCGGCGGGCTGTCGCTGCGGCCCGCAGATTGCCGAGCACGCTGGTGATGACCCCTGCGAGGACCGAGGACCCGAGGAGGGCGATGGCCAGGAGAAGCCACACGCTCGTCGAGTTGTCGTCGCTCGCTGGCGCTGCCGGTGCTTCCCCGCCCGCAATCACGTGGGAAGCGACTCCGGCGGTCAGCAGGTGGACGGTCAGGACGCCCATCGGCGCTCCTCCTTGCGCATGAAGGCGCTCCGGATGGGGTGTGCGCCGTTGACGGGGTCAGCGTGCGGGGCGTCCTCGACCGGCCACTGGCGCTCGCGTCGGTAGTACTCCTCGAAGAGCAGGTGGCGGTGCACACGAGTGACGTACTGCTCGAGCCCGTCGTCCCAGTCCCATCGCAGCGACCGCGGGTCGTTCGGGTACCACAGGCACAGGTCGCCGGCGAGCTTCCCGAACCGAAGCCCCAGAGGCGACGGGTTGCGGTGGTGCCAGGTCCGGTCGGGCCCGAGCGGGAACGCGTAGATGTCCCCGCTGGGCCGGACGCTGACGCGACCGCGCTCGATTTCATAGCCGGCGGCCGCGAGCTCGGGCAGGGGCGCGAACGTGAGGTCGATGACCAGGCCGCCGTACCGAGGCTCACGAAGGTCGTCGACGGTCACGCCGAACAGCTCGTCCTGGAGGACCCGGCGCACGCGCTCCGGGTCCTCCAGGACGTCGCTCAGCGTGAGAGCCACGTGCCCGGCTGGCCGATGACCGAGCCCTCGCCACGGTCCGGTCCGCGGGTCCAGGAGCGGCCCGGGGCCGCGGCCTGCTGCGCGACCGTCGTGGTGCTCGGACGTCCCGCACTCGACACACTGCCGGCCGCGAAGGCGGTCATCACGTCGAGGACGGGGCGGGCCGGCGCGTCGGGGAACACGTCCCCGAACAGCGAGTGCCACACGCTGATGGCGCCGTCCATGTCGCCGGCACGCTCGAGCCGGAGCGCCTCGGCCGCCTTGCGGGAGGCCTCGGCGTACACCCGAGCCGCGGTCTCCCGCTCCTCGCTGGTCCACTTGATGGTGACGTCGTCCTCTCCGGCCGGCTCGAGCACCGGGCCCTTGACGGCGTCCTTGGCGTACTCGAGGACGGCGGCCACCGCGTCCTTGTCGAGCATCTTGCGGCCGATGGCGGCGTATGCGAGCGACTCCACGACGATGCCGGAGACGAAGTCGAGCTCCTCGTGGTGCTTCGAGAGCGCCTTGACCTCGCGGACCTGGTGGACGAATCGGCCATTGGTCGCCTGGTTCCGGTCAGAGACACGCTTCAGCTGGATGCGCGTGTTGCTCAGCTCCCAGGTCCCCTCGAAGCGGTCACCGATGAGGACGTAGTCGTTGTCGGTGTCGAAGGCCGGCACGAGGTCGATGGTGAAGTCGACGTCGCTGAGGGTGAGCCGCAGCGCCTTGCCGGACGGCTCATCGCCCACGTCGAACTGGACGTCGGGCCACCGGTCCACGATGGGCGCCTTGAACGACTCCATGGCCCTGCCCGGGCCGTCCGGGCCGCGCAGCTGCTCCCAGAGGTCGGCGGGCAGTAGGCACACGATGTCGACGTCCTTGAGCGGCTTCAGCATGGTCTTGCGGGCGAACGACCCCTGGAGGAAGCTGCCCGCGATGAGGCCGGCCTTGGTGAGGTCGTCGCGGATGGTGTTGTGCAGGTTCTGCGCCTTCAGGCGCACGAACGGGTCGAGGTTGAGGTTCTCGTCGAGCTTGGTGAACGAGTTGTCCACGGTCCGCTTCATGCGGGCCTCCTAGAGGTTGAAGAGAGTGGTCGCGCCGGACGGCACGGCCGGGGTGGCGGCCCTCCCCGTAGGGAGGGCCGCCGAGAGTCACTTCCGCTTCGGCGTCTGCGACAACGCGCTGGCGGCAGCCGACTTCGCGGCCTTGCCCGCCTTCGGGTTGCTCAGCACCTTGCTGGCAGCCGACGCAGCCTTCGCGCTCGTCTGCCTGGTGTTCCTCTTGGTCATCTCTCTCTTCACCCCCGCCCCTGGTGCCGTATGGACAAGCCGGCACCGGGGGTGGTCAAATACGGGTGAACGCCCCGCACTCGGCCACTCGGTCGGTGCCTCCGAGGCCCGGTCTGCCAGGACCGGGCCTCGAGTTCTTGTCTGGGCCTCGATAGCCCGCGTGCAGTTGATCACCTCGCACCGACGCTGAACCGTCGGCGAGAGCTTCGTGGGCCCGTCCGATGCGACGACGCAGGCCCCGGCACCCGAGCGGATAGCGCTCGACAGGTGCCAGACGTGGGGCCGGCCCGGCTCCCCACACTGCGGGAGGCCGGGCCGGTCAAGGTCGGGGATGAGTCGGGTCGGATCAGCGCCGTCGTTCGAGGCAGCATCCAGCGCCGGGGCGTCGCCCTGGTGTGTGTGCTGGCTCTGCCTGATCACGATGTTCCTCTTCCACCGGTTGGGGTCGTTGACGGAGGTTCGCGGTGCCAGACGGCGACTGGCCCAACCATGTTCGACCCCGCAGATGCGGTGTCCACTGTCGGGGAGTTGGCCCGTCGGGGGGACACCGCATCTTGGTTAGTTCAAGGGAGCTCTCACTTTCTTGTTCGCTCAAATCCGGGCCCCGTAGGGGACACGGAAACCTCGGTCATTTTCAGCTGCACCCGCTGGTCGAGCCGCAACCCTCGCAGACGTAGCAGGAGCCCGCCGGACGCATCTTGGTGCCACAGGTGAGGCAGAGCGGGGAGTCGACGGCCATGCCGCTGATCTGCTCGAGCAGTTCGGCGGTGGTGCGAGCTGCGGGTGCCTCTCGATCGACCGTTGCCTCCACCGTCTCCAGGTCGGAGGCCGAACTCTCCTCCTCGACCGACGCACGCGCGCGCTCAGGCTGGGCGGCCTCGATGAGTTCGGCTGCCGATCCGGTCTCCTCGAGGGGCTCATAAGAGCCGGTCTCGAGGTAGCGCTGGCGCTCCTCGGCGGAGTAGATGCCCAGGGCCGAGCGCTCCTCGAAGGGCAGGTAGTCCAGCGCCAGGCGGCGGAAGATGTAGTCCATGATCGACTGGCTCATCCGCACGTCGGGGTCGTCGGTGAGCCCGGCCGGCTCGAAGCGCAGGTTGGTGAACTTCGAGACGTAGGTCTCCAGCGGGACGCCGTACTGCAGGCCGATCGAGACCGCGATCGAGAAGGCATCCATCACGCCGGCGAGGGTGGAACCCTGCTTGCCCAGCTTGAGGAAGATCTCGCCGAGTTCACCGTCGTCGTGTGCCCCGGAGGTCATGTAGCCCTCTGCGCCGCCCACGGTGAAGGAGGTGGTGCGGGAGGTCCGTGACTTCGGCAGGCGCTTTCGGGTCGGGGCGTAGACGACCTTCTCCACCACCTTCTCGACCACTTCTGCCGCCGCGTCGGACCGCTCGCTCTTCGCATCGGCCAGGGGCTGCCCGACCTTGCAGTTGTCGCGGTAGATGGCGGTGGCCTTGAGCCCCAGCTTCCAGGACTCCAGGTAGACGTTCTCGATGTCCTCCACGGTCGCCGTCTCGGGAAGGTTGACCGTCTTGGAGATCGCCCCGGAGAGGAACGGCTGGGTGGCCGCCATCATCCGCACGTGGCCCATCGGCTTGAGCGCTCGCTTGCCCATCGCGGTGTCGAACACCTCGTAGTGCGCCGGCGAGAGCCCCGGCGCATCGACCACGTGGCCGTGCTCGGCGATGTAGTCGACAATGGCCTCGATCTGCTCGCCCTGGTAGCCGAGCTTGGTCAGCGCTCGCGGAATCGTCTGATTGACGATCTGCATCGATCCTCCACCGACGAGCTTCTTGAACTTGACCAGGGAGAAGTCGGGCTCGATGCCGGTGGTGTCGCAGTCCATCATGAAGCCGATCGTGCCGGTGGGCGCGAGCAGCGAAGCCTGGGCGTTGCGGAAGCCGTTGACCTTGCCCAGCTCGACGACGTCGGCCCACGCCCTGGTCGCCAGCTTGAGCACCCGACCATCCTCGGTGTGCAGCGGGCGGACCTGGTCGTTTGCCGCCTGGTGCTTGCGCATCACCCGCTTGTGGGCGTCGGCGTTGCGGGCGTAGCCGGCGTAGGGGCCGACCACCGCGGCGAGCTCAGCCGAGCGCTTGTAGCCGGCCGCGGTCATCAGCGAAGTGAGCGCCGCAGCCATGCTCCGGCCCCCCTCGGAGTCGTAGCCCAGGCCCATCGCCATGAGCAGTGCGCCGAGGTTGGCGTAGCCGATGCCGAGCTGGCGGTAGTCCCGGGTGGTCTGCCCGATCGCCTCGGTCGGGAAGTCGGCGAAGCAGATCGAGATGTCCATCGCGGTGAAGACGACCTCGCAGGCCTGCTGGAACCGGGCCGCGTCGAAGGTGTCGTCCTCGCCGAGGAACTTGAGCAGGTTGAGCGAGGCGAGGTTGCACGAGGAGTTGTCCAAGGACATGTACTCCGAGCACGGGTTGGAGGCCGTGATCCGGCCGGTCTCGGGGTTGGTGTGCCAGTCGTTGATGGTGTCGTCGTACTGCAGGCCCGGGTCTGCGCACGCCCATGCGGCCTCGGAGATCTTGCGGAACAGGCCGCGGGCGTCGACCTCCTCGATCACCTCGCCGGTCATCCGAGCCCGCAGCCCGAAGGTGGTGCCCTCCTCGACCGCGCGCATGAACTCGTCGGTGACGCGGACGGAGTTGTTGGCGTTCTGGTACTGCACCGAGGTGATGTCGCTACCGCCGAGATCCATGTCGAAACCGGCGTCGCGCAGCGCGCGGATCTTGTCCTCCTCGCGCGCCTTGGTCTCCACGAACTCCTCGATGTCGGGGTGATCGACGTCGAGGACGACCATCTTGGCCGCCCGACGGGTGGCGCCACCGGACTTGATGGTGCCCGCCGACGCGTCGGCGCCGCGCATGAAGGAGACGGGGCCGCTCGCCGTACCTCCGGAGGAGAGCAGCTCCTTCGAGGAGCGGATCCTGGAGAGGTTGAGCCCGGCGCCGGAACCGCCCTTGAAGATGAACCCCTCCTCCTTGTACCAGTTCAGGATCGAGTCCATGGAGTCGTCGACGGAGAGGATGAAGCAGGCGCTGACCTGCTGCGGGCTCTTGGTGCCGACGTTGAACCACACCGGGGAGTTGAACGCGAAGTACTGGTTGACCAGGAGATAGGTGAGCTCGTCGGAGAACACCGCGGCGTCCTCCTCGCCGGCGAAGTATCCGTGCGCGGCTCCGGCCTCGGTGTAGGTGCGCACCACTCGGTCGACGATGTCGCGCAGGCTGGTCTCACGCTGAGGGGTACCGACGGCACCACGGAAGTATTTTGTGGTCACGATGGTGGAGGCGTTGACCGACCAGAAGTCGGGGAACTCGACACCCCGCTGCTCGAAGACGGTCTCGCCCGTCTTCCAGTTGGTCTGAACGACGTCGCGTCGCTCCCAAGTGACCTCGTCGTATGGGTGCACGCCCTTGGTGCTGAAAACCCGCTCGACGTGGAGCCCCCGCCCGGCCAGATCCTGCTGATCTGCGCCGCTCGCCGTCTCGGTCATGCTGCTGTCCCCTGTCCCGAATCGCTGGCTGTGTGTAGTGGATGTCGTCGTGCGTGCTTCAAGTGTTGCGCGGAGCACCGACAGTCTCAGGCGTCACGAAAGACACCCGAAGGATGGGAGGTCGGTGCTCGGTGGAGAGCCCGGGCAGGTCGCTTCCCCACAACCTGCCCGGGCCGTCTGTGATCAGCCCGACGTCGGCGGGCTGGCGACGAGGCGCTCGGCTCGCAACATGGCGATCTCGGCCTCGAAGTCTTCAACGCTGGTGAATTGGCGGTAGACAGAGGCGAACCTCAGATAGGCCACCTCGTCGAGCTTGCGCAACGGCGCCAGGATGGCCATGCCCACCTCCTGGGAGGGAACCTCGGCGTACCCGCTGTTGCGCAGCGTGTCCTCGACCTCCTGGCCGAGGCAGTCCAGCTGATCGGGGGTGACCGGGCGGCCCTTGCAGGCCTTGCGGACTCCCGAGATCGCCTTCTCACGGTTGAACGGCTCGGTCGCTCCGGACCGCTTCTGCACAGTGAGCTGCATCAACTCGACCGTGCTGAACCGGCGCTCGCAGCCCAAGCAGTGCCGACGCCGGCGGATCGAACCCCCGTCGTCAGCGACTCGGGAGTCGAGGACCTTCGTGTCAGCGTGCCGGCAGTACGGGCAGTGCATGGGATCCCCCTCACGATGTCTTGGAACCACGCCGAACCTGTGGATGAAGTGTGCGAAACCAGCAATCATCTGTGGAGAGAGTGCCACACCCCTGTGAACTAGATGTGGAGAACTACACCGCTGTAACTACTAGATGTTGTGTCAGCCTACGTCGGTCGTCGGAGCGACGCAACCTGGCTGCGGCGAGTGCGGCGTGTCGCCCTGCGGGTACGCGAGATGGACCACTTCAGCCCCCTCGGAACGGGTGTCCAGTCGTCAATCACCCACCTCATCGGTCACAATGACGCCCGTGGCGGGCAAGCATGGGGGATCTCGACGAGCAGCGAAGCCTCCACGGCGGTTCCGGCCCCGACTAGCCGCCCTCGCACTCGCGATCACCGCACTGGTGGTCGCTTGGGGCTATCTCGTCTACGCCGCCATCGACTTCGGTTCGGCGGCCCGGGGCGGAGAGCGGTCCGCTTGGTGGCTGCTCGCCCTTGCCTGCCTCGGAGCGGTCGCCTGTCTGTTCATCGGACTGATGCTCGTCGCTCGCGCCCTGCGTGAGTTGGGCGTCACCCCCTCCCCCGGCACTTCCGACCGCCCGGCCAACACCGAGGAGACGCCCGAGGACGCCGCGGCACCACAAGGGTCGACCGCCCCAACGAACCCACCGAGGCCCTCCGGCGGCCGCCGCGCCGCCCGCTGACCCATCCCGCCGAGGCCGCCCGCCCCTCTGGCCTCCGGTGGGCCCCAGCCAGGCCGGGCGAGCGCCTGACCGCAGGTGGCGGCACGGCCGAGGGAACACTCTGCCGTCCGCGACCACTCACGCGAGCACGGGCGCGGCGCCGATGCCAGCGAGGTCGTCGCACTCCATGACATGCTCGATCCATGTGCACCAGGGATCGAGGTGGTCAATCTCGGCAGCGGGTACGACAGCGCCCCCCGGGCGACTCGCACAGCCCGCGCCACCGGCCCGACGATCGCGCCACCCGATGACCACTCCGCCCGAGGAGCCACCGACCCAGCGTCCGGACGCGCCGGCCGAGCGCCGATTCCCCCGTTTCGTCTTCGAGCGGGGTGAGGAGCCCGATCCGCGCTTCTCACTCGCCAATGAACGCACGTTCCTCGCCTGGATCAGGACCGGACTGGCCCTGATGGCGGCCGCGGTCGCCCTCGAAGCGATCGACGTCCCCCTTGCGACTCTGCCCAGGGAGATCGCCACCGTGCTGTTGCTGGCGCTGGGAGTGATCGCCACCCTCAATGCCTGGATCACCTGGGTCCAGGCCGAGCGCGCGATGCGCACCCAGACGCCGCTACCCGGACTCGGCCTCGGCCTGATCATCGTAGTCGGGATCATCGTGACCGGAGCGGTGATCGCAGCAGGGATCCTGTGGCGATGAGCCGGAACTCGCGGCGCGGCCCGATCGACATGGGCCTCCAGCTCGAGCGCACCACTCTTGCCTGGCGGCGCACGACACTGACAACCGTGGTGGCCGCGGCCGCGGCGGCACGACTGCTCGCCACCGACCATCCGGCCTGGCAGGCGACAGCGGTGGGCCTCGCCCTGCTCACCGCGGGACTCGCGGAGTACGCCACGGCGCGTCGCTTCCACCTTGCGGGGATCGCGATGGCCCACCACGTCGACCGGGAACGCGGCCCCATCGAGGAAGGTGCGGGAGACGGTCCTCCCCCGCGACTACCCGCGGGAGGAACCCTCGCCGTGGTGAGTGCAGGCCAGGCCCTCGCAGGTGTGCTCACCGCAATCCTCCTCTTGGTGAACTGACCCGAGTCCTTCCAGGAATGGCACCGACTCGGATCGGCCGACAGTTCCCCAGACACCACAGAGGGCGGAGCCAATCAGGCTCCGCCCTCCGCCCTTCCCCAAGGCACGCCGGCCGGGGTCGAATCGACCGGCGTGGAGATCCCACTCTTCGCTCAGACGAGGTCCACCTGGGAGGCCACTCAGGCCGCAGGGACCTCGAGCTCCTGGCCGGCGATGAGCATGGCACTGTCGAGGTCATTGAGTTCGATGAGGTGATCGACCATCGCTCCGGTGCCGCCCGGCTCCGCGATGCGCCCGGCGATGTGCCAGAGCGTGTCACCTGTGCCGACCAACACGGTCTCGGTCTGCTCGGCCTCCTGGGTCGCCGAGGAATCGGGCGTCAGCGTGAAGCCGAGGCCCACGGCCGCGACCAGCGCGGCAATGAACACGGTCAGACGCCCGCGGCGAGTCAGTCGAACCGAACCCCGCGGCGCCAGTCGTGCCGAGGTGGGGGCGTGGGAAGCGATGCTCATGGTGACTCCTGGGGAAGCTCGGTCGGCGGGAAGTACTGCACGAAGGTCAGGTCTATCCGCGACCACCGACAGTCTTGGAACGAGTTCGTCACTCTGGGCGAGAACTCTTCGATCACACGTTCGATCGAACAGGTGATCGACGTTAGATCACTTGTTCGAAGGTCGCAAGAGCTGATCGCAAGAGTTTTCGGATGGGACACGACGTGAGCGCTTGACCCTGCCCCGACCAAGGGAGAGAGTGCGGACACGCGGAGTTCGAACAGATGTTTGAAGCATGGTGGGGCGGGGGCTAGCGTGACCGACATGGCGAAGACACCCTCGGCGGGCCCGCGAGTCACCGAACTGCCCGACGGGCCGGCGGACTCATCGGGTCTCACACCGCGACAGCAGCGGATCCTGGCCACCCTGCGCGACAGCATCGAGCAGCGCGGCTACCCGCCGAGCATGCGGGAGATCGGTCAGGCCGTCGGTCTCACCTCGACCTCCAGCGTCGCCCACCAACTCAAGACCCTGGAGAAGCGCGGCTACATCCGCCGCGACCCCCACCGCCCCCGCGCTCTGGAGGTCTTCCTCCCCGAGGTGCTGGCCGCACGCAAGGCCATGTCCAGTGCCGACGAGAGCTCGCTGGACGAGACCGGGGTCGGCGATGCCACGCCCCCGGCGTCCTACGTGCCCGTCGTCGGCCGGATTGCGGCCGGCGGCCCGATCCTGGCCGAGGAGCGCGTCGAGGATGTCTTCCCTCTCCCCCGGCAACTGGTGGGTGACGGCCAGCTCTTCCTGCTCGAGGTCTCGGGCGACTCGATGGTCGATGCCGCTATCTGCGACGGTGACTACGTGGTGATCCGCCAGCAACCCACGGCGGAGAACGGCGAGGTCGTCGCCGCGATGATCGACGGGGAGGCAACCGTCAAGACCTTCCAGCGCAGGAGTGGCCAGGTGTGGCTCCTGCCGCACAACGCCGCCTACGACCCCATCGACGGCACTCACGCCACGATCCTGGGCAAGGTCACCGCCGTCCTGCGCCGGATGTGAAGCTACGGGGCCCGGTCGCCGCGCCGGGGGTGAGCGGGCGGGCGTGGGCCGTCCTGGACGCTGATCCGACACGGAGTTCGGCTGGCCTGGATGCGACGACGTACCGACGCGCCCCGGACGGGAGGTCCCGGATCGGGGAGTTCACCCCTACACTCATCGGGGTGCCGACCGGCGTCGGCCCGGTCGCCGCCCCCAGGGGTGGGCCGGACCACACCACGGCATCGTGTCCCGGACCCTCGACCCCGGAGTTCCATGTCTTCCCCACGCACCGTCCGACGACTGCTCGTCGTGCTCCCCCTGCTCGTGCCCGGGCTGCTGCTCGGACCGCAGGCATTCGCCACACCCTCGGCCGAGGTCGGCGAGAGCACCACGGCACCCGGTCGGGCCCTGCCCACTGCCGACGATCTGGCCCCTGTCTCCGAGCGAGACGCTGCCGAACGCGTGCTTGCCGACGCACAGAGCCTCATGCGGGCCAAGCCGGAAGGCGAAGCGCAACAGACCCTCCAGGAGGGGCGCGACGTCACCATGCTGCTGCGGGACCTGTGGCTACGCGAGGACGACCTCTCCGCCTCCGACCGGGTGGCGGCGCGAAGCCTCAACCAGCGCCCCGCCTACGACCGCACCGACTGCAGCAACGGCGTCGTGTGCGTGCACTGGAACACCAGCGGCCCCAACCGCGCCTCGCAGGCCTACGTCAACCAGGTGGTCTCCACCATGGGTCACGTCCACCGGACCTACCGCAAGGCCGGCTATCGCAGTCCCAAGTCCGACAAGGGCAAGGGTGGCAACAACCTTCCCGACGTCTACCTGCAGGACGTCTACAACCTCGGGTTCTACGGCTACTGCACCGTCGACGCCGGCACCCAGCCGCCGAAGGGTCGCTGGGACGTCCCGGCGTTCTGCGTGCTCGACAACGACTACGCCACCGCGCAGTACGGCAGTCGGCACACGCCCCTGGAGAACCTTCGCGTCACGGCCGCGCACGAGTACTTCCACGCCGTCCAGTTCGCCTACGACGCCACCGAGGACCGCTGGCTGATGGAAGGCACCGCTGTCTGGGCGGAGGACGAGGTCTACAACGGCATCAACGACAACCGCCAATACCTGCGATACAGCCCGCTGACCTCGCCCCGCACGTCGATGGACGACGCCAGCGCCAAGAACGGCTTCATGCAGTACGGCGACTGGATCTTCTTCCGCTTCCTCTCCGAGCAGTGGGGGAAGCAGCAGGGCGGCATGCCGGTCATCGTCCGACAGATCTGGCAACGGGCGGACAGCTCGCGCGGACCTCGGTACGACCAGTACTCCAGTCGAGCGGTGAGCGGCGTCGTACGGAGCAAGAAGACCCAGCTCCGCAAGGCCTTCGCCCGCTTCGCGGCAGAGAACCGCAACCCGCGAGCCACCTACCGCGAGGGACGCGCCGGCCGCTATCCGGCCGCCCGCCCGGCGGGCCGGACCGTGCTGCGCCCCTCGAAGCAGACGGCGACGCGCACCTACCGGATCAACCACCTGGCCTCGGCCACGCAGCGCTACATCCCGCGCAAGCTCAATCCGCATCGTTCGCTGCGCGTGAGCGTCGATCTGCCTCGCCGCAGGATCGGTACGGCGGCGATGGTGAGCGTGCAGCGCAAGGGCGGGGCCATCCAGCGCAGGTTCATCAAGATCAACGCCCAGGGCAACGGCAGCGTCGCGGTGCCCTTCAACCCGCGCCGGGTCAAGCACGTCGAGGTGACCCTGGCGAACGCCAGCACCGCGATGAACTGCTGGCGAGGCACCGACCTCTCCTGCGCCGGCAAGGCGAAGAACAACGGGGCGAAGTTCAAGGTCAGCGCCAAGGTGGTCAAGCCCGCTCGGCACCGCTCCTGACCCGCACCACATTCACACCGAAGTACAGGAAGGGACCCGGCCTCGGCCGGGTCCCTTCCTGCGTTCCGCGACACGTCGCCATGGGCAACTCGCCCTGTTCACCGATCGGTCGCCGACTCGTCCCTCACCGGCATCCCGCCGTCACTCGAGCATTTCCATTGCCTCCCTATGGTGCCCGCCATGAACACCCCCCTGATCCAGCCTGCCCTCAAGACGGCGGCTGCCGTCCTCGCCTCCTCCGCCATCCTGCTCGGTCCGGTCTCACCGGCGCTGGCCTCGACGTCCCACACTTCCGACCGCCCCCACGCCGGCCATCACCACCGCCAGCAGGTCATCCCGTTCACCTCCGCGACCGTGCAGAAGGCGCGCGGCGCCAACCGCTGGACGGTGTCCTGGTCCAGCGAGCGCACCCAACTGGTCAGGGTGTACGTCGGCGACGAGGCCGGCGAGGAGAGCCGCCGTGCCACCGGCCTCACCGTCGGGAGGCACGGGACGCTCACCTTCACCTCGCGGGCAGACCGCCCCTGGGTGAAGCTCGTCCCCGCGTACGGTCAGCCGCTCGAGGTCACCGCCCGCGTCCTGGGTCTGGAAAGCGCACCGAACCTGCGTGATGCAGGGGGCTACCGCACCACCGACGGTCGTTGGGTCAAGTACGGCGCGGTCTACCGCTCCCCCGCCCTCGCCCTGACCGACGAGGACGCCGCTACGGTCGGCGGGCTCGGGATCAGCGACGACTATGACCTGCGCACCACCGACGAGGCCGCCACAGAACCCGATGTCCAGATCCCCGGGATGGCCTACCACCACCTGGACGTGCTGGGCAGCCTCGGCAACCCGGGCACGGGCGGGTCGCAGCTCCCGGACATCGCCACCGCCCAGGAGGCCCGGACCTACATGGCTCAGGCCGAGCTGGCGATGGTTGACTCCGAGAGCGCCAAGTCGGCCTACCACGACCTGTTCACCGGCCTGGCGAACGCCGAGGGCGCCGGGCTGTACCACTGCACCGCGGGCAAGGACCGCACCGGGTGGGCCAACGCCGTCCTGCTGACCCTGCTCGGGGTGGATGAGGCGACGGTGACGGAGGACTACCTGCTCAGCAACACCTACTTCTTCGAGTCGCCCGCGATCCAGGCGCAACTGGCCGCGATGCCGGCGGCCCAGCGGGAGATCTACGAGCCGTTCATGCGGGTGGAGGAGGAGTATCTCCGCAGCGGGCTGGACCGCGTCGCCGAGGAGTACGGCTCGATGGAGGCGTACGCCGTCGACGGGCTCGGGCTGAGCCCGCGCACGCTGGCCAAGCTGCGTGCCCGGCTCCTGGTGGGCGAGCCCACCCGAGGCTGACCTGAGCTGGAGCTCCGGACGGACCGATCACCGGGCCGTCCGGAGCTCGGCTATTCGGACGCCGCCGCGGAGAGCCGAGCCAGGGCCTGGCGGACCAGCTGCGGGTCGGTGGTCGGCCACATCCGGGGCAGGCTCGCCTTGAGGAAGTTGCCGTATCGCGCCGTCGCGAGCCGGGGGTCGAGGATGGCCACGACTCCCCTGTCGCTGGTGGTGCGGATGAGGCGGCCGGCGCCCTGGGCCAGCAACAGCGCCGCATGGGTGGCCGCGACCTGCATGAAGCCGTTGCCGCCAGCCTTGTCGATCGCGCGCTGCCGCGCACTGATCAATGGATCATCGGGGCGCGGGAACGGGATCCGGTCGATCAGCACCAACTGACAGGTGTCTCCGGGCACGTCCAAGCCCTGCCACAGCGACAAGGTGCCGAACAGCACCGTGTGTGGGTCGGCCACGAACTGTGCCGCCAGCTCCGGCAGTTGGGCGTCTCCCTGGGCCAACGTGGTCAGGTGCGGGAGCCGCTCCCGGACCGCCTCCGCCGCTGCCTCGGCGGCGCGACGGCTGGAGAACAGGCCCAACGCCCGGCCGTCGGCCGCGTCGACCAACTCGGCGATCTCGTCCAATTGCGCCGGCCCGAGCCCGTCGCGGCCCGGCGGGGGCAGATGGCGGGCGACGTACAAGATGCCCTGCTGGCCGTAGTCGAAGGGGCTGCCCACGTCGAGGCCGCGCCACGGGAGCACCTCCTCGGTGCGCTCCAGGGACTTGTCACCCTCGGTGACTCGCTCGGCTAGCTTGAGTCCGAGGCTGGTCGCCACCGAGCCGAAGTCACCGCCGAGCATCAGGGTGGCGCTGGCGAAGACCACCGTCTTCTCTGTGAGCAGCCTGGTGCGCATCTGCGCCCACACCTGAAGCGGAGCCACGCACAACCGTGCCGGAATGCGCTCGCGGGCTTCGTTGAGCCAGAGCACGTCGGCCTCGCTGTGGGCGGCCATCCGCTCGGCGATCTGGAAGATCTCCTGCACAGTGCCCTTGGCCTGCTGGAAGCCGGCGTCGGTGTTTTGGCCCGGCTGGGGCTTGGGGTAGGCGGAGAGACAGGCGCGCGCGGCGTCACGCACGAGCACCAGCGCATCGTGCAGGTCGGCGGGCAGGGTCTCGAAGCGCCCGGCCGTGGCCTCCGCCATCGCGGCGCGCAGCACGTCACCCGCGTCGGCCAGGTCGTCGGCCTCCCCGCCCTCCACGTGGCGCTGACTGCGCCGCGCGGCCCGCTCCACGTCGGGCGCCGTGAGCTCGTCGGTGGCGGCCTGGGTGACCCGCGCGACCAGTTCGTGCGCCTCGTCGATCACGACAGCGTCGTAATCGGGGATCATCGGGATCCCCTCGATGGCGTCGATGGCCAGCAGCGAGTGATTGGTGATGATCAGCTGCGAACGCTGTGCCTTCTCCTTGGCCAGCTCGGCGAAGCACTCCTGCCCGAAGGGGCACTTGGCGGCGCCGAGGCAGTCGCGATGGGTCACGCTGACCTGGCGCCACTCCCGGTCGGTGTGACGCGGGGCGTTGTCTCGCTCGCCGCTTCCGACCCCGCCGGCCTCCTTCTCCGCCCACTCGCGCAGCTCGAGCACCTTGCGCGCCATCGGGCTGCCCGCACCCTCGGCAGGTACGTCGACGAGGGTGCCCTGATCGTCGGGAACCCCTTCCCGGATCCGGTGCAGACAGGCGTAATTGGAGCGCCCCTTGAGGACCGCGTAGGAGGTGTCGAGCTCCTTCTCCTCCGTCAGGGCGCCGACCAACCGCGGGATGTCTCGCTCGACCAGCTGGTGCTGGAGCGCGAGGGTCGCGGTCGCGACCACCACCCGCTGCTCGTGCAGCAGCGCCGGGATCAGGTAGGCCAACGATTTGCCCGTGCCGGTGCCCGCCTGCACCAGCAGGTGCTCCTCACCGTCGAACGCCTCGGCCACCGCCTCGGCCATCCGCACCTGCCCCTCGCGCTCGCTGCCGCCCAGCGCGGCCACGGCCGTGGCGAGCAGCTCGCGGACGGGAGTCGGGGCAGAGGTCTTCGGCACGCCAGCACCCTAGCCCCGAAGACCGACACTTCCCCGCTCGCCGTCGGGTCGGGCCTCCCGGACCGTGTGATCGCCCTCCCGGAGCGTCGAGACGGGCCCCCGGACCGTCAGGTCGGCCCTCCTCGACCGTCGGGATGGCCGCGGTGTGCGCCGACGTCCACCAAGCCCGACTCAATGCACCACCACGCCCAACTCAACGTGCCACAAGATCCGACTCAACGTGCGACGAGGCGCACGTCGACGGAAGGTCGGGGACACGGCTGGGCGAGGCTCGATGCACCCGACCCGGGTGATGGCAGCGGGTCAGGGCCCACAAGTACGCCGACCCACCGGTCCGAGGACAGGTGAGTCGGCGCAGATGCAGGAGGGACGGAAGGGTCAGAAGCGGACCCGGCGGAGGTAGGAGTAGCCGACATCGGCGGTCTGGAGCGGGGTGACGTCGGGGGTGTCGTTCTCCACGATGTACTCCTCGACCTGGTGGGAGGCGAAGATCGGTCGGAAATCGATCACGCCGGTCCCCAGGTCTGCCATGTCACCGGTCGCTGCATCCCGGTCCTTGACGTGGTACTGGCGCACCTTCTGCGGTGCCTGGTGGATGACACCGATCGCGAAGGTGGTCGCGTTGGCCGGGTTGAGGCCCAGGTTGATCCCACCGGTGACGGCCCAGTATAGGTCGACCTCCAGGTGCACGAAGCGGGGGTCGAGCTCGGAGGTCAGCACGTCCCAGGGGGTCGTGCCGTCGCCGAAGTCGGTGGTGAACTCGTGAGCGTGGTTGTGGTAGCCGTAGGCGATCCCCCGTCGCCGGGCGGCCTCCGCCTCGACGTTCATCTGCTCCGCCCAGCGCTGCCAGTCCTCGCGCAGGTCGGAATTGAGGTAGGGCACCACCATGTACTTCTGCCCCAGGATCTCGGCGTTGTCGAGCTTGGTCGCCAGCTCCTGACGAGAGGCGCTGATCCCGTCGTGACTGGAACTTGCTCGGAGGCCCCGCCGGTCGAGGGTCCGTCGCATCTCCTTGGCGGTGCGTCCGTACAGGCCGGCGAGCTCGACCCGGGGGTACCCGATCTCGCCGAGCGCGGAGAGCGTCTCGTTGATGCCGTCACCGGTCATCACCGAACGCAGCGAGTAGAGCTGGATGCTGATCTTGTTCTTCGGGACGGTGCCCCCGCCCTGCTCGGCCTTCGCCGGCGCAGCGGCTGCGGCGGCGGGGGCCAGGCCCGGGACGCTTGCCAGGCCGGCGGCGCCCGCGGTGAGTCCGATGGCGCTGAACACGCCGCGTCGGCTCATGCCCTTCTTCTCGAGCGATTCGCGCAGCGCGCCGTCGCCGTCAAATCCAAAACACATCGTGCTTTCCTCTCTGTGGGGTCCGACCGGTTTCAGGGGCCGGTCAGTCTGAGGTGCTGAAGGCGGCGTCGAAGGCGGCCTCCGGCGGATCGAAGAGCTTGCTCTTGACGTAGGCGAGTGCCTCGGGAGCGCCGACGAGACGGTCCATGCCGGCGTCCTCCCATTCGATCGAGACCGGGCCGTCGTACCCGATCGCGTTGAGCATCCGGAAGCACTGCTCCCAGGGGACGTCGCCGTGGCCGGTGGAGACGAAGTCCCACCCGCGCCGCGGATCGGCCCACGCGAGGTGGGAGCCCATCCGGCCGTTGCGACCGTTGCCCACCAGGCGCTTCGCGTCCTTGCAGTCCACGTGGTAGATGCGGTCCTGGAAGTCCCACAGGAACCCGACCGGGTCGAGGTCCTGCCAGACGAAGTGCGAGGGGTCCCAATTGAGCCCGAACGCCGGCCGGTGACCGATCGCCTCGAGGGTGCGCACGGTGGTCCAGTAGTCGTAGGCGATCTCGGAGGGGTGCACCTCGTGGGCGAAACGCACCCCGCACTCGTCGAAGACGTCCAGGATCGGGTTCCAGCGGTCGGCGAAGTCGCGGTATCCCGCGTCGATCAGCTCCTGGCTGACCGGCGGGAACATCGCGACGTACTTCCAGATCGCGGATCCGGTGAAGCCGATCACGGTGTTGACGCCGAGCCGCTGGGCGGCCCGAGCGGTCATCTTCATCTCCTCGGCGGCGCGCTGGCGCACGCCCTCGGGGTCGCCGTCGCCCCAGATCTTCGCCGGGAGCATGTCCTGGTGGCGGGCGTCGATGGGATCGTCGCAGACCGCCTGACCCTTGAGGTGGTTGGAGATCGCGAAGACCTGGAGGCCGTACTTCTCCAGCAGGTCGAGCTTGCCCCGGACGTAGCCGTCGTCCTCGGCCGCCTGCCACGGGTCGAGGTGGTCGCCCCAGCAGGCGATCTCCAGGCCGTCGTAGCCCCATTCGGCCGCCAGTCTGGCCACCTCCTCGAAGGGAAGATCGGCCCACTGGCCGGTGAAGAGGGTGATCGGTCGGGTCATCGGTGTCCTCCAGGTCGGTGCGGGGGTCGGGGTCGAGTACGGCGGAGAGAGCTCAGTCGCGTGGCGCGGGACCGAGGAGGCCGGCGAGCAGGTCGCGCACCTCGGTCGCCTCGATCCGCTCCCGCTTGGCTGCGGGGTCGGAGCAGACCAGCACCGGTCCCTCCTCCGGACGATCGGGAAGTCGCCCGTGGCTGCCCGAGACCGGTGCCGGGTCGAGCGGTACGACGCTCATGGAGTAGCGCAGCCCCGCCTTCTTCCGCGCCAGCGTGGCGGCCGCGCGCAGCTTGACCCACCGGTCCTCGGGATCCATGAACAGCTCGGCGGGGTCGTAGCCGGGCTTCTTGTGGATCTCCACGCCGCGGGCGAAGTCGGGTGCATGCTCGTCGTCGAGCCAGTAGTAATAGGTGAACCAGGCGTCGGGATCGGCCACCAACACCAGGTCGCCGGCACGCTCGTGGTCCAGGCCGTAGGCCGCCTGCCCGGCGCGGTCGAGCACCTCGGCCACGCCGGGCAGCTCGCCGGCCAGCCGGCGGACCTCCTCGAGGTCTTCGGGGTCCTTGACGTACACGTGTGCGAGTTGGTGGTCGGCGACCGCGAAGGCGCGCGAGGTCCACGGGTCGAGCAGCTCACCGGTGGCGTTGTGGTGGACGTGCAGCAGCCCCTCGCGGCGGAGCAGCCGGTTGATGTCGACCGGCCGTGAGGCGGGCCGGATGCCGTACTCGCTGAGCAGGACCACCCGCACACCGGCCCGCTCGGCGTCGTCGAGCAGCGGGGTGAGCGCCCTGTCGACCGCGCGGGCCGCGGCCGCGGCCTGGCGGCTGTCGGGGCCGAACTTCTGCAGGTCGTAGTCGAGGTGCGGGACGTAGACCAGGGTCAGGTCGTGGTCGGGCAGCACCCGGCGGGCGGCGGCGATGATCCACTCCGAGCTGGCGATGGAGGCGGTGGGTCCCCAGTAGTTGAACAGCGGGAAGGGACCGAGCTCGTCGATCAGCTGGTCGTGCAGCTCGGGCGGCCAGGTCCAGCAGTCCGGCTCCTTCTTGCCGTCCGCGTGGTAGACGGGCCGAGGCGTGATCGTGGTGTCGACGTCGGCGCCCATGGCGTACCACCAGCACACGTTCGCCACCCGTGCGCCGGGGCGGCGCCGCCGTACGACGTCCCACAGCTTCTCCCCCTGCACCAGCGCGTTGTGCTGGCGCCAGAGGAAGACCTCGCCGAGGTCGCGGAAGTACCACCCGTTGCCGACGATCCCGTGGTCGCGCGGCAGGGTGCCGGTCAGGAAGGTGGACTGGACCGAGCAGGTGACCGCGGGCAGCACCGTGCCCAGCTCGGCGGTGAAGCCGGATTCACCGACCCGGCGCACCCGCGGCATGTGGGCCAGCAGTTCGGGGGTCATGCCGACCACGTCGATGACCAGCAGCTTGTCGCTCATACGAGGGCTCCTTCGGTGAGGCCGGCCTCGATGAGCCGGTCACGGGTCCAGGCGATCTCGGCGGCGAGGCCGGTGATGAGGCCGTCGTCGCCGGTGGGGCGCTGCGCGGCGGGCAGCACGCTCCAGGTGTAGGTCTCGACCTCGACGTGGTCGAGCCTCGCGGTCTCGCCGCCGAGGAGGACCTCGAGGGTGTCGGCGAGATGGTCGCTGGTGCTGCGCAGCGGCGGCTGCGGGGCCGCGTGCAGCGGCACGTGGAAGTGCACCCGCCAGGGCTGCTCGGCCGGGAGCGGCCGGTGACCGGTGAGCGCCTCGGGCAGGTCGTCGCGGCCCTCGACCCGCGGCCCGCGGCACTCGCGGGTCTGGTGCAGGAAGCGGTCCTCGGCGTACGCCGACAGCGCCTCGCGGGTGGCGGGATCGCCGGGGTCCTGGGCGTGGATGGCGGCCGAGGCCTGCAGCTTGACCAGCGGCAGCCCGGCGGAGTCGAACCTGTCAAGCGCCTCCCGGGCCTCCTCGAACGCCGTGGCCAGGTGGCAGGTGTCCAGGCAGATCCCCAGCATCCCCGAGGCCAGCGCGGGCGAGCCGGCCAGCCGTGCGACCGCGTCGCGGGAGGTCTCGATCACGCAGCCGGGCTCGGGTTCGAAGGCGACCCGGACGGTACGGCCGGTCTCCACCCGGAGCGCGTCCAGCCCGGCGGCGAGCTGCTCGAGCCGGGCGGCGGCCGCGGCCTGCCGGTCGGCGAACCACGGCGTGCGCCAGCCGAGCGGCAGTGTCGAGATGCTTCCCCGGGCGGCATCGTCGGGCAACAGCGCGGCCAGGACGCGGGCGGCGGCGAGGGTGTAGTCGAGCCGTTCGGGCGTGGTCCAGTCGGGGGCGTAGACCTCACGCTTGACCACCTCGTCGTGGAACCCGCGGTAGGGGAAGCAGTTGAGGGTGACCACCTCGAGGCCGTGCCGCTCCAGCGCTCCCCGCAGCCGCTCCAGCGCCGCGGGATCCCCGGCGAGCTCGTGGGCGGCTCTCGCGGGTAGCCACAGGCCGAGACCGAGCCTGGGCGCTCCCAGCCGGGCGCGCACCTCGACGGCGTACCGGCCGAGCTGGTCGATGATGCCGTCCACGCTCTCGGCGGGGTGGACGTTGCTCCCGTAGGAGAGGTGGACGGTGCTGCCGTCTCGGTGTCGGAGCCTCATCGCTCACCCCGCAGCAGCGAGTTGCCGGCGAACGTGGCCGCACTGTCGGTCTCGGGTACGTCGAGCAGGAGCCGACCGCTCTGCCCGAAGAACTCGATCGGGTTGTGCCACAGCACCCGCTCGACGTCGTCCTCGGTGAAGCCGGCAGCGAGCATCGCCTCGCCGGTACGCCGCGTACTCAGCGGGTCGGATCGGCCCCAGTCGGCCGCGGAGTTGACCAGCACCCGGCCCAGCCCGCGACCGGACTCGACCCGGGCCCGCAGGATCGCCACCATCCGGGCCGGCGACATCTTGGTGTCGGGGTAGATCGAGAAGCCCATCCAGGCACCGGCCTCCTCGACCACGTCGACGGTGACCTCGTTGAGGTGGTCGACGACCACCATGCCCGGGTCGACCCCGGCGGCCTCGACCAGGTCGAGGGTGCGGCGAGTGCCGGCGAGCTTGTCCCGGTGCGGGGTGTGCACCAGGGCGGGAAGGGCGAACTCCCGAGCGAGCTCGAGCTGCCGGGCGAAGGCCTTCTCCTCCTCACGGGTCATCGAGTCGAACCCGATCTCGCCCACGGCCACCACACCGTCCTTGGCCAGATAGCGCGGCAGCAGGTCCAGGACCGGCAGGCAGCGCGGGTCGTTGGCCTCCTTGGGGTTGAGCGCGATGGTGCAGTGGTGGGCGATCCCGAACTGGGCCGCCCGGAACCGTTCCCACCCCACCAGGGCGTCGAAGTAGTCGACGAAGGAGTCCACGCTGCTGCGCGGCTGGCCCAGCCAGAAGGCCGGCTCGACCAGGGCGCGCACCCCCGCGGCGTACATCGCCTCGTAGTCGTCGGTGGTGCGTGAGGTCATGTGGATGTGAGGGTCGAAGATGCGCATCAGGACTCCGAGGGTCGAACCGGCAGGAGGAGGGGCAGGGCGTCGTCGGGCACCGACCGGCCGGCGGCACGGCGTTCGGCGGCGTAGTCGCCGACCATCCGGGACAGTTCCGCGTCGGCGCGATCGTCCAGGCCGGTGACCAGCGCCAGCGGCACCCCCACGAACAGGCACTTGAGCACGCCCTGCCGCCAGTCGGCAGCCTCGAGGTGGGTGGCGGCGTACGGTCCCAGGGCGGCGGCCACCAGCCTGGGGTCGTTGGTGCGAAGAGCGTCGTGCACCAGGTCGAGGGCCCGGTCGTCGAGGTCGAGCCGGTCCAGCCCGAGGAGTACGGCGCGGCGCTCGTCGGCGTCGCCGAAGCGGTAGAGGTCGTGCACCTCGGTGTTGCGCCGCTCGACGTCGGGGACCGCTCGGCGCAGGGCCTCGAGCAGGCGCACCCGGACCCGGTCCTCGAGGCGGTCCTGGCCGACGTCCGCGGAGGTGCCGGGCGTGCGACCGATCTCGCGGGCCGCGGCCGGGAAACGCACCCGGATGCGAGCGGGATCGGCCTCGATCTCGAGGCAGACCGCCTCGAGCCGTTCGGCGAGGGCGGGGTCCAGGGAGGGGATCGTCGAGCTCATCGGACGATCACCTCCCCGGCTGCTCGCCGTGGCCGCTCCGCCGCTGTGGCCGGCGTTGTGGCCGGCGTTGTGGCCGGCGTTGTGGCCGGCGGGACGGCCACCGGCGGTGTCTCGGCCGCTCGCAGGAAGGCCAGCGAGTCGCGCGCAACCTGCGGTGCGGCATGGGACTGGCGGGGAAGCTCGAGGGAGGCGAGTCCGGTGTAGCCGACCTCGCGCAGGGCGGCCAGCGCGGCGATGAAGTCGACCTCGCCGGTGCCGAGTTCGAGATGCTCGTGCACACCGGCGACCATGTCGTCGACCTGGACGTTGGCCAGCAGGTGGCCCGCTCTCCGGATCGTCTCGGTCATCGGCCTGGGCTCGTTGCAGACCACGTGCCCCAGGTCGAGCGTGACCCGCAACAGGGACGGATCGCCGAGGCGCTCGCGGAGCTCAAGGACGCCGTCGAGGGTGTCGACGAAGTGCCCGGGCTCTGGTTCGAGGGCGCAGACGACCTCGCGACGCTCGGCCAGATCCAGCACCTGGCCCACTCCGTCGGCGAGCCGGTCCCAGGCGGTGCCGGCATCGACGCCGGAGGGCAGCGCTCCGGACCAGAACGACACCGCCTCTGCCCCCAGGTCGGCGGCCACCTCCACCGCCCGGTGGAGGTAGTCCACCCGCCGTCGGGCCGCAGCAGGGTCGTGGAGCAGGGTCGGGTGGTGCTTGCGGAGCGGGTCGAGCAGGTAGCGCGCACCGGTCTCGACGACGACCGCCAGGCCGAGCGAGTCGAGCCGGCGACGCACGTCGCCGACACGGGCCGGCAGCTCGGCCGCGAACGGGTCGAGGTGCAGGTGGTCGAGGGTCAGGGCGACACCGTCGTAGCCCAGATCGTCGAGCACGCCCAGGGCATCCTCGAGCCGGTGGCTGTGCATCCCGTTGGTGCCGTAGCCGAAGCGGAGTGCGGTCGGTTCGCTCATGTCGGGGACACCACCTTCGATGCCCGCTTGGCGACCGGCCCGGCGGCGAGCAGGCCCAGGGCGGCCAGCGGTGCCCGCCGGGCGAGGAGGGCGGCCTGTAGCGGGATCATGCCGCGGATCCCGGCGCCGGTCGCCCGGCGGACCGTGCCCGCGTCGGGCGTGTGCACCGCAGCGGCCTGGGCGCGGCCGACGGTGGCGGCGTAGGTCGCGGCGAGCGCGGCGGCCACGCCGGCGCCCGCCCGCGAGGAGGGGCCCTCCCGGGTGAGGGCCAGGGCGCCGGCCGCCGAGCCGGTGACCATCGTGAGCGCGCCGGCGACCGCGGCTGCCGCCGGGCGGGTGCCGTGCACCTCGCCCCGGCTGAGCAGGGTGACGCCACTGGTGTGCGCGAACAGGAGGGCGGCCGGCAGGGTGGCGGCGCGGAGACCGCCCCCACCGGCGCCGCCCGCCCGCGGGACCGTGACGTCCGGTGCCGGGCCGGAGGACCGGTGCCCGGCGGCACCGAGGAGTACGTCGAGGCCACGGGCGGCGCCCATCGTGAGGGGCCCGGCCGGCGTGTCCTTGAGCCGGGTGTCGTAGGCCCAGACCGCCCCGGCGAGCGCGGTGGCGATGACCGCCCCGCGCGCCCCACCGGCCACCGCGGCGACCGCCACGCCGGCAGCGGTGAGCCCGGCGGCGAGTCCGAGCGCCTCCCTGGGACGGACCCGCCCCGAGGGGATCGGACGCTCGGGCCGCTCCACGGCGTCCAGATCACGGTCGGCCCAGTCGTTGAGCGCCATGCCGGCCCAGTAGAGGCAGGTCGAGGCGACCGGCATCGCGACGGTCCGCCATGCCGGCGGTGCACCGTCACCGCGCAGTGGCCCGAGCGCCGCGGATCCGGCCAGGGTGTCTCCCGGCACGGTCAGGACGGCGGGCAGCCGGACCAGTTCGGCCAGGTCCCGAGGCGTCATCGCGCTCCCCCGTCGGCGCACCAGGCGACGAGCGCGTCCCATTGGGCGGCGAGCCGGTGCTCGGGCGTCGTCCCGGCCGGTCCGGCGGGATCCTTGAAGAAGAACCCGAAGGGCAGCGGCCCCGACTCGCCCAGCTCGTGCGCCCGCAGGGTGAGCCGAGCCAGGTCGAGCACGAGCGGGGCGGCGAGCGCGGAGTCATATCCGGTCCAGGTGAACTGCAGCGACATCCGGGCGCCCAGGAACCCCTCGAAGGAGACGTGGTCGATCGCGGTCTTCTGCTCGCCCTGGTCGGGAACGAAGTCGATGTGCATCGGCCCCTGCACGGGATGGCCCAGGATCGCCTCCAGGCCGGTGCCCTTGCTGTCCAGTTTGCTGGCCGCCCGGTCGGGGTCGGCCAGGGTCGCGCCGTCGCCGCCGCCGAGGATGTTGAAGGAGGACCAGGCGTTGACCCGCAGCCCCCGGGTGGCGAACATCGGGGCGAGCACCGACTTGAGCAGGGTCTCCCCGGTCTTGCCGTCCGACCCGGCCCAGGGCAGCCCGTGCCCCGCGGCGATGGCACTCAGCACGGGGAGCCGGGGGCCGGGGCTCGGGGTGAAGGACACCACCGGGCACCCGGCACGGTAGGCCGCCAGCACGTAGGCGGAGCTCGGCGGCAACGGAGCCTCGCCCGCTGCCAGGGCGGCATCGAGAGCGACCGGGTCGACCAGCGCACCGGAGTCGCCTAGCTCGACCGGCGCCTCCGTGCTCGCGACGTCGACGACCACCACCCGGTCGAGTCGGTGTTCGATGCGGAAGGCGGTCAGATCCGCCGCGAGTCGCTCGACCGCCTCGGCCTGGGTCTCACCGGATCCTGTCCGCACCGCGGAGGTGTCGTATCCCGGCCGGAGCCGAGCCTCCACGGCCTCGAGTTCCTCCCGGACAGCGGGCAACAGGTCGGCGGGGACGACACCGCCGGCGACCAGTCTTTCGGCCCGCTTGACCAGCGGGTCGCACCCGATGTCGTGTCCACCGAAGACCAAGTCGTCGAGGGCGGGCAGCCGGGCCGCGGCCACCTCGGGGAGCTCGGCGACCAGCCCGGTGCGGCCGCTCAGCCCGGCCCGTACGGCGAGCGCGCCGAGGATGGTCGTGGTCGCGACCGAGCCGCGGGCGCCGACCAGCCACACACCGAGCCGTCCGGTGCCGGTGCCTTCGGCGCTCATCGCCACGTCCAGCAGTTGAACCAGGCGGCACCGGCGACCTGCTCGATCCCGCCCAGCAGGTGGGCGAGGAACTCCGGCTCGGAGTAGGACTCCTCGGTGTGCCCCAGCCCGGTGTAGAAGGCACGGCCGCCGTCGTAGCGGTGGCACCAGGCGATGGGGTGGTCGTGTCCCATCGCGGTCGGGCCCGCGTCGTAGGTGCGCTCGTCGAGCCGGGCGAGCACCCGCACCGATCCCCGGGTGTAGTTGCGGAAGTTGTACCACTCGTCGAACCGGGTCCAGCGCTTCGGCAACCTCCTGGTCGCCGGATTGAGGCCGGGGCTCACCTTGATGGTCGCGGTCTGCTGGGCGGGGTGCCCGTTGAAGTAGGCGCCGACCAGGCCGCCGTACCACGGCCAGTCGTACTCGGTGTCGGAGGCGGCGTGGACGCCGACGTACCCGCCACCGGCCTGGATGTAGCGCTCGAAGGCGCCTTGCTGCTCCTCGTCGAGCACGTCGCCGGTGGTGGAGAGCCAGACGACGGCCTCGTAGTCGGCCAACCCCTCGTCGGTGAAGACCGTGGGGTCCTCGGTCGCGGTGACCTCGAAGCCGTGCTCGGCGCCCAGCTTCTCGATCGCGGCGATGCCCGTGGGGATGGAGGAATGCCGGAAGCCGGCGGTCCGGGAGAAGACCAGCACGTCGTACGACGCTCGGTGCCGGTCCGCGGCTGCCCGAGTGTCGGCCGAGGACTGGGTGGCCGCGGGCTCGGCGGTGGCCGGGCCGGTGCCGAGCAGGGCGCCGCCGGCCAGCAGGGCCGCGGCGGTCAGCAGTGCTCCCCGCCGGATGCGGCGGGATGAATGGAGGTGGTGGTTCGACATGTGCTCGGTCCCTTCGTTTGGAGCTGCGACGAGTGGACTCGCCCGAGAGGTGGTGGAGTGTGGGGTGCTGGGTCAGCCGGCGACGGCCTCCCAGCGACGGTGCTCGGCGCTGGCCTCGACCGCGGCCAGCACCCGCTGGACCTGGAGCCCGTCCGCGAAGGAGGGCGCCGGCTGCTCGCCGGCCGCGATGGCTCGGGTCAGGTCGACCACCTGGTGGGTGAAGCCGTGCTCGTAGCCCAGCCCGTGCCCCGGGGGCCACCAGGCCGAGACCCAGGGGTGGTCGGCCTCGGTGACGATGATCCGCCGGAACCCGGCCTCGCAGTCGGGGATCGATCCGTCGTGGAACTCCAGGACGTTCATGTCCTCGAAGTCGAAGGCCAGGCTGCCGCGGGTTCCGTTGATCTCGATCCGGATGCTGTTCTTGCGACCCGTCGCGAACCTGGTGGCCTCGTAGACCCCGAGGTACCCGCCCTCGAAGCGGGCCAGGAACGCCGTCGCGTCGTCGACGGTGACCGGTCCGCGCTCGGTGCCGGCGCTGGCCGACAGACCGCTGGAGGAGGCCGCGATCGGCCGCTCGGTCACGAAGGTGGACAGGGTGCCGGTGACCTCGGCGATGGTGTCGCCCACCAGATGCTGGGTGAGGTCCACGACGTGGGCGCCGATGTCGCCCAGCGCCCCGGAACCGGCCAGCTTCTTGTCCAGCCGCCACGAGAGCGGCGCCTCGGGATCGACCAGCCAGTCCTGGAGGTACTGGGCGCGCACGTGCCGGATCTCGCCGATCCGTCCCTCCGCGATCATCCGCCGGGCCAGGCCGATCGCCGGCACCCGGCGGTAGGTGAATCCGACCATCGCCCGCGTCCCGCCCCGCGCGGCCTCCTCCGCGGCCGCCGCCATCTCCTCGGCCTCCTCGACGGTGTTGGCCAGCGGCTTCTCGCACAGCACGTGCTTGCCCGCCCGTAGCGCCGCGATGGCGATCTCGGCGTGGGTGTTGCCCGGCGTACACACGTCGACCAGGTCGATGTCCTCGCGGGCGACGACCTCCTCCCAACTGGTCGAGCTCGATGCCCAGCCCAGCTGCTCGGCCGCCGCGGCGACCCGGTCGGTGTCGCGGCCGCAGACCACGCTCATCACCGGGTCGAGAGGGAGGTCGAAGAAGCGCGGAGCCGTGCGCCATGCCTGGGAGTGGGCCGCGCCCATGAAGGCGTAGCCGATCATCCCGACGCGGAGGGCGGGCTTGTGGTGGGTCATCGGACCTCGTTCCTTCTCGGTGTTCGTGTCGGCGCGCCGAGCTGTCCGGGCCTGCGGAGGGGACTGCCCGGGTCTACCGGCCGGCGCGGTACGGCGGTGGTCCGGGTGAGCAGGTGCCGGGGCCCGGCACCTGCTCACCCGAGCGCACGCGGGTCAGGGATGGACGGCTCAGGACTCGAAGGCCGAGTCGATGTACTGGTCGACGTTCTCCTCGGTGACGACCGGGGCGTAGAGCTGGACCTCACGCGGCACGGTCTGCTCGACGAGGTCCGACATGGCCTTCTCCTGGACGACCAGCCGAGCCAGCTTGATGCCGTCGGCCCCCTGGCTGGAGGGGTAGATGACCGTGGCCTTGAGCACGCTCTCGCCGGACTGGATCTCGCGCATGGCGTTGGCCGAGCCGGCACCGCCGATCATGGTGAACTCATCGCGGCCGGCCGAGTTGATCGCGGCCAGGACGCCGACGCCCTGGTCGTCGTCGTGGTTCCACAGGAAGTCGATCTGGGGGGCCGCCTGCAGCAACTGGGACGCCGCCCGCTCGCCGCCCTCGACGGTGAAGTCCGCGGCGACCCGGTTGTCGACGTCGAGGCCGCACTCGGCGAGCGCGTCCTTGAACCCCTGGCTGCGGTCCTGGGTCAGGGGCAGCGAGTCGATGCCGGCGATCTCGGCGACGACGGCGTCCTGATTGCCTTCGGCCTGCTCGCAGACGTACTGGCCGGCGGAGACGCCCATGCCGTAGTTGTCGCCCAGCACGGTGACCCGCGCGGCGTTGGAGTCGTCGAACTCGCGGTCGACGTTGATGACCGGGATCCCGGCCTCCATCGCCTTGAGCGCCACCGGCGTCATCGCGGCCCCATCGAAGGGCAGCAGCACGATCGCGTCCACACCATCGTTGATGAAGGTCTCGACCTGACCGATCTGCTGGTTGACGTCGTTGGTGCCCGCCGCGACCTGGAGGTCGATGTCCTCGTACTCGTCGGCGGTGGCCTCGGCCTGGTCGGTGATCGCCGCCATCCAGCCGTGGTCGGCGGCCGGTGCGGAGAAGCCGATCGTGACCGTGTCGCCGGCCTCGTCGTTCGAGCCGGCCTCGGCCTCCGAGGACCCGCCGCCGCCGTCGCTGCTGGTCTCCTCCGGCTCGTTACCGGTGCATGCGGCGAGGGCGAGGACGGCGACCCCGGCCACCAGGCCGGTGCCGAGGCGCCGGAGCCGGCGGTTGGTGGACAGATTCATGGTGGTGCTCCTTGATGTTGTGCCCGTCGGGCGGGGGGGTTGGCGAAGCGAACCGTCAGTGGGACCCGTCGTCCCTCAGCTGGATGGTCGCCGGGCGAGCCGGGTCTGCAGCAGCACGGCGACGACGATGATCAGGCCCTTGACGACCGACTGGGCCGAGATCGACAGGTTGTTCAGGGTGAACACGTTGGAGAGCGTGGTGAAGATGAGCACGCCGAAGACGGTGCCGACGATGGTGCCGCGCCCGCCGGAGAGCAGGGTGCCGCCGATGACCACCGCGGCGATCGCGTCCAGTTCGTAGAGCATGCCGTGGGTCGCGCTGCCGGTGGTCGTGCGCGAGACCAGCATGATCGCGGCGATGCCGCAACACACACCGACCACCACGTAGAGCAGCACCGTGTGCCGGCGTACATCGATGCCGGCCAGCCTGGCCGCCTCCGGGTTGCCGCCGACCGCGAGGGTACGGCGTCCGAAGGTCGTGCGGTTGAGCACGATCCAGCCGATGACGGCCACGACCGCGAAGATCCAGACCAGGCGGGGCACGCCGAGGAAGTCGCCGGCGAGCGCGTCGGTGAATCCCGGCACGCTGACGATCTGGGTCTTCCGGTCGGAGAGGATCTCGGCCAGGCCACGGGCGCTGGCCAGCATCGCCAGCGTGGCGATGAAGGGGACGATCCCGCCGTAGGAGATCAGCAGACCGTTGACCAGGCCGCAGGCACCACCGACCACCAGGGCCGTGGTCACCATGAGCAGCCAGTGGACGTCGTTGGCCATCTGCTGGGTCGCCAGGGTGGTGGCCCACACCGAGGAGAGCGCGACGATGGCGCCGACGGACAGGTCGATGCCCCCTCCGGTGATCACGAAGGTCATCCCGATGCTGACCACGCCGATCACCGCGGCCAACCGCAGGATGGTCATCACGTTGTCGACCGAGGCGAACCGGTCGCCGGCCGTGATCAGCCCGACCACCGCGAGTAGCGCCAGCGCCACCACGAGACCGAGGTTGTGCCCCAGCCCGGCGCCCACCGCGGCCCAGCCGCGGGTGGTCTGCTCGGTGGCCTTCTCCGCCTCCTTCTCCACCCGCGCGGTCTCGGCCGCCTCGGCGGGCTCGAGCGGCGGGGTCGGGTCTGTCGAAGAGTCGCTCATCGGACCGCCCCCGTCACTTGAACGCCAGTGCGACTCCGCTGCCGGTACACCCCGTCCGTGGAACGCACCGGCCCGTGGGCGGGGCGCACGCGCAGATTCCTGCCGTCGCTCATGCGACGTCTCCTTCCATCACGAGGTCCAGGACCCTCGACTCGTCGATCTCGGTCGCCGGTCCTTCGTGGACCACGGAGCCCTCGCGTACGACGAGCACCCGGTCGGCCAGACCGAGCACCTCCTCGACCTCGCTGGACACCACGACCACGGCCACGCCCTCGTCGGCGAGCCGGCGGATGAGGTTGTAGATCTCGGTGCGGGCGCCGACGTCGACGCCGCGGGTGGGCTCATCGAGCAGCAGCACCTTGCACTCGCGTAACAGCCAGCGGGCCAGCACGACCTTCTGCTGGTTGCCACCGGAGAGGTTGCGCACCGGCCGGTCCACGCCCGGGGGCCGCACGTCCAGGGAGCGGCTGAGCTCCTCCGCGGCCCGACGCTCCTCGGAGAAGTCCAGGAAGCCGCTCTTGGCGAAGCGCCGCAGCGAGGAGATGGTGACGTTGCGGTAGACCGCCTGGTCCAGCAGGAGACCCTGGCTCTTCCGCTCCTCAG
Source organism: Nocardioides insulae DSM 17944 (assembly GCF_000422825.1). Classification (GTDB taxonomy): domain Bacteria; phylum Actinomycetota; class Actinomycetes; order Propionibacteriales; family Nocardioidaceae; genus Nocardioides; species Nocardioides insulae. Next base: position 330,440 of record NZ_AUGU01000014.1, on the reverse strand, counting down.
GACACAGCCCGACTCCCGCCGCGACGGCGGACCGGACCGAGCCCCGGCGCAGCTTGCGGCCACCGACACCGACGGTGCCCTGGGTGGACCGGCGGGCGCCGTACACGGTCTCCAGGATCTCCGAACGCCCCGCACCGACCAGGCCGGCCAGGCCGACGATCTCCCCTGCGTGCACGGTCAGGTCGACATCGCGGAACCGTTCGCCGCTCAGCCCGCGCACCTCCAGCACCACCTCGGTGTCATGTGAGTGGGCGGGGCGAGGGGGGAAGGCGTACTCGATGTCACGGCCGGTCATCAGCCGGATCAGCTCCGCGGTCGGGGTGTCGGCCACGGCCAGGCCGGTCGCGACCGTCCGCCCGTCCTTGAGCACCGTGATGCGGTCGCCGATCTGCCGGATCTCCTCGAGTCGGTGCGAGATGTAGACCACCGCGACCCCCTGCTCGGTCAGGTCGCGGACGACCCGGAACAGGTTGCGCACCTCCTCCTGGTCGAGCACGGCCGAGGGCTCGTCGAGGATGAGCAGCTTGGTGTCGTGGGAGAGCGCGCGGGCCATGCTGACGATCTGCTGGGCGGCCGGCGAGAGATCCCCGACCAGCCGGTGGGGCGTGATCTCGCTGTGCCCGAGGCGGGCGAGCAGGGCACGGGCCCGGGCGGTCGCCTCGTGCCGGCGGCTGAAGCCGCCGGAGGAGATCTCGTGGCCGAGGAAGATGTTCTCGGTGACGGTCAGCCCGTCGACCAGGTCGAGCTCCTGATAGATGGTCGAGATCCCGAGACCCATCGCGGCGTCCGGCGTGGAGAGCTTCGTGGCGCTCCCCTGCCACACGATCTCGCCCTCGTCGGGCTGGTAGGACGCGGAGAGCACCTTGATCAGCGTGGACTTGCCGGCGCCGTTCTGACCGAGCAGGCAGTGCACCTCCCCCGCCCGTACGTCGAGGTCGACGCCGCCGAGCGCCAGGACACCGGGGAATCGCTTCACGATGCCGCGCATCTGCAGCAGCGCGCTCTGGCCTGCTGCCGGTGTCTCCTGCTCCGGTGACGGGTCGGTCATCGGGTTCCTCCGTTCGGGGCGAGCCCGGCGGGCCGGGTGCCGTGGGATCGGGTCGGGACGGATTCGAGGGCGGCCAGGCCACCTCCGCGCTGAGCGGCGGCCAGCCCCAACTCGGAGATGGCCACGTGGGTGCCGCCGGCCTGTGGGACGAGCAGGGCGGCGTCCAGCTCGCGACGTACGACGGGAGCGAGCCACTCGCCGAGAGCGGCGAAGTAGCCGCCCAGCACCACCCGGCCGGGGTCGAGCGCGCTGACCAGCGGAGCGATCCCGGTGGCGAGCCAGGCGCCGACCCGCTCGAGCGCGGTCACGGTGCGACTGTCACCGGCGCCTGCCCGGGCGACGAGGACAGAGAGGAGCTCATCGAGGATGAGGGCGGGATCCTGGACGGGGTCGTCGGGGTCTGCCGCGGCAGCCAGGAGCGCCCGGAGCCCGATGGTGGTCTGCCAGCACCCGACCCGGCCGCAGGTGCACGGGCGGCCGTGGGGTTCCACCGTCATGTGACCGATCTCCCCGGCCCAGCCGCGGTGACCGCGGACCAGGCGGCCGTCGGCGATGAGACCTCCTCCGACACCGGCCACGCCGAAGACGACGAGCATGTCGTCGGTCTCGTGGGCGGTCGACGACTCGGTGCCAGAAGCGGTGCGGCGGACCCGGTCGAGCTCCGCCAGGGCGGCCAGGTCCGCCTCGTTGTCGACACGCACGGGCACGGCGTCGTGGCCCCGGGTGAGCAGCGCGGCAGCGAGCGCCTCGCCGAGTCGGATGTCACGCCACCCGAGGTCGGGAGCCAGGACGACCCGGTCGTGATCGGCGTCGACGAGGCCCGGTACGCCGACGGTGATGCCGGCGACCCGGGTGTCGCCGCCGAGCGCGCCCAGCAGTGTTCCGACCACCTCGGCGAGGCGCTGGATCGCCTCGGCGGGGGGCAGGGAACCCAGGTCGATGTCCTTGCGGAACTCACCCCGCATCCGGCCCTCGGGGTCGACCGCCGTCGCCGCGACGTGGCCGACGTTGACCTCCGCGCCGATGCCGCACACCGACCCGCCACCGAACCGGCTGCTCGTGTCGTCCATGCGCACCTCCCTGCGGATCTGGTCCGAGGAGCGGCGCCATTCGCCGACTCCGAGGGTCAAGCTAGTGACTGACCTCACAGCCTTACAAGACCCTTGAGCGAATTAAGCAAACTTGATGATGGACTTTCGACACTTGTTGGACAAAGTCCGGGCTGAACACGGAACTGCCCGGCGGCCGACGTGTCGTCGACCACCGGGCAGTGTGCGGAGATGCTCAGTGACTCGGGGTCAGCGCGACCTCGGCACTCCCGGTCAGAGCGGGCAGACCCGCCTCGCCCGGGTCGGTGTATTCCGCGACGAAAACGGCATGGAGCTCGTCGGTCTCCGGGTCGTGACCGCCGGGGATGGTGGTGACCAGCGAACCCGTGCAGCCGGCCGCCGTGCTCTGCGGGTGACCGTGCTCGTCATGCCCCAGCACGTAGGTCACCGTCACACGGTTGCAGTCGACCTCCTGGTCGTCGGTCACCTTCACCTCGTACTGGACGGTGTCACCCCACTCGAAGGACTGATCCGCGGTCGGGGTCACGAACTCGACCACCGGGACCTGGTTGCCCACGACCACGTCGACATCGGCGGAGGCGTGCTTGCCCCGGCCCTTGCCGCCCTGGTCGGTGACCGTCAGAGTCGCCTTGTAGACACCCGGCTCGTCGTAGACGTACCGCGGGGAGCGGACCTTGGAGTCCACCTTGCCGTCGGCGTCGAAGTCCCAGGCGTAGGTGAGCTTGTCCCCGTCCGGATCAGTGGTGCCCGCACTGGAGAAGGACACCTCGAGCGGCTCCGGCCCGGCCGCGACGTCGGCCGCGATCTTCGGGACCGGGCTGCGGTTGCCCCGCTTGACGTAGTCGATCCGGGAGAGCTGGGCGTCCTCGTTCTCACTGAAGTAGCCGTCGCCGTACTCCAGCATGTAGAGCGCGCCGTTGGGGCCGAACTCGATGTCCATCACGTTGTCGGTGATCATCGAGTCGAGCACCGGCTCGATCGAGGAGAGCTCACCGGCCTGGTTCACGCTCATGCCCTTGATGTAGTCACGACCCCACTCGGCGAACAGCGGCATGCCGTCGTAGTACTCGGGCCAGGCCACCGACTTCGCACCCTTGGCGACCTTCGGGTCGAACTCGTAGGACGGGCCGGCCATCGGCGCGATCCCGCCCTGGGTCTCGAGCTCCGGGAACTCCTCGGAGAGCGAGTAGGAGTACCAGACCGTCGGCTGGGTCACCGGCGGAAGCTTGGTGAGCCCGGTGTTGTACGCCGAGTCATTGACCGGTGCCGCGCAGTCGAACGGCTCACCCGACGTACCCGTGGCGAAGTCGTAGTCGATGTAGGGCAGCTCCGCGGTCGCACACAGCGGCCAGCCGTAGTTGGCCGGGCGGTTGACCACGGTCCACTTGCCCTGTCCCGCCGGGCCCCGATCGGGGTTGGCGGAGCTGGCGTCGGGGCTGTAGTCGGCGACGTAGACCGCATCGGTGTAGGGGTCGATCTCGATGCGGAAGGGGTTGCGCAGGCCCATCGCGTAGATCTCGGGCCGGGTCTTCGGGGTGCCCTCCTTGAACAGGTTGCCCTTCGGGATGGTGTAGCCGCCACCGGACCTCGGCTTGATCCTCAGCAGCTTGCCGCGCAGGTCGTTGGTGTTGCCGGCGCTACGTCGGGCGTCGAAGGTCGGCGCCCTTCCCTCCGAGTCGTCCAGCGGCGCGTAGCCGTCGGACTCGAACGGGTCGGTGTCGTCTCCGGTCGAGAGGATGAGGTTGCCCACCGAGTCGAAGACGATGTCGCCACCGACGTGGCAGCAGCGCCCGCGATCGACGGGGACCTGCATGATCTGCTGCTCGGAGTCGATGTCGACCTCACCCTGGCGGTACTTGAACCGGGAGAGCTGGATGGAGCCCTTGAACGGCTCGAAGTCGGCCGGCTCACCGGTCGAGGGCGCATCGCCCTCGTTCACGTCGGGGGTCGCCGGGTCATCGACCGGGGTGTTCTGCGGCGGGGAGTAGTACAGGTAGACCCACTTGTTCTTCTCGAACTCGGGGTCCAGGGCGATGCTCTGCAGCCCCTCCTCGTCATGGCGGTAGACATCGATCGTGCCGGCGAGCTTGTTGAGGCCGCTCGAGGCGTCGTTGCGCCAGATCTGGCCGGCGCGGGTGGTGTGGAGGACATCGCCGTCGGGGAGCACGGCCAGATCCATCGGCTCACCGGGGCGGTCGTTGAGGGTGACCTTCTGGAATTCGTTGTCCGGGGGCGGCGCTGGTGCCGCCGATGCGGTGGCGCCGGACGACGCCAGTGGTAGGACCAAGAGACCCGAGACCAGGGTGGCCGCGGCGCCTCCGAGAACAATTCTGCGCACGATCCATCTCCTTCTTTTCCCGTCGAACATGGGGGACGAGAACCGTTCGCGAACGTATCGATGTGATCGCGATCACGTCAAGGAGTTGGCACTCTTTCGCAAGATGACTGCGAAAGTCAGCTGCCGTCGTACGGCGCATAGACCGAGCCACTGATCATCCGGGCAGCCCCGATGACCCCGCCCTCCTCGCCCAGCTCGCTGAGCACGATCGGCAGGTTGCCCGTGGCCAGTGGCAACGACCGGCGGTAGATGACACCGCGGATCTCGGCCAGCAGGGCGTGCCCGAGTCCGGTGACCCGGCCGCCGATCACGATCAGGCCGGGGTTGAAGAAGGAGACCAGGCTCGCCAGCACCTGGCCCACCCGATGCCCGCTCTCCCGGATCAGCTGGACGGCCTGGGCGTCGCCGCGTGAGACCGCGATCCCGATGTCCGCCGCACTGAGATCCCCCTTCTTCGCCAAGAGCTCGGCCAGCACCGGCGACCGCCCCGAACGGGCCGCCGCGAGCGCCTCCCGGGCCAGGGCCGCACCACCGGAGAACGCCTCCAGGCAGCCGGTGTTGCCGCACGCGCAGGTAGGCCCGAACTCCTCCACCCGGATGTGCCCGATGTCGCCGGCACACCCGTCGACCCCGCGATAGAGCTCACCGTCCACGACGATGCCGCAGCCGATGCCGGTGCCGATCTTGACGAACAGGAAGTCGCGGGCCGACCGGGCCACCCCGGAGTGCTGCTCCCCCGCCGCAAGGACGTTGACGTCGTTGTCCAGCACGACCGGGCAGCCGAGCTCGCGGGCGACGGCATCGCGGACGGGGTAGCCGTCCCATCCCGGCATGATCGGCGGGCTGACCGAGACGCCGCGGTGGAAGTCGACCGGCCCCGGCACCCCCACCCCCGCGCCGAGCGCGTGCTCGACGCCCTCGGCCTGCATCAGTTCGCGCGCCTGCTCCAGCGCCGTGGCCATGACGACCTCCGGCCCGGACCGGATGTCCGAGGCCACCGTCCGAGTCGCCACCACCTGGAGACGCCCGTCGGTCAGCCCGACCGACATCCCCGTGGCACCGATCGAGATACCCACGAACCGGATGGCGGGATCGAGGTCCACCAGCGTGGACCGACGTCCTCCGCGGGAGGCCGCCGGGCCGACCTCCTGGGCCAGGCCGAGATCGCCCAGCCTGGTCACCTCGGCCGCGATCGTCGTACGGGAGACCCCGAGTCGGTCGGCCAGCTGGACCCGCGAGAGCGGCCCCTCATCGCGCAGGTGTGCCAACAACCGGGCCTGCATCAGGCTCTCCGCCCGGCCCGCCAAGGAGTGTCTCACGCAGCGATCCTGCCACGGGCCCCATCGAGTCGATCCTCGTGGACCGTCGAGTCGGTCCTCGTGGACGGTCGAGTCGGCCCTCGTCGACCATCGAGTCGGTCGCACCGGGTGGCGTGCCGCGTGGTGGTCCGGGTGTCGTCGGGCGGGCGATGTACAGGTGAGCTCGGGACGGCCCCCGTGGTGGGGTCAGACGGCGTACGCCGCGAGCTCGCCGGCCAGGTCGGGATTGGCGCGGCCGCGCACGATGCTGCCCTCGGCGGTGTGCTCGACGGAGTCGATCTCGCCCTGCTGGTGGAGCCGGTTGACCAGGTCGCCGCGTTCGTAGGGAAGGAGCACGTGGATGCTCACCTCGGGACGCGGGAGATCCTCCTCGATCGCCGCGAGCGCCTCCTCGATGCCCTCGCCGGTCCTGGCCGAGACGGCCACGATGTGCGGCTCGGAGCGAAGCAGCCGCTGCACGACGAGTGGATCGGCCGCGTCGATCTTGTTGAGCACGATCAGCTCGGGCACCTGGGATGCCTCGATGTCGGCGAAGACCTCCCGCACCGCCGAGATCTGCCCCTCGGGGTCGGGGTGGGACCCGTCGACGACGTGCACCACCAGATCGGCGTCCGCAACCTCCTCGAGGGTGGACCGGAACGCCTCCACCAGCTGGTGCGGCAGGTGTCGTACGAACCCGACCGTGTCGGACATGGTGTAGACCCGTCCGTCGGAGGTCTGGGTACGACGCGTGGTCGGGTCGAGGGTCGCGAACAGTGCGTCCTCGACCAGGACGCCGGCTCCGGTGAGGCGGTTGAGAAGCGAGGACTTACCGGCGTTGGTGTAGCCGGCGATCGCTACCGCAGGGATGTGGTGACGACGGCGGTCGGCCCGCTTCGTCTCACGGGTGCCCTTCATCTCGCGCAGCTCGCGGTTGAGCTTGGCGATCTTGGTGTTGATCCGCCGGCGGTCGGTCTCGATCTTGGTCTCACCGGGCCCGCGACCACCGATGCCGGCACCGCCGGCCACCCGGCCGCCTACCTGGCGGGAGAGGTTGCCGCCCCAGCCGCGGAGCCGCTGCTTCATGTAGTTGAGCTGGGCCAGCTCGACCTGCGCCTGGCCCTCCTTGCTCTTCGCGTGCTGCGCGAAGATGTCCAGGATGAGCGCGGTGCGGTCGACGACCTTGACGCTGACCCGGTCCTCGAGGTTGCGCAGCTGACTCGGGGCCAGCTCGCCGTCGCAGATCACCGTGTCGGCACCGGTCACCTTCACGATCTCACCGAGGGCCTCGACCTTGCCGCGGCCGATGTAGGTCGCCGGATCGGGTGCCTGCCGCCGCTGGATGATCGCCTCGAGCACCTCGGAGCCGGCCGTCTCGGCCAGCAGAGCCAGCTCGGCCATGGAGTTCTCGGCGTCCTCGATGCTGCCCTCGGTCCACACGCCGACGAGCACGACTCGCTCCAGCCGGAGCTGGCGGTACTCGACCTCGGTGATGTCCTCGAGCTCGGTGCGCAGGCTGGCCACCCGCCGCAGCGCGTGCCGCTCGGCGAGCTCCATCGCCCCCACGGTGGGGTCGTCCTCGGGATCCTCGTCGGCATAGCCGGACTCGAAGCCGGCTTCGGCGTCCCAGGACTCGGTCGCCGCGAGCGCGGCATCCAGATCGATGATGCTGTCCTCGAGCTGCTCGAGCTCCGGAGTGTGTTCGGATGAGTTCGTCATGTCTGCTTCCAAGAGTAGGCGCACCCCGCACACCCCCGCGATTCCTTTTCCCGCTGGAGGGTGAGTGCGCGTTCTCACCGGCATCATCCGCCCCACCCTTCACCGGTGACACGGTCACTCCCGGGCGCCGCATCACTCAGGGAGCGCGACTTTCACCGGTGCACCGGGGAAAGTTGCAGGGGGTCGGGACCCTCCTCCGGCTCGAACGACCGTGACCAGAGCGGGCCGGCGCCGGTGCTGTGGAGGGTCACGGTGAGGATGCCGTCCGCGCCGACCTCGACCTGGCCGACGTACTGCTTGCCGGCTGCGGGCGACATCCTGCGGTCGTCGGGGTTGCCCTCGGCGAAGACGATGCGCGGGCCGAAGGTCCGGTCGGGTTGCTTGACGGGAAAGGTCCCGGAGGCGACCGGCCCGGAGACGAACTCCCAGAACGGGTCGAAGTCCTGGTACGCCGCCCGGTCCGGGTGGTACTCGTGCGCCGCGGTGTAGTGCACGTCGGCGGTCACCCAGATCACGTTGCGCACGCCGCGCTGCTGCAGACCGCTGAGCAGCCGGGCGATCTCCTGCTCCCGGCCGCGCGGACCGCCGTCGTGGAACTGCGCCACCGAGTCCCTGTCGTCGGCGTACCTGGTGGCGACCGAGAGCGGCATGTCGGCGGCGATGACCTTCCAGGTGGCGCGGGAGCGGCTCACCGACTCCAGCAGCCAGGCGGCCTGGGCCGCGCCCAGGATCCCGTGGTCCACAGCGGGGACGGCAGCGGGGTCGGCAGCGGGGTCGGCAGCAGGGCCGGATCTCCTCGAGGCCGCCGAGCCGTCGAGGTTGGCGCCGTTGGGGTCACGGTAGGAGCGCATGTCGAGGCAGAAGACCTCCAGGTGGGGCCCGTAGCCGAGGGCACGATGGATGCGGCCGGGTCGGGAGAGTTGCTCGATCGCGACCGGCTGGTACTCGGCCCAGGCCCGGCGGCCCCGAGCGGCGAGGACGTCGCAGCTGCGTTCGAGGTCGTAGCGGGCGTCGTCCACGATCTCGCCCGGGTACCAGTTGTTGAGGGTCTCGTGGTCGTCCCACATCGCGACCGTCGGGACCTGCCGGTAGAGCTCCTGCACGGTCGGATCGGAGAGCACGTAGCGGTGTCGGCCCCGGAAGTCCTCCAGGGTCTGGGCCACCCGGCTGACCGACTCGGTGAGCTCGTTGGTCCAGGGGTGCCCGAAGTCGTCGCGGTCGCGTTCGACCATCGGCTCGTCGGCGTAGATCGTGTCGCCGACGTGCAGGAAGAAGTCGGGTCGCAAGGAGGCGAGAAGGCCGTAGCCGGGCAATCCGAGGGTGGTCTCGATCCCCCACCCCTGGCCGCAGGTGTCCCCCGACCAGGCGAAGCTCACCGGCGTGGGATGTCGCGGTGCCGTACGGAACCGGACCGTCTCCAACCGCCCGGCGGTGCCGTCCTCGCCCGCGAACCACACCCTGGCGGCGTACTCCCGCCCGGGCTCGAGCCCGCGCAGCACGATCCGAGCGGTCCGGTCGGTGCGCGGGTCGGCGACCGGACCGGTGACGGTGCGCACCTGCCGACCGTTGCTGCTCAGTTGCACGACCATCCGGCCGTCGTCGGCAGCACGGGCCCAGATCACCGCCGACTCCGCGGTCACATCGCCGGTCCGCGCGCCGTGCGGCTGATCGATCCGCCGGCGGTTCTGCCGCGCTCCCCTCCACACCTCGCTCCTCGCCCCCAACCGGCTCGTGGCCAGGCCGGTCGCCAGCAGCCCCGCGGAGGCGGAGAGTCCTACTCCTGCACGGAGGGCGTCCCGGCGCCCGAGCCACACCATGGGTCGATCGCAGCGCCCACACCCGACCTGTGCCCGACGCCCGACGTACGGGCCGGTGACGGGCCGGGCAACAGTTGGTCCGCGAGACGCCCTTGACAGCGCTGCGGCGCCCGGAAACCCTCACTGCACACGACCACGAGGAGGACGGGTGAGCGCATCATCCGAGCACGGCGCGCACGAGCACGGAGTACTGATCGTCGGCGCCTCGGTGGCCGGGGTGAACCTCGCCCGGTCGCTGCGGATCCAGGGGTACGCCGGCCCGGTCCGGCTGCTCGACCGGGAGACGGTGACCCCCTACGACAAGCCTCCGCTGTCCAAGTCGCACCCGCTGGAGCCCCGCTGGCTGCTGAGCGTCGAGCAGGCCGCCGCCGAGCAGATCGAACTGGTGCTGGGGAGCGAGGCGGTGGAGATCGACACCGACGCCCGTCGCGTGGTCACGGCCGACGGCGCGGCCCTGAGGTACGACGTCCTGGTGCTCGCCACCGGCGCCCGCGCCCGGCCCTCCCCCTGGCCGGGCCGGCACATCCACGTCCTTCGCACCCTCGCCGAGGCCGAGGCGCTGCACGCCGATCTGTCGGCCAGCGAGTCGGTGCTGGTGGTGGGCGGTGGCTTCATCGGGGCCGAGGTCGCGAGTGCCGCTCGGGCCGCGGGCAAGGACGTCGTCCTGGTCGACACGGTGGAGCGGCCGCTCGCCGATCGGCTGGGTGATCGGGTCGCGGGGTGGATCCTGGATCAGCACCGCGCTCACGGCGTCCGGCTGCGCACCGGCTGCTCGATCCTCTCCCTGGCGGATGGGCCCGACGGTGGCGTGCGCGCGGAACTCGGCGACGGGAGCTCGGTCTCGGCCGGGCTCGCGGTCGTGGGCATCGGCGCGGTGCTCGACACCGGCTGGCTCGCCGCCTCCGGACTGCCGGTGGGCGACGGGGTGCTGTGCGACCAGTACGGCAGGGTGGCCGGCCTCGCCGATGTCTTCGCGATCGGGGACGTCGCCCGCTGGGACCGCCCGGACGGAAGCCGCGGCACTCGCCGCGAGCACTGGACCACCGCCGGCGACCAGGCCCGCTTCGTGGCGCAGACCATCACCGCCCCCGACGACCCCCAGGCCGACACCGCGGTGCCGTACGTGTGGAGCGACCAGCACGGCACCACCATCCAGGTCTTCGGTGACCCCGCGCCCGGCGACGACCCATTGGTCGTCGAGAACGAGGGTCAGCGACTCGCGCTGTGGGGCGGCCCGGACGGCGCGCTGGCCGGTGCGGTGAGCATCGGATGGCCCAAGGCGGGGCTGCGCTCACGCCGTACCCTCGCTGCCGGGGGCACCGTCAGCGACGTCCTCGACGCGCTCGGACTCTCGAGCTAGCGCCTTCGATCTGGCGCCCTCCACCCGGGGCCTCGCCGGGGCGCGCGGGTGATCCCGCGCGCCCGGCGAAGGCTGCGCTACCCGTTGAGGCCGCCGCCACCGATCTCGACGATCGGGTCCTCGCGGTTGTCGTACTCCAGGTGGAGGGCCTTGGCGATGACGGCGTGCATGTCGTACATCGCGGTGATGTAGGTGAGTTCCAGGATTTCGAGGTCGTCGAGGTGCTCCCGGAGTCCGGCGAAGAGCCCGTCGGAGACCCGGCCGCCCTGGTCGACCAGCGCGTCTGTGTAGGCCAGGACGTACCGCTCGGCCTCGTCGAAGAGCGGCGAGGCCGCCCCGGTGGACACCGCGGCGATCCGCTCCTCGCTCACCCCGAGGTCGCGCAGCGACTTGCAGTGCTGGGAGAAGACGAACTGGCTGCCCCGGACCCAGCCGGCCCGGGCCTGGCCGAGCTCTCGAAGCACCGGGTCGAGGCGGCGCTCCGGGCTGCGGTAGACCGCGAAGCCGGCGGTCGCGTGCCGCAGGATATCCGGCGAGAGCGCGAAGACGGTCCACCAGTCACCCGGGGTGCCGGAGGCGGTGCCGGGCTCGGCGACGGGGTCGCGATCCCCGAAGAGCCGGTCGTACCAGCTCAGGACCCGGTCATCGTCGACCTCGTGCCGGGGGACCTGGCGGAGGCGGGGCATCAGGCGTTGACGGACGTGCCGACGACGCCCCGCTCGGAGTAGGAACCGTCCGCGCGACGAGGCGCGACACGCACGTCGTCCGGGCCGAGCTCGCGGGTCCAGCAGGCGAACTCCAGCAGGATCCCATCCGGGTCGAAGAAGTACATCGAGCGGATGTAGACGCCGTCGTGCATCTCCCGCGCCACGGTCGAGGGGCTGTCGTCGTGGTTGAGGATCGGTCCGGTGGCGACCCCGGCAGCGTCGAGCCGAGCCTTGTACTCGTCGAACTTCTCGGCCGGCACCTTGAAGGCCACGTGGTTCATCGAACCGTGGGCGGTCATGATCTCGCCGACACCGGGCAGCGCCTCTGCCGAGGCCACACCGGGGGCGCGCTTGGGTGCGTCGGGGAACCAGAAGAAGGCGATGTACTCCTCGCAGCCCATGTCGAGGAAGAAGTGCTGCCCTCCGCCGGGGATGTCGATGGTCTTGGGGAGCCTCATGCCCAGGACCTCGGTGTAGAACTCGACCGTGCGCTCCATGTCCTCGCAGACGAGGGCCAGATGACACAGGCCCTGCAGTTCGAACTTGGTGTTGCTGTTGCCCATTCCCACTCCTCATGACGTGCGCCACACTCGTAGCCACGCCACCCTAGGTGAAACAGGTTCTGTTTACTAGGGGTCGTGGGACCCATTCCGCCGCGGTCTCGTGGTCGTGCCCATCCCGTCCCGGCGAGGACGCGAACGGCCCGCCGGGAACACCCGGCGGGCCGTCGTACGCGTGCTGCGTGTGGGATCAGAGGGTCACTTGGGAGGCATCCGGATGCCGCCGTCGACGCGGATGACCTCGCCGTTCATGTAGCTGTTGGTGATGCACTCGACCACCATCGAGGCCAGCTCGTCGGCCTTGCCGAGGCGGTGGGGGAAGAGCACGCTCTCGCCCAGCTTCGCCTTGCGGGCCTCGGCCTCGGGGCCGGTGCCGTAGATCGGGGTGTCGATCAGGCCGGGGGCGATGGTGTTGAGCCGGATGCCGGCGGCCGCCAGGTCGCGGGCGACCGGGAGGGTCATGCCGACCACGCCACCCTTGGAGGAGGAGTACGACGCCTGGCCGATCTGACCGTCGAAGGCGGCCACGCTGGCGAGGTTGACGATCGCGCCCTTCTGGCCGTCCGCGTCGGGCTCGTTGCGGCTCATCACCGTGGCCGCCTGGCGGGTCATGTCGAAGGTGCCGATCAGGTTGATCTCGATGATCTTGCGGTAGATGTCGAGGTTGTAGGCCGACTCGATCTTGCCGTCGCGACCGATGGTGCGCTGGGCGGCGCCGCGACCGGCGGAGTTGACGCAGGCGCGCAGGGGCGCGGTCGCCCCGGCCAGCTCGACGGCCTCGGTGATCTGCTCGGTGTTGGTGACGTCGACCTGGGCGAAGATGCCGCCGATCTCCTTGGCGAGCGCCTCGCCCTTGTCGGCCTGGAGGTCCGCCACGATGACGATCGCACCCTTGGCCGCGAGCTGGCGGGCCGCGGCCTCACCGATTCCGCTCGCGCCGCCGGTGACGATCGCGCTGCTTCCGTTGATATCCATGTCGGGAGCATAAAGTAGAACAGGTTCCAGTTGTGGCCTGGGGCACACATTCTTCACCGAAGGCAGACATAAGCCGCGCCTATGGATCGGGCGCCGACCCGGAGCCCGCTCAGAGCGCGGTGTGCCCCTCGGCCACCAGCACCGCCGGCCCGGTGAGCAGCACCCGGTCCTCGGTGGTCCAGGTGAGCGTGAGCCGCCCCCCGGGCACGTCGACGGTGTAGACGACATCCGCCTCACCGGGCCGGTTGCCGTCGGCCTCGGCGGTGGCCACCATCACCGCGCAGGCGCCGGTGCCGCAGGAGCGGGTCTCCCCGCTGCCCCGCTCGTGCACCCGCATCGCCACGTGCCGCGGCCCGCGTCGCACGACGAACTCCACGTTGACGCCCTCGGGATAGGTCTCCACGTCGTGACTCGGCGGCTCGATCAGCGGACCGGCGTCCGCGAGATCCTCGACGTAGGCCACCGCGTGCGGGTTGCCCATGTCGACGTGGCGGGCCGGCCAGGTGTGCTCGTCGACGGCGACCACGCTGGTGCCCAGCAGGCGCGGGCGGCCCATGTCGGCGGTGATGTCGTCACCCTCGACGCGGACCACCTTCAGCCCCGCCCGCGTGGCGATCGGGATGCCGGCGGCGGCCGCCTCCGCGTCCACCAGGCCGGCGGCCACCAGATGCCGGGCGAAGACCCTGACCCCGTTGCCGCACATCTCCGAGAGGGATCCGTCGGAGTTGCGGTAGTCCATGAACCACTCCCCCGCGCCGAGGTCATCGGGGTCGCCGGGTTGACGCACGTACGACGCCGTCCGGATCACCCGCATCACGCCGTCCGCCCCCAGGCCGGCGCGGCGGTCGCACAGCGCCGCCACCCTGGCGCGCGGCAGATCGCCGTGCACGCTGCCGTCGTGGTCGGGCAGGATCACGAAGTCGTTCTCGGTGCCGTGTCCCTTGAGGAACGGGTAATGCATCGGGGATTCCTCCTCGCGCGGGTCAGTAGAGCCGCTCGGCGTACGTCGGTCCGTAGTAGTCGTCGAGTTCCTGCTCGCTGCGGGGGTCGTGATCGACCTGCTTGGCGAGTACGGCGCGTCGCGGCACCGTCTCGGTCGGCGCCCAGGTCTCCGGCTCCCACAGCCGACTGCGGAGGAATGCCTTCGCGCAGTGGTGGAAGACCTCCTCGATCTCGACCACCAGCGCCAGCAGCGGGCGGGCGCCCCGCACCCGCATCCGGTCCAGGAAGGGCGCCTGCGCGATCAGTCGTCCGCGACCGTTGATGCGCAGGGTGTCGCCGCGGCCGGGGATCACGAAGTCCAGCCCCACCTGGGGATTGGCGAGGATGTTGAGATAGCCGTCGGCACGGCGATTGCCCGGCCGCTCGGCCAGCGCGATGGTGTGCTCGTCGAGCACGTGCACCAGGGAGCCGGCGGGGTCACCCTTCGGAGAGACGTCCAGGCGGCCCTCGGCGTCCGCGGTCGCGAGCATGCAGAACGGCGAGGCGGCCAGCCAGGCCCGGTCGGACTCCACCAGACCGGGGCGCGCCTTGTCGCGCACCTGCGGGAGCGGTGTGCCGATCAGGGCGCGCAACTCGGCCTCACTGCGGATCTCTGTCCAGGTCACCGGGTCAGCCTACGGCCCCCACCGGCGCTCCTTCCGGGTGCTGCTCCCGGGGGTCGCCGATCGCTCAGTAGAGGACCTTGGCGTACTCGGGGATCTCGGTGTCGCGCTCCCACTGCTCGTGCTTCCACACCTTGCCGCGCAGGAACGCCCGCGCGCAGTGGAAGAAGATCTCCTCGATCTCCACCACCGTCGCCAGCAGCGGGCGCTTCCCGGCAACCGCCAGCGCGTCGAACCAGGGCGCGTCCCGGACCAGCCGTGCACGGCCGTTGATCCGGACGGTCTCGTTACGGCCGGGGATGACGAAGTTGAGGCCGATCTGCGGGTTCTGGAGCAGGTTGCGGTAGCCGTCGACGCGACGGTTGCCCGGCCGCTCGGCCAGCGCGATGGTGCGCTCGTCGATCACGTGCACTAGCTGACCGGAGGGGTCACCCTTCGGGGAGACGTCCTGGCGCCCCTCGGCGTCCGAGGTGCCCACGAAGCACAGCGGGCTCGCCGCCAGCCAGACGAGATCCTGCTCGGTCAGGGTGGCGTGCACCTTCTCGTTCAGCGCAGGATGCGGCTCCCCGACCAGATCGATCAGGTCGGCGAGGTCGGTGATCTCCGTCCAGCTGTCCACCGTGCGAGGGTACGGCGCCCCGGCCGGTCCGGGGAATCGCGACCCCTCGCCCGGCGCAACATTGCGGGGATTCCTCCTCGTGCTCGGACTCATACGGGGGGCCGCAGGGCCCGGACCGCGGCGACCGCGCGCTCGAGTCGGTCAGGGGCGTCGAAGTGGACCCACACGATGCGGGGGTCCTTGCGGAACCAGGAATCCTGTCGCCGGGCGAAGCGCCGGGTGGCGATCACCGTGCGTTCCCGGGCCTCCCCCAGGGTCAGCTCCCCCCGCAGGTGCGCCGCGACCTCGCGGTAGCCGATCGCCATCGACGCGGTCCGACCGGCCATCAGGCCCTCGTCGAGGAGCCGTTCGACCTCCGCCACGAAGCCGTCCTCGAGCATCAGGTCCACCCGTCGGGCGATCCGCTCGTCGAGCGAGGGCCGGTCGATGTCGACGCCGATCTGCACCGTGTCGGGGTCGACGTACTCCAGTCGCGGCAGGGTGGCGGTGAAGGGGCGGCCGGTGATCTCGACGACCTCGAGCGCCCGGACGGTACGACGGCCGTTGTCGACCAGGATCCGGTCGGCGGACTCGGGGTCGAGCGCGCGCAGCCGCTCGTGCATCCGGGCGGGACCGAGTCGGTCGAGCTCGGCCTCCAGCCTGGCCCGCACCGCGGGATCGGTGCCGGGGAACTCGAACCGGTCCACCACCGCCCGGGTGTAGAGCGCGCTGCCGCCGACCAGTACCGGCGTCCGGCCCCGGTCGCGGAGCTCGGCGACGGCCGCGCGCGCCCACCCCTGGAACTCGGCCACGGTGAGGGGGTCGCGCACGTCGAGCAGATCGAGCAGGTGGTGCGGGATGCCGCGCCGCTCAGCGTGGGCCAGCTTGGCCGTACCGATGTCCATGCCCCGGTAGACCTGCATCGAGTCGGTGTTCACGATCTCCCCGCCCAGCGCTTCGGCGAGGTCGAGGGAGAGCCCCGACTTGCCCGCGGCGGTGGCGCCCACGACCGCCACGATCGGCGGCCGCGCGCGGTCGCCGTCCGGTTCCGGGGTGTACGACGACATGGTGCCCAGTCTGACAAGCCGCGGCGCGACGTAGCGCCGTGCCCCGTCGGTCGGGCGCCGCGGGTGGCGGGAACGCAGGGCTACTGGTCGCCGAACGCCCGGTCGACCAGCCCCCTGCCGGGTTGCACCCGGTCGAAGAATCCCGTGCCCCCGGCGAGCAGATCCCGCGCCGACTCGACCAGCGCGGACAGCGCGGTCCAGGCGAAGGTGCCGCCGACCGAGATGCGGGCGACCCCGAACTCGGCGAGCTCGGCCGGTCCCGGCCCGCCGGGCACGAGCAGGACGTTGACCGGGCGGTCCAGCTCCCGACACAGGGTCGCTATGTCTGCGGGGCTCCCGATTCCGGGCGCGTAGAGCACGTCGGCCCCGGCCTCCTGGAAACTCTGCAGCCGGGCGATGGTGTCCCCGAGGTC
The DNA here is from genome assembly GCF_000422825.1 of Nocardioides insulae DSM 17944. Classification (GTDB taxonomy): domain Bacteria; phylum Actinomycetota; class Actinomycetes; order Propionibacteriales; family Nocardioidaceae; genus Nocardioides; species Nocardioides insulae. Next base: position 313,866 of record NZ_AUGU01000014.1, on the reverse strand, counting down.
GGGACGGCCGTGCAGGTAGTTCTCCGCGCGTGCGGTCAGCACCAGGCCGCTGCCCGCCGCAGCCTCCACCGCCGCCTCGATCCGCTCGCGGGCCGCCTCCGGGGTACGGATCGGCTCGTCCTCCCGGCCGGAGTGATCCTCGATCGAACACCCGGCGAGGCCCACCGCCACCGCCTCCGCGACGGTGCGGGCCACGCCCGCCGGATCCTCGGCGTACCCGTCCTCCAGGTCCGCGCTCACCGGTACGCCGACCGCCGCCGCCATCGCGCCGGCGTGCCCGAGCGCCTCCTCGCGGGTCACTCGGCCGTCCCGCCTGCCCAGGGTGGCGGCGTACCCGCTGCTCGTCGTGGCGACCGCGGCGAACCCCAGCTCGGCCAGGATCCTGGCGGACCCGAGATCCCAGGCGTTGGGCATCAGCAGCGGCTCACCGGGCCGGTGCAGGGCGAGGAAGTCGGTCATGCCTCGACCGTAGGGCCGATCGCCCCACCTGCGCAGGCCGACTCGGGCCTCCCGGACCGTCGAGTCGGGCCATCTGGACCGTCCGGGAGGCGCAACTCGACTTCAGTGATGGAGCACTAGGCTCGGCCCATGAGTGCCGCGCTGCTGTGGGTCGACCTGGAGATGACCGGGTTGGACCCGGTCGAGGATCGGATCGTCGAGGTGGCAGCGATCGCCACCGACTGGGCGTTCGAGCCGCTGGGCAGCTACGAGGCGGTCAAGAAGGTGGGCCCGGGGCTGATGAAGCGGCGCATGGTCGGGGAGTTCTGGGACACCCACGCCGAGGTCCGTCAGGCGCTGATGGACCAGAACCTGCAGGGCACCAACGGCCGCACCGTGGAGAACCAGCTGCTGGCGTTCTGCGACCAGCACTTCGGCGACGGCACGACGCGGATCGTGCTGGCCGGCAACTCCATCCACCAGGACCGCCGGTTCATCGCGAACGAGTGGCCCCGGCTGGACGCACGTCTCCACTACCGGATGCTGGACGTCTCGGCGTGGAAGCTGGTCTTCGAGGGCAGGTACGGCGCGACCTACCGCAAGAAGGAGGCCCACCGGGCCCTCTCCGACATCGAGGAGTCGATCGCGGAGCTGCGCCACTACCTCGAGCACGTCCGACCGCCGGCCGACTGATCTCGGTCGGTGGCCCGGTGGGCCCGGCGCGCTGAGGTCCGCCCCACCGTCGGGTCGAGGCAGGGTGAGGTGAGCAGCCGGTCGGCGGACGCCGACCGGCCAGGTCCCACCCCGGTGGAGGGTATGGCGATCAGGAGCCCTGGATGTCCTGCAGAGCGTCCTCGACACGGTCGAGGACGTAGTTGGCGTCGGTGTAGCCGGCGACGGTGTTCTTGCCGCCCGGGTAGTCATGGCCGGCCTTCACCGCCGGCAGGTCCTGGTACAGGGTCGTCTTCTGGAGGCCCTCCATGAACGGGTTGACCTGCTCCCGGAAGTCGGAGTCGAGGAAGAGGATGTCGGCGTCGCCCACGGTGGAGCCGATCTTCTCGAAGGAGACCGTGGCCTCCGGCTCCTCCTCGCCCTCCACGACGGCGTTCTCCTGGGCCGACCAGGTGAAGCCGAGCGGCAACAGGATGGTGGCGGTCATGTTGTCCTCGCCCCAGGCGTAGAAGTTGTTCTCCTCGAACGCGCCGATGACACCGACGGACTTGCCCTCGATCACATCGGCGTACTCCGCGGCCAGCTCGCTCTGCCGGGCCTCGAACTCGGTGGCGAGCTCCTCCTTCTCCTCCTCGCGGCCCAGCGCGTCGGCGACCTCGTCGACCCGCTGGGTCCAGTTGGCCCGGTCGCCGCCGCGCAGGGTGAACACGTAGACCGGAGCGACGTCGCGCAACTGGTCGAGCACTTCCTCCTCCAGCGTGTTGGGCGCGAGCACCAGGTCGGGCTCGACACCGGCGATCTGCTCCAGGTCGGGCTCGGAACTGTCGGTGGCCACGATCGGGATCGCCATGACCTCCTCGACCTCGTCCTCGGGGAGGATGTCCTCCTCGACGACGCCCTGCCCGACGAGGGGGGCGCCCAGGTCGAGCACCGACTGGGTGGCGGCGTAGTGCAGGGTGACCACGCGCTGCGGGTCGGCCGGCACCTCCACCTCCTCGCCGCTGGCGTCGGTGACCGTCCGGGTCTCCGCGGAGGCGCCGGTCTCGTCGTCGGCCTCCGAGGAGCCGCCGCAGCCGGTGAGGGCGATCGTGGCTGCGACCGCTCCGGCGGCGAGGGTGAGGAGACGTGACTTCATGGAGTGACCTTTCGCAGGGTTGAGTCCGCGGCCGCGAGCCGGCCCCGGTGTCTGGTGATGACGTGAGGGCCGCCGTTGACGGGGTCCTCGATGATGGTGGCCTCGATGTCGAAGACCCGGTCGAGCAGTTCGGTGGTGAGTACGTCGCGCGGCGTCCCCTGGGCCACGACCCGGCCCTCGGCCATCACGACGAGATGGGTGGCGTACCTCGCCGCGTGGTTGATGTCGTGCAGGACGGCCACGACCGTGCGGCCCTCCTCGTGGAGTTCGGCGAACAGGTCGAGCAGGGAGATCTGGTGCGAGACGTCGAGGTAGGTCGTCGGTTCGTCGAGCAGCAGGATCTGGCTGTCCTGGGCGAGTGCCATCGCCGCCCAGGCGCGCTGTCGTTGGCCGCCGGAGAGTTCGTCGACCGGGCGGTCGGCGAGCGCGGTCAGGTCGGTGCTGGCCAGGGCTCGGCGGACGCTGTCCTCGTCCTCCTGGCTCCAGCGCGAGAGGATGGACTGGTGCGGGTAGCGGCCGCGGCGGACGAGGTCGAAGACGCTGATGCCGGCGGGAACGATCGCCGACTGGGGCAGCAGCCCGAGCCGGGCCGCCACCTCCCGGGCACGCAGCCGGTGGATGTCCGACCCGTCCAGCAGGACCGTGCCGGCGCGTGGCTTCAACAGCCGGGCCAGGGAGCGGAGGAGGGTCGACTTGCCGCATGCATTGGGTCCGATGATGACGGTGAACTCACCGCCCGGGATGTCCAAGGAGAGGTCCTCGCCCACGATCCGTTGCTCGTAGCCCATCGTGAGCCGATCGGCGCGCAGGACAGCGGGCCGGCGTCCTGAGGGTGGGCCGGGCAGGGGGGACGTACTCACAGGGTGCCCTTCCGGTTCTCGCGGATGAGGAGGGTGATCAGGTAGAGGCCGCCGACCGCGACGGTGACCACGCCCACAGGCAGGCTGTGACCGGGGACGGCGTGCTGGGCGAGCAGGTCGGCGCTGGCCAGGATCAGGGCGCCGGCCAGGGCCGCCGGCCCCAGCGAGGCCCCCGCGGAGCGAGCGATCCACCGGCCCACATGTGGGGCCGCCAGAGCGACGAAGGCGATCGGGCCGGTCGCGGCGGTCACCAGCGCGACCAGGACCACGCCGGCGGCCACTCCGGCCACCCGAGTGCCGGAGGGCGGTACGCCGAGACCGGCGGACAGGTCGTCGCCGAGATCCAGCAACCCGAGCCGGCGGCCGAGCAGTCCGGAGCCGGCGAGGGCGAGCAGGCTCAGCACCAGAGCCGGGCCGCTGTGCTCGAAACCGATGCCGTTGAGCGATCCGACGCCCCACACCGCGGCCACCTGGGCGATGTCGAGGTCGGCGGTGAGGATGAACCAGCTCTCCAGGCTGGCCAGCATGGCGCTGAGCCCCAGGCCCACGATGATCAGCCGGAACCCGCCCGCTCCCCCGCCGCGGGACAGCAGCATCACCAGCACCGCCACCACGAACCCGCCGAGCAGGGCACCACCGGCCACGACGGCGTACCCGGACCCGACGAGGGCGACCACGGCGACGCCGCCGGCCGAGGCGCCGGCGGTGAAACCGATGATGTCCGGGCTCCCCAGCGGGTTGCGGGTCAATGACTGGAAGATCGCACCCGCGGCTCCGAGCGCGGCGCCGAAGACAACGGCAGCGACGGCCCGTGGCAGCCGCCACTGGACCACGAAGAGTTCGGCCGTGCCCGGCGCGTCCGAGAAGAGGGCCTGCAGGACCTCCGCGGGCGAGTAGCGGACCGAGCCGAGCATGAGGGCGAGGACGGTCACCGCGCCGGTCAGGAGCAGCATCACCGCACAGCCGAGGATCGTGCGAGTGTGGACGCGGCCGGAGACGCCTGCGGAGGCGCGAAGGACGAGCGAGCCCGGCTCGGTTCGGATCAGGGCGCTCACTGCGTGTTCACCTTCCGGTCCCGGACCAGCCAGATCAGCACCGGTGCCCCGATGAAGGCGGTCACGATCCCGACCGGCACCTCGCGCAGCGGGACGATCACCCGGGCGACGGTGTCGGCCAGCAGCAGCACCACCGGGGCCATCAGGATCGAGAGCGGGATGACCCGGGTCTGGTCGTTGCCCACCAGCAGGCGGCAGGCGTGCGGCACCATCAGCCCGAGGAAGCCGATCGGGCCGGCCACCGCGGTCGCGGCCCCTACCAGCATGGTGACCGCGAGGATGGTGAGCAGGCGGGTGCGCCGGGGGCTGACCCCCAGCGAGGAGGCCACATCCTCACCGAGCGCGACCGCGTTCAGAGAGCGCACCAACGCGACCGCGGCGACCAACCCGATCAGCAGGTACGGCGCCACCTCGGCCAGGTCGGAGGGCGAGCGCCCGGCCACCGACCCGGCCGCCCAGGAGCGGTAGCGCTCGAAGGTCTGCGGGTCGATCAGGCGCATGCCGGTGGCGAGGCCGCCGAGCACGGCGGCCAGCGCGACTCCGGCGAGGGTCATCCGGACCGGGGTGGCGGGTCCACGCCCCGTGCTGGCGAGCAACAACACCGCGACCGTGGCCAGGCACGCTCCCGCCAGGGCGGGCCAGACCAGGGCGGTGACCGAGGCGGACGCACCGGCCCAGACGGCCAGCGAGACGCCGAGCGCCGCACCGGCGTTGACCCCGAGGATGCCTGGATCGGCCAGCGGGTTGCGGGTGTAGGCCTGGATCAGGGCGCCGGCCGCACCGAGGGCAGCGCCCACCGCCACGGCCACCAGGGTGCGCGGCACCCGGTACTCCCACACCAGCACGTGTGCCTCCCGGTCCCCGGTGCCGATCAGGACGGCGCTCACCCGGTCCGGCGCGACCCGCTCGGTGCCCACGAAGACGCTGAGGAGCACCGCGCACACGAGGGCAGCGCCGATTCCCGCCAGCACCAGCGGCATGTTCGGACGCCGACCCGTGCCGGTGCCCGGTGCCGCGCCCTCCGCCAGCGGTTGCCTCGTGGCGGCCTCAGACATGCGCGACGACCACGCGCGAGAGCGGACTGAACCCCCAGCCCAGGACATGGTGCTCCAGGGCAACGGCACCGGCACGGCGGAGCAGTTCGTCGACGGCAGCACCGGAACGCAGCGGCAGACCGGACGCCACCAGGCTGACCAGGGCGTCCTCGGCGTCGTGGTCGTCGGTCGCGGCCCGGTCGCTGGTGCGCTCGACCAGCACCAGGGTGGTCCCGCCGGTGAGGGCCGCACGGAGCAGGCCGACCCCCTCCTCGTCGTCACGTCCCTCCAGGGTCCCGACCAGGACCGCGCAGTCGTGCTGCGGCCAGGGCTGTTCGCCGTCTCCAGGCAGGTGGACGGCTCGGCCGCCGGCGAGGGCGTCGGCCACCCGGCCGGCCGCGTCGCCGTACACCGCGAGGGTGCGCGCGCCGGCCACCGGGGCCAGCGCGGCGAGCGGTTCGAGGACGTAGTGGAGCTCCTCGGCGGCGCGCTCGTGGTGCGCCAGGTCCAGCGCGGCGTCGGTGGCGCGTCGTCGGGGCCGGGCGAGCCCGCCCAGGCGGGCGGCGGGAACGCCGGTGCGGAGCACGTCGAGGAGGTCCACGAGGGCGAGGGCCTCCCGGTTGGCCGGGTCGTCGAGGGACAGGTGCTCGATCGCCGATTCCTCGGTGAGTACGCCGCCGCGAGCGGTGTTGCGGTAGCGGCCGGATTCCTCCTCGACCAGGCCGAGGGCGGCCAGCGCGTCCAGCAGCGGGACCAGGCGCCCCTGCGCCACCGCGGTCTCGCGGGCCAGCGCGGCGGCGGTGTCGTGCCCGTCGGCGATGAGCGAGCAGATCCCGAGGGTGACCGCGACCCGGGTCACCACGGGAGGCAGCAGCTCGCTCATCTCGTGGACGTCGTCCACGGGGTCGGCCGGCTCGTCGTCGCCGGTGATGGGCATCAGCCGCTCGGCGTCGTCGGCGGGTTCGGTAGCCGGCTGGTCGGCGGCCCGGCGCCAGTAGCCGGAGACCTCGACGTCCTCCTTGGGCAGGCCGAGTCCGTGCCGGAGGTGCCGCCGGATGGGTGCGATCGTCAGCGCCTCCCCCGCGACCCAGGCATAGCCGCGCCCTTCGGGCAGCACCAGCCGGCGGACGGCGTCGGCGAGCTGGGTGCTAGTACCGGCCGGGGTCCTGCCGCGCACCAGCCAGGTCACCTCGACCTCGGCCTTGGAGGGCACGCTCACCCGGTCCGCCTCCGAAGGCACCTCGATGATCGCCTGTCCGCGCGTCCCCTCGGGCGCCTCCTCGAGCCAGCGGGAGATCGCCGGCAACGCCGTCTCGTCGCCCACCAGCAGGTGCCAGTCGACCTCGTCGTTGCGTAGGGCGCACGACTTGGGACCGGCGAAGTGCACCTCGTCGCCGGGCTGCGCCGCGAACGCCCAGTCCGCGGCGAGGCCCTGCTCGTGTCGTACGACGTCGATCTCGAAGCTCGTCGCGCCGGGTTCCCACGACCGCACCGTGTAGTCCCGGGTATGGGCGAGCACCTCGGGGTTCCAGGCGAAGCGGTTCTCCTCCTGGGTGCCGATCCGGGGCAGGGCGCCGTCCGCACCGGGCACCACCAGCTTCACGTGGTCGTCGAACCCGTCGGAGCGGAACTCGGGCCGGGAGTACCCGGCGCCCATCTCACCCTCGGACAGGTCTGGTCCCGCGAGCGTCAGGCGGCGGAGATTGGGTGAGACGTCGACGACGCGGACCACCTCCGCGCGACGCAGCACGATGGGGTGGATCTGCAGGGGGCGGGAGGTGCGGGGCAAGACGGACTCCGGACTCAGGCGACAATTCAGGTAAACCTAACCTAAGTCGAGTCGCCGGTGGAACCGGGTGTCCTGTGACCCTGGCCGCAGCCGGTCGATCGGGGCGGCGGGTCAGCCGCAGACGGGGGCGTCGGGCAGCGGGGCGGGGACGCCGAGGGTGGGCATGCCCAATCCGACCGAGCCGGGGGCCTCCGCGGGCCGCCCCTGGCGGGCCTGCCAGGCGTCGCCCGACCGGGTACGACGTACCGCCCGGACCGGGCCGTCCGCCACCAGGTAGTGCGGGGCGCCGTAGGTGACCTCCACCGTCACCAGGTCGCCCGGGCGGACCTCGTCGACGTCGACCCGGGAGAGGTCGGCCTCGAAGTGCACCAGCCGGTTGTCGGGCGCCCGCCCGGAGAGACGGTGCGTCGCCTCGTCCTTGCGCCCCTCCCCTTCGGCGACCAGCAGTTCGAGGGTGCGCCCGACCTGGCGCTTGTTCTCCTCCCAGGCGATCTGGTTGACCAGCTCGGCCAGCCGGCCGTAGCGGTCCTTGACCACCGCCGGGTCGATCTGGTCCTCGAGGACGGCGGCGGGGGTGCCGGGGCGCTTGGAGTACTGGAAGGTGAAGGCCGAGGAGAACCGCGACTCCCGCACCACGTCGAGCGTCGCCTGGAAGTCCTCCTCGGTCTCACCGGGGAACCCGACGATGATGTCGGTGGTGATCGCGGCGTGCGGGATGGCCGCCCGGACCCGCTCGATGATGCCCAGGAACTTCTTGGAGCGGTAGGAGCGGCGCATCGCCCGCAGGACCCGGTCGGAGCCGGACTGCAGCGGCATGTGCAGGGAGGGCATCACGTTCGGCGTCTCGGCCATCGCCTCGATGACGTCGTCGGTGAACTCCGCGGGGTGAGGTGAGGTGAACCGGACCCGTTCCAGCCCCTCGATGTCACCGCAGGCACGGAGCAGCTTGGAGAAGGCCTGCCGGTCACCGAACTCCACCCCGTAGGCGTTGACGTTCTGGCCCAGCAGGGTCACCTCGGTGACGCCCTCGGCGACCAGGGCGCGGATCTCGGCCAGGATGTCACCGGGCCGCCGGTCCTTCTCCGTGCCTCGCAGGCTGGGCACGATGCAGAAGGTGCAGGTGTTGTTGCACCCCACGCTGATCGAGACCCAGGCGGCGTAGGCCGACTCCCTCTTGGTCGGGAGCGTGGAGGGGAAGACGTCGAGCGACTCGAGGATCTCGACCTGGGCCTCCTCGGCCACCCGGGAGCGCTCGAGCAGCACCGGCAGCGAGCCGATGTTGTGGGTGCCGAAGACGACGTCGACCCAGGGCGCCTTCGCGGTGATCGTGTCGCGGTCCTTCTGCGCCAGGCAGCCGCCGACCGCGATCTGCATCCCGGGCCGCTCCGCCTTGATCGGCGCAAGGTGGCCCAGGTTGCCGTAGAGCTTGTTGTCGGCGTTCTCCCGCACCGCGCAGGTGTTGAAGACCACCACATCGGCCTGCTCACCGTCTGCTGCCGAGGTGTAGCCGGCGTCCTCCAGCAGACCGGAGAGTCGCTCGGAGTCGTGGACGTTCATCTGGCACCCGTAGGTGCGGACCTCGTACGTGCGCGAGGTGGGGCTGGCGCTGCTCATAACCCTGCCAGGGTACGGCGGGGCAAGGTCCATCCGGGAACTCGCAAGTGATCCGAGCCGCACCCGTCGAACCTCGTGCCCCGGCGTTCCCCCCGGGGGCCCTGTCGGCGCCTGTCTCAGATCCGTCCCGGGAGTACGGTCGACCCGTCGCCCGCTGGGAGGATTCGCACGTGTCCTTCCGTCCGGGTCGATTCGCCGTGATCGCGACAGTCTCGACCGTGCTCGCGCTCCTCATCACGGCGTTCCTGCTGTTCCGCCCTCCCCCGAAGTCCGCGGACATCGCGATGCCACCCCCGGAGGCCTCACCGGAGGCGGTGGTGACCACGTTCCTCGACGCTGTGAACGCACACGATTGCGAGACCGCCGAGGCGCTGGCCGCCGAGGGGTCCACCGAGGACGTGGCCGGCCGGTGTGACGACGTCGAGAGCCTGACGGATGTGGTGGTCGACCAGCACGTCAGCGAGTCACCCATGGCCCACGGCCTGAGCGCCACCGACGAGGTCGTCGTGGTTCCCGTGTGGCTCACCGTGAACTGGCGCCCGTACCGCGGCGGCGGTGTGCTCGGCACGGGCGCCGTCTCGTGGGCCTACCACCTGACCCGCGCCTCGACGACTGCGCCCTGGCGGATCTTCGACCAGGGTCCGACCGAGCCCCGAGCCTGAGCCTGGTCCGATCGACGGCCGACGCGGAAGCTGCCCGACGGAGGGCCGGCGCGGACCACCAGGGCTGCACACCTCGCGAGGCCGGCGGAAGCGTCCGCGAGCCGATCGGAACCAGCACACCGCTCGGATGCGGCGTACCGTCAGGTCACAGGCAGATCACAGTCCACACCGAAGACCCACGTGTCGTGGCCGAGGCCACTCGATGGGTTTAGTGTCATCTGCCATGACGGCGCTTGAGAACGAACCGGCCGCCCCTGCCACGCATGAGCCGCTGGTGGTCCTCGATCACGTGGACAAGTGGTTCGGTCAGCTCCACGTGCTGCAGGACATCAACCTCACCATCGGCAAGGGCGAGGTGGTCGTGGTGATCGGCCCCTCCGGCTCGGGGAAGTCGACCCTGTGCCGGGCGATCAACCGGCTGGAGACGATCGGATCCGGCTCGATCAGCCTCGACGGCCAGCCGCTCCCCGATGAGGGCAAGGCGCTGGCCCAGTTGCGCGCCGAGGTCGGCATGGTCTTCCAGAGCTTCAACCTCTTCGCCCACAAGACGATCCTGGAGAACGTCACGCTCGGGCCGATCAAGGTGCGCAGGCAGAGCAAGTCCGAGGCGGAGTCCCGTGCCCGCCAACTGCTCGACCGGGTCGGGGTCGGCGTCCAGGCGGACAAGTACCCCGCCCAGCTCTCCGGTGGCCAGCAGCAGCGCGTCGCCATCGCCCGCGCGCTGGCGATGGAGCCCAAGGTGATGCTCTTCGACGAACCCACCTCCGCGCTCGACCCCGAGATGATCAAGGAGGTGCTCGACGTCATGGTCGACCTGGCCAAGCAGGGCATGACCATGGTCGTGGTCACCCATGAGATGGGCTTCGCCCGTACGGCGGCCGACCGGGTCGTGTTCATGGCCGACGGACAGATCGTCGAGGAGAACACCCCCGAGGAGTTCTTCAGCAACCCGCAGAGCGATCGCGCCAAGGACTTCCTCGGCAAGATCCTCAAGCACTGAGCCGCACCACCCGCACCACCGATCCATCCAATTGGGACACAGCACTGGACATGAAGGAGTAACGATGCGCTACACCAGGCTCAAGGCCGTGACCGCGGCGGTCGTCCTGGCGGCCGGCCTCGCGGCTTGCGGCGACGCCGGGAGCGACGACGACAGCGGCAGCGACGTCAGCGTCTCCGAGAACGCAGCCGACAACTTCGACGACGGCACCAAGATGAAGGAGATCGCGGACGCCGGCACCGTCCGCGTCGGCGTGAAGTTCGACCAGCCGGGCCTGGGCTTCATGCCCACCGGCGGCGACATCCCCGAGGGCTTCGACGTGGAGATCGCCAAGATCCTCGTGGCCAGCCTCGGCATCGACCCCGAGGACACCAGCAAGGTGTCCTACGTCGAGACCGTCTCCGACAACCGCGAACCCTTCCTGGAGGGCGACAAGGTCGACCTCGTGGCGGCGTCGTACTCCATCACCGACGAGCGTCGTCAGGTCGTCGGTCAGGCCGGCCCGTACATGGTGACCGGCCAGCAGCTGCTGGTGCCCGAGGACTCCGACGTCACCGGTCCGGCCGACCTGCAGGGCGAGGAGGTCTGCTCGGTGACCGGCTCGACCTCGCTGGAGAACGTCAAGGCCGAGGGCATGAAGCCGGTCGGCTTCGACACCTACTCCCAGTGCGTCGACAAGGTGCTCGACGGCACCGTCGAGGCGATGTCCACCGACGGCTCCATCCTGCTCGGCTACGCCTCGCAGAACGAGGGCATGCTCAAGGTCGTGGGTGATGAGTTCTCCGAGGAGCGCATCGGCGTCGGCTACTCCAAGGAGAGCCCGGAGATGTGCCAGTGGATCGTCGACACGCTGACCGAGGCCTCCGAGGACGGCGCCTACCAGGACGCGTGGGACGCCACCCTCGGCGCCTCGGGCGAGGAGGCTCCCGAGCTTCCCGAGATGGACGAGTGCATGTGATCTGACCGGTCGGCCGGGCTCCACTGAGGGGCCCGGCCGACCGTCGGTTCGGCGCGTCAGCGCTCTGCTCCACCCACCACCCGAGAAGGAACCGCGTGGACACCGTCATCGACTACCTCCCCGAGATCGGGAAGGCCTTCACCTACACAGCGCTGCTGTTCATCATCTCAGCGGTCCTCTCCCTGATCCTGGGCACGATCCTGGTCGCCATGCGGGTCGGCCCGGTCAAGGTGCTGCGGGTGACTGGCACCCTCTACGTCAACCTGGTGCGCAACACCCCGCTGGCGATGATCTTCTTCTTCTTCCAGTTCGCAGCGCCTCGGATCGGGATCACCTTCAACTGGGTCGACGTCCACATCGGGCAGTTCGACTTCACCTCATTCTTCACCGCCGCCGTGGTGTCGCTGACGCTCTACACCTCGACCTTCGTGTGTGAGTCGCTGCGCTCGGGCATCAACTCGGTGTCCCTCGGCCAGGCGGAGGCCGCCCGGGCGATCGGGCTGCCCTTCGGCGGCGTGATGTCCCAGATCGTGCTGCCGCAGGCCTTCCGGGCCTCGGTGCCGCCGACCGCGAGCGCCCTGATCGCGATGCTGAAGAACACCTCGGTCGCCGCGGTCTTCGGCGTCATCGAGGCCACCAGCCAGATGAAGTCCATGACCAACGACAACGCCGATGCCCGGTTGGAGATCTTCATCGCCTTCTCGATCGGCTACATCGTGCTGGTCGAGGTCGTGTCGCTGATCGCGGGCTCGATGGAGCGCCGCTGGAGGATCGCCTGATGCCTGCTTCCGTCCTCTTCGACGCCCCCGGGCCAAAGACCCGCGCGCGCCACCGGCTCTACACCGTCCTGGCGGTCCTGGTCCTGGTCGCCCTGGCGGCGATCGTGCTCTGGCGGCTCTACGACGCCGATCAGTTCGCCTACGAGAAGTGGGAGCCGTTCCTCACCCCGTTCTACATCCAGGCGATCGGTGAGGCGTGGTGGCAGACCCTCAGCATGGCGGGGCTGGCCGTGCTCGGCGCGCTCGTGATCGGCTTCGTCTTCGGGGTCGGCAAGCTCTCCGACCGGGCCTGGGTGCGCTGGCCATGCTGGCTGTTCGTCGAGTTCTTCCGCGCGCTGCCGGTCATCATGCTGATGGTCTTCTGCTTCTATACGGTCTTCGGCGACCTCCCGATCAGCGCGGCCGCCTACTGGGCTGCGGTGCTCGCCCTCAGCCTCTACAACGGCGCCGTGCTCGCCGAGATCTGCCGAGCCGGTGTGCTCGCGGTGCCGAAGGGGCAGTCCGAGGCGGCGTACGCGATCGGGATGCGCAAGACCCAGACGATGAACCTCATCCTGCTGCCGCAGGCGGTCAGGATCATGATCCCCGCGATCATCAGCCAGTGCGTGGTGGCGCTCAAGGACACCAGCCTGATCCTCATCGTGGTGCCCGTGGGGCTCACGAAGATCCCCAAGCAGCTCCCCCAGGAGTTCCAGAACGTGGTGCCCACGGTGATCGTGATCACCGCGCTCTACGTGATCACCAACCTGATCCTCACCTGGATCGCCAACTACCTGCAGAAGAAGCTGGTCGGGGAGAAGAAGGTGCTCCAGGTCGCCACGACCACCATGCCGACCGGGGCCACGACCCTCTGACGCCGGCGATCACCCGTCGTCCGTGTCAGGGCTGGGCGCACTCGACCTCCTCCTCGGACGACGGGTCCTCGGCCTCGGACCCGCGGCGGGTCCGGTTGGGCATCAGCAGGGCGAGCACGATCAGGACCAGGGCGAGACCGGCGGCCACCAGGAAGGCGGTCTGCATGCCGCCCAATTGGGCTGTGGCCCGGGTGGCGCCGGCGTCCTCCAGGACGTTGGCCCGGCTCACCATCACGGTCATCATCAGTGCCGTGCCGAAGGCGGCCGCGACCTGCTGAAGGGTGCCGAGCATCGAACTGCCGTGGGAGTAGAGGGGCTGCGGCAGGTCGCCCAGGGTGAGCGTGAAGACCGGCGTGAACAGGCCTGCCATGGACACCATCAGCAGGAGATGCGCGCTCAGCACGAGCCAGTACGGCGAGGTCATCGAGACCTGGGCGAGCAACAGCGTGGCGGCGACGACGCCGACCGAGCCCGGGACGATCAGGATCCGGGCTCCGAGGCGGTCGTAGACCCGGCCCACGGTCGGGCCGAGGAGGCCCATCAGCAAACCGCCGGGCATCACCAGCATCCCGGTCTGGAGCGGGGTGAGACCGCGCACGCTCTGCAGGTAGAGCGGGAGCAGGATCACCGTGCCGATCATCGTCATGAAGGCCACCGAGAGCAGCGCCAGTCCCTTGGCGTAGGTGGGGTGGGTGAGGGTGCGCAGATCCAGCAGCGGTGCGCCCCGCCGCTGGAGCCACAGCTGCCTCGCGACGAACGCCGCGATCAGCAAGACCCCGGCCGCGACGATGCCACCAGCGGCACCGATCTCCCCGGTCTCGAACCGGCTTAGCCCGAAGACGAGCCCACCGAAGCCGGACGCCGCCAGGATCACGCTGAGCCAGTCGATCTGGCTCACCTCCGGCTCCCCGACGTTCTCGAGTCGGCGCAGCCCGCCCCAGGTGACCAGGAGGGCGATCGGTAGCACGGCTGCGAACAGCAGCCGCCACGACCCCACCTGCAGGATCAGCCCGGAAACGGTGGGCCCCAGCGCGGGTGCGACCGAGATCGCCATCGCCACGTTGCCCATCACCCGACCTCGGTCCCGCTCCGGGACCAGCGTCATCAGGGTGGTCATCAACAGCGGCATCATCACCGCGGTGCCCGCGGCCTGGATGATGCGCCCGACGAGCAGGAACTCGAAGGTGGGTGCGAGTCCCGCGACCGCGGTGCCGAGGCTGAAGACCATCATCGCGGTGGCGTACGCCGTCCGCGTGGTGACCCGGTGCAGGAACCAACCGGTGACGGGGATGACCGCGGCCATGGTGAGCATGAACGCGGTCGAGACCCACTGCGCCGCGCTCTCGGTGACCCCGAGATCGGTGATCAGCCGCGGGATCGCGTTGATCATGATCGTCTCGTTGAGGATCACCACGAAGGTCGCCAGCACCAGCAGCCTGACCACCACCGGCGTGCGGGCCCGGACGGAGGTCGGGAGGGTCGATGCGGATCGGGCTGCGTCGGCGGTCATGTCACCTCGAGTCGTCGGGCACAGCGGTGCCACCTCGGACGGTGCCGGTTCGGGACCGCGCTGGACCGCTGGCCCAGCCCGGCCGTGCGTCAGGAGAAGATCAGGTGAAGCCGGGATCTGCGGGAGAACACCCTGCCGGTGCCGGCCATTCCCCACACGGCCCCGCGCTCTCCCGGCCCGTTCAGCCTAGGGCGTTCACCAACACGACCTCCACCCGATTTCCGAAGGGGTCGTGGACCGCCGGCTCGGCCGGCTTGGGCCCCTCGGTGGGTCCCATTCCCTCCCCGTGGAACCTGCGTCCGTCCGGCTCGCCGCGTGCAGGGATGGCGAGCTGTACGTGATGGATCCTCATCTCGCTTCTCCTTCACCAGAAGCATCGCTGCTCGCCACCAGGAAGATGCGGCGGAACGGCAGCACCACCCGCCCCCGGCGTCTGGGATAGGCCTCGCCGAGGAGCTCGCGATACTCCGTCTCGAACCTCCCGCGCGGCCCCGGCGGCAGCGCGTCCAGGGTCGGACGCGCCCCGGTGGCCCCCACCCACGTGAAGACCGGGTCGGGGCCGCTGAGCACGTGCCGGTAGGTCGTCTCCCAGGCGTCGACGTGCGCGGTGAGAGGCAGCACGGCCTCGAGGTACTCCTCGGGCTCATGGCTGCACGGCACGGCCGCGCCGCTGGTGTACTCGGCGTACTCGGGGCGGGCGGAGAGCTCGCGGAGGATCGTGTGACTCGGCGCCGCGAAGTTGCCCGGCACCTGGATCGCCAGCCAGGTCGTACGACGCAGCAGCCGCGGCAGCAGCGCGAGGTGGTCCGGGATCCATTGCAGGGTGGCATTGCTGAGCAGGACATCGACCGTCGCACCGGCCCGCTCGGCCCGGTCCAGCCACTGGTGAAGCTCCTGGTGGCGGTAGTCCACCCCGCCCCCGCCTGCCCTGGCCCGGTCGATCATCGCCGCACTGGCGTCGACGCCCACGACCTCGGCGGCGGGCCAGCGCTCGCGCAGGAGTCGGGTGAGGTTGCCCGGTCCGCAACCAAGGTCGACGACGCGGTCGGGATGGTGCCCACCCACCCGGGCGAGCAGTTCGACGAACGGACGCCCCCGTTCACCGGCGTACTGCAGGTAGTGCTCGGGGTTCCACTCGCTCATCTCGCCCTCCTCCCGTCGAGACTGCTCTCCAGCTATCTCGATGTCAAGATTCTCGACCGCTACGTTACGATCGGCGCATGCGCGATGAGGTCGACGAGCTCAGCGAGGCCTGGGCCAGGGAGCTGCCCGAGCTCGACCTCGCACCGGTCGCGGTCTTCTCCCGGCTCTCCCGACTCTCCCGGCACCTCGACCTCGCCCGCCGCGAGGCCTTCACCACGCACGGTGTCGAGTCCTGGGAGTTCGACGTCCTGGCCGCACTGCGCCGGGCGGGATCCCCCTACGAGCTCTCCCCGGGGCGCCTGCTCCGCGAGACCCTGGTCACCAGCGGCACCATGACCAACCGGGTCGACCGGCTCGCCGCCCGCGGCTTCGTCGAGCGCTATCCCGACCCCGAGGACCGTCGCGGGGTGCTGGTCCGCCTCACCCCCGAGGGCAAGACCGCCGTCGACGGGGCCTTCCGCGCGCTGCTCGACGCCGAGGCCGGCTTCCTCGCCGAGCTCACCCCCCGGCAGCAGACCGAGCTCGCCGGCCTCCTGCGCAAACTGCTCGTGCCCTTCAGCTGACCCCGGATCGGGTTGTGCGTCTCAGCGAGGTCCATGGCCCGCGTTGAGACTCACCACCACCTCTACTCCAGGAGTTCGGCCGCTTCGAGCCACTCGAGTTCGAGATCGTCCTTCTCCGCGGCCAGCGCGGAGAGCTCGGCGGAGTACGCCGCCAGCTTGTCGTAGTCGGTGGCGTGCTCGAGGACCAGGGCGTTGAGTCGCCCCTCCTCCTCGGCGATCCGGGCCAGCTGCTTGTCGATCCGGGCGAGGGCCTTCTTCGCGGCACGCTCCTCGGCCGAGCCCGCCTTGGCCTTCGGGGTGCCGGCCGGCTCGGTCGCCGCCGACCCTCCGGGGCCCGCCGCGCCCGCGGGGCCGCTCGAACTCCCGGCGCCGGCGGTGGCACCGGGGCCGGGCGCGGAGCCCGGCACTGCGGCGGGCGGGCCGGGCAGGCGACGTTCGAGGTACTCATCGACGCCGCGGGGCAGCATCGAGATCTGGCCGTCGCCGAGCAGCGCCCAGGTGGAGTCGGTGACCCGCTCGAGGAAGTAACGGTCGTGGGAGACCACGATCAACGTGCCCGGCCACGAGTCCAGGAAGTCCTCGAGCACCTGGAGGGTGCCGATGTCGAGATCGTTGGTCGGCTCGTCGAGCAGCAGCACGTTGGGCTCGGTGAGGAGCAGACGCAGCAGCTGGAAGCGACGGCGCTCGCCTCCGGACAGGTCCCCCAGGCGGGCGGTGAGCTTGTCCCCGGTGAAGCCGAACCGCTCCAGGAGCGAGGTCGCGGTGAGCTCCTGCCCGTCCATCGTCTTGCTGAGCCGTCGGATCGACTCCACCGACGGCAGCACCCGCAGGTCGGGGTCCAGATCGTCGAGCTGCTGGGTGAGGTACTGCAAGGACACCGTGCGCCCCTGCTTGACCTTGCCGACCGCCGGGGTGAATTCGCCGGCCAGCAGCCCGAGCACCGAGGTCTTGCCGGCACCGTTGACACCCACGATCCCGATCCGGTCGCCCGGCCCGATCCGCCAGGTGCAGTGCGAGAGCAGCTGCCGCTCACCGCGGTAGAGGTCGACGTCCTCGACGTCGAGGACGTCCTTGCCGAGCCGCTGGGTGGCGAAGCGCTGGAGCTCCATCCGGTCCCGCGGCGGGGGTACGTCGGAGATGAGCGCGTTCGCGGCATCGATCCGGAACTTGGGCTTGCTGGTGCGGGCGGGCGCGCCGCGGCGCAGCCAGGCCAGCTCCTTGCGGACCAGGTTCTGCCGGCGTACCTCCGAGGCGGCCGCCTGGCGCTGACGCTCGGCCTTGGCGAGCGTGAACGCGGCGTACCCGCCCTCGTAGGCGTCGATCACACCGTCGTGGACCTCCCACGTCCACTCACACACCGCGTCGAGGAACCATCGGTCGTGGGTGACCACGACCAGCGCGGAGGGCCGGCCCGCCAGATGGGCAGCCAGCCACGCGACCGCCTCCACATCCAGGTGGTTGGTGGGCTCGTCGAGGATCAGCAGGTCGTGCTCACCGAGGAGCAGTTGCACCAGCGCGCAGCGGCGTCGCTCGCCGCCGGAGAGCCCGTGCACGGCACGGTCGAGCGAGATGCCGGCGAGCAGCACCTCGACGACCTCGCGCAGCTTCGGGTCCGCGGCCCACTCGTGGTCGGAGCGACCGCCGAGCACCGCCTCGCGCACGCTGTGGGTGTCGTCGAGCTGGTCACCCTGGTGCAGGTAGCCCACCAGCAGCCCGCGCTGGCGCGACACCCGACCGGAGTCGGGCTCCTCCAGGCCGGTCATCAGCTCCAGCAGGGTGGTCTTGCCGTCGCCGTTGCGGCCGACGATCCCGATCCGCTGCCCGACCCCGACACCGAGGGAGACATCGGAGAGGAGCGGGCGGATGCCGTAGGACTTGGAGACGTTCTCGAGATTGAGCAGATTGACCATTACAGCTTCGGTTCCTTGGGAAGGACATGGGCACCGGCGACAGGGGCTGGGACGGCAGCGACCCGGTCGTGACCGCGCGCGATCATCTCCCCGGCCACCGTGCGGGCGTGGTCGGCGTTCCGGCACAGGAACAGCACGGTCGGACCGGAGCCGGAGAGCAATGCCGCGACCGCACCCGCGTCGAGGCCGTCGTCCGCGGCGGCCGCGAGGTCGGGACGCCGGGCGAAGGCGACCGCCTGCAGGTCGTTGCCGAGCGCGTCGGCCAGGTCCTCGGCATCACCACCGGCCAGGGCGTCCAGCAGTGCCTCCTCGATCACCGGCTCCGGCGGGCACGGGACGTCGCGGTCGTAGTCGGCGTACATCTTGGGCGTGGAGAGGCCCTCCTGGCTGAACCGGCACACCCACCACCACTCGCCGTGATCGGTGAGCGGCTCGACGAGTTCTCCGCGGCCGCTGCCCACCGCCGTACCGCCGACCAGCGCGAAGGGGACGTCGGAGCCGAGGGTGGCTGCCAGGGCGAGCAGGTCATGGTCGCTGGTGCGCAGATCCCACAACCGGTCCAGGGCGACAAGAGCGGCGGCCGCGTCGGCTGATCCGCCGGCCATACCCCCGGCCACCGGAATGCCCTTGCGGATCTCGATCCGGGCCGACCGCTCGAGGCCGTGATAGGCGGCGAGCGCCCGGCCCGCCCGGATCGCGATGTTCTCGCCGGTGTCGGGAACCGCCGACAGGTCCACCCACTCATCGCCGGCGAGCGAGACCGACCACTCCGCGGCCTCCCGGACGGTGAGGTCGTCGTAGAGCCCCACGGCCTGGTAGACGGTGGCCAGTGGATGGAACCCGTCGGATCGGGGTGCGCCGACGCGCAACTGCAGGTTGATCTTGGCGGGCGCGCGCACGCTCACCTGATCGGGGGGAAGGGTCACGGAGCCAGCGCCTCCGCGATCCGCACGAAGTCGTCGATGGCGAGGGACTCGCCGCGCGCCAACGGGTCGATCCCGGCACGAGTCAGCGCCGCCTCGGCCGCCTCGCCGGATCCGGCCAGTCCCTTCAGCACGCCGCGCAGGGCCTTGCGGCGCTGGGCGAAGGCGGCGTCGATCACCGCGAAGACACGTTCGCGTGACACCGAGGTGGACGGCGGCTCGCGATGGGTCCAGGCGACCAGGCCCGAGTCGACGTTGGGTGCCGGCCAGAAGACGTTGCGCCCGATCGCCCCCGCCCGGCGTACGTCGGCGTACCAGGCGGCCTTGACGCTCGGCACGCCGTACACCTTCGAACCGGGCGCGGCGGCGAGCCGGTCGGCCACCTCGGACTGGACCATCACCAGACCGTGCCGGAGCGAGGGCAGCAACTGCATCAGGTGCAGGAGCACCGGCACGGAGACGTTGTAGGGCAGGTTGGCGACCAGCGCGGTGGGCGGCGGGCCGGGGATCTCCTCGACCCGCAGGGCGTCGGCGCGCACCACCTCGAACCGGTCGGCCTGCCCCGGGGCGTATTCGCCGATGGTCTGCGGCAGGCGCGTGGCCAGCACTTCGTCGACCTCGACCGCCACCACCCGCTGGACGACCTCGAGCAGCGCCAGGGTGAGCGACCCCAGTCCCGGACCGACCTCGACGACCACATCGTCGGGCCCTACCGCGGACTCGCGCACGATACGGCGCACCGTGTTGGGGTCGATGACGAAGTTCTGGCCGCGCTGCTTGGTCGGTCGCAGGTCGAGTTCGGCGGCCAGGTGCCGCACCTCCGCGGGCCCCAGCAACCGCGGCCCAGCGGAGGTCTCAGACATGCCGAGGAGTCTACGGGCGCGCCGCACGCTCCTCCGAAACGCAACCGGCCGTGCCCGCGTCCGGCGTCGGGGCCCGGTCCGGCTCGGCGCCGACAAGATGAACGGCCCGGAACAGGATCAGGCCCGGCCGACGATGTCGGCCGGGCCTGTCGGCGCCAGGGTGGCGAGGTGGGTCAGTGCCTCACTGGGGCAGACCCAGGGAGGACGAGCAGGCCGGCCAGGAGCCGTAGCCGCCGGTGGCGGCACGGACCTTCTCGGCGATCCGGATCTGCTCCTCACGGCTGTTCTCGCTGGGCAGGCCGGTGCCGCCGTAGGACTGCCAGGTGCCGATGTTGAACTGCAGGCCGCCGTAGTAGCCGTTGCCGGTGTTGATCGCCCAGTTGCCGCCGGCCTCGCACTGCGCGAGCTGGTCCCAGACGGTGCTGCCACCGGAGTAGTCGGCGGCCGGCTCCTCCGGCTCCTCCTTGGTGCCGACCTCGACGATCTCGTCGACCGGCTCGCGAGTGACCCGCTGGTTCAGGACGGTCTCCTTGACGACCTCGCCGTTGCGGTAGACGAGTCGGTAGGTGACGTTGCGGGCGCCCTCGCGGCCCTCGCGCACCGTCTCCTCCTCGCCCTCGTAGGCGGAGTCGTCCGCACGCTCCACGGTGTCGAAGTCGATGCTCTCGCCCTTGACGTTCTTCTTCGCGACCCGCATGTCGGTGAACACGATGGTGTCGCCGTCGTTGAGCTCGCGGCCCGCGGCGGGGCGGACCTCGTCGCGCTTCTCGACCTTCACCCCGAGCTGGTCGAGGGCGTCACCCACGGTGGCCACGGTCATGGTGGTCTTCGTCGGCTTGGCGCCGGCCAGCTTCACGGTGACGGTCTTGGGGGTCACCACGTCGATGTCCATGCCCTCGCGGCCGATGCCGGCCGAACGGCTCACCGACAGGTCGGCCTGGTCGTAGGAGCGGCCGATCTCGGCGAGCGCGGCGTTGACGCTGGTCGCGGTCACCCAGTGGGTCTTCTCCGCGCCGTCGACGTCGAGCGTGACCGGGCGGGCGAACCGGACGGTGATGCTGCTGCCATCACTGACCTTCTCATCCAGGCCGGGGGCGACGACGTCGTGATCCCCGATCTCCACGCCCTCCGCGTCGAGGACGTCGCCGACGGTGTCGCCGAAGGCGGTGACCTCCTGCTTCTCGCCGTCGAGACTGACGGTGGCGGTGGTCGAGAGGGACTGGTATCCCACGGTGGTGCCGACGACCGCGACAGCGGCGGTGGCGACCAGACCGGTCACGAGGGGGCGGACGAGCTTGCGGTTCTTCAGGCGGCTGAGGGGGCCGGGGGTGCTGCTGGGCACGATTCTCCGAACGTCGGACTCCCCGGGCCTCGGGGGCCGCCCGCGCCCGCTCCGCGCGCGAGTCCCGAGAGCTCCGGGAAGGGCGTACGGCGCGGTGGCCTCCACGAGGTGGGGGTGTCGGCCCAGCGCTGACGGAATCGGACCCGATCCCGGCTTTCGCGCACTACCACAACAAGGTCGACCGCGTCATCGCAAGTCCCCGTCCCACTCTCCGAGGGGATACGTGGGATGCCTCACACCCCGAACGTCACACTGGCGTTCATCTGCCACATGCGTCACATTCGGGTCCATCGTCGTCGGTCGCGTCCCAGCGACGAGGTGCGTTTCCCGTCCTCCTGGGCCCGGCCAGGCCCTACCAGGCGCCCCCGAAGGCACGCTCGGTGTTCGCGTCCACCGCGGCGCACAGCTCGCCCAGATCCTCCCCGCGCACCTGCGCCATCGTCCGCATGGTCAGCGGGATGAGGTACGACGCGTTGGTCCGGCCCCGATGCGGCACCGGGGTCAGGAACGGCGCATCGGTCTCGACCAGCACCCGGTCCTGAGGTGCCAGGACGAGCGCGTCGCGCAGGTGATCGGCGTTCTTGAAGGTCACCGTGCCGGCGAAGGAGAGATGGGCCCCCCGATCCAGGCACCGCTTGGCGAACTCGGCGTCACCGGAGAAGCAGTGCATCACCCAGCGATCGGGCGCACCCTCCTCGTCCAGGATCTCCAGGACCGCATCGTGGGCGTCCCGGTCGTGGATCACGAGGGTCTTGTCGTGCCGCTTGGCGATCTCGATGTGTCGGCGGAAGGACTCCTTCTGGGCGGCGATCCCCTCCTCGCCGGTGCGGAAGAAGTCCAGCCCGGTCTCCCCCACGGCCCGCACCTTCGGGTGCGCTCCTGCCAGGGCGTCGATCTCGGCCAGGGCGGCGTCGAGGTCGGCGTGGGTGGGCGCGTCGTTGGGGTGCAGCGCCACCCCGGCCACGACGGCGTCGTAGGTCGCCGCCCACTCGACGGCCCTTCGCGCACTGGGCAGGTCGCACCCGATCTGGACCACCCGCGTGACACCGACCGACGCCGCGGCCGCCAGCGCCTGCTCGACCGGCGTCGGGTCCGCACCCCGGCCGATGTCGAGATGGCAATGGTTGTCGACGACCGGGTGCGGGAGCGGATCGGGCAGCGGTGGAGCCTCGGCGGCGCGTGGATCGGCAGTCATGACCAGCCCAGGGTGTCACGCCTGTCGTACCGCCTCACGCGCACCCCGCGGGGACCTCCGTCGACCGCTCGATCACGGCCGGCTACGCACCGGTAGGGGCTGACATGGGTGGGGCAGATGTGTTGCCATGAGGTTTCTGTGCACGGTCCAGCGAGACGACTCCCCCTCTCGAAGGAGCCAGATGACCTCCACCCGACCGCTCCTGCGCCGCCTCGGACAGGTCCTGCCGGGAGCCCTCGGCGTGGCCCTCGGCGCCGCCGTCCTCCCTGGGGGCGCGGTCGCGCCCGCTGCCGCCGAGCCCGTCCCAGACGGGGCCCGCGCGATCACCGTGCGCGGCCAGGGGTACGGCCACGGCCACGGGATGTCGCAGTACGGCGCCCAGGGGGCCGCCCAGCGCGGGCTCGGCCACCGCCAGATCCTCGGCCACTACTACCCGGGCACCCGAGAGGGCCGAGCGGCCGGCCTGATGCGGGTGCTGATCACCGGCGATCCCGGTCGCCACGTGGTCGTCGGGAACCGCTCCGGGCTGATCGCGAAGGTGGTCGGCCGGGCGACGCGGTTCGACCTCGGGAAGGGCCGACGGGCGGCCCGGCAGGCCGACCGCTGGCGCATCGCCCCGCTCGCGGGCGGCCGGAGCGCCCTGGCCTACCGCAACCACGGGTGGCACCGGTACCGCACGGTGCGCGGCACCCTGGAGTTCCAGGCGGGCGGCGCCCCGATCACCCTGATCAAGGGGAGCGGCACCCGCAGCTACCGCGGCACCCTCCGCTCGGCCATGCCGAGCAGGGGAAGCCAGCAGCGGCGCACGGTCAACCTCGTCCCTCTCGAGTCCTACCTCCGCGGCGTCGTCCCGCTCGAGATGCCCGCCACCTGGGCGCCGGCGGCGGTGCGCGCCCAGTCGGTGGCCGCACGCTCCTACGCCGCCTTCGAACGCCGCTACGACGCGCACGGCTACTTCGACGTCTACGACACCACCTCCGACCAGGTCTACGGCGGTCGCACCGCCGAGCACCCCGCCTCCGACCGGGCCGTGCGGGCGACCCGTCACCAGGTCCGCACCTACCGGGGTGCCCCGGCCTTCACCCAGTTCTCCTCCAGCAACGGCGGCTGGATGCTGGCCGGATCGCGTCCCTACCTGCGCAGCGGGCGCGACGCCTACGACCCGGTGAACCGGTGGCGGGTGCGCATCCCGGTGAGTGCCTTCGAGGCCCGCTGGCCCTCGGCCGGCAAGATCCGCGGCGTGCGGGTCCACACCTACCCGGGAGCCGGGCCGTGGGTGCAGCGCGTCGTCATCCGGGGGGCGCGAGCCAGCTTCACGGTCACGGGTGAGGAGTTCCGCTCCTGGGCCGGCCTGCGCTCGGCGTCCTTCGCTTTCGCCGCCTGAGGGCCGCGCTCACTCGTCCTTGTGGACGGCGTCGTAGACCTCCCGCTTGGGTACGCCGGCCAGCCTGGCCACCTCGAGGATCGCCTCCTTGCGGCGTACGCCGTCCTCCTCGAGTTCGGCGACGGCCGCGCGCAGGCTGTCGCGGTCGGCGGCGACGGGGGCGCTCGGCGTGGCCCCCTCGATCACCAGCGTGACCTCGCCGCGCACCCCCTCGCCCGCCCACGCCGCCAAATCGGCCAGCGGCCCGCGGCGTACCTCCTCGTGGGTCTTGGTCAGCTCGCGGCAGACCGCGGCGCGCCGGTCGGGACCCCAGGCCTCGGCCATCGCGCGGAGGGCCGCCTCGGTGCGGTGCGGCGCCTCGAAGAAGACCAGGGTGCGCTCCTCGCCGGCCAGGGCCGAGAGTCGCCGGGCCCGCTCCCCGCTCTTGCGCGGCAGGAATCCCTCGAAGCAGAACCGGTCCACCGGCAGGCCGCTCACCGCGAGCGCGGTGAGCACCGCTGACGGGCCGGGCACCGCGGTGACCCGGACGCCGGCCTCCACGGCCGCGGCCACCAGCCGGTAGCCGGGGTCGCTCACGCTGGGCATCCCCGCGTCGGTCACCAGGAGCACCCGGTCGCCGGCGAGCAGGGCCTCGAGGAGCTGCGGCGTACGGCCGGACTCGTTGCCCTCGAAGTAGGACAGCACCCGCCCCGGCACGCTCACCCCGAGGTCGGTGGTGAGGCGCTTGAACCGGCGGGTGTCCTCGGCGGCCACGACGTCGGCCGCGGCCAGTTCGGCGGCGAGCCGGGGCGGGGCGTCGCCCACCTGTCCGATGGGTGTCGCGGCAAGGACCAGCACTCCGGGCTCCACCCTGGGATCATCGCAGCACCGGTGGCAGGAGTCGCCTCGGCGGCCCCGTTAGGGTTCAGCGGGTGAGCTCCCCGGTCCGCGAACAGCCCAGGTCGTCGAATGACGAACTGGTCCCTGTGGCCACCGGGCGACCGAGTGCCTGGCAGCGGGCGGCTCTGCGGGCACGCACCTGGGCAGGCACCCGCGACCGGCTGGTCGGGTGGCTGGCCGCACTCGTGGTCACCCTGCTGGCCTTCGGGCTGCGACTGTGGCACCTGGGCCAGCCGAAGGTGTTCGAGTTCGACGAGACCTACTACGCCAAGGACGCCTGGTCGCTGCTCCACTTCGGCTACGTGCGCGAGTACGTCACCGGGGCCGACGAGAAGATCCTGGACGGCCAGACCTCCGGCATCTTCGGCCCCGATCCGTCGATGATCGTGCATCCCGAGGTGGGCAAGTGGCTGATCGCGCTCGGGGAGCATTTCTTCGGGATGACACCGTTCGGGTGGCGGATCTCCGCGGCCGTGGTGGGCAGCCTGATGGTACTCGTGCTCATCCGGCTGACGCTGCGACTGACCGGATCCCTCCTGCTGGGCGTCGTGGCCGGTCTGCTGCTCACCTTCGACGGCCTGCACTTCGTGATGTCGCGGCTGGCGCTGCTGGACATCTTCGTCGCGTTCTTCGTGCTCTGCGGGGTGCACTGCATCGTCGCCGACCGCGACTGGAGCCGCGTCCGGATGGCCCGACTCCAACCGGTGCAGGTCGACGACGGCGGCTGGGGGCCGATCGGGCGGCTGCTGTTCCGCCCCTGGCTCCTGCTCGGCGGGGTCTGTTGGGGTCTCGCCGCCGGCACCAAGTGGTCGGCCCTCTACGTGCTGGCGGCCTTCGGGATCCTGTGCTGGTTGTGGAGCGCCGGTGCGAGACGCTCGTTCGGCGTACGCCTCGCCTGGCTCAAGTCGGCGCTGGTCGACGGTCTCCCCGCCTTCATCCAGCTCGTGGTCGTGGCCGGGATCGTGTACGCCGCGTCCTGGGGCGGCTGGCTCGCCCATGCCGACCAGTACGAGGAGCACCTGAGCAGCACCCAGTACACCCGCTACGCCGGCACCGGCGAGTGCCAGGACGAGGAGTATGTGCCGGACCTGGTCCAGGACGAACGCTGGCCCAGCGCAGCGGAGCCCGACGCGTCCGGCTTCGGCGAGCTCACCCAGTCGCTGCGGTCGCTGGTGTCCTACCACCGCGACGTGATGACCTTCCACACCCACTTCCTCAACTGCGCGACGCACACCTACGCCTCCGATCCCGTCGGCTGGCCTCTGCTCAACCGACCCGTGGGCGTCGCCGCCGACACCGGCATCGCTCCCGGCGAACGCGGCTGTACGGCGCCCGCCGGGAGCGATTGCCTGCGCCAGGTGATCCTGTTGGGCACTCCGGCGCTGTGGTGGGTCGGCTGCGTCGCCCTGCTCGCTTCGCTGGCCTGGTGGCTGCTCGGACGGGACTGGCGCTTCGGCGTCGCGGCCGTCGGCGCGCTGTCGAGCTGGCTCCCCTGGCTGCTCTACGACGACCGGCCGATCTTCAGCTTCTACACCATCGTGATGCTGCCCTTCCTCGTCCTCGCCGTCGCGCTCTGCCTGGGCAAGCTGATCGGCCCGTCCCGGTCGCCCTCGCCGCGTCGTACCGTCGGCGTGGTCATCGGCGGGGCCTTCGTGGTGCTCGTGATCATCAACTTCGCCTGGTTCTGGCCGATCTACACCAACGAGCTGCTCACCAAGTCCGAGTGGCTCGACCGGATCTGGTTCTCCCGCTGGATCTGAGCCCGCTCGCGGGCTTTGGGTGGGCTCACCGCCTGCCGCCTAGCATGCGACACGTGTCCGCCTCGAGTATCACGCCGACCAGCAGCCCGATGACCAAGGCCGGGTGGTGGTCGGTGGTCGCCGACCTGGTGTGTGTGCTGGCGCTGGCGGCCGGTGGCTACAACACCCATGACCAGGGTGCTCCGGTGTGGGAGATCCTGCGGATCGCCTGGCCCTTCCTCGCCGCGCTGGCGCTCGCCTGGGTGCTGGTCTCCCTCGGCCGCCGCGGTGAGCCAGATCTGCTCGCGCCCACCAGGATCTGGGCCACCGGCCTGGTCGTCCTCGCCGTCACCTACCTCGGCGGGATGGCCCTGCGCGCGCTCTCCGGGGAGGGGATGGCGCCCGCCTTCCTGATCGTCTCGGTCTGCTTCCTGACCCTCACCATGCTGGGCTGGCGCCTGATCGCCGCCGTCGTACGCCGCATCCGCGGCTGACCCACCCGGGGCGGCTGGTCTGGCCGGTCCCTTGACACCTCCCGCCTCCCGGGTGGAGCTTGAGGAGATTCACTCACGCTGTCCCTCGGAGCTGGTCATGCGTCGTCGTCTCGGCAGTCTCATCGCCCTGTCCGTCACCGGTGTGCTCGCCGGGAGCCTGCTGGTGGTCCCGCCGGCCGGGGCCGCCCCACCCGCCCCGCCTCCGGAGGACCGGATGGAGGTCTACACCGGCCTCGTCGGTGGCGACCAGCTCGAGGAGATCCTCGACCTCGGTGTCGACCGACACGACGTCGAGGTCACCCGGGCACCCGCGGGGCGCTCCGAAGGGGCGGAGAAGTCGCAGGTCCGGGTCGAGGCGATCCTCAGCAGTGACCAGGCCCGGCGGCTCGAGGACCGCGGCGTCGAGTTGGAGCCGAAGCGGATCGACGGGCTGACCGTGACCCAGCGCGCGACCCTGGCCGAGGAGAACGGCTACGAGGTGTGGCGCACCTACGCCGGCCGCAACGGCCTCAAGCGGGAGTTCCAGGTCCTGGCTCAGCGCAACCAGCAGATCGCCAAGCTGGTCACGCTGGGGCAGACCCTCAACGGCGAGGACCTCGTCGCCCTCAAGGTGACCCGCAACGCCCGCCGTACCGTCGACGGCCGACGTCCCGCCGTGGTCTACCTCTCCGCCCAGCACGCCCGGGAGTGGATCACGCCGGAGATGACCCGGCGGCTGGCCAACTACGTGATCGACGGCTATTACGAGGACCGCTCGATCCGACGGCTGCTGAGCACGACCGAACTGTGGTTCGTCCCGGTCGCCAACCCGGACGGCTACGACTTCACCTTCGAGCCCGGCCAGCGGCTGTGGCGCAAGAACCTGCGCGACAACAACGCGGACGGGCAGATCGCCCCCGGAGACGGCGTCGACCTCAACCGCAACTGGCCCACCAAGTGGGGTTACGACAACGAGGGCTCATCGCCCAACCCGGCCAGTGAGACCTACCGCGGAGCCGGGCCGGCCTCGGAGCCGGAGACCGTCGTCCTCGACGACTTCATCGAGCGGATCAGCCCGGAGTTCCTGGTCAACTACCACTCCGCCGCCGAACTGCTCCTCTACGGCACAGGCTGGCAGGTCGCCACCCCGACGCCGGACGACGTGATCTACGAGACCATGGCGGGCGACGACGAGGATCCGGCCGTGCCGGGCTACGACCCCGACATCTCCGCCGAGCTGTACACCACCAACGGCGACACCGACACCGATCTCACCGAGCGCCATGGCGTGCTCGGGTTCACCCCCGAGATGTCGACCTGTGCAGCGGCCGCCCAGTCGGTTCCGGACGACGAGTGGGTCGACACCGAGTGCGGCAGCGGTTTCGAGTTCCCCGACGACGAGGAACTGGTCCAGGCCGAGTTCGAGAAGAACATCCCGTTCGCGATGTCCGTGGCCGAGTCCGCCGCCGACCCCGACGACCCCAGTTCCGTGGTCGGACGAGACGCACCGGACTTCGTCCTGGACACCTTCGAGGTCTCCTACGGCGACCCGCAGACCGTCGGCGTCGTCGCCAAGCGCGCGCTGCGGGGCCTGGAGATGAACTACCGCATCGACGGCGGCCGGGTCCGCACCGTCTCCGCCCCCGAATGGGCGGGCGGGGAACGCTACGGCGACGAGAACGACGACTACTACGCCGAGTACCGCGGCCAGGTCCGCTTCGCCGAACCCGGCGACCGCGTGCAGGTGTGGTTCTCGGGTCGCCTGCCGGGTCAGGGCTTCGTCTCCTCGAACCGGTTCACCTACCGGGTCGCCGCCGACACCGGCAGCGACGTGCTGGTGATCGCCAACGAGGACTACACCGGCGTGAACCCCACCTATCCGGCGGGCACGACCGGTCCGAAGTACGCCGACGCCCACGTCGCTGCGGTCGAGGCCGCTGGCTACACCGCAGACGTCTGGGACGTCGACACCCAGGGTGTGCCGCACGACCTTGCTGTGCTCTCGCACTACGACGCGGTGCTGTGGTACCTCGGCGACAACCGGATCACCCAGGATCCCGAGGACGAGTTGACCACGACGCCGTTCGGCGACCTGGCCGACGTCTCGGTGGCCGAGCGCCAGCAGTACCTCACCCTGGCGGTGCGCGACTACCTCAACGCCGGCGGCAAGCTGCTCCACGCCGGCGAGACCGCGCAATACCAGGGCCTGGCGGGCATCAGCACCTCGGTGGGCGGGCTCTACTACGGGCTCAACGGTGCCCCCGAGGAGGAGTGCGTCGTCTCCCCGCGGCCCGATGGCAGCTCCGACGGGTTCTTCGAGGACTGCCTGATCCTGGCCGACGACTTCCGCCAGTACTACCTCGGGGCGTTCGGTCGCCGGGACCTGGCCGATCCGGCCTCCGTGGCCGGCACCGAGGACCCGCTGACCGGCTTCTCCGCCGAACTCGGCGGGCCGGTCGTCGAGGGTGCCAACCCGCTCGACGAGGCGGGCGTGTGGACCCCGACGAGCGACGAGCTCCCGGTCGGGGAGTTCCCGCAATTCGCCAGCTCCGGCGTGGCGGAGTACCCCTCCGTTCAGGGCAGCCCCTACGCGCCGATCGAGGGAGACAGGTTCGCGCGGGTGCTGCACGAGGATGCGTCGTACGCGCGACTGACCCGGACCGTCACGGTGCCGACGGGGGCGAGCGCCGAGCTCGACTTCCAGCTCTCCTACTCCGTCGAGCCGGGCTACGACCAGGTGATCGTGGAGGCGCGCCCGGCGGGGAGCGAGGAATGGACCACGCTGCCCGAGGTCGGCGGGGCGACCTCCTCGGAGCCGCCGGCCGAGTGCACGACCAACCCGTTCCTGCTGGCCCTGCACCCGTTCCTGGTGAGCTACCTCGGCGCCGACTGCACGCCACCGGGCACGACCGGCGACTGGAACGCCCTGTCCGGTGACAGCGGCGGATGGAGCCAGGTCGGCTACGACCTGAGCGGGTTCGCGGGCGGTGACGTCGAGGTCTCGATCAGCTACGTGAGCGACCCGAACTCGGGCGAGATCGGGGTCTTCGTCGACGACACCCACGTGGTGGTCGACGGGGTCGACGACGCCGACGGCTTCGAGGACGCGGCGGCGAGCGACTGGACCATCGGTACCGCGCCCACGGGGAGCCCGACGTCGGCGGCGGCCTGGGAACTCGGGGCCGAAGCGGCGACCAATTACGCCGCGACCGCCACCGACGACACGCTGCTGTTGGGCTTCGGCCTGGAGCAGCTGACCTCGGATGAGGAGCGTGCCGACCTGGTGGGGAGGGCACTGGACGACCTGATCGATTGAGGCCTCCCGACCGAACAGCGGTCAGCCGGTCAGCGTCGTACCAGCCGGCGTAGCACCTCCAGCGCCCGGACGACCTGGGGCGACTCGTCGCCCGCGCGGGTGCCGGCAACCAGGTCGACGCCGAGGCCCTCGGGGAGCAGCGGTCGGTAGGTCGCACCGCTGACCCCGAGTTCGGCCACGGTGTCGGGGGCCACCGCGATCCCGAGCCCGGCGGCCACGAAGGTGACCAGCGTCGAGGTCTCCCCCACCTCGTGCCGGATCCGGGGCACGAAGCCGGCGGTGCGGATGAGCTGGAGCACCAGGTCGTTCATCACCGAGCCGCCGCTGTGCATCACCAGGTCCTCGGCACGAAGGTCCTGGATCCGCAGGACGGTACGCCGGGTGAGCCGGTGCCCCTCGGGCAGCACGACGATGAGCCGGTCGCGGCGTACGGTGCGCAGGTTGATCCGGCTGACGTCGACCGGCGGGCGCATGATGGCGAGGTCGATCTCGTGGTTCTCCAGCGCAGTGACGAGTTCGGGGACGAGCATCTCGCCGCGGAAGGTCACCTCCAGTCCGGGCAGTTCCTCGCGCAGCGCGCGGGCCAGCGCGGGCAGCAGCGAGTAGGTGGCGGAACCGACGCAGCCGAGGGTGAGGTGTCCGGCATGGCCGGAGGCGTAGCGGCGGGCCTCCTCGCCGGCGGCGTCGATCCGGCCGAGGATCCCGTGCGCGCGGTCGAGGTAGCGGGTGCCGGCCTCGGTCAGCTCGACCCGTCGGGTGCTGCGCCGCAGCAGCTCCACCCCCAGCTCGGCCTCGAGTTGGCGGATCGCCTGGGACAGCGGGGGCTGGGCCATGTGCAGCCGGGCCGCGGCCCGACCGAAGTGAAGTTCTTCGGCGACGGCGACGAAATATCGCAGGTGACGCAGCTCCAATATCTACTGCCTCTCAATCCGCATCGAATGAGTCTTTCACACGTCACAGTGGCCCGACATAGAGTCGCGGCATGAGTTCCCACGACATCGTGATCTGCGAGCCGATCCGTACCCCGGTCGGCCGCTTCGGTGGCGCTCTGGCCTCCCTCTCGGCCGCCGAGCTCGCCACCCTCGTCCTCAAGGAGCTCGTCGCTCGCACCGGTCTCGGCGAGGGGGACGTCGACGACGTCGTCCTGGGCAACGGCTACGCCAGCGGCGAGAATCCCGCCATCGGCCGGATCGCCGCGCTCGACGCCGGCCTCGGCACCGGCGTACCCGGCCTCCAGATCGACCGCCGCTGCGGCTCCGGCCTCCAGGCCGTGCTGTACGCCGCCGCCCAGGTCGCCACCGGCGCCGCGAAGGTCGTCGTGGCCGGCGGGGCGGAGTCGATGTCCAACGTCGAGCACTACGCCCTCGGGCTGCGCACCGGCGTCAAGCAGGGCGGCATCAACCTGATGGACCGCCTCGACCGCGCCCGGGAGACCGCCGGCGGGCTGAGCCACCCGATCTCCGGCGGCATGATCGAGACCGCGGAGAACCTCCGCCAGCAGTACGCCATCAGCCGCGAGGAGCAGGACGAGCTCGCCGTACGCTCCAACCTGCGCGCCGTCGCCGCCCACGAGGCCGGCAGGTTCGCCGAGGAGCTCGTGCCGGTCACGATCGCGGGCAAGCGCGGGAAGCCCGACGTGGTCATCGACCGCGACGAGCACCCCCGCGGCGACGCGACCGTGGAGAAGCTGTCCACCCTGCGTGCCATCCGGTCCAGGATCGACCCCGAGGCCACCGTGACCGCGGCGAACGCCTCGGGTCAGAACGATGGCGCCGCGATGTGCGTGGTGACCACCCGTGAGATCGCCGAGCAGAAGGGGCTCACACCTCTGCTCGCGCTCAAGTCCTGGGCGGTCACCGGGTGCGCCCCCGAGACGATGGGGATCGGTCCGGTCGGCGCCAGCGCGGCCGCCCTCGACCGGGCCGGCCTCACCCTGGACCAGATCGACCTGATCGAGCTCAACGAGGCCTTCGCCGCGCAGGTGCTCGCGGTGCTGCGGGAGTGGAAGATCGACGCCACCGACGAGCGGCTCAACCCCAACGGCTCAGGCATCTCGCTCGGCCACCCGATCGGCGCCACCGGTGCCCGGATCCTGGCCACCGCCGCCCGCGAGGCGCAGCGCCGCGAGGCCCGCTACGTCCTGGAGACGATGTGCATCGGCGGCGGGCAGGGCCTGGCCGCGGTCTTCGAGGCGGTCCGATGAGCGCGGTCGACGTGCACGCCGTCGTCACCGGCCGGGCCGACGCCCCGGCGGTGATCCTGTCCAACTCGCTCGGCTCCACCCACGCCATGTGGGACGCCCAGGTGACCGCCCTGGAGGAGCACTTCCGAGTGGTCCGCTACGACACCCGTGGCCACGGCGTCTCGCCCGTCCCGGCCGGGCCGTACACGATCGACGACCTCGCCGACGACCTGGTCGGCGTCCTCGACCGCTACGGCATCGCTCGCGCGCACGTCGTCGGACTCTCCCTCGGCGGTGCCACCGCGATGCGGGTCGCCGCCCGCAACCCGGAGCGGGTCGACCGGCTGGCACTGTTCTGCACCGCGGCGAAGTTCGACCCCGAGCAGGCGTGGGTCGACCGGGCCACGCTGGTCCGGGCGGAGGGCACCGGCGCGGTGGCCCCCGCCGTCGTCCAGCGCTGGTTCAGCCCCGGGTGGTACGCCGATCACCCCGAGGAGCACGCCTACTACCAGGCGATGATCGCCGACACCCCCGTCGAGGGGTACGCCGGCTGTTGCGACGCGATCGGCGTCCTCGACCTGCGGCCCGACCTGGCCGGCATCGCCGCACCGACCCTGGTGGTCGCCGGCGCCGACGACCAGGCCACCCCGCCGGCGTGGCTCCAGGTGATCGCCGACGGCATCCCCGAGGCCCGTCTGCTCGTCGTACCGGACTCCGCGCATCTTGCGCCCGCCGAGCAGCCCGACACCATCACCCCCGCTCTGATCGAGCACCTTCTCAACCAGCAGGAGCAGTCATGACTCTCGACAAGCTCGTCCCCTCCGCAGCGGAGGCGGTCGCCGACATCCCGGCAGGCTCCAGCCTCGCCGTGGGCGGCTTCGGCCTCGCCGGCATCCCGTGGTTCCTCATCGAGGCCCTCCTCGAGCAGGGCGCCGGCGACCTGGAGGTCGTCTCCAACAACTGCGGCGTCGACGGCGCCGGCCTCGGGCTGCTGCTCGAGGGCCGCAGGATCTCCCGCGTGATCGCCTCCTACGTGGGCGAGAACAAGGAGTTCGCGCGGCAGTACCTCTCCGGCGAACTCACCGTGGAGCTCACCCCGCAGGGCACCCTGGCCGAGCGGCTGCGTGCCGGCGGCTCGGGCATCGGCGCGTTCTACACCCCCACCGGGGTCGGCACCCTGGTCGCCGAGGGCGGCCTGCCGTGGCGCTACGACGCCGAGGGCAACGTCGTCGAGGAGTCCCCGGCCAAGGAGGTGCGCACCTTCGACGGCAAGGAGATGGTGCTCGAGGAGGGCATCGTCGCCGACTACGCCCTGATCCGCGCCGCCAAGGTCGACCGGGCCGGCAACTGCGTCTTCCATGCCGCGGCCCGCAACTTCAACGTGCCCGTCGCGATGTCCGGCCGGATCACCGTCGTCGAGGCCGAGCAGGTCGTCGAGATCGGCGAGATCGGCCCCGACGAGGTCCACCTCCCCGGCATCTTCGTCCAGCGCGTCGTCGAGCTCACCCCCGAGCAGGCCGAGCGCAAGGACATCGAGCAGCGCACCACCCGTCCCCGTCCCTCCCAGCCCTCGCAGGAGTCCTGACATGTCCTGGAACCGTGACCAGATGGCCGCCCGTGCCGCCCAGGAGCTGCACGACGGCGACTACGTCAACCTCGGCATCGGCCTGCCGACCCTGATCCCCGGCTACATCCCCGAGGGATCGACGGTCACCCTGCACGCCGAGAACGGCATCCTCGGCGTCGGCCCGTTCCCCTACGACGACGAGGTCGACCCCGACCTGATCAACGCCGGCAAGCAGACCGTCTCGGTGCTGCCCGGCTCGTCGTTCTTCGACTCGGCCACCAGTTTCGCGATGATCCGCGGCGGCCACATCGACGTCGCCGTCCTCGGCGGGATGCAGGTCGCGGTCAACGGCGACCTCGCCAACTGGATGGTCCCCGGCGCGATGGTCAAGGGCATGGGCGGCGCCATGGACCTCGTCTCCGGCGCCCGCCACATCATCGTGCTGATGGACCACGTCACCAAGAAGGGCGGCCACAAGCTGGTGACCAGCTGCGACCTGCCGCTCACCGGCCGCGGCGTCGTCCAGCGCGTGATCACCGACCTCGGCGTCTTCGACGTCACCGGGGACGGCTTCGCCGTGGTCGAGCTGGCCCCCGAGGTCACCTTCGAGGAGGCCGTCGAGAAGACCGGCGCCCCCCTCAGCGACAAGCGGGCCGCGGCGGTCTGACCCGCCCGGACACCGAGCGGTCCGGCACGTCACCCACCGGCCGAGACACTGCCTTGGCCCGGGTCCGCCCCGGACCGCTCGCCCCCAGCAACACCCGATCGAGTCGGCGTACCTGTACGCCGGCTCGATCGGCGTTCCGGGACGATTTCGACGCTGTCGTCCGCACCTGCGACGGGCAGGGGATCGACCTGTCGACGCGCGCATGGCTCAGTGGGTTCTAGGGAAGCTCTCAGGCCCAATTTACGGTACTTTCAAGGTACGCGTGCGACTGGAAGGCACGCGTGCTAAGCGACCTCAAGGGGCTGTTACGTGCTTCGCCGTTGGATCGTCCTCCTGCTCGCAGGGCTCGTCGTGATGGGGCTGGCCGTCGTGCCCGCCTCCGCAGACCCTGTACTCCCTGATCCGGCGCCGGACGACGTGACAGCGGTGCTGGACATCACCAAGACCGCCTCCACACCGGGACCCGTGGGGCCGGGCGACACCTTCACCTACTCCATCAACGTGAGCTGCTCGGCGATCAGCGACGTCGGCTGCCGCGGCGCGATCACCACCGACGACGTCCCCGAGCCCCTCACCATCGTGGACGTGGTGCCCTCGGGCCCTAACGACTCGGAAGAGCCGATCATCGACGGCCAGAACTTCCGGGTGAACTGGAACGAGGACATCGGCGCCGGCGCCACCGGCATGCTCGACAACACCACCAGCCAGATCGAGGTCACCGTCCAGGTGCCCGAGGACGTCCCCTACGACTACAACGGCCAGACCATCACCAACAACGCCTGGGCGGAGGCTACCAACGCCGAGGACGTGGACGCCTCCACCGACGTGGTCATCAACGTGCCCCTGGATCTCGACACCAGCGCCACGAAGACCCTCGACCCGACCTCCGCCCTCGCTGCTGCCGGCACGCCCGTGACCGCCGATCTCGGCGGCACCAACGACTCCAACGCCACCGTGGACACCCTGGTGATCCAGGATCCGGTCGACCCCACCGCCACCCCCAATCCGTTCACCTACCTCGGCTTCACCGGCTTCGGCACCGTCACGCCCCCCGAGGGCACGACCGAGACCACCTACGAGGTCTACATCGAGCCGGGCGGCTGGACCGTGGTCGACGCCGACTACACACCGCCCGCGGGCACCGAGGTGCTCGGCACCCGAGTCACCTTCACCGGTGCCATCCCGCCCGGGGAGAGTGCCTCGGTCGACCTGGCGCTGGAGACCACGGAGGAGGCCGCAGCGCTCCCCGAGGACACCGTAGTGAACAACGACGTCCAGTCCGAGGTCACGCTCGACGGTGAGAGTGACACCGCCACCGCGGCTGCGGACTTCACCTTCCAGGCGAACGACGTCAGTGTCGAAGCGAGCAAGTCCTTCGACCCCGAGGTGGTGATCGCGGGCGAGTCCAGCACCGCGACCATCGGCGGCACCAACACCTCGCCGTTCCCGATCGACTCGATGACCATCACCGAGCCGTCCACCGGTTCCTTCCCGGCGGAGTACACCTTCGGCGGCTTCTCCACCGGCATCACCTACCCCGAGGGCGCCACCAGCGGCACCGTGATCTACCAGCCCTCCGGTGAGGAGGTCACCTTCGGCGACGGTGAGGTCCCGGACCCGCCGGCGGGTGGGCCGGAGTCGGTGACGTCCTTCCAGCTCGTCTTCGAGGGCGACATCCAGCCGGGCGCGGAGGCCTCCGCCTCCGCGGCGTTCGACGTCGACACCGACGCCGACCTTCCCACCCTGCCCGACACGGTCAACAACGAGGTGGCCGTCGAGGGGGACAACGACGGTGTCACCGACGACGCCACCGCCGACGCCGACCTGTACATCTACGACGAGACCATCGAGCCGTACGTCGACAAGCAGATCCGGCCCGGGCAGATCGTCGACGTCCCCGGCCAGATCGCGACCGTGACCCTCCAAGGGGGCACCACCGAGCGACCCGATCCGCCGGAGACCCCCGAGGGCAGCACCGGAGATGCCGACCACATCGTGCTGCAGGACCCCTCCGAGCCGATCGAGGGTGACGAGTTCTGGAACGCGTTCGACCTCGAGTCGATCACCGCGACCCCGATCCCCTCCGACGCCTCACTGACCATCTACTACTACGACACCAGCGATCCCACCGGCGGTCCGGAAGGCGACGGCTGGAAGGTCCTGACCGGTCCGGTCGACGGACCCGAGGCCGCCTTCGCCTACGACGTACCCGCCGATATCTCCGAGGTCGCCGGCGGTGTCCGCTTCGACTACGAATACACGGGTGATGGTGACGGGTTCCCGCCCGGCACCGACCTGGAACCGAACTTCACCGTCTCTCTGCGCGATGACGGCCGCTACTTCCAGCCGCCGTACAACACCGACCCGGACGAGCCCGACACGGTCCTCACCAACTGCGCCGTCACCGATGCGTCCAGCCCCAATCCGGGGGTTCCCACGGGCACCTCCGACCCGGCCTGCGACACTCTCGACATCCTGCCCACCGACGGCCAGGGCAGCGGCGACCTGATCGACAAGGAGTTCGGCACCTCCAGTTCCGGAGGCGTCAAGTCGGTCATCGAGCGTTCCGGCGACACCATCCCCTCGACCCTGTTCTGGTCCACCGGGGGGCGAACAGGTCTGGCGACCGTCGACATCACCGACGTGGCGGACCCGGAGGGCACCGATGTCGCCGACAGCGTCTACGACGCCTTCAACCTGATCAGCATCGACCCGATCACCGACGCGACAGACCCCTACATCGCCTACGACCAGGTCACCGACGTCCAACTGTGGGACGGCACCTCCTGGACCTCCGCTGCGAACAACCCTTGCCCGGGCGCCTGTGACGGAACCTTCCCGGGCATGGACCTCACCGCCGCCGAGCAGGATTCGACCCTCTCGGTCCGATTGACCTTCGCGGAGAGCCCGACCCGTGCCGAGACCTCGGCCGGCGACCTGGATGCTCCCCCTGTCGGTTCCGGGGTGGCCCGCTCCCTCGAGAACAACCGCGAGGTCACGCTGGTCTGGCAGATCCGCGACACCAAGCGGTCCGACGGTTCACCGGCGTTGGCGGTCGACGACTACAACCAGCCGGACCCGGGCGTGGTGCGCAACACCGCCAACGCCACCGGCTACCCGCAGGACGGTACCGAACCGGTCTCCGCCGACGACTTCGATGACGTGGTGATCACCGACGTGCCGATCACCTCCACCACCGACAAGACCTGGAGCGGCGGTCCCCTGGCGGTCCCGGAGCCCGGTACTCCCGCCGACCAGTACCCGCTGAGCCGAGTGAGTGTCACCACGATCAACACCACCCCGCTGATGGTCGACCAACTCCAGATCACCGACACCGCTCCGGGGTCCACGGACGTCCAGGACCCGTTCGACTACTTCGATCTCAACAGCTTCGCCGACATCGTGGTGCCCGAGGGGGCGACCGACACGACCGTGACCATCACGTGTGTCGACGACACCGTCACCACCTTCACCCGTGACGAGGCCCTGGCGCTCACCCCCGCCACGATGGCGTGTGCCGGCGGCACCAGCGTGCAGACCGTCCAGGTGCTCTTCGACGGCCGGATCGTCACCGGGGGCCAAGGCGTCCTCGAGATGGACCTCCGGTTGCGAGCCACCCACCGCACCACCGGTGCGCCGATCACCACCGACGACGGCCCGATCGCCGATACCGCACAGGGCATCGTCGCCGATGTCGACCCGATCGGCGATTGCCCCCCGGCGCAGGGCGACCGCTATGCCTGCGACCAGGGCACCGCCACCATCGACCTCGAGGACGCCAGCTACGAGATCGCCGCTGACAAGTCGATCTCACCCGCCTCGCAGAAGGAGGGCGACAACTCCCCGGTGACGGTGACGATCGGCGAGCAGAGCAGCGGTGCCACCCGTCCCTACATCGAGCAGCTGGAGGACGACGACGCCAGCTTCTGGAACGCGATGGACTTCCTCCAGATGGACCCCTCCTGGGCCCTCCCCCAACCCGTCGAGCACGTCCAAGCCTGCTATCTGACCGGTGGTGACTTCACCGCGGCCAACGTCGCGAGCGGCGAGGAGGCCGTCGGTGGCGACTGGACCTGCCAACCGATCCCGGGCGATGGACCGCCGTTCGACGACAGCGAGTTGACCCTGCAGCAGGCCAAGGACTTCATCGCCGCGGCCCCGGCCGCCGACGTCCACGGACTCCGGTTCCGGTTCATGGCCGGCGACGAGACCGGCTGGCAGAACCCGGCCCACCCCCACATCCAGGTCCCGTTCCAGGTCGAGCGCCGAGAGGACCTCCGCTCCGGCGGTCCGGTGCCCACCACCCGGTCGGACAGCGTCGCAGCCCCGGGCGAGAGCGACGCCGGTGTCTTCACCGACACCGTCGACGTCAACGGCGAGTCCGTGCAGGTGGGGATCGACGAGAACGGCGACCCGCTCCGGCTCACTGACGAGGACAGTGCCGACGCGACCTACACCTACGAACACCTGATCGTCGGGGTCGAGGTCGACAAGACACCGGCAGGGCAGGTGCAGCCGGGCCAGGCGATCCCGTTCACCCTCACCTACACCAACACCGGTGAAGCGCCGCTGACCAACCCGGTCTTCACCGATGTGTTGCCCTCGGATGCCGATGGCAACCAGCTCATCTTCGACCCGGATGCCGCGCCCGGCTCCACGCCGTACAGCTTCGAGCTCAGCGGCGATGCCCCGGCCCCGCCCAACGGCGACCCGTTGCCCACGACCTCACCGCCGATCGAGATCACCGAGGACGGCGACACCATCACCTTCGCCATGCCCGAGGGCACGGTGCTGGAGCCCGGCCAGACCTACACCATCACCATCGACCTGATGCTGCGGCCCGGTCTGACCCCTGACGATGTGGTCACCAACACCGACACCGTGATCGCCGATGAGCCCTTCGATCCGGATGCCTGTTCGCCCAACTACGACGCTGACACCGGCGAATGCTGGGACGACACCTCGGTCTCCCCGGTCCGTGTGGCCGCGCTGAGCACGGTGAAGAAGGTCCGCGCCGACGTCCCGGTCGAGGAGGAGGGCATCCCGGAGGTCTGGCTGGACGAGAGTCTCGTGCCGGACGGCACCGAGCTCCCCGACGACTACTGCGACACGGCCGCCGACGCGGACGGGTTCTACCGCTCTCCGTGCGTGCCGGTCACCTATCCGGGTGACACCGAGACCTGGCGGTACACGATCACCAACTCCGGCACGCTGCCGATCGACGAACTGGTCGCGATCGACGACCTCCCGCACACCGGGGACACTGGCGTGATCGTGGACCTACCTCGAGGATCGGAGTGGACCCCGACCTTCGCCGACACCCTCACCCTCGTGGACTCCACGGGTACACCGGTGGAGGACATCGGCGCGCAGGCCTTCTACTCCACCTCTCACGACCCGTGCACCGAGCCGGTCGACGACCCCATCGGTGGCGGCGACTGCCCAGCCGGGTCCTGGCTGCCCTACGACGGCTCCGTCGATCCGGCGACCGTTGCGTCCCTGATGGTCGTGCTGACCTTCCCCGAGGACGACCTCTTCCAGCCGGGCGACAGCGTGACTCTTCAAGCCAGGACCACCACCACCCCGACCGATCGGGTAGACAGCACCTTCCCCGTCGCCTGGAACACGATCGCCACCAGCGGCGTCTCCAACGACAACGGCGCCCGGGCCCGGATCCTGCCCTCGGAGGGCCGCAAGGTCGGCATCACCTACCCGACCGGTCCGATCCAGTTGGAGAAGACCGTGACCGGTGAGGGGGCGGCGTACGCTCCCGACGAGTTCGTCGTGCAGCCGACCTGCACCGTCGACCCGGACGCCGCCGATGTCGGCAACATCGACGAGGTCACGCTCACCCCGGGTGCCGACCCGGTGGTGGTCGACGGGCTGCCCTGGGGTTCGGAGTGCACCGCCACCGAGACCGATCAGGGCCAGTTCGACGAGGTCATCGGCACCGTCACCGTCGACAGCACCGAGCCCGACGACGCGATCAACCTGATCTCCGTCGAGAACGTCTTCACCCTCGGCGACCTCGCGGTCACCAAGGCCGTCTCCTCCGACGCGGTGGACGCCGACGGCGACCCGCTCACCTACGGTCCCTTCGACGTGGCGGTCACCTGTACCTTCCTCGGCGAGGAGGTCTGGGCCGAGGGCTACGACGCCGACAACCCGA
The DNA here is from genome assembly GCF_000422825.1 of Nocardioides insulae DSM 17944. Lineage (GTDB taxonomy): Bacteria > Actinomycetota > Actinomycetes > Propionibacteriales > Nocardioidaceae > Nocardioides > Nocardioides insulae. Next base: position 273,191 of record NZ_AUGU01000014.1, on the reverse strand, counting down.
TGACCGCCACCATCGAGGACGGCGAGACCGTCGACTTCGAGGGCCTGCCGACCGGGGCGGAGTGCACGATCACCGAGCCGGACAATGCCGGAGCAGCGAGCGTCAACCTCACGCCCGACGCCGATCCCGACACCCCGGGTGCCCAGGTCACCATCGGTTCCCGGGAGGACGCCGACGGCGACCCGGGCAACCCGGTCGAGGTCGAGGTCGAGAACGTCTTCACCGACGGCTCGCTGCATCTCCTCAAGGAGTCGACGGGGCCGGCCCTGGGCAACGACCCGTCGCTGGCCGACGGTCCGTTCACCTTCCACGTGACCTGCACCTACACCGATCCCACCCGCCCCGACGGCGCCACCGTCTACGACAGCGACATCGTGCTGCCGGACGAGGACAACGTCGACAACGACGACATGGACTACCAGATCGACGACCTGCCGACCGGCGCGGTCTGCGACATCGCGGAGACCGACAACGGTGGCGCCACCACCTCTTCGGTGGACCCGGAGCAGATCACCGTCGGAGACGGCACCACCGCCGAGGTCACCGCCACCAACGTCTTCGATGCCGGCGGCATGGCGGTCACCAAGGAGGTCGACAACGGCGGGGCCCAGGACCAGGACGGCAACCCGATCGTCTACGGCGGCCCCTACGAGATGACGGTGACCTGCACCTACCAGGGCAACGAGGTCTGGGGCAACGGCTTCAGCGGGAGCCCGATGGTGTTCACCCTCAACCCGGGCAACACCTACACGATCACCGGGCTGCCGATCGGCGCGGAGTGCACCACCGTGGAGAGCGACGACGCGGGGGCTGCGGACAGCAGCATCGACCCGGTCGAACCGGTCGTCATCGGACCGAACACGGACCCGACCCAGGTCGTCACGGTGACCAACACCTTCACCGTCGGTTCCCTGGAGCTCACCAAGGAGTCGACCGGCGACGCGTTGGACAACAACCCGCAGCTCGCCAATGGGCCGTTCCGGTTCCAGGTCACCTGCACCCTGACCGACCCGTCCCACCCCAACGGCGTCACGGTCTATGACGATGTCGTCACCATCACGCCCGAGGTGGCCGAGGACGGCACCGTGACCGCGAACACCGCACAGATCGACAATCTGCCGACCGGTGCCGTGTGTGACATCGAGGAGACGGCGAACGGCGGGGCGACCAGCAGCGAAGTCGATCCCGAGGAGGTCACCATCGACGCCGGTGGTCCCGAGGCCCCGGTGATCGTCACCGCGACCAACACCTTCGACGTGGGCGAGATGTCGGTGACCAAGACGGTTGAGACTCACGCGCTGGACGCTGACGGCAACCCGATCACCTACGGCCCGTTCGAGGTCTCGGTCACCTGCCGCTACGGCGGCGGCACGGTCGTCGGCAACGGCTTCGATGAGAGCCCGATGACTCACACCATCACCGACGGGGAGCTCTGGACGATCGAGGGTCTCCCGGTGGGTGCCCGGTGCATCACCACCGAGCCCGACAAAGCTGATGCGGCGGCCACCACCGTCGCACCCCGCACGGTCACGATCCCGGCCGACGACGCGCCTGACCCGCAGAACTTCGTGACGGTGACCAACTCCTACGACGTCGGCTCGCTGCACCTGCGCAAGTTCGTGCCGGAGGCGGTGCAGGAGTACGACATCGCCCAGGGCCCGTTCACCTTCGCAGTGACCTGCACCCTCACCGACGCCTCCCACCCGGCGCCCGGCACGGTGGTCTACGAGGACGACGAGATCGTCCTGCCGGACGAGGACAACGTCGAGAACGACGTGATGGACTACCAGGTCGACAACATCGCGGCCGGCGCCGTGTGCACCGTGACCGAGCCGGACGACGGCGCGGCCAACGCGCACATCGTCACTCCACAGACGGTGACGATCACCGCCGACGAGAACCACGAGCCGGAGACCAAGCGGGTCGTGGTGACCAACTTCTTCGGCGCGGGCCAGGCGACCATCACCAAGGTGATCGAGGGGTCGGGTGCCGAGCTCTACGGCGCCGGGCCGTTCGAGGTGACCGTGGAGTGCACCTACACCGACGTCAACGGTGAGGAGCAGCCGCTCAACACGCCGGGTGGAGCGACGCGGGAGTTGTCGGCCGACAACGACTACACCGCGACGTACGACCCGCTCCTGATCGGCTCCAACTGCACCATCGAGGAGACCGCGACCGGAGGTGCCAACTCCTCGGTGATCACCGATGCGGACGGCAACGAGGTCAGCGAGTTCACCGTGCTGCCGGTGCCGAACGAGGAGCCGGGCGAGGGTGAGCCGCTGGTCGAGCCGATGCAGTTCGAGGTCACCAACACCTTCGACACGGGTTCGATCAGGGTGAACAAGACGGTCGTCGGTCCCGGCAACGGTCCCTACGACGTCGAGCTGGCCTGCACCTACGACGTCGACGGCACCGCCACCGATGTCGACATCCCGGACGGTGCCGAGCGCACCATCCAGCAGGGCCAGAGCGTGACCTACGCGGATCTCCCGACCGGTGCCGAGTGCACCCTCACCGAGACCCGTGACGGCGGCGCCGAGTCGGTCACCATCACCCCGAACGACGGCGACCCGACGGTCGGCGTGGTGACGGTCGGGGACGGCGAGCGGGTCACCCTCGACGTGGTCAACGAGTTCCCGAAGCCGCCGCCTCCCGGCCCCGGTCCGAACGGTGGCAACAACGGCAATGGTGGCGATGGCGGGGACGGCCCGAACGCCGGGGGCCTCCCCGACACCGGCTCGAGCCCCTGGCTCCCGGTCGCCGGCCTGCTCGGCCTGGCCCTGCTCCTGGCAGGTGGGGTGTTCCTCGTCGCCGGTCGCAAGCGAGGCGACGAGGAGGCCTGACCCACGTCGGTCACTGCTCGACTCGGTGACCGTCTGAACCGGAAGGAGCCCCGCCCCCCCACCTCGGGGAGACCGGCGCGGGGCTCCTTCCTCTTCCTGGTGGCCCCTACGTTCCTCACCGTTGAGTTGGGCCTCCCAGACCGTTCAGTTGCGCCTCCCAGACCGTTCAGTTGCGCCTCCCAGAACGACCGACTCGACCGTCCAGAACGACCGACTCGACCGTCCGGGAGGCCCAACTCGACCCCGAGGCCGAGGGGGCCGAACGGGTCAGGTGTGGCGGATGGTCATCCCACCGTCGACGGGTACGGAGATGCCGGTGATGAAGCTGGCTGCGGGCAGGCTCAGGTTCAGCACCATGTGGGCGAGTTCCTCGGGGTCGCCGTAGCGGCGCAGGGCGACGCGACGGCGGGCGTACTTCTCCTTCATCTCCTCGGGGATCGGGGCGGTCATGCCGGTGCGGATCGGGCCGGGGCAGATCGCGTTGACGTTGATCCCGTCGGGGCCGAGTTCGACCGCGAGCGCCCGGGTCATGCCGGTGACGCCCGCCTTGCTCGCGGCATACGCCGCCATGCCGGCCCCGGTCACGATCGCCTCGGAGGAAGCGATGTTGACCACCCGCGCGGCGTCGGAGTCGAGCAGGTGGGGCCGGGCGAGCCGGATGAGTCGTACCTGGGCGGAGAGGTTGATCTCCATGGTGCGGGTCCAGGCGTCCTCGAACTCCGCCTCGTCCAGGGCCAACTGACTGCGGGAGGAGATGCCGGCGTTGTTGACCAGGATGTCGAGGCCGCCGAGCCATGCCGTGGCCTCCTCCACCAGGCGGCGTCGCGCGTCGGGGTCGGAGACGTCGGCCACCACACCGGTCGCGGCCTCGGGGCCGTGCACCGCCCGGATCTCCTCGACCGCCGCGGCGACACGCTCCTCCCCCACGTCGGCGAGCACCACGCGGGCACCCTCATCGGCGAAGAGTCGAGCGCTGGCCCGGCCGATGCCACTGGCGGCGCCCGTCACCAGCGCGCGGCGGCCGGCGATCGACCGGGAGAGCTGGGACAGGCGAGGACTGGAATCAGATTCTGAAATGGTCACGCACGCACCCTAGTGAGCGGGCTACCTCCTCGGTAGCCTTACTGAGCGATCGCTTACCTCGTCAGGAGAATCCCGTGACCGTGCTCAGCCACGACCCCCGCTTCAACGCCCTCCGAAACTTCCGCGACGTCGGAGGCCTGCGCACCGGCGACGGCCGCCAGGTCCGCACCGGGATCCTCTACCGCAGTGGCACCGTCGCCTTCGTCGACGCCGGGGTGGCTGCCGAACTCGCCAAGCTGGGCATCCGCAGCCGGATCGACCTGCGCAGTCAGGCCGAGATGGACGAGACGCTCACCCCGGATCTGGACGCCGCCCTCAACCGCGTCGCCATCGGCATCACCGCGGGCGGCGTGTGGGAGGCGCAGGTCGACGTCGAGCACCCCAGTGAGTCGGTCGCCGCCCACTATGCCCGCTACCTGCTCAACTCCGGCGAGTCACTCCGCGCGATCGTCGATCTGCTGCTCGACGAGCTCAGCGGCGGCTACCTGGTGCACTGCACCGCGGGCAAGGACCGCACCGGAGTGGTGTTCGCGATGGTGCTCTCGGCCATCGGCGTGCTCGACGAGGAGATCGTCGCCGACTACGCCGCCACCCAGGCCGACCTGGAAGAGCTGCTCGCCCAGCTGCGCACCCTCCCGGCCTACGGCCACCGGGTGCAGGAGCTCCCCGCCGAGTCGCGTACCGCGGATCCCCGCTCGATGGAGCTCTTCCTCGCCGGGCTCGAGAGCGAGTACGGCAGCGCGCGCGCCTACCTGGTCTCCCACGGCGTCACCGAGGCGCAGCTCGACCAGCTGGCCGACCGCCTCCTGGTCGCCGCCGACTGACCGCCCCGACTGACCGCCGCCGAGCAACGCCGGCGGCCCACGCACCACGAGCCCGCCGAAGACTCGACGGGCTCGTGGCGTGTGGTGAGGATCAGAAGACGCTGTAGCCGCCGTCGATGACGATGGTGGTGCCGGTCTGGTAGCGGGAGGCGTCGGAGCCGAGGTAGACCGCGATGCCCTTGAAGTCGTCGGGCTCGCCCCAGCGGCGGGCCGGAACGCGGGGCATGATCGCGGCGTTGAACGCCTCGTTCTCCTGGCCGCCCGCGGTCATGTCGGTGGCGATCCAGCCGGGCAGCACCGCGTTGACGCGGACGCCGTAGCGGGCGAGCTCGACCGCGGCGGAGCGGGTGAGCGAGTTGAGCGCACCCTTGGTGGCGCCGTACGCGTGGTTGCGGCCCGCACCCTCGATGCCGGCCAGGCTGGCGATGTTGATGATCGAGCCGCCCTTGCGGCCATCCTTGGCCTGAGCGGCCATCTGCTTGGCGGCCTCGCGCATGGTCCAGAAGGCGCCGTCGAGGTTGGTGGCAAGCGTCTTGCGGTAGGTGTCGGTGGTGGCCTCGATGAGGAGCTCCTTGCCGATGCCGACGCCGGCGTTGACCACGCAGATGTCGAGGCCGCCCATGGCGGCGGCGGCCTCGGCCATGCCGGCGACGACCGCGTCCTCATCGGAGACGTCGACCTGCTGAGCGCGGGCCTTGCCGCCCTCGGCCTGGATCTCGGCGACCGCGGCGTCGAGCTTCTCCAGCCGGCGGCCCCAGAGCGTCACCTCCGCTCCCGCTCCGGCCAGGGCCCGCGCCATCGCGAACCCGATCCCGGTGCCGCCACCGGTGATCACGGCCGCGCGGCCGGACAGATCGAAGAGGGTGTCCGAGGCGTGCGGACCGGTCAGCTTGGCTTCTACGTTCACGCGCCGGAGCCTACTGATCGATCGTTCAGTAGTCCATGGTCTGAACTCGATGCGAGACCGCGGGATCGCACTCCACGACCCCCAGGCAGTAGCCGACGTACTGCCGCGCGACCGCTTCCGGGCTGAGTGGCCCGTGCGGCCGGTACCAATTGGCCACGGCCATGCACATGCTCACCGCAGCGCGCGAGGCCGCGTGCGGGCTGGCGGAGCGGAACAGGCCGGCCGCGACGGCGGCCTCGACCTCGTCGTCGACCATCTCCTGCTGCTGGGTGCGGACCCGCGCATGCTGGCGCCGGTCGCGCGGGGCGAGGGCCCGCATCTCGCTGGAGCCGAGGAAGGACAGGTCCGCCCGGTACGCGTGGTAGAGCGCGAGCGCCTCGATCAGCCGCACGAACCGCTCGGCGGGGTCCCGCCCCTCCTCGCGGGCGGCCGCCGTCCGGGCGAGCAGCTCACTCATGCCGAGTTCGAACAGAGCACCGAGCATCGCCTGCTTGCTCGGGTAGTAGTGGTAGAGGCCGGGGACCGAGAGGTTGGCCCGTCGGGCGATGTCGCGCACCGAGGCGCCGTGATATCCGGTCGCGGTGAAGCACTGGAGCGCGGCCCGCAGGGCGGGATCGATCTCGAGCGGCGCGAAGACCCGCCACCGGCGGTAACGCTCCTCGATCGACTCGTCGGGGGTCCTGCCCTCCGCGTCGACCCCTGGGGCCAACGCCCCCGGTTCGACGCCCAGTGCCTCGGCGAGCTCGACCACCCGGGCGGGCCGGACGGCGGACTTGCCGGTCTCGATCTGACTCAGGGTGGCCGCGCTCACGCCCACCTGTTCACCGAGCACCCGAAGACTCAGCCCGCGCTCTTGCCGCAGGGCGCGGACCCGAGGGCCCACCGCCGGATCGAGCGTCTCGCGTGACATCACGGTCCTCTTCACCAGACCCTTCCCCACCGGGCGATTCTACGACCGAGGGCCGAGCGTTCACTCGGTGACCCTGAAGCATCAGCACTGTAGACACCCCGAGAACCGCTTTCTAAGCTAGCGCTCGCTAGGTACACACTGAACACCCCCGCCAGGAGCACCCGCATGGACTTCACCATCCCCGACGAACTCGCGAGCTTCCTCGACGAGCTCGACACCTTCATCGCGAAGGAGATCAAGCCGCTCGAAGAGGAGAACATCCAGTACTTCGACCACCGCCGCGAGTGGGCCCGCACCGACTGGGAGAACAACGGCATCCCCCAGCGCGCCTGGGAGGAGCTCCTCGGCGAGATGCGCCGCCGCGCCGACGCCGCGGGGATCTACCGGTACGCCCTGCCCGAGCACCTGGGCGGCCGCGGCGCCTCCAACCTGGAGATGGCCGTCGTACGCGAGCACCTGGCGGCCAAGGGCCTCGGTCTCCACAACGACCTGCAGAACGAGGCGTCGATCGTCGGCAACCAGCCGTTCGTGCACATCGTCGACAAGTTCGGTACGCCGGCCCAGAAGGAGGAGTTCCTCGAGGGCATGATCACCGGCAAGCGCCGGGTCGCGTTCGGCCTCACCGAGCCCGAGCACGGCAGCGACGCCACCTGGATGGACACCACCGCCGTCCGCGACGGCGACGCCTGGGTGATCAACGGCCGCAAGCGGTTCAACACCGGCGTCCACCATGCCTCGCACGACACCGTCTTCGCCCGCACCAGCGGCAAGGACGGCGACGCTCGCGGGATCACCGCGTTCATGGTCCCGATGGACACCCCCGGGGTCGAGATCGTCCACTACGACTGGACCTTCAACATGCCCTCCGACCACGCCATCGTCGACTTCAAGGACGTGCGGGTCCCCGACGAGGTCATCCTCGGCGGGGAGGGCAACGGGCTCTCGATCGCGCAGCACTTCGTGCACGAGAACCGGATCCGTCAGGCGGCCTCCAGCCTCGGCGCCGCCCAGCACTGCATCGACAAGGCGGTCGAGCGGGCCACCACCCGCAAGACCTTCGGCGAGCCGCTCGCCAAGAAGCAGGCCATCCAGTGGCCGCTGGTCGAGCTCCACACCGAGGCCCAGATGGTCCGACTCCTGGTCCGGTACGCCGCCTCCGGGCTCGACCGGGCCGACGACCCGACCGAGGTCAGCGAGTACATCTCGATGGCCAACTACCGCGCCAACCGGCTGGTGTGCAACGCCGCCGACCAGGCGATCCAGACCTTCGGCGGCGAGGGCTACACCCGCAACCAGCCCTTCGAGCACATCTACCGGCACCACCGCCGCTACCGCATCACCGAGGGCAGCGACGAGATCCAGATCCGCAAGGTCGCCGGCCACCTGTTCGGCTTCATGGGTCGACGCAAGACCTCCTGACCCCTCGCGGACACGGCCCGATCGGGGGCCCGACGGGCTCGGCCGGCGTAGATCGGCTGAGTCCGATGCCCGCTCCGACGCGGGCCGCCTGACGCGGGCAGGCTGACCTGGCTGGTGTGACGTCGGATGCCCTGACGTCGACTGCTCTGACGTCGGGTCTTCCGACGTGGCTGCCGGTCCGAGGACGGATGGTCCGGCGTCAGGTGGCGGATACGAATGGTCCGGGAGGAACCGGTCCGACCTGGGATCGGGCATGGTCGGTTCCTTCCCGGACCACTCGTGGTTGCGCACGACTCAGAGCGCGCCGGAGCCCGTCAGCGCGCCTTGCCGCCCGAGCTCATCCGGCGGGCGACGACCGCCTTCTGCTCATCGGAGCCGATCAGCGCCCGGATCTCCTTCTGCTCCGCACGGAAGCCCTCGGCCAGCGAGACGTGTCCGGCCAGGTCGATGAGGCGCTTGATGGCGCGGGTCGAGCTGCCGCTGTGGTCGGCGATCTGGGTCGCGAGCGCGGTGGCCTCGGCGATCGGGTCCTCGGCAGTGCGGGTGACCACGCCGAGCTCGGCCGCCTCGGCGCCGGTGAACACCCGGCCGGTGAGGGCGAGCTCCTTGGCGCGGTCGCGGCCGATCAGTTCCGGGAGGAGCTGGGTGCCGCACATGTCGGGCACCAGGCCCCACTGCACCTCCATCACCGACATCTTGGTCTCCGGGTGAGCGATCCGGATGTCGGCGCCGAGCGCGACCTGGAGCCCGCCGCCGAAGGCGACGCCGTGGACGGCCGCGATCACCGGGGCCTGGACCTGGGACCACACGTGCACGGCCTGCTGGCCGCGGGCCTCGGCGGCGCCGATCGGCTCGACCGGGAGGGTCACGTCGGTGGCCCCCGTCCTGCTGCCGTCGGCCATCGCCTGGAACTGGCCGAAGTCGAGACCTGCGCAGAACGCCCGTCCCTCGCCGCTGAGTACGACGGCGCGGACGTCGTCGCGGTCGCGGACCTCGAGTCCGGCCTCGACGATCGCGTTGAACATGGCCGGGTCGAGCGCGTTCATCTTGTCGGGCCGGGTGAGCCGGACCTGGGCGACGCCGTCGGCGACCTCGATGCTGACGCGGTCGGTGGATGTCATCTGTCTTCCTTCATGTTGATACTGGGCTGGTCGATTGTTGGTGATGGTGGCAGGTGTCAGATCCCGATCTGGTCGCGGTCCCGTTCGGCGGACTCGTCGGGACCGACCCGCGGCCCGGCCTGAGGAGGCGTCCGCATGCTCAGCGGTCCGCGTCGCCCGGGGAGTCGCTCGACGATCGGACGAAGCAGCGCCCTGACCAGGCCGCCCAACCCGAAGGGCATCACGAACATGAACAGGATCAGCGCGATGCCGTAGGCCATACCCGAAGCCGCCTGGTTGATGTCGGCGGTCCACTCGGGCACGTAGACGATGAAGAAGGCACCCAGGATGGCGCCGCTCAGCGTGCCGAGACCACCCACGACCACCAGGGAGATGAAGGCGATCGCCATCACCAGGCCGAACGAGTCCGGGCCGACGAACTGCACGACGTACACGTAGAGCACGCCGCCGAGGCCGGCGTAGGCGGCACTCAGTGCGAAGACCGCGGTCTTGGTCCGCGAGCTACGTACGCCGAGCGTGCGGGCGACGGTCTCGTTGTCGCGGACCGCGATCAGGGACCGGCCGATCCTCCCGGTGGAGATCCGGCGCGTGATGACCCAGACCAGGGCGAGGGCGACCAGGCAGAGGAAGTAGACCCACTGATCGCGTTCGAGGCCGCTCCAGTCCGGCGGGGTGGCGGTGTAGACGTTGATGCCCTCCTGACCGTGGGTGTACTCGTCGAGCCGCTTGATCGCCGCCGGGGTCACGATCGCCAGGCCGAGGGTGACCAGGGCGAGGGCGAGCCCGCCCAGGCGGAGCGCAGGCAGTCCGAAGAGGTAGCCGACCACCCAGGTCACCACCAGCGCCACGGGGAGGACAGCCAGGTAGTGCCACCCCTCCTGGATCCCGACCGCGGCGATGTAGGCGCCGATAGCGAAGAAGGCGCTGTGGCCCAGCGAGATCTGGCCGTTGAAGCCGATCAGGAGGTTGAGCCCCATCCCGACCACGGCATAGATCATCACCATCGACAGGTCGAAGTTGACGTACGGCGCGGAGTTGAGCGGCACCAGCACGGCCACCGCCAGGACACCGAGGAAGGTGGCCCACTTGAGCCAGACGGGGGCATCGAGCGGGGGCTGGGCCTGCCGCAGCCCGCGCAAGCCCCCGCGGAGCCGGGAGGAGGCGGAGGTCGCCGGTGCTGGACTGGTCATACTCGCGCCACCTTCTTGGTCCCGAAGAGCCCCTCGGGCTTCACCAGCAGCACGAGCATGATGATGATCAGTGCCACTGCCTGCTTGAAGTCGTTGCCGATGAACTCGACATAGGTGCCGGCCAGGTTCTCCAGCAGCCCGACGATCAGGCCGCCCACCAGGGCGCCCACCGGGCTGTCGATCCCGCCGAGGGTCGCCGCGGCGAAGGCGTAGAGGAGCATCGCCGCCATCATGTTCGGCTGGAGGAAGAGCTGCGGCGCCACCAGAGCACCGACGAGTGCACCGATCCCCCCAGCCAGTCCCCAGCCCAGCATGAGCATCCGCCCCACCGGTACGCCGGAGAGCCGGGCGGACTCCGGGTTGCTGGCCGCCGCCCGCATGTCCAGGCCGAGCCTGGTCTTCTGGAACAGAAGGAACAGCAGCGCCGCCACCACGGCCACGGTGATGATGATGCCCACCGATTGCTTGGCGACCGCGGCTGAACCGAGCGTGACCGAACCTTCGCCGTACATCGGGGGTACCTCCTTGGTGAGGTAGCCCCAGATCCAGCCGGCGGCGCTGTTGAGGACCAGCATCAACCCGAGCGTGACGATGATCAGGGACAGGTGGGCGGCACCGCTGGTCCCGAACGGGCGGATCAGCACGCGCTCACACACCGCGCCGAAGATGAACGAGACCACCATCGACAGGGCGATGGCCACCACCAGGGGGAGGCCCCACTGGTATGCCTGCCAGGTGATGAAGGCGGCGAACATCGCCATCTCACCCTGGGCGAAGTTGACGATCCCCGAGGCCCGGTAGACCAGGACGACGCACAGCGCCAGGGCGCCGTACAGCGCGCCCATCGCCAGTCCGTCGAGTACCTGCTGAGCAAAGAGCTGCATCGTGTCTCCCTCCCGGCTCAGTAGCCGAGGTAGGCGCGGCGGATGTCCTCCCGGCCGCGCAGCTCGTCGGAGGTTCCGCTGGACACCACACGTCCCGCCTCCAGCAGGACGGCGGCACTGCCGATCTCGAGGGCGAGGTGGGCGTTCTGCTCGACCACGAGCATCGCGGTCCCGGTCTCCTCGTTGATCCGCCCCAGCGAGTCGAAGACCATCCGAGTGGTGTTGGGGGCCAGGCCCAGCGACGGCTCATCGAGCAGCAGCAGCCGCGGCTCGGGCATCAGCGCCCGGGCGATGGCCAGCATCTGCTGCTCGCCGCCCGAGAGACTGCCGGCCTGCTGGTTGCGCCGGTCGGCCAGTCGGGGGAACAGGTCGTACCAGCGGTCCAGGGCACCCTTGGCCTGGTGCTGGGGCCGCAGGTACGCGCCAACCCTCAGGTTGTCCTCGACGCTCATGTCATCGAAGGTGCCGCGCCCCTGGGGTACGTGCGAGATGCCGAGGGCCGCGATCTTCTCGCTCGGCCGGCCGAGCAGCGAGATGCCGTCGAACGTGACGGTGCCGGTGCCCTTGATGATGCCGGAGAGGGCACGGAGCAGGGTGGTCTTCCCCGCACCGTTCGCGCCGAGCACGACCGTGACCTGCCCCTGATCGACCCGGAGGTCGATCCCGTGCAGGACCTGCACCGGCCCATAGCCCGCGCTCAGGCCCTGGAGTTCCAACAGACTCATGCCGCACCCCCCAGGTACGCCTCGATGACCTCCGGGTGGGCCCGGACCTCGTCCGGTGTCCCGTCCGCGATCTTGCGACCCAGGTTGAGGACGACCACCTGGTCGGAGACCTTCATGACCATCGCCATGTGGTGCTCGACCAGCAGGACCGAGAGTCCCCGGGTGTCCGCCATTCGACGAATCGTGTCGGCCAACTCGAGCACCTCCTCGTGGATCAGGCCGTTGGCGGGCTCGTCGAGCATGAGCAGCCGGGGGCGTGCCATCAGCGCCCGGGCGAGCTCGACGCGCTTGAGCGTGCCGTACGGCAGGCCGGCGGCCGGCTTGCTCGCCACCGCCGAGAGGCCGAGGTCATCGAGGACCTCACGAGCCGCCGCGACCTCGCGACGCTCCTCCCCACGCACCGAGGGCAGCCCGAGGCCGGTCGGCCAGAACCCGGAGCGGGTCCGGTGGTACCCGCCGGCCAACACGTTCTCCAGCACCGACATCGACCCGAACAGGCCGAGGTTCTGGAAGGTCCTGGCGATGCCCACGTCGGCGATCTGGTCGGTGCGCAGGGTGAGCAGGTCGGTGTCGCCGAGGCGGATCTGCCCCGAGTCAGGCACGTAGAGCCGGCTGATGCAGTTGAACAGGGTGGTCTTCCCCGCTCCGTTCGGCCCGATCAGTCCACAGATCTGACCCGCATGCAGGTCGAAGGACGGGCCGTCGAGGGCCACCACTCCGCCGAAGCGGAGATTGATGTCCCTCACCGACAACAAGACGTCGCTCACCCGCGTCACTCCGTCGCGGACTCGACGTCACCGAACGGGTGCCAGGATGTCCCGTCGAAGCGCATCTTCTGCACCTGGGTCACGAAGTAGGGGTAGTCGGGTGTCGTGCTGACCGACACACCGGGCAGGAACAGGTCGGCGGTGGACTCATCCAGGCTCTGCGCCGCGTCGAGCATGTCCTGGCGCGTGCAGCCGTCCATGTTCTCCAGCACGTGGTGCATGGTCTGGCTGGCCGTGTACCCGGCGCCGGCGATCGAGTCCTCGACGTCCACCGATCCGGAGTGCTTCTTGGCGAAGGCCTTCCACGACTTCACGCCCGCGTCGTCGGCCCACTGCTGGTCGGTGGGGTCCTTGAGCCAGCTGATCGTGACCGCGTTCTCCGCACCGGGGCCGGCCGGCTGCATGATCGTCTTCGCACTGCTGGACCCGGAGTGGGTCACCAGCAGTCGGGGCTTCCACCCGATGTCGTGGGCCTTCTTCAGGGCCTGGGTCATGAAGGTGCCGGTGGCATAGCTGATGAACACGTCCGCGCCGGAGTTGGCCAGGTTGACGACCTGGGAGTCGACCGAGCTTCCGGCCTGCTCGTAGGACTGGGACTCGACGATCTCCACGCCGGTGCCCTCGAAGTGCTTCTCGTAGTCGGCGAGCATGTTCTTGCCGAAGCCGTCGTTCTGGTAGATCAGTCCGACCTTGGCGTCGGGCGCCTCGGAGATGACGTAGTCGGCGAGCACGCGGGCCTCGAGGTCGTATTGGGCCAGGTAGCCCATCGTCCATTTCTCGTCCTGGTCCATGAACTCGTCGGTGCCACTCTGCGCCATCAGGTTCGGGATGCCCTCGCCGGCGACGTAGTCGCCGATGGCGAGGTTGGGCGAGGTGCCGAGGACCTCCATCAGGCCGAAGACGCCGTCCTGCTCCACCAGGCTGCGGACGTTGCTCACGGTGCGGGCCGGGTCGTAGGCGTCGTCCTTGGCGACGAACTCGACCTTGCGGGTCTTGCCGTCGCCCATCTCGACACCGCCGGCAGCGTTGACGTCCTCGAAGTACGCCTCGGTGGTGCGGGCCAGCGCGCCGTACACAGCGCCCGCACCCGACATCGGGAGGCTCGCGCCGATCTTGATGCTGTCATCGGTGATGCCGGGGTCGCAGTCACCCGAGGCGGATGAACCGCCCGAATCACCGCGGCCACCGCACGCCGCCAGGACAAGCATGCTGCACACGGCCAGAGCTCCAAGACGTCGATTCATCGGGGCCTCCACACGCACTCAATTTCAAGGGGACTTCACTCGGGACCGAGCGAACGTTCCATTAGGGAAGCGACCGGACGGTGGAACGTCAAGCGTTCCGGCGGATATTTAGTGATCCCCTTCACGCTCTTCGCGATGCCTGCTTTAGTGTTCCGAGCGACCGCTCGCTCAGAGCAAGATCGCCCTATCGTGGCGCCCGCGATCCGGAGGCACCCATGGATTCACCCACCCCGTTCACCGCCCTGACCTGGGTCGACCAGGTCGGCAAGCACGCCAGGAGCCGCCCCACCGAGGTCGCTCTCCGGTACGACGGCGCCACCACCACCTGGGCCACGCTCGACGAGCGCTCCCGCCGACTGGCCACCGCCCTCGCCGACCGGGGTGTGGGGAGCGGCGACCGGGTGCTCGTGCTGGTGACCAACCGGCCCGAGTTCGTGGAGTCGATGCTCGCGGTCCACCTGCTCCACGCGGTCGCCGTACCCGTGAACTTCCGGCTCGCCGCTCGCGAGGTCGCCTATCTCGCCGAGGACTCCGGATCGCGCTGCGTGATCGTGGAGGAGTCCCTCGGCGGCCTGATCGCCCCCCTGCGCGAGCCCGCTCCGGAAGCGCTCCCCTGCCTGGTGATCGGCGAGGACCCCACCACCGCCGGCCCCGGCGCGGTCTCCTACGAGGACGCGCTGACCGGTGCCCCGGCGTACGCCGGCAACGGCCCGAGCGACCTGGGCACCTGCTGCCTGATCATGTACACCTCGGGCACCACCGGGCTGCCCAAGGGCGCGATGCTCTCCTATCAGAACCTGCTCGGTCAGACGATGACCCTGATCCAGGCCTGGCATCTGTTCCGCCGCGACGAGGTCGGCGCGGTGACCTCCCCGATGTTCCACATCGCGGCGATCGGCGCACTGGTCCCCCATCTCATCCTCGGCCTGCCGTCGGTGATCGTGCCGACCGGCTCCTTCGACGCCGAACGGTTCCTCGACCTGGTGGAGCGCGAGCGGGTGACCAACGCGTTCCTCGTGCCGACCCAGTGGCAGATGGTGTGCGCCAGCCCGACCATCCCCCAGCGCGACCTGCCGCTGCGGATCCTGTCCTGGGGTGCCGCCCCGGCGACCCCGGCGGTGCTCCGCGCGATGGCCGAGGCCTTCCCCGGGGTCGACAACGTGTGCACCTTCGGTCAGACCGAGATGTCGCCGATCACCACCACGCTCCCCGGCGAGGACGCGCTGGCCAAGATCGGCTCGGTCGGCAAGCCGACCGCACTCACCGACGTCCGCATCGTCGACGCCGAGATGAACGACGTCGCGGTCGGCGAGGTCGGCGAGATCATCTACCGCGGACCCCAGGCGATGATCGGCTACTGGAACAAGCCCGAGGCCACCGAGGAGGCCTTCCGCGGCGGCTGGTTCCACTCCGGTGACCTGTGCAAGATGGACGAGGACGGCTTCATCTACGTCGTCGACCGGCTCAAGGACATGATCATCTCCGGCGGGGAGAACATCTACAGCGCCGAGGTCGAGGCCGTCATCGCCGACCATCCGCTGGTGCGCGAGGTCGCCCTGGTCGGCGCTCCCCACGAGCGCTGGGGCGAGACCCCGGTCGCGATCGTGGTGCCGCATCGCTCCGACTCCCCACCCACCGAAGCCGAACTGATCGCGTTCGTGGCCCAGCGGGTGGCGTCGTACAAGAAGCCCACCCGCGTGGTGGTCCTCGACGAACTCCCCCGCAATGCGTCCGGCAAGATCCTCAAGACCCCCCTGCGTGATCTCGTCACCCAGGAAACCCAGGAAGTGAGCTGACATGACCACCACAGCCAACGGCCTCGCCCGCTCGTTCGAGGACGGCGTGCTCGAACTGCGCCTCGACCGTCCCGAGAGCATGAACGCGGTCAACAAGCCGCTGTTCGTCGAGCTGCGGGACGCCCTGCGCTCGGTCGCCGATGACACCTCGATCCGCGCGGTGACCATCACCGGGTCCGGTCGCGGCTTCTGTGCCGGCGCCGACCTGAAGGCCAGCGGCAGCGGCGAGGGCGTCTCGGTCACCGTCGCCAACGAGGTCATCCGCGCGATCCGCGAGACGCCCGTACCGGTGATCTCCCTGGTCAACGGCGCGGCCGCCGGCGTCGGCTGCTCTCTGGCGGTGGCCTGCGACCTGGTGCTGATGGCTCGCAGCTCCTACCTCATGCTGGCCTTCACCAAGATCGGCCTGATGCCCGACGGCGGTGCCACCGCTCTCATCGCTGCCTCCGCCGGACGCCACGTCGCGATGCGGATGGCGCTGCTCGCCGAGAAGCTGCCGGCCGAGAAGGCGCTCGAGCACGGGCTCGCCTCCTTCGTGTACGACGACGACCAGCTCCTCGCCGAGGGGAAGGCGCTCGCCACCCGGCTCGCCCAGGGGGCCGCCACCTCCTTCGAGATCACCAAGCAGGCGATCAACGACGCCACCCTGTTCGAGCTGGAGAACGCTCTCCAGCGCGAGAGCGACGGCCAGGGCCAGCTCGGCCTCACCCCCGACTTCAAGGAGGGCGTCGAGGCCTTCGTCGGCCGCCGCGCCCCCGTCTTCAACGGTCGCCAGCCGCGCTGAACCTCCTCACCCCTCCCCGCCGGGCCCCTCGACACGATTCGAGGGGCCCGGCGGCGCGTGGCAGGGTGCTCGCCCTGACCACGCCGGCCGGAGGGGCCCACCACTCGCCAACTGGACTGGGACGGATCAGCACCCGGATGACGGGATCCGCCAGTCCGATCCAGCGACTCGATCCGGACGATTTCGTCCCGACACCCCAAAGACCCGAACTAGAACCCTGTTCGGTGGACCCGGTGCTGGCTAGCATGTGACCGGCCTCACCCCCGACGACGGACGAAGGACGCCCCGTGACCACCAGTTCTGAGATCCCCACCCTGCCGACCGCGAAGTCCGGTGACCTGAGCCTCGCCTACGAGACCTTCGGCGATCCGGGAGATCCCGCGCTGCTGCTGATCATGGGGCTGGGGGCGCAGATGATCGGCTGGCCCGAGGACCTCTGCCGGCAGTTGGCGCAGGAGGGTCTCCACGTGATCCGGTTCGACAACCGGGACGCCGGCCTGTCCACCCATCTCCACGAGGCCGGCCGGCCGGACCTGAGGGCCGTGGCCAAGCACGAGGCGCAGCCGCCGTACACGCTCACCGACATGGCCGCCGACGCGATCGCCGTCCTCGACGCGCTGGGCATCGAGCAGGCCCACATCGCGGGCGGGTCGATGGGCGGGATGATCGCCCAGGAGGTCGCGATCGAGTACCCCGGACGGGTGCTCACCCTCACCTCGATCTTCTCGACCCCGGCCTCCGGTGTCGGGAAGCCCACGCCCGAGGCGCAGGCCGCCCTCACCGGCCCGCCGGCCACCACGGTGGAGGAGGCCGGCCAGCGGGCGGTGCAGAACGCGGCGGTGTTCGGCTCGACCGGTTTCCCGCTCGACGAGGAGCGGGTGGTGTGGCGGGCGCAGGAGCAGTTCCGTCGCGCCAACGACCCGGCCGGGTTCGCCCGGCAACTCGCCGCGATCTACGGTTCGCGCGACCGGCGTCCGGGGCTGGCCGCGGTGAGCGTGCCGACCCTGGTGATCCACGGTGAGGCCGACACCCTGGTGCAGCCCGAAGGTGGACAGGCCACCGCGGACGCAGTGCCCGGCGCCCGCCTGGTCACCTACCCCGGCATGGGGCACGACCTCCCGGCACAGTTGTGGCCCGATTACGTGAAGGAGATCAGCGCGCTGGTCCGGAGCGTCTGACCAGTACGGCGTTGGTCAGGCCGGCGGCGACCACGACCGTCGCCGCCACCGCGGGCAGCAGCAGCGCCGCCCCGGTGCCCAGCCCTTCCCCGATCCGACCGTTGATCGCCGACGCCGCGGACTGACCGACGATGATCGCCGAGCCCAGGATCGTCATCACGGTGGCATTGCGGCCGCGCGGGCTGCGCTGCGCGCCGAGGCTGAACAACGTCACCAGCGTCGGCCCGATACCGACGCCGGCGATGAGCAGTCCGAGCAGGAGCATGCTGATCGAGTTCGAGGCGGCCAGGACACCGGCGCCGAGGAGCATCACCACACCGAAGACCAGCCAGCGGGCGGTGAGACGGAACCGCTCCGGGAACAGCATCGCGGCCAGGGCGAGCACCGCGGACCCGAGTCCGAGGGCGCCGTACACCAGACCCGCCTCCTCGGCGTGCCCGGCGTCCTCCATGAATGAGGTCACCGCGGTGAGGCTGGCGCCGAAGAAGAGCCCGATGCCGAGCACGCCGAGCACGACCACCACCACCGGGGCCCGGAACAGGTCGCGCGCCGGCGCGGGCGCGACCTCGCCGGCGGCATGCCCGAGGCTCTGGTGGACGCTGGGGTGGAGTGCGAAGGCGGTGACGAAGACGAGCGTGACACCGGCCGCCGCGATGACCGGTGCGGCCGGGCTGACCAGTGCCGCCAGCACGCCCACCACGACCGGGCCGACCACGAAGGTGACCTCGTCGACCGCGGACTCGTAGGCCATCGTGCGGTTCATCGCCGTCTCCCGGCGCAGCACGGGGACGGTGCGCAGGATCGCCCCGACCAGCCGACTGCGCGACATGGGGCCCACCTGGGGCGCGGTGGCGCCCACGAGCAGGGCGGCCGCGAGCACGGCGGCGTCCGGCACCGGGGCATAGACCGCCCAGGCGATCAGCAACAGGGCGAGGGCGTTGCCGCACCCCGCGACCAGGACGGCGGCGCGCTGTCCGAACCGATCGGCGGCCGCACCCAGGAACGGGCCCATCGCGGCGGCGCCCACTCCCACCGCGGCGGAGGTCAGTCCACCGAGGGCCAGCGAGTCACGCCCCGAGACCACCAGGGTCAGCACGCCGACGACCATCATCGCGTAGGGCAGTCGGGCCAGGAAGGCGAGCGGGAAGTAGCTCCAGCCGACGGCCGCGATCAGGCCGGTCTCCGCGGTCGGCGTCCCCGCTCCGCCGGGCGCGTGCGAGGCGACCCCGCCGGGCTCGGGGATGCCGGTCCGCCCGGTCCGCTTCGGTGCTCCGGCCACGTCCACCTGCCTTCCGCGGTCCGCCCGCGACGCTTGCGTGCCGCCTTGGCCTCCGCGCAGGTCGCAGAACCAGGTAGATACACCTGTGTGACGCCGCCCCGAGCGGAGCGGCGGGTCGACCGGGCCGATTGTCGGTCGACCCGTCAACCTCTCCACGGTAGGACCCCGGCTGACGGGCTTTCAAATCCCGCCGCTCAGGTACGCCGGATCGCGTCGCGGCCGAGGTCGGCCAAGGTCGGGTAACCATCCACGGCCAGGGTCAGATCGGCCTCGGCCAGCAGGCTGCGCAGCACGTGCACGATGCCCCGGGTGCCGGCGAGAGCGGCACCGAAGGCGTAGGGCCGTCCCACTCCGACCGCTGTGGCCCCCAGCGCCAGGGCCTTGACCGCGTCGCTGCCCGAGCGGATCCCGGAGTCGAAGAGCACCGGCGTGTCCGGCACAGCGGCGACCACCTCCGGCAGGCAGTCGACGGCCGGGATCCCCCCGTTGGCCTGGCGACCTCCGTGGTTGGAGACATAGATCCCGTCGGCCCCGCCGTCGACGGCCCGCCGGGCGTCCTCGGGATGACAGATGCCCTTGAGGATCAGCGGCAGTTCGGTGAGTCCGCGCAGCCAGCCCAGGTCATCCCAGGTCAGCGGTCGGCCGAAGGTCCGGGCCCAGGCACGGACGGCAGCGGCCGGGTCGTCCTCGGGAGACTCGGCCAGGCCGGCGCGGAACACCGGGTCGGTGAGGTAGTTGGCCAGGCAGTGACCGCGCAGCTGCGGGAAGTTCGCGGTAGACAGGTCCCGCGGCCGCCAGCCGGTCACCCAGGTGTCCAGGGTGACCACGATGCCGCGATAGCCGGCCGCCTCGGCCCGCCGCACGAGGCTGGCCGCGAGGTCCGGGTCGGTCGGGCAGTAGAGCTGGAAGAAGCCGGGAGTGTCCCCCGCCGCGGCCGCCACGTCCTCCATCGGGTCGACGGTGAGCGTCGAGGCGACCATCGGTACGCCGGTGGCGGCGCTGGCCCGGGCCGCGGCCAGGTCGCCGTGGCCGTCCTGCGTGCACAGCCCGATCACTCCGATCGGGCTGAGGAACAGCGGCGTCGGCAACCGCAGACCGAACAGGTCGACCGAGAGATCCCGGTCGCGGCTGGCGCGCAGCATCCGTGGCATCAGCCCCCAGTGGTCGAAGGCGGTGCGGTTGACCTGCTGGGTCCGCTCGTCGCCGCATCCGCCCGCCACGTAGGACCACACGCTCGGCGGGAGCGCCGCCTCCGCTCGTCGTTCCAGCTCGGCGAAGGTCATCGGCAGGTCGGGCACCACCCCGGCGAGTCCGGCGTTGTAGATCTCGTTCTGGAAATCGCCGTAGGCCATCGATCCTCCGTGACAGCAGCGCGGATGTGACTTCGGCACAGTAGCGGTCAGGCACGACCTCCGACCCTGCACCGTGCCGCCTCAGCGACCCGCTTCCTCCCCGCCGACCTCGACCAGCACCTTGGACACCGTGCCGGCGGCCATGGGTTCGAACCCGTCCTCGACCAGTGCGTCGAACGGGATCGTGGTGACCCAGCCGTGGGGATCGTAGGCACCGGTCGCCATCTGGTCGATCACCGCCGCGAAGTCCTCGGCGGTGTAGGCCATCGAACCCGACCAGCGGATCTCGTGCCCCACCAGCGGATTGGGGATCATCCTCGCCTCACCGCCGTAGACCCCGACGGAGAGCAGGTGCCCGCGCGGCCCCAGGCTGGCGAGTCCCGCGGACACGACGGCGGCGACACCAGCCGCATCGATCACCACGTCGGCACCAGCGCCGCTGGTCTCCTCCTGGATCAGCGCCGGTACGTCCACCCGGGCTGGGTCGAGTACCGGATCCGCCCCCAGCGCGGCGAGGTGGCCCCGCCGCTCGGCAGACGGTTCGACCACACTCACCCGCCGCACTCCTCGTGCGCGGAGGGCGAACCAGACGCCGACCCCGATCGGACCGCCCCCGAAGACGACCACGGTGGGATCGGGGCCGGCGCCCTCGAGGGCCCGCGCGACGGCATGATGCGCCACCGCCATCGGCTCCACCAGCGCCCCCATCGCGAGGGGGAGATCGGCCGGCAGCCGGTGGACCAGTCGGTCCGGGACCACGGTGACCTCGCTGAGCCCGCCCCCGTTCGACTGGAGGCCGTGGAAGGCACGCTGCTGGCACAGGTGCGCGAGCCCGCGACGGCACGACGAGCACACCCCGCAGCGGTGCAGCGGCTCCACACACACCGCGTCGCCCGGCTCCACACCCGTGACGCCGGGACCGATCGCGCTGACCCTGCCGGCGAACTCGTGGCCCAGGATGACCGGGAGCTGCGCCCCGGTCAGCGGGTGCGGTGCGGTGGGGATCACCAACGGCCCCGCCTGGAACTCGTGCAGGTCCGAGCCGCACAGCCCGTTGAACGCGACCGCGACGGCGACCTCTCCTGGCCCTGGTTCGGGGCGGGCGACCTGCTCGATCCGGACGTCGCCGCGGGCATGGAAGACCGCCGCCCGCATGGTCGCGCTCACGCGGTCCCGCCCGCGGCGGTGGTGAGGGCGTCGTACAGCCCCGGATAGCGACGGGTGCGCGCTCCGCCGTCGACCGCCAGGGTCTCCCCGGTGATCCAGGAACCGGGGGCGCACAGGAAGACGATCGCCTCGGCGATGTCCTCCGGGGTGCCGATCCGGCGCAGCGGGGTGTTGTCGAGGAACTCCGCACGCAACTCCGGCGAGGCCGTGATGGGGGCAACGAGCGGCGTGTCCACCAGGCCGGGGGCCACCGCGTTGACCCGGATCCCCCGCTCGCCCAACTCGAGAGCCGAGACCTGCGTGAGCATCTCCACGCCCGCCTTGGCCGAGCAGTACGCCGCCATGCCGGCGCCCGCCTGCCTCCCGTTGAGCGAGGACACGGTCAGGATCGCACCGTCCTCGCCGAGCACCCGGGCGGCGTGCTTGATCACCAGGAAGGCCCCGGTGAGGCATACGTCGAGCACGGTCCGCCAGTGCTCCAGAGGCTGTTCGACCACGCTGCCGAGCAGGTTGACCCCGGCCGTGTTGACCACGCAGTGCACCGGTCCGGCAGCGCCGAGGTCTGCGAAGAGCGACTCGATGCTCGCCTCGTCGGTGACGTCGACCCGCGCGGAGCGACCCCCCTCCCCCAGTTCGGCCGCCGCCGCGGCGGCGCGCTGCTCGTCCAGGTCGGCCACGACCACGCTCTCGCCGAGGGCGGCGAAGGCGTGCGCCACCGCCAGGCCGATGCCGGAGGCACCACCCACCACGACGCAGGTGCGGCGCCCCGCGCTCACAGGGGAAGGTTCTGGTAGTAGGGCACGACGACCTCGGTGGTCGAGGTGACATCACCGAGCATCGCGGTGGTGATCGGGTGCACCACCTCGGGGGCGATCTCGACGTTGAGGCACACGGGTACACCGGCCAGGAACGCCTTCTCCAGGGCAGGACCGAGATCCTCGAGGCGACCGATCCGCTCGCCGTACCCACCGAAGGCGACCGCGGTCTGCTCGTAGGCGCTGTCGGCGAGCCGGGTGACCGCGACACCGCCCTCGCCGTACACGGCCTCCTGGCCGTGGATGGACATTCCCCAGACGAGGTTGTTGAAGACCACCGTCACCGCCGGGATGCCGTGCCGCACCATGGTGTCGAACTCGGCGATGTGGAAGGCGGCGGAGCCGTCACCGGTGACGAGCAGGATCGGCCGTTCCGGTGCGGCCCGATGCGCGCCGACCGCGAAGCCCTGCCCGACGCCGAGGCAGCCGAGATAGCCGAGTCGCAGGACCGACCCGGGTTCCTCCGCGGCCAGGTGCATGCCGACCCAGGCCGGCGCCTCGCCGCCGTCGAGGATCGCCACGGTGCGCTCGGGCAGGTGGGCGGCGATCTCACGGGCGGCGAAGTAGGGGTGGATCCTGCCGCTCTCGGTGGAGGGATCGGTGAAGACCTGCCGGTGCGCGTGCTGGACCCGGGTGGCCTGCTCGACCCAGTCCGGAGCGACGGAGCTCCCGGCATCCTCCGGTGCTGACGCGAGCAACGCCCGAAGCGTCTCCCCGCAGTCGGCCACCAAACCCACCGCCACGTCGTGCATCCGGCCGATCTCGGCCGCGTCCAGATCGACCTGCACGATCCGGGCGTGGGTGAGTACGCCGTGCCGCCCGCCGGTGAACATCCCGGTGCGGATACCGAGCAGGATGACCAGGTCGGGGGCGGTGCCGAGCGCGGCGAGCATGGCCAGCGGCGTACCGCCGCCCGCCCAGAGCCGATGGGACGCCGGTAGGATGCCGTCTCCCTTGTTGGGGGTGAAGACCGGCACCTCGAACCGCTCGGCGAAGGCGGCCAGTTCCTGCGAGCACCCCGAGAGCATCGCGCCGCCGCCGGTCACGATCACCGGACGCTCGGCGCGGGACAGTTCCGCGAGGACGTCGGCCACCTGCGCCCCGGTCGGGGCGGACCTGGTCGGCTGCGCGCTGATCGCCGGCATCCGGACCAGGGAATCGGCCACCGGGCGGAACAGCACGTCGATGGGCACCTCGAGCAGCACCGGTCCCGGCTTGCCGGAGACCGCGTGCTGGAGCGCGAGCCCGACGAGTTCGGGGATCCGCTCCGGATGGGTGACCCGATGCGCCCACTTGGTCACGGGCGCGGCCATCGCGATCTGGTCGAACCCGCCCTGGAGCGGGTTCGTCTCCACCTCCCCCAGGGGCGGCGCGCCGACGACGAACAGGGTCGGGATCGCATCCAGGTAGGCGTTGGTGATCGCTGTCAGCGTGTTCGTGAAGCCGGGTCCCGAGGTCGTCACGCACACCCCCGGCCGACCGGTCAGCCGGGCGTAGGCGTCGGCCGCGTGACCGGCGCTCGACTCGTGTCGGGTGTCGGTGAGCCGGATGCCGTGGGGCTCGCAGGCGATGTAGAAGGCGTCCAGGTGGCCCCCGTGCAGGGTGAAGACCTCGGTGGTCCCGGCCTCGTGCAGGGCCCGCGCGAGCAGTTCCCCTCCGGTGACGGTCATGGGCAGTGCTCCCTCGAGTACGGCGGGCTCGCACGGCCGGCAGGTACGCCGGCGGCCCTGCCCGCGCTGGTGACTGGCGTCACGCTAAGAGTGGGCAATATGCCTGTCAACGGTGGCATAGTGCCACCCCCTCGTCGAGGTGCTCGTGGTCACCGATTAACGGTGCCCCCCCCCCGCGGGACCGCTCCCCGTATCCACGCCGCCCCCGCCCGTGAACGGGACCGGGACGGGCGACGGTCCGGTGGACGCCTGCCGGAACCACCCCTGGTAGGCCGGCCGGGTGAGCGGGCCGCTCAGCGGTGGCCGAGTTCGCGGGAGACCTCGGCGGCACTCTCGGCCATCGCCCGCCCCATCGCGGCGACCACCTCGCCGCTGACCGGGCCGCGCAGGTCGGTGAGGCACAGTGCGTGCGTGACGTCGCCGGCGGCATCGAAGACGGGGGCGTTGACCGACACCGGGTGATACATCGCGGTCGGTGAGAGCTCCTCCACGAGGACCTCGGCGCCGAGCGAGGCGACACCCTGGTCGAGCAGACGATGGGCCCGTCGCGAGCCGCTGAGGTCCCCCGCGGCGTCGACGATCAACTCCTCCAGGGACTGCGGCGTCGGTCGGAACTCCTCCACGGCGTACCCCCGTGCGCGGATGGCCTCCAGCGCCCTGGTCAGGTCGCCGCGATCACCCTCCGCACCCAGCGCGAGCCAGCGGTCGACGTGCTCCGGCTCCGCCCAGGCGACCAGGACCGCCCCCAGCGGCGGCCGGAGTCTGATCGCATCGCCCATCCGGAGCCCGATCGAGGTGGGTCCGCTGGACCACCGCCGCCCGGCCGGCGACCCGGACGCGATGTCCACCACGACCAGGTCGGGCAGGCTCGAGGCCACCGTCATGCAGGCGGCGTCGAACTCCTCGGCCAGGGCGACCGCCCGGGGGCGGGTCAGGTCGACGATGTCGATCGCCGAGCGCGCGGCCGCACCGATCGGGACCAGCCGTGGCCCCAGGTGGTAGGTCTTCCGGCGCGGGTTGCGCACCAGCCAGCCGACCCGGACGAGCTCGGCGAGCATCGGCGTACAGGTCGCCTTGTGGACGCCGAGGTGCCGAGAGATCTCGGCGAGGGTCCGGCCGGTCCGCTCGGCGCCGGCCAGGAGTTCGAGCACCTCGACGAGTCGCTCGGTCTGAGGGGATGGACGCGGCAACGGGAGCCGACCTCAGAGCAGGACTTCGACCAGCGACGGGCCGGGCGTGTTGAAGCCGTGCCGCAGCGCCTTGGTGAACCCGGTGACGTCGTCCACGGCGACCCCGTCGACGCCGAAGCCGCGTGCCACCGACACCCAGTCGACCGCCGGCCGGTCGAGCCCGAAGAGCTGATCGGCCACCGCGCCTCCCCCCGCGCCGCCGACGTTGCGCATCTCGCCGTCGAGGATGGCGTAACGGCGGTTGGAGAAGATGACGGTGACGATGTCGAGGTTCTCGCGGGCCATGGTCCACAGCGCCTGCGGCTGGTAGAGGCCGCTGCCGTCGCTCTCCAGGCAGACCACCTGGCGGTCGGGGCAGGCGATCGCGGCACCGACCGCGTTGGGCATCGCGTAGCCGATCGCCCCGCCGGTGCCGAGCAGCCAGTCGTGCGGTGCCGCTGTGATGGTGCTCGGCCAGAACGACCGCCCGGTGGTGATCGACTCGTCCACCACGATGGCCCCCTCCGGGAGCATCGAGGCGAGCACCGGCCCGAGCGAGCCCGCGTCGAGCGGTCCTCCGGTGGGTACGTCGGGCACCGACAGCTCTGCTCGGGGCGGCTCGGCGTCGGTCGCTCCGAGCCGGTCGGCGAGCAGCTCGAGCGCGGCCTCGGCGTCCTGGGTGGGGTCGCTGAGCACCTGGATGTTCATCCCGGGAGCAGCCAGTTCGCTCGGCCGATCGGGGTAGGCGAAGAAGGCCACCGGGGCCTTGGCCCCCACCAGGACGAGGTTGTCGAACCGGGACAACATCGCGCGGGCCTGGTCCACCGGGTACGGCAGCCGTTGGACCGGCACCCGGCCCGCCCCGCGGGTGATCCGCGCGGCGTGGGTCTGGGTGATCAGGGTCGCGCCGGTGGCGGCCGCGATCCGGCCTGCCCACTCCAGGCTCTGCGCCCGCGTGGACCTGCCGCCCAGCAGGAGGGCGGTGGAGGCACCGGCACCCAGCAGCGCCGCGACCGCGGAGACCGTCTCCTCGCTCGGAGCCGGCGCCAGGGTCGGTGCGGGCAGCCCCTCGGACAGCGGCCGTCCCGCGGCGGAGATCGGGTTCCAGGCCGCGTCCGCGGGAAGGATGAGCGAGGCGACCCGGCCGGGGGTCGAGCGCGCCGCGGCGACCGCGGCAGCCGCATCGGTCGCGACCGCGTCGGCGTTCAGGCTGGTGCGCACCCAGTGCGAGAAGGGCCGCGCGGTTCCCTCGACATCCGAGGTCAGCGGGGCGTCGTGGCGGCGGTGGTAGGTCGCATGGTCGCCGATGACGTTGACCACCGGCGACTGCGCGCGCATCGCGTTGTGCAGGTTCGACAGCCCGTTGGCCAGCCCCGGCCCCAGGTGCAGGAGGGTGCTCGCGGGTCGGTCCAGCATCCGCGCATAGCCGTCCGCGGCCCCGGTCACGACCCCCTCGAACAGGCCCAGCACCGGCCGCATCCCACCCACCCGGTCGAGCGCGTCGACGAAGTGCATCTCCGAGGTGCCCGGATTGGCGAAACAGGTGTCGACCCCGCTCGCCAGCAGTGTGCGCACCAGGCTCTCCGCGCCGTTCATCTCCCGCTCCGTCCCGCTCGCCACCGGCAGTCTCCTGACTCTCGAGTTCGCGCGCAACAGCTCCTGCCGGGCGCTGCCGCCAAGCTACGGAGGCGCTCGGGTGCGGTCAACGGTGTCTCGCCGCCTGCCCCGCACCCTCGCTGCCTCGCCCTCCGCCGAGTCCGGCCGCGCCGGTTCCTCCTGGACCACCTCGCGAGATCGGACGGCCCGACCTACTACCGGGCACACTGGGCGAGGTGAGGGACTGGGTGCTCCACGTCGACCTCGACCAGTTCCTGGCCGCGGTGGAGGTGCTCCGACGTCCCGAACTGGCCGGGCAGCCGGTGATCGTGGGCGGTCGGGGCGATCCCACCGAGCGAGCGGTGGTGTCCACCGCTTCCTACGAGGCGCGCGAGTACGGCGTCCGCTCCGGGATGCCGCTCCGGATCGCGGTGCGGAAGTGCCCGCACGCCGTACTCCTGCCCGTCGACCGGCCGGTCTACGAGGCCGCCTCCGACCAGGTGATGGCGACCCTGCGGGAGGTGCCGGGCGCCACCGTCCAGGTGCTCGGCTGGGACGAGGCGTTCCTCGGCCTCCGCACCGAGGACCCCGAAGCCGTCGCCCGTGACATCCAGGCCGCAGTCCTGGCGAGCACCGGACTGCACTGCTCGGTGGGGATCGGGGACACCACCGTGCGCGCCAAGATCGCGACCGACCTCGGCAAGCCGCGCGGCCGGTTCCGGCTCACCGCCGAGACCTGGCTCGAGGTCCTGGGCGCTCGACCCACCACTGCCGTGTGGGGGATCGGGACGCGCGTCGCCGCCCGGCTGGCCGCGCTCGGGGTGCACACGGTGACCGACCTCGCGGGTACGTCGGTGGAGCGGCTCCAGCAGGAGTTCGGGCCGCGGATGGGGGTGCACTATGCCGCCCTCGGTCGCGGCCTGGGAGAAGGCGTGGTCGACGACACCCCGTGGGTGGCGCGGGCGCACGGCCACGAGACGACCTATCAGCGCGACCTCACCACCCGGGCCGAGGTGATCGCGGCCCTGGCCGTCCTAGCCGGGGACGTGGTGGCCGACCTCCGCCGGGAGGCGCGCCCCTGCCGCAGGGTGCACCTCAAGGTGCGGTTCGCCCCGTTCTTCACCACCGTCCGCAGCCGCAAGCTGCCGGAGCCCACCTACGACGCCGAGGTCCTCGCCTCGACCGCGCTGGACCTCCTGGACCGGTTGGAGGACGACCGGCCGATCCGGCTGCTCGGCGTCCGCGGGGAGATGGTGCCGCCCCCGGGTGGCTATTGAACTCCCGGACCTCACCGGTCGTGAGTACGGTTGAGTCATGATCGGTTCACTCATCGCCGGCCTGATCATCGGAGCACTGGCTCGCCTGATCAAGCCCGGCAAGCAGGACCTCGGCATCCTCGCCACCCTCGGGCTGGGCGTGGTCGGCTCCCTCATCGGCGGCACCATCGCCTGGCTGCTCGGCACCGGCAGCATCTGGGAGCTCAACATCATCGGCTTCGTCCTGGCCGTGGTCGCCTCCATCGCGCTGGTGGGCACCGCAGAGGCGGTGACCTCGAAGAACCGCAAGGCCATCTCCAGGTAGCGAGCGCCTGGCACCACCCCACCGGCGTAGCCGGGCGCTGCGGCCTGCGCGCACCCGCCCGCTCCGTACTCCGCCCGGGCGCTTCAACGGGCGGTCTGCTCCCCGTCCAAGAAGGTGGGATGGTCCGAGCGGGCCCGGTCGACACGGTCCCAGCCCTCGGCGCCGAGGGTGACCACGGAGACCGGGAAGATGCCGAGGTTCTCCCTCTCGACATGCTCCTCCAGCTCGGCCAGCAGCGCGGTCACCGCCTGCTCGAAGCCGGGGCTGCTGGGGTCGAGCCCACCGATGCCGTCATCGAGCATGACGTGCTCCTTCTCGAGCTGCTCGACCTCATCGACGAACTCGTCCAGGTTGCGCAGCGCCGTGAAGATGCCCTCCTCCTCCTTGGTCACATGGGTGTGGAGGTGGGCGACCAGGTGCTGGATGCGGCCGAGGGCAGCGCTCCGATCCCCCTCGGCCAGTGCCTGTCGGATCAGGTGGGCCTCGTCGAGCAGGGCGTAGTGCTCATCCATCAGTTCGGCGATCGGCTCGATCTCCCGGCATCCGCAGTGCTCACACATCAGCGCCTCCCTGTCGGCAGGCTACCCCGCACCGACGCCGGTCCGGCGGCGGCGCGTTCCACATCGCGGCGCGGAGCAGGCGGGATCGATCGGGGGTTCCCTAGGCTCTGGCCATGACGACCCCCACCACGACCCGCGAGCTTCGCTCGAAGATCACCTCAGCCGGCACGCTCGAGCTCTCGATCGAGGAGGTTCCCCTCCCACCGATGGGACCGGACCAGGTGATCGTGCGGGTCGACGCCACCCCGATCAACCCGTCCGACCTGGGCCTCCTGCTCGGGCCTGGGCGTCTGGGCACCGCTCGCGAGACCGGTACGCCGCAGGCACCGCGTCTCACCGCCGAGGTACCCGCCGCGGCGCTCACCGCGGTGGCCTCCCGGCTGGACACCTCCATGCCGGTCGGCAACGAGGGTGCCGGTGTGGTCGTGGCCGCCGGCACGTCCGAGGCGGCCCAGGCACTGCTCGGCAAGACCGTCTTCGCGATCGGCGGCGGCATGTACACCCAGTTCCGCCGCCTCCACGTCCAGCAGCTCCAGGTCCTGCCCGAGGGCCGTACGCCGGCCGAGGGCGCGTCCTCGTTCGTCAACCCGATGACGGCGCTCGCGTTCCTCGACACGATGCGCGCCGAAGGGCACACCGCGCTGGTCCACACCGCCGCGGCGTCCAACCTCGGTCAGATGCTCAACCGGCTCTGCCTGGCCGACGGGGTCCCACTGGTCGCGATCGTGCGCAAGGCCGAGCATGTCGAACTCTTGCGGAGCCAGGGAGCCGAGCACGTCCTGGACAGCACCTCGCCGACCTTCGACGCCGACCTCGTCGAGGCACTCGCCGCGACCGGTGCGACGCTGGCCTTCGACGCGATCGGCGGAGGCACCCTGACCTCGCAGATCCTCGCCGCGATGGAGGTAGTGGCCTCGCGCGCGTCCGGCGAGTACAGCCGCTACGGCTCCGCCTCGCACAAGCAGGTCTACGTCTATGGCGCGCTCGACGTCTCGCCGACCGTCCTGGACCGCCGGTTCGGGATGGCGTGGGGCATCGGCGGCTGGCTGTTGATGCCGTTCCTGGAGAAGGTCGGCCCGCAGCGCCAGGCCGAGCTCCAGGCCCGGGTCATGGACGAGCTCACCACGACCTTCGCCTCGAACTTCACCCAGGAGATCTCCCTGGACCGGGCCCTCTCGCTCGATGTGGTGAAGGCCTACGCGAAGTCGGCGACGGGCGAGAAGTACCTCATCGTCCCCAGCCTGGGCGAGGGTCGCTGACGTCGTCCCCACGTGAGGATTCCATGCGGTGAGAACATGCATCCATGGAGATCGAGACGATCCGCGCATTCCTGGATGTGGCGGTCGGCAGCACGGTGACCGAAGCGGCTGAACGCGCGCGTCGTACCCAGCCGTCCCTGTCCAGGGCGCTGGCCCGGCTCGAGCGCGAGGTCGGCACCCCGCTGTTCCAGCGCGCCGGGAGGGGGCTGGTGCTCACCCCGGCAGGTCGTGAGTTGGTCCTGCACGCCCGCCAGATGGTCGACGCGTACGACCGTGGCGTGCGCTCGGTCGGCGACATCGCCGCACCCGATGCGGGGTTCGTCCCGCTGGCGTTCCTCCACACCCTCGGCACCTGGCTGGTCCCCGAGCTGATCCGGGGGTTCCGGGCCGAGCGCCCCCAGGTCAGGTTCGATCTGCGGCAGTACGGCGACGCGGGCCTGGTCGAGGATCTGGTCAACGGCCTCGTGGACATCGCGATCACCGGCGACCGTCCCCGCCTGCCCTCCCTGGAGAGCCGCCGGCTCTTCCTGGAGCCGCTGCGGCTGGTGGTGCCGCCCGATCACCGGCTCGCGGGCCGGCGTACCGCCCGCCTGGCCGACCTGGCCGAGGAGCAGTTCATCGTCCTCAAGCCCGGCTTCAGCCTGCGCCGGGTCACCGAGGACCTGTGTGCCGAGGCCGGCTTCGACCCGCAGATCGGATTCGAGGGCGAGGAGGTGGAGACGCTGCGCGGGCTGGTCTCGGCCGGCCTGGGGGTGGCGCTCCTCCCCGAACTGCGCCTCGGCAGCGCCCAGCCGGTGCCCGACCTGCGGGTCACCGACGTACGTGCCAGCCGCGAGATCGGCATCGCCTGGGTACGCGACCGGACGTTGCCGCCGGCCTCCGCGGCCTTCCGTGCGCATGCGCTCGAGGCAAGTCGCACTATCCATTCGTCAAACGCATGATTTGCTGCGGAGGCAGGCATTGGACGCATGTCCATCCATTTCGGATGATGGTGTCGCCCATCACCGAGCGGAGGACACGGAATGACCGACATCGACCCTGAGGAGACGCAGGAGTGGCGCGACGCGCTCGCGGCGGTCCTGGAGTTCGAGGGCGAGGAGCGGACCAGGTTCCTGCTCGACCAGATGCTCGAGGAGGCCCAGCGCCTCGGTACCCGAGCACCCTTCGTGGCGACCACGCCGTACGTCAACACCGTGCCGCGCTCCGCCGAACCCACCCACCCCGGCGACCACGCGATCGAGAAGCGGATCCGGTCCGCGATCCGCTGGAACGCGATCGCGATGGTGCTGCGCGCCAACAAGGACTCCACCGAGCTCGGCGGCCACCTGGCCAGCTTCCAGTCCGCCGCGACCCTCTATGACGTCGGCTTCCAGCACTTCTGGCACAGCCCGACCGAGAGTCACGGCGGCGATCTGATCTACGCCCAGGGCCACATCTCCCCCGGCATCTACGCCCGCGCCTTCCTCGAGGGCCGCCTCACCGAGGCCCAGCTGGACAACTTCCGACAGGAGACCGGCGGCGCCGGGCTCTCGTCGTACCCCCATCCGTGGTTGATGCCCGACTTCTGGCAGTTCCCGACCGTCTCGATGGGTCTCGGCCCGCTGATGTCGATCTACCAGGCCCGGTTCCTGAAGTACCTCCACGCCCGTGGCCTGGCCGACACGGCGGGCCGGAAGGTCTGGGCGTTCCTCGGTGACGGCGAGACCGACGAGCCCGAGTCGCTCGGCGCCATCTCGATGGCCGCCCGCGAGCACCTGGACAACCTGATCTTCGTGGTCAACTGCAACCTGCAGCGCCTGGACGGACCGGTGCGCGGCAACGGCAAGATCATCCAGGAACTCGAGGGCGTCTTCCGCGGCGCCGGCTGGAACGTCATCAAGCTGGTGTGGGGCTCGGGCTGGGACACGCTGCTCGCCCAGGACACCACCGGCGCGCTCAAGCGCCGGATGATGGAGTGCGTCGACGGGGAGTATCAGACCTTCAAGTCCAAGGACGGCGCCTACGTCCGCGAGCACTTCTTCGGGGTCGACCCCGAGCTCGCGGCGATGGTCGCCGACTGGAGCGATGAGGAGATCTGGCGCCTGACCCGAGGCGGCCACGACCCGCAGAAGGTGTACGCCGCCTACGCCGCCGCGCACGCGCACACCGGCTCGCCCACCGTCGTCCTGGCCAAGACCGTCAAGGGCTACGGCCTCGGCGCCGCCGGCGAGGCCCTGAACATCTCCCACCAGGCCAAGAAGGTCGCCGAGCCCGCGCTGCGCGCCTTCCGCGACCGGTTCGCGATCCCGGTCAGCGACGAGCACCTGCTGGACCACCCCTACGTGTCCTTCCCCGAGGGCTCGCCGGAGCACACCTACCTGCACGCCCGCCGCAAGGAACTCGGCGGCTACCTCCCCAGCCGCCGACAGAAGTCGGCCGCACTGCCCGTGCCCGGCGTCGAGGCCTTCGCCGCCCAGGTCGCCGGATCCAACGGCCGCGAGATCTCCACGACGATGGCGTTCGTCCAGATCCTCACCAAGCTGCTGCGCGACAAGCAGGTCGGCAAGCGGGTCGTGCCGATCGTCCCCGACGAGGCGCGCACGTTCGGCATGGAGGGGCTCTTCCGCCAGATCGGGATCTTCTCGCAGAGCGGTCAGCTCTACACCCCCGAGGACGCCGACCAGCTGATGTTCTACAAGGAGGACGCCAGCGGGCAGATCCTCCAGGAGGGCATCAACGAGGCCGGTGCGATGTCCTCGTGGATCGCGGCCGCGACGTCGTACTCCTCCAACGACACCCCGATGATCCCGTTCTACATCTACTACTCGATGTTCGGGTTCCAGCGCATCGGCGACCTCGCCTGGGCGGCCGGCGACATGCGCGCCCGCGGCTTCCTGCTCGGCGGCACCGCCGGGCGGACCACGCTCAACGGCGAGGGACTGCAGCACGAGGACGGTCACAGCCACCTCCAGGCCGCGATGATCCCCAACTGCGTCTCCTACGACCCGACCTACTCCTACGAGCTGGCCGTGATCGTGGCCGACGGCCTGCGCCGGATGTACGCCGAGCAGGAGGACGTCTTCTATTACCTCACCCTGATGAACGAGAACTACGAGCACCCGGCGATGCCCGAGGGGGCCGAGGAGGGGATCCTCAAGGGGCTCTACCTGCTGCGGCCCGGCACCGGCCGTGGGGCCGCGAAGATCAATCTGGTCGGTTCGGGCACGATCCTGCGCGAGGTGCTGGCCGCCGCCGACCTGCTCGCTTCGGACTTCAAGATCAAGGCCGACGTGTGGAGCGCGCCCAGCTTCACCGAGCTCCGCCGCGACGCTCTGGCCACCGAGCGGTGGAACACCCTGCACCCGCTCGAGGAGCCTCGCACGCCGTACGTCGCGCAGTGCCTGGGCACCAAGAGCACGCCGGTCGTGGCGGCCACCGACTACATGAAGTCCTACGCCGACCAGATCAGCACCTTCGTCCCCGGCCGCTTCACCTCGCTGGGCACCGACGGCTTCGGCCGCTCCGACTACCGCCGCAACCTGCGCCGCCACTTCGAGGTCGACCGCCACTTCATCGCGGTCGCCGCTCTGCGCAGCCTGGCCGCCGAGGGCGTCGTGACCGCCGAGGTCGTCGCCCAGGCCATCGAGAAGTACGGCATCGACCCCGACCGGCACGACCCGGCCAACGCGTGAGGACAGCAACGATGGAAATCAAGGTTCCCGACATCGGCGATCTCGGCGACGTACCCGTCATCGAGCTGCTCGTCGAGCCCGGCACCCAGGTGAGCGCCGAGGACCCGCTGGTCACCCTGGAGACCGACAAGGCGACCATGGACATCCCCTCCCCCATCGCCGGCACGATCGTGTCGCTGTCGGTGAAGGTCGGCGACATGGTCCGCCAGGGCAGCGTCATCGCGATCGCCGAGACCGCGGAGACCGCCGAGACCGCGGAGACCGCGGAGACCGCCGAGGCCCCGGAGGCCCCGGAGGCCCCGGAGGCCCCGGAGGTCCAGGAGGCAAAGAAGACCGAGCCCGCGCCCGCGGCACCGGCCGCTCCCGCACCGCGGGCCCGTACGGCCGCCGAGCCCGCACTGGCAGTGCAGTCTCCGGCCGCCGCCGAGGATGAGACCGCGTCGGCCGAGGACGAGCAGCCGGCTGCCGGCGTACGGGCGACCCCGCTCGTACGCCGCCTCGCCCGCGAACTCGAGGTGGATCTCGCCGCGGTGACCGGTACCGGGTTGAAGGGCCGGATCACCAAGCAGGACCTGCTGACCCACTACGAACGCGGCCTCGCCCCGGCGGGTGCGCCCAGCGGGGGCGGCATCCCACCGGTGCCCGAGGTCGACTTCTCGAAGTTCGGGCCGACCCGCACGGTGCCGCTCTCCCGCATCAAGAGGCTGTCCGGCCCGCACCTGCACCGCTCCTGGCTCAATGTCCCCCACGTCACCCACTCCGACGAGGCCGACATCACCGAGCTCGACGTCTACCGCCGCGAACTCGACACCGCGGCCAAGGCCGACGGCTACCGGGTGACTCTGCTCAGCTTCCTGCTCAAGGCCGCCGCGTCGGGCCTGCGCAAGTACCCCGAGCTGAACAGCTCGCTGGCCGGCGACTCCCTGGTGCTCAAGGACTACATCCACATCGGGGTCGCCGTGGACACCCCCGACGGCCTGGTCGTCCCGGTGGTCCGCGATGTCGACCGCAAGGGGATCGTCGAGCTCAGCCACGAGCTCGGCGAGCTCTCGGCGAAGGCCCGCGACGGCAAGCTCACCGCCACCGAGATGCAGGGGGCCTCCTTCACCATCAGCAGTCTCGGCGGCATCGGGGGCACCAACTTCACCCCCATCGTCAGCGCCCCCGAGGTGGCGATCCTCGGCGTCGTCCGCTCCAAGATGTCGCCGGTCTGGGACGGCGAGGGCTTCGTGCCCCGGCTGATGCTCCCGCTGTGTCTGTCCTACGACCACCGCGTCATCGACGGCGCCCTCGCGGCACGGTTCACCGCCCACCTCGCACACGTCGCCTCCGACGTACGCCGCCTCGTGCTCTGACCGCCTTCCCTCCAGCCGGCCTCCACCCATGGGTGGAGGCCGGCTGAGGCTGCAGTCGGGCCCTCAGCCGGACCTTGCCTACCGGGGAACGGGACGCCCAGGGCCGATCCCGAGGTTCACCGGCGTCGGGTTGTCGGCTGTGGGCGGTATCCGCGGACGAACACGGCCACTCCGTCGACGGCCCAGGCACGCCGCTGCCGTTGAGTGAAGGGTGAGCCGGGCGGCCCCGGCCTGGCCGAGACGAGTTCCGAGAAGTGGATAGCGGCACGTTCGGGATGTTCGATGCCGAGGAGTCCGAGGTCGGCCCACCGGGCCAGTGTTGCGGTCAGTTCGGCCCTCACCCGCCCCGGCCCCGCCTGCCACCAGGCGGTGATGATGTCGGCTCCGAGGTGGGCCGCTTCGGCGCCGACCTGGCGGATGAGTGCGCGGTGGGTGGCCGACTGCGTCGTTCCGGCCAGCCACTCGGTCGCGAACGCGACCAGCGCCGGCTCGACCTCCTCGGCGGTGCTCACCGGCGAAAGCAGGCGCTCGATGAGCGTGGTCTCCTCCTCGGCGATCTGTGCTGCGGACTCGGCGATCACCGCCGCGAACAGGGTGGTCTTGTCGGCGAAGTGCTTGTAGAGCGTCCGATTCGAAACGCCTGCCGCGGCGGCGATCGCGTCGACACTGGCCCGCTCGTATCCCTCGCGGGCGAAGATCTCCCGAGCGCCGGTCATGATCGCCTCGCGCTTCTCGGGCCGCAGTCGCCCCACCGGCCTGCCCGCTTCGTCTGGGTTCACAGGGACCGCCCCCTCTCTCTTCGGTGCTTGCTGCATTCACCCTAATATGTAGAGTAATCGGTGTACTTTACATCTACAGATGGAGAATCTTATGACTCGCATCGCCGTCATCGTCGGCAGCACCCGCACCCACCGCCGCGCAGACAGCGTGGCCGACTGGACCGTGCAGACCGCCCGGAAGGTCGCCCCCGAAGGGGTGCAGGTCGAGTTGGTCGACCTGGCTGACTTCGATCTGCCGGTACTGGACGAGCCCGCTCCC
The DNA here is from genome assembly GCF_000422825.1 of Nocardioides insulae DSM 17944. Lineage (GTDB taxonomy): Bacteria > Actinomycetota > Actinomycetes > Propionibacteriales > Nocardioidaceae > Nocardioides > Nocardioides insulae. The sequence continues at coordinate 237,004 of NZ_AUGU01000014.1, read as the reverse complement.
GCCATGTCAGGCATGGTCGCTCACGAACACACCAAGCGGTGGGGTCAGGCCATCGGGTCGTTCGACGGCTTCGTGTTCGTCACGCCCGAATACAACCACGGCGTGCCCGGGCCGTTGAAGAACGCGATCGACTACCTGTGGCACGAGTGGAACGACAAGGCCGCCGGGTTCGTCAGCTACGGCACCAACGGCGGAGTGCGCGCGGTGGAACAACTCCGACAGGTCGCCGCCGAGCTGAAGCTCGCCGACGTGCGCGCCCAGGTGGTGCTCAACGTCTTCACCGACTTCGACTACAGCGGTCTGGATGTCACCGACCCGACCATCGCCGGAGCCTTCACCCCTGACGAACAGCACACCGCGGACCTCACCGAACTACTGGTCGAAGTCACCGCGTGGAGCCGCGCCCTGGCCGCCGTGCGCGACACGGCAGGCGCTCACTGAGACGGCTCAGCCGCAATCCGCCTCGACAGGCAGCGAGACGACCCCGATCCTGCCCACACGCCAAGACAACTCGGTACGCCGGGCGCCCGAGCCGGGCCGAGGTGCCCCGAAAGAGTGCCGGGGCGATGCCCCGAGCGGCGATGAAGTGCCGAGTTCCTGCCGACTTTCCACTCCGTCCTCCTCATCGAGGATTCCGGACCGGCCCGCTGACCTGCAGGTTTGGTGGAGCTGAGGGGATTCGAACCCCTGACCTTCTCATTGCGAACGAGACGCGCTACCAACTGCGCCACAGCCCCATCGCATCGCGTGGATGCGGAAGGAACATTAACACCCGGCCGGACGGTGAACCAATCGGGTGGGTTGTGAGTGTCAGCGAGGGCAATGGGCCTCGCTGACACTCACAACTCGGGTCAGCCGGCACTCCGGTCAGCGGGAGCGGAGCGCGTCCTTCAGGCGCACCCGACGACCGGTGCGCAGCAGGGAGTTGCGGTAGACCCGCTCGCCGACGGCGATCACGGCGACGGTGGTGAGCACGAGCAGGAGCAGCGCACCGATCGGCTCCCACCACAGCGCGTCGCCGGAGTAGACCAGGGTCGGCATCGAGATCGGCGAGGAGATCGGCAGCCAGGCCAGGACGTGCAGGAGGGTCTCGTTGGAGCTGGCGACGAAGCTGAGGAGGTACGGGATCATGATCAGCGTGGTCACCGGGGTGGTCGCGGCCCCGATGTCCTCCGAACGCGAGATCAGGCTGGCCGAGGCAGCGAACAGCGAGGAGATCATCGTGAACCCCACCAGGAAGAACACGACGAACCACACGATCGAGGGGCCCAGCTCACCCACGCCGATGTTCTTCCCGGTCACGGCCAGTCCCACACCGGCGGCGAGGGCGATCAGCGCGATCTGACCGACGGCCAGCAGGGTGTTGCCGAGCACCTTGCCGGTCAGCAGCGCCCGCGCCGAGACCGCCGAGAGCAGCACCTCCACGATGCGGGTCTGCTTCTCCTCCACCACGCTCGCCGCGATCTGGTTGCCGAAGGTCATCGCCCCCATGAAGAAGGCCAACCCGAAGGCGATGGAGACGAAGTACATCGTGGCGGGGTCCGGCCCGCTGTCGTCGATCAGTTCGACCTGCGGCGTCGAGGAGAACGCCTGGACAGCCCGTTCCGGCGCCTCCCGCAGCCCCTCCACGGTGACCTGCCCGCCCTCGAAGAGGAGTACGGCGTCGACGTCGCCGTCCCGCAGCAACTGCTCGGCCTCCGCCTGGCTGAGCCCGGACTCCTCGACCTCGACGTACGGCGTCCCCTCGGCGTCCACGAGCGTGGACAGGTCGAGCGGCGGTTCGCCGACCACCGCGACCGTGTCGGGGTCGCTCCCGCCGATGACGTTCGGCAGCACCGTCACGGCCACCGCGCCGGCGAGGAGCAGCCCGGTCATGATCAGGAAGGCCTTGGACCGGACGCGGGTGCGCAGCTCGCGCTGGGCGACCAGCCGGACGGTGCCCCAGAACGTGGGCGTGCGCGGGGGCGCCGTCAGCAGATCGGGGGTGTCGCGGGTCGCGGTCATGCGACCACCTCCTTGAAGATCTCGGCCAGGTGCGGGCGCAGGCGCTGCCAGGACTGCACCGCTCCGCGGTCGCTGGCCGCCGACAGGAGATGACGGAGCACCGGTTCCGGGGCCTCGACCACCACCCGCCCGGGGTCGTCCTCGTGCAGTTCGCCGCGCTCCCCCAGCCAGCCGGCGACCCACGAGGCGTCCTCGACGACGAGCTCCCAGCGGTCGCCGGCGTACCTGTCACGCAGCGTCTCGCGCTCGCCCTCGGCCCGGATACTGCCGGCAGCAATGATGACCAGGTCGTCGCAGAGCCGCTCGACGATGTCGAGCTGGTGGGAGGAGAACAGCACCGGCAGGCCGCCCTCGGCGTGGGCATGCAGCACCCGCTGTACCCGCTCGACCGCGATCGGGTCGAGGCCGGAGAACGGCTCGTCCAGGATCAGCACCTCCGGCTGGTGCACCAGCGCGGCCGCGATCTGGGCGCGCTGCTGGTTGCCCAGGCTGAGGGTCTCGATCGCATCAGTGGCATGCCGGGTGAGGTCCAGATCCTCCAGCAGTTGCTCGGCGTGCCGGGTGGCCGCGGGCTCGCTCCAGCCGTGCAGACGGGCCAGATAGACGAGGTGCTCGGTGACGCCCATCTTCGGGTAGAGGCCGCGCTCCTCGGGCATGTATCCGAACCTGCGGCGGTCCGCGGGGCTGAGCGGGGTGCCGTCCAGGGTCACGGTGCCGGAGTCGGCCCCGAGCACCCCCAGGATGATCCGCATGGTGGTGGTCTTGCCTGCACCGTTGCCACCGACGAAGCCGGTCATCCGGCCGGGCCGGACGGTGAAGGAGACCTGATCGAGGGCCGGCTTGTCGCCGTACCGTTTGGAGATCGCGTCGACTCTGAGCACTCGGCCTACCCTATCGACGCGGGCCCGGTGAGGCCCCTCGACTCAGGAGCCGCTGGCGCGGCGCTGCTGTGCGCCGTCCTTCGCGCGGGCGGCCTCGGCGGCCTCGCGGGCCAGCGCGCTGTCGGCGTCGTTGCGGCCCGAGGACCACACGCCGGTGGAGTCCAGGTCGATGGTGCGCACGCTGCGGTGCGCGGCCGGGGCGGTGACGTAGGTCGGCAGCGGGGCCGACACAGGCGTCCACATCCCCTCGGCGACGGGCGCGGCGACGGGCTCTGCGGTCGGCTCGCCGCGGCGCGGCTGGGGCAGCGGGGCCTCCACGACCGCGACCTCCTCGGTGACAGGGTCGGCGGCCGGCGCGGACGCCGCTGCGGCCGGCACCGGGGGCGTGACCCGAGTGCCCCCGCGGGCACGACGCTCCTGCTTCACCATCAGCCGGCACGCCACCAGCCAGGCGATCAGCAGGCCCCCGGGCACGGCGGTCCAGGCCCAGTCGAGGACCGCGAACCCGGCCAGGGTCGCCACGGTCGCGAGGGCGAGCAGGATGACGCCGAGGACGTTGCGGCGCCGGCGGGCGGCGACCTTCGAAGCGGTACGACGAGGCGCCGGCGCGGTGGTCTCGGCAGCCGCGGGAGAGACCGCCGGGGCCTCCGTGGCCTGGGGGCGAGCCTGGGCAGGTGCCCGACGGGCGCGGGCATTCGACCCGCTCTCCGCGGTGACCAACTCGGCCTCCTCCTTGCTCGACCGGTCGCGGCGCGCGAGGACGCGCACGGTCTTGGAGAACCTGTCGACGGTGCGGGCCCGCACACTCTCATCGTGGTGCTCGAGCGCCTTCGGAATCAGGTAGACGGCCCACGCCACGGCGAGGGCGACGAAGATGAGTGCGCTCGGGTCCACGCCTCAGAGATTAGGAGCGCGCGGGAGGGTCGGAGCGGATGTTCGCAGGTGTGTCGCAAATTGCGCGTGTGACTGGTGTGACGACCGCGTGCCCGGGGGCATCCGGCGACCGACGTACCCGCCATCCACGGCGACGCGGCGACGGTCAGGGCAGGACGCGGGAGAGCAGCCCGTCGGGACACTCCTCGACGGTGACGGCGAAGATCCGGTGGTCGCGCCAGTCTCCGTCGATGTGCAGGTAGTAGGGGGCGTAGCCGATCTCGCGGATGCCGAGCTTCTCCACCACCCGCAGCGAGTTGGAGTTCTCCGGTCGGATCGCGATCTCCACGCGGTGCAGACCGGTCACGAACAGATGGTCGATGACCAGGGCGACGGCCCGGGGCATGATCCCGCGACCGGCGTAGGCGATGTCGATCCAGTAGCCCACGCTGGCGAACATCGCCGAGCCGCGGACGACGTTGCTCACCGTGACCTGGCCGCAGAACCGGCCGTCCACCTCGATGGCGAAGGGGTACGCCGCCCCGCGCCGCGCCTCCCGGCGCAACCTGCGGGCCAGCGCCGCGAACGAGGTGGGACGGGAGTCACCCCGGGGCGGCACGGTGGCGTCCCACGGGTGCAGCCAGGCCGCACTGCGCTGCCGGGCCTCCCGCCAGGCCGCGGCGTCGGACCCGCGCAGCGGACGCAGAGTGATCTCGCCGGTGTGGAGTACCGCGGGCCAGGCCGCGCTCACCGGGATCCGGGGAAAGCTCACGGCTCCGTACGCGGGTGGTCGCCGCCGGCGAGCTGATCGACCGCGTGTCGAAGGATCGGATGGAGCACGGTCAACGCGTCCTTCACCCCGCCACGGGATCCGGGCAGGTTGACCACCAGGCAGTCACCCGCGACGCCGGCCAGGCCGCGCGAGAGCACCGCGGTCGGGATGCCCTGGGCCAGGCCGGCGGCCCGGATCGCCTCCGCGATGCCCGGCACCTCCCGGTCGAGCAGGGGCCGGGTGAACTCCGGGGTGCGGTCGGTGGGGCTCAGCCCGGTGCCGCCGGTGGTGAGCACGACCGCGGCACCCGCTTCCACGTACGACGCGATCGCCTGCCCGACCGGGGCGCCGTCCTCGACCACCAACGGCTCCTCGACGGTGAAGCCGAGCTCGCCGAGGGCCTCGACGATGAGCGGACCGGTGGTGTCGGCGTAGACACCCCGGGCCGCGCGATTGCTGGCGACGATGACACCAGCCAGCAGCAGCTCAGGCACGGGACCAGTCCCCCGACTTCCCGCCGGTCTTGGTCTCGACCCGTACGTCGCTGATGACCGCACCCTTGTCGACCGCCTTGACCATGTCGACGACCGTGAGGGCCGCGACCGAGACCGCGGTCAGGGCCTCCATCTCGACGCCGGTGCGGTCGGTGGTCGTGACCCGGGCGGTGATCTCGACCGCGTCGTCGGCGACCGCCAGCTCGACCTGCACTCCCGAGATCGCCAGCGGGTGGCACAGCGGGATGAGATCGGGCGTGCGCTTCGCGCCCATGATGCCGGCCAGGCGTGCCACCGCCAGTGCGTCACCCTTGGGCACGCCCTCCCCGCGCAGCAGCGCGACCACTGGGCCCGAGACGAGCACCCGACCCGAGGCGGTGGCGGTGCGGGCGGTGACGGCCTTCCCCGACACGTCGACCATCCGGGCAGCACCCGTCTCGTCCACGTGGGTCAATCGTTCCTGGTTCACAGCTGGCTCCTGACTCACCACTGGGCTCCGTCCAGGAGCGTGATCTCCACCTCTGCTCCGGCCTCCAGGGCCGTGGTCCCGGGGGGTAGGACGAGCAGGCAGTCGCTGCGCGCGAGCCCGCCGATCAGATGCGAACCCGCACCGCCCACCGGGGTCACCCGACCCGCGGCGGCGTCGTAGCGCCCGCGGAGGTACTGCTGCTTGCCGGCGGGCGAGGTCAGCCCGGTCGCAAGCCGTGCCCGCAGGGTGGGCGGCACCTCCGGTGCCAGACCCATCCGTCGGCGCAGGGCGGGCAGCACGAAGACGTGGAAGGAGACGTAGGAGGACACCGGATTGCCCGGCAGGGTCACCACCGGGACCTCACCGCCGGCCCCGGTCAGCATCCCGAACCCCTGCGGCTTGCCCGGCTGCATGGCCACCGGCCCGAACCAGACGCCCTCGGGCCGCAGCGCCGCCTTGACGATGTCGAAGTCGCCCTGGGAGACGCCACCCGAGGTCACCACCAGGTCTGCCTCGGCCAGTCGGTCGCGCAGGACCTCGAGGAACTCCTGAGCCGAGTCGGCCACGATCCCGACCCGGTCCACGCGCGCACCGGCGCGGAGAGCGGCAGCGGCCAGGAGGAAGGAGTTGCCGTCGTAGATGGAGTCGGGGGCCAGGTCCTCACCGGGCGCACGCAGCTCCGAACCGGTCGAGACGACCACGACCCGGGGCCGCGGCCGGACCTGCACCTGGGCGACCCCCACCGAGGCGAGCAGTCCCAAGTGGCGGGGCCCGAGCACCGTGCCCGCGGCGACGACGAGTTCGCCGGCGGTGAGGTCCTCCCCCGCACCGCGGATGTGCTGACCGTCGTCGGGCGCCCGGGTGATCACGACCCGCTCAGCGCCCCGGTCGGTCCACTCGTAGGGAACCACCGCGTCGGCACCGGCCGGGACGGGCGCTCCCGTCATGATCTTGGCTGCTGCACCGACCGGCAGCTGCTGCAGACCCGCCTGGCCGGCGCCGATCTCACCGGCCACCGGGAGCGTCACCGGCGCCCGGTCATCGGCACCGGCGACCTCGGCCCGGCGGACGGCGTACCCGTCCATGCCGGAGTTGTCGAAGCGCGGCAGCGACACCGCGGCTCGGACGTCCTCGACACAGACGAGCCCGAGCGCGTCGAGGAGCGGAGTCGAGCGCGCCGGCAGCGGTTCGATCCGCGCCAGGATGCGCGCCCGGTGCTCGTCGGGGGTGATCGCCTCGGGCATGTGCTGACCCTAAGGGATCACCCGCCGAGCAGTGGGCGGCGTCCGCCGTGGGTCGCGAGCAACCAGTTCAGCCCTGGGTGAGCACCGTGCCGGGGTCGATCCGGCGGGCCGCCTCGGCCTCGACGCTGACCGCGCCGACGACCTTCACCCCGTGACCGAAGGTCACATCGCCGGAGACGCGCAGGGAGTCCGCCTCCTTGAGCGAGGGCGTGCCGTCCGGGAACCGCTTGTCGAACTCGGTCACCAACTTGTAGTGGCTACCGTCGAGATCGATGAAGGGAACCGCGGCGGCCGCCTGGTCGAGCACGAAGTCGCCACCCAGGTCGTAGACGTCCGAGCGCAGCACCAAGAGGTCGTTGGTGGTCTTCACCGGCACGAACCGGTCACGGTCGACCTCGATGAGTGCGGAGTCCTCGAAGATCTCGATGGCCGCGCCCATCGCGGTCTCGATCTGGACGACCTGCGGCGAACTGGTGTCGCTGGGGTCGACCGGCTTGACGTTGCGGATCAGCGGCAGGCCCAGGATTCCGCCACGCAGGTCGAGCTCCTGCTCCAGCCGGTCGATGTCGAACCAGAGGTTGTTGGTCGAACAGAACCGGTGCCGATCCAGGTCGGCCAGCTTCGCGCGGTCCTCATCGAGGGTCTGCGCGGTCTCCCGCAGGATGATCCGGCCGTCGCTCTTACGCCGGGCGAAGTGGCCGCCCTTGCGATCGCTCGCCGTGCGTCGTACCGCCTCGATCGCGAACGGCGCACCGCTCTGCGCGAACCAGCCCGCCACCCGGGGGTCCGGCACCGCGCCGAGGTTGTCGGAGTTGGAGACGAAGACGTAGCGGTAGCCCTGCCGCCGCAGCAGCTCGAGCATCCCGGTGCCGCGCAGCGCGGTGTAGATGTCGCCGTGCCCCGGCGGACACCACTCCAGATCGGGGTCGCGCTGCCAGGTCACTGGCTTCAAGCCGTCCAGGAGCAGCTTGGGCTCCTTGTTCTGGAGGAACTCCAGCGGCACCCCGTCCACCGGCAGGTCGGTGTAACGGGCCAGGGCCGCCATCGTGTCCTCGCTGGTGCGGAAGGAGTTCATGAAGATGAGCGGCAGGGTGGCGTCGTGCTGCCGGCGCAGATGCAGCACCTGGCGCACGATGATGTCGAGGAAGTTCATCCCCTTGCGCACGCACAGCAGCGACTTGGCCCGGCCCATGCCCATCGACGTGCCGAGCCCGCCGTTGAGCTTGATCACCGCGGTCTTCCCGAGCGCGTCCGCGGCCACGTCGTCGGCGACCTCGATGTCGCGCAGCGCCTCCATGCCGACCGGCTCGATCGTCTGCTCGGGGATCATCCCCGTCTCGCCGTGCTCGAGCAGGCGGTAATAGTGCGCGAACGTGTCGACGGCGACCTCGTCGATCCCCGCTGCCCGCATCTTCTCGCGCGCCTGGTTCAGGCCTGCACTACCCATACCTACGATCGTAGGCTGGTCAGGTGCTCGACCGGCAAACCGTCCCACCCCTCCTGCTCACGCCTGCGCCGGCCACCCTGCGAGAGTGCCCTCTGTGAACCCCGCCAAGACCGCAGCCCGCGACCAGCTCCTCGCGGCCCGGCGCCGCCGTCCCCTCACCGAACTGGGCGAGGACGCACGGGCCATCGCCGCCCAGCTGCTGGCCACCCCGGAGGTACGCCGCGCGGCGAGTGTCGCCGCGTACGCGTCGATCGGCACCGAGCCCGGCACCAGCGACCTGATCGAGGCCCTCCGGGAGGCCGGCAAGCGGGTGATCCTCCCCGTCGTTCTCCCCGACCGCGACCTCGCGTGGGCGGCATACACCGGCGGGCTGCACTCGGCCCGGCACGGCCTGCTCGAGCCGGACGGTCCGCAACTGGACCCCGAGGCGGTCGCCACCGCCGACGTCGTACTCGTGCCCGGGCTGGCCGTCTCCCGCACCGGTGAGCGACTGGGGCGCGGCGCCGGCTGCTACGACCGGGCGCTCGCCCGGGTGCCGGTGGGTACGCCGGTGTGGATCCTGCTCTTCGACGACGAGGTCGGGGTCGAGGTACCCACCGAGCCCCACGACCGGCCGGTCACCGGCGCCGTCTCCCCCTCAGGCGTCCTCCGCTTCTGACGCCGGTCACCGGTCGGGTATGGCCGGCCCGGGCCCGTCTGCGTCCCGCCGTACCCGCCCCTTCCGCACCATCGGTCACACCACCCAGGCAATGCGTGCCACTTCCTCGGCGTGTCCCCGGCCCGGAGCGTAACTTTCCCCGGTGCACCGGGGAAACGTGCGGCCCGGCTCACCCGCCGGGCGTGAGCGTGAGCGTGTCCCGGCCGGCGCGATCGACGGCGTCCGGGGTGAAGGCCCAGGGCAGGGTGTCGCCGCGCGCCCACAGTTCGGTCTGGTCGGTGTAGTGCTCGGAGGCGGGGTGGCCGGAGACACCGGTGAGATTGATCCAGCGCGAGTCGTCCAGGTCGTCGAGCGAGACGACCATCCGCATCGAGGGGGCGGTGATGACGTCGTAGCCGGCACTGGCCAGCCATCCGGTGGCGTCGACGGCGGAGGTGCCGCCGGCGACCTGCCAGCCGCCGCGGTTGAGCAGTCGTTCGACGGCAGTGATCCCGGAGGTTCCGAGGGTCTGCTCGGTCAGGTCCATGCGGTGCAGGCGACCCCACTCCCAGTCCTCGGGATCGCGGCCGGTCAGGCGGGTCATCTCGTCGCGGGCGGCCCGCATCGCCTCGGCGAGGATCTCGTCGCGGTCCTCGATCACGCCGTCGGTGGTGAGGTCGTCCCACCACAGGTCCGCCGGTCGGTCCAGCAGCCGTTCGACCACGGCGATCCAGCGGTCCTCCCCGTCGGGCCACAGCCCCACGGGCAGTTCGTCGTGGAAGGCGAGTCTGAGCAGATGGCGCCAGACCGAGTTGTAGTACGCCGCCCCCGCACTGTCGGCCCCCATCTGTTCGTCCCAGTCGGCGAGCACGTCCTGTCCGTCGGACCAGTAGCCGTCGGGTAGCGGTACGTCGAGCAGGAGCGGCACCAGGTGGTCGGCGATCGGGGCCCGATCGTCGAGTTGCAGACCGCTCATGTCGTCGATGGAGACCGGTCCCTCGGCGAGCATCGCGGACAGCTCGTCCCGGATCCGCTGGGAGCGGTAGCCGCGGTCCCAGTCGTCGGTGAGGTGGTAGGGGTAGCGGTCCGGGTCGATCACCGCCTGGTTGGCGGTCACCACGAACCCCTCCTCGGGGTCGAGCACGTTCGGCAGTCCGTCGAAGGGCACGGGTTCGCTCAGCCAGTCGTTCTCCGGCAGCCATCCCTCGGACGGACGGGTACCGTCGTTGCCCGACTTGCGCACCGGTAGGGCGCCTGGTGCCTGGTAGCCGATGTGTCCCTCCCGGTCGGCGTAGACGAGGTTCTGCGCGGGGGCGGCGAAGTCCGCGGCCGCGGCCCGGAAGGAGTCCCAGTCCGTGGCGGTGTTCATCGCGAGGATGGCGTCCGCGGTGGGCGAGGGTTCGAGCGCGGTCCAGGCAAGGCTCACGGCGTACCCGCCCTCCTGGTCCCCCACCTCGCCCAGCTGCGGGTCGACGTCGGAGAGCACCGGTCCGTGCCCGGTCCTTCGCACCGTGATGGTGACGTCGGGGGCGTCGTGCACCTCAATCCGCTCCGACCGGATCTGCAGCGGACGCCACCGCCCGCCGTGCCGCCACCGGTCACCCCGGATCTGCTCGAGGTACAGGTCGGTGACGTCGGGGTCCAGGTTGGTGAACCCCCATGCGATGTCGGCGTTGTGCCCCACCATCACCCCGGGCACGCCGGAGAAGCTGAATCCGGCGACATCCAGGGGACAGTCCTCGCTCACCACCCGGCAGTGCAGGCCCACCTGCAGCCACACGCCCGGCAGGCTGGTCCCGAGGTGCGGATCGTTGGCGAGCAGCGGCGCACCGGTGCTGGTGTGCTCCCCCGAGACCACCCACGAGTTCGACCCGAGGCCGTCACCACGCCCCAGCCAGGCGGGCATGGCATCCAGCGAGGCCTGCACCCGGCGCAGGCTCTGCACCACCTGCTCGGACGGCGCCGCCCGGGCGGGGTTGCGGGTGCCGCCCCGGGTGGCGTCCTGCTCGAAGACCCCGTCCACGACCGCTCCCTGCGAGACGATCGGCTGGTGCTCGTCGTAGGGGTACGCCGGCCACAGGTCGGCCGCCCGGCGCGGCCCCACGGCCGATTCGGTGAGCACCCGCTGGATCTCGTCGTCCATGTTGCCGCGCAGGTCCCACGCCATCGCCTTGAGCCAGGCGAGCGAGTCGACCGGGGTCCACTCCTCGGGCGCCCCGTCCACCCCGGTGAGACCGAGCAGGGTGTACTGCACCGCGATCTCGCCCGGGTCGTGTTGCCCGAGGTAGGCGTTGACGCCCTCGGCGTAGGCCTCCAGCGCCTCCCGTGTGTCAGGGCTGATCAGCGCCAGTTCCTCCTCGGCGACGCCGCGCCCGTCCATCGTGCGCACCATCATGTCGCTGGGCAGGGCATCCTCCCCGAACAGCTCGGCGAGCCGGCCGGCCGTGGCGTGCCGCCGGACGTCCATCTCGAAGAACCGGTCCTGGGCGGCGACGTACCCCTGGGCCCGCATCAGGTCTGCCGTGGTGTCGGCGTAGATCTGGGGGATCCCGTTCGCGTCGCGGATCACCGTCACCTCGGCGTCCAGTCCGGGCAACGTGGCCTCGCCGCTGGTCTGCGGCAGCGGACGCTGGTACAGCCAGGAAACGGTGAACAGCCCGGCCACGAGGCCCAGCATAAGCACGACGGCGACGTAGGCGCTCCAGCGCAGCGGCCGCGGCCAGGTGCGGAACCCGCCATGGCGCGGCTCGCCGGTGGGCCGGTAGCGGGCCGGCGCGGCCGAGGACCTCGTGGGAGCGCGTGACATGGTGCGGACATTCTGCCTTGACGTAGAATTGGCAGTCGTCCGCATCGAGTGCTAAATCAGAGGTACGACCTGCGGCTCTCACCACGCCCTTCCCGAGGAGTACCGTGCCCACCTATCAGTACGCCTGCACCGAGTGCGGCCACGCCTTCGAGCAGTTCCAGAGCTTCTCCGACGACGCGCTCACCGTCTGCCCCGCCTGCGAGGGCAAGCTGCGCAAGGTCTACAACGCCGTCGGAGTCGTCTTCAAGGGCTCGGGCTTCTATGCCACCGACAACCGCAGCTCCGCCAAGGCCGGGGCCTCCGCGGGGGGCTCGTCGTCGAGCGAGTCGGGCTCGTCGAACGCGGGCACGTCGACCTCCGACTCATCCTCCGGCTCGTCCTCCTCCGGCGCCTCTGCCACCACCAAGGCGGCCGCGGCCAGCGCCGACTGAGGCTGCCCACTCACACTCGAGCAGCGCCCGAGTTCACGAGCGGCCTCCTCACGGCCGATCGCCGGGACCGGTCCCCCGCGGCCGGTCCGTGCCGGCCGGAGTCGGGCCGGTTCGCATCCTCCTGGTTGTGGACAGGGCGTCCGCCGCGGTGCCCTGTGCAGGACGCCGTAGCGGGGCCGCGCGCCGTCCTAGCTTGAGGACGTGACCGCTCTCCACACCTCCTCCACCGCGCTGCGGCGACTCGGTCGCCGGATCGGCCGCCAGCTGCTGATCCGGCGACGGCTGCTGGCCGCCCTCTTCGCCGTGGTGGCGGTGGCCGCCGGCCTCCAGTCCGTCGCCCCGCCCGCCCCGGCGACCGCCCCACTCACCGTCGCCGCCCGCGACCTCCCCGCCGGAGCCACCTTGCTGGCCGCCGACCTGACCACCGTTGCCGCCGCCCCCGACCTCGTGCCCGACGGCACCGCCCCGGCCGGCGACCTGGTCGGTCAGACCCTCGCCGCGCCGGTCCGACGCGGTGAAGCGATCACCGACCGGCGACTGGTCGGCGGTTCCTTCCTCACCGGCCGACCCGATGGCCTGAGCGCGCTCCCGGTGCGGATCACCGACCCTGGCGCGGCCGGCCTGGTCGAGGCCGGCCAGCGGATCGATCTGCTCGCCACCGACCCCACCTCCGGCCGCACTCGCGTGGTCGCGCCCGACGCCCTGGTCCTGGCGGTGCCTCCGGTCGAGGAGTCCGCCGACTCCGTCATGGAAGGCACGACCGGTCGTCTCGTGATCATCGGGATCCCCACCGAGGAGGTGCCGACGGTGGCCGGAGCTTCCGCCCGGCTCTTCCTGAGCGTCGCCTTCACGCACTAGCGTCGTGGACCGGTCAGGGAGCTCCCGAGGACCTCATCGCCAGAGCACGATCGACACAGAGCACACACGAGAGCACAGGAGAGAAGACACCATGGGCGGGTTCAAGAAGTTCATCCTTCAAGGCGACCTGGTCTCGCTGGCCGTCGGCTTCATCATCGGCACCGCATTCGCCACCGTGGTCACGGCCTTCACCACCGTGATCATGGACCTCATCGGCAAGGCCGGCGGCACTCCCGACTTCTCCAACTGGGCGCCCGGTGGCGTGCACGTCGGAGCATTCCTGACCGCCCTGATCTCGTTCCTCATCCTGGCCACGGTCGTCTACTTCTTCATCGTGATGCCCTATACCCGCGCCAAGGAGAAGTTCTTCCCGTCCCCGGAGCCCGGCACCCCCGAGGAGATCGAACTGCTCCGCGAGATCCGCGATTCGCTGGTCGCGCGTACCGGCGTCGAAGACTGATGCTGCTGGCCGGCAGCAACGTCGTGCTCGCAACACCCACGGGGTGATTCGAACCCACCAGGCTGCCCGCCCGCACGTCCCTGCGCCGACGACTGATTCCGACCCCATCAGGCCGCCCACCCCGCGCGCCCCGACGTGGGCGCCGAGGGCCGCCCGGGACTCGCCCGAGCCGCAGACACGGCCGGGCCAACGCCGCGCCGGTGCGGTTCAGCGTCGGGCCGGGTCGGATCCCGCCCCACGCCGGTCGAGTCGGACCACGGGGTCCGACCACGGGGTCCGACCATCGAGTCAGATCACTCGGGTCAGAAACGGCCGGGTCAGAACGACCGGGACACGCACGGGACCCGGCGCAGGGTCACCCGCCGTGGTGCGGCGGCACCTGGGCGCGGAGCCAGTCGTCCTTAGACCGCTCACCGCCGGCGCCATCGCGCTCGGCGAGATCGTCCGAGGTGCTCTCCGGAAGGGTGTCCCCGAAGATGCCGGCCAGCCTCCGCCGGCGCCGCCAATCCGGCTCACGGTCCGACTCACGGTCCGGCTGCGCCGGCCGGCGAGCGTCGTCGGCGGCGGCGGTCACACGCACAGCCCCGCGCTTTCGAGTTCGGCGATCTCCTCCTCGGAGGGGCCGTCGGAAGACGTACCCTCCGGAGTCGCCTTCTCCTCCGCCGACCCGTTGCCGTCTCCGGACTCGGTCTCCGCGGACTCATCGGAGGGCTCGGTCGACTCCGAGGAGTCCTCATCGCCACCGCCCTTGGGCGAGGCGCCGTCGGTGGCGGGCTTGGCCTCCTCGGTGCCGGGCAGGGTGTTGACCGAGATCGCGTCGCCGGTGAGCCGCGCCGGCAGCGGTTGGTCGCGCTTGATCTTCTGCCAGACCCGCTTCGCCTCGGGTGCCCAGATGACGCGGTTGGGGTCTTCGGGGTCCCACATCCACGGCACGGTGAGGAACTTGATCCGGTCCAGCCCGATGTTGCGGAACTCGTAGGCGAGCTTGCCCATCCGAGTGACGTTGCTGATGCCCTCGTCGACGGCGAGCGAGTCGGTGACCGCGCTCAGGAAGCGGGTGACCTTCACCGGGTTGGCGAGGGTGTCGGAGGAGAGCACCTGGTGGGCCATCGAGCCCACGAAGGCCTGCTGCCGCTTGAGTCGGCCGAGGTCGGTGCCGTCGCCGATGCCATAGCGCACCCGCACGTAGTTCAGCGCCTCCTTGCCGGAGATCTTGCGGGTGCCCTCCTCGAGGTAGATGTCGTGGGCGGGATCGTCCCAGGTCTCGGGGATGCACACCTCGACGCCGCCGAGGGCGTCGACCATGCCCTTGAAGCCGTTGAAGTCGACCACCACGAAGTGGTCGACCGAGACGCCGGTGGTCGCCTCCACCTGGCGGATGGTGCAGGCCGGGCCGCCGAGGGCGAAGGCTGCGTTCCACATCTGGTTGTCGGCCTCGGGGCTGAGCTGGTCGCCGTTGTCGTCGAGGCACTCGGGCCGGTCGACCATCGAGTCGCGCGGGATGCTGATGCCGTAGGCGTGCTCCCGGTCCGCGGAGAGGTGCACCAGGATCGTGGTGTCGGAACGCTCGCCGCCGCCGGTGAGACCATCGATGTCGTTGCCCTCGCCGTCGCGACTGTCCGAGCCCATCACCAGGATGTTGAGCGGTTCCTTGGGGCCTCCGGTGTCGAACTTCTCGACCCGGTCGCCGAGCGCGGCGCCACCCTCCAGGACGGTGAGGTTGCCGGTGAGGTGGCGGTAGAAGTAGGCCATCGAGAGGCCGGAGACCATCGCGACGGCCACCAGGGTCGAGATCACGACGGTCGCGACAGTGCGGCGGGTGCGGGTGGGCGCCCGGCGCTTACCGCCTTTCACCCGGCTCTCGGCACGGCGTACAGTTCTTCCCGGGGCGGAGGGCGACTCGCTCTCCCCCGATGTGGACGCGCCATCGGACCCCGCACCGGGGTGCTGTGGGTCTGTCATGGATCACGTCCTCGGGAGGGCAGGGGCCAGGGCACCGGGAAGCCTACGGTCGACACCCAAGTGTCTCGGGTATCATTCACCGGCCCAAATCATCTCACGTGTGAGACACACCGCCCCATCTCCGATCTCTCGGGCAGCGCAGTCCTTCGTACCCGGAGACGAGCTCCGAAGGACGGGGCGATCCGCGGCGATCGGGACTCGGGTGACAAGATGGGCGCCGAGCCCCGGTAGCTCAGTGGATAGAGCAGCCGCCTCCTAAGCGAAAGGTCGTAGGTTCGACTCCTACCCGGGGCACTTTTCGGGCGATGTCCGGCAAGGCCGTCGAGCACGCTCGGGAGGCACCTTCGGCGCTACGCCGGCAGCCGCGCGGGCAGTCCGAGCCGCGGGAACTGGTCGGCGTGGAAGGTGAGCACCTCGGTGATCGCGCCACCGGTGATGCGCAGGACATCGATGGTGAGCGGCAGGTAGGCGCCCGCGTCCTCGCGCCACTGGTAGAAGGCGACGGCGGGCTGCCGGTTCACGCAGGTGGGTACGCCGGCCATCCGCTCGAGGCCCTCGAAGCCGTCGGAGACCCAGTTCGCCACGACCGCGTCACGGCCGACGAACAGGCCCGGCGTGGGCGGCATCGAGCAGCGGACGTCGTCGCGCAGCATGGCGACCACCCCGTCGACGTCGGTGGCCACGACGGCGTCGGCGTACCGCGCCACCAGGTCACGTGTCTGTTCGTCCCCCGCGTCGCCGGTCCAGTCCTGCCGTTCGGCGGGGAGGTGCTCGCGCATGCCGGCGCGAGCGCGCTGGAGGGCGCTGTTCACCGAGTTGGTCGTGTCCCCGAGGACCTCGGCCACCTCCTTGGCCGGCCAGCCGAGCACGTCCCGCAGGAGCAGGACGGCCCGTGGGCGGGGGGCCAGGTGTTGGACTGCGACCAGGTAGGCCAGTTCGATCGTCTCGCGCGCGAGCGCCACCGCCTCCGGCTCGTCCGCGTCGTCCGCGGACAGTTCGTCGAGAAGCCGGTCCGGGTAGGGCTGGAGCCACTGCACCTCGCCCCCGGTCGCGGGCTGCCGGCGCCGCCCGGAGATCTGGTCGAGACAGGTGTTGGTGGCGATGCGGTACAGCCAGGCCCGGAAGGTCGAGCGCCCCTCGAAGGTCTCCCTGCCCCGCCAGGCGCGCAGGAAGGTCTCCTGCACAGCGTCCTCGGCGTCCTGGAACGACCCGAGCATCCGGTAGCAGTGCACATGCAACTCTCGTCGGTGCCGCTCGGCCGACTCGGAGAACTCATCCTCCTCGACCCCGTCCGATCCGCTCACGTCCAGTTCCTCCAGCCAGGTCTGCGTGTTCATTGATCATCCTTCCTCTCCTCGGTCTCCTCGACGGTGTGACCGAGATGGGCCGGAGAACTCATCACCGGCGCCCGGCGCGCACACGTTCGATCGTCGGAGGCACCCGCGGCCAACGTGGCGACCCGGGCCGGTTGACTTTTGTGCGCGACTCGCACTTAATACTCGGTGTGACCTACGTCATGGGAGTCGACTCCTCCACCCAGTCCACCAAGGTCCTGCTGGTCGACGCGGACGACGGACACCTGGTCGAGGCCCGCCAGGTGGCCCACCCCGAGGGCACCGAGGTCGACCCGCGCGCCTGGACCGCGGCGTACGACGAGGCCACGGCCGGTCTGATCGAGCGAGCTGCGGCGATCGCGGTCGGCGGCCAGCAGCACGGCATGGTCGCCCTCGGAGAGGACGGCGCCCCGGTGCGCGACGCGCTGTTGTGGAACGACACCCGCTCGGCCCCCGAGGCGCGCACCCTGATCGAGGAGTACGGCGGCCCCACGGCCTGCGCCGAAGCGGTCGGCAGTGTCCTGGTCGCCTCCTTCACCGCCGCCAAGCTGCGCTGGCTGCGCGACCACGAGCCGGAGCGGGCGGCCGCAGTGCGCAGCGTGCTGCTCCCCCACGACTACGTCTCGCGACACGCGGCCGCCCCCGGCGCCGAGGCGTTCACCGACCGTGGCGACGCGTCCGGCACCGGCTACTTCAGCACCCGCACCGGCGACTGGCGGCCCGACCTGCTGGCCGCCGCGCTGGGCCACGAGGCGACGCTCCCGCGGCTGGTGCGCAGCGGCGAGGTGGCGGCGTACGCGCCGGGTGGTCAGCCGCTGGGGGCGGGCACCGGCGACAACATGGCCGCTGCCCTGGCGCTGGACCTCGCGCCGGGCGACGTACTGCTCTCGCTGGGCACCAGCGGAGTCGCCTCGACGGTGAGCACGACCCCGATCGCCGACGGCACCGGCACGGTGACGGGCTTCGCCGACGCGCGCGACGGTTTCCTCCCGATGGTCACCACCATGAACGCGGCCCGCATCCTCACCCTCCAGGCCACCCTGCTGGGCTTGACGCTGGACGAGCTGGCGACGCTCGCCCTGACCGCCCCGCCGGGTGCGAACGGGCTGACCCTGCTCCCCTACTACGCCGGCGAACGCACCCCCAACCGGCCGGATGCGACCGGGGTCTGGAGCGGCCTGACCGACCGCACCACCCGGGCCGACCTGGCCCGCGCCGCCTTCGAGGCGCTGCTGTGTTCCCTCGCCGACGCGGCCGACCACGTCACCACGCTCACCGGTGAGACACCGGGCCGGGTGCTCATGGTCGGCGGCGCGACCCGCTCGCCCGCCGTACGCGCCCTCGCGCCGCAGATCCTGGGCCGGCCCGTACTGCTGCCGCCCGAGGGTGAGTACGTCGCCCTCGGCGCCGCCCGGCAGGCGGCCTGGTCCTTGACCGGCACCCTGCCGGACTGGCCGCTCACCGCCGCGACAGAGCTCACCCCCGAGGGCCCGTCACACACCCATGTCCGCGAGGCGTACGCCGCGCTCCGCGACCGCACCGAGACCTGGCACTGACCACTCCGAGAGAGGCATCCCATGACCATCCACATCCCCGCCCCCACCCCCGAGGACAAGTTCTCCTTCGGTCTGTGGACCGTCGGCTGGCAGGCTCGCGACCCGTTCGGGGAGGCCACCCGGCCACCGATGGACACGCTGTACGCGCTGGAGCGGCTGGCCTCGCTCGGGGCCTACGGCGTCAACTTCCACGACGACGACGTGATCCCCTTCGGCAGCGACGAGCCCACCCGGGCCCGGATCATCGAGCGGTTCAAGAAGGGCCTGGCCGACACCGGACTGGTCGTCACCACTGCCACCACCAACCTGTTCACCCACCCGGTCTTCAAGGACGGCGGGTTCACCTCCAACGAGCGCGACGTGCGCCGCTTCGCCCTGCGCAAGGTGATGCGCAACATCGACCTCGCCGCCGAGGTCGGCGCCAAGGTCTACGTGTGCTGGGGCGGCCGCGAGGGCGCCGAGTACCAGGCAGCCAAGGACGTCGCCACCGCGTTGGACCGCTACAAGGAGGCCTTCGACCTGCTCGGCCAGTACGTCGTGGACCAGGGCTACGACCTCAGGTTCGCCGTCGAGCCGAAGCCCAACGAACCGCGCGGCGACATCCTGCTCCCCACGATCGGGCACGCGCTCGCCTTCATCGACTCGCTCGAACGCCCGGAGCTGGTCGGGGTCAACCCGGAGATCGGGCATGAGGAGATGGCCGGCATGAACGCCGCGGCCGGCTACGCGCAGGCGCTGTGGCACGGCAAGCTCTTCCACATCGACCTCAACGGGCAGAGCGGGCCCAAGTACGACCAGGACCTCCGCTTCGGCGCCGGCAACGTGCGCGGCGCGTTCTGGGTGGTCGACGCGCTGCTCTCCGGCGGGTACGACGGGCCGGTCCACTTCGACTACAAGCCCGCCCGCACCGAGGACGACGACGGGGTCTGGGTCTCGGCGAAGGCGTGCATGGACAACTACCTGATCCTGCGCGAGAAGGTGCGTGCCTTCCGGGCCGACCCCGCGGTCCAGCAGGCGATCACCGCCGCCCGCGTGCCCGAACTCGCCGTCCCCACCCTCGGTGCGGGCGAGGGCTGGCAGCAGCTGCTCGACTGGGAACTGCCCGACCCCGATCTGCTCGCCGCTCGGGGCGCCGCCTTCGAGCACCTCGATCAGCTGGCCCTCGAGCACCTGTACGGCGTCCGCTGACCACCCCGCCGATTCGGCGCCAGGGCGGTCGGGTCCGCGCAGCCGCTCGATGTCGACCTTGGACATCTGCGCGACCCGGATGCCCGGCCGGCGGGCCGCAGCGGGCGTGAGGCGCAACAGCAGCGGGCCGGGAAGGAGCAGGGAGTGACGGTCAGCGGCACCGAGCAGCTGCGCCGGCTCAACACCGCGCTGGTGCTGCGTTCACTGCGCCGCGACGGTCCGGCGAGCCGCAGCGAGCTGGCCCGTCGTACCGGCCTGGCCAAGACCACCGTCGGAGTGATCGTCTCATCGCTGGCCGGGTCGGGTGCGGTCAGCGAGGGCACGGTGGTCTCGGAGGGGCGCGGTCGGCCGAGTCGGCCGGTCTCGATGAGCGGCGAGCGACTGCTCGCCCTCGGCCTGGAGCTCAACGTCGACTACGTCTCGGCGGTCCTGCTCGATCTCGCCGGCACGGTACGCCGCCACGAACATCGGCCGATCCCCTCGGGGGCGAGCGGCAGGGTCGAAGCCCTGCTCGACCTGGCCGGCGAGGTGGCCGGAGCGGTCGAGGGACGGCTGCTGGGGGCCCGGGTCGCGGTCCCCGGCCTGGTGCGAGGCGACGACGCGACCATCGCCTGGACGCCGAACCTGCGACTGGCCGGCCCGGAGCTCGCCGATCGGGTGCGCGCCAGGATCGGCGACGTGCTCCACGAGCCGTGCGCGGTCACCGTCGGCAACGACGCCAACGCCGCGGCGTACGCGGAGAGCCGGCGGGGCGTCGCGGTCGGGGTGGATCAGGCGGTCTACCTGACCGGCACGGTGGGGATCGGGGCCGGGTTCGTCGTGGACGGGCGGCTGCTGCGTGGCGTCGACGGGTTCGCCGGCGAGGTGGGCCATCTGCCGCTCGGCGACCCCGCGGACCGGTGCGGCTGTGGCCGGTCGGGCTGCTGGGAGACCGCCATCGGGCTGCACGCGATGCTCTCCCGCGTGGGCCTCGGCGAACTCGCCACGCCGATGGAGTCGGCCCGGATGGTGGTCGAGCGTGCCGGGGAACCGGCGGTCGCCCACGGCCTGGACCGTCTGGGACGCGATCTGGGTCGGGGCCTGGCCACCCTCGCCCAACTCGTCAACCCGGAGGTCGTCGTACTCGGCGGCTACTTCGCGCCGTTGGGCGAGCAGGTCCTCCAACCGGCACGGGCGGCCCTGGACGCGGCGCTTCCGACCCCTGCCCTACGCCGTCCCGAACTGCGGCTCTCCGGCCTCGGCCTCGAGGCCGCCGCCACCGGCGCCGCCGAACTGGCCCTCGACGTGGTCTTCACCGGCGACGTCCCCCTCTGACCGGCCGGTGTGCGGGGCGCGCCGACCCGGCGCACCGGCCGTCGGGTGGCGGCGGACCGGCGTAGCCGGATCGGTCGACCCGGTCGGGTCCGAGGATGAGTGAGATCCACCATGCGCTCCGCGCCATATGGACGGCCGGCAACGAAGGAAACGGCCACGGATCCGGCAAGATCCTGCGAATCACGCAATCCGGCTCTCCTCACTGGCGCGGGGGCGATGGGCACCCGATGCTCGAGCCATGAGCGACATCCTGGCCCTCTCGGCCCGCGAACTGGTCGGAGCGCTACGGCGACGCGAGGTCTCGGCCCGCGAGGCACTCGACGCCCACCTCGAGCGCATCGCCGAGGTGAACCCGACCATCAACGCCGTGGTCACCCTCGCCGCGGAGCAGGCCGTCGCCGCCGCGAGCGCCGCGGATGAGCTCGCCGCCTCCGGTGCCGACCTGCCGGCGCTGCACGGTCTGCCGATGACCCACAAGGACACCCACCTGGTGGCCGGTATCCGTTCGACGAACGGATCACCGATCTTCGCCGAGCACGTGCCGGACACCGACGACCTGGTGATCGACCGACTCCGCCGCGCCGGCGTGATCGCCACCGGCAAGAACAACGTGCCGGAGTTCGGTGCCGGGTCGCACACCTTCAACGAGGTGTTCGGCACGACCACCAACCCCTACGCCCCCGACCTCAGTGCGGGCGGTTCGTCCGGAGGACTGGCGGCCGCGATCGCCGCCGGCATCCAACCGCTCGGCGAGGGGTCCGACATGGGCGGGTCCCTGCGGATCCCGGCGTCCTTCTGCAACGTCGTGGGGATGCGACCCTCCTACGGCGTACTCCCGATGCCCACCGCCGCCAACAATCGTTCCTGGCTGGGCCGCACCGGCCCGATGGCCCGCGACGTGGACGACATCGCGTTCTTCCTCGCCGCCGTGGCCGGGCCGGACCCGCGGGTGGTGCCCTCCGCACCGGTGACCGGCGCAGACTTCGCCGGCTTCGCCGACGAGCCGGTCGGCGATCTGCGCGGGGTGCGGATCGGGTGGAGTCCCGACTTCGGCATCGGCGTACCGGTCGAGCCGGAGGTGCTCGAGACCCTCACCGGGCTGCTCGGCGTCCTGGAGGAGGCGGGCGCCGTGGTCGACGAGGCCGCGCCCGACCTGAGCGAGGCCGACCGCGTCTTCCAGGCCACCCGCGCCACCGACTTCGCCACCCTCCTCGGCGGATTCGTCCGCGACCACCGTGAACTGGTCAAGCCGGAGGTGATCTGGAACGTCGAACTCGGCTGGTCCTACTCCGCGGAGGACCTGATCGAGGTGACCGCCGCCCGCACCCGGTTGGACGCGGCGGTGGCCGACTTCTACGGCCGCTACGACCTGTTCCTCTCCCCCACCGCCCAGGTGCTGCCCTTCGAGGCGTCCCAGCGCTATCCGCAGGAGGTCGCCGGGGTGCCCTCGGAGACCTACCTGGACTGGATGCGCTCGGCATGTGTGCTCTCGGCGGCCGGCGTCCCGGCGTTGTCGCTGCCCGCGGGGTTCACCCCCGCCGGACTGCCGGTCGGCGTCCAGGTCGCCGCCGACCACTACCGCGACGTCGACCTGCTCCGCTGGAGCCGGGTCATCGAGCAGCGGACCGGTACGGCGAAGCGACGCCCCTCGATCGGCTGACCCGTGTCAGGACAGGATCCGGCCGCCTCGCTTGCGGGCATCCAGCACCAGGCCGATGTCGACCGCGGTGACGTCGCGGGTCCAGCCGCCGCCGGTGATGAACCGGTGCACGCTGTCCACGTCGGTCACGGTGATGTCGGCGACGATCTGGTGAGGGCCGGCCACCGCGGCGGCGTAGCGGACCTCGGGGTGGGCGATCAGCGCCTGGCCGATGTCGGCGATGTGGTCGGGCGGTGCGGTGATCCACAGCATCGCCTCGACCGGGAGGCCCAGGCCCGCCGGCTCGACGAGCGCGCGGATCTGGATCTGGTGACTGCGCAGCAGCATCTCCACACGGCGCGCCGCGGTCGCCTCGGAGACGCCGGCGCGCCTGGCGAGCAACTCCAGAGGCGCCCGGCCGTCCTCGGCCAGCACCTCCACCAGGTCGGCGTCCCGCGGCGCCAGCGGTGGCACCTGGCCCGGCACGACGTCGACGGTCAGCGGGGTCGACAGCGCGGCGACCTGCTGCGGGCTGAGCCCCCCGGCACGCCAGCCGCGGATGGTGCGGAAATAGCGCAGCACGGGATAGCTGACCAGCCGCACCAGGCCGGGGGTCGCGGGCAGCTTGGAGATCAGCGCGGAGGCGAACTCGTCCGCGCCCATGCCGAACTCGGCAACCACGTCGGCGCTGCCGGACATCAGGTAGCAGAAGGTGACCTCGGAACGGCCGGCCAGTGCCTCGGCCGCGAGGGGCGCACCGCCGGGAGTGCACTGCAGTCGGAGCAGCGCCTGCTGCGGCTGCATGCGCAGGGCCGCGACCCGCACCGTCCCCTGCGCCAGCAGATCGCCACCGCGGCGCACGACCGTGCGCTCGGACTCCCCGAGCACTCGCGCGATCTTGCGCCAGGGCGCCCGTCCGTCCACCTGGAGCGCACAGACGATCCGGCGGTCCAGGTCGTCGAGAATCACCGCGGTCACCTCCCACCTCCTCAGCCAGGTTTACGCTGTCGCCGGCCCGCCCGCGTACGCCGCCACAGTTCACGTGCCGGGCACAAGGCTATTGACCGGTGGCGCAGCCGCCCAAGGCGCGCCCTACCGACCCGGCCACCGATCCACCCATGAATCAAGGAGTCACCGATGAATCACCTCAGCCACAGGAGGATCGCATGACCGGCCCCCTCGACGACGTCCTGGTCGTCGACCTCAGCCGTGCCCTGGCCGGGCCGCACGCCACCATGATGATGGGAGACCTCGGCGCCCGGATCGTCAAGGTCGAGGCTCCCGGCCACGGGGACGACACCCGCGGCTGGGGCCCCCCGTTCGTGGGCGGGGAGGACCAGCGGGAGTCGACGTACTTCCTCTCCGCGAACCGGAACAAGGAGTCGATCACCCTCGACCTCAAGGACACCGCGGACCGGGAGGTGCTCCTGCGCCTGATCGACCGTGCCGACGTCCTCGTCGAGAACTTCCGGACCGGCGTCATGGACCGGCTCGGCCTCGACTTCGAGACCCTGCAGGCGCGCAACCCGCGCCTGGTGATCCTCTCGATCAGCGGGTTCGGACACGACGGCCCCGACGGCGGGCGCGCCGGCTACGACCAGATCGCCCAGGGCGAGGCCGGCCTGATGTCGCTCACCGGCTCGGGTCCCGAGGACCCGCAGAAGGTCGGTACGCCGATCGGCGACCTGCTGGCCGCGATGTACGGCGCCTACGGCGTCCTGGCCGCGCTGCACGAGCGCGAGCGGACCGGTGCCGGACAGGTGGTGCGCACCTCGCTGCTGGCCTCGGTGGTCGGCGTGCACGGGTTCCAGGGCACCCGCTGGACCATCGCCGGCCAGGTCGGCCGGGCACAGGGCAACCACCACCCCTCGATCGCGCCGTACGGGCTCTTCCGCTGCCGCGACGGGGCCGTGCAGATCGCCGTGGGCAGCGAGGGACTGTGGCACCGGTTCTGCGCCGGCTTCGGCCTCGACCCCGACACGGCCGGACTCGCCACCAACGGCGAGCGGGTGGCCGCCCACCAGCGGGTGGTCGAGGTGGTCGAACAGGTCTTCGCCGACTGGGACGCCGAGGCACTGCTCGACCGGCTCGCCGAGGTCGGCGTGCCCGCCGGCAAGGTCCGCACCCTCGACGAGGTGTACGCCTGGGAGCAGACCCGGAGCCAGGGGCTGCTCATCGACGTCGACCACGACACCCTGGGCAGCCTCACCCTGCCCGGCCCGCCGTTGCGGTTCTTCGCGCAGGACGGCAGCGAGGTCACCCGTCGCGAGCACGCCGCGCCGCCGACCCTCGACCAGCATGGCAAGGCCCTGCGCTCCTGGGTCGCCGAGGACCCGTCGTGACCCTCGTCCGGAAGCGGTGGCGTGCCCAGGAGCTGCTCGAGCTGGTGCTCGACGAGGGCTCCTGGGAGTCGTGGGACCGGCCGATCGACGTGTCCGACCACCCGGCCGACTACCTGGCCGAGCTGCAGGCAGCCGCCGCGAAGGCCGGCACTGATGAGTCCGTCCTGACCGGTCGCGGTCGGGTCCGCGGGCGGCCGGTCGCCGTGGTCGTCAACGAGTTCGCCTTCCTCGCCGGGTCGATCGGCCGGGCCGCGGCCGGGCGCATCGAGGCCGCGGTACGACGCGCCACCGCCGAAGGACTGCCGCTACTCGCCTCCACCTCCTCCGGCGGCACCCGCATGCAGGAGGGCACCCCCGCTTTCGTCGAGATGGTCGAGATCACCCGGGCCATCACCGCCCACCGCGCTGCCGGACTGCCCTACCTGGTGCAGCTGCGCCACCCGACGACCGGCGGTGTGTTCGCCTCCTGGGGCTCGCTGGGACATGTGACCGTGGCCGAGCCCGGGGCGATGATCGGGTTCCTCGGGCCGAAGGTCTACGAGGCGCTCGAGGGGAAGCCCTTCCCCGAGGGCGTGCAGCAGGCCGAGAACCTCGCCGCCAAGGGCGTCATCGACGCCGTGGTCGCCGTGGAGGAACTGCCCGACCTCCTCGACCAGGCACTGCGGGTGCTGACCGACCCGCCCGAACCCTCGGTGCTCCCCCGGCGCGGCGCCGCAGCGCTTGAGACCGGGGATGCGTGGGCCTCGATCGAACGCACCCGCAGCACCGATCGGGCCGGTGTCCGGGACCTGCTCAGGCACGGAGGCAGCGACACCCTGCGCCTGAGCGGCACCGACGAGGGTGAGCGCGACGAGACCGTGATCCTCGCCCTCACCCGGCTCGACGGACAGCCCTGTGTCCTCGTCGGCCAGGATCGGACCAGGCAGCACGGCGGGCAGGCGATGGGGCCGGCGGCGCTTCGCGAGGCTCGCCGGGGCATGGAGCTCGCCGAGGAGCTTCGGCTCCCGCTGGTCACCGTCATCGACACCCCGGGTGCAGAACTCTCCCCCCACGCCGAGGAACGCGCCGTCGCCGGCGAGATCGCCCGCTGTATCGCCACCATGACGACCCTCACGGTGCCCTCCTGCGCGGTGCTGCTCGGCCAGGGCTGCGGCGGCGGCGCACTGGCCCTGCTGCCGGCACAGACCGTGATCGCCGCCCAGCACGCCTGGCTCTCGCCGCTGCCGCCGGAGGGCGCGAGCGTCATCGTCCACCGCGACGTCGACCACGCTCCGCAGATGGCCGCCCGGCAGCACGTCCGAGCGGTCGACCTGGCCGCCAACGGCGCCGTACACAAGGTCGTCCCGGAGCATGAGGACGACGACGTCGCCTCGCTCAGCCGCGCGATCGCCGCGGAGGTGAGCGCGCAACTGGTCCGGATGCGGCGCTGACCACCTCGGCCCGCTGCGGACTCGGTGCCCCGTCCGGGGAGAAGGGCGCTCCCGGGGGCCCGGGTTCGACCCGCGGCCTAGGCTGGGGGCATGTGCCGTAACATCCGCCAGCTCCACAACTTCGAGCCCCCGGCGACCACGGACGAGGTCTCCGCGGCGGCGCTCCAGTACGTCCGCAAGGTGAGCGGGTCCACCAAGCCCTCACAGGCCAACCAGGCTGCGTTCGACCGGGCGGTCGCCGAGGTCGCGGCCGCCACCCAGCACCTGCTGGACGCGCTGGTCACCACCGCCGCACCGAAGGACCGGGAGGTCGAAGCGGCCAAGGCGCGGGCCCGCGCCGCCGCCCGGTACTCCGCATGAGCGCCGAGGCGCCGCTCGCGACCTCCTCGCCCTACGACGATGCGTTGGCGCTCCTGCGCGACCGGCCGCTCGTCGTACTCACCGGCGCCGGCCTCTCCACCGACTCCGGCATCCCCGACTACCGCGGACCGGACAGCCCCCAGCGCACCCCGATGACCTATCAGGAGTTCGTCTCCGGCCCGGTGCCGCGACGGCGCTACTGGGCACGCAGCCACCTGGGCTGGGGCCTGATGCACCGCGCCGAGCCCAACGCCGGCCACCTCGCCCTCGCCACGATCGACCCTGAACTCCTGATCACCCAGAACGTCGACGGCCTCCACGAGCGGGCCGGCAGTCGACGCGTGGTCGCCCTGCACGGACGGGTCTCTGACGTGGTCTGCCTGGGCTGCCGCACGGTGACCCCGCGCGCCTGGATGCACGCGCTGCTCACCGCACTCAACCCGGGGTGGATCGAGCGGCACGCGGACGTCAGCGTCAACCCGGACGGGGATGTGGAACTGGAGGAGACCGACGGCTTCCTCGTCCCGGACTGCCCGGTGTGCGGCGGCGCGCTCAAGCCGGACGTGGTCTTCTTCGGTGAGAACGTGCCGCGCGATCGGGTCGATCGGTGCTACGCCGCCGTCGACGCGCTCGCGCACCACGGTGGCGCGCTCCTGGTCGCGGGGTCGAGCCTGACCGTGATGAGCGGGCTGCGCTTCGCCCGCCGCGCCGCCCGGGCCGGCACCCCGGTGGTCGTGGTCAACCGCGGCACGACCCGTGGGGACGGGCTGGCGTCGTACAAGCTGGACATGGGCACCAGCGAGTTCCTGACCGACCTGGCCGCGCTGCGCTCCACGCCCTGACCCTGCCTAGGGGAATCAGGGCCCGCGGCAGCGTGGCGCCGCCGGTGCACCCTGTCCTTTGAACGCACCAGCGCGGCGACCCGCTCGCGGCATTCAGGTCAGAGCCGGCGGACGAAGATGTGCTCGGCGGCGTCGTGGATGAGCTCGGCCGACTCGCCGCCGGAGGCGACCAGGATGCCCTCCTCGGTGGTCAGGACCGTGACCGTCTTGTCGGGGGTCGCTCCGACCCGGCGCAGGGCGCTCATCAACTGCTCGTCCTTCTGCATCTCCTCCGAGATCCGGCGGATGAGCACCGTGCTCTTTTCACCGGAGGCGACCGTGGAGAGCGGCACCACACCGGTCATGAAGGACTCCCCGACGGCATCCTCGCCGAGCTCGTCGAGACCCGGGATGGGGTTGCCGTAGGGCGACTCGGTCGGGTGGTCCAGCAGCTTGATGAGACGTCGCTCGACGGTCTCGGACATGACGTGCTCCCAGCGGCACGCCTCCTCGTGGACCAGCTCCCAGTCCAGGCCGATCACGTCGGTCAGGAGGCGCTCGGCGAGACGGTGCTTGCGCATGACCTGGGTGGCGAGCCGCATGCCCTCGTCGGTGAGTTCGAGGTGGCGGTCGCCCTCGACGGTCAGCAGACCGTCGCGCTCCATCCGGGCCACGGTCTGGGAGACGGTCGGGCCGCTCTGGTGCAGCCGCTCGGCGATCCGCGCACGCAGCGGGACGATCCCCTCCTCGACCAGTTCGTAAATGGTCCGCAGGTACATCTCGGTGGTGTCGATGAGGTCGCTCACGGGCCTATTCTAGGGTGGTTCCAGAAACGCTCGTCCAACCGGCGCGGACGTGGCGGCACCCACTCGATCCCGGCTGGATCAATCGAGGGTCTTGTTATAGCGCGCCAGGTCGTCGGCGAAGCGCGCCAGGTCCTCCGGGCTCCAGTCCATCAGCCGTTCCTCGAGCACCTGACGCCG
This sequence comes from Nocardioides insulae DSM 17944, assembly GCF_000422825.1. Classification (GTDB taxonomy): domain Bacteria; phylum Actinomycetota; class Actinomycetes; order Propionibacteriales; family Nocardioidaceae; genus Nocardioides; species Nocardioides insulae. Next base: position 208,699 of record NZ_AUGU01000014.1, on the reverse strand, counting down.
AGCCTCGTGCACTTCCACGATGCGCCGGATCGCTTCCTCGGTCGGCACGATCAGGGTGGCGCGACCGTCGTCCGGGTCGGGGGTGCGGTCCACCAGGCCGAGCGCCTCCAGGTGGTGCAGGTGGCGGCTCACCGCTGCCTTGTCGATCTCGAAGATCTCCACCAGCCGTGAGGCGCGGGCTGCCCCCTCGGTCACCAGCCAGTTGAGCATCGAATAAGTCGGACCGCTCAGTTCCGGATGGACCATTCGGGCGCGCTCCGCGCTGACCCGCTTGACGCGGCGCCAGAGGATGTTGAACTCGTTCTCCAGCTGCCGAAGTGAATCGGGGCGCGACTTCACCGCGCCGTCCCGGCGGGGGTCCCCGTCTCGCCCTGGCAGCGGGCCGGCGCGACCCCGGCCGCGGCGGGCTCAGGCTCGGAGACGGCGAGCGACTCGCCCCTGGCGTGGGCGGCGCGGTGGGCTGCGTCCGGGTTGACCCGCTCGAACTCCGCGTCGTCGAGCGTGGTCCGCAGCCTGGTCTCCTTCATCAGTGTGACGCAGATCAGCGCCAGCACGGCGAAGGGCAGGGAGAGCAGGAAGATGTGCCCGGTGGCGTCACCGAAGGCGGCCGCGAACAGCTGGGCCACCGGCTGGGGCAGTCCGTCCAGGTGCGGGACGCCGCCGTCGCCGAGTCCGGCGAGCTGGTCGGGGGTGACCTGGCCGGAGGCGACGAGGTCGGCGGCGCCGTTCTCGACGTTCTGCGCGACCTGGCTGGAGAGCAGCGCACCGAGGGCGGAGACACCGATGGTGCCGCCCATCGTCCGGAAGAAGGAGATGACCGAGGTGGCCGCGCCGATGTTGGCCTGGTCGACGTTGTTCTGGACCGCCAGGATGAGGTTCTGCTGGGTCGCTCCGACGCCGGCACCGAGGATCGCCATGTAGCAGCCGACCTGCACCAGGTTGGTGGTGTGGTCGATGGTGGCGAGCAGGGCCACGCCCACGACGACCGCGGCGAGCCCCCCGACCAGCCACATCTTCCACCGGCCGGTGTCACTGATCACCTTGCCGCTCAGGATTCCCAGCCCCATCATGGCGAGCACCATCCACAGCGACATCAGGCCGGCCTCGGTCGGCGACATGCCGTGCGACATCTGGAAGAACTCGCTGAGGTAGACGGTGGCACCGAACATCGCGATGCCGACGAAGATCGTGGCCAGGGTGGCGAGGCTGACGGTGCGGTCCTTGAAGAGCCACATCGGTACGACGGGCTCGGTCGCCACCTTCGCCTCGACGAAGACCGCGGCGGCCAGGATGAGCAGACCCCCGATGACCATCACGGCGGTCGTGGTCGACCACCAGGCGAACTCCGCGCCGGCCAGCGACACCCAGACCAGCAGGAGGCTCACTCCGCCGACCAGGAGGAAGGAGCCGAGGTAGTCGATCTTCACCTCGCGCTTGTAGACGGGGAGCTTGAGGGTGCGCTGGAGGACGATGAAGGCGACCATCGCGAACGGCAGCCCGACGTAGAAGCAGCCGCGCCAGCCCAGCGAACTGTCGACGATCACACCGCCGATCAGGGGGCCGCTCACCGTGGCGAGCGCGAAGACGGCTCCGATGTAGCCGGAGTAGCGGCCGCGCTCGCGCGGGGGGACCATCGAGCCGATGATGATCTGGATGAGCGACATGGTGCCGCCCACCCCGATCCCGGTGATCACGCGGGCGGAGATGAGCATCTCCATGGATTGGGAGATGCCGGCCAGGGCCGAGCCGACCACGAAGACGGCCAGCGCGATCTGCACCAGCAGCTTCTTGCTGAACAGGTCGGCGAGCTTGCCCCAGATCGGCGTGGTCGCGGTCATCGCCAGCATGGTCGCGACCACGACCCAGGTGTACCCGGTCTGGCTGCCGTGCAGGTCACCGACGATGCGCGGAAGGGCGTTGGTGACGACCGTGCCGGAGAGCATGCCGACGAACATCGCGATGAGGAGACCGGAGAGGGCCTCGAGGATCTGCCGGTGGGTCATCTGACCCTCGACGGGGACGGCGCTGGCGTTCTGGGACACGGAACCTTCTTGTGCGGTGGGGCGAGAGCTGCCTGGAGCGGGAGTCGCCGGACGCGCTGGCTGCTGAACGCGTCGGCCGGCACCACCACGCGGTGGTTGACCCGGTCAACGATAATGGCTCTTCGTTGACTCAGACAACTTTCAGGGTCCGCTCAGGTGCGTCACCCGGGTCACACTCGCGAGGCGTCGGCGCGCACTCCTGCTATTGCGGCTCCGGGGGGCAACTTTCCCCGGTGCACCGGGGAAAGTTGCACCGCACCAGGAAATGGAACGACCCGCAGACGGGCTCCGGGGAGCCGGCCGGGGGACGAGCCCGGTGCGTCTGCGGGTCGGGTGGCTGCCGGGGATTGCCGGTAGCCGACGTCTGCGAGTCAGGGGTGATCCCCTGTCACAGGACAGCTGCTAGCGAGCAGCCACCTCACGCGTCCGATGAGAAATCATTCTCCGGATCACCTCCTTTCTCGTGTACGACGACCGTACGCCGCCCGCCGTACCCTCACAACGGGGTTTCCAGGCGGTCCTCCCGGTCAGCCCGCGCTCGGCCCGGGGCCGGCGGCGCCGGCGGGCTCGGACCGCGGGTCGACGTCCGGGTCCACCTCCGGTGCGGCGAACTGCGCCTCGTAGAGCCGGTGATAGGCGCCGTGCGCGGCCAGGAGTTCCTCGTGGGTGCCCTGCTCGACGATCCGGCCGCTCTCCATCACCACGATCAGGTCGGCGTCACGGATGGTGGAGAGCCGGTGGGCGATCACGAAGGAGGTGCGGTCGCTGCGCAGCGCGGCCATGGCCTGCTGCACCAGCACTTCGGTGCGGGTGTCGACCGAACTGGTCGCCTCATCGAGGATGAGCAGGTCGGGAGCGGCCAGGAAGGCGCGGGCGATGGTCAGCAGCTGCCGCTCCCCCGCGGACAGCGCACCTCCCTCCCCGTCGATGACGGTGTCGTACCCCTCGGGCAGGGAGTGCACGAACCGGTCGACGAAGGTGGCCCGCGCGGCCCGGAGGATCTCGTCCTCGGTGGCGTCCGGACGTCCGTAGGCGATGTTGTCGCGGATGCTGCCCTCGAAGAGCCAGGTGTCCTGGAGGACCATTCCGATCCGGCTGCGAAGGGCCGCCCGCGGCATGGTCGCGATGTCCACCCCGTCGAGGGTGATCCGGCCGTCGTCGAGCTCGTAGAACCGCATCACCAGGTTGACCAGCGTGGTCTTACCGGCCCCGGTCGGGCCGACGATGGCCACCGTCTGGCCCGGTTCGGCCACCAGCGAGAGCCGCTCGATCAGGGGCACGTCCTCGTCGTACCGGAAGCTCACGCCCTCGAACCGCACCCTCCCGGTGGTCCCCGAGGACCCGACGAGCGAGGAGTCGACGTCGGGACGCTGCTCCTCGGCGTCGAGGAGTTCGAAGACCCGCTCGGCCGAGGCGACACCGGACTGCAGCAGATTCATCATCGAGGCGACCGTGGTCAGCGGCTGGGTGAACTGGCGTGAGTACTGGATGAAGGCCTGCACGTCGCCGACCGACAGCGAACCGCTCAGCACCCGGAGACCGCCCACGACCGCGATGACGACGTAGTTGAGGTTTCCGACCAGCATCATCACCGGCATGATCAGCCCGGAGATGAACTGGGCCTTGAACGACGCCTGGTACAGCCCGTCGTTCTGCTCGTCGAAGGCCTCCTGCACCTCACGCTGCCGCCCGAAGACGGTGACGAGGGCGTGCCCGGAGAAGGTCTCCTCGATGTGGGCGTTGAGCTTGCCGGTACGACGCCACTGGGCGATGAACTGTCGCTGGGAGCGCTTCATGATCTGGCCGGCGAGCACCATCGCGACCGGCACCGACACCACGGCGATCAGGGCGAGCAGCGGACTGATCCAGATCATCATGCCGAGCACCGCGAAGACGGTGAGGATCGAGGTCAGCAGCTGGCTCATCGTCTGCTGCAACGTCTGGGAGATGTTGTCGATGTCGTTGGTGACGCGGCTCAACAGCTCCCCCCGCGGCTGCCGGTCGAAGTACTCCAGCGGCAGTTCGTGGACCTTCTGCTCGACGTCGGCACGCATCCGCCGCACGGTGCCCTGGACGACGTCGTTGAGCAGGTAGCCCTGCAGCCAGCCGAAGACCGCGGCGAAGGCGTAGACGGTCAGGACGGCGAGGAGTACCCGCCCGACCGCACCGAAGTCCACGCCCTGCCCGGGCACCACGTGGTCGAGGGTGGTGAGGACGTCCGCGAGCTCGTCCTGGCCGGACGCGCGCAACCCGCTGATCGCCTGGTCGGCCGTGATGCCGTCGGGCAGCTGCCGGCCGAACGCACCGGCGAAGACCAGGTCGGTCGCCGAGCCGAGCAGCTTGGGGCCGAGCGCGTTGAGCGCGACGCTCAGCACCGCCAGCACGATCACGGAGATCGCGCGCACCCGCTCGGGGGCCATCCGGCGGATCAGCCGCTTGGCGGAGGGACCGAATCGCATCGCCTTCTGCCCGACGATCCCGGGCGGTCCCATGCCGGGGCCGCCGCTCTGCACGCGCTCGGTGGCCTGCAGGTCGCCCTTCTTCCTCTGCTGGTCCGTGGCGCTCACGCGGCCTCCTCCGCGCTCAGCTGGGACTCGACGATCTCCTGATAGGTCGGGTTGTTCGCGACCAGCTCCTCATGGGTGCCCCGGCCGACCACCCGGCCGTCGTCGAGCACCAGGATCAGGTCGGCGTCGCGGATCGTCGCGACCCGCTGGGCGACGATCATCACCGTCGCCTCCCGGGTCTCCGGGGCCAGCGCGGCCCGCAGGCGGGCGTCGGTGGCGGTGTCCAGGGCACTGAAGGAGTCGTCGAAGAGGTAGATCGCGGGCCGGCGTACGACGGCGCGGGCGATCGCCAGGCGCTGCCGCTGCCCGCCCGAGACCCCCGCCCCACCCTGGGCGATCGGAGCGTCGAGGCCGGTGCCGCCCTCGGGTGCCATCCGCTCGACGAAGTCACGGGCCTGGGCGATCTCCAGGGCGTGCCACAGTTCGTCGTCGGTGGCCCCGGGTCGGCCGTGCAGCAGGTTGGAGCGGATGGTGCCCGAGAACAGGAAGGCCTTCTGCGGCACGAGTCCGAGCCGGGCGTGCAGCGTCTCCTCGTCGAGGTCGCGCACGTCGAATCCGTCGACGCGGACGCTGCCGGCGGTGGCGTCGAAGAGGCGTGGCACCAGGCTCAGCAGGGTCGTCTTGCCGGCTCCGGTCGAGCCGATCAGGGCGACGGTCTGCCCGGGCCGGGCCGAGAAGGTGATGTCCTGCAGCACCGGGGCCTCGGCACCGGGGTAGGTGAAGCCGACCCCCTCCAGGTCGAGGTGGCCGCGGGTCGCGGTCTCCGTGACCCCGTCGACGGCCGGTACGACGGTGCTCTCGGTCTCCAGCACCTCGGTGATCCGGTCGGCGCAGACCGCCGCCCGGGGAATCATCATGAGCATGAAGGTGCCCATCATGACGCTCATCATGATCTGCATCAGATAGGCCAGGAACGCCGTGAGCGGGCCGACCTGCATCAGGCCCTCGTCGACCCGGTGGCCACCGAACCAGATCACCATCACCGAGGCGACGTTGACCACCAGCAGCATCACCGGGAACATCGTCGCCATCCACCGGCCCGCCCGGACCGACACGTCGGTGAGGCTGTCGTTGGCCGTCCGGAACCGCTCGGTCTCCTGCCGCTCGCGCACGAACGCGCGCACGACCCGGATACCGGTGATCTGCTCGCGCAGTACCCGGTTGACCTCGTCGATCCGGGTCTGCATCTGCCGGAAGTTGGGCACCATCCGGCTCACGATGAACGCCACGACCACCAGCAGGACGGGCAAAAGGACCGCGATGATCCACGACAACGCGATCTCCTGGCGCATGGCCATCAGGATCGAGCCGACCATCATGATCGGCACGGTCACCGCCATCGTGCAGCTCATCAGGGTCAGCATCTGCACCTGCTGCACGTCGTTGGTGCTGCGGGTGATCAGCGAGGGCGCCCCGAACTGGGCCACCTCCCGGCCGCTGAAGCTCGACACCCGTGCGAACACGGCCGCACGGACGTCACGGCCGAAGGCCATCGCGCTGCGCGCCGCGAACCAGACCGCGCCGACCGAGCAGAGCGCCTGAGCCAGCGTGACGGCGAGCATGATGCCGCCCGCGCGCAGGATGTAGCCGGTGTCGCCCTGGGCGATCCCGTCGTCGATGATCGCAGCGTTGAGGCTGGGGAGGTAGAGCATCGCGCAGGTGCTGAGGAACTGGAGCACCACCACGATCCCGAGCCAGCGACGGTAGGGGGAGAGATATTCGCGCAGCAGTCGGAGGAGCATCAGCCGACCTCTGCGATCTCGTGGGAGCGCCCGGTGGCGCAGATCGAAGACATAGCCTGCCCAACTTACGCCAGCGCCGAAGGGCCTCCGCGCGCGGCCGTCTTCCCGGAAGGAGAGGGGCTGGGACCTTCGAGAGGACCTGCGGGCGGTGCGGGAGGGGTCAGGGAGCGAGCCGCTCCCGCCGCCAGCCGGAGCCCGCCCGCCGGTAGCACAGCCGGTCGTGCATCCGACCCGGACGGCCCTGCCAGAACTCCATCATCTCCGGCCGTACGAGATATCCGCCCCACTCCTCGGGCACCGGCACCTCGGCCCCGCCGAAACGCCTCTCCATCTCGGCGTAGGTCCCCTCCAGTTCTGCGCGGCCCGCGACCACCCGCGACTGCGGGGAGGCCCAGGCGCCCAACTGCGAGCCGCGCGGCCTGGTCGCGAAGTACGCCGCCACGTCCGCGGCCGGGAGCAGGCTCGCCCTCCCCTCGACGCGGACCTGGCGCTCCAGGGGGTGCCAGGGGAACAGGAGCGCGCATCGGGGGTCGGCCGCGAGGTCGGCGCCCTTGTGGGAGGCGAGGTTGGTGAAGAACACGAAGCCGTCCGCGCGCACCCCCTTGAGGAGGACGTACCTGGCCGAGGGGCCGGAGACCGCGGACCCGGTGGCCACGATCATCGCGTTCGGCTCGGGCAGCCCGGCCGCCACGGTCTCCTCGAACCAGCGATGGAACATCCCCATCGGGTCCGGATCGGCGTCCTCCTCCAGTAGGCCCGCCTCGCCGTATTCCGCTCGCAGCACCGCCACGTCCGGCGCCTGCCGGAGGAGTCCACCCCCAGAAGCGTCCGACTCCTCCCGTCGCGCCTGTTCCGCCGACTGAGCCGCCGCCCGCTCCGTGGGATTCTCCGGCGCCTTCGCTGGGGACTCTTGTGGGGTCTGTTCTGAGGTCTGCACCGGGGTCGGTTCTGGGGCCTGCTCGTCGGACATGGTCAGACCGTAGGGCATGGCCGCCCGTCGGGTATCTGGGGCACAATCACGACACCGGAGCACAGCGAAGGAGCTGCCATGACCGAGGTACACCACGGGCTTGAGGGCGTCATCGCGTTCGAGACCCAGATCGCCGAGCCCGACAAGGAGGGGTCGGCGCTGCGCTACCGCGGCGTCGACATCGAGGACATCGTCGGCCGGGTCCCGTTCGAGAAGGTCTGGGGTCTGCTCATCGATGGCACCTACTCCCCCGGTCTGCCGCCGGCCGAGGCCTACAACCTGCCGGTGCACACCGGTGACGTGCGGGTCGACGTCCAGGCCGCGATCCCGATGCTGGCACCGGCCTTCGGGTTCCGCCAGACCTACGACATCAGCGACGAGCAGGCCCGCGCCGACCTCGCCCGGGTGGCCGTGATGGTGCTCTCCTACGCCGGGCAGTCCGCTCGCGGCCTCCATCAGCCGGTGGTGCCGCAGTCCGAGGTCGACAAGGGCCACACCCTGGCGGAGAAGTTCCTCATCCGCTGGCGCGGCGAGGCGGACCCGAAGCACGCGCACGCCATCGACGCCTACTGGTCCTCGGCCGCCGAGCACGGCATGAACGCCTCGACCTTCACCGCCCGGGTGATCACCTCCACCGGCGCCGACGTCGCCGCCGCCTTCTCCGGCGCGATCGGCGCCATGTCCGGCCCGCTGCACGGCGGGGCACCCTCACGGGTGCTCGGCATGATCGAGGAGGTCGAGCGGGCCGGTGACGCCCGGGCCTATGTGAAGGCGCTGCTCGACTCCGGCGAACGACTGATGGGGTTCGGGCACCGGGTCTACCGCGCCGAGGATCCCCGCGCCCGGGTGCTGCGCCGTACCGCCAAGGAGCTCGGCGCCCCCCGCTACCAGGTGGCCGAGGCCCTCGAGGCGGCCGCACTGGCCGAGCTGCGCGAGCGCCGGCCCGACCGGGTGCTGGAGACGAACGTCGAGTTCTGGGCGGCGATCGTGCTCGACTTCGCCCAGGTGCCCGCCCACATGTTCACCTCGATGTTCACCTGTGCCCGCACCGGCGGCTGGTCGGCCCATATCTTGGAGCAGAAGCGGACCGGCCGGCTGATCCGTCCCTCGGCGATCTACACCGGGCCGGCCGCGCGGCCGGCGGAGTCCGTCGAGGGCTGGGATCCTGCCTGGGCCGACTGAGCCGACTCCTCCCGTCTCCGCACACCCCGATGAAAGAGCCCGATGACCGAAGCCAACTGGCAACCCGATCCCTCCGGCAAGCACGAGTTCCGCTACTGGGACGGCGGCCAGTGGACCGAGTACGTCGCCGACGCCGGCGTCCAGACCACCGACCCACTGCCCGTGCCCGCACCCGCCCCGGCCCCCGAGCCGCCGCCCTCGAGCATGCCGGCCGCGCACCACGGCCCGCCCCGGGAGGACCACCACGCGGCACCGCAGGCCGGGAGTGCGGCCGCAGCGGGGGTGATCCCCGGGGTCAGCGGCGATCTGGTCGACGGCCGCTACACCGAGTCGGCGAGCGACCGGCCCGGCCCGATGCGGCAGAACGACCGATTGCTGCGCGTGCGGGTGGCCGAGCCCTTCATGGCCAAGCAGGGCGCGATGGTCGCCTACCAGGGCGGCATCCAGTTCCAGTATCAGGGATCGGGCACCGCCAGGTTCTTGAAGAAGGCCCTGACCGGGGAGGGACTCTCCCTGATGCGCGTCGAGGGCCGCGGTGACGTCTTCCTCGCCGACGCGGCCAAGAAGGTGCACCTGCTCCACCTGACCAGCAGCGGGATCTCGATCAACAGCGACTCGATCCTGGCCTTCTCCGCGAGCCTGGACTGGAACGTCGAGCGGGTCAAGGGCGGCAGCATGGCCGCGGGCGGCCTGTTCAACACCACCCTGCGCGGCTCCGGGTGGGTGGCGATCACCACCAACGGCGACCCGGTGGTGCTCAACACCGCGGAGGCTCCGACCTTCACCGACACCGACGCCCTGGTCGCGTGGTCGGTCGACCTGCAGACCTCGATCCGGTCCACGATGTCGGCCGGAGCGCTGATCGGGCGCGGCTCGGGCGAGGCCATGCAGGTGGCGTTCCAGGGGCACGGCTTCGTCATCGTGCAGCCCGCCGAGAGCGGCGCCGTACCTCCGCACACCCATTGAGCGCCGGGATCGTACGGTGAGCTTCGACGAAGGTCGGCTCCGCCGACGCAATGCCGAACCCTCTCCGTAGACGTCACCGCGCGAGCTGCCCGTCCCGCAGCGGATCTCCCCGTGCGGGACACGCTCCACTTGCCACGATTCTGCGCATCGCGATGGTGCTGGATCCTCTGCCGTTCGGAGCTGGGCCCGCTGCTGGTGTCAGGCGGAGTGCGGCGCAGCCCGGCGCAGGAAGCGGCGCACCTCGCGGGTCACGTCGTCCGGCGCCTCCACCGGGCTGGCGTGGCCAGGCCCGGTGAGGACGACGATTGCCGACCCTGGTGTTGCGGCGTGCATCGCCAGGCCGAGTGACATCGGCGCGCGGACATCGTGGTCTGAGCAGAGCAGCAGGGTCGGGACGTCGACCTCCGCCAGCACGTGACGCTGGTCGGAGTGGCTGGCGCGCGCCATGGCCCGGAAGCCGCTCGGATGGAACGCACGGACGCTGTCGAGAAACTGAGCCACGAGTTCGCTGTCGGCCGACGGCGAGAACATCGACGGACCCATGACGGCAACGAACTCGTGGGGACTCAACCGCGAGGCCTCCAGCGATCGCGCCAACCTCTGATCTGCCTCGTCCCGGCCGAGCGAGCCGACCCAACCGGCGTAGCCGTTCACCAGGACGAGCGACAATGCGAGCCCACGGTGCCGATGGAACATCGCGAGCGCCAAGGCCGCGCCGAAGGAGAGCCCGACCAGATGGGCTCGTTCGATGCGCAGCGCCCGGATGAACTCGGCGAGGCAATCGGCGTACGAGTCCATTCCGAACTCCTCAGGTGGGTCGGACGACCCACCTGCACCGGGTGCGTCCCAGGCGACCACCGTGAACTCCTCGGAAAGCGCCTCGATCTGGCGTCCCCAGGTCGCGCGGGCGTCGCCGACGAAGCCGTGGGCCAGCACCACTGCCGGTCCGGTTCCGGTGCGCTCGAAGGCGATACGCAGCCCGCCGACCTCCACGTGCTGTGTCATGGTTGTTCACGCAGCTGTCGGTTGTTGGCGCGCTGGATCCGGGCACCGAACCACCTCAGCAGGGCGTTACGCAGGGCGGGAGGCAGCTCCCTGGCGCGGTCGCGCCGATGGGTCTGCTCGCGAACCCAATCGGTGCGCGGTCGACGGCGCCGCTCGAACATGGTCAGTGCCGCGCCGAGATCCGTGGCCGAATCGAGGGTCTCGGCCAGGACTGCGGCGTCCTCGATCGCCAAGCCGGCGCCTTGGGCCATGTTCGGTGAGGTCGCGTGTGCAGCGTCACCGATCAGCAGCACCGTGTCCCGCACCCAGGAGCCGACGATGACCTCCTCGATGTCGCCCGTCTGCATGGCCGCCGCCGTGTCGTTGTGAGCGTCGAGCGCGTCGAGCAGACTCGGCACCGGATCGGCGTAGCCGGCGAGCAGGTCGCGCAAGGAGCGGTGATCGTTGAGCGGACCATCGACATAGCAATAGACCTGGTCTTCTCCGATCGGGATCGTGAGGAACGCCGACCCACGTCCGAGACGCACCGACCAGGTCGCCGGTTCGACGTCGTGCTTGACGACGAAGCGTCGGGCCCATTGGCCGACCTTCTGGACCGCGCCGGGCCCGAAGGTGAGGTGCCGGACCGTGGAGTGAACTCCGTCCGCCCCGAGCACGAGATCATACCGGCTCGGAGTCCCGTCCACGGTGACGGTGACGCCGGCGTCGTCGAACGTCACGGCCTCGGGGCTCGCGGCCCAGCGCACAGAGATGTCACCAAGACCTGTCAGGAGCACCCTGTGCAGATCGGCCCTGTGCAGGGCCAGACACGGCGCTACGCCGTGCCACAAACTGTCGGTCTCGATCTCGAACAAGGTGCGGCCTCGGTGGTCGAGGGTCTGTTGCCGATCGATGCCGATGGCCCGGCGGGCTACCTCGCTGCCAATCCCGAGAAGGCCCAGGGCACGCACCGAGTTCCCGGGGAGGAAGATCCCGGTGCCGCCGAGCGGAGGGGCCGGCTGTCGATCGATGACCTCAACCGTGGCTCCCCACTCGTGCAGGGTGCGTGCGGACGCGAGCCCGGCGATCCCCGCACCGACCACCAGTACGTGTACACCGTCACCGCGCATGGTCACCAGCACCGCTCGCTCGGCGGAGGCTGACCGGAGCCCGCTCCGCAGTCGTGCTCAAGGACGTCGCGTCGCGGATCGGGACTCCCCAGCTCGTGCTCATCGCCCTGCTCCTCTCATCTCCCATCCATCTCAGCGTGGTCCGTCCCAGACGTCGCCGCATGTGCAGAACTACCCATGCGCGCGTTCGCAGGCGCAGTGCCTACGCGGCTCCGGCTCTGGCGGAATCGCACTCGTGGCGGCACCCTGAAGGTGTGATCCGGCTGCTGGGTCTGCTGGCCGGACTCGCCGGCGCTACCGATCTCGGGACCGGGGGTCAGCACGACGAGTCCCTGCGCCGATGCGTCGTGGCCGGTCGGCTGGCTCGGGTCGTCATGGCCGACGATGCGATGGTCCGGAACGTCGTGCTGGTCTCCTTGCTCGAGCACATCGGCTGCACGGCGTACTCCTACGAGGCTGCCGGGATCTGGGGCGACGACATCGCCACGACGCATGCCGTCTTGATGACGGACGCGGGCTCGACGTCCGACGTTCTCCGGACGTTCCTCCCGACGGTCGCCTCGAGCACGGGACGCTCGCCGGCCCGCGTGGCACTCACGATGGCCGGGTCGATGCGCGGCATGCTTCGCGCCGCGCCACGTGCAACCTGCGAGGTGGCTCAGGAGGCCGGCCGGCGGCTGGGCCTGGACACCGTCGCGCAGGACTCGCTCGGACACATGGCCGCGATGTGGAATGGCAAGGGGTTCCCACGCACCGGAGGGGAACAGATCCCTTTCCCAGCTCGGGTCATGCACGTCGCGGGGACGGCAATGCTGTTCCGAGGGGTGGGTGGCGACCGGGCCGCAGTGGAGCAGGTACGCCGACGCGCCGGGGGTGAGCTCGACCCCGAGCTCGCAGCGGTGTTCGTCAACAGATCCTCCGAGCTGCTGGCCGGCCTGGACACGGAGGACCCCCTCCGGGCAGCCCTCGACGTCGAGCCCGATCCGGTGGTCTGGGTGGACGACATTGACCTGCTCGAGGTCGCCCGGGTATTCGGGGACCTCGTTGATCTCAAGAGCCCGTGGCTGCACGGGCACTCCTCCGGAGTCGGAAACCTCGCGGGTGCGGCGGCGGAGGCGCTCGGCCTCGTCGAGGCAGCGGAGATTCGCGTCGCCGGGCACCTGCACGACGTGGGACGGGTTGCGATCAGCAGCCGGATCTGGAATCTCACCCGCCCGTGGACGGCCGCCGAGGAAGACGAGGCTCGGCTACACACCTACTACACCGAGCGGGTCCTGGCACGCACCCCCGAACTGGCGCACGTAGCGGAACTGGCCGCTGCGCACCACGAGCGATGTGACGGCAGCGGCTACCACCGCGGGCTGCGCGCGGACCGGCTCACCATAGGTGCGCGCGTGCTGGCGGCGGCGGATCGATACTGCACGCTGGTCGAGGACCGGCCGCATCGTTCGGGGTTGCCCGCCGCCCGGGCACGGCAGCGGCTGGACGCCGACGTCCGCGCCGGCCGGCTGGACGCTGACGCCGTCGCCGCGGTTGTCGCGACCGCCGCTGGGTCGCGCCGGCACCGCCCCAGCGGCGCCGCCGGCCTGACAGCGAGACAGCTCGATGTCCTGCGGCTCGTCGCCCGCGGACTTTCGAATCGCGAGATCGCGAGTCGCCTGTGCCTGTCGCCGCGGACGGTCGACCGGCACGTGAGCGACGTCTATGCGCGGATCGGGGTAAGCAGTCGCGCCGCGGCCGCGATGTTCACCATCGAGCACGGGCTCGCCGGTCCGATCCGTGTTTCCGACAACGAAGGGCCCGGGCACGAAGCCGAGTCAGGGTAGGAGAACGCCGTGCCAGCGACACGGATCCTCGGCGATCGGAGGTCCTGGAGGTGGTTCACCAACTGACCCGACGCCGCCGATCACGCCTGGTCGGGCTGCCCTGCGAGAACGGCCTGGACGCTGATCTGGAGGCCGACCTTGTCACCGATCACGACGCTGCCGCCTTCGAGCGGGATGTTGAAGTCGAGGCCGAAGTCCTTGCGGCTGATCTCGCCGGTCGCGGCCAAGCCGAGACGGTCGCCGCCCCACGGGTCGTTCCCGCGGCCGAGGAACTCGACCTCGAGGTGGACGGGGCGCGTGATCCCCCGGATGGTCAGCTCGCCGGTCGCGGTGGTCCCGTCGAAGGAGACCGTGCGGAAGCTCATCTGCGGGTGGTTCTCGACGTCGAAGAAATCGGCCGAGCGCAGGTGGGCGTCGCGCTGGTCGGCGCGAGTGGTGATCGAGGCGGTCTCGATGGTCGCCTCGGCGCGGGTGTCGGCGACCTCCTCACCGGTGGTGAGCGTGCCCTCGAATGCCTCGAAGTGTCCGCGGACCTTCGTCATCAGGTGACGGACGGTGAAGCCGACCTCGGAGTGGGTGGGGTCGATGGTCCAGGTGCCGGCGACGATCTCGGCGGCGGTGTTCTGAGTCATGGTGGTCATGGGGTGGTGGTTCCTCTCGTGTTGCGGGTTGTTGGTGAGGGGTGCTGGGTGATCGCGTACTCAGCCGCGATCGTGGGAGTCGAGGGCGGTAGCCGTGGTCGGCTCAGTGCTCCCCGCCGACCGCGGTTCCGGGGCGGCAGGGATGACCGATGAGCGCGAGTGAGGTCATGCCGAGCTTCCTTGCGGTGCTGCTCAAAGAACGGGCAGGTGGGGGTTGTCGGAGAGATCGAGGACGAGCTTTCCGCGGGCGTGCTTGGCGTCGAGGCGTCGGTGGGCCTCGACGATCTCGGTGAACGGAAGCGACTCGACAGGAAGGGTGAGCGTCCCGGCGGCGATGGCGTCCAGGAGCACAGCCATGGTGGCGCTGCTGCGCTGGACACGGACCAGGCGGATCCCGTGACCCGCCATGGTCTCGGGCACCAGGGTGATCGCCTGTCCTCCTGCTGCGAGAACAGCGGTGGCCAGGTCGCCGGCCTCGGCCGACCCGGCGAGGTCGATCGAGGCAGCGATCGGCCTGCCCTGCGCGACAGCAGTGACCCGCTCGCTCAGGCCGGACCCGTACTCGACCGCCGCGGCACCCAGCCGGACCAGGTGCTCCTGGTTGGCCGGACCGGCGGTGCCGATCACGACCAGGCCCCGGGCTGCCGCCAGTTGGACCAGCACGGTCCCGACCCCTCCGGCCGCCCCGTGCACCACGATCACGTCGCCCGGAGCTGCCGAGATCGTGTCAAGGGCGGTGACCGCGGTCGAGCCGACCCCGCCGATGCCGCCGGCGAGCGCCCAGTCCAGCTCGGCGGGCTTGGGGTGCAGCCGGGTGGCGTCGGTGGTGACCAGGTCGGCGTCGGCGCCCTGGACGCCCCAGCCGATCACCTCGGCACCAGGCACCCACCGCGCGTCGGCCGACTCGAGGACCACACCGGCGAACTCGGTGCCGAGCGCCATCGGAACGCTGCCGCCGAAGGTGCCGGAGCGGAGGCGGGCGTCGACCGGGTTCAGCCCGCCGGTCCGGACCGCGACCCGGATCTCGCCGGATCGCAGCGGCGCGACGGGGTGGGTCTCGATCGAGATCACCTCCGGTGCGCCGAAACGGCGTACGACGGCGATGCGGCCGGGGTTGGTCATGGTGGTTCCTTTCGGTCCGACAGCGGCACTTCTGTCTGTATTTACAGATATTTATCGAGGTCGCCCCGGACTGCAGGACGCGATGGATCGAGCGGTGGCGAGCGCCGGCGCCTCAGCCCGGATCCGCGCTCAGGGGGCCGCGGTGACGCCTTCGCGCTCGGCGAGGCGGCGAGCGAACGCCAGCAGAGTGGCGATCTCGGCATCCGCGACCAGGGGCTCGAACTCCCGGGCGATGCTCGCCCGGTGCGCCTTGGTCGCGCGCTCGACCAGATCGCGTCCCCGTGGAGTCAGCGAGACCTCGACGATGCGCGCGTCGTGGGCCCCCGCCCGGCGGACGACATGGCCGGCCTGGACCAACCGCCCGATCAGATTGGATGCCGAACCCGAGCTGTAGACCAACGAGTGCGCCAACTGGGTGGCCTGCAGGGTGTGCTCGGGCGCCTCCCACAGCGACAGCAGTGCCTCATAGGCGGCGACAGTGAGGCCGTAGTCCTTCTTGAGCTCGCTCGCCAAGCCGGTCAGCATCGAGCGCTGGCCGAGCAGGAGGCCTCGCCAGATCTCCTGGCGCGGGCTCAACGATGCCGACATTCCATCCTCCAAGGGGCGAGCAGTGACTCCACTATATCTGTAGTTACAGATAAGCCCCAAGTCGGCGCCACCTCTGCCCCGTTCGCCGACCTGCACAACCGCGCGCCCGGGCCTGTGATCGGGTGTCCGGGTAGCGAGGATCAGTGGGTCAGCCCGGACTCGATCGCCCACACCACCAACTGCGCCCGGTCGCGGGCGCCCAGCTTCACCATCGCCCGGCTCACGTGGGTGCGGACCGTGTCGGGACTGACCACGAGCACCGCGGCGATCTCGGCGTTCGAGCGGCCGGTGGCGACCCACCCGAGGATCTCACGCTCCCGCTCGGTGAGGTCGACCAGTCGGGGGTGATGCCGGGTGGCGCGGGCGGCCCCGAAATGCTCGATCACGGTACGGGTCACCGACGGGGCCAGCAGCGAGCCGCCGGCCGCCACGACCCGGATCGCGTCGATCAGTGCGGCTGGTTCGGCGTCCTTGAGCAGGAAGCCAGAGGCACCGAGACGCAGCGCCTCGAAGACGTACTCGTCCAGTTCGAAGGTCGTCAGCATCACCACCCGTACGCCGGCCAATGCCTCCTCGGCCCCGACGTCGGCGAGAAGTTCGAGCCCGTCCCGCACCGGCATCCGGATGTCGCACAGCACCACGTCCGGGCGGGTACGGCGCAGCAGCGCGAGCGCCGCACGACCGTCGCCGGCCTCACCGACCAGGTCGAGGTCGGCCTCCGCGGCGACGAGGGTGGCCAGCCCCATCCGTACCAGGGGCTGGTCGTCCACCAGCGCTACTCGGATCACACCGCCCCATCCTGCACCTCCGGCCGGTCCGTAGTCGCCACCGGCAACTCGGCGCGCACCTGGAACCCCTCCCCCGCAGGTCCCGCGCTGAGCGTTCCCCCGACCGACTCGACGCGGGCCCGCATCCCGGCGATGCCCATGCCAGGCCTGGTGACCGCGCTCGCCTCCGGACCGTCGTCGGCGACGGTGACCACCAGCGTGGCCGGTGCCTGCCACTCGAAGCCGACCCGCACGCGGCGGGCCCGGGCGTGGCGCAACACGTTGGTGAGCGACTCCTGGACCACCGCATGCACGACCCCGCCGAGGTGCTCGGGCACCAGGTCCGGCGACCCCGACACCGAGACCGGCAACCCTGCCGCGCGTACCCGGTCCAGCAGCACCGGAAGCTCGGCGATGCCGGCCTCCGGTCGCCGCGGTGCAGGCTCCCCGATCGGTCCCCCGGACATGGCCGCGAGCTCCGCGCGCAGGGCGGCCAGCGACTCCCGGCTGGTCTGGCGGATCGCCTCCAGACTCTCCCGGGCGCGGGCGGGATCCGTCTCGAGGACGTGCAGGGCGGCGCCGGCCTGCATCGCGATCACGGCGAGTCCGTGTCCGACACCGTCGTGCAACTCCTGGGCCATCCGCAGCTTCTCGTCCGCGGCGGCCCGGCCCCGCCGGTCCCGCTCGGCGCCACGTCGCAGCCTGGTGGCCGTCCCCACCGCCGCGGCCGCGGCCACCAGGGCACCGATCCCGAAGCTCTGCCAGGCCCCGTCGCCGGAGACCTCGAAGCGGAGCCCGCGGACCAGCAGGCCGGCCCACACCGCGACCGATGACACCAGGAGGACAGGCAGCCAGCGGCGCACCTCGGTCCGCAGCGCGGCCAGGAACACCGCGGCGACGATGGTGAAGAAGACCGGGCCGTTCTCGCCGCCCACGACGCAGTAGACACCGATCAGGACGCCGTTGACCGCCAGCGCCACCAGCCATCGGTCGACCGCCACGACGACGAGCCCGGCCGCGATTCCCAGGCCCACCGCCACCGGATCACCCGGGTTGCTGACGAGAGTCGCACCGGCGACACCGAGCAGGAACAGGAGCAGCCACCAGCGGCGGGAGAACCAGGTCGAGAGATCCATGGCCCGAAGCTAGGCGAGCCGCACCCCCGCCGCGTACGGCGAATCGCAGCTCCGGCGTACGCAGGATCGCGTACGCCGGGGCCACCTTCGAACGATGTCGCGTGCTCCCACGACTGAGGTCACCCGAGACTCCACAGCACCAGGTCAGGGAAGGCCAGAAGCACCACGCCCAGGGCAACGATCGCCACCGCGAAGGGCAGCGCGCCCCGGAAGATCTCCCCGGCCGGCCGTCGAGTCACCCGGGCGACCACGAAAACGTTGAGCCCCATTGGCGGGGTCACCATCCCGACCTCGGCAAGCAGCACGATGAAGATGCCGAACCAGATCGGGTCATAGCCCAACTCAGTGACCATCGGCAGCGTGATCGGAACCGTGAGCGCGATGATCGCGATCTGATCCATGAAGAACCCGAGCACGACGTAGATCGCCCCGATGAACAGCATGATCACGAACGCAGGCAAAGACATCCGACCGATCCACTCGACCAGCCCCTCAGTGACCCGAGTCTCGGTGAGGAAGTGACCGAAGACCTCCGCACCGATGATGATCGCGAAGATCATCGCGCTGGTCTTCACCGTCTCGACCACGGCGACCTTGACCCCCATCCAGGTGACCCGACCGCGGGCGAGCGCCAGGAGGAACGCCGCCACACAGCCGATGCCGGCTGCCTCCGTGGCTGTCGCCAGTCCGGTGTAGATACTCCCCACCACGGCCGCGAACAGCACCAGGATCGGCAGCGCGGCCACCACGGCCAGCCCCTTGTCCTGCCAGGAGGCCGCAGCACCGCGCGGCGCGGCATGGGGGCGCAACCCGACCACCAGGTAGAGGGTGCCGACCAACACGAGCGCGACCAGCAGCCCCGGAAAGACCGCAGCCACGATGGTGTCGCCCACGCTCACTTCGGCGGTGATCGCGTAGAAGACCAGGATCACACTCGGCGGGATCATCGCGGCCAGGGTCCCGACCACCGCGATCAGGCCGCCTGCCGTCCGAGGCTCATAGCCGTCGTCGATGAGCTGGGCGGTCGAGGTCGAGGCGAGCGTGGCCGCCGACGCGGTGCTCGATCCGGACACGGCGGCGAACGCCGTTCCCGCAGCGACCGATGCGACCGCGGTGCCGCACCGCACCCGACCCATCAACGCCCGTGCAGCGTCGAACAGGCTGTCCACTAGGCCGGAGAGCAGGATGAGCTGAGCCATGAAGATGAACAACGGTGCCGCCGACAGGGTGTAGCTCATCACCGCACTGGGCGGTGCCGTCTCGAGTACGCCGATCGTCTGTGTTGCGGTGCCGAGGTAGAGAAGCCCGAGGATTCCGGTGGACAGGACCGCGAAAGAGACCGGCACTCGCAGCATGATGAGCGCCAGCAGCAACACGGTGAAGAGCAACGCGATCATCGAGCATCCTCCGCATCAAGTTCGGCATCAGGTGCGGCGGGTCTCCCACCGAGGGCGGTGCCGGCGTGCGAGATCTCGCGGTCGACGTCACTTGCTGCGTAGTCGGTAGCGGGGCGATCCCACGGGCCCACGAGCTCGCGGCAGAGATCGATGACGACCAGGGTCATCCCGAGCCCGGCTGCCACCGGCATGATCGCCTTCCACCACCAGGTCGGCAGCGGCAGCTCGGCCGTGCCGGGTGCGGGCTGCTCGCCGGTCCGGAAGGAGAAGATCGCAGCGTCGGCGCCGGCCACCAGCAGCCATCCGAGCGCGAAGAGAATGACGAGCTGGCCCAGCACCATGACGAGCTTGCGCGCGCGGCCAGACATCCGCTCGAACAAAGTCGCAACCGCGATATGCGCGCTGGACCGGTACGCGGTCACCATTCCGAAGAACGCCATTGCGGTCATCAGGTACTGCTCGACCAGACCCACGTTCCAGCCGAGGGGTCGGTCGAAGGCCGCTCTCACCACTACTTCTGCGACGGTCAGTCCGACGATGCCGAGCAGCGCAGCTCCCGCCAAACCGGCGCAGAGACCCGAGATGGTGTTCTGGATCCGATCGAGACCCGGATGGTCCAGGGTGCGAAAACCCGTGAGAGTCTCCTCGGCGGCCTCCCCCATGCCATCGACACGCACCAGCGTCGACAGGTGATCGGCACGGTCACGGTACGCCGTCACGATGCACTCCCTCGCTCGCGCTTTGCCTTCTCGAGTTCCTGCTCGAACTCGGTCAGGACCTGACGTCCCGGCCGACCGATCGATTCCAGGTCCTCAGCCCAGCCCTCACGGACAGGTTCGGCAATGGCATCCCACTGTGCGCGCTCGGCGGCGCCGATCTCGATCAGCTCGACGCCCTGGTCACGCATCTCCTGGACGGCCGTCTCACCGCTTTCGACCATCTCGCGACACACGCCCTCCTGGGCCGTCCGGGAGGCCGCGAGGAGAATCTCCCGCTGCTCCTCGGTGAGCGTGTCCCAGGTGGTCTCGCTGATGGAGAAGGTCACCGTGAAAGAGCCCAGCCGGGCACCGTCAGTGGCGAAGTCCAGTACCTCGCCGAGCTTGTACGACGCGATGCTCACCGGGCTGGCCACGGTGCCGTCCACCGTCCCTCGCGACAGTGCCTCGAAGAGCTCACCCAGCGGCATCGACACCCCGGCGGCGCCGACCTCGTCGACCACCCGGTCGGCGACGCCGCCCGTGGAACGCAGGAGCCGGCCTGCGGCCTGCTCCGGGGTCAGCACGGGCTTGTTGGTCCCGAGCAGTTCGTAATCAGGCACTAGGGCGACCCACAGTGGGCGGATCCCGTGCGGCGCGAGTTCTTCCTCGAACAGGGTTGTCCCCTCCTGCATCGAGGCCAGCACCGCATCCGCGCCGGTGCAGGCGTCCGGTACGAGCCCGGGGAGATCGCCTACGTTGGAGAGAGGGAGCTCGGTGCCGACGTACGCCGGCGAGACCGGCGCCATGTCGACCACCCGCTTGCGCAGCAGGGCTGGCATGTCAGATTGGTCGCCCACCTGTCCGTTGGCGAAGTACTCCACCTCGAGCCCTGCCTCCGGCCCGTGCTCATCCAGGTATTCGAGGAACGGCGTCACACCCCCGACTCCGATCGGATGGGTGGCGGGGAAGCTGTCCCCGATCCGCAGCACGGTTGCGCCGTGAGCCTCCTGCTCTGCCTGCGGTCCCCCACACCCGCCGAGGACGGCGGCGATCAATACACCAACCGTGCCTCCGGCCAGCACGCGCTGACGTATATGCCTGTCCATCCACCGCTCCTCGCCCCGAATACGTGTGCGGCTACGTAATTACGTAACGACGCGGCAACGTACCCAGACCCGGGAGGATGTGTCAACGATCACTCACCATCTCCCTCGACGGCCCGAGCCGCCACTTCAGCCGCGCTGATGCCAGCCCTTCGAATGCCGTTGCAGCGACTCCACGATCGAGGCAGACCTCGGTGCGATCTCCACACTCGGACCGACCACCCCCACCGCCGCGACCACTCGACCACGCTCGCGAACCGCGACCGAGATGCCGTCGACCTCCGTGTCCTCCGCTGTCCCAGGAAGGACCACAGTGCCCGTTTCACGAATCCCGTCCAGGCTGGAGAGGAACTCCGCGACCCGATGTTCGTCCTCATCACCGAGCGTGTCGAGATACGCCCACAGGTCGCGCTTCTCCCAGTCGGCGAGCAGCACCCACCCGGTCGAGGTCCGGATCAGTGAGCGACGAAAGAAGCGCTCGGCAAGGTAGGCGGTCCGTGGATCGGTCGAGCAGTGATCGATGTAGATCACATCGGGCCCGACCGCGACCGCGAGAACAGCGGTGGTACTCCCTGTCTCGGCATGGAGCTCTACCAGATCCTGATGGACGATCCGGTTGACCACCCCGCGACCGGCGAGCAAGTTGATGAAGTACGGCGCGACACCGAGCCGGTACTCGCGAGCTCGCTCGTCGAGGTAGCCGGCCGCCACCAGCCCGTCCACCAATCCCTGCACCGAGGACACCGGCGCATCCAGGTGTCGAGCGATCGCGGTCAGGGACAGTCCATCGGAGCGGGCGACCAGCTCGAGGATCGCCGCCACCCGATCGACCATGCGATGTCTCTGGCGCACGCGCGACGGACGTTCGATCTCGGCCATCACCACTCCTTCGCGCATCGGGACCGACCCGCACATCATGACGGAAGGCCGCGACACCCGCCTGCCATTGACCCGAGTCGATAGGCATCGTAGCGTGCTACGTAATTACGTAACCCCATCTTGATTCTCGTAAGGCGGCCATGTCCACTCCCATGCTTCCGCGCGATCCCCAGGACGGCCTGAGCGCGCCTGCGCCCCAGCTACCACTCACCGGTATCCGGGTGCTGGACCTGAGCACCGTCTTCATGGGTCCTTACGCCGCCCAGATACTGGCCGAGTGGGGCGCCGATGTGATCAAGGTCGAGACACCCGACGGGGATCAGGTGCGCAAAGTTGCGGACGCCACCGGGCGCGGCCTGGGGCCGGTCTTCGTCAACGCCAACCGCGGCAAGCGGTCGGCCGCCCTGGACCTCAAGTCCGACAGCGGTAGGCGGGCCCTACACGCGCTGGTACGCGACGCCGACCTGTTGATGCACAACGTTCGTCCCTCGGCCGCTGCCAGGCTCGGCATCACCTGGGAGGCGCTTTCGCCGCTCAACCCTCGGTTGGTCCACTGCGCGTTTCGAGGGTACGGCGCCGGCGGTCCGTACGCCGACCTCCCCGCCTACGACGACGTCATCCAGGCGGCCAGCGGCATCGCGGCGGCGGAGGCAGTCGGCGGCTCCGCCCCGGCGTACTGGCGCTCTGCCGCCGCCGACAAGGTGATGGGGATCTACGGCGCCGCAGCGGCCTGCGCCGCGCTGCGCGCCCGCGAGGTCAGCGGAGTCGGCCGCCCGGTAGAGATCCCGATGTTCGAAGGGATGGCCTCCTTCACCCTTCTGGACCGCCAAGGCGGCTGGGTCACCGACCCGCCCAGCGGTCCGACCGGCTACGTGCGCACCGACTCAGCACATCGACGCCCTTACGAGACCACCGATGGTCACTTGGCCGTGATGATCTATACGGACAGGCACTGGCTTCGATTCTTCGACCTGATCGGCCGACCCGAACTGGCCGCCGACCCGCGCTTCGTCGACCTCGGTGCGAGGACCGAGAACATCGACCAACTCTACGAACTGCTCTCTGATGAGATCCGCACCCGGAGCACCTCGGAGTGGCTGGAGGCACTGGCCGAGGCGGACATCCCTCATGGACCAGTCAACTCCGTGGAGGATCTCTTCTCGGACCCCCACCTGCGCGCCACCGACTACTTCCAAACCCTCGACCAGCCGGGGGTCGGGCCGGTACGTCTGGCTCGCTCACCGCTCAGCCTCGGCGCACCGCCGTTGCCACCGGCACCGGCGCCCGGACTGGGAGAGCACACCAGAGCCGTGCTCCAGGAGGTCGGCCTGGACCAGGACTCGATCGAGGAGATCTGCGCGGCGGGTGCGTAGTCAGCCGCGTGAGCGGGCGTGACGCGGACTCACAGCCGCTTGCCGAAGCAGCGGGAGAGCGGCTCGCCGGCGTAGTGCCCGAAGCCGGGGATCGCTTCGTACCCGGAGGATAGATAGAGCGCGATGGCTTCGGGCTGGCGGACGCCGGTCTCGAGCACGACCGCCTCGAAGCCGGCCGCACGGACACCGTCTTCGACCGCGGCCAGCATCCGGCGCGCGTGGCCTCGTCGCTGGGCCGCCGGGACGACGTACATCCGCTTGATCTCGGCGGTGCGGGTGGTGCCGAGCCGGTCCACGCCGCTGCGACGCCAGGCACCGGTCGCGACGGCCTCGCCGTCGGCGTACCCGACATAGAAGCTGCCCTCCGGCGGTAGGAATTCGGCGACCTCGACCGGGGACTCGTCCGGGCCGCCGTACCGCACGACGTACTCCTTCTGCACCAGCCCGATCAGTCGGTGGGCGTCGGGGTGGTCGTAGCCGACCGGCCGGATGGTCAGATCACCGTCACGGACACCGGTGAGAGGCGTGGACTGCACGCTGCGAGAATACGTCGCATGGACCTGCGGATTCCCACCGACCTCCTCCCCGCCGACGGACGCTTCGGGTCCGGTCCCTCCAAGATCCAGGTCTCCCACGTGGACGCCCTCGCGGCCACCGGCACCGCACTGATGGGTACCTCTCACCGCCAGCCGCCGGTCAAGGGCCAGGTACGCCGGGTCCGCGAGGGGCTGGCGAGGTTCTTCGACCTCCCCGACGGCTACGAGATCGTGCTCGGCCTGGGCGGCGCGACGGCGTTCTGGGACATTGCCACCGCCGGGCTGATCCGTCGCCGGAGCCAGCACCTGCGCTTCGGCGAGTTCTCCGCGAAGTTCGCCACGGCCGCGGCCCTGGCTCCGTGGCTCGAGGAGCCGCAGGTGATCGCCTGCGAGCCGGGCGCCCGCACCGCCCCCGTCGTGGACGCCGACGTGGACGTCTACGCCTGGCCGCACAACGAGACCTCCACCGGCGTGATGGCGCCCGTCCTGCGGCCGGAGGGGGCGACCGCGGACCAGTTGGTCCTCGTCGACGCGACCTCCGGGGCGGGCGGTCTGCCGGTCGACCTGGCCGAGACCGACGTCTACTACTTCGCCCCCCAGAAGTCCTTCGCGTCCGACGGCGGGCTGTGGCTGGCCGCCATGTCCCCCGCCGCGATCGCCCGTGCCGAGGAGATCGGCGCGAGCGACCGGCACATCCCGGCGTTCTTCTCCCTCCCCACGGCGATCGAACAGTCCCGGCTCGACCAGACCTACAACACCCCCGGCGTGGCCTCGCTGTTCTTGATGGCCGAGCAGTTGGACTGGATGAACGGCGAAGGCGGACTGCCCGCCATGGTCGCGCGCACCAGCGCCTCCTCGGCCACGCTCTACGACTGGGCGGAGCGTTCCCCGGTCGCGTTCCCCTTCGTCACCGAGCCCGCCCACCGGTCCCTGGTGATCGGCACCATCGACTTCGTCCCCGAGGTGGACGCCACGGCCCTCTCCGCGGCACTGCGGGCCAATGGTCTCGTCGACACCGAGCCCTACCGCAAGCTCGGCCGCAACCAACTGCGCATCGGCATGTACCCCGCCGTCGACCCCGCCGACATCGAGGCCCTCACCGCCTGCATCGACTGGCTCGTCGAGCGTCTGTGATGGACCGCCCCTGACCCACCCGCCGACGCCAAATGGCTCAGCGGGCGGGTGGGCTCAGCGGGCGGGCGCCGGCTCGGCGAGTCGGCGCAGTACGTGCTCGACCAAGGTGATCAGGGTGGCCTTGGTGGTACGACGGTCGCGGGCGTCGCAGGTGACCACGGGGATGTCGGCGCGCAGGGCGAGTGCCTCGCGGACCTGATCGGCGGTGAAGCCCTGGTCGGCGGCGAAGACGTTGTGCGCCACCACGAACGGGATCTCCCGCGACTCGAAGTAGTCGATCGCCCCGAAGGAGTCGGCCAGACGACGGGTGTCGATCAGGACGACCGCACCGATCGCCCCCTTGGTGAGGTCGTCCCACATGAACCAGAAGCGGTTCTGCCCCGGCGTACCGAACAGGTAGAGGATCAGGTCGGAGTCCAGTGAGACCCGGCCGAAGTCCATCGCCACGGTGGTCGTGGTCTTGTCGGGGACGGCGCTGAGATCGTCGACGCCGAGGCTGGCCGCGGTCATCACGGCCTCGGTGGTCAGCGGCACGATCTCGGAGACCGAGCCCACGAAGGTGGTCTTGCCGACGCCGAAGCCGCCGGCGATCACGATCTTGGCCGACTGGGTCGCCTGGCTGCTGTCAGTCACGGGATCTCCTCACAGGTTCCGCAGGCCGCGCAGGACGCGGTGCAACAGGGACTCGTCGGGCCCGCCGGACACGGAGTCCGGTCCGGCCGGCTCGTGCACGCGGACCACGCCACGGTCGGCCAGGTCCGACACCAGCACCCGGGCCACACCCAGCGGCACCTGGGCGAGGGCGGCGACCTCGGCCACCGAGCGGCTCTCCCGGCACAGTTCGGCGATGGCGCGCTCCTCCGGTGAGCGCACGTGGCCCTCCAGCACGTGGCGGTCGGTGTGCACCAGCGCTTCGAGCGGGTACGCCGTACTCGGCCTGGTCCGTCCGCCGGTGAGGGCATAGGGCCGGACCAGGCTCAGCGGGTCCTCGGGCTCGCTCACTGCCCCGGTCCGCGGGTGGCCGGGGTGAGCGCGGTCGCGACCTGCGCGATGAGCAGCTGCATCTGGTAGCCCACCTGGCCCAGGTCGCACTCGGGGCTCGCCAGCGCCGCCAGGCTGGAACCCTCGCCGACCTGCATCACCACCAGGTAGCCGCCGTCCATCTCGATCACCATCTGCTGCACGGCACCGGCCGAGAAGCAGCGGGCGGCGCCCTGGGTGAGGCTGGTGAGCCCGGAGGTGATCGCGGAGAGCTGGTCGGCCCGGTCGGACGGGAAGCCGGACGAGCTGGCCATCGGCAGGCCCTCGGCGGAGACCAGGATCGCGTGCGCGATGTCCGGTGTGCGCTGGGTGAGGCCCTCGACGAGCCAGTCGAGGCCTGCGGGAGCGGTGGTCATGCGTGGTCCCTCCGTTGCTGTGTCATCACCGATCGGCCCACTCGTCGACCCGATCGGCGTCGTGCTCGGCGTCGTGCTCGGCGTCGTGCTCGGCGGTCGGGTCGGGTGCGGCCGCCGGGTCGGCGCTGCGGGCCTGGCTGACCCCGCGCTGGAAGCTGGCCAGCCCGCGGGCGCGGCGTTCGTCGGGGGTGCGCGACGTGCCGGCCGGCCGGGCGGGCCCCTCGGCGGCGCCCGGCACCAGGTTGCGCCCCGGCACCCGCTGAGGCAGCCCGTGGGCGGTGACCGCAGGCTGGGTCTGATCCTGCCGGGCACCGACCTCGGCGGCCCGGCGCCAGCCCTCGTCGCCCGGTGAGGACCAACCGCCGGCCGTCGCGTCGCCGGCCTCGGCGCGCATCCGCTTGCCGCGGTAGCGAGACTCCAGCGACGTACGCCGGGTGAACCACTCGGACTGCATCCGCGCATAGATCGGCGACTCGTCGCCCGGACCCGCGGCCGCCGAGCCGACCGGGTCCAGGGGCGCGGAGAGCGGGTCGTGGGTGGCCTCGTGCGCCCAGCCGGACGCGGCCGGCACGATCGGAGCCGGCGGCACGATCGGCGCGGTCACGATCGGCACGTCGGCGGTGTCGTCGGGGGCTCGCTCCGAGCGCACCACGGGGGCGGGCGCCGTCCATCCTGCCGCCACCGGGGCGGCAGCGGGGGGCGGGATCGGCGCCTTGGCGGGCACCCGGTCGGTGACCGGCCGCAGGGCGAGGTTGGTGTCCTCGAGTGAACCCGTGTCGTGGGCGAGATCGCTCGCCAGCGCCTCGGCCGGTACGACGACCCGGGCGCTCACCCCGGTCGGGGCGTTCGGGACCAGGTCGACCGCGAGCCCGTGTCGGGCGGCGAGACGCGCGGTCACCACCAGGCCCATCATCCGGCCGGCGTCGGCATCGAGGCCGGTGGTGCGCTGCAGCTTGAGGTTGGCCGCGGCCAGCTCTTCGGCGGACATGCCGATGCCCTGGTCGCGCACCTCGATCACCAGCCGGCCCTGCTGGTCGCGGGTGGTGCCGACGGTGACGGGGGTCTGCGGCGGCGAGAAGTTCGTCGCGTTCTCGATCAGCTCGGCGAGCAGGTGCACCACGTCGCCGGCCACCCGGCCCTGGAAGGACGCGGTCTCGGCCGAGTCGACCGAGACCCGGGCGAACTGCTCGATCTCACCGGAGGCGGCCCGGAGGACGTCGAGCACGGGCGCCGGGGTGCGGCTCCCCTGGCCGGTGTCGCCACCCGCGATGACCATCAGGCTGTCGTCGTTGCGGCGCATCCGGGTGGCCAGGTGGTCCAGGCGGAACAGGTGGGCCAGCTCGTCCGGGTCCTGCTCGTTGGCCTCCAACTGGTCGATCAGGCGCAGCTGCTGGGCGACCAGGCTCTGGCTGCGCCGGGAGAGGTTGACGAACATGGCGTTGACGTTGGCCCGCAGCCTGGCCTGCTCGCCGGCCAGCCGGACCGCCTCGGCATGCACCTCGTCGAAGGCTCGGGCGACCTCGCCGATCTCGTCGCGACGGGCGACCCCGATCGGTGCGACCGAGGTGTCCATCGGGCCCTCGGCGTCCTCGAGTTCGCGCACCCGCGCGGGGAGGCTCCTCCCCGCGATCTCCAGGGCGTCCTGCCGGAGCCGGCGCAAGGGAGCGATGATCGAGCGGGCCGCGAGAGCGGCCAGGGTCAGGGCTACCAGTAGGACGGCGAGGATGGTGACCGCGGTGATCAGGGCGGTGCGCTGGGCGTCGTCGCGGGCCGCGGTGACCTCGGAGGCCAGGTCGGTGGCGGCGCGGATGATGACGCCCTGGAGTTCCTGGACGAAGTCGGCGGAGAGCGACATCCACTCCTCGGGACTCATGTCGATCCCGTCGACGTCGCCGTCCTCGATGATCGTCGCCACCCGGGCCTGCATCGGGGCACCGATGCCGCCCTCGGTGCTGGTGTCGTGGGTGAGCTCGTCGAAGCCCGCCTGGGTCGCGGGCGAGGTCTCCTCGTAGAACGTCCGGCTGGCAGCCGTCCAGGCGTCCTGCGCCCGGGTGAGCGCGACCAGCTGTTCGTGCGAGATCTCGCCCTCCGCGAGGGCCTCCGCCACGATCAGGCGCTCGGCGCCCAGCGCCTCGGAGGCGGTGCGGGTCTCGCCCAGCGCTTGGGTCTGCTGGTAGATCCGCTCGTCGTCCAGCGCCGGCAGGTGCCCGGTGAGACCGAGCAGGGTGTTGACCGTGTCCGTGTACTGCAGCCGCGCCCGGTCGGCGGTACGCCGCTGCTGCACGTCCTCGCGCATCGTGCCGAGGTCGTCCAGCGAACCGGTCACCGCGGCGAGGTCCTGCCGTAGCGCGGTGTCCTCGGAAGCGTCGATGCCGGGCGTCTCGGCCCGCCAGGTGTCGGCGTACCCGTCGGTGGCGGACTCGACCTGCTCCACCATCGGGTCGGGGGCGCCGGCGTAGAGCGTGTCGCGCTCGGTGATCATCGCGATCGCGAGGCGGAAGGTGTCGGGGAGGGTCTCGGCCAGGCTGGCCGCGCGCGCCGCCTCGGCGCTGTCGGTCAGCGCGGCCCGCATCTGGACCCCGCCGAGCGCGAGGACGGCGAGCACCGGCACCAGCAGCACGCCGACCAGGCGCGGACGGATCCCGTGCAGCCCTCGACGGCGCGAGGTGTCCCTCGTCGATGGCTCGGCCATGTGATTCCTCCGGACTCGGCGCGGACAGACCGACAGGCTCCCGAGTGAGCACCGCGGTCAGCTGTTCCGGAGGCCAGGCGGTCCCCCGACCCGAGCTCGACATCCGGTTTCGGCGTGTCAACCTAGGCCACAACCTCGCCACGACCCAACCCCGGGTCCGGAGGCACCGGGGATCCGGGGCCTCGCGGGTCACCCGGGATCGGGGCGTGGGAGTGCAGGGCTGCCCGAAGCCCGATGCCGGACCGGCGCCCGAGGCGGCCGGTCCGCCCTGGGTCCCCACCCTGGGGGCCCGGGTCCTGCCTGACCCCAGCGCTCAGCGTGGGCGCAGCGAGCGGAGCAGGACCACCACGATCAGGACGGCGACGGCCCCACCGAGGATCCACGGCCACGGGTCTCGGGGGAGGTTGTCCTCGAGTGCCGGATCGGCCGGATCGGCCGAACGTTCCGCGGCTGGTGCCGAACCGTCTCGGGTGGAACCGGTCGCGCCGGCTTTGGGATCGGCCGGGGCCGGCGGCGCGAGCGCGCGGCGTACGTCGGCGGGGAGCCGCAGCCACAGCACCGGGGCCCGGACGCCCTCGCTGCCGGCGTAGACCCGGCCGGCCTCGTCGACGGCGAGCGTCTCTCCCTGCTCCTGGTCGGGCAGGGCCCAGGAGGTGAGCGGCTCGAAGTCCGGGAAGGTGTAGAGCACCGCCCTGGTGTAGTTGCGCAGGATCGCGTGCCGCCCGTCCGGCAGCACCGCGCCGTCGGTGGCGAGCGGGAGGACGCCGCCGGCGAGCGGTCGGAGTTCGCCCGTGCCCCGACCCAGGCGCGCCGGCGCGGCGTACACCTGTCCTCCCAGGAGGCCCTTGGTCACGACGTAGAGCCGGCCGGTATCCGGGTCGGCGAGCAGGGTCTCGGCGTCGTGGGCCCCGTCGGGATAGGTCAGTGCGTGGACGGTGGCGGTCGCCGTCCGCTCCCCCGGTCCGACCGGCACCCTGCGGACCTCGATGCTCTCCCGCTCGGCCCGGTTGTCGCCCAGGTCGCCCACCCACACCTGGCCGGCGCCGGCAGGGGCGAGGGCCTCGACGTCGAGGGGCTCCTCGGACCAGTGGGTGGTGCCGACGGTCTCCCCTGCCCCGTCCACGGTGAAGACCCGACCGGTGTCGCCGGAGTCGTTGACCGTGGCGAAGAGTCCCCCGGCCGCGGTCAGGCCCGAGGACTCGGTGATCTCGGGGTCCTGGAAGCGGAAGACCTCCCGCGCCTGGTCGCTCGGCGCCGCGGCCGCCCCGATCAGGAACGGCACCGCCACCAGCAGCGGTACGACGCCGCCGAGCGGGATCCGCACGGTCAGTCGCCGACCGGGTCCAGGCCCAGCAGGACCCCCAGCTTGGGCCGCAACTGCCAGGTGGTGACCAGTTCGTCGTACTCCTTGCGGACCGAACCGCCCTTGACCGGACTGCCGGTCAGGGTCGCGCGGAGCATGGTGTTGCGCGGGGTGTGCTGGCTCTCCACGAACTGCACCACGTCGACGCGGTAGCCCTGGAGCCGCATCAGCGAGGCCCGCAACCCATCGGTGAGCGTGTCGGCGAACCGCTCCCGCAGGATGCCGTGCCGGGTGAGCATGGAGTACGGCGCCGGGGTGGGTGCGCGGCGGAGCTGGGCGGCGATGTCGTGGTGGCAGCAGGGAGCGGCGAGAACCAGCGGCGCACCCCAGCGGACCGCGCGGGCGAGCGCGTCGTCGGTGGCGGTGTCGCAGGCGTGCAGGGCCAGCACCACGTCCGGCTCCCGGTCCAGTTCGACCCCGTCGATGGTGCCGACCTCGAAGACGGCGTCCATGCCCAACTCGGTGGCGACCGCGCTGTTGTGCTCGCGGGACTGCTGCTTGACGTCGACGCCGGTCACCACGACCGGCAGCTCCTTGACCGTGGTGAGGTAGCGCTGCGCGGCGAAGGTCAGATAGCCGTTGCCGCAGCCCAGGTCGACGATCCGGAGCGGGTCCTCGGCGGTCGGCCGGCGCAGGTGGCCCTTGCCGATCGCCTCCGCCACGCTGGTCTCGAGCAGCCGGAGGAACTCCTCCACCTGGCGGTACTTCGCCTGCC
Source organism: Nocardioides insulae DSM 17944 (assembly GCF_000422825.1). Lineage (GTDB taxonomy): Bacteria > Actinomycetota > Actinomycetes > Propionibacteriales > Nocardioidaceae > Nocardioides > Nocardioides insulae. The sequence continues at coordinate 177,749 of NZ_AUGU01000014.1, read as the reverse complement.
GGCTCGGCTTGATCCGGCCCTCGTGGTCGCTGATGCCCAGGGCCCGGAAGACCGGGTCGTCCTCGGGCAGCAGCCGCTGCTTGGCCTGGTCGTGCGACCGGTCGGGGACGCCGTCGCCCTCGCCGCCCTCGCCTCCGGCCGGGTCGGCCGGGGTGCGCGGCTTGGTGTTCACCATCGCCTCGAGCTTCTTGGTGACCCGGACGGCGTGGTGCTCGGTCGTGGTCTCGACGTTCCAGTGGCCGAAGGGCTCATCCAGCAGGGCGTCCACGGCGTCGCGGGCCGCCGCACCTGCCGGGTGGTTGGCGGTGTGCGCCTGGGTGGCGTCGTAGCTCACCACCTGCAGGTGGGTGCCGGACTTCAGGTCGACGTAGCGCACCTCCACCCGCCGCCAGGCGGGCTCGGCGCCCCGCCGTCGGCCGGAGGCGACGGCCTTGACCAGCACGTCGGGATCCAGGATCAACCCACGCATCCGGTTGAGCGCGCGGAGCAACGGTTCGGCGGGCATCAGCGGAGCACCTGCGCGACGAGCACGATCAGCAACAGCCCCACCAGCGCCGCGGGGATGATGAAACGGCGATGGCGGGGATTCACGCGCTCCAGTGTAGGAGCGCGCGCAGCGCTCGTCGCATCCTCACAGGCGGGAGGCGAACAGTTCGGCGAGGTGCAGCGTCGGGACGTCGGCGAGGTCGTCAAGCTGGACCCGGCAGGACATCCCGTCGGCCAACACCACCGCGTCCGGCTGGGAACGGACCGCGGGCAGCAGGTGGGTCTCCGCCACGGCGACCGAGACCTCGTAGTGCCCGTCCTCGACCCCGAAGTTGCCCGCCAGCCCGCAGCAACCGGGCACCTTGGTGACCTTCGCGCCCGCCCGTTCGAGCAGCGCCTGGTCGGCGGCCCACCCGAAGACGGCGTTCTGGTGGCAGTGCGGCTGGGCCACGACCTCGTAGCCGGTGAGGTCGGGCAGTGGCAGGTCGAGGTCGGTGACGAGCTCGGCGAAGCTCCTCATCCCGGCCGCGACCGTCCCGGCCTCGGGTAGGTCGCTGAGCTCCCGGGAGTCGCTGCGCAGGGTGGCCAGGCAGGAGGGTTCGAGGCCGATCACCGGCACCCCCGAGGCGACGTACGGCGCCAGCGTGCGCACGGTGCGGTCCATGATCGCCCTGGCCTGGTCGAGCTGACCGGTGGAGATCCAGGTCAGACCGCAGCAGGCCCGTTCGGAGATCACCCGCACGGTGAGGCCCTGCGCCTCCAGATAGCGCACCGCCGCCCGCCCCGAGGACGGGAAGAAGTGGTCGGTGAAGGAGTCGGCCCACACCCACACGTCCGGCGCGTGGTCGGCGGTACGCCGGCTGGCCGAGCGGCCGGCCAGCTTGGCGCCCCGGCGCAGGGTGGTGGTCGCGAAGGTGGGTACGCCGCGGCGCCGGTCCATCCCGGCGGTCCTCTTCGCCAGGGCCGCGATCGGCCTGACCTTCATCGAGGCGTTGGCGAGCGGCGCCAGCGGTGCGGCCAGCCGCGACCACACCGGCAGCCGGCCGAGCAGGTAGTGCGAGAGCGGACGCCGCTTGGTGGCGTCCTCGCCGTCGTAGGTCTGGTAGAGCGCTTCGGCCTTGTAGGTCGCCATGTCGACACCGCTGGGGCAGTCGGTCGAACAACCCTTGCAGGCCAGGCACAGGTCGAGCGCCCCGGCGACCGCGTCGTCGCCGAGCCCGTCCACCAGGGCACCGTCCAGCGCCTCCTGGAGCACCCGCGCCCGGCCGCGGGTGGAGTCCTTCTCGTCCTTCGTCGCGAGATAGGACGGGCACATCACGCCGCCGGTCCTGGGGGCCACGCACTTGCCGACCCCGGTGCAGCGGTGCACGGCCGCGCCCAGGTCTCCGTCGTCGTGGAGCAGCCGCAGGCCGCGGTTCTTCGGGAGGTGGACCGGGCGCACCGGGCGCAGGTCGTCGGTGATGGACGCCGGGTCGACGATGTTGCCGGGGTTCAGCAGGCCGTCGGGGTCGCAGATCTGCTTGACCGCGCCGAAGAGGCCGATCGAGGTCTGGTCGTACATGTAGGGCAGCAGTTCGGAGCGGACCCGGCCGTCACCGTGCTCGCCGGACAGGGTGCCGCCGTACTCGCTGAGCTTGACCGCGCACGCGGTCATCACCTCACGGAACACCGCGGCGCTGTCCGGCGACCCCGCCTCGAACGGGAAGTCGATGCGGCAGTGCAGGCAGCCGTCGCCGAAGTGGCCGTACGGGATGCCCTGGACGCCGTGCGCGGCCAGGATCTCCTCGAAGTCGCGCAGCCACGAGCCCAGGTGCTCGGGCGGGACGGCGGCGTCCTCCCAGCCGGAGTAGGCGGGGGTGGGCAGGCTGCGTCCGGCCAGTCCGGCGCCGTCCTCCCGGATCCGCCACAGCGCCGCGGCCTCGGTGAGGTCGGTGACCAGTCTGGAGTCGAGCGCCTGACCGTCGGCGCGGAGCCGCTCGACCAGCTCGGGGGCGTCCTGGCCCGCGATCTCGACGAAGAGCCAGCCCGCGCCGCGGGGCAGTGCCGGGACCGGCTTGCCCTGCTGCCGCACCAACTCCACGATCCGCGCGTCCATCCCCTCGCACGCGATCAGCCGGCCGGGCGCACTGGCCAGCAGCGCCGGCACCGCCTCGGCCGCCTCGATCATCGAGGCGTAGCCGAGCACCAGCAGCAGGCGGCCCGGCTCGTCGGCGACCAGCCGCACCCGGGCCTGGAGCACCGTGGCCAAGGTGCCCTCGGACCCGACCAGGAAGCGTTCCACCCGCCGACGCTCGGGCAGCAGATGCTCCATCGAGTAGCCGCTCACCTGCCGGCCGAACCGGCCGAACTCGGTCCGGATGTGGCCCAGGTGCCCCTCGGCCAGCTCGGCCAGCCGGGCCGCGGCCCCGCCCACCGCGGCACCGGCCGCGCCCACGGACGCTCCGAGACTCGCCACCTCGCCGGTGCCGAAGACCACCTCGAGTCCCTCGACGTTGTCCACCGTGCGCCCATAACCCAGCGCCCGGGACCCGCACGCGTTGTTGCCGATCATCCCGCCGATCGTGCAGCGGGTGTGCGTGGAGGGGTCCGGCCCGAAACGCAGCCCGTACGGCGCCGCCGCCCGCTGCAGGTCGGCATGGACCAGGCCCGGCTCGACCAGTGCGGTCCGGGTCGCGGGATCGATCTCGAGCACCCGGTTCAGATGCCGGGTGTCGACCACGATCCCGGGGCCGACCGCATTGCCCGCGATCGAGGTACCCGCCCCGCGCATCGTCACCGGCACCCCCAGCCGACGGGAGACCTCGTGCACCGCCAGCACCTCATCGCGGTGCCGCGGCACCGCCACCACCCGCGGCACGACCCGGTAGAGGCTGGCATCGGAGCTGTACAGCGCCCGCGCCAGGGTGGAGTCGTCCACACCCTGCACACCGGCCCGCATCAGTTCGCGGGTCACCTCGGCCGCCTCGCCGGTCACCTGCGTCGACGTCACCGTCTCGGTCATCGCCCCTCCTCCGGGCGGTACCGCCCCGTCGTCATCCACACCGTCCAGCCCAGCAGCAGGGCCAGGAACACACCGATCACCGACCATCCGGAAGCGCCGAGCTCGGCCGGTCGCGCCTCGGCGGCGCGCACGGTCAGCAGCAGCACCGCGCTCAGCAGCGCCATCACCAGGGCGCCGATCAGCCACAGGTCGTCGAGCAGCCGCCGCGTCGCCTCGCGTGCCCGCTCCGGGGTCGTGAGCCACCATTGCTTGTACGGCAGGTTCAGCCAACCCGACGCGATCCCGGTACGTGACACCCGACGCGGCAGGTACTCGAACAGCGCCGTCATGCCCACCCCGAGTACGCCGAAGAACACCAGCGCCTCGGTGCGGGACCCCCACCGGTCCGCGACGCCGGTCGCGCCGAAGTGCAGGGGCACCTCGGCGGGCAGTCGCACGACGGCCACGACCCAGGCGCCGGCGTACACCGCCACCATGAGCCGAAAGAGCAACCGCACGGGTGCAGTCTCCCATCGCCGCCCGGCGCTACGGACGGCGCCCGCGCACACGGACACCCGCCTGGACCGAGCGGGGGACTCGACAGGCCGGTGTCGACCGGTGGTCAGGACCCGAGGTCGTCGCCGGGGCCCCGCCGGGAGGCGGCCGTGAGGGCCGAGCGGACGACGTCGAGGACCTCGATCTCGCCGGCGTCGATCGCGGCGCGGGAGATCCAGGCGACCTCGTCGGTGGTGCCGTCCTGCTCGACCACACGCGGCTCGGCGCCCGGCCGGACCGTCGCGGCGAAGACCAGGTGGACCCCGTGGAAGTCCTCGTGCCGACCGCTGGGCGCGGTGCCGGTGACGGACACGTCGTCGACCTCCAGCACCTCACCGATCCGGGCCTTCAGGCCGCATTCCTCACGCACCTCCCGGACCAGCGCCTCCCGCGGGGACTCGCCGAAGTCGATGCCGCCCCCCGGCAGCGTCCAGGCACCGGAGTGGAAGCCCCGCTCGGAGATACGGGTGAGCAGCACCTGCTCGGGTCGGGTGATGAGTGCGTAGGCAGCGACCCGCTGCAACCGGGTGGGACGGTGCACCGCCAGCGCCTCGCGGACGAGTTCGAGGGTGCCGACCTTGCCGGCCAGGACGTCGTCGAGACGGAGCCAGGCCGCTTCCTCGGTGGAGCCGCCGACCTCGGTCGTCTGCGGGGGTGGCGCGTCGAGGGGCACCCAGCCGTCATAGACGATCCGCAGGGCGTGCGAGTCGACCCGCCGGCCGCGCCGCCAGGTGTTGGCCCGGTGCGCGGAGAAGACCCATGCCGTCTCGCCGATCTCCACCGGCAGCCCGGTCTCCTCGTAGACCTCACGCACCACCGCCTGGCGCGGGTCCTCACCGTGGTCGAGCCCGCCCCCGGGAAGGGTCCAGGTCGGCCGGCGTACCAGGGCATCGGAGAGTCGGCTGAGCAGGATCATCAGCTCGCCGGTCTTGGCGTCGGGTCGCAGGATCACGGCGTACGCCGCCACCCGCTGCACCTTGGGCAGCTTGTGATGACGCGGCCGGCGTCGCGAAGGACCAGAACTCATGCGGGGCCCCCTCGGCGTTGTTCGGGGGAGCGCAGCGGAGGACAAGAACGGCGTGGGGTGTTCATGCGGGGCCCCCTCGGCGTTGTTCGGGGGAGCGCAGCGGAGGAGAAGAACGACGTGGGGTGTTCATGAGAACAGCGGCCTGTGGTCGTGGGCGAGGGAACGCCGCCCGGCCCACCGCCACACCCGTGCGGCCCGGTCGCGGTCCTCGTCGGTGACGAGGTTGCCCATCCACCGCAGGGCGAGGGTCATCAGCAGGTCCGAGCGCATCCCCACCGGCCCGAGCGCGGCGACCAGCCTCGGGTTGGTGGCGATGCCGGCCAGCCGGCGGGCGATGGAGAAGGCCTCGCCGTAGTGCTCGCGCAGCAGCGCCGGCCAGATCACGCCGAGGTCCTCGGGGCCGGCGCCCTCGGTGAGCACGCCCGCGATCATCCGGCCGGTCTCCAGGCCGTAGTCGATGCCCTCGCCGTTGAGCGGGTTGACACACCCGGCGGCGTCACCGATCAGGGCCCAGTTGCGGCCGGCGACCCCGCTCACCGCGCCGCCCATCGGGAGGAGCGCGGATGCCTCGGCGCGGAGTTCGCCCTCGAGGCCGAACTCGGCACGGCACTGCTCGGCGTACAGGCGCATCAGCGGCTTGATCGCCACCTCGGCGGGTCGCTTCGCCGTGGCCAGGGTGCCGGCGCCGAGGTTGACCTCGCCGGGCCCGCCGCCGGCGGAGCCGAGGGGGAAGATCCAGCCGTACCCGGAGAGGACACTCCCCTGTTCGTCACGCAGTTCGAGATGCGAGCTGATCCAGGGGTCGTCGCTGCGGGTCGAGCGGATGTAGGAGCGGCCGGCGACGCCGTACACGGTGTCGCGGTGCCAGCTGCGGCCGAGCACCTTGCCCAGCGGCGAGCGGACGCCGTCAGCGACCACCAGTCGCCGGCAGCGGACCTCGTGCTTGGTGCGGTCGGGCGCCCGGAAGACGACCCCGGCCACGCGGTCGCCCGACCACCTGACCTCGACGGCCTTGTAGCCGTCGATCGCGTTCGCGCCGCTCTTGATCGCCACGTCGCGCAGATGGTCGTCGAGCTCGGTACGCGGGACGGCCGACCCCCAGTCGGGGAAGCCGGCGCCGGGCCAGGGCAGCTCCAGGGTCTGTCCGAAGCCGTGCGCCCGCAGCCCGCGGTTGACGGTGTGGGCGCGGAGCCAGTCGGCCAGGCCGAGTCTGGTCAGTTCCCCGACGGCGCGCGGGGTGAGCCCGTCGCCGCAGGTCTTGTCGCGGGGGAACACGGCCATGTCGGCGAGGAGTACGTCGGTGCCGGCGCGGGCGAGCCAGGCCGCGGCTGCGGATCCGGCCGGTCCGGCCCCCACCACCAGCACATCGGTCGAGGCAGGCAGCACGGCGGTCATGACCTGCATTGTTCCAGCCCACCTGTGATCGCGCGCCGCACCCCCGATCCGGGCGCGACTCACCCGGGCCCAACTGCCGGTGATACCTTCTTGCAAGTTGCTCGCAACAATGACTGTGGCAGGAGGAGCCGGGTGCGATCCCCGACATCGACGGTAGTGCCGAGCCCTGACACCGTCTCCGTCCCGACCGATCCCGACCCGCTCGGCCTCCGGCGACGCGCGCGCCGAGCCCGGTGGTGGCTGGCCGGTCTCTCCGGCCTCCTGATCCTCAGCATCCTGGTCGCGGTCGGCGCCGGTCCGGTGACCATCCCACCCGACCAGGTGGCAGGCATCCTGGGCCATCACCTCTTCGGTCTCGACGCGCCCAGCGCTTCGGCCGCGCAGGACGCGATCGTGTGGCAGGTGCGGTTCCCCCGCGTGGTGCTGGGCGTGCTGGTGGGTGCCGGCCTGTCGATCTGCGGAGTCGCCCTGCAGGCGATGGTCCGCAACATGCTGGCCGACCCGTACCTCCTGGGGATCAACTCCGGCGCCTCAAGCGGCGCCGCCGCCGCGATCCTGTTCGGGGTCGGGGCGAGCTTCGGGTCCTACGCGCTGCCGGCCAGTGCATTCCTCGGCGCCCTCGGTGCCTCCCTCCTGGTCCTGCTGCTCGCCCGTGCCGGCGGACGCGTCACCTCGCTGCGACTGCTGCTCTCCGGGGTGGCGGTCGGCTATCTGCTCTACGCCGTCACGAGCTTCCTGATCTTCGCCTCGGGGTCCGCCGAGGGCGCCCGGTCGGTGATGTTCTGGCTGCTCGGCTCGCTGAGCCTCGCCCAGTGGGACGGCCTGCTCGCGGTGGCCGCGGTGGCCGTACTCGTCAGCGTCGCACTGCTGACCCTGTGGGGACGCCGCCTGGACGCACTCACCGTGGGTGATGAGACCGCCCACACCCTGGGCATCGCCCCCGACCGATTCCGGCTGATCCTGCTCGTGGTGGTCTCGCTGTGCGTCGGCGTACTGGTCTCCGCGGCCGGCAGCATCGGCTTCGTCGGCCTGGTCATCCCGCACCTGGCCCGCCGCGCCGTCGGCGCGGCCCACGCGGTCGCCGTACCCGTGGCCGCCCTGATGGGCGCGATCCTGCTGATCTGGGCCGACGTGCTCGCCCGGATGCTGCTGCAGCCGCAGGAGATCCCGATCGGCATCATCACCGCCCTTGTCGGAGCCCCGTTCCTCATCACCCTGATCCGGCGCTTCCATGCCCGCGACCTCTGACTGCGTCACCTCGACTCAAGGAGCCCCATGCCCCGCCTGCACCTGATCCGTCCCATGGTCGGCCTCGTCGCCGTGGGTCTCGCCGTCGCGGCCTGCTCCGGTGGCGAGACATCGGAGGAGGCCGCCACCGGTTCGGACCAGTACCCGGTGACGGTCGAGAACTGCGGTGCCGAGGTCACCTTCGACGCCGAGCCCGAGCGGGTCGTGATGCTCAAGAGCGCCGCCGTGCCGTTCCTGCACGACCTCGGGGTGATGGACCGGGTGGTCGCGCGGGCGGGCGCCTACCCGGATGCCTACTACGACGAGGAGACCCTCGCCGAACTCGACGAGATCCCGACCCTCACCGACGAACTCGACTCCTCGGGCCACCTGCAGATCTCCAAGGAGATCGTCATCGCCCAGGAACCCGACCTCGTGCTCGGGGAGGTGGAGAACCTCTCCCGCGAGACCCTCGGGGCGGTCGACATCCCGCTGATCGAGGAACCGGCGCTGTGCTCCGAGGGCGGTGACACCGACCCCAGCTTCGAGGACATCTACTCCCAGATGGACCTCTACGGCACCGTCTTCGACAAGGCGGACGCCGCCGACCAGGCCAACAGCGACCTCGAGAAGCGGGTCGAGGAGATCACCGCCGAGGCGGAGCAGGACGTCGCCGGCCAGGGCGAGCGCACCGCGGCCGTGCTCTACCCGACCGTCGGCGGCGGCACGACGTACGCCTACGGCAACCAGAGCATGGCCGACCCGCAGTTGGAGGCGGCCGGGTTCACCAACGTCTTCGGCGACACCGACGAGCGGGTCTTCGAGGTGACACTCGAAGAGCTGCTCGGCCGGGATCCCGACGTGATCGTGCTGCTCTACAGCGAGGGTGACCCGCAGAAGGTCGAGGAGGCGCTGACCTCGCTCCCCGGCGCCGAGCAGCTCACCGCGGTCAAGGACGACGAACTGCTGCCGATGCTGTTCAACTTCACCGAGCCGGCCACCCCGCTCACCGTCGACGGTCTGGAGACGATCGTCGACCGCTTCGACACCCCCGAGGGCGATTCCGGAGGCGATTCCGGAGGCGACGGCTCGTGATCACCGGCACCGACCTCTCCTTCCGGTACGACGAGCGCGCGATCCTCGCCGGCGTCGAGCTCACTGCGCAGCCCGGGCGGGTGCTCGGCCTGATCGGCCCCAACGGCGCCGGCAAGACCACCCTGCTGCGGCTGCTGTACGGCGCCCTGCGCTCCCCCACCGGTGAGGTGCGGGTCGACGGGGACCCGCTCGCCTCGATCAACGCCCGCGAGACCGCCCGACGGCTCGCGGTCGTCGTCCAGGAGAGCGGCACCGACACCACCCTCACCGCCGCGGAACTGGTGTTGCTGGGCCGGATCCCCCACCTGTCCACCTTCCAGCGCGCGGGCGCGCGCGACCACGAGATCGCCACCACCGCCCTGGAACGGGTCGGGGTGAGCCATCTCGGCCGCCGCCCGTTCGCGGCGCTCTCCGGGGGCGAGCGGCAGCGGGTGCTGATCGCCCGCGCCCTGGCCCAGGAGGCGACCCACCTGCTCCTGGACGAGCCGACCAACCACCTCGACATCCGCTACCAGCACGAACTGCTCGAACTGGTGAGCAACCTGGGCACCACCTCCGTGGTGGTGCTGCACGACCTCAACCTGGCCGCCCGCTACTGCGACGACCTGGTCCTGCTCGGCACCGAGCACCTGGTCGCGGCCGGTCCCACCAGTGAGGTCCTCCGGCCCGAGCTGCTCGAACCCGTCTACGGCATCGGCGTCCAGCGCCTCGACCTGGACGGGGGCATCCATCTCATCTTCCACCCGCACGGCAGCAAGAACGCGCCGGCGAACACCCCACCCCATGCCTCGGCCCTTGCCTCGGCCCACCTCACGGAGGACCTCGTGACCAGCACGTCCAGCGCCCCGACCGTCCAGGACCGGATCAACGACTACTGGACCATGCGCGCCCCCGAGTACGACGCCTACCAGCGCCGTCCGGAGCGCCGCGAGGTCGACCTGGCCGCCTGGTCGGAGATCTGGTCCGAGGCGCTGCCCAGCGCTCCCGCGGACGTCCTCGACCTGGGCACGGGCAGCGGGTACGTCGCCTTCGTCCTCGCCCAGCTCGGCCACCGCACCACCGGCATCGACCTGGCCGAGGGCATGTTGGCTGCGGCTCGCGCGCACGCCGCGGAGCTCCCGGCGGAGGTCCGGCCGACCTTCGCCCACGGCGATGCCGTCAAGCCGCCGTACCCGCCGGCCAGCTTCGACGCCGTGGTGGGCCGCTACGTCGCCTGGACGCTGCGCGAGGCCAAGGACGCCGCGGTCAACTGGCACGACCTGCTCCGCCCCGGCGGCACCCTCGCCCTGGTCGACAGCACCTGGTTCCCCGAGGGCATCGCTCCGGACGGCATGATCGCCGACCAGTACGACGCGTCCGTGCAGGCCTCTCTTCCGCTGCACGATGCCGACTCCATCGAGCGCACCGCCGATGTGGTCCGTGCGGCCGGCTTCGTCGACGTCGAGGTCACCCCGCTCACCACGATCCTCGAACTCGACCGTAGCCACGGCGTGGCTCCCGGTCACGAGGTGCAGACCCAGTACCTCATCACCGGTCGCCGGGCGTGAACGGCGTGGTGCTGGTCACAGGCTGAGCGTGGCCGGCACCGCTCCCCCCGGTGTCCACATCGCGAGAATTCGCTCTCACGGACTGAGACGTGCGAACGTGAGGCGCCGCCCGGGCCGGAACCCGGCACGGTCGGCGTCCCCATCCTCCGTGCTCGCGTGAAAGTCCCTCCCTTGTCCGTCGCATCCGACTCCAGCACCGCCACCGCCCAGACCCCGGTCAATCCCCGCTCGCGGGTGCTCATCGCCAGCCTCATCGGCACGACGATCGAGTTCTACGACTTCTACGTCTACGCGACCGCCGCAGTCCTGGTCTTCCCCGCCCTCTTCTTCCCCGAGGGCGACCCCACCACCGCGCTGCTCTCCTCCTTCGCGGTCTTCGGTGCCGCGATGGTCGCCCGCCCGATCGGTGCGATCTTCTTCGGCCACCTCGGTGACCGGCTCGGGCGCAAGACCACCCTGGTGATCTCCCTGCTCACCATGGGCATCGCCACCATCCTGATCGGCCTACTGCCGACGTACCACTCGGTCGGATGGATCGCCACGGCGCTGCTCGTGCTGATGCGGATCGCGCAGGGCTTCGCGCTCGGCGGCGAGTGGAGCGGTGCCGCTCTGGTGGCGACCGAGAACGCACCTGAGGGCAAGCGCGCCCTGTTCGGCACCTTCCCCCAGCTCGGTGCGCCGCTGGGCTTCATCCTGGCCAACGGTCTGTTCCTGATCATCGCCCTGGCGCTCCCCTCGGCGGCATCCGACCCCTCCTCCCCCTCCCAGGCGTTCCTGGACTGGGGCTGGCGGATCCCGTTCGTGTTCTCCGCCGTCATGGTCGCCGTCGGCCTGTGGGTGCGCCTGCGGCTGGTCGAGAGCGAGACGTTCACCAAGACCCGTGAGGCAGGGCTGGTCCAGAAGCTCCCGCTGGCAACCGTCTTCCGCACGCACACCAAGCAGCTGGTGCTCGGCACCTTCTTCATGCTCGCCACCTACGTGCTCTTCTACCTGATGACCACGTTCTCGCTGAGCTTCGGCCGCACCGCGACCGACGCCGCGGTGCCCGGGCTCGGCTACAGCTACACCACGTTCGTGCTGATGCTGATCTTCGGCGTCCTCTTCTTCGCCCTGTTCACCCTCGTCTCCGGGCCCCTCGCCGACAAGTACGGCCGTCGCCGCACCCTGATCTGCGTGACCACCGGCATCATCGTCTTCGGCCTGGTCTGGGTGCCCCTCATCGACCTCGGCACCGTCGGCGTCGTGCTCTGGCTGGTCATCGGCTTCACCCTGATGGGCCTCACCTTCGGGCCGATGGGCGCCCTGCTCCCGGAGCTCTTCCCGACCAGCGTCCGCTACACCGGCTCCGGCATCTCCTACAACATGAGCTCCATCCTCGGCGCCGCCGTCGCCCCCTTCATCGCCGTGGCGCTGTGGAAGTCCGGCGACGGATCCCCCGCCCTGGTCGGCGTCTACCTCTCCTCGATGGCCGTCCTCACCCTCATCGCCCTGATCCTGGGCAAGGAGACCGGTAAGACCTCGCTCGACGAGGTCGACTGAGGCCTGATCCACCCCTCGTTGCCGTCGCGGCGCCCCCGCCTCGTCCGGACTAGCCCTGCTGACCGGAGGAGGAGCGGACGATCCGGGGACGGAGACAGGCGAGGGAGCGCCGTCGGGCAGCGCCGAGCCACACCCCCGCGCCATAGGCGAGGTCGTCCAGCCGGCGGCCGAGCACGCGGGTGGCGGGGTCGAGCCGTACGCCGGCCACCGGGTCGGGGCGGTCGAGGGTGAGCGCCACCGCGGTGTCGATCAGCAGCGCGGTGCCGACCGCCCGTCGTACCGCCGCACTGGCGATCGCAGCCGGTACGACCGCCGGCCACCAGTGCCGGAGCAGCAGGGTGGCCTCCTGGCGCACCGCCCAGCCCAGACCACGCAGGGCCAGCTCGGCGGCCAGACGGGTCCGCCCGGGCACCGCCGGCAGGGTGCCGGCGACCTGGCGGGCGCTCCACGCGGTCGCGAGCAGGGCCACCGGGACCGCCCACGGGCGGCACAGCAGGATCGCGGCGCCGGCCACCGCCATCACCGGCGAGAGGACGGCGGGCGCCACCGCCTGACCGTGCCGGGCGGCGAGCTCGGCCGCGCTGGATCCGTAGACGACCTTCCGGCCGAGCCACCCGCGGGCCGTGTCGCGGACGTCGTGGGCCGCCTCGTGGGAGGGGTCGTAGCGCACCGTCCGGCCGGCCCCGACCAATCGCCAGACCAGATCGACGTCCTCCCCCGCCCGCAGGTCGGCGCGGAACCCCTCGCCGAGCGCCTCCACCCGAGCGACCAGGCAGGCGGAGGGCAGGTAGGAGACCGCCGCGCCCGGCTGCACCGACCCGCCCCGGCCACCCAGGTCGAGCGAGGACGCGGCCGCGTCGTACCGCTCGAACCAGCGGGGGGCACGGGTGCCGGGTCGCCGCCCGCGCACCCGCGGGGCGACCAGCACGACCTGGGGGTCGCCGAGGTGTCCGGCCACGGCACGCAGCGTCTCCGGAGCCACCACCAGATCGGAGTCGACGAAGGCGACGTACGCAGTACGCACCCGGGCCAGCCCGGCGTTGCGGGCGCCCGCCGGACCCAGATTCTCGGTGAGGACGACCAGTTCCGCTCCGTGCCGGGTCACCACGGCATGCACCGCTTCGGGTTCGTGCGAGGCGTCGTCGACGACCACCACCGCGAGCCCCGCGAGGGCGGCCAGCGCCCGGTCGAGCTGCTCGGCCCGGTCGCGGACCGGGATCACCACCGTGAGCTCCCCCGCGTCGACGGGAACCGGTGGTGTCGGATCGGCCAGGTTCCCGGCCAGCAGCCGGGCCGCCAGGTCCGCGGTCGCGGCATCCCGCACGGTCGGCTCCTCGGACGCGGCCCAGGCAGCCAGGGACTCGGGGAGCCGGAGCGCCCGCAGCGGTGACCCTCCGATCAGCAGCCGGCCGCCGTCAAGCCGGGTGATGTCGGTGCGGATCCGGACAGTGGCACCGTCCGGCAGCCGTCGAGGCCGCGGTCGACCGCTCATCCGACGTGGGCGCCGAGCCGGCCGAGCACGCCCGCCACCATCTCCTCCAGGATCTGGGCACCCTCCTCGGCGGTGGCTCCGCTGGGGTCGCCGAGGACGCCGTTCGGGGAGACTGCGGCCACCCCACCCGCCCGCAGCTCGGGCAACAGGTCCGCGAGCGGGGCGAGGCAGCCGGGTTCGGCGGCCTCCACCTTCACTCGTGCCGGGTCGAGATGGAGCATCACGGAGGTCTCGGTGCGGCCCGCGTGCGCGTCCCCTGGGCGCCGGGGGGCGCACGGCGCCCAGGCGATCTCACGGCCCTCCCGTCGCAGCAGTGTCGCCGCCCGGTGAACCGCCTCGAGGTTGCCGCCGTGGCCGTTGACGAGCACCACCCGGTCGGCCCACGTGGTGGCCGACCGGGCCAGTTCCACCAGCACCGAGGTCAGTGCCTCGGTGCCGATGGACAGGGTGCCGGCGAAGGCCTGGTGCTCCCCGCTGGCGCCGTAGGCGACGACCGGGGCCAGACACGCCTCCAGGTGCCCGGCCACCCGCGCCGCGACCGCCTCGGCGATCACGGCGTCGGTGTCGAGCGGCAGATGCGGACCGTGCTGTTCCAGGGCTCCGACCGGCACCACCACGGTGCGGACTGCCGAGGCACCCGACCAGGTGGCGTCGCGCAGGATCATTCCCCGAGGTCTCGGAAGAACCCGTCGGGGATGACGAGGTCGTCCGGGGACAGCTCGTCGATGGAGGTCTTGCCCAGGCCGAGCAGCGCCGAGGCGATGCCGGAGGAGAAGATGTCCAGGACGTTCTCCACCCCCGCCTGCCCGTTCGCGGCCAGGCCCCACAGGTAGGCGCGCCCGATCATCACCGCCCGCGCACCGAGCGCGAGCGCCTTGACGACGTCCGAACCGCGGCGGACTCCACCGTCGAGCAGAACCTCGATCTGGTCACCGACCGCGTCCGCCACCGGCTTGAGTGCGCGGATCGTGGCCGGCGTGCCGTCCAGGTTGTTGCCGCCGTGGTTGGAGACCGAGATCGCATCGACCCCGGCGTCGACGGCGCGCTTCGCGTCGTCGACGCGGCACACCCCCTTGAGCAGGAACGGCGTCCCGGACAGGTCCGCCCAGGTCTGGCGCATCCAGGCCACGTCGTCCCAGCTCGGCGGCGGCGTGGTCATCCACTCGTAGTAGGCACCGAAGAACGTCGGCGCGGCCCCGCCGTTCGGCGGCGCCAGGTTGGGCGCGGTCAGGTCCGGGATCTCCATCTCCTTGCCGAAGAGCCACATCCAGCGGAGCTTGGTGGCCACCTGCGGCGCGAACCGGATCGCGGTCTTGAGGTCGACCTTCTCCGGGATCTCGGGGCTGCCCCAGTCGCGGCCCATCGAGAAGGACCAGTCCAGGGTGGCCATCAGGCCCTTGACCCCGGCCGCGTGCGCGCGCTGCATCCGCTGGACCATGACGTCGCGGTCGCCGGTCCAGTACATCTGGAAGAAGGTGTTGGGGTTGGCCGCGGTCACCTCCTCCACGGACTTCGAGGCGAAGTTGGACAGACCGGTGATCGTGCCCCGGGCGGCGCTGGCCCGGGCGACTGCCACCTCGCCGTCGGGGTGCACGGCCTGGACACCGGTCGGGCTGATGATCACCGGGAGGCTGATCTCCTGCCCCAGGACGGTGCGGGACATCGACCGCTCCGCATGGTGACCCGCCACATGTGGGGCGAACCCGAGCTCGGTGAAGGCGCGCTGGTTGTCCTCGATGGTCTGGCCCCGCTCCGAACCCGCGACGAGCGCCATGTACACCGGCTTCGGCAGCCGCTTGCGAGCCCGCTGCTGGGCCACCGCCACCGACTCGAACCAGGGGTTCTGCCTCCAGGGATTCTCCAGTTTGTTCAGCCACTCAGGGCGCGCCACGGGGTGTCCTCTCGGTTGTGCGGGTGGGTCAGGCGGAGGGGTCAGGCTGAGGGGGTGAAGCCGGCCAGCGGACTCTCGGCGCAGGCCGAGACCGGCGGCGCGGCCTGGCCCGAGGTGAGCCCCGCCTCGATCTCCTCGCGTCGGCGCAACTGGAGCATCACCGGTTCGTTGCGTCCCGGCACCAGCCGGCTGTGGTCCTGGCTGGACGCCGGTAGGCGACGCTGATCGCCCAGCCCCTCCAGCGCCTGCTCACCAAAGCCCTGCACGCACTCGGGGTCGGGACCGTCGAGCGGAAGTCCGGTGAAGAACTTCGCCGCCATGCAGCCGCCGCGGCAGGAGTCGAAGAACTGGCACGAGGAGCAGGCGCCGCCGGTCTGCGGCTCACGCAGCTCGGCGAAGAGCTCGGAGTTCTGCCACACCCGCTGGAACCCGCCGTCGGTGAGCAGGTTGCCGGCGAGGAACTCGTCGTGGATCGCAAACGGGCAGGCGTAGACGTCACCGATCGGGTCGATCAGGCAGACCACCCGGCCGGCACCGCACAGGTTGAGGCCCGGCAGCTTCTCCCCGAACGGGGCGAGGTGGAAGAAGGAGTCGCCGGTGAGGACACCCTCGCCGTGCGCGACCAGCCAGTCATAGAGGACCCGCTGCTGCTCGGGGAGCGGGTGCAGCTCGTCCCAGACGTCGGCACCCCGCCCGGAGGGACGCAGCCGGGTCAGCCGGAGGGTGGCGCCGTACTGGTCGGCGATCGCCTTGAACTCGTCGAGCTGACCGATGTTCTGCCGGGTGCACACGACGCTGAGCTTCGCGTCGCGGAAGCCCGCCTCGTGCAGGTTGCGCAGCGCTGCGATCGCGGTGTCGTAGGAGCCCGGACCGCGGACGTGGTCGTTGACCTCCGCGGTGGCGCCGTCGAGGGAGATCTGGACGTCGACGTAGTCGGTCGCCGCCAGCCAGGCCGCCCGCTCCGGGGTGAGGCGCACCCCGTTGGTGGAGAACTTCACCCCCACGTCGTGAGCGACGGCGTACTCGACCAGGTGCCAGAAGTCGGGACGCACGGTCGGCTCACCGCCGCCGATGTTGACGTAGAAGACCTGCATCCGCTGGAGCTCGTCGATCACCGCCTCGCACTGCTCGGTGCTCAATTCACGCGGGTCACGGCGTCCGCTCGAGGAGAGGCAGTGGGCACACTCCAGGTTGCAGGCGTAGGTCAGCTCCCAGGTCAGGCAGATGGGCGCGTCGAGACCGAACTCGAACTGCTCCAGCAGGGTGCCGCCCTCGGGGCGGGCCCGGACCGGCCGGTCTTCCAGGATGGTCATCGATTCTCCTGATGGTCGGGGCGGCGACGCCCCAGCTGATGGGGGCAGGGTCAGCGGAGCCGGATCATGTCGGCGGCCGCCAGCCCCCGCAGTGCTGCGGCGTAGCCACCCCACTGCTGCTCGGGGACGCCGGTGGCCGCCAGCGCGCTACGCGCGTCCGGATGCTCGGCCAGGGCGCGCACCAGCGTCACCAGTTCCGGCCGCTTGAGGAAGGTCAGTCTCCGGTTGCCGAAGTGGTAGGCGAGCGCGCCGAACGGCTCGGGCCGAAGGGCCACGGAGGAGGACAGCTCCCACGCACGGTCGAGCAGCTCGGTCTCGGTCATCTCCGCCGAGGGCACGGTGGCGGGCATGTCGGAAGGTGAGCTCTCGGGCTCAGTAGACCCCACACATACCGTCGATCGAGACCTCTTCGATGAGGCTCTCCGCGGTCAGGTCGGTGCTCTGCTCGTCCTCGTGCTGCATCGGGTCGGTCATGGTGACGTCCTCTCGGCTCGATCGGGATGAACTCCGTTCGGAGCCTACGCCAGCCCCGCGACGTAGGTCACTCTAGCCATCGAGGGCAGCGGGGGTGAAGCGCCCCACCGGAGTGCACGAGTGGCCGCGGACTGGGCTTCACTGGCCATCTGCACCGGGCGCTGGCTAATGTCCTGCCAGGAGCATTGCGCTGCCTGGGACGGACACCATGAGCAACCCACCAATGCCGACGCCCTCCGGTCGGGAGACGGCCCGCCGGATCGCTGCGACCACCCACGACTGGGATCACCCCCGTGGCGTCGGGGGTACCGCCCTGCTCGCGCGGTTCGCGGAGGCGGAGGGTCTCCCGGCCGAGGAGTGCCTGCGCGACACCGGGCTGACCAGGGAGGCGTTGGCCGACACCGCGACCCTCGTCGAGGCGCACCAGGAGATCGCGGCCATCCGCAATGTGCTGCGTCACCTCGACAGGCCCGGGCTCGGCACGGACGTGGGCAGCCGCTACCACCTGACCACGTTCGGGATCTACGGACTCGCGCTGCTCAGTTGCGCCGACGTCCCCGTCGCCACCAAGGTCGCTCTCGACTACGCCGAGCTGTCCTTCGCCTTCACCACGATCAGCTCCGAGCTCGACGAGGAGGACACCGTCCGCCTCACCTTCGACCCACGCGGTGCCCCGGCGGACATCCGCAGGTTCGTGGCAGAGCGTGACATGGCGGCCTCGCTGTCCATGCAGCGGGAGATGCTCGGCGACCCGGCCCGGGTCCCGCTCACCGAGGTGCACCTGGCGCACCCCAGCACCGATCCGACCCGGCTGGAGGACTACTACGGCGTCCCCGTCCGCTTCGACGCCGAGCGGACCGAGCTCTGCTTCGACGCGGCGTACTTGCACGCGAGGTTGCCCCAGGCCGATCCCCTCACCGCCCGCGATGCTCTCGCCCAGTGCGACCAGCTGTTGAACCGCCGCCGCGGACGCACAGGTGCGGCCGCGCGGGTTCGGGCCCGACTGCTCTCCGGAGGACTTCGGCGCGGGATGGAGTCGGTGGCACGCGAGCTGCGCCTGTCTCCCCGCACGCTGAGGCGGCAGCTCGCCCAGGAGGGCACGAGCTATCGCGCCATCGCCGAGGAGGTACGTCAGAGCCTCGCGGTGGAGCTCATCGACCGTCAGGGACTGCCGACCTCCCGGGTGGCGCTGGAGCTGGGCTACCAGGATCAGTCCAGCTTCCTGCGGGCGCTGCGGCGTTGGCGCCGACCGCCCACCCCGCCCGGCTGAGCCTCCGGACGCACCGATGTCCCCGGGACCGCGCCCCGGGGACATCGATGGTCGGCGAACCGGTGGGTCAGGCCTTGGCCTGGGGCTGCTGGATCGACTTGACCTCGAGGAACTCCTCGAAGCCGTAGAGGCCCGCCTCACGACCGATCCCGGACTGCTTGTAGCCGCCGAACGGGGCGTCCAGGTTGAAGGAGCCTTCGTTGACCGACACCTGACCGGCGCGGATCCGCTTCGCGAACTGCCGAGCGCGCTCCTCGTCGCCGGCCCAGACACCGCCGGCCAGGCCGTAGTCGGTGTCGTTGGCGAGGGTCTCGGCCTCCTCCTCCGAGGAGTAGGTGCTGATCGCCAGCACGGGGCCGAAGATCTCCTCCCGGAAGATCGTCATCTCCGGTGTGACGTCGGCGAAGATCGTGGGCCGGACATAGCTGCCTTCGACCCCCTCCACCGGCTCGGGGCCGCCGGCGACCAGACGGGCGCCCTCGGCGATGCCCTTCTCGATGTAGCCGAGCACGCGCTGCTGCTGGCGTCGGGAGGACAGCGGGCCGAGCACGGTGGTCTCCGCGGTCGGGTCGCCCACTGCGAACGCCGCCACCGCCGTCTTGGCGATCTGCTCGACCTCCGCGGCCTGCTCGGCCGGCACGATCAGGCGAGTGAGCGCCGTACAGGTCTGGCCGGAGTTGATGAACGCGGCCCCCAGCGCGGCCGGGATCGCCTGGGTCAGGTCGGTGCCCGGCAGGATGACGTTGGGGCTCTTGCCGCCCAACTCCAGGGCCACCTTCTTGACCGTGGCAGCCGCCACCTCGGCGACCCGCCGGCCGGCCCGGGTCGAGCCCGTGAAGGTCACCAGGTCGACACCCGGGTGGCCGGCGATCGCCTCGCCTACCTCCGGACCGGTGCCGGGGACCAGGTTGAACACGCCGGCCGGGAGCCCGACCTCGTGGATGATCTCGGTCAGCTTGAGCGCGATCAGCGGGGTCATCTCGGACGGCTTGAGCACGACGGTGTTGCCGCCGGCCATCGCGAAGGCGACCTTGAGCGCGATCTGGTGGAGGGGGTAGTTCCACGGGGTGATCGCGCCGACCACGCCGTACGGCTCCCGGACCACCAGCGAACCGTTGAAGTCCGACTCGTACTCGTAGGTGGCGCCGATCTGCGCCGCCTTGGCGAAGCTGTTGATCGGCAGCGGGATCTGGGCGGCCCTGGCGAAGCTCAGCGGGGAGCCCATCTCGGAGGTGACGACCGCGGCGAGCTCCTCCTGGCGCTCGACCAACTTCTCCGCGATGGCCCCCATGAACGCCGCCCGCTTGTCCGGCGGGGTCTGCGACCAGGCCGGGAACGCGGCACGCGCACTCGCGACCGCCAGGTCGACGTCACCGGCGGTGCCGTTGACGACCTCCGCGATGGTCTCGTCGGTGGCGGGGTTGATCACCGGGCTGGTGGTCGTGCCGTGCGAGGGTGTCCACTGTCCGTCGTTGTAGATGTCGTGGTGCTTGATCACAGTGACCGGCTCCTTCTCGGGTGTTGCTGATGATCGGATGGCTCGACGCGGAAGCGGTGCGCGCGCCCCGCGCCCCTGGCCCGCGCCAGCGGGCACGACACGCGCGCGCCTTCGGCTCAGTAGTCGGCTTCGGTGTAGCGGATGATGCCGCGCAGATTGCGGCCGGCCAGCATGTCGTCGTACCCCTGGTTGATCTCCTCGAGGCGGTATTCGGCGCTCACCAGTTCGTCCAGCTTGAGCACACCGCTGCGGTACTGCCGGAGCAGGTTGGGGATCTGGGTGCGGGGGCTGATGCCACCGAAGATGGCACCCTGCACCCGCTTCTGCATCGCCGCGAGGTCGAACAGGTTGATCTTGACGTCCTCGTCCAGCACGTCACCCATGCCGGTGACCACGACGCGGCCGCCCTTGGCGGTCAGCGCCAGGGCCTGGCCGACGTAGGCGCCCTCGATGACTCCGACGGTGATCACCACCAGATCGGCGAGGTGTCCCCAGGTGAGGTCGGGCAGGGCCGCTGCCGCCTCGTCCATGCTGGCGAACGCGTGGGTGGCGCCCAGCTCGAGCGCCTTGGTGCGCTTGAACTCCACCGGGTCGACCGCGATCACGAACCTCGCACCGGCCGCGGCCGCGCCCTGCACGGCGTTGATGCCGACGCCGCCCACACCCATGACCACCACGGTCTCGCCGGCCCTGGTCTCGCCGATGTCGACGGCCGATCCCCAGCCGGTGGACACCCCGCAACCGAGCAGGGCGGCCTTGTCCAGCGGGATGTCGTCCTCGATCTTGATCACCGAGGACTGGTGGACGGTGACGTACGGCGCGAAGGTGCCCAGCAGGCACATCGGCAGCACCGGCTGCCCCTTTGAGTTGGTCACCCGATGGCTGCCGTCGGCGATGGACTGGCCGGTGAGGCCGAAGGCGCCGTAGTCGCACAGGTTCTGCATGCCGCGCGAGCAGGGCTCACAGGTGCCGCAGGCGGGGACGAAGGCGAGGATGACGTGGTCACCCTCCTTGAACTGGGTCACCCCGGGGCCGACCTTGGTCACGACACCGGCGCCCTCGTGGCCGCCGAGGGCGGGGTAGAACGGCAGCGGCGTGGCCCCGGTCCTCAGGTGATCGTCGGAGTGGCACAGGCCGGAGGCGGCCAGGCGGACCTGCACCTCGCCGGAGATGGGATCACCGAGCTCGACCTCCTCGATCTCCCACTTCGCTCCCACCTCGTTCAGGACGGCTGCCTTGACCTTCATCTCCACCTCGCTGTGTCGAATGGCCCACGCTCGGGGACGTGGGCGAGGAACCGGAAGTGAACATGATCTGCGTCACACTCCGGCGCCTCTGACCATAGAGACGGGTGATCACTCCTTCCAGTGCACGAACGGACGTCGCACCGGCATTAACGGCCATGCCGAGGCGGCCTCGGGCGGCGCTGACCGATGTGAACCACGATTGACTTCCAGACGGCGAAGGGCCCGCCTCCCCCACGGGAGACGGGCCCTTGTCCGGGACCGGATCGACTCAGCTCTGGTAGGAACCGAAGTCGAAGTCGTCGAGGGCGACGGCCTGGGCCTCGGTGCCGAACTCGTAGTCGTAGGAGTCGTAGCCGGTGACGGCGTACGCCTTGGCGCGGGCCTCCTCGGTCGGCTCGACGCGAACGTTGCGGTAGCGCTCCAGACCGGTGCCGGCCGGGATGAGCTTACCGATGATGACGTTCTCCTTCAGACCCCGCAGGGAGTCGGAACGACCGTTGATCGCCGCGTCGGTGAGCACCCGGGTGGTCTCCTGGAAGGAGGCCGCCGAGAGCCACGACTCGGTGGCGAGCGAGGCCTTGGTGATGCCCATCAGCTCCGGACGACCCGAGGCCGGCTTGCCGCCCTCGGAGACCACCCTGCGGTTCTCCGACTCGAACTTGGCCCGGTCGGCCAGGTCGGAGGGCAGCAGGTGGGTGTCGCCGGACTCCAGCACCGTGATCCGGCGCAGCATCTGCCGCACGATGATCTCGATGTGCTTGGCGTGGATGGCCACACCCTGGCTCTTGTAGACGCCCTGGACCTCGTCGACGAGGTGCTTCTGGGTGCTGCGCACACCGAGGATCCGCAGGACCTCCTTCGGGTCGGGCGTGCCGACCGTGAGGGGGTGACCGACGCCCACGTGGCCGCCGTCGACGACGTTGAGGCGGGCACGACGGGACACGACGTACTCCTTCACCTCGGAACCGTCGTCGGGGGTGACCAGCACCTTGCGGGCCTTGTCGGTCTCCTCGATCTCGACCCGTCCGGCCGCCTCGGAGATCGGGGCGACACCCTTCGGGGTACGGGCCTCGAAGAGCTCCACGACGCGCGGCAGACCCTGGGTGATGTCGTCGGCCGAGGCCACACCACCGGTGTGGAAGGTCCGCATGGTCAGCTGGGTGCCGGGCTCACCGATGGACTGGGCCGCGATGATGCCGACGGCCTCACCGATGTCGACCAGCTTGCCGGTGGCCAGCGAGCGGCCGTAGCACTTGGCGCAGGTGCCGGTGAGCGCCTCACAGGTCAGCACCGAGCGGATCTTGATCTCGTCGATGCCGGCAGCCACCAGCTCGGCGATCTTGACGTCGCCGATGTCCTCGCCGGCGGCGGCGATGACCTCGCCGGACTCCGGGTGCTGGATCTCGACGGCCGCGGTCCGGGCGTACGCCGTGGTCTCCACGTCCTCGCTGGTGATGTCGACCATGAAGCCACGCTCGGTGCCGCAGTCCTCCTCACGGATGATGACGTCCTGCGACACGTCGACCAGACGACGGGTGAGGTAACCGGAGTCGGCGGTCCGCAGCGCGGTGTCCGCCAGACCCTTGCGGGCACCGTGGGTGGAGATGAAGTACTCCAGCACGGAGAGGCCCTCGCGGAAGTTGGCCTTGATCGGGCGAGGGATGATCTCACCCTTCGGGTTGGCCACCAGACCACGCATGGCGCCGACCTGACGGATCTGGTTGAAGTTACCCGAGGCACCCGACATGACCTGCATGTAGATCGGGTTGCGACGGTCGAAGGCGGTCTCCATCGCCTCACCGACGAGCTTCGCGGCCTCGGTCCAGATCTCGACGAGCTCCTGACGGCGCTCCTCGTCGGTGACCAGACCCCGCTCGAACTGCTTCTGGATCTTCGCGGCCTTGGCCTCGAAGTCGGCGAGGATCTCGGCCTTGTTGCCCGGCGTGGTGACATCGTCGATCGAGACGGTGACACCCGAACGGGTCGCCCAGTAGAAGCCGTTGTCCTTGAGCGCGTCCAGCGACGCGGCCACGACCACCTTGGGGTAGCGCTCGGCCAGGTCGTTGACGATGGCACCCAGCTGCTTCTTGCCCACCTCGTAGTTCACGAAGGGGTAGTCGGCCGGCAGGGTGTCGTTGAAGTAGACCCGACCCAGGGTGGTCTCGAGCACGATCGGCTCGCCCTCGACAAAGCCCTCGGGCGCCTCGAAGTCGGCCGGCGGCACCAGGTCGGTCAGCCGCAGCCGGATCCGGCTCTGGAGGGTGATCTCGCGACGGTCGAAGGCCATGATCGCCTCGGCCGCGGAGGAGAACGCACGGCCCTCGCCCGGCTCGCCCGCACGGTCGGTGGTGAGGAAGAACAGACCGATGATCATGTCCTGGGACGGCATCGTCACCGGCCGGCCGTCGGACGGCTTGAGGATGTTGTTGGTCGAGAGCATCAGGATGCGGGCCTCGGCCTGCGCCTCCGCGGACAGCGGCAGGTGCACCGCCATCTGGTCACCGTCGAAGTCGGCGTTGAAGGCGCCACACACCAGCGGGTGGAGCTGGATGGCCTTGCCCTCGATCAGCTGCGGCTCGAAGGCCTGGATGCCGAGTCGGTGCAGCGTGGGCGCACGGTTGAGCAGGACCGGGTGCTCGGTGATGACCTCTTCGAGGACATCCCACACGACCGCACGCTCGCGCTCGACCATCCGCTTGGCCGACTTGATGTTCTGCGCGTGGCTCAGGTCGACCAGACGCTTCATCACGAACGGCTTGAACAGCTCGAGCGCCATCGTCTTCGGCAGACCGCACTGGTGCAGCTTCAGCTGGGGACCCGACACGATGACCGAACGACCGGAGTAGTCGACGCGCTTACCGAGCAGGTTCTGCCGGAAGCGACCCTGCTTGCCCTTGAGCATGTCGGAGAGCGACTTGAGCGGGCGGTTGCCCGGACCCGTGACGGGACGACCACGACGACCGTTGTCGAACAGCGAGTCGACGGCCTCCTGGAGCATCCGCTTCTCGTTGTTGACGATGATCTCCGGCGCGCCGAGGTCGAGCAGGCGCTTGAGCCGGTTGTTGCGGTTGATCACCCGGCGGTACAGGTCGTTGAGGTCGGAGGTCGCGAACCGGCCACCGTCCAGCTGCACCATCGGGCGCAGGTCCGGCGGGATGACCGGGACGGCGTCCAGCACCATGCCCTGCGGCTTGTTGCCGGTCTTGCGGAAGGCGTCGACGACCTTGAGTCGCTTCAGGGCGCGGACCTTGCGCTGGCCCTTGCCGGTCGCGATGGTCTCGCGCAGCGACTCGACCTCACCCTCGACGTCGAAGCTCTCGAGGCGCTTCTGGATCGCGGTCGCGCCCATGTGGCCCTCGAAGTACTTGCCGAACCAGGTCTTCATCTCCCGGTAGAGCATCTCGTCGCCCATCAGGTCCTGGACCTTGAGGGACTTGAACGTGTCCCACACCTCGTCGAGGCGAGCGATCTCGCGGTCGGTGCGGTCGCGGAGCTGCTTCATCTCCCGCTCGGCGCCGTCCTTGACCTTGCGCTTGGCGTCGGACTTGGCGCCCTCGGCCTCCAGCGCGGCGAGGTCCTCCTCGAGCTTCTTGGCGCGGTCCTCCACGGCGGAGTCACGCCGCTTCTCCAGGCGCTCGCGTTCGAGCTGGACCTTGCCCTCGAGCGAGGACAGGTCGCGGTGGCGGGCGTCCTCGTCGACCGAGGTGATCATGTACGCCGCGAAGTAGATGACCTTCTCCAGGTCCTTCGGGGCGAGGTCGAGCAGGTAGCCGAGCCGGCTCGGGACGCCCTTGAAGTACCAGATGTGGGTCACGGGCGCGGCCAGCTCGATGTGGCCCATCCGCTCACGACGCACCTTGGAGCGGGTCACCTCGACGCCGCAGCGCTCGCAGATGATGCCCTTGAAGCGCACCCGCTTGTACTTGCCGCAGTAGCACTCCCAGTCCCGGGTCGGGCCGAAGATCTTCTCGCAGAAGAGGCCGTCGCGCTCGGGCTTGAGGGTGCGGTAGTTGATGGTTTCCGGCTTCTTGACCTCACCGTGGCTCCAGGTGCGGATCTCGTCCGCAGTGGCCAGGCCGATCTTCAGCTGATCGAAGAAGTTAACGTCGAGCACTTTGGCTGCTGTCCTTCGGTTGGATCTGATGAAAAGACTGTTGGACTGACTCCCGCCCGGTCCCGCGGCGTGGGCCGCGGGACCGGGGTGGTGGGTCAGACTTCTTCGACCGTGCTGGGCTCGCGCCGGGACAGATCGATGCCGAGCTCCTCCGCGGCACGGAAGACGTCGTCCTCCGCGTCACGCAGCTCGATCGACGAGCCGTCCTGGCTGAGCACCTCGACGTTCAGGCACAGCGACTGCATCTCCTTGACGAGCACCTTGAAGGACTCCGGGATGCCCGAGTCGGGGATGTTCTCGCCCTTGACGATGGCCTCGTAGACCTTCACCCGGCCGGGGACGTCGTCCGACTTGATGGTCAGCAGCTCCTGGAGGGCGTAGGCGGCGCCGTACGCCTCCATCGCCCAGACCTCCATCTCACCGAAGCGCTGGCCACCGAACTGGGCCTTACCGCCCAGCGGCTGCTGGGTGATCATGGAGTAGGGGCCGGTGCTGCGCGCGTGGATCTTGTCGTCCACCAGGTGGTGCAGCTTCAGGATGTACATGTAGCCGACCGCGACCGGCTCCGGGAACGGCTCGCCGGAGCGGCCGTCGAAGAGACGGGCCTTGCCGGTCTCGTCGATGAGCCGGTTGCCGTCACGGTTGGGCCGGGCGGCACCGAGCAGACCGATGATCTCGTCCTCGCGCGCACCGTCGAAGACCGGAGTGGCCACCTTGGTGCCCGGCTCCGCGACGTCGGCGTGGATCTTGATCAGCCGATCCTTCCAGTCCGCCTCGGACTGGTCGCCGGAGACGTTGAGATCCCAACCCTGCTTGGCCAGCCAGCCGAGGTGCAGCTCGAGCACCTGGCCGATGTTCATCCGTCGCGGAACACCCAGCGGGTTAAGCAGCACGTCGACGGGGGTGCCGTCCTCCATGAACGGCATGTCCTCGACGGGCAGGATCTTGGCGATGACGCCCTTGTTGCCGTGGCGGCCGGCGAGCTTGTCACCCACCGAGATCTTCCGCTTCTGCGCGACGTAGACGCGCACCAGCTGGTTGACGCCCGGGGGCAGCTCGTCGCCCTCCTCACGGTCGAAGACGCGGACGCCGATGACCGTGCCGGACTCACCGTGCGGCACCTTCATCGAGGTGTCGCGGACCTCGCGGGCCTTCTCACCGAAGATGGCACGCAGCAGGCGCTCCTCGGGGGTCAGCTCGGTCTCGCCCTTCGGGGTGACCTTGCCGACCAGGATGTCGCCGGTGGTGACCTCCGCGCCGATGCGGATGATGCCGCGCTCGTCGAGGTCGGCCAGCATCTCCTCGGAGACGTTCGGGATGTCCCGCGTGATCTCTTCCGGGCCCAGCTTGGTGTCGCGGGCGTCGACCTCGTGCTCCTCGATGTGGATCGAGGTGAGCAGGTCCTCCTGCACCAGGCGCTGGCTGAGGATGATGGCGTCCTCGTAGTTGTGGCCCTCCCACGACTGGAACGCGACCAGCAGGTTGGACCCCAGCGCCAGCTCGGCGCCCTGGGTCGCCGGGCCGTCGGCGATCGGCGTACCGACCTCGACCCGGTCGCCCTCGTCGACCAGGGGCTGCTGGTTGGTGCAGTTGCCCTGGTTGGAGCGCTTGAACTTGGCCAGGCGGTAGGCGGAGTAGGTGCCGTCGTCGTTCATCACCTCGATGAGATCGGCGGACACCTCCTTGACCACGCCGGCCTTCTGGGCGAGCGAGACGTCGCCGGCATCGACCGCGGCGCGGTACTCCATGCCGGTGCCGACCAGCGGGCTGTCGGTGCGGATCAGCGGGACGGCCTGACGCTGCATGTTGGCGCCCATCAGCGCACGGTTGGCGTCGTCGTGCTCGAGGAACGGGATCAGCGCGGTGCCGACCGAGACCATCTGGCGCGGCGAGACGTCGATGTAGTCGACCTCGCCGGCCAGCAGCTCGGAGACCTCACCGTCACGCTGGCGGACCAGCACACGCTCGTCGACGAACCGGCCGGCGTCGTCGACCACGGCGTTCGCCTGGGCGATGACCACGCGGTCCTCGTCGTCGGCGGTGAGGTAGTCGATCTGCTCGGTGACCTGGCCGTCGACGACCTTGCGGTAGGGGGTCTCCACGAAGCCGAACGGGTTGATCCGGCCGAAGGAGGCCAGCGACCCGATCAGACCGATGTTGGGGCCTTCCGGCGTCTCGATCGGGCACATCCGGCCGTAGTGCGACGGGTGGACGTCACGGACCTCCATGCCGGCGCGGTCACGGGACAGACCACCCGGGCCCAGCGCGGAGAGACGCCGCTTGTGCGTCAGCCCGGCCAGCGGGTTGTTCTGGTCCATGAACTGGCTCTGCTGGGAGGTGCCGAAGAACTCCTTCAGCGCCGCGACCACGGGGCGGATGTTGATCAGGGACTGCGGCGTGATCGCCTCGACGTCCTGGGTGGTCATCCGCTCACGGACGACGCGCTCCATCCGGGCCAGGCCGGTGCGGAGCTGGTTCTGGATCAGCTCGCCCGGGGTACGCATCCGGCGGTTGCCGAAGTGGTCGATGTCGTCGGCGGAGATCGGCATGAGGCCCTGTGGGGTCTCCAGCTCGGTCGCGCCGTCGTGCAGCGCCACGACGTACCGGATCGCCGCAACGATGTCGTCGACGGTCAGCGTCTGCTGGTCGAAGGCCTCGGTGAGCCCGAGCTTCTTGTTGATCTTGTAGCGGCCGACCTTGGCGAGGTCGTAGCGCTTGGGGTTGAAGTAGTAGTTGTTCAGCAGCGTCTGGGCGGCCTCCTCCGTCGGCGGCTCGCCCGGACGGAGCTTGCGGTAGATGTCGAGGAGGGCGTCACGCTGGGTCTCGGTGGAGTCCTTCTCCAGGGTGAGCATCATCGACTCGTACTCGCCGAACTCCTCCCGGATCTGCTCGTTGGTCCAGCCGAGGGCCTTGAGCAGCACGGTGACGTTCTGCTTGCGCTTGCGGTCGAGGCGGACGCCGACCAGGTCGCGCTTGTCGATCTCGAACTCGAGCCACGCGCCGCGGCTCGGGATGAGCTTCGCGGTGTAGATCTCCTTGTCGGAGGTCTTGTCCGCGCTGCGCTCGAAGTAGGCGCCGGGAGAACGGACGAGCTGCGAGACGACCACGCGCTCGGTGCCATTGACGACGAAGGTGCCCTGGTCGGTCATGAGCGGGAAGTCGCCCATGAAGACCGTCTGGCCCTTGATCTCGCCGGTCTCGTTGTTGGTGAACTCCGCGGAGACGTAGAGCGGAGCGGAGTAGGTGAAGTCCCGCTCCTTGCACTCGTCGACGGTGTACTTGGGGTCGTAGAAGACCGGGTTCTCGAAGGAGAGCGACATGGTCTCGGAGAAGTCCTCGATCGGGGAGATCTCCTCGAAGATCTCGTCGAGACCGGACTTCGGGCTGACGTCCTCGCCCGCGTCGACGCGGGACTGCACCTGGGTCTGCCAGGCGGCGTTGCCGACCAACCAGTCGAAACTGCTGGTCTGCAGGGAGAGGAGCTGGGGAACCTCGAGAGGCTCGGTGATCTTTGCGAAAGAAATGCGGCGAGGGTTGCTGCTGCGCGCGGCCAAGAGGAATCCTTCGACAGGTTCACAGGTGGAGAGCGCCGGCCCACCACTCCATCAGCCACCGGGCAGGCAGACGGGCATCTGAGGGCGTGCGCAAACGGCCACATTAGTGGAAAACGACGCGCAACTCAAACTGGCCGCACCCTTCCGGAGCGACCTGCCCAGAATGATGGGCCACGACTCCCCCTCGGGTCAAGGAGCAGGGCCGCGAACCGCGGCACGACGTGGCCGATCGGCCCGGTGTGCGCGCGGCTTCCGCGGCCGCCTACGGTGGGGGGACCGGACCCAGCAAGCTCACCCGGAGGTGGCGCGGTGGCCCCCAGCGGACGTGGCGGGTATGACGTGATCGTGGTGGGCGCCGGGGCTGCGGGGGCCGTGCTGGCGGCGCGGCTCAGCGAGGATCCCGGCCGGAGGGTGTTGCTGCTCGAGGCCGGGCCGGACGCCCCGACGACCGCGGACTTCCCGCGAGAACTCCTGGACGCCGCCAGCCTCGCCGGAGTGGCGCCCGGGCACCGCTACAACTGGTCCTTCCCCGCACGCCTGACGCCCGACCTGCCCTACTCGATCGTCCGCGGCAGGACGCTGGGCGGCTCGACCACACTCAACGGCGCCTACTTCGTGCGCGCGCGCACCACCGACTGCGATCGCTGGGCAGCGGCGGGCAATCCGGCGTGGAGGGCAGCGGCCGTGCTGCCGGCGTACCGCCGACTCGAGGACGACCTGTTGTACGGCGACTCGGCCCAGCACGGCGCGGGCGGGCCGATCCCCGTCCACCGGGAGATCGAACGGCCCGCCGCCGCGACGACGGCGTTCTACGCCGCTGCTGCCGAGCTGGGGTTCCCGGAGGACCCCGACAAGAACGACATGGACGCCCTGGAGGGCTACGGTCCACTGCCGCAGAACGTCGTGAACGGCGTCCGGATCAACACCGGGCTCGCCTATCTCAACCCGGTGCGCGTCCACCGTCCCAACCTCACCATCCGCGGCGACTCGCTCGTGCATCGCGTCCTCCTCGAGGGCACGCGGGCGGTGGGAGTCGTGGTCGAGCACGACGGGCGGCTGAAGGAGGTCCGGGCCGAGCAGATCGTCCTGGCCGCCGGCGCGATCAAGTCGCCGCACCTGCTGCTGCTCTCGGGGATCGGCCCGGCCGACGAGCTCGCGGCGGCCGGGGTCCCGGTGATGCAGGACCTGCCGGGGGTGGGCAAGCGGTTCAGCGACCACCCGGACATCACCCTCAACTTCTCCCCCGGCGAGCGATGGGAGGAACCCGACCCGGCCCGGCTCTTCGAGGGCGTGCTGCACTGGACGGCGTCCGGGTCGACCACTCCGGGGGACCTGGAGATCCTTCCCATGCTGCGCTCCCTGGGCCGGGCGATGAGCGTCACCGGGGCAGCCGCGCGCGCCGTACTCGCGCATCCGGTGGACGCCGCGAAGGACCTTCGCGGAGCCTCCAAGAAGCGGCTGTGGCGGCAGGCCCGACACGCCGGCGACCTCGGCCTCCTGGTCGCGGTGCAGCAGGCGGACGCCCGCGGCGACCTCACCCTGACCACCGACGATCCGCGGACCGGACCCCGGCTGGACTACCACTATCTGAGCGAGGCTCGCGACCGCGAGCGGATGCGGGAGGGCCTGCGCACCGCTGCAGCGCTCCTGCGCACCCGGGTGTTCGCCCCGTCGGTCGACCGGATCACCGAGCTGGACGATCGCACCCTGACCTTCGACAGCGCGCTGGATGCGTGGGCGCTGGGCCATCTGGGCACCGCGATCCACATGGCCGGTACGGCGGCGATGGGCCCCGCCTCCGACCCGGGCGCGGTCGTCGACCAGTACGGCCGGGTCCACGGGGTCGAGGGCCTCCGGGTCGCCGACACCTCGATCCTGCCCGACGTACCCAGCCGCGGACCGGCCGCCACCGCCGTGATGATCGGGGAACGGGTGGCCGAGTTCATGACCGGGTCCGCGGCGTCGTCGTACCGGTAGCCGGCGGACCGGCGCAGAGGCCGCCGGCGGGTCCGGGACGGGGGTCAGGTCCGGAGACGCCACGAGGGGCGGCCACCCATGGGTGGCCGCCCCTCGGGCGGGCGATCGCGGTACCGCTACGCGGCCTGCCGATCGGTCTGCGGACGCGGCGCCGGACTCCTCGGAGGATCGCTCCGAGAGGTCCGGGCCGCGTGCCGCGGAGTCATGCGCGGGCGAGGCCCGCGATGATCACTTGACGGTGACGGTAGCGCCGGCGCCCTCGAGGGCGTCCTTGGCCTTCGCAGCAGCGTCCTTGTCGACACCCTCGAGGATGGCCTTGGGGGCGCTCTCGACGAGCTCCTTGGCCTCCTTGAGACCGAGGGAGGTCAGCGCGCGGACCTCCTTGATGACGTTGATCTTCTTGTCGCCGGCGGCGTCGAGGACGACGTCGAAGCTGTCCTGCTCGGCAGCGGCGTCGCCGCCGTCAGCGGAACCAGCGGCGGGGGCGGCAGCAACGGCAACCGGAGCGGCGGCGGTGACGCCGAAGGTCTCCTCGAACTCCTTCACGAACTCGGAGAGCTCGATGAGGGTCATCTCCTTGAACGCGTCGAGCAGCTCGGCGGTGGTGAGCTTCGCCATGATGGCGGTCCTTTCTCGGGTGACCGGGCAGAGGTATCGCTGCCCGATCGGGTTTCAGGTGGTGTTGTCGACTGAGGTCGAACTCAGTGCTACGCAGCGAGATGCTGCGCGGGCCGGGCTCAGGCCTCGGCCGGAGCCTCCTCGGCGGCGGCCGGCTCGGCGGCACCACCTGCGAGGATCGTGGGGTCCTGCTCGGCCTTCGCCTGCAGCGCACCCGCGAGACGGGCGGCCTGGGCGATCGGGGCGTTGAGCAGCTGGACGGCCTGGGTCAGGCTGGCGAGCATCGCGCCCGCCATCTTGCCCAGCAGCACCTCACGCGACTCGAGGTCAGCAAGCTTGCCGATCTCGTTCGCGCTCAGCGGCGCACCGTCGAGGACACCGCCCTTGATCACAAGAGCGGGGTTGGCCTTGGCAAAGTCACGCAGACCCTTGGCCGCCTCGACCACGTCGCCGTTGATGAAGGCGATCGCGGTCGGGCCGGTCAGCAGGTCGTCGAAACCCTCGATCCCCACCTGCTTGGCGGCGATCTTGGTCAGCGTGTTCTTGACCACGGCGTAGTTGGCGTTCTCGCCGAGCGAGCGCCGCAACTGCTGCAGCTCCGCCACGGTGAGACCGCGGTACTCGGTCAGCACGGCACCGGACGCGGCGCTGAATTGCTCAGCGATCTCCGCGACGGCGGCCTGCTTGTCTGCCCGCGCCATGGGTCTCCTTCCGGACTGTCGAGATCGTCGGGAAGGGCCCGGAACGACGAACGCCCCGAGCGCAGGCTCAGGGCGTGGACACGAATGTCTTGCTCTTCACCTACGCTGGCCGTCCACATCCTGCGGAACCTTCGATCGGGAGCATGCGCACCTGATCACCGGCGGTCTCTGGTTTCGAGACACAAGTATGGGGTCTGGCAGGGGCGCGACCAAATCGTCGGGCCTGGCCGGCCCCCTGAGAGTCGCACAGGAGCCCGCGATTCTCCCGTGCGCCCGGCTCGTCTCGGCCTCCACTCCTGCCACGATGAAGCGGTGCAGCTCCTCCCCCAACTCCACCTCATCGCCGGCCTCCTCGTGCTCGCGCTCGTGACCGCCGGCCTGGCCCGGCTGCTGGGGGCGGGGTTGGGCTGGCAGCCGGTCTGGGCGCTGGTACGTGCGGGGGTCCAGCTTGCGGTGGTGGCGCTGCTGCTGCGCGGCGTGCTCGCCGCGCCCTACCTGGTGCTCGGCTTCGTCGCCCTGATGCTGACCACCGCCTCGTGGACGTCGGGCACCCGCACGGCCGGGCTGTGGCGGCGTCGGCGCACCGCAACGGCCGGGGTGCTCGCGGGGGCGTTCGTCTCGCTCGGGCTGATCCTGGCGATGCGGTTGGTGGACTGGGAGGCGCGCTACATCATCGCCGTCGCGGGCATCGTGATCGGTGCCGCGATGAGCGCGGCGACATTGTCCGGGCGGCGGTTCGTCCAGTCCTCGATCGACCGGCGCGACGAGCTCGAGGGCTGGTTGGCCCTGGGCGCGACCCCGGCCCAGGCCCATCGGGACCTGGGTCGTACGTCGGTGCGGGAGTCGGTGCTGCCCAACCTCGACCAGACCCGTTCCACCGGGC
The DNA here is from genome assembly GCF_000422825.1 of Nocardioides insulae DSM 17944. Taxonomy (GTDB): domain Bacteria; phylum Actinomycetota; class Actinomycetes; order Propionibacteriales; family Nocardioidaceae; genus Nocardioides; species Nocardioides insulae. Next base: position 144,866 of record NZ_AUGU01000014.1, on the reverse strand, counting down.
TGGTCACCTTGCCGGGCGCCTTCGTCGGAGCCCTGTTCGGCGGGGCCAGTCCGCTCGAGGCCGCGAATTTCCAGTTGGTCGTCCTGGCCGGCGTGGTGCTGGCGATGGTGGTCACCGCAGGCACGGTGACGACGATGGCCGGGCGGACGCCGTACCTGCCCGAAACGCCCCGCTGACCGGTCGGTCAGCGGGGCGGATCAGCGCTCGTCCCTGCGCCCGGACACGGCCCGGACACGCGCCCGATCAGCGGTTGGTGAGGGCGGCGAACGGGTCGACGTCGGTGAGCTGGTCCGCAGCGGGCGCCTCGATGCCGAAGTCGGAGCCGTAGTCGCTGAAGGTCATCTCGGTGTTGCTGGTCTGCTCCTTGCCGAGCACCTTCATCTCGAGGGTGTTGGTGTACTTGAGGACCTGGTCCTCGCCGTTGAGCCACACGTCGTTGTAGACGATCTCGGGCAGCATCTTGGCGGCCATGTCGCCCATCTGGGCCAGCGGGCTGTCCTCGCCCAACCCGGCCAGGTAGGCGTCACGGGAGATCCCGAGTCGGTAGTGCACGGTGTCGACACCGCCGAGGTCCTCGTGGCCGACGACCTCGAACTCGCTGGGGTCCTCGATGACCTTGAGCATGTCGGCGGGGTCCTGCTGACCGCCCAGCAACTGCCAGATGCCCTTGGCCGCGGGTCCGACCTTGAAGTACTTCCCGCCGGTGTCCATCTGTCCGGATGCCTTCACATAGGCGTCCTCGCCGATCTTGATGACCTCCATGCCGTTCATGTCCAGCCGGAGCTTGGTGGTCTCGCCGTCGAGCTCCACCTCCCCCTCGCCGTCGGTCGAAGTACGGGCGGCCTCTGCGGTGACTGCGAAGGCGTAGGAGCCGGCCTCCTCCTGGGCCGCGACCACGGCCGGGCCGATCTCGCCCTGGTCTAGCTCGGTGGCCTCCCCGGAGTCGGTGCTGCTGGTGGACTCGGCGCCGTCACTCCCCGAGGAGCCTGAGGAGGCATCGTCCGAACCGCACGCGGCGGTGAGGGCGAGGACGGCGGCAACGGAGGTGGCCGCGAGAGTACGACGGAACCGCGGAGCAGTGACCTGCACGAGGGGGCCTTTCACGAGGACGGGTGGGCGCGCGTCCGGGTGCCGGACGCGCGCGTGGGTCATCCCCATCATCCCGCTCACCCAAACCGCGGTCGGGGTCGCCCGGTGGTGTGAGCAACACCATCCTCGAAGGGAAACCGCAAACGCCCGCCGCTCCGAGGAGCGGCGGGCGTGCGTTGGTGCGGGAGTGGCCTCAGGCCTCGTCCTCCGCCGCGACGTTCTTGGTGCGGTTGGGGTCGATCTGGATGCCCGGACCCATCGTGGTGGAGACGGTCACGCGCTTGATGTAGCGGCCCTTGGAGCTGGACGGCTTGAGCCGGAGGATCTCCTCCAGCGCCGCGGCGTAGTTCTCCGCGAGCTGGGTCTCACCGAAGGACGCCTTGCCGATGATGAAGTGCAGGTTGGCGTGCCGGTCGACCCGGAACTCGATCTTGCCGCCCTTGATCTCGGTGACGGCCTTGGCCGGGTCGGGGGTGACCGTGCCGGTCTTCGGGTTCGGCATCAGGCCGCGGGGGCCGAGCACGCGGCCGAGACGGCCGACCTTGCCCATCATGTCGGGGGTCGCGACGACGGCGTCGAAGTCGAGCCAGCCACCGGAGACCTTCTCGATGAGCTCGTCGCCACCGACGACGTCCGCGCCGGCCTCACGGGCGGCCTCGGCCTTCTCGCCGTTCGCGAAGACGAGGACCCGAGCGGTCTTACCGGTGCCGTGCGGCAGGTTGACGGTGCCGCGCACCATCTGGTCCGCCTTGCGGGGGTCGACGCCGAGACGCATGACGACGTCGACGGTCTCGTCGAACTTCTTCTTGCTGACCGACTTGGCGACCTTGATCGCCTGGAACGGGGCGTAGAGCTCGTTCTTGTCGAACGCCTCAGCCGCCGCGCGGTAGGTCTTGCTGCGCTGCATGATGATTCTCTTCTCTGTTAAGAATTGTGGTCTATGTGGGCCAGCGCGGCCCTCCCACAGGTGGATCAGTCGGTGGTGACGCCCATCGAGCGGGCAGTGCCCTCGACGATCTTCATGGCCGCCTCGATGTCGTTGGCGTTGAGGTCGGGCAGCTTGGTCTGGGCGATCTCGCGCACCTGGTCCTTGGACAGCTTGCCGACCTTGTCGGTGTGCGGGGTGCTCGAGCCCTTCTTCAGACCCGCGGCCTTCTTGATCAGCTCAGCGGCCGGCGGGGTCTTGGTGATGAAGGTGAAGGACCGGTCCTCGTAGATGGTGATCTCGACCGGGACGACGTTGCCGCGCATGGACTCGGTCTGGGCGTTGTACGCCTTGCAGAAGTCCATGATGTTGACGCCGTGCGGACCGAGCGCGGTACCGACCGGCGGGGCCGGGGTCGCGGCACCGGCCTGCAACTGCACCTTGACCAGCGCAGCGATCTTCTTCTTGGGAGGCATTGGGGTGTTCTCTTTCTCTCCGTGGTCCTGACGAGACGAGCTGGGTCGTCTCTGCCACCTACTTGTTGCCGGGCAACCCGGCTATTCTTCCGCGTCTTCGCGTGGACGGCGAATCGCGGGTGCCCGCTCAGACCTTCTGGATCTGGCTGAAGCTGAGCTCGACGGGGGTCTCCCGACCGAAGATCTCGACCAGGGCCTTGACCCGCTGCGCCTCGGCGTTGATCTCGGTGATCGTCGCGTGCAGCGTGGCGAAGGGCCCGTCGATGACCATGACCGAGTCGCCGTTGCCGAAGTCGGCCACCTCGACCGGCTTCTTGGCCGCGGACGGCGTGGAGGGGGACGCGGACGCGGCGGCACCGGCGGCGGCGGCCTGCGCCTCGGCCTGCGCGATGACGGCGGGGGCCAGCATGTTCTCGACCTCGGACATCGAGAGCGGCACCGGCTGGTGGCTGTGACCGACGAACCCGGTCACCGACGGGGTGTGCCGCACCGCGGACCACGACTCGTCGGTGAGGTCCATCCGGACCAGCACGTAACCGGGCAGGACGGTGCGCTTGACCATCTTGCGCTGGCCGTTCTTGATCTCGGCGACCTCTTCGATGGGGACCACGATCTCGTGGATGTAGTCCTCCATGTTGAGCGAGACCGCGCGGTTCTCCAGGTTCTGCTTCACCCGGTTCTCCATGCCGGAGTAGGTGTGGATCACGAACCAGTCGCCGGGTTTGGCCCACAGCTCGCGGCGGAATGCCTCGAGCGGGTCCTCGTCGGTCTCCTCGACCTCGCCGACCTCGTCGGTCTCCTCGACCTCGTCGGTCGGCTCGTCGCCGTCCTCGAGGTACGCCAGGTCGTCCTGCTCGTCGCTCGTCGCGTCGAGGTCGTCCTGCTCGTCGATGTCGGCCTCGAAGGCCTCCTCAGCGCTCGCCTCGAGGGACTCGTCGGCCTCGGAGAACTGCGTCTCCTCTACCGGGTCGGACTGCTCAGACACTCGCTGCTCCATCACCTTCGTGGGATTCCATTGGTTGCGACGTACGTCGTGGCGGGCCGGCCGCCGCCGACTCAGTCGCCGACGTGGCCGCCGAAGACCGCGAAGAACAGTCGTCCGAAGGCCAGGTCGAGCCCGGACACGATCGCCATCATGACCAGCACGAAGACCAGCACCACGAAGAAGTAGGTGCTGAGCTGCTGCTGGGTCGGCCAGACGACCTTGCGAAGCTCCGCCATCACCTGGCGGAGGAACGTGAGGAGCCCGGTGCGCTGCTTGCGCTCCTTGTCCGGCGTGGGGACTGCCTTGCTGTCCGACACGTCCGTCACCTCTCCGTTGATACTGCCGGTCCGGTCTTGCAGGGCACGAGGGACTTGAACCCCCAACCTTCGGTTTTGGAGACCGATGCTCTGCCAGTTGAGCTAGTGCCCTCCGGTGATCTCGAGCGACAAGCACGCCGGTTGGGGGCGCGTCGCAGCATCAGGTGAAACCACCAGCGGTGAGTCTACGGGTCGGGGCGCCGGACGCCAAAGCGGGGTGCTCGCCGGGCACACCCAGCTTCCTCGGCGAGGGCTGGATCGCCCCCGCCGAGGAGCGGACGACGGACACACCCCACGCGTGTCCGAGCGTCACCCGGACGCTAGTCGCGGCCACCGACAGTTTCGGCGTGGCCTGCCTGGGCACGGGCCGCCGGACGCCGCGACACCCCTGGCTCAGTGAACAGCTCAAGGAACCGGCAACGCCCCGGTAGCACGCCCGGACGAGTGCCCTCAGGCCTTCTCCTGCATCGAGGTGCGAGCAGGATTGGCCTGCTGGGCCGCCTTGGGGTCGACCTCCCCCTGCTTGGCGCGGACCCCTTCCTCCACCCGCTTGCCGAGGTCGGCGTCGACGTTGCGCCAGTAGTCGAAGGCCCGGGTGAGGACCTTGTCACTGACGCCGTTGAGCAGGTGGCCGACGATGTTGTCGACCAGTCGGTCCCGTGCGGCGTCGTCCAGCACCTCACGGACCAGCGTGCCCGCCTGGCCCCAGTCATCGTCCTCCGGCCGCAATGTGTACGCCGTGCGCACCATCTCGCCGTCGGCGTGCCAGCGTCCGCCGTCGTCGGTGCGTTCGGGGACGGCCGCCGGGCCGCCGTACGAATTGGGGGCGTAGACGGGGTCGGAGGCATTGCGCACCCGCATCGCACCGTCCTTGGAATAGCTGTGCACCGGCGACTTCGGCTCGTTGACCGGGATCTGTCGGTAGTTGCCACCGAGCCGGGCACGGTGGGCGTCGGAGTAGCTGAACCCGCGGGCCAGCAGCATCTTGTCCGGCGAGAGTCCGGTGCCGGGGACCAGGTTGTTGGGCTCGAAGGCCGCCTGTTCCATCTCGGTGTGGTAGTCGGTGACGTTGCGGTTGAGCGTGAGCCGACCGACCTCGTGCAACGGGTAGTCGCCGTGCGGCCACACCTTGGTGAGGTCGAAGGGGTTGAACCGGTAGGTCTTCGCCTCCTCGAACGGCATGAGCTGGACCTTCAGCGTCCAGCTCGGGAACTCACCGTCCCGAATGTGCTCGTAGAGATCGCGCTGGTGGTAATCGGTGTCGGCCGAGGCCATCTGATCGGCCTCGTCCTGGGTGAAGGTCTCGATGCCCTGGTCGGTCTTGAAGTGGTATTTCACCCAGAAGAGCTCACCCCCTGCGTTGATCCAGGAGTAGGTGTGGCTGGAGTAGCCGTTCATGTGCCGCCAGGTGCGCGGGATGCCCCGGTCGCCCATCAGCCAGGTCACCTGGTGCGCGGATTCGGGCACCAGCGTCCAGAAGTCCCACTGCATGTCGTGATCGCGCAGGTTGTTGTCCAGGCGACGCTTCTGGGAGCGGATGAAGTGCTGGAACTTCATCGGGTCGCGCATGAAGAACACGGGAGTGTTGTTGCCGACCAGGTCGAAGTTGCCCTCCTCGGTGTAGAACTTCAGCGCGAAGCCACGGGGGTCGCGCCAGGTGTCCGGGCTCCCCCGCTCACCGGCGACGGAGGAGAACCGGGCGAGGACCTCGGTCCGCTGCCCGGGCTGGAACAGGCCCGCCCGCGTGTACGCTGACACGTCGCCGGTGACCTCGAACTCGCCGAAGGCCCCTCCGCCCTTCGCATGCGGCTGGCGCTCGGGGATCCGCTCGCGGTTGAACTGGGCCATCTGCTCGATCAGGTAGTGGTCCTGGAGCAGCAGCGGACCGTCCGGTCCGACCGACAGGGAGTGCTCGTCGCTGGCGACCGGATTGCCGGCGTCGTTGGTGGTGGCGGGTCCGGACTGGTCGGCGTTCTGCGTGGTCATCGAACTCTCCTCCCGCCCGGCTCATCAGGGCTCGGGCAGCGTGGTCAGGTGGTTCCTGGCACAAGGGGCCGTACCCCCAAACCTGTTCCTCTCACAGCCCTGGTTCAAGGCGCCCGAGTGGGCCGTAGCATGTGGCCCATGACCTCTACGCCTCGCGACCGCCGTATCTCCCAGCGCATCGGTGCCATCGCCGAGTCCGCCACGCTGAAGGTCGACGCGAAGGCCAAGGCCCTCAAGGCCGAGGGCCGCCCCGTGATCGGCTTCGGCGCCGGTGAGCCGGACTTCCCGACCCCCGACTACATCGTCGAGGTGGCGGCGGCCGCCGCCCGCGACCCCAAGAACCATCGCTACTCCCCCGCCGGCGGGCTGCCCGAGCTGAAGCAGGCCATCGTCGAGAAGACCCTCCGCGACTCCGGGCTCGAGATCACCCCGGCGAACGTGCTCGTCACCAACGGCGGCAAGCAGGCCGTCTACGAGGCGTTCGCCACGATGCTCGACCCGGGCGACGAGGTGATCGTGCCCTCGCCGTACTGGACCACCTATCCGGAGTCGATCCAGCTGGCGGGCGGGGTCACCGTCGAGGTCTTCGCCGACGAGACCCAGGGCTACAAGGTGACCGTCGACCAGCTCGAGCAGGCCCGCACCGAGCGCACCAAGGTGCTGCTCTTCGTCTCCCCGTCCAACCCGACCGGGGCGGTCTACACCGCGGATGAGATCCGCGCGATCGGCGAGTGGGCCGAGCAGCACGACCTGTGGGTCGTGACCGACGAGATCTACGAGCACCTCACCTACGACGGCGTCGAGACCGGTTCGCTGCCGGTCCTGTGCCCCGACCTCGCCGACCACACCGTCGTCCTCAACGGGGTCGCCAAGACCTACGCCATGACCGGCTGGCGGGTCGGGTGGATGATCGGTCCCGCCGACCTGGTCAAGGCCGCCACCAACCTCCAGTCGCACGCCACCTCCAACGTCGCGAACGTCTCGCAGCGTGCCGCCATCGCCGCCCTGGCCGGCGACCTCTCCGCGGTCGAGGCGATGCACTCGGCCTTCGACCGCCGCCGGCGCACGATCGTCTCGATGCTCAACGAGATCGACGGTGTCGAGTGCCCCACGCCCGAGGGAGCCTTCTACGTCTACCCCTCGGTGAAGGGACTGCTCGGCAAGGAGTACGCCGGGGTGCGGATCGAGACCTCCGCCGAACTCGCCGAGTTCATCCTCGAGCAGGTGGAGGTCGCCGTTGTCCCGGGTGAGGCCTTCGGCCCCTCTGGCTATCTGCGGCTGTCCTACGCACTGGGCGACGACGACCTGGTCGAGGGCATCAGCCGGTTGCAGAAGCTGTTCGCGTGACCTCAGGGGCACCCCGCTCCGATGCGGGGTCTCGGCAGGCTCGACCGACGTACGCCGGGCCTGCCGAGGCGCGCCCCCACACCCTCCGCCGCAGCCTGCGCGCGCTGCCCAAGGCGCACCTGCACCTGCACTTCACCGGCTCGATGCGCCATCAGACGCTGCTCGAGCTCGCCGACCGCGACCGGATCCACCTGCCCGACCAATTGGTCAGTGACTGGCCGCCGCAGCTCAGCGCGGCGGACGAGAAGGGCTGGTTCCGCTTCCAGCGGCTCTACGACGTGGCCCGATCGGTGCTGCGCACCGAGGCGGACGTCCGCCGGCTGGTGCGCGAGGCCGCCGAGGACGACGTCCGTGACGGCGGCCGCTGGCTGGAGATCCAGGTCGACCCGTCCGGTTACGCCGTCCGGTTCGGCAACATCACCGCGTTCACCGACCTGGTCCTCGACGCCGCCCGGGAGGCGGAGCGCGAGACCGGCCTGGGGATCGCGGTCGTGATCGCCGCCAACCGCACCCGCCATCCGCTGGACGCGAGGATCCTGGCCCGGTTGGCGGCGAAGTACGCCGACCGCGGCGTCGTCGGCTTCGGTCTCTCCAACGACGAGCGGCGCGGGATGACCGAGGAGTTCGCGCACGCGTTCGCGATCGCCGAACGGGCCGGGTTGATGCTCGTCCCCCACGGCGGTGAGCTGCGCGGCCCCGACCACATCGAGCGGGTGCTGCGCTCCCTGCGTCCCACCCGGCTGGGTCACGGCGTCCGGACCGGCGAGGACCCCGATCTCCTTCGCCGGGTGATCGACGCCGGCGTGGCGCTCGAGGTGTGCCCCACCTCCAACGTGTCTCTGGGGGTCTACAGCGACCTCAGCTCGGTGCCGCTGCCCAGCCTGCTCGCTGCCGGTGCCACCATCGCGCTCGGCGCCGACGACCCGCTGCTCTTCGGCTCCCGTCTGGCCGGCCAGTACGCCACCATGCGGGCCGCGCACGATCTCTCCGATGCCACCCTCGCCGAGCTGGCCCGGATGTCGTTCCGGGCCTCGCGGGCACCGGAGGAGCTCCGGGCGCGAGCGCTGGCCGACATCGACGAGTGGCTCGAGGCGTCCCCTGTGGCCGATGATGGCCCCGATGAAGTGTGACTACTTCGACGCTCGCATCTGCCGCTCCTGCGCGCTGCTCGAGGTTCCGTACGCCGACCAACTGGCCCGCGCCCAGCGGCACCTGGCCGAGGTCCTGAGCGCGGTCCCGGCCGACGCCTGGCAGGAGCCGGTGGCCAGTGCCGAGGAAGGGTTCCGCAACAAGGCGAAGATGGTCGTCGGAGGCACCGTGGAGGCGCCCTCCCTCGGCATCCTCGGTCCCGACCGCACCGGTGTCGACCTCACCGGCTGCGCGCTGCACACGCCCGGTATCCGGGCGGCGCTCCCGGTCCTCGAGCGGTTCGTGACCAGGGCCGGACTGACGCCGTACTCGGTCCCGCACCGACGCGGCGAACTCAAGCACGTGCTCGTGACCGAATCGCCGGACGGCGAGCTGATGGTGCGCTGGGTGCTGCGGTCATCAGAACCCGTGGCCCGGTTGCGCAAGCATCTCCCGTCCTTGCAGGCGGAGCTCCCCGGCCTGGTCGTCGCCTCGGCCAACCTCCAGCCCGAGCACAAGGCGGTGCTCGAGGGCCCCGAGGAGATCATGCTGACCGAACAGCAGACGCTCACCATGCGGCTCAACGGTCTCCCCCTGCACCTGCGACCGCAGAGCTTCTTCCAGACGAACACCGAGGTGGCCGCCGCGCTCTACCGGCACGCCCGGGAGTTGGTGGCCAGCACCGACGCCGTCACGGTCTGGGACCTCTACTGCGGCGTGGGCGGCTTCGCCCTCCACCTCGCCGCGGACGACGAACGTCGTGCCGGCAACGGACCGAGCCGGATCGTCGGCGTGGAGGCCTCGGTCGAGGCGATCCACAGCGCCCGGACGACCAGTGCCGAGCTCGGCCTGACCGGCGTGGACTTCGTCGCGGGCGACGCGACGGCCTATGCCCTGGAGGCCGACCGGTCCCCGGACCTGGTGGTGGTGAACCCGCCCCGGCGCGGCATCGGTCCGCAGTTGGCCCGGATGCTCGAGGAGTCCGCGGCGCGGCAGGTGTTGTACTCCTCCTGCCGCGCCGAGTCCCTGGCTGCCGACCTGGCCCGGATGCCCTCGCTGCGACCGGTCTCGGCACGGATGCTGGACATGTTCCCGCACACCGAGCACCACGAGGTGCTGGTGCTGCTCGAGCGGCGCTGACCCGGTGTCCTCGGGCTCTCCCCAACTCGGCCGGTAGAGGTTTCAGCGGCCCGCGGATCTGGGATAGTGGCGCCATGACCAACGGTCCAGACGACCCCGAGGGCAAGCTGCCCGACGAGGACGACAACTCCGACCAGACCCGGATCCGACCCAACCTCGCCAATGACGACAGCGCCGCCGCCGGGCCGGGGGCCTCCGGCGATTCCGGCGCATCCGATGACTCCGGTCCCTCGGGTGACTCCGAGGCTGCCGGGGGTTCCGGGGCTGCTGGTGGTTCGGAGCGTCCGACCTGGCAGCCGCCCGCCTGGCAGCCGCCGTCCTACGGCGACGAGACCGCGCCGTACGGCAGTGTGCCGCCCCCGCCGCCGGGGCCCGCGGCCTCGGGCGAGGGCTGGGGCAGACCCGCCGCGGGCGAGCCCGGTTCGCCGGAGCCGCAGGCACCCGGCCCCCAGTCCGCAGGGCAGGGGCCGGGCCAGGATCCCTACGCCCCGGGCGCCTCGGCCGAGCCCCCCGCAGGTCAGGACCCCTACGGCCAGAGCCCCTACGGTCAGGCGCCCTACGGCCAGGATCCGTACGCCCAGGCCCAGGAGCAGCCCTACGGCTACGGTCAGGCCGACCCCGCCCAGCAGCCCTACGGCTACGGCGCGACGCCGTACGGCTACGGCGCGGCTCCGTACGGCGCGGTCAATCCGCCCTCCGACTCCGGCGCGACCACGTCGATGATCCTGGGCATCGTCGGTCTCGCCAGCATGGTGGTGCTGTGCGGCATCGGCCTGGTGCTCTCGCCGTTCGCGATGGTGATGGGCCTGCGGGCCAAGCGCCGGATCGAGCAGGCCGCCGGACAGTTGGGTGGTCAGGGGCAGGCGACCGCCGGCTTCTGGACCGGCCTGATCGGCACGATCTTCCTCGTCCTGGGAGTCATCTCCCTGGTCGTCTTCTTCGCCATCGGGCTCAGCGGCGGCTTCGACAGCGATCCCGACTACTACTACGACAACGACTACGACGACTTCTGAGTCGGCGCACCATCACCGTGAGGGCCTCGAGGGGTTCGGCCGTCTCCGGCCGAACCCCTCGAACCGTCTCCGCCTCGCGCTGCGCTTCGGGCACCGCCGACCGAGCCGGTCGGGGCCCGATCGCCTCACACGAACCGGTCGCGCAACTTGCGACGCTGTAGCTTGCCGGACTCGGTGCGCGGGAAGTCCGCGAGGAACTCGTAGCGCTGCGGATGCTTGTACGACGCCAGGCCGGCTGCGGCGTGGTCCCGGAGCCGGTCGGCGAGGGCGTCCGCTCCCGGGGCGTCGATCTCGCTCCCGGTCACCGGCTGGACCACCGCCACGACCCGCTGACCCCACTCCTCGTCGGGAAGGCCGATGACGGCTGCGTCGGCGACCTCCGGGTGGCTGAGCAGGTGGGCCTCGATCTCGGCCGGATAGATGTTGACTCCGCCGGAGATGATCAGGTCGCTGCGCCGGTCGAGCAGATAGAGGTAGCCGTCCTCGTCGAAGCGACCGACATCGCCCACGGTGAACAGCCCGTCGCGGATGCTGGCGGCGGTCTTCTCCGGATCTCCGTGGTAGACGATGCCCGGCGCCGGGAAGTAGATCAGCCCCTCCTCCCCCGGGCCGACCTCGGCGCCGGTCTCGTCGAGCAGCCTCACCCCGCTGTCGGGCGCCGGCTTGCCCACCGTGCCCGGGTGCGCGAGCCACTCCTCGCTGCCCACCACCGAGACGTTTCCTTCGGTCGAGGCGAGGTACTCCCAGATCACCGGTCCGAACCAGGCGATCATCGCCTGCTTCACCTCCGGCGGGCACGGGGCGCCCGCGTGGATGATCTGCTCCAGGCTGGACACGTCGTACGCCGCGCGGGTCTCCTCCGGTAGGCGCAGCAGCCGGTGGAACTGGGTCGGCACCATGTGGCTGCTGGTGACACCGTGTTCCTGGATCACCTCCAGCGTGCGGACCGGGTCGAACCGGGGATCGATGACCACCGAGTGCCCCGCATGGAGGTACGCCGTGGCGTGGGCGATGGGTGCCGCGTGGTAGAGCGGGGAACAGACGTAGTGCATGCCCGCGGAGTTCCACGTCGAGGTGTAGCGCTCGATCAGCAGTCGGTAGGCGCCCTCGGCCTGTTCCTCGGGACTCATCGCCGGCAGCTGCCGCTCCACGCCCTTGGGCCGGCCGCTGGTGCCCGAGGTGTAACCCATCGCCCAGCCCGCCTCACGCTCCGGCGGGTCACTCGTCGGCTGCCCCTCGGTCAGTGCCGAGATCGGTTGCCAGCCGTCGGGCACCGGTCCCCCGCGGACGTAGCCCGCCCAGCCGGCAGGCGTACCCAGCTTCGCCGCCTCCTCGGCATCCGCGATCACCACGGCGGCCCCGCTGTCACCGAGGATGTACTCGACCTCACGCGGGGTGAGCCGCCAGTTGACCGGCACCAGGAACGCGCCGATCTGGGCGGTCGCGAAGATCGTCTCCATGAAGGTGGCGCTGTTGTGCAGCACGACCGCCACCGCGTCGCGTGGCTTGATCCCGGCTGCGCGCAGTCCCCAGGAGAGCTGGTTGGCCCGGCTGAGCAGCTCTCCGTAGGTGAGCCTCGAGCCGTCTGTGTCGATGATGGCCAACCGCCCGGGATCATCGTGGGCGAGGGTGTAGAAGCTGGTCAGCGTGGCGACGTGGTCAGTCGCGAGGGCAGGCGAAGACAATCGGTCCCCCTCCGGGACGGTGCGGAAGGGCCGCGGCACTGCCGCGGCCGGATCGGACGACGATCGTCTGCGGGTGAGTCAAGCCATCCTTTTGACTTGTGTCAACCGTCACAGCCGCTGGAGCGTCCCAGAGCACCGACCCGGATCGCCGGTCAGCAGCCTGCCGACGATCCACGCGACCCGACTCGACCGTCCGGAAGGCCCGACTCGACCGCCCACGAGGCCCCATTCAACTCTCCGGGAGGCCCCACTCGACCGTCCGGAAGGCCCGACTCGACCGCCTACGAGGCCCCACTCAACTCTCCGGGAGGCCCCACTCAACCGTCTACGGGCCCGGACACAACGAGTCGTGGGGTGGGGTGGGAGGGACGCCTGGTCAGAGGGTGAGGTCCACCAGGACGGGCTCGTTGACCAGCCGGATGCCGTAGGTCGACTCGACACCGGCGCGCACCTCGCGGGCGAGGGCGAGCACATCGGCTGCGGTGCCGTGGCCGCGGTTGGTGATCGCGAGGGTGTGCTTGGTGGACAGGGAGACCCGGCCACCCGGGCCCGGGTGGCCCTTGCCGAAGCCGGAGCGTTCGATCAGCCAGGCCGCGCTGGTCTTCACGCTGCCGTCGGGCTGCGGGAACGCGGGGGCGCCCTCGGGGACCCGATCCTGCTCGACCACCGGGTTGGTGAAGAACGAACCCGCGCTCCAGGTGTCGTGGTCCTCGGGGTCGAGCACCATGCCCTTGCCGCGCCGAAGCTTCAGCACCGCCGCACGGACGTCGGCCAGCGGGGCGCGTTCGCCCAGTGCGACACCGAGGGTGCGCGCCAGTTCGGCGTACCCGATCGGGGCGCTCTGCTCCCCCTGTGCGAAGGAGAAGGTGACCTCGAGGACGAGGAAGCGGCCGCCGTACTCGTCGAGTCGGTCGGCCTTGAACCGCGAGGTGCGGTAGCCGAAACGGCACTCGTCGGCGGTGAAGGTACGTCGCTCGCCGAGCACGCGGTCCCAGACCTGCACCCGCGCCAGCGTGTGCGAGACCTCCTGGCCGTAGGCGCCGACGTTCTGGATCGGGGTGGCGCCCACGCTGCCGGGGATGCCGGCGAGGGCCTCGATCCCGGACCAGCCGTGCGCGACGGCGTGGGCGACCAGGTCGTCCCAGTTCTCGCCGGCGGCGACGGTGACGAGCAGTCCGCCGCCGGGTACGTCGCCCGGGGACTGGTCCTCCTCGATGCTGATCCCGCGGGTGGCGACGCGCACCACCGTGCCCGGGAATCCGGCATCGGCCACGACCAGGTTGCTGCCGCCGCCGAGTACTAGCAGTGGGTCGCCGGCTTCGTCGGCCCGCCGGACCCCGTCGATCAACTCCTCGGTGGTGGTCGCGGCGACCACACTCGCCGCCGGTCCGCCCAGTCGCAGGGTGGTGTGCCGGGCCAGGAGGAGATCCGTACCGGTCAGGGTTCGACCCGACTCAGGCACGCACGACCGCCTTCGGCATCCCGAGGACCTTGGTGCCATCCACGGTGACCTCCAGGGCGAGGGTTGCCAGCCCGTCCTCGACCTTCTTGACCGAACCGGCGACCCGCACCAGGGTGCCGGTGTCGTCGTCGGGGACCACCACCGGGTTGGTGAACTTCGCACCGAGGTCGACGACCTCGGCCCCGTCGGTCCAGACCGCCACGGCCCGGGCGGCCAGCCCCAGGGTCAGCATGCCGTGCGCGATCACGCCCGGAAGTCCGACCGAGGTCGCCACCCGATCCGACCAGTGGATCTGGTTGAAGTCACCGCTGGCGCCGGCGTACTGAACCAGGCTCGCCCGGGTGACCGGGAACTCCTGGGGCTCGAAGATGTGTCCCGCAGTGAGGTTCATGCGTTCGCTCCCTCGGCCTCGCCACGGTGCAGCAGGGTCGCCGTCGCCGTGCAGACCAGGTCGCCCGAGGCGTCCCGGATCTCGCTGGAGGTGCCGATGATGTCGTTGCCGCCGATCTGCCGCAGGCTGGCGACGGTCAGCGTGACCGCCAGCTCGTCCCCGACCCGGACCGGCCGCTCGTAGTGGAACTTCTGCTCACCGTGCACGATCCGGAACAGGTCGATCCGCTCGGCCGCCAGGAACGCGTTCATCGCGTCGAAGGCGAGCACGATCGGGAAGGTGGCCGGCACCTTCTCCGCGGTGCCGGGAGCGCCCGCGGCACCGGTGGCGGTCGCGAACTCCCCCACCTTCTCCCGGGTCACGGTATAGGGGCGTGTCGGCGGGAACACCCGCCCCACGAGCGTCGAGTCGACTGGCATGGCCGTCAGCCTAGCCCGGCACAATGGGTGCCATGGCGTGCACCCGGATCCCCTCGCGCGCGCTCGTGCTGCTCGCCACGTCGCTCCTCGCGCTGCTCACCGGCCTGCTGGCCGGCTGCTCACCGGGCGAGAGCGACGCGGGCGACGAGGGCACCGGGTGCGGGCCGGTGACGCTCGCGGACACGGTCGGTCGCGCGCCGTCCTACGCCGAGGCCTACGACGGTGCCTACGACCACTACCCGCACGACGAGGACGCCTGCCGAGCGGTGTGGCTGCCAGGCGCCGAGGACGGCTTCGTCCCGCAGGGGCTGGCAGTGCGCGGCGGGACCGCCTGGGTGAGCGGGTACGGCGATGCCGAACCCGGCCGGCGGTACTGCTGGGTGATGCGGGTCGACCGCGCCACCGGCGACCTGCTCGGTGAACGCCGCTGGCGCCCCGACGCCTCGGTGCTGTGCCGGCACGGCGGCGGGGTCGCCCTGGACGGCGATGGACTGTGGCTGGTGGAGAACAAGGCACTGTGGCTGCTCGACGCCGACACCCTCCGGATCCTCGCCCGCCACCCCATCGAGGACCTCAAGGCCTCCGTCCTGGTGACCGACCGCAGCGGCCGGCTGGGCATCGGCAGCTTCCGCCGGCAGCGTGCCGGACGACTGCACTGGTTCGAACTGGCGCCACTGCGAGCCCGTGCCGACGGCACCCCGCTCAGCGCGGCCGAGGCCACCTCCCACCGCCGGATCACCCGGGGCGCCCAGGGGTTCAGCTGGTCCGCCGGACTCTGGCAGACCAGTTCCACCTCCACCTGCGCGCTCGGCGTCCTGCCCGGCGGCGGTCGGGTCGGACTCGTTCCCGGCGCTGAGGGTCTGGCCCGGCAGGGACGCACCCTGTGGGTGGTCAGCGAGACGGCGAGCGCGGCGTACCAGCGGGCCGGACGGTCCGCGGTGCCGATGCTGGTCGGCTACGACGCCGGCCGTGCACGGAGCTGGGCCGAACCCGACTGCGTCCCCTGGAGGTGAGGACGCCGGAACGCCGAAGGGCCCGTCCGGATCGGACGGGCCCTTCGGGAAGCAGATGAGACGCTGAGCTCAGCGGGTCTCGCGGTGCGCCTGGTGCTTGCGGCAGCGCGGGCAGAACTTCGCCATCTCCAACCGGTCGGGGTTGTTGCGACGGTTCTTCTTGGTGATGTAGTTGCGCTCCTTGCACTCGGTGCACGCCAGAGTGATCTTGGGGCGAACGTCGCTGCTCTTGCTGGCCACGGGAAGTCCTTTGTGTTGCTCCTGATGGATGATAAGGCGGTAGCGGGGGCGGGGATCGAACCCGCGACCTCACGATTATGAGTCGTGCGCTCTAACCGCCTGAGCTACCCCGCCTCAGACGGAAGACCCACACCCTCACGGCTGTGGAGACCTCCGCCATCAGAGCCCCTTTACGGAATCGAACCGTAGACCTTCTCCTTACCATGGAGACGCTCTGCCGACTGAGCTAAAGGGGCGTGGTCCGACTCTCTTGCGAGCGCCCGGCCAACGAGGAAGAACACTACAAGGCCCCCACGCCAGATGCGAAATCGGGGTCCCCCCTCCTTCCTCCCCGCTCTCCGCCACCTCCGGGGCGGACGTCCGGAGTGCCAGGATCAGTGGTCGGCGGGGTGGGCCCAGCGACCACGGGTCTGACGGACGTGGGCGTCCATCAGCCGCTCGACCAGCGCCGCATCCCTGGCCTCGAGCGCGTCGACGATCACCAGGTGCTCGCGGGCGGCGCCCTCGAGCTCACCGCGTTCGAGCATGTCGGCCAGGCCGTAGAGGCGGGCGTGGGCGCGCAGGTCGCCGACGAGGGCGCTGATCCGACGGTTGCCGGCGTACTCCAGCAGCTTGAGGTGGAAGGCCCGGTCGTGGTCGGTGTAGGCGACCAGGTCGCCGGAGGCCGCGCCGCGCACGATCGCCTCGGCCAGCTCCCGCAGCATCGGGAAGTCTGCGTCGGGGATGTCGGGGGTGACCTGGGCGGCCAGTCGAGGCTCGATCAGGAGCCGAAGCTCGGTGATGTCGTCGAGATCGGCCTCCTCGACACTGGTGACGCGGTAGCCCTTGTTGGGCACGGTGGCGACGAGATTCTCCCGCACCAGATCGAGCATGGCCTCGCGCACGGGGGTCGCCGAGACGCCGAACCGGGCCCCGAGGGCGGGCGCGGAGTAGACGGTGCCCGGCTCCAACTCGCCAGACACGATCGCCGCGCGCAGCGCACGCGACACCTGCTCGCGCAGGCTGACCTTCTCGAACTGGGTGATGTTCGTGATGTTGGTCGACACAGCCCTCTCCCCAATCGATCGCCCGTCGATCGTACGCGCCTCACCATGTGACGTGGCACGCCGCCGCGAGCCGATCCCACTGTGTCGCAGACCACGCCGACCCCTTGTGTCAGTGCAATGGCACATTGTACGGTGCCACATCCCGCGAAGGGTCCGCGGGCATCACCGAGGAGTGACGACTGTGGTCGACCAGATCTACGCAATCGGGGACAAGCTGTGGCTGATCATGCTCTTCCTGGCCTTGCCCCTGGGCGCCTACCTGACGGTGCGCTCCCGCTTCCTCCAGGTACGGCTGTTCAAGGACATGCTCCGCCAGCTAAAAGGCGGCGGCGAGCATGAGAACGGCGGGCTGACGCCCTTCCAGGCGCTCTCGCTCACGATCGGCAATCGGGTCGGCGTGGGCAATATCGCCGGTGTGGCCACCGCGGTCGGCTTCGGCGGGCCCGGAGCGCTGTTCTGGATGGGCGTCATGGCGTTCCTCGGGGGCGCCACCGCCTTCGTCGAGTCGACCCTGGCGCAGATCTACAAGGAGCGCGTCGACGGTGACCTCCAAGGCGGAGTCCCGTTCTACCTGGAGAAGGTGTTCCAGAGGCGCTGGCTCGGCGTGATCGCCGCCGTTACCGCCTTGATCCTCTACGCGCTCCTCGCGCCGGGGGTCCAAGCCACCAACATCGGCGTCGCCGCGGAGTTCGGCCTCGGCGTACCCACCTGGGCGACCGCCTCGGCCGTCACCGTCACGCTCGCGGTGATCATCTGGGGTGGCCGTCAACGCATCCTCCGATTCGTCAACGTGGCAGTGCCCCTGATGGCCTTCGGCTACATCCTCGCCACCGTGCTGGTCCTCGCGTTCAACATCACCGAGGTGCCCGCCGCGATCGGCCTGATCATGTCCAGCGCGTTCGGCATCGACTCGGTCTTCGGCGGGATCGTCGGAGCTGCGATCGCCTGGGGTGTACGGCGGGCCCTGTTCTCCAACGTCGCAGGCGTCGGCGAAGGCACCTACGCCGCCGGTGCCGCCGACGTGTCGCACCCGGCCAAGCAGGGGCTGGTGCAAGCGTTCTCCATCTATATCGACACCCTGACCATCTGCATGGCGACCGGGCTGATGCTGGTGGTCTCGGGCCAATACAACGTGGTCACCTCCGGCGGCACCGAGATCCAGACCAACATCCCGGGCGTCGAGGCAGGTCCCAGCTTCACCCAGGCGGCCGTCGAAACAGTGTGGGAGCCCGCCGGCGGTCCGTTCATCGCGATCGCGATCGCGCTGTTCGCGCTGACCACGATCGTCGCCTTCTACTTCATCGCCGAGACCAACCTCGCCTACCTGGTGCGGCACCGGAACCCGGTCTACGTGCGGATCCTCGAGATCGTCATCGTCGCGATCGTCTTCTACAGCACGATCCAGGATGCCGGCCTGGTGTGGGCCACCGCCGACATCGGGTACGGCGCGCTGGGCATCATCAACTTCGTGGCACTGTTCTTCCTGTCCGGGATCGCACTGCGGACCCTCCGCGACTACGACCGGCAGCGCGCCGCCGGTCTCGATCCCGTCTTCGACCCGACCAGGCTGGGCATCAAGCACGCGAACTTCTGGGAGGACCTGCGTGCCGGTGACAAGGCCCCCTCCCGCGGCAACTGAGCCGCGCCCTCACGAAAGGCAGCGCCATGACCGAGCTGATCCTCGTCGGCACCGATGGGTCCGAGACCGCCACCCTCGCCGTGGCCGAAGCGGCAGAACTGGCCACGAAGCTGAGCGCGAAGCTCATCGTCGTGACGGCGTATCCCCGGCTGGCCGCCAGCCGGCTGGGACAGCAGGCACACAACGTCCCCGCCCCGAAGCACTGGCGGACCGACCACCGCGCCGAGGCCGAGGAGATCCTCGCCGCGGCCATCGCGTCCCTCGGCCGGTCCGGTGTCACACCGGAGACGATCGCCCAGGAGGGCGAGCCCGCGGAGGCGCTCATCAAGGTCGCCGAGGAGCGTCGTGCCGACATCATCGTCGTCGGCAACAAGGGCATGACCGGGGCGAAGCGGTTCCTGCTCGGATCGGTGCCGAGCAGGGTGGCCCATCACGCGCCCTGCTCGGTACTCATCGTCCGCACCACCTGACCACCCGGGTCGTGGAGCGCGACGGAGGCGGTCGACGCCGCCCCGCCTCCCCGTCGCGTCAGTCCTCGCCCTCCCCCGTCGTGGCCAGTTCACCGAGTGAGACCGGGGCGGTGAAGGGCCGCTTCGCCAGCGGCGCCAGATCGGTGGTCTCCAGGGATCGACCGCAGGCGGTCAGCTTGGCGGTGGCGAAGCCGCACACCCGGCCCTGACACCGGCCCATCCCGGGACGGGCCAGCATCTTCGCCGTACGGGCGTCGCCGGCGCCGAGGACGTCGCGGACCTCGGCCACCGCACCCACGGTGACCTCTTCACACCGGCACAGCATGGTCTCGTCGGTCAGCCACTCCGCCCACCGCTGCGGCACCGGGTGCGCGCGGTGCATGGCCGCAGCGAACCGGCGGTGCCGACGCACCCCGCGCTGCAGCGCCTCGATCCGTGAGCCCGCCACCGGCACCCCGTGGTCGAGGGCCAGCGTCAGACCGGCCAGTTCTCCCTCCCCCGCCGCGAGCACCGCGCCGCCGACGCCGGTGACCTCACCCGCGGCGTACACCCGGGGTACGTCGGTGCGCTGGTTCGGGTCGACCCAGGCGACGAGGGACTCATCGACGTCCACCCGAGTGGTCGCCCCGACGGCCGAGACCAACTCGAGGGAAGGCGTGAACCCCCAGCCGAAGGCCACCAGGTCGACCTCGACCCGCTGCGGGGGAACGTCGGGGCGCACCCGGCCCGTGCGGTCGAGCCGGGAGAGCGTCGCGCCGGTCACCGACCCCTCGCCGTGGACCCGTGTGAGGGCGGTGCGCTGTCTGAAGGGGACCCGGTGGCGGAGCAGGGCGCCGGCGTACTCGAGCGCCTCGAGGCCCTTGCCGGGCACCGACACCGCCCCCAGAGGGGAGCGGCCCCAGCCGGTGACCGAGTTGGCCTCGCACACCGCCAGCACCTCGGCCCCGGCCGCGGCCAGCCCCTCGGCGACGGGCAGCAGGAAGGGGCCCGTGCCCGCGACCACCGCTCGCCGCCCGGCCACACTGCGGTGCGCCTTCAGCAACGCCTGCACGCCGCCCGCGGTCATCACGCCGGGAAGGTCCCACCCCGGCACCGGCAACTGCCGGTCATAGCCGCCCGGACACAGCACCAGCGAGGTCGCCCGCACCAGTCGTGGCGCGGGCGTCTCCACCGCTGCATGGGTGGTGGTCAGGTGGAGGTGCCACACTGCGGCGCGCTCCTCGACGAACCACACCTGCCGCTCGGCGAACGCCTCCACCCGTCCCCCACCGATGAGCCGTCCCAATCGATCACGAAGCCGGGTGAAGCGACGCCACCCATGCTGACCCCGACCCTCGTCGGGCCAGGCGGCCCCCTCGTCGGGGTGTCGCCAGAACTGCCCGCCCGGTTGGGCGCCGGCGTCGACCAACGCCACCCGCAGGCCCTGTTCTGCGGCCGTCACGGCGGCACTCAGCCCGGCCGGCCCGGCGCCCACCACGGCCACGTCGTAGACGCCACCGCTCCGCTCGGCCCGGAGCCACCGATCGTCGACCTCTCGAGCCTCACCGGACCGGTGTGCCGGCAAGGCGGAGTGCCGACGGCCGGCCGGAGGCCCGTCGAGCTGCGACAACGCAGCTGGCGCGCCCGGATCGGGCCGCGCAGGATCGGTGGGTCGAGGCTCAGTCATCGCGGTCGTCTCTCCGCTGGTGGCCGGGATCGGGTGAGGGAGACGCAGGCGCGGTCTCCAGTACGAGGCCGGCCCTGGCCGGCACCAGGCAGGCCCGTTGGCCGGGCCGTCCGTCGACGGTGATCAGGCAGTCGAAGCAGACACCGATCCCGCAGAAGAGCCCGCGCGGCTGCCCGCCCCGCGTGGTCCGCCAGGAGCGGACGCCGGCGTCGGTGAGCGCGGCGCCGACGCTCTGGCCGGGCCGGGCGGTGAGGGTCCGGCCGTCCAGGGTCATGGCGATCGGGTCGTTCATGCCGGCGTCTCCCTGAGGACCTGGTCTCCGAACCGCTCGGGGGCGAAGGGGGTGAGTTCGAGATCGGGTGCCACCCCGCTGAGCGCCTGGGCGAGGAGCTTGCCGGTGCCGACCGAGAGCCCGATGCCGGCACCCTCGTGACCTGCGGCATGCCAGAGCCCCGGCGCGCGCGGGTCGTGCCCGATCACCGGGAGGTGGTCTGGGCAGTAGGGCCGGAAGCCCAGGTAGCTGCGCATCACCGAGGTGTCCTTCAGCGAGGGGTAGAGCGTCAGGGCCTTGGCCGCGATCTCGCGCAGCGCGGGCAGCGACACGGTGCGATCGAAGCCCACCCGCTCCCGCGAGGATCCGACCAGGATCGTGCCGGCTGCGGTCGACTCGATCACCGTCGAGGTCTGCAGCCCCTCCTCCGAGCTCTGGGTGCTGGCGACGTACTCACCGGCGTAGACCTTGTGGAACACGGTCGGCGGCAGCGGCTCGGTCACCAGCACGAAGCCGCGTCGTGGCATCACCGGCACGCGCACCCCGGCCAGTGCGGCCACCTCTCCCGCCCAGGTGCCGGCGGCGTTGACCACCGCGCCGGCGGTGAGGTCGCCGCGGTCGGTGCGCACTCCGACCACCCGGTCGCCGTCCCGCAGGAGCCCCGTCACCGTGGTGCCCGTGCTCACCCCCGCCCCGGCTTCGCGAGCCATCCGGAGCAGATGCGCGGTCACCAGCATGGGCTGGGCCTGGCAGTCCTGCGGGTAGTGGGCCGCGGCTGCGAGTCCGTCGGTGAGATAGGGCTCGTAGTCGGCGATCCGGTCGGCCGGGACGTCAGTGACCTCGATGCCCGCCGCCCGCTGCCGCACCGCGAGCGCGCGAAGCCCCTCGGCCCCGGTGGAGCTCGCGGCCACGACCAGGCCGCCCTTGCGCTCGAACTCCCACAGCCCGGCGTACTCGTCGAGCTCGCCGGTCCAGACGTCGTGGGAGTAGAGGGCGAGGTCGAGCTCGGGACCGGCCTCCTTGTCCGAGACCAGCAGGTTGCCCTCGCAGGCGCTGCTGGTGCCGCCGGCGATCTGGCCGCGCTCGAGGACCTGGACGGTGAGTCCGGCCCGGGTGGCGAACCAAGCCACGGCCGCACCGACCGCACCCGCACCGATCACCACCACGTCGGCGCTGCGCCTCATCGATCCTCCTTCGCCGTGCAGCCGTGGGCTCGGCGGGCGTGGGTACGGCGCCCCGATGGCGGGCGGCACGATCCGCACAACCTCATGCTCCTCACGTCCGCGGACCCCTCAGAGCTCGAAACCGGCCGGGAACGGGTCGCTCGGGTCGAGCATGTACTGGGCGGTGCCGGTCACCCAGGCGCGGCCGGTGATCCGCGGGATCACCGCGGGGTAGCCGGCCACCTCGGTGGTCTCGACGAGACGGCCGGTGAACGAGGTGCCGATGAACGACTCGTTGAGGAAGTCGGTGTCGAGCGGCAGCTCCCCTCGGGCGTGCAGTTGGGCCATCCGGGCGCTGGTGCCGGTGCCGCACGGGGACCGGTCGAACCAGCCGGGATGGATCGCCATCGCGTGCCGGGAATGACGTGCCGTGGAACCGGGCGCCTGGAGATAGACGTGGTGGCAGCCGCGGATGTCCGCGCGTGCCGGATGGACCGGGAGGTGTTGCTCGTTGATCGCCGACATGATCGCCAGGCCGGCGTCGAGCAGGCGTCCCTTGGCCGCGCGCTCGAAGGGCAGGCCGAGGGCGTCGAGCTCGACGATGGCGTAGAAGTTGCCCCCGAAGGCCAGGTCGTAGCCCACCGTGCCCAAGCCCGGCACCTCCACCGTCTGATCCAGGGCGAAGGCGAAGGACGGGACGTTGGTCAGGGTGACGCCGGTGGCATGGCCGCCCTCGACGGCGACCTCGGCGACGACCAGGCCCGCGGGGGTGTCGAGGCGGACCGTCGTCACCGGTTCACTCACCGGGACCATGCCGGTCTCGACCAGCACCGTGGCGGTGCCGATGGTGCCGTGGCCGCACATCGGCAGCAACCCGGAGACCTCGATGAAGAGCACCCCGAAATCGGCGTCCGGTCGGGTCGGGGGCTGGAGGATCGCCCCGCTCATCGACGAGTGCCCTCGCGGCTCGCACATCAAGAATGTGCGCAGGTCATCGTTGTGCTCGATGAACCAGGTACGGCGCTCGGCCATCGTGGCTCCCGGGAAGACCCCGACCCCTCCGGTGATCACCCTGGTGGGCATCCCCTCGGTGTGGGAGTCGACGGCGTGGATGACGCGTGTGGTCCTCATCGCACACCAGCCTCCAGCACACCGTGCCGCTGCGCCGCGGCGGTGGCCACGACGAGGTCCTCCCAGGCCATGCCCACGCCGGTGTAGACGGCGGGCCGGCCGGGCGTTCGCGCCATCCGGCCGGTGACGAGATCGGCGAGGTTGGCCGGGGCGCGGTCGCCGGCCCACTCCGCCGCCGGGCGGGCTCGCAGCAGGTTGCCGGACTCGCGCATCGCCGAGGCACGCCCCTCCACGACGAGGTCGCTGCGCAGGACGAGTTCCGGCGGCAGTTCCCCGATGTCGGGACCGTGGGCACCGACCGCCGCGATCACCGCGTCGTCGGGCACCAGGTCGGCGTCGAAGAGCGGCTCGCTCGAGGAGGTGACGCACACGACCAGCGCGGCGTCACGAACGGCCTCGGCGTCGCCCACCCGGGTCGGTATGCCGCGCTCGGACCAGCGCTGCGCCAGGGCCTCGGCGGGTGCGGCCCGGCGGCCGACGACGGTCACGTCGAGCGGACCGAGGACCTCGCGCAGGTAGGCCAGGTGCCGGTCGGCCTGTGGGCCGGTGCCGAACACGACCACCGGCAGCGGCGACGGCGCCACCGGCCCGAGCCCGAGCAGGTGCTCGACCGCGAGCACCGTGGTCGCCGGCGTACGGATCAGGGTGAGCTCGACACCGTCCATCAGCACCACGGGGGCGAGGTCATCGCTGCGGATCAGGGCGTAGATGCCCTGGATCTTCGGCTTGCCCCGGCCGGGGTTGTCCGGCGCGACGGTGAGTGCCTTGACGCCCGACCAGGTCCCACCCTCGGTGGGCATCAGCAGGAACTCGCCGCCGGGTGCCGGCGAGAACAGTCGCGGACTGTCCTGCTCGGGGTCGACCTCACCGGACTGGAGGGCCGCCTCCAGAGCGCGGACCGCCTCCGCCCCGCTCACCGCGGCGGCGAGGTCGGAGCCGGTCAGGAAGGGGAGGGTCTCCATGGATCAGTTGTAACCCTTGGCGACGACAGCCTTGGTGTCCGCCGCGATCCGCTCCACGAGTTCGGGCGAGAGGGCTCGGCGCGGCGGCCGGCAGGCACCGCCCTTGCGGCCCGCCACGTCCATGGAGAGCTTGATCGCCTGGACGAACTCGGTCTTGGAGTCCCAGCGCAGCAGCGCGTGGAGTTCGCGGTAGAGCGGCAGCGCGGCCTCCAGGTCGGCCGCGACACCGGAGGTGGACAGGTCGTAGAGCCGGCGGCACACGTTGGGCAGAGCGTTGGTGTAGCCGGAGATCCACCCGACGGCGCCGGCCAGGCCGAGCTCCAGGGTGACGTCGTCCGAGCCGATCAGCAGGTCCAGCCCGGGCGCCAGTTCGGCGATCTCGTAGGCCCTGCGCACATCCCCGGTGAACTCCTTGATCGCCACGATCAGGCCCTCGGAGTGCAGCTCGGCGAGCAGGTCCGGGGTGAGGTCGACCTTGGTGTCGTAGGGGTTGTTGTAGGCCACGATCGGCAGGCCGACCTGCGCCGCCGCGCGGTAGTGGTCGATCACGGTCTCACGGTCCGCGCGATAGGCGTTGGGCGGGAGCAGCAGCACCGAGGCGGCCCCCGCGTCGGCGGCCTGCTCGATCCAGCGCACGCTCTCCCCCGATCCGTACGCCGCAGCGCCCGGCATCACGCCGAATCCCTCGGGCGCGGCCTCGACCGCCGTGCGGACCACGCGGGCCCGCTCCTCGTCGGTGAGGGTGTGGTACTCCCCGAGCGAACCGTTCGGGCAGACGCCGTCCATGCCGTTGGCGGCCAGCCAGCTCACGTGCTCGGCGTAGCCGTCGTAGTCGACGGACAGGTCGTCGTTGAAGGGAAGGGCGGTGGCGACGTACACGCCACGCCAGGGCTGCGCCGACTGGTTCATTGGGTGACTCCTGATCTCGAGCGGACCATCATATTATGTGACATTGCACTGATCTCGGCAAGAGGTGCACCGGTCGATCCGTTCCCACCGATCGACCGGGCGGAGCGACCGGGCCGACCGACCGGATCAGAGCAGCGCTTCGACCCTGGCGGGGTGGAGGGCGTACTCGAGCGCGAGCGCGGCGCAGCCCACCAGGCCGGCCGAGTCGCCGTGCGTGGCGGGAAGGAACACCAGGTCGCGGGTGGCCGTCGCGCTGGCCCGGCTGAGCACGCTCTCGCGGACGCCGGCCGAGTAGAGGTCGAAGGCCGCCGCCATGTCACCGCCCAGCACGATCGCCTGCGGATTGAGCAGGTTGACCGCCACGGCGAGCAGGTCGCCCAACTGGCGCCCGCTCTCGCGCAGGAGCGATCGGGCCACGCCGTCGCCGGCCAGCGCCGCCGCGGCCAGGTCGCGGACGTGCCCGGCCTCCAGGCCGGAGTCGACCAGGCGCTTGACCAGGGCCCACCCGGCGGCGACTGTCTCCAGGCATCCAGCAGCACCGCAGCGACAGGGCAGTTGGCCGGCCACGTCGACCCGGGTGTGCCCGATGTCGCCGGCGAGGCCGTGCTGACCACTGATCACCCGTCCGTCGGCGAGCACGCCGAGGGCGATGCCGGTCGAGGCCTTCACCACCAGGGCGTTGCGGAGCGGACGCCGAGTGGTGCCGAACAGTTCGGAGCGGGCCAGCACCTCGGCGTCGTTGGCGACCTGGAAGGGGACGCCGTCTGCGGTGCCGAACGCGGCGAAGTACGGCGCGAGCTCGACCCCCTCCCAGCCCCGCATGGCGGGGTTCTCCAACCCGACCTGCCGGACCGGGTCGATCGCGCCCGGCAGGCTCATCCCGATCCCGAGCACCGGCCCCGGCAGCGGCGTGACGGCGGCCAGCATCGCGGTGAGCCGGTCGACCAGCTGGGGCATCAGCTCCGGAGCACTCAGACCGACCACGTGGTCACGCGTGTCACCGGCCAGCTCCCGGCCGGCCAGATCGAAGACGGCGAGCTGGCTGCGGCTGCGCCCGACCGCGACGCCGAGCACGACGCCGGCGTCGGGGTTGAGGGTCAGCTGCCCGGGCAGCACCAGGCCCGCAGCGGTCAGCTGCTCCAGGCGGCGCGCCACCCGCTCCTCCGAGAGTCCGGTCAGATCGGCGAGCTCGTCGAGGCTCGTGGCACGACCGGTGCGAAGCAGCTCGAGGAGTTCACCGGCAGAGGACATGCGCACAGCGTAGTTGCCGCCCCTCAGCCCCGGCCGCCCGCCCGGAAGCAGTCCGGGTGGTGCGGGTCGAACAGTCCCAGCGCCTGCATCAGAGCGTGCATCGTGGTCGGTCCGACGAAGCGGAACCCGCGGCGCTTGAGCTCCTTGGACAGGGCCGTCGACTCGGTCGTCACGGTGGCGTCGTACGGCGGTGCGACGGCGGGTGCGAACCCCCGGATCAGCGCCTCCAGGCCCTCCTGCTCGCGCACGGCGACCACGGCCCGGGCGTTGCCGATGGTGGCCTCGACCTTGGCGCGGTTGCGGACGATGCCGGCGTCGGCGAGCAGCCTGGCTCGGTCACTCTCGGTGAAGGCGGCGACCGTGTCGGCGTCGAAGCCGGCGAAGGCCGCTCGGAAGGCGGGTCGCTTGGCCAGGATCGTCGACCAGGACAGGCCGGACTGGAAGGCCTCCAGGGTGAGCCGTTCGAAGTAGCTGCTCTCGCGCCCGGTGTCGTCCCCGGTGCCGGCCGGGACCGGCACACCCCACTCGGTGTCGTGGTAGTCGCGCATCGGCCCGGGCCCGCCCGCCCAGGGGCAGCGCACCAGGTCTGCGGCCGGGGCGCTCATCAGCGCCGCTCGCGCAGGCGCACGCCCTGCGGCATCGGGGGTGCGGGGATCGGCGGGAGGTGGTCGCCGACCACGACGCCGTACCGCCCCGCCCGCACCAACTGGGAGTCGGACACGACCGCACCGTCGACGGTGATCTGGTCCTGCCAGTCCCGGCGGTAGCCGAGGATCTCGTCGTGGTCGCGGCCCACGAAGTTCCACCACATCACGATCGACTCGCCGAACGGCCGTCCACCGAGCAGCAGCAGCCGGGTCCAGCGCTCCCCCGCGACGAAGGTGAGCCGGGTCGCGCCAGGTGGCAGGTAGGCGAGCTCGTCGGACCCCACCGGCGAGGCGGTCGGGCCGCCCTCGGCGTGCACCGTGAGGGCGCCGGTGTCGACCAGGACACCGTGCTCGAAGCCGGGCTCGACCGGCACCTCCAGCGAGGTGCCGGGGTCCAGCAGCACCTCCGCCCCCACCAGCGGTGTGAAGGTGTGCACCGGCGAGGTGTCCCCCAGCAGCGACCCCACGAGCACCCGGACCGACCATCCGGGACCCGTCACCGGGGTCGGCACGTGATGCTCGAACCCGGGCTCGGAGTGCCGGGCGGAGTCGGGCAGCGCCACCCACAACTGGGCACCGTGCAGGACGGGGAAGGCGTCGTCGGAGACCTCCGAGTGGCTGATGCCCCGGCCGCCGGTCATCAGGTTGACCTCTCCGGGTCGCACGCGTGCGTGGTGGCCCGCGCTGTCACGGTGCTCGACCTCGCCGGTGAACAACCAGCTCACCGTCTGCAACCCCGTGTGCGGGTGCGGCGCGACCTTCATCCCCCCGGTGGCGCTCACGTCGTCCGGGCCGTAGTGGTCCAGGAAGCACCAGGCTCCGATCAGCGAGCGGCTCCGGGACGGGAGCGTACGGCGCACCGTCATCGCCCTCGGGCCGCCCAACGGCACCTCCCGCGGAGCGATGAGTTCGATCTCGGCACCCCCGGCCGTCTCGCACCTGATCTCGTCGGGGCGGGTCTCGGTGTTGCTCACCCCGCCATTGTGGCCTCCGGGCGGTCGGCCCGTCTGCCCGTCCACAGGTGTCACCCGAGAGTTCCCGAGAGTGCCCCGTTGCAGACCCGCCGGTGAGCGGTTTCAGGCCCCGGTCGTGTCGGCGTCACGCCCCGTTCATCCGGTCGCGGCACGGTGCGCAGGTGCGGATCGCCCAACTGGCCAACTTCGTCGGACCCACCTCGGGCGGCATGAAGACGGCGCTCACCGCCCTCGGTGCGGGATACGCCGAGGAGCACGACCGCCTGCTCGTCGTACCCGGGCCGGTCGACTTCCGCGAATCCACGCCCGCCGGGGAGGTGGTCCAGCTGCGCGCTCCGCGGGTGGGCGGCGGGTACCGGCTGATCGTGGAGCCCTGGCGGGTGATCGACGTCCTGGAGGAATGGGGCCCCACCTCGGTGGAGCTCAGCGACAAGTTCACCCTGCTCCCGGTCACCCGCTGGGCCCGGCGCAACCGGGTCGGCTCGGTGCTCTTCTCGCACGAGCGGCTCGATGACCAGATGAGCCTGCGCACCGGTCTCGAGACCACCACCAAGGTGTCGGCCGGACTGCTCAACCGGATCCTCGTGCGCGCCTTCGACACCGTGGTGGTGACCTCGCTCTACGCCCGCTCGGAGTTCCAGGCGCTCGCCGACTCCGCCGGCTGCCCGATGACCCGGGTGCCGCTGGGGGTCGACCTGGCCACGTTCACCCCGCAGCCGATGGATCGCCCCGCCGGCGACGTGCTCCGGCTGGTGCACGTGGGCCGGCTCTCCCGGGAGAAGTCACCACAGCTGGCGATCGAGACCGCGCTGGCCCTGCACCGGCGCGGCGTACTGCTCCGGCTCGACGTCTACGGACAGGGCCCGCAGCGCGCCGAACTGGAACAGCTCGCCGCCGACGCCCCGATCCACTTCCACGGTCACCTCACCGAGCGGGCCGAACTGTGCCGGCGGATCGCCGCCGCCGACCTCGCCCTGTCGGTGTGCCCCGGTGAGACCTTCGGCCTGGCCGTCCTCGAGGCCCTCGCCTGCGGTACGCCGGTCGTCACCGCCGATCGTGGCGGCGCACGGGAACTCGTCGACGACGCCTCGGGTGCCTGGGCCCCGCCCGAACCGGAACAGCTCGCCGACGCCGTCCTCCGCCTCGCCGCCCGGCCCGTCCTGCGCAGACGCGCCGCCGCACGTGCCCGCGCCGAGCAGTTCCCGTGGCGGCGCACGATCGACTCCATGCTCGATGTGCACGCCTCGGTCACCACCCCGCTGCCGGACCTGGT
The DNA here is from genome assembly GCF_000422825.1 of Nocardioides insulae DSM 17944. Taxonomy (GTDB): domain Bacteria; phylum Actinomycetota; class Actinomycetes; order Propionibacteriales; family Nocardioidaceae; genus Nocardioides; species Nocardioides insulae. Next base: position 115,848 of record NZ_AUGU01000014.1, on the reverse strand, counting down.
GGCCCGGTCCGGCTGACCCGGCCGGTGACCGCTCTGCCGGCCGGGCGGCTGCCGGACGAGAAGGGCGCGTCGGCGCGGTCGACCGCACCTCGGCCGGGGGGCTGTCCGCCGGGGCTCCGCCGGCGGAGCGATCCGCGGATCGTCCGGCAGGCTCCTAGGTCCCGATCGGGCCGGGTTCGGGCTCGGGCCGGGCGGCCGCGCCGCCGTCCCGGTCGGGCAGGCCGTCGGGCAGCCAGCCGGCCTCCACGATGCGGGCGACCCGGTCCCGGGCCCGGGGGGTGAGTAGCAGGACGGCGAAGAGCGCGGCCACGATCACGATGGCCACGACGATCACCAGGTAGGCGCCGTGCAGCGAGGAGTCGAGCGGGGCGACCAGTCCGAGCAACACCGAGAGAACCACCAGCCCGGTGAGCTGGAAGCGGCGCAGCGGCAACGCGGCGAGGAACGGCAGCGGCCACATGAAGTACCACAGGTGAACGACGGCGCTGAGCAGGACGGCCGCCCCGAGCACCAGCGCCATCCCCGCCAGCGCTCGCTCACGCCGCCCGGTGGGCCAGCGCAGTGCCACCCCGACGGCGATCGCCAGCGTGGCGACCATCCCCAGCCCGCGGAGCAGGCTGACCAGGGCGTCCTCGGGGAGGCCGAACCCGAGCAGCGCCCCCACCCGTTCCAGCAGGTCACCGACGACCGTGGTCAGGGAGAGCGGCGTGTGCACGCTGCCGGGCACGCTCAGCGCGCGGACCCAGCCGAGGCCGAGCCCGGACAGGACCCCGAGCACGATGAGGACCGCCACCGACACCGCTGCGCAGCCGGCCAGTCGGCGGACCCTGCCGGCCAGCCCGGCCTGGAGGCCCAGGGTCACCAGGGCGACGCCGATGCAGACCAGTCCGCCGGGGAGTTTGACCGCTGCGGCGAGCCCGCCGAGGAGGGCGCCGTACACCCAGCCGTGCTCGGCCGCCACCACCAGGGCGGCGGCCATCAGGCCGGCCATCAGCAGGTCGTTGTGCAGCCCGGCCACCCCGTTGGCGATCATGAACGGCGAGGCCAGCACCAGGGCGCTCGCGAACGCCGGGTTGACCCCGCCCCACTCGGCCAGCCGTGGCATCGCCCAGGCCAGCAGGGCCAGCCCCGCCAGGGCGATCACCCGGTGGCCGATCACCAGCATCAGCGGGTTGAGGGTCGTCTCGGCGAGGGCGCCGCCGAACCACAGCGGCAACGGCCCGTACGGCGCCGGGGTGTGCTGCCACATCGGGTCGACCGCCTCGGTCACCGGCCGGAGGCCGAGGATCGCGGGGCCGAACCGGTACGGCGACACGTCGGCGGAGACCATCGCCCCCTGTGCGGCGTAGGACCACCCGTCGCGCGAGAACAGCGGCGGCGCGATCAGCAGCGGCAGGCTCCACAGCAGGGCGGCGAACCGCACCAGGTCGAGGTCCTCGGCCACCCGGGCACCGCCGGACTGGCCGGTACGACGGGTGGACACCTGCCGGCACAGGGCCAGCCAGGCGTGCGCCAGCAGGCCGAGACCGAGGAGGACGAGCGCGAGCCCGGCCATCCGGCCCGCCGCGTGTTCCCGCAGCGGCAGCAACAGGTCCGCGGTGGGACTGGCAGGACGGAGCAGCGCGGTGGATCGCGGCAGGGTCGCCACCACGAGCCCTCCCCCGAGCACCAGCAGCGAACCGATCAACCCACGGGCGAGCACGTGGCGAGGCTACGATCGCCCGGCTTCCCCGCCGTGAACGGCGCGTGGCCACCCCCGGAACGACTGGTGTGAGCTCGACCCCGGCACCACTCCGCCCACTCCGCCCACTCAGCCGCTCAACCGGCTCGGCCGGCCCCGGTCAGCTCCGCGGCCAACCCGCTGAGCGCGACATCGCCGACCAGTTCCCCGGGGAGGAGCGGCACCTCGTCCAGGAGGACGCCGGGGAGCCGGGCGCGGAGGAGGGCGAGCTGGGTGTCCTCCTGCTCACGCCTGGCGGCGAGCACCTCACCGGCCCCCGACGGGGAGCGCCGATTCACGACGAGCGCGCCGACGTCCACACCGAGACCGCTCAGCTGCTCGTGGAGGTCGAGCGACTCCGCGACGGGCAGGCGCTCGGCGGTGAGCACGATCAGGAAAGCGGTCAGCTCGTGGTCGCCGACGACGTCGCGCAGCCGGGCGAACCGCTGCTGGCGACGCTCCAGCACCTGCCGAAGCTCGGCGTGCCTCTCCGACGTCCGGCGGTCGGCCCGGCCCCCGCCCCGGGACGCCGATCCGCCCAACCCCTGGAGGGCCTCGCCGAACCGGTCCGACCGGTCGCGGTTGGCCAGCAGCGTCTCGGTCCAGACGGTGAGCTGCTCGGGGAGAGCCATCAGCCGCACGGTGTGGCCCGAGGGTGCGGTGTCGAAGAGGACCAGGTCGTAGTCGCGGGTGCCGGTCTCGACGGCCTCGGCGATCCGCTCCAGCACCGCCGACTCATGGGTGCCGGGGGCCTCGCGGGCCAGGGCGAGATGGCGTTCGGCAGCCCCGCGCATCCGCTCGGGCAGCAGCCGTCTCATGGTGACCCCGACCGCGGCCAGGTGCCGGTCGACGGTGCGCTGCGGGTCGATCTCCAGCCCGTCGACGTACCCCCCGACCGATTCCGCCTGGCCGGCCCGCACGTCCCCCGGGCAGATCGCCAGCCGGACCGCCGAGTCCCCCACGGTGCGGTCCCACAGGTGGCCGAGGTTGTGGGCGGGGTCGGTGGAGACCAGCAGCACCCGCGCCCCCTGCCGGGCCCGGGCCAGCGCGAGCGCGGAGGCGAGCGAGGTCTTGCCGACACCGCCCTTGCCGCCGACGAAGAGCACCCGGCGCTGGGCCGCCACCCGGAGTGCATGTGAGGTCATCGCGGTCCCCACGGTCAGCAGCAGCCGATGTGCTCGAGCGGGGAGCGGTCCAGGCCGATCCGGGTGTGCCACGCATGGAAGTCGTCGTAGAGGGCGGGCAGCAGTTCGGCCGACCAGTACGCCGCCGGGTCGGGCACCCCGAGCGACTCGGCGAGCACCACCAGCATGAACAGGTCGTCCTCCTCGCGCTGGGCGCGCGCGAAGGTACGCCGGTAGGGCCCGGCGTAGAACTCCTCCAGCCCGGCCAGGAGGGCCCGCCACCGCTCCCGGACGGTGCGCGGTCCGGGAGCGGGGACGGTCTCGGCGTTCATGCCCGCGGTTCCTGGGGAGCCATGGCCGGCTCAGTCCCGGGAGTCGGTTCCGACGAACGCGTCGGCGTCCTCCGGCTCCGGCGGGGCGTTCCGGGCCCGGTTCATCGCGATCACCGCCTCGAAGGCCACCCAGAGCGCGGCGATGATGATGACCACGTCGATCACCAGCAGCAGCCAGTCGCGGTCGTCCCACAGGCCTTCGAGCTGCACGATGGCGGCGTAGAACGACATCACGAACACGAACGCGAGCGGGATCAGGGCCGGCCACGGGTTGCGCCGCTTGCGCAGCAGCATGACCGCCAGGATGGAGAGCGTCAGGGCGGCCAGCAGCTGGTTCGTGGTGCCGAACAGCGGCCAGATCCGCATACCGCCCGAGCCGTCGGCCCCGGCGCTGAAGGTCAGGGCGAGCGAGACCGCCAAGGTGATCGCGGTCCCCAGCCCGTTCTTGATCCTCACGCCCACGACCTCGCCGGCCTCCTGCACGACGAAGCGGAGCAGCCGCACGCCGGTGTCCATGGTGGTGGCCGCGAAGAGCACCGCCATGGTGGCCAGGATGGTGGCACTCAGCGACGTCGGGATGCCGAGACCCTGGTTGACGATCTCACCCCCGCCGGTGACGAAGGCACCCACGCCGCCCTCGTTGAACGCGGTGTAGACCGCCTCCCAGTCGGCCAGGGTCTGGAAACCGGCGGTCGCGGCGATGATGGCGCCGAGGGCGAGGAGACCCTCGCCGACCGCACCGAAGTAGCCGACGAACCGGGCGTCCGACTCCTTGTCGAGCTGCTTGGCGGTGGTGCCGGAGGAGACCATGCCGTGGAAGCCGGAGATCGCACCGCAGGCGATCGTGACGAACAGCAGCGGCACGATGCTCGGCGTACCGGCGGGCACCGCGTCGTTGAAGGCCGGCGCGACGATCGAGGGCATGCCGAGCAGTACGGCGCCGTACAGGATGCCCAGCCCGATGAAGAGCTGCACGCCGTTGATGTAGTCCCGCGGCTGGAGCAGCACCCACACCGGCAGCAGCGAGGCGATGCCGGCGTAGACGAAGAGCGCGATGATCCAGAACGCCGCCGGCGACAGCCCGAGGATCGGGTCGGGCAGCTCCACCGGGTAGCGATCACCGACCAGGATGAGGGCGTACAGCGCCACCACGCCGATCACGGTGGTCAGGGCGAGGTTCATCTTCCAGCGGTAGATCATCTGACCGATCACGGCAGCCACCGCGATCGCGCCCCAGGTGGGGATGACCGTCGAGGGCGAGGCGATCAGCAGGTTGGTGATGACCACCGCGAAGGCCGCGACCACCATCAGCAGCAGCAGGAAGATGACCACCAGGAAGAGGTTGCGGCCGCGGGCGCCGATGTAGCGCCCCGAGAGCATGCCCATCGACTGACCGCGGTTGCGGGCCGAGGCCCACAGCGCACCCAGGTCGTGCATGCCGGCGAAGAAGACGGTGCCGAGGGTGACCCACAAGAAGGCGGGGAGCCAGCCCCAGATCACCGCGACCGCGGGCCCCACGATGGGGGCGGCGCCGGCCACCGAGGTGAAGTGGTGGCCCCACAGCACGAACTTGTTGGTCGGCACGTAGTCGACACCGTCGCTGAGCTCGTGCGCCGGGGTGGAGTACGCCGGGTCGAGCCGGTAGATCTTGGCGGACAGGAACTTGGAATAGAGCAGGTAGCCGGCGGCGAACATCGCCAGTCCGATGAGCATCAACACCAGGGCGTTCACGGCGTCCTCCATCACGCATCGAGCGCCGGTGGACGGGCGTCCACTGGGGAAGCGGCGCGACCGAACAGCATAGTGCGCGATGTGACCTGGGACACGTCAGTGCGGCTCGACGCGCCGACCCGGGTCGAGGCGGTCGGCCCGGCTCAGTCGACGACCGACGGGGTGGGCCGGTCGGGGTGGCCCTCGACCCAGCCGGAGACCTCGTCCCAGCGGACCGCATGCCACAACTGCTTCCCGGCCGCCTCGTCGAGCCGCACGATGCTCTGCCCCTCCACCTGCCCGAAGCCGGCGACCGGGGCGGTCAGGTAGGTGACCTCGGAGACGCGCAGCGAGCGGAGCGACCAGGCGAGGGCCGCCATGTCCCGCAGCGACCACCGGTCATCGACGGTGGCGTGCTCGGTGACGACGTCGAGTACGTCGAGCAGCGCGGCCGGGGAGGTTCGGACCTCCTCGGTCAGCACCTCGCCCATCAGCTGACGCAGGAACACCTGCTGGCGTCGTACCCGGTCGAGGTCTCCCCCGGGGAGTCCGTAACGCTGGCGCACGTAGGCGAGCGCCTGGTCGCCGTCGAGCCGGTGCCGTCCCTGGGTCCAGGTGATGTCGCGGGCCGAGTCGTGGACCGTCGACGGGATGTCGACGGTGACGCCGCCGACGAGGTCGGTGAGAGCGATGAACCCGGACCAGTCCACCACGGCGAGATGGTCGACGTGGACCCCGGTGAGCTGTTCGAAGGTGTGGGTCGCCAGCCGCGGGCCACCCAGGGAGTAGGCGGCGTTGACCTTCATCTCCCCGTAGCCGGGGATCGGCACCCAGGCGTCGCGTGGCACCGAGACCACGCTCGCCCCCTCGCGGTCGGCGTCGATGTGGATCAGCATCATCGTGTCGCTGCGCTGCTCACCCACGACCCAGCCCGGTGCCTCGGCGTCCGAGCCGGTGGTGGGTACCTCGGAGCGCCGGTCGGTCCCGAGGACCAGGATGTTGACGGCGTCCGCCGCGGGCCCGGTGGCGCGGGCCGGACGGTCCGGCAGACCGTCGAAGACTCCCGGGGTGCGTTGCAGCCGGCTCTCCAGGTGCGCGACCCCGATGGCCCCCGCTCCCGGGATGATCACGGCCAGCGCGACCAGCGCCACGAGCAGTGCCCGGAGCCGGCGCGCACCGCGGCGTCGTCCACGGGACCGGTCCGGCGCACCGGACCCACCGCCCGCCGCGCCCTCCTCCGAGGACGGCGCGGCGGAGCGCGTGGTGACGAGCTCGTCCGCGGTCATGCGCAGATCCGACCTCGCGCCGAGGGTTCAGGGACCGCCTTCGGGCATGGTCTCCCCAATTGTGAGGACCGGCCGGGCGGCGTCGCGGGCCCCGGTAGCCTCGGCCCGGTGAACGCCGAGCCGACCAGCAGTGCGAGGTGGCCCCGTTTCGAGGCGGCCGGGGAGACCCGGCCGGTAGCTCTGATCGCACCGGGTGCGGTCCAGCTCGATCTCGCCGGCCCAGGTGAGCACTCGCAGCACCCGCTCCCCCAGCCGGCCCCGTCGGTCGCGGTGGTCGCCGAGGACGTCCGGCCCACCCAGGACGCACTCGCCACCCTCGACCTCGCCCTGGTCTCCGGCGAGGTCGCCCTGGCCGCCGGGTACGACGCCCGCCGCGGCACCGTGTGGCTCACCACCACCACTCCGGCGGGCACGAAGCGGCACCGCAGCCGCCGATCCGGAAGGCTCGAACAGGGCAGGCCGGTGGACGGGTTCGCCCTCACCCTCACCGGCGTGCACCTGACCGCGCTCACCTGCACCGAGGGTTCCTGGACCGCCCGGGCCCGGGTCGATCTCGGGCCGCTGCTCGGTCGGACCACCCACGACGAGAGCTGGCTCGCCGACCTGCAGGTCGCCCATGCCGGGGCGATCGGGCGGCTCCGCGCCGGCGGCTTCGGCCAACTGGGCCTGCGCGACCTGCGTCTGGTCACCGAGGCGAACGGCGCGCCGTACCATCACGAGGGCCTGCCCGTGCTCAGCGCGACCAGCGCTGGGCCGGGGTTCTTCGACACCGCGCACACCAGTCTCTGGTCGCTGGACCCCGAGCGCCTCACCCTGCGGCACCTCAGCGATCTGTTCTTCCGGCGGCCGGACCGAGCAGGGGTCTACGGCGACCACGCGACCCACCTGGTGCGCGAGGACGGCCGGTGGCTGGTCGCGACCAGCACCTGGGGAGACTTCGACGCCTCCGCCCCGCCCGGTTCCCTGCGGGTGATCCTGGCCCGCAGCGACGCGGACCTGCTGTCGGGTAGGCATGTCCTCGACACCGCACCGTTGGCCCTGCCCACCGACGGTCTCACCTCGGTCGGGGTCTGGGATCCGCACCTGCTCCGCACGTCAGCGGGCTGGCTGGTCGGCTACCTGAGCGCACGCCGGTTCTTCAGCTTCCACCCCGTCCTCGCCGAGGGCCCCGACCTCGGATCGCTGCGCCTGCGCGCTGCGGCCACGACCCGGAACGCCACCGAGGGCACCACCCTCGCGGCTCTGGACGGTCACCCGGTCGTGCTCGCCAGCGACGGCCGCGACGGACGGCGGGGCCAGCGCGCGGCGTACCCGGTCTTCGACCTCGACCTGCGCCAGCTCGGCACCCTGGATGCGCCCTATCCCACCAACCTGCCCTGGCCGACCCTGGTGCCCACCGGGAACGGTCTGGTGATGGTCGGCTTCGACGGCACGAGGTACGCGGGCCGACTGCCGGGGTACGGCACGCACGGCGCCGTCCATTTCGCCCGTGAGACCAGGCCCCCGGACTGACGGCATGCGAACAGCGCAGCTCTCGCAAGAGCTACGCCGTCAGCACACCACCACTCGAGCGAGGGGCGCGCACCGGATCCGGATCACGGCACCTGGAGGGTGACCGGGGCCCGGAGACCCACCGTCGTGACCGGCTCGGCCGGCCACGCTCGGGTCAATCCTTCGCGCGTCCCTCGTAATCCGACCATTCGTCATGCTCGTCGCCCTGGTCGGTCTCGTCGGATTCGCCATGCATCTCGCGGGCTAGCGCCGCGAAATCCGTCTCATGAGTACGGTATTTCAGGTCGCGAGCGACCTTCGTCTGCTTGGCTTTCGCTCGGCCGCGGCCCATAGGGTCCAGCCCCCTCGCACGCTAGGCCGGGGTCTAGGACCCCGGACTTCCTCAGTCTCTGTCGTGGGCCCAACGCTACCCAATAGATGGTCGATACCGCGAACTCGTCCGCACTTTCGAACGCGTGGCGCGACCGATCTCACCCTCACCCCGCGGTCCGGACGGGGTCGAGGTCACCAGCCGGGGTGCTGACCTGCGAGGGTGACCGCTCCGGGCCGACCCTCCTCGGCGGCCGACACCGTGCCGGCGACCCAGGCCTGGATGCCGAACTCGTCGAGCGCGCTCACCGCTGCGTCGGCGTCCTCGGGGGGCAGCAGCGCCACCATGCCGACACCGCAGTTCAGGGTCATCTCCAGGTCCTGCTGCGAGACGTCGCCAGTACGGCGCACCAGGTCGAAGATGGGCTGCGGGGTCCAGGTGGAGCGGTCGAGGGTCGCGCTCAGCTCGGCCGGCATCACCCGCTCGAGATTGGCGGCCAGCCCGCCGCCGGTGATGTGGGACATCGCGTGGGTGCGGGTGGCACGGATCATCGCCAGGCAGGCCTTGGCGTAGATCCGGGTCGGGACCAGCAGCTCCTCGCCCAGGGTGCGGCCGAGTTCGTCGATGTGGGCGTCCAGGGCCAGGCCGCCCTCCTGGAGCAGGACGTGCCGGACCAGGGAGTAGCCGTTGGAGTGCAGCCCCGAGGAGGCCATCGCCACGACGACGTCGCCGGCCTCGACCCGCTCGGAGCCGAGCAGGTCCGCAGCCTCGACCACTCCGGTGGTCGAACCCGCCACGTCGTACTCGTCCGGGCCGAGGAGCCCGGGGTGCTCGGCGGTCTCGCCGCCGATCAGCGCACAGCCGGCCTCGACACAACCCTCGGCGATGCCCTTGACGATCGCCGCGATCCGCTCGGGGACGACCTTGCCGGTGGCGATGTAGTCGGTGAGGAACAAAGGCTCGGCACCGCAGACCACCAGGTCGTCGACGAGCATGCCGACCAGGTCGAAGCCGATCGTGTCGTGCTTGTCGAGGGCCTGCGCGATCGCCACCTTGGTGCCGACGCCGTCCGCGGAGGAGGCCAGCAGCGGCCGGTCGTAGTCCTTCAGCGCGGAGACGTCGAAGAGCCCGGCGAACCCGCCGATACCGCCGACCATCTCCGGTCGGCGGGACTTCTCGATCGATTCCTTCATCAGCGCCACGGCCCGGTCACCGGCGTGGATGTCGACGCCGGCAGCGGCGTAGGCGTTGGTCACGGGAAGCTCCTGGCTCAGGGGGTACAGGTGGTGATCAGGGTGCGGGTCACGGGTTGTTGAGCACCGGCAGGGTCTTGCCCAGCTCCGAGGTCGACAGGCTCGCTTCCAGCAGGTGCTTGCCGAGGAGGTCCTCCTCGGGCAGCTCGATCGGGTACTCGCCGGTGAAGCAGGCGGTGCACAGCTGGCGCGCCGGCTGCTGGGTGGCCTCGACCATGCCCTCCAGCGAGATGTAGCCGAGGCTGTCGGCGCCCACCGAGTGGGCGATCTCCTCGACGTCCAGGCCGTTGGCGATCAGTTCCGCCCGGGTGGCGAAGTCGATGCCGTAGAAGCACGGCCACTTCACCGGCGGGCTCGAGATCCGCACGTGCACCTCGGCCGCGCCGGCCTCGCGGAGCATCCGGATCTGGGCGCGCTGGGTGTTGCCGCGCACGATCGAGTCGTCGACCACCACGATGCGGCGGCCGCGGATCATGTGCTCCAGGGCGTTCAGCTTCAGCCGGATGCCGAGCTGGCGGAGCGTCTGGCTGGGCTGGATGAAGGTGCGCCCGACATAGGAGTTCTTCACGAAGCCCTGGCCGAACGGGATGCCGGACTCCTCGGCGTAGCCGGTGGCGGCAGGGGTGCCCGACTCGGGGACGGGCATCACCAGGTCGGCGTCGATGGGGAACTCGCGGGCGAGCTGGCGACCCATCTCCACCCGGGCCTCGTGGACCCCGCGGCCACTGATGGTGGCATCGGGACGGGCGAGGTAGACGTACTCGAACACGCAGCCCTTGCGGTCGGGCTCGGCGAACTTGTGGGAGCGCAGGCCATCGGAGTCGATGACGATCATCTCGCCCGGCTCGACCTCCCGGACGACGCTCGCACCCACGGTGGCCAGGGCGGCGTCCTCGCTCGCCACCACCCAGCCGCGCTCGAGCCGGCCGAGCACCAGCGGGCGGATGCCCTGCGGGTCGCGGGCGGCGTACAGGGTGTCCTCGTCCATCCACACCAGGCTGTAGGCGCCGCGCACCTGGGGCAGCAGCTCGAGGGCCCGCATCTCCACGGTGCTGTCGGGGTGGTACGCCAGGAGCTCGGTGAGCAGGCCGGTGTCGTTGGTCGAGACCGGTCCCTTGCTCTTGCCGGGCAGCGCCGCGACCAGTTCGGCCAGCTCGTGGGTGTTGATCAGGTTGCCGTTGTGACCGAGCGCGAGCGAACCGTCCTCGGTCGGCATGAAGGTCGGCTGGGCGTTCTGCCAGGTGCTACGTCCGGTCGTGGAGTAGCGCGCGTGGCCGACCGCCATGTGCCCGGTCAGCGAGTCGAGGGTCGCCTCGTCGAAGACCTGGGACACCAGCCCCATGTCCTTGTAGACCAGGATCTGGCGTCCGTTGGACACCGCGATGCCGGCCGACTCCTGGCCGCGGTGCTGGAGGGCGTACAGACCGAAGTAGGTCAGCTTGGCGACCTCTTCGCCCGGGGCCCACACCCCGATCACGCCACATTGGTCCTGAGGACCCTGATCGTGCGGGTCGAGTGCGGCCGTCAGCCGACCGTCACCGCCTCGCCGGGAACCGGAGCTCATCGCAGGCACAACCCCGAGTCTAGGGCGTGTGGAGGGACGCGCCGAAACGGCGACGGTGTGCGTTTCGCTACGGACCCGACCGGCGTTCCGAGCACGGGTCGGCGCTGGGGCACCCGGCACCCCGAGCAGTTCGGGCGACTTCCTAGAGTGGCGCGTCGTGCGCAGAGTTCTCGGATGGTACGTCGCCGCGGTCGCGGTCGCGCTGGCACTCGCCTGCTGGCCCCTGCTCGCCATGGGCGTGCAGGCGATCTTCACCGGTGACGAGGAGCCGGCTGCCAGCCCGGCGACCATCACCCGATACCACGCCGACTTCACCGTGGGTCGGGACGGCGCCCTGGAGGCGGTGGAGCGGATCACCCTCGACTTCCCCGAGTCCCCCGCCAGCCACGGCATCTTCCGCTACTTCGACCACCGCGATCCCAACGCGCCCGGCCTGCGGCGCGACCCCGGCTACGTCGAGGCCCGGATGGACGCGCACCTGTCGCGCGCGGAGCGGCTGGCCGAGGCGAAGGCCTACTACGGCGAGGACGGCGTTGCCTGGCGCACCGAGGACTGTCCCCTGGACCGGCCCGGCTGTACCGAGGAGTTCCTGCAATCGTGGTCGGCGGAAGAGGTGCCGACCGAACAGTCCGAGGAGGACTGGGGTCGCTACACCGTCGTACGCGTCGGGGATCCGGCCCGGACCGTCACTCCGGGCGAACACACCTACGAACTGCGCTACCGCATCGAGGACGCCCTCCTCCCGCAGGAGGAGGGGTCGCGGCTCCACTGGGACCTCATCCCGGCCGGCTGGAGCCAGCCCATCCAGCACGCTGAACTCTCCGTCACCTTGCCGGCGGAATCGGCGGACGTACGGTGTGCCGTCGGCGTCGGCAGCACCGACGGCTGCACCACCGTGGAGGGGGAGGGCACCTCCACCCTGCGCATCACCGCCGACGACCTCGACCCCGGAACCCCGGTCACCGTGCGTACCGACGTCGCCACGACGCCGACCGTCGCGCCGGACCCGCTGCCCTGGTCACAGCGCTGGGATCCCGTGCTCGGGCAGGATTCCGGGCGTGCCGCCGCCGTCCTGATCCTGTCGGTGCTGCTCTTCCTCGCCGGGCTCGCCTTCGTGGCGGCGAGGACCTTCGAACGGCGGCCGAAACCCACGGTGCCACCCAAGATCCCGGACGGGATCGGTCCCGCACAGGCGATGTACCTCCTTCACGAGCGGGTCGGACCGACCGAGTTCGTCCGCACCTTGTCCTACTGCGCCGCCCTGGGGCTGATCGTCATCACCAAGGACGGCGACGGGTGGTCCGTACGCCGCGGTACGGGCGTCCGCGACGCCGACTTCGACCGGCTCGACGTGGCCAGCGCACGGGTTCGCTATCTCCTCCGCGGCAACCGCCCGCTGCGGCTGGGAGGCAAGCAACGTAAGGCGGGTGGCCAACTGGCCAAGGAGCTGGAGGTGTTCAAGGCACGAGTGCGTGCCTGGGCGCGGGACGAGGGCTACATCGTCGATGTACCACTGTTCCTCCCGGTCTTCCTGACCGAGGTCTGCCTGGTCGTGGCAGCCGTGGCGCTCGCGGTCTGGCGACCGTGGGACATGTCGGTCGTGGCGCTGCTGCCGGCCGCGCTGGCCGCGGGCCTCGCCCCGGCCATGCGGCACACCGCCCAGACCAGGCGCACCCCCGCGGGGCGCCGGCTGTGGGCTCAGCTCGTCGCCGTCGAGGATCGGGTCACCGGCCCCCGTCCCGCCCAGGAGAAGGAGTTCGCCGCCGCACTGCCGTGGGCGGTGGCCTTCGGCAGCGCCGCCTCCTGGTCCACCGGATCCGACGACCACTGGTGGCGGCAGCACTGGCTGACGCACGGCGACCACGAGGTTGGGGCCGATCTCGTCGAGGAGTTCGGTCGCGGGTTCCAGGCCAGCGTGTCGTCTTCGATCTCCGCCTATGAGCGCACGCAGAGTTCATCCGGCAGTGGCAGTTCCACGGGCGGCTACAGCTCCGGCTCCAGTACGTCGAGCGGCAGCTTCGGCGGTGGAGGTGGCGGTGGCGGCGGTGGTGGCGGCGGTGGTGGCGGCGTCTGGTGAGCGGCGTGGCTCCGCAGCGGGCCGCCCACCGCTGCGCCTCCGGGACCCCGTTGGGGATCCGCTGATCGATCCCGCCCGCTGACGAGGTCTGGATCGGCGATTCCCTGGTGCCTCGGGAGGTCGGCCTCAGCCGGCGAGGTTGCGCAGCATCAGCGCCTCGGCGACGATCACGCGCTCGAACTCGGCCAGGTGCAGTCCCTCGTTGGCCCCGTGGGCACGGGTGTCGGGATCCTCGACGCCGGTGACCAGCACGCTGGCCTGCGGGAAGGTCTCCAGGAACTCCGCGATGAACGGGATCGATCCGCCCACGCCCATGTCGATCGGCGCGGTGCCGTCCCATGCCTCGGTGAACGCGGCCCGGGCGGCGTCGTACGCCGGGCCGGTCGCGTCGATCTGGGTGGCCTCGCCGGTGTCGACCACGGTGGTCCGCAGGGTCGCGCCCCACGGGACGTGCCGCTCGAGGTGCTCGGTGAGGCGGGCAGTCGCGTTCGCGGTGGTGTCGCCGGGGGCGATCCGCATCGAGATCCGCGCGCGGGCGGCCGGGACGAGGGTGTTGGAGGCGCCCTCGACCTTGGGTGCGTCCAGGCCGGTGATGGAGAGGGCGGGCTTGGTCCACAGTCGCTCGACGGCGGACCCGGTGCCGATCCACTCCAGCCCCGGTGCCGCGCCGGACTCGGCCCGCAGGCGCTCCTCGGGGTAGTCGACCTCCGCGGCCGGGCCGGAGTGCAGCCCGGCGATGGCGACCTCACCCGCGTCGTCGTGCAGCGTGCTGATCAGCCGGGCCAGGGTCATCAGCGCATCCGGGGCCAGCCCGCCCCACATGCCGGAGTGGACGGCGTGGGTGAGCGTGCGGATCTCGACGTCCATCCGCACCAGCCCGCGCAGCGACGTGGTGAGGGCGGGGACGCCGATGTCCCAGTTGCCCGAGTCGGCGATCACGATCACGTCGGCGGCGAGGCGATCGGCGTACTGCTCCAGAAGGGCGGGCAGGGTGTCCGAGCCGACCTCCTCCTCCCCTTCGATGAAGACCTTCACCGTGACCGGGAGCTCCTCGCCGAAGACCCGCAGCGCCCCGAGGTGCGCCGCGATGCCGGCCTTGTCGTCGGCGGCGCCGCGACCGTAGAGCCGCTCACCGCGCTCGGTCGGTTCGAAGGGCGGGGAATCCCAGTCCGCGTGGTCGTTCTCCGGCTGGACGTCGTGATGGGCATAGAGCAGCACCGTGGGCGCACCCTCGGGCCCGGGCCGCTCCCCGATCACCGCCGGCGGCGCCCCCTCGTGAGCCCGGACGATCTCGACCTCGAGCCCCTCGGCCGCGAACAGGTCGCGGGTGCGCTGGGCACTGCGCTCGACCTCACCGGCCCGGGCCGGGTCGGCACTGACGGATTCGATCCTGACCAGCCCCTCGAGATCCCGTCGGATCCCGGGCAGGAGTTCGGCGACCTTGGCGCGGATGTCGGCACTCATGACAGGAGGCTAGGGCATGCCGCCGATCCGCTCACCGCCAGCGCGCGCTCACCCCAGCGGCAGGTACGCCGAGAGGTCGGTGCGCTCCCCGGAGGCCCTGACCCGACCCAGGTCGAGCGCCTCCGCCCAGGTCAGTTCGCCGGTCGCCACGGCGACCCAGGTGGCGGCATCGGTCTCGATCACCGCGGGCGGGGTACCCCGGGTGTGGCGGACGCCCGCGACGCACTGCACTGCGGCGTATGGCGGCACCCGCACCTCGACCGCCTTGCCGGGGGCGCGCGTCTCGAGCACGGCGAGGTAGTGCTTGACCAGCAGCTTCAGTTCGGCCCGCTCGCCCTCGCCGGCACGGACCCTGGTGAGCGCCCCCTGGACGGCGGCCGGATCGGCAGGTCGGAGGCGGGCTGGCACCACGCCACCCTACCGAGCCTCGCCAGCGCTCCCGGCGGAGCCGGTCAGGTCCCGGTCGTGGAGCGGGACGGACCTCAGACCTCGGCGTGCCGGGAGACGTAGGCGGAGAGGGGGCCGGGCAGTTCGGCCGGCCGGTCGCCCCAGTCGTAGACGACGACGGTGTGCGCGGCCAGGTCGTGCAGGGTCCGGTGCTGGGGGTGCGGGAGGGCCATCAGCAGACCCAGGCCGAAGACCATCGCACTCAACGGGAGCACGAGCGTGCGCACCAGGGCCGCCCACGGTCCCAACGGATGTCCCTGCGTGTTGACCACCCTGATGCCGACCAGTGCCATGCCGGGGGTGCGCCCGGCGATGGTGAAGCTGGCCCAGCAGTACAGGAACAGCCACACCGACCAGGAGAGCACCCCCCAGAACCCCGCCCGGTCGGAGGAGATCTGCGCGTCGAAGAAGGTGCTGGTCAGGATGTTCAGCCCGGCCACCGAGAGGGTGAAGACGACCGAGGCGATCACCAGGTCGATGCCCGCGGCGAGCAGTCGGCTGAACGGTCCCGCATAGCGGCCGGTCACGGCCACCCGGCCGCTCGCAGCGTCATCGATCGTCGCGGGACGCAACTCGGGGGGTCCCAGCCGCTCGACGTCGGGCTCACGGCGCAGCAACCGGTCGATGGTCCGGTGCACGATCGTGTCGAGCCCGGCCAACTGGCGTCGTACGACGTCGATCAGCGACCCGAGCATGTGGGTCGTGCTGGAGGCGACGATCTCGGGTACGCCGGAGCGACGCACCAGATCCTCGATGTCCGCCTGGGCCAGGAGCGCGTCCACGTCGACCCGAGCCATCAGCCGGTTGATGTCGACCTGGTCGAGCAGCGCGTTCGGGTTGACCCGGTCCAGCAGCGCGTTCGGGTCCACCCGCGCCAGCAGCATGTTCGGATCCACCCGGTCCAGCAGGGCGTTCGCATCGACCCGGTCCAGCAGCGCGTTCGGGTCCACCCGGTCCAGCACGGCGTTGAGGTCGAGCCGGTCCACGAGCGCGTTGAGATCGACCCGGGCGAGCAGGTCGTCCGGGTCGATCCGCGCGAGGATCCGATCGATGTCGACCTCGTCGAGCACGATGTTGGGGTCCACGACGTCGATCACCCGGTTGGTGACGGCACCGGCCACGCGACCCACAAAGTTCGGGTGCCTCTCACTCGGCTCCATGGTTCCTCCTGATCCACGCCGCACGGTGCTGCCAATCCTGTCATCGGTGCGCTCCGCATCCGAGCACCCGACGACCCTCTGCGCGGCTGAGGGCCCTCCGGAAGGTGGGTCAACCGTCACCGTCCGACTACGGTGGCGCCGTCGTCCATCCCCCACCGCTCCGGAGCTACACGTGAGCCAGAAGCGCAAACCCGGCTACGGGCTGCTGGCCCTCCTCGTCGTCTTCACCCTCGGCAGCCTGGTCGTGCCGCCGATCAACAACTGGGACAACCTGCGTCACGACGTGAGGACGGGCACGATCCTGGACGTGGGGAGCGACCCCGACCGGATGAGTCGGAGCCGTGGCGACGTCGCCACCTTCGAACTCCCGGACGGCACCAACGGCTCCGTCTACCTGGGCAGGCGACTCGACCAGCCCGACCCCGGGGACTCGATCGACGTCTACCACGAGGGCGATCGCTGGATCTATGCCCGCCCCTACGGCTGGACGACCGTGGTCTGGCAGGTGCTCTTGGTCGCGCTCGGGCTCGCGATGATCACCGGCTGGGTCTTCGCGCGTCGCAAGCTCGATCCCGCCAATCGGCCGCAGGACGATCCCTTCCTCCGACGGCCGTAGGCAAGGCCGATCGCTACCGGCGCCGCGAGTCGAGTGCGTTCGTGCCGGGACCGAGGCGACGTCCGGAGGTTTACGACCCGGGCGGATCGGTAATGGTGCATCCCGTCCCGCCCCACAACAGAGAGCGCTCGATGAACCAGCTCCGAGTCGACCCCGACAGTCTCACCGCCGCCGGCGCCCTGGCGACGCGTCAGCACCGGCACCTGAGTTCGGTCAGCTCCTATGTCGGCAGTGTCTGCAGCAACACCGGCGCGTTCACCGGCGTGCTCGACCTGTTCCAGGGGTCCTACCAGTCCGCCCTCGACGCGGCGAACTCCGGCCTGGAGGACTCACGCGCGGTGGCGGACAAGGCGCACAGCTCGTTCGGGGCAGCGCGGGACCACTACCTCGACACCGACCGTGCACAGTACGACGAGTACCGCCAGCGGATGGGCGCGCAGAACGTGCCGCCGTACCAGTATCCCGGCAGCGGGCAGACCGTGCCCGGCGATCCGTACGCCCCGCCGATGACCCGCCCCGGTGAGACGGCCGAGGATCCCGGCACCCGACCCGGATGGGGCCAGGAGGGAGCCGAATGGGCAGCGGACGAGACCCGCAAGGGGATCTTCGGCGATAGCGAGAAGCCGGAGCTGCCCGACTGGGCCAAGCCCTCCGAGAGCCTCAAGGACCAGGCGACCGACGCCATCCACTGGGCCGCCAACCGCGCCGAATACGACCGACTGCGCGAGGAGGGCCTCACCAGGGACGAGGCGCTCGAGCGGATCACGGGCAACGTCGAGGAGCAGACCGACCTGAGTGACTACCGGGAGCGGCACCACAACGCCGAGGACGCGGCCGACCGCGCCTACCACCAGACCCGCGAGGAAGCCCTCGCCAACGGCGCCGACTCCGCGACCGCACAGCAGCAGGCCCGCGAGGCGGCCGACGATGCTGCCCGTGAGAGCTTCAGCGACGATGCCCGGGACCGGGCCGACCGGGACAACGTCGGCCGCACCGCCAGCAACCTGTACGACACCTACAACGGTGTCCGGGACGCGATCGGGAACGTCGAGGAGGCCCGCGAGTCGATCGAAGGGATCCACGACAACATCGAGGATTCCCACCGCTACGACGACTACATCAACAGCGCGGACGACGACAGGGCCGAGGAGTGGGCAGGCGTATGAGCAGCATGATCATGGAGACCTACGACCCCACCACCCACCTGGGAAGTGCTCCGGCGGGCGGCATGGGCGAGACCATGGAGAACCTCAAGGGCGACTGCGGCTGGATCATCAACGCGATCGACTGGGTCGTGGAGAAGTTCTGGCAGCCCGGACTGCGCGAGGCGATCATCACCAAGCTCGCCGGCGACTTCAATGCGCTCGACTCGATGAAGCAGGGCTGGGTCAACGTCTCGCTCTCGCTGGAGGAGATCGGGGAGAACTACGCCGGTCTCGGCCAGCAACTGCCGGCCGTCTGGGAGGGCAAAGGCGGCACCGCGGCCAGCTCCCGGATGGGCGATGTGCGCGCCATGCACGGCGACCAGGCCGAGGCCGCCCAGCTGATCAGCGAGCAACTGGGCAACCTGATCGACGTTTCGGTGGCGGCCGCCGAGGTGGTGGTCGGCGCACTCCACCTGATCAACGACATCCTGCAGGAGCTGATCTCCGATGCCGCCCTGCCCCTGATCGGCTGGGCCAAGGCCCTGATCACAGGAGCCGACAAGGTACGCCGGGCGATCAGCCTGATCCAGCGGTGCCTGAGCGCGATCGAGCGCATCACCAGCGCGATCCAGACCGCGCTGAAGTTCCTCACCTACTTCAACGCTGGGATGAGCGGTGTCAACGCCGTGCTCAACGGATTCGAGACCGCCACCGCGGCGAACGCCGGCAGCAAGGTGGATGAGACCGCCGAGCGCGGCTTCGCCTGACCTCGACGCCCCGACCACCCGACCCGTTAGACGAGCGAGAACATGTCCTACCGATCCCAGATCCGTCAGGCCCGGCTCGATGCCCGGGCCGAATCCCAGGCGCTGGTCAGCGAGTTGCGCAGCGCCAGCGCCGCCCTGCGCGAGGAGCGCGCGTCGTACCAGCGGGAGAAGGCGGGCCGCGACGCCGAGCGCGCCGAGCGGTGGCGTCGCGGCGAGGACGGCCCGGAGCTGCAGAGGATCCAGCGACGCATCGACGCGGGCGAGACCACCTGGGACGATGTCGTCTCCGGTCGCGACGAGCACCCCTCAGCGCAGACCGTGCGCGAGCGGATCACCGACAACCTCGACCAGCTCGCCGAGGCCCTGGCCGAGGACCCCGAGTTCGTCGCCGAGGCCGACCGCGTCCGCGACCTCAACGACCAGATCGACCGCCGCTGACCGATCCCGCCGAGCTCGCACCCGGCACTCTCTGCGCGCAAGGCGACCCTCGTTCGCCGGCCTCGGCACCGGTCTCCGGGAACGGCCGGCTCAACGCGAGGACCGAGTAGCTCCGCCCTGGCCGATCGGCCGGGTGCTGGCGTCGAGACAGTGCACCTCGCTGCTTCCGACGCCCCGGGGACCCGGGTGACCGAGCATCCAGGATTGGCGCGATCAGGGTCGTGTGTCCCACCATCGTGCACTCGTCTTCACCGCCGTCCGATCCGCTCGAGGAGGATCCATGGCCCTCAATCCCCAGATCCGGCGCGCCCGGCTCAATGCGCGCGCCGAGTCACAGGCCCTGGTCGCCGAGCTCAGGGCCGCGGACGCCGCCCTGCGCGAGGAGCAGGAGGCCGCCGCACAGGAGGCCGCCGAGGCCGACCGGCCGACGCTCCCCTCCCCCCGATCCGGGGATCACGCCGAGACCGCGACCAGCCGCCGCGACGGGCGCTGAGTCGGCCCGGAGATCAGGAACCCAGCGCCGCGGGGAGGGTCGCGGTCCAGGCCGCGCCGAGCTCGGCCACGGGCAGCTCGAACTGGCCCTCGACCCGCAGCGTGTCGCCGCCGGTGACACCGATCTCGGTGATCGGCACGCCGTGCCGGCCGGCCAGGTCGACCAGCCGGGCGCCGTCCTCGAGCTCGACGGTCACCAGCGCGCGGGCCGCCGACTCGCTGAACAGGGCGAGGAACGGGTCGCCGTCCAGCGCCACCTGCGCACCGATGCCCGAGGTGATGGTCGACTCGGCGAGAGCCTGGGCGAGACCGCCGTCGGCGAGGTCGTGGGCGGAGGTCAGCAGCCCGACCCCCTCGGCGAGCAGCGCGGCCAGCGCCTTCTCCGCGGCCAGGTCGACCCGCGGCGGGCGGCCACCGAGGTGGCCGTGCACGACGTCGGCCCATGCCGACCCGGAGAGTTCCTCACGGGTCTCACCGAGCACGTAGACCCGCTGAGCGGGCCCGGTGAACTGGGAGGGGGTACGCCGGGTGACGTCGTCGATCACGCCGAGCACGGCGACCACCGGGGTGGGCAGGATCGCGGTCTCGCCGGTCTGGTTGTACAGCGACACGTTGCCGCCGGTGACCGGGACCCCGAGTTCCAGGCAGGCGTCCTTGAGCCCGCGACAGGCCTCGGCGAACTGCCACATCACCGCCGGGTCCTCGGGCGAGCCGAAGTTGAGGCAGTCGGAGACGGCCAGCGGGGTGGCGCCGCCGGTCGCGACGTTGCGGTAGCTCTCCGCGAGGGCCAGCTGCGCGCCGGCGTACGGGTCGAGCTTGGCGAAGCGACCGTTGGCGTCGGTGGCGAGCGCGACCCCGAGGTTGGTCTCCTCGTCGACGCGCACCATGCCGCTGTCGGAGGGCTGGGACAGGACGGTGTTGCCGCGGACGTACCGGTCGTACTGGTCGGTGATCCACGACTTGTCGCACAGGTTGGGCGAGGCGACCAGACGGAGCAGGGTGTCGCGGAGCTCCTCGCCGGTCGCGGGCCGCGCCAACTGCTCGGCGACATCGGCCTGGAGGTCGTCCTGCCAGTCGGGGCGGGCGAAGGGCCGCTGGTAGGTCGGGCCCTCGTGCGCGACGGTGCGCGGCGGTACGTCGACCACGGTCTCGCCGTGCCAGTCGATGACCAGCCGGCCGGTGTCGGTGACCTCGCCGACGATGGCGGCGTCGACCTCCCACTTGGCGCAGATCGCGAGGAACTTCTCGACGTCGCCGGGCTCGACGACCGCCATCATCCGCTCCTGCGACTCGCTCATCAGGATCTCCTCGGGCGCCAGCGTGGAGTCGCGCAGGGGCACCTGGTCGAGCTCGACGTGCATCCCGCCGTCGCCCGCCGAGGCCAGCTCGGAGGTCGCGCAGGAGAGACCGGCACCGCCGAGGTCCTGGATGCCGGCGATCAGGCCGGCTGCGAACAGCTCCAGGGTGCACTCGATCAGCAACTTCTCCATGAACGGGTCCCCGACCTGGACGCTGGGCCGCTTGGCGGGGCCGTCGGCGTCGAAGGTCTCCGAGGCGAGCACCGAGACACCGCCGATGCCGTCGCCGCCGGTCTTGGCGCCGTACAGGATCACCTTGTTGCCGGTGCCCGAGGCCTTGGCCAGGTGGAGGTCCTCGTGCCGGAGCACGCCCACGCAGAGCGCGTTGACCAGCGGGTTGCCGAGGTAGGTGGAGTCGAAGACCGCCTCGCCGCCGATGTTGGGCAGGCCGAGGCAATTGCCGTAGCCGCCGACGCCGGCGACGATGCCGGGCAGCACCCGGTGGGTGTCCTCGGCGTCGAGCGGGCCGAAGCGCAGCGGGTCCATCACGGCGACCGGGCGGGCGCCCATCGCGAGGATGTCGCGCACGATGCCGCCCACGCCGGTCGCCGCGCCCTGGTAGGGCTCGACGTAGGACGGGTGGTTGTGCGACTCGACCTTGAAGGTCACGGCGTACCCCTGGCCGATGTCGATCACGCCGGCGTTCTCCCCGATGCCGGCCAGCATCTTGCCGGCCCGGGTCTCCTGCGGGATCTCGGAGAACTGCTTGAGGTGCACCTTGGAGCTCTTGTAGGAGCAGTGCTCGCTCCACATCACCGAGTACATCGCCAGCTCGGAGGAGGTCGGGCGTCGCCCGAGGATCTCGCGGATCCGGTCGTACTCGTCGGCCTTGAGGCCGAGGTCGGCCCACGGCTGCTCGCGGCCGGGGTCCCCGGCGGCAGCGGCGACGGTGTCGACGGTGGGCAAACTGGCGGACGAGGCGCTCACGGTCACGAGGCGAAATCTACCGGCGATCCGGCTATTCCCCGAGTCGGCGGCCACGTACCTCTTCCCTTCCCCGATCGCCCGTCCGCGTCGCTGGGTACGACGCGCGCGGCCAGGGTGACTTCTGCGACTGGAGTGACACCAGTGGTTATGGTGACCGGGCCCGCGCGTCGTCGCACCTTCCCCGGAGCACTCATGCGTCACCACGACCCCCTGCCCACTCGCCATGCCCCCAGCGCGGCACCCCCGCGCCCCGGCCGGGCCGCGGCCCGCACCCTGCGGACCGCCCTCACGGCCGCGACCGTCGGCGTCCTCGCCGCCGGCTTCCTGGCCCAGCCCGGCGGAACGTCCGGCGCTTCGCCGGTCGAGACCTCGGACCTGCGCCCGGTGGCGGCCAACCCGGCCACTCCCGGCAACTTCATCGGGCACGGCTTCGACCAGTGCGAGGCGCCCTCCCAGCGCTCGATGGACGCCTGGCTCCAGCACTCGCCGTTCCTCGCCGCCGGGATCTACATCTCCGGCGCGTCGCGCGCCTGCCGCACCCAGGCCAACCTCACCCCGCAGTGGGTGAGCACCCAACTGGCCCGCGGCTGGCGGCTGCTCCCCATCACGCTGGGTCCGCAGTCGACCTGTGTGGGCAGGTTCCCCCGCTACGGCAAGAACATCGACCCGACGATCAGCACCAACCGGACGAACCGGTACGCCGCCGCCCGGCGCCAGGGCGTCCTCGAGGCGGGCCGCGCGGTGTCGGCGGCCAAGCGACTGGGCATCGTGCCCCGGAGCACCCTGTGGTACGACCTCGAGGGCTGGTCGGACTACCGCAACGCGGCCTGCCGCGAGTCCGCCCTCGCGTTCACCTCCGGCTGGACCCAGCGGGTCCGGCAGCTCGGCTACGTCTCCGGGGTCTACAGCAGCGCCGGGTCGGGGATGAAGATCCTGGACGACGCCCGCGTGCAGCGCCGCCGCGACGTCACCCTGCCCGACCGGATCTGGATCGCACGCTGGGACGGCCGGGCCAACACCTCCACCTCCTACATCCGCGAGGACGGCTGGCGTCCCGGCAACCGGATGAAGCAGTACCAGGGCGGCCACGACGAGCGGTACGGCGGCGTCACGATCAACATCGACCGCAACTGGCTGCAGCTGGGCCGGAACGCCCGCCGCGCCGCCCCCGAGCGACACTGCGGCGGGGTCGGCGTCGACCTGCCGGCGTACACCTTCCTCAAGCCGGCCACCTCGCGCTACACACCACCCGGTGCCCAGGTCCGAGCGCTCAAGTGCCTGCTCCGCGAGCGCGGCAGCTATCGCGGCCAGATGGGCCCGCACTACAACCAGGCCCTCGTGGTCGCGGTCAAGCAGTGGCGTCGCACCCATGCGATGCCGGCCCGCGCCGCCTGGACCCGCAAGGCCTGGGTGAGCCTGTTCGCCTCCGGGGCCAAGCCGGTGGTGAAGATCGGCTCCACCGGACCGGCCGTGCGCGACCTGCAGCGCGCCCTGAAGACGGTCTATCCCCGTGCCGCCGTGCCGATGAACGGTGTGTTCACCTTCAAGACCCGTGCGGTGGTGCGGAGCTACCAGAAGACCCACGCCCTGCGCCGCAACGGCAACGGCAACACCCCGACCTGGCGGAGCCTGGCGACCAGGCCGTTCGGCTTCTGAGGCTCACCGCCCCCACCGGAGCCGACCGCGACCCGCGGCCGCGGGTCGGCAGGGAGCCTCAGCTGGTGCCCGCCGCGTCACCGACGACGAGGGCACCCGCCTGAGGCGCCTGTGGGGTCAGGCCGATTCGGTCGCGCTCCGCCCGAGCCGCTCGGGGATCCAGCCGCGCTTCTCGGCGTACCGGTCGAACCAGAGGGTCATCAGCGGCGGGATCGAGGAGAACAGTCCGAGCACCAGGCGGCCCATCGACCAGCGCTGGCTGAAGCCGATCACGAGCACACCGAGGCAGTAGAGCACGAACATCGCGCCGTGGATCGGGCCGAAGATCTGGACACCCGCCTCGGTGGTCTCGGGCACGTACTTGAAGAACATCCCGATCAGCAGCCCGGCCCAGGAGCAGGCCTCGGCGATGGCGATGGTGCGAAAGACGGTGCGGGCGTTCATCTCAGGCGAAGACCTTCTCTGCGGCGGCGACGGCGAAGGAGGTGAAGAAGCCGACCCCGTCGGTGCCGGCACCGGTGAGCTCCTCGACCGAGTGCTCGGGGTGGGGCATCAGGCCGACGACGTTGCCGCGCTCGTTGGTGATCCCGGCGATGTCGCGGGCCGACCCGTTGGGGTTGACCTCGAGGTAGCGCGCGACCACCCGGCCCTCCCCCTCGAGCCGGTCCAGGGTGGGCTCGTCGGCGACGAAGCCGCCCTCGCCGTTCTTGAGCACGATGGTGATCTCGGCGTTCTCTTCGTACGCCGAGGTCCAAGCGGTGCGGTTGTTCTCGATCCGCAGGCGCTGGTCACGGCAGACGAACTTGCGATGGTCGTTACGGATCAGCGCGCCCGGCAACAGGTGCGACTCGCACAGGATCTGGAAGCCGTTGCAGATGCCCAGCACCGGCATCCCCTTGTGGGCCGCCTCGATCACCTCGACCATCACCGGTGAGAACCGGGAGATCGCGCCGCAGCGCAGGTAGTCGCCGTAGGAGAACCCACCGGGGAGTACGACGGCGTCCACGCCGCGCAGGTCGTGGTCGCCGTGCCACAGGGCGACGGCCTCGTGGCCACCGATGCGGACGGCACGCTGCGCGTCGACGTCGTCGAGGGTGCCGGGGAAGGTGACGACACCGATCTTCATCAGTCGGTCTCCTCGACCCGGACGGTGAAATTCTCGATGACGGTGTTGGCCAGGAAGGTCTCGGCCATCTTCTCGGCCTCGGCCAGGATCTCGGCGGTGATCTCACCTTCGAAGGTGAGCTCGAACCGCTTGCCCTGGCGGACGTCACTCACCCCGGCGAAGCCGAGCCGCGGCAGGGCGCCGTGGACCGCCTTCCCCTGCGGGTCGAGGATCTCGGGCTTCGGCATGACGTCGACGACGACTCGGGGCACGACACACTCCTTGGGCGCGATGGCTGCGCCTGGGAGTCTAGGCGGTCCGCCGAGCCAGTTCCGCATCCGCGACGCCGCCCACCGGTCGGGCTCCACCCGTCCGTCTCCACCCGTCGGCGTCGGAACGCCGCGACGGCGCGCTGCCCTGTCGCTGCGCGCCGCGAGTGACCGATCAGGGCGAGGCGGGCAGACTGACCCCATGAGCATGTCCGCATCCAACCCACGCCTGACTCCCATGAAGCTGGAGTTCCCCCAGTCGCTGGCGGTCTACGACGACTACGCCGCAGCCCAGCGGACGGTGGACTACCTGGCCGACCACGACTTCCCGGTGCAGAACTGCATGATCGTGGGCACCGACCTCAAGCAGTTCGAGCGCATCACCGGTCGGCTCACCGTGGGGCGGGTGGCGCTAGCCGGCGCCATGTCGGGTCTGTGGATGGGGCTCTTCGTCGGTCTGGTGCTCTCGCTGTTCTCCACCGGCACCAGCACCGGCACCACGATCCTGTCCTCGATGCTCTTCGGCCTGTTGTTCTTCTTGGTCTGGGCCCTCATCGGGTACGCCTTCACCCGCGGTCGGCGCGACTTCTCCTCGGTCAAGCAGGTGATGGCGACCAAGTACGAGGTGCTCGTCGAGCACAAGGTCGCCGCCCAGGCCCGCGAACTGCTCGCCGGCCTGCCCGGCGCGCTGCCCAACCCGTTCGAGTGAGCTGACCCCACCCCGGCCGGGGTGCCTCCGCGCGGACGCTATACGAGCCCGCGCGGCGGCGTGGCGGGAGCCGGCGTGCCACCCTTCTGTTTTCCGGCACGCCGGCGGAGCCACGCTCGCGCAGTACGAGCCCGCGCGGCAGCGTGGCGGGAGCCGGCGTGCCACGCTCCTGTTTTCCGGCACGCCGGCGGAGCCACGCTCGCGCAAGACGAGCCCGCGCGGCAGCGTGGCGGGAGCCGGCGTGCCACCCTTCTGTTTTCCGGCACGCCGGCGTAGCCACGCTCGCGCAAGACGAGCCCGCGCGGCAGCGTGGCGGGAGCCGGCGTGCCACGCTTCTGCTTTTCCGGCACGCCGGCGGAGCCACGCTCGCGCAAGACGAGCCCGCGCGGCAGCGTGGCGGGAGCCCGGCGTGCCACGCTTCTGCTTTTCCGGCACGCCGGCGGAGCCACGCTCGCGCAAGACGAATCAGCTGAGCTCGCGCTTGAGGATCTTGCCGGTGGCGGTCATCGGGAGGGCGGCGACGATCTCGACGATGCGGGGGTACTTGTAGGCCGCCATCGTGTCCTTGGCCCAGGCCACGATCTCCTCGGGGGTCGCGGTGGCGCCCGGCTTGAGGATCACGACCGCCTTGATCTCCTCACCGTGGCTCTCGTGGGGGACGCCGATCACGGCGGCCAGCGAGATCGCCGGGTGGGTCAGGAGGACCTCTTCGATCTCCCGCGGGTAGACGTTGAAGCCACCGCGGATGATCATCTCCTTGGCGCGATCGACGATGTAGTACCAACCGTCCTCATCACGCTTGCCGAGGTCACCGGAGCGGAACCAGCCGTCGGGGCTGATCGCCTCCTCGGTCGCCTCCGGGCGCTGGTAGTAGCCCTTCATGATGTTGTGGCCCTTGATCGCGATCTCGCCGATCGCGTCGGGGGTCCACTCGACCTCGTCCCAGGTGCCCGGCTCGAGCAGCTTCATCTCCACGCCCGGGATCGGGACGCCGATGGAGCCGACCCGGGGCTTCCCGCCGAAGGGGGAGAAGCTGGCCACCGGGGAGGTCTCGGAGAGTCCGTAACCCTCCAGGATGGTGACGCCGAAGCGCTTCTCGAACTCGTGGTGCACCTCGACCGGCAGCGCTGACCCGCCGGCGGCGGCGACCCGGAGGTTCTTGGCGAGGGTGGCGACGTCGACGGTGTCGTCGAGGGCACCGAGCAGGCCCCAGTACATGGTGGGCACCCCGGCGAAGAAGGTGACACCCTCCTTGAGCATCAGGCCCAGCGCCGGCGCCGGCTCGAAGCGCGGCAGCATGACCACGGTGCCGCCGAAGGCGAAGGCGCAGTTCTGGATGACGCTCTGGCCGAAGGAGTGGAACAGCGGCAGGACGCACAGGTAGGTGTCCGGCCTGTCCGCGTCGGCACCGAACAGGTCCGCCCCGGCGAGCGCGTTGTCGCGCATGTTGCGGTGGCGCAACTCGGCGCCCTTGGGCTGGCCGGTGGTGCCGGAGGTGTAGAGGATCACCGCGGTGTCGTCCTCGTCGGTCTGCACCGAGGAGAAGGTCGGCGGCTGCTGGGCGACCCCCTGGGCGAAGGTGGTGGCGCCCTCGAGCGGGGAGGCGGCGGTCGGGTCGGCGGTGATGACGAAGAAGTTGTCGCAGCCCTCGACCTGGTTGAAGCCCTCGAAGGCCTCCTTGCCGATCGCCAGCTCCGGGGTGCCTTCGAAGGCGAAGAGCGCCTTCGCGTCGGAGTCCTCGAGATGGTAGGCCACCTCGCGCGACTTGAGCAGCACGTTGAGGGGTACGACGGCGGCCCCGGCCTTGAGGATGCCGTAGTAGACGATCGTGAAGTAGGGCAGGTTGGGGCAGCTGAGGGCGACCTTGTCGCCCGGCACGATGCCCCGGGAGACCAGCAGGTTGGCGACCTGGTTGGCTGCCGCGTCGACCTGCGCGTAGGTCAGGCGAGTGTCGCCCAGGACGAGCGCGATCCGCTCGGGGTAACGGGTGGCGCTGTCCTCGAGGAGCGAGGCGAGGTTGTACGACGGCACGGGTGTCCTCCATCACCGAAATGAACGTAACGAGACACAACCTACCTGTGAGTCACGTCATTCGGCACCGGCGCTGCGTCCAAATCCACGGGTGGAATTGGTGTGCAGTACAGCGAGTAGCGAAGGCGGTGCCGGTGCCCGGCCGGCGGGCTCCGGACCCGGACCTCAGTGCACCTCGGCCGGGGCCGCGGCGACCTCGCGCAGGGGCGCCTTGAGGATCTTCCCCGAGGCGTTCCGGGGCAGCCGGTCCACACACACCACCCGGGAGGGCCGCTTGTACGGCGCGACTCTGTCCTCGGCGTACGCGTGCAGGTCCTCGATGGTGACGGTCCTCCCCGGTGCGGGGACCACGACGGCCACCGGGGTCTCGCCCCATCGGGGGTCCGGGGCACCCACCACCGCGATCTCCGACACGTCCGGGTGCTCGCCCAGGACCTGTTCGAGTTCGGCGCTGTAGATGTTCTCCCCGCCGGAGATGATCATGTCCTTGAGCCGGTCGACGACGTAGAAGTAGCCGTCTGCGTCGCGGCGGACCAGGTCTCCGGAGTGGAACCAGCCACCGGCGAAGGCGCGCTCGGTCGCCTCCGGCGCGTTCCAGTAGCCCACGGTCGTGCCTGGCCCGCGGTAGACGATCTCACCCACCTCCCCGACCGGGACGTCGTTCATCGCGGCGTCCACGACCCGCACCTCCACCATCGCCACCGGTCTGCCGACCGACCCCAGGCGCTCACGGGACTCGCGCCCCTTGACGATCAGGGTGATCGGCGACATCTCGGTCTGCCCGAAGGAGGACACGATCGAGGCGTCGGGGAACGTGTCGGCCATCAACTGGAGGGTGGAGAGGCGGGCCGGCTCCGCTCCCCAGGCGAGGCTGCGCAGAGCCAGGTCGGGTGTCCGGTCACGAACCCGTCGGCAGACCAGCTCCCACATGCTCGGGACCAGGAACGCCCCGGTGACCCGGTGGCGTTCCAGCAGGTCGATGAAGCGGTCGGGGTCGAACCTGCCGGACGGCACCAGGATCATGGTGTGCCCCAGCATCAGCGAGGGGATGAGGTGCCCGACCGAGGCGATGTGGAACAGCGGTGAGGTGAGGGCGGCGACCTGGTCGTCATCGACCAGTTGCAGCACCTGCATCGCCGTCATGGACTGGGTGAGCAGGTTGGCGAAGGTGAGGACGGCACCCTTCGGCAGGCCGGTGGTGCCCGAGGTGTACATGATGAAGGCCGCACCCGCCAGGTCCTCGGCGCCGACGCCCTCGCACGGAGCCACCGACCCGATCGCCGCCTCGTAGCCGTGCTCGGCGGGGGTCAGGTCGTTCTCCGGCACACCGGCTACGACGACCTCCAGCCCCTCCGTCGCGGCGCTCGTGCCACGTACGACGTCGAGGGTGTCGGCGTCGGCGAGCACGACCCGCGCCCCGCTGTCGCGCAGCAGGAAGTCCACCTCGCCGCTGACCAGGCGGAAGTTGATCGGGACGAGCACCGCCCCCAGCAGATGGGTGGCCAGCAGGGTCTCGACGAACTCCGGCCGGTTCGTCATGAGCAGGGCGACACGATCACCGGCGCGCACCCCTCGCTCCCGCAGGACGCTGCCCAGTCGGCGGGAGCGATCCTCCAACTCCCGCCAGGACGTGGTCCGGTCACCGAACACGATCGCCGCCCGGCCGGGCTGTTCGTGAGCGTGCCGGCTCACCTGGGTGACCCAGGTGAGCGGGCGGTGTGGAAGCTGCGTCATCGTCGCTGAGGTCCTTGCTGGGTCGGGTCCGGGGGTCTGTCCTGGGTTCGGTCGCGGGGTCGACCAGGTCGTCGTACTCGTCATCCTCGATCGGTCCGTTCGTCGTCGGCGGCCCCGTCGGTCACCGCGGTGATCCGGCTGGGGTGTGCGGGTGGTCGGGTTCGGGATGGATCAGTCGAAGGCGGCAGCGGTGTTGCGTTCGGCCTCCATGACCAGGGCCGGGTCGTAGTCGGCCTGCCGGCCGGGCAGGTAGGTCACCGAGCGCAGCACACCGGTGTAGGGGAAGCTGCCGTGCCGCTGGAAGAGGTCCCAGTGCACCGGACCTCCCCGGGTCAGGCCCACGTCGATCCCGCTGAAGGGCGCCATCCCGACCAGCATCGCGACCGAGGGGAGGGCGGCGACCGGTTCGCCGTCCACGCCCACCTCGACGCACCAGCGGAAGTCCGGGAGGGTCCGCAAGGAGAGCCGGACCCGGTGGGTGCCCGGGGCGAGTGGCTCGGCCGCGGCCAGCACGTGCAGTCGGCCGTACTCGTTGTAGCCGGCGTGCAGCACGCCGTCCTCCAGGTAGACGAGGTAGCCGCCGCCCTGGTCGCCGTGCGCCACCAGCACCCCCCGGTCGTCGGCACCGTGCTCGAGCTCCACGTCGATGTCGACGTCGCGCAGCATGATCAGCTGGTGGGAGCGGTAGCGCTCCAGCGTCGGCGTCCCCGGCAGCAGCCGGACCGGAGCGGTGAACTCGTCCTCGGCGGGACGACGGATGGAGTTCTCCAGGCGGCCGTGCCCGTTGAGCGGGAAGACGGTGTTCGCCCAGGCGGCCCGCTCCCACGCCTCGGCGAGTTCCTTGAGCTTGCCCGGCTCGGCCGCCGCGAGGTCGACCAGCTCGTTGGGGTCGGATTCGACGTGGTACAGCTCCCACTCCGAATCGTCGTACGGCGCCCCCGGCCGGTGGGCGGTGACCACCTTCCAGCCGTCCCGGTAGAAGCCCCGGTTGCCGCCGAACTCGGCGTACTGCTCGTAGCGGGTGCTCGCCGAACCGGGGTCGTCCAGGACGCTTCGGAAGCTGACGCCGTCCATCGACTGGGCCGGCAACCCGTGTCGCTGCGGCATCGGTGTGGCCCCGACCAGCTCCAGGATCGTGGGCACCACGTCGGTGACGTACTGGTACTGCCGTCGGATGCCGTCATCGCCCTCGCTCCGCGGCAGCCCGTCGGGCCAGGAGATGAGGAACGGGACCCGCACTCCGCCGGCGAAGGTCTGACCCTTGTAGAACCGGAACGGCGTGTTCGAGGCCATCGCCCAGCCGCGCGGATAGTGCACCATCGTCCGCGCTCCCCCGATCAGGTCGGGATCGCGGGCCACGTCGGCCTCCCAGTCGGCCGGTACGCCGTCGAGGTGGACGAATCGGCTGAAGTAGCTGCGAGTGCCCTCCGGGCCGCCCTCCATGGTGCCGCCGTTGTCCGAGGTGAAGATGACGATCGTGTTGTCGAGCTCACCCAACTCCTCGACCGTGTCCAGGATCCGGCCCAGGCTCTGGTCGACGTTGTCGACCATCGCCGCGTAGACCTCCATGTACCGCGCGAAGATGTCCTGCTGCTCGGCGGAGAGGTCCTCCCAGGCGGGCACGGCGAAGGCCCGCTTCCCGCCGTCCCGCGGCGGCAGCGGCAGGTCCTCGGGGAAGATGCCCTGCGCGATCTGACGGGCGTGCCGCCCGCGGCGGATCTCGTCCCAGCCCTCGGCGTACCGGCCGCGGTGCTTGGCCAGGTCGGCCGGCTTGGCCCCCAGCGGCCCGTGCATCGCGTGGTGGGCGAAGTAGAGGAAGAACGGCTTGCGCGAGTCGCTGGCCCGCAGCGCCTTGACCATCTCGACCGCCTTGTCGGTCAGGTCGTCGGTGAGGTAGTAGTCCTCGGGGAACTCCTCGATCGTGAGCGGGGAGTTGTCCACCACCAGCCGGTTCGGGTGGAAGAAGCTGTTGCAGCCCTCGGTGGTGCCGTAGTACCGGTCGAACCCGCGCTGGACCGGCCAGCTGTGCCGGGCGGCGGCGTCGTTCATCAGCGCGTCGCGGGTCAGGTGCCACTTGCCGATCGCGTACGTCGCATAGCCGTGCTCCCGGAGGATCTCGGGCAGGGTGAGGACGTCCTCGTCCAGCTCGAGCCGCATGCCCGGGAAGCCCGGGTCGGAGTTCGCCACCGACCCGAACCCCGCCCGGTGCGGATTCAGGCCGGTCATCATCGCGGCGCGCGCCGGGGAGCACACCGGGGTGGTGTGGTAGTTGGTCAGCCGGTGGCCGTTCTCGGCCAGCCGGTCGAGGTTCGGGGTCGGGATCTCCGACCCGAACGGCCCGATGTCGCTGTACCCCATGTCGTCGAGCAGCACGAGGACGACGTTCGGCGCCCCGTCCCTCGCCCGGCGTTCTGTCGGCCAGGCCCGCTCGGAGTCCCTGGTGGTGCGGCCGATCCGCCCCGGGTGCCGGTCATACCCCCGCGCGTAGCCGGGGATGCCGCGCTCGTCGGGCTGGTCGGTCTGCTCTTCACTCACCTGGGCTCCTCGTGGTTGTGGCACTGGTCAGGCAGCGCGCCCGAGTGATGAGGAGAAGCTTGCTCCCCCTTTCGGACTGACCGATGCCGCCGAACAATTCCTCGTTAGTGTGACCGTGCTCACCGACCAAGCCCATCAGCCGAACAGGGTGATTTGAGTGTCATCACCTCCCGCACCACAGGTAGTGCACAGCAGTGCAGCTGGCCGGCGGATCGACGCGCTCATCCGGCGATGCGGTCTGGTGGGCGTGGTCGGGCCTGCCGGGAGCGGCAAGACCACGACCGTGGCCGCGTGGGCGCAGCAGTTCGACGAGCCCGTCATCTGGCGACGGGAACGCGACGGGGACCTCTCCGCCGTTCTCCGGGAGTCGGCGCCCCTGGTGGTCGATGACCTTCCGCCAGCTGACCAGATGCAGCGTTGGGAGGCCGAACTCACGGCACGCCAGGAGCGGGGGGCAGCCACCGTCCTCGTGTCCCGGGAGGAACCACTGACCGACTGGCAGTACCGACTCGGCCAGGGTTCGGCGGCGACGTTCGGCTTCGAAGAGTTCCTCCTCACCGCCGACGAGGTGGCCGAGAACGCCGCACGGCTCGGTCTCGACCCCGACTCGGACCGAGCGGCGGAGATCCAGCAGCTCACAGCGGGCTGGCCGACTCTGGTGAGCCTGCTGCTGGCCGCCGCTGACACTCGACCGGACGCGATCTCCGCGTCCGATGCCCACAGCTACCTCCGGAGCCAGGTCTTGGACCCGTTGCCGACCAAGGAGCGCCGCTTCTTGTCTGCTCTGGCCCATCTCCGGCGCTTCGACGCCGATCTGGCCGAAGTCGCCCTCGATGACGTGCACGCCGGAGCCAAGATCGACGGCCTGTGGCGGAGGCGGAGTCTGCTTCTACCCGACCAGGTGCGCTCGGGCTACTACTGCTTTCCGCCCATCGTCGCGGAGCTGCTGCGCCGCGACTCATGCCGGCCGCCTCGAGAAATGCTCGCCACCATTCACCATGCCGCCTCGCTGGAGCACGAACGTCGCGGCGAGTGGGAGGACGCAGTCAGCCACATGGTCCGGGCCAACCAGGAGCATGCTGTCCGTCAACTGATCAGAATGATGCGTGCCCAGGAACCGCTCGGCCGCAGCGAGGAAGCGCTAGCCTGGTTCGGCCGGCTCCCCCGCAACATACGTCTTCGCCCATCGTCGGTGTTGGGACTCGTGAAGGCGTTGATCCACGCCGGTTTGGCCCCTG
The DNA here is from genome assembly GCF_000422825.1 of Nocardioides insulae DSM 17944. GTDB lineage: Bacteria > Actinomycetota > Actinomycetes > Propionibacteriales > Nocardioidaceae > Nocardioides > Nocardioides insulae. The sequence goes on along the minus strand of NZ_AUGU01000014.1, from coordinate 82,869 downwards.
AGGCGGAACAGCTACTCGACCGTGCGACCCCAGACCGATGGGACCGGCAGGACCACGTCGTGGAGTACCACGTACTGCGCTCGTTCGTGCTCCGGATGCAGTTCCGTCACGAGGAGGCGATCACCTCGGCCAACGCTGCGCTGATTCGCATCGAGGCGGGCCTGAAGTGTTCGCCCGCCCGGACGGCGTACCTGCGGCTCTACGCCACCGACCAGATCGCGGAGGTGCTGGCCTGGGAGGGCGACGTGGCCACTGTCGCTGTGCTGGCGGCAGCAACCGCACCGGACACCACACTGTCCGGGGAACAGCTCAACCTCGTCCACGCCATCGCGCGCGATGCCGTGGTCGCGCTCGACGGCGGCGACGTCCTCCGGGCCGAGGAGCAGGCCCGCGCCGCCCTGCGCATGGCAGAGCGGCGCTCCTTCGACCAGACCCACCTGACCTCCGAGGCTCGCCTGGTGCTCGGGAGCGTGGCAGCGGAGAGGGACGAGCACGATTCCGCTCTCGAACACCTCAGCTCCGCGCTCGATCTTGCCCTTCAGGGGCTGTTCCCGACCACGGTGGTGCGTTGCCGGATGAAGCTCGCAGAGATACTGGCTCGTGTCGGCCGGGCCGGTGAAGCAGCCGACCAGGCCGAGCGGATCGCGGCGCTGGCCCGAGAGGTACCGGACCCGGTCCTGCGCGCCCGGTCCGTGGCGGTGTCCGGTCGGCTCGCTCTACATCGTCAGGACCTCGCTGCCGCAGCCGCCGCGGAGCGCCGTCTGCACGGTGTCCCACAGCCGGCGGATGTGCGGCACATCCGTCTCGTGCTGGGTCTTCGATCCCAGTCCGCCGCCGACATAGGGCTGCCTCTCGATGATGGGGATGGTACGTCGCTCGACCGGGTCACCCAGGCTGTTCTCCTGGCACACCACCAGCACCGACGCGACCCGGTGCTCGCCAGCGCACGCCTGACCGAGGCCCTTCGGCTCGCTGAGACCTCCGGGCTGCGGCGAACCCTGCTGGACCTGGCCGACGGGCTCGCGGACCTCGGTCCCGAGGTTCTGGGCAACGCCGACGCCACGCTGGGCCCGAGCACGGCCTACGTCCGTTGGGTCTTCGCCGAGCTCCACGAGATGGCCCGCCGTCGCAGTCCGTTGTTGAGCCCTCGCGAGGCCGAGGTGGCCGGCTATCTCGGCACCCGTCTGACGAACTCACAGATCGCTGCGGAACTGTTCATCTCAGAGAACACCGCGAAGACTCACCTTCGGCACATCTACCAGAAGCTGGGTGTCGAACGCCGAGACCGTGCGGTCCCCCTGCTCCAGGAACTGGGCTACATCCCGCTCGAGCCCTGAGGACCCTCACCCGGAGACCGGTGCGGCATTCGCTGCCCGACGGGCGATCCGCCGCTCAGCCTGGCGGACTGGATCCGGGATCGGGACCGCCGCCAAAAGCTGCTGGGTGTACGGGTGTTGAGGCTGGTCGTGGACCTCCCGTGCCTTCCCCTGCTCGACCATCTCGCCACGACTCAGGACGCCCGTGCGGTGGCTCAGATGTCGCACGACTCCCAGATCGTGCGCGATGAAGAGGTACGCGACCCCGAGCTCGGCCTGCAGGTCGGCAAAGAGGTTCACGATCTGGGCCTGGGTGGATACGTCCAGCGCACTGACAGCCTCATCGCACACGATCAGCTCGGGACGTGGGGCGAGGGCACGGGCGATCGCCACGCGCTGCCGCTGACCACCTGAGAGCTGACTCGGGTAGCGGTGTCGGGTCTCTGCGGGAAGCCCCACCGCCTCCAGCAACGCGCAGATCTCGCGCTCGATCTCCCGACGATCGCTCAGCTCCCGCAACCTGCGCAGCGGCTCAGCGATGGCTCCGCCGACGGGCATGGACGGATTGAGCGAGCTGAGCGGATCCTGGAAGACCGCCTGGACCGAGCGGCGATAGCCCTGCAGACCGTGTCGGTCGCGCGGCAGCGGACGTCCCCGGAAGGTGATGCTGCCCGCGGCGACCGAGGTGAGGCCGAGGATCGCGCGCCCGATGGTGCTCTTGCCCGAACCGGACTCGCCCACCAGTCCGAAGGTCTCCCCTTCGGCAACGCTGAAGGTCACACCGGCCACAGCGTGGTTGTCCGGTGCCTTCCGCAGGAGCCTTCTCCGGCCCGGATAGACGATGTGAAGGTCATGCACGGCCAGCAGTCGTTCGCGTGGGTTAACGGTCATCGTGCGACTCCTTGATCCTGGGGCGTGTCCGTGAACCCGGACCCGCCACGGAGGTGGCGAGTTCGACCTCGTGCAAGTGGCATCGGACCTCCACACCGCCGCCGGCATCGATCATCCGCGGGTGTGCCTCGCTGCACAGGTTCAACCTGTGAGCACATCGGCCCGCGAAGGCGCACCCCCCAGTGAGTTCGTCGGGTCGTGGCACCTGCCCCGGTATGGAAGCGAGCCGGTCCACCTCCGCCTGGTCATCGGGCGTCGCCCGCAGCAATGCTGTCGTGTACGGATGCTGGGGACGATCGAAGAGTTCCTGCACCCCTGCCGACTCGACCACCTCGCCGGCGTACATCACATTGGCACGGTCGCACAGGTCCGCGACAACTCCGAGATCATGGGTGATCAGAAGAATGGCGACGCCGGTCTGCTCCCGCAGATCGAGCAGGAGATCGAGCACCTGCCCCTGGGTGGTCACGTCGAGTGCAGTGGTCGGTTCGTCCGCGATCAGCACGTCGGGATCACACGCCAGCGCCATGGCGATCACCACTCGCTGGGCCATCCCGCCGGAGAACTGATGCGGATACTCGCGCAACCGCTTCTCCGCATTCGGGACACCCACCTTGCGCAACAACTCCGCGCTCTCCCACAGTGCCTCCCTGCGGGATAGTCCGCGGTGAATCTCCAGGCCCTCGGCGATCTGCCGGCCCACCGTGAGCGAGGGGTTCAGTGCCTTGGCCGGCTCTTGGAAGACCATCGCGAGCTTCCGACCGCGGACGGCTTGGAGCTCCTTCTCGGGTCGCCCGACGAGTTCCTCCCCCAGCAAACGGATGCTGCCCCGGACCTCGGCCCGCGGCGGCAGCAGGCCGAGGCAGCTCAGCGCGGTCAGGCTCTTGCCCGAACCCGACTCTCCGACGAGACCGACGATCTCTCCGCGGTGTACGTCGAACGAGACGCCACGGAGAACGTCGAGCCCGCCGTCCCCACCAGGCAACCGCACCCGGAGAGCTCGCACAGCGAGTACCGCCTGGCCGTCTGCCTCGTCCGCCGAGCTCGCGTCGGTCGGCGCGTCCGGCAGTGGCAGCACCCGGCGCTTCTCCCGCGGGTCCAAGGCGGCGGAGAGCCCGTCGGCGACCAAGTTGAAGGCGAGCACCGTGAGGGTAATCATCACGCCTGCCGGCACCGGCAGGAACGGCTGCTCGCCCACATAACTGCGGGCCTCGGACAGCATCGTTCCCCAGGTCGCCTGGGGCGGTTGGACCCCCACGCCCAAGAAGCTCAACATCGCCTCGATCAACAGCGCGACACCGAAGTACAGCGCCACCTCGACCAGCAGTGGGATCGACACGTTCGGCAGGATGTAGCGAAGGATCACCCTTCTCGGCGGGGCACCCGAGAGACGAGCCGCCGAGACGTACAACTCCTCCCGAGCAGACAGCACCGTGCCGCGCACCAACCGGATGATGCGAATGGCGAAGAGCACTCCGACGGCGAACATCGCGTTGACCAGACCGGGCCCCATCGCGGCGATGATGGCGAGGGCAACCACCATGCCCGGAAGCGACAGCAGGACATCGACCATCCTCATCACGGCTCGGTCCACTCGGCCGCCGACATACCCGGAGATGAGGCCGATGGGGACGCCGAGCCCGAGCGCCACCACGATCGCCTCCACGCCCGCGATCACAGCGATCTGGGTCGCCACGAGAAGCCGGCTCAATGTGTCCCGCCCCAATTGGTCGGTGCCGAGCAGATGATCCGAACTCGGCCCCTGTAGAAGTGCCTGGAGGTCTCCAGCGTCAGGGTCGTAGGGGGTCAACTGGGTGGCGAAGGCCGCGACGAACAGGAGCAACACCAGGTATCCGGCCGCCACCATCGTGACGGGCTGCCTGGTCACACGACGCCACAGCCGTGCCTGGGGTCCGGCGCCCGCGCTCACAGTGCACGCACCCGCGGGTCGACGTAGCCGTAGACGACGTCCACGAGCATGTTGATCAGCAGGACGGCGATCGCGATCATCGTCACGGCGCCGAGGATCATCGGGTAGTCCGTGTTCAGCACCGCAGGCACCATCATTCCGCCCAGCCCTGGGAGCTGGAAGATGATCTCGATCACGAAGGAACCACCCAACATCGTGGCGGCTTGGAAGCCGAGGATGGTCGACACCGGGCCGAGTGAGTTCCGCAGTGCGTGCCGCCGGATCAAGAGTCCGCGCGGCACACCCTTGGCGCGTGCGGTCCGGGCGTACTCGGAATCCAGTGAGGTGATGAGCGCAGCTCGCATCTGACGGGCCACACCCGCGGCCGGAGCGAGTCCCAACGCGATACTCGGCAGGACGAGTGACAAGGCCCATGCACTCGGGTCCTGGGCCAGCGGCACATAGCCACCGGCCGGGAACCACCCCAGGTTCACCCCCACCCATACCGAGAGCAGCATGCCGACCCAGAAGCTGGGCAGCGCCACGGCTGCCGAGGTGAGCACGGTGGTGAGCCGATCGATCCACCCGCCGGGACGCAGTGCCGCGAAGACCCCACCCGCCAGACCGAGCACCACGGCCACCACCAGTCCGCCCAGAGTGAGCGAGAGTGTGACCGGGAGCCGTGCGAGCAAGGAGTCAGACACCGAACTCCCGTCAATCAGGGAGGTGCCGAAATTGCCCTGGACGGCGGACAGAAGCCAGTCCGTGTACTGCACCCAGACGGGATGGTCCAACCCCAGTTCCTGGTTCAGTTGGGCGACGGCTTCGGGCGTCGCGGTATCGCCCAGGATCGTGGCCGCGATGTCTCCCTGGGCCAGACTCAACAGGCAGAACGTCAGCATCGTGACGATGAGCAGGATGGGGACCAGCCACAACAACCGGTCCCCCACGAGTTTCAACACGAGTGTCTCCTCGGATTGCGCGGAACGAGCAGGGGCCGCCGAGAGGTCGGCGACCCCCGCTCGTGCGGGTCAGGCGACGGGACGGGCCCCGCGGACGTAGAAGAAGCCGGTGATCCCGGCCCAACCCTCGACGTCGGAGACCGTGTCGGAGTCGAAGGCCATCAGGTTGTCGTAGCGGGCAAGTGGGATGAGCCTGCCGGCGTAGACGTCGTCGAGCATGGTCGAGTACGCCGCGTTCTCAGCCGTCTCATCACCCATCGCCTCGAGAGCCTGTGCGTCAGACTGCTCGACCTCCGGGTCGACATACTTGAACGGGTTATACGGTGCGTTCTCGGCCAGGTACTTGCTGTAGATGCTGTGCGGGTGACGGTCCGGGATGTAGGTGTAGGTGCTGGTGAACTTGCCTCCGGTGACGCCCACGATGTCCTGGCCCGGGGACACGGTGACCAACTGCAGGTCGATCCCCACCTCGGCCAGCATGGACGCAAGTGCCTCGGAGCCCGGGGTGAAGGAGCCCCACGTCGGAGCGGTCAGGGTCACCTCGTCCACCCCCGCGTCGTCCAGCAGTTGGCGCGCCTTCTCGGGGTCGTACTCAGGCCCCTCATAGGACTCGATGTAGCCGGGGCCCTCGGAGAAAAGCTGGTCCGTCGGTTCGCCGTACCCGGCATTGACGGCCGCCACGAAGGCGTCCCGGTCGATAGCGTGGCCGATTGCCTGCTGCACCTCGGGCTCGCCCAGGACCGGGTCACTGACACCGCCGGGATCGAGCAGCACGAAGCTCTGGATGAAGTTCAACGACTGCACGACGTCGAGCCCGTTGCCGGCTTCCTCGATGCTCTTGACCTGACGGGGGCTGCTCGTCTCCACGTCGACCCGACCGGTCTTCAGCGCGTTGGTCCGAGCAACCTCGTCCTCGCTGATCTCCCCGACGACCTCGTCGAAGGCCACCACATCCGGCTCCCAATACTTGTCGTTGGGAGTGAACGTGTAAGACGTGTCCTTCTGCGAAGCGGACATGTCCAAGGTGTACGGACCGGTACCGGCCGGCGTCCCGGCCTCCAACTCACCCTGGCTGACACCGGGGCTCACCATCAGGCCACTGAAGCTGGACAGCACCCAGACCAGGTCGGGGACCGGGCGGGCGAGGTGGAAGATCACCCGGTCGGGCGCGGCCACCTCCACCCGCGAGATCGCCTGGAGAGCACCTGCGGTGCCCGGTTGCTTCTGTTCCTTCTCGATGTTCCACTTCACGGCCTCGGCGTCGAACGCGGTGCCATCGGCGAACCTGACCCCCTTGCGAAGCTGGAGGCTGAGCCGGTCCTTAGTGTGCTCCCATTTCGTTGCCAGGCCGGGCACGATCTCACCTGAGGCGTCCGTGCTCATCAGCCCGTCATAAACGAGGCTGTACCACCCGTAGGCGAATACCCGGCTCTCGGGATGCGGGTCCCAGGTCCGTGGGCCGAGTGGGACGCTGAAGGTCAGATTCTCATCCGCCTCGGAGATGGTGGCACCACCAGTGCCTCCACAGGCACTGAGCATCGCCGTGGTGAGCAGGGCGGCAGCAGCCAGCCTCGCAGGTCGCAACATCGCGAAATCTCCTTCTCCGCCGTGTCTCGGCAGAGCACCACTGTGCTGCGTCAGGGTGTGAGTGACATCACCTGGAGAGGATGAGACCCACGCGCACCGCGCGACCACATGGAGCCTCGGCCTGGAGCAGAGAAGAGCACCAGTCCACCACGTTGAAGAGCCGGTTCTCGGCAGGGTCGAGCGAGGGAGGCCTTGGCGTCTGGGGGCACAGGCGGTCACAGGGCGCGGTTCAGGATCCACTCGCCCAGAAACTCCACGCAGGCTGCGGCTTCCCGGTGGGCGGGATCAACCGAGCCGACAGCCGGCGACGTCAGGAAGCGGCGACCGCGGCGGCGTACCGGTCGGCGAGCACCCGCAGGTGGTCGACCATTTCCGCCGGCGTCTCGACGCTGAAGTCGAGCCCGAGCATGCCGATCCACACCGCGACGGTCTCCAGACTGTCGCCGCCGGTGACCAGCACGCAGCGGTTGCCCGGCAGCGGCTCGACGGTGCCGACCGCGGGATTGATCCGTGCGAGGACCTCGTCGGCGCCGGCGTCGACGGTGATGCGCGCGTGCACGGCCCACCCCGTGCGCGCGACCTCCCGGACCACGAACTCGGTCAGGTCGCCTGGAAACTCGACGGGGCTGAAGCCGCGACCTCCGGGCGTTCGCAGCGTCAACCAGTCGACGCGGTACGGCGCCCAACTGCCGGCCGCCGGGTCGCGGCCCACGACGTACCACCGACGCTGCCAGCCCACCAGCCGGTAGGGCTCGACCTCGAGCCGCTCGTCGTCGCGGTAGAACGCCCGCAGCCCGCGATGGTCACGGATCGACGCCGCGATCTCGGTGAGGACGGCGGGGTCAACTTCGGGGTCCTCAACGTTGGATCCGGTGTTGACCGGGCCCGCGCTGGTGGCCTCGCGGAGCGCGATCAACTGGCGCCGCAACCGCTCCGGGAGGACGTGCTCGAGCTTGGTCAGCGCCCGCGCCCCGCTCTCCTCGAACCCGGCGACCCCGGTGACCGTCCGCAGGCCGACCGCGACCGCCACCGCTTCCTGGTCATCGAGCAGCAGCGGTGGCAGCTTCGCCCCCACACCGAGACGGTAGTGACCCTCGCGACCTCGCGTCGCATCGACCGGGTAGCCGAGTTCGCGCAGGCGGGCGATGTCGTTGCGCACGGTGCGCACGCTGACGCCCAGTTGCTCGGCGAGTTCGGGGCCGGACCGGTCGACCCGCGCCTGCAGGAGCCCCAGCAGTTCGAGGAGCCGTCCCGAAGTCTTCTTCATGCCTCCGGTTTATCAGGAACGAACCCTTCCCCATTGGCTCATAACGTCGCACTCACCACAGGGACCAACCGAGAGGCCGTCACCATGAACACCCAGTCCGACCAGATCGTGCCCTTCACCATCGACGTCGCCCAGGCCGACCTCGACGACCTGCAGGCCCGCCTCGAGCGCACCCGCTTCGCCCCGCCCGTACCGGGTGACTCCTGGCAGTACGGCACGCCGGAGTCCTACCTGCGCGACATGGTCGCGCAGTGGAAGGCCTTCGACTGGAGGGCGGTCGAGAAGCAGCTGAACGCCTACCCCGGCTTCATCACCGAGATCGAGGGGCAGCGGATCCACTTCCTGCACATCCGCTCCCAGGTCGAGGACGCCACCCCGCTGATCCTGGCGCACACCTACCCGGGCTCGATGCTCGACTTCGTCGACATGATCGAGCCGCTGGTCGACCCCGAGGCCCACGGCGGCCGCGCCGAGGACGCCTTCCACGTCGTCGTTCCCTCGATGCCCGGTTTCGGCTGGTCGACCCCCATGGTCGACACCGGCTGGACGACGGCCAGGGTCGCCGAGGCGTACGACGCGCTGATGCGTCGCCTGGGCTACTCCTCCTACGGCGTCCACGGGAGCGACGGTGGCGCCATGATCGGCCGCGACCTCGCGGTGCTGGAGCCCGAGGGCTTCCTCGGTGCGCACGTGCTCCAGCTCTTCTCGTTCCCGTCGGGGGACCCGAGCGAGTTCGAGGGGTTCGGGCCGAAGGAGTACGCCGCGCTCGAGCACCTGCAGTGGTTCCAGTCGGTCGGCGGCTACAACCAGATGAACGGCACCCGCCCGCAGACCGTGGCCGCCGCCCTCGCGGACTCACCGGTGGGCGTGCTGGCCTACAGCGAACTGTTCGAGAACTTCGGCAACGGCACCAGCCTGGTCCGTCCCGAGCAGGTGCTCGCCCAGGCGACGCTCTACTGGCTCACCAACACCTACGGCTCCGCCGCCCGCTACCACTACGAGGGCCAGCACTCCGGTGCCGAACCGGTCCTGAGCCACAGCCGGATCGGCGTCGCCGTCTTCCGGGACGACTTCCAGACCATCCGGGCCTTCGCCGAGCGCGACAACACCGGCATCGAACACTGGGCCGAGTACCCCCGTGGCGGCCACTTCGCCGCGATGGAGGTCCCCGAGGACGTCGTGGCCGACCTGCGCGCCTTCTTCGGCACGCGGTGATCACGCGCGGCGAGCAACGTTCCGTGAGGCCGGATCACCACGCGACTGGTGACCGGCTCCGCCGGACCAGCGGCTGCTGACCGACCTGACCGACCTGACAGTTCGAGCCCGCGCGGCCCCGGTCCTCCTTCGAGGGCCGGGGCCGCGCGCCGCACGTCGCGTCAGTTGACCCAGCGCGTCCGGTCCGCCCAGTGGGGCGCACGAAGGTCACGCTTGAGCACCTTGCCGCTGGCGTTTCGGGGTAGTGCGGACACCACCTGCACGCTGCGGGGACACTTGAATCCGGCCAACCGCTGCCGCGCCCAGGCAAGCAGTTCATCGGCGGCCAGCAGCTGCCCGGGGGCCGGGACGAGGACCGCGTGCACCGACTCGCCCCAGCGTTCGTCGGGGACGCCGATGACGGCGACCTCGCTCACGCCCGGATGCTCGACCAGCACGCCCTCCACCTCGGCGGGGAAGACGTTCTCTCCGCCGGAGACCACCATGTCCTTGAGCCGGTCCACGATGTAGAGGTAGCCCTCGGCATCGAGGCGCGCGACATCGCCGGTGTGGTACCAGCCATCCCGACCGACCGCCTCCGAGGCCAGGCCGTCGCGGGTCCAGTAGCCGGCGAACAACTGGGGACCACGCAACAGGATCTCACCGGGCTCCCCGAGGCCGACCTCGGTCCCGTCGGTGGCGACCAGCCGCACCTCCCACTCGGGTAGCGGCTTCCCGGCGCTGGCCAGGATCTCCGCAGCCCGCTCGCCGTCGAGGCGATGGTCGGCGGGATGCAGCATCGAGACCGGGCACTGCGCCTCGGTCAGTCCGTAGACCTGCCGCAGATCGCAACCGAACACCTCGAGCGCACGCCCGAGCAGGCTCGGGCTGATCGGCGCGGTGCCGTACCAGAGCTCCCGCAGCGTGGAGAGATCCGGCTTGGCGGCTCTGCCGTCCCACGCGCCCAGGACACCTCGCAGGGTCGAGGGCGGGAGGTGGGCGAAGCGGACCCCGTGGGTCTCGACGTCGTCGAGCCAGCCCTCGGCGTCGAAGCCGGAGCGCAGGACGGTGTGCCCGCCTGTGAGCAGGGCGGTGAACACCTCCTGCAGCCCGGCGAGATGGAACATCGGCGTGAAGCGCAGGTGCACCTCGCCGACCTCCATCCCCACCAGGTCGGCCAGCCGCCGGCATCCCCAGATGTGGCTGGGGTAGGAGAGCGGGATCAGCTTGGGGAGGCCGGTGGTGCCGCTGCTGTGCAACAGCACGAAGGTCCCCTCACCGGAGGGGAGGGCGATCTCCGACCCGGCGATCCCGGTGCGCATCTGGCGGGTGGTGTCAGGCAGGTCGCCCGAGGTCGTGGAGAGACTGCGCCGCAGCCCCTCCGGAAGCACCGCCGCGGCGCCTTCGGCCAGATCGGCGTCGGCAGCGACCGCGACGGGTGCGACCGCTGCCCCCAGCGCCCCCAGCTCCGTCGGACTCAACCGCCAGCTCAGGAGCACCGGGACGGCACCGAGCCGGGCCAGTCCGAGCAGGTTGACGAGCAGCTCGGCCGAGTTCCGGCCGAGCAGTCCGACCCGATCCCCGGCACCTACCCCCGCAGCTGCCCACGCGGCGGCAGCCCCGGCGGTCTCGGCCGCGAGGTCGGCATAGCTGAGCTGGTCCCCGTGATCATCGGTGATCGCGGGTCGCGCACCGAGCCGGTCGGACTGGCCGGAGACGAGCTCCGGCCAGCTCGCGAACCGGACCGGCTCGGCAGCATCGACGACTGAGTCGCTCACCGCTCCCTCTCGGACGTCAACCCCTGCCGCTCGAGCCAGTCACCGATCTCGGCGACGGCGCGGGCGAGGTGGTCGCGCTGGCCGGGGCCGGCGTAGTAGTGCGTGGCGCCCTTGATCTCCACCAGGTCGGCCGTCGTGGAGGTGAAGGCCTCGTGCAGGCGGTGGGTGTGGCTGGGAGTGCAGGCGTCGTCGGCGGTGTTGCCGACCACGAGCACCGGCACGGTGATGTGCGGGGCAGCCTCCTGGGCACTGCCGTACGCGTCGTCGTAGCTCCACTGGGAGAGCCAGCTGCGCAGTGTGGTGAAGCGGGCCAGCCCGACCGGGCTCATGTTCACCACCTGCGGATCGCCGAGGTAGCAGGTGCCCGGCTCCCGGTCGTTGGGGTCCTGGGTGGGATCGAGCCAGCGGGGGTCGGCCATGGTGCCGTGGACCACGAACCCGAACTCGTCCACCGGCCGTCCCGACGCCTTGACCTCGGCCAGCTTCTGCTTGACCCAGGCCGTGATGCGGCGGTTGCGGGCGATCTGGGCCTCCCGGTAGCGCGCCACGAACTCCTCGGAGTACGGCGGCTGGTTGGGGTTCTCCGGGTTGTAGAGGTCCAGCTCGGGGTCGCGCACCGAGGGGTCGGACTCGTCCAGGATGCTGGCGTCCATCCACTCGGTGAGCGTCTCGTGCCGCGACACGTGGGCAGCGAGCAGCATCAGACCGTCGGCCGGGATGAGGTCCAGAGCGGTGAGGTCCGGACCGTCACCGGCGGGCGAGCTGGTGATCGTCGGGTTCTCGGCCTGGGACTGGTAGTACGCCGAGAGCGACCCGCCGCCGCTCCAGCCAGCGAGGACGACGCGGCGATAACCCAGCCGCTCGCGGGCGTGCCGGACGCAGGCACCGAGGTCCTCGACGACCTTCTCCATGATCAGCGCGGAGTCCACGCCGCGATAGCGGCTGTTGCAGTAGATGACGTGGTGCCCGGCCTTGGCCAGGGCGGTGGTCATCGGCAGGTAGGCGCCGCCGCCGATCGGGTGCATGAACACGATGACGGTGTCCGACTCGTTCTCCGGCCGCAGCAGATGGGCCTCCAGCGCCACGTTCTCGCCGGTGCCGCCGTAGGTGTCACGGGCGGAGGAGGTGTCCTGGAAGACGACCAGGAAGGGGGTGCGCTCGTAGGTGCTGCTGCTCATGCCTGCTCCTGGGAGATGCGACGGATCTCGGGGTTGACCGTCAGCGGTTTGCGGCAGTCGATCGACATGACCGACCAGTTGACGCGGTCGTACTCGGCGAACTTGCGGCGCGCGCGGGCCCGGGCCCGCTCGGGAGGACCGTGATGGATGCCCTGCGGCGCATGCGAGAGCAGTCCCGGCGGCATCTGGACGCCGAACAGGTCGCCGCTGTGGAAGAGGGCGACCTCGTCGTAGTCGGCGTTGCGGTGGTACCACGGCAGCCGCTCGGTGCCCTCGCGGCTCTCGGCCGGGCGCGGCAGGAAGTTCAGCACGACCACGCCCTCGGCCTGGAGGAACAACTGGTTGGTCGGAGGGAGGTGGACCGACTCGGAGTAGATGACGTTGTAGTCGCGGATGTTGTACTTGAAGGGGAAGTAGTCGCCCTTCCAGCCGCGCACGTCGAAGGGGTGGTGCTGGTAGGTCAGCACGCTGGTCTCATCACGCCGGGTCAGGCGGACCTGCCAGGTGGGGCCGCCCTCGGTGTGCACCTCCGGCTCGGGCACGAACATGCACGAGCTGTCGAAGGGGAAGTGTCGGCCCAGGATCCCCGGCTCGGGCACCCGGAACTCCTCGACCGCCTCGATGATCAGGAACGCCTGCTCCGCGCCCGCCTCCGGCACGTGCCGGTAGGTCACGGCCTTGGGCAGCAGGACCCAGTCACCCGGCTCGTAGGGGATCGGACCGAACTCGGTCTCGAAGATGCCGGTGCCACGGTGCACGAAGAAGAGCTCGTCGCCGCCGACGTTGCGGGCGAAGAACGGCATCGGCTCGGTCCGGCGGCTCAACAGGAACCGGACGTCGGCGTTCCTGAACAGCTCCAGGGGGCGCCCCGAGGCGTCGGTCAGGTCGGTCGGCTCGAGGTCCTCCACGAGTACGTCGGTCAGGGAGATGTCTCCCTCGGCGGTGTACGCCGTCGGGTCGTTCTCCCGGTACAGCTGCGCCTGCCGGCCGACGAATCCGTACCGTCCGAGCTCCTCGTCCTTGAGCCCGTCCAGGTCACGATGGACGTGATGGGGGGTCTCCCCCTTACGGAATTGAACGAACGATTCCATGCTGCTGCGCCTCTCTGTCGTCGCGGGCGGAGATCGCCTCCCGACCCGCGACCATGCAACCCCAGCCCGGGCCGGGCTGAGATCGCCCGCGAAGGATGAGGTTTCCTCCGCACCGGCGCGAGGAGCACCAGCCCGCCGACTCGGCGTCCGCGGACGCCGACCCGGCGGGGGCTCAGAACCGCTGGCCGGTGAGGCGCTCGTAGGCCTCGACGTACTTGGCTCGGGCCTGTTCGACGACGTGGTCGGGCAGGTGCGGAGGGGCCTCACCGGAAGCGGGGCTCCAGCCCGACTCCTCGGAGACCAGCCACTTGCGGATCACGTCCTTGTCGTAGGACGGGGTCGGGCGTCCCGGCTCCCACTGGTCGGCGGGCCAGAACCGGCTGGAGTCGGGGGTGAGCACCTCGTCGGCGAGCACGATCCCGCCGCCGGGCCGGGCGCCGAACTCGAACTTGGTGTCGGCCAGCAGGATGCCGCGCCCGCGGGCGATCTGCTCGGCCCGCCCGTAGACGGCGAGGGTCAGGTCCCGGAGGGCCTCGGCGGTCTCGGCGCCGACGGTGCCGACGACCGCCTCGAAGGAGACGTTCTCGTCGTGGTCGCCGAGCGCGGCCTTGGTCGCCGGGGTGAAGATCGGGGCCTCGAGCCGGCTGCCGTCGACCAGGCCGGAGGGCAGTGCGATGCCGCAGACCTCCCCGGTGGCGGCGTACTCACGCAGCCCGGAGCCGGTGAGGTAGCCGCGCGCCACACACTCGACGGGGAACATCTCCAGTCGTTCACAGATCACCGCCCGTCCGGCGACCTCGGCCGGCACCTCGGTGGAGACCACGTGACTCGGGACGACGTCGGCGAGCTGATCGAACCACCACAGCGACATCCGGGTGAGGATCTCGCCCTTGTCGGGGATCGTGGTGTCCAGCACGAAGTCGTACGCCGAGATCCGGTCGCTGGCCACCATCAGCAGATGGCCGGCGTGCGGGCCCTCGGTCAGCCGATAGAGGTCGCGCACCTTGCCGGAGTGCAGATGGGTGGCACCCGGGATCGCCGGGGCGGGAGGAATGTTCAGCTCGGCCACGCCCCTCACCCTAGAGGCTGCGCTTCGTCGGCCATCTCCCCGACCGCTGTGTTTCACCCATGTGAAACTTCCGCGACGCGCCCGGTTCGCTGGTTGACGCCGTTCTGAGCGACCGCTCAGATGTGACCTGGGACGCAATCGCGTCCTGCCGAGCTCGGGTCGGCGACAGGGGTTGTGGTGCCAAGGGGCCATCGCCCGGGTCGGCTGTCCCCCGGCTCGGGTCGGACAACTCCGGGAGCTCCTCCATATGTGCGATACCGACCACATCGAACAACCCCACCTGAACCGCCGCGACATGCTCGCTCTCGCGGGTGCCGCCGGAGCAGCGGTCACCGCCGGATCGGTGCTGACCGCCGACCCCGCGGTGGCCGCCTCCGACCTGGCCCTGAACCCCACCACGATCCCGAGCAACACCGCCGACTACGAGCAGCCCGGGGCCGCCGCCGACACCCCCGGCAAGGAGACCGCGCTCGACTGGATCGACAACAACGAGGACCAGATCATCGGCCTCAACGACCAGATCTGGGAGTACGCCGAGCCCTCCCTGGCGGAGTGGAACAGCTCCTGGGCGGAGGCGGAGTTCCTGCGCCGCCGCGGGTTCAGCATCGAGTGGGGCGTGGCCGGTATGCCTACCGCCTTCGTGGCGACCTTCAGCTACGGCAAGGGCCCCGTGATCGGCTTCAGCGGTGAGTACGACGCGCTGCCGGGCCTCTCCCAGGAGAAGGGCAACCCCGAGCACGCACCGCTGGAGTACAACCACGACCCGTACGCGCCGACCTACGGCTTCGGCCACGGGTGCGGACACAACTCCCTCGGGGCGGCAGCCGCCGCGGCCGCCGTCGCCGTGTCTCAGGCGATGCGCCGGAAGAACATCCAGGGCACCTTGAAGTTCTTCGGCTCCACCGCCGAGGAGCAGCTGATCGGCAAGTCGGTCGCGGTCAAGGAGGGCGTCTACGACGGCCTGGACGCCTTCGTCGACTGGCACCCGGGCGGCAGCAACTCCACCAGCTGGGGGTCGAGCAACGCGCTGTCCAGCCAGGTCTTCCACTTCCTGGGCACCGACGGGCACGGCGGCTCCCCGCTGGCCACCAAGGCCACCCAGGACGCCGTCCAGGCGATGGGGATGCTGACCGAGTTCCTCCGGGAGAGCTACATGGCGCCCAGCGCGCGGATGCACTACGCCCTGCGCCAGACCGGCCAGGCGCCCAACGTGTATCCGACCCTCTCCAGCATCTGGTACTACTCCCGCGAGGGCAGCCCCGAGCGCGCGACGCTGCTGATGAAGCGGATCGAGGAGTGCGCCGAGGCCGCCGCGATGGCGACCGGTACCCGGGTGGAAAAGAGGATCATGGGCGGGGTCTGGAACTCCCTGGGCAACAAGCGCGGAACCGAGCTGATGCACGCCAACATGCAGTTGGTGGGCGCTCCGACCTTCAACGAGGACGACCAGAAGTTCGGCAAGGCGCTCCAGAAGAGCAACGGCATGTCCAACCCCACCGGGTTCAGCGAGGGGATCCGGCCGCTCGCCGCACCCAACAACACGTTCCTCGGCGGCGGGTCCACCGACGTCGCCGACATCAGCTGGAACGTGCCGACGATCTCCTTCTCCACCGCCCACGAGCCCGGCGGCGTGAAGAACCACTCGTGGCACCGGACCGCCTGCGGAGCCACCCATGCCGGTCACCTGGCCACCCTCGCCGCGGCCAAGTACCTCGCCTCGACCACCGTCGACCTGCTGACCCAGCCCGACGTACTCGCGGAGATCAAGGACGAGTTCGAGACGCGGACCAAGAACATCACCTGGAAGAGCATGCTCCCCGACGACTTCGAGGTGCCCGCCTACGAGCCGCCCGCCTGGTTCCTCCAGCGCACCAAGCAGGCCTGGCCGCCGAAGGGGGTCACCTGGCCCCCGAAGCGGATCGTCTCCACCGAGGCGGCACCCAGCCTCGGCCCGGAGCTGCCGCCGGCCAACCTGCCGCCGCTGGACTGATCGCCCCCTTCCGGTAGGCCGCGACGAGACCGGCCCTCCGGGGATGGTCCGGGACGAAGCCCCCCGGTTCTCTCGCCCGAGAACGGTGGTCCTCGTCCCGGACCGCGTCGACCGCAGGCGCCCGACCACCGCCTCACGGACCGGCTCGACCGGTACCCCCTCCCGCCACGGCCACGGGTTCGGGACGGGTCAGTAGGTTGAGGTCATGTCCATCGTGAAGATCAACGCCATCTCCGTCCCCGAAGGCGCCGGGGAGGAGCTCGAACGCCGCTTCGCCGCCCGTGCCGGAACGGTGGAGAAGTCGCCCGGCTTCCTCGGCTTCCAATTGCTGCGGCCGACCGCTGGCGAGGAGCGCTACTTCGTCGTCACCCATTGGGCCGATGAGGAGTCCTTCGCCGCCTGGCGCGACGGCGACGCCCGCGCGGCACACGCCACACCCGCCGGGGAGGCACCGCGCAAGCCGGTCGCGTCGGGGGCCCAGCTGCTCGAGTTCGACGTCGTCCTGGACGTCCAGCCCTCCGCGTGACGGTTCGCTAGCGCGGCCTCACGTGCCGGTGTGCTCGGAGGACCCCGCCAGCCGCTTGCGGATCACCCGCCACAGGAGCAGCGCGAGCACGGCGCCGAGGATCGAGAAGATCAGGCCGCCCGGCTGGAAGAAGCCCTCGTCCTCGTCCCATCCGAACAGCAGGAACGCACACAACCCGCCGATGAAGGACCCCACGATCCCGAGCAGGATGGTCTGCCACCAGCTCATCGGGTCGGGCCCCTTGACCAGCAGCCGGGCGAGGTAGCCCGCCACTACCCCGACGACGATCAGGTAGAGCACGGTCCAGAAGTCGAACATGGTGCCTCCTCGGGCTCGCGCCTGCACCGACGCGGTTCAACACTACCCAGATCGCGCCGTAGCAGGGCAGCCCGAGGCGGGCCGAACCGAGTCGGCCTGGCTCAGAGGATCTCGCCGGGGGCGTACGCCGCAGCGTCGGGGTGGCGGGCGACGAGCGCCTCGACCCGGCGACAGACCTCCTGCACCTGGGCGACGGCGGCACCGGTGAAGGTGATCGGCTCGGCGACCAGGGCCTCCAGGTCCGCCGGCCCGAGGCCCAGTCGTGAATCGGCGGCCAGCTTGGCGAAGACGTCGTTCTCGGCCTGGCCCTGCCGCATCGCCAACGCGGTGCCGACCGCGGCCTCCTTGATCGCCTCGTGCCCGACCTCACGGCCGACCCCCTGCCGCACGGCAGCCATCAGCACCTTGGTGGTCGCCAGGAACGGAAGGTAGCGGTCGAGCTCGCGCTGGATCACCGCCGGGAAGGCACCGAACTCGTCCAGCACGGTGAGGAAGGTCTGGAAGAGCCCGTCAGCGGCGAAGAACGCGTCCGGCAGGGCCACCCGGCGTACGACGGAGTCGGAGACGTCGCCCTCGTTCCACTGGTCGCCGGCCAGCTCCCCGATCATCGACAGGTAGCCGCGCAGCACCACGGCGAGCCCGTTGACCCGCTCACAGGAGCGCGAGTTCATCTTGTGCGGCATCGCCGAGGAGCCGACCTGGCCCTCCTTGAAACCCTCGGTGACCAGTTCGTTGCCGGCCATCAACCGGACCGTCGTGGCCAGGTTGGAGGGGCCGGCGGCGAGCTGCACCAGCGAGGAGAGCACGTCGAAGTCGAGCGAGCGCGGGTAGACCTGACCCACGCTGGTGAAGACCTGGTCGAACCCCAGGTGGGCCGCCACCCGGTTCTCCAGGTCGGCGAGCTTGTCGGCGTCCCCGTCCAGCAGGTCGAGCATGTCCTGGGCGGTGCCCATCGGGCCCTTGATGCCGCGCAACGGGTAGCGGGCGATGAGCTCCTCGATCCGCTGCACCGCGACCAGCATCTCGTCCGCGACGGTGGCGAACCGCTTGCCCAGGGTGGTGGCCTGGGCGGCGACGTTGTGGCTCCGGCCCGCCATCACGGTGGTCTCGTGTTCGGCGGCCAGCCGGGCCAGCCGGGCCAGGGTGGCGACCGCCCGGTCACGCAGCAGCCGCAGGCTGGAGAGCACCTGGAGCTGCTCGACGTTCTCGGTCAGGTCGCGGCTGGTCATCCCCTTGTGGATGTGCTCGTGCCCGGCGAGCGCGGAGAACTCCTCGATCCGCGCCTTCACATCGTGCCGTGTGACCCGCTCGCGGGCTGCGATCGAGGCGAGGTCGATCTTGTCGACCACCGCCTCGTAGGCCTCGACCACACCGTCGGGTACGTCGATGCCGAGGTCGCGCTGTCCCTTGAGGACAGCGATCCACAACTGCCGCTCGAGCACGATCTTGTGCTCGGGCGACCAGATCGCGGTGAGGTCGGCGGCGGCGTAGCGGGTGGCGAGGACATTCGGCACGGTCACGGGTCCCATTCTCGCATCCCCCACTCCCCAGTCCCCTTTTGTCCCCACTCCGCCCCCGTCCGGTTGAGTTGTGCCTCCCGGACCGTCGAGTTGCGCCTCCCGGACCATCGAGTTGGCTCTCCCGGACCGTCGAGTTGAGCCTCCCGGACCATCGAGTCGGGCCTCCCGGCCGGTCGTGCTCTCACGCGATCTGAATCGATCAGATCGCAACGACCGACTCAACGAACCGCAGGGCACAACTCGACAACCCACAACGACCGACTCAACGAGCCACAGGGCACAACTCGACAACCCACAACGACCGACTCAACGAGCCACAGGGCACAACTCGACAACCCACAACGACCGACTCAACGAGCCACAGGGCACAACTCGACAAGCCACAACGACCGACTCAACGGTCAGGAGGGGGCAGAGTCACTCGGTGGCGGAGGCGCCCTCGACGACGCCGAGGGGCTCGGCGGCGATGTCGGAGCGGCGCTGGAGGCCGGCGAAGGAGATCAGGTCGGCGGCGGCGTAGGCACGGGCGCGGGCGTCTGCGACGTTGGAGCCGGTGGCGCGTACGGCGAGCACGCGCCCCCCGGCCGTCACCAGCTCGCCCCCGTCGAGTGCGGTGCCGGCGTGGATCACGTCGACCCCCTCGAGTGCCCCGGCCGAGCCGACGCCGGAGATGACATCGCCCTTCGACGACGACTCCGGGTAGCCGGCGGAGGCGAGGACGACGCTCACCGCGGCGCCCGGGCGGAACGTCGGCGCCGGGGTCTCCGCGAGGCGGCCGCGGGCGGCGGCGTACAACAGCGAGCCGAGGCCGGTCTCGAGCTGGGCGAGCACGGGCTGGATGTCGGGGTCACCGAAGCGGCAGTTGAACTCGATCACCCGCGGGCCCGATCCGGTCAGCGCGAGCCCGACGTAGAGGCAGCCGACGAAGGGCTCTCCGCGCCTGTTCATCTCGTCGAGCGTGGGGGTCACGACGGTGTCCAGGACGTTCTGGGCGAGGTCCGGTCGGGCCCATCCGAGCGGGGTGTAGGAGCCCATCCCGCCGGTGTTGGGGCCGCGGCCGCCGTCGAAGATCCGCTTGAAGTCCTGGGCCGGCTGGAGCGGGTGCGCCCGCTCCCCGTCGCACACCGCGAACAGCGAGACCTCGGGGCCGTCGAGGAACTCCTCGACCACGACCCGCCCGCAGGCGGCGGCGTGTGCGAGCGCCTCGTCCCGGTCACGGGTGACCACGACACCCTTGCCTGCCGCCAGGGCGTCGTCCTTCACGACGTACGGCGCACCGAACTCGTCCAGCGCGGCGGCGGTCTCCTCGGGCGTGGTGCAGGTGAACGCGCGCGCGGTCGGGACGCCGGCGGCCGCCATCACCTCCTTGGAGAACGCCTTGGAGCCCTCCAGCCGGGCCGCTGCCCGGGACGGGCCGAAGACGGCGATCCCTCGGGCCCGCACCGCGTCCGCGACGCCGGCGACCAGCGGGGCCTCCGGGCCGACGACCACGAGATCGGCTCCGAGCCGCTGGGCCAGCTCGGCCACCGCGACGCCGTCCATCGGGTCGACCGGGTGGAGGGTGGCGACCTCGGCGATCCCGGGGTTGCCCGGGGCGGCGTGGACCGCGGCGACGGCGGGATCCTGCGCCAGTGCGAGGGCGAGGGCATGCTCGCGGCCGCCGGTTCCGATCACGAGACAGGTCAGGGCGTTGGTCACGGTGTGCGATCCTACGGGCCGGGTGCGGTCGCGGTGGCCGGCCGGGTGGACAGGAGTGAGTCGTGGCGGCGTTCCCACGGGACGGTGGCGACTTCGGTCGCTACCGCGTCGATCGCGAACTGGGCCGTGGCGGGATGGGCGTCGTGTACGCCGCCACCGACCGTGAGCTCGGCCGGCCGGTGGCGCTCAAGGTGGTCTCCGCGGACCTGGGCGGCGCGGAGGAGTTCCTCGCCCGGTTCGCCCGCGAGGCAACCCTGCTGGCCCGGCTCGACTCCCCCCATGTCACCGCCATCTACAGCTACGGGGAGCACGAGGGGAACCCCTACATCGCCACCCAGTTGGTGCCCGGCGGAGACCTCGGCGCCCTGCTCGGCCAGCGCGGCCCGATGCCACCGCAGACTGCCGCCGCGGTGTGCGCACAGATCGCCGACGCACTGGCCGACGCCCATCGCGCCGGCGTGATCCACCGCGACGTCAAGCCGAGCAACGTGCTGTTGCGCGACCCCAACGCCCTGCAGCCGCACGCCTACCTGTGCGACTTCGGCATCGCCCGGGGGGAGAGCGACGGTCTGACCCAGGACGGGTCGGTCACCGGCACCTGGCGTTACCTCGCCCCCGAGTGCGGGCTGGGCGCCCCCGCCTCCCCGCGCTCGGACATCTATTCGCTCGGGTGCCTGCTGTGGGCGACACTGACCGGGCGGGCGCCCTACTCCGGCAGCGACGTCGAGGTCGCGCTCGCCCACCAGCGCGCCCCTGTCCCGCAACTGGTCGAGCAGGACGCGTTCAGCACCCTCGCCAATCACGTCCTCCGACTCACCCTGGCCAAGGATCCCGCCGGGCGGTACGCCGACGCAGCCGCCCTGCACACCGACCTGACCGCCCTCGCCGGGCTGCGCAGCACCGGGATCACCGCCGGCGCCGCCATCCCGGGGCCGCCGCCCGGCTCCCCTCCGCCGTATCCGCCGCGCACGCCTCACGCCCCGGCCACCCCCGGCACCCCGGGCACCCCCGTCCTCCCTACAGGGGGTCCGACGCCCGCAGCCCCTCGACGCCGTACCGGCCTGATCGCCGCCGCGGTCGCCCTGGGATTGGTGGTCGTGGCCGGCGCCGGCACCGCCCTCGCAGTGACCCGCCCCTGGGAGAACACCCCGTCGGCCGGCGAGCCGTCCGGCCCCTCCACCGCCGAGACCGGCGCCGCCGGCAGCACCGACGGCTCGGGCGACTCGGGCGGCACCGACAGCGAGTCGGGCGACGGTCCGGTCACCGGCGACCTGGACGGCGACGGGCTCGGCGACATCCGGCTCAGCAGCGAGGTCGGTAAGACCCTGCGCTCGATCACCGCACTGTCCGACGGCAGTACCTTCACCGCCCAACCGGCGAGCGCGCGACCCAACGGCTCGCGCCAGGACGCCAACGTCGCGGAGATCGGCGGGGACTTCGACGGCGACGGCAGCACCGATGTACTCGTCGAGTGGCGGGGCCCGCGCAAGCCCACCCCCGAGATCACCCTGATCGGCTCTGCCGCCGAGGGTCGCTACACCGGCACCCTGAGCGGCGGGGCACGGGTCGACACCACGGTGACCACCCCGGGCGAGCGCCCGCAGACGCTCACCCTGGTCGGCGACTTCGACGGTGACGGACTCGACGACCTCGCCCTGACGGACTGGCACTTCGACGACACCCGGTGGACGGTGTCGATCGCACGCAGCACCGGCCACGGCTTCGCGAAGCCGACCGCACCGATCGCCCTGCCGGGCACCGGTGAGGACACCACCCTCCGGGTGGGCGATCTGGACGGCGACGGGCTCGCCGACCTGGTCAACTCCACGGACATCAACGGCGACGCGGATGGCGGCGAGGTGCTCGTCCCCCTGCGCAACACCGGCGACGGCTTCGAGGAACTCCGCCAGGGACGAGTGAACGACTACCTGACCGAGGTCCTCACCCTGGACACCGACGGTGACGGCAGCGACGAGGTGGTCGGCATCAGGGAGTTCCTCGGCGACTCGCGGATCTTCCTGGCCCGGTTCGAGGGAGGCAGGCTCACCCGGGCCGTCCCGGCCGGGTCCCTCACCGACTTCCAGGAGGACACCGACGAGTTCACCTACGCCGTCAGCGACGTCGACGGCGACGGCATGGACGACGTGGTCCGACTCGGCGCTCCGTACGACGGCAAGCAGGTGTTCGCCGCCACCGCGTTGTCCACAGGCACCTCCTTCGCGCCGCCGCAGACCTGGGGCCAGTGGCGGCAGCCGATCGGCAACTCCTTCTCCTTCCGCGCTCTCGGGATGCCGGCGCTGTGAGTGCCCACCTGGTCGCGGGGCAGCTCCTGGGCGACTACCGCATCGAACGGGCGATCGCGGTCGGCGCGATGGGCGCGGTCTTCGCCGCCACCGACCTGCGGCTGGGCCGGCCGGTGGCGGTCAAGGTGCTGCGCGGCCACCTCGGCTCCTCCGACCGCTTCCGGGAGCGCTTCCGGCGCGAGGCCGCCGTACTCGCCCGGCTCGACTCCCCGCACGTCATCGCGATCTACGACCACGGCGAGCTGGACGGCTCGCCGTACCTCGTCACCCAGTTGGCCGCGGGAGGCGACCTGGGTTCGCTGGTGCGCAGGGGCGGGCCGCTGCCCCCCGGGACCGCCGTCGAGGTCGCCGCCCAGGTCGCCGATGCTCTCGTCGCCACGCATTCGGTCGGGGTGGTCCATCGGGACGTGAAGCCCGCCAACGTGCTGCTCCGCACCCCGCCGGTCCAGGGCCACCTGGTCCGACCCCACGTCTATCTGTGCGACTTCGGCGTGGCCCGGACCGAGAGCTCCGGGCTGACCACGGCCGGCTCGATCACGGGCACCTGGAACTATCTGGCTCCCGAACTCGGTCGCGGCGAGTCCGCCACTCCGGCCAGCGACGTGTACGCCGTCGGCTGCCTGCTCCACGAGGCGCTGACCGGCCGGCCGCCGTACTCGGGCTCCGATGTGGAGGTGGCGATGGCCCATCTCGACCGGCCGGTGCCGCAGCTACCCGGCCAGGACCCGCTCACCGAGGGTCTCAACCGGGCCCTGGCCCGATCCATGGCGAAGTCCCCCGAGCATCGGCACGCCTCGGCGGCGGAGTTGCGCGCGGACCTGCGGGCGCTGCTCGGCGGCCCCCGGGACACCGGCACCATCCCGGGCCCACCGGCCACCACCGGCCAGGTGCCGCGCGGACGGCGCCGGGTGCCCTGGATCGCCGGAGCGGCCGCCGTGGTGGTCCTCGCGGGCGGCCTGGTGGCGTGGCGCTTCCTCGGCGACGGCGCAGGCGGGGACCCCTCCCCGGCCGGCACCACGCCCACCCAGCCGGGGACCTCGGCGGCCGTCGCCCGGGCCGTGGCGGGGGATGTCACCGGCGACGGGCTCGGCGACGTCGTGGTCACCGTCGACAGCGACCACGTCCGGGTGTTCCCGTCCACCGGAGCCGGGTTCGGCGAGGCCGACGACCGGCCAGATGTCAGCGCCACGCTCACCGGTGACGTGGACGGCGACCAACGGCTCGACCTGATCGACATCAGCGGCGACAACGCCGAGATCGATGCGGACATGCTCACCGCCGACGGCTGGTCGCGTGCCTTCCTGCGCGGCCCCGACGGCACCGAACGCGCCGACGGATCCTTCTCCGCGGACGTGGACGGCAACGGGCTCGACGACCTGGCCATGATCACCGAGTCCGGCGGGTCCGTCCACGTCACCGGCATCCTCGCCCGGCCCGACGGCAGCTGGTCCGAATCCGCGGAGTGGCTCACCCTGAGCCCCGGCGATGAGACCGTGCGGATGCTCGCCGCCGACCTCGACGGCGACGGCAGCGACGAGATCGTCCGGGTCCAGCGCACCGCCGAGAACACCACCGCGCTCCGGGTGTGGCGCTTCGACGGCACCACCCTCGCCCCGCTCGGCGACGGCGCACGGGTGCCGCTGCCCCAGGGCGCCTACTCCCACGATGCCTCCACCGCCGGCGACCTCGACGGTGACGGCGTCGACGAGGTCGTGATCATCGCCGGCACCCACGCGACCGCCCTCCACTGGAGCGATGCGGGCTGGGAGACGACCGGGCTGACCGCCTCGATCGGCGAGGACGGGTACGTCGACGGCGCGGGCGTGAGCGACGTCGACGGCGACGACCGGGACGATCTGATGATCCTCACCCGCCTCGAGGAGGGCTACCGGATCGACGCGTGGCGCTCCACCGGGGACGCCGTCGAGGCCGACGACGCCTACCGGGTCTCGCTGCCCCGCGTGAGCAGTTCGCGGCTCCTCGGACCCACCGATTCGGGCTTCTACTCCTGAGCCGGCCCGGGGCTCGATCCGCCTCGCGCCCGTGTTCGGGCCGATCGCTGGGATCCCGGCCCCGGGCCGGCCCGGGGTTCAGACCAGGTCGTGCAGCACGATCGTGGCGGCCCGGGAGGGCCCCACACCGATGACCGACATCCGCGATCCCGAGATCGACTCGACGTACTTCACGTACGCCTGGGCGTTGGCCGGCAGTTCGTCGAAGCTGCGGCAGTGCGAGATGTCCTCGCTCCAGCCGGGGAGGTACTCGAGGATCGGGGTGGCGTGGTGGAAGTCGCTCTGGTTGACCGGCATCTCGTCGTGGCGGACGCCGTCGACGTCGTAGGCCACGCACACCGGGATCTGCTCCAGTCCGGTGAGGACGTCGAGCTTGGTGAGCACGAAGTCGGTGACGCCGTTGATGCGCGCGGCGTAGCGGGCGATGACGGCGTCGTACCAGCCGCAGCGGCGGGGCCGACCCGTCGTGGTGCCGAACTCGCCGCCCGCCTGCCGCAGGAACTCGCCCGACTCGTCGTGCAGTTCGGTCGGGAACGGCCCCTCGCCCACCCGGGTGGTGTACGCCTTCACGATGGCGACCACCCGGGTCAGCCGCGTCGGCGGGATGCCCGACCCGGTGCAGGCGCCGCCGGCGGTCGCCGAGGACGAGGTGACGAAGGGGTAGGTGCCGTGGTCGATGTCGAGCATGGTGGCCTGTCCCGCCTCGAGGAGCACGGTCTCCTCCCGGTCCAGCGCCTGGCTCAGCAGCAGCCCCGTGTCACACACCATCGGGGCCACCCGGTCGGCGTAGGAGAGCAGCTCCTCCACGACGGCGTCGACGGTGAAGCCGCGACGGTTGTAGACCTTGGTGAGCAGCTGGTTCTTCAGGTCCAGGGCGCCCTCGACCTTCTCGCGCAGGATCTTCTCGTCGAACAGGTCCTGGACCCGGATCCCGATCCGGTTGATCTTGTCGGCGTACGTCGGCCCGATGCCGCGACCCGTCGTCCCGATCTTCCGCGAACCGAGGAAGCGCTCGGTCACCTTGTCGAGCTGGCGGTTGTAGTCGGCGATCACGTGGGCGTTGGCGCTGATCCGCAGGGCCGAGGTGTCGAGCCCCCGGGCCTCGAGCGCGTCGATCTCCTCGAAGAGGACCGTCAGGTCGATGACCACCCCGTTGCCGATCACCGGAGTGACCTCCGGCGAGAGGATCCCGCTCGGCAGCAGGTGGAGGGCGTACTTCTCCTCGCCGATGACGACGGTGTGTCCCGCGTTGTTGCCGCCGTTGAACTTGACGACGTAGTCGACCTGCCCGCCCAGCAGGTCGGTGGCCTTGCCCTTGCCCTCGTCGCCCCACTGGGCGCCGATGATCGCGATCGCTGGCATAGGTGCTCTGCTCCTCGTGTTCGGACGGAGTCCCTCCGCCGCCCGTGGCGACGGCTGCTCGACGCACTGTTTTCCTGTCCAGAAACGCAAGAAACCCCGGCAAGCAACCGGGGCTCTTGCAACGGCACGCTACCAAACCGGGCGGCCGGGAGGCTCTTCTCGACGTCCACCCCGGCGCCCGCGCCGGTCAGTCGTCCTTGCCGAGGGTCCGGGGACCCATCCCCTCGTCGTCGATCCAGTCGCTGCCGTCGTCCCACAGATCCTGGGCGAGGCCGCGCTCGTCGTTCTTGCCCCGGCGTCCGCCACGTCCTGCGGCACCGCCGGAGCCACGGCCCGCACCTCGGCCGCCGCGAGCTCCCGCGCCGGCACCCGCCGCCCGCGTGCCCCCGCCTCCGGCCCCACGACCCGTGCCACGACCTCCGGCAGCACGCGCGCCGGCACCGGCACCGGTGGCCCGGGCAGCACCCGGTCGGGCCTGGCTCCCGGACCCGACCACGCCCGGCCCACCCGCGCGTCCGCTCGCGCCGAGCGCACGCGCCGGCAACGGACCGGCCGATCCACCTGCCGTGGGAACGGCGCCGGGACCGCCGATGACCGGGGGCGGCAGTGCCGCCGGCGAACCCGGCGCACCCCCGAGCGGAGGAGTGCCCGGCGAGGGCACCGAGGGAGACGAAGGGGCCACCGGCGGGGTCGGCGAGGGGGACGGAGGGGCCTGGGGCGTGCCTGGGCCCGGGCCCTGCGGGACTCCCCCACTGGGCGGCGGCGTCGGGTCCACCGGCGGATTCGGCGCCCACGGCCCCGGGGAGGTCGGCTGGTTCGGCGTCGGCTGGCTCGGGGTCGGCTGGTTGGGCGAGGGGTGACTCGGGGTCGGCTGGCTCGGAGTCGGCTGGTTCGGCGAGGGATGACTCGGGGTCGGCAGGTTCGGGGTCGGCGAGCCCGGTCCGCCGCCGTTCCCCGTGTACCCGGGCACCTTCACCTCGGCATCCGGGATCCCGTGGATCTCCTTCATCAGCCGCTCGCTCTCCTGATAGTTCTCGGTGAGCATCAGGTTGGCCTGGCGCGCCTTCTCCTCCTGCGAGGCGATCGCCGCGTTCCGGGAGTCGTTGCCGCGCTGCCACGCCAGGTGGCGCCGGTGGAACGCGTCCGGGTCGTCCTTCTCCTGGGAGTTCATGCTCGGCTCGGGCGAACTGGCCGGGATGGCACCCAACCCGTCGCGCGTCGTACGCGCTCGCCGGATGGCATGCAGAGAGATCTGGATGGCCTGAGCGCCCTTGTTCAGGCTGCGGATGTGCTCCTCCATCTCCTGCGCGGTCTTGCGCAGGAGTTCCGCGGCGGGCTCGGCCACCTTGTCACCCACGGGGATGTCTTTGGCCGCCTTGCGCAGCGCCGCGGGCACGGGGTCGCTGGCGGTGGCGAGGTTCTCCCAGTCGCCACTCGCGCCGGAGAATCGGTCCGTGTCGGCACCGTTGAGGTAGTTGGTGAGTCGCTGACGCTCGGGGGTCTCACTCATGCCTGGGTCTCCTCACCGGAGTCGGTGGTGGTCGCGGGAGCTCCGTTGCCGGTCGGGGTCCCGTCCCCACCCGGCGCGGCGGGGTCGGTGGGCGGCGGGTTCTGGCCCGGAACGCCGTCCGGGTACTCGTCGTCGAAGCCGTAGTCCGGATTGGTGAGCGACGCTTCCATCTTCTGGATGCGCGCAAGATCCTGCTGCGCCGTCTCGTCGGTCACCTTCACGTCATCGCGATAGCGCTCGGTGGTCGCCCCCACCTGGCGCAGCGTGTCGGCCAACATGGAGACCATCTCCAGGGTCTTGGCCCGCGCCAGCGACTGATGGAAGGCGAAGGACGTGCCGGCCTCCGACCCCCCGACCTGGTTGGAGTAGATCTCCCGGATGAGGGTCTCACCCTTACTCGAACCACCGTCGACGGCGCCGGCCAGGTCCAAGATCGCCGCGACGAACCTGTCGACCTCGTCTTCGTCCATGTTGACGACAGGACCGGCCAAGCCGGTCTTGATCGCGCTGATATCGCTGGCGAAAACCATCGGTGCCTCGCAGTCCAGGGTTCGTCGAATCGTCCAGCGCCGTTTCTACCCGTGCCGAACCGTCTCAAACCTGCCCTTCTCCCCCTCTGATACGGGGTTCCCGGGCCGGTGGGAGGCTGCTCGCCCCAACGACCCGCTGGGCTACGCTCCCCGCGTCCACATCCCGGCTCCACGCTCGAGGAGATCTCGGTGCTCCACCCCTCCGCCGCCCGTCGGCTGGCCCCGCTCGTGCTCGTCGGGGCGCTGCTGCTCACCACCGCCGCCTGCGACGACAGCGAGCCGACGTCCTCCCCGGAGCCCGCCGCGTCGTCCACCGCGTCGAGCCCGAGCAGCAGTCCCACGCCGAGCGTCCAGCCCGCCGCCGGCCCGGTGATCGACAGCCGCGCCCTCACCGTCCGCCTGCCCCGGGGGTGGAGGAAGTCCACCATCGTGCCCACCCTGAACCAGTCCGGCACGGATCCAGCCACGCGGGACCGGCTCAGCGTCGGCTTCCCTCCGTACTGGGGCGACCCCGAGCCCCTTCCGAAGCAGACCCGCACGGCGACCCGGCGCCTGAAGAAGGTTCCCTCCTACACAGGGGGCATGCGGGTGCTCGACCCGGTCACCGTCGCCGGCGTACCGATGTACCACATCACCTTCCGCGGCGATCCCGGTCTGGACGTCTACGACGGTGAGGAGTACGGCGCCCAACTGCCCAACGGGCAGATGGTGATGTTCTTGTTCTACTGGACCAAGGACGCCACGTCCGAGGCCGAGCGCGAGCAGCTCAGGCAGAGCATCTTCGCCACCATCCGCTGGAAGGGCTTCACACCCTGACCGGGTGATGGCCGGCCTCGAACGACCCTCAGCCGAGCGGGGAACGCTCCCGCTCACCGCCTCGTCGCTGCACCGCTCGCATCACCGCGTAGCAGAGCAGGATGAACACGGACACGCCCGCGGTCGCGAGGAGCTGATCCCGGGCGGCGGGGTCGGTGAGCATCAGCCCGGCGAGGCCGACCAGCGCGGCCAGGGTCAGCCAGGTGAGTCCCGGATAGCCCCACATCCGCAACCGCATCGACTCCCCGCGGGCGGCCGCCTCCGCCTCCAGGCGGGGCCGCAGGCGCAGCTGGGAGACGGTGATGAGCAACCAGACCACGAACAGCGCGGACCCGACGGCGTTGAGCAGGATCGAGAGGAGCGACTCGGGCAGGCGCCAGTTCAGCACCACCGCGACCACGCCGAAGGCGACCGAGACCAGCACCGCGACCCACGGCACGCCCCGGGAGGACACCGCGGTGGTCGGGGCGGGCGCGTCGTGTCGCTTCCCCAGCGAGAAGAGCATCCGTGAGGTGCCGTACAGCTGCGCGTTGAAGGAGCTGAGCAGCGCGAGCGCGACCACGACCTCCATCAGGCGGGCGGCGCCGTCGAGGCCGGCGAGCTCGAGCACGGAGACGAACGGCGAGGCCAGCGCCTCGCTGTCATCCCAGGGCACCAGGGCCACGATGATCGCGACCGAGCCCAGGTAGAAGAAGAGGATGCGCCACAGGATCGTGCGGGTGGCGCGCGCGACGGCGTCCCGCGGGTCCCTGGCTTCGGCAGCCGCGATGGCGACGATCTCGATGCCACCGAAGGCGAAGGCCACGGCGAGCAGACCCGCCGCGATCCCGGACCAGCCCTCCGGCGCGAACCCACCGTGTGCGGCCCAGTCACCGAGCACGCTGCCGCTCACGGGGATCACGCCGAGGATGATCAGGACACCCACCACCAGGAAGGCCACGATCGCTGCGACCTTGATCATGGCGAACCAGAACTCCGCCTCGCCGAACTGCCGGACGCCGATCAGGTTGACCCCCCCGAGCACCGCCACGACCACCGCGGCGACGACCCACTGCGGGACAGCCGGCCACCAGCCGGACACGATCGCGGCCACTCCGGTGACCTCGACGCCGAGCACCATGATCAGCATGAACCAGTACAGCCAGCCCAGCAGGAACCCGGCCCATCGGCCGAGCGCCACCTCGGCATAGGTGGAGAAGGAGCCCGAGGCGGGGATCGCGGAGGCCATCTCGGCCAGCATCCGCATCACCAGTACGACGATCGCACCGGCGATGGCGTAGCTGACCAGAACGGCGGGGCCGGCCGTGCCGATCGCCTGACCCGACCCCAGGAACAGTCCGGCGCCGATCGCGGACCCGAGCCCCATCAGGGTGAGGTGCCGCGGCTTGAGCCCGTGCGCGAGCGACTCGTCGGACAGTGCCCCGCCGGTGACCGTCGCGGGGCCTTGTGGTGTCTTCACGACCGATCACGCTAATCAACCGGGCAGGTCAGCACCGCACGCGCGCACCTATGGCGAGCATCACACCCGGGGTCTCGCCCGGCCGACCACGATCTTCCCGCCGCCACCGGGCGGATGTGCGGACCAGCGTGCCGGAGCGGTCAGAGCCAGCCGCGGCGCACCGCCTCGCAGCCGGCCTGGAATCGGGACTCGGCACCCAGCTCGCTCATCAGCTCGGCGACCCGGCGTCGCACGGTCCGCAGGCTCACCCCGAGGCGCCGGGCGATCTGCTCGTCCTGAGCGCCCTCGGCCAACTGTTCGAGCAGGAACCGGCGGACGTCGGGACGGCCGTCGGCCCGCTCCAGTTGTGCGACCGGCGCCGCCCGGGACCAGTACTGCTCGAAGAGCATCGTCAATGCCTCGACGATGCCGCGCTGGCGGATGATGCAGCGGGCACTGTCGGCGTAGCCCAGGGGCTCGGGGATCACCGCGTGGGAGGTGCCGATGATGAGCATCCGGGTCGGCAGCTCCGGCAGGATCCTCACCTCCTCACCGGCCTCGACCCTCGCCGCCAGCACCCCCGGGGCCTCGGTCAGGATCCGCACCGGGTAGAGGGCCCGGGATCGCCGTCCCGCCTCCACGGCACCGGCCATGAGTTCGAGCATGTCGATCTCCCACGGCTGCTGCCACTGGTCGGGGCGCAGCCACATCAGGTCGCCGGGGCTGTGGGTCACCAGCCGATCCACGATGCTGGGAAGCGGCCCGTCCTTGGTCACCTCCCCGTCGAGCGGCTCCACGTCGCTGACCAGGCCGGCGAAGGGCCGGGCGCTGGCACCGGCGAGGTAGGGCATGGCCCGGGCCACCTCCTGGATCCGGTGATGGGCCGCCGCGG
Source organism: Nocardioides insulae DSM 17944 (assembly GCF_000422825.1). Taxonomy (GTDB): domain Bacteria; phylum Actinomycetota; class Actinomycetes; order Propionibacteriales; family Nocardioidaceae; genus Nocardioides; species Nocardioides insulae. Next base: position 51,712 of record NZ_AUGU01000014.1, on the reverse strand, counting down.
CATCGGCCGCGGTGTCGCTCAGCAGCCGGCCGACCACCTCCGCGGGCACCGCCACCCGCACCCGGGTGCCGTCGTACCGGACGACGTTGCGCTCGAGGAGGGGCTCCAATTGCCGGCGCAGGTCCTCGGGGTCCAGGTTCAGCGCCAGGCTGAGGTCGGTCAGGTTCAGACCGGACTCCGGAAGGAGCCGCTCGTAGAGGCGGCCGGTCTCCACGGAGAACCCGAGCGCGGTCATCAGGGACTCGCCGGCACGCGTCATGCGGCCAGCCTAGGGAATGGCTGCCCGCAAGCAGATGGTGGCCGCTTGCTGCCATTGGCATGTCGTTCTCGTGCCCGCGCGCGACTTCCTTGGAAGGATGCTCACCGGCAGGAGCCGCCGTCTCGGGGGGCGGGGTTCCGGCCATGGCGGGCGCCGGGTCGTGACAGGGGACGATCCCGGCGCCCGCACTCCTCTCCCCACGGCCGGCTCCGATACTGTGACCGCTCGGAGCGTCGCCTCATCCTGAGACCGCTCCGGCCCGCACGGCCAAGCAGCGAGCAGGAGCAGAGAAGATGCCACGAGGCAAGGGCGAGGCCCTCGACTGGGTGACCCGGGCGGCCGACGACGTGATCCGGCACCACGAGCGGTTCGGCTCCGGTGACGTGATCACCTGCGCCTCGGGCGCCTCTCCCTCCGGCCCGATCCACCTCGGCAACCTGCGCGAGTTCATCACCCCGCACTTCGTCGCCGAGGAGCTGCGCCGGCGCGGGCACGCCGTACGCCACCTGCACAGCTGGGACGACTACGACCGGTTCCGCAAGGTCCCGGCCGGGGTGGATCCGTCCTGGTCCGAGCACATCGGCAAGCCGCTGACCGGGGTTCCCGACCCGTGGGGCTGCCACGACTCCTGGTCCACCCACTTCAAGGCGCCGCTGCAGGCCGCGCTCGCGGAGATGGGCGTGGAGATGGAGGAGATCTCCCAGACCGAGCGCTACCGCGCCGGTGCCTACCGCGAGCAGATCCTGCACGCGGTCCGCCACCGCGACCGGATCGAGTCCGTGCTGGCGACCTACCGCACCAAGCCGGCGGCGAGCAGCGAGGACGCGCAGGAGGCCGCCGCCCTGGCCGAGTCGGTGCTCGCCGAGGACGAGGCCACCGCGGGCGAGGGCGACCTGGCCCGGTTCCCGTTCAAGCCCTACTGCCGCGAGTGTGGTCGCGACACCACCACGATCACGTCCTACGACGACGACTCGACCGACCTCGGCTACACCTGCGACGCCTGCGGGTTCGAGGGCGTCACCAACCTGACCACGCAGAGCGAGGGCAAGCTGGTGTGGAAGGTCGACTGGCCGATGCGCTGGTCGGTCGAGGGAGTCGACTTCGAGCCCGGCGGGCTCGACCACTCCACTCCCGGCTCGTCGTACACCGTCGGCAAGGAGCTGGTGAAGGAGATCTTCGGCGGCACCGCGCCCTCCTACGTGGCCTACGCGTTCGTCGGGTTCGCCGGCATGCAGAAGATGAGTTCCTCCAGCGGCGGCGTTCCGACCCCGGCGGACGCGCTCCAGGTCCTGGAGGCGCCGATCCTGCGCTGGCTCTACGTACGTCGCCAGCCGAGGCAGGCCTTCACCATCGACTTCGGCCCCGAGGTCGTGCGGCTCTACGACGAGTGGGACGCCCTGACCCGCAAGGCCGCAGACCCCGCCAAGCGCGACGCCCAGGTGCTCGCCTTCGAGCGCGCCATGGCGACCTCCTCGGCCGGCACGCTGCCGACGCCCTCCAGCGTCGTACCCTTCCGGCTGCTGTCCTCGGTCGCCGATGTCACCGCCGGGTCGGCCGAGCTGATCAGCCGGATCGTCGGGGACGCCGGTCACCCCCACGAGGCGGTCGCCGACCTCGAACCACGGTTGACCCGCGCGATGACCTGGATGTCGGAGTACGTCCCCGCCGAGGAGCGCACCACCGTGCGCTCCGATCCCTCGGCCCGCCTCGCCGAGCTCACCGCGGACGAGGCCCGATGGCTCTCGCTCCTCCTGGAGCACCTGCCCGACCATCTCGAGCTCGACGCCACCACGGCACTCATCTACGGCGTCCCGAAGCTGGCGCACGGGCTCACCCTCGAGGACAAGCCGACCGAGGAGGTGAAGGCCGATCAGAAGGCCTTCTTCAACCTGCTCTACCGGCTGCTCGTCGACGCCGACCGCGGTCCGCGGCTACCCACTCTGTTCCTGGCCCTCGGGGCGGACCGGGTGCGACCGCTGCTCACCCCCGCCTGAGCGGCCGGCCGGGCGCCACGGGCCGTGGCACCGGGACCCGGGAACCGGGGTCAGCCACCCACGACCGGCTCGGGCGCAGGAGCGACCGCGGCGGACGGGGCACGCACGTCCCTGATCCGGCTGACCAGCAGGGTGAAGCCGAGCACGGCGACGAGCAGGACCAGGGTCCAGGCGGTCCAGCTGGTGTGATCGGCGATCCGCGGCGCCAGCAGCACCGATGCGAAGACGAACAGCCGGGTGAGCAGGTGGTTGAACCCCCAGGCGGTGCCCTGAAGATCGGGATGGATCTCCTCGGCGTGCTGGGAGAAGCTGGCCATCCATGGACCGAACGCGGCACCCAGGAAGATCCCGACCCCGAGCAGCACGCCGGCCACCAACACGGGTGCCACACCGGGGCCCTGGCGCAACAGCACGACCAGTGCGACCAGCATGACGGAGGCGCCGACGCCGGCACCCACCATGAACCGGGCGCGAGCCTGCTGCTGATCCGACCACCGCGCGGCCACCAGGCTGCTGATCAGGTTGGCGAACCAGAAGGCCATGATCACCAGGGACGCCGTCCGCACGTCGAGGCCGAAGGCCTGCTCGGTGATGACCTGACCGTAGGCGTTCATGGTGCCGAGCAGAAGGTAGAGCAGTGACATCGCCAGCACGTGCTTCCAGATCACCGAGTGGCGCAAGAGCCGGCGGACGCCCGGATCCTGCAACGGCGCGTGCTCACGGCGTGCCTGCTGGTCGCTGAGCCGGATCTCGCGGCGTACCGCCGGCGAGAGGTCACGCAGGCACAGCGCCACGACGATCGACCCCACGATGGAGACGCCGCCCATGATCAGCAGCTGCGACTGCCACGCGTGAGCGAACCACGACAAGGTGGCCGCCGCGACGCCGGCCGCGACGAAGTTGGCACCCACCGGCCCCCAGGACCAGAAGGCGAAGGCCTGCGCCCGACCGATCCGCGGGGTGAAGTCGCGAACCAGCGGTGCGGTGCCGGCGGTCGCGATCGCCTCGACGAAGGCGAGCAGGATGCGGGCACCGGTGAACTGGATGACGTTCTCCGAGGCGGCCATGGCGAAGCAGGCGATGCCGGACAGGAACAGGAACGGCACCAGCAGACGGACCCGTCCGAACCGGTCCACCAGCCGCCCGCCGTAGTAGCCCGCCACCGCGCCCACCATCAGCGAGGCCGCCGTGATGAGGCTGTAGACCTTCAGGCTCATCCCCAGGTCGTCCAGCAGCAGCGACAGGATCGGCGCCAGCTGCCCCTCGTAGGCCGTGATGAACATGGCGAGGACGACGACGGCGAGCAGCCGCCGACGGCGCGCCCCGGTGGGGTACTCCGTCAACACGCGACGATGGGGCAGCATGACACTCCTAGTGGGACACATGATCCATTTCTGAACTCGATGTCCCGAAACGTATGTCGAGTGCGCCCGATCACACAAGCCCCCTGCCCGAGGCCTACTCCGAGGATGACGCGCCCGTCGGGTCGACGCCGGTCGCCCACATCCGACCGAAGCGACTCAGGTCCGCCAACATCCCGGCCACCTCCTCGAGTGGGATCGGCGCCGCCTCCTCCTCCAGCCACCAGGTGAGGACGGCGACCTGCTCCCCCACCCAGGCGCGTGCCACCACCCGGAGATCCAGCCTGGGCTCGAGCCCCTGCTCCTCGACCCTCCTCTCGAAGGTGCGCAGCGTCGCTTCGCTCAAGTCGTCGCGCAGCCGAGTCAGGGCGCGACCATCGCCATCCCCGCGCAAGACGACCCGATAGGCGTCCCGGTTGTCGAGGGCATGCTGGAACAGTGCCACCAGTGGGCGACCGGTGAACCCACCGGTCTCGCGCACCTCGGGAGTCAGTCGCTCCTTGAGTTCGGCGAGCAGAGCGGCCACGACGTCGTCGTAAAGCGCCTGCTTGTCCCGGAAGTGTGCGTAGAAGGTGGCCCGGCCAACGTCGGCACGTTCGCTGATCTCGTCGACCCGGAGGTTGGCGTACCCCCGTTCCAGACTCAGCTCCACGAGCGCGCGCCGGAGCGCACTGCGGGTACGGCGGGTGCGGCGATCGTCGACCTGTGGCATGGGGAGTTTGTAGCAGAGTCTTGACCCGTGACCATTACTAGACATAGCGTCCAGAAACTTGCACGGAGTAGATCTAGACCTGGAGAACGAAGTGAACCTGGGCCAGTACCTCAGCCGCACCGCGGCCTATCAGCCGGAGACGACCGCGCTCGTGTGCGCCGACCGTCGGTGGAGCTACGCGGAGCTGGAGGAGCAGTCCAATCAGCTCGCCTCCGCGCTGCTCGACAGCGAACTCCGTCCCGGCGACGCCGTGGCCACCTTGGCAGGGAACCTCGGCGAGCTCGTCGTCGTCGAGATGGCGCTGTGCAAGGCGGGGATGCTCCGGGTGCCGATCAGCGAGCGGCTGGCCCCGGCCGAGATCGAGCACGTGCTGCGGGATTCCTCCAGCCGGGTGCTCCTGGTCGACGACCGCAACCTGGAGATCGCCGAAAGACTGCTGGGCGGCCCGGTCTCCGGGTGTCGGTTGGTGCGGCTCCAGGGCGAAGGTGAGGAAGCCCTCGCCGGGGTGATCTCCACCGGTCGCCCCGATCCGGTCGCGGTCGAAGTATCCCTGGATGCCCCGGCGGTGCTCAACTTCACCTCCGGTTCGACCGGCTCCCTCAAGGCCGCGGTACAGACCGTCGGCAACCGACTGGCCAACATGCGCAAGGTCGCGATGAACTCCCGGGGCGGCGCTCCCGGGCAGGACGTGTACCTGGCTCCGGGCCCGATCACGCACGCCAGCGGGATGGGCATCTTGTCCTGCTTCTTCCGCGGCTCGACCGTGGTGGTACTGCCCTCCTTCGACCCGGACTCCTACCTGGCGACGATCGAGCGGGAGCGGGTCACGACCACCTTCCTGGTGCCGGTGCTGCTCAACCTGGTGCTCGCCGCGCCGTCCGCTCGCACCACCGACCTGAGCAGCCTGCACTCGGTCACCATCGGAGGCGCCCCTATCAGCCCGGCCCGGCTGCGCGACGCCGTCGAGCTGTTCGGTCCGATCGTGGCCCAGGGCTACGGCCAGGGCGAGACCACCAGCGCGATCACCTTCCTGCACCCCGAGGACATCGTCCGGGGGATCGACTCCGACCCCGAGCTGCTGCTCTCCTGCGGCCGACCCGTCTACGACACCGAGGTGCGCGTCGTCGACGACGAGGGCACCCCCCTGTCGGTCGGCGAGGTCGGCGAGGTGGTCGCCCGCGGCCCGGACTGCGTGCGCGAGTACTTCCACGCCCCCGAGGCCACTGCGGAGACGTTCAAGGACGGCTGGGTCCGAACCGGCGACCTGGGGAGGTTCCGCGAAGACGGCTTCCTGTTCCTGGTGGACCGGAAGAAGGACATGATCGTGTCCGGTGGCTACAACGTCTATTGCTCCGAGGTCGAAGCCGTCCTCTATGACCACCCCGCGGTCTACGAGGCCTGCGTCTTCGGCGTCCCGTCCGAGCAGTGGGGCGAGACCGTGAAGGCCTGCCTGGTGCGGCAGCCGGGCGCGGATGTGAGCGAGGACGACCTGGTCGAGTTCTGCGCCGCGCGTCTCTCCCGGGTGAAGCTGCCCCGGATCATCGAGTTCCTCGACTCACTCCCACGCAATCGGAACGGCAAGATCGACCGCCGGGCCCTGCGCGAGCGCGACTGGGCCGGCGCCGAGCGACGGGTCGGGTGAGACGGCGATGAGCTTCTCACTGCGGCCCGAATACGGCGAGGACCCCGAGCTCGCCGTGCTGGTCAAGCGGCTGCGCGAATACCTGCACGGCGAACTGGCCGACTATGAGCACGAGCACGGCCTGACCCACCGCTCCGTCCTCACCCGCGACCTCCTGGAGCCGGTGTGGCGGCGCAGCCGCGAGCTCGGCTTCTACGGCATCCACCTGCCCGAGGCGCTCGGTGGGGCCGGGCTCTCCTACACCGCGCTGGGCGCGCTCAAGGAGGAGGTTGGTGCGTCCGGGCGGGTCCTGTCGACCAGCGTGCTCGGCGACATGGGCGGACCGCTGCGGGTCGGCTCTCTCTTCGACATCGCCACCCCCGCACAGATCGAGACCTACCTGCGTCCCGTGGTCGAGGCGGAGCGGGCCTGCTGCTTCTCGATGACCGAGGACGACGCGGGCTCCGACGTACGCCGGATGACCACCACGGCGACCCGGGTGGAGGGCGGCTACCGGATCACCGGGAAGAAGGTGTTCAGCACAGCCGGCACCTTCGCCGACTTCGCACTGGTGGTGGCCCGAATGGCCGGCCAGGAGGAGGCCTACTCCGCCTTCCTGGTGGACTTGGACCGCCCCGGCGTCCGGGTCGAGGACGGCGCCCTGCCGCTGACCGGCCAGAACATCGAGAGCGACGTCGTCCTCGACGACTGTTTCGTCCCCGCGGAGAACCTGCTGGGCGAGGAGGGCCAAGGCCTGCGGATCGCGCTCGGCAGGGTCACCGCCAACCGGCTACTGCACTGCCCCACAGCGCTCGGCAGCGCCCGGCGGGTGATCGCGCTGACCCTGCGCCACGCTGCCCAGCGCCCGGTCAGCGGCGGTCTGCTCCTGGAGAAGCAGGCCGTTCAACACATGCTGGCCGACATGGTGACTGAGTTCCAGGCAGCCCGAACGCTGACTTACGACGGCCTGCGCGCCCTGGACGCCGGCGAGCGACCCCGGATCGAGTCGTTCATGGCCAAGCTGTTCGTCGGGGAGAGTGCCTTCCGCATCGCCGACACGGCGATGCAGCTGCACGGCAAGGCAGGGATGGTGCTCGGCGCCGAGGTCGAGCGGATCTGGCACGGTCTGCGGATGTTCCGCGTCCTCACCGGCGCCTCGGAGATCCAGCGCAACGGCATCGTGCGCGAGCTGGTCACGCACCTCGGCGAGCTGGACTGACCTGCCTCGGCATCCTGCGCTCGGGGGCGGGTAGCCCGTGCGCCACCGCCCACCGCAAACCGCCCACCGCTGATCCCCGGCTGCCGACCGGACCACCGCCGTGACAGGGGTGCCCCGGAGGCACCCACCGACGCGCCGGCCCCGTCGCCGTGCAGGTCAGCCGAGCAGGGCGTCGTACGCCGACTCCGAGCTGTCCCGCAGGAAGGTGGAGCAGCGCTCCCACTCCTCGGTCTCGCCGATGTCGCGGGCGGCAGTGGCCAGGAGCGCCAGGCAGGTGAGGAACCCACGGTTGGGCAGGTGCTCCCACGGCACCGGACCGTGGCCCTTCCAGCCGTTGCGGCGGAGCATGTCCAGGCTGCGGTGGTAGCCGACGCGGGCGTAGGCGTAGACGGTCACCTCGTCGGCGCCTTCCTCCCGTGCCTCGCTCGCCAGGGCCGCCCACGCGGCCGGCGAAGCCGGGTGTCCGCGGACGACGTCGATCGGCCTGGCGCCGTCGGCGAGCTCGTCGCCGGCGGGGTCCTCGGGCAGGTGGGTGGGCGGCGGGCCGGCCATCAGGTCAGGGAAGCTCATGACCACATTGTCGCCGTGCTCGCGACGCTGTCGTACCCAGGGTGTTGACTAAGCCGGTGAGCCAACCCCGCGAGTCCACCGATGTCCGAGCCTGGGCCGCCCTCGCGGCGCTCTGTCTCGGTTTCTTCATGATCCTGGTCGACGTCACGATCGTGACGGTCGCGACCCCGCACCTGATGCAGGATCTGGACGCCGACCAGAACGCCGTCCTGTGGGTCACCAGCGCCTATCTGCTCGCCTACGCCACGCCGGTGCTCATCACAGGCCGGCTGGGCGACCGGTTCGGTCCGAAGCGGCTCTACCTGATCGGCCTCGCGGTCTTCACCCTGGCCTCACTGTGGTGCGGGCTCTCCGGCAGCATCGAGATGCTGATCACCGCCCGCGTCGTCCAGGGGCTGGGCGCGGCCATGCTCAACCCGCAGACGATGGCCGTGATCACCCGGATCTTCCCCGCCGAGTCCCGAGGCCAGGCGATGGCCCTGTGGGGCGCCACTGCCGGTGTGGCGACCCTCGTCGGGCCGATCCTCGGCGGCGTCCTGGTCGACGGACTGGGCTGGGAGTGGATCTTCTTCGTCAATGTGCCCGTGGGCGTCGTGGGCCTGATCGCGGCGTGGCGGTGGGTGCCCGACCTCCCGACCCATCCGCACACCTTCGACTGGCTCGGGGTCGCCCTCAGCGGAATCGGCCTGCTCGCCCTGATCTTCGGGATCCAGAACGGCGAGCAGCGCGGCTGGGACGCGGTCACCTGGGGGCTGATCGCAGGCGGGCTGCTGGTGCTGGTGGCCTTCGTGGTCTGGCAGGCCCGCAACCAGCGCGAGCCGCTCCTCCCCCTGTCCCTGTTCGGTGACCGAAACTTCGCCGTCTCCAGCTTCGCGATCGCCTGCATGGGGCTGACGGCCACCGCGATGGGATTCCCGCTGATGCTCTATGCGCAGTTGGTGCTCGGCTACAGCGCGACAGAGGCGTCCTTGTTGATGGCGCCGATGGCGATCGTCTCGCTGGTCCTGGCGCCGGTGGTCGGGCGGCTCATCGACCGGGTCCACCCGCGACCGCTGACCGCCTTCGGGTTCGGGGTCTCGGCGATCGCGCTGTTCTGGCTAGCTCTCGAGCTCGGCCCCGACACACCGGTCATCGAGCTGCTGTTGCCGATGGCCGTGTTCGGTCTCGGCTCGGCGTTCATCTGGTCCCCGCTCGCTGCCACCGCGACCCGCAACCTCCCGATGCACCAGGCGGGAGCGGGCTCCGGGGTCTACAACGCCACCCGATTGGTCGGTTCGGTGATCGGGTCCGCCGCCATCGCGGCCCTCATGGACGCCCGGCTGATCGCCCAGGGCATCACCTTCGAAGGCAGCGCGGAGACCCCCGGCGCGAGCCTGCCGGCCCAGCTGTACGACGGATTCAGCACCGCCATGTCGCAGACGACGCTCCTGCCCGCCGCTGTCCTGGTGGTTGGATTCGTCTCGGTGCTGTTCTTCGTGGCGCCCCGCCACTTCGCCAAGACGGTGACGGGGCCCCACGAATCCGACGACGCGCCGATCAGTCCTGGATCGGGGCCCGCGGAGCCATCTGGTCCGGAGCCGGGGTCCCGCCCTCGGCACTGACCACGGCGGCGTCCGGCACGCCGGCGGCCCGCTGCTCGGGCACCTCCACCCCGGGCCGGCGAAGCACCGGGCCCTCGAAGAAGAACGAGGCGACCAGGAAGGCGACCAGGCCGCCGATGCTCACGAGGATCCAGGAGCGCCAACTGCCCGCATCGACGACGAGCGGAGCCGCCACGAGGACGACGACCCCGATCCCCCGGGTGATGAAGGAGAACATGCCCCAGGCCAGCCCCTGGAGTCGGGCGTCGATGTCCTCGGTGTTCTCGGAGTAGTTGGCCATCCAGGGGGCGTAACCGACCGCGAGGCCGACCCCGACCAGCAGCCCGGAGGCGGCCACGGCACCGATGGACGCCGAGTCCGGCGTGGCCATCACCACCGCCAGCCAGGCACACCCGATCATCGCGACGAAGGTGCCGCAGAGCGAGAAGACCCGGCGCAGCTGGAGCCGGTCGGAGATCCAGCCGGCGAGCACCAGCGTGCCGATGTTGCACACCCAGTAGAGCATCATCATCTGGGAGGCCCGGGCGGCGCTGTAGCCGAAGGTGTCCACCAGCAGCGTCTGACCGTAGAGGGACAACGTCATGTAGATGATCAGCCACAGGGCGATGCCGATCATGTGCGCCCACATCTGCGGGCGGCGGAACAGCGTGGCGGCCCTGGGCGGTTCGTCGGTGACGCTCTTGCCGAGTGAGGCCTGCTCGCTGTGCTGGACGCTGGCCCGCAGTTCGGGCGACAGGTCGGCCACCGTCATCATCACCGCGATCGAGACGACCAGCGAGATGCACCCCTGGATGATCATCTGCGACTGCCAGGCGTTGTTGAACGCCGTCAGGGTGATACCTGCGATGAAGGCGGCCAGGAAGTTCGCACCCACCGGGCCCCAGGTCCAGAAGGAGAACGCCGTGGCCCGACCCATCCGCGGCGAGAAGTCACGCACCAGCGGCGCCGTCGTCGCCAGGGCCATGCCGTCGGCGAAGGACAGGACCATCCGCGCCACGAAGAACTCGGTGGGGTTGTTGACCAGAGCGGTGGCGAAGCAGAGGAAGGCGCAGACCATCATCAGCGGGATGAGCAGCCGGACCCGGCCGACCGTGTCGGTGAACTTGCCACCGATCAGGCCCGAGATCGCGCCCATCACGGCCGCGACCGCGGAGACCGCGCCGTACGTCGTCAAGCTCATGCCCAGGTCGTCGCGCAGCAGGGGCACGATCGGCGCGATCGCGCCCTCGTAGGAGCAGATCAGGCAGGCCAGCACGGCGGCGGCCAGGATCCTCCGCCGGCGTCCGCCGGTCGGGTAGGTGTCGAGCGTTCGTACGTAGTCCCAGGCCATCGGCCCTCCTCGAGGTGACGTCGGTGTCCCCCACCGCAACAGCGGATCGGGCATGTGACCCAGGCCACACTCCCGATCCTGGCTAACTAGAGCCCCGCTCTAAAACTTTTGTCAAGACCCTTGACGGGCGAATTGAAGACCCTTTCAATTTGTGACGTGGGTCGCACTGCAGGAGCCGATGCGACGGTCACCCGGCGGAGACTGCTGCGGGCGGCCGCCGATGTTTTCGCTGCCCGCGGCTACGACGGCGCCAGGGTGGCCGACATCGCCCGCCGCGCCGGATTGAGCAACTCCGCGATGTACGCCTACTTCGGGTCCAAGGTCGATCTGCTCAAGGGGGCGCTCCGAGCGCACGGTCCCAATCGGCTGGCCGAGCTGGTCGCCGACGAGCCGGCCAGGCCGATCACGGACCTCCTGCTGTCCACCGGTCGCGAGCTCCGCCGGCGGCGGGACGCCGACGGCTACCTGGTGATCGAGGCGCTGGCCGCCGCCCGCCGGGAGCCGGAGCTGGTCGAACCGGTGCGCGACTACGTCCATGACCGGGCCGAGACCCTGGCCACCCTGGTGCGCGAGGGCCAGGCCCGCGGCCAGCTCGACCCCGACCTGTCCCCCGACACGGTCGCGCACTTCTGCCTCGCGCTCGGCTTCGGCACCGCCCTGCTGAACCCCGAGCTCCATGACGTCGACGACGAGGCGTGGACCGGCCTACTGGCCCGCCTGGTGAGTTCGATCGTCCCCGACCGCGACCCGACCGCGACCGCTGCGGCCGACGTCCCGGTCTCCCGCCCCGCCCCGGCCTCCACGTCTCGGAGCCGTGGCACCCCCGATGCTCCAACCGAAGGGACCACCGCATGACGCTGCGCATCGACGAGACCCTCTGCCACGGTCACGGCCGCTGCTACGACCTCGCCCCCGAGCTGTTCGGTGAGGACGAGGAGGGTTACTCCACCTTCACCGAACTCACCAAGGACGGCGAGGTGCCTCCGGAGTACGCCGCCAAGGCGCGTCTCGCCGCGGAGAACTGTCCCGAGTCCGCGATCACCTTCAAGGAGGAATGATGACCGTCGACGACCGCTTCACCCAGGACCACCGGGACCTCCGGGTCGACCCGGACGACGTCGTGCGCAGCGAGGTGATCACCGGTCCGGTCGAGGACTGGACCACCGACTTCTCCCACACCGAGCCTGAGTACGCCGAGCGTGCCCCGGAGATCTGGGACGACCTCCGCGGACGCTGCCCGGTCGCGCACACCGAGCGTTTCGGTGGCGCCTGGCTGCCGACCCGCTACGAGGACGTCGCCGCGATCGCCTACGACACCGACCGGTTCACCTCCCGCGCGATCATCGCCAGCAACTTCCGGCCACCGAAGACGACCGCGCCGATCGGGGGCTCCCCGCCGATCTCCTCCGACCCGCCGTTCCACCACGACGCGCGCAAGCTGCTGCTGCCGGCTTTCACCAAGACCAAGACGGCCAAGCTGGAGGACGCCACCCGAGCGTTCTGCCACGGGCTGATCGACGACTTCGGCGACCGTGAGGTGGTCGACGCGGCCGCCGAATACGCCCAGCACATCCCGATCCGGGTGATCGCGGACATGCTCGGCTTCCCGCCCGAGGACGGCCCGGAGTTCACCCGCTTCGTCAAGAACACCCTCGAAGGGATCAACGACGACCACGACGACCGGGAGGTGCAGAGCGATGACCTGTTCGACTACATCTTCGAGCAGATCCGCGACCATGTCGCCAACCCGCGCGACGACCTCACGACGCACCTGATCAACGCGGAGTTGTACGGGCAGAAGCTCGAGCCCATGCACGTCGCGGGCACGATGGTGCTCCTCCTCATCGCCGGCATCGACACCACCTGGAGCGCGATCGGCGCCTCCCTGTGGCACCTCGCCCAGACACCGTCGGACCGCGCCCGCCTGGCCGCGGAGCCGGAGCTGATGAAGACCGCGATGGAGGAGTTCCTCCGGGCCTATGCCCCGGTCACCATGGCGCGTCTGGTCAAGGACGACATGGAGTTCGCCGGAGTGAAGATGAAGGCCGACGACTGGGTGTTGCTGCCCTTCCCGGCCGCCAACCGGGATCCGGAGCACTTCGAGCAGGCCGACGAGGTCATCATCGACCGCGAGGTCAACCGGCACGCAGCCTTCGGGCTCGGCATCCACCGCTGCGTCGGCTCGCACCTCGCCCGGATGGAACTCAAGGTCGCCCTGGAGGTCTGGATGGAGCGCATCCCCGAGTTCACCCTCGCCTGCCCCGAGGGTGTCGCCTGGTCCACGGGTCAGATCCGTGGACCCCGCGCCCTGCCGCTCAGGCTGGGCTGATTCCTGGATCGGGGCGGCGTACCTGGTACGCCGTCCCGATGCCGGATCCGTGGTGGGTCGGCGTACCGGGTACGCCGATCCACCACGTCGCGGCTGAGGATCAGTGGATGGACTGCCCCGCGGAGCTGAGGTGCTGGCAGGCCTCGACCACGCGCGCGGCCATGCCGGCCTCCGCGGCCTTGCCCCAAGCGCGCGGGTCGTACTGCTTCTTGTTGCCCACCTCGCCGTCGACCTTGAGCACACCGTCGTAGTTGCCGAACATGTGCGCGGCGACGGGCCGGGTGAAGGCGTACTGGGTGTCGGTGTCCACGTTCATCTTCACCACGCCGTAGGACACCGCGGCCGCGATCTCCTCGGCGGAGGAGCCGGACCCGCCGTGGAAGACCAGGTCGAACGGCTTGCTGCCGGAGGCGAGGCCGAGCTTGTCGGCGACCGCGGCCTGCGCCTGCTGGAGGATCTCCGGCCGGAGCCTGACGTTGCCCGGCTTGTAGACGCCGTGCACGTTGCCGAAGGTGAGCGCGGTGAGGTAGCCCTCGGTGCCCAGCGCCTCGGCGGTGGCGATGGCGTCCTCGGGGGTGGAGTAGAGCTTCTCGTCGATGGCGCCGACGATGCCGTCCTCCTCGCCGCCGACCACACCGACCTCGATCTCGAGCACGATCCGGGCGGCCTTGGCGGCGGCCAGCAGCTCCTCGGCGATCTGGAGGTTCTCCGCCAGCGGCACCGCCGAGCCGTCCCACATGTGGCTCTGGAACAGCGGCTCCTCGCCGCGCTGCACCCGCTCCGCGGAGATCGCGAGCAGCGGCCGGACGAATCCGTCCAGCTTGTCCTTGGGGCAGTGGTCGGTGTGCAGGGCGATCTGCACGTCGTAGGACCTGGCGACCTCGCGCGCGTAGGCCGCGAACGCCAGCGACCCGGTGACCATGTCCTTGACCGTCGGGCCGGAGAGGTACTCCGCGCCTCCGGTCGAGATCTGGATGATCCCGTCGGAGCCGGCCTCGGCGAACCCGGCCAGCGCGGCGTTGAGGGTCTGCGAGGAGGAGACGTTGATCGCCGGGAAGGCGAACTCGTTCTCCTTGGCGGTCGCGAGCATCTCGGCGTACTTCTCGGGGGTGGCGATGGGCATCCGGAGGACTCCTGTGACGACGGTCGGGTCGGCGAGCAGGTACGCCGGAGGCGCCTGCTCGTCCGGCCACCCTAGTGCGCCCGGAAGCGCCCTGCGTGCACCGCCGTTGTTGGATCGATCAAGCGACGTACCCGCGCACGGCCGCCCGGCGAAACCGCCAGGTCACCCCCGCCAGGCGTCCGCGGAACCGAGGTCGGCGTGCTCGCGGACCCAGGCGTGCATCGCGATCGCCGCGGCGGAGGAGGCGTTGATCGAGCGGGTGGAGCCGAACTGGGCGATGGAGAAGGTGCCGTCGCACGCGTCGCGGGCCTGCTCGGAGAGCCCCGGTCCCTCCTGCCCGAAGAGGAAGCAGACCTCCCGCGGCACCGCCATCGTCTCCAGGTGGAGGGACCCCGGCAGGTTGTCGATGCCAAGCAGGCGCACCCCGCGCTCGTGCAGGTAGTCCGCGAGGTCCGGGACGGTGGCGTGGTGTCGCAAGTGCTGATAGCGGTCGGTGACCATCGCACCGCGCCGGTTCCAGCGGCGGTTGCCGACGATGTGGACCTCGGCAGCGAGGAAGGCGTTGGCGGTGCGCACGATGGTGCCGATGTTGAAGTCGTGCTGCCAGTTCTCGATCGCGACGTGGAACCCGTGCCGTCTGGTGTCCAGGTCGGCGACGATCGCCTCCATGGTCCAGTAGCGGTAGCGGTCCACGACGTTGCGCCGGTCGCCGTTCACCAGCAGTTCGGGATCCAGCCGCGGGTCCTGCGGCCACTCCCCCTGCCACGGTCCGACGCCGACCTGCGGCTGCCCGTGCGGCATCGGGTCGTAGGGCGCCCGCGGGTCCTCCGCCGCGTCGGCGTACCCGCTGCCCGCGGTCGTCTGATCGCTCACCGAGCGAAGCCTAACCACCGCCCGCGGCGGGCGCGTGCCCCCCGGGTAGGCTGAGGCAATGCTCATGCGTTGCCTCGCCCCGTCTCACCGGGGGGCGGCGTGACCCCGGAGCCGTTGACTCCGCTCTTCCTGGGGCTTGAATGGCTCGACCCGCAGTGGCTGCTGGCTCAGTTCGGCACTGAGTTCGTCTGGATCAGCCTGCTGATCATCTTCGTCGAGTGCGGTCTGTTCTTCCCGTTCCTGCCCGGTGACACCCTGCTGTTCGCGCTGGGGATCTTCGTGGCCACCGGGCAGCTCGACCTGATGCCGGGGCCGCGATGGGTCGAACTGGTCTCGATCATGGCACTGTGCGTCGCCGCCGGCTTCGCGGGCAACGTCGTCGGCTACGAGATCGGACGAAAACTCGGGCCCTCGCTCTACGCACGCGAGGGCCGGGTGCTGAAGAAGAAGTACTTCGATCAGACCGAGGTGTTCTTCGACCGGCACGGCAACAAGGCCCTGGTGATCGGGCGCTTCGTCGCCTTCGTGCGCACCTACATCACCGTGGTCGCCGGTGTCACCAGGATGGATCGACGCCGCTTCTTCGTGTGGAGCCTCGTCGGCGCCGTGCTGTGGGTCCTCAGCATCACCGTGCTCGGCTACTTCCTGGGCCAGGCCGTCCCCTGGCTGGGCAGCAACATCGACTACGTGATCATGGCGATCCTGATCGTCGGTGCCGTGCCGATGCTGTGGGAGGTACGTCGGCATCGGCGTACCAGCGCACCCGAGGCCGAGGACCGTGACCACGACGGTCGGCCCGACCGCGACATCACCGGCGCCGACGTACCCCGCGAGCCCGAGCGCTGAGTCCTCGCTGTCCTCGCCGGGTCCTCGACGAGCCGCCCGTCAGCCGCGACGGGTACGCCGTTCCTCGACCACGATGAGCACCACCACCACCGCGATCCCCACCAGCGCCAGCAGCACCGGCACCAGGACCGGGTCGTAGGGCGCGACCGGGCTACCCGGGTAGCCGTCCGCCTCGGGATCGGGCACCGACTGCCAGGGCCAGAGCGCCCGCAGCGACCCGATCATCAGCCCGGCCATCACGAGCAGCGTGGTCCGGCGACGATGGTGGAGCAGGTAGCGCAGCACCACCACGAAGGACCCCAGACCGACTACGGCACCTGCCGCGAAGACCGCCATGTAGCCGAGGTCCCGGTCGTGCACCGCGTCCAGCGTGGGGGCGTACAGACCCACCGCGAGCAGGAAGAACGAGCCCGAGATCCCAGGCACCACCAGGGCACACACCGCGACCGCGGCCGCGAGGAAGACCAGGTAGAGCTCGGGGTCGGAGTTCACGCTCCCACCGGCCAGGCCCACCAGCCAGAACGCCGCCGCGGCGGCGACCACGACCAGCGCGACGTCGTACACCTTGCTCCGACGCTCGTCCGGGAGCATCCGCAACGGCACCGCCACGCTCGCCAGCACCAGGCCGAGGAAGAGGCCGCGGGCCTCCTCCGGATAGTCGGTGACGAAGGCGCTCATCGCGCCGGCGACGGTGAGGACCGCGGTCGCCATGCCGAGCAGGACCGGCACGACCAGCCACCAGTCGGTACGCCGCAGCTCGCGGGCGGCGGCGTGCCAGCGGTCCGGCCCGGTGAGTAGCCGTCGGCCGGCGCTGAGCACATGGCCCGCCGAGTCGATCAGGGCGTCGTACACGCCGGTCACCAGGGCGACCGTGCCACCGGAGACCCCGGGGACGAGCTCGGCCAGCCCGATCAGGAATCCCCGGAGGAGATCCAGCGGCAGCAACAGCTTGGAGCGCGGAGCCGGAGGCGCCTCGCTCGACGTCGCCGCCGCCGCGGCCTCGCCGAGGGGGTCACTCATGCCTGGTCGCGCGCCGCGTCGAGCTGGGCCTTGGTGAGCACCGGTCGCACCTCCAGGTCGACATCGGCGAGCGGGTTGACATCGGCGGGGCTGCGGTCGATGGCGCACACCACGGTCCGGACGATCGCGCCGGCGTCCCGGAGGGCCTTGGTCGCGTCACGCACCGCCCCTCCGGTGGTGATGACGTCCTCGATCAGGGTGATCGTGCGGCCGGCGACCTCGGGGCCCTCGGCGAGCTTGCAGGTGCCGTACTCCTTGGCCTTCTTCCGCACGAAGAGGGTCGGCAGACCGGTCTTGGCGCTCACCATGGTCGCGATCGGCACCCCGCCCAGCTCGAGGCCGCCGAGCAGTTCGGTGCCACCGGGCAGGAGGCCGACCATCGCCGTGGCGACCCGATCCAGCAGAGCGGGCTGGGCCTCGAAGAGGTACTTGTCGAAGTACTCGGTGGCCTGCTGGCCCGAGCGCAGGGTGAACTCGCCGGTCAGCCGGCAGGCGGCATCGATGTCGGCAGCGAGAGCGGGGTCATGGTGCTGGGTCACGCGCCCACGGTAGCCGGGGCACGTACGGTGAGGCACATGCGCACCGTCTCCCGGTTGGCCGGTATCCCACCCACGATCTTCGCCACCATGTCGGCCCTCGCCGTACGCACGGGATCGGTCAACCTGGGCCAGGGCTTCCCGGATGTGGATGGGCCCGCCGAGGTGATCGCGCGGGCCGGTGCCGCCCTGAGTGAGGGACACAACCAGTACGCCCCCGGCGCCGGCCTGCCCGTCCTGCGCGAGGCGATCGCCCGCCACCAGCAGCGTCACTACGGGCTCTCGCCCGACCCCGACACCGAGGTGGCCGTGACCACCGGCTGCACCGAGGCGATCGCCGCCGCGCTGCTCGGACTGGTCGAGCCGGGCGATGAGATCGTGGTGCTCGAGCCCTACTACGACTCCTACGTCGCGATGATCCAGATGGCCGGAGGAGTACGCCGGCCGGTGACTCTGCACGCGCCCGACTTCCGACTCGACCCGGCCGCCCTGCGAGCTGCGATCACTCCAGGCACCAGGTTCCTCCTGCTCAACACCCCGCACAACCCCACCGGCACCGTGCTGACCCGCGCCGAACTGGAGGACGTCGCCCGGCTGGCGATCGAGCACGACCTGATCGTGATCACCGACGAGGTCTACGAGCACCTCACCTTCGGCGTCCCGCACGTCCCGCTGGCGACCCTACCGGGGATGTGGGAGCGGACGCTCACCCTGTCCAGCCTGGGCAAGTCCTACTCGCTCACCGGGTGGAAGATCGGCTGGGCCACCGGCCCCGCGGACCTGGTCGGCGCCCTGGTCTCGGCCAAGCAGTGGCTCACCTACACCTCGGGCGCTCCCCTGCAGCCTGCGGCGGCGTACGCCCTGGATGAGGCGGGCGGCTTCCCGGCCGAACTGGCGGCCGACCTCGCGGCCCGCCGCGACCTGCTCTGCGAGGGGTTGGCCGCGCTCGGGCTGGCGGTCAACCACCCCGAGGGCAGCTACTTCGCGATCACCGACATCGGCTCACTGGGCTGGGCGGACGGGCACGAGTTCGCGCTGGCCCTCCCCGAGCGCGCGGGCGTCGTCGCCATCCCGACGCAGGGGTTCTACGACTCCGACGCCGGTCGGCACCTGGTCCGCTGGACCTTCTGCAAGCAGCCGGCCGTGCTGGAGGAGGCGCTGGCCCGGCTGGGCAAGGCCGATCTCAGGAAGCACTGATCGAGGCCGTCGGCGCGAGCCACACGAAGCGCTCTGGCAGAGCACCGATCGAGCCGACTCGGCCGCGCGCGTGCCTCACCGCGCGCAGCGGGCGGCACCGATCGGAGATTCGGTCACCGCCGGATGATCGCCTCGCGCCGCTTCTCGGCGTACCACGCCCCGACCTCGGGGCGGAGCAGCAGCCAGGCTGTCGCGCCGCAGGCGAGCAGCGGGATCAGGAGCACCGGCATGGAGAACGTGCCGATCACCATGAACACTCCGGCGGTGGCGGCGGAGACGATCACCAGGATCCGGGCCCAGTCGTGCCCCCGCAGCGCCAGCCAGGCCACCAGGCACGCCCCCAGCGCCCACCCGATCAGCATCGCGCAGGTCAGGATCACGGCGGCCTGAAGCATCCCCTCGGTGTAGCCGGTGTCGTCCATCAGGCCGGGGTAGGTCCGCTCCATCTCGGCGGTCACGCCGTCCATGTCGCCCAGTGCCACGATCAGCGCCAGCCCCACCACGATCACGCTGAGCGCGCAGAACACCCAGGTGAGCACCGCGGCGGTCATCACCGCCGACGGACGGCGGACCGGGTACGCCGGAGCGTGCGGCTGTACCGGGAGGGTCGTGGGCGCCGGCGCCGTCGACCCCGGCTGACCTCCGGCGACACCTGATGAGTGCGGAGGCACCGGCCCCGGCGTCTCACCGGAAGGGGATGAGGCCCGGGCCGAGGACGTCTCCCGCGCCGACCGCTCGGCGGCCGGCCGGTAGGTGCCGTCGAACCAGTCCCGGGAGGGCTGCAACCACAACAGCAACACGCCCGCGGCGACCAGGCCGACGAAGAACCCTCCGCCGCTCATCCCGCCCACGAAGAGCGGCACGGCCAGCACGGTCAGCGCGATCCGGGCGCTCTTGGAGCGCTGTCGCATGGCGGACCATCCGAGCACGGCGCTGGCCGCGGCCGCGGCGGCGGCCACCATCGTGCTCCAGCGCATGACCTCGAGCATCTGGTCGACGGTGACTCCGAAGGAGTCGGGTGCCTCGGTCAGCATCTCCTGGACCGACTCCCGGGTCTCCAGGCTGGTGAGACCAGAGATGGTGTCGTAGGCGGTGAGCACCACCAGTACCGAGCCGACCACGATCGACCAGCCGGCCAGGGTCACCTGCGAGGGTCGTGCTTGTTCCGCCATGGGGTCATTTCAACAGGTCGCACCAACCCGAGCCGCGGGCGGCCGTCCCTCACCCTGCCCGGGTCCCTCCCGACCCGGACGGCTCAGCCTCGATCCGGACTCAGGCGCACCAGGTCGCCTCCGCCTTCTTCACCAGCTCGGTCAGCAGGTCCGTCTCCTCCGCGTCCAGGTCGGTGAGCGGGGGCCGCACCGGTCCCGGGGCGCCACCGACGACCCGCAGCCCGGCCTTGACGATCGAGACGGCGTACCCGTTCTTCCGGTCGCGGATCTGGGTGTAGGGGATGACGAAGTCGCTCAGCCGCGCGTAGACCTCGGTGAGGTCGTGCCGCCGGACGGCGTCGTAGAAGTCGAGGGCGAAACGCGGCACGAAGTTGAAGATCGCCGAGGAGTACGTCGTGACCCCGAGTTGCAGCAGCGGCAGCGCGAAGACCTCGGCGGTCGGGAGCCCACCGACGTACACGAGCCGGTCACCCATCCGAGCACAGATGCGGGTCAGCTGCTCGATGCTCCCGACGCCGTCCTTGAACCCGATCAGGTTGGGGCACGCGTCGCTGGCCTGCTCCAGCGCGTCCGCACCCAGCACGCCGTTGGCCCGGCTGTAGTAGATGACCCCGAGCGAGGTCGCCTCGCACACCGCCCGGATGCGCGCCACTATGCCGGCCTGGGGCGCCTCGGTGAGGTAGTGCGGCATCAGCAGGATGCCCTGGGCACCTGCGGCCTGCGCGGCACGGGCCTGGGCCACCGCGTTCGCCGTGGACCCGGTGGCCGGCGCGATCACCGGGACGGCGCCATCCGCGGCGGCGACGGCCGCCCGTACGACTCGGTCGGTCTCCTCGAAGGTGAGGGAGAACCCCTCCCCCGTGCCACCGGCGGCGAACAGTCCGGCCACGGGGTGCTCACCGAGCCAGGCCACGTGGTCTCGGTAACCGGCCTCGTCGAACTCGAGGTCGGCCGTGAAATGCGTGACCGGGAAGGACAGCAGGCCACGGCCCAGACCGGCCGCCAGCTCAGCGGGAGAGACAGAAGACACCAGTAAACCCTTCGACTCGTCAACCCGTGGCGACCCTCGCCACCGCCTTCAACCTAGGAAGGCTTACGATGCTCGTCCAGCGCCGTTTGAGCATTCAGTCATGCTGTCGGAGCATGGCTCAATCCGGCGCTGACCTCCTCCACGACGCGCAGCACCCGGCGTCGCAGGGGAGTCATGCCACCACGCGCCCAGATGGCGTGGAGTTCGACCGGCCGCGCCGGATCGCTGTCCGGATGACCGCCCTCGACGTCGTGCAGCGGCTTGTAGACCACGCCCTCGACGCCCAGCGCGGTCGCGCTGGCCGGCACCAGCGCCACCCCCTCGCCGGTGGAGGCCAGCAGGACCGCGGTGAGGATCTGCTGGACCCGCTGCACGATCCGGGCATGCCCGTTGACCAGGAAGCGGACCGTCAGGTCGTGGAAGTAGCGCGCCTGATCCGGGTGGTAGCTGATCATCGCCGTACCGTCGAAGTCCTGCGGCGCCAGCGCCCCGGACACCGCGGTGAGCGGATGCCCCACCGGCAGTACGGCGTACAGCGGCTCCCGGGCCACCACCCGGGAGGCGATGAGCGACCCGTCGAAGGGCGGACGGGCGAGCCCGAGGGCGAGCTCCCCGCGACGGATGCCGTTGACCTGGCTGCCGGTGACCCCCTCGTGCAGGACCACCTCGACCTCGGGCAACTCCTCTGCGAGCCGGATCAGCAGAGGTCCGAGCAACCGGATCGCCGACACCGCGGTGAAGCCGAGGTCGATCGTGCCCGACATCCCGGCATCCACCCGACGGGCATGCTCCACCCCCTGCTCGAGCACCTTGGTGACGCGGTAGGCGTGATCGAGGAACTCCGCGCCCGCGGGAGTCAGCGTCACTCCCCGGTTGCTGCGCTCCATCAGGACCGCGCCGACCGCCCTCTCCAACTTCTGGATCTGACGACTCAACGGGGGCTGCGTCATGGTCAGTCGCTCGGCGGCGCGCCCGAAGTGGAGCTCCTCGGCCACGGCGATGAAGCACCGGAGCTGATCAAGCGTCAGCGCAGGCGACTGCATACCTCGAGAGTATCCTTCAGCGACCCTCTCATCTGAGGTATGCATCATCGCCCTCGATCCGTTCACCCCGGTGCTCATCACAGTCGGACAACCGGCCGCTCGATCAGCTGTTCTGGTCACGGCCCAGGGGGCCGGTGCAGAACTTGCCGCCGACGAGGCGCTGCTCGGGTACGGCGAGGTCGACCTCGGTCCAGCCCTCCAGGATCTCGGCCGCGAAGACCTCGGAGTCGTCCTTCGGGTGATAGCCGATCGCCTCCCCTGCCTCCAGCGACCACCAGTTGCGGGTGTTACGGGAGATGCCCCAGATGGTCCGGAAGCCGGGCTCGGAGGTGGCCAGGCAGGCCTCGAACAGGCGAGCGCCGTCGTCGGGTGACATCCAGGTCCACAGCGACCGCGGGTCCCACGGCTTCTCGAAGCAGGACCCGATCCGCAGGCAGCTGACGTCGATGCCGTAACGCTCGTGGAACAGGCTGCCCAACGCCTCCACCGCCACCTTGCTCACGCCGTAGTAGGTGTCGGGACGGGGGAACAGGTCGGCCGGGAGGCCACCCTCGGGCGCCTCGGCCATCTCGTAGAAGCCCACGGCGTGGTTGCTCGAGGCCAGCACCACCCGGCGTACGCCGGCATCGCGGGCCGCCTCCATGACGACCCTGGTCCCGTCGATGTTGTTGGCCAGGATGCCTGCCCAGGGGGACTCGACGCTGATCCCGCCGAGATGGATCACCGCGTCCGCTCCTGCGCAGGCCGTCCGCATCGCGGCCTCGTCGGTCACCGAGGCCTCGATCACCTCGACGTCCTCGCCGGGCCCTCCCGGCTCCGGCTGCACCAGGTCGAGCAGGCGCAGGGTGCGCCCCGGCTGTGCCAGCCTCGGGCGCATCAGCCGCCCGAGACCCCCGTTCGCGCCCGTGATGAGCACGGTCTCGGTCATGTCCGTCCTTCCGTCGTCATTGGGTGGGCGTGCGGCCCGGTAGGGGGTCGGTCCGCATCACGCCTGGCGCAGCTCGTCGATCTTGTCGAGATATTCGGCGAACTCCTCGCCGTACTTGTCGAGGACCGGCTGGGCCGCCTCACGCCACGGAGTGATGTCGTCGACCTCGGTGATCTTGACGCCGGCCTCCTTCAGCTTGGCCATGTCGCTCTCGACCTGCGCATCCCACTTCTCCCTCTGGAAGGGGATCGCGTCGGTGGCGGCCTGCTGGATGATGTCCTTGTCCTCGTCGCTGAGGCCGTTCCAGGAGTCCTGGTTCATCACCAGGATCTCGGCCACCCGCATGTGCTCATCGCGGGTGAAGTTGGGTGCGACCTCGTAGTGGGTGGCCGAGTAGTAGCTCGGCTCGTTGTTCTCCGCGCCGTCGATCAGGCCGCTCTGCAAAGAGCTGTACACCTCGCCGTAGTCCATCGGGGTGGGCGATCCACCCAGCGCCTTGATGAAGTCGATGATGACCTCGGACTCCTGGACCCGGAACTTCTGTCCCTTGACGTCCGCCGGGGTGAGGATCGCCTTCTCGCGGGTGTAGAAGCTGCGCGCACCAGGGTCGAAGTAGCACAGCCCCTTGAAGCCCGCGTCCTCCATCGAGCCGAGGAGCTGCTGGCCGGAGTCGTCGTCGAGGAAGCGCCACATGTGGTCGGCGTCGTCGAAGATGTAGGGGAGCCCGAACAGGCCCATCCCGGAGGAGAACTCCGTCATCGGCGCGGAGCTGACCCGGGTCATCTCGATCGACCCCATCTGGACCTGCTCGATGACGTCCGACTCCTCGCCCAACTGGCCTCCGGCGAAGACCTGGATGTCGATGCGCCCGTCGCTGGCCTCGCGGACCAGATCGGCGAACTTCTTGTCGCCCAGGGTGGTCGGGTAGTCCTCGGGGTGGGTCTCGGCGAGACGGAACTTGAGTTCCGCACCGCCCGAACCGCCCGAACTCGAGCCACCGTCACCGCAGGCCGCCAGCGAGAGCGTGGACATCGCGGCGGCGCTGAAGGCACCCGCCTTGAGGAGGCCCCGTCGACCCATCAGCGGGCCACCATTCCAATTACCCATTGAACCCACAATTCCCTTCGATTTCGTCATTGGCCGAAGAAGCCCGGAAGTGCCAGCGAGAACTGCGGCACGAATGTGATGAGCAGCAAGACCGCGATCATGGGGACGAGGAAGATCGGCAGAGTCTTGGTCACCTTCTCGATCGAGATCCGCCCGATGGCGCACCCGACGAAGAGGACGTTGCCGACCGGCGGTGTGATCAGCCCGATCGCCAGATTGAGCAGGAGCATGATGCCGAACTGCACCGGATCCATCCCGAGGCTGGTGGCCACCGGGAGCAGGATCGGGGTCATGATCAGGATCAGCGGCGCCATGTCCATCACCGCTCCCAGGAGCAGCAGGAGCACGTTGACCAGCAGCAGGATCACGATCTTGCTGTCGGAGAACCCGAGGAGCGCGTCGGTGACCGCGGCCGGCACCTGGAGGAACGCCAGGAAGTAGCCGAAGGCACCCGCCGCGGCGATGATGAACAGCACCACGCCGAGGGTGCGCGTGGTCTTCTGCAGGATCGGGATCATTGCCCTGAGCGGGAGGTCGCGGTAGACGAAGAAGGTCAGCACGAAGGCGTAGACACAGGCGACCGCAGCCGATTCGGTCGCGGTGAAGAAGCCGCTCAGGATGCCGCCGAGGATGATCACCGGCATCAGCAGGCTCAGCAATCCGTCGGCAACGACCCGAGGAACCTCCCGCATCGGGATCAGCTCCTCCTTGGGATAACCCCGCTTGAGCGCCACCAGGAATGCGGTCACCATCAGGGCGCCGCCGAGCATGAGCCCGGGAAGGATGCCGGCGGTGAACAGCGCGCCGATGGACACGCCGCCCGCGGCCATCGAGTAGATGACCAGGTTGTGGCTCGGCGGGATCATCACGGCCTGCGCCGCCCCGGAGATGGTGAGGCTGACCGCGTAGTCCGTGTCGTACCCCTTCTTCTTCATCATCGGGATGGTCACCGAGCCGACGGCGGAGACGTCGGCCACCGACGACCCGGAGAGCGCGCCGAAGAAGGTGCTGGCCCCGATGTTGACCAGGCCGAGGCCGCCGCGCAGCCACCCGACGAAGAGGCCGGCGAACCGGATCAGCCGGGCGGAGATCCCACCCGCGCCCATGATCTCGCCACCGAGGATGAAGAACGGGATGGCCAGCAGGGCGAACGCGTCGAGACTGGCGACCATGCGCTGGCCGACCGTGGTCAATGGAATGCCGAGGTAGAAGGCCTCGAGGACCGCCGCGATGGCGAGTGACAGGGCGATGGGCACCCGGATGAGGACCAGGACCGCGAAGGATCCGAGCAGGAGTGAGACAGCGACAGGATCGATGGACAAGGCAACCTCACTCGTAGTCAGCGTCGTCAGGCGAGTCGACGTAGCGCTGAGTACGCACTCCGCAGATCTGCAGCACGGTGTAGAGACAGATCATGAAGCCGGCGACCGGCATCATGACGTAGAGGACACTTCGCGGGAGTCCGGTGCCCGGCAGGGTGGCGACGCGGGTGTCGATCGTGAACTGGGCACCCTGGACCAGCAGGTAGGCCCCGAACCCCAGGATCAGCAGCTGCGCGAATCGACCCAGGACGGTGCGCACAACGGCCGGCATCCGATCCACCACGAAGCTCAACGCGATGTGCGCGCCCTCGCGGAATCCGATCCCCGCGGACAGGAAGCCGATCCACACCAGCAGGACCCGGCCGGTCTCCTCGCTCCACGCCGGGGTCGAGTCGAGGAACTCGCGACCGAAGATCTGCCACAGGACGACGAAGACGACCGCCACCAGACACAGCAGGGTCCAGGCCTCGTAGGCGAGGTCCACGCCCCGGAAGAGCCGCTTCAGACCGGTCATGCGCTGACCTCCGCCCCGAGACGCCGCCCGGCCTGACCGAGCAGTTCCGCGCGCGCAGGACCGGTCAGGCCGAGGTGGTAGAGGTGGATCTGTCGCACCCCCACCGCCTCCAGGGCGTCCAGGTGGGGAGCGAACTCCTCGGGCACGGTCGGCGGCAGGACGGTGACGTACGCCGCCGGGACCGCCCGGTCCGCCACACCCTCGACCAGGCGACGGGCGTTGTCGATCGACCCCTGGCCGGTCGCCCAGCACTGGGCGACGACCACGTCGACGTCGTCGGGGGCGCTGGGCGTCAGGCCGGGAAGCGCACCCGTCACCCAGGGGTCGGGCTGAGCGTGCAGGGCGACCTCGAGGGGCCCGGGAGCAGCCTCCCGGGCCGCTGCGATCACACCGGCGCGCAGGCTGTCGGTGGCCGCGTGACGCAGGCGCAGGACCCGGTTGAGCACGTAGGTCCGCGCAGGGTCTCCGGTCTGTCCCCCGTCGCCGTTGCCGAGGGTCTCCTCGACCCAGGATCGCAGGGAGGCCGCCACCTCGTCCGGCACGAGTCCGTCGGCCCGCCAGGCCTCCCGGCACCACCGGCAGCAGCAGAT
Organism: Nocardioides insulae DSM 17944; assembly: GCF_000422825.1. Taxonomy (GTDB): domain Bacteria; phylum Actinomycetota; class Actinomycetes; order Propionibacteriales; family Nocardioidaceae; genus Nocardioides; species Nocardioides insulae. The sequence goes on along the minus strand of NZ_AUGU01000014.1, from coordinate 25,415 downwards.
CGAGAGCAGCCTGGCGGCGGTCTCGTCGTAGGCGCCGTCCGTCTTCTCGTGGTGGCCGCCGTGTTGCAGGCCGAGTTGGCCGCACGCCTCGAGCACGATCGCGACGACGTCGGCCCCGCGCACCGCTTCGGCGGCCAAGGTGGCGGCGTACTCCCGCACCTCCGGAGACCGGGGGCACAGGGCGTAGGGGTAGGGCTCGTCGAAGCAGTTGACCACCGCGTGCTCGGGGTGGGCCGACCCGAGGCGGGAGGAATGCGTCAGGACCACCCAGGCCGCCACCTCGATCCCGCCCTCGCGCAGGATCCTGGCCGCCTGCCCGAAGGAGTCGTCCTCCTCCACCCACGCGGCCGGCGCGGGAACCAGCCGCCGGTCCGCCCATGCCTCCGGACGCACCGGCCGATACAGGGCCGCGTGCCGTGCGTCGACCAGTCGACGCTGCGGATGAAGAGGGGTCGCCGCACGGGTGGTGTGGTAGGCCGCCGCCAGTGCGACACGAGTGATGCCGAGGGCATGCACCCGGTCGAGGAACCCGGGGTCGCCGAGGACGTCCCAGGGATAGGCGTAGCCGACGACTCCGACGGGGTCGGGACCGGCCGCGGGCTCGGTCGCAGTCATGGGGGTCTCCTGTGATCCGTGACGAATTTCACGCCCCTGTGGGGCAGGTCACAGAATGCTGGCAGCAGATGGCGATACATGTCCAAGCCCCGCGACGCATGGACCGATGCATTCACGGCATCCACCCCATGGCGACGCAGCGCAGCCCCCGTCTGAGATCGACGGGGGCTGCGCTGGAATCAGGGGCCCTGGGGCCCTACCTGCTCATAGTCTCAGGGCATCGGGCGATGGAGACTCGATCCTGGTGGGGTATGATGCGGGATCTCACCGACTCACGTGGTGGTGAGCTCCAGGCCGTGCTCGTCCCGATCGACGCTCACCCGAGCACCGTCTGTGACCTCGCCCGAGATGAGCATCCGCGCCAGCGGGTCTCCGATGGCCGTCTGGATCAGGCGACGCAGTGGCCGAGCGCCGTACGCCGGGTCGTAGCCCGTCTCGGCCAGCCACTGCTTGGCCACATCGGTGACACCGATCCCGATCCGGCGTACGGCCAGCCGCTTCTCGAGCAGGCCGAGCTGGATCTCGACGATGTGGGTGAGGTCCTCGAGCGAGAGCGCGTCGAAGACCACGATCTCGTCGAGCCGGTTGAGGAACTCCGGCTTGAAGGAGTTGCGCACCACCGCCATCACCGATTCCCGCTGCTCGTGCGGATCCGCGGTCAGGTCGGTGAGGAAGTTGGAGCCGAGGTTGGAGGTGAGGATCAGCAGGGTGTTGCGGAAGTCGACGGTACGGCCCTGGCCGTCGGTCAACCGCCCGTCGTCGAGCACCTGGAGCAGGATGTCGAAGACCTCCGGGTGGGCCTTCTCCACCTCGTCGAGGAGCACCACCGAGTACGGACGGCGCCGGACCGCCTCGGTGAGCTGGCCGCCCTCGTCGTACCCGACGTAGCCGGGGGGTGCCCCGACCAGCCGCGCGACCGAGTGCTTCTCGGAGTACTCGCTCATGTCGATCCGCACGATGGCGCGCTCGTCGTCGAAGAGGAAGTCGGCCAGCGACTTGGCCAACTCGGTCTTGCCGGTGCCGGTGGGACCGAGGAAGAGGAAGGAGCCCGTCGGCCGGTTGGGGTCGGCGATGCCGGCCCGCGAACGGCGGACTGCATCGGAGACGGCTCGGACGGCGTCGCGCTGCCCGATCAGCCGCTCGGCGATCACCTGCTCCATCTCCAGCAGCTTGGCCTGCTCCCCTTGGAGCAGCCGACCGGTGGGGATGCCGGTCCAGGCCTCCACGACCTCGGCGACCTGGGGGGCGGCCACCTCCTCGCCCACCAGCTTCTCCCCCTCGGGTGCGACCGTGTCCTCGGCTGCGGCGGCGGCCTCGATCTGCCGTTCCAGTTCGGGGATGCGTCCGTAGTTGATCTCGGAGGCACCGGCGAGGTTGCCCTCCCGCATCAGTCGCTCGGCCTCCATCCGCAGGGCGTCGAGCTGACGGCGCAGCTCACCCTCACCCTCCAGGGAGGCCTTCTCCCGCTCCCAGCGCGCCTCGAGACCGCGCAGCTCCTCCTCGCGATCGGCGAGGTCCTTGCGCAGCACGACGAGCCGCTCGACGGAGGCATCGTCGCTCTCCTTCTCGAGCGCGAACTCCTCCATCTTCATCCGGTCGACCTGCCGACGAAGCTGGTCGATCTCCTCCGGCGAGGACTCGATCTCCATCCGCAGGCGGGACGCCGCCTCGTCTATCAGGTCGATCGCCTTGTCGGGCAATTGCCGGCCGGTGATGTAGCGGTCGGAGAGGGTGGCCGCGGCGACGAGTGCCGCGTCGGTGATCCGAACACCGTGGTGCGCCTCGTACTTCTCCTGGATGCCGCGCAGGATCTGGATGGTGTCCTCGACGCTCGGCTCCCCGACGAACACCTGCTGGAAGCGGCGCTCCAGGGCGGGGTCCTTCTCGATCCGCTCGCGGTACTCGTCCAGGGTGGTGGCGCCGATCATGTGCAGCTCGCCCCTGGCCAGCATCGGCTTGAGCATGTTGCCGGCGTCCATCGCGGAGTCGCCGCCCGCGCCAGCGCCGACCACGGTGTGGAGCTCGTCGATGAAGGTGATCACCCGGCCCTCGGCCTGCTTGATCTCCTCCAGGACGGCCTTGAGCCGCTCCTCGAACTCGCCACGGTACTTCGCCCCGGCCACCATCGCGGCGAGGTCCAGGCTCAGCACCTGCCGACCCTTGAGCGAGTCGGGCACGTCGCCGGCCACCACGCGTTGGGCCAGCCCCTCCACGACTGCCGTCTTGCCGACGCCGGGCTCGCCGATGAGCACCGGGTTGTTCTTGGTCCGACGCGACAGGACCTGGATCACGCGCCGGATCTCGGCGTCCCGGCCGATGACGGGGTCGAGCTTCCCGCTCTCGGCCGCGGCGGTGAGGTCGACGGAGTACTTCTCCAGCGCCTCGTAGCTGTCCTCGGCGTCCTGGCTGGTCACCCGCCGGTTGCCGCGCATGGCGGTGAGGCCCTCCTGCAGGCCCTCGGCGGTGATCCCGGCCTCGGAGAGCACCGACTGCGCAGAACTCTCCACCCTCGCCAGACTGATCACCAGGTGCTCGGAGGCGACATAGTCGTCCTTCATCGAGGCAGCCAGGTCGATCGCGCCGGCCAACACCCGGGTCAGTGCGGCCGAGGCGGCGGGCTGAGCGACGGTCGAGCCGGTCGCCCGGGGCAGCCCGTCGCGAGCGGCGGAGGCGCTCCGCACCAGCTCGGCGGGGTCGACCCCGGTCTTGGCCACGAGCGTGGCCGCCGACCCACCCTCCTGGAGCAGCAGCGCCACCAGCAGGTGGATGGGTTCGGTGGTGGAGTTGCCCGCCGTCGTGGCGGACAACTGCGCGGCCTCGATGGCCTCGCGGCTTCGGGTGGTGAACTTGTCGGCGCCGAACGCACTCATGGTCTCTCCTGCTCTCCTTCCGGGAAGGCCCTCCGACGGGCGCCCTCGTGCCCGTCACTCTTCAGAACGTCGCCAGAGTTGAGTCTGTTCCACTCAAGTTTGTTTATTTTTCAGCGCGCGGAGAGTCAGCGGGGGCGCCGCCAGACCACCATCGAGCCATCCGGATCGGGCGAGCGGAGCACGGGCAGCCTGTTGCCCGTCTGCTGAGCGGTACGCCGACCGGTGACCGCCGCGCGCAGGGCGTCGCGGGCCACCTCCAGCTCGGCCTGGAGTGCCTCGTTGCGGCCACGCAGCGCGTCGATCTCCTGCTGAAGCTCGAGGATCCGGCGTACCCCTTCGATCCCGATCCCGGCCGACGTCAGCTCGGAGATGGTGCGCAGCAGCTCGAGGTCGCGGTGGCTGTAGCGCCGCCCACCGCCGCCGGTACGGCCGGGAGTGATCAGCCCCATCCGCTCATAGGTGCGCAGGGTCTGCGGGTGCAGGCCGGTGAGTTCCGCCGCCACGCTGATGACGTACACGGCGGCATCGGGAGAGGGCGACGGGAAGGTCACGGTCAGACCTCGGACTGCTCGAACAGGTTGGCCCGCAGCGCCGAACCCGCCGTGGCGGCGCGGTAGGACTCCACCGCCTCACGGGCCTCGGGGTTGAGCACGGCCGGCACCTGGACCTCGACGGTGGCGAGGAGGTCGCCGCGGGTGCCGTCGCTGCGCCGGGCTCCCTTGCCCCGGACTCGGAAGGTACGCCCGGTCGGGGTGCCGGCGGGGACCTTGAGGGTCACCGGTGCACCGCCCAGCACCGGCACCTTGACGTCGGCCCCCAGGGCCGCCTCGTCGAAGGAGATCGGCACCTCGACGGTGAGATGGTCGCCCCGGCGGCCGAAGACCCGGTGCGGAGTCACCTTGACCGTGACGTAGAGGTCACCGGCGGGGCCGCCGTTCTGGCCGGCCGACCCCTTGCCGCGCAGCCTGATCCGCTGCCCGTCCTTGACCCCCGCGGGGATGCGCGCCTGGATGGTCCGCGCGCTCAGCCCGTGACCGCTGCCGTGGCAGGTCGGGCACGGCTCGTCGTAGATCAACTGGCGCCCGCCGCAGCGCGGGCACGGCTCGTTGAGCGAGAAGGCGCCGCCGACCGAGTTGACGATGTAGCCCGATCCTTCGCACTCGGGGCACACGTGCGGCTTGGTGCCCGGCTTCCCGCCGGTACCGTTGCAGGACTGACAGGGGGCGTCCGAGCTCAGCCGAAGCGAGACCGTGACCCCGTCGAGCGCGTCGGTGAAGCCGATCGTCGCGGTGGTCTCGGCGTCGGCGCCCTTCTGCGGGCGCGGGCGCGACTGCTGCCGGCGGAACCCGCCACCGAACAGGTCGCCGAACATGTCCCCCAGGCCCGCACCGCCGAAGACGTCCTCGGCGCGCGTGCCGCCGGTCCCCCCGGCACCACCCGGTCCGCCGAAACCACCGCCGCCGAAGCCGAACCCGCCGCCCGCGTAGAGCGAGCGCATCTCGTCGTACTTCTTGCGCTTCTCGGCGTCGCCGATGACGTCGTAGGCCTCGGCGACCTTCTTGAACCGGTCGTGCTTGGCGGTGTCGTCGGGGTTGGAGTCGGGGTGGTTGGCGCGCGCGAGCTTGCGATAGGCCTTCTTGATCTCCTCGGCGGTGGCAGTACTGCTCACCCCCAACTCGGCGTAGAAGTCCTTCTGCGCCCAGTCGGCACGGGATCCTTCCTCAGCCACGTGCGCGCGCCTCCCTTCCTGGTTCTGATCCTGATGCTGGTCGTGGTGCTGGTCGTGCCGGTGTGGTGCTGGTCGTGGCGCTCAGTGTGCCTGCCCCGACGGGCCCGGCCGGCCGCACCGGCTGGGCCCGTCGGGATCTGTGCCGACGGTCGGGATCACTCCGGGTCGACGACCAGCACCTGGGCCGCTCGTACGACGCGCTCCCCGATCCGATAGCCGGCCTTGGCGAGCACCTTGACGGTGGTCTCGGTGACCTCCGGGTCGCTGCCCAGGTGGGACAGCGCCTCGTGGACCTTGGGGTCGAACACCTCGCCCACCGCACCGAACTTGACCAGGCCGCTGCCGGCCACGACCCGCTCGAGCTGGTCGGCGACGGCCTTGAAGCCGGCGTCCAGTTCGCCGTGCTCGCGGGCGCGGTCGATGTTGTCGAGGACATCGACGATCGGGGCGAGCGCGGCGTAGGTCGCGTTCTCCTTGATCAGCTCACGGTCCCGATCGACCCGGCGCTTGTAGTTGACGTACTCGGCCTGGAGGCGCTGCAGGTCGGCGGTCAGTTCCGTGACCTGGAGCTGGGCCTGGCCGAGCTCGTCCTGGACCGCATCCTCCTCGCCGGCTTCGACGGCGTCGGACGGTGCGGTCTCCACGGGAGCCTCGGCCTCGGCCGACTGCTCCCCCTCGGGGGAGGCGCCGGCCGGAGCCGACGCCTCCTCCGGGGTGACCTTCTCGTCGGTCACTTGTTCTCCTCGCCGGAGTCGCCCGGCTCGTCGACGATCTCGGCGTCCACGACGTCCTCGTCGGCCTCGCCGGTGGCCCCGGTGCTACCGCCGGCCGCGGCGCTGTCGGCCTCGGCGGCGGCGTACATGGCCGCACCCATCTTCTGGCTCGACTCACCGAGCTTGGTGACCGCGGCGGTGATGGTGTCCTTGTCCGCCGCCTCGTCCTCGAGCACCTTCTTGAGGGCGTCGAGGTCGGTCTGCACCTCTTCCTTCACCTCGTCGCCCACCTTGTCGGCGTTCTCGGAGAGGAACTTCTCGGTGGTGTAGACGAGCGAGTCGGCCTGGTTGCGGACCTCGACGGCCTCGCGCCGCTTGGCGTCCTCCTCGGCGTACTGCTCGGCCTCGCGGACCATCCGGTCGATCTCGTCCTTGCCGAGCGCCGAACCACCGGAGATGGTCATCGACTGCTCCCGGCCGGAAGCCTGGTCCTTGGCCGAGACGTGCACGATGCCGTTGGCGTCGATGTCGAAGGTGACCTCGATCTTCGGGATGCCCCGCGGAGCCGGCGGGAGGCCGGTCAGCTCGAAGTTGCCCAGCGGCTGGTTCTGCCCCCACATCTGACGCTCGCCCTGGGCGACCTTGATCTCGACCGAGGGCTGGTTGTCGTCGGCGGTGGTGAAGATCTCCGAACGCTTGGTGGGGATCGTGGTGTTGCGCTCGATCAGGGTGGTCATCACACCGCCCTTGGTCTCGATGCCCAGGGAGAGCGGGGTGACGTCGAGCAGCAGGACGTCCTTGACCTCACCCTTGAGCACACCGGCCTGGAGGGCGGCGCCGACGGCGACGACCTCGTCGGGGTTGACGCCCTTGTTGGGCTCCTTGCCGCCCAGCAGCTCCTTGACCAGCTCGGTCACGGCCGGCATCCGGGTGGAACCGCCGACCAGGACGACGTGGTCGATGTTCTTGAGCGCGACACCGGCGTCCTTGAGCACCGCCTGGAACGGCTTCTTGGTGCGGTCGAGCAGGTCGGAGGTGATGCGCTGGAACTCGGCGCGGGTCAGCCGCTCCTCGAAGTGCAGCGGGCCGGCCTCGCCGTGGGTGATGTAGGGCAGGTGGATGGTCGTGTCGCTGGAGGAGGAGAGCTCGATCTTCGCCTTCTCCGCGGCCTCCTGCAGACGCTGGGCCGCGATCTTGTCGGCGGCCAGGTCGACGCCGTTGGAAGCCTTGAACTTGGCAACCATCCACTCGACGATCTTGTTGTCCCAGTCGTCGCCACCGAGGTGGTTGTCACCCGAGGTCGCCTTGACCTCCACGACACCCTCGCCGATCTCCAGGAGCGACACGTCGAAGGTGCCGCCGCCGAGGTCGAAGACCAGGATGGTCTGGTCCTCGCCCTTGTCGAGGCCGTAGGCCAGCGCGGCCGCGGTGGGCTCGTTGACGATCCGGGCGACGTTGAGGCCCGCGATCTCACCGGCCTCCTTGGTGGCCTGGCGCTGGGAGTCGGAGAAGTACGCCGGCACGGTGATGACCGCGTCGGTCACGGGCTCGCCCAGGTAGGCCTCCGCGTCGCGCTTGAGCTTCTGCAGCACGAAGGCGCTGATCTGCTGGGGGGTGAAGGACTTGTCGTCGATCGCCACGGACCAGTCGGTGCCCATGTGGCGCTTGACCGAGCGGATGGTCCGGTCGACGTTGGTGACGGCCTGACGCTTGGCCACCTCGCCGACGAGGACCTCGCCGGACTTGGCGAAGGCGACGACGGAGGGGGTGGTGCGCGCGCCCTCCGCGTTCGCGATGACGGTGGCCTCGCCACCCTCGAGGACGGACACCACTGAGTTGGTGGTGCCCAGGTCGATACCGACCGCACGTGCCATGTTGCAGATACCTCCGCTGAGTTGTTGCTCGATATTGGTGCTTCGGAACGAGTGTGCCTCGCCGCTGCGAGACATCCAAATTACCTGAGTCTGATCGACTCAACTTTCCTTCGTTCTACCCAACCGGAGTGAGCTCGGATCCATTCCCTGCCCGGATCGGATCGTCGGGAAGTGCTCGAACTCGACGCCCTTGGCGAGCAAGCCCTCGACCACGCGGCGGACGTCGACGGCGCGGTGTGTCCGCTGACAGCCCAACAGGCCCGGCAGCAGTCAGACCGACCGCACCGTCTCCGCCGAGAACCCGCCAGATCCCGGCCGGAGCGGCCGAGTCGGCTGTCGCGGGTCACCGGCCGGCGTCACTGCGGTGCAGTCGCACCGCAACGTCTACCAGTTGGACCCGCGGCAGCCGCCTCACCTCGACGAGGGGCACCCATCGGGCCTCCTCGGTGGTGGCGTCGATCTCCTGGGTCAACTCACCGCCGACCACGTGCGCGCGGTACAGGATCCGCACCGCCTTGAGGTGCCGGTCCGACCCGCTGCGACGCTGGACCGGCTCGAAGACCCGGGTGTCGAGCCCGAGCAGCCCGTCCAAGGCGACGTCGTACCCACTCTCCTCACGGACCTCGCGGATCACGCCGTCCTCTACCGACTCCCGCAACTCCACGCCGCCGCCGGGCAGGGTCCACCGTCGCGCCCTGCCTTCCTTCCACAGCGCCAGCAGCAGATGCTCGACACCGTCGCGCGGCTCGACGATGACGGCGTACGCCGCGAGGCGGGTGTCGTACTCGGTGTAGTCGGGCAGAGTCATGGGGCCATTGTGACGGGTGTGAGCAGAGGGTGAGACGACGCACAATCTCCGATCGGTCCGACATCGCGGGCATGATCCAGGGGCGCGTGCTGTTGGGGGTGGACATGACCGTTCCCACGATCACACTCAACGACCAGACCTCGATCCCCCAGTTCGGCCTCGGCGTGTGGCAGGTGCCGCCGGCGGAGGCCGAGGCGGTTGTCAGCCAGGGCCTCGAGCTCGGCTACCGGCACATCGACACCGCCCAGATGTACCAGAACGAGGAGGGCGTCGGGGCGGCGCTCGCCGCCGCCGGACTCGGCCGCGACGAGGTCTACGTGACCACCAAGCTCAACAACGGATTCCACGAGGCGGCCCGGGCGAAGGACTCCCTGGCCCGCTCACTCGAGAAGCTCCGCCTCGACCGGGTGGACCTGTTCCTGATCCACTGGCCGCTGCCGACGCAGTACGACGGCGACTTCAGCGCCACCTGGGAGGCGCTGGTCGAGCTGCGGGAGCAGGGGCTGACCACCTCCATCGGCGTCTCCAACTTCCAGCCCGACCACCTCGACACCATCGTGCGCGCCACCGGCGTTGTGCCTGCGGTGAACCAGATCGAGGTGCACCCCTTCTTCACCAACGAGGCCGCCCGCGCTGCCACCATCGGCCACGGGGCCCGCGTCGAGGCCTGGTCGCCGCTGGGCAAGGGGGCCTTCGCCGACCCGCTCATCGCCTCCATCGCGAACAAGCACGGCAAGTCCCCGGCCCAGGTGACCCTGCGGTGGCACCTCGACCGCGGCGACATCATCTTCCCGAAGTCGACCCACCGCGAGCGGCTGGCCGAGAACCTGGACGTCTTCGACTTCGCCCTCTCCCCTGATGAGGTGGACGCGATCGCCACCCTCGACCAGGGCGAGCAGGGTCGCACCGGGCCCAACCCCGACGTCTTCGACTGGATCCCTGCCTGATCGGAAGCGTGGCACGCCGGCTCCCGCCCCGCTGCCGCGCAGGTCTGATCGCGCGAGCGGGTCTGCGCCGGCGTCCCAGAAGAACCAAGCGTGGCACGCCGGCTCCCGCCCCGCTGCCGCGCAGGTCTGATCGCGCGAGCGGGTCTGCGCCGGCGTCCCAGAAGAACCAAGCGTGGCACGCCGGCTCCCGCCCCGTTGCCGCGCAGGTCTGATCGCGCGAGCCGGTCTGCGCCGCGCGTGAGCACACAGCACATCGCCCCCGCCACGACCATCGCGGTCGTGACGGGGGCGAAGTCGTCTCGGTGCCGTGCCTCAGCCGCCTGTGACGGTCACCTGTACGACGTTCGAGGTCTTCCCGTTGGAGGTGTCCTTCATCCGGAACCTCTGGACCCCCGGGCGACCGGTCTCGATGTAGGTGGCGAAGGAGCCGTTGTCCTGCACCGAGGCGTCGACGCTGTAGAAGTCCTCCCAGCTACCGCCGACCTGGCGCTGCACCTGGAGGATCGCCCCGCCGCCCTGGGTGTAGGTGCCGGCCAGGTCGATGCGCTGCATGGGGCTCACCTTCGCCTGGCCGCTGCGCAACTGGATCTTCGGTTCCTGCTTCTTCTGCTTCTTCGTCTCCGCCTTGCCGGAGGCGTCCTTGGACTCCCCAGGGGGGAGGGTGACGAGGGGACCCGTCGGAGTGTCGGTGGGCTGGGGGCTGGGCACGACCATGCTCGCCTCGTCCGAGGCGGCCTGCTTCCCGCCGTCGTTCTCATCCCCGCCGCCGAGCCCGAGCATCCGGGTGGCTCCGAGCACGACCAGGCCGATCAGCACTCCGACGACCAGGCCCACACCGACCAGGGCCAGCAGCCCGGAGATGATCGGATGCCTCTGTTCCTTGCCCACGTCTCATCCTTCCCTCGCGCGACATCCCGGCACCGCGCACGCCCATTGTGTGTGAGGCCCCCCAACGCGACCAATCCGGACACACGATCGTGACCCATCGGTTCGCCGAAGAACGACGACGCCCGGCCCGCCCTGGGGCGAGCCGGGCGTCGGTCGTCCGGTTCAGGCGTTCGAGGGGACCCTGGAGGTCTCCGCGGCACGCGGGGCGGAGCCGTCCGGGGATCCGGCGAGAACACCGTCGGCGGAGTCGTCGGAGAAGAGGTCCTCGGCCGCTGCGGCGGCGTACCGCTTCTCGTCGAGGATGCCCTCCCGCTTGGCCACGATGGTCGGCACCAGCGCCTGTCCGGCGACGTTCACGGCGGTGCGTCCCATGTCGAGGATCGGGTCGATCGCAAGCAGCAGTCCCACCCCGGCCAGCGGCAGGCCCAGGGTCGAGAGGGTGAGCGTCAACATGACCACCGCGCCGGTGAGCCCCGCGGTGGCGGCGGACCCGACGACTGAGACGAACGCGATCAGCAGGTAGTCGGTGAAGGACAGGTGGATCCCGAAGATCTCCGCGACGAAGATCGCCGAGATGGCCGGGTAGATCGAGGCGCAGCCGTCCATCTTGGTGGTGGAGCCCAGCGGTACGGCGAAGGAGGCGTACTCCCGCGGCACACCGAGGTTGCGCTCCACGACCCGCTCGGTCACCGGCATCGTGCCGACCGAGGACCGCGAGACGAAGGCCAACTGGATCGCCGGCCAGGCGCCGCGGAAGTAGCTGAGGATGTTCAGCCCGTTGGCCCGCAGCAGGACGGGGTAGACCACGAAGAGGACGACGGCGAGGCCGACGTAGACAGCCGCGGCAAACCAGGCGAGCGAGCCCAGCGAGGCCCAGCCGTAGGTCGCCACAGCGTTGCCGATCAGGCCGAGGGTGCCCAGCGGCGCGAGCCGGATGATCCACCAGAGCACCTTCTGGATGATCGACAGCGCCGAGCGGTTGAAGGCCAGGAACGGGTCGGCCTTGCTGCCCGACTTGAGGGCGGCGATGCCGATGGCCAGGGCGATCACCAGGATCTGCAGCACGTTGAAGCCGATGCTGGTCTCGGTGCTGAAGGTGCCATCAGCGCCCGGAGTCACGGTGGTGTCCGCGCTGATGCCGAGGAAGTTGGAGGGGATCAGACCGCTGAGGAAGTCGGTCCATGAACCGCTGGCACCCACCTCGGCGGCGTCGTCGATCGACACCCCGGCCCGGTTGCCCGGCTGGAAGAGCAGCCCCAGCCCGATCCCCACGACCACCGAGATCGCCGCGGTGATGGCGAACCAGATCAGCGTCTGCCCGGCCAGGCGGGCGGCGTTCGTGACGCTGCGCAGGTTGGCGATGGAGGCGATGATCGCGGTGAAGATGAGCGGCGGGACGACCGTCTTGAGCAGCGTCACGAAGGACGAGCCGATCGTCTCCAGGGTGGTGGTCAGCCAGTTCGGGTCTCCGGCGGTGGTCGGACCCATCCGGTTGGCCAGCCAGCCCAGCAGAACGCCGACCGCCAGGCCGAGCACGACCTGGGTGCTGAAGGACGGCAGGCGCAGCCGTCGGCGCGCAGCCGGCGTACCGGCGGGACCGGTCGCGGCCGGTGCCGCAGAGGAAGCTGAGGATGTCACGGGAGAACCTTTCGAGCGCGGGCGAAGCCGCTGGAAGAAGAGTGGCGGTGAGGCGACGTGTGCGCGCGAGAACGCCGGCCGAGCGTGTCGGGCCGTGCGGCGCCCCGCCGAGCGGGGCCTGGGCAGGCGGGCCCGTGAACGGACCGGCGTCAGCTGCGCAGAGGGGTCAGCGACACAGCGCGCTGGCGACCCGGACGAAGTCCACGGATCGCCGCACGGTGAGGAGGCACTCCACAGCGCTGACGGACATGATGGCGAGAACCTTAGAAGAGACTGAGGTGTTCCCCCGAATCAGCCCGATCCCGGGATTGAGAGGCAGATCACGGACCCGGCCGGTCGGAGCGCGGGACGATCTCCGCGACGACGTCGAGCCTGGTGCCGTCCCGGGCGGCGCGGGCCGAGGCCTGCGCGCTCACCTCGGCGAGGTACGCCGCCAGGTCGCCCTCCTCGGCGGCGTACGCGTCCAGCCAGGCCGACGCCCGGGCTGGCACCCGGTCGGGCTCCCCCGGCGTGGTCTCCAGCCGGCCGACCGCCGCGCGGATGCCTCGCAGCCGGGCCTGCTTGGCGGCCGCGAGCACCGTCATCGCACAGGACAGGGTGGGGTCGTGACGGTCCTCCATGGCACTGTCCGCCGCCGCCGGGTCGCCGTGGAAGTCGAAACGCCAGCGGCCGTGGACGTCCCCCGACTCCGCCCCCATCGGTCCCTCCATGCGCCCACTCTACGAGCGCACGGGACGCTGCGGCATGCTGCGGACATGGACTTCCAGGACGTCGTGGCCCGACGGAAGATGGTGCGCAACTACCGGACGGACCCGGTCGACCCGGCGGTCGTGGACCGGGCGCTGCGCAACGCCGTCCGTGCTCCCAACGCCGGGTTCAGCCAGGGCTGGGGGTTCCTGGTGCTCGACCAACCCACCGACGTACGGCGCTACTGGGAGGCGACCGCGGACGACATCGACCAGCCCGACGAGTGGCTGACCGGGATGATGCGAGCCCCCGTGATCGTGCTGCCGTGCAGCAGCAAGGCCGCCTACCTGGATCGCTACGCCCGGCCCGACAAGGGCTGGGGCGACCGCGACGAGGCGCGCTGGCCGATGCCGTTCTGGCACATGGACGCGGCGATGGCCACCCTGCTGATCCTCCAGACCGTGGTCGACGAGGGTCTCGGCGCGCTGTACTTCGGCATCCCGCCGCACTCGGACCGGGCGGTGCGCGACGCCTTCGGCATCCCCGACCACTACGACCCGATCGGCGCCGTCACCATCGGGCACCCCGCGGACGGCGGGGCGCAGGGCTCGCCCAGCCGCCGGCGGCGTACCCCGATGGAGGAGCTGGTGCACCGCGGACGGTGGTAGCTCGACCTCACCCGTACGGCACCCCCGACACCCCTGCCGTCGGCGGCTTCCGGACGGCGGATCGGCACGAAGCATGCGACCTGAGTGCGGGGTACCCATCCCGCCCGCAGCTGCGGCGCGGCGGGCGCGTAGGGCCGCGCTACGGTGAAGGGCATGCCCGAGAGCGAGGACCGTCCGGGCGGGCAGTCCGAGGTGCCACAGCGAGGGCCGGCCCGCGATGCGCGCACCGGCGGTGCGGCCGCGGCCAACCGGATCAATCAGCAGACCAAGTGGGTCGACCTGCAGGTCAAGCAGGCCATCGAGCGGGGCGAGTTCGACGACCTGCCGGGCGCGGGCAAGCCGATCACCGGGCTCGGCACGCAGCACGACGCCGATTGGTGGCTCAAACAGCTGGTCGAGCGCGAGCACATCACCGTGCTCCCGCTGAGCGTGCAGCTGCGCAAGGAGGACGCCGAGCTCGACGACCAGCTCGACCGGCTCGCCTCCGAGGACGAGGTCCGGCGTACCGTCGAGGAGTTCAACGCGCGCGTCATCGCAGCCCGCTACCGGCTCCCCGAGGGGCCGCCGCTGATCACCATGCCGCGCGACCTGGAGGAGAGCCTCACCGCCTGGCGGGTGCGCCGCGAGGAGCGTCGCCGCCACCAGGACCAGATGCGGCGACGACTCGCGGAGGAGGACCGACCTCGCCGTCGCGATCGATGGTTCCGCCGCCGCTGACCCGGTAGACCTGGGTCGACCTGCCCCGCCGAGCGGAGAGCGCCATCAGCGGCCTGTCAGGCACGTCACACCCCGGCGGTCAGCAGCACCGCCGCTGCTAGCGTCCCGCGCATGACGCACAAATCCGCGAAGGACTTCTTCGCGCCGCTCGCGGTCGGCGCGCCGACCCCGCTGCGCGAGATCCCGGCCCGGCCGAGCCGGGCCATCCACTTCTTCGACCCGAGCAACCCGAAGATGGTCGACAAGGTCCCGCAGATGGTGGGCACCGTCGACGTACTCCTGGGCAATCTGGAGGACGCCGTCAAGGCGGACAACAAGGTGGCCGCCCGTGAGGGCCTGGTGAAGATCGGCCAGGAGACCGCCGGTCTCGGCGGACAGAGCGGCCCCACCCAGTTGTGGACGCGGATCAACTCGCTCGACAGCCCGTGGGCGTTAGATGACCTCACCACCCTCATCCCCGCGATCGGCGACAAGCTCGACGTCGTGATGGTGCCCAAGGTGCAGGGCGCCGAGGACATCCACTACGTCGACAGGTTGCTCGCACAGCTCGAGGCGAAGGCGGGTCTGGAGCGCCCGATCCTGATCCACGCCATCCTGGAGACCGCCCGCGGCGTGGCCAACGTCGAGGAGATCTGTGGGGCCTCGCCGCGGATGCAGGGTCTCTCCCTCGGCCCGGCGGACCTGGCCGCCGACCGGAAGATGAAGACGACCCGGGTCGGTGGCGGCCACCCCGGCTACCTGGTCCGGCAGGATCCCGTCGACGGCCAGATCGACGGACCGCGCAGCGTGTTCCAGCAGGACCTGTGGCACTACACCATCGCCAAGATGGTCGACGCCTGCGCCACCCACGGCATCTACCCCTACTACGGGCCGTTCGGCGACATCACCGATGTGGTGGCCGCCGAGGACCAGTTCCGCAACGCCTTCCTGCTCGGCTGCGTCGGCACCTGGAGCCTGCATCCCAAGCAGATCGCGATCGCCAACAGGGTCTTCAGCCCGAGCGTCGAGGACGTCCGGCACGCACGCCGGGTCGCGGCCGCGATGGGTGACGGTACTGGCGCCGTGATGCTCGACGGCAAGATGGAGGACGACGCCTCACTCAAGCAGTGCCTGGTGATGGTGGAGCTGGCCGAGGAGCTCGCCGCCATCGACCCTGAGCTGAAGAAGGCCTACGACGCGATCACCCTCGAGGAGGCCCGATGAGCGCCGCGCCCGAGGAGTTCCGCCCCCGACGCTCGGTCCTCTACATGCCCGCCTCCAACGAGCGGGCCCTGGAGAAGGCGAAGGCCATCCCGGCCGACGGCCTCATCCTCGACCTCGAGGACGCCGTCGCCCCCGACGCCAAGCCCGCTGCCCGGGCCAACGCCGTCGCCGCCGTCACCAGCGGTGAGTACGGCGCCCGCGAGCTCACCATCCGGATCAACGGCGCCGACACCGAGTGGCACGCCGAGGACCTCGCCGCCGCGGCGAAGGCCGGCCCGGCCGGCGTGGTGGTGCCCAAGGTCAACAGCCCCGAGGCCGTGCGCTCCCTGGTCGAGTCACTGGAGCGTGCCGGCGCCCCCGAGCACACCAAGCTGTGGGCGATGATCGAGTCGCCCTACGCCATCCTCCATGCCGAGGAGATCGCCGCTGCCTCCGACCGGTTGACGGTCCTGGTGATCGGGACCAACGACCTGGTCAAGGAGCTTTACGCCGAGCACGTGCCCGGCCGCGCCCCGATCCAGGCCGGCCTGTCGCTGGCGATGCTCGCCGCCCGAGCCACCGGCAAGGTGATCCTCGACGGCGTCTACAACGACGTGAAGGATGCCGAGGGCTTCGCCGCCGAGTGCGAGCAGGGCCGCCGGTTCGGCTTCGACGGCAAGACCCTGATCCACCCCAGTCAGGTCGACGGAGCCAACACCGCCTTCGCACCCTCGGCCGAGGCGGTCGAGCACGCGCAGGGCCTGATCGCCGCCTTCGAGGCCGGGGACGGCAAGGGAGTGGTGACCTACCAGGGCAAGATGGTGGAGAACCTGCACGTCGAGTCGGCCCGGCGCACCCTCGCGATCAGCGAGGCGATCGCCGCCCTCGAATGATGTGAGTCTCCTCCGGCCGCCCCCGACCGCGCGTTTGGTCGGGGGCGGCCGCGCTTGTGCGCCGCTACGGTAGGAGCGTCCCGGCCACCGCGCCGTCGCCCCCAAGCCGGAGGAGCACGTGATGGAATCGATGTCCCTGACCAGCCTCGCCGCCGAGCACCTCGAAGGCGCCCGCTCCGCCTCCAGCGGACGCAGCGCCCACACCATCCACGGTGGCCACGACCACCCACTGCGCCAGACCGTGATCGCGCTGGCCGGCGGCCAGGGCCTCGACGAGCACGAGAGCCCGGGCGAGGCGACCCTCCAGGTGCTGACCGGCAGGGTCCGGCTCGACGCCGGTGAGGAGAGCGCCGAGCTCACTGCCGGCGAGTACGTCGTCATCCCACCTCGCCGGCACAGCCTGGCGGCGCTGGAGGATTCCGTCGTACTCCTCACCGTGGTCGCGTCCGGGGTCCGTTAGGGACGTCCCCGCCCGCCTCCACCGACGGCTCCCGCGGAGCGTCCTGGCGCGGGAGCGCTCGGTGGAGATCGGCGGCGGTCCGGCCGAGGAGGAGCGCGAGCAGCATCATCAACGGCACCGGCACGCTGCCACACACCGCCAGCCCCGCCATCGCGACCAGGAACCCGGCCTCCGAGGTCAGGATCAGCTCCATCCCGGTGCGCGCCACGGTGATGCCCAGCACGACGGCCAGCGGGAGGAGAGCCACGCACGACAGGATCGCCCACCCCACCTGGCCGGAGGTGGCGTGCCGCCCCCTCGCGAGGGCGCGGTTGAGGGCCAGGCAGAGACCGCCCGCCGCGAGCCCCGCTCCCAGGACCACGACCGAGACGATCCACCACGTGGTCCTGTCTCCGAGGAGCCCGAGAAGCAGGGCACCGATCGCGATCGCGACGCTGATCGCCAACCAGGCCCAGGTCAGCATCGCCCTGACCTCCGCCCGGCGAACGATTCCGTCGACATCGACAGTGGGCCGGGTCTCCGAGACCGGAGGTGACCCCGCGCCGCGTCTGACCGCCCCGAGCGACCCCTGCCCGCCCTGCCCCGACGCGGCTTGCTCACGCCTGGCCGCCCACCGGTCGGTCCAGCCGAGCGCGGCCCAGCGGCGCAGCCGACCCATCAGCCCGCCAGCCTCGGCCAGGTGGGCATGAACCGGACCTGGTTGGACAGGCCCTCGGCGCCGAGGGCCATCCCCAGTGTCAGCGTCCCGAGGGCCAGGCCGGAGGCGGCGAGAGCCGTGACGAAGATGGCGATCACCTCCGCCGGCACCGCCGGCGCGGCGACGACACTGGCCGCGCTGAGGGCTGCGACGACGGTGCCCGCGACGACATCGACCACGACCTGGATCACTCCCGCCCAGAACAGCGCGATGCCTCCGGCCACCCTCCGCAGCGCCATCGAGACGTCGCCCGACGTAGGCCCGAGCGCCTGCATCGCAGCCGCCTGTGCAGGTGCGGCGGTCGCATACACCGTGGCGGCGTGTCCCACCCAGGTGTCGTCGGCGAGCAATTCGTGCTGACCGTCGATGTGCTGCGCCTGCTCCACGGCACGGTCGCCGATCGCCGACTTCCACTCGCCGGCGCTCGTCCACAACGCCCGCGGGTCGCCAGGCGCGCGCAACGGCCCGTGGAACCAGGCGAAGAACTCCTCTACCTGACCCTTGGCCACCTCCCAGGCGGCCAGGAAGCCCCTCGCCAAGCCCTGGAGGAGATCGGGGATCCTCTCGACCAGCGCGGCCAGTCGGTGGCCGATCTCCTCGATCTCGGTGCGGACGCGGGCGAGCAGGTCGACGACCCGCTGCCAGATCTCCGAAGCGGACTGATCCTCCATCGATGTCACTCCTCTCAGCCGGCCAGCGGTCGCCACTGCTCGTGCATCCGCTCACGCACGGCGCCGTCGGTGGTCTCGTAGGTGGCCCGGACCGCCCGCAGCGCGGTGGCGGCGTCCTCGGTCGCGCGCACGCCGTCGGCGAGGTGGTCATCGAGTCGATCGAGGAGATCCTGGTAGGCGCCGGCGGGGCTCGCCCCGGCGAAGGAGAACTCCGCGGTGGGCAGTGCCAGCCCGGCGAGCACGTGACGCATCCGGGTGAGCGCCGCAGCGGTCTCCTCCCAGCGGACGGCGTCGCGACTGAGCGCGTCGAGGGAGACGGCGAGGGTCATCGTGCTCCCCCCTCGGCGAGGGTGCCGATCAGTGCGGTCGGATCGTGCACCAGCCTGCGCAGTCGGCCGAGGCCGGAGGCCTCGGTGATCTCCGCGGCCGGATCGCCGACCTGCTCCTGTGCCTCGTGGACGGCAGCGGTGATCTCGCCGCCGAGCATCCTCGCCGGCACGCCGGCGAGCCTGCTCTCCGCGAGCTCGAGAGCGGCCAGCGCACCGGTCGCCGTCAGCCGGGCCGTCGCGATCCCCGCCGGTCCCCGGCCCAGCACCGCCGCCGTCTGCTGCCGCTGTGCGAGGGCGAGTGCCTCGGTCAGGCAGGCGTCCAACTCCTCGAGCAGTGCGCCCATCCCCGCCATCACCGGGCCGGGGTCGATGGCGGCGAGGTCGGCCACGCCCGCGACCGGTGCGGTGGGCGGAGCGCCGCCGATGGGGGCGGGCCGCGGGCGGCGTACGCCGTCACTCTCGGCGAAGGCGGTGAGATAGGCGCGCATCCGCTCCCCCGCCGCCATCGCATGGGTCGCCACCACGACGCCGCCGAGCTCGGCACCGGTGTGGTGGCGCACCCAGTCCGGGCCCAGCTCGATCCTGTCCACCCGGCCGTCGGCCGCGAGCCGGACCACGACCGTGGCGGTGGGGTCGGTCGCGCGGATCGGACCGGTGCGACGCAGCGCCTCCTCGAATCGCTGCTGGTCCACGTCGAGCGACTCCCGCAGAGTCGCGATGGCATCGATGTCGTTCATGGCTACCCCGAGTCGGTTGGGACGGAACACCGGGTGGTTCCGCCGACTGGCCACCCAGGCTGCCCTCCGGGACAGCCACCCGGAACCGCCTCCGAGCAATCTGTGGACAACCGCGGGGAGAGACGCCGACCGGCCCCTTGTCCTCCGACTACACACGCGTATAGCTTGTTGTACGTGCGTACAGCGCAAGCCGATCTCACCACCACCGCGCGGATCCGTTGGGCGGCGATCGAGCTCTTCGGAGACGAGGGGTTCGGGGTCGGGCTGCGCACCATCGCCGAACGGGCCGGGGTGTCCCTGGGCCTGATCCGGCACCACTTCGGCTCCAAACAGGAGCTCCGAGAGGCCTGCGACCAGTACGTCCTCGACGAGCTCGAGCGCCTGCAGAAGGCCAAGGTCGACACGGGGGATCCGGTCGGTCAGATGTTCTCGAACATCCGCAACGCGGAGGCCATCACCCCGCTGATCGGCTACTTCGTGCGCGGCCTGCGCAGCGGCGGCGACCTCGCCCACACGTTCCTGGAGCGGATGATCACCGACGCCGAGACGGCCCTGGAGAAGGGCGAGGCGCAGGGGCTGATCAAGCCCTCGGTCGACTCCTCGGCCCGGGCCCGCTGGCTCGTCCTCGCCTCGATCGGGGGACTCCTGCTGGAGTACTCGCTGGCTCCCGACGGCGAGGACCCCCAGGTCACCTGGGCGCGGTACGCCGACCGCTCCACCGTGCCCGGCCTGGAGCTCTACACCCAGGGGCTGCTCACCAGCCGCGACATGCTCGACGCCTATCTCGACTATCTGAAGGACCCGCCGGGCCGGGAGCGCGCCTGACCGCAACCTCCCACCCTGTCCCGCCGCCTGGAGGAATCGCCATGACCAACAACTCCGAGGAGGCCCCGGTCATCGAGATCCGGGGCCTCACCAAGACCTTCGGCCCGGTCCGCGCACTCGACGACTTCGAGATGACCGTGTCGCCGGGCGAGATCGCCGCGTTCCTCGGCCCCAACGGGGCCGGCAAGTCCACCACCATCCGGGTGCTGCTCGGGCTGCTGCGCGCCGACGCCGGCGAGGTCCGATTGCTCGGCGGGGACCCGTGGCGCGACGCCGTCGCCCTGCATCGCCGTCTGGTCTACGTGCCGGGCGACGTCAGCCTCTGGCCCGGCCTCACCGGCGGTGAGGCGATCGACGTGCTGCACCGCCTCCACGGCCAGATCGACGTCCCCCGCCGTGACGAACTGATCGAGCGCTTCGAGCTCGACCCGTCCAAGAAGGCGCGCACCTACTCCAAGGGCAACCGGCAGAAGGTGGCCCTGGTGGCCGCGCTCTCGGCCGACGTCGAGCTGTACGTGCTCGACGAGCCGACCTCCGGCCTGGACCCGCTGATGGAGGTGGTCTTCCAGGACTGCATCCGCGAGCTGCGCGCACGGGGCCGCACCGTGCTGCTCTCCAGCCACATCCTCGCGGAGGTCGAGAAGCTCGCCGACACCGTCACGATCATCCGCTCCGGCGTCGCGGTGCAGTCCGGGCGGCTGGACGATCTACGCCACCTCACCCGCAACCGGGTGATCGCCACGACCCTGCAGGACGCCTCCGGTCTCGCCGGGATCGCCGGCGTCCACGACTTCGAGATCAGCGAGAACCAGGTGAGCTTCGCGCTCGACAGTGAGCACACCGGCACGGTGATGAAGGCGCTCGCCGAGCTCGACCTGGTCCGGGTGACCAGCAACCCGCCCTCGCTCGAGGAGATGTTCCTTCGTCAGTACGCCGGGGCGGAGACGGCGCGATGAACACCACGTCCACCTCCGTCCGCGGGACGCCGCCGGTCTCGCAGCGGCGTATCCGCGAGGACGGCGGCGCACACCCGTACGCCGGGTACGCCGCGCTGCTGCGCCTCGCGCTGCGCCGGGACCGGATCCGCCTGCCCGCGTGGGTGCTGGGGATCGGCCTGATGACCGGCTACTTCGCGAACGCGATCCAGGTCGCCTACCCCGAGGAGTCGGACCTCGAGGCCATCACCGGCTTCATGGAGGCGCCTGCCGGGCTGGTGATGAGCGGCCCGGGGTACGGCGTGGAGGACCCGAGCTATCCGATCGTGTTCGCGATGATCTACGCGGTGTGGCTGATGCTGGCCGCCGCGTTCCTGAACATCCTGCTGGTCGGACGGCACACCCGGGCCGAGGAGGAGGCGGGGCGCCTGGAGCTCGTCCGGGCCAACGTGGTGGGCCGACACGCGCCGCTGGCGGTGGCGGCGACGCTGGCGATCGGCGCGAACCTCGCCCTCTTCCTGCTCTCCTGGGTGCTCCTCTCCGCGGCCGGCTACCCGTCGGCGGGGTCGGCGCTGATGGGCGCCTCGATCGCCATGGTGGGGCTCGTCTTCGCGGGCCTGGCCGCGGTGATCAACCAGCTCACCGAGCACAGCCGATCCGCGACGGGGGCGGCGTCGTTGATGGTGGCGCTGGCGATGGTGATCCGGGGTGCCGGCGACGACTCGATCGCCGGAGCGATGGGCGACCTGTCCAACCAGTTGGTGATCGATGCGATGGGCGGCGACGCGGACAATCTGGTCGACGGCTATCTGGGCACCTGCGCGATGTTCAACGCGTTCATGGTCGCCTGCTACGCCCTCACCGCAGCCCATCGGCTCACCCGCGAGGAGGCCGCCGGTCGCACCGAGGTGATGCTGGCCGGATCGGTGGCACGGGTGCGGTGGATGGGCGCCGCCCTGCTCACCACGCTGCTCGCGACCACGACCGCCCTGCTCGGCGCGGGCCTGGGGATGGGGCTGGGCGCGGCCGCGGTCACCGGGGAGTGGTCCTACCTCGGCTCGATGCTCGGGGCACACCTGGTCTTTCTGCCGGCGATCGCGGTCGTGCTCGCCGTCGCCGCGGCGGGGTACGCCGTCCGACCGAGCTGGCTCAATCTCGCCTGGGTGGTCGCCGTCTACGGCATGGTCATCGGATTCCTCGGGTCGATGCTCGACCTGCCCGACTGGACCACCGATCTCTCTCCGTTCGGCAGCATCGCCCTCGTGCCCTTGGAGGAGCAGTCGGCGACGCCGCTGGTGGTGCTGGTGATCGTGGCCGTGGTCGTGGTGGTCGCGGCGCTGGTCCGGTTCCGCCGTCGCGATCTGGTCACCGGTTGAGACCGGGCGCCGGCCGCGGGACCGGATGAACGAACTGTGGAGTACGCACTACCCTGCCGTCATGGCCACCTCTGACCCCGTCGAACGGGTACGCGACGCCGAGCGCACCCGGCGCGACCTGCTCGAGGTGGCGACCGAGGTGTTCGCCGAGCGGGGGTACGCCGGCGCCCGGGTCGACGAGATCGCCGAACGCACCCGCACCACCAAGCGGATGATCTATTACTACTTCGGCGGCAAGGAGCAGCTCTACCTCGCCGTCCTGGAGTCGGCCTACCGGCGGATCCGAGAGGTGGAGCAACGGATCGAGGCCGACGATCTCGAGCCGCTGGACGCCGTCCGCCGGATCGCGGAGCTCACCTTCGACCACCACCACGACAACCCGGCCTTCATCCGGCTGGTGTCCTCGGAGAACATCCAGCGAGGCGAGAACCTGCGTCGAGTGGAGTCCCTGCGAGACCTGGGCGCTCCGGCGACCGAGATGCTCGACCGCACCCTCGCTCGAGGTCGGGAGTCGGGTCAGATCCGCGAGGACGTGGACGCGCTCGACGTACACATGCTGATCAGCGCCTACTGCGTCTTCCAGGTCGCGAACCGGTCGACCTTCGACTTCCTCTTCGACCGCGACATGACCGCACCCGACGTGCGCACCCGCCACCGCCGGATCCTCGGCGACGTCGTCGTCGGTTGGCTCGCCACCCGCTGACCGACCCGCGGGCAAAATCGCGACCGGCGTCACCCTCATCGGGTTGACGGATGGTCGCGTCCTGTGATGCCCTTCACTGCGAACGTACCAGTTCGTTCATTAGGAGAAGCCAGCATGACACCCGCCCGTTCCTACCTCGTCGGACTGATCGGCGCCGGCGTCGGCCCGTCACTGACCCCCGCGATGCACATGCGCGAAGCCCGACACCACGGGCTGGACTACGTCTACCGGACCCTCGACATCTCCGAGCTGGGCTACTCCCCCGACCGGGTCGGCGAGCTGCTGCACACCGCACGCGCACTCGGGTACGACGCCTTCAACATCACCCATCCCGGCAAGCAGCTGGTCATCGAGCACCTCGACCGGCTCGACGCCACCGCCGCCCGGTTGGGCGCGGTGAACACCGTGGTCTTCGAGGACGGTGAATCGGTGGGCTACAACACCGACACCACCGGGTTCGCCCGCGCCCTGCGTACCGGCCTCCCCGATGTCCCCACCCGCCGGGTGGTCCAGCTCGGCGCCGGTGGCGCCGGCACCGCGGTCAGCGACGCGCTGCTCAGCCACGGGGTCGAGCACCTCACCCTGGTCGACCTCGACACCGTCCGCAGCGAACGGCTCGCGGCCGAGCTCGCCGAACGGTTCCCGAACAGCGTCGTCGAGGCCAGCCACCCCGACAAGGTGGAGACCCTCCTCACCCTGAGCGACGGCGTGGTCAACTGCACCCCCATGGGCATGGTCGAACACCCCGGCCTCCCGCTGGACGCCGGCCTGCTGCGCGCCGACCTGTGGGTCGCCGACATCGTCTACTTCCCCTTCGAGACCGCGCTGCTCCGCGCGGCCGCGGACGCCGGCGCTCGCACCCTGCACGGCGGCCACATGGCTGCCTACCAGGCCGCGGACGCGTTCGGTCACATCACCGGCCTCGAGGCGGACCCCGAGCGGGTCCTCTCCCACCTGCGCGAACTCACGGCCGCTCGCTGAGCGGTCCCATCCGGGGCGGCCCGCCACCCCGACCCGATGGGACGACCCTGCCCGTCCCCGTCATCCGAGCTCATCCCACCCAGGAGGACCCATGTCGGGATCCACCCCCACCTCAGCCCCCAGCCGGGACGCCCGGCGTACGCCGGTCCGCGCCGCGGTGGCCAGCTTCATGGGCAGCGCCGTGGAGTACTACGACTTCTTCATCTTCGGGTCGGCTGCGGCGCTGATCTTCCCGCACGTGTTCTTCCCGGACGACAACGCCTCGGCGCTGGTGATGTCCTTCGCCACCTTCGGGTTCGCCTACATCGCCCGCCCGATCGGCGCCTTCTTCGTGGGCCACTTCGGCGACCGGATCGGCCGTCAACGGGTCCTGATGGCCACGCTGCTCATGATGGGCTTCTCCACCTTCGTGATCGGCTGCCTCCCCACCTACGACACGATCGGCTGGCTCGCCCCGGTGCTGCTGGTGTTCTGCCGGCTGCTGCAGGGGCTCTCCGCGGCCGGCGAGCAGGCCGGCGCCAGTTCGCTCACCCTCGAGCACGCACCCGACGACCGCCGGGCCTTCTTCACCTCCTGGACGCTCACCGGCACCCAGGGCGGTCAGATCCTGGCCGCGCTCATCTTCATCCCCGTCGTCGCCCTGCCCGACGAGATCAAGTACAGCTACGGCTGGCGGATCCCCTTCTGGTGCAGCGCGCTGGTGGTCATCGTGGCCTACTTCATCCGTCGTGGCCTGCACGAGACCCCCGAGTTCGAGGACGCCAAGGCGAACAACGAGATCGCCAAGCTCCCGCTCGCGATCCTGATGCGCGACCACTGGGCCGACGTGCTCCGCGTGATCTTCTGCGCCTCGATCGCCGCGATCTCCACCGTCTTCGGCAACCTCGCCCTGGCCTACGGCGAGGAGGTCGACCTCGACAGCGGCATCACCCTGTGGCTGGTGGTCGCAGCCAACTTCGTCGCGCTGTTCTCCCAGCCGCTCTTCGGGATCCTGGCCGATCGGATCGGTCGCAAGCCGGTCTTCATCTACGGCGCACTGTCCAGCGCGGTGCTGATGCCCTTCTACATGCTCTCGATGAGCGGCGAGAACGTCGTGGTCATCTTCGTCCTCGCGGTGCTGACCTTCGCCGGCGGGTACGCCGCGGCGAACGCGGTCTGGCCATGCTTCTACGGGGAGATGTTCGACACCAGGGTGCGCTTCTCCGGCATGGCGATCGGCACCCAGATCGGCTTCCTGCTGGCCGGCTTCGCGCCGTCCATCGTCACCGCGCTCGGCGGGGTACAGGAGGGGGGCTGGGTGGTCATCTCCGGCTTCACCGCGGTGGTCGCCCTGATCGCCACCGTGTCGGCCCTCACCGCCCGCGAGACCAAGGACGTCCCCACGGCCGACCTCGGCCACCGGCCCTCTCCCGACCGCGAGTCGGAGCTGGTCTCGGGGTGAGACCACGGGGCGGACCCCTTGCCCCTTCGGC
>NZ_AUGU01000013.1 GCF_000422825.1 Nocardioides insulae DSM 17944 | reverse complement strand
TCGGGGCGTTCGAAGGAGGTGCCCGCGATGTCGTCCTTGGTCATCAGCTCCACGATGTTCATCTGGCTGGTGTTGATCGCGATGGTGACCTGGTCGGGGCGGGGGTCGAGCTCGGCCAGCATGTGGCGGGCGTCGTCCTCGAGCCACTTGGCGTCCCCGCCCTCGCCCTCGGGGGCGAAGGAGATGGAGCCGCCGACCTGGAGGATCATCTCCGGCACGGCCTCGCGCAGCCGGCCGAGCAGTTCGTTGAACTTCGAGAGCCGCTTGGAGCCCTTGCCGTCCAGTTCACGGACGTGGATGTGCAGCACGGTGGCGCCGGCGTTCCAGCAGTCCACCGCCGTCTGGACGTGCTCGTCCATGGTCAGGGGCAGGTCCTCGCGGAAGTCGTCGAGTTCCCACTCCGGGCCGTAGGGGGCGGCGGTGATGACCACCGGCTCCTGGACCTCGGGGAACAGGGCGTCGTCGTGGAAGTGCATTGGTTTTCTCCTGTGGTGGTGTGACGGGGATGAGTGGTTCGGGTGGGTCGGGTGGAGGTGTTCGGTCAGAAGGTGGGTTCGCCGACGATGCCGGCGCGCTCCATCCGGCGTACGCCGGGGAAGTAGTCCTGGACGGCGTAGTGCTGGGTCGAGCGGTTGTCCCAGATCGCGAAGCTGTTCGGGGTCCAGCGCCAGCGCACCTGGAACTCCGGCACCCAGGCCTGGCGGACCAGGTAGCTCAGCAACTCGTTGCCGCCCGGGTTGTAGTCGAAGCCGAAGCGGACCCGGTCGGGGGTGTGGAAGTTGACGAGGTGGGTGGTGAACGCGTTGACGAACAGGATCTGCTCGCCGGTCTCGGGGTGCGTGCGCACCACCGGGTGCTCGGCGTCCGGGAACCTGTCCCGCAGCGCGTGGCGCTGCTCGATCGGCATCTGCGCACCGAAGCTCGCCTGGATGCTGTGGCTGGCGCGGAGGTCGGCGATCTGCTCCTTGATGTGCTCGGGCAGGCGCCGGTAGGCCTCGGCCATGTTCACCCAGATGGTGTCGCCTCCGACCGCCGGCCCCTCGACACAGCGCAGGACCGATCCGAGCGGCGGGGCTTCGCGCCAGGTGGCGTCGGTGTGGAAGGCGTTCTCGTAGTGTTCGGGGGCGCTGTCCAGGTCCTTGTAGATGCGGACCAGGCCGGGGTGGGCAGGATCGCTGCCGGCGACCGGGTGGTCCTCGAGTGCACCGAACCGCTCGGCCAGGGCGACGTGCTCGGCACGGGTGATGTCCTGGTCGCGGAAGAAGAGCACCTTGTGCTCGAGGAGGAGGGCGCGCAGTTCGGCGAAGAGGTCTTCGCTGCGGGCGGCCTCGGCGAGGCTGACATTGGACAGCTCGGCGCCGATGCTGGCGGTGAGCGGTCGGACCTCGATGGAACCGCGGTGGACCGTCGCCGGCCTCGTGTCGTTCCGGACGGGCTGCAGGGTGGTGGTCATGGTGGTCTCCCAGAGGGCGGGTTGGTGGTGGCGGCTGGTCAGTGCTCGAGGATGAAGACGGAGGAGCCGATGCTGCGGCCGGCTTCCAGGTCGCGGTGGGCCTGTACGGCGTCCTCCAGCGCGTAGCGCTGGTTGATCTCGACCTCGATCCGGCCGGAGGCGACGTGGTCGAAGAGTTCGCCGGCGAGCTCGGCCCGCTCGGCGGGGTCGGCGATGTAGTCGGCCAGCGCCGGACGGGTGACGTAGAGCGAGCCCTTCACGGCCAGCTCCATCGCGTTGATCGGCGGCACCTGGCCCGACGCCGTACCGAAGCAGACCAGCAGCCCGCGGCGGGCGAGGGAGTCGATGGAGCTCTGGTACGTCGTGGCGCCGATGCTGTCGTAGACGACCGGGACGCCCTTGCCGTCGGTGAGCTCGCGCACCCGGGTGGGGACGTCCTCGCGGGTGTAGACGATGGTGTGGTCGCAGCCGTGGGCCTTGGCGACCTCGGCCTTGGCGTCGCTCGAGACGGTGCCGATCACGGTGAGACCGAGGATCTTGGCCCACTGCGTGAAGAGCAGGCCCACCCCGCCGGCGGCGGCGTGCAGGAGCACGGTGTCGCCGGACTTCACGTCGGCGATCCGGCGAAGCAGGTACGCCGTGGTCAGGCCGCGCATGGTCATGGCGGCGGCGGTGTCGAACCCGATCGCGTCGGGAAGCTTGATCAGGTGCTCGGCGGGCATCACCCGCTCGGTGCTGTAGGCCCCCAGCGGGGAGCCGGTGTAGGTCACCCGGTCGCCGGGACGGACGCTGGTGACACCGGGGCCGACCTCCTCGACGACGCCGGCGGCCTCGACGCCCATGCCCGCGGGCAGCGGGGCGGGGTAGAGACCGGTACGGAAGTAGGTGTCGGCGAAGTTCAGCCCGACCGCGTGGTGGCGGATCCGGACCTCGCCGGCACCGGGCGTCCCGACCTCGAGGGACTCCCACCGCAGGACCTCGGGCCCACCGGTCTGGTAGAAACGAATGCCTTTTGCCATCGGGTTCGTCGGCTCCTTCTCCTCGCTGATGGCGATCGCTCTGGTGTCGTTCGCCGCTTCGTCTTACAAGGAAAACGGTAGATTTCGGACGCCCTCCGGGCTTTTCCGATCGTGACGATGTGCTTACCCTTTGGTGACAGCGGTGTGAGGGGGCTAACAGCCCGGCGGAGGTGGTGATGGGGCCCTATCTGCGGGTGGCTACCCTGGACGGATTTCTGACCGTGGCGCGTCAGGCCGGTCTCGACGGAGCCCGCCTGATGCGCGCACACCACTTGGACCCGGCCGACCTCGCCGTGCCGGACAGGTGGATCCGCGCCGTGTCGGCGGCCCGCCTGCTCGAGGCGGCGGCCGAGGAGTCCGACCAGGATGACTTCGGCCTTCGACTGGCCGAGCAGCGCAGGCTCTCCACGCTGGGGCCGTTGAGCGTGGTTCTCCGCGAGGAACCCGACCTACGCCGGGTGCTGATGTTGTTGACCCGCTACGAGCGGAGCTACAACGAGGCCCTGCACGTGCGGATGGAGGAGGGTCCGGACCTGACGGCGGTGCGGGTCTGGGTCGAGTTCGGGGAGCCGGTGCCGGCGCGGCAAGGGCTGTGCCTGGCCGTCGCGGCCCTGCACGGCATCATCGCCGAGTGCCTGCCCGCCGGCTGGGAGCCGTTGGCCGTCTGCTTCACTCGCGAGGCGCCCGCGGATCTGACCCTGTATCACCGGGCTTTCGGCCCGCGGCTGAGGTTCGGCCACGACTTCGACGGATTGCTGATCTACACCCGCGACCTCGGCACGGACAACGTGCTCGCCGACCCGCTGCTGCGGCCGTACGCCCGGCAATACCTCGAGTCGATCGTCTCTCCGCGGGCGACCACGTCGACCCAGCGGGTCCGGGAGGTGGTGGAGGTGCTGCTGCCCCTGGGCAAGTGCTCGGTTGATCGGGCGGCCCGGTCCTTGGGGGTGGACCGGCGCACTCTGCAGCGCCATCTGGCGCTCGAGGGGGAGTCGTTCAGCGGGATCGTTCATGACGCGAGGGCCGGGATGGCCGAACGCAACCTGGCCAATCCGGGCAGCTCGATGACCGAGGTCTCTCAGCTCCTGGGCTTCGCCTCGCCCAGTGCCTTCTCCCGGTGGTTCCACCAGCAGTTCGGCCTCAGCCCCTCCCAGTGGCGCGAGCGCGCGATGGTGCCGGCCGAGCCCGCGCTGGCCGGCACCGCGTCGTGATCTCCCGCGGTCAATGACGCGGACGCTCAGCCGAGCAGCTTCGCCTTCTGCGCCTCGAACTCGGCGTCGGTGAGGATGCCCTGATCGCGCAACTGCCCGAGCTTGGTGAGCTGGGTGATCATGTCGTCGGTCGTCGGACCGGCTGGTGCGGCAGGAGCGGGGGGCGGGGGCTCGTACGCCGGCTGCTGGTACTGCTGCGGGGGCGGCTGCTGGTACTGCTGGGATTCCTGCGCGGCCCAGCGGCCGGCCTGTCGTCGCGACACCCGGTTCGACACGGCGGTCGCGGTCCCGGCGACAACGGCGGTTCGCGCCATTCCACGGATCAGTCCCATCACGGACTCCCTTCTCAGGCCTCTGTCGATTCGAGTGCGTCGAGTGCCGCCGCCACATCCTCGGCGGGGATCCGGCCGCTGGCGATCACCTCGGCGCCGACGCTGCGCATCGCGGTCACGAACGGGCCGGCCCAGGTGTTCTCGTAGACGATGAGGGCGACCGCGCTGCCCGGTTCGACGAGCCCGGCGCTCTGCGCGATGTCCTCGTCGTCGAGCAGACCCGAGCGCACCCCGTCGAAGACGGCCAGGTCGAGCTCGCCGTCGCCGTCCAGGTCGGTGATCTCCATGGCAGTGACCCCGCCGTCCTCGGCCACCGTCGCGACCACCAGGTCCAGGATGCGGATGATCCCGCGCTCGGTCAGGTCCACGAGGGCCGCCAGGCCCTGTCCCTCCATCCGCGCCGCGGGTAGCTCCAGCGCCAGATAGTCGATCGGTCCTACGTCCTCGCTCACTGTGCCTCCTCGGTCGGTGACGCACCGGCTTGATCTCGCGCTCACCGTACTCGGCCGATCGGGCCGCCGCCCTCACCCCCGAAGGGGTGGAATCGCGGCCTCGACCACCCCACCCCGGGTGAGGCAGGACCACCCGGAACGGCTCCAGGATCGGAGGACGCCACGGCTGTTTCCGACGAGTGGAGATGACTCGATGCCCCACGACACGACCACCGCGGCCCCCTCGACGCCGCGCGACCAGCACGACCCCGTCGCCTCTCCGGCTGCCGAGGTGGCACTCGCGCTCGGAGTCGACACCTCGGCGGGCCTGACCGACGCCGAGGCGGCCTCGCGCCTGGCCTCGCAGGGGCCCAACCTGCTCGCCGGAACGGCCAAGGAGCCCGGGTGGCGGGCCTTCCTGCGCCAGTACGAGGACTTCATGCAGGTGGTCCTGCTGGTGGCGGCCGTCGTCAACCAGGTCGTCACGGGCGACACCGGGACCACGATCGTGCTGGCCGGGCTCACCGTCTTCAATGCGGTCATCGGGCTGCGCCAGGAGGCGAAGGCAGAGGAGAGCGTGAAGGCGCTCGCCCAGATGATGAAGACCATCGCCCGAGTACGACGGGGTGGGCAGTCGGTGCAGGTCGACGCCGCCGAACTCGTGCCCGGTGACATCGTGCTGGTCGAGGCGGGAGACCGGGTACCGGCGGACGGGCGGGTCTGCCTGGCCGCGACCCTCGAGATCGAGGAGGCGGCCCTCACCGGTGAGAGCCTGCCGGTGGGCAAGAGCACGAACCCGGTCCCGGGCGACGAGGTGCCGTTGGGGGACCGGGTCTGCATGGCCTACATGAACACCTCGGTCACCCGAGGCCGAGGTGAGCTGATCGTGACCGCGACCGGGATGGCGACCGAGATCGGCCACATCGCCGACATGCTCGCCTCCACCCGGTCCAGCAAGACCCCGCTGCAGCGCCAACTCGACTCCCTCTCGAAGGTCATCGCCTCGATCGCCGCGGTGGCGCTGTTGTTGGTGATCGTGTTCGGTCTGCTGCGCGGACAGTCCTTCGACACCCTGTTCATCACCGGCGTGGCCCTCGCCGTCGCCGCGATCCCGACCGGCCTCCCCGCCGTGGTCACGGCGCTGCTCTCGATGGGCACCAGGGAGATCGCGCAACGCAAGGCCATCGTCAAACGCCTGCCCGCCGTCGAGACCCTGGGGTCCACCTCGGCGATCTGCTCGGACAAGACCGGGACGCTGACGCTGAACAAGATGACCGCGCGCCAACTCGTCGTACCGGGCGGGCACCGGTACACCGTCAGCGGGGAGGGGTACGCCACGGCGGGCGAGATCGCTCACGTGGGTGGCCAGCGACACGACCTGGATCCCTACCTGCTGCCGATGGTGTTGTGCGCCGACGCCGTCCTGGACGGGGAGAATCTGATCGGGGATCCGACCGAGGGAGCGCTGATCGTCCTGGGCGCCAAGGGCGGGCTGGACATCGAACGGACCCGATCCGCCTTCCCGCGGGTCGCGGAGGTCCCGTTCGACTCGGATTACAAGTTCATGGCCACCTTCCACGAGGTCATCGGCGATGAGGGCCGTCCCGTGGTGCGTTGTTACGTCAAGGGGGCGCCCGACGTCCTGATCGCTCGAGCGAGCAGCATCCGCCGTCCCGACGGCACCTCGGTGCCGATC
Source organism: Nocardioides insulae DSM 17944 (assembly GCF_000422825.1). Classification (GTDB taxonomy): domain Bacteria; phylum Actinomycetota; class Actinomycetes; order Propionibacteriales; family Nocardioidaceae; genus Nocardioides; species Nocardioides insulae. The sequence goes on along the minus strand of NZ_AUGU01000013.1, from coordinate 763,636 downwards.
ACCGACGAGAACCGGCACGTCGCCCTCGACGCCAACGACGCGATCGCCGAGGCCGGGGAGCGGGTGATGGTGGTGGCCCAGCGCGACCTCGAGCCGGACCAAGTGCGCTCGGCCGACGGTTCGGACACCCTGATCGACCTGGTGGAGGGGCTCACCCTGCTGGCCATGGTCGGGATCGTGGACCCCCCTCGACCGGAGGCGAAGGCCGCGATCGCCGAGTGCCGTACTGCCGGAATCCGCGTCCGGATGATCACCGGCGACCATGCCACCACCGCCGCGGCCATCGCCCGCGAACTCGGCATCGAGGGCCGGGCGGTCACGGGCAGCGAGTTCGCTGCGATGTCGGACCAGGAACTGCACGACCAGGTGGACGAGATCGGCGTGATCGCTCGGGTCGCTCCCGAGGACAAGGTGCGGCTGGTGCGCATCTTGAAGGAGAAGGACAACGTGGTCGCGATGACCGGTGACGGGGTCAACGACGCACCCGCGTTGAAGACCGCGGACATCGGGGTCGCGATGGGGATCACCGGCACCGAGGTCTCCAAGGAGGCCGCGGTGATGATCCTGACCGACGACAACTTCGCCACCATCGTCGGTGCGGTCGCCTACGGCCGGGCGCTCTACGACAACCTGCTCAAGTACCTGCGGTTCCAGATGTCCACGCTGGTCGCCTACATCGCCATCTTCATCGGCGCCGGGCTGATCGGGATCGCCGACGGCGCTCCGCTCGACCCTCTGCAGATCCTGTGGCTGAACATGGTGGTCGACATCCCACTCGCGATCGCCCTCGGCTTCGACGAGCCGGCCCGAGGGCTGATGTCCCGCAAACCCCGGCCGGTCGGCGCCGCGGTGCTGTCGAGGAACAACTGGATCCGGCTGTGTGTGCAGGGTGCGGTGATGACCGTCGGCTCGCTCGCGGCGTACCAGATCGGGGAGGACCAGGGCAGCGCCGTGCTCGCCGCGACCATGCTGCTCACCACCCTGTCGGTCTTCCACCTCTTCGCGGCGCTGCTGTGCCGGGACCAGGTGAACACCGTCTTCGATCGCGACTCGTTCCCGGCACTGGGCCAGCTGCGCCGATACGGCGTCGCGCTGCTGGCCATCATCGCGGTCACCTCGTTGGACATCCTCCAACGGATCTTCGGCACCACCGCCCTCACCCTCGAGCAGTGGTGTGTCTGTATCGCGATCGCGCTGTCCCTGGTGGTGGTCGAGGAGCTGGTCAAGTGGGGTCTGCGCCGAAGCACGAAGGAGGTGGCAGTGGGATGACCACGGTTCCGTCCTATGACGCCGAGCAACTGGCCGGGCTGCTCGGGATGCTCCCGGACATCGACTCGGTGGAGCTCAAGGTGTCGGTGCCCGACGCGGATCATCGCCGGGTGGCGGACGCGATGGGGATCGACGTACTCACCGCGCAGATCCGACAGGTCGCCTTCTTCGACACCGCTGATCTGCGGCTCTCGGAGTCCGGGCTGGTGATCCGGGCTCGTCGCGTCCAGGGCAAGGACGGCGATGTCACGGTCAAGCTCCGGCCGATGCTGCCCGCCGAGGTGCCGGTGCGGCTACGCGGCCTGGAGGGATTCAAGGTGGAGGTCGATGCGTCCCCCGCGGGGTTCACGTGTTCCTGCTCGTTGACCGAGGACAAGTCCGACCACAAGGTGAAGGCCCTGATGGGGGACGCCGCAGGGCTGACCCGCCTGCTCAGCGAGCAGCAGCGCGACGTCCTCGAGGAGCGACTGCCGGCCGGGGTCGGGGTGGAGGACCTCCGGGTGCTCGGTCCGCTGACCCTGCTCAAGGCGAGCTTCGCCCCCCAGGAGCTCAGCCGCAAGATGGTGGCCGAACTCTGGTTCCTCCCCGATGGGCGACGCATCCTCGAACTCTCCACCAAGGCGGCTCCGTCGGCCGCCTTCCAGGCCGCGGCGGAGAGCAAGGTCTTCCTGGCGGCGCGCGGCATCGACCTCGGGGCACCTCAGGAGACCAAGACGCGGGCCGCGCTCGCCGCGCTCGCCGAGCAGAACGCCGAGCAGAACGGAGAGAAGCCGTGAGTCGCGGCGCCCCTCGGCGGTCAGGATGCGAGGCGTCGGGACGGTGAGCGAGGAGCACACCAAGGACCCGCTCGGGCTGATCCGCGGCGGTGAGGGGACGATCACCGGCACCGTCGTATGCGGTGCGGTGATCGCCTACGGCAGTGACTACGCCGAGTCGGTGGGGTGGTTCGCGGTGGCGATCATCGGGACCGTCGTCGTCTACTGGCTGGCCCACCTGCACGCGATCACTCTGGGCAGTGCGCTCACCCATCGGCACCATCCGTTCGTGGCCCTGCGCCACGGCATCCGCGAGTCCTGGCCCATCCTCGGAGCGTCCGCGGTGCCGCTGGCGGTCCTTGTGGTGGCGACCCTGCTGGGTGCCGACCTGCGGGGTGCCGCCTGGGCTGCGATGGGCGTGACGGTCGCCCTGCTGGTCGGTTACAGCTATCTGGCCGGCGTACGCAGCGGGCTCGACCTGCCCGGCCGGCTGGCCTGTGCGGCGGCCGGTGCCGGACTGGGGCTACTGGTGGTGCTGCTCAAGGTCGGGCTCCACTGAGGGTGCTCCGGGTGCTCGGGTGGGGAGCAGACGGGTCAGGAAGATGGCCAGCGTCGCGAGGAGGCCCAGCACGGCCAGGCTCACCCGGAGCCCGGCGAGACGCGCGTCCGCGTTGTCGGCGACCACCGCGTCGGCCTCGTCGGCGGTGAGGTCGGTCTGCGCCAGCGCCGATTCGAGGTCGTCGTCGGAGACGAACGGGACGCCGCCGGCGAGTTCGAGTGCCGCCCGATCGGCCACCGAGTCGGGGATGGCCTCGTCGCCCTCGACGTTGAGGAAGAAGGTGGCACTCAGCGCCCCGACCAGCACGGAGCCGGCCAGCGCCGTGCCCAGGGAGGCACCGAGGTTGCTGGCGGTGTTCTGGAGTCCGCCCACCTCACCGGTGCGCTCATCGGGTACGGCGGAGACGGTGACCGCACCCAGTTGCGAGGCGAGCGCCCCGACGCCGAGCCCGGCCAGCAGGAGCGGGACGGTGACGATCTCGGGCCCTGCGCCCGCTTCGAGGGCGCCGATCAGCGACACGATGCCGGCGAGGAGCGCGGCCAGGGCCAAGGTCACCACCCGGCGCGGCGACGCATCCGGCCACCGCCGCGGGATGCCGACCGCCGCCAGCAGCAGGGTGATCGACAGCGGCAGGAGTCTCACCCCGGTCTCCATCGCGCTGAGCCCGAGCGCGACCGACAGGTAGAGCGGGATGGTGAAGAAGAGGCCGGCCTGCAGCAGGAACTGGAAGAAGAACATCGTCAGCCCGCCGGTGAGCTGCGCGTTGCGCAGGAGCGGCAGGTCGATGAGCGGCTCCCGACCCTGGGAGACGACGTGGCCCTCCCAGGCCATGAAGCCCCGCAGCACCACCAGTCCGGCCAGCAGGAGCCACAGCGTCGGGGAGAGGCCGAGGAGGTCGGCGCCGCCGGGCTTGGGACGCACCCACCCCCAGGTGCCCGAGCGCAGGACGCCGTACACCGCCAGCCCCAGGCCCAGCGCGGACAGGACGACCCCGATGCGGTCGATCCGCGACCGGTTGGTGACCGCCGCGTCCTCGATCCGCCGTGTCATGAGGAGGATGACGACGACCACCGCGACCTCGCCGAGGAAGACCAACCGCCAGGTCAGGTACGTCGTCATCGCGCCGCCGATCAGCGGCCCGGCGGCCACCGCGATCGCGCCCGCGGACGCGATCAGTCCGTAGGTGCGTGCGCGAGCCGACGGCGCGAAGTTGGACGCCACCAGGGCCACGATCGCGGGCATGATCAGCGCGGCGCCGAGGCCCTCCAGGACCGACCAGCCGATCATCAGGACCAGCAGGTTGGGGGAGAGCGCGGTGGTCAGCGAGCCCACCCCGTAGATCACGCAGCCGATCGAGAACGCACGGCGATGCCCGATCATCGTGCCGATCTTGCCGCCGGTGATCATCATGGTGGCCATCACGAGGGTGTAGAACGTGATCGCCGTCTGCACCCCCGTCACGGTCGTCCCGACGTCCTTGGCGACCTGGGCGATCGAGACGTTCATGACCGAGGTGTCCAGGGTCATCAGGAACTGGCCGGACGCCAGGGTGAGCAGGACCGCCCCCGAGGCCGCGACCGTCACCGAACCGGCAGCCGGATCCTTCTGCATGGGGTCCTCCCGTCGACACGTGCAACCGCGCCGTGCGCTGGCCCGATCGTGCCCGACCCGATGGTGGGCCCACATCCCCCGCGGTGGGGTGGTCCTGCCCGGGCCGGAGCTGGAAGAGGGGCTGGCCCGGATCCCACGGCACCCACCTACGCCGGCAGCGCCGACCGGTGGACCGCGCTCAGGAGGTCGCCGCCTCGCCGGGCGGCCGGACGAAGGCGCTGATCAGGGGGCCGAGTTCATCGGCCCGGGTGACCAGACCCAGGTGGCCGTCGGGGAAGACGTGCAGCTCGGACCGGGGGAGCAGGCTGTGCATCATCCGGGCGTTGACCAACGGGATGATCGGGTCGTCGTCGCCGGCCAGGATCAGCGTCGGCTGGCGGAGCAGGGGGAGGAACGGCAGGCTGGCCCAGCCCGCTCCGGCCAGGAGCTGGAGCAGGTAGCCGCGGCGGGAGGTGACCGGCGCGTGGCCGTGCAGGACGGTGCGGACCAGGTCCGGCTCCTCACGCAGCCGACCGCCGTAGATCGAGCCGGCGATCCGGGCGGCGTACTCCGGGTCGCGGTAGCGCTGCGGGGTGACCATCCGGCTGAGCACCTTCGGGTGACCGGGCACCATCATCCAGCCGGTGGCGGTGCTGACCAGCACCAGGCGTCGGCAGCGGTGGGGGTTCTGGAAGGCGAACTGCTGGGCCAGGCCCCCGCCCCAGGAGATGCCGAGGACGTCGACCTCGTCGTACCCGAGCTCGTCCAGCAGGTGCCCGAGCAGCCAGGCCAGGGTCGCGAAGTTGTACGGCCAGCGGGGCGGTGTCGAGCCACCGATGCCGGGTACGTCGAAACGCACCACCGGGACGGCCGGGTCCACCGCGTCCACGACCGGCTGGAGAAGGTCCATGCTGGCCCCGATGCCGTTGCACAGCACCAGCGGGATCCCGTCGCCGGGGCGGACGGCGACCCGGATCCGGTGATCCCGGATCCGCACCTCCCGGATGACCTCGACCGGGCGAGACCGGGTCATGAGGGGAGCACCCCTCGCCACCGGTCTGGTCGGTTCGGGCACCGGGCCATCGCAAAACTCCTCAAGACAACCGACGTCAGCTCGGAGTAGCTTGGAGACCTCGTCCGCGCCGGGCGAGGTAGTGACATCCGGAGGATAGGACACCCATCGCCTGCTGTCGCCCCGAAGCCGGTCCGCCGTGCGTCCTCCGACAGCCGACACGCGAGATCCACGGGTCCGCAGACCCTGCCCCACCCTCCCTCGTCACGACCGGAGACGCGTGAACACCTGACCGAGGGAGACACCATGGCGAACCGGACCACCGCTCTGCACGCGGCCGCCCTTCGGGGGACGCTCCGATGAGCGCGGAGCCGATCGAGACCGCCGGTCCACTCGACCAGCTGCTGACCCAGTCCACGGCGGGCATGGTCCGGCGGCTGCTCCCGGCGGGCCCGGCGGTGAAGTTCCTGGGTGCGGCCAGCCGGCGCCCGGAGCGGGTGGCGACCCGCGTGGGCGGACTGGTCGCGGAGCTGGCCCGGATCGGGATCGGCGTCTCCACGGTGGCACCGGCCCGCAAGGACCGTCGGTTCGCGGATCCCGCGTGGACCGAGAACCCGCTGCTACGGCGGGTCGTCCAGTCCTACCTCGCCGCCAGTGTGACCGCCGAGGGTCTGGTCCAGGACGTGCCGATGAGCTGGTCGGACTCGGAACGGATGGGTTTCGCCGTCTCCAACCTGGTCGAGGCGGCCTCCCCGAGCAACAACCCGCTGCTGAGTCCGGTGGCGTGGAAGGCGGCCATCGACACCGGCGGCGCCAACCTGATCAAGGGACCCCGCAACCTGCTGCGCGATCTGGCCAGCGCGCCGCGGGTGCCGTCGATGGTCGACCCGGATGCCTACCAGGTCGGTGCGGATCTGGCGATCACCCCCGGTGCCGTCGTACTGCGGACGCCGATCTTCGAACTGATCCAGTACAAGCCGCAGACCGAGACGGTTCGAGCGGCCCCCCTGCTGGTCATCCCGCCGACGATCAACAAGTACTACATCCTCGACCTCGCCCCGGGTCGCAGCCTGATCGAGTACCTCGTCCAGCAGGGGCAGCAGGTGTTCGTGATGTCCTGGCGCAACCCCGACTCCCGGCACAGCAAGTGGGGGTTCGACGCCTACGCCGAGGGCATCATCGAGAGCTTCAGGGCGGTCGACCGGATCACCGGCGCCGGTGCCGTGCACGTGATGGCCGCCTGCTCGGGGGGACTGCTGGCCGCCCTCACCACCGCGGAGCGGGCGACGGTGGGCAAGATCGACCGGCTGGCCAGCCTCAGCCTGCTCGTGACCATGATCGATCAGAGTCGGTCCGGCGTCACCACCGCGATGGTGGATGAGAGCGTTGCGGCGAACGCCGTCGCCCGTTCGCGGCTGAAGGGCTACTTGGACGGGCGCAGCCTGGCCGAGGTCTTCGCCTGGCTCAGGCCCAGTGACCTGATCTGGAACTACTGGGTCAACAACTATCTCCAGGGCAAGAATCCGCCCAAGTTCGACATCCTCTTCTGGAACGCCGACACGACGCGGATGCCCGCCAAGCTCCACCGCGACTTCGTGGACGCCGCCCTGAACAACAAGCTCGCCCAACCGGGGGCGATCACCCTGCTCGGCACCGAGGTCGATCTGAGCCGGATCACCGTCGACTCCTACGTCGTCGCCGGCTCGGCGGACCACATCTGCCCCTGGACCAACTGCTATCGCAGCGGCCAGTTGCTCGGCGGCAAGGTCCGGTTCGTGCTGTCGACCAACGGGCACATCGCCGCCCTGGTCAACCCGCCGGGCAACCCCAAGTCGAGCTATCAGGTGATGGACGACAACACCCTGGATCCGGTCGAGTGGCAGGAGGCCGCCCAGCGGGAGCAGGGCTCCTGGTGGCCCGACTACTCGCAGTGGCTGGAGGCCCGGTCCGGTGACCAGGTGCCCGCCCCCGAGGAGTTGGGCAGCGTCGACTTCCGGCCGCTGGAGGAGGCGCCGGGAAGCTACGTCCGGGATCGCTAGGTGTGAGGCCCAGGAGCGCCGATCGATGTCGGCCGTTCGCTCGGAATCGATCGGTGTTCCTGCCAGGACGTGATCGCCGGTGGCGCCCCGGGGGAGTGCCGCTAGGAGGTCGGGATCTCGTGACGGTACGGCGGGTCCGCGCCCGGCCGTGAGACCGTCACGGCAGCGATGCTCCCGGCGCGGCCCAGGATCCTCCACCAGTCCTCGTCCCCCAGCGAGTGCAACCGCTCCCGGGCCCTCGGCCCGACGGCTCCACGCGCCCAGAGTTCGTCGAGGAGCCCGGCGCCGAAGCTGTCGCCGGCGCCGATCGTGTCCACGGTCCTCACCCCGGCGGTGGCGGGGACCGAGACCGTGCCTCTCCGGCTGACCACGAACGCGCCGCGTCCGCCCCGGGTGACCACGACGGCGGCCGGCCCGCCCGCGAGCAGGTGCGCGGCCGCGGCCGGCAGGGCACGGTCGGGGTAGAGAACCTCGAGGTCCTCATCGGAGGCCTTGACCACGTCGCTGAGCGCGACGACCTGCTCGACCCGGTCGGTCAACGCCGGGCCGGCGCCCGTGATCGCCGGGCGGGCGTTGATGTCGTAGCTGACCAGCGCGTCCTGCCTCAGCCGACCGAGAAGATCGAGGACCTGCCGGTCACCGGGCGGGTAGACCGCTGCGATGGAGCAGGCGTGGACCAGCACGGGGGCCACATCGGCGGGGATGCGGAGCTCGCCCAACCGCCACTCGATGTCGAAGTCGTACCTCGCGGCGCCGTCCTCGCCGATCGTGGCGGTGGCCAGGGAGGTGCGGGCGATCGCCGCGGGGTCGGTCGCCGGCCGGACGTCGTCGCGGCGCAGATGCTCGGCGAGGACCCGCCCGTGCCGATCCTCGGCATAGCTGGTCGCCAACCAGGTCGGCCGGCCGAGTCGGGCGAGTGCGACGGCGACGTTGGCGGCACTGCCGCCGGGGTAGGTGCTGATCGACCCGTTGCGTTCCTGGACCACATCGACCAGCGATTCGCCCACGACCAGGGCGACGGGACTCCTTCCATGCCGGGGAGGCATCCTCAGTCCTCCTCGCGGACGGTGCGGACCAGCGGCCCGCGATCCCGCAGCGCCCGGGCGAAGGACGGTGCGGTCGGCAGCTCGGGCAGGAGCACGGCCTGGTAGGCGTGGTAGACGTCCGGCTTGCCGGACCAGACCCGGGCACTGGGCCGGTTGGCCGGGTCGAGCTCGTGCCACCACGAGCCGTGCGCACGGTCCACCAGGTGCCGGTCGGCATAGCTCCACCAGCGCTCGGCGAGCGCGTCATAGCGTCGGTCACCGGTGGTGCGGCCGAGCACCAGGGCGGTGTTGAGGGCCTCGGCGAGGACCCAGTGCATCCGGGCACGGACGACGGGGGAGCCGTCCCAATCGGTGGTGTAGATGAAGCCGTCCGCGCCGTCGGCCCGCCAGCCGTCGCTGACCGCACGATCGGTGAGGGCCACCGCGGCCTCGAGGAGCCCGGCGGGTGCCCGGCCGCCGAGGGTGGCCTCGACCGCCACCAGGAGACGCGCCCACTCCAGACCATGTCCCACGGTGGCGCCGTAGGGACGGAACCTGTCACCGGGAAGGTCGCGGTTGTGCTCGAGCAGAGGTCTCCAGGAGGCGTCGAAGTGTTCGGGGATCCGCCAGTGGTTCGCGCGGGCCCAGCCGAGGACGCGGGCGGCGATCCGGGCCGCCCGCCGATGCCAGAGGTCCTCCCCGAGTACGTCGCCCACGGCCAGGAGGGCCTCGACGGCGTGCATGTTGGCATTCAGGCCGCGGTAGTCGTCCGGCTCCCTCCAGGAGCGGTCCCAGGCATCGACGACCAGGCCCGCCTCCTCGTCCCAGAAGCGGTCCTCGAAGACGGCGAGCGCCTCCTCCAGGAGTGTGTCCGCATCGGGGATCCGGGCCGCCACGGCGGAGCCGGCGGCGAGGCAGACGAAGGCGTGACCGTAGGCCTGCTTGGTGGGCTCTGCCGGACCGCCGCTGGTCGCGGCGGCGAACCAGCCGCCGTACTCGGGGTCGGCGAAGCTCGTGCGTAGCGCTCGGACGCCGTGCCCGGCCAGGTCACGCAGCGCCGGGTGGTCCGGGCCACCGGGGGCCGGCTCCTCGCCGGCCAGGACGCCGAGACTGAACACGTGGGTCATCCGGCAGGTGATCCACAGCTGCGCCGGCACGGACGGATCGACGGTGCCGCGATCGTCCAACCAGCCGAACCCGGCCGGGTGCCGGGAACCCTGGGCGAACCGGAGCAGTCCACGGCGCTGGGCCGCGCAGTAGGCACGGTCACCGGGACGGGTCATCTGCGTGCTCCTGGTGGGAGTGGACGGGTGAGGACGCCGCGAGGGTCATCACGCGGACCAGGGGACGATGCCGGTCGGGAACTCATCCGCGTCGAAGACCCGCGTCATCCGCTTGCGCACCGAGAGTACGAGACTGCGGTCGAGCACGCTGACCACCGGGAGCTGGCGCTCGATGGTCGCTTCGAGCTGCTCGACGTCGCCGAGGTCGCGCAGCCACACGTTGATCAGCAGGTTGGCCGGGCCGGCCACCGAGAGCACCGCCCGCACCGGACGCAGGGTGCGCAGCTTGGTGCCGACATCGGCCAGGTGGGCGGCGGGGACCTTGACGAAGTACCACGCGGCGACCGGCCAGCCGGAGGCCCAGCGGGGCATGTCGGTGCGCAGCTGAAGCGGTGCCACCGCCAACGTGGCCGCGAGTCGTTCGCGGGCCTTGCGCAGGGGGACGTCCAGCGCCGTGGCCACCTCCTGGGTCGTCACGCGTCCGTCCAGGCTGAGCAGGCGGCCGATCTCCGGGTCCACTTCGGTGAGCGGACGCCGGGGGTGGGTCGCGGCGTTGCGGGCCGCGGTCTCGAGGGCCTCGGCCTCGGCAGCGTCGAGCGCGCGCAGGCGCCACTGGGTCGCGACCGCGATCGAGCGGAAGGCCGGCTGGGCCCGGATCGCCCGGACGCCGGCGAGGCGGTTGACCCGTTCGACGACGTACCGGCCGAAGCCGTCCATCGAGGTGCTGGACACGGTGAGCACCAGATCCCGGCCGCCGGAGGTGACGTCGACCGAGACGCACTGCGGGTCGGCCACGACGCTGGCGATGACCTCCTCGAGGGCGCCGCCGGCGCACTCGACCTCCACGATGCCGCCCCGGGAGGTGGACGACCACGGCTGCTGAACGGTCACCCAGGCGAGCCCCTGCTCCTGGAGCCGCTTCCAGCGTCGGGTCAGGGTGACGGGGTCGGCGCCGAGGATCGGGCCCAGCTTCGACCAGGGTGCTCTGGGCCACACCTGCAGTGCGTCGATCAGCCGCCGGTCGGACTCGCTCAAGACACTTTCCTGCACAGCAGGAGCATAGACGCGAAGAAAACTGCGAAGAAGTGCTGATGAAATGGAATCTCGCGAATCTAGTGGTGTCATTTCCGTCACGTCGCATGTGACGTACCCCCCGAATTCGTGCCGGCAGCGGCACCCGACGCATCTGGAGAGCCTCGATGCAGACCACTTCGCCCGAAAGGGATAGCGGCGGCAACGCACGTCTCGGCGCCGTCGCCGCCTTCGTCGGCTTCCTCTTCGCCATGGAGGTCGCCAGCGGCATGCTCCAGGGCTGGTTCACGCCGATCGTGGCGCTGATCGGTGAGAAGTACGCCGTCGGCTCGGCGGACCTCAACTGGGTCTCCACCAGCTTCCTGCTCTCCACCGCCGTCCTGGTGCCGCTGATCTCCCGGATGGGTGACCGGTACGGCCACAAGCGGATGCTGACCATCACCGCCGGTGTGGTCGCGATCGGCAGCCTCGTGGTCGCCTTCGCTCCGTCGTATGGCGTGTTCCTGGCCGGCCGGGTCATCTGCGGTGCCCTGGTGGCCTTCCTGCCGCTGGAGTTCGCGATCGTCCGGGAGCGGGCGGGCGAGCAGTCCGGCAAGGCGATCGGCCTGCTGGTGGGCGGGCTGACCGCCGGCGTCAGCGCCGGTGCCGTCCTCTCCGGCCTGCTGGCCGCGCACATGAGCCTCACCGCCCTGCTCCTCTTCCCGGCGGTCTGCATGGCGATCGCCTTCGTGGTCGTGCTCGTCCTGGTGCCGGAGACCTCGGCACGCACCCAGGCGTCGGTCGACTGGGTCGGTGCCGCCCTGGTCGGTGCCGGTCTCGCCCTGGCGCTGTACGGCATCAGCATCGGAAACACCGCCGGCTGGACCTCCGGCCGAGTGCTCGGCTGCATCATCGGCGGCCTGGTCCTGCTCGCGGTCTGGGTGGCCGTGGAGCAGCGTATCGAGCACCCGCTGATCGAGCTGTCCGCGCTCCAGGGCCGCGGCGGCATCGGGCTGCCGATCCTCATCGCCGCGGTGTTCGGCGCCCAGCTCTTCGGCGGCCAGACCCCGCTGGCCCTCTTCGCCTCGACCCCGAAGGAGCTCGGCTTCGGTCTGGGTCTGTCGGCGAGCTCGACCGGCCTGCTGATCTTCGTCGTCGGCTTCTGCGCCTTCCTCGGCACCGTGGCAGGGCCGCGCCTGGCCGAGCGTCTGGGCGAGGTGCCCGCGATCGTCATCGGCGCAGTCGTCGCGGCCGCCGGGTCCTTCCTGATGGTCGTCTCTCACGGCAGCCTCGGGATCTTCCTGCCGTGGCTGATCCTCAACGGGTTCGGCAACGGCATCATCATCGCGGCGCTGCCGAACATGGTCGTCCGTCGCGCCCCCGCCGACTCCGTCGGCATCGCCTCCGGCCTGTACAACACCTCCCGCACCGTCGCCGGCGCGATCGCGGGCGCCGCGTTCACCGCCGTGATGTCCGGGTTCGTGATGAACGCCGGCGCCGGCGTGCAGATCACCGGTGAGGGGGGCTACGAGGTCGTCTGGGTCTGCTGTGGTGTCCTCAGCGTCCTGGTCGCCCTGCTGAGCCTGCTGGTCCGCTCGCCGAAGACCCAGAAGTCCGCGGACGAGAGCACCACTGCTCCCCTTGTCGCCGAGGTCTGAGCAGACCGAGCACGCCCCCCATCCCTCGAACCAGGAACCGGAGTCATGACCCAGATCGTCGAGAAGCCCGAGACCACCCACGACGTCTACGCCGCGATCCAGCGGACCCTCGAGGAGTGGCGGGAGCGCCTGGTCGCGGCCAGCCACGACATCCACGACCACCCCGAGCTCGCCTTCGAGGAGCACCGGTCGGCGGGCATCGTGGCCGACCTGCTCACCGAGGCCGGCTTCCGCACCGAGGTCGGCGTCTATGACCAGCCGACCGCGATCGAGGCGGTCTACGGCAGCGGCTCGCTCACCGTCGCCGTGTGCGCCGAGTACGACGCGCTGCCGGGCGTCGGTCACGCCTGCGGGCACAACATCATCGCGACCGCGGGCGTCGGTACGGCGATCGCGCTGGCCGCGCTGGCCGACGAGCTCGACCTCACCGTCAAGCTGCTCGGCACTCCCGCCGAGGAGGTCGGCGGCGGCAAGGCGCTGATGCTCGAGGCCGGTGCCTGGGAGGACGCCACCGTCTCGGTGATGGTCCACCCCGGACCGAGCTTCACCATGAGGACGCGTGGGGCCGCCGGGCAGGGACGTGACCGCTTCCGGGTCACCTTCAACGGCCTGGCCTCCCACGCCGCGGCCGCCCCGCAGGTCGGCATCAACGCCGGCAACGCGGCGACGATCCTGCACGTCGCCCTGGGCCTGCTGCGTCAGCACGTGCCGGACGGCGTCCGGCTCGGCGCGGTCACCCTGTCCGGCGGTGACGTCTCGAACATCATCCCGGCCCAGGCGGTGCTGGAGGGCGAGGTCCGTTCCTCCGACGCGGAGGTCCAGCGCGACCTGAAGACGAAGTTCCTGGCCTGCGTGGAGGGTGCGGCGATCGCCACCGGCTGCACCTACGACGTGACGCCGGTGGACCCGGTCTACCAGCCGATCGTGCAGCACGAGTTCCTCGCCGACGCCTACGACGAGGCGATGGAGCGGCTCGGCCGCACCGTCGTCGAGCGGCCGGCGAACGCCGGCGGCGGTTCGACCGACATGGGCAACGTCAGCCAGGTGGTGCCCACGATCCACCCGATGATCGCCGTGCTGGGCTCCCAGGGCATGCCGCACACCGCCGAGTTCGCCTCCGAGACCGACTCGGCTGGCGCCGACGAGGCGATCGTGGCGGGCGCGTACGGCCTGGCCTGCGCCGTGGCCGACCTCGCCTCCGACCCGATCGCCCGCGACGAGGTGCTCGAGGCACAGCGCCGGCGTCCCGCCGGGGCGACCCGGGTGCCCGCGTTCCCGAGCGCGGACCAGGGCGCGAAGGCCTGAGAGTGCTTGACCCGGCCCGGGTGCCCCGCTTAGGGTTCGCCCGGGCCGGTCAGCGATTAGCTGGACCCGATCGACCGCTCAACAACTGAAGATCGCGCTCATCGACGTGCGGCGGGAGAGACCCCGGCTGCTGCCGGGGCGCCGAAGGAGCAACTCTCCCCGAGAAACTCTCAGGCCCCCATGACCGTTGCACCGAGGCGCACTCTGGAAAGTCGATCCATGCGATCGCGCCGACGGTGAAAGCCGCCCACGGGCGGCGAAGCTCTCAGGCCCCATGACAGAGCGGGGAGGCAACCCATCTCGTCGTGCCGAGCACCGGCACCGGACCCAGGGGGCCTCCGCCCATGACCGACACTCCCGTCTCCCGTCGCTCCATCCCGCAGCCACTCGGATTCTCCGACCGGCACATCGGCCTCGACGCCGACAGCCGTGCGAAGGTGCTCGCCGAACTCGGCCACGAGTCGCTGGACGCGCTCATCGACGCCGCCGTCCCCTCGGGGATCCGGACCCCCACCGGCCTGCGCCTGCCCGAGCCGCTGACCGAGGCCGAGGCCGCCGCCGAGCTGCAGGCCCTGGCGGGCCGCAACGTCGTCTCGACCCCGATGATCGGGCTCGGCTACCACCCGACCATCACCCCCGCCGTGATCCGCCGCAACATCTTGGAGTCCCCGGCCTGGTACACGGCGTACACGCCCTACCAGCCGGAGATCAGCCAGGGCCGGCTCGAGGCCCTGCTCAACTACCAGACCGTGGTCGCCGACCTCACCGGTCTGCCGCTGGCCAACGCCTCCCTGCTCGACGAGGGCACCGCGGTGGCCGAGGCCGTCATGGTGATGCGCCGCGCGGTCAAGGGATCCGCGGCGCGCGTCCTGGTCGACGCCGACACGCTCCCGCAGACCCTCGAGGTGCTGCGCACCCGCGCCGAGGCCACCGGCATCGAGGTGGTCACCGTCGACCTCGACCAGCCCCTGCCCGAAGGCGACTTCTTCGGCCTGGTGCTCTCCTACCCGGGCTGCTCCGGTGCCGTGCGCGACCTGGCCCCGCTGGTGGCCGCCGCCCACGAGCACGGCGCCCAGGTCACCGTGGCCGCGGACCTGCTCGGTCTCACCGTGTTGGTGCCGCCGGGCGAGGTCGGCGCGGACGTCGTCGTCGGCTCCAGCCAGCGCTTCGGCGTGCCGCTCTTCTTCGGCGGCCCGCACGCCGGCTTCATGGCCGTGCGCAAGGGCCTCGAGCGCCACCTGCCGGGCCGCCTGGTCGGCGTCTCGATCGACTCCGCGGGCCGCCCCGCCCTTCGCCTCGCGCTCCAGACCCGCGAGCAGCACATCCGCCGCGACAAGGCGACCTCGAACATCTGCACCGCTCAGGTGCTGCTCGCCGTCGTCGCCTCGATGTACGCCGTCTACCACGGCCCGGACGGGCTGACGGGGATCGCCGAGCAGGTGCACCGCCGCACCACCGAGATCGCCGCCGGCCTGCGCGCCGCGGACGTCGAGGTCGTGCACGAGAACTTCTTCGACACCCTGCTGGTGCGTGTGCCGGGCGGTGCCGACGAGGTGCTCGCCGCTGCTCACGCGCAGGGCCTCCGCCTGCGTCGGGTGGACGCCGACCACGTCGGTCTGTCCTGCTCCGAGACGACGACCCCTGAGCACGTCGCCCAGGTGCTCGCGGCGTTCGGTGTCGAGGCTGCTGCGCCGGTCGACGGCGAGAGCGCGATCCCGGCCGAGCTGCGTCGTACCTCCTCCTTCCTGACCCACCCGGTCTTCCACCAGCACCGCTCCGAGACCGCCATGCTGCGCTACCTGCGTCGTCTCTCCGACGTCGACTTCGCCCTGGACCGCGGCATGATCCCGCTCGGTTCATGCACCATGAAGCTCAACGCGACCACCGAGATGGAACCGATCTCGCTGCCCGGCTTCGCCGACCTGCACCCGTTCGCCCCGGCCGAGGACACCGAGGGGTACGCCGAGCTGGTGTCCCAGCTCGAGGGCTGGCTGGCTGAGGCGACCGGGTACGCCGCCGTCTCGATCCAGCCGAACGCCGGCTCGCAGGGCGAGCTGGCCGGCCTGCTCGCGATCCGGGCCTACCACCGCAGCCGCGGCGAGGAGCGCCGCGACGTCTGCCTGATCCCGGCGAGCGCGCACGGCACCAACGCGGCCTCCGCGGTGCTCGCCGGCATGCGGGTCGTGGTGGTGGCCTCCCGGCCCGACGGCACCGTCGACCTCGACGACCTCGCGGCCACCTGTGAGAAGCACCGCGAGGACCTCGCCGCGATCATGGTCACCTACCCCTCGACCCACGGGGTCTACGAGGAGGGCATCACCCGGCTGTGCGAGCTGGTTCACGAGCACGGCGGCCAGGTCTACGTCGACGGCGCCAACCTCAACGCCCTGCTCGGCGTGGCCAAGCCCGGTGAGTTCGGCGGCGACGTCTCCCACCTGAACCTGCACAAGACCTTCTGCATCCCGCACGGCGGCGGTGGCCCCGGCGTCGGACCGGTCGCGGTGGCCGCGCACCTGGCCCCCTTCCTGCCCACGCACGGACAGCACCCCGACCCGGAGCGCCGGGCCGGTGTCGGACCGGTCAGCGCCGCGCCGTACGGCTCCGCCGGGATCCTGCCGATCCCGTGGGCCTACATCCGGATGATGGGCGGCGAGGGGCTGACCGAGGCCACCGCGGTGGCCGTGCTGAGCGCCAACTACATCGCGCACCGGCTGGCGCCGTACTTCCCGGTGCTCTACACCGGTGCCAACGGGCTGGTGGCGCACGAGTGCATCCTCGACCTGCGGGAGCTGACCGCCGCGGCCGGCGTGAGCGTCGACGACGTGGCCAAGCGCCTGGTCGACCACGGCTTCCACGCTCCGACGATGAGCTTCCCGGTCGCCGGGACGCTGATGGTCGAGCCGACCGAGAGCGAGGACCTCGCCGAGCTCGACCGCTTCTGCGAGGCCATGATCGCCATCCGCGCCGAGATCGACGAGGTCGCCGAGGGGCGCTGGCCGGTCGAGGCGAGCCCGCTGCGCCGAGCCCCGCACACCGCCGCCGATCTCGCCGGCGACTGGGACCGGCCCTACTCGCGCGAGCAGGGTGTCTTCCCGTCCGGCGTGAGCGCGCACAAGTACTGGCCCCCCGTGGGCCGCATCGAGCAGGCTCATGGTGACCGCAACCTGATCTGCTCCTGCCCCGCCCCCGAAGCCTTCGAGAACTGAGGAACCACCCATGAAGCCCACCCCCCTGCACGACGTCCACACCGCTCTGGGCGCTCACCTGACCGAGTTCGCCGGCTGGGCGATGCCGGTCCGGTACGGCTCGGAGACCGCCGAGCACAACGCCGTCCGCACCGCCGCCGGGCTCTTCGACCTCTCCCACATGGGCGAGATCGAGGTGACCGGTCCCGAGGCCGGCCGCGCCCTGGACCGCGCCCTCGTCGGGCGCCCCTCGGCCATCGGCGTGGGCCGGGCCCGGTACTCCATGATCTGTGCCGAGGACGGCGGCATCATCGACGACCTGGTCATCTACCGGCTCGCCGAGGAGCACTACCTCGTCGTCGCCAACGCCTCCAACGTCGACGTCGTCCACCCCGCCCTGGTCGAGCGGGCCAGCGGCTTCGACGCCGCGGTCCGTGACTGCTCCGAGGAGTGGGCCCTGATCGCAGTCCAGGGCCCGAACTCGCCCGCGATCATCGCCGCCCTGACCGACCTCGACGTCCCGTCGCTGAAGTACTACGCCATCGACGCCGGTTCCCTGGCCGGCATCGAGGTGCGGCTGGCCCGCACCGGTTACACCGGCGAGGACGGGTTCGAGATCTACTGCCGTCCGGCCGACGCGGCGGACGTCTGGGCCGCCCTGAGCAAGGCGGGGGAGGAGCACGGCCTCATCCCAGCCGGGCTCGCCTGCCGCGACACCCTCCGGCTGGAGGCCGGCATGCCGCTGTACGGCAACGAGCTGAGCCGCGACATCACGCCGTTCGAGGCGGGTCTGGGCCGCGTGGTCGCGCTGGACAAGCCGGAGGGCTTCGTCGGTGACGCCGCCCTGGCCGCGCGCAAGGAGGAGGGGCCGCGCAGCGAGCTGGTGGGTCTGATCCCCGAGGGTCGCCGCTCCCCGCGCGCCGGCTACCCGGTGCTCGACCCGGCGACCGGCGCCGAGATCGGCGTGGTCACCAGCGGCTCGCCATCCCCCACCCTGGGGCACCCCGTGGCCATCGCCCACGTGCGCCCGGACCTGCGCACTCCCGGCACCCGCCTGCAGATCTCCGTGCGGGGCACCGTCGTGGACGCCGAGGTCGTGCCGCTCCCGTTCTACACCCGGGCTCGCTGAGCCACCGCTCGCCCGAGTAGCCCTTCCTTCTCAGACCCAGGAGACCCCACATGAGCATCCCCGCAGACCTGTCCTACACCAGCGAGCACGAGTGGCTGCGCCGCGAGGGCGAGACCGCCGTCGTCGGCATCACGGCCTACGCCGCCGACGCCCTCGGTGACGTCGTCTACGTCGACCTCCCCGAGGTCGGCGCCCAGATCACCGCCGGCGAGGCCTGCGGGGAGCTGGAGTCGACCAAGTCGGTCAGCGACCTGTTCGCCCCCGCCGACGGTGAGGTCGTCAAGGTCAACGACAAGCTCGGCGACGACGCCGGCCTGGTCAACTCCGACCCGTACGGCGAGGGCTGGCTCTTCGTCGTCAAGGTCAGCGGCGAGCCCGACACCCTCGACGCGGCCGGCTACGCCGAGCTGATCGGGGAGTGAGCGCGATGCTCGACCAGAACCTCGAGAGCTTCGACCCGGACGTCTACGCGGCGGTCCGCTCGGAGCTGGAGCGCCAGCAGTCCACCCTGGAGATGATCGCGTCGGAGAACTTCGCTCCGGTCGCGGTGATGGAGGCCCAGGGCTCGGTCCTGACCAACAAGTACGCCGAGGGCTACCCCGGTCGTCGCTACTACGGCGGCTGCGAGAACGTCGATGTGATCGAGAGCCTGGCGATCGAGCGGATCACCGCGCTCTTCGGTGCCGAGGCCGCCAACGTGCAGCCGCACTCGGGTGCGCAGGCCAACGCGGCGGCGATGTTCGCCCTGATCCAGCCCGGCGACACCATCCTCGGCCTGGACCTGGCCCACGGCGGTCACCTCACCCACGGCATGCGGCTGAACTACTCCGGCAAGCTCTACAACGTGGTGGCCTACCACGTCGACGAGCAGGACTTCCGGGTCGACATGGCCGAGGTGGAGCGGCTCGCGCTCGAGCACCGCCCGGCGATGATCGTGGCCGGCTGGTCGGCGTACCCGCGGACCCTGGACTTCGCCGAGTTCCGCCGGATCGCCGACCTGGTCGGTGCCTACCTGATGGTCGACATGGCGCACTTCGCCGGTCTGGTCGCCGCCGGGCTGCACCCCAACCCGGTGCCGCACGCGGACGTGGTGACCACCACGACCCACAAGACCCTGGGCGGTCCCCGCGGCGGCGTGATCCTCAGCCGCAAGGAGCTGGCCAAGAAGATCAACTCGGCGGTCTTCCCGGGCCAGCAGGGCGGTCCGCTGGAGCACGTGATCGCCGCGAAGGCGGTGGCGTTCAAGGCCGCCGCCAGCGACGAGTTCCGGGACCGGCAGGAGCGCACCCTCGAGGGCGCCCGCATCCTGGCCGAGCGCCTCTCCGCGTCCGACCTCGAGAAGGCCGGCGTCTCGGTGCTCACCGGCGGGACCGATGTCCACCTGGTCCTGGTCGACCTGCGAAACTCCGAGCTCGACGGCCAGCAGGCCGAGGACCGGCTGCACTCGATCGGCATCACCGTCAACCGCAACGCGGTGCCGTTCGACCCGCGCCCGCCGATGGTCTCCTCCGGCCTCCGGATCGGTACGCCGGCGCTGGCGACCCGCGGCTTCGACGCGGCCGCCTTCGCCGAGGTCGCCGACATCATCGCCGCCGCGCTGGCCGGCCCGCTGCACGACGACGACGCCGCCGTGCTCCGCGACCGGGTCGCCAAGCTGGCCGCGTCCTTCCCGCTCTACCCGGGGCAGTGAGATGACCTCGCCCTCGGGTTCCGGGTCCCACTGCCAGGAGGTGACACCATGACACTCAGCACGTTCGACCTCTATTCGATCGGTATCGGCCCCTCGTCCTCGCACACCGTGGGGCCGATGCGTGCCGCGCGGATCTTCGTCGAGGGCCTCGCCGAGCAGGGGATCCTGACCGACGTCGATCGGGTCCGGGCCGAGCTGTTCGGCTCGCTCGGCGCGACCGGTCACGGTCACGGGTCCGAGGCGGCGGTGCTCCTGGGACTCGAGGGTGAGGACCCCGCCACGGTGGACACGCGTCGGTCCGCAGGACTGATCGCGTTGGTCCGCGACGAGGGCAAGCTGACGCTCGGTGGCGGCCACACGGTCGCCTTCGACGTCGACTCCGACCTGGTCCTGTACCGGCGCAAGTCCCTGCCCGGTCACCCGAACGGCATGCGGTTCACCGCCTATGACGCCGCCGGGGGCGAGCTCGCCGTACGCGTCTACTACTCGGTGGGCGGCGGCTTCGTGGTGGACGAGGACGCGGTCGGGGCCGACCGCGTCGTACCGGATGCGACGCCGGTGCGCTGGCCGTTCGCGACCGGGGCCGAACTGCTCGCGATCTGTGCCGAGAACCAGCTGTCGGTCTCCGAGGTGATGCTGGCCAACGAGCTCTCCTGGCGCAGCGAGGCCGAGGTGCGCTCGGAGCTGCTGGAGATCTGGCGGGTGATGGCCGAGTGCGTCGACAACGGCTGCAGCCGCGACCTGGTGACCGACGGCATCCTGCCCGGCGGTCTGAAGGTGCCGCGTCGTGCCCCGGCGCTGTTCCAGGAGCTGTCGACGGGGACGGACCCCGACCCGCTCCGGGTCATCGACTGGGTCAACCTGTTCGCCCTGGCCGTCAACGAGGAGAACGCCTCCGGCGGCCGGGTGGTGACCGCCCCGACGAACGGCGCGGCGGGGATCATCCCAGCCGTGCTGCACTACTACGTCCGCTTCGCCGCGCCGGCGGCCGGGCTCTCGGAGGCGGAGGTGGACGACGCGATCGTCCGGTTCCTGCTGACCGCGGCCGCGATCGGCATCCTGTTCAAGACCAATGCCTCGATCTCCGGGGCGGAGGTCGGCTGCCAGGGCGAGGTCGGCTCGGCGTGCGCGATGGCGGCCGGCGCCCTGTGCGAGGTGCTCGGCGGCACCCCGCCGCAGGTGGAGAACGCCGCCGAGGTCGGCATCGAGCACAACCTCGGGCTGACCTGCGACCCGGTCGGCGGACTCGTGCAGATCCCCTGCATCGAGCGCAACGCGATCGCCTCCACCAAGGCCATCAACGCTGCCCGGCTGGCACTCAACGGCAACGGTGTACACGTCGTGACCCTCGACAAGGCGATCAAGACCATGCGGGATACCGGTCGCGACATGCACCTGAAGTACAAGGAGACCTCGCGCGGCGGCCTGGCGGTCAACGTCATCGAGTGCTGAGCACCCGACCCCGAGCCGGTTCCGGGGTCCCCAGGACACACCTGGGACCCCGGAACCGGCCGGGCGGGGCCTTGCTAGGTTGACGCGGTGAGTGTTTCCCCTCCCTTCCGCGCAGACATCGTCGGCAGCTTCCTCCGCCCCGACCACGTTCACCAGGCCCGTCGCGATCGCGACGCGGGGGTCATCGATGAGGCCGGGCTCAAGGCCGTCGAGGACGCCGCCATCACCGAACTCATCGCCAAGCAGGCCGAGGCCGGCCTCCGGCTCGCCACCGACGGCGAGTTCCGCCGCTCCTGGTGGCACTACGACTTCCTCGGCCTGCTCGACGGCGTCGAGCTGGTCGACTCCGATCACGGGATCCAGTTCCAGGGCGTCGCCACCAAGAACCAGGTGCTTCGGGTGCACGACAAGATCGGCTTCCCGGCCGACCACCCGATGCTCGAGCACTTCCGGTTCCTGCGCGACCACGTCCCCGCCGGCGTCACCCCGAAGATCTCGATCCCCTCGCCGTCCGTGCTGCACTTCCGCCTCGACGCCGACGCCGTCCGCACCGACCTGTACGGAGAGGACCACGAGGCGCTCTTCGACGACCTCGCCGCCGCCTACCGCGCCGCTGTCCGCGCGTTCTACGACGAGGGCTGCCGCTACCTGCAGTTCGACGACACCGTGTGGGCCTACCTGTGCTCGCAGGACGAGCTCGACAAGGCCGCCGAGCGCGGGATCCGGGTCGACGGCCTCGCCGAGCGGTACGCCGCGCTGGTCAACAGCGCCCTGGCCGACAAGCCCGCGGACATGGTGATCACGACCCACGTGTGCCGGGGCAACTTCCGCTCCACCTGGATCTCCTCGGGTGGCTACGAGCCGGTCGCCGAGCCGCTGCTGGCCGGCACCGACTACGACGGCTACTTCCTCGAGTACGACACCGATCGAGCCGGTGGCTTCGAGCCGCTGCGGCACCTGCCGCACGGCGAGAAGACCGTCGTACTCGGGTTGCTGACCTCCAAGGACGGCGAGCTGGAGAACGCCGTCGAGGTGAAGCGGCGGATCGAGGAGGCCTCGAAGTTCGTACCGCTGGAGCAGCTCGCGGTGAGCACCCAGTGCGGCTTCGCCTCCACCGAGGAGGGCAACCTGCTCTCCGAGGAGCAGCAGTGGGCCAAGGTCCGGGCGGTCGTCGAGATCGCCGGCGAGGTCTGGTCCTGAGGCCACACCCGGTGCGGTGAGCGCCTCGGTCGGGGGAGCCCGAACCGAGGCGGCCCGCCGCTGGAGGGCCGATCACTTCGAGTCGAGCCGCTGGTCCAGCGCGTCCAGGGTGGCCTCGACGTGGCGGTAGGTGCCGGAGCTGTAGGCGCCGATGCTGCGCTCGACCCACAGCGCCGACCGCATCGCCTCCAGGTAGCGACGCTGCACGATCATCAGCTTCTCGAGGTCGTGCCGGCGCGGCCGGTTCTGCTCGCGGGCGACGCCGAGCATCCGGGGCAGGAACCCGTCCCGGATCGCGGTGAGTACGGCGTCGTCCAGGGGCTCGCCGTCCACCGTCTGCTCCTCCACCGGCCCGACCGACTCGATGGCCGCCTCGCCCACCTGCCGGGTGAGGGCGAGGACGGCGTTGCGCTGCTCCTGCTTGCTCTGGGCGCGCAGATTCATCCTGGCGATCACCAGCGGGAGGGTCAGCCCGAAGAAGACCAGGGTGACCAGCGCGACGAGGAAGGCGATCAGGACCACTGTGGAACGGTGCGGGGTGCCGGCCGGGATGGTCTGGGCGGCGGCCACCGTGACCGCACCGCGCATGCCCGCCCACGCGACGACGAAATAGCCGCGGGCGGTGATCGGTTCGCGATCCTCGAAGTCGAGGTCGGCCCGGCCGCGGGCCAACCGGTGGCGTGCCCAGGAGACCCGGTTCTCCTCGCGCTTGCCGGTCGGCTCCAGGTTCTCCAGGTGTTCCTCGAACCGGTCGAGCCGCGCGCGGACGTGCTCGCCGCGACCGCCCCGCCCGAACCGCTCACTCAGCGCCGGCCAGGCCAGCCCGAGGAACCGCAGGCCGACCAGCAGCGCGAGCACCAGCCCCACCACCCGGGCGATCGTGCCCCAGTCGGACTCCGCGTTGGCGGCGTCCACCACTTCGGTCAACTGGTAGCCCATGGCGAGGAACAGGGCGCTCTCCAGCACGAAGTTGACCGTCGTCCAGGTGGTCGCCTGGGTCTCCCGGTCGCGGGGGCTGAACCACCGGGCACCCAGCGACCCGGTGGCCAGGCCCGCAACCACCACCGCCAGGACGCCGGAGGCGTTCACCTCCTCGGCGGGGAAGTACGCCAGGAAGGGGATCGCGAAGGAGATGGTGGTGTTGAGCACCGGGTCGTCCAGTTGGCGCCGGAGCAGGGCGGTGATCCAGCCGATCAGCGCACCGACCACGACGGCGCCGACCACCGCCCAGGCGAACTCCAGTACGGTCCGGCCGAGGCTGAACGAGCCGGCCGCGGCCAGCCCCGCCACCGCGGTCCGCAGCAGCACCAGCGCGGAGGCGTCGTTGAGCAGGCTCTCGCCCTCCAACACGGTCATCAGCCGGGGCGGCAGCCCGAGCCGGCGTCCCACCGCGGTCGCGGCGACCGCATCGGTGGGGCTCACCACGGCCCCCAGTGCGATCGCGAGTCCGAGGGGGATGTCCGGGAACACCCAGTGCACGGCCACCCCGATCACCAGCGCGGAGATGATCACCATCGCCACCGAGAGCCAGGCGATCAGGCCGAAGTTACGGCGCAGGTCGATGACCGGGAGTTCGACCGCCGAGGAGTAGAGGAGCGGCGGCAGGACGCCGGCCAGGATGAGCTCGGGGTCGACCTCGATCGTCGGCGCCCCGGGCACCAGGCTGGCCAGGATCCCGAGGGTGACCAGCAGCAGGGGGGCCGCCACGCCGGTACGCCGGGCGAAGACCGCCGCTGCGATCATGATGGCCAGGCCCGCGCCAGCGACCGTGACGAAGTGCGGCTCCATGCGGCCTCACTCTAGGGACCGAGGAGGGGTATGGCGACGCGATCGCGCGGCCGATCCTGGGACGGTGACACACTGTCGGCATGGAAGCCGGTATGGAAGCCGAGCAGCGGGTGGCGCGGGCCAGCAGGGTGATCGAGCGGCCGGCCGCTGACATCTTCGAGCAGATCGCCGACCCGGCGCTGCAGCCGGCCTGGGACGGCAACGACAACCTCTCCCGGGCCGAGCCGGGGCAGCGGGTCCGGGCGGTGGGCGATGTCTTCGTCATGACGACCACCAAGGCGCGGGAACGGCACAACCACGTGGTCGAGTTCGAGGAGGGGCGCCGGATCGCCTGGTGCCCGGCCGAGCCCGGCGGCGAGCCGTTGGGCCATCTGTGGCGCTGGGAGCTGCGCCCGCTGGATGACTCCCGCACCGAGGTGACCCACACCTACGACTGGACCGACCTCCAGGACGAGAGCCGCGTCCCCCGGGCCCGAGCCACGACCGCCGAGCGTCTCCGCGCCTCGCTCGACAGGCTCGCGCTCCACGTGGGTGGCTGAGTGGTTGAGGGTCTGACCCGGCGGGACGACTGAGTCAAGCCAGGACCGCGACCCCCGCCAGGGCGAGGTAGATCCCGCCGACGGCGGTCCCGAGGTGGCGCCCGGGCCCGCCTGCGGACCGCACGCGCGGGGAGAAGCGGCCGGCGAGGACGGCGTACGCACCGTCGACCAGCCCGGCCAGGGTGACGAAGACCAGGCCGAGGACGGCGAACTGGGTCGCCACGCCGCCGTGTGAGGGGACGACGAACTGGGGCAGGAACGCGAGGAAGAAGGTCGCCGTCTTGGGGTTGAGGACGTCGATCAGGATCCCGTCACGGACCAGGCGGAGTGGACGGGCCGGTCCGTGCGCCGCCGGCGTCCCTGAGCGAACCCGACCGGCGGCCGAGAACTCGCGCACCGCCAGCCACACCAGGTACGCCGCCCCGGCCCAGCGGACCGCGGTCAGCGCCGGGTCGGAGGCCGCGAGCACCCCGGCCAGGCCAATGGTCGCCGCGGCCACGTGCAGGGCGGCCCCGGTCTCGAGTCCGAGCGCCGACCACAGGCCGGCCCGCCGTCCCTGGGCGAGGCTGCGGGTGACCACGTAGACGACCGACGGGCCGGGCACGATCAGCACGAGGAGCGAGGCACCGCTGAAGGCGACGAGCACGGCGGTACTCGGGACTCCTGACTCCATCGGCACCCCCTCGGTCGACGCTCGCCGGCTCGGCGGCCCCCGGCTTCTCGGAGCCGCCGGCGCGGGCGCAGATACGACCGCGATCTCCTCTGCCACCGGTGGCGCCGAGGGGCAGCGTGCTGGCACCGTGGGTTCATGCACGTCCCACCTCCGGTCCTGGTGCTCGGCGCCCTCGCCGGACAGCGCGTGCTCGCGGGGGAGCGCAGAGGGGGCGCGGTGATGGCAGGGCTCGCCGCCGCCACCGCAGGCGCTGCGGTGGTCGTGGCGGCCGCCGGGTCACGCGAGTTCTACCGGCACGGGACCACCGTCGACCCGGTGCATCCCGATCGGGCCAGCACGCTGGTGACCTCCGGGCCGTTCCGGTTCACCCGCAACCCGATGTATCTCGGCATGACCGGGCTGCTGGTCGCCCATGCCGTGTGGCGCGGCCGGCCGGTCGCGGTCCTGCCGGCGGCCGCGTTCGTCGTCTACCTCGACCGGTTCCAGATCCCTCCCGAGGAGGAGGCGCTGACCGCCAACTTCGGCGAGGACTACGACGACTACCGCAGCTCGGTCCCGCGCTGGCTCGGGCCGCCCTCCCAGCGGCGCCGCTGAGGTCGGGGAGGCCGCACTCACGGCGCGAGGCCGCACCCGGCCCCGGCCGAGGTGGTCAGCGGAGGTGGTCAGCGGAGCGCGACCCGGGCTGCCTCGTCGGCGAGGGTGTGCCCGGCGCTGCCGTACAGGTTGAAGACCGCGGTGGCGCCGTGCTTCTTCAGTTCCTCGATCTCGTCGTCGCGCTGCGCGATCGCGGCGACGGCACCGGCGAACCCCATCTTGCGGAGGAGCTCGACGACCAGCACGTTCTCACCGTGGAAGGGCATTGCGAGCACGATCAGCTCGACGTCGGGGGCGCGATGCACCCGGTGCCAGAAGTCGATGTCGGTGGCGTCGGCCTCGACCACCCGGAAGCCCCGGTTACGCAGGTCCTCGGCACGCGGGGAGTCGTGCTCCACACCGATCGTCTTCATCCCGTAGGCGTCGCGCAACTGGGTGACCGTGGCCTGGCCGACACGTCCCATCCCCAGCACCAGGGCTCGGGCGTCGCCCAGGTCGATCGGCCGGTCCTCCGGCTTGAGCCTCGCGGGCTCCTGGTCGGGCAGGCGTCGGGTGACCCAGGCGGAGATCTGCGGGGCGAGGTTGTTGACCACGGCTGCGACGAGGAAGCTCAGGGCCAGGCTGACGGCGAGGATGACGAGCCACTCCTCGGACATGAATCCGGCGGAGGCGCCGACCGCGGTCACGATCAGCGCGAACTCGGAGAAGTTGGTGAGCGAGAGCGAGGCCAGCACCGCGGTGCGGTAGCGGAGCCGGAGGACCCACAGCATCGCGGCGTACCCCAGGCCCTGGAGCGGGAGCAGCACGAGCAGGAGCGAGGCGAGCGCGAGGCCCTCGGCCGAGGGGATGCCGTGCAGGCCGATGCCGACGAAGAACGCCACCAACAGCAGTTCCTTGGCGGTGAGCAGCATCCTGGAGAGGTCCGGCGCCCGCGAATGGGAGGCCAGCAGGGTCCCCATCACCAGTGCACCGAGGTCACCCTTGAGACCCACCTCCTCGAAGAGCCAGTAGCCGGGGACCAGCGCCATGGTGAGCCCGAAGAGGGCGGTGAGCTCGATCGAGTGCAGGTGGTCCCACAGTCGGCGGGCGAGCCGGGCGAAGGGCAGCAGCAGGACCAGCCCGAAGGCCCACACGGTGGGCGGATGGCCCTTGGTGAAGCTGAGGAAGATCACCGCGACGATGTCCTGCATGATCAGGATGCCGATCGCGATCCGGCCGTACAGGGTGAGATGGTCGCGGCGGTCGTCGAGCACCCTGACCACGAACACGGTGGAGGAGAAGGAGAGCGCCATCGCGAGCACGGCGAGCTCGGTCAGGTCGGCGTCGGTGAGGACGGCGAAGCCGAGCGGGGCGAGGCCGAGCAGCAGGGCCAGGCCGATCAGCACGCTGTAGCCGAGGTGGGCCAGCGTCGTGAACCAGACGTCGGGGCGAAGCAGCGAGCGCACGTCCAGCTTGAGCCCGATGCCGAAGAGCAGCAGCGTGACACCGAGCTCGGCCATCACCTCGAGCCCCGGCAGTTCCTCGACGTCCGCAGCGTGCAGCGCGAAGCCGGCGACGAGGAATCCCACCAGCGGTGGCAGCCGCACCGCCTTGGCCAGGACGCCGGCCGCACAGGCCGCCACCAGATAGATCGCGGCGGTCGTCATCGGCGTCCCTTCCCCCAGCACCCACGGCCCGGGGCGCTGGGGGAAGGCTAATCGAACGCACGGCCGTGTCCCCGACCCGTCCGGGGAGCGGTCAGGCGCCGGTCGTCGGCCGAGCCTGTCGCGGCCAGGTGTCGGGCGCGGGAGCCGTTCGGTGTGCCGTACGGCGGGCGGCGCGCCGACCGCGGGCGAGCTCGGTGGCGAGCGCGTCCAGCGGCTGCTCGACGCCGGCCAGCGGATCGAGCAGGGCGGCCAGCCAGGCGCCCGCGGCCCGGATGCCGGCCGGGTCCAGGGCGTAGATCCGCCGGGAACCGTCGGTGCGGACCGTCACGAGGCCGGACTCGCGCAACACCCGGAGATGCTGGGACACCGCCGGCTGGGAGATCGGCTGACGGGCCCGCACCTGCTCGACGAGGGAGCCCGCCGAAAGCTCGCCCTGGACGAGCAGGGTGAGGAGGTGGCGGCGTACCGGGTCGCCCAGTGCCGCGAACACCTCGCCGGGGGAGGACACCTCACTCCTCGGTGGGCGGCGTGGTGTAGAAGGCGAGGGTGCGCTCGGCGGCCTCGCGGGCGGCGGTGGTGTCGTCGCCGTCCGCGATCGCGGCCTCACCCCAACCGGTCGCCGCAGCCCGGGTGAAGGCGACGCCGTCGGGGGAGAGCGTCCAGGCCTCGACCTCGGCGGCGTCCAGGGCGGCGCCACTCTCCAGGTGGAGCCCGAGGCCGCGCAGTGCTCCGTCCCATCCCACCCCGACGGCTCCCGGGCCGAACTGCGCCCAGAAGTCGGGGTCGACGACGGCCTCGTGCACGAGTTCGAGCGTGGTGACATCCGGCCCGTCGGGGTGCAGTCGGATCTCGAGCCAGGACACCTGGCCGCCGAACTCCCAGGTGACCGCGAAGGAGTCCGGCTGCACGCACCGCTCCACGACGCCGCCCGCGTTGCCCTCGAACTGATAGCGGCCGCCGACCTCCAGGTCGCCGCTGACCGGCAGGAACCAACGCGGGATCCGCTCGGCCTCGGTGAGGGCGCTCCAGAGGTCGGCCTGGGCGGCCGGGTAGGTACGGCGTGCCACGAGCACGCGGGTGGTCTGGTCCTCGCGGCTTCCGGTGTGGATCTCGCGGGTCACGAGTCCGGCAGCGGCGACGGGGTCGGTGGTGGTCATGACGTCTCCTCTATAAGTAGATACTTATAACCTACGTCGGGCGCGACCCGTTCGCAACGCCACCTCGTCCCGTCGGCGGTCGGGAAATCGATGGCGCGTGACTCGGAGGGGCGGGTCGTGGCCGAGACCACCCGGTCGCACCGGGCGCGGTCGGCGACGCGAGGTGATCGGATTCCGGTCAGGTGGTCCCGGGTCACTGAACGAGCGCTAAGTTGCTGCCATGGCCGAGTACGACGCGCAGATCGCTTCGACCTCCAAGGGTGAGGGTCTCTATGCCGCCGACCTCTCTCCCGGGTGGAGCGTGGGCGGGGGGCTCAACGGGGGGTACCTCCTCGCCGTGATCGGCAATGCGATCCGGCAGGAGGTGCCGGACAAGCCGGACCCGATCTCGATCAGCGCCTACTACCTCGGCCCAGGCACGCCGGGGCCGGCGACCGTCTCGACGAACGTACGCCGTCGCGGCGGCTCGGTCGCGACGGTCGCCGCCGAACTGTGGCAGGGCGACGGCGAGGCGGCGGGGCCGCGGATCACCGCCCTGGCCAGCTACGGCGACCTGGACACCCTCGGGAGCGACGTCCGCACCACTGCCGAGGAGTTCTCCCTCCCGCCGGTGGAGGAGTGCGCCGCGCGGCGACTGGTCACCCCCGACCCCGATCAGCCGTCGATGTCCGACCGGTTCGAGCTGCGCTTCCCTCCCGAGCAGATGGGCTGGCTTCAGGGCGAGCCGACGGGGCGGGGCGAGTTCGCCGGCTGGTTCCGGCTCGCCGACGGCCGAGAGCCCGACGTGATCAGCCTGCTCAGCGTCGTGGACCTGCTGCCCCCGGTGACCTTCGACCTGGGCATGCCGGGCTGGGCGCCGACGATGGAACTGACCGTGCACGTGCGTGCCAAGCCTGCCCCCGGCTGGCTGAAGGTGCGCCACTCGACCCGCAACGTCGCCGGCGGGATGTTCGAGGAGGACGCCGAGGTCTGGGACTCCGCCGGCCGGCTGGTCGCGCAGAGCCGCCAGCTCGCCCGCCAGCCGCGGCCGCAGTAGCCCGCGCCGTACGCCGCGCCGCCCCGACCTCCGGGAAGGGGAGCGAGGCCGATCCGTCCTCGACGGGGAGGCGGGCGCGGGGCCGGCCCACTCAGGCGGCGGCAGCGCCGAACTCGATGAGGAGCACTCCACCGACGATCAGGGCGATGCCAGCAGCCATCACACCGGTCACCGGTTCACCGAACAGGGCCCGGCTCGCCAGGGTGGTCAGGGCGACGCCGGTGGCGGCCCAGACGCCGTACGCCACACCGAGCGGCATCCCCGCATGGAGGGTGAGGGCGAGGAGGGTGAAGGCCGTCAGGTAACCGACCACCACCACGGTGTACCACCGCGGCCGGCGCAGGGCGGCCATCCGCAGACCGAGGGTCGCGCCGACCTCGCTGAGGATGGCTCCGGCCAGGAGCAGGGCCGCGGTCACCGCCGCACCTGTCCCTTCTGGCGTCCGAACTCCACCAGGAGGACGCCGGCCATCACCAGCACGATGCCGGCCAGCATGGTGGCGGTGAGCGACTCTCCGAAGACCAGGGTCGCGCCCACGGCGGTGCAGGCGACCCCGAGGGCGCCCCAGATCCCGTAGGCGACGCCCAGGGGCATGCCCGCACGCAGCACCAGGGCCAGCAGCGCGAACGCACCCACGTAGCCGGCCGCGACCACGAGGTACCAGGACGGGTGGTCGAGGGCCGCCTTGAGGGCGAGCGAGGCGGTCACCTCCGAGACGATCGCGGCGCAGAGCAGGCCCCACAGGACCATCGGCGGCCGGGCGGGACGAGCCCGACGATCCAACGCAGGTGCGGATGCTCGGTCGCGGTCCACAGCAGTCCGTCCTTCCAGTGCAGGTCCTCGGGGCCCGGCGGGGTGGCCCATCGATACGGGCGCAGGGCCTCGATTCTGCCGGTCGCGCTCGTCCACAGCGTGCCGGGGCGCAGACCGTGGGATGTGGTCACGGCAAGACCCTCCGGGGTCACCGCGATGCCCTGCATCCGCAGCGGCCCCGGCAACTCCACGCTGCGCGGGCGGGCGAGTCCGTCGGGGCCGCTCACCGGCAGGCCGGTGGCCGGGTCGAGGGGGAAGCGGGCCACCCGCCGCGACATCGCCCCGCCGCCGTACTCGCCGACCACGAGCTCGGCCGGCCCCACCTCCCGGTCCAGCCCCAGGAAGGAGAACCGCAGCCGGTCCGCGTCCCTCGCGGCGACCCCACGGACGCTTCGGGCGACCGGGAGCAGATAGCGGTGTCCTGCGATCTCCCAGCGCGAGCGCAGCGCGTCGGGCACCCGGACCAGATCGGCCGGTCGTGCGCTCACCAGCCCCCGGGCGGTCGCCGCGACCTGGAGGTACGGCGGCGTCCAGGCCAGCCCGCCCGCATGGATCCGGACGGGGCGGAGCTCGAGCCGGCCGTCCTCGGTGACCGGCTCGACCAGGAGCACGTGCCGGTAGCGCCGGGTGGCCGGGTCGACCACGCTGATCCGCACCCCCTCGCCGGTCTTGGCGTACCACGAGACCAGGAGGAGGTCGTCGATGGAGGTGATGCCCTGCGGCCACCAGCGGCGGTCGGCCTGATCGGCGGCGTCCCAGCGCAGCGCGCGTCGGACGAGCAGGCCGGGCGCCACGCTCCGGTGCAGCCGACGGTGCAGGTCCTGCCGTACTCCCTCGAGCCCCGTGCGGGGGCACGCTCGCTGTAGCGCGGTGACCGGGACTCGATCCTCGGGGTCGAGCACCACCGCGGGACCGGCGTACTCCTCCATGCCGATCAACCTAGCCGCGGGACCGTGACCGTGACGGGTGATCGACCTCGTACCCTCGGCACATGAGGTTGGTGGTGGGCGCGGCGATCCTGCGGGCCGGACGCGTGCTGGCGGCCAGGCGCACCCGGCCGGTCGCGATGGCCGGGCGTTGGGAGTTCCCGGGCGGCAAGGTCGAGCCGGGGGAGGAGGCCGACGCCGCGCTGATCCGGGAGTTGGGGGAGGAGCTGGGGGTCACCGTCCGGGTGACCGAGTGGCTCGGTCCGCGCGTCCGCGTGGACGACGAGCACGTGCTCGCCGTGGCGCTCGCCCGGCTGGTCGACGGAGAGCCGGTCGCCACCGAGCACGACGACCTCCGCTGGCTCGGCGCCGAGGAACTCGACACCGTGCCGTGGGCCGATGCCGACCTGCCGTTCCTCGCGCAGGTCGCGGCCGCTCTCGAACCCCCGATGCTCCGGGCGGTCCTCTTCGACCAGGAGGACGCCGAGGCCGTGCGGCGGCGGCTCGACCGGGAGGGCTGGACCGCGCACCTGGTGCGTGAGCGACTGGCCGGTGAGGACGACGAGGAGGACCACCCCTGGGCGGTGCTCACCGATGCTCCCGCGATCACGGTCGAACTCCTCATCGAGGAGTACGACGGTTGGCTGGACCCCGGCGACGCGCCCACCGACCGCACCGACGATCTGACCGGTGATCGGAGCGTGGACCGGAGTGGTGACGCCGCCGGGGAGCCCGCCCGTTCGGCCCCAGCACCGCTCGACCTGCCCGAGGCGCCGCGGCGGATCAAGCGACCGCACGGGTAAGGCGCAGGCAGGAGCCTCGGCCACCGCCCGGCCCGACCGTCCCGGGGCCGCGGCACCGCCGTACCCTGGAGCCCATGACCGAACGGCCCGCCCAGCGACTGTTGCTCGTCCACGCCCACCCCGATGACGAGACCATCGCCAACGGCGCCACCATGGCGAAATACATCGCCGAAGGCACCGGGGTCACCCTGGTCACCTGCACCGCGGGCGAGATGGGCGAGATCCTGGTGCCCGAGCTGGCCC
Organism: Nocardioides insulae DSM 17944; assembly: GCF_000422825.1. GTDB lineage: Bacteria > Actinomycetota > Actinomycetes > Propionibacteriales > Nocardioidaceae > Nocardioides > Nocardioides insulae. The sequence continues at coordinate 731,256 of NZ_AUGU01000013.1, read as the reverse complement.
ACCTGGCCGCCGACCAGGAGGACGCGCTCGGGGAGCACCGGCGGGGCGAGATCGCCGCGGCGATGAAGGAGTTGGGCGTCACCGACCACCGCTGGCTCGGCGGCTTCGGCACCTACCGCGACTCCGGCATGCAGTGGCACGCCGACGGCCACGCCATCGCGGCCGACACGATCCACGACAACGCCTTCTGGTACGCCGATCTCACCGAGGCGGCCGACCACCTGGTCACGATCATCCGCGAGGTCCGGCCGCAGGTGCTCGTCACCTACGACCAGTTCGGTCACTACGGCCACCCCGACCACATCCAGGCTCACCGAGTGGCGATGTACGCCGCCCAGCTGGCCGCGGTGCCGTCCTACCGTCGCGAGCTCGGTGAGCCCTGGGACATCGCCAAGATCTACTGGACCGCGATGTCGGAGAGCCGGATGCGCGCAGGCCTGCGCGAGCTGCGGGCGGCCGGCGACGAGACCACCTTCGAGGGGATGGACCCCGAGGGCCGGATCCCGATGGCGAGCCCCGACGCCGATCTCGCCGCCGAGATCGACGCGACGCCGTTCGCCGAGCTCAAGATGGACGCGATGCGGGCCTATCCCACGCAGATCACGGTGGACGGTCCGTTCTTCGCGCTCTCCAACAACCTCGGCAACACCATCTGGGGCGTCGAGCACTACCGCCTGGCCAAGGGTGCGCCCGGACCGCAGGGGGAGCACGGTCTCGAGACCGACCTGTTCGCGGGTCTGGCCCCGGATCGGCCCTGAGTGCCGGCCGGGGCGACGCCATCCGCGCGCACGGTCCCGCGCATGGCCGTGGCCCTCGGGCTGCTGCCGGTCGGCGTGGGGGTCGGGCTCGCGACGGCGGTCCTGCACTCGCTGTGGTGGGGGTTCGCGCTGGGGGCCCTCGTCACGGGGCTGATGCTCCGGGTCGCACCAGCGGGGTGGCCGCGGGTGGCGTTCGGAGCCGGGTGGGTGGGCACGCTGGTGTTCTTCGTCGCACCGCGGCCCGAGGGTGACTTCCTGGTCAGCGGGGACCTGCTCGGCTACGCCTACCTCGCGACCGGACTGCTCGTGATCATCGTGACCATCGGCACCCTGCCCCGCCCGGGAGGCTCACGAGTGCCGGCCGAGCGCTCCTGACGGCGTCCTCGGGTTGGTCAAGAGTACGAGGTTGTCGGTGCCGTCTCTTACCCTCGTGAGGTGAGCAAGTCGACACCCGGCACCCCTCCCGGGTCCAGCCCCGAGCCGAGCGACGCCCCTGTGCGCAAGGAGCGCGCCGGCGGGTGGACCGTGATCGCTGTCGTGGTCGCGCTCGCCGTCCTGGTCGGTGGCGGCTGGGCGGCGGCCTACTACCTCGCCGGTGACGAGCTGCCGCACGGCACCGAGGTGGCAGGTGTCGACATCGGCGACCAGACCTCCGCCCAGGCGGAGAAGACCCTCGAGAGCGAGCTCGGTGATCGGCTGGAGCAGCCGGTGACCATCGTGGTCGGCGAGCGCCGGGTGGTCGTCGATCCCGCCGAGGCGGGCCTGCAGATCGACTACGCCGCGACCGTCGCCCAGGCCGGCGGTGAGCACAGCTGGGATCCGCGCCGGTTGTGGGAGCACTACACCGGAGGCACCGGCGTGGAGGCCGTGGTCAGCGTCGATCAGGGCGCCCTCGACGCGATCGCCGCCAAGGTGGAGAAGCAGGCCGGGACGGCGCCCGTCGACGGTTCGATCACCTTCACCTCCCGCGGGGTGGTGACCACCGAGCCCGAGCTGGGCCGGGGGGTCGAGACCGAGCAACTGCGTGACGCCCTGGTGGGCGGCTACCTCGCCGAGGGCGAGGAGCGCACGGTCGAGGTCGAGCAGCACGAGGTGGCGCCCGACATCGATGCGGCCGACGTGGACGAGGCGCGTCGTACCTTCGCCAACCCTGCGATGACCGCACCGGTCACCCTCGTGTTCGGCAAGTCTCCGGTCACGCTGAGCCCCGCCGACTACTCCGCGGCGCTCGCGATGACAGCCGAGGACGGCGCACTCGTGCCCACCCTGCGATCGGAGCGGCTGCGCAAGCTGGTGGACGACGCGGTCTCCGGCGACGCCTCCCAGGCCGTGGACGCCACGGTCCGACTGGTCGACGGCAAGCCGAAGGTCGTCCCCGCGAAGCCGGGCGTGACCTACAGCCCTGCCGACATCGAGGAGTCCTTCCTCGCCCTGGTGGTCAAGCCGGAGGGCCAGCGCCGGATGAAGGTGCCCAGCACCGTGGCCGAGCCCGACGTCACCACCGCCGAGGCCCGCAAGCTGGGGATCAACCGCCGGGTCTCGACGTTCACCACCCATTACCCCCATGCCGAGTATCGCAACGTCAACATCGGTCGGGCGGCCGAGCTCGTCGACGGCACGGTGCTCCAGCCGGGCGAGACCTTCTCGATGAACGACATCGTCGGCGAGCGCACCCTCGACAACGGTTTCACGGCCGGCTACGTCATCAGCGACGGTGTGCTCAAGCAGGATCTCGGCGGTGGTGTCTCCCAGATGGCGACCACCCTGTTCAACGCGATGTTCTTCGCCGGCCTCGAGGACGTCGAGCACAAGCCGCACTCCTTCTACATCGATCGTTACCCGGTCGGTCGGGAGGCGACGGTGGTGTGGGGCGCCCTCGACCTGCGCTTCAAGAACAACACCGACCACGGCGTCCTGGTGGACACCGAGGTGGTCCCCTCGACCTACTCCCGGGAGGGAGCGGTCACGGTGTCGCTCTACTCAACCAAGACCTGGGACATCGAGTCGGTCACCGGTGAGCGTTACAACTACCGCTCCCCGGCCACCCGCGTGATCTGGGACGATCCGGCCTGCGAGCCGCACACCGGCTGGAGCGGATTCGACATCGATGTCACCCGGGTCTTCCGCAAACCGGGCTCTGACGCGGTGGTGGATCGGGAGGTCTTCCACACCGCCTACACCGCCTCCGACAGTGTGGAGTGTCGCACCACCCCGAAGCCGCCGGCGCAGCCGCAGCAGCCACGTCAGCCCGGTCAGCAGGCCGGTGCCGGGCGGCCGGCCACCGGCTGACCTCGTCGCGCGGGCCGGGGAGGGTGCCGGATCAGGCCGGCCGCCAGTAGGAGCACGAGTGGTGGCGCTGCATCCCGGCCTGCTCGTAGAGCCGGTACGCCGCGAGGTTGTCCGGCTCCACGTGGAGCCACACCGTGCGCGCACCCTGCTCCGCTCCCCACTCCAGCAGCCCTGCCAGGGCCAGCCGGCCGAGTCCGCGACGCCGGTGTTCGGCGGCGACGGCGAGGCCGTGCAGCCCCAGCCAGACACCGTCCAGGGCAGCGCGCGCGATCACCCAGTCGTCGCCGTCGTAGGGAGCCCGGGCGCCCAGGATGAGCACTGCGTGGTCGCCGTCGATCTCCCACCGCTCGCGAGGAGCGACCGGGGTCGCCGAGGAGTCCGCGCCGGCCCGGGAGACCAGCCGCCGTGCCCGGGCGAGGGAGCCCAGCAGGAAGTCGTTGTCGCCGCCCGGGACGCGCTCCCAGCCGGCCGCCTCGAGGGCACTCTCGAGTTCGGTCGGGGTGCCGTCCTCGGACCGCTCGGCCTGCACCAGCGCGGGTCGACCGTGGGCCGCGTAGTGGTCGACCACCCGGAGCAGCGCCTCGGTGAGGGGTAGACCGGGGTCACCGATCGCGAGGCAGGAGTTCGCCCGCTTGAGGGGCCGGCCGACAGGGGCGGGGTCGAGCCGGAGCTGCCACTCACCCAGTCCTTCGACCTGCAGGTGCGGCCACAGCGACGCCGTGTGGAGCTCCGCCTCGCGCACGCCCACCCGCGCCCGAGCGGACGGGCGCGGCGGCACCGGCTTGCCGGAGACGATGTCGGCCAGGGCGATCCGCACGACTTCCGCGTCGTCCGGGGCGATCTCGCAGTGTGATTCACCCCACGCGAGGCACACGCCGAGGACGTCGGTGAAGGCGGGGCCACCGGTGGGGCCGCGCCGCACTCCGCCGCTGGGATCGCGCAGGATCCGGCGTACGACGACGCGCTGGCCGATCACGTGCGGCCCCAGGCGGTGAGCCCCGGTGGGAGTGCCGTGCTCGGTCTCACCAGGTGGAGCGGGACGGGGGTTTGGGCGATCGGTCACCCCGGGATACTAGGCTGGTCCCAACGAGCTCGACTCCTGGAGGAGGACCAAGAGATGACCTATGTCATCGCCCAGCCGTGCGTCGACGTGAAGGATCGTGCCTGCGTCGACGAGTGCCCGGTGGACTGCATCTACGAAGGCAAGCGGATGCTGTACATCCAGCCCGACGAATGTGTCGACTGCGGCGCCTGTGAACCGGTCTGCCCCGTGGAGGCGATCTTCTACGAGGACGACACCCCGGAGGAGTGGAAGGACTACTACGACGCCAACGTGGTGTTCTTCGAGGAGATCGGTTCGCCCGGCGGAGCCGCGAAGATGGGTGAGATCGACGCCGACGCGCCGATGATCGCCGCGCTGCCCCCGCAGAACCAGGACTGACCCCCTCGATGCCAGGACCAGTCTCCAGCCGTCTGCCCGACTTCCCATGGGACAAGTTGACGGCGTACGCCGCCACGGCGCGTCGGCACCCTGACGGGATCGTCGACCTCTCCGTCGGCACCCCCGTCGACGGCACCCCGGAGGTGGCCCAGGTCGCCCTCCGGGAGGCCGCCGACTCACCGGGCTACCCGACCACGGTCGGGATCCCGGGGGTGCGGCAGGCGGCGGTCGACTGGCTGGCCCGGCGGCACGGCGTCACCGGCCTCGGGGCCGACGCGGTGCTCCCGGTGGTTGGTTCGAAGGAGCTGATCGCCTCGCTGCCGACCCATCTGGGCGTCGGTGCCGGCGACCTGATCGTCTACCCCGAACTGGCCTACCCGACCTACGAGGTGGGCGCGGCGCTGGCGGGGGCCCGTGCCCTGGCCACCGACAGCCTCACCGCGGTCGGTCCGGAGGTGCCTCGGATCCTGTGGCTCAACAGCCCGTCCAACCCGACCGGCCGGGTCCTCCCGGTCGAGCACCTGAAGAAGGTCGTCGACTGGGCCCGTGAGCGCGGCACCCTGCTGATCTCCGACGAGTGCTACATCGAGTGTTCCTGGGAGCAGGACCACTCGCCGGTCTCGGTTCTGCACCCGAGCGTGTGCGGCGACTCGCACGAGGGCATCCTGGCGGTGCACTCGCTCTCCAAGCGTTCCAACCTGGCCGGCTACCGGTGTGCCTTCGTCGCGGGTGACCCGGCGGTGATCGGCGAGCTGCTCGCCGTGCGCAAGAACCTCGGCCTGATGCTGCCCGGCCCGCAACAGCACGCGATGGCGGCGGCCCTGGCCGATGACAAGCATGCCGACGAGCAGCACGCGCGGTACGCCGTCCGCCGGGCCAAGCTCCGCGACGCCCTGGTCCACGCCGGGTTCGGCATCGACCACTCCGAGGCTTCGCTCTACCTGTGGTCCACCCGCGGGGAGAACTGCTGGGACACCGTGGCCCGGCTGGCCGAGCTCGGCATCCTGGTCGCCCCCGGCGACTTCTACGGGCCGGCCGGCTCCGACCACGTGCGGGTGGCCTTCACCGCCACCGACGAGCGGATCGACGCCGCCGTCGCCCGGCTGACCGCCTGACCCTCGAGCCGGCGTACCGAGAGCGGGTCGGCCCGAAGCCGGGGGATTCCGCGTCCGGGTGCGGACCTACCCTCGGCTCGGGGGATCAGCCTGGGGCGTGGCTTAGCGCAGCTCCGGTCCGCGAGGATCGGGCCCAGCGGCCGCGCGGTCCCCGGACCGGTCAGTCGGCCACGTCGACGTGCACGTGATCGCGATGCTCGAGGATGGCGCGATCGCCCGGACCATCGGGTGCCTCGTAGTCGCGCCAGCCCTGACCGGAGCGGGACCCGCTGCTCCAGATCCGGTCGTCGAAGATCACCGTCGCCACCTTCAGACGCTCGGTCTGGCTGACCAGGTAGTGCGCCACCGCCCAGCCGTGCCGCTGGTTGGCCGGGGTGACCGGGCGGAAGAACAGGTCGACGGCGCGGCCCTCGTAGTGGGCCGACCCCTCGATGTGGCCGGTCGCCACCCCCTCCGGGGCGAACCCTCCCGCCGGGATGTCGCCGATCACCTCCTGGACGTCGTCCAGCACGGCCTGGGCACGCGGGACCAGGCCGTTGTCGTTCAGTTCGTCGCTGGCCTCGGGGAAGTCGGCGCGGGTGTCGCAGGTGAACGCCTCCGGCGACTGGCCGGTCAGCGCGGAGGCCAGCGCCCGCGCGTCGGACTCCTGGTCGGCATACCGGTCGGGGGAGTCACCGGTCACCGCGGCCGCGGCCTCGGGTACGTCGAGCTCCCGGTAGCCCTGCACCGCACTCAGGCGCGGGTAGAAGTCCCGGGCCCAGGCGAGCGCGCCACCGGGGAGCTCGGCGAGGTCCTCGTCGGTGAGTGCGACGGTGAGGGCGATCGTGGCGGCCCGGGCCGGCAGTCGCTCGCCGACCGAGACAGCTGCCACCAGGCCGGCGCCCGCACCCTCCTCGAGGTCGAGCGTGGTGGTGTGATCCTCCACGGTGGCCTCGCAGGTCCGATCCGCGGTCGGGTCCAGCTGGCGGACGATCAGGAAGCCGCCCACGAGCAGTCCCGCGACCAGGGCGAGCGCCGCGACCACCACAACCACGGGACGCGCGCTCACCTCCACATCCTGCCGGGCGTCTCCAAGGGCGAGGGGTGGATATCGCCTGCTCTCACGCGCTCGGCGCCGGCCCCGCCACGGTGGCGCTCAGCCGGCCGCGGACGGTGTCCTCGGTGCGGACCCACCCCTCGGGGGAGTCCGCCGCCGACCAGGCCCAGCCGTGATAGGCGACCCGGCTGATCCCGAGCCGCTCGGCCCGGGCGATCAAGTAGTGGGCCATCGCCCAGCCGTGATCCGGCGTGCCGACCGCCGCCGTGACGCTGCGGCCGCGGACGACGGGCGTGCCGATCGTCGCCCCGAAGGCGGTCTCCAGATCCCGACGTACCTCGGCCGGGTGGCCCTCCGCCGGCGGGTCGAGCTCGCAGGTCAGCGCCCGCGGCGACTGACCGCTCAGCGCCGAGGCCAGCGCACGTGCGGCGCTCTCGTGCTGGGCGTAGGCCTCGGGATAGGCCGAGCGCTGCACGGCCTGCGCCGCGTCGGTGATCGGCATCGACTCGTAGCCGCCGACCGTCACCAGCCCGTCGTAGAACCGTTCGGTGGCGTGGACCGGGTCCCGCACCTGCGCCGGGGTGCCCCAGCCCTGCGATGGGCGCTGCTGGAAGAGCCCGAGCGAGTCACGGTCGCCGTAGTCGATGTTGTACAGCTTCGACTCCTGCATCGCCGTGGCCAGGGCGATCGTGCCGGCCCGGGCGGGCAGTCCGCGGCGTACCGACAGCGCCACGATGAGGGCGGCGTTCCCGGACTGGTCGAGGTCCAGCCGGGCGGCGAGGTCGCCGACCACGGCGGTGCAGGTCTGTGACCGCGGTACCGTCGGCTGCCCGCCCAGCTGGCGCCAGGCCGCCACCGCCACCGCGGCCACCACCCCGATGAGGACGACGGCAGCCAGGAGTCGCTTCATCGTCGGGGAGGGGCGGTGGCCGGAGGTCAGCTGGTGGTCAGGTGGGTGGGGGCGTGCTCAGTTGGCGTGCAGGGCGGCGTTGAGCGCGACGCCCTCGCTCTTCCAGGCGAGCGCCTCGATCGCGCCGGAGACGGAGTTGCGGCGGAAGAGCACGTTGGATGCGCCGGAGAGCTGCGCGGCCTTGACCACCTGGGGTGCCTCGTCGGTGAGTACCGTGACCCGGGTGCCGGCCGTGACGTAGCAGCCGGCCTCGACCACGCAGTCGTCGCCGAGCGAGATGCCGATCCCGGCGTTGGCTCCGAGCAGGCAGCGCTCGCCGATCGAGATCACCTGCTTGCCACCCCCGGACAGGGTGCCCATGATCGAGGCGCCGCCGCCGACGTCGGAGCCGTCGCCCACCACCACGCCGGCCGAGATCCGGCCCTCGACCATCGAGGCGCCCAGGGTGCCGGCGTTGAAGTTGACGAAGCCCTCGTGCATCACGGTGGTGCCCTCGGCGAGGTGGGCGCCGAGCCGGACCCGGTCGGCATCGGCGATGCGTACGCCGGCCGGGGTCACGTAGTCGACCAGGCGGGGGAACTTGTCGATCCCGAAGACGGTGACGTGCCGGCCCTCGGCCTTCAGTCGGGCTCGGGTCAGCTCGAAGCCGGCCACCGCGCAGGGGCCGGCCGAGGTCCACACGACGTTGGTGAGCAGGCCGAAGACGCCCTCCAGGTTCTGCCCGTGGGGGGCGACCAGACGGTGCGAGAGCAGGTGTAGGCGCAGCCACACGTCCTGGGTGGTGGCCGGGGCGGAGTCCAGATCGGCCTCGACCAGTTCGACGACGGTCCGGACCCGGCGGGCCTCATCGGTGCTCTCGAGGGTGGTCAGCTCGGCCGGGGCGGTGGCCTCGGCGGGCTTCTCGCCGAGCGCGGGCTCGGGGAACCACACGTCCAGGACGGTGTTGTCAGCGGCGTACGTCGTCAGGCCGAAGCCCCATGCGGCAGTCACGCCGACCGAGTCTAGGAGACCTTCCCGCACCGGTCGAAGCGGGCGGCCGTCGAGTCAGCCGCCGACCGGGCTCGGCGTGCCGTCGGCTCGCCGTTCCTCCCGGCCCGGTGGCCCTACCGGTGCCGCAGGGCGTGGGCGGCCTTGTCGGTGCGAGTGGTCAGCGACCGCATCGTGTCCCGGGTCGAGTGGGCGTCGAGAAGGTCTGTTTGGGCCTGCTCCTCGCGGTGGTGCAGCCGCCCGTAGGTGAAGGTGGGCTCGCCGTCGGCCGCGGCCGCGCGGGCCAGGCGGACCAGTTCGGACCTGGTCAGCACCGTGTCCTGCAGATCCCCCAGGTGGGTCGCCGTCTCGTGCGCTCGGCGGGCCAGTCGGCGCACGGGCTTCCCGCCGATCGGTTCGACCGCCTCGGCGACGTACCGAAAACGCTTGACGGCCTTGCGGAGCTCGTGAAGCGCCTCCGGGGCGTCGTCGTGCGCAGCGGCGCTCTCGGCCCTGGCGCGAACCCGCTCGAGCTCCCTGTGGAGCATCTTCGCCGCGACCTTGCCCGCGGGATCGCCGGCGTGCTCGGCCCAGGGGGGTGTCGCCACGAGGGCGTCGAGCCGGTCCCGTAGGGCGAAATAGCGTGCCGATTCCAGGGCGCTGCCGAGCTCGGCGCGGCCACGGCTCCGGTACGCCGTCGCCAGCCGTCGCAGGACCGGTCCGTGTACCAGCCGAGGCGGTTCCTCCCCGACCAGGGCCCGCAGCCGCTGGTGGACGACGGTGGCGTCCCGGACCTCCCCGAGGACCCCCGCGAGCCACCTCAGCTCGGCCCGCACGGGGTCGGTCGCCTCCCGGTCGAGGACCTTCCTGGTGGCTGCCAGCAGGGCGCGGAGGCGGCGAACGGTGACACGCATCTCGTGCACGCCCTCCTCGGTGCCACGTCGAGCCTGGACGTCGAGCCGCGCCAGCGTGTCGACCAGTTCGGCGAGGCCCGCGTGAACCAGGCGGGAGGCGGGCTTCCCGGGCTTCGGGCGAGGCAGGTGCGGGCGGGCCTCCACTCGGTCCCCGAGTGCGCGGGCGAGCACCGGGGTCGTGGTCGCGCGGGGGACGTCGTTGCCCTCCAGGTGGTGGGCCGCTGCGGAGAGGAGGTCGTGGCCGCCCTCGACCTGGGTGATCCGCCACTCCCGCCAGGTCACGCTCCCGCCGTCCGGTGTGTTGCCGGTGACCCGGTCGTCGGCGAACTCCGCGAGGACGGCGGCGTTCTCGGCCAGGAGGAGGGTGGCGGTGCGGTGGACGGTCACGGTGGCCACCGGTATCAACGGGTGTCCGCGGGTCCAGCCCGACACCAGGTCTCTGGCCGGCTTCGGCGGGGTGTGGGTGGAACGCTCGAGCGGCCACCTCGTCTCCAGCCGTCCCCGGGTTGCGGTGACCTCGACGTGCCATCCCTCGTCGTCCCCACCGACCCTGCGCTCCAGCGTCACTCCCGCCCGGGCCAGCACCTTGTCGGCGGTGTCGTAGTGGTCGGCGACCAGTTCGACCTGCGGCTGGAGGCGGGTCTCCCGGACCCCCTCCAGAGCGAGCAGGTCCGGTGTCGGGGCCTGGTGGCCGGGGGCGAACCGCGCCTCCGGTCCGGAGTGGCTGCTCATAGCGACATACCTACCCGATGCCGATGAACACGACGTGACCCGCCGCGCGCACGCGTAGTCCCGACCGCCCTCGGATACCTCCTTATACTTCGGGGAGGTATCAAGAAGTATTTCGAGGAGGTCGGATGCCGCCCATCCCCGATCCCTACACTCCGGGCGAGGTGCCGCGAGTGCTGATCGGTCGCGAGATCGAACTCCAGCGCGTCCGCGACCGGGTGAGCCGGGTGGCGACGTTCGGAGAGATGGGCGGACCGCTGCTGGTCTTCCATGCCCCCCGCGGGGTGGGCAAGACCTCCCTGCTGCGTACGGCGCAACAGCAGGCCGCCGCGGTCGGGTGCGTGTGCGCGTGGGTGGCGTGCACACGCAAACTCCCCTTCCTCCCCGAACTGGCCCATGCCACCGACCGCGCGCTCGTCTCCGCCGGCGTGGTCGCCGAGGAACCCGTCCGGCGCCGCTGGCGGGAGCGGCTCGACCGGGTGAGCATCGAGGTCGGCCCGCCCGGGGTGAGGGTGAAGGGGGAGATCGCGCTCGATCCGGATGCCCCGCCGCCGGCCCCGGACCGGGCACCCATCGGAGCCCTCGAGGACCTGCTGCACGACGCCGCCACCCTGGCACGCGGCGAGCACGGTGCCGGACTGATCCTCTTCCTCGATGAGCTGCACGCGGCCTCGGCCGACGACCTCGGCGTCCTGCTCAACGCCATCCAGAACCTCTCCGGCGAACGCGAGCGGCATCCCGTCGCCGTCGTCGCCGCCGGGCTGCCCGTCACCCCCGAGGCGATCACCCGCGCCGCCACCTTCGGCGAGCGTAGCGACTTCGCCGCCCTCGACCTGCTCAGTGACGAGGATGCCCGCGCCCTGTTGACCGCGCCCGCCGAGACGCTCGAGATCGGTTGGAGCGCCGACGCCCTCGAACTCGTCACCGACGAGTGTCGCGGCCACCCCTATCTGCTCCAGTTGCTCGGCAGCGCCACCTGGCGGGCCGCGTCCCCCGAGGCGGGCGACATCCTGACCGCCGAGCACGTCCGGGCCGGCGTACCGGCGGCCCAGAGCCAACTGGACGCGATGTACCGCGCCCGGTGGGGCGTCGCCTCGCCCGCGGAGCGCGGCTTCATCCGGGCGATGGCCGACCTCGGCGACGACAACGTCGGCCGTGCCGCCATCGCCGCCCGCCTCGGCACCGACTCGCGCGCCCTCAGCGTCCCCCGCGAGAGCCTGATCGAGAAGGGCGTGATCGAGCCGGTCGGCCACGGCCTGGTCCGCTTCACCCTCCCCGGCTTCGCCGAGTTCGTCCGCCACCGCGCGCCCGCCTGAGCGCGACCCGTCGACAAGAAGAGGCACCCATGTCCTCCTGGCTCATCACCGGCTGTTCCACCGGCCTCGGCCGGGCCTTCGCCCTGGCCGCCCTCGAACGCGGCCACCGGGTCGCCGTCACCGCGCGCGATGTCGATCGGGTCCGCGACCTCGTCGAGGCCCATCCCGAGACCGCTCTCGCGCTTCAACTCGATGTCACCGACGACGCCCAGGTCACCGCCGCGGTCGCCGCGGCCGAAGAACGGTTCGGCGGCATCGACGTCCTGGTCAACAACGCGGGGTACGGCCATCGTGCCGCCGTCGAGGAGGGTGAGGACGAGGCGGTGCGCCGGCTCTGGGAGACCCACCTGTTCGGTGCGGTCCGCACCATCCAGGCGGTGCTGCCCGGCATGCGGGCCCGCCGTGTCGGCACGATCGTCAACATCTCCTCGGTCGCGGCGCGATCCTCCCCGGCCGGGTCGGGCTACTACGCGGCGGTCAAGGCGGCCATCGAGGCGCTGACGCTCTCCCTGCGGCAGGAGGTCGAGCCGCTGGGCCTCACCGCCTTCGCCGTGGCGCCCGGCGGCTTCCGCACCGACTTCGCCGGCCGTTCCCTCACCCAGGCCGGCACTCCGATCGACGACTACGCCGACACCGCCGGCCGTCGACGCAAGGAGCACAGCACGGTCCACGGAACCCAGCCCGGCGACCCGGCCAAGGCAGCGGCCGCGGTGATCGACGCCGTCGAGTCGGGCCGGCCGCCGTACCTGCTGGTGCTGGGCAATGACGCCTCCGACCGGATCCGTGCCTCGCTGGCGGCGATCCAGGACGACCTCGACACCTGGGAGACCGTGAGCCGCAGCACGGACTTCGACTCGTGAGCCACGGAGTCGGAGGGCAATCCGGGTTTCTCCTCACCGGGCGTTCGCCGTACCATCGAGAGCACAGGCGTCTGAGCCGTCATCAGCGGCGAGCCCCGGGAAGAACGCGCGAGCAACTAGAACCCGGCGGGTAGGCCCGTCACAGCCGTGAAGGAAGAGGCATCCGAGGTCAGGATGCAAGCAGGGTGGTACCGCGGCAGAGATGTCGTCCCTGGGTCCCGTTCGATCGCCCAGCCCAGGAGACACCGCCCATGGCCTATCCGAAGGTCACCTCGGACCACCGCAACGTCGTTCCCTCCTCGCCGTCGTTCCCGGAGATCGAGGAGCGGATCCTGGCCTACTGGGCGCAGGACGGCACCTTCCAGGCCTCGGTGGACCAGCGGGACCCGGGGGAGAACGGGCGCAACGAGTTCGTCTTCTACGACGGCCCGCCGTTCGCCAACGGCCTGCCGCACTACGGGCACCTGCTCACCGGCTACGTCAAGGACATCGTGCCGCGCTTCCAGACCATGCGCGGCAAGCGGGTGGAGCGGCGCTTCGGCTGGGACACCCACGGTCTGCCGGCCGAGCTCGAGGCGATGCGGCTGAACGGGATCAAGACGACCGACGAGATCGTCGAGATGGGCATCGACAGGTTCAACGACGCCTGTCGCGGCTCGGTGCTGAAGTACACCGGCGAGTGGCGCGACTACGTCACCCGTCAGGCCCGCTGGGTCGACTTCGACAACGACTACAAGACGATGAATCCCGACTTCATGGAGTCGGTGATCTGGGCGTTCAAGGGCCTCTACGACAAGGGCCTGATCTACGAGGACTTCCGCGTCCTGCCCTACTGCTGGAACGACGAGACCCCGCTGTCCAACCACGAGCTGCGGATGGACGACGACGTCTACCAGAACCGGCAGGACCCCGCGGTCACCGTCGGCTACCCGCTCGATGCCACCGGCGAGGACCCGGTGCTCGACGGGGCACACGTCCTGATCTGGACCACCACGCCGTGGACCCTGCCCTCCAACCTGGCCGTGATGGTCGGCTCCGAGATCGACTACGTCGTGGTCGAGGCCGACGTCCCGGGCACCGAGACCACCGCCCGCTACCTGCTCGCGGAGGCTCGCCTGTCGGCGTACTCCCGCGAGCTCGGCGAGGAGCCCGAGATCCTGGGCCGCTACCGCGGCGCCGACCTGGTCGGGCGGACCTACACGCCGCCGTTCTCCTACTTCCTGGGCCACGACAAGGCCTTCCGGGTGGTTGCCGCGGACGACGCCGTCACCACCACGGACGGTACCGGCGTGGTGCACACCGCCGGCGCGTTCGGTGAGGTCGACAAGGAGGTGACCGACCGGGAGGGCATCACCGCCGTGATGCCGGTGGGCAAGGACGGCCGGTTCACCCACCCGGTCGACGAGTACGCCGGCATGCTGGTCTTCGACGCCAACCTGCAGATCATCGATCACCTCAAGGCCGCCACCCGGGGCGAGCAGGAGCGCGGCAGCGTCACGGCCGGGACGATCCTGCTCCGCCGGGAGACCTACGACCACTCCTACCCGCACTGCTGGCGCTGCCGCGAGCCCCTGATCTACAAGGGGGTGAGCAGCTGGTTCGTCGAGGTCACCGCGATCAAGCAGCGGATGATGGAGCTGAACAAGCAGATCCGCTGGGTGCCCGAGCACATCCAGGAGGGGCAGTTCGGCAAGTGGCTGGAGAACGCCCGCGACTGGTCGATCACCCGCAACCGGTTCTGGGGAAGCCCGGTGCCGGTGTGGAAGAGCGACGACCCGGAGTACCCCCGCATCGACGTCTATGGCTCCTTCGAGGAGATCGAGCGTGACTTCGGCCGCCTCCCGCGCAACCGGGACGGCGAGCGCGACCTGCACCGCCCGTGGGTCGACGACCTCACCCGGCCCAACCCGGACGACCCCACCGGCCGCTCCACGATGCGCCGGGTCAGCGACGTGCTCGACGTGTGGTTCGACTCCGGGTCGATGTCGTACGCGCAGAGCCACGTGCCGTTCGAGAACGCCGAGTGGTTCGACCACCACTTCCCGGCCGACTTCATCGTCGAGTACATCGGCCAGACCCGCGGCTGGTTCTATACGCTGCACATCCTTGCCACCGCCCTGTTCGACAAGCCGGCCTTCAGCTCGGTGATCTGCCACGGCATCGTGCTCGGCTCGGACGGCAACAAGATGTCCAAGAGCCTGCGCAACTACCCCGACGTCAACGAGGTCTTCGACCGCGACGGCGCCGACGCGATGCGCTGGTTCCTCATGTCCAGCCCGATCCTGCGCGGCGGCAACCTGGTGGTGACCGAGCAGGGCATCCGCGACTCGGTGCGCCAGGTGATGATCCCGCTGTGGAACAGCTGGTACTTCTTCCAGCTCTACGCCAACGCCGCCGGCGTCGAGGGCAGCTGGCGCACCGACAGCACCGACCCGCTGGACCGCTACCTGCTGGCCAAGACGCGGCAGTTCGTCGAGGAGATCACCACCTCGATGGAGGAGCTGCGGGTCGCTGACGCCTGCGAGCAGACCCGTGGCTTCCTGGACGTGCTGACCAACTGGTACATCCGCCGCAGCCGCGACCGGTTCTGGGAGGGCTCGGCCGACGCGGTCGACACCCTCTACACCGTGCTCGAAGTGCTCTGCCGGGTGACCGCTCCGCTGCTCCCACTCACCGCCGAGGAGATCTGGCGCGGCCTCACCGGCGGTCGCTCGGTCCACCTGGCCGACTGGCCCGCGGCCGAGGACCTGCCGGCCGCCGACGACCTCGCCGTCGGGATGGACCACGTCCGCGACGTCTGCTCGGCCACCAGCGCGCTGCGCAAGGCCCGTCAGCTGCGCAATCGGCTGCCGCTGTCCCGGCTGACGGTCGTCGGTGCCGACCTCGGCGGCTTCGAGTCGATCGTGGCCGACGAGGTCAATGTCAAGCAGGTGCGTGTGCTGACCGCAGACGACCCCGAGGCGGCGTCGTACGGCGTCGGCCAGAAGCTCAGCGTCAACGCCCGTGCCGCGGGGCCGCGGCTCGGCAAGGACGTCCAGCTGGCGATCAAGGGCTCCAAGTCCGGCGACTGGTCGGTCCAGGCCGACGGCTCGGTCGTCTCGGGCGGGCTCGCCCTGGTCGAGGGGGAGTACACCCTCGAGACGGTGGCCGGAGCGGCCTCCGACGACGTGGCGGTCGGAATGCTGCCGGGCGGCACCGGAGGGGGCTTCGTGGTGCTCGACACCGAGGTCACCCCCGAGCTCGCCCGGGAGGGCGTGGCCCGCGACCTCGTGCGCGCGGTCCAGCAGGCCCGCCGGGACGCCGGCCTCGACGTCAGCGACCGGATCCAGCTGACCATCCTCGGAGGTGAGGCGGTCCGTGCCGCCGCCACCGAGCACGAGCAGCTCATCGCCGAGGAGACCCTGGCGACGTCGTACCGGGTGGCCGAGGAGGCCACCGCGGGGGACGCCGAGGAGGTCGGGTCGACCCAGAGCCGTACCGAGAGCCGCACCGAGAGCCGCACCGAGAGCCGCACCGAGAGCACGGTCGGCGCCGGCGACAAGGCGGGGATCCTTCTCAGCAAGGCGTGAGCCGATACGTCCTTGGTGGCGAACGAATCGTTCGGCATAATGGACGCATGACAGCTGACAGGCAGAGCCTGCTCCCGGTGATCGCGCGATCGCTGCGCACTCACCGGGAGCGGGTCGGGCTGAGCCAGGCGGAGCTCGCCCGCCGTGCGGACATCTCGAAGTCGACGCTCTCGCAGCTGGAGGCGGGGGCCGGCAATCCCAGCGTCGAGACGATCTGGGCGCTCTCGGTGGCCCTCGACGTCCCCTTCGCCGACCTGGTCGAGCCGGCGCAGGCGCCGGCCACCGTGATCCGCCGGAACGAGGGGGTCGCCGTCGTCTCCGACGTCGCGTCGTTCCAGGCGACCGTGCTGTCCGCGGCGCCGCCGCAGGTCCGCCGGGACCTCTACCGCATCGTGGCCTCGCCGGGGTCGGTCAGGGAGTCCGACCCCCACATGCCCGGCGTGGTCGAGCACGTCGTGATCGGGGTCGGCCGCGCCCGGGTAGGGCCCGCCGCTGCGCCGGTCGAGCTCGGACCGGGCGACTACATCACCTACTCCGGGGCCGAGCCGCACGTGTTCGAGGCGCTCGAGCCGGAGACCACCGCGGTGCTGATCAGCGAGCACCGGGGCGGGCGGTGAGCACGGTGACGGCGTCGAGCACCTCCCGGCGCGAGGTCGTCGTCGACTCCCTCGGCGTCGGCATCGCCACCGGTGCGTACGGCGTCTCCTTCGGCGCCCTGGCCACGGCCTCGGGGATGGATGTCTGGCAGGCCTGCGCGCTGTCCCTGCTGGTCTTCAGCGGCGCCTCCCAGTTCGCCTTCGCCGGCGTCATCGCCGCCGGCGGTTCGCCGTGGGCGGGTGCTCTCACCTCGACCCTGCTGGCCAGTCGGAACGCCTTCTACGGGCTCGCCCTGGCACCCCGTCTGCACCTGCGCGGCTGGCGCCGGCTCGTCCACGCCCAGGTGGTGATCGACGAGTCCACCGCGATGGCGCTGGGGCAGCCCGACGACGACGGTGAGCGGTTCACCCGGCTCGCCTTCCGGCTCACCGGCTGGTCGATCTTCGTGCTGTGGAACCTGATGACGCTGATCGGTGCCCTGGCCGGGCAGGCGATGGGCGACCCCCGCACCTTCGGCCTGGACGCAGCCGTGGGCGCCGCCTTCCTCGCGCTGCTCTGGCCGCGGCTCACCGCCTGGCCGCAGCGGATCGTCGCCCTGATCGGCGCGGCGGTCGCCACCGGCCTGGTGCCGTTGAGCCCGGCCGGCGTCCCGGTCATCCTCGGCGGGGTCGTGGCCGTGGCGGTCGGGCTGTTCATCCCGCATGCCGCTGACGCCACCGACGCGCCTGCCGAGGCCGGCCAGCGGGAGGCGAGATGAGCGAGCAGGCGGTGCTGTGGGCCGCGATCCTGGTGTCGGGGGTCGCCTCCTACGCCCTGAAGCTGGCCGGCCTCTCCGTGCCCGAGCGGGTGCTGGCCCACCCGCTGGCCACCCGGGTGGCGGCCCTGATCCCGGTGGCCCTGCTCGCGGCGCTGATCGCCGTACAGGTGCTCGGGGAGGGGCGGGCCCTGGTGTTGGACGCCCGGGTGGTCGGACTCGCCGCGGCCGTGGTCATGCTGCTGCTGCGGGCCCCGTTCCTGGTCGTGGTCTTCGGTGCTGCCGCCGTCGCCGCCCTGGTGCGGCTGGTGTAGTCCGGGACGAAGAGCGCCCTCGGAGGGTGTTCGGACGTGCTTTCCGTCCCGGGCTACCCGGGGTCACTTGGAGAGGCGCCGGTAGGCGCGGGCGGACAGGGGAGCGAAGATCGCGATGAGCAGGAGTGGCCAGGCCAGCGCCAGCGGTACGGCGTAGGTGGCGAGCACGCCGTCGGACAGGCCGGTGGGATTGCCGAACAGCTCGCGACAGGCGGCGGCGGTGGCCGAGACCGGGTTCCACTGCGCCAGGAACCCGAGCCAGCCCGGCATCGTCTCGGGCGCCACGAACAGGTTGGACAGGAAGCCGAGCGGCCAGACCAGCACCTGCACCGCCATCAGGGCACCCTCCGCGCGGAAGGTGAGTCCCAGGTAGATGCCGATCCACAGCATCGCCAGCCGGAACCACAGCAGCAGTCCGACCGCGAGCATGGCCGCGCCCCATCCGCCGTCCACGTGCCAGCCCACCAGCAGGCCGCCGACCATCAGGACCGCGAGCTGCACCGCGGAGTTGAGCAGGTCGGCCAGTGCGCGTCCGAGCGGGACGGTCACCCCGCTCATCGGCAGGGAGCGGAACCGGTCGGTGATCCCGCGCTTGGTGTCGGCGGTGATCGCGCCCATCGTCGTCTCGACGCCGAAGAGCATCGAGAGGGCGAACATGCCGGGCAGCAGGTAGTCCAGATAGTCGCCGCCGCCCGGGATCTCGATCGCGCCGCCGAAGAGATAGCCGAAGACCAGCAGCAGCATGATGCTGAAGGCCAGGTTGAAGATCGGGGCCCAGGGCTCCCGCTGCCAGTACTTGAGGTCACGCTGGGTGATCACCCAGGTCTGCCGGGCCGCAGTGCTCAGCGCGCTCATCGTGAGACTCCTGTCGTCGGGGCGGTGAGGTGGAGGAAGACCTCGTCCAGGGTGGGGCGCCGCAGCACCAGGTCGTCGACCCGGATGCCGGCGGCGTCGAGGGAGCGGACCACCGTCATCAGGGTGTGCGTCCCGCCCGCCGGGCCGGCCGCGACCGTGACCTGACGGCGATCCGGATCGGGCTCCCCGTCCAGCAGATCGACCATCCGGGCGAACGCCGTCGCGTCGGGCACCGTCACGATCACCCGGTCCCCACCCAGGCCGTCCTTGAGTTCGCCCGCCGTGCCCTCGGCGATCACCCGACCGGCGCCCAGCACGGTGATCCGGTCGGCGAGCTGATCTGCCTCGTCGAGGTACTGCGTGGTCAGGAGCACCGTGGTGCCCTGCTCCACGACCCGGCGGATGGCCGCCCACACGTCCAGCCGCCCGCGCGGGTCGAGTCCGGTGGTGGGCTCATCCAGGAACAGGAGGCCAGGCCGCCTGATGAGAGCGGCGGCGATGTCCAGGCGACGCTGCATCCCGCCCGAGTACGTCGACACCTTCCGGTCCGCGGCGTCGGCGAGACCGAACCCCTCGAGCAGTTCCGCGGCGCGGTCGCGGGCCGCGGAGTTCGCCAGCCCGTGCAGGCGGCCGAACATCACCAGGTTCTCCCGGCCGTGCAGCATCGGGTCGAGGGCGGTCGCCTGCCCGACCAGGCCGATCTCCGCGCGCACCCGTGCGGCCTGGCGGCGCACGTCGTGGCCGGCGACGAGGACCTCGCCGCGGTCGTGCCGGGTGAGCGTGCTGAAGACGTTGACGGCGGTGCTCTTGCCCGCACCGTTCGGGCCCAGGAGGGCGTGGATGGTGCCCGAGGCGATCTCGAGGTCGAGCCCGTCGAGGGCGGTGGTGTCGGCGTACCGCTTGTGGACGGCACGCGCCAGCAGGGGAGGCGGAGGCATGGGTGGATCTCCTTTGGCGTACGGCGTACGGAGTGAACTGCTCCACGCGAGCATTTATTCCGTACGCCGTACGACGTCGCTAGAGTGGCAACGTGGCACGCGACCCGGACCCCTCCCTCGAACTGCTCTGGCGACATGTCGCCGCGCCGGCCGAGACGCCGACCCGTCGCGGCCCGCGACAGCGGCTGAGCGTGGACGCCGTGGTCGACGCCGGCATCGACCTGGCCGACCGCGACGGGCTGGCGGCGCTGTCGATGCGAGTGCTCGCCAAGGAGCTCGGGCTGGGCGTGATGAGCCTCTACACCTATGTGCCGAGCCGCGGCGACCTGATCGTGCTGATGGTCGACCAGGTGCTCGCCCGCCGGACGCTCCCGGAGTTGCCCGAGGACCTCGCCGACCGACTGGAGATGGTCGCCCGGGTGCAGTACGACGACTGCCTGGCCCACCCCTGGATCCTGGACGTCGTCGGCCTCCGCGCCTGGCTGGGGCCCGCGTCGGCCGAGCGGTACGAGTGGCAGCTCGGGGCCGTCGAGGGGATCGGCCTGGACGACATCGAGATGGACCAGACGATCGCCCTGCTGACCGGGTTCGCCGGCAACGCCGCGGGATCCGCGCACCGTGCTCGATTGGCCGAGCGGGAGATGGGGATGAGTGAGCTCGAGTGGTGGGAGGCCAACTCCGGCGAGCTGGGGCGGGTGATGGCCGGGCGCGATTACCCCATCGCCGGACGGGTCGGCCAGGCGGCAGGTGAGGCCTACCAGGCGGCGAGCGACCCGGCCCGGGAACTGGAGTTCGGACTCGCCCGGATCATCGACGGGGTGCTCGTCCATCTGGGTCGTCAGCCCCGCCGACCTCGTGCCTGATTGACTGTGGCCATGCCGAGGATCGATCTCGCCCAGGACGTCGTGACGCTCACCCGCCAACTCGTCGACATCGAGTCGGTCAGCCTGGGGGAGGAGCCGATCGCCGACGCGGTCGAGGCCGCGCTGCGGGAGCTACCCCATCTGCACGTCACCCGGCGCGGCAACACCGTGGTGGCCCGCACCGAGCTCGGTGCCGCCAACCCCACCGGCGAGCGGGTGATCCTGGCCGGCCACCTCGACACCGTGCCGGTCAACGACAACCTGCCCAGTCGCCTGGAGGGTGATCTGCTCTACGGCCTGGGCACCTGCGACATGAAGGGCAACGACGCGGTCATCCTGCGGCTGGCGCACACCGTCCGCGAGCCGGTGCGCGACCTCACCCTGCTCTTCTACGACGCCGAGGAGATCGCCGCCGAGCACAACGGCCTGCGGCACCTCGCCGAGTCGGACCCGGACCTGCTCGCCGGGGACTTCGCGATCCTCATGGAGCCCTCGAACGCCTCCGTCGAGGCCGGCTGCCAGGGCACCCTCCGGGTCGAGGTCCGCACGCAGGGCGAGCGCGCCCACTCCGCCCGCTCATGGCGCGGGGTCAACGCGATCCACGGCGCCGCCGACATCCTCAACCGGCTCCAGGCCTATCAGCCGCGCCGGCCGGTCATCGACGGGTTGACGTACCACGAGGGCCTCAACGCGGTGTTCATCTCCGGCGGCGTCGCCGGCAACGTCGTCCCCGACGAGTGCGTCGTCACGGTCAACCACCGCTTCGCCCCCGACCGCACCGAGGAGGAGGCCCTCGCCTACGTGCAGGAGTTCTTCGAGGGGTACGACCTGACCGTCACCGACCTCGCGCCCGGGGCGCTTCCCGGTCTCGACCGACCGGCCGCCAGCGCCTTCATCGAGGCCGTCGGCGGCCGGGTCGCGCCCAAGTTCGGCTGGACCGACGTGGCCCGCTTCACCGCCCTCGGCGTGCCCGCGGTCAACTACGGCGCCGGCGACCCGCTGCTGGCGCACAAACAGGAGGAGCACGTGCCCGTCGCGGAGCTGAGGCACTGCGAGGAAGCTCTGCGCACGTGGCTCACCAGCCTTCCCGACACCCGCACCGATCAGACCGAGGAGCCGGCATGACCCGCCGTACCGGACACGGACCCAAGCCCACCCAGGGCCGCCCCGAGGGCAGCACCACCGACCAGCGGCTGCTGGACACCACCGACTCCAGCAGTTGGGTCCACACCGACCCGTGGCGGGTGATGAAGATGCAGGCCGAACTGGTCGAGGGCTTCAACGACCTGGCCGAGATCGGGCCGGCCATCTCGGTCTTCGGCTCCGCGCGCACGCCCGCCGATCACCCGTCGTACCGCCTCGGAGTGGAGGTCGGCGCCGCACTCGCCGAGGCCGGCTTCACCGTGATCACCGGGGGCGGCCCGGGAGCGATGGAGGCTGCCAACCGCGGTGCCACCGAGGCCGGGGGTGAGAGCGTCGGTCTGGGCATCGAGCTGCCCTGGGAGGACCGCGTCAACGACCACGTCACCTTCGGCCTTCACTTCCGCTACTTCTTCGTGCGCAAGATGATGTTCGTGAAGTACTCCCAGGGGTACGTCGTGCTGCCGGGCGGGCTCGGCACCCTCGACGAGCTCTTCGAGGCGATGACCCTGGCGCAGACCCGCAAGATCACCCAGTTCCCGATCGTGCTGATGGGCACCGAGCACTGGCACGGGTTGCTGGAGTGGATGAGCAAGAGCATGCTCGCCGATCGGCGGATCAAGCAGAGCGACCTCGACATGCTCACCCTCACCGATGACGTCGAGGAGATGGTCGAGCTGATGGTCAAGGCCCGGGACTCGCGGTGATCCGCCGATGATGTGGGTCTTCGCCATCGTGATCGTGCTCGCCATGGGCGGGATCGCGCTGGTCGCCGCCGGACGCGGAGCGCCCATGTCCCGTGCGTACGACGACAGCCCCGACACCCTGGTGCCGTCGGCCCGGCCGCTGACCGGCACCGACCTGCGCCGGGTGCGCTTCCCCCTCGCCGTCCGCGGCTACCGGATGGCGGAGGTGGATGCCCTCCTGAGCCGCCTCGCCGAGGAGCTCGACGGGCCTCCGGCCGCCCGCGAGGGCGGCCGGGGTGGTGAGGAAGAGGACTGAGGCGGCAACCTGGGTCACAATGCCGAGCGTGTCTGTCACGGCGATCCTCGTCTACCTCTGCACGGTCCTGGCCGCGGCGGTGGTGGTGCTGACCCGGATGCTGCTCGGTCGGGGCCGAGGCGACCACCGGGTGGGCCCCGCGCTGCTCGGCGTACACACCGTGGCCGGCGCCGTGGCGGTCCTGCTCTGGGTCACCTTCCTGCTCCTCCCCGACGACGTCGGAGCCGGTGACCTGATCGGTGTGCTCGCGCTCGGCTGCTGGTGGGTGGTCGCCGCCGCCGGCCTGCTGATCCTGATGCGCTGGAAGCCCGCCCGAGGCCGCCGCGCCCGCGGGGGACACGAGCATCGGGTGGGCAACCTCTGGCTCTCGCTGGCCGGCCACCTCGGGATGGTGGTGGCCGCGGTCGTGTTCACGCTCGGCTACGTCACCTCGGCGGTGTGAGCGCTCACCGACGGCCGGACGCGGGGTGTGTGTTCTCGCACATCAGCGATGGGGGATAATGGCTTCACCCGTTCGGGTCCGGCGTGTGCCGGGCCCCTCCCAGGACGCTGAAAGATGAGGTTGCGCATGGCGGCGATGAAGCCCCGGACCGGAGATGGTCCTCTGGAGGTCACCAAGGAGGGGCGCGGCATCATCATGCGCGTGCCTCTGGAGGGTGGCGGCCGCCTGGTCGTCGAACTGAAGCCCGACGAGGCCACCGCGCTCGGCGCGGCCCTGAAGGATGTCGTTGGGTGAGCTGCCGGCCCAGGTGACGCCCCCGCGCTTCACCCTGGCCGGCACCGGTCCTGACTCGGTGACCCGCGGCGAGGTGATCGCCGTGCCGGTGCTCCCGGCCGACGAGTCCGACGCCCTGGTCCTCGGGCCCGGGGCCGCTGCGCTCGCCGAGGAGCTGGACCTGCTCGGGGTGCTCGAGGTCGAGGGTGCCACCGGGAAGGCCGGCGAGGTGACGACGTACGTCACGCCGTCGGGCGCGTCCGGTCAGCCCCAGCTGCGCCGGATCCTGCTCGTCGGGGTCGGGGCCCAGCGCCCCGACGACTTCCGCCGGGCGGGAGCGGCGGTCGCCCGCGTCGTGCGCGACACCGAGCAGCTGACCACCACCATCCCCGCGCTCGACCCCGACCGCGCGATCGAGCCGTTCGTCGCCGGGCTGGTGCTCGGGTCGTTCACGTTCGTGTGGCGTGCCGCCGGTGCCGAATCGGTGCCGGTGGCCGAGGTCCGCCTCGCCGAGATCGGCGAGGAGCACCAGGCCGCGTTGGGCCGGGCGGTCGCCATCGCCACCGCGTCCTGGCAGGCACGGCGGTTGGCCACCACCCCCTCCAACATCAAGAATCCGCCCTGGCTGGCCGAGCAGGCCGCCCAGATCGCGGCCGAGCACGGCCTCACCTGCACCGTGTGGGACGAGACCCAGCTCGCCGAGGAGGGCTTCGGTGGCCTGGTCGGGGTCGGACAGGCCTCGGTGACCCCGCCCCGACTGATCCGCCTCGACTACGCCCCCGCGAAGGCCAAGCGGTCCACACCCACGGTGGTGCTGGTCGGCAAGGGGATCACCTTCGACAGCGGTGGGCTCTCGATCAAGCCCGGCGAGGGCATGCGCACCATGAAGCGGGACATGACCGGCGGTGGCGTGGTCATCTCCACCATGGCCGCCCTGGCCCAGGTCGGCTGCCCGGTCAAGGTGGTCGGCCTGATCGCCGCCGCCGAGAACGCCGTGTCCGGCAATGCCCTGCGGCCCGGCGACGTCGTACGTCACTACGACGGACGCACCAGCGAGGTCACCAACACCGATGCCGAGGGGCGGCTGGTGATGGCCGACGCCCTGGCGTACGCCGTCGCGCACCTCCAGCCCGCCGCCCTGGTCGACATCGCCACCCTGACCGGTGCGATGAAGGTCGCGCTCGGCCAGAATCTCGGCGGCTACTTCGCCGACGACGACGCGCTCGCCGGTCACCTGGAGAGCGCCGGTCTGGCCTCGGGTGAGCCGGTGTGGCGGATGCCACTGACCTCGACCTACGCCGACAAGTTGGCCAGCAAGATCGCGGACGCGGACAACGCCGCCGGAGGCCCCGGTGCGATCACGGCCGCGCTCTTCCTCCAGGCATTCACGGGCGAGGTGCCGTGGGCGCATCTCGACATCGCCTCGGTGGGTGACGCCGCGAAGGACGAGTTCGAGTGGACCGAGGGGCCGACCGGGTTCGGGGCACGCCTGCTCCTCACCTGGCTCGGCTCGGAGCAGCCGCTGTCCGGCGTGGGCGGCTGAGCCGCCTCCGGTCAGAGCTTCTTGGCCACCAGCAGGCCGTCGCCCAGCGGGAGCATCACGGGCATCAGGTCGTCGTGGTCGAGCACGGCACGACCCAGGTCGCGGATCGCCACGGTCTGCTCGTCCCGCTGGGCGGGGTCCGCGACCCGGTCGTGCCACAGTGCGTTGTCGAAGGCCACCACGCCGCCGGGACGCAGCAGTCGCAGCGCCTCGTCGAGGTAGGAGGAGTACTCCGCCTTCTCGGCATCACAGAAGACCAGGTCATAGTGCCCGTCGGTGAGGCGGGGGAGGACGTCCAGGGCCGCGCCGGAGATGGTGCGCACCCGCTGGGTTCGGAAACCGGCCTCGGCGAACGACTCCCGCGCCAGACGCTGGTGCTCGGCCTCGATGTCGACCGTGGTGAGGACGCCGTCGGCGTGCATCCCGCGCAGCAGCCAGAGCCCGGACACGCCGGCTCCGGTCCCGACCTCGACCACGGCACGCGCGTCCAGGGCGGCCGCGACGAAGCGCAGGGCCGCTCCCACACCGGAGCCGATCGCGGTCGCACCGACCTCCTCGGCACGGGCCCGCGCGGCGGCGAGGACGTCGTCCTCGGGCACGAAGGTCTCGGCGTAGCTCCACGTGGCGGCGGTCGGGGCCGGGAAGTCGCGCATGGGCTCAACCTATCGTGTGCCGCCCGTGTGCGCGGAGCCACACTCCCCGGACGGGCGAGCCGCACGGGGAACGGATCGGGCGCGAGTGGCGTTGTCACTTTCACAGGCTCCTTTCAGGGAGCTCCATTACGGTCAGGAGACCCTCACCGGTGAGATCCCCGTTGCGAGCAAGGAGCAGAACTGTGACTGACCAGCCGCAGGTCCGCGAGCCTGCTCCTGGTGTGCCCTCCTGGGACGAGGTGGTGGAGCAGCACTCCGCCCGGGTCTATCGCTTGGCCTACCGACTCACCGGCAACCGGCACGACGCCGAGGACCTCACCCAAGAGGTCTTCGTCCGTGTCTTCCGATCCCTGGACGGCTACACCCCCGGCACGTTCGAGGGGTGGCTGCATCGGATCACCACGAACCTGTTCCTGGATCAGGCCCGGCGCAAGCAGCGGATCCGTTTCGACGCACTCTCCGACGAGCGGGCAGACCGCCTCACCAGCAGTACGCCGGCGCCGGATGTGGCCTATGCCGACCAGCGCTTCGACGACGACATCGAGAGCGCCCTGGCCACCCTGCCCCCGGACTTCCGGGCCGCGGTGGTCCTCTGCGACGTCGAAGGGCTCTCCTACGACGAGATCGCCGAGATCCTCGGGGCGAAACTGGGCACCGTGCGGTCCCGGATCCACCGTGGGCGGGCGATGCTGCGCAAGGCGCTGGCGCACCGCGCGCCGGGCGAGGGGCGGCTGCGCTACTCCGGACCACAGGTCCTCGGCTGGGGGACCAACGCATGATCGGCGGGCATCTCGGGTCTCGCGCCAGCGCACTCCTGGACGGGCAGCTCAGTGCGGAGGACGCCGAGCGGGCCTGGCAGCACGTGCACGACTGTCACCAGTGTCGTGACCACGTCGAGCGCGAGGGATGGGTGAAGCGGCGGCTCGCCGGACTCGGTGGCGGTGACGCGACCGCACTCCCCGCCGGGCTCAAGGGAGCGCTGCTCCGTCCCGATCTGCCGCTCGAGGCATGCCTGGAGTTCGACGCCCCGCCGCGCCGTACCGCCGTCGGCCTGGCGGTGCTCGGCGGCGGCGCGGTCGGCGCGGCGATGATGGGAGTGCTGGCACTCGGGGCGGCCCCGGCGTCGGCGCCGACGGTCAATGACGAGTTGCCGCTCGTCACCCGGCACGTGTCCGACACGACCACCACGCCGGCCAGCACGCCCCCGTCCCCGCGGTTCCAGCCGGGCGATCCCGGGCTGCGCTGACCCGACCGGGGCCGCTCCGCAGGCACCGGTCAGCCGGGCCGATCACCCGCCCGGGCGAGGGTAGGGGCGGACGCGTCCCCACCGACGGGACACAATGTGGGTGTGAGTGATCGCGACCCGGAGACGACTCCGCCGACCTGGGACCCCTCGGTGGTCCCGCCCGAGCAGGCGCGCTTCGCCCCTCCGGGTGCGCGGCCGGGTTTCGTGGGTGGCCCACCACCCGGCCACCGCAGTGCGGCCAGCGAGTCCGCCGGTGTCGGGGACCCGGCGGCCACGCAGCCACTGACGCCCGGCGTCTCAGGCTCCGGGCCGCGACCGTCCGGGCCTGGGCTGCCTCCACCGGGTCCGCCGCCCACACCTTCGCGGGGACCGGGCCCGTGGTCGGGGCCCGGGTGGTTCCCCCCGGATCGACCGGGGGATGAGCCCGGCTCGGACAAGCGTGCCCGGGTCAGCGGCTGGGTCTGGCCCGCGGTGGCCGCCCTCGCCCTGGTGCTCGGTGTGGCCGGGGGTTATGTCGGCGCGACCCTGCAGGACGAGTCCTCCCCGGTGGTGACGACCAGTGGCCGCACCGGTGACGTGGGCAACTCCGAACCGGCACCGGTCGATGCCGCCGAGGCGAGCGTGGTGTCGGTGGCCGATGCCCTGCTGCCCTCCACCGTGCAGATCATCGCGGGATCGCAGTCCGATGGTTCTGGAGCGACCGGGTCCGGGTTCGTGCTCAACGACCGGGGTCAGATCATCACCAACAACCATGTCGTCGCGGGCGTCTCGGACGGCGGCCGGATCAGCGTGATCGACCACAAGGGCAACGAGCACGACGCGGTGGTGCTCGGGACCTCTCCGGTCTATGACATCGCGGTGCTCTCGGTGCCCAGCGCGAAGGACCTGGCCCCCGCCGCCCTCGGATCCGCGGATGCGTTGAAGGTAGGTGAACCGGTGGTCGCGATCGGGTCGCCGCTGGGACTCTCCTCGACGGTCACCTCGGGCATCGTCAGCGCACTGCAGCGGCCGGTCACCACCGGCGACACCAGCGACGACCTCTCCTACATCAACGCCATCCAGACCGACGCCGCGATCAATCCGGGCAACTCCGGCGGGCCGCTGACCAACATGCTCGGGCAGGTCGTGGGCGTCAACACCGCCATCGCGACCGCCGGCGGGATGGGCGACTCCGGCAACATCGGAGTGGGGTTCGCGATCCCCGTCGAGCAGGTCAAGGTGACGGCCCAACAGATCATCGACAACGGCGAGGCGCGCTACCCCGTCATCGGCGCCCAGGTCGACACCCGGCCTGCCACCGAGGGCGCTCGTGTGCAGTCGGTCAACAACGGCAGCCCGGCGGCGGACGCCGGCCTCCAGGCGGGTGACGTGGTGGTCGAGGTGGCCGGCCAGCGGGTGACCGACGGGATCGCGCTGATCGTGGCGATCCGCACCCACCAGCCCGGCGAGACGATCCGGCTCACGGTCGAGAGGGAGGGACAGACCGAGAAGGTCGACGTCACCCTCGACGGCCAGGTCGGCTAGGCGCCGCGGCTCATCGGCGTGGTGTCACCCGGCATGGTGGCACTCGGCGTGGTGGCGACCGGCTCGTCGTCCCCGGCGTCAGGTGGTGAGGGACCGGGCGGTCCGGCGGTGATGGGGCCGCCGAGCCACCACATCGTCGACACGAGGGACCTGCCCGAGCTCACTCCTCCCGGGTGGTGTCGGCCTCCACGAACGGGTGATCGGCCACGAACGCCTCGGTGGCGTGGTAGGCCTGCTCGATGTACTCCTCCAGCTTCTCCGCCTCCACCCGCCACTGACCGCGACCCCCGATCTTGATCGCGGGCAGCTCACCGCGGCGAACCAACGCGTAGACCTGGGCCGAAGAGGTGTTGAGGACCTCGGCCACGTCGGCAAGGGTCAAGAAGCGCGGAGTCCCTGGCATGCTCACATGGTCCCACTCCACCGCGATCCTCCGCAGGGACCCCGGAGATTCTGTGGACGGTGCCCTCACCCCGGCCGGCGGGGTGCGGCGGGAGCCTCCTGCCTCAGCCTGTGGATCATGGGTCGCGGAGCACGGCGAGCTGAGTGATGATACGCCGGTGTCACACATGCTCGGGAACCTCACGGGGGCCGATGGCGGCCCCTCCGCCCACACCGAACCGACCGGCTATGCCGGCGCCCCGGTCGCGAAGCGACCCCGCCGTCCCGGCTGGCGCGACCCGCGACTATGGATCGGGGTGGCGATCGTGGCGGTGTCCGTGGTGGTCGGCTCGCGCCTGTTCGCGTCGGTCGACGACACCGTGGGCGTGTGGGCGGTGAGCTCGGACGTCGCCGCCGGCGCCGAGCTGGGCAGCGAGGACCTGGTGGTGCAGCAGGTCCGCTTCGCCGATCCCGGTCAGGTCGATCGGTACTTCTCGGCCCAGGCGCCGGTCCCCGGTGACCTGCGGGTCCGACACTCGGTGAGCGCGGGTGAGCTCCTGCCCAGGAGCGCGGTCACCCAGAGCAGCGACACCGGACTCGTCGAGGTGCCGGTGGCCGCTGAGCCGGAGCAGGTGCCGTCCTCGGTCGGCCCCGGATCGGTGGTCGACGTCTATCTCGCGGACCCGCAGAGCGGGCGTGACCTGCCGCGCGGTGGCGCGGGGCCGGTGCTGAGCGAGGCGGGCGTGGTCGAGGCCCCCGCGATGGCCGACAGCTTCGGCACCTCGGGGCGTCGGCAGGTGGTCCTGGCCGTGCCCGAGCAGGACGCGGAGAGGTACTTCGCCGCCATGGCGACGATGCAGGCCCCGTCCCTGACCATCGTCGCGAGGGCGTGAGGAGCCTGCGATGCCGGTCGTGACCCTGATCCTCGGTGCCGGGGCGGCCTGGGAGTCCCAGGTGCTCGCCGTGCTCGATCGCCATCGTGCAGTGGCCGTTCTCAAGCGGTGTGTCGACGTCGAGGACCTCCTTGCCGCCGCCTCGTCGGGGCAGGCGGACGCAGCAGTGCTGGGCCTCGAGGCTCCCGGGATCGACGCCACGGTCGTCGCCCAACTGCAGCATCATGGCGTGCGGCCGGTGGCGATCGTGCCCGGTGGTCTCGGCGCCGAGGTGATGGCCGCGCGCGCCACACGGGTCGGGCTTCGCACTCTTGTGCCCGAGGACGACCCCGACGGGGTCCTCGAGGCCCTCACCAGTGCCGATGAGCCGGCGACCGTCGCCCCCGACCTGCTCGAAGAGGCCTACGCCGCGCCCGCCGCCTCGGGATCCGCGCAGACCGGGCGGGTGGTGGCGGTCTGGGGCCCGGCCGGTGCCCCGGGGCGCACCCTGGTCGCCACCGCACTCGCGGCCGAGTTGGCGGCCCGCTCAAAGGACACCCTGTTGGTCGATGCCGACCCCTTCGGTGGGGCGGTGGCGCAGTGTCTCGGCATCCTCGACGAGGTCTCCGGCCTCCTCGCCGCCGCCCGGCTCGCGGCGTCGGGGGAGCTCTCGGAGCGCTTCCTCACCATCCCGCGCACCATCGGGCCGCACCTGGGCGTCGTCACCGGCCTCCCGCGAGCCGACCGCTGGACCGAGGTGCGCGCGGGTGCGCTCGAGCAACTGCTGGATCAGGCCCGCCGCCGCGGCAGCACCATCCTCGACACCGGGTTCTGTCTGGAGGACGACCCGGCCGCCGATCTCGCCGGTCGGCCAGGCCGACACCACCTCACCCTCACCGCCCTCGACCACGCCGATGAGATCGTCGTGGTCGGCGCGGCCGACCCGGTCGGGTTGACCCGGTTGGCGCGCGGGCTGGTCGAGTTGGGTGAGCGGATGTCCGGCACACCGGTCCGGGTGGTGGTCAACCGGATGCGGAACTCGCTCGGCTGGTCCGAGACCGCGGTGGCGGAGATGCTCACGGGCGTGGTCGGACCGGTGCCGTTGCACGTCCTCCCCGACGACCGTACGGCGGTCGACCGGGCCCTGGTCTCCGGGCGCACCCTGGTCGAGGCGGCCCCCGAGTCTCCACTGGCCTCTGCGGTGGCGGGTCTCGCGGACGCGGTGATGCCGCTGTCCACCCGGCCGAGGCGGCGCACCGGGCCCGGTCGTGAGCGGCTGCGCAGGGCACTGGCCGGACGCAGCGCCCGCTGACCGGGTCCCCGCAGTCTCCTCCGCACTCGGGAGCGCGGAACGGTCCGCGCGGCTCGCTGTTCCCCGCCCGGGCCGGGCCGAGGACCCCGTCGTCACCGGTCGTGATCGTCCAACTCATCGGCCACCCCGGCGGGGTGACTCACCACGACGGGATGGAGCGCGGGGGAGCCCTCGCCCCGTTCGAGGTGAGCCGACACGAGCAGGGCGATGCGCAGGTACGCGGCCCCGGGCTCGGCCACCTCCTCGCCGGCACGTACCAGCCGCACCAGTGGACCGGCCAGCACGCCCGGCCTCGGCGGCCCTGCGGCGGCACTTCGGCGTACCCACCGGACGTCGTGGCGCTCGTCGGTCCAGTTCAGCGCTGTCCTAGGACGAGAACAGCAGGAACAGACCACCGACGGTGAAGCCGATCATCGCGATCAGCAGGGAGAGCTGACCCGAGAGCTGATGCTTGGCCGGAAGCAGTTTCAGGGCCCGGTCGTGTGAGGAGACCACTCCGAGCACATGCCCGGTCACGACCGCGATCACCTTGAGGGTGGCGAGCAGGGTGGGGTGGTCGGAGAGGACGTAGCGCACCTTCAGATCGGCGGTACCGAGGATGTTCGCGCCGGTCGAGAGGGGATCGCTGGCCTGGATCAGGGTCTGCTGACCGGTCTCGACGAGGAGTGAGAGGTAGTGGGCCACGACGTAGCCCACGATGATCGGCACCATCGAGTGCGCGAACAGGCGCGGCAGGTCACGTCGCCGGGTCCGCTCGTCGATGCCGGTGAGCATGGTGCCGAGCGCGAAGATCGCTCCGACTCCGACGCAGAAGGCCATCAGCGTCACGGTGCCCACCGCGGTGAGCGACCAGTCGTGACGGTTCATCCACTCGCTGCCCTGCACGAACCGCACCCAGTAGGACGACTCGCTGAACGAGTCGAAGGCCGTCGACCCGAACAGCACGCAGACCACCGCCGGAAGGCCGAACCCCGGGTCGACCGTGTCCAGGTTGGCCAAGGGGCTGCGGACGACGAGCCGGCCCTCCCGGCGTCCCCAGACCGACAGCTTGGCCGCCAGCTCGGAGAAGACCTCGAACGGATCGGCGTACCGGTAGAACGTGGAACCGAAGAGCAGACCACCCACCAGCATCACGGCCACATAGACCGCGCACCACAGCCGCACCGAGGAGATCGAGACCCCATCGGGGTTGACCAGTTCCTGCCAGACGAAGAGGAAGAGCCCGATCGCGGCGGGCCAGTACCCCAATCGGGCCGGGTAGGTGAGCATGCCCTGTCCGGGGTCTGCGCCGATGAGTCGGGTGAGCCCGTCGTTGAGGGTGCGCATCGGGCTGATCGCCCGCCACACCGGTCCCACGAGCACCGAGGCGAAGGGGATGCCGACCCACCACCACACGTAGAAGATGCCGATCAGCGGGTTGATCAGCAGGTCCTGGCCGAACAGGGCGGCCACGACGAGGTAGACGAGGACCAGCAGCCCCACCGCTTTGAGCGACCAGCGGAAGACGGCCGAGTCGACGATGGTCGCCAGCCAGGTCCATGCGGGCCGGCCGGAGGCCTCGCCGGCGTACCGGGGGGTGCGCCAGGCGAAGGCCAGGACGACGAACGAGACGGCCATCGCCGCGACCGCGCCGACGATCGCCAGTTCGGGGGGCAGTGGGAGGTCTTTGGCACCACCGACGCCGTGCGCGAGGATCAGGTCACTCGAGGAGGCCGTGGCGGTCATGGGGATGGGTGCGGGCATGGGGGAGTGCTCAGTCGGGCTGAACCGCGTGGTCAGCTCACCTCGAGCTGGACGATGGTCTTGTCCAGCGCGTGGGACTCCACCTCGTAGATCCCGGCCCGGTCGAAGGATCCGGCCTGCACCACGGTGGTGCCGGCGTCGTACTCGAGGGTCTTCTCGGGATCGGCGTGGATGTGCAGCTCGCCCGGCGCGTCCGCCTTCACCTCGAACTCGACGTCTTGACCCAGCGGCACCTCGACCCGCTCGCCGTTGGGGGTGACGGTGTCTCCGGAGAACTCGACCTGGATGGTCACCGGCTCCGACGAGCCGGCCCCGTCCGCGGTGTCGTCGTCACTGCCGCACGCCGTCAGCGCGAACAGGCCGACGAGGAGGGTGAGGACGGCCAGGGTGCGCCGCATGGTTCGCCTTTCTCGCGGAATGCAGGGAGATCAAAGCCCGGACGCACGATCGGCGCGACCGGAGTTCTGCCACCATCGCAGCACAATCTGAGAGCCGTCCAAGAAAGCTGGGCCCACCGCAAGGATCTTCGGTGAGGTGGGTCACCGAGGGCGGCTGTCGGGGCATGATGACCGCGGGAACGACGGAGTAGGGGGGGGCCGATGGGGGAACGACTGACCCCGCGTGACGCGGGCCTGTTGCGGGACGAGAGCGAGACGGCGCCGCGCACCAATGCGACCGTCCAGATCTTCGACCCCGGCGGGAGTGGCGGCGAGCCCGGGCTCGCGTTCGACGCGCTGCTGGATCTGGTGGCCGAACGGTTGGAGTTCCTGCCGCGCTACCGCAAGCGCGTGCAGGTGGTTCCTGGCCGGCTCGCCCACCCGGTCTGGGTCGACGACCCCGGCTTCGACCTCGACTATCACGTACGCCGCTCGGCGGTGCCGCGTCCCGGTGGCGACGACCAGCTCCGGGACCTGGTGGCCCGGATCGTGTCGCGTCCGCTGGACCGGAGCCGGCCGCTGTGGGAGGCCTACCTGGTGGAGGGACTCGCCGGAGGCCGGGTGGCCCTGCTCACCAAGACCCACCAGGTCCTGGTCGACGGGGTCGACACCGTCGACCTCGGTCAGTTGCTGCTGGACAACGCGCCGGACCGACGGCCGCTGGGCGAGGAGGCCTGGGCGCCGCGCGGTACACCGTCCTCGCTGGCGCTGGTGCTCGACGCGGTGCAGGACAACCTCACGAATCCGGGCACCCTGCGGCACACCGTGGAGGGTGCGGGGACCGGGGTCCTGCGGGGGATGCGCCGTTCACGTCGCCGGGTGGCGCGCGTGGCGCGGACCGTCGTCGGCCGGACGCCGTCCCGACCCACGCCGATCGGCGGCCGGCTGTCGCGGCAGCGCCGGGTCACGTTCGTGGAGACCGAGCTCAGTGCCTACCAGCGGGTGCGCGAAGCACACGGTGGCTCGGTCAACGACGTCGTCCTCGCGGTGGTCGCCGGTGGTCTGCGCGGGTGGTTGATGACCCGGGCCGAATCACTGGCCGGGCTCCGCACCATCAGGGCCCTGGTGCCGGTGAGCGTGCTCGACGAGGAACTGGAGGCCACCTCGATGGGCACCCAGATCGCCCCCCACCTCGTCGACCTGCCGATCGGTGAACCCAGCGCAGTCGTCCGTCTCCACCAGGTGTCGTACTCCTTCGAGAAGCACCGGGCCTCCGAGCGGGCCGTCCCGGCGCAACGTCTGGCCGGCTATGCGGGGTTCGCGCCGACGACCTTCCATGCGATGGGGGCGCGGGTGGCCGCGGCTCAGCCGCGCAGCTTCCAGATCAGCGTGGTCAACGTGCCCGGGCCGCAGAGCACCCTGTACGCCGCGGGTGCGCCGATGACCGCCAGCTACCCGGTGCACCCGTTGCTCCCCGGTCACGCGCTGGCCGTCGGAGTGACCTCCTACGACGGGAAGGTCTTCTTCGGGATCACCGCCGACCGCGACCTGGTGCCGGACGACGAGGTGCTGGGTCAATGCCTGCGCGAGGCGCTGGACGAGCTCGACGACACCACGTCGGGACGCCGCCGTCTCCGCCGCGGACGCCGGTCGGGCAAGATCGCCCCATGAACCCAGCCGCTAGCTCGTCTCGCGTCGAACGGTGCCCCGCATGACCACTCGCATCTACCTGCCCGCCACGGTCGCGGACCTGGCCGCCTGGCACGCGGCCGGACGGATCCCGTCCACGGAGGCGGGCTATCTCGCGCCCGATACCTCCGAGGAGGGGGAGTATGCCGCGCTGATGTCCGCGGCCGAGGACTCGCTCGCCCGTCTGGCGGGCGAGCCCGGTCGGCGAGTGGTGGTGGTCGTGGAGGTGGAGAGCGCTGCGGGCGAGGTGCCGCTGCGCGAGGTGGTGGCGGTGCACGCCGACGCGGAGGCGCGCCCCGCGGACGCAGACCCGGACGAGGATCTCGCCTGGTTCGCGACCCAGGAGATCCCCGACCTGATCGATTCCTGAGCCGGTCAGACCGCCCGGCCGAGGTCCACGGCCGACGAATCCGGCCTCAGCGGGCGAGCCAGCGGGTGCCGACCCGCTCCTCCCTGGCGAGGGCCTTGAGCATCAGGTCGCGCACCAGTTGCTCGACCTTGCCGCCGACGAACGGGATGGACACGCTGATGTCCAGGTCCATGCGGTACACGGTGCTGCCGGCGTCCTCGGTGAGGGTGGCCTGCCCGGACATCGACCCGGGCTTGCCCGGGATGGTGACCTCCACGCCGGCCGCGGACTCGCTCGCCCACTGCTCGCGCTGCACGATCTGGATCTCCTCGCCGACCAGCTTCTTGGCGAAGGAGGGGATGCCCTGGGCGGACATGGCCCGGTCGACGATCACCTCGCGGCCGGTGCCGACGCCGGGTTCGCCGCTGACGGTGACGGTGCGGCGGACGACCTTCTGGGCATCGCAGACCGCCTCGCGGTAGGCGGGGTCTCCCAGCATCGCCGCCACCTGGTCGAGGGGGGCGGCGTACCGGATCTCGTGGGCGAGGTGAGTCGTCATGGTGCCCATCATGCCCGTCGGCCAGCGGGACGCGAGCGCGTCTCGGATCCAAGACACTCTTGCGACCGGACCCCCTCGTCCGCGCCCGGACACGACCGCGGATGACCTACGCTCATGGAGTGTCAACGTCGACGCAACACGCAGCCCTGCCCCTGGAAGGTCTCAAGACGGCGCTGGTGAGGGAGGCGGCCGATCTGGCCCGCTCCTCACGCGGGTCCGGAGGGCCCGCGCGCGACGATGCGGAGCCGCTGATGGCGGCCTACTATCGCCATGTCGCGCCGGAGGATCT
The DNA here is from genome assembly GCF_000422825.1 of Nocardioides insulae DSM 17944. GTDB lineage: Bacteria > Actinomycetota > Actinomycetes > Propionibacteriales > Nocardioidaceae > Nocardioides > Nocardioides insulae. Next base: position 695,638 of record NZ_AUGU01000013.1, on the reverse strand, counting down.
CGAGGATCGCACCGCCGGCGACCTGTACGGCGCCTTCGCATCGCATCTGCGGTTGGCGCAGACCCGGCCACAGGGCACCGCCTCGGTGCGGGTGGAGACGCCGACCCCGGGAGATCACGGCTGGTCCGCCGGGTCGCACTCGGTGGTGGAGATCGTCGTGGACGACATGCCGTTCCTGGTCGACTCGGTGTCCATGGAGCTCTCCCGCCAGTTGCGCGAGGTGCACCTGGTGATCCACCCCGGCTTCGACGTCGAGCGCGACGTCGCCGGTGCCCTGGTAGCGATGCACGCGGTCGAGGACGGCTCGCGCGAACCCGCCGAGGGGCTGGTGCGCGAATCCTGGATGCACGTCGAGATCGACCGGCTCGCGGAGGCCGACGAGGACGCCCTCGTCGGCGACCTGCTGCGGGTGCTCCGCGACGTCCGCGAGGCGGTCGAGGACTGGGACAAGATGGCCGACCGGCTCGACGGGATCGTCGCCGATCTCCGGTCCGACCCGCCGAGCTCCGTGGACGCCGAGGAACTGCGGCAGAGCACCGACCTGCTGGAGTGGCTCGCCGACGACCACTTCACCTTCCTCGGCTTCCGTGAGTACGACCTGGTCGGTGAGCCCGGCCAGGAGGCGTTGCGGGCGCACGCCGGGAGCGGGCTGGGCATCCTGCGTGCCGACCCCGACCTGAGCGCGAGTGGCCGGCTCCCCGAGCCGGTCCGGGTCAAGGCCCGCGAGCAGAAGCTGCTGGTGCTGGCGAAGGCGAACTCCCGCGCGACCGTGCACCGGCCGGCGTACCTCGACTACGTGGGGGTCAAGCGCTTCGACGAGCGTGGTGAGGTCGTGGGGGAGCGTCGTTTCCTGGGCCTGTTCTCCAGTGCGGCGTACACGGAGTCGCTGCACCGGATCCCGTTGCTCCGGGAGAAGGTCGCCGCGGTGCTGGAGTACAGCCGGTTCGACCCGGCCAGCCATGCCGGCAAGATGCTGATCGACACCCTGGAGTCCTACCCCCGCGACGAGCTGTTCCACACCCCCGTCGACGAGCTCGCGCCGATGGCCGAGGCGGCGATGGAGGCTCGCGAACGGCGCCGGCTGCGGATCCTGGTCCGCAACGACACCTACGGGCGCTACGTCTCCGTGCTGGTCACCCTGCCCCGCGACCGCTACAGCACCCAGGTGCGGGAGCGGTTCTCCCGCATCCTCACCGAGCAACTGCACGCCGAGGACATCGAGTTCACCGTCCGGATCAGCGAGTCCACCACGGCACGGGTGCACTTCGTGGTGCACGTGCCGGACAGCGAATTGCTCGAGGGCCGGCTGCCGGAGGTCGACCTGGTCGACCTGGAGCGACGCTTCCAGGAGGCCTCGCGCAGCTGGCGCGACGACCTCGCCGCAGCCCTCGACGCGGAGTTCGGCGAGCAGGTCGGCGCGCGGTTGGGGCGCCGCTACCTGGACGCCTTCCCGGAGGGCTACAAGGAGGACTACGGCGCCCGCACCGGCGCCTCCGACCTCGGCCGGGTCGCGCGGCTGGAGGAGGGCGGAGGTGGCATCGACCTGCTGCTCCTGCAGACGCCCGACGCCGGCCCCGGCGAGTTCCGGCTCAAGGTGTTCCGCGTCGGTGAGCCGCTGTCCCTCTCCGAGGTGCTCCCGATCCTCGCCTGCACCGGGGTCGAGGTGACCGACGAGCGCCCTTACGAGCTGCTGGTGGGAGATGTGCGCGAGCAGCGGCGCTGCTTCATCTACGACTTCGGCCTGCGCTACGACCAGTCGGACCCGGGGGTGGGGATCGACGTCGAGTCCGACCACGCCCGCACCCTGTTCACCGACACCGTGCGAGCGCTGTGGCAGGGGGCGGCCGAGGTCGACGGCTTCAACGCCCTGGTGATGGGGGCCGGTCTGCCGTGGCGACAGGTCGCCGTGCTCCGGGCCTACGCCAAGTTCATGCGGCAGGGTGGCACGCCCTTCACGCTGTCCACGATCGAGGCTTCGCTGCTCGGCAACGTCGCGCTGACCCGCCTGCTGGTCCAGCTCTTCGAGGCCCGTTTCGATCCCGACCTCGCCGACCTTGCCGGCCCGCGCGAGGCCGCTTCGGCGCAGGAGCGGGAGCGCCGGGTCGAGGACCTCATCGGCCGGATCGCCGAGGCCCTGGACGCCGTGGCCAGTCTCGACCACGACCGGGTGCTGCGGTCCTACCTCACCCACATCCGGGCGACCCTGCGGACCAACTACTACCGCGACCGTCCCTCCATCTCGATCAAGCTCGACCCCACCGCGATCCCGGATCTGCCCGAGCCTCGCCCGGAGTACGAGATCTTCGTCTACTCCCCGCGCGTGGAGGGCGTCCACCTGCGCTTCGGCAAGATCGCCCGTGGCGGACTGCGCTGGTCGGACCGGCGCGACGACTTCCGCACCGAGGTGCTCGGCCTGGTCAAGGCCCAGATGGTGAAGAACACCGTGATCGTGCCTGTGGGGGCCAAGGGCGGGTTCGTGCCCAAGCAACTGCCGCCGGTCGGCGACCGCGAGGCCTGGCTGGCCGAAGGCAGGGCCTGCTACCGGTTGTTCATCAGCTCCCTGCTCGACCTGACCGACAACCGCGTCGACGACGGCGGCGAACGGCGCGTGGTCCCTCCGCCCCGGGTGGTGCGGCACGACGGGGACGACCCCTATCTGGTCGTGGCCGCCGACAAGGGCACCGCGACCTTCTCCGACCTCGCCAACGAGGTGTCGGCGGAGTACGACTTCTGGCTCGGCGACGCGTTCGCGTCGGGCGGCTCGGTCGGCTACGACCACAAGGCGATGGGCATCACCGCCCGGGGCGCCTGGGTCTCCGTGCAACGCCACTTCCGCGAGCGCGGACTCGACTGCCAGCGGGACGACTTCACCGTGGTCGGGGTCGGCGACATGTCCGGAGACGTCTTCGGCAACGGGATGCTGCTCTCCGAGCACATCGGCTTGGTAGCCGCCTTCGACCACCGTGACATCTTCCTCGACCCGACACCGGACCCGGCCGTCTCCTTCGCCGAGCGGTCCCGCCTCTTCGACCTGCCGCGGTCGAGCTGGCAGGACTACGACCGCGGCCTGATCTCGGAGGGCGGCGGGATCTGGTCGCGCACCCTCAAGGCCATCCCGGTCTCGCCGCAGATGCGCACCGCCCTGGGGCTCGAGGAGGACGTCGTCCTGCTGCCGCCCAACGAGCTGATCCGGGCGATCCTGCGCGCTCCCGTCGATCTGCTGTGGAACGGCGGCATCGGCACCTACGTGAAGGCCTCCGAGGAGACCCACGCCTCGGTGGGCGACAAGACCAACGACGCCGTCCGGGTCGACGGCCGCGACGTCCGGGCCACGATCATCGGTGAGGGCGGCAACCTCGGCCTCACCCAGGCCGGGCGCGTCGAGTACGCCGGACTCGGCGCCGACGGCGCCGGCGGCAGGATCAACACCGACTTCATCGACAACTCCGCCGGCGTGGACACCTCCGACCGCGAGGTCAACCTGAAGATCCTGCTCGATCGGGTGGTCGCGGCCGGGGATCTCACCCTCAAGCAGCGCAACGCGCTGCTCGCCACGATGACCGACGAGGTCGCCACGTTGGTGCTGCGCGACAACGAGGAGCAGAACCTCGCCCTCGCCAGCGCCGTGGCCCACGCTCCGTCCCTGCTCCACGTGCACGAGGAGTGGATGCGCCGCCTGGAGGGCCGCGGCGTGCTCAACCGTGAGGTCGAGGGGCTCCCGTCGCGCAAGGAGGTACGCCGCCGGCTGGAGGCCGGAGGGGTGCTGACCGTGCCCGAGCTCGCCGTCCTGATGGCGTGGACCAAGATCGAGCTGGCCCGCGAACTCGAGGCCACCGACCTGCCCGACGACCCCAGCTTCCGCGACGAACTGGTCGACTACTTCCCGGCGGAGATCCGGGAGCGGTTCACCGAGCAGATCGTCGCGCACCCGCTTAGCCGCGACATCGTGGTCACCCAGGTGGTCAACGACCTGGTCGACCGGGCCGGGATGACCTTCTGGCCGCGGCTCACCATGGAGTCCGGCGCCTCGACCGCGCAGCTCACCCGGGCCAACTTCGTCGCCCGGCGGGTGTACGGGTCGGCGCCGTTGCTCGCCGAGGTCCGCGCCCTCGACCACCAGGTCGACGCCTCCGTGCAGACCCGGATCCGGATCGAGATGCGCACCCTGGTCGAGCGGGCCACCCGGTGGCTGGTCACCCAGCAGCACCCGGTGGACGACGACCCGACGTTCGGGGCGTTCGTCGCTCCGGTGCTGCAGACGCTGGCCGCCCTGCCGGACCTGCTCACCGGCCGGGAACTGGAGGCGATGCTCGCCCGCGAGGCGAGGCTGGTGAAGGCCGGCGTCCCCGAGAAGCTGGCGACCCGGGTCGCCACCCTCGACCCGTCCTACGCCCTGCTCGGGATCGTGGACACCGCGCTCCGAGACGGGCTCGAGCCCGACGAGGTGGCGAGGGTGCACTTCGCCCTGGGGGAGCGGCTCGGGCTGCCCGCGATCCTCGACCGGATCGTGGCGCTGCCTCGCACCGACAACTGGACCACGATGGCGCGGGCGGCGATCCGCGACGACCTGTACTCCGTCCACGCCCAGCTCACCGCGCAGGTGCTGGCGCACACCGCGAGCGAGGACTCCGCACCGGCGCGGATCGCCACCTGGGAGGACCAGGAGGCCATGCAGGTGGGCCGGGCCGCCGAGACGCTCCAGCAGATCTGTGCCGACGGCGAGTCCGACCTGGCCCGGCTCTCGGTCGGCGTCCGTGCCGTCCGCGGGTTGCTGGACTGATCTGCCCCGGTCGAACTCGTCGAGGCCGGTGAGCGCGGAGACGCGCCTCGACGAGTTCGGCGGGCGTGGGTGGTCAGCTGGCGCTGGAGCGGCGTGAGCCCTCCTCGCTCTCCTCGTCGCCGTCGGCGTCGGACTCCTCTCCGCGCTTCGACTTGGCGGCCGCCACCGATCGCTGGAGGGCGGCGAGCAGGTCGACCACCTCGCCGGAGCTCTTCGTGGAGGTCTCGGTGCGCTGGACCTCACCGCCCTCGATCTTGGCCTGCACCAGTGCCTGGACGGCGTCGGCGTAGTCGTCCTCGAACTCGGCCGGCTCGAAGTCGCCGGCCAGGGTCTCGACCAGCATCCGGGCCATCGCCACCTCCTGCTCCTTGACCTCACCGATCTCGTCGAGGTCGACGGAGAAGTCCGGGGTGCGGACCTCGTCGGGCCACATCATGGTCTGCAGCACGATCACATCGCCGGTCTCGGTCGGCCGGACCCGGAGTACGGCGACGGTGGTGCGCTGTCGCAGCGCGACCGTGACCACCGCCATCCGGTCCGCCTCGAGCAGGGCCTGGCGGAGCAGGGCGTAGGGCTTGGCCCCGGTCTTCTCCGGCTCGAGGTAGTAGCTCTTCTCGAAGAGCATCGGGTCGATCTGCTCGCTCGGCACGAACTTCTCCACCGCGATCTCCCGCGAGGAGGTCGAGGGCAGGGAGGCGAGGTCGTCCTCGTCGAGGATCACCATCTCGCCGTCCTCGGTCTCGTAGCCCTTCGCGATGTCGGCGTACGGCACCTCCTCGCCGTCGATGGAGCACACCCGCTGGTAGCGGATCCGGCCGCCGTCCTTGTAGTGCACCTGCCGGAAGGCGACATCGTGGGACTCGGTCGCGGAGTACAGCTTCACGGGCACGCTCACCAGGCCGAAGCTGACCGCGCCCTTCCAGATGGCTCGCACGGTTCTGCCTTTCATCGGGGAAGAGACGGACACCAGTATCCGCCGTGTCCCCTGATCGCGCACCCGGCAGGATGGGGGCATGTCCCCGATCCCGCCGATGCTGGCCACGCCGGGCACACGCGTGCCCCCCGGCGAGGAGTGGGCGCACGAGGTCAAGTGGGACGGCGTCCGGCTGGTCGGCGACCTGCGCGGCGACACACTGCGTCTGACCACGCGCAACGCCCGTGACCGCGCCGTGGCCTGGCCTGAACTGGTCGGCGGCGCGCCCGACCGATCCGTCGTGGTCGACGGCGAGGTGATCGCGCTCAACCAGCGGGGGCTCCCCGACTTCCGCACCCTGATGGAGCGGATGCACGTCGCCTCGGCGCGCACCGCCGCCAGGCTGGCCGAGCAGGTGCCCGCGACGTACATGGTCTTCGACCTGCTGCACCTGGACGGGCGGGACCTCACCCCGCTGCCGTGGGAGGAGCGGCGGAGCCTGCTCGAGGGCCTCGACCTGGGCGCCTGGCAGGTGCCGCCGACCTACGACGACGGCGCGATGCTGCTCGACGCGACGCGTGCCCAGGGGCTGGAGGGGATCGTGTCGAAGCGACGGGCGTCGGCGTACCGCCCGGGCGAGCGCTCGACCGCGTGGCTGAAGTTCGCGCACCGCTTCCGCGGCTCCTATGTGGTCGGCGGCTGGCGTCCGCAGGTCGACAGCGCCGAGCGGCTCGGCGCGCTCCTGGTCGGTGAGGTGGGGGCCGCGGGGCTGTCCTACCGGGGAAGGGTGGGCAGCGGCATCGGTGCACGGGAGGGTCGGCTGCTCCGGGAGCTGCTGACCCCGGCCGAGACGAGCCCGTTCACCGACGAGGTGCCGCGCGTGGACACCCTCGGCACGCACTGGTGCCAGCCCCTCCTGGTGGTCGACGTGGAGACCCATGGGCAGGGGTACGACCGGTTGCGGCAGCCGGCGTTCATCACGGTCCGCGATGATCTGAGTCCGGAGGACCTGCGGTGAGCCGGCGTCCGGACAGCACCGGACCAAGTCACCGGGCACATCCACCCCGGTCGGGAGGCAGCAGTGAGTGAGGTGCACGTCGAGGTCGAGGGGCGGACCCTGCGTCTGACCAACCTGGACAAGGTGCTCTACCCGCGCACCGGTACCACGAAGGGGGAGGTGCTCGACTACTACGCACGCGTCAGCCAAGTGCTGCTGCCGCACCTGGCGGGGCGGCCGGTCACCCGGATCCGCTGGCCGCACGGGGTGTCGGACCAGAGCTTCTTCGAGAAGAACGCGCCGGCGGGCACTCCGTCCTGGGTGCACGTCGTGGAGGTGCCGACCACCGGCTCCCGGACGGCGGACAGGCGGTCGGGCACGCTCCGCTTCCCGATCGTCGACGACCTGGCCACCCTGACCTGGCTGGTCAACCTGGCCGCGCTCGAACTGCACGTGCACCAGTGGACCGCCGATGACGACGGGCACCCGCGCGGCGCCGACCGGCTGGTCATCGACCTCGACCCGGGCGAACCCGCTGGGCTGCACGAGTGCTGCCAGGTCGCCGCTCTGGTGAGGGACGAACTGGCCGAGCACGGCCTGGAGGCCCGGCCGGTCACCAGCGGCAGCAAGGGTCTCCACCTGTACGCCGCCCTGCCGGAGCCGGCGTCCCCGGAGTCGACCACCACGCTGGCCAAGGAGATCGCCGAGCGCCTCCAGCGGTCCCACTCCGACCTGGTCACCGCCACCATGACCAAGAGCCGCCGCTCCGGCAAGGTCTTCCTGGACTGGTCGCAGAACGCCGGCTCGAAGACCACCATCGCGCCGTACTCGCTGCGCGGGCGGGAGCGTCCGACGGTGGCCACCCCGGTCACCTGGGCCGAGGTCGCGGCCGGTGCCGAGGACCCGCTCGGACTGGACCAGTTCCGGTTCGACGAGGTGCTCGACCGGGTCGCGGAACACGGCGATCTGTTCGCCGGACAGGTGTGAGGATCGCCACAACGGCGGGGTCGGATCGGCGTTCGATTGCCCTCGGGTCTTGCGGAGCCCACCCCTGGCATGGTTACCGTGCTGGCGCTCCCACAAGTCAACAACACCGGTCGGGCACGCCGAATCCTGTCCCCCCGAGCCGGTCCGCTATCCCCTCAGGGACAGGAGCGGGGGACCCACGTTCCTCGTGACCACGCCGTGCTCGGCGCGGTCACTCGGGGTGAAGTCTGCCGCGCAAGCGGTGGGCCGGGCACCTTCTCGTCCGAACCCGACAGCTCACTTCGCAGGCGTGGGAAGGAATCCGACGCATGCCCTACCTCAGCCTGCGCACCGGCGGCCTCTCGCTGCTCGTGCGACTCCTCTTCGTCGCCGCCCTCGGCCTCGGCACCCTGGCCGCCCTCCCCGCCACCACGGCACACGCGAGCGAGACCACCCGGACCGTCTCCGGCAGCACCGCGCTCCAGTCGGAGCGGAAGATCGGTGCCCGCGAGCGCCGCACCCGCAAGGTCCGCAAGGCGCTGCGGATCGTGAAGAACCAGAAGGGCGACCCCTACCGGTACGGCGCCTCCGGCCCGGGCAGCTTCGACTGCTCCGGCCTGGTCAACTACGCCTACCGCAAGGCCGGCTTCAAGGGGACCCCGCGCACCTCGAGCCAGCAGGCCGGCTGGGCCAAGCGGATCAAGCGCAAGCACCTGCGCCCCGGCGACCTGGTCTTCTTCACCGGCAGCGGCGGCGTCTACCACGTGGGCATCTTCTCCGGCCGCGCCCGGGGCGGGGCCCCGAAGATGATCAACGCGCCGTACTCCGGCACCCGGGTGCGCACCGAGAAGATCTGGGGGAACAACTGGTTCGCGGGCACGGTGCGACGCTGACCTCCGCCGGCTTCGGCCGGCCTGGAAGACTGGCGGCATGACCGCCACAGGGACGATCGAGACCTGGCTCACCGACATGGACGGCGTACTCGTCCACGAGGAGGTGCCGCTGCCCGGCGCCACCGACTTCATCGAGGCGCTGAAGTCCTCGGGGCGCAAGTTCCTGGTGCTCACCAACAACTCGATCTTCACCCCGCGGGACCTGCGCGCCCGGCTGCTCGGGTCGGGCATCGACGTCCCGGAGGAGGCGCTGTGGACCTCCGCGCTGGCCACCGCGCAGTTCCTGCTCGACCAGCGGCCCGGCGGCTCGGCGTACGTCGTCGGTGAGGCGGGGCTGACCACCGCCCTGCACGACGTCGGCTACGTCATGACCGACCGCGACCCCGACTACGTCGTCCTGGGGGAGACCCGCACCTACTCCTTCGAGGCGATCACCCGGGCGATCCGGCTGATCGAGGCCGGCGCGATCTTCCTGGCCACCAATCCCGATCCCAGCGGGCCCTCGCAGCACGGCACCCTCCCGGCGACCGGGTCGGTGGCCGCGCTGATCTCCACCGCCACTGGCCGCAAGCCCTACTACGTCGGCAAGCCCAACCCGCTGATGATGCGTAACGCGCTCAACCGGATCGACGCCCATTCGGAGACCACCGCGATGGTGGGCGACCGGATGGACACCGACATCGTCAGCGGGTTGGAGGCCGGCCTGCGCACCTATCTGGTGCTGACCGGCTCCACCCGCCGGGAGGCCGTCGAGCGCTACCCGTACCGCCCCACCGAGGTGGTCGATTCGGTGAAGGACCTCATCCACCTGGTCGGCTGAGCCCACCCCGGTCCCGACGGTGGTAGGTGCCCTCTCCGCGAGGGGGCCGCCGGGGCGCCGCGTCCCACCGCGGTTATCCACAGCCCGAGACGGACGGGTTCCGGGACCGGGTGACGCGGGTTACATTCTCCGCCACGATGTCCAATCTCGGGAATGGATGCGGCGATGACCCTTACCTCCACCACGCGCCCTGAAGATCTGCTGGCGCAGCTCGATCAGCGGGTGCGCGAGCTCGTGCGCAGGGAGGGCGTCGACCCCCAGCGGGAGACCGGCCTGGTCCGACGGATCGCCGAGCAGGCGGTCCTGGCGCACGACCAGCGCAGCCTCACCGGCGCGGTCGCGCCGGTCGATGACCCCGAGGCGGTGGTCGGCGAGTTGGTGGCGCGGGTCTCCGGCTTCGGGCCGCTGCAGCCGTTCCTCGACGACCCGACCGTGGAGGAGATCTGGGTCAACGATCCGAGCCGGGTCTTCGTCGCGAGGAACGGCCGGCACGAGCTGACCAACCTGGTGCTGACCGCCGAGCAGGTCGACGAGCTGGTCGAGCGGATGCTCAAGTCCAGCGGCCGCCGGGTCGATCGCTCCCAGCCGTTCGTCGACGCCATGCTTCCTGCCGGGCACCGCCTGCACGTCGTCCTGGACGGCATCACCCGAGGCTTCTCGGCGATCAATATCCGCAAGTTCGTCGTCCGGGCCGCCCGCCTGGTCGATCTTGTCGAGCTCGGCTCGATGACGGCCCAGGCGGCGGCCTTCCTGGAGGCCTCGGTGCGCGCCGGGCTCAACATCATGGTGAGCGGTGGCACCCAGTGCGGCAAGACGACCATGCTCAACTGCCTGGCCGCGGCGATCCCGGGCGGTGACCGGGTGATCTCCGCAGAGGAGGTCTTCGAGCTGCGGTTCGCGCACCCCGACTGGGTGCCGATGCAGACCCGCCAGGCGGGCCTGGAGGGCACCGGTGCGATCACCCTGCGTGACCTGGTCAAGGAGAGCCTGCGGATGCGGCCCAGTCGGCTGATCATCGGCGAGGTCCGCGCCGAGGAGGCACTCGACCTGCTCCTGGCCCTCAACGCAGGTCTGCCCGGGATGGGCACGGTTCATGCCAACTCCGCCCGGGAGGCCCTGGTCAAGCTCTGCACACTCCCGCTCCTGGCGGGGGAGAACATCTCGGCCAGGTTCGTCGTCCCCACCGTCGCGACCAGTGTCGACCTGGTGGTGCACCTCGGTCTGGACGAGCGGGGAGTGCGCCGGGTCGAGGAGATCGTGGCCGTGCCGGGGCGGGCCGAGGGGGATGTGATCGAGACCGCCACCCTGTTCGAGCGACGCGGATCCGAGCTACGCCGCGGCAGCGGCATGCCGCCCCGGGTGGAGCGGTTCACCCGGATCGGCCTCGACCCGACCCGCCTGCTGGCCGGCTGAGGGCGACATGGGTGCGCTTCTCGGGCTCGGCGTCGGCGTCGGGCTGCTCCTGATCTGGTCCGCCTTCGCGCTTCCTCGCCACCGGGCGGAGGGCCCTCCCCGGTCGGCCGGCCCGGGCCGCACCGACCGGCTGCTGGCGCGGGCCGGGATGGGCACCACCTCGGCCCGCGCGTTCTGGGTCGTGTGTGCGGGGTGTGGCCTGGTCGCGTTCCTGGGCATCCAGGTCGTGTCCCAGACCCTGCCGGTGTCGCTCACCTTCGCGATCATGGGCGGCTACCTGCCGGTCGGGCTGGTGACCGGGCGTGCCCGGCGGCGTCAGGCCGAGTTCGCCGAGGTGTGGCCCGAGGCGGTCGACAACCTCGCCTCCGCGGTGCGGGCGGGGCTCTCGCTGCCAGAGGCGGTCGGAGGGCTCGCTGTCCGCGGGCCGGAGCCGCTGCGGCCGGCCTTCGCCCGCTTCGCCCTCGACTACCAGGTCTCCGGACGGTTCGGAGAGTCGCTGGACGGGCTCAAGCGGGTCCTCGCCGACCCCGTCGGTGACCGGGTCGTGGAGGGTCTCCGCATCGCCCGGGAGGTCGGGGGCGGCGACCTCGGCCGACTGCTGCGCAACCTCTCCGGCTACCTGCGCGACGAGGCCCGCACCCGATCCGAGCTCGAGTCCCGCCAGAGCTGGACGGTCAACGGCGCGAGGCTAGCCGTGGCGGCGCCCTGGCTGGTGCTGCTCGTGATGTCCTTCCAGTCCGAGGTCATCGGCCGCTACGCCTCTCCCGGCGGCGTCGTGGTGCTGGTGTTGGCCGCGCTCGCCTGCGTGGTCGCCTACCGCGTGATGATGCGGATCGGCCGGCTCCCGACCGAGCGGCGGATCCTGTCGTGAGCCCCGCCATGCTCGGCGCCCTGCTGGGCGCGGCCGTGGCCGGCGGGCTGCTGCTCGTGCTGGCTCGGGCGCGAGCCCTGCGTCGTACGTCGGTGCAGAGCCGGGTGCTTCCTTACCTCCGCGACCTCCCCAGCACCGCGCCCTCCGCTGCCGCGGTGTCCCAACCGGCCGGGCCCGGCGGCACGGCGGTCCGGGCGGTCTTCGGCCCGGTCCTACGGGCCGGCGCGGACGGCGTCGAGCGGGTGCTCGGGGGAGCCGCCAGCATCCGGCGCCGACTCGAGCGCGCCGGGATCGACCGGAGCGTGCACGAGTTCAGGATCGAACAGGTGCTGTGGGGCCTGGCCGGCTTCGCCGTGGCGGCCGGCTACGGCCTGCTCCGCGCGCTGACCTCCTCGGCCGACGCCTGGACCTCGCTCCTGCTGTGCGCCCTCGGCTTCGTCCTCGGCGTCCTGTCCCGCGACACCCACCTCACCAGCCAGGTCAAGCAACGCGAGCGAGCGATCGTGGCGGAGTTCCCGACCATCGCCGAGATGCTCGCGCTCGCGGTGGCCGCCGGCGAGGGCCCGGCGACGGCGCTGGACCGGGTGGTGCGCCGCAGCGGCGGCGAACTCTCCCGAGAGCTCGCCCGGGTGCTCGCCGCGATCCGCACCGGTGCGCCGGTCGCGGCGGCGTTCGACCAGCTCGCGGCCCGCACCGGGCTGCCGCTGGTGGCGCGGTTCGCCTCCGGAGTCGCCGTCGCGGTCGAGCGCGGCACGCCCCTGGCCGACGTCCTCCACGCGCAGGCGGCCGACGTCCGTGAGGCGGGTCGCCGCGAGCTGATCGAGTCGGCCGCGCGGAAAGAGGTGCTGATGATGGTCCCGGTGGTCTTCCTGGTCCTGCCCATCACCGTCCTCGTCGCCTTCTGGCCGGGCCTGATCGGCCTCAACATCGTCGCGCCCTGAGCGCGCATCAACACCCCTCTCGGAAAGGCACTCGCCATGGATCAGCTCACCCTCCACCTGCTGCGCCTCCGCTACGCGCTCACGCAACCGCGCCCGCGCGACGAGCGTGGCGACGTACCAGGCTGGGTGCTGGTGACGGTGATGACCGCATCGATCGTGGCGGCGCTCTATGCCCTGGCCAAGCCGCAGCTCACCTCGATGCTGCGCAGCGCGCTCAACTCGGTCCAGTGACGCCCAGGCGCCGTCGTGACGAGCGAGGCGCCGCCGTGGTCGACTTCGTCCTCGTCCTGCTGCTGTTGTTGCCGTTGTTCTTCGGACTGCTGCAGTTGGGCCTCGTGCTGCACGTGCGCAACACCCTCACCGCGGCGGCCTCGGAGGGCGCCAGGTACGGCGCGGCGTACGACCGCTCTCCGGCGGCAGGGGCGGCCCGCACCAGGGATCAGATCCGGGGCGCACTCGCGGGCAAGTACGCCCGCGAGGTCTCGGCCCGCCTCGAGGCGGTCGGCGGAGCCCCGACCGTGGTGGTGCGGGCGCGGGCCGAGGTGCCCACCCTCGGCTTCCTCGGACCCTCGGTCTCGCTCGAGGCGGAGGGGCATGCGACGCGGGAGGTGTTCCCGTGACCCGGCGGGGCGCCGACCAGCGGCGCATCGACGAGCGGGGGAGCGCGATGGTGGAGTTCACCTGGCTGGCCCTGCTCCTGATGGTGCCGCTGCTCTACCTGCTGCTCAGCGTGTTCGAGGTGCAACGCGGCTCGTTCGCGGTCAGTGACGGCACCCGGGCGGCAGCCCGGGCCTATTCGCTGGCCCCCTCGCCCGGTGCAGGGCAGGAACGGGCGCGGGCGGCGGTCCGGCAGGCCCTGGCCGATCAGGGGGTCGAGGGGGTGGCGCCCCGGATCCGCATCACGTGTACGCCGAGCGAGGCCTGCCTGCAACCGGGCTCGACCGTCACCGTCCGGGTCTCGGCCCGCGTGGCTCTCCCGCTGGCGCCGGCGGTGTTCGGGTCCGGGGCCCCGGGCGTGCGGGTCTCCGCGGTGCAGACGGTGCCGTTCGGCAGCTATCGTCCCGGCCGGGAGGCGACCGGATGACGCCGCGACGCCACGACGAGCGCGGGTCGGCCACTCCGCTGATCGTGGGGTTCGCCATGATCCTGCTGCTCCTGGTCGCCGTGGTGGTCGACGCCTCGGCGGCCTACCTTCAGCGGTCGGGGCTGAGCAGCATCGCCGACGGGGCCGCGCTGGCCGGCACCGAATCGGTCGACGTCGAGGACACCTACGTCTCCGGGCTCAGCTCCGATCCCCGGCTGGTGGCGGCGGAGGCCGAGGCGGCGGTGGCGGCGTACCTGCGCGAGGTGGGCGCCAGGGGCAGCCACCCCGGCCTGCGGGTCACCCGGCTGGAGGTGACCGAGGACCGGGTCACGGTCAGGATCTCGGCGCCGCTGCGTCTCCCGCTGGGGATGCCCGGGCTGGGGGATGCCAGCACGGTCGCCTCCACGGGGTCGGCCCAGCTCACCACCTACTGACCGCTCACCGACCCGTTCAGGACCCACCGGCACCGACGGCCTACCGTGGTGGGGGCTCACTCTCGGGAGGTCTCGGATGATGACGCGCGTGGCCGGCGTCCTGCTCGTGCTCGTGCTCGGCGCGCTTCCGCCGATCGCCCTGGCGCCCTCGGCGGAGGCGGCCGGTGACGCGGCGCAGCGGTACGGCGAGCGGGCCTTCCAGGTCAGCAACAACGTGCGGGCCCGGCACGGCCGGACGAGACTGCGCCACGACCGCTGCCTCCAGCGCGCCGCCGCCCGGCACGCGAGCTCGATGCGCACCCAGCGCCGGATGTTCCACCAGCCGCTCGGTCCGCTCCTGCGCGGCTGCGGTCTGCGCGGGGTGGGGGAGAACGTCGCGGTCGGCTATCCCACCGGCCGTGCGGTGGTGCGACGCGGCTGGATGCGATCGCCCGGCCACCGGCGCAACCTGCTGCGGCGGGAGTACCGCGTGCTGGCGGTGGCGGCGCGACGTACCCCCTCCGGGGCGTGGTACGCCTGCCAACTGTTGGGTCGGCGTGCCTGACGGGTAGCCTGAAGCTCGTGGCAGGCCCCGACTTCGACGCCGAGCTCAAGCAGCTCCAGGCGACCATGCACACCATCGAGCAGGTGCTCGACCTCGACGCGATGAAGGCCGAGGTCGCTGACCTCGAGCAGCAGGTCGCCGCGCCCGACCTCTGGGACGACCAGGACAACGCGCAGAAGGTCACCGGCCGGCTCTCCCTGCTGCAGAACGACATCGAGCGCTTCGAAAACCTCAACGGCCGCGTCGAGGACCTGGGCGTCTTGGTCGAGCTGGCCACCGAGGAGGGCGACGCCGACACCCTCGCAGAGGCCGGCACCGAGCTGGACCGGGTGCGGCAGGCGGTCGAGGCGCTCGAGGTGCGCACCCTCCTCTCCGGTGAGTACGACGCCCGCGAGGCGCTCGTGACCATCCGGGCCGGCGCCGGTGGCGTCGACGCGGCCGACTTCGCCGAGCAGTTGATGCGGATGTACACCCGCTGGGCCGAGCACCACAAGTACCCCGTCGAGGTCTTCGACACGTCCTACGCCGAGGAGGCCGGGATCAAGTCGGCCACCTTCGCCGTGCACGCGCCGTACGCCTACGGCACGCTGAGCGTCGAGGCGGGCACGCACCGGCTGGTGCGGATCAGCCCCTTCGACAACCAGGGCCGCCGGCAGACCTCCTTCGCCGCCGTCGAGGTGGTGCCGGTGCTCGAGCAGACCGACGAGATCGAGATCGACGAGAACGAGATCAAGGTCGACGTGTATCGCTCCTCCGGTCCCGGCGGACAGAGCGTCAACACCACCGACTCCGCCGTCCGGCTCACCCACCTGCCCACCGGCGTGGTGGTCTCCTGCCAGAACGAGAAGTCGCAGCTGCAGAACAAGGCAGCCGCGATGGTGGTCCTCAAGGCCAAGCTGCTCGCGCTGAAGAAGGCTGAGGAGGAGGCCCACCTCAAGGACCTCAAGGGCGATGTGGCGGCGAGCTGGGGCGACCAGATGCGCAACTACGTGCTCAACCCGTATCAGATCGTCAAGGACCTCCGCACCGGCTTCGAGACCGGCAACCCCACCTCGGTCTTCGACGGCGATCTGGACGGCTTCCTCGAGGCCGGCATCCGCTGGCGGCGGGGCGCGGAGAACGCCGACCAGAACTGATCCTTCCTGGGTCGGTGTCGGCGGACCCGTGTTCGTCCCTCGAGGGATGTCGCCGGGCTCGCCTCCAGGGTGGAGTCCCGCCGGGGGAGTGCGCGTTCGCGCGCACATCTTGACGAACGAGCCTCCGCGCCGCACCCGCCGGCGTCACTCCGGGTCGGTGCGGGGCGCGGTCGCCTGCATCACGGCCACGCACCAGCGCCCGGTGCGGTCGACCAGATCGGCGGGCGGCTCGGCGCGGGTGCCGGTGACCGAGCAGCTGAGCCAGGCGTCCCCGAGCAGACCGCGCATCGTCACGGTGGTGTGCTGCCGATCGGTGCGGCAGCTGGTGGTCACGGTGGGTTGTCCGAGACCGGGCACGCCGGCGACCGGTTCGCAGCCCGTGCCGGCGAGGGTGGAGCGCGCGAGAGCGCGGGCCTGCTGCCGGGTCACCGGCGGGGTGAACACCCAGGCGCGGGCCGACCGTGCGTCGTCGGCGGTCCACGTACAGGAGTACTCGTGCGCGACGTCCCTCACCCGTTCGCTCACCCGGGCGACGTCTCCGTCGCCGTACGACGCTGCGGTGAGCTCGCCCTCCAGCCCCTCCGGCGCCACCGCCGCGGCGATGTCGTCCTCGTCGAGGTGGTCGCAGAACTCGCCGCGCATCACGGTCACCGCGGCGGTGTCGATGTCGGCCAGGGGGGTGGCGAGCGGCTCCGGTGCAGGCGTGGGCGAGTCCTCGGGCAGGACCCAGCGCAGGCCGACGAACACCACCACCGCGGTGAGTGCGGCCGAGACCAGGAGCGCGAGCAGCACGCCACGACGTCGAGACACCCTCTGAGGTTAGGCCGTACCTGTCGAGTCGGTGGAGTCGTGGGCCACGGGCATGGAGTACGGCGCGGCCTGCCCTGGACCGTTCCTCGGGGAAGTGAGCCGCGCCCGCCCTTCGACTACGCTCGGCCCGGTGATTCGCTTCGAGAAGGTCACCAAGACGTATCCGGGCACCGGCCAGCCCGCCCTGGACCAGGTGTCGATCGACGTCGAGAAGGGCGAGTTCGTCTTCCTGGTCGGCCAGTCCGGCTCGGGCAAGTCGACCGCGCTGCGTCTGGTGCTGCGCGAGACCCGCCCCACCACCGGCCGGGTGTACGTCGCCGGCAAGGAGATCGACCGGCTGGCCGGCTGGAAGGTGCCGCAGCTGAGGCGCCAGATCGGCACCGTGTTCCAGGACTTCCGCCTGCTCACCACCAAGACCGTGGGTGAGAACGTCGCCTTCGCGATGCAGGTGACCGGGCACTCCAAGGGCGAGATCACCGACCGGGTGCCCCAGGTGCTGGACCTGGTGGGTCTCGACGACAAGGCCGACCGGATGCCGGACGAGCTCTCCGGCGGAGAGCAGCAGCGGGTCGCGATGGCGCGCGCGGTCGTCAACCGGCCGCAGATCCTGGTTGCCGACGAGCCCACCGGCAACCTCGACCCGCAGACCAGCGATGGCATCATGGCGCTGCTCGAACGGATCAACGGCACCGGCACCACCGTGCTGATGGCCACCCACGACGTGACCATCGTCGACCGGATGCGCAAGCGCGTGATCGAGCTCGAGGACGGCCGGGTGGTTCGCGACCAGGCCGAGGGCGCCTACGACTCGTCCAGCTGAGCACACCCCGGCCCGCCACCAGCCCGCGACCAGCCCGCGACCAGCCCGCGACCAGCAGAGAGTCCTCCCAGTCATGCAGTTGCGTTACGTCTTCACCGAACTCGGCCAGAGCCTGCGCCGCAACGTGTCGATGCACCTTGCCGTCATCCTCACCCTCTTCGTCTCGCTGACCCTGGTCGGGCTCGGCGTGCTGCTCAACGAGCAGGCCGAGAAGACCGAGCAACAGTTCGGCAGTGCCCTGGAGATCACCGTCTTCCTGTGCCGCGATGACGACAGCAACAATGCCTGCACCGGTGCGGCCACCGACGCCCAGAAGGACGCGATCCTCACCGTCCTCGAGGACAGCCCCGAGGTGGAGTCCGTCCGTTTCGAGAGCCAGGCCGAGGCCTTCGACCGGGCCGAGGACATGCTCGGCCCAGAGCAGTTCGAGGGGCCGGACGCGATCATCACCGAGAAGGACATGGCCGAGTCCTACTGGGTCACGCTGACCGATCCGAGGGAGGCCGACGTCGTCACCGAACAGGTGCAGGGGCTGGACGGCGTCTCCTACGTGCAGGACCTGCACGAGATCACCGGACCGCTGCTGGCCTCGATCGACGAGCTGACCTGGTTCTCGATCGGAGTGGCCGTGTTCTTGGTGATCGCCGCCCTGCTGCTGGTGGGCAACACCGTCCGGCTGGCGGCCTTCGCCCGGCGCAAGGAGATCGGCATCATGCGCCTGGTCGGCGCCTCGACGGCGTACATCGCCCTGCCCTTCCTTCTTGAGGCGCTGGTGACCGCGGTGCTCGGGGTCCTGCTCGCGATCGGGGCGCTGGCGGTGTTCTTGGAGTTCGAGGTGATCGGGCGGCTCAGCGACCGAGTTGACTTCCTGCCCTGGGTGGACTGGAGCGACTTCGGGAGTGTGGTGCTGATCGTGGCGGTCGTGGGTCCGATCATCACCGTGTTGCCCACCCTGCTGCTCACCCGCAAGTACCTCAAGGTCTGACCTGGGGGCCTGCGCTGCCCGACCCCTCGTGTGCCGCCTGGCCGGGGTGTCGGGCCGGGCCGTCCGGGCTCTCGACCGCTGTGGTGCTCCTGCCGGTTAACCGGTTGCCCGGCTTTGCGACAATGGGCGCATGCCGAAGGAGAAGGGGCGCACGGTCGTCGCGCAGAACAAGAAGGCGCGCCACGACTATCACATCGAGGACACCTACGAGGCCGGGCTGGTCCTGCAGGGCACCGAGGTGAAGTCGCTGCGCCTGGGTCGGGCGTCCTTGGTCGACGGGTTCGTCGACATCGAGCGCGGGGAGGCCTGGTTGCACGGTGTGCACATCCCCGAATACTCCCAGGGCACCTGGACCAACCACGCGGCTCGGCGCAAGCGCAAGCTGCTCCTCCACCGCGAGGAGATCGCCAAGATCGAACGGCGGGTCAGCGAGAAGGGGCTCACCGTCGTACCCCTCGCGCTCTACTTCAAGGACGGCCGGGCCAAGGTCGAGCTGGCCCTGGCCAAGGGCAAGAAGAGCTGGGACAAGCGTCAGGCGATCGCCGAGCGCACCGCCGACCGGGAGAAGGAGCAGGCCGTCGGGCGGTTCCTCAAGGGGATGCACGACTGAGCCGGAGCTGGTATCCAAGGCCTGACCAGATCCCCGGCAAAGGACCCAGATGACCGCCGACGCGCACACCGACCACGACCCTGCCCTCGAACCGGACCGGCCCGGGATCGCCGCCGAACCGGAGCAGGTACGAGCCTGGTGGCAGGCCCTCGAGCTGCCGGGTCTCTTCGACGTCCACGTCCACTTCATGGCACCGGCCATCCAGCGGGCGGTCTGGGCGGTCTTCGACTCTGCCGGCCCGAAGCTCGGTCGACCCTGGCCGATCCGCTACCGGCTCGAGGTGGACGAGCGGGTCGAACTGCTTCGCTCCTTCGGGCTCCGACGGTTCTCAGGCCTGCCCTACGCGCACAAGCCCGGGGTGGCCGCCTATCTCAACGACTGGGCCCGGGAGTTCGCCCAGCAGGTGCCCGAGTCGCTCTGGTCGGCCACCTTCTATCCGGAGGACGACGCACCCACCTACGTCGGCGAACTGGTGTCGGCCGGTGTCGAGGTGTTCAAGGTGCATGTGCAGGTGGGCGAGTTCCCCCTGGATGCGCCGGAGCTCGATCCGGTCTGGGGCATCCTCGCCGAGGCGGGCACCCCCGTGGTCATCCATGCGGGCTCGGGGCCGGTGCCCGGAGAGCACACCGGCCCGCGGTCCCTGGCCGCGGTGCTGGCGAAGCATCCCGCCCTCACCGCGATCGTCGCCCACCTCGGGGCACCCGAGTACGCCGAGTTCCTGGCGCTCGCCGCCCGGCACCCTCGGGTCCACCTCGACACCACGATGGTCTTCACCGAATTCTTCTCCGAGGGTGGCGGGTTCCCCGCCGACCTCCAGCCCCGGCTGGTCGACCTGCAGGACCGCATCCTGCTCGGCTCGGACTTCCCGGCGATCCCCTATCCCTACCTCCACCAACTCGAGTCGCTCGAACGGCTCGGCCTGGGCGAGGACTGGCTGCGAGCGGTCTGCTGGCACAACGGGGCGCGGCTCTTCGGGGCTGAACCGCGCGCGATCTGAGCGGACCCGCCCGCCTTCGTTTCTTCGGGATCGGGAGCCTCTTCGGCGGCTGTCGCTCGACGCCGCCGAACCCCTCGGCGTGCCCTCCGTGGGCCTCCGCTGCGGCCCTGAGCCGTGGACGGATCGACCGGGTCCTCAGCCCCGACCTGGAGGGGGACATCGGGAGCCTCTCCCAGCCGACGAGTCGGCCCGCGCCGTGGGGGAGCGGTGGCGCTCGGGAGGTGCGCGGCGGACCCGATGCGCGGAACGGAATACCGGTTCGTGTCCGCGGGTTGCACCCGGTACGCTTGGTCGCGTTGACAAATCAAGAGGGGCTGATCGGTTTCGACTTGGGACGTTAGTCCGAAGGGAAGCGGGTCGAGAAGCCAGCGTCATCTCGTAAACGATCGCTGGAAACACATAACTGCCAACGCTAAGCGCAGTTCCTTCGCTCTCGCCGCCTGAGCGGTGATCGAAGCGTCAGACAGAGCGTCCGTCTCCGGCTCTGATCCTGGCGTCGACTAGGAGACTTGCCGCGTCACTTCCGCCGGGAGGGTGACGCGGGACTCTTTCCCGGCTGAGCCTGTCGGTGACGCGTCCGTGCGAGCACCGGGGCTGAGAAAATCGCCAGCGCGGACTGCACCCGGAGAATACTTCGTTCGACGCTCGAGGACCGGGGTTCGATTCCCCGCAGCTCCACTCAACTCTGGGCGACGTGTGCCCGCGCTCTGCGCGGGCCACGTCGTCTCGTCATTTCTGTGCGCGCTGCGCGCGCGAGGTGCGGGGCCCCAACGCCACACCTCTGGTCGCGCGGGCCTCGTCGTCGGCTCACGAGTCATCCGCTTGACCTCAACCCAGGTTGAGAGTGTCGGATGGTGCGACGGAGGGCCGATCGGGCCCTTGGAGAGCGACCGACATGGATCGGGAAGGATGTTCCGGTGACCGCCGAGCCGACGCCGCTGACGCCGACCTCGACCGATGAGCCGCCCGGGTGGCGGCGCAACATCGTCTTGTTCCTGGGCGGTCAGACCGTCTCGCTGCTGGGCTCGATGCTGGTGCAGTACGCCGTGATGTGGCACCTGACGATCCAGACCCAGTCGGGGTCGGTCCTGATGTGGTCGATCGTCTTCGGCATGCTGCCGCAGGCGTTCGTCTCGATCTTCGGCGGTGTTTGGGCCGACCGGCATCACCGCAAACTGCTGGCGATGGGCGCCGATACCGCGATCGCCCTGGCCACCCTCGTGCTGGCACTGCTGATGGTGTCGGGGGTGGACGACCTGTGGATCATCTATGCCGCGCTGGCGGTGCGCTCGACGTTCGCGGGTATCCAGACCCCCGCCGTCTCCGCGATGCTCCCGCAGATCGTCCCCCAGCGGGTGCTGCTGCGGGTCAACGGTCTCAACCAGTCCATCCAGTCCGGGATGATGCTGCTGGCGCCTGCCCTCGCGGCCGCGATCTACGCCAGTCTCTCGATCACCGCCGTCTTCTTCGTCGACGTGGTCACCGCCCTGATCGGGGTCGGTCTGCTCTTCCTGGTGCCGGTGCCGCGGCCGCCTCGGCCGCAGGGTGAGGTCGCCGCCGCCGGCTACTTCGCCGACCTGGTGGGCGGGTTCCGCTACCTCGCCTCGCATGCGTCGGTGCGCTGGGTGGTCGGCCTGATGGCCGTGGTGATGGTGCTGCTGGGCGCTCCGTCGTACCTGTCGCCACTGGTGATCACCCGGGAGTTCGGCACCGAGGTCTGGAAGCTGACCGTCAACGAGGTGTGCTGGTCGGCGGGCATGCTCGGTGGCGGGCTGGCGCTGGCGATCTGGGGAGGCCGGGTCACCCAGCGGATCACCTTGGTCATCGCGACGATGGTCGCGAGCGGTCTGTTCACCGTGGGGCTCGGTCTGGCCGAGGGGCTGTGGGCCTTCTTCGCGTTCGGGCTGCTGATCGGGATCACCTTCGCGCCCCTCACCAGCACCACGATGACGATCCTGCAGGAGAGCGTGGAGCCGGAGATGCTCGGCCGGGTCTTCGGATTCGTGGGCATCGTGATGACCGTCGCGATGCCGCTGAGCATGGTGGTCTTCGGCCCACTGGCCGACGAGGTCGACGTGCGCCTGCTGCTGGTCGTCGCGGGCCTCCTCCTGCTCCTCGCGATCGCCGCGATCCTGGCCAGCCCCTCCGCTCGCCGGTCACTCGCAGCGGTGTCGCGTCCCGACCCGGACGCTGATCAGACCCGGGCCTGACCTGATCCGGCTCGATCGGCGATGCGCGCATCTGGGTCTCGGGACGCGGCGGTTCACCCCGAGAGGGTCGCGATGGCCAGGCTCCGGGTGGCCACGTAGCAGGTGACGGTGCGGTCCTCCTTGACGGCCGCCGTCAGGGTGACGGTGCCCCCGGCGTCCTGCTCGACCTCGACCTGCTCGGGGGAGGGGACCGCGCAGCCGACGTGGACCGTCTGGGCCCACCTCTCCTCTCCGCTGGACACACCGTGCTCGGCGACAGCGCTGAGGAAGGGCTTTTGGAGGGCGTCGGGCAGGGTCGCGGCGTACGACGCCTGCTCGGCCGAGGTGGTGACCCGGGTCGCCTGCTGTTCGGCGGCCCCACCTCCGCTGGCGGGGCCGGTGTCGGGGCCGGTGACCACCTCGATCTCCGGCGCCGCTGACGCCGAGGCGGTGGGACTGGTCGGGGTGCTGGTCGGGTCGACGGCGGTGGGCTCACCCTCCGAGCCGCAGCCGGCGACCAGAGCGACCAGGAGGGGCACCGGCACCAGGACGGTGGGGATCCTCTTCATGCCGATGGGACGCGTCCCGCGGCCGGTGGGTTCCCTCACCGCCGGACTCACTCCCGAACGGCGGTGTCCAGCGCCGCTGAGACGGTGGTCTCGCCTCCGACCAGGTTCCACTGGTGGCCGATGGTGTCGGGCCGGTCGAGCACCGCGGCGAGGACGACGGCGACGTCCGCGCGGGGAATCTCCCCGCGGGCGACGTCCGGGCCGAGCGAGACCAGCCCCGTGGCCGGGTCGTCGGTGAGCCGGCCGGGTCGGAGGATGGTCCAGTCGAGTCCGCTCTCACGCAGGGCGGTGTCGGAGTCGCGCTTGGCTGCGACGTAGGCCGCCCAGACCTCGCTGGTGTCGGCAGGCAGCGGGTCGTCGACGTTGATCGCCGAGATCTGCACGAACCGGCGGATGCCGCGGCTCCGGGCGGCTTCGATCGACTTCAGCGAACCCTCCAGATCGACAGTCCGCTTGCGTTCGACGCTGCCGTCCGGCCCGCCGCCGGCGGCGAACACCACCGCGTCGCAGCCGGCGAACGCCGCGGCGAACTCCTCGCCCCCCTGCTGCTCGATGTCGAGGTGACGCACCTCGGCCCCCGATGCCTCCAGTTCGGCCCGGTGGCCCTCCGAGCGGACCAGCGCCACCGGCTGATGTCCCGCTCGGGCCAGCAGCCGAGGCAGCAGGCGCGCGATCTTTCCGTGTCCTCCGACGATGGCGATACGCATGGGTCCCAACCTACGTCGGGACCAAGCCGGGCCGCCGCGCCCGCCCGGGCATCCAACGTTGGCCGGCTCGCCACCTCCAGGTCACGCCGGTGTCGAACGCCGCCGCCATCGTTCGAGGCGTGTGGACCACCACCGCCCACCGAGGCGCCAGCGCCTACGCACCGGAGAACACGCTCGCCGCCTTCGCGGTGGCGATCGCCCAGCGTGCCGACGCGCTCGAGTCGGACGTCCAACTGTCGCGTGACGGCGTCCCCGTGCTCCTGCACGACGCCACCCTGTCCCGCACCACCGACGTGGAACGGGTCTTCCCGGACCGAGCGCCCTGGAACGTCGGCGACTTCACCCTGGCGGAGATCAAACGGCTCGACGCCGGCTCCTGGTTCGGCGCGGAGTGGGTGGGGGAGCGGGTGCCGACCCTGGCCGAGCTGATCGGACAGGTGCGCCGTACCCGCACCGGAATCCTGATGGAACTCAAGTCGCCCGGGCTCCACCCCGGCCTCGAGCGGGCGGTGGCCGACACCTTCGCCGGCGTCCCCGGGTACCTGCCTTGGGCGCTTGCCCGCGGACGGCTCACGGTGCAGAGCTTCGACTGGAACGCGATGGCGATCTACGCGAGCCTCCAACCCGGCACGCCGGTCGGGCTGCTCGGCACCCCCGCCGTCGACGATCTGCCCGACCTGACCTGGGCGCGACAGATCAACCCGCACGCCAGTGCTCTGAGCAGTGAGTACGTCGCCGCCGTGCACCGGCACGGGCTGGCGGTCCACACCTGGACCCTCGACGATCCCGAACGCATGCACGCCGCCCTCGACCAGGGCGTCGACGGTGTGATCACCAATCGGCCCGACGTCCTCGGCCGTCTCCTCGCGGAGCGCGCCGGAGCGGGAACGCCCGCGGCCTGAGCCTGGGGCCACCGATCCTGCCCCTGCTGCGCGACGGCGACGATCGATGGACCCGGCTGAGCGCGTCGGCCTCGCTACGCTGAGCCGGTGACCTGTGTCTTCTGCGCGATCGCGGCCGGGGACGAACCGGCCGAGATCGTGCTCGAAGGGCCGGAGCTGGTGGCCTTCCTCGACCGCCGCCCGGTCTTCAAGGGCCATGTCCTGTTGGTGCCCCGGCAGCATGTGGTGACGCTCCCGGACCTCCCGCCGGGGCTCCGCGACGGCTTCCTCGCCGCCGGCCAGCAGCTCGCCTCCGCAATGGTGGAAGGGCTCGGCGCCCAGGGCAGCTTCGTCGCGGTCAACAACACCGTCAGCCAATCCGTGCCCCACCTGCATCTGCACGTCGTGCCGCGCACCAAGGGCGACGGGCTGCGCGGCTTCTTCTGGCCGCGACACAAGTACGCCGACGACGCCGAGATGGCCGTGTACACGAACCGGATTCGGACCGCTTTAGCGGGTCACTGAACGATTGTTCTAGAGTGACCGCGGTCGTAGTACCTACCACCAATCCCTGATCAGCGGAGGTCACACAATCATGGGTCGTTTCGACGGTCGCGTTGCAGTCATCACCGGTGCCGCCCGAGGCATCGGCTTCGGGGTCGCCACCCGGTTCGCCGAGGAGGGCGCGTCGGTCGCCATCATCGACCTCGACGAGCAGGCGGCCAGCGACGCCGCGGGCAAGCTGCCGGTCATCGGCGACGCCAAGGCGATCGGCATCGGGTGCAACGTCGGCGACGGTGCCTCGGTCGACGCCGCGATCGCGCGCGTCGTCAGCGAGCTCGGCGGTCTGCACATCCTGATGAACAACGCCGGGGTCACCCGCGACAACCTGCTGTTCAAGATGACCGAGGAGGACTGGGACCTCGTCATGAACGTCCACCTCAAGGGCGCCTTCTTGATGAGCAAGGCCGCGCAGGCCCACATGTCCGCGCAGAAGTACGGCAAGATCATCAACGTCTCCAGCACCTCGGCCACCGGCAACCGCGGGCAGGCCAACTACTCCACCGCCAAGGGTGGCATCCAGAGCTTCACCAAGACCCTGGGCATCGAGCTGGGCAAGTTCGGCATCAACGTGAACGCCATCGCCCCCGGATTCATCGCCACCGAGATGACCGACGCCACCGCCGCCCGCCTCGGCGTCGACGTGGAGACCTTCCGCGCCGGTGCCGCCGACCGCAACCCCGTCAAGCGGGTCGGCTTCCCCGAGGACATCGCCGCCGTCGCCGCCTTCCTGGCCAGCGACGAGTCCTCCTACGTCACCGGCCAGACCCTCTACGTCGACGGTGGCGCCACCCTGCTGTAACCAGTCGGCACGAGCGTGTCGCCGCTCGCTGGTGCGTGCAAAGGAAAGGATGCACCTGCGGCGGCGCCACGCTGCCGTGCTGGGCGGTCGGCACGAGCGTGTCGCCGCTCGCTGGTGCGTGCAAAGGAGAGGATGCACCTGCGGCGGCGCCACGCTGCCGTGCTGGGCGGTCGGCACCAGCGTGTCGCCGCTCACCAGTGTGCGCAGGACCTAGGTGGCGCTGAGTCAAGGGTTTGGCTCAGCTGGCTATCGTAAGGCGCGCTCGGCCGAGGGCCGGGCGCGCCTTCCTGTGTGTACCGCCATCGCGACGCACACTGAAGTGCGCCGCCCGGACTTGCCGGGACCTCCCCTCAGACGTCCGAAGATTCGATCGGAGCCTTCATCGTGCGCATCTCCCGCGCCCCTCACCGCACGTTCGCGCGAGCCGTGACCCCGCTGCTCGCCGCCGGCCTGCTGCTGTCCGCCTGCGGAGGCGACGACGACCCCGAACCCAAGGCCGACGACGGCGCCAGCGCCGCACCCAGCGAGCCCGACCACTGGCCCCTGACCGGCGTGGCACTGCCCGACGGCGAGAGTGCGGCCAAGTCCCACCCCGTGTACGTCGTCAAGGTGGAGAACACCGACGGCGGAGCCCCCCAGGTGGGCCTGAGCCAGTCCGACCTGGTCGTCGAGGAACTGGTCGAGGGCAACCTCACCCGGCTCGCCGCGTTCTACTACGAGAACCTGCCCCGCGAGGTGGAGGCGGTCCGCTCGATGCGCCCCTCCGACGCCGGGATCGTCGCCCCGGTCGATGGCACCATCGTCACCAGCGGCGCGGCGGGCTTCACGAAGGAGACCCTCGACGAGGCCGGCGTCAGCTACATCGAAGAGGGCGCCGACGGCTTCTCCCGAGACGACAGCCGCCCGGCGCCGTACAACGTGATCGCGGATCTGAAGACCATCTCCAAGTCGGCCGAGGGCGAGGACGCGCGGCCGGACGACTACTTCACCTGGTCGGACGCCGAGAAGTTCCCGGCCGGCAAGAAGGCCAAGAACTTCACCGCCGACTTCGGCGGGCACGCGTCGCAGTGGTCCTACGACGGCAAGGGGTACGTGCTGGAGAACGGCCACATGCCCGAGGACGATGCGTTCACCCCCGACACGGTCGCGGTGCTCAAGGTGCGCACCTCGCTGGCTCCGTACAAGGACCCGGGCGGGGCCGACGTGCCGATCTCGCACTTCGAGGGCAAGGGCAACGCCTGGGTCTTCCACGACGGCCGGATGGTCAAGGCCACCTGGGAGAAGTCCGCCGAGGACGCACCGGTCTCCTTCTCCCTGGCCGACGGCACCGAACTGGCCGTCCCGGTCGGCAAGGTCTGGCTGGAACTCCTCCCCAAGAACGCCGGCCAGGTCAGCCTCGGCCAGTGAATATCGGCGAGTGAGCTTCGGTCAGTGAGCCGCGGCCACCGTCCGCAGGCCCGCGAGCACCAGGCCCACCGCGGCCTCGACCCGGGCCGCCTCGGCGTCCGGGTCGGCCGCGTCGCCCACTGCCGAGCCCACTGAGGACAGCGCGCCGACGAAGAGTCGCGCGAAGGTGTCGGCGAGGCCGGGATCGAGGCCGCGACCGTCGTGCGCGAACACCTCTCCGACGATGTCGGAGACCACGGCATAGGCGGTCCGCTCCTCGCGCTCGCGATAGCGCTCGTAGCCGAGCACGGCGGGCCCGTCCTGCACGACGATCCGGAGGTAGTCCGGCGTGCGGACGATGTCCAGGAAGGTGCGCAGGCCGGCCTCGGCCCGCAGCCACGGGTCGCGCTCGGCGTCGATCACGCCCTGGATCCGCTGGGCCGCCCGCTCCTCCACGCGCGCGAAGACCGCCTCGAAGAGCGCCTGCTTGCCGGTGAAGTGGTGGTAGAGCGCCCCCTTGGTGACCTCGGCGCCCGCCACGATCGCCTCCAGCGACGTGCCGGCGTACCCGTGCAGGGCGAAGAGTCCCTGGGCGACGTCGACCAGGGACTGCTTGGTGGCGGCCGAGAAGTGTTGCCGACGCTCGCTCGCTGAGGTCACCCCGGTGAGTCTAATCTCGGAGGCATGGACGAGGTCCGGGCAGGAGCGCTGGTGGTGGCGACCCCGGGCCTGCTCGATCCGAACTTCGCCGACACCGTCGTCCTCATCCTCGACGCCGACGACGACGGCAGCCTCGGGGTGGTGCTCAACCGGCCGACCGAGGTCGCGGTGGGCGATGTGCTGGACGGCTGGGGGAGTGCGGTCGTCGGGCCGGGCGTGCTGTTCCAGGGCGGGCCGGTCGGCACCGAGGCGGCGCTCGCGGTCGCGCTCCTGCATGACCCCGCGGAGTTACCGGTCGGGTTCAAGCAGGTCGCCGACCGGCTGGGGCTGATCGATCTCGACACGCCCCAGGAGCTGGTCGACGGCTGGCTGGACGGCCTGCGCGTCTTCGCCGGGTACGCCGGGTGGGGAGCCGGGCAGTTGCAGTCGGAGATCGCGCGCGGCGACTGGTACGTCGTCCCATCGCAGCCCTACGACCCCTTCCGCGCCGACCCGGACGGGCTGCTTCGCGACGTCCTGCGCCGCCAGCCCGGCGAGCTCGCCTGGCGCTCGACCCGGCCGATCGACCCGGAACTCAACTGACCGGTGCTCGTCCCGCTGACGTAGGCTGACGCCATGGCTTTCCAGGGATTCGGCAATGGCGGCACCGCCGTGGACGAGGAGGTCCGCGAGCGGACGGTCCCCACCGAGGAAGGCGATCACGAGCGGTTCTCGCACTATGTGCCGAAGGAGAAGCTCACCGAGGCGATGGTGATGGGTACGCCGGTCGTCGCCCTGTGCGGCAAGGTCTGGGTGCCCAGCCGCGACGGCAGCAAGTTCCCGGTCTGCCCCGAGTGCAAAGAGGTCTGGGAGGGTCTCAACGACTCCTCCGGCGAGGGTGACTCGGGGAGCAACCCGGAGTGACCGGGCGGCCGACTGAGGCCGCTACCCCCGACGCACTGCCCCCGGCCTGGCCGGAGCGGGCAGCGTGGGGCACGGCCACGAAACTGCGTGCCTGGCAGCAGGCCGCGATGACCAGGTACTTCACCGAGCACCCCCGCGACTTCCTCGCGGTGGCCACCCCCGGCGCCGGCAAGACCACCTTCGCCCTGTCGGTGGCGGCCGAACTGCTGGGCCGCCGTCAGATCGACCGGGTCATCGTGGTGGCGCCCACCGAGCACCTCAAGACCCAGTGGGCCCAGGCGGCCTCCCGGGCCGGGATCCCGATCGACCCCACCTATTCGGCCGGTCAGGGCAAGACCTCGGCGGACTTCGTCGGCGTGGCCGTGACCTATGCGGGTGTGGCGGTCAACCCGCTGGCGATGCGGATCCGCACCGAGCGGTTCAAGACCCTGGTGATCCTCGACGAGGTGCACCACGCCGGCGACGCGCTCTCCTGGGGTGAGGGGGTCCGCGAGGCGTTCGACCCGGCCGCGCGGCGACTCGCCCTCACGGGTACGCCGTTCCGGTCCGACGTGAACCCGATCCCCTTCGTCACCTACGCCCCCGGCGACGACGGCATCCCCCGCTCGGTGGCCGACTACACCTACGGGTACGCGGACGCGCTCAAGGACCACGTGGTCCGCCCCGTGCTCTTCATGGCGTACTCCGGTGAGATGGCCTGGCGGACCCGCGCCGGCGACACCCTCTCCGCCTCGCTGGGGGCGCCGCTCACCAAGGATCTGTCCCAGCAGGCACTGCGGGCGGCACTGGACCCGAAGGGCTCCTGGATGCCGGCGGTGCTCGAGGCCGCCGACAAGCGGCTCTCGGAGGTACGCCGGCACGTCCCGGACGCCGGTGGTCTGGTGATCGCGACCGACCAGGACTCCGCGCGCGCCTACGCCAAGATGCTCAAGGGGCTCACCGGCACGGCCGCCACCGTGGTGCTCTCCGATGAGAAGGCCGCCTCGAAGAAGATCGACACCTTCGCCAAGAACGAGGACCGCTGGATGGTCGCGGTCCGGATGGTCTCCGAGGGAGTCGACGTCCCGAGGCTGGCGGTGGGGGTCTATGCCACCACGACCTCCACGCCGCTGTTCTTCGCGCAGGCGGTCGGTCGTTTCGTCCGGTCCCGCTCACGCGGCGAGACCGCCTCGGTCTTCCTGCCCTCGGTCGCGAACCTGCTCGGGTTCGCGAACGAGATGGAGGTCGCGCGCGACCACGTGCTGGGCAAGAAGGTCACCGACGAGAACGACCTCTTCGCCGAGGAGGACGGCCTGCTCGCCCAGGCCAACGCCAGTGAGGCGGCCAGCGCCGAGGAGGCCTTCGGTCCCTGGGAGGCGCTGGGTTCGGAGGCCCGGTTCGACCGGGTGCTCTTCGACGGCGGCGAGTTCGGCCATGAGGGCGAGGTGAAGGTCGGGTCGGAGGAGGAGATGGACTTCCTCGGCATCCCCGGCCTGCTGGACGCCGACCAGATGCGTGACCTGCTGCGTCAGCGGCAGAGCGACCGCGCCCGCAAGCAGAGGCCCGCGGCCGCAGCCCCGGAACGCACTGCGTCCGAGGCGGCCGCCGACTCCCTGGCCGACGTTTCCGCCCACGAGCAACTGGCGGTGCTACGTCGCGAACTCAACGGGCTGGTCGCCGCCTGGAACCACCGCACCGGCCAGCCGCACGGGGTCACCCACTCGGCGCTGCGCAAGGAGTGCGGCGGCCCCGCCGCGGCGGTCGCCAACGGCGACCAGTTGCGCGCCCGGATCGACCGGATCCGCGACTGGGCCGCTCGCCGTACCTCGTGACCCGCGCACCGGGACGGGGCGTCGGAGGACGTCCCATCCCGGTGCCGAGTCGGGTCGAGCGTGGCGGAGACACGCTCGCGCCGAGGGATCAGTCCAGGTCGGCGAGGGCGAGGTCCTCGGCCTCTTCGGCCGAGCGGGCCGTCGGGGCCTCGCCGTGCAGGGCGCGGGTGACGACGCGGTAGCCGCAGGCCAGCAGGACGACGCCGAGGGCGACGGAGGCGGCGCCGAACCAGAAGGGGGCGTGCAGGTCGACGTTCTCGGCCAGTTTGAGGGCGACGTAGGGGCCGACCGCGCCGCCGGTGAAGCGGACGAACGAGTACGCCGCCGAGGCGACCGGCCGCTCGACCGGGGCGGAGCCCATCACGGCCTCGGTGACCAGGGTGTTGGTGATGCCGAGCAGTGCGCCGGCGGCGACGATGCCGAGCACCACGACCGGTTCGTGCATCGCACCGAGCGCCATCATCGCCAGATCGAGCGCGAACAGCGCGAGGACGCCGACCAGGCAGGGCACGGTGCCGAACACCCGCTGCACCAGCGGGGCGACCCACACCGAGGTGATCGCGAGCAGGATGCCCCAGCCGAAGAAGGTCCAGCCGACCTGCATGATGTCGAAGCTGGGCAGGGCGAACGGGCCGGCCGCCATCAGGGTGAAGAAGCCGATGTTGTAGCAGATCGCGACCAGGGCGAGGATCAGCAGGGCGCGATGCCGAAGGGCCCGGAACGGATCGAGGATCGAGGTACGCCGGCCGGTCGCCGGGGTCTTCGGGAGCAGGAACGCGGTGGCCACCAGGGCGAGGCACATCAGGCCGGCCACGCCGAAGAAGGGGGCCCGCCAGGAGTGCTCACCGAGGAAACCGCCGACCAGCGGCCCGGCGGCGATGCCGAGACCCAGGGCGGCCTCGAAGAGGATGATCGCCTGGGCGACCGAGCCGGTCGCGGCGCTGACGATGGTCGACAGCGCGGTGGCGACGAACAGGGCGTTGCCCAGCCC
The DNA here is from genome assembly GCF_000422825.1 of Nocardioides insulae DSM 17944. Lineage (GTDB taxonomy): Bacteria > Actinomycetota > Actinomycetes > Propionibacteriales > Nocardioidaceae > Nocardioides > Nocardioides insulae. Next base: position 664,164 of record NZ_AUGU01000013.1, on the reverse strand, counting down.
CCAGCCCGCACGGAAGCCGATCACGGCGCCGACGGAGTCGGACATCCCGGCGAGGGCGGAGAAGACGATGATCAGCGCCAAGCCGGCCAGCAGGGTCCGCTTGGCACCGATCCGGCTGGAGATCACGCCGGTGATCAGCATGGACACGCCCATCACCGCCATGTAGCTGGTGAACAGCAGGGACACCTGGCTGGGGGTGGCCTCGAGTTCGGCCGCGATCTCCTTGAGGATCGGGTCGACCAGGCCGATCCCCATGAAGGCGATCACGCAGGCGAAGGCGACCGCCCAGACCGCGCGGGGCTGCTTGAGGATGGACTGTTTCGTCGCGGGGGAGGGCCCCGTGCTGGTGGCGGGGTCGGTGGCGCTGTCGCTCACTTGTTTCCTTTCTCGGTCCGGGTCTCGGCCGCCGTCGCGGCGGGCTGAGGCTCGATCAGGTCACGCAGGAGCGCCACGGTGGTGGCCAGCTCCTCGGCGGTGTGGTCGGTCGGGACCAGTCGCTCGCGCAGCAGCCGGGAGACACCGGCCCTGGTGGTGGCGAGGGACTCCCGGCCCTGGTCGGTCATCGTGATCAGGCTGCTGCGGGCGTCCTCGGGGTGCGGCGTCCTGCTCACCAGGCCGCGCTCGACGAGGTAGGCGATCTGCCCCGACATGGTCGGCTGGGAACAGCCGTCGAGCCGGGCGAGCGCGGTGATGCCCTGGGGCCCTTCGGCGTCCAGGATCGAGAGCACCCGGGAGCCGGCCGGCAGGTCGAGCTCCCGGCGTAGCAACCGGACCAGGCGGACGGCGTAGATCGCGAGGTCGCCGGTCGGGTCCGGCGTCGCGCCGCCCGTCGGGGAGGCGGAGCGGTCGGGCTCACTGGGCTGGGTCACCTCATCACTATGCATAGGTTCCCTATATAAAGTCCACCTGAGAGAATCGTGAAGGTGACCACATGGATCGCCTTCCTGCGCGCCATCAACCTCGGCAGCACCCGCAAGTTCCCGAAGGCCGACGTCATTGCGAGCGTCGAGCGCGCCGGCGGGGCCGAGGTGGCGACGTACCTCAACACCGGCAACGTTCGGGTCGACCTGGACACCGGGGAGCGGGCCGAGGCCGAAGCCCTGCTGGAGGAGTCCTTCGCCGCGGACCGCGGCTTCGAGGTGCCGACGGTCTGTTTCACCCCGGCGGAGCTGGCCGGGGTGGCCGAGGACGCGGAGCGGCTCGCCGCCGAGCTCGACTGGTCGGGGCGGCGCTACGTCTCACTGCTCAAGCGCGATCCCGAGCCCGAGGCGATCACCGCCTTCGAGGCACGCTGGAACGGCGCCGAGGTCGGCCGGATCCGCGGCCGCGGCGTCCACCTGCTGCTGGGCGAGGACTTCCACACCAGCAAGCTCACCAACGCACCGGTGGAGAAGGTGTTCGGCGTCTCCACCAACCGCAATGTGACCGTGATCGGCACCCTGGCCCAACGGTGGTGCGGCCGGTCCTGAGTCGGTTCGGCCCGCCCGGCAGCCGGGTGGGCCCGGGGCCGGATTCAGGCCCGGGCGAGATGACGCACGGCCGGGCTGGCGAGGGTCAGGACGCAGATCGTGACGTAGGCCAGGCCGGCGAGGAGGAGCACCTCGGACATGCCGTGGGCCGCGGCGAGCGGGCCCATCGCCAACTGGCCGATCGGGATGGCGACGAACGAGCCCAGTTGGTCATAGGAATAGGCCCGGGACAGCATGTCCTGCGGGACGTTCTCCTGCATCGCCAGGTGCCAGCCCAGGCTGAAGGTCTGGACGCCGAAGCCGGCCAGGAACGTACTGATGAGCAGCGGCCAGGTGGAGGGCCACAGCGCCAGGACGATCATCGGCAAGCCGTACAGGATGTTGCCCAGCACGCCCACCACCAGCGGACGCTGCAAGGACCAGCGCATGAAGATCAGGGTGGCGGCCAGGGCGCCGACAGCCTGGGCGGACAGGGCCAGGCCCCAGCCCCCCTCGCCGATCCCGGTCTGGGTCGCGCGTGCCGGACCGAGAGTGGTGATGCCGCCCTCGTGCAGGGCGTTGAGGATCGCGAAGGCGCCCACCATGAGCCACAGCCAGGTGGTGGCCCGGAAGTAGCGCCACCCGTCGCGCAGTTCGGCGACCATGCTGGCGCGCACCGCGGCGGGCGGCGGGATGCGCACGGGGATCAGCAGGGCGGCCGAGAGCAGCCAGGTGAGGGAGTCGACGGCGAGCGCCCAGCCGGGCCCGACCGTGACGACGAGCAGGGCCGCGAGGCTCGGCCCGAGGATCATCAGGGACGCCCGGGTCAGCGAGAGCAGCACGTTCGCCTGTTGCAGGAGTTGCCGCGGGACCAACTGCGGCACGAGTCCCATCAGCGCCGGCATCGCGGCTGCCGAGGCCACGCCGTTCAGCGCGGACAGAGCGACCAGGTGCCAGATCTCGGCGTTGCCGGTGAGCATCAGAAGCGCGATGCTGCCCTGGGTCAGGCCGGAGAGGATGTTGGAGGCCTGGATGACCCGGCGACGGCCGAAGCGGTCGGCGATCACACCGCCGGCGAGCAGCAGCGCCACCATCGGGACCATGTGCGCCGCCAGCACCGCGCCGAGGGCTCCGGGGGCGTCGGTCAGCGCGAGGACGCCGAACGCCAGGGCGACCGGTGCCATCGTGTGCCCGGCCTGGTTGACGGCGCGAGCGCCGAAGTACCAGGCGAAATGGGGTACGCGAAAGGGTGCCAACGCCGAGATCGATGCCACTCGCGGACCCTAACCGCAGTTACACCCGCGCGGGGCGGCCGTTGGCGGATCGTTATAGAGCTGGATCGGCTGCCTCTACGGCCGGAGCGGCTCGGGGACACGGGGGAGGGACACGGGGGACGGACACGGGGGACGGCCGGGCCGGCAGCCGCCCCGCCCGCGTCGGCCTCACCCGATCAGGACCCCCGCCGTGCGCATCTCCTCGACCGCGCGCTCGGTGGTCTCCTCGGCGACCCCGGCGCACAGGTCGAGTCGGAGGGTGGTCCGGAACCCCTCGCGGACGGCGTCGAGGGCGGTGGCGCGGACACAGTGGTCGGTGGCCAGACCGCACACGTCGAGGGCCTCGATCTCCCGGGCGCGCAGCCAGGCGGCCAGCCCGGTGCCCCCCTCATCGACCCCTTCGAAGCCGGAGTAGGCGGCGGTGTACTCGCCCTTCCGGAAGATCGCGTCGAACGGCTCCGGGTCCAGGTTGGGGTGGAACCGCTCGCCCTCCGTGCCGACCTGGCAGTGCACGGGCCAACTGGTGCGGTAGTCGGGCTCCCGGGCGAAGTGGTCGCCCGGGTCGATGTGGTGATCCTTGGTCGCCACGACGTGGTCGTAGGCAGGCACCTCAGGCGCGCCCGCGGACCACGCGTGGATGAGCGCGGCGATCGCGTGCGCCACCCCGGCCCCGCCTCGGACCGCCAGGGACCCGCCCTCGCAGAAGTCGTTCTGCACATCGACCACGATCAGTGCCCGCTTGGTCATTCCCCGAATGTAGTGGACGGCGGTGACGGCCCGACCCGGTCGGCGACCGTGTCCTAAGACTGCGAGCGGTCCGGACGGTCCGCTTCGTGGGCGACGCTGTGGAGGCGGTCAGGCGAAGACCGTGTCGATCGCCGGCTCGCCCCGGCTCATCGCGTGGATGGCGAGGGGGAGCTCGGCGCGGGCGGCCTGGTGCCGGGCCCTGGCGGCGTCGAGGGGCTCGCGGCCGACGACCTCGCCGGACCGGACCAGGGGGCTGAGCAGCGGCCGGTCATCCTCCTCGCCCACCGGGGGAGTGCCGACCCCGATGATCTCGGCCTCGGCGACACCGGCGGCCGAACGCCGGCGCAGCGCGAACTTGCGCCCACCGACGGAGGCCTTGTCCTTGCTCTTCTTGGCCACCGGCTCGAGTTCGCCGGAGGCGCCCTCGCGGGCGACCAGCTTGTAGACGAAGCCGGCGGCCGGGTGGCCACTGCCGGTGACCAGCTGGGTGCCCACGCCGTACCCGTCGACCGGCGCCGCGGCCAGGGCCGCGATGGCGTACTCGTCCAGGTCGCTGGTGACGATGATCCGGGTGTCGGTGTTGCCGAGGTCGTCGAGCTGGCGGCGCACCTGGACGGCGAGCGCGGCCAGGTCGCCGGAGTCGATCCGCACCGCGCCGAGCTCGGGACCCGCCACCTGGACCGCGAGCCGCACCGCCCCGGCGACGTCGTAGGTGTCGACCAGCAGGGTGGTGCCCCGACCCAGTGAGTCGACCTGCGCGCGGAACGCCTGCTCCTCGGTGTCGTGCAGCAGCGTGAAGCTGTGTGCGCTGGTGCCGGCGGTGGGGACGCCGTACCGGGCGCGGGCCGCGAGATTGGAGGTCGAGACGAAACCGGCGATGTACGCCGCGCGCGCGGCCGCCACCGCGGCCTGCTCGTGGGTGCGGCGCGACCCCATCTCGATGCACGGTCGTTCGCCGGCCGCGAGCGTCATCCGGGAGGCCGCCGAGGCGATCGCGGAGTCATGGTTGTAGATCGAGAGCAGCAGGGTCTCGAGCAGGACGGCCTCGGCGAAGGTGGACTCGACCACCAGCAGCGGTGAGTGCGGGAAGTACATCTCGCCCTCGGGATATCCCCAGATGTCGCCGGAGAACCGGTACTCGGCCAGCCGGTTCAGCGTCGGTCCGTCCAGCACCTCGGCCAGCACCGCCAGTTCGGCATCACCGAAGGTGAAGGATTCCAGTGCCTCGAGGGCGCGCCCGACACCCGCCACCACGCCGTACCTGCGGCCCTCGGGAAGCCTGCGGGGGAAGAGCTCGAAGACCGCCCGGCGGTCGGCCGTGCCTGCCGCGAGCGAGGCCTGGAGCATGGTGAGTTCGTAGTGGTCGGTCAGCAGCGCGGTGCTGTCGGCCGCTGGTCCGGACGGGGGGACGGTCACGGGGACAGTGTGGCAAGCCGCGTCGAGATGCGCTCGCAGCGGTGTGGAACCATGGGCGGCATGTCCGCTCCCAGCCCCACCGAGGTCGCTCCGACGGAGCAGGAGAGCCCGGTCACCGATCCGTTGGTGGCGTCGACCAGTCCGTGGGTGACGATCGTGTGGAACGACCCGGTCAACCTGATGTCCTATGTCACCTACGTCTTCCAGTCCTACTTCGGCTACGCCAAGAAGAAGGCGGAGAAGCTGATGCTGGAGGTCCACCGGGACGGGAAGTCCGCGGTGAGCTCGGGGAGCCGCGAGGAGATGGAGCGCGACGTCCAGGCCATGCACGAGTTCGGGCTGTGGGCCACGCTCGAGAAGCAGGGGAGCTGATGACGGGGTTCGCGCGGCACCGCCGGAGCAAGAGGGTCATCGCGACCTTCACCGGGTTCGAGGCCGACCTCCTGCGTTCCCTCGCCGGACAGCTGGTCGAGTTGCTCCGCAACGAGGCCGCCGTACCGGAGGAGCGTGACCCGCTCGAGGCGATGCTCGACTTCACCGGCCCCACCACCGAGCCGGAGGACCCGGTGCTCGCCCGGCTCTTCCCGAGCGCCTACCCGCACGACGACGAGGCGGCCGCGGAGTTCCGTCGCTTCACCGAGGGCACCCTGCGGGACGGGAAGGCGAGGGCGGCCAGCAGCATCATCGACGCCCTCGAGGAGGCCGGCCTTCCGGCCGAGCTCGACGACGACGGGTTGATGATCGACGTCGAGCTCCCCGAGGAGGAGGCCCAGGTGTGGCTGCGCTCCTTCACCGACCTCCGCCTGGCGCTGGCCACCAGGCTGGGCGTCGAGGAGGACGACGAGGCCCGCTGGGCGACGATGCCGGAGGACGACCCGCGCAACCAGGCACACGACATCTACGAGTGGATCGGCTACCTGCAGGAGACCCTGGTCCGGGCGCTGATGCGCTGAGCGCGCAGATCGGAGGGGCGGCCCGGGCCGGGTCCGCGCCGGACGACCGTACCCAGGTCCGTCCCGGGTCGCCCTCGCTCAGGCTGGTCCTGGCGCGCGCCGCAGGAGGTGCGTGACCAGTTCGCGGAGCTCGGCCTCGGCGGGTACCGACTGCTCGAAGACCACCCGGTAGAGCACGTACCCGGTCCAGCTCTCGAGGATCAGTGCGACGGGCAGGTCCGCGGGGAGTTCCCCGCGCTCGATCCCTCTGCGGAGCAGGGCGTCACCGGGCTCCTGGCGGGCGCGGAGGATGGCGTCGAGATCCCGGCGCCCCGCTTCGCCGCGTTCGGCCAGCGCCCCTGCCACGACGGTGGGGTCCCCGAGCAGGGTGAGGGTGTGCAACAGCTCGCTCACGTGCGCGAGGGCGTCCTCGACGACGTCGCCGGTGTCCGGTGCGGAGGACGGGGCGAGTCGATCCGCGACGGCCTCGGTGATCACCGCGGCGCGGTTGGGCCATCGTCGGTACACCGTCGTCTTGGCGACGCCGGCACGCGCGGCGATGTTCTCCATGCTGACCCTCTGGTAGCCCAGCTCGCCGACCAGGTCCCGCGCTGCGCGCAGAATGCGAGCGTCTGCGTCCGTGGATCGCGGGCGGCCGCGCGTCCCGCCCCGCGCCTGGGGTCGGTCCTGCGGTCGGTCCTGGGGTCGGTCCTGGGGTCGGTCCTGCGGTACGCCGCGCGGCTCGCCCGCCGACCCATCCCGGTCGCTACGGCGCTGGGTCGACCCCATCGGTACTCCCTCGTCTCGTCGGTCACAGTGCGGAATGACGATACGCTACGACGCGTTTCGAATATCGTCGCGAACGCGGCGTCAGAGACAGAGGAGGAGTCATGCAGGACCGTTTCACCGACAAGGTCGTTCTCATCACGGGCGGAGGATCGGGGCTGGGTCGCTCAGCCGCGCTCGCCGTGGCAGTCGAGGGAGCCAAGCTCGCCCTGGTCGACGTGAGCGAGGCGGGGCTGGCCGAGACCGCGGCCGCCGTCCGTGAGATCGCCCCCCAGGCCGAGGTGCGCGAGATCCTCGCCGACGTGAGCAAGGAGGAGGACGTCACCCGCTACGTCTCCGAGACGGTCTCCGCCTTCGGACGCGTCGACGCCTTCTTCAACAACGCCGGCATCGAGGGCAAGCAGAACCTCACCGAGGACTTCGGCAGCGAGGAGTTCGACAAGGTGGTGGCGATCAACCTCCGTGGGGTCTTCCTCGGTCTCAAGCACGTGCTGCCGCTGATGCGCGAGCAGGGCTCCGGCAGCGTGGTCAACACCGCGTCGGTCGGTGGGATCCGCGGCGTCGGCAACCAGTCCGGCTACGCCGCCGCCAAGCACGGCGTGGTCGGCCTGACCCGCAACTCCGGGATCGAATACGGCCGGTTCGGGGTCAGCGTCAAGGCGATCGCGCCCGGCGCCATCATGACTCCGATGGTGGAGGGCTCGCTCAAGCAGATCGACCCGGAGAACTGGGAGGAGGTCGGCCGCCAGTTTGTCAGCGTCAACCCGATGAACCGGTTCGGCAGGCCCGAGGAGGTGGGCCACCTGGCCGCCTTCCTGCTCTCCGACCAGGCCGGATTCATCAACGCAACGGTGATCCCCATCGACGGTGGTCAGTCCGAGAAGTACTGAGGCCCGCCGGCGCCTGCCCGGGGCTGTGACATCCCTCATGCCCCCTGGGATGTCCGGCCCCCGGGCATCGCCGTACCCGTCCGGCCCACCGCCTAGGCTGGGCGCGTGCTGACCATCGACCAGGCGACCTACGACGCGATCGTCGCGCACGCCAAGCGCGACCACCCCGACGAGGCCTGCGGCATCGTCGCCGGGCCCGAGGGCAGCGACCGGCCGGAGCGCTTCATCGAGATGGTCAACGCCGCCGGGAGTCCCACCTTCTACGAGTTCGACAGCACCGAGCTGCTCGAGCTGTACAAGCAGATGTGGGATCGCGACGAGGAGCCGGTGATCGTCTACCACTCCCACACCGCGACCGAGGCCTACCCGAGTCGCACCGACATCGGGCTGGCCAGCGAGCCGAACGCCCACTACGTCTTGGTGAGCACCCGGGAGCACGGGAATAACGACGGCCCGGTCGAGTTCAGGTCGTATCGGATCGTGGAGGGCGTGGTGACCGAGGAAGAGGTCGCCGTCGTCCCCGGGCTCGCAGCCTGACCCACCCCCGACCCCCAGCCCAACCAGTCACCGAGGAGAAGTCCCCCATGGCCATCGAGGTCCGCATCCCCACCATCCTCCGCACCTACACCGGCGGAGAGAAGGCCGTCACCGGCGCCGGGGACAACCTGAGCGCGCTGATCGACGACCTCGAGGCGAACCACCCGGGCCTCAAGGAGCGGCTGATCGAGAACGGCGACCTGCGCCGCTTCGTCAACGTCTACGTCAACGACGAGGACGTCCGCTTCATCGGCGGCCTCGAGGCCGAGCTCACCGACGGCGACCAGGTCGTCGTGCTCCCCGCCGTCGCCGGCGGCTGCTGACCTCCGCCCCCGGTTCCGCGCCGGCCTCGGCCGGCGCCGCCGGGGGACCGGCCGACCTCACCCCAGGATGCCGCGCTCGTACGCCGTGGCGACGGCCGCGGCACGATCGGTGACCCCGAGCTTCTCGTAGACGTGGCCGAGATGGGTCTTGACGGTGGCCTCGCTGACGAAGAGCTCCTGCGCGATCGCACGATTGGCGCGGCCGCGGGCGACCAGCACCAGCACCTCGCGCTCGCGGGCGCTGAGCTGGGCCGACCGGACGGGTCGGCGTACGTGGGTCGCCAGTCGGGTCGCGACCGTCGGCGAGAGCACGGTCTCACCCTGGGCGGTCGCCCGGACGGCGTCGACCAGCACCGCGGTGGGGGAGTCCTTGAGCAGGTAGCCGGTCGCGCCGGCCTCGATCGCTGCGACCGTGTCGGAATCGGTGTCGTAGGTGGTGAGCACCAGCACGGCGGCGCGCAGACCCCGGCGCTGGAGTTCCCGGACGGCGTCGACCCCCGAACCGCCCGGCATGCGCAGATCCATCACCACCACGTCGGGGTCGAGGGCAGCGCTCGCGGTCACCGCGGCGGGGCCGCTGTCCGCCTGGCCGACCACCTCGAAGTCGGCCACCGCGGAGAGGATGCCGACCACGCCGTCGCGCACGATCGGGTGGTCGTCCACCACCAGGATCCGGATCATGCCGCGCCCCTGTCCAGGGCCGGCAGGCGGAGGGAGACCGCGGTGCCGCCGCCCGGCTCGGCCTCCACGTCGAGCGCGCCGGCGAGACGCTCGGCCCGCTGGCGCATCCCGCGCAGGCCGAAGGAGGCCGGGGGTGCCTGCTGGTCCGGGTCGAAGCCGACCCCGTCGTCGCGGACGTCCACGATCACCGACTCGTCGTCGTAGGACAGGGTGACCCCCACCCGATCGGCGGCCGCATGCTTGGCCACGTTCGACAGGGCCTCCTGGGTGACCCGCAGAACCGTGGCCTCGACCTCGGGATGCAGCGGCCGCACGACGCCGGTGACGACGACCTCGGCGCGGGCCGGCTGCTCGGCGTCCCAGGAGCCAACCAGCCCGGTGATCGCCTCGGCCAGACCACTGCCGGTCAGCGGGGCGGGGGAGAGGTCGAGCATGGAGCGCCGGGCCTCGGTGAGCGCGTCTCGGGTGAGCTCGGTGGCCCGGGCGATCCGGCGACCGGAGTCGGGTTCGTCCTGAGCCGCCTGGAGCTGGGCCAGCGCGGCGGCCAGGGACTGGGCGATCCCGTCATGGATCTCCCGCGCCAGCCGCTGCCGCTCCTCCTGTACGCCGGCCGCCCGGGCCTGCGCGACGACGGTCTCCTGGAGCGCGGCGTTCTCCGCGGCGGCCTGCTCCAGTTCGGTGTTGAGTCGCTCCAGTTCGGCGATCATCTCGCCGCGCCGGTCGCTCGTCTCGGCGATGTGGACCGCCCACCTGCTCATCGTCGCCGAGAGACCGAAGTTGACCCCCACGAGGATCACGAAGAGAGCGACGTGACCCACCGATCCGAACGGAACACCGCCGGACTGGCCGAGCGCCAAGATGACCGAGGTCGCCCCGAGCGCGCCCCAGACCGCCCGTCCGCGGAAGTGGTCCTCGGCGTCGATGAAGCCGATCCAGGCGAAGATGCAGAACAGCGGGTTGAGCAGGGTCAGCAGCAGGGCCAGTGCGGTGCGCCCGAGGTAGAACGCGACGCCCTGGGCCCGGCTCGCGCCGTGCCGGTGGATCCAGGTGCCCCAGGCCAGACACGCGAAGGTCACGGCGAGGACGACGAGCTGGGCGATCAGGCGCCACGCCGGCGACGTGGCGCCGGTGTAGGGGCCGGTCAAGAGTGCGACCAGCGTGGCGACCGCGAGCACGACGTAGGGGATGTGGGCGAACAATCGCCCCCACCGCTCCTCGAACGACTCTGTCGGGCTGATCGCGGGGCTCATCGGCATCAGCCTCTCACTCCCAGCGGAAGGCGCGCACCGCGATGAGTGAGAGCGCGGCGGTCCACGCGGCCATCACCCCGAGGTGGATCAGGTCGGGGACCTCGCCCAGGACGGCCTGGTTGAGGGCCTCGGCGGCCGCGCCCATCGGGAAGAACGACACGATCGTCTGGAGGGCGTCGGGCATCGCCTGCACCGGCAGATACACACCAGCGGTGAACATGAACGAGAACATCACCGCCATGCTGAGCACGTTCGCGACCGTTGCGTTGGGTGCCACCGCGCTGATGACGGCGCCGACCGCCATCATCGAGGCCAGCGCGAGCAGGTAGACCAACGCGTAGCCCACCGGAGCCTCAGGCAGGGGCGTACCGAAGGCGACCCGGCCGACGAGCAGGCAGAGCAGGGCGGCCAGGCTGACCACCGCGGCGTGCACGACGACCTGGGCCAGGATCACCCGGCTCGGCCCGAGCGGGGTGGTGCGCAACCGGCGGAGCACCTTGCGCTGCCGGTAGCTGATCAGGAACTCCGGCATCGCCTGGGCGCCCGAGAAGATCATCGAGAGCAGCACCACGACCTGGACGTACAACTCGATCACGCTCTGCCCGCCGAGGTTGGGGTCGGGCTCCCGGAAGGAGGGGATCAGCCCGAGGCCGGCGAGCAGGATGCTGGGGAAGGCGAGCATCCAGAACACGGCGACGGGCTCGCGGGAGAACAGCCTCGCCTCGTTGCGGATGATCGCGGTGGTGGGGGAGCTCATCGGATCTCCTCGACGTCGTCGGTGGACTCGGCCGCGGCGGCGGTGGCGGTCGCGGTGGCGGTGAGGTCCAGGTACGCCGTGTCGAGATTGCCCTCGACCACCCGCAGGTCGCGCGGGCGGACCCCCTGGCGGTGCAGTTCGTCGATGACCTGCACGGCTGCGTCCTCGGTGCCCTGCACGACGATCCGGCCGACCTCGCTGCGCACCTCGCTCACCGTCGCGAGTTCGCGAAGCGCCTGGAGATCGACGGCGACCTCGGCCCGGAAGGTGGTGACGGTGGCCGAGCTGGTGGCTCGGATCAGCGCGTCGGGCGTGTCCAGGGCCGCGATCCGGCCGTGCTGGACGATCGCGATCCGGTCGCACAGCTCCTGGGCCTCATCCATCGCGTGGGTCACCAGCAGCACGGTGACGCCCCGGGTGCGCAGGTCGCGGACGATCTGCCAGACCTCGCGGCGGGCACGCGGATCCAGGCCGGTGCTGAGCTCGTCGAGGACCGCCACCCGGGGGTTGCCGACCAGTGCCAGCCCGATCGAGAGCCGCTGCTGCTGACCGCCGCTCAGCTTTCCGAATCGCCGGTCGACGTGCTCACCGAGACCGAGGTTGTCGGCGAGTCCGGGCCAGGGCACCGGATCGTCGTACAGGGCCGACCACAACTCGAACGCCTCGGAGACCGTGATCTTCTCGGGCAGCTGCGCCTCCTGGAGCTGGATGCCCAGCACCTTGGTCAGGGCGGCGCGGTCGGTCCACGGATCGATGCCGTGGACGCGGACGCGACCGGCGTCGCCACGGCGCAGTCCGGCGATGGCCTCGACGGTGGTCGTCTTCCCGGCACCGTTGGGACCGAGGATGCCGAAGACCTCGCCCTGTCGGACGGTGAAGGAGACGTCCTGGACGGCGACCTTCTCGCCGTACCTCTTGTGCAGTGCGGTGACCTCGACGGCCGCGGTGGTGGTGTGCATACCTCGACCCTGCCAAGCGGCGGCGTCCCGCACATCGGACAGCAGGCTCGAAGGGCCATCCTCCGATCGGTGGATGCGACACTGATCCCATGCGTTTCGACAACCTGCTCGCCTCCGTCGGAGGTACGCCGCTGGTGGGCCTGCCCCGGCTCTCTCCGGGACCCCAGCCGAACGGCTCCGAGGTGCGGCTGTGGGCGAAACTCGAGGATCGCAACCCCACCGGGTCGATCAAGGACCGTCCGGCGCTGCGGATGGTCGAGCAGGCCGAGAAGGACGGCACCCTGCGGCCGGGTTGCACGATCTTGGAGCCCACCTCGGGCAACACCGGGATCTCGCTGGCGATGGCGGCCAAGCTCAAGGGCTACCGGATCGTGTGCGTGATGCCGGAGAACACCTCCGAAGAACGCCGCCAGCTGCTCCGGATGTGGGGTGCCGAGATCGTCTCCTCGCCCGCGGCCGGCGGGTCCAACGAGGCGGTCCGGGTCGCCAAGAGGCTGGCCGTCGAGCACCCCGACTGGGTGATGCTCTACCAGTACGGCAACGACGCCAACGCGCTGGCACACGAGGAGGGCACCGGGCCCGAGCTGCTCGCCGACCTGCCCTCGATCACCCACTTCGTCGCCGGCCTCGGCACCACCGGCACGCTGATGGGCGTCTCCCGGTTCTTCCGCCGGGCCAAGCCGGAGGTCAGCATCGTGGCCGCCGAGCCCCGCTACGGCGAGCTGGTCTACGGACTGCGCAACCTGGACGAGGGCTTCGTGCCCGAGCTGTACGACGCCGAGCTGATCGACCGGCGCTTCTCGGTGGGGCCGCGCGACGCCGTACGTCGGGTGCGGGAGCTGCTCGAGCTCGAGGGGATCTTCGCCGGCATCTCCACCGGCGCGATCCTGCATGCGGCACTGGGCCAGGCGGCCAAGGCGGTCAAGGCCGGTGAGTCCGCCGACATCGCCTTCGTGGTCGCCGACGGCGGCTGGAAGTACCTCTCCACCGGCGCCTACGAGGGCACCATCGACGACGCCGAGGACCGCCTCGAGGGCCAGCTCTGGGCCTGACCCGGCTTCCCCCGCGGAGGCGGCCGCGCAGATCGGGGATCCGCGTCGGGTTCAGCGGTGGACGTCGAGCCGCTGGTCGTGGTTGAACTCGCTGCCACGGACCGAGCGGAGGTCGAGGAAGTCGGCGGCCAGGTCGGCGAGCATGGCGTTGCGGATCGGCTGGCGGCCGCGGTAGTCGGACTGGCGGCGACCGGGCCTGCGGAACTCCGGGTTGATCCGATACAGGTCGGCCCGGCGGATCGAGCGTCCCCACACCAGGAACGGGATGCGGTAGTTGCCCATCCGATCGGCGTCGTGCGCACGCCGTCCCGGGGCGAAGCCATGGTCGGCGGTGAGGATGACCCGGACCTGACGGCGGAGACGTGGTCCGCTGTGGACGGCGCGCAGCATCCGGCCCACCTGAGCGTCGGCCTCACGGACGGCGGCGAGGTACTTCGGTGACATCCCACCGTGGGCGTGCCCGGCCGCGTCCGGAAGGGAGAGATGGACGAAGGTGAAGGCACGTCGCGCGGGACGGAGGTCCGCGATCGCGGCGGTGACCAGATCGGCGTTGTCGTGGTCCACCACGAACCGGCCGATGGGCCAACTGCGGTCGAAGAGGGAGAACTTGTCCTTGGCCGCGAACAGGGCGGTGCGGCCACCGGCCCCGTGGACCCGGCTGAAGATCGAACCCACCCGGTGCCCGGCCGCGCGGTGCACCGTGCTCCCGGGGCGATCGTGGTTCCAGGTGACCCCGTGCCCGCCACGGTCGGCGTCGACCCGGCGGCCGGTGAGCATCCCGGTGTGGTTGGGGAGGGTCACGTACGTCTCGCGGGCGGTGCGGGCGTTGAGGGTGCCGGCACCGTGGCCGAGCATCCGGTGCAGCGCGGGAGCCCCGCCGCGGCCCAACCGCCGGATCGCCTGCACGCTCAGCCCGTCGACCGACACGGCCAGGACACGCACGCGCGGACCCGAGCGGCCCGTTCCCGAACCGGACGAACGCGGCGCATCGATCCGCGGCACCCCGGCAGAGGCGGATCCGGCGCCCTCGGCCTGCTGGCTCGACCGTGCGCCGCCCTGCGGGGCGCCGGGGGCGGAAGGGGAATCCGCATCGGCGCACCCGGCGGAGGCCAGCGAGGCCACAGTGGTCAGGGCGATGGCTGCGGTCGTCGTACGTCGGGGGCGAACGGCCATGGACCCGACGCTACCGCCGCCCTCGCCGGCCGGACCAGGACTCCGGGCGGTCCGGCACGGACGGGCGGCGGGCAGCACGTGACGACGGTCTCGCGTCATGTCGGTCACCTCGGGATGCGCCGGTAGGGCCGCCTTCCCTAGCCTGGGTTCCGTGGAATCCCCCGGCCTGCCACCTCGTGCCGACCTCGACGTCGACGCACCGATCGGCATCTTCGACTCCGGCTTCGGCGGCCTGACCGTGGCCCGGTCGGTGATCGACCAACTGCCGCACGAGTCGGTGCTCTACGTCGGTGACACCGCGCGGGCGCCGTACGGCCCCAAGCCGATCGCCGAGGTGCGCGAGTACGCCCTGGAGTGCCTCGACCATCTGGTCGAGCAGGGGGTCAAGGCCCTGGTGATCGCCTGCAACTCCGCCTCGGCGGCGATGCTGCGCGACGCCCGCGAGCGGTACGACGTCCCGGTGGTCGAGGTGATCCTGCCGGCGACCCGGCGCGCGGTGGCGGCCAGTCGGACCGGCCGGATCGGGGTGATCTGCACGCATGCCACCGCGGAGTCGATGGCCTACGACGACGCGTTCGCGGCCGCTCCGCACGTCGAGCTGAGCACCCGGGTGTGTGCCCGCTTCGTCGATTTCGTGGAGGCGGGCATCACCGGCGGTGACGAACTGCTCGCCTCCGCGCACGAATACCTCGACCCGCTGACCACCGCGGGAGTCGACACGCTGATCCTCGGTTGCACCCACTACCCGTTGCTCACCGGCGTCATCTCCTATGTGATGGGAGACAACGTCACCCTGGTGAGCAGTGCCGAGGAGTCGGCCAAGGAGGTCTACCGGATGCTGGCAGCGACCGGACGGATGCGGGAGAGCGGTGAGCCGTCCTACCGGTTCTGGACGACGGGGGCGCCGGAGGCCTTCGAGACGATCGGCCGGCGGTTCCTCGGCCAGGAGATGGTGGCCGCCTCCCAGTTCGCCGGGGGGCTGGCATGAGCGCCGACCCGCGCGGCTGCTCGCCCGCCACGGATCGGGGATCCCGATGAGACTCACCGTGGTCGGCTGCTCCGGCTCCTACCCTGGTCCCCAGTCGCCGGCGTCGTGCTATCTGCTCCAGGCCGACGGGGTCGACGCCGAGGGACGCAGTCGCACCTGGTCGCTGGTGCTCGACATGGGCAACGGCGCGCTCGGCCTGCTCCAGCGTTACATCGACCCACTCGCCGTCGACGCCGTCCTGCTCAGCCATCTGCATGCCGACCACTGCGTCGACATGACCAGCTACTACGTGCTGCGCAAGTACCACCCCTCCGGCACCCAGCCCAGGATCCCCGTGTGGGGACCGCAGGGCACCGCCGGCCGGCTGGCCAACGCCTACGACCTCCCACGTCGCCCGGGGATGCGGGAGGAGTTCGAGTTCCACCGCTACGACGAGCAGGGGACCGGTTCGTTCACCCTCGGCCCGTTCGAGATCACCGCGGCCGAGGTGGACCACCCAGTGCCGGCGTACGGCCTGCGGATCAGCGCGGAGGGCCGCACCCTGGCCTACAGCGGTGACACCGGTCCCACCCCCGCGCTGCTCGATCTGGCCAAGGGGGCCGATCTGTTCCTGGTCGAGGCCTCCTTCCGGGAGGGCGACGACAACCCGCCCAGCCTGCACCTCACCGGTGCCGAGGCCGGGCAGTACGCCACCGAGGCGGTCTCCAAGCGGGTCGTGGTCACCCACGTGCCGCCGTGGCACGACGCCGCCGAGATCCTCGCCGAGGCTAAACAGACCTACTCCGGACCCATCGAGCTGGCCCGGAGCGGGGCCGTCTACGAGATCTGAGGTAGCTCGCGCGAGCCGACCAGCGCGCGGCAGCGAGGCGTGGCGGCCGGTGCACGATCTCCCTGGAACGCACCGGCGAAGCGCCGACACCCGCGTGCCGACGGAATCAGAGCAGCCCGGCGTCGTGCACGCAGATCGCGATCTGCACGCGGTTGGTCGTGCCGAGCTTCTCGAACAGCCGGGAGACGTGCGCCTTGACGGTGGGCACCGACAGGTAGAGGCGGGCCGCGATCTCGGCGTTGGAGAGCCCCTCGCCGACCGCGAGGGCGACCTCGCGTTCCCGGTCGGTCAGGGCGGCCAGCCGGGATTGCGCCGACCGGAGCCGGTCGTCGGTGTCCGGGTCGTGCCGCACCCGTCCGATCAGCGCACGGGTGGCGGAGGGGGAGAGCATCGGGTCACCGGCGGCCACCGTGCGGATCGCCTCGACGATTTCGGCGGGCGAGGTGTCCTTGAGCAGGAACCCGTCGGCGCCGGCCGCGACCGCGCTGACGACGTGCTCATCCGCGTCGAAGGTGGTCAGCACGATGATCCTCGGCGGGGAGGGCTCGCGCTGCAGTCGGCGGGTCGCCTCGAGCCCGTTGAGCCGGGGCATCCGGATGTCCATCAGCACCACGTCGGGCCGCACCCGGGGGATGAGCGTCATCGCCTCGGCCCCGTCGGGGGCCTCGCCGACCACCTGTAGGTCGGGCTGGCCACCCAACATCAGTCCGAGGGCCGACCGCACCAGCGGATCGTCGTCCACCACCACCACCCGCGTGGGTCGCTGTTCGCTCACGACGCCCACGGTATCCAGGCACGCAGGATGAACAGGTCACCGTGCCGCCCGTGATCCAAGGAGCCGCCGGCAAGGGTGGCCCGCTCGGTGAGGCCGATCAGCCCGAGCCCGGCACCCGGCGTACCCGAGTGGAAACCGAGCGGGTTGCGTATCTCCAGCTGGACGCCGTCCTCGGGCGAACCCGTCAGACTCACCGTGACGCGGCTCCCCGGGGCATGCTTGCGAGCATTGGTGAGCCCCTCCTGCACCAGGCGGTACAGCGTCCGACCGGTGGGGTCCGGGAGGTCCGGGGCGACCCGGTCGACCACGTCGACACTCATGCCGGCGGTGCGGGCCTCCTCGATCAGCCGGTCGAGGTCGGCGTAGGTCGGCTGCGGGGCGAGTTCGCCGTGGTCGTCGCGGAGGACGCCGAGCACGGTGCGCAGATCGGTGAGGGCCTCGTGCGACTTCTGCCGGACCAGCCCGATGCCGTGCCGCAGTTCATCGGCGGAGAGGTCCTCGCGGAACTCCATCGCGCCCGCCTGGACGGCGATCTGCGAGATCCGGTGGGCCAGTACGTCGTGCATCTCGCGAGCGATCCGACGCCGCTCGGTGGCCCGTGCCTGCGCCACGCGGAGCCCCTGCTCCGCCTCGGCGGTCTCGGCACGGTGCCGGAGCGTCCAGACCAGTTCGCGGCGGGAGCCGATGAACATGCCCCAGCCGATCATCGCGGCGGTGAGAAGGGCGTTGAACAGCATGTCGAACCAGACGGGATCGTCGGCGTCCCTCGGCTGGATCCAGTAGAACGCGGTGCCCGAGAGGAAGGAGACCGCGGCGGCGAGGACGAGCTCGCGGCTCCTGCGCCGGGTGGCCACCGAGACCGTCGCGAGTACGGCGGGCCCGGACGCGATCGGGCTGAAGATCGACAGGAGGTTGACACCCACCGCCACCACGAGGGGGTGGGTGCGCCGCCACCGGAGCACGCCGTAGGAGGCCACCCCCGTCACCGCTCCCACCCAGAACCACAGCGGGTGGCGCTCGGCCTGGTAGAACGCCAGTTCGATCGTCGCCAGGATGGAGATGGCGACACACCCGCCGAGCCGGCCGAGGGCACCCCACCAGCGGATCGGCGGCTGGTAGTCGGGCACCGTGGACACGGCTCGACCCTAGTGTCCTCGGTAGGCGGCGAGGGAGAGTCCCGGGACGGCCGCCACCCCCTACCGAAGTCGGAGAGGATCCACACCTGGGTCCGATGCCCGGAGCCATCGGGTCGGTCAGGATGGATGCATGATCAAAGTCGAAGGAGTGACGAAGGTCTACGGCGGCTTCACCGCCGTCGACGACGTGAGCTTCGTGTGCCAGCCCGGCCGGGTGACCGGGTTCCTGGGGCCGAACGGCGCGGGCAAGTCCACCGCGATGCGGATGATGGTCGGGTTGACCCCGACCACCCGGGGCCGCATCACGATCGGCGGCCACGCCTACACCGACATCCCGAACCCCGCCCGGCACGTCGGCGTCCTGCTGGACGCGTCGGCCCAGCACAAGGGGCGCAGCGGTCGCGAGATCCTCAACCTCGCGGCCATCACTCTCGGTCTGCCCAGCTCGCGGGTCGACGAGATGCTGGACCTGGTCTCACTCTCGCCGAAGGAGTCCAAGCGCCGACTGAAGAACTACTCACTCGGCATGATGCAGCGCCTCGGCATCGCTCACGCCCTCCTCGGCGACCCGGAGGTGCTCATCCTCGACGAGCCGGCCAACGGGCTCGACCCGGCCGGCATCCGGTGGATGCGCGACCTGCTCAAGTCCTACGCCGACCGTGGCGGCACCGTGCTGCTCTCCTCGCACCTGCTCAACGAGGTGGAGCTGATCGCCGACGAGATCATCCTGATCGGCCGGGGCCGGATCGTCGCCCAGGGCACCAAGAAGGAGCTCCTCTCCCGAGACGGTCAGGAGACGGCGTACGTCACCGCCGTGGACAACGCCGCCTTCGCCGCGGAGCTGGCCCGGCGCGGCTTCCCGGTGGAGATCGCCGGTGACGGCCTGGCGGTCGGCACCAGCCCGCTCGAGGTCGGCCGGGCCGCCGCGGAGAGCCAGACCGTGCTCACCGACCTGCGCAGCGCCAGCACCGGTCTCGAGGACCTCTTCCTCGAGCTCACCGCCGACACCCAGCGCGAGAGCGCCGTCGCCGTCCAGCCCGCACCGGCCACCGTCGGGACGTCCAACGAGGGAGTCGCCTGATGTCCACCACCGCCTCCGCCCCGCTCCACATCGACACCACGCCGACGGCGCCCATCCCGTTCCTCCGGCTGGTCCGGGTCGAGTGGCGCAAGATGATCGACACCCGTGGTGGGCGCTGGCTGCTCGCCATCACCGCGGCGCTCGTGCTGCTGGCCTTCGGGCTGACCCTCCTGGTGGTCGGCCTGGACGACGCGGTCGTGAGCGCCGGCGTCTTCGCCCAGGTGATGGCCGTCCCCCTCTCCCTGCTGCTCCCGGTGCTGGCGATCCTGATCGTCACCAGCGAGTGGAGCCAGCGCACCACGATGGTGACCTTCGCCTTCGAGCCGCACCGGTTGCGCGTCGTGCTCGCCAAACTGGTGGCGGTCGTGTGCCTCGCGCTGGTCACCCTCGTGCTCGCTCTCGCCCTGGGAGCGCTCGGCACCGTGGTCGGTGCCGAGATGATCGGCGGCGAGCCGATCTGGGATCTCGGCTGGAACGACGTGGCCTGGCTGACCGGCCTCCAGTTGGTCTACCTGGTGATGGGCTTCGCGCTCGCCCTGCTCTTCTTGAACACGCCGAGCACCGTCGCGGTCTACTACGTGGCCTCGCTGCTCCTCCCGTACATGGTGTGGGGCATCCTGTTCAGCCTCTTCGACTGGGCCCAGACGCTGCTCCCGTTCCTCGACATCACCTACGCGGTGACGCCGTTCCAGACCGGCAATGACGTGATGGGACAACCCGTCGACACCGGGTTCTTGGAGGTGCTCCAGTTGCTCAGCGCGCTGACCATCTGGGTCTTCGGTCCGCTCGTGCTGGGCACCCTTCGGGTGCTGCGCTCCGAGGTGAAGTAGCTCCCGACCGGCTCGTACGGCGCCACCCCGACCCCGGGGTGGCGCCGTTCTTGCTTAGGCTGGCGTCATGACGATTCCTGCTGCCGGACGTGCCGACGGGCGCGCCGACGACGAGCTCCGCCCGATCAAGATCACCCGCAACTGGCTCGACCACGCCGCCGGTTCGGTGCTGGTGGAGTTCGGCCGTACCCGCGTGTTGTGCGCCGCCTCGGCCTCCGAGGGCGTGCCGCGCTGGCGCAAGGGATCTGGGCTGGGCTGGGTCACCGCGGAGTACGCCATGCTGCCGGCCGCCACCAACGAGCGCTCCCAGCGCGAGTCGGTCAAGGGCAGGATCGGCGGCCGCACCCACGAGATCTCCCGGCTGGTCGGGCGGTCGCTGCGCGCGGTGATCGACTACCAGGCGCTCGGCGAGAACACCATCCAGCTGGACTGCGACGTGCTCCAGGCCGACGGCGGCACCCGCACCGCGGCCATCACCGGGGCCTACGTCGCCCTCGCCGACGCGGTCGCGCACCTGCGGTCGACCGGCGCGATCACGGGCGAGCCGCTCACCGGCTCCGTGGCCGCCGTCTCGGTCGGCATCATCGACGGAACGCCGCGGCTTGACCTGCCCTACGAGGAGGACGTGCGAGCCGAGACCGACATGAACATCGTGATGACCGGCGCCGGTTCGTTCGTGGAGGTGCAGGGCACCGCCGAGGGCGTCCCGTTCGACCGGTCCGAGCTCGACGCGCTGCTCTCGCTGGGGGAGAAGGGCTGCGCCGACCTCACCGTGCTGCAGCAGGCCGCACTGGCCGAGACCGCCGCGAGCTGACCGCACCATGGCCTCCATCCACGTCGCCTCCCGCAACGCCAAGAAGATCCACGAGATGGAGCGGATCCTGGCCGAGCACCTGCCGGCGGTCCAGGTCGTCGGGCTCGACGACGTCCCCCACTACGACGAACCGGTCGAGGATGCCGCCACCTTCGAGGGCAACGCGCTGATCAAGGCCCGGGCCGGATACGCGGCGACGGGTCTCCCCACCGTGGCCGACGACTCCGGTCTGTGCGTCGACGCGCTGAACGGCATGCCGGGGGTGCTCTCGGCCCGCTGGTCGGGTCGCCGCCGCGACGCGGCGAGCGGCGTGGAGGTGAGCGGTGTGGTGGTGAGCGGCGAGGCGGACGAGGCACGCGCCGGCCAGGACGAGCGCAACAACCGGCTCCTGCTCGACCAGCTCGCCGACGTGCCCGACCAGCGCCGCGGTGCCCACTTCACCTGCGCGATCGCGTTCGTGCACGGGCCGTCGGAACGCGACGCGATCCTGGTCGAGGGTCGGATGCCCGGGCAGGTGATCCGGGAGACCCGCGGCGAGGGCGGCTTCGGCTACGACGTCCTCTTCGTCGCCGACGCCCTGCCCACCGGCACCACCGCCGAGCTCACCCGCGACCAGAAGGACGCGATCAGCCACCGCGGTCATGCCCTGCGCGAGATCGCCCCCCTGATCGCGGGTGTGCTGGGCGGGTGAGACCGCCGCGGACGTTTCCCCGGTGAACCGGGGAAAGGTGCGCTTCCAGGCCGAAAACCGCCCAACAAGTGCACCTTTCCCCTGGGTCGTGTGTCGCGTGGGACACCAGAGACAGCCGGCCGAGGCCACCAGTAGCCTCCCGAGCATGGCGTTGTACCCGGAGGCGAAGAAGGCGGTGGCCCAGGCGGCGGGCGAGCCGGAGGTGTGGAAGGTGGACATCGAGTCCGCTCGCGCCGCCGCCCGGCTACAGGCGCGTAGCGAGGCGAGGGAACACGTCGCGGAGGTCCGTGACCTGGAAGCGGCCGGGGTGCCGGTGCGGCTCTTCGTGCCCGAGCACTCCCGGCCCGGCGTCGTCGTACACCTGCACGGAGGCGGGTTCGTCTTCAACGACGTGGAGGTGCACGACGCGGCCGCGCGCAAGCTCGCCAATCGCACCAGGCTGCGGGTGCTCTCGGTGGACTACCGCAGGCCGCCGGAGCACCCCTTCCCGGCGGCCCCGGACGACGTCGACGCGGTGCTGGGGTGGCTGGCCGAGGACGCCGAACTGGGCGGGATGGCGACCCACGTCCACGGCGACAGTGCCGGCGGCAACCTCGCCCTGGTCGCCGCGCTGCGCAACCCGGACAGGTTCGCCGGCCTGGTGCTGATCTATCCCTTCCTCGATCCCGAGCAGGGCTTCGACTCCTACCGCACGGCGGCGGACGGCTTCGACCCCGCGGAGGCCGCCTGGTACTGGCAGCAGTACGCCGCCAACGAGGCCGACCTCCGCGACCCCGACCTTGCCCCGCTGCTCTCGGACCGGCTGCACACCCTGCCGCCGACCCTGGTGGTGACCGCCGAGCACGACCCGCTGCGGGACGAGGGCGAGCACCTCGCCGCCCTGCTCGCGGAGGCCGGCGTACCCGTCCTCGGCACCCGCATCCTGGGCAACGTGCACGGCTTCTGGCGGCACGGCGAGGTGTTCCCGGCAGCGGAGAACGTGCTCGCGCAGACCGCCGCGTTCCTCGCCGCCCACCCCCGGGTGGAACACTGACCCTCATGCGCGTGCACCTCGGCTGCGACCATGCCGGCCTCGACCTCAAGAGCCACCTCATCGACCGCCTCACCGAGCTCGGTCACGAGCCGGTCGACCACGGTCCGTTCGTCTACGACGCCCTCGACGACTACCCCGTGTTCTGCATCCGCGCCGCCGAGGCCGTGGCACGGGAGCGCGCCGCCGGGCTCGACAGCCTCGGTGTCGTGATCGGCGGCTCCGGCAACGGCGAGCAGATGGCGGCCAACAAGGTGGCGGGCATCCGCTGCGCCCTGGTCCATTCCGACGACACCGCCCGGCTCGCCCGGGAGCACAACGACGCCCAGGTGGTCGCGGTGGGCGGCCGGATGCACAGCCTGGAGGACATGACCCGCTTCGTGGAGCTGTTCCTGGCCGAGCCGTTCCCCGGCGACGGGCGGCACGTACGCCGGATCGGCCAGCTCGAGCACTACGAGCGGACCGGGGAGCGACCGCCGCTGCCCGCCTCGGCCGCCGGCCTCGGACCCGCCGAGGACCAGGACCCCGCCGCAGACCAGGATGCCTGAGGGCCACACCCTCCACCGGCTGGCCCTGGACCTGACCAGCGCGTTCGCGGGGCAGCAGGTGCGGGTGGGCAGCCCACAGGGGCGATTCGAGGACGAGGCGCTCCTGCTCGACGGCGAGGAGGTGGGCGGTGCCCAGGCGTGGGGCAAGCAGCTGTTCGTGCAGTTCCCGGCGGAGCGGTACGTCCACATCCACCTCGGCCTGATCGGGAAGTTCCAGATCACGACCGGCGCCGCCGACCTACCCCCACCTGTCGGCCAGGTACGTCTCCGGCTCGTCGGCCGGCGACCCGACGGCTGGGCGTACGCCGACCTGCGCGGCGCCACCGCCTGCGACCTGTGGGGGCCGGACCAGGTGGCGGCATGCGTGGCCAAACTGGGGCCGGACCCGCTCCGCCCCGAGGCCGACCCCGACCGGGCCTGGGCCAGGATCCGCCGGAGCGACCGGTCCATCGGCGCCCTGCTGATGGACCAGAAGGTGTTGGCCGGCGTCGGCAACGTCTACCGTGCCGAGCTGCTCTTCCGCCATCGCATCGACCCGCAACGGCCGGGGAGCAGCCTGCGCCGTACCCAGTGGAGCGCGATGTGGGAGGACCTGGTCGCGCTGATGGCCGAGGGCGTGCGGCTCGATCGGATCGACACCGTGCGGCCCGAGCACACGCCCGAGCAGATGGGTCGGCCCCCGAGGGTCGACGACCACGGGGGAGAGGTCTACGTGTACCGGCGGGCCGGGCTGCCCTGCCACGTCTGCGGTCGGGAGATCCGGACCCGCATCCTCGAGGGGCGCAACCTGTTCTGGTGCCCGGGGTGTCAACGCACCTACCGCAGCCGGGCCGGGGCGACGAGGGCTTTACAGTAGGAGCCCGAACGCCAACCGGACACGAGCGAGCATGACGAACCAGACCGTGCGCACCCAGCGTCCCCGCCTGCGCAGGCGCCTGGCCGCCCCGGAGACCCGCGTGATCGGCTGGCTGGCGCTGTTCGGGCTCGCGATCCTGGTCGCCGTCCTGCTCGCACCCGGCGCCGTGCCCGTCGGCTGCTTCGCGGTGCCTCTGCTGCTGGGCAGCATGACCCTGGGACCGCGGGTGCTGCCGTGGTACGTCGTCTACATCATGGCTCTGCTGCTCGTCTCTGTGGTCGTGGTGACCGCTCGGGATCTCGCGATCAGCGAGCTCACCATGGGTGCGATCGGGGTCGTGTTCCTGTTGGGCGTGATCGTGCTGATGGTGTCCTTCCGCCGGGTCAGGCTCGGGGTGGCGGGCATCATCGGGGAGTCGATGTTCGTGGAACTGCGCGACCGGATCCTCGACCAGGGAGCTGTCCCGGACCTGCCCCGTGGGTGGCAGGCACACTCCGCCCTCGCCTCGGCGGGAGGCACCCTGTTCGCCGGCGACTTCGTCGTGGCGTCCTGCCCGGCCCCCGGTCGGTTCGAACTCGCCCTCGTCGACGTGTCGGGCAAGGGGCAGGACGCCGGCACCCGGGCGCTGCAGCTCTCCGGCGCCTTCGGGGCGCTGCTGGGTGCGCTCCCGGCCGACCGCTTCCTGCCCGCGGCCAACGACTATCTCAACCGGCAGGGGTGGGACGAGGGGTTCGCCACCGCCGTCCACCTGTCGGTGGATCTGTGCAGCTCCCGCTTCGAGGTGCGTACGGCGGGCCACCCGCCGGCCGTCCTGCTCGGCCCGGCCGGCTCGTGGCGGGTGTTGGAGACCGAGGGGCCGGTCCTGGGCGTGATCCCCGAGGCCGAGTTCGGCGTCGTCCGCGGCTGCCTCGCCCCGGGCGACACCCTCCTGCTCTACACCGACGGGATGGTGGAGGCGCCCGGCACCGACATCGACGCCGGGATCTCCCGGATGTCGGAGCGGGCGGTGTCCGCGCTGTCGGGGGACCTCGACGGGGCGGCCGCCCGGCTCGTCGACGACCTCGGCTCCCGTGAGGACGACCGCGCCCTGGTGCTCCTGAGCCGCGAGTGAGCCGGGTGCCTGAAGCGGGGTGCCGGGCGGGGCGGGTTGTCGGATCGGCCGGTGGGTGTGGCACCATACGACCGGCCGGTGACGGCCACGCGGATGTAGCTCAATGGTAGAGCCCCAGTCTTCCAAACTGGCTACGCGGGTTCGATTCCCGTCATCCGCTCCAGACCTCCCTCCTCGGGCCTCTCGCTCGGGTGATCCCGCCGCCCCGAGCCCGGCCGCGGTCTCCCGGATCCGGGCGGCCACAGGCCCGCGGTCCTCCCGTGATGTCCCAGGGGGCGCCTCGGTTACGCCCCCGCCGGGGTGCTCAACTACTCTGTGCCGGTGGAGAGATCGGTGTGCCGGCGCGTCCGGCCCTCATCCTCCGCACCAAGCCGGCCCCCATCTCGATGAGGGCCTCGTTTGGCGGGGCGTAGCGTAGTGGCTAGCGCGCCTGCTTTGGGAGCAGGAGATCGCAGGTTCGAGTCCTGTCGCCCCGACGGATCGTGGTGTCGGTCCACCCGGACCTTCACCCATGCACCACCTACCCGATGAACAACGACAGGAGAAACCCTGTGAAGAGCGCCGTCGAGACCTTGAACCCCACCCGGGTCAAGCTGACCGTCGAGGTGCCCTTCGAGGAGCTCAAGCCGAGCCTCGACGCGGCGTACAAGCAGATCGCCCAGCAGATCAACGTCCCCGGGTTCCGCCGGGGCAAGGTCCCGCCGCTGGTGATCGACAGGCAGGTCGGCCGCGGCGCGGTGCTCGACCAGGCCGTCAACGACGTCCTCCCGCAGAAGTACATGGAGGCGCTCCAGGAGAACGACCTCGAGCCCCTGGCCCAGCCGGAGGTCGAGCTGACCAAGCTGGAGGACAACCAGGTCCTCGAGTTCACCGCCGAGGTCGACGTCAAGCCCGAGATCACCCTCCCCGACTACGAGGGGCTGGAGGCCGAGGTCGAGGACGCCGAGGTCACCGACGAGGACTTCGACGAGCAGATCACGGCGATGCGCGAGCGCTTCGGCACCCTGAGTGACGTGGAGCGGGCCGCGCAGGACGGCGACTTCGTCGTCATCGACCTGGTCGCCACCAAGGACGGCGAGACCGTCGAGGGCGCCGAGGTCTCCGGGATGAGCTACCAGGTCGGTCGGGGCGGCATGCTCGACGGCCTGGACGAGGCGATCACCGGGCTCTCCGCCGGCGAGGAGAAGGTCTTCACCAGCCAGCTGGTGGGTGGCGACCTGGTCGGTCAGGACGTCGAGGTCACCGTGCGGATCTCGCAGGTCCAGGAGCAGGAGCTTCCCGAGTACGACGACGAGTTCGCCCAGCTCGCCAGCGAGTTCGACACGGTCGAGGAGCTCGCCGCCGACGTGCGTGAGCGGCTCGCGAACGGCAAGCGCCTGGAGCAGGCGGCCGCCGCCCGCGACGCCGTCCTCGAGGTGCTGCTCGACAAGGTCGAGATCCCGCTCCCCGAGGCGATGGTCACCTCCGAGCTGAACGCCCGCCGGGAGAACATCGAGCAGCAGCTCGTCATGGCCGGGATGACGATGGAGAAGTACCTCGAGGACGAGGGCCAGACCGTCGACGAGTTCGAGGCAGACCTCCAGCGCCGGGTCAGTGACGCGGTCGCCGCACAGTTCATCCTCGACGCGATCGCGAAGAAGGACGAGCTCGGCATCGACCAGCAGGAGCTCACCCAGCACATGCTGCGCCGTGCGCAGCAGTCGGGTCAGGACCCGCAGGAGTTCATCAACCACATGTTCGAGCACAACCACGTGCCCGAGCTGGTCCAGGAGATCCTGCGCGGCAAGGCGCTGGCCTCGATCGTCGAGTCCGCGGTGATCAAGGACGCCTCGGGCAACGTCGTGGACCTGAAGAACCTGCAGCCCGACGGCAGCATCGGTGAGCCCGAGGCGACCGACGCTGCGGAGACCGAGAACGCCGAGGAGTCCGAGGAGTCCGAGGAGTCCGAGGAGTCCGAGGAGAAGGCCGAGGCCTGATCCGCTCCCTCCACGTCACGACGCCGCCCCCGCACGAACATCGTGCGGGGGCGGCGTCGTGACGTGGGCCACCCGGGGAGGGCGGGCGGCGGCAGCGGAGGGCCGGTCCTGTCTGCTGTCGGCGAACAGCACCGCAAGACCCGTGGAACTGTCCGTCCTTCCGGCTAGTGTCGGCGTCGTGACTCAGTACTCCAGCCTCCCCGACAACGCAGGGCCGGCTCGTTCCGGGACGGGGCCGTCCATGAGCGGTGACTCCGGGATCAACCTGCTCGACGACAACATCTACAACCGGCTGCTGCGGGAGCGCATCGTCTTCCTCGGCTCCGAGGTCCGCGATCAGAACGCGAACGCCATCTGTGCGCAGCTGCTGCTGCTCTCGGCGGAGGACCCCGAGGCCGACATCTTCCTCCACATCAACAGCCCCGGCGGCTCGGTGGATGCGGGCATGGCGATCTACGACACGATGAACTACATCCCCAACGACGTCGCCACCGTCGGGATGGGGCTGGCCGCCTCGATGGGCCAGTTCCTCCTCTGCGCCGGAGCCAAGGGCAAGCGCTACGCCCTCCCGCACGCGCGGATCATGATGCACCAGCCGTCCTCGGGCATGGGTGGTTCCGCCTCCGACATCAAGATCCAGGCCCAGCAGTCGCTCCACATCAAGAACGTGCTGCTCAACCTGATCGCCACGCACACCGGTCAGAGCCTGGAGCAGGTCACCACCGACGCCGACCGTGACCGCTGGTTCACCGCCGACGAGGCGAAGGAGTACGGCCTGGTCGACCAGGTCATCGCCAGCGCCCGCGAGGCTTCCGCCGAGGGCCGTCCGGCCCACAAGAAGGACTGAGCATGAGCTACTACATCCCGCAGTGGGAAGAGCGCACCTCCTACGGCGTGCGCCGGATCGACCCCTACGCCAAGCTGTTCGAGGAGCGCATCATCTACCTCGGCACGCCGATCAGCGACGATGTCGCCAACGCGGTGATCGCGCAACTGCTGTGCCTGCAGTCGATGAATCCCGACCAGGACATCAGCATCTACATCAACAGCCCCGGCGGCTCATTCACCGCCTGCACGGCGATCTACGACACGATGCAGTTCATCAAGCCCGACGTCCAGACGGTGTGCATGGGCCAGGCCGCCTCGGCCGCGGCCATCCTGCTCGGCGCGGGCACCCGGGGCAAGCGGATGGCCCTGCCCAACAGCCGGATCCTGATCCACCAGCCCTACACCGAGGGCACCTTCGGGCAGACCTCCGACATCGAGATCCAGGCCAACGAGATCCTGCGGATGCGCGAGCTGCTGGAGAAGATGATCGCCGACCACACCGGCCGTTCGCTCGAGGAGGTCAGCTCCGACATCGAGCGCGACAAGATCCTCACCGCCCAGCAGGCGGTCGAGTACGGCATCGTGGACTCCGTGCTCGGCAGCCTCAAGACGCCGGCGATCGCCTGACGTCATGCGTGATCGCTCCCCGTGTCCGTCCTGCCCGCCGGGCCGGGCACGGGGTAGCGTCAGCGAGGTCGACCGGTCCGTGCCGAGGACGATCGACCACCCCCAAGTTCGACCCAGTGGTGAAATGGCCGGTGACGACCGGCACTCGAGAGGATGACCGCCCGTGGCACGCATCGGTGACGGAGGCGACCTGCTGAAGTGCTCCTTCTGTGGGAAGAGCCAGAAGCAGGTCAAGAAGCTGATCGCCGGCCCAGGCGTCTACATCTGCGACGAGTGCATCGACCTGTGCAACGAGATCATCGAGGAGGAGCTCGCCGAGGGCACGGAGGTCGGTCTCGACGAGCTGCCCAAGCCGCGTGAGATCTTCGACTTCCTCAACTCCTACGTGATCGGCCAGGAGCAGGCCAAGAAGTCGCTCGCGGTGGCCGTCTACAACCACTACAAGCGCGTCCAGGCCGGCCTGCAGCCGCTCTCGGGCAAGCACACCAAGGACGAGCAGGTCGAGGTCGCCAAGTCCAACATCTTGGTCATCGGCCCCACCGGCTGCGGCAAGACCTATCTGGCCCAGACCCTGGCCCGCATGCTGAACGTCCCCTTCGCGATCGCCGACGCCACCGCGCTCACCGAGGCCGGCTACGTCGGCGAGGACGTCGAGAACATCCTGCTCAAGCTGATCCAGGCCGCCGACTACGACGTCAAGAAGGCCGAGACCGGCATCATCTACATCGACGAGATCGACAAGGTGGCCCGCAAGGCCGAGAACCCGTCGATCACCCGCGACGTCTCCGGTGAGGGCGTCCAGCAGGCCCTGCTGAAGATCATCGAGGGCACCACTGCCTCGGTGCCGCCGCAGGGCGGCCGCAAGCACCCGCACCAGGAGTTCATCCAGATCGACACGACGAACATCCTCTTCGTCGTGGGCGGTGCCTTCGCCGGACTCGAGCACATCATCGAGCAGCGGGTCGGCAAGAAGACCCTGGGGTTCACCGCCGAGGTGCGCGGCCAGGCGGAGAAGGACGCCGAGGACCTGCTCGAGAAGGTCCGTCCGGAGGACCTCACGAAGTTCGGCCTGATTCCCGAGTTCATCGGGCGGTTGCCGCTGATCGCCAGCGTCAACAAGCTCGACCGTGAGGCACTCGTCCAGATCCTCACCGAGCCGCGCAACGCGTTGGTCAAGCAGTATCAGAAGCTCTTCGACCTCGATGAGGTCGAGCTGGTCTTCACCGACGACGCGGTCGCCGCCATCGCCGAGAAGGCCCTGGAGCGCGGCACCGGCGCTCGGGGTCTCCGCGCGATCATCGAGGAGGTCCTCCTCCACGTGATGTACGACGTCCCCTCCCGGGGTGACGTCGCCAAGGTCATCGTCACCGGCGAGGCCGTCACCGGCGAGGCAACCCCCACCCTGGAGCCACGCGCCGTGGAGACCAAGAAGAAGAAGTCCGCCTGAGCCACGTCTGACGCCAACGGGCCGCCCTCCTGCATCGGAGGGCGGCCCGTTTGTCTTGCGCCGTCGAGTTGGTCGTGCCGGACGGTTGAGTTGGTCGTGCCGGACGGTTGAGTTGGTCGTGCCGGACGGTCGAGTTGGGCAATTCGGACACCCTGCCGCGGCCCCAGAGGTGATGGACCGCGGGGACGGAGTCGATCGTCCATGGGGACCGACTCGATCGTCCATGGGGACCGACTCGCTCGTCCGCGAGGACCGACTCAACCGTCCACGAGGACCGACTCAACCGGCCACGGGGCCCGACTCAACGGAAGAGGGGCCCCGGGGGCGGGCGGTGAGGGGTCAGTCGGTCACTGGAGCGATCTCGGCCTCGGCGGAGAGCTCGCCGGCCGCGGGGTCCACGGTGAAGACGAGGTCGCCTTCGATCACGCCAGTACGACGCAGGTCGTCGGCGGCGATGCGGGCACCCTCCACCAGGGGCTCCGGGCCGGTGATGACCACCCGGCCGAGCGGGGTGCGCATCTTCACCTTGGCGGCCGACTTGGCGCCGCGGATGCCGGACAGGGCAGCGGCGACGGCGTCCAGGGGGGCCGGGTCGGCGGCGGCGGCGGAGCCCAGCTCCAGTTCGGTGGGCCAGCTGCTGCGGTGGATCGAGCCCTCCTGCCACCACGACCAGACCTCTTCGGTGACGTAGGGCAGGGACGGTGCGAGCAGGCGCAGCTGTGCGTGCAGCGCGATCGCGAGGGTGGCCTTGGCCGACGCGGTGCCGGAGCGTGCCGCGGAGTCCTCCTCGTCGGGCTGGGCGTAGGCCCGCTCCTTGACCAGTTCGAGGTAGTCGTCGCAGAAGTCCCAGAAGAACTTCTCGGTGGTCTCCAGCGCGGTGGTGTAGTCGTAGGCCTCGAACGCCTCGGTGGCGCGGGTGATGACGGTGCACAGCCGGCCGAGCAGGGCACAGTCGATCGGCTCGGACACCTCGAACGGGTTGATCTCGGTCGCCTGCACCCGGTCGAGCACGAACTTGGAGGCGTTGAGCACCTTCATCGCCAGTCGGCGGCCGACCTTCATCTGGGTCTCGTCGAACGGCGAGTCGAGGCCGGGGCGGGCCATCGCGGCACGCCAGCGGACGGCGTCCGCGCCGAACTTGTCGAGGGTCTCGGTCGGGACGACGACGTTGCCCTTCGACTTCGACATCTTCTTCCGGTCGGGGTCGAGGATGAACCCGGAGATCATCGCGTGCGACCACGGGACCGCACCGTTCTCCAGCCTCGCCCGGGCCACCCGGCTGAACAGCCAGGTTCGGATGATGTCGTGCGCGTTGGTGCACAGGTCCATCGGGAAGACCCGCTCGAACAGGTCGGGGTCGGTCTCCCACCCGCCGGCGATCTGCGGGGTCAGCGAGGAGGTGGCCCAGGTGTCCATCACATCGGGGTCACCGATGAAGCCACCGGCCTGACCGCGCTGCTCCTCGGTGTACCCCTCGGGCGCGTCGGTGGACGGGTCGATCGGCAGCTGCGCCTCGGTGGGCAGCAGCGGCTGGTCGTAGTCGGGCTCGCCGTCGGCGTCCAGGCGATACCAGACCGGGAACGGGATGCCGAAGAAGCGCTGGCGGGAGATCAGCCAGTCACCGTTCAGGCCGCCCACCCAGTTGTCGTAGCGGTGCCGCATGTGCTCGGGCACCCAGGTGATGGACTCGCCGTCCTGGATCAGGGCGTTGCGCAGGTCGGCATCGCGGCCGCCGTTGGTGATGTACCACTGCCGGGTGGCGACGATCTCGAGCGGCTTGTCGCCCTTCTCGTAGAAGTTGGCCATCCGCTGGGTCGGCTTGGGCTCGCCGTCGAGGTCGCCGGACTCCTTCAGCTTGGCGACCATCGTCTCGCGGGCGCTGTGCACGGTCTTGCCCTGCAGTTCCTCGTACGCCGCGGCAGCCGCCTCACCGGAGAGCCACTCCGGCGTCTCCCGGCTGAACCGCCCGTCGCGGCCGATCACGGTGCGGACCGGGAGCTGGAGCTCGCGCCACCACTGGACGTCGGTGAGGTCGCCGAAGGTGCAGCACATCGCGATGCCCGCGCCCTTGTCCATCTCGGCGGCGGGGTGGGCCAGCACCGGGATCTGGACACCGAAGATCGGCGAGGTGACGGTGGTGCCGAACAGATCGGCGTACCGC
Source organism: Nocardioides insulae DSM 17944 (assembly GCF_000422825.1). Taxonomy (GTDB): domain Bacteria; phylum Actinomycetota; class Actinomycetes; order Propionibacteriales; family Nocardioidaceae; genus Nocardioides; species Nocardioides insulae. The sequence continues at coordinate 632,211 of NZ_AUGU01000013.1, read as the reverse complement.
TCGTCGTCGGGGTGGGCGATCAGGGCGACCACGCTGGCGATCAGTTCGGGACGGGTGGTCTCGATGTGCACCGGGGTGCCGTCCGGCCGGTGGAACGCGACCCGGTGGTAGGCGCCGGCGTACTCACGCGCCTCGAGCTCGGCCTGGGCGACGGCGGTCTGGAAGGTGACATCCCACAGGGTGGGGGCCTCCTGCAGGTAGGCCTCGCCGCGGGCCAGGTTGCGCAGGAACGCGCGCTGGGAGGCGACCCGGGCCTTGGCACCGATGGTGGTGTAGTGCTGCGCCCAGTCGACCGAGAGCCCCAGGGTGCGCCACAGCGCCTCGAAGGCCTGCTCGTCCTGGGTCACCAACTGCTCACACAGTTCGATGAAGTTGGGGCGGCTGATCGGCGTCTGCCGCTTGCCGTCCGGCTTCTCCGGCGGGGTGAAGTCGGGGTCGTAGGGCAGGGTCGGGTCGCATCGGACCCCGAAGTAGTTCTGCACCCGCCGCTCGGTCGGCAGGCCGTTGTCGTCCCACCCCATCGGGTAGAAGATCGTCTTGCCCCGCATCCGCTGGAAACGGGCGATCAGGTCGGTGTGGGTGTAGGAGAACACGTGGCCGACGTGCAGGCTGCCGCTCACCGTGGGCGGGGGCGTGTCGATCGCGTAGACGTTCTCACGGGGCTGGGTGCGGTCGAAGGCGTAGGTGTCGTCAGCCTTCCACTGCGCGCTCCACTTACCCTCGAGACCCTCGAGCGCGGGCTTCTCGGGTACGACGACGGCGCGTGGTGCGCTCGTCGTGTCGGTGCCCCCGGGCGCCTGCGTGCTGTTCTGGATCTCCGTCATGGACGAAATCCTAGGCGTCGGGGGCCCCGGCCCCGAAACCGGTTGTGATTCCGGCCGCCGGACCACTGCCGCCTAGACTTGCCCGGCGATGACCGAGTCCGATGCACCGATGCAGTCCCCCCGTCCGGCCGAGACCCTGGCGGAGGTCGAGGACGCGCTGTTGTCCCGTTGGCCGGAGACCCGGCTGGAGGCGTCCCTGGACCGGATCCGTGCCTTCACCGAGCTGCTCGGCGATCCGCAGGCGGCCTACCCCGTCATCCATCTCACCGGCACCAACGGCAAGACCTCGACCAGTCGGATGATCGACTCCCTGCTGCGCACCCTCGAGCTGCGCACCGGTCGCTTCACCAGTCCGCACGTGGAGAAGATCAGCGAGCGGATCAGCGTCGACGGCGAGCCGCTGAGCGACGAGGAGTTCGTGCGCGCGTTCAACGACGTGGCGCCGTACACCCATCTTGTCGACGCCGACCAGCCGTACCCGTTGTCCTTCTTCGAGACGGTGGTCGGCATGGCCTATGCCGCCTTCGCCGAGGCGCCGGTCGACGTCGCGGTCGTCGAGGTGGGCATGGGCGGCTCGTGGGATGCCACCAACGTGATGGATGCCAAGGTCGCGGTGGTGACTCCCATCGCGGTCGACCACAGCAGCTACCTCGGTACGACGCCGGCTGCGATCGCGACCGAGAAGTCCGGGATCATCAAGCCCGGCGCGGTCGCGGTGCTGGCCCAGCAGGAGCCCGAGGCGGCCGAGGTGCTGCTGGCGCGTGCCACCGAGGTGGGGGCCACCGTGGCCCGGGAGGGGGTCGAGTTCGGCGTGGTCTCCCGTACCCCCGCGGTCGGCGGCCAACTGGTCTCGCTGCAGGGGCTGCGTGGTCGCTACGACGACCTGTTCCTGCCGCTGTACGGCGCCCACCAGGCCCAGAACGCAGTCCTCGCGCTCGCCGCCGTCGAGGCGTTCGTGGGCGGCGGGGAGCCGCTCGGGGACGACCTCGTCCGGGCGGCCTTCGCCGAGGCCACCTCGCCCGGTCGCCTCGAGGTCGTCCGGCGCTCGCCGACCATCGTGCTCGACGCCGCGCACAACCCGCACGGGGCGGCGGCCGCCGTGGCGGCACTGGACGACTCGTTCTCCTTCCGCCCGCTCGTCGGCGTGCTGAGCGTGATGGGGGACAAGGACGCCGAGGGGTTGCTCGCCGCGTTCGAGCCCGCCCTGGACATGCTGGTGGTGACCCGCAACTCCACCGACCGGGCCATGCACGCCGAGCGGCTCGGCGAGCTCGCCACCGAGATCTACGGAGAGGACCGGGTGCGCGTGGTTCCTGGGCTCGCCGAGGCGATCGAGGCGGCCGTGACCCTGGCCGAGGAGGGCACCACCGACTCGATCGGCTCGGGTGCCGTGCTGGTCACCGGATCGGTGGTCACCGTCGGTGAGGCGCGAGTGTTGCTGGGCGGTGCGAAGTGAGCGCAGAACGCGAGAAGTCGCCGCGGCGCGGCATGTGCGCCGCCGTCCTGGCGCTGGAGGCGATCACCGTCGGCCTGGCCACCCCGGTGCTGATCTCGATCGAGAACGTCGGGGTGGGGCTGGCGCTCACCCTCGGGCTCGGCCTGTGTGTGATCTGCCTGGTGCTCTCCGGGATGCTGCGCCGGCCGTGGGCCTACACCGCCGGTTGGGTGGTGCAGGTCGCCGCCATCGCGATGGGCTTCCTCACCCCGATCATGTTCGTGCTGGGGATCGTGTTCGCCATCCTGTGGGCGATGGCCGACCTGCTCGGCCGCAAGATCGACCGGGAGCGGGCGGCGGCGTACGCGGCCCTCGACGCGCAACTGGCTGCGGAGTCGGGCGAGACCGGGCAGGATGTCGGCTGACCGCTGACCCCGTCCCTCGGAGGCCCGATGTCCGGCACGATCCGCAGCATCCACCGCTACCCGGTGAAGTCGATGGGCGGGGAGGACCTGGACCGCTGCGAGGTCGACGGTCAGGGGTTGGTCGGTGACCACCGGTTCGCCCTGGTCGACGTCGCGACCGGCAAGATCCTCAGTGCCAAGCGGCCGCGCCGCTGGGCCGGCCTGTTGGACTTCTCCGCCGCGTACGCCGGTGAGCCCGTGGCCGGCGAACCGCTGCCGCCGGTGCGGATCACCTGTCCGGACGGCACGGTCGTCTCCGGCGACGACCCGCAGGTCGACGAGGCGCTCTCCCGGGTGCTGGGCACCGCGGTGCGGCTCACCGATGTGGGCGCGCTGGCCGGGCAGACCATGGAGATGGTGTGGCCCGAGGACCAGCCGCTCAACGGCTTCGCCCGCGACGCGGAGCGCAACGACGACGGTGAGCGGCAGGTGGACATCCAGTCGCCCCCGGGGCGCTCCTACGACGTGGCCGCCCTGCATCTGCTCACCAGTTCCTCGCTCGACCTGCTGGAACGGGCGAGTCCGGAGGCCGCCCCCGGCGCGTTCGATCCGCGGCGCTACCGCCCGAACCTCGTGATCGACTCCGTCGGCGAGGGCTTCGTGGAGAACGGGTGGGTCGGCCGCACCGTGCACGTCGGTGCGGTGGCCGCCCGGGTCTTCATGCCGACCGTGCGCTGCGTCATGACCACCCTCGGTCATGCCGGGCTGCCGGCCGACCGCGACGGGTTGCACGGGGTCATCCGGGCCAACACCCTGCCCGTCGAACCGTTCGGCGAGTGGGCCTGTCTGGGCGCCTACGCCGGCGTCGCCGCCCCCGGCGTCCTGGCCGTGGGCGACCCGGTGCGGGCCGAGTAGTCCGGGCCCCGAGGCCGTGCGGGCAGGGGCTGTCGTCGTGGAGCAGGACTCCTTCGCGATCTCCTACTGACCGAGGCCCCGGGTCAGTGCGTCGAGGGCGCGGTCGAGTTCGTCGTCGGTGACACCGCCGAACCCGACCACGAGGCCGGTCAGGCCGCTGCTGCGGGAGTAGTCGCGCAGCAGGTTGATCTCGAACCCGGCCAGGCGAGCGGAGTCGCGGGCCCGAACGGCGTCGGCGTGGGGGAGCAGCCAGGTGGAGTACATCCCTGCCAGCGGGCCGGCGAGTTCGGCGTACGGCGCGAGCGCGGCCGCGACGCGGGGCGCCCGCTCGGCGTACACCCGACGGGCGGTGCGGACCACCTTGTCGACCCAGCCGTCGCGCAGCAGGGTGAGCAGGGCGCGCTGGGAGGGCCAGGCGGCGCCGGCGTGGGTCACCCTGCGCCGGTGGGTGATCGCCGCGGTGAGCGACGCCGGGGCGACCAGCCAGCCCAGCCTCAGCGTGGGGGAGACGATCTTGGCCGCGGTGCCGAGGTAGGCGACCCGGCCGCGGTCCAGGCTCGCCAGGGCCGGCACCGGTGCGACGTCGTAGCGGAACTCGGAGTCGAAGTCGTCCTCGACCACGACCGCCCCGGCGGCCGCGGCGGCTGCGAGCAGGCCGAGCCGGTCCGCCGCGGACATCACCATGCCCAGCGGGTGCTGGTGGGCCGGGGTGACGTACGCCGCCACGCAGCCGCGCAGATCGGTGACCGGTTCGCCGGCGCGCAGGTCGACCACCCGGCGCCCGGCCAGTCGGACCGTTTCGACGGCGGCGCGGTAGCCCGGATCCTCCACCGCGACGGGCCCCTGCGGCAGTTCGGGCAGCAGGTTCCGTAGGCCGTCAGCGGTGCCCGCGGTGACCAGCACCTCGTCGGGATCGACGTCGAGGCCACGGGTGCGAGCGAGCCGGTCGGCGAGGGCGCGGCGGAGCTCGGGCAGGCCGCGGGGGTCGTCGTACCCGCGCGGGGGAGCGGCGGCCGAGACCTCGCGCCACGCCCGTCGCCAGCCGGCTCGGTGGACCGGGTCGATCCAGGGTGTTCCGGTGTCGAGCCGGACCAGGGTGGGACCGGGGCTCGGCGCCGGTCGGACGGCGGGTGGAGGGGAGACGCCGGCGAGGGCGGTGGGCGCGACGTAGGTGCCCGCGCCCCGTCGGGTGTGCAGCCAACCCTCGGCGAGGAGCTGCTCGTAGGCCTGCTCCGCCACCGAGCGGGACACCCCGAGGTCACCGGCCAGTGCCCGGCTGGACGGCAGTCGGTCCGCACGGCGCAGCGTCCCCGCCATCACCAGGCCGCGGATCTGGGCGGCGATCTGGGCGGGCAGTGGGTCGGACGCCGCCCGGTCCACTCGGAGGGGGAGTGTGGGCATCGGAGTGTCCTGTCGAAATGCCGGTCGATTGGCCCGTGCGTCCAGGCCACTACCCGTTCAGGATAGGGGCCATGACCACCGCGACCGCCGCACCGCTCTCGCCCACCCCCCGCACCAGCCCCACCCGAGGCCGCAACCGCACGGTTGCGGAACGGGACCACCTCCTGGCCTTCCTCGACGAGGCCCTGCTGGCCCACCTCGGGGTCTGGGCCGGCGGGCACCCGGTCGTGCTGCCCACGGCGTACGCCGTCGACCCGGACGGGCCCGATGAGGGGGGCAGCCTCTACCTGCACGGTTCGGTCGGGGCGGGCTGGCTGGCTCGTGCCCTCGAGCACGACGTCTGCGTCACCGTCACCGAGCTCGACGGCCTGGTGGCGGCCCGGAGCGGGTTCCACCACTCGATGAACTACCGCAGTGCGGTGGTCATCGGCCGAGCCCGCCGGGTGGAGGACGAGCAGGAACGCCGGCACGCCCTCGACCTCGTCGTCGACCAGATGATCCCCGGTCGGTCCGCCAGCCTGCGTCCGCCGACACGCAAGGAGCTCGCCGCGACCGTGGTGCTCGCCCTGCCGCTGGCCGAGGCGAGCATGAAGCGGCGGGCCGAGGGTCCGGTCGACGATCCCGAGGACATCGCGGCCGGCATCTGGGGCGGCGTCATCCCCTTGCGCCGGGTCGCCGGCGGCCCGGTGAGCGACCAGGACTCCGATCCGAGCCGGGTGCCGGCCGACGTCGCGGACCGGGCCGCCGGGTTCCGCTGAGCGGGTGGTGCCCTAGGCTGCGCCCCATGACCCAGCGCACCTTCGTGATCATCAAGCCTGACGCGGTCCGCCGTGGCCTGGTGGGTGAGGTCCTCTCCCGGTTCGAGGCGAAGGGCCTCGCCATCGTGGCGATGGAGCAGCGGATCATCGACGCGGAGATGGCCGACACCCACTACGCCGAGCACGTCGAGCGCGACTTCTACCCGCCGCTGCGGACCTTCGTCACGAGCGGTCCGCTGGTGGCACTGGTGCTCGAGGGCGACGAGGCGATCGAGGTGGTCCGCGCCCTCAACGGCGCCACCGACGGACGCAAGGCCGCGCCCGGCACGATCCGGGGCGACCTGTCCCTCTCCAACCGCGAGAACCTCGTGCACGGCTCTGACTCCGAGGAGTCAGCGGCGCGCGAGATCGCGCTCTGGTTCCCCGGCTTCTGACCCCACGGGCGTCCTGATCCGCCGGCTGCGCCGTCCCGTTCGCAGCCGCACCCCAGCGGCGTGCTCGTCCAGCGACTCGACGAGCGGCAGGCGGGCGGATCGGCGCTGAGATCGGGATCACGTTCCCCGGGTTTCGAGAGATGTGATCCGGGGAACACCCGGCCCATGCGCGTGCGCCCTTGCCCTGCCCCCTCGCGCGCTCCGTCCCCCGGAGCGCCCCTGCCTCGGCAGCAACCGGAGAGCGAAGTCGTCATCCTCACGCCGCAGTCCTCAGAGCCCTCGTCCGCCAGCAACACCGGTAACACCGCCGACGCCGCCTCGCCCGCGTCCTCGGATGCCGACCCGAAGCCCGCCTCCGACGACATGTTGCTGGCCGCCGAGGCGGCGGTCGAGGTGACCGTGCAGGGGCTCGCCCCGTGGCTCCCCGAGGCCGAGCAGCGCGAGACCCGGTGGCGGACGGCCGGCGAGGGCGCGGTCAAGAGGGTGGGCCTGGTCGTCGACCGGGGTCATGGACGTCCGGAGAGACTCGAGGCGCTGGCCGGCACCCTCGAGGGAGCCGGCTGGGAGGTGCTCCGCGGCGACGGTGCCGAGCAGGGGTTCACCGCCCGGTCGGAGGAGCAGACCTTCGCGGCGTCGTACACGCCGGGTGAGGACGTGCTGACCATCCGGATCGAGGGTGCCGCCGTGTACGTCGGGGACCGGGCCGGGAGGTTGGCCGACGGGTCCTGAGCCCGCCCGACTGCGTCACCGCTCGAAACGGTCCGGCCGGTTCCGCCGACCGGCGAGTCCCGTGAGTCACATACACCACACCCGTCACGGCGTGCCTCCCGGGGGAGGGGCGGGAGTCGACCTAGCCTCGTCCACGGGTCGGGCCGTCCTGCCTGCCCCACCTTCCCCGAGACCAGGACGACGAGGACAGGCATGGCGAACAGCTTCATCGGCCGTGACATGGCGGTGGACCTCGGTACCGCCAACACGCTGGTGTACGTGCGTGGCAAGGGCGTGCTCGTCGACGAGCCCAGCGTCGTCGCCGTCAACCAGACCACCGGCGAACTCCTCGCCGTCGGGCACGAGGCCAAGCGGATGCTCGGCCGCACCCCCGAGAACATCGTCGCACTGCGCCCCCTCGAGGACGGCGTGATCGCCGACTTCGAGGCGTGCGAGCAGATGCTGCGCTACTTCATCCACCAGGTGCACCGGCGGCGCTACTTCGCCAAGCCGCGCCTGGTCATCTGCGTGCCGAGCGGGATCACCACCGTGGAGCAGCGCGCCGTCAAGGAGGCGGGCTACCAGGCCGGCGCCCGACGGGTCTACATCATCGAGGAGCCGATGGCCGCGGCCATCGGAGCGGGCCTGCCGGTCCACCTGCCCACCGGAAACATGGTGGTCGACGTGGGCGGCGGCACCACCGAGGTGGCGGTGATCAGCCTCGGCGGCATCGTGACCAGCATCAGCGTGCAGACCGCCGGCGACGACCTCGACGCCGCCCTGGTGACCTGGATGAAGAAGGAGCACGGGCTGCTGCTGGGCGAACGCACCGCCGAGGAGGTCAAGATGACGCTCGGCTCGGCGTGGCCCTCGAGCAACGAGCCCGAGGCCGAGATCCGCGGCCGCGACCTCGTGTCGGGCCTCCCGCGGACCGTCTCGGTCCGCAGCTCCGAGCTGCGCACGGCCATGGACGAACCGCTGAGCACCATCGTCGATGCCGTCCGCGCCACCCTCGACCAGACCCCGCCCGAGCTCGCCGGCGACATCATGGACCGCGGGATCGTGCTCACCGGCGGCGGTGCCCTGCTGCGCGGCCTGGACGAGCGGCTCCGCCACGAGACCGGGATGCCGGTGCACGTGGCCGAGAACCCGCTGGCCTCGGTCGCCCTGGGCTCCGGCCGCTGTGTCGAGGAGTTCGAAGCGCTCCAGCAGGTCCTGATCTCCGAGACCCGGCGGTTCTGAGATGACCCTGCTCCACGAACGTCCTCTGCGCCGGGAGACCGGCGCGCGGCCCGGCCGGCTCGGCGGCCGCCCGCCGGGGGACCCCCGCGGCCCCAGGCGAGCGACCCTGGTGGCGCTCCTGCTGGCCTCGGCGACCCTCATCACCGTGGACGCCTCCACCGGAGCCCTCGAGCCTGCCCGGCAGGCGGCGGGGGCGGTCTTCGGTCCGGCCGAGTCCACGGCGGCGACGGTCGCCCGCCCGCTGACCTCGATCCCGGACTGGTTCCGCACCCAGTCGGACCTGACCGACCAGGTCGCCGCCCTGGAGGAGGAGAACGACGAGCTGCGCGGCCAACTGGCCACCCGGCCCTACGACCGGGCCAAGCTCGCCTCCTACGAGGGCCTGACCCGCACCGCCGAGCAGATCGGGTACGCCGTCGTGCCGGCCCGCGTGATCGGCCTCGGTCCCGCCCAGAGCTTCTCGCTCACCGCCACCATCGACGCCGGCTCGGACGCCGGCCTGCGCCCGGACATGACCGTGGTCAGCTCGGAGGGGTTGGTCGGGCGGGTCCTGCGGGTCACCGCCTCCACCGCCACGGTCCTCTCGATCAGCGATCCCGAGTCCGTCGTCGGCGGCCGGGTCGGAGACAGCGGCGAGGCCGGGTTCGTGCACGGTACCGGCGGGGTGGGGGAGAAGACCCGGCTCGACCTCGAACTGCTGGACCAGACCGAGGTGCCCCGCCGCGGAGCCCCGGTGGTGACCTGGGGGAGCAACCGCGGGGCGCCGTACGTCTCCGGCGTGCCGATCGGGCAGGTGACCGCGGTCTACTCCAGCGTGCGCGACTCCTCCCAGCGTGCCGAGGTGCGGCCCTTCGTCGACTTCGCCGAACTCGACGTCGTCGGGGTGGTCGTGCCCTCGGGCACCGAGAGCGACCGGGCGATCATCGAGGCAGACGGAGAGTTGCGATGACCCTGGTGCGCGGTGTCCTGATCGCCGTGGTGATCTCCCTCGCGGTGGTGCTCCAGACCTCGGTCCTGTCCGGCTTCGCCTGGCGCGGGGTCGTTCCCGACCTGGCGCTGCTGGTGGTCATCGCCCTGGCCCTGACCCTGGGCGGACGGGTCGCGCTGCCGGTGGCGTTCGCGACCGGCCTCCTCCTCGACCTGGTCCCACCCGCCGACCACGCGGCCGGACGCTGGGCACTGGCGCTGGTGCTGGCCGCCTACGTCGCGGCCCGGTTCCGGCCCGAGGACCGGACCGGACCGAGCGCCACCGCGACGGTGGCCACGGTTGCGGCCTGTTCCTTCCTCGCCACCAGCGTCTTCGCCCTCAGCGGACTGATCCTCGGCGATCCCATGGTGCCGGTGTCCGACCTGCTCTGGGTGATCGCGGTCGCGGTGGCGATCGACGTGCTGATCACCCCACTGGTGATGCCTCCGCTGCTGTGGTGGCTGCGTCGCTTCTCCCACGACCCGCAGCCCGACCTGTCGCCGATGCGGGGCTAGCCGATGAACCGCACCTCCCGCACCAGTCGGCTGCGCCTGGTGGTCATCCAGGCGCTCGTGGTCGCTCTGTTCGCGACCCTCCTGGCTCGCCTCTACTACGTCCAGGTCGTCGACGGCGATGCGTACACCGCGGCCGCCGCCTCCCAGTCCGTCCGTGAGGTGGTGCAGCAGCCCGCCCGCGGCCTGATCGTCGACGCCCAGGGCCGGCCGCTGGTCACCAACCGGATGTCGTGGCGCATCAGCGTGGACCGCACCGTGCTGGGCAGTCTCGAGGAGCGCGACCAGAGGCGCGTCCTGCGGCGGGTCTCCAGGGCGGTGGACGTGCCGGTACGCCGGATGCGTGCGGCCCTGGTGGACTGCGGTACCGAGGACGCCGTCGAGGACCGCTGCTGGAACGGCTCGCCGTACCAGCCGGTGCCGGTGGCGACCGGGGTCAAGGAGCGGGTCGCCCTCTCCGTCCTGGAACAGCCGGAGGACTACCCCGCGGTGGTGGCCGACCAGGTGAACGTGCGGGCCTACCCGCGGCCCTACGGCGTCAACCTCGCCCATGTGCTCGGCTACCTGAGCCCCATCACCGGTGAGGAGTACGACCGGGCCGAGGAGGACGGAGACCAGTCGGTCAATGGCACCTCGGTGATCGGCCGGGCGGGCGTCGAGAAGGAGTACGACGCCTGGCTGCGCGGGATGCCGGGGCACACCTCGGTCGCGGTCGACTCGCGCGGCCGGGTGCTCGGCGAGGGTGAGGCGGTGCCCGCCCAGGCCGGCGACACCCTGGTGACCAGCATCGACGCCAAGGTGCAGGGCATCGCCGAGCGGCAGTTGCACGCGACCATCACCCGGGCCCGGGGCACCTTCGACGAGGTCACCGGACGCAACTACGAGGCCGACTCGGGCGCCGTCGTGGTGATGGAGGCGAAGACCGGTCGACTGGTCGCCCTGGCCAGCCAGCCGACCTACGACCCCTCGGTCTGGGTCGGGGGTATCACCCAGAGGCAGTTGAAGCGGCTGTACAGCGAGCAGGCCGGCATGCCGCTGCTGAGCCGGGCCACCCAGGGCCAGTTCGCACCGGGGTCGACCTGGAAGCCGTTCATGACCGCGGGTGCGCTGAGCAACGGCTACAGCACCGACACCCAACTCAACTGCTCCTCGGACTTCCAGGTGGGCAACCGCGCCTTCCACAACTACGAGTCCGCCGCCTACGGCAACATTTCCTTCGCCCAGGCGCTCCAGGTCTCGTGCAACACCTTCTTCTACCGGGTCGGCTACGACTTCTGGGCGCGCTACGGCACCGACGTGGACGACGTGAAGGCCAAGGACCCGCTGGTGACCACCGCGAAGAGGTTCGGCTTCGGTGAGCGCACCGGAGTCGACCTGCCCGAGGAGGCCACCGGTCGGATCGCGGACCGGAAATGGAAGCGGAGCTACTACGAGTCCCAGAAGGACTACTACTGCAAGCTCGCCGAGGACGAGGGCAGCGACTTCCTCCATCGCTTCGCCGAGGAGTTCTGCATCGAGGGCTATGCCTACCGGGCCGGCGACGCGGTCAACTTCGCCATCGGGCAGGGCGACACGTTGGTGACGCCGCTCCAGTTGACCCGCGCCTACGCCGCCCTCTCCAACGGCGGCACGCTCTACGAGCCCCGGATCGGCCGTGCGGTGGTGAGCGGGGACGGCACCGTCCTGCGCAAGATCAAGCCGGCGAAGGTGGGCCGGGTCAAGGTCGACAAGGGCGCCATCGACTACATCGACGAGGCGCTGCAGGGCACCACCCGCACGGGCACCCTGGCGTGGAAGTTCACCGACTTCCCCCTCGACGATGTGCACGTGCGCGGCAAGACCGGCTCCGCCGAGGTCTATGGCAAGCAGTCCACCTCCTGGGTCGCCTCGTACGACGAGAACTACGTGGTCGTGATGATGGTCAGTCAGGGCGGTACCGGTTCGGGCACCAGCGGCGACGCCGTCCGCTCGATCTGGGAGGCGCTCTACGGCGTCCAGGACGGTGCGGAGAACGACGAGAGGGCTGCGATCCCCGGGGTCACCCCGCCGGAGTCCCTTCCCACCTTCACCAAGGACGGCGCGATCATGCCGCCGGGCCGGAAGGACGAGGACCGATGAGCCAGGGACTCCTCAGCCGCAGACCGGCCGCGACCGGGCGGGCGCCGATGGGCTGGAGCCGCAGCGCCCGGCACGGGCCGGGACTGCGCGACCGGCTCGCCCGGGTCGACTGGATCCTGCTCGCCGCGGTGCTCGCCATCGTGTGCCTGGGCACCCTGCTGGTGGCCTCCGCGACCCGGGACTCGCTCTCCGGTCTGGTGCCCCGGCATCTGGTGAACATCGGGATCGGTCTGGGCCTGATGATCACCGTATGGCTCATCGACCACCGCATGGTCCGGATCCTCGCGCCGGTGGTCTATCTGGCCTCGGTCGTCGGTCTGGTCCTCGTGCTCGTGATGGGCTCGACGGTCAACGGGTCCAAGTCCTGGATCGACCTGGGCGGCTTCTCGGCCCAACCCTCGGAGTTCGCCAAACTGGCGGTCGTGATCGGCATGGCCCTGGTCCTGGCCGAGCGCACCGAGGGGCGATGGCGGGGACGGGTGGGCAGCGGTGACGTGTTCGCGATGCTGCTGGTCGCCGCCCTGCCCGTCGTGCTGATCGTGCTGCAGCCCGACCTGGGCACCACCCTGGTGCTGGGGGCCACTGTCTTCGGGGTCCTCGCCGCGGCCGGTACGCCGCGCCGCTGGCTCGGGGCGCTGGTGGTCGGCGCGGTCGCAGCCGCCGTGCTCGCGGTCGCGCTCGGGGTGCTCGAGGACTACCAGGTCGATCGCTTCCTCGCCTTCACCGACCCCGATCTCGACCCGCGCGGAGCGGGCTACAACGTCCAGCAGGCGCGGATCGCGATCGGCAACGGTGGCCTCTTCGGGCAGGGGCTCTTCGACGGCAGCCAGACCCGGGCGGGCTTCGTGCCCGAGCAGCACACCGACTTCGTCTTCACCGTCGCGGGCGAGGAACTCGGCCTGCTCGGCGCAGGGTTGCTGATCGCCCTGCTGGGGGTCGTGCTGTGGCGGGCGCTGCGCATCGCCGTACGCACCGACGACATCTTCGGCCGGGTTGCCGCGGCCGGCATCGCCTGCTGGATCGGCTTCCAGGCTTTCCAGAACATCGGGATGTGCCTGGGCATCATGCCGGTCACCGGCGTTCCCCTCCCGTTGGTCTCCTACGGCGGCTCCTCGATGTTCGCCGTGCTGCTCGCGATCGGGCTGCTGCAGAACATCCATGGGCGCACCGCTGCCACCCCCGCCGGCAGGCTCGCCCTGAGCTAGTGCTGGGCTAGCTGAGCTAGGCATGGGCTAGCTCAGGGCCCGCCCCGGCGGTTGGCCCCGTTCGATGCGCGGCACGGGCGCCGAGCCGGTCCCACGGTCGTCACCGGGTGGGCCGGCGGGGTGCGCCCTCAGGGCTGGACGGAGACCACCAGGAAGGCGGCCAGCAGCACCAGGTGCACCCTGCCCTGCAGGCTCTTGGCCTGGCCCTGCGAGATGCTCAGGATGGCCAGCACGACCGAGAGCAGCAGCAGGACCATCTGGGTGGGAGCCAGGCCCAGGGTCAGGGGCCCGTCGATCCAGATCATCGCGACCGCGATCGTGGGGATGGTCAGGCCGATCGAGGCCATCGCGGAACCGTAGGCGAGGTTGAAGCTGGTCTGCATCCGATCGCGCTTCGCGTTGCGCACCGCGGAGATGGTCTCCGGCGCCAGCACCATCATCGCGATCACCACGCCCACCACGCCGTACGGCAGACCGAGCGAAGTGACCCCGTGCTCGATCGTCGGGGAGAGCAGCTTGGCCAGCCCGACCACCGAGACCAGCGCGCACAGGAGCAGGCCCAGGCTGAGCCAGGCCTCCCGGGCCGGGGGCGGGTCGGCGTGGTCGTCGCCGTCGGCGTCGAGCAGCCCGGTGATCCGGCCGTACCTGTCCGCGGTGACCGGCAGGAAGTAGTCGCGGTGACGGACGGTCTGGGTGACCACGAAGGCGCCGTACAGGGCCAGCGAGGCGACCGCGGCGAAGCCCAGCTGGAAGGTGGTGTACTCCCCGCCCTGCGCCGACGTGGTGAAGCTCGGGAGCACCAGGCAGATCCCGGCCAGCGCGATGACCGTGGACAGGGCGGAAGCCGTGCCCGAGGCGTTGAAGCTCACCACCCGGTCCTTGCCGGCGCCGACGAGCAGGGAGAGCCCGACGATGCCGTTGACCGTGATCATCACCGCCGCGAACACCGTGTCGCGCGCATAGGTGGCGGTGGCGTCGCCGCCGCTGGTCATCAGCATGATGATCAGGCCGACCTCGATCACCGTCACCGCGACGGCGAGGATGAGCGAGCCGAAGGGTTCCCCGACCTTGTGCGCGATGACCTCCGCGTGGTGCACGGCGGCGAGGACCGCGCCCACCAGGCCGAGCGCGATCAGGGTCAGCAGGATCGGACCCTCGTGATACGACCAGGTCGACGAGAGCAGCACGAGTGCGGCGATCGGGACCACCAGGGTCCATTGGAGTGGGCCTCGGACCATGGGCGCGCTCATGGGCGGAGTTTACGGATGCGCCCGGGCCCTGGCTCGGGCCGGGGCACCGGCGGGCGCTGAGGCACGGTGAGGAGTCGTGGCGACCGGCCCGCGCGACGTACCCTAGGAGACGTTCTGTCCCCGCCCTCCATGAGGTGTTCTGTGGTGTCTGTCGGTCTCGAGCCGGCCTCGGTGTTCTCCCGGCTGGAGCCCCGCCTGGCGCTGGTGTCAAAGCCGATCCAGTACGTCGGCGGCGAGCTCAACTCGACGCAGAAGCAGTGGGAATGCGCGCCGGACGGCGAGAGCGTCCGGTGGGCGCTGATGTACCCCGACGCCTACGAGGTCGGACTGCCCAACCAGGGCGTCCAGATCCTCTACGAGGTGCTCAACGAGCGCGACTGGATCCTCGCCGAGCGCACCTACTCGGTCTGGCCGGACCTCGAGGCGGTCATGCGCACCGGCGACGAGCAGGGCCCGATCCCGCAGTTCACCGTCGACTCGCACCGGCCGGTGCGCGCCTTCGACGTGTTCGGCCTCAGCTTCTCCACCGAGCTCGGCTACACCAACATGCTCACCGCCCTCGACCTGGCCGGCATCCCGCTGCACGCGGTCGACCGCACCGAGGACGACCCGGTGGTGCTCGCCGGTGGACACGCGGCGTTCAACCCGGAGCCGATCGCGGACTTCCTCGACGCGGCCGTGCTCGGTGACGGCGAGGAGGTCGTGCTGGCGATCTCCGAGGTGGTCCGGGAGTGGAAGGACCAGGGCCGCCCCGCGGGGGAGATGGATTCCCCGCGCGACGAGCTGCTGCGCCGACTCGCCGTCTCCGGGGGCGTCTACGTCCCCAAGTTCTACGACGTCAGCTACGCCGCCGACGGCACCATCGCGGCCGTCGTACCCAACCGCCCGGGCATTCCGCACCGGGTGCGCAAGCACACCCTGATGGACCTCGACGCCTGGCCCTACCCCGCCAAGCCGCTGGTGCCGCTGGCCGAGACCGTGCACGAGCGGTTCAGTGTGGAGATCTTCCGCGGCTGCACCCGCGGCTGCCGGTTCTGCCAGGCCGGGATGATCACCCGGCCCGTCCGGGAACGCTCGATCAACACCATCGGCGAGATGGTCGAGAACGGCCTGAAGAAGTCGGGCTTCGAGGAGGTCGGCCTGCTCTCCCTGAGCTCGGCCGACCACACCGAGATCGGCGAGGTCGCCACCGGGCTGGCCGACCGCTACGAAGGCTCGAACGTCTCGCTCTCGCTGCCCTCCACCCGGGTCGACGCCTTCAACATCACCCTGGCCAACGAGTTCTCCCGCAACGGCCGCCGCTCCGGCCTCACCTTCGCCCCCGAGGGCGGCAGTGAGCGGATGCGCAAGGTGATCAACAAGATGGTCACCGAGGAGGACCTCATCCGGACGGTCGCCACGGCGTACTCCCACGGCTGGCGGCAGGTGAAGCTCTACTTCATGTGCGGTCTGCCGACCGAGACCGACGAGGACGTCCTCGCCATCGCCGACCTGGCCAAGAAGGTCATCGCCAAGGGTCGCGAGGTCTCCGGACGCAACGACATCCGCTGCACCGTCTCGATCGGCGGGTTCGTGCCGAAGCCGCACACCCCCTTCCAGTGGGCCGGTCAGCTCGACCACGAGACCACCGACGAGCGGCTCGCCAAGCTGCGCGAGGTAGTGCGCGCCGACAAGCGTTTCGGGCGCGCGATCGGGTTCCGCTACCACGACGGCAAGCCAGGCACCATCGAGGGGCTGCTCTCCCGTGGCGACCGCCGGGTCGGGCGGATCATCGAGGAGGTCTGGCGCGACGGGGGCCGCTTCGACGGCTGGAGCGAGCACTTCTCCTACGACCGCTGGGTCGAGGCCGCCGACCGTGCGCTGGACGCTCTGCCGGAGTCGCAGGGCGGCGTCGACCTGGATTGGTTCACCACCCGCGAGCGGGAGTACGACGAGACCCTCCCGTGGGACCACCTCGACTCCGGTCTGGACAAGGACTGGCTGTGGGCCGACTGGGAGGACGCACTCGCGGCCGCCGACGGTGCCGACATCGAGGTCGAGGACTGCCGCTGGACGCCCTGCTACGACTGTGGCGTGTGCCCGGAGATGAACACCGAGATCCAGATCGGCCCCACCGGCCAGAAGTTGCTCCCGCTGTCCGTCGTGTGAGGCCCGGGAGCCAGGGTCGAGCGCGTCGGGCCGGGCGACCGGTCCGGCCGTCGGCTGATGCCGGGAGCCAGGGTCGAGCGGGTCCGGCCGGGCCGGCCTCGAGCGACACCCGGGACCCGGGCGACACGGGTCACCGGCGTTCGGCGGCGAGCTCCTCGAGGGCGGTGAGCGCGGTGGCGATCGAGGGCTGCTTCCGGGCGCCGCGGCGTACGCCGGTGAGGATCCGCCGGGCGGGCGCGGGCTCGCCGCGCAGGGGCACGCGGACGATCCGGTAGCCGCTGGGCAGATGGGCCAGCTGGGGGACCAGCGAGACGCCGAAGCCGGCGTCGACCAGTGCCGCGCCGGTCTCCCACTCCACCGCCTCGTGCGCGATCCTCGGGGTGAAGCCCGCGGCCGAGCAGGCCGCGAGGACCAGGTGGTGGTAGGGGCGACCGGGTCGGTCCATGATCCAGGGCTCGGTGGCGGCCTCGCTGAGCAGCGCCGAATGGCGTCGCGCCAGCGGATGGTCCTCGGGCACCAGCAGGTCCAGCGGATCGTCCAGCAGCGCGCGCTGGTCGAACCGCGGGTCGTCCACCGACGGCAGGGCCGAGGTGGCCACCACCACGGCCAGGTCGGCCCGGTCGGCCAGGAGCAGGTCGAAGCACTCCTCGGGGTCGGCCTCGATGATCCGCACCGAGGCGAGCGGATGGGCGGCGGTGACACGCTCGGCGACGCGGGGGAGCAGGGCGGAGGCGGCGGTGGAGAAGCCACACAGCCGGAGCGTGCCGACCTGGGCCGGCTCCGCGGACGCGAGTTCGGCGCGGATCTGCTCCCACCGCTCGTAGAGTTCGTCGCTGCGCTTGACCAGGAGGCGGGCGGCAGGGGTCAGCCGGACCCCCCGACCGTGCTGCTCGAGCAGCGGCATTCCCAATTCTCGGGAGAGCGAGCGGAGCTGGTAGGAAACAGCCGAGGGAGTGTAGCTCAAGGATTCGGCCGCAGCGGTGACCGTGCCTCGTGCCGCAACCACTCTGAGCACCTGCAAGCGGCGATCGATCATGCGTAATCCTTGCATGCTTGCGTGGAATTTCGTTTGCTTCTCTTCATGGGTTGAGCGGGCTGAGACTGGCCGCGTGACCCACTTCGACCCGTTGCTCCAGCCGTTCCGGCTCAAGCACCTGCACCTGCGCAACCGCGTGGTCAGCACGTCGCACGAACCGGCGTACGGCGAGGACGGGATGCCCAAGGAGCGCTACCTGCGCTACCACCTGGAGAAGGCTCGCGGCGGGATGGGGCTGACCATGATGGGCGGCTCCGCGGTGATCTCGCCGGACAGCCCGCCGTCCTTCGGCAACCTGCAGCTCCACCGCGACGAGATCGTGCCGTGGCTGCAGCGGCTCTCCGACGCCGTCCACGAGGAGGGCGCCGCGGTGATGACCCAGGTGACCCACCTGGGCCGGCGTACCAGCAACTTCACCGGGGACTGGCTGCCGGTGGTCTACTCCTCGCCGCTGCGGGAGCCGGCGCACCGCTCGTTCCCCAAGGTCGCGGAGCAGTGGGATCTCGACCGGATCGTCGCCGACTTCGTCGCGGCGGCGCAGCGCTGTCAGCAGGGTGGCCTGGACGGCATAGAGCTGATGCACTACGGGCACCTGCTCGATGGCTTCCTCTCGCCGGCGACCAACCACCGCGACGACGAGTACGGCGGCAGCCTGGAGCATCGGATGGCCTTCCCGCGCCGGGTGATCCGGGAGGTGCGGGAGGCGGTCGGGCCCGACTTCGTCATCGGCGTACGGATGTCGATGGACGAGGACCGCCCGGACGGGCTGGGCCGGGAGGAGGCGCTGGAGGCGCTGCGCCACTACGTCGCCGACGGCATCGACTTCCTCAGCGTCATCAAGGGCACCATCGAGTCCGATGCGACCCTCGCCAAGGTGATCCCGTCGATGGGCACACCCTCGGCGCCCTTCCTCGACTTCGCCGGTCAGATCCGGGCGGCCGTCGACATCCCGGTGATGCACGCCTCCCGGATCTCCGACGTGGCCACCGCCCGGCACGCCGTGCGGGAGGGACTCCTCGACCTTGTCGGGCTGACCAGGCCCCAGTTGGCCGACCCCTACCTCGTGGCCAAGTTGGCAGCGGGGGAGGAGGACCGGATCAGACCGTGCGTCGGTGCCAACTACTGCCTGGATGCCATCTACGAGTCCGGCGACGCCAAGTGCATCCACAATCCGGCCACCGGACGCGAGATCTCCCTGCCGCAGCTGATCGCGCCCGCGGCGGAGGCCCGCAGGGTCGTCGTGGTCGGTGCCGGCCCGGCGGGGCTGGAGGCGGCCCGGGTGCTCGGCGAACGCGGCCACCACGTCGTGGTGCTCGAGGCCGCGGACGCCCCGGGTGGACAGGTCCGGCTGGCCGCCTCCTCGGCCAGGCGCCGCGACCTCATCGGGATCATCGACTGGCGGTTGGCCGAGGCCAAGCACACCGCGGTGGAGTTCCGGTTCGGCACCTACGCCGATGCAGCCACCGTCCTCGCCGAGCAGCCGGACGTGGTGATCGTCGCGACCGGGGGCATGCCCAACACCGAGTTCCTGGCCGAGGGGCGGGAGCTGGTCTCCGACACCTGGGACGTCATGGACGGTTCGCTGCACCCGAAGGGCAGCGTGCTGGTCTACGACGACAACGGCGCCGAGCAGGCCCTGGACGCCGCTGAGCTGCTCGCCGGTCGCGGTGTCCGGATCGAGTACGTCACGCCCGAGCGCACCCTCGGCCCCGGCGTGGGGAGCATGAACTCGCCCGCCTACCTGACCGCGTTCGCCGAACACGACGTCGAGGTGACCCTGGCCCACCGGCTCACAGCGGTACGCCGCGATGCCGGCGCCCTGATCGCGACCCTCGGCAGCGACTACACCGACCGCACCCTGGAGCGCCGCGTCGACCACGTCGTCGTCGAGCACGGCACCCTCCCCAACGACGAGCTGTACGTCGAGCTGCTGCCCGGGTCGACCAACCTCGGTGAGGTCGACCACCGGGCGCTGCTGGCCGGCACCCCGCAACCGGTCCGCACCAACCCCGAGGGCCACTACCAGCTCTTCCGCATCGGCGACGCCGTCGCGAGTCGCAACATCCACGCCGCGGTCTACGACGCCCTGCGGTTGTGCCACCTCCTCTGACCAACCCGGATCCTCACCCTCGACCCGACCTCCATCTCCAGATCTCTCCCGTCCCTCCCGAAGGAGGTCCCCGGTGACCACAGTGGCCGCATCAACCACCGATCCACGCGCCGCCGCCGAGCTCGTCGCCCGCCACAGGCCGGGCCATGCGCTGGAGGCGCCGTTCTACATCAGCCAGGATCTCTTCGACCTCGACATCGCCACCGTGTTCGCCAGGCACTGGTTCTTCGTGGCCAGCGAGGCCGAGATCCGCGAGCCCGGCGACTACCTGACGATCGACATCGGCGACTACTCGGTGATCGTCCTGCGCGACGACGACGAAGAGGTCGCTGCCTTCCACAACGTCTGCCGGCACCGGGGTGCCCGCCTGCTCAACGAGGACAGGGGAGCGGTCGGCAATCTCGTGTGCAGCTACCACCAGTGGACCTATGCCACCGACGGGAGCCTGCTCACCGCCGGGCTGCAGGCGCCGGGGTTCGACAAGAGCTGCTTCGGACTCAAGCGGGTGCACGCACGGTCGGTGGACGGGCTGGTCTTCATCTGCCTGGCGGCCGACCCGCCGGCCGACTTCGACGACGTCGCCGGGTTGGTGACGCCGTACCTCGCCGCCCATCAGCTCCGGCACACCAAGGTCGCCGCGCAGGAGGACCTCGTCGAGCAGGGCAACTGGAAGCTGGTGATGGAGAACAACCGGGAGTGCTACCACTGCGAGGGCGGGCACCCCGAGCTCACCTGCACGTTCTTCCCGACCTACGGCTACGCGCCCGATGCGATCCCCAAGCGGCTCCAGCCCGCCCACACCCGCTACCTCGAGGCCCAGGCGGCGCTGGAGCGGGCCTGCGAGCAACGCGGCCTGCCGCATGCCCCCATCGAGGAGCTGAGCGGCCGGCCCACCGCCTTCCGGGTGCAGCGCGAGGCGCTCGACGGGGCGGGGGAGTCCTACACCCGCGACGGAAGCGCCGCCTCCCGCCGGCTGCTCGGCGAGCTGGACTCGCCCCGGCTCGGGCGGCTCTCGGTGCACTACCAGCCGAACTCGTGGTTCCACTTCCTCGCCGACCACGCGATCACCTTCAGCGTGATCCCGCTCGCGGCCGATCGGACCCTGGTCCGCACCACCTGGCTGGTGCACGAGGACGCCGTCGAGGGGGTCGACTACGACCTAGCCACCCTGACCGACGTCTGGCACCAGACCAACCACCAGGACTCCACATTCGTGGCGCGCGCGCAGGCCGGCGTCCGTAGCCCCGCCTATGTGCCCGGGCCCTACTCGCCGACCGAGACCCATGTCGACGCCTTCGTCACCTGGTATCTCGAGCGTCTGCAGGAGGCACTGGGATGACTCACTCCACTTCGGCGCCGGCCTCATGGGCCGCGCTCCTCAGCCCGACCACCGAGAGGGGAACACCAACATGACCGAGCTGCTGAGCCCCGGATACGTCGGGCACCGCGCGCCGAGGCCGCGTCGGCCCCTCGTCGAGGAGGTCGACGGATCGTTGACCTGCGTGGCGATCCGCCCGATCACCCATGACGTGGTCAGCTTCGACCTCCTCCTCCCGGACGATGCCGTGCTGGCGCACGCACCCGGCCAGTACCTCACCTTCACCTTCGAGGTGGGCGGCCAGCCGATGGAGCGGTGCTACACCCTCTCCTCGGCGCCACCGGTGCCCGGTCATCAGCCCGAGGTCGTCACCATCACAGTCAAGCGAACTCCCGACGGGCCGGTCTCGGCGTGGCTGCACGACCACCTTCGGGTCGGCGACCGGGTGCGCGCGGTCGGGCCCTTCGGGGAGTTCAGCCACACCCGGCACCCCGCGGCCCGCTACCTCTTCCTCTCCGCCGGCAGCGGCATCACCCCGCTGATGTCCATGACCCGGGCACTCGGGGAGACGGCCGATCCGGCCGATGTCGTGTTCGTGCACAGCGCCCGTACGCCGGCCGACATCGTGTTCCGTGACGAACTGGCCCGGATCGCCGAACGGGCGGACCGGTCGGTGACCGTCCTGTGCGAGGGCGACGCACCCGGTGAGGCCTGGACCGGGGTCCGGGGCCGGCTCACCGCGGAGGCGCTGTTGGCGGCGGCCCCGGACCTGCTGGAGCGGGAGGTGTTCACCTGCGGCCCGCCGGCCTACATGGAGGCGGTTCGGGAGACCCTCGACCTGCTCGGCGTCGACCCGTCCCGCAGGCACGAGGAGTCCTTCCGCCTCGGCGCCCTCACCCGCGAGTCCGCCGACCCCGAACTGACCGGTGAACGGCACCGGATCGAGCTGCGGCGTACCGGCCGCACGATCGAGTGCGACGGCTCCGCCACCGTGCTGGAGGCCGCCTTGGAAGCAGGGGTCTCACTGCCCTCCTCGTGTGAGGAGGGAGCCTGTGGCACCTGCAAGGCCACCCTGCTGGAGGGCAGGGTCGACATGCAGCACGCGGGTGGGATCCGGCCGCGGGAGATCCAGGCGGGCAAGTTCCTGCCGTGCTGCTCCAAGCCGCTCGACGATCTGGTGATCGACGCCTGATCAGCCGGACCTCGGGCATGCTGGGCGCATGCGGAGCGTGACTGATCGGGAGCGGCGTGACCGGTTCGCCGTCCGGCACGGGCTGGCGCCGGGCAGCAGGTACGCGGAGGTGTCCGGAGCGGCCCGGGCGATGACCGCACTGCATGCCACCGAGGCAGCGACGGTCCACCTCGCGCTGTGGGCCAGGGTCGAGGACGTCACCCTCGACGACGTCGAGCGGGCGCTCTACGAGGAGCGCAACCTGGTCAAGCAGCTCGCCATGCGGCGTACCCTGTGGGCCCTCCCGCGCGAGTTGCTGCCGGCGGTGTGGGGGAGCGCCGCAGCCCGCACGGCGGCTCCGGAGCGCGCCAAACTGGTGAAGTACGCCGGCGAGGCCGGAATCGCCGAGCCCGACACGTGGGTCGGCGCTGCGATGGACGACGTGGTGGCGCTGCTCGCCGACGGTCGGCCACGCTCGGCCCAGGAGGTGCGGGCGGCCGTGCCCGCCCTGGAGACCACCTTCACCATGGGCGCACCGGGCAAACGCTGGGGCGGGACCTTCCCGATCGGTCCGCGGGTGCTGACCACGCTGGGTGCCGAGGGCCGGGTGGTGCGTGCCGAGAACGCCGGGCACTGGCGGCTCAACAAGCCCGCCTGGACCACCACCGAGGCATGGCTGGGGGAGGTGCCCCCGCCGATGGACCCCGGCCCTGGCTACACCGAGCTGGTGCGCCGCTGGCTGTGGACCTTCGGACCCGGCACCGAGACCGATCTGGTCTGGTGGCTCGGAGCCACCAAGACGATCGTGCGCCGTGCCCTCGCCGACGTGGAGGCGGTCGAGGTCGCCCTGGAATCCGGCGACACCGGCTGGCTGCTCCCCGACGACCCGCTCCTCGACGGCACCGCCGAACCGGTCGAGCCGTGGGCCGCGCTGCTGCCGACGCTCGACCCGACCGCGATGGGGTGGAAGGCGCGTTCCTTCTACTTCCCCGAGCAGCTCGTACCACTGCTGATGGACACCAACGGCAACGTCGGCACCACCGCCTGGTGGGACGGCCGGATCGTGGGCTGCTGGGTGCAGCAGGACGACGGAGGGGTGCGCGTGGTGCTCAGCAGGGCCGTCGAACCGGCCGGTCGGAAGGCATTGGACGCCGAGGCCGCACGACTGTCGGCCTGGCTGGACGGTGTCCTCATCACCAACGTCTACGCCTCCCCGCAGATGCGGCGCGCCAGGCTGCCCTGAGCGTGTGGGACGCACCACGGGTGCGGGGGTGTCAGCGCCGGGCAGCTGGGTAGGTTGCCGCCATGGCGCACCCGGACCCTGACCAGTCGCAGCCCTCCCGCGGGACCGGGGAGGAACCCGACCGGCATTCCGTGCAGCCACCGGCCCCCTACGCGCCGCCGCTCTCGCCGTACGGGCAGCCACCGTCGTACCTGCCGCCCCACCCGTACGCGGCACCGTCGCCGTACGGTCAGCCCTATTACGCCCAGCCGGCCCAGACCTCGGGGGTGGCGATCACCGCGCTCGTGCTCGGTCTGGTCTCGATCGTGGTGGGCTGCGGGCTCTTCCTCGGCATCCCGGCGATGATCGTGGGTCGCAGGGCGACTCGCCAGATCGATGAGTCCCAGGGCAGGCTCACCGGTCGCGGACTGGCCCAGGCGGGCTTCTGGACCGGACTCGCCGGCACCGTGCTGTGGGGCTTGTTCTACCTCGCCTACTTCGGCCTGATGGCGACGGTCCTCTTCCTCTCCGAGAGCGCCTCGACCACCTCCAACGTCTGAGCCGGGAGCGCGCCGATCGGGGTCGTCCTCAGCGTGCCCGGACGGCTGAGGCACGGCACGGGCACGGGGTGGGCCGGTGGCACCGGCGATAGCGACCGGTGCCGATCGCGCCACGGGTGCCTGCCGCAGGCGGGGATCCTCGGCGGCGGGCTGAGGCCGGGATCGCCGGTTCGGCTGCGGGATGTGCTCCGACCCGCCGGCTCGCCGTACCCTCGGGTCGTGCGTCAACAGCCCGAACAGCAGGCCCCGCCGGTCCAGCGACTGAGGATCCGCTACGCCAAGCGCGGGCGGTTGCGGTTCACCAGTCACCGTGACTTCAGTCGGGCCTTCGAGCGCGCGCTGATGCGTGAGCGGGTGCCGATGGCCTACTCCTCGGGCTTCAACCCGCACCCGCGCATCTCCTACGCGGGTGCCGCCCCGACCGGGGCCGCGAGCGAGGCCGAGTACGTCGAGATCGGGTTGGCCGCCGTGGTCGAGCCCGAGGCGGTCCGGAGTGCCTTGGTCGAGGCCCTGCCCGACGGGCTCGACGTGGTCGAGGTGGCCGTCTCCACCGGTGGCAAGCTCGCCGACCGACTCCAGGCCAGCACCTGGCTGATCGACCTGCCCACGCCTCTCCCTGTCGCCGAGGCTGCGGTCGAGGCCTTCCTGGCCGCCGAGACGGTCATGGTGGAGCGGATGGCCAAGAAGGGGCTGCGTGAGTTCGACTGCCGCGCCTCCGTCCTGGCGCTGCGGGCCGTCCCACGCCCGGGAGTCGAGGGCTCCAGGCTGGACCTGCTCCTGCGACACGCCGAGCCGGCGGTGCGACCCGACGACGTGATCACGGGTCTGGGGAGCGTCGCGCCCCTCCCGGTCGGCCCCGAGCACGGGGGCGTGCCCCTGCTCACCAGGCTCGCCCAGGGACCACTGGACGAGGAGACCCTCACCGTCGGCGACCCGCTGCTCTGACCCTGAGCACGGGGCTCCCCCCTGCTCACCGGGCTCGCGCAGGGACCGCTGGACGAGGAGACCCTCACCGTCGGCGACCGCTCCTCCGACCCTGAGCACGAGGCTTCCCCCTGCTCACCGGGCTCGCCCAGGGACGGCCGGACGAGGAGACCTTCACCCGTCGGCGACCGCTCCTCCGACCCGTGCCCCGGTTCGTGATGGGTCCGCGTTTCGGGCCAGTCGGCCGCACGTGTGCGATACTCGCCGTGGTCGATGTGGAAGCGATCACCAACTGCCTCCCGATCGACCCGACGACTCATCCGTCGGCCGACTCCCAACCGGAGCACGGTCCGACACACCGGATGCGTGTCGTCGCCAGACCGCGACGCGGCCCGGCAGGTCGGTGACAGCGGCCCGCAGGCTCGGCGACCGCGGCAGGCGGACGGTGCGGGATCCGGTGACGCAGGAGCGCGGGACGAGGCGCCGCCACCGACAAGCTTTCCGCTCTCGGCCGCGACCATCGGGCCGAGCGCGCCCGACACGTCCATCGCCCTCTCGCGGTGGACCGAGGAGCAGCACATGCCCGACGACGTCAACGTCGACGAGACCACCACCCCCGCGACCGCACCGGCCGGGGAACCCGCCGATCAGGGCAGCGAGGCACCGGCGAAGAAGACCGCCGCCCGCAAGACCGCGGCGAAGAGGACCACCACCCGCAAGACCGCGGCCAAGAAGACCGCGACGAAGCGGACCACCGCGAACCAGCAGGCCGAGGCCGCGCCCGACGCCGCCGAGGCGGAGGCTCCCGCCGACGCTCCGGCCCAGACAGCGGAGACGGAGCCGGTCGCCAAGAAGACCGCCGCCCGCAAGACCGCGGCGAAGAGGGCCACCACCCGCAAGGCCGCGGCGGCCGAGCCCGAGGCCGAGCAGCCGCTTCCCGGCACCGACCCGGCGGAGACGAGCGTCGAGGAGACGTCGGCGCCGGTGACGCGGACCAGGAAGACGGCCGCCAAGAAGACCACCACTCGCAGGACCGCGGCCGCCAAGGCGGCCGGGGCTGCCGAAATCGCCCCCGAGGCACCTGCGGCACCCGAGGCCGTCGTCGAGCCGGTTGCGGAACCGGCGGCCGATGCCGCCCAGACCCCGGCCGAGACCCCGGTCGAGGAGACTCCCGCGAAGCGGACGACGGCGCGCAAGACGACGGCCAGGAAGACCGCGACGAAGCGCACCAGCGCGAAGAAGGCCGAGCCCGACGCCGAGCCCCACACCGTGCCCGGTGCGGAGGCCGGAGAGGTCCCGGCGGAGGAGACCGAGGCAGCCGCTCCGGCCGCACGCAAGTCGGCGGCGAAGCGCACCACCGCGAGGAAGACGGCCGCGAAGCGCACCAGCACCCGCAAGGCCGCTGCGTCCGCGGAGATCGTGTCCGAGCCGGCCGTCGAGGCAGCGGCGGAGGTCGCGCCCGAGGCAGCGGATGAGACCGCGGGCGAGGGTACGACGAGTGCCGTCACGCCGCTGTTCCAGGCGCCCACCACGACCACGCGCAAGCGCTCCACCCGCACCCGGAAGGTTGCCGTGGAGGCGACCGAGCCGGTCGAGGACGAGGCGGCCGCGGCGGCCGTCGCCGAGCCGGGCGAGGCCGAGCAGGCACCCGAGCCGGCCAGGAAGAAGGCTCCGAAGAAGGGCAAGTCCCGCGCCAAGGCCGAGCCCGAGGCCGAGGAGGCCGACGAGACCGAGGCGCAGGAGACCCCCGACTCCGCCGCTGAGCCCGCCACTGAGCCCGCCACAGAGCCCGCCACTGAGCCCGCCACTGAGCCCGCCGCCGAGGAGGGGTCGGAGGACTCCGAGGAGGAGGGCGAATGCACCGGTTCGGGGCGTCGTCGCCGCCGCCGGGGCGGTCGTCGTCGTCGCAAGTCGGGCGGCTCCGGTGCTGACGCCGGCGGTGAGGCCGGCGAGGACGCCGCAGCCGAGGCGAGTGACCAGGACGCCGACGAGGACGCCGACCGGGGTCAGGAGGCGCACGGCGAGGATGAGTCCGGTACCGACGGTGGTTCCTCCCGTCGCCGGCGCCGTCGGCGCCGTTCCGGTGAGAGCGGCGGCGGTTCCCAGGACGACCCGGACAACACCGTCACCAAGGTGCGGCAGAGCCGCACCGGCGAGGACCAGATCACCGCGCTGAGCGGGTCGACCCGTCTCGAGGCGAAGAAGCAGCGCCGCCGCGAGGGCCGCGAGGCCGGCCGTCGGCGGGCCCCCATCGTCAGCGAGGCCGAGTTCCTCGCCCGCCGTGAGGCGGTCGAGCGGGTGATGGTCATCCGGCAGCGCAAGGACCTCACCCAGATCGCCGTCCTCGAGGACAAGGTCCTGGTCGAGCACTACGTGGCTCGGGAGTCCCAGACCTCCCTGATCGGCAACGTCTACCTCGGCCGCGTGCAGAACGTGCTGCCCAGCATGGAGGCCGCGTTCATCGACATCGGCAAGGGCCGCAACGCGGTGCTCTACGCCGGTGAGGTCAACTGGAGCTCCCTCGGCTGGAAGGACGGTCAGCCCCGCAAGATCGAGTCGGTGCTCAGCTCCGGTCAGTCGGTGCTCGTGCAGGTCACCAAGGACCCGATCGGGCACAAGGGGGCACGTCTGACCAGCCAGGTCAGTCTGGCCGGCCGGTTCCTGGTCTACGTGCCGGACGGCACCACCAGCGGCATCTCCCGCAAGCTTCCCGACACCGAGCGCTCCCGCCTCAAGAGCCTGCTCAAGGAGATCGTCCCCGACTCGGCGGGCGTGATCGTCCGCACCGCCGCCGAGGGCGCCAGCGAGGATGAGCTGACCCGCGACGTCGAGCGGCTGCGCGCGCGCTGGGAGGAGATCGAGAAGGCCTCCAAGAGCGGCAACGCGCCGAAGCTCCTCTACGGCGAGCCCGACCTGACCCTCAAGGTCGTGCGCGACCTGTTCACCGAGGACTTCAGCAAGCTGGTCGTCCAGGGCGACGGGGCCTGGGACACCGTCCAGAACTACGTCCACCAGGTCGCCCCGGACCTCGAGGAACGGCTGGAGCGGTACGACGCCACCGAGACCAAGGACGCCTTCGCCACCTACCGCATCGACGAGCAGATCGCCAAGGGGCTCGACCGCAAGGTCTGGCTGCCCTCCGGCGGTTCGCTGATCATCGACCGCACCGAGGCGATGACCGTGGTCGACGTCAACACCGGCAAGTTCACCGGCTCGGGCGGCAACCTCGAGGAGACGGTCACCAAGAACAACCTCGAGGCCGCCGAGGAGATCGTCCGCCAGCTGCGGCTGCGCGACATCGGCGGCATCATCGTGGTCGACTTCATCGACATGGTGCTGGAGTCCAACCGGGACCTGGTGCTGCGCCGCATGGTCGAGTGCCTGGGCCGCGACCGTACCCGCCACCAGGTCGCCGAGGTCACCTCCCTGGGTCTCGTCCAGATGACGCGCAAGCGGATCGGCACCGGGCTCCTCGAAGCCTTCAGCGAGCCGTG
This sequence comes from Nocardioides insulae DSM 17944, assembly GCF_000422825.1. Lineage (GTDB taxonomy): Bacteria > Actinomycetota > Actinomycetes > Propionibacteriales > Nocardioidaceae > Nocardioides > Nocardioides insulae. The sequence goes on along the minus strand of NZ_AUGU01000013.1, from coordinate 604,055 downwards.
CGAGCACTGCCACGGCCGTGGCCTGCTCACCCACGACCACCCGATCGAGCAGGGCAAGGGCGGAGGCGCCGACGAGGAGCCTCGCCGCGGTCGCCGTGGCCGTGGACGCGGCAAGGGCGACCAGGAACCCGGGAAGGACTCCGCGAAGGAGTCCGGCAGGGATTCAGCGAAGGGTTCGGGCAAGGACTCGGACACCGTTCGCGACTCGAAGCCGTCGAACGGCGCCTCCCCGAGCGCGCCCTCCCCGAAGGAGTTCGCCGCGATGGCGGGTGCCGATCAGGCTCCGGTCGCTCCGGCAGAGGTCCCCTCGGAGATCCCCGCCGACTCCCCGGTGCCCACCGCGGAAGCCTCGCGCGAGGCGGCGCCGGTGACCGACGCCGCGGTGGCCGCGACCGAGAGCGCGCCGGCGGAGCCGGCCGCCCCGATCGTGCGTACGACGACGCGGCGGCGCGGACAGCGCCGAGGTGCTGCCCAGCAGGTCCCGGCCCCCGAGCCGGTGGCCCCGGCCGAGCCGGTGGCACCCGCCGAGCCCGTGGCCGCGCCGGCCCCCGTTGCACCCACTGAGCCCGTGGCGCCGCCGGCGCCGGTGGCACCCGCCGAGCCGGCCGCCGCAGAGCCGGCCGCCGCCGAGCCGGCCGCCGCAGAGCCGGCCGCCGCAGAGCCGGTCGTGGCGCAGGCGACTGAGCAGACCCCTCCGGCGGAGCCGGCCGGTCCGACGGTGGTGACCCGGACCCGTGGGCGCCGCGGTGCGAGCCGTGCGGTGACCAGCACCGGGCAGGGCACCGTGCTGGAGGCGGCGGCCGTGCCGGCGCCCGTCGTACCCCCGACGGCGGGTGCGGCTCCCGAGCCGCCGAAGGTGGTCACCCGCACGCGTCGTGGCGCGAGCCGCGGCGCCGGGTCCGTGGCCGTCCCTGCCGATCAGGCCGCGGAGTCCACTGGCGAAGAGCCGACCGTGGAGCACGTGCCGGTGAAGAAGAAGGGCTCGCGCAAGCGCTGAGCCGCTGCTGACGACAGCCACGGCCCCGGGGGTGATCACCCCCGGGGCCGTCGCCGTCGTGGACCGAGGCGGTCAGGGCCTCACAGGACCGCCTGGAGGAACTGCTGGGTGCGCTCGTGCTGGGGCGCGGTGAACATCACCTGCGGCGAGGCCTCCTCGATGATGTGGCCCTGGTCGAACATCAGCACGCGGTGCGAGACATCCTGGGCGAACTGCATCTCGTGGGTGACGATCAGCATGGTGATGTCGGTGTTGCGGGCGACGTCCCGAAGAACCTGGAGCACATCGCCGACCAGTTCGGGGTCGAGCGCGGAGGTGACCTCGTCGAGCAGGAGGATCTCCGGCTCCATCGCGAGGGCACGCGCGATCGCGACCCGCTGCTGCTGGCCGCCGGAGAGCTGGGTCGGATGGGCCTGGGCCCTGTCCTTCAGGCCGACCTGGTCCAGCAGGTCCAGTGCGTCGGCCCGGGCCTGGTCCTTGGACCGGCCGAGGACGTGGATGGGCGCCTCGGTGATGTTCTCCAGCACCGACATGTTCGGGAACAGGTTGAACTGCTGGAAGACCATCCCGATCCGGCGCCGGATCCTGCTCACCTCCCCGGAGCGCAGCTTCACCCGGCGCTCACCCCGCTTGGCGTGGGTGAGGGGCTCGCCGTCGACGTAGATGTACCCACCGGTGAGCTCCTCCAGGGTCATCAGCAGACGCAGGATGGTGGTCTTCCCGGATCCGCTCGGACCGATGAGGGTCACGCGCTCACCGCGGTCGACCGAGAAGTTCAGGTCGTCGAGCACGACGTTCTTCCCGAACTGTTTGCGCACGTTCTCCATCACGATCCGCGGCCCGGTCTCGGAACTCCCGGCGCCGGTGGGGTCGGGTGCGGTTTCAGTAGGCAAGCTTCTTCTCCAACTTTCGCATCAGGACGGCCGTGGGATAGCTGGCCGCGAGGAAGATCAGTCCGGCGACGGCGAAGGTCTCGGTGTACTTGAACGACGCTCCGCCGATCCGTTCGGCCTCGGAGACCATCTCGGGCACCGTGATCACGATCAGGAACGGGGTGTCCTTGAACATCGCGATCGCCCAGTTGCCCAGGGAGGGCAGCGTGGCCCGGAGCGCCTGCGGGATGATCACCGCCCGCCAGGTCCGGCGGCGGGGGAGGGAGAGCGCGGTGGCGGCCTCCCACTGGCCCTGCCGGATCGACTCGATGCCGGCCCGGTAGGACTCCGCCATGTAGGTGGAGTAGTGGATGCCGAACACCACGATGCCCAGGTAGGTCAGCAAGGTGGTGGGCTCGATGTCACCGAACCGGCGGAAGCCGTCCAGTTCGGTGACCACGGCCATCCCGAAGAGCAGTTGCAGCGGCAGCGGCGTCATCCGGACGACGTCGAGGATCCAGGCGAGGATCGCACCGGGGATCCGGGGGAGTTCGCGGCGGCCGATCGCCCAGACCAGACCCAGCGCGGCGGCGATGATCGAGCCGAGCACGGTGACCAGCAGGGTGACCTGGAGGAAGGCCGCGAGCAGCGGACCGACCGCCTCGAAGGCGGCATTCGGATCGAATTCCATCAGGCCACCGCCTCGGCCGTCGCCCGATCCGTGACCGCCACGTCAGCGCGCAGGCCGAGCCGGCGCTGGGCCCGGCGCTCCAGCAGGCGTAGCCCGCTGGAGCAGGCGAGGGCGATCAGGTAGTAGAGCAGGAAGACGATTCCGTACGCCGTCCACAGGCCCACGTCGGGATCCTTCCGCATCTCGTCGGCCCAGTAGGTCAGGTCGTGCAGGCCGAGCAGCAGGGCGACGGCGGTGCCCTTGACCAGCATCACCGTCAGGTTGTTCAGGCCCGGCAGCATCAGGGCCCAGGCCTGTGGCCAGACGACGCGGCGTACCTTGAGCGGCCACGACATGGACAGGGCGAGGGTGGTCTCCCACTGGCCCTTGGGCACCGCGTTCAGCGAGCCGCGGACCACCTCCGAGCCGTAGGCCCCGTAGTTGAGGCCCAGGCCGACGATGCCGGCCCCCACCGGGCCGAGATCGAGCCCGAGCGGCGGGAGGACGTAGTAGAGGAAGAACAGCTGGACCACCAGCGAGGTGCCCCGGAAGAACTCCACGATCACCCGGGAGACCACCGGGAGCACGGGAAGCGGACTGATCGCGGCCAGCCCCAGGACGACGGAGACGACAATGGCGACCGCCACCCCACCCAGGGAGAGTTGCAGGGTGACCTGCAGACCCTCCCAGAGGTAGGGACGGTAGTCCGAGAGTGCCTGGAGGATGTCGGACAAGACGTCGGATCAGCTCGTCGGCTCGTAGTCGTCGACCGAGGGCAGGTCGCCCTCGCACAGCATGTCGGTCGAGACCGCGTCGGTGGGACGCTCCGCCTCGGAGAATCCGAAGGGGCCGAGCACCCGCTTGTACTCCGCCTTGTCCCCGACGATCTTGGCCAGCTCCTTGTTGTAGGCCTCGCGCAGCTCGGAGTCCTCCTCCCGGAAGACGGTGGCACCCGCTCCGACCTGGACGGTGTCGTCGACGACGGCCTCGAAGGGCTCGGTCGCCTCCAGGCCCGCGTCGGGGTTCTCCTCCACCCAGGTGCGCACCGAGATGCCGGTCAGGGCGAACACGTCGGCCCGGCCGTCCTGCACGGCGGCATAGCCGTCCTCGGCCGAGTTGACCGTGGTGACGTCGATGCCGAGATCGTCGGCGTAGCCCTGCTCGATGGCGCCGTTGATGGCGGCGAAACGTACGTCGGAGTCGGCGATGTCCGCCATGTCGTGCAGGTCCTCGGGGTTGCCCTCCGGTACGGCGAAGGACGTGGTGTACATGATCTCCGGGTCGCCGAAGGCGGCCTGCTCACACCGCTCGGGGAGGATCGACATGCCGGCGCTCACAGCGTCGTAGTGGCCCGCGTTGAGCCCGGGGATCAGCGAGTCCCACTCCACGACCTCGGCCTCGACGTTGTCGATGCCCAGCTTGTGGAAGATCTCCTCGTGCAGGGCGACGGTCGCGCCGGTGGGCTCGCCGTCATCCAGGTAGCTGTAGGGCTTCTCGCCGGCGATCGCGATCGTGATGGTGCCGTCCTCCTTGAGGCTCTCGAGCGAGGCTCCGGCACTGTCACCCCCCTCGTCGGAGCCACCGCAGGCGGACAGGGTCAGAGCGCTCAGGGCCAGGGTGACCGCGCAGGTGCGTGCTCCACGGGTGGTGGGCAGTCGCATGCATGAACCTTTCTGTTCGTCCGGGCAGCGCTGATCGCCGTCCCCGAGGTCGGACCCAGGGACCGTAGACACGGTTCGCTGAAGTTCTCAACGACCTCCCGGGCGGATCGGATCGGCCTCGGAGGGGGCGCGACCGCCGTCCTGACCTGCGCAAACAGGGTGGCGCGGGACGGACATACCGACGGTCCGGGTCGTTATCGTTTCGTTATCCGCGCGGTGGCCGGTGGCTCGGCGTACGCTGGGGCGGCGCCGTTTTGCGGTGCCACCGGAGCATCCGTACTATTGGACTTCGGCGTGCGTCGTGTGCGCCACCTGCGAGCATCCCACCTCCACCAGTGCCTGACGGCCCGATCCTGACGGCGGAGGGCAGCGGTGTGCCGCAGCCCGTGAACTGTGAGCAAGTCAGGATGAAGGAGACCGCGGTGTACGCGATCGTGAAGGCTGGCAGCATCCAGCAGAAGGTTGCCGTCGGCGACGTCATCGAGATCGACAAGGTCGAGACCGGCGTCGGTGATTCCGTCACGCTCCCCGTCGTGCTCGTGGTCGACGGCGAGCAGGTCACCTCGACCGGTCTGGACAAGGCCGCAGTGACCGCCGAGGTCCTCGGTGGCACCAAGGGCCCCAAGATCGTCATCCAGAAGTACAAGAACAAGACCGGGTACAAGAAGCGCCAGGGTCACCGTCAGAAGTACACCCAGGTGAAGGTCACCGACATCTCCCTCTGAGCTGGTCGCTCGAGGACAGAATCGACTCAGAAGGAACTGACATGGCACACAAGAAGGGCGCGGCCTCTACCAAGAACGGTCGCGACTCCAACGCCCAGCGCCTCGGTGTGAAGCGCTTCGGTGGCCAGCTGGTCAACGCCGGCGAGATCATCGTCCGCCAGCACGGCACCCACTTCCACCCCGGCTCCAACGTCGGGCGTGGCGGCGACGACACCCTGTTCGCTCTTGCCCCCGGCGCCGTCGAGTTCGGCACCCGGCGTGGCCGTCGGGTCGTCAACATCGTCCCGGCCGAGTGACCTGAGCCGGACTTCTACACTGCGCGAGCAGATCGCCGATGCTCCGGTGCCCGCAAGCACAGGAGACACCGGCCTCCTCGACTCGCAGCCGCACCATCACCCAGGGCGTCCCCGCAATCGGGACGCCCTGAGTGCGTATCGGCACCCATCCACCGCACCACACGGCCTCACAGGAGAGTGACCCCATGGCTGTCCCCACCTTCGTCGATCGCGTGACGCTGCTCGTCGCGGGAGGTCGGGGCGGTCACGGCGTGGCCTCCGTGCACCGGGAGAAGTTCAAGCCGCTCGGCGGCCCCGACGGCGGCAACGGCGGCCCCGGTGGCTCGGTGATCCTGCGGGTGACCCCCGACGTCACCACGCTGATCGACTACCACCACAGCCCCCGCCGCAAGGGCAGCAACGGCGGCCAGGGTGCCGGCGCGCACCGCAACGGCGCCCACGGCGAGGACCTGGTGCTGCCGGTCCCCGAGGGCACCGTGGTCACCGACCTGAAGGGCAACGTGCTCGCCGACCTGGTCGGCGCGGGCACCGAACTGGTCGTCGCGGCCGGCGGTCGCGGGGGTCTCGGCAACGCCGCGCTGGCCAGTTCCAAGCGCAAGGCCCCCGGTTTCGCCCTCCTCGGCGAGCCGGGCGAGGAGCGCCAGATCGGCCTCGAGCTCAAGGTCGTGGCCGACATCGGCCTGGTCGGCTACCCGAGCGCGGGCAAGTCCAGCCTGATCGCCTCGATCTCCCGTGCCCGCCCCAAGATCGCCGACTACCCGTTCACGACGCTGGTGCCGAACCTCGGCGTCGTCCGGGCCGGGGAGACCACCTTCACCGTGGCCGACGTGCCCGGCCTCATCGAGGGCGCCGCGGAGGGCCGCGGCCTGGGGCACGAGTTCCTGCGCCACATCGAGCGCTGCGCCGCCCTGGTGCACGTGGTGGACGCCGCCTCGATCGAGCCGGGGCGCAACCCGCTCGACGACCTGGAGGTCATCGAGGGGGAGTTGGCCCGGTACGGCGGCCTGGAGGACCGGCCGCGCCTGGTCGCGCTCAACAAGATCGACGTCCCCGACGGCCGCGACATCGCCGACATGACCGTCGCGGACATCGAGGCCCGCGGATACCGGGTGTTCCCGATCTCGGCCGCGTCCGGCGAGGGCACCCGCGATCTGATCTTCGCGATGGCTGAGATCGTGGCCGGGTCGCGGGCGGAGACCCCCAGCGTGCCGCCGCAGCGCATCGTGCTGCGCCCCGAGGGCATCGACGCCGGCACCGACTTCACCGTCAAGGAGATCAAGGACCCCGCCGACGGCATCGCCCGCGCGTTCGTCGTCCGCGGCGAGAAGCCGGAACGGTGGGTCCGGCAGACCGACTTCACCAACGACGAGGCGGTCGGCTACCTCGCCGACCGGCTCAACCGGCTCGGTGTCGAGGACCGGCTCCTCGAACTCGGCGCCGTCGAGGGCGAGACCGTCATCATCGGCCCCACCGAGAACGCCGTGGTCTTCGACTTCCGTCCGCTGGTCGAGGCGGGTGCGGAGATGCTCGGTCGCCGCGGCGAGGACCAGCGCTTCGACGAGTCCCGTCCCGCCGCCCGGCGTCGGCGCGCGATCGACGAGGCCATGCCCGAGCGCGGCGAAGGGGAGGCCCGCGCCGACGTCGCCCGCCGGATCGACGAGGGTGACGGGCCGGTCTCCTACGAGATCGGCGGTGAGGACGACCCGGACTGGATGGAGTACGACCCCGACGCGGACCGCCCCGAAGGCGACCCCGACGGGGACCAGCCTGCGGGGGAGACCGACACCGACGACCGCGCGTGACCCGGCAGACCGCCCGCTCCGCGGTGACCCGCGCCCGCCGGATCGTGGTCAAGGTGGGCTCTTCCTCCCTGACCACGGCGGCCGGCGGGATCGACCCGCACCGGGTGACCACCCTCGTCGAGGCGCTCGCCGCCACCCGCGCGCGTGGGGTCGAGGTCGTGCTGGTCTCATCCGGAGCCATCGCCGCCGGGCTCGCTCCGCTCGGGATGCGCAGCCGTCCCCGCGGCCTGGCCGCCCAACAGGCCGCGGCCTCGGTGGGCCAGGGCCTTCTGGTGCACCGCTACACCGAGGAGTTGGCGCGGCACGGTCTCACCGCCGGTCAGGTGCTGCTCACCGTGGACGACGTGGTGCGGCGAGCGCACTACCGCAACGCCTACCAGACCCTCACCACCCTGCTCGAGCTCGGCGTGCTCCCCGTGGTCAACGAGAACGACACGGTGGCCACCGGCGAGATCCGCTTCGGTGACAACGACCGGCTGGCGGCGCTGGTCGCCCACCTGGTCAAGGCCGACCTGTTGGTGCTGCTCTCCGACGTCGACGGTCTCTACGACGCACCGCCCTCGGACCCCGGCAGCAATCGCATCGCCGAGGTCGGCTCCTGGGCGGAGATCGAGGGGATCCAGGTCGGCTCCGCCGGGTCGGCCGGTGTCGGCACCGGAGGCATGGTCACCAAGCTCGACGCCGCGAGGATGGCCACCGGTGCCGGGATCCCGGTCGTGCTCACCGCCGCCGCGCACGCCGCCTCCGCCCTCTCCGGGGCCTCCACCGGGACCCTGTTCCAGCCGACCGGTCGCCGCCGCCCGGCGCGACTGCTCTGGCTCCGGCACGCGACCGAACCCCAGGGGCATCTGGTGCTCGACGAGGGTGCGGTCGCGGCCGTGGTCGACCGCCGGGCCTCGCTGCTCCCCGCCGGCGTCACCGAGGTCACCGGTCGCTTCGACGCCGGCGACCCCGTCGACCTGGTCGACCCCACCGGACGCCCTGTCGCCCGGGGACTGGTCAACTTCGATGCCGCCGAGATCCCCAAGCTGCTCGGCCGCTCCACCCGCGACCTCAAGCGAGAACTCGGGCCGGCCTACGAACGCGAGGTCGTGCACCGCGACGACCTGGTCATCCTCTGACCCACCCCCGGCCGCCCCCTTCGTCCTCGACCGACGGTGGGTCGACACAGATGGTGGGCACGGTTGGTGACCGCGGACCGGTACGCCGTACCCTGGGAGGAGCCATGTCGACCCCCACCGTCTACCTCGACCATGCCGCGACCACCCCGATGGTTCCCGCGGCCGTGGAGGCCATGACGGCACAGCTGCTCGAGGTGGGCAACGCGAGTTCGCTGCACGCCTCGGGGCGGCGCGCGCGGCGCGTGGTCGAGGAATCCCGGGAGACGATCGCGCAGGCACTCGGATGCCGGCCCGGCGAGGTCGTCTTCGCCTCCGGTGGCACCGAGAGCGACAACCTCGCCCTCAAGGGGGTCTTCTGGTCCCGCCGTGCCGCCGATCCGCGGCGTACCCGCATCCTGTCGACCGCGATCGAGCACCACGCGGTGCTCGATCCGCTGGCCTGGCTGGCCGAGGGGGCCGAGCAGGCCGAGGTGGAACTGCTCCCCGTCGACGCTCGTGGACGGCTCGACCCGGCGACGCTGGAGGCCGCGATCGAGCGCGACCCCGACACGGTGGCCCTGGTCTCGGTGATGTGGGCCAACAACGAGGTCGGCACGCTCCAGCCGATCGACGAGGTCGTCGCCCTCGCCGGCCGATACGACATCCCCGTGCACACCGACGCGGTCCAGGCCGTCGGTGCCGTCCCCGTCGACTTCGCCACGAGCGGCGTCGACGCCCTCACCCTCACCGGGCACAAGCTCGGCGGCCCCTACGGCATCGGAGCACTGCTGGCTCGTCGCCAGCTCGACATGACCGCTCTCCTGCACGGCGGCGGGCAGGAGCGGGACGTGCGCAGCGGCACCATCGACCCGCCCGCGGTGGCCGGCTTCGCCGCGGCGGTCGAGCTCGCGGTCAAGCAACAGGCCGACTACGCCGTGCGCGTGGCGGGGCTGCGGGACCGGCTGGTGCGGGGCGTGCTGGCGGCGGCTCCGGAGGCGGTCCTGAACGGCCCCGACCCGGCCGAGCCCGGAGCCCGGCTGCCCGGGATCGCGCACTTCAGCTTCCCCGACTGCGAGGGCGACTCGCTCCTGATGCTGCTCGACGCCCGCGGCATCGAGTGCTCCACCGGGTCGGCCTGCTCGGCCGGCGTGCCCCAGCCCAGCCATGTGCTGTTGGCGATGGGGCGCGATGACCGGACCGCGCGGAGCTCGCTGCGGTTCTCCCTGGGGCACACCTCGACCGAGGCCGACGTCGACGCGCTCGTGGCCGCCATCGGGCCGAGTGTCGAGCGCGCCAGGACGGCCCACGCATGACCACCCCGTGCATGACCACCGGGCGTCCTTCATCTCCGCTGCGCACCGCCGGCCGACCGGGCGGGGGTCCCGAATGAGGGTCATCGCCGCCATGTCGGGCGGGGTCGACTCCGCCGTCGCCGCAGCCAGGGCGCACGAGGCCGGTCACGAGGTGACCGGTATCCACCTGGCGCTCTCGCGCAACCCCGCGTCGTACCGCTCGGGCGCTCGGGGCTGCTGCACCATCGAGGATGCCAACGACGCCCGCCGGGCCGCCGACATCATCGGGATCCCGTTCTACGTGTGGGACCTCTCCGACCGCTTCCACGAGGACGTCGTGGAGGACTTCATGGACGAGTACGCCGCCGGCCGCACGCCCAATCCATGCCTGCGGTGCAACGAGAAGATCAAGTTCGCCGCGGTCCTGGACAGGGCGCTGGCACTCGGCTTCGACGCCGTGGCGACCGGGCACTACGCCCAGCTCCGCACCGGCTCCGACGGCCTGGTGGAGATGCATCGCGCCACCGACGACGCCAAGGACCAGTCCTACGTGCTCGGCGTGCTCGACCAGCAGCAGTTGCGGCACTCCCTCTTCCCCCTGGGTGACACCCCCAAGCCGCAGGTCCGCGAGGAGGCCGCGCGCCGGGGGCTGCTGGTCGCCGACAAGCCCGACTCGCACGACATCTGCTTCGTCGCCGACGGTGACAACGCCGGCTGGCTGCGCGAGAAGCTCGGCGACCGCGCGCCCAATCAGGGCGGGCCGATCCTCGACGAGACCGGCGCGCAGGTCGGCGAGCACGAGGGCACCTACGCCTACACCATCGGCCAGCGCCGGGGGCTCCGGCTCGGCCGCCCGGCCCCGGACGGCAAGCCCCGCTTCGTGCTCGACATCGAACCCGTCTCGGGCACCGTCACCGTCGGCCCGCGCGAGCGGCTCTCGGTCGACCGGCTCGAGGGCATCAAGCCGCGCTGGTGCGGCACCGTCCCGACCCTGCTCGACGGACCCGGGGTCTCGGTGCAGCTGCGCGCCCACGGGCGCGAGCACGGCGCCGTCGTCCGGGTGGACGAATCCGGGGACGGACCCGCCGTCGGGATCGACCTGCTCGAGCCGGCCGAGGGCATCGCCCCGGGCCAGGCCGCCGTCATCTACGACGGCACCCGGGTGGTCGGGTCGGCGACGATCTCGCGCGCCCACCGGCTGGTCGACGCGTGAGGGCGACCGGGATCGGGTCGCTGCCGGGTGAGGAGTACGCCGAGGCGACCCGGATGGTGCTGGGCGAGCTCGGTGAGTCTCCGGGCATGCCCCACCTGCCCGAGCTCCCCGCCCGCGGCGCCACCGCCTCGATGACCGGGCGCGCCCTGGCGGTGCTGGCCGACCTGGACGCCGACCTGCAGCCTGCGGGCTGGCGCCTGACCGGTTCCTCCGGGGCGCCGGGGGTCGACCACCGCCGTGCCCGCTCGTTGCTGGCCCAGGATCTCGACGCCGTCGAGGAACTCACCCACGACTCGGGCCGGTTCGACCCGGCCGGCGGGTTCAAGATCCAGCTCGCCGGGCCCTGGACCCTCGCCGCCACCGTGGAACGCCCCCGGGGCGACAAGATCCTCGCCGACCACGGCGCCCGCCGCGAACTGGCCCAGGCCCTTGCCGAGGGACTGCGCGACCACGTGCGCGACGTACGCCGCCGGGTGGGTGCCGAACGGCTGGTGGTGCAACTCGACGAGCCCGCCCTGGCCGCCGTCCATGCCGGCCGGGTGCCGACCGCCTCGGGCTACGGACGGCACCGCAGCGTCGACCGCCCCGAACTCACCGAGACGCTCGGCTGGGTCCTCGAGGCGATCACCGCCGAGGACGCCGAACCCTGGGTGCACTCCTGCGCACCGCAGACTCCCTGGGAGTTGGTCCGCACCGCCGGTGCGGTGGGGCTGGCCGCCGACCTCGGCGTCCTCTCCGCCGCCGACCACGACCAGTTCGCCGAGGCGATCGAGGCGGGGCAGACCGTCGCACTGGGCGTCGTACCCTCGCTCGATCCTGCCCCCGATGCGGTGCCGACCGACAAGGCGGCCGTCGAACGAGCCCTGCGCTGGCTGGACATGCTCGGGCTCGATCCGGAGGAGCACGGAGAGCGCCTGGTCCTCACCCCGACCTGTGGCCTGGCCGGCGCCTCCGCTGCCTGGGCCGGGCGCGCGATGACGCTGACCCGCCAGGCCGCCACCGCGTTCTGAGGATGCGGGTCGGCCTCCTGCAAGGCACTGCCGTCCAGCACTGTCGGCGGCACCGGGCAAGATGAGCACATGACCGAAGCGACACCCGCCCCCGCCGAGATCCGTGCCGACCACCAGGCCCTGGCCGAGGAGGTCGAGGGGGCGAGGTATCGCTACTACGTGCTCGACGACCCGACCCTCTCCGACGCCGACTTCGACGTGAAGATGCGGCAGCTGGAGGCATGGGAGGAGGAGTTCCCGGAGCTCCGCACGCCTGACTCGCCCACCCAGAAGGTCGGTGGGGCGGTGTCCACCGAGTTCACCGCGATCGACCACCTGCGGCGGATGGAGAGCCTGGACAACGCGTTCTCCCTCGAGGAGGTGGCGCTGTGGCGCGAGCGTCTGGCCCGCGATGGCGTGGTCGACCCGGCCATGCTGTGCGAGCTCAAGGTCGACGGCCTCGCGATCAACCTGCTCTACGAGCGCGGCCGGCTCGTCCGCGCGCTGACCCGCGGCGACGGCACCACGGGGGAGGACGTCACGCCCAACATCAAGACCATCTCCTCGGTGCCGCACCAGTTGACCGGCACCGAGGAGTTCCCGGTGCCGGCCCTCGTCGAGGTGCGTGGCGAGGTCTTCCTCTCGGTGGCCGCCTTCGACCGGCTCAACGAGTCGCTCACCGCGGCCGGCAAGCCGATGTTCGCCAACCCGCGCAACTCCGCGGCCGGCTCGCTGCGGCAGAAGGACCCACGGGTGACGGCCACCCGTGCGCTCGGCATGGTCTGTCACGGCATCGGGGCCCGGGAGGGGTTCGAGCCGACCGCCCAGTCGGAGGCCTACCGGGCGCTGCACGCCTGGGGTCTCCCGACCAGTGAGCGGGTGCGGGTGCTCTCCGGTCTGGAGGAGGTCAGGGAGTTCATCGAGTACTACGGCGAGCATCGCCACGAGGTCACCGAGCACGAGATAGACGGCGTGGTGATCAAGGTCGACGACGTCTCCCTCCAGCGCCGGCTGGGGTCCACCAGTCGGGCGCCGAGGTGGGCGATCGCGTTCAAGTACCCACCCGAGGAGGTCAACGCCAAGCTGCTGGCCATCGAGGTGGGGGTGGGCCGCACCGGCCGGGCGACGCCGTACGCCGTGATGGAGCCGACCCGGGTGGCCGGCTCCACGGTGGAGCGAGCCACCCTGCACAACGCCCACGAGGTGACCCGCAAGGACGTCCGCCCCGGCGACACCGTGGTGCTACGCAAGGCCGGCGACGTGATCCCGGAGATCGTCGGGCCGGTGCTCCCGCTGCGTCCCGAGGGGTTGGCGGCGTGGGTGATGCCCACCGAGTGCCCCGAGTGCGGCACCACCCTGGCCCAGCAGAAGGAGGGCGACAAGGATCTGCGCTGTCCCAACCACCGGTCGTGCCCGGCGCAGGTGCGCGAGCGGGTCTTCCACGTGGCCGGTCGCGGCGCCTTCGACATCGAGGGCCTGGGCGAGGAGGCCGCCGACGCGCTGCTCGCCTCGGGCGCGCTGGTCGACGAGGGCGACGTCTTCGACCTCGACGAGGCCAAGTTGTTGGCGACACCGCTGTTCACCCGGGCGGCGAAGAAGGCCGAGCGGGAGGCCGGTGCAGGCGACCGCGTGCTCACCGCCAACGCCCGCAAGCTGCTCGACAACCTCGCTGAGCGCAGGTCGGTCCCGCTGTGGCGAGTGCTGGTCGGACTCTCGATCCGTCATGTCGGTCCCACTGCGGCCCGGGCACTGGCAGCCGAGTTCGGGTCCGTCGAGGCCATCCGGGCGGCCTCGCGTGCCGAGCTCGCCGCCGCGGACGGCGTCGGCCCCACCATCGCCGATGCGGTGATCGAGTGGTTCGAGGTCGACTGGCACCGCGGCATCGTGGCCAAGTGGGCCGCAGCGGGGGTCACCACCGCGGATGAGCGTGACGAGGGGACGGCGCGCACCCTCGAGGGGCTCACCGTGGTCGTGACCGGCTCGCTGGTCGACTTCAGCCGGGATTCGGCGAAGGAGGCGATCCTGGTCCGCGGCGGCAAGGCGGCCGGCTCGGTCTCGAAGAAGACCTCCTACGTCGTGGTGGGCGACAGCGCGGGCTCCAAGGCCGACAAGGCCGAGCAGCTCGGTGTCCCGATCCTCGACGAGGCCGGGTTCAAGGCCCTGTTGGAGGGCGGTCCCGACGCACTCTGAGCCGGGCCCCCGGCCGCATACTGGGGTGATGGGACGCCGGGCGCCACGAGCGGGAGTGGCCCTCGCCTGCGCGGCACTGCTCCTGCCGGCGGCCGCGTGCACCGGTGAGGAGTCACCCGACCCCGTGGATGCCCGGTCCGCGACGACACCAGGCACCTCGACGGCCCCGACCTCGGAGCCCTCAGCCCCGGCCGGCGCACCCTCCGGGCCCGCGTCGCCGTCCGCGTCCTCCTCCGGCCCCGCACCGCACCCGGTCTCCCTGCCGGCCCTGATGCGGCGGGAGTACGACGGCGGCGGTCTGCGCCTGGGCGAGGAGGTGCTCAGCACCTCGACCCAGACGCAGTACCACGTCACCTATCGCAGCGGGGACCTGCGGATCTCGGGCCGGATGGCGGTGCCGACCGGGCCTGGCCCGTTCCCGACGGTCGTGCTCGCCCACGGTTACATCGACCCGGCCTACTACGTCAACGGCCAGGGCATGACCCGGGAACGGGCGTGGTTCGCCGACCGGGGCTATGTCGCGCTGCACGTCGACTACCGCAACCACGCGGAGTCCGACGTCGACGAGCGCGCCGACCAGCGGCTCCGGCTCGGCTACACCGAGGACGTCATCAACGCGGTGCAGGCGCTGCGGCAGTGGGACGGCCCGGTCGACGACGGGCGGGTAGCGCTGGTCGGCCGATCGATGGGCGGCGGCGTGGTCTACAACGCGTTGACCGTCCGGCCGGGACTCGTCGACGCGGGCGTGGTGTTCGCGCCGGTCAGCTCGGACACCGTGGACAACTTCGACCGCTGGACCCGGGGTGACCCGGGGAGCGAGCGGATCATCGCCGCGTACGGCGACCCGGCCCGTCCGCGCAACGCCGCCTTCTGGGCGGCCACCAGTCCGCGCAGCTACTTCGGCCGGGTCACCGAGCCGGTCCTGATCCATCACGGCACCTCCGACGACACCTGCCCGATCGGGTGGAGCCGCGCCACCGCCCGGGCCATGCGGACCGACGGCGTCGAGGTGACCCTGGCGGTCTACGAGGGCGAGGAACACGCCTTCGGCCCCCAGTTCCTCGACTCGATGGAGCGCACCGACCGGTTCTTGCGGCAGCACTTCGCCTGACCGATCTCCGGTCCGCTCCCACCCCTCCGGTCCGCTCCAACCGGCCTCAGACCCGGCCTCAGACCCGGCCTCAGACCCGGCCTCAGACCCGGCCTCAGACCCGGCCTCAGACCCGGCCTCAGACCAGGCCTCAGACCAGGCCTCAGACCAGGAGACCCGACCTCAGACCGACCACAGGCCTGACGTACGCCTGCGCCCGCCCGGAGACACCATGAGCCGGCGTACGAGTACGCCGGCTCATGGTGTGCGGGAGTGCGATCAGGAGGTCGCGACCGCCTCGGCCGGCACGTCCTCGTCCTCGGTGGCGCTGACGCCACGGAGGCCGGCGACCGCGAACGCCGAGGCCGCGACCACGATCGCTGCGGCGACGTAGAGCTGGACGGCGCTCCAGCCGTTGTCCAGCAGCCAGCCGGCCAGGACGGGGGACATGATCGCCCCGATCCGGCCCATGCCCAGCGCCCAGCCCATGCCGGTGCTGCGGGTGCGGGCGTTGTACAGCGTGGGGCCGACGGTGTAGAGACCGCCCACGCAGCCGTTGATCAGGGCACCGACGAGCACGCCGATGGCCAGCGCGACGGTGAGGTGGGAGGTGGTGGTGATGAACAGGACCATCGCCAGCCCGGAGAGGATCGCGAAGCCGATCAGGACGTTCTGCGGCGAGGTGCGGGTGGTCGCGACGCCGTAGAGCACCGAGCCCACGGTGCCGCCCAGAGCCAGCATCATGCCGGCGGTGACCGAGTCGGCCTCCGACATGCCGGAGGTGATCAGCAGTTGCGGCGTCCAGCTGTTGACGAAGTAGAAGCCGAACATGATCGCCACGAAGGAGACCCAGAGCAGCACGGTACGGCGGCGCAGGGCACCGGTCACGAGCGTCAGCGGGCTGACCCGTTCGACGGAGGCACCGGAGGTGGACGCGGCGTAGGCGTCCAGGTCAGCGGCGGTGATCACGGGCTGTCCGAGCCTGGTCAGGGTGGTGTTGATCCGCTGGAGGGCCCGGCGCGGCCGGCGCTGCTGCAGGAAGGCCAGCGACTCGGGGAGCAGGGCGAACAGCAGGAGCAGCGCCACGACCGTGCCGATACCGCCGGCGAGGAAGACGCCACGCCAGCCGATGTCGTCCAGCATCGCCCGCGCGGCGATCCCGCCGAAGGTGGCCCCGATGCCGTAGCCGGCCGTGTAGAGGCCGATCGCCAGACCGCGTGACCTGGTGGAGGAGTACTCGCTGGCGATGACATTGGTACTGGCCAGGATGCCGCCCACGCCCAGGCCGGTGATCGCGCGCGAGGCGCCGAGCACCAGCGCGGACGGCGCGGCTGCACCGATGAGCATGCCCACGGCGGCGAGGGTGAGGCTGATCAGCACGAGCGGGCGGCGACCGATCACGTCGGCGTACGGCGCGATCACCATCGAGCCGATGGCCATGCCGATCAGCCCGGTGGAGATCAGCCAGCCCAGTTCGGAGCCACTGAGGCCGAACTCCTCGGTGACCGAGTGGGAGGTGAACGCGATCGCCATCACGTCGAATCCGTCGAGACAGTTGAGCAGGACGCAGAGCGCGACCACCATCCACTGGTAGCCGGTCATGGGCGCGTCCGAGATGCGCTGTTGCAGGTTCATGGTGGGACCTCGTCGAGGGGGACTCGGGGGTTCAGGGGAGGAGGACGGTGACCGCGGCCGGGGCGTTCCCGTTGGACCTCGTGCGCGCCTTGGCATTGGCGTCGGCGCCGGCGACCGCGCGGGAGACACACAGGCACAGGTGGGCCGAGCGTTCCTTCTGGTCGCGGCTGAGGAAGACGTCGCGATGGTCGACCTGGCCGTCCACATCGAGCACCTTGACCAGGCACAGGCCGCACTCGCCCTTGCGGCAGTCCGACATCACGTCCAGACCGGCGTCCTCGAGGGCGTCGAGCATGGTCGTCTCGGGACCCACGGCGATCTCACGGCCGAACTGCGGGATGCGGACGACGAACTCCTCCGCGGCGAAGGTGCCGCTGGAGCCGAAGGTCTCGAAGCGCAGGTTGGGCTCCGGGAGCAGGTGCCCGGTCCAGGCCCCACGGATCGCGTCCATCAGGCCGATCGGTCCGCACATGTACAGCTCGGTGTGCCGGGCACCGGCGTGCTCGGCCACCTCGGCGACCAGGGCCGCCACGTCGAGGGGGGTGCCCTCGTCGTCGACGTGCAGCCGGACCCGGTCGCCGTGCTCGGCCACCAGATCCTCGGCGTAGGCCATCACCCGACGGCTGCGACCGACCAGGACGACCTGGTAGTCCGCTCCGCGCCGGCGCAGCGCCGAGGCCATCGCCACCAGCGCGGTGACGCCGATGCCGCCCGCGACGAGCACGTAGCGGCTGGCACCGACGCTGAGCGGGAAGCTCTGCACCGGTTCCGTCATGGCGATCTCGTCCCCGGCCCGGAGCGTGTGCATGTGGCGGGAGCCTCCCCGCGACTGCCGCGCCAGCTGGACGCTCAGGGTGAGCCGAGCACCGCCGTCCTCGGAGCGTACGACGGAGTAGGACCGGGTGCGGGTGCGGTGCTCGGTGCCCAGGTCGACGTCCACGTGCGTGCCCGGCGCGGCGGGTACGGGGTGCTCGGGCTCGAGCACGATCCGGCGTACGCCCTCGGCGACCTCCTCGACCTCGGCGACCCGGCCGCGCTGCCAGCGGGTCTGGGTGAGCGCGGCCATCTCAGGCGCCCTGCCCGGCCGGCGCGGCGGAGCTCGGTCGGCCCTCGGCCTGGAGCATCCGGTCGAGGATCTTGCGTACCCACATGCCGCCGGCGTCGATGTTGAGGCTGTAGAACTCGTGACCGGGGTTGGCGTCGATCGCGCGCTGCTGGGCGCGGAGCATGTCCTCGTCCTCGCCGAACACCCCGTGCACGCCGTTGCGCAGCTGGGTGGTGATGGTCTGGCTGTCCAGGCAGTAGTTGCGCATGAAGGCCCAGAAGTAGTGGCTGGTGCGGTCGGTCTCGGGGGTGATGGTGTTCATCACGAAGCCGTTGACGCCCTGGCTGCGGTCGCCCTCCGGCGCACCGGTGCCGGCCTTCGCCACGCCCACGTCGATGCAGATGGTGCCCGGCGCCTCGAAGTGGATGATCTGCCAGCGGTCGACCTTGCCCTCGAAGCCGGGGAACTTGTCGCGCATGTTCTTCAGCCAGAACGGCGGCGCGTCGATGTTGTGCATCCAGCGGGAGACCGTGACCCGGGTGTCGTCGTGGGTCACCTCGAACTCGGATTCGGAGAGCTCCTCCTGCCCGATGCTCGAGGAGTGCACGAACTCCTCGTGGGTCAGGTCCATCAGGTTGTCCAGGATGAGCTGGTAGTTGCAGTCGGCGTGGATGGTCTCGCCGTCACCGGCCCACTCCGGGGAGTCCATCTGGTGCATGTCGGGCACGGTGTCGGGGTCGGCGAGGTCGGGGTCGCCCACCCAGACCCAGACGTAGCGGTAGCGCTCCACGACGGGGAAGGACGGCACCATCGCGCTGGGGTTGATCGTCTCCTGGGCCGGCATGCCCGAGCAACGGCCGGTCGCGTTGTATCGCAGGCCGTGGTAGGGGCACTGGATCTCGTCGCCCAGGATCTTGCCCTGCGAGAGCGGCGCCAGCCGGTGCCAGCAGGTGTCCGCGAGCGCGACCGGGCGACCCTCGCTGTTGCGCCACAGCGCGATCGGCGTACCGGCGATGGTCCGGGCCAGTGGCGACTTGCCGGTGACCTCGTGGTCCCAGGCCGCGACGTACCAGGCGTTGCGGGGGTGGTTGAAGATCTTGGCGGCGGCGCTGGCCGGCGCGCTCGGGTCGACGGGCCGGGCGAGCGTGCCGCCGGCCGGGAGCCGGACCGGTCCGGAGGGGGCCGCGGTGTCCGTGGTGGTGGCGTCAGTGGTGAGGGTCATGTCAACTCCCTATGGAGATAGTTGTTACGCGCGCCACAAGGTACCTATGGATATAGTGAATTGGCAAGCAGGTCACACTTACCCACCCCAGGGGGCGTCGAGGTGGGCACGGACCACGCACGGATCGAGCACGGACCAGCAGGGATCGAGGAGGTGGCATGTCGCTGCGCTACGCGCTGCTCGCGCTGCTCACGGCACAGCCGATGACGGGATACGACATCTCCAAGGGCTTCAGTGGGTCGGTCGCCCACGTGTGGCACGCGCCGGACTCGCAGATCTACCCCGAGCTCAACCGGATGGAGCGCGACGGCCTGCTGACCTCCGAGCAGGTGCCCTGGGGGAAGCGGAGTACGAAGAAGGAGTACCACGTCACCGAGGCCGGCCTGACCGCCTTCCGTGCCTGGATGGACGAGCCGCTGGACATCAGGCGACAGCGCGACCCCGCCTACCTCAAGGCGGCCTACCTGGACTGGGCGCAGCCGGAGGCCGCCAGGGAGCAGCTCCGCAAGCAGCGGGAGTACTGGCGCGACCACCTCGCACTGCTCGAGGGCACCCGGGCGATGCTGCTCGACCGCAGCCATCCGACGCTGGTCGCCCGGCTCAGCCACCTCCCCGAGGAGCAGGGTGAACTGGCCGCGCGCTACCGCATCCATGCCTACAACGGGCTGATCGCGCACGCGAAGACCGAGCTCGCCTGGATCGACGACGGCCTCGCCCTCGTGGACGAACTCGACGGGCAGTAGCCGGTCCCGAACCGACTTGCCTCTTGTTACATGCCCGTCACGTGACCCCGTTACGGTCCCCGGCATGCCTCCCATCTTCGAGGGCTACGACGCGGCCCGAGGACCGGCGTACGACGAGATGTTCGACGCGGTCGGCCCGCGCCTGCCCTATCGCCAACTGCGGTCCTCGCTGAGTGATCTCTCCGACCGTGACCTGCGGGCGAGGGCGGAGGCCCTGGGGACCGCCTATCTCGACCAGGGCGTCACCTTCGACATCGGCGGCGAGGAGCGCGCGATGCCGCTGGACATCGTGCCCCGGGTGATCGAGATGGAGGCCTGGGCCACGGTGGAGCGCGGCGTCCAGCAGCGGGTCGCCGCCCTGGAGGCGTTCCTCGCCGACGTCTACGACGCGGGCCGCGTCTTCGAGGACGGCGTGGTACCTCGGGCCGTGGTGACCACGTCCTCCCACTTCCACCGGGCGGCGGCGGGCATCGAACCGCCCAATGGTGTGCGCATCCACGTGTCCGGCATCGACCTGATCCGCGACGACGACGGCGAGTTCCGGGTGCTCGAGGACAACGTGCGGGTGCCCTCGGGGGTGTCGTACGTGATGACGAACCGGCGGGCGATCTCGGCGGCCCTGGCCGAGTCCTTCGCCCAGCACCGGATCCGTCCGGTGGCCGGCTACCCGCAGCGTCTGCTCGCGGCCCTGCGCGCGGCCGCACCGGCCGGCATCACCGACCCGACCGTGGTCGTGCTCACCCCCGGGGTCTACAACGGCGCCTACTTCGAGCACGCACTCCTGGCCCGGACCATGGGGGTGGAACTGGTCGAGGGACGTGACCTGGAGTGCCGGCGCGGTCGGATCATGATGCGGACCACGCATGGTCTGGAGCAGGTGCACGTGATCTACCGGCGCGTCGACGACGAGTTCATGGACCCCGTGCAGTTCCGCGGCGACTCGCTGCTGGGCTGCCCGGGAGTGGTCAACGCGGCCCGGGCCGGCAACGTCTCCATCGCCAACGCGATCGGCAACGGCGTGGCCGACGACAAGCTCGTCTACACCTACCTGCCCGACCTGATCCGCTACTACCTGGCCGAGGAGCCGGTCCTGCGCAACGTCGAGACCTGGCGCCTCGGCGAGGCATCCGCCCGGGAGGAGGTGCTCGACCGGCTCGACGAACTCGTGCTCAAGCCGGTGGACGGCTCCGGTGGGAAGGGCATCGTGATCGGGCCGCAGGCCGACCGGGCCGAGCTCGATGCGCTGCGTGCGCGGATCGAGCTCGACCCGCGCGCCTGGATCGCCCAGCCGGTGGTGCAGTTGTCCACCGTCCCGACCTACGTCAACGGCCGGATGGCGCCGAGGCACGTCGACCTGCGGCCGTTCGCGGTCAACGACGGGGAGCGGGTGTGGGTGCTGCCCGGTGGCCTCACCCGGGTCGCGATGGCCGAGGGCGAGCTCATCGTCAACTCCTCCCGCGGCGGCGGCTCCAAGGACACCTGGGTGCTGGCCGGAGCCCGTCAGGCCCGCTCCGGGCCCGTGCCCGCCCCGGCGGTCAGGCAGGCGGTCGCGCCCGGACCAGCGCCTGATCCTGGCCCCGACGCCCTGCTCCTCTCCGAGCAGGAGGAGCAGCAACAGCAGCAGGGGCAGGAGGGGGAGTCGCGATGCTGAGCCGGATCGCCGAGTCGATGTTCTGGATCGGCCGGTACGTCGAACGGGCCGAGGACACCGCCCGCATCCTGGAGGTGCAGACCCAGCTGCTGCTGGAGGACCCTCATGCCGACGAGGCCGAGACCTGCCGGGGCCTGCTCTCGGTGATGGGGGTCCCCTCGCCCGAGGGGGCGGTGACGACGGTGAGGATGCTGGACCTGCTCGCCTACGACCCCGGCTCGCCGTTCTCCATCGCGGCGGCGCTCGGATCCGCGCGGGAGAGCGCCCGCCGGGCCCGCGAGACGCTCTCCGAACCACTCTGGGAGGCCCTCAACACGACCTACCGCACGCTGGGGTCCGGCCGGTTCAGAACCCTGCGCCCACCCGCGGTCTTCCACTGGGTGCGCGACCGAGCGGCACTCATCGACGGCACCGCGGACGCCACCATGTCCCGCGACGAGGGATGGCAGTTCCTGGTACTGGGCCGGATGATCGAACGGGCCGACATGACCGCGCGCCTGGTGGCCACGGCCGAGTTGGCCGCATCCGGTGCCGCTCCCGCCTGGCCGACGACGCTGCGCGCCTGCGGCGCCTACGAGGCGTTCCTGCGCACCTACCGGGGCAGCGAGGCGGACCGGGACGCCGCCGAGTTCCTGCTGTTGGACCGGTGGTTCCCGCGGTCGGTCGTCTACTCACTCAACCGTGCGGAGCAGTGCTTCGAGAACCTCGGGGCGACCACGCCGCGGGCCGGCTTCCGCGACGACGCCCAGCGCCTGCTCGGACGTACCCGCGCCGACCTGGAGTACCGCTCCCTCGCCGACGTGGTGGCGGACCTGCCGACCGAGATGGAGCGGCTTCAGCGCACCTGCGCGGCAGCGACCGAAGCCGTGACCCGGCGCTACTTCGCCGGGTCCGAGACGACCGAGTGGCAGGCGGAACGGACGTGAGCATGCAGCTTCGCATCGTGCACACCACCGGATACGAGTACGACGGTCGGGCGACCGCGTCGTACAACGAGGCGCGGATGACCCCGCAGACCACGGCGGGCCAGATCGTGGTGCACTCCCGGATCGATGTGTCCCCGGCCCCGTGGACGCACACCTACACCGACTACTTCGGGACCCAGGTGACCGTCTTCGAGGTGCTCGATCCGCACGAGGACCTCCGGGTCACCGCCACCGCCACGGTGCACACCGATCGTCCGCCGGCGCGCCCACCGAGCCTCCCGTGGGAAGAGCTGGCCCTGCCCGAGGTCGTCGACCGGCACGTGGAGCACCTCGCCGTGCCCGCTCTGGTCGAACCGCCGCCCGACCTGGCCGAGCGTGCCGCAACGATCGCTCGCGGGGCCGCCCTGCCGGGGGAGGCCGCGCTGGCGATCTGTGCGCTGGTGCACGAGGAGGTGGAGTACCGGTCCGGGTCCACCGGGGTGCGCACCAGTGCCGCCGAGGCCTGGGAGCAGCGCGCCGGCGTCTGCCAGGACCTCGCTCACCTGGTGATCGGCTGCCTGCGCAGTGTGGGGATCCCGGCCCGGTACGTCTCCGGATATCTGCATCCCCGGGCCGACGCCCCCGTCGGCGAGGGGGTGGTGGGGGAGTCCCACGCCTGGGTGGAGTGGTGGGACGACCAGTGGTGCGGCTTCGATCCGACCAACGACCAGCCGGTCGGCGACCGGCACGTGGTGGTGGCGACCGGTCGTGACTACGACGACGTCCGGCCCCTGTCCGGGCTCTATTCGGGTGTGGGCACCTCCTCGATGTTCGTCAACGTCGAGATCACCCGGCTCGCCTGAGGGGTCGGGGTCAGGCCGAACCCGTCGTCGTCGTGCCCGGACCTTAGGATGTGGCCATGCCTGAAATCAGCCGAGACGAGGTCGCGCACCTGGCCGATCTCGCCCGGATCGACCTCGACGATGCCGAGCTCGACCACCTGGCCCCACAGCTCAACGTGATCCTCGAGTCGGTCGCCTCCATCCAGGGGGTGGCCGGTGACGACGTGCCGCCGACGTCCCACCCGATCCCGCTGGTCAACGTCTTCCGTGACGACGTGATCCGTCCCGGCCTGACGCCGCAGGAGGCGCTCTCCGGGGCGCCCGAGGTCGACGAGCAGCGGTTCTCCGTGCCGCGGATCCTGGGGGACGAGCAGTGA
This sequence comes from Nocardioides insulae DSM 17944, assembly GCF_000422825.1. GTDB lineage: Bacteria > Actinomycetota > Actinomycetes > Propionibacteriales > Nocardioidaceae > Nocardioides > Nocardioides insulae. The sequence goes on along the minus strand of NZ_AUGU01000013.1, from coordinate 580,738 downwards.
GCACTTCGCCGATCACCCGGACCGCCGCCGAGCTCGCCGACGACCTCGCCGCCGGTGCCACCACCTCGGTCGAGCTGACCCGGGCCCACCTCGACCGGATCGCCTCGGTCGACGGCGACGCGACCGAGGGCGTGCACGCCTTCCTCCACGTCGACGCCGAGGGTGCGCTCGCCAGCGCCGCCGAGTCCGACGCCCGGCGCGCGGCCGGGGCGCCCCTGCACCGGCTCGACGGTGTTCCGATCGCGATCAAGGACGTCCTGACCACGCGCGGTCTGCCCACCACCTGCGCCTCCAAGATCCTGGAGGGCTGGCGCCCGCCGTACGACGCCACCGTGGTCGGCAAGATCCGTGCCGCCGGTCTGCCGATCCTGGGCAAGACCAACATGGACGAGTTCGCGATGGGCTCCTCGACCGAGCACTCGGCGTACGGTCCGACCCGCAACCCGTGGGCCCTCGACCGCATCCCCGGCGGCTCCGGCGGTGGCTCGGCCGCCGCGGTGGCCGCCTACGAGGCCCCGCTCGCGATCGGCACCGACACCGGCGGCTCGATCCGCCAGCCGGGCGCGGTCACCGGCACCGTGGGGGTCAAGCCGACCTACGGATCGGTTTCCCGCTACGGCCTGGTCGCGATGGCCAACAGCCTCGACCAGGCCGGCCCGGTCACCCGTTCGGTGCTCGACAGCGCGCTGCTGCACGAGCTGATCGGCGGTCACGACCCGCTCGACTCCACCTCGGTCCAGCAGCCGGTGACCGGTCTGGTCGAGGCGGCGTTGCAGGGCGCCTCCGGTGACCTGTCCGGCCTGCGCGTCGGGGTCATCAAGGAGCTCGCCGGCGACGGCTGGCAGCCCGGCGTGATGGCCCGGTTCCAGGAGTCGGTCGACCTGCTGACCAAGCTCGGCGCCGAGGTGGTGGAGGTGTCCTGCCCGAGCTTCGTGCACGCGATGGCGGCCTACTACCTCGTGATGCCGGCCGAGGTCTCCTCCAACCTCGCCAAGTTCGACGCCATGCGCTTCGGTCTCCGCGTCGTGCCCGACGGGCAGCCCAGCGCCGAGGACGTCATGAAGGCCACCCGCGACGCCGGTTTCGGCGACGAGGTCAAGCGCCGCATCATCGTCGGCACCTATGCCCTCTCCAGCGGCTACTACGACGCCTACTACGGTCAGGCGCAGAAGGTCCGCACCCTGATCTCCCGCGACTTCGCCGCGGCCTACGACCGGGTCGACGTACTGGTCAGCCCGACCTCGCCGACCACGGCGTTCAAGCTGGGGGAGAAGCTCGACGACCCGTTGGCGATGTACCTCCAGGATCTCGCCACCATCCCGGCCAACCTCGCCGGCGTCCCCGGGATCTCGGTCCCTGCCGGGCTCGCCGATGAGGACGGACTGCCGGTCGGCTTCCAGGTGCTGGCGCCGGCGCTCGCCGACGACCGGCTCTACCGGGTGGGGGCCGCCCTCGAGGCCGCCCACGCCGCTGCGTGGGGTGGCCCACTGCTCGCCCAGGCCCCGGCCCTTCAGGAGGTTGCCCGATGACCAGTGCGGTCACCACCCTCGTCCCGTTCGAGAAGGTGCTGGAGACCTTCGACCCCACCATGGGGCTGGAGGTCCACGTCGAGCTCAACACGGCGACCAAGATGTTCTGCGGCTGCCCGACCGAGTTCGGTGCCGAGCCCAACACCCAGGTCTGCCCGACCTGCCTGGGGCTGCCCGGCGCGATGCCGGTGGTCAACGGCGCGGCGGTCGAGTCGGCGATCCGGATCGGTCTGGCGCTCAACTGCGAGATCGCCGAGTGGTGCCGCTTCGCCCGGAAGAACTACTTCTATCCGGACATGCCGAAGAACTTCCAGACCTCCCAGTACGACGAGCCGATCTGCTTCGAGGGCTATCTCGACGTCGAGGTCGACGGGGAGACCTACCGGGTCGAGATCGAGCGCGCCCACATGGAGGAGGACACCGGCAAGGCCACCCACATCGGCGGGGCCACCGGTCGCATCCACGGCGCCAGCCACTCGCTGATCGACTACAACCGCGCGGGCATCCCGCTGATCGAGATCGTCACCAAGCCGATCCGCGGCACCGGTGCCAAGGCTCCCGAGGTCGCCAAGGCGTACGTCGCGGCGCTGCGCGAGCTGGTCAAGGGGCTCGGGGTCTCCGACGTCCGGATGGATCAGGGCTCGATGCGCTGCGACGTCAACCTCTCCCTGGCGCCCAAGGGCTCCGAGGTGCTCGGCACCCGCACCGAGACGAAGAACGTCAACTCCCTGCGCTCGGTCGAGCGGGCCGTCCGCTACGAGATGTCCCGGCACGCCGGCATCCTGTCCGCGGGCGGGTCGATCCTGCAGGAGACGCGCCACTTCCACGAGGGTGACGGCAGCACCTCGGCGGGCCGGGAGAAGTCCGACGCCGAGGACTACCGCTACTTCCCCGAGCCCGACCTGGTGCCGGTGGCGCCCGCCCGGGAGTGGGTCGAGGAGTTGCGCGGCACCCTGCCCGAGCCGCCGGCGGTGCGCCGGGCCCGGCTGCAGGAGGCCTGGGGCTTCTCCGACATGGAGATGCGCGACACGGTGGGCGCCGGCGCTCTCGAACTCGTCGAGGAGACCATCGCCGCCGGTGCCGCACCGCAGGCGGCCCGCAAGTGGTGGCTCGGCGAGCTCGCCCGGCGGGCCAATGACCACGGTCTGGAGCTCACCGAGGTCGGCGTGACCCCGGTCCAGGTCGCCGAGGTCCAGGGGCTGGTCGACGCCAAGACGATCAACGACAAGCTGGCCCGCCAGGTGTTCGAGGGCCTCTACGCCGGCGAGGGCACCCCCGCGGAGATCGTGGAGAAGCGCGGGCTCGCGGTCGTCTCCGATGACGGTGCGCTCTCGGCCGCGGTCGACAACGCGATCGCGGGCAATCCCGACGTCGCCCAGAAGATCCGCGACGGCAAGGTCGCCGCCGCCGGCGCCCTCATCGGCGCGGTGATGAAGGAGATGCGCGGCCAGGCCGACGCCGGTCGCGTCCGCGAGCTCATCCTGGCCAAGCTCACCTGATCCGACCCTTGGTCCCGCCTCCACCGAGATCGGCGGAGGCGGGACCCAGGGGTTAGGCTTCGCCAGCACAACTGAAACCATCACGCCCGCGCGCGGGGGAAACCGGTGAGAATCCGGCGCTGACCCGCAACCGTGTGCCGACCCGTCCGGGCCGGCGAGCCGGAACACCTGCCGCGGAGCGTCCTCACCACACGCTGTCGAGGCACGCGGCGGGTCGTCCCAGGGATTCGGGCGCCTCTCGCCGCGCAGCGGGAAGGACCCCCATGACCAACTCTGCGCATTCGTGGCGCCGGCGTCCGGTGGCGCTCGCCCTGGCCGCGACGGCCGCCCTGGCCCTGTCCGCCTGCACCAGCGAGGACGCGGCCGACAGCAGCCCCGAGGACGAGGCGACCAGCAGCGCCAGCAGTGCCCCGGCGTACGACACCTCAGCCCGCGCGCAGGCGGCGACCTGGATCAGCGGTCAGCTCGCGGACAACGGGATCATGCACAACGCCCAGTTCGACACCGACGACTACAGCCTCACCGTCGACACGGCGTTGGGCCTGATCGCGACCGAGGAGCAGCCTGAGACGGTGCGGACCATCGGCACCGCGCTGGCCGAGCACGTGCAGGACTACATCTCGCCCGGGTTCGGCACCGTCGTCTCGGCCGGCTCCACGGCGAAGCTCGCGGTGATGGTGCAGGAGTCGGGGCAGGATCCCGCCTCCTACGGCGGCCAGGACCTGATCTCAGTCCTCGAGCAGCACACCCTGGACCAGGGCCCGGCGGCCGGCCGGATCCAGGACGAGCTGGACCCCAAGCAGAAGGACGCCGCCGACTGGTCCAACACCCTCGGTCAGGCCTACGCCGTCTCCGCGCTGAGCGGTGCCGGCAGTGCCGAGGCAGCCGCAGCCACCGACTTCCTGCTCGCGCAACAGTGCGACGAGGGCTGGTTCCGGGTCACCTTCGCCACCGACGCCGCAGCCGAACAGCAGGGCTGCCAGGACGACGCCGCCGCCGTACCCGACGTGGATGCCACCGCGGTCGCGGTGCGTGCGCTACTGGCACTCGACGACGAGGAGGCCGCGGGCGCCGCCGAGGACGCCGTCGCCTGGCTGGTCGAGCAGCAGGAGGACGACGGATCCTTCGCCGGCGGGACCCCGCCGGCCGCCAACGCCAACAGCACCGGCCTGGCCGGCTGGGCGCTGGGCGACGCCGGGCAGAGCGAGGCCGCCTCGGCGGCCGCCGTGTGGGTCTCCGAGCACCAGGCCGGCTTCGCCTTCTGCGGCGGCGAGGGCACCTCGGGCGCGATCGCCTACGACCAGGCCGCCGCCGAGGCCGCGCTGAAGGGCATCACCGACGAGACCGCCTCGCAGTTCCGGCTGGCCACCGCGCAGGCGATGCCCGCCCTCGGCTGGCTCCCCGAGGGCACCGAGCCGATGAGCTGCTGACCGTGCCCACCATCCGTCTCCCTCGCGCGGTGCGGGCCGCGACCCTGCTGACCGGCGCGCTGCTGCCCGGTGCCCTGCTGGTCGGTACGGCGAGCGCCGCCTCCGGCACGCCGGAGCCGGGCGAGGCCTGCGCAGCCGACGAGGTGACCGTGGTGGTGGAGCCGGGCGACCTGGCGGTCGAGGCCGGCACCGGCTGTGCGCCTCCGGGCACCGCGGGCGACGTCGTGGCTGCCGCCGGCTGGACGCTGACGCCTCACCCGCAGCAGCGCGAGTTCCTGTGCCAGGTCGACGGCGAGCCGGCCGACGGCGACTGCCTGCGGACCGATCGCTACTGGTCCCTGTTCGTCTCCGACGGCGGGGCGCCGTGGGTCTACGCCACCCTGGGTATCTACAGCCAGCCGGTGGAGGCGGGCGACTCGGTCGCACTGGTCTGGCAGCAGACCAACACCCGCGAGCTCCCGGCCGCCGCGCCGGGAGGTACGCCGGCCGTCTCCGGGGAGGGCACGGTCAACCCGCAGACCCGACCGCCGGTCGGCGAGACCGGCGAGAGCGACAACGGCCTGCCCGGCTGGGTGCCACCGGCCGCGCTCGGCGTCCTGGTCGTCGCGGGAGGCGTGGTCGTGCTCGTCCGCCGGAGGTCGGGCTCGTCGTGACCGGCCGGGACGGGCGTTCCCGCCGACCCGGGTCCGCCCGGGCGCTGCATCTGCCTCGGGACCTGCACCCCGTGGCGTGGTGGCTGTGGGCGATCGGGCTGGCGGCGTACGCGTCCCAGACGACCAATCCGTGGCTGCTGCTCCTGCTGTGCGCGGTGGCCGCGCTGGTCGTCGCGGCCCGCCGCTCGGACCAGCCCTGGGCCAACGCGTTCAAGCTCTATGCCGTGGTGGCGGCGTTCATCGTGCTCACCCGGGTGCTGTTCCGGATCGTGTTCGGTAGCGGCGACAGCGGCACGGTGATCTGGGACCTCCCCGAGATCCCGCTGCCCGACTTCGCCCTGGGCATCACCCTGCTCGGCCCGGTGACCAGGGAGGCCCTCCTCTCCGGGCTGTACGACGGCCTCCGGCTGGGCACCATCGTGCTCTGCTTGGGCGCGGCCACCGCGCTGGCCAATCCGAAGCGGCTGCTGCGCTCGGTGCCGCCGGCGCTCTACGAGATCGGCACCGCGCTGGTGGTGGCGGTGACCGTGCTGCCGCAGCTGGCCGACAGCGTCCGGCGGGTGCGCGCCGCGCAGCGACTCCGACCGGCTCCGGAGAGCACAGGCTTCGGGCGGCGTACCCGTCGGCTGCGGCGTTTCCTGGTGCCGGTCCTCGAGGACGCCCTCGAACGCTCGCTCGCCCTCGCCGCCGGGATGGACACCCGCGGTTACGGCCGCGCCGGCGAGGCCACCCCGGCCCAGCGCCGCGTCACCGGCGGACTGATGCTGGCCGGGCTGGTCGGCGTGTGCGTGGGCGTGTACGCCGTCCTCGACTCGACCGCCCCGCGACTGCTCGCCGGCCCCCTGCTGGTGGTCGGGCTGGCGCTGGCGATCGCCGGCCTGGTCAGCGCCGGTCGTCGCGTGCACCGCACCTTCTACCGACCCGACCCCTGGCGCTGGCCGGAGAGCATCGTGACGCTGAGCGGTCTCGCGGTGGCGGCGGCGGGCTGGTGGGTGGCCCACCACGACCTCGCGATCGCCTATCCGGATGTGACGCTCGCCCCGCAGGTCTCGCTGGCGGCGCTGGCCGGCGTGGCCGTCGGCCTGGTGCCGGCGGTGGCGGCACCGCCGCCGCGTCGGCTCGCGGCCGACCTGCCGGTGCCCGAACTGCAGGGGGCGGCATGATCGAGCTCCGCGGCATCTCGCTTCGTCATGAGGACGAGCACGGCAACCCCACCACGGTGCTGGACGGGGTCGATCTCACCTTGGAGGAGGGCGAGCTGGTCCTGGTGAGTGGCCCGACCGGCGTGGGAAAGTCCACCTTGCTGGGCGTGGTCTGCGGGCTGGTGCCCCGCTTCACCGGTGGCTCCCTGGACGGTGATCTGCTGCTCGACGGGGCCAGCATCGTGCACAGTCCGCCCCGGGAACGTGCCAGCAGCATCGGGTACGTCGGCCAGGATCCCGCCGCCGGGTTCGTCACCGACACCGTCGAGGAGGAACTCGCCTACGGGATGGAGCAGCTCGGCCTGCCGCCGGAGACGATGCGTCGCCGGGTCGAGGAGACCCTCGACCTGCTCGGCATCGCCGCTCTCCGCGACCGCGACCTGCGCACCCTGTCCGGAGGGCAGCAGCAGCGGGTCGCGATCGGGGCCGTCCTCACCATGCATCCGCGGGTCCTCGTCCTGGACGAACCCACCAGCGCTCTGGACCCCACCGCGGCCGAGGAGGTGCTGGCCACGCTGACCAGGCTGGTGCACGACGTCGGCACGACGGTGCTCCTGGCCGAACACCGCCTGGAGCGGGTGGTGCCGTTCGCCGACCGGATGGTGCTGCTCGACCGCAGCGGCGGCGTACAGGTGGGGGAGCCCGCCGACCTGCTGGCGGTGAGCCCCGTCGTCCCCCCGATCGTGGAACTGGGCCGGCGACTGGGGTGGTCCCCGCTGCCGTTGACCGTGCGTGAGGCGCGCCGCCGGGCGCGGGCGCTGTCGCTCGGCTCGCCGCCCGACCCGCAGACCACCGCCGACGCCGCACCGACCCTGGAGGCGGAGGGGCTGGTCATCGCCCGCGGGCGGCGTCCGGTGCTGCGCCACGCGGACCTGGCGCTGCGGCCGGGTGAGGTGACCGCCCTGATGGGCCGCAACGGTTCCGGCAAGTCCACCCTGCTGTGGACCCTCCAGGGTGGTCTCACCCGTACCTCGGGCAGGGTGCGGGTCACCGGGCGTGACTCCGTCGCCCTCGACCCGGGAGCGCTGCCCCCGGACCAGCGCCGCCACCACGTCGGACTGCTGCCGCAGAACGCCGCCGACCTGCTCTACCTGGAGACCGTGGGGGAGGAGTGCGACGCCGGCGGGCCGGGCACCCGTGCCGTGTTGGACCGGCTGGTGCCGGGGATCCCGGACGACCAGCACCCGCGCGATCTCTCCGAGGGACAGCGGTTGGCGCTCGCCCTCGCCCTGGTGCTCGCCGGCGATCCGCCGGTGCTCCTCCTCGACGAGCCCACCCGCGGGCTCGACTACGCCGCCAAGCACGCCCTGGCGGTCCTGCTCGGCGAACTCGCCGGTGCCGGGCGCGCGATCCTGGTGGCGACCCACGACGTCGAGTTCGTCGCGCAGGTCGCCGGGCAGGTCGTCGTACTCGCCGACGGCGAGGTCGTCTCGCACGGTGAGGTACGCCGCGTGGTGGCCGAGTCACCCGCGTTCGCGCCGCAGGTCATGAAGGTGCTCGGTGCACCCTGGCTGCGGGTCGACGAGGTGGTCGCCGCGCGGACTGCCGCCGGCACCGGCCGGGGGGACTCGCGATGAGCCGGGACGCCGCCCGCCATCCCCCGGCCGTCCGCCTGTCGCGCCGGTCGGCGATGGTCATCGGCGCTGCCTCGATCGGCGGCCTGCTGATGCTCCTGTGGCCACTGATCGTGCACCGGCCCGGTGAGGCCGTCGTCCAGCCGCCCTTCGTCTTCCTGCTGCTGCTCCCGGTCGTGATCCTGGTCTGCCTCGCCGAGATCGGGGAGGGCGGGCTGGACGCCAGGGTGCTGGCGATCCTCGGGGTCCTCAGCGCCGTGAACGCCGTCCTGCGCGCTCTCTCCGCCGGCACCGCGGGGGTAGAGCTGGTCTTCTTCCTGCTCATCCTCGCGGGCCGGGTCTTCGGGCCGGGCTTCGGGTTCCTGCTGGGCTGTACGTCGCTGTTCGCGAGCGCACTGGTCGCGGCCGGGGTGGGGCCGTGGCTGCCCTACCAGATGCTCGTCGCCGCCTGGGTCGGCCTGGGTGCCGGTCTGCTCCCGCGGGCGACCGGACGGATGGAGATCGCCCTGCTGGCGGGGTACGCCGTGGTGTCGTCGTACTTGTACGGACTGCTGCTCAACCTGCAGGGGTGGCCGCTGCTCGCCGGCGTGGTCGTGCCCGGCCAGGACTCCTCCGACCTGGCCTTCGACCCGTCGGCGTCGTTCTGGGACAACCTCACCACCTTCCTGCGCTACACCCTGGTCACCTCGACCGGCAGCTATGACACCGGCCGCGCGATCACCACTGCCATCGCCGTCATCGTGCTCGGCCCGCCGATCCTGACCACGCTCCGTCGCGCCGCCCGACGCGCCACCGTGACCGGCGTCGTCGCCCCGACCGACTCCGTGGTCCCGGTCGGCGCGGGCGAGGCCACCGACCGCCCGGACGCGAGCTGACGCCAGCAGTCCTGGGCGGGCCGGCCGACCACGTCCGGCGTCGGTAGGAGTCACCCGGTGAGCTGCTGCGGACGGCCGCCGCTGCGGGTGGCGCCGATGCTGGCTGTCATGACGCAGGCCAACGCGAGCCACTGCAAGGGTCCGAGCAGTTCCCCGAGCACGACGACGCCCACCAGCGCAGCGGCGGCGGGCTCGAGGCTCATCAGGATGCCGAAGACGGGCGGGCGCATCTGGCGCAAGGCCACCAGTTCGCAGCTGTAGGGCACCACCGAGGCGAGCAGCCCGACCACGGCACCGATCAGCCACACCTGCGGCGAGGCCAGCTCCTCGGCGTACCGGCCGAGCACCAGCGGGAGGATGAGGAGCGCGCCGACGGTGCTGGCGAGGGCGAGGCCGTCGACCCCCTCCCAGCGTCGCCCGGTCTGCGCCGAGAGCAGGATGTAGGCGGCCCAGGCGGTGGCGGCGAGCAGGGCGAAGGCGACGCCGAGCGGGTCCAGGGAGGTCCGTTCGAAGCCGAGCAGCAGGACACCGAGCCCCGCCAGGACGACCCAGAGCAGGTCGCGGCGGCGCCGCGATCCGAAGAGCGCGACGCTCAGCGGCCCGAGGAACTCGATGGTGACCGCGATGCCGAGCGGGAGTCGGGCGAAGGAGTGGTAGATGGCCCAGTTCATCAGGGCCAGACAGGTGCCGAACCCGACCACCACCAGCCAGTCCGTGCCGCTGTGTCCGCGCAGCCGCGGACGGGCGAGGGCGAGCAGCACGACCGAGCCGCACAGCAGGCGCATCCAGACCAGCGTGGTGGGGGAGGCCTCCTCGAAGAAGGTCTTGGCCAGGCCCGCGCCGAACTGGAGCGACACGATACCGATGAGCACCAGCAGCACCGGCGAACCGCCCGCACGGCCGGCAGATTTCACCCGTCCGCCGACGCTACGGGGTGGCGTCGGTCCGGTCACCGGTCCACCCTAGGAGGTGGCCGAGGGCGGGACGAAGCGTGTCCGGACGGGGAGCAGACATGACGACAGTGCTGATGATCGGGACCCGCAAGGGACTCTGGATCGCCACCTCCGACGACGCTCGCCAGGACTGGGACCTGCGCGGGCCCCACTTCGACATGGAGGAGGTCTACTCCTGTCTGGTCGACACCGCCGCCAGTCCACCCCGGCTGTACGCCGGCGCCTCGTCGATGTGGCTGGGGCCGTTGGTCCGGCGCTCGGCGGATCTCGGCCAGACCTGGGAGGAGGCCAGGGTCGCCTTCCCGGACGACATCGAGGCCAGTGTCGAACGGGTCTGGCAGCTCCAGCGCGGACCCGAGGACGGCGTCCTATGGGCCGGCACCGAGCCCGGGGCGATCTTCCGCTCGACCGACGGCGGGGAGAGCTTCGAGCTCGAGCGGGCACTGTGGGACCACCCCCACCGTCCGGAGTGGGCCGCGGGCTTCGGCGGTCAGGCCTTCCACACCCTGTTGCCCCACCCCGGCGACCCGTCGTCCCTCACCGCCGCCCTCTCGACCGGAGGGGTCTACCAGACCACCGACGGCGGTGGGTCCTGGCGCCCGCGCAACCAGGGGATCCGGGCGGAGTTCATGCCGGAGGGGGAGCAGTACCCCGAGTTCGGGCAGTGCGTCCACAAGGTCGCGCGTCACCCGAGCCGCCCCGAGCGACTCTTCGCCCAGAACCACGGCGGCGTCTACCGCTCCGAGGACGAGGGCGGCTCCTGGGTCTCGATCGCGGACGGGCTGCCGTCCGACTTCGGGTTCCCGGTGGTGGTCCACCCGCACGACCCGGACACCGTCTACCTCTTCCCGCTCAGCGGCGCCGAAGGACGCTACCCGCCGGAGGCCAAGGCGCGGGTCTGGCGCTCCACCGATGCCGGGGAGAGCTGGGAGGCGCTCGGCAAGGGCCTGCCGGACCGCTTCTACGTGGGTGTGATGCGCGATGCGATGTGCACCGACACGCACGCTTCGGCGGGCCTCTACTTCGGCGCCCGCAACGGCTCGGTGTGGGGCTCGGCGGACGCCGGGGAGACCTGGAGCCAGCTGTTCAGCGACCTCCCCGACGTGATGGTGGTGCGTGCCGGAGTGGTGTAGCCGCAGTGTGTGGGGCGGCGGGGTGGCCGCCCCACAGGCGCGTCGGGGTCAGACCATCGGCGGCTGGCCCTCGGGGGTGTAGACCGGCAGCTCACCGGTCGTCTCCGGGTTCTCGGGCACCGCGACCGGTTCGGGCACCGAGGACGTGATCCGGCTGCCGTCCGGGCGCAATCCGCCGACGACGGGTCGGTCCGGCAACCGCCCGTCGGCCCGGGGCCCCTGATGCGCCAGCGGTACGACGACCGGAGCCTCGGCGGTGACCTCGTACCACTCGCCGCGCACGGTGAGTTCGGTCCGACCCTCACTCCCGGGGGCGACCTCGTCGACGGTGAAGGAGACCTGGTCCTGGGTGAGCTCGACCAGCAGCCGGGTGCCGCGCCAGGTCAGCCGGTACCGCAGCCCGGGCCAGTCCTCGGGCAGTCGCGGGTCGACGGTGAGCACGCCGCGGTGGTCGCGCAGGCCGCCGAAGCCGAAGACCAGCGCACTCCAGATGCCTCCGCAGGAGGCGATGTGCATGCCGTCGACGGTGTTGCCGTGGCTGTTCATCAGGTCCAGGTAGAGCGCGTCGTGGAAGTAGTCCAGGGCGACGTGATGATGCCCCACCTCGGCGGCGATGATCGACTGCACGACGGCGGAGAGGCTGGAGTCGCCGGTGGTGATCGGGTCGTAGTACTCGAAGTCGGCGCGCTTCTGCTCCAGCGTGAACCGGTCTCCCTGGAGGAAGAGGGCCAGGACGACGTCGGCCTGCTTGAGGACCTGGAACCGGTAGATCACCAGCGGGTGATAGTGCAGCAGCAGCGGCCGGGTCTCGGGCGGCGTGTTGGGCAGGTCCCAGACCTCCCGCTCGAGGAAGAAGTCGTCCTGGGGGTGGATGCCGAGTCGGTCGTCGAAGGGGATGTGCATGCCCTCCGCACAGCGCTGCCACTCCTCCACCTCGGCCTCGGTGAGGGAGAGCCGGGAGACGACCTGCTCGAACTCGACCGGGTTGCGCTCCTTGATCATCCCGACCACGATCACCGCCGCCTCGAGGTTGTAGCGGGCCATCACGTTGGTGAACAGGTTGTTGTTCACCACGGTCGTGTACTCGTCCGGACCGGTGACGCCGTGGATGTGGAAGGACGGCTCGCCGTTGTGCCGCCAGAACCCCAGGTCGGCCCACATCCGGGAGGTCTCGACCAGGATGTCGATGCCCTCCCGGATCATGAAGCCCAGGTCGCCGGTGGCCAGGGCGTACTTGGTGAGCGCGAAGCTGATGTCGGCGTCGATGTGCACCTGGGCGGTGCCGGCGGCGTAGTACGCCGAGGCCTCCTCGCCGCTGATCGTGCGCCAGGGGAAGAGCGCGCCGTGCTGGGCCATCTCCCCGGCCCGTTCGCGCGCGGCCGGGAGCATCACCGAGCGGAAGTGCAGGGCGTTGCGGGCCACGCTCGGCTGGGTGTAGGTGAGGAACGGGATCACGTAGACCTCGGTGTCCCAGAAGTAGTGGCCCTCATAGCCGCTCCCGGTCACCCCCTTCGCGGGGACGCCGAGCCCGTCGGTGCGTGCGCTGGCCTGGGCGAGGGAGAACAGGTTGAACCGGATGGCCTGCTGCATCGCCTGCTGTTCGCGGGTGTCGCCGAGCAGTTCGACGTCCGAGCGGGCCCAGAAGTCGTCGTACCAGGCGCGCTGATCGGCGTGGTAGTAGGCGACCCCGTGCTGGGCCACCCGGTCCAGGGTGCGGTCGCACCGATCGCGCAGCTCACGCACCGGAACACCGCGTGAGGTGTGGTAGGTGACGGTCTTCTCCAGCCGCAGGGTGCGGCCCTCGGAGGCGTCGACGCGGTAGACCACCTTGGTCAGGTCGTCGTCGGCCCGCGCCACCGTGTCGACGGTGTCCATGGTCTCGATGCGGTGGTCGGCGGCGACCGCGAGGGTCATCCCGGAGTTGGTGCACCGGTAGCCCAGGCCCATCCGGTCCTCGGCGGCGAAGGAGTGCTGCGGCACCAGCACCCGGTCATCGAAGCCGGCTGCCTTGCGCGGGTCGAAACCGGCACCCGCGGTCGGGTGGTTGTACTCGTCCTTGCCGTCCTGCCGGTTGAGCAGTTGGGAGGAGATCACGATCGGTGCGTCCCCCGACAGCATGGTCACCTCGAGGGTGAACAGGGCCAGGTGACGCTGGGTCATCGAGACCATCCGGGTCGAGTCGATCCGCACCTGCTTGCCCGACGGGGTGCGCCAGATCAGGCTGCGCCGCAGGATGCCGTCGCGGAAGTCGAGCACCCGCTCGTAGTGCTCGAGGTCGGCGGTCCCGAAGGTCAGCGGCTCGTCGTCGACGTAGATCTTCATGACCTTGGCGTCGGGCACGTTGACGATGGTCTGGCCGGTGCGCGCGAAGCCGAAGGCCGCCTCCGCGTGCCGGATCGGCCAGGTCTCGTGGAACCCGTTGACGTAGGTGCCATGGGAGTACGCCGGCCGCCCCTCCTCGGGGTTGCCGCGCATGCCGAGGTAGCCGTTGGCCACCGAGAACAGGGTCTCGGTCAGCCCGACGTTGTCGGTGCGGTAGCTCGTCTCGATCAGCCGCCAGGGGTCCAGCGGGTTGATCCCTCGGTCCATCGGGTCCGGTCCGGCACCGGTGCTCATGCGCGGCTCCTCAGCTGTGCAAGGGGGTGGTTCACGAAGATCACCACGGGTGGAGGTGGGTGGGAGGTGGGGGTGAGAGGGGGAGCAGGTCAGTGCTCGTCGGAGGGGGCCAGATCGGCCAGGTCCGCCACGACCAGATGGGCGCCCGCGGCGAGCAGGGTCTCGGGCCCGGCCCCGCGATCGACGCCGATCACCAGGCCGAAGTCGCCGGAGGCGCCGGCGGCCACACCCGAGACGGCGTCCTCGAGCACGACCGCCCGACCGGGGGAGGTGTCGAGCACGGTGGCGGCGTGGACGAACGTGTCGGGGGCCGGCTTGCCGGGCAGGCCGAGTTCGGTGGCGACCCTGCCGTCGACAACGGTCCCGAAGCGGTCCAGTAGCCCCGCCGCGGTCAGGACGGCGGGCGCGTTGGCGGAGGAGGAGACCACGGCGAGGGGCAGGCCCAGGGAGGCCAGGTGGTCGAGCAGCAGGACCGAGCCGGGGTACGGCGTGACGCCGTCGCGCTCGAGCACGGCGTTGAAGGCGGCGTTCTTGGCGTCGCCCAGCGAGCGCACACTCAGCCCGTCGGACCCGGCCGGGTCCGACGGGGTGCCCTCCGGTAGCCGGATGCCGCGCGAGGCGAGGAAGTCCCGCACACCGTCGTAGCGCGGCTTGCCGTCGACGTGGGCGAAGTAGTCGGCCTCGGCGTACGGCGCGACCGGGCCGCCCGCCAGGCGCGCTCCGTGCGCCGCGAGGAAGCTGGTGAACATCTCGCTCCAGGCGGCCCGGTGCACCACCGCGGTCGGGGTGATCACACCGTCGAGGTCGAAGAGCACGGCGCCGTAGGCGCGCCAGTCCACGGTGGTCGCGGTCGTCGGCTGCTGGGTCACCGTTTCAGGCTAGGGGGTCGAGGTGACGAACCGGGGGAGCGTGGGAGAGGGATCACAACCCGAGAGTCCTCCGATGGTGAGACCGGGACGGCGTTCCACCGTCGCCGGGGATACCCTGGAGGGCATGCCCACTCTCCGCTCGGCCACCTCCACCACAGGACGCAACATGGCCGGTGCTCGCGCGCTCTGGCGTGCGACCGGCATGACGGACTCCGACTTCGGCAAGCCCATCGTGGCGATCGCGAACTCCTTCACCGAGTTCGTGCCCGGCCACGTGCACCTGCGCGACCTGGGCAAGTTGGTCGCGGAGTCGGTGGTCGAGGCCGGCGGCGTGGCCAAGGAGTTCAACACCATCGCGGTCGACGACGGCATCGCGATGGGCCACAGCGGGATGCTCTACTCGCTGCCGAGCCGTGAGCTGATCGCCGACGCGGTCGAGTACATGGTCAACGCGCACTGCGCCGACGCCCTGGTCTGCATCTCCAACTGCGACAAGATCACCCCCGGCATGCTGATGGCCGCGCTGCGGCTGAACATCCCGGTCGTCTTCGTCTCCGGCGGCCCGATGGAGGCCGGCAAGACCCAGGCGATCGCGGGCGTCGTCCACCCCAAGCTGGACCTGATCGACGCGATGATCGCGGCCGCCAACGACGAGGTCACCGACGAGCAGCTCGACAGCATCGAGCGGTCCGCCTGCCCGACCTGCGGATCCTGCTCGGGCATGTTCACCGCCAACTCGATGAACTGCCTCACCGAGGCGATCGGCCTCTCCCTACCCGGCAACGGCTCCACCCTGGCCACGCACTCGGCTCGCCGTCAGCTCTTCCTGGACGCCGGCACCACCGTGGTCGACATCGCCAAGCGCTACTACGAGCAGGACGACGAGTCGGTCCTGCCCCGTAACGTCGCCACGCGCCAGGCCTTCGAGAACGCCTTCGCCCTCGACGTCGCGATGGGTGGCTCGACCAACACCGTGCTGCACCTGCTGGCAGCGGCCCGCGAGGCCGAGCTCGACTTCAGCGTCGACGAGATCGACGCGGTGTCTCGGCGGGTGCCATGCCTCTCCAAGGTGGCGCCCAACACGCCGAAGTACCACATGGAGGACGTCCACCGCGCCGGCGGCATCCCGGCCCTCCTGGGCGAACTGCACCGCGGTGGGCTGCTCAACGCCGACGTCCACAGCGTGCACAGCCCCGACCTCGACACCTGGCTGGGCGCGTGGGACATCCGCGCCGAGCAGCCCTCCGAGCGTGCGCTGGAGCTCTTCAAGGCCGCACCCGGCGGGGTCCGCACCACCGAGGCGTTCTCCACCGACAACGTCTGGTCCTCCCACGACACCGATGCGGCCACGGGCTGCATCCGCGACATCGAGCACGCCTACACCGCCGACGGCGGCCTGGGCATCCTGAAGGGCAACCTCGCTCCCGAGGGCTGCGTGGTCAAGACCGCCGGCGTGCCCGAGGAGGTGTGGACCTTCCGCGGCACCGCGAAGGTCTTCGAGTCCCAGGACGCCGCGGTCGAGGGCATCCTCGGCGGCGAGGTCGAGGCCGGGCACGTGGTCGTGATCCGCTACGAAGGCCCCAAGGGCGGCCCGGGCATGCAGGAGATGCTCTACCCCACCTCGTTCCTCAAGGGCCGCGGCCTGGGTCAGAAGTGCGCGCTCATCACCGACGGCCGTTTCTCCGGCGGCACCAGCGGGCTCTCCATCGGGCACATCTCCCCGGAGGCCGCGGGTGGGGGCATGATCGCGCTGGTCGAGGACGGCGACCCGATCGCGATCGACATCCCGAACCGGTCGATCGTGCTCGAGGTCGACGACCTGGTGCTCGACGAGCGTCGTAGCGCCCAGGAGAAGCGGGACAAGCCGTACACCCCGATCGATCGTGACCGGAAGGTGTCGACCGCTCTGCGTGCCTACGCCTCGATGGCCACCTCGGCCTCCGACGGCGCCGTCCGTCGCCTGCCTGAGTGAGTAGTACGCCGGAGCCGTCCCTCCTCCATCGGCTGGTCGCCTTCGGTCCACACGCCGGCGCGCACCGCATCGCGGTGCGCGCCGCCGTCTCGATGCTGGTGCCGCTCCTGGTGCTGCTGGCCATCGACCGGCTGGAGTGGTCGCTCTACGCGTCCTTCGGCGCGTTCACGGCGCTGTACGGGCGCGAACGGGTCGACCTGCACCGGTTGGCGCTGCAGACGACGGTCGGCGTCTTGCAGACGACGCTCATCACCCTCGGGGCGGTGGTCGCCATCTCGCCCGAGCGCGCCTGGCTGGCGGTGCCGATCGCCGCGCTGGTGGCCGTGCTGAGCACCTGGCTCTCGGTGGGCGGGCGGTGGCATCCGCCGGGTCCGATCTTCCAGGTGTTCGCCTTCTCCGCGGTGGCCTCGGTGCCGGGCACCTGGGAGCAGGTCCCGGTGGCCGCGGCGGTGGCCGCCTCGGCCGCGGCCTTCGCCCTGATCGTGGGCAACATCGGTGGACTGTGGCGGCGGGTCCGCCGTACCGCCCCGCTGGAGCCGCCCGAGCTCCCCATCGGCGGCGTGGTCGCCGGCTTGTGGCGCCAGGCGTGGCTCTCCGGAGCCGGTGTCCTGCTTGCGGGCAGCATCGCCACCGCGGGCGGCATCGGCCGGCCCTATTGGGCGATGGTGTCGGCTGCCGTACCGCTGATGGCGGTCACGCTCACCGGCCAGGTCGTCCGCGGCCTGCACCGTCTGATCGGCACCTACCTCGGCCTGCTGGTGGCGGCGGTCCTGCTGCTCCCCGAGGTCGAACCACTGGTGCTGATCTTCCTTGTGGCCGCCCTCCAGGCGTTGGCCGAGCTGTTCATCGGGCGCAACTACGCCCTCGGCCTGGTCTTCGTCACACCGCTGGCGCTGCTGATGGTGCACCTGGCCAGTCCGACCGAGGTCCCGCAGCTCATCCTGGACCGCGGCCTGGAGACCACCATCGGTGTCCTCATCGGCGTGCTGGTCGGGCTGGCCGGCCGCGGGATTCCCGAGAAGCGGCGGACCAGCCTCCCATCCGGGGCGTAGTGGGCGCAGGTGCCCACGTGGTCCGATCTGCCCACGCACCCGGACGTGCGCCGGGCCCATGGTGGTCTGGTGAGGCCGTGGGGAGGCTGGCAGAGTGGAGCCATGGAGCAGCGGATCAGCCTGGTGACCCTTGCTGTCGCCGACGTGGGCCGCAGCCGGGAGTTCTACTGTGACGGGCTCGGCTGGGAGCCGTTGACCTACGTCGACGGCGAGGTGCTGATGATCCGCACCGGGGCGCACCTGTTGTTGTCCCTGTGGGATCGCGCGCACTTCACCGCCGAGGTGGGGGAGCCCCTCTCGGGGCCGGGCATCGCCCCGGTCACGCTGGCGCACAACCTGGCCAGTCGTGCGGAGGTCGATGAGGTCGTGGCGAGCATGCAGGCCGCCGGCGGTCTGGTGGTGGCGGCCCCCGAGCCTCGCGAGTGGGGCGGCTACTCCGGCTATGTCGCAGATCCGGACGGTTATCGCTGGGAGATCGCCCACGCTCCCGGCGAGGTGGGGGAGATGGTGGTGCCATGAGTGTTCCCGAGGAGGACCGCCGCGTCCTCGACGCGCACGAGATCGAGGCGGCCGAGCTGGACGACTGGTCCCTGGTCGACGGTGCGCTCGAGGCGCGCTATCGCACCGGCTCCTTCGCGCGCGGGATGCGGCTGCTGCGCCAGATCGCGGAGGAGGCCGAGCAGGCCAACCACCATCCCGACATCGAGCTGACCTACTTCACCCTGGTGGTGCGCTGGTCGAGTCACGACGTCGGCGGCATCACCCAGCGCGATCTCCGGCAGGCGCGGCTCACCAGCGAACACGCCCAGGCCCTCGCGGTCGCGGTGACCGAGGACTAGCGGAGCCACATACTGAAACCCGAGTCTCGGTATATGAGACGATCGGGGTCCTCGGGTGACGGGGCGGGGCTGCTGCCGATACGGTGGGCCCATGCCTGCCAGCATTCTCGTACGCACCCGACGCGCCCGCTGAGTCACACCATCAGCAGACGCGTCGCCCCTCCGTTGCCCCTAAGGCCGGAGGGTTTTTTGTTGCACGAGCAATGCCGGTCAGGTCCAACCGAGCCGGGTTTCCCCGGTGAGTAATCAGCCAGTCGGAAGATGAGGAATGACAGCGAGATGAGCGAGCAGATCTCCGGCGCCCAGAGCCTGATCACGTCGCTGGAAGCAGCGGGGGTCGAGCACGTCTTCGGCATTCCCGGAGGCGCCATCCTCCCGGCGTACGACCCGCTCGTAGACTCCTCGGTCCGACACATCCTGGTGCGGCACGAGCAGGGCGCCGGCCACGCCGCCCAGGGCTACGCCCAGGCCTCCGGCAAGGTCGGGGTCTGCATGGCCACCTCCGGCCCGGGCGCGACCAACCTGGTCACCCCGCTCGCCGACGCGCACATGGACTCCACCCCGATGGTGGCCGTGACCGGTCAGGTCGCCGAGTCGCTGATCGGCACGGACGGCTTCCAGGAGGCCGACATCCGCGGCATCACGATGCCGATCACCAAGCACAACTTCCTGGTCACCGACCCGGCCGAGATCCCGGCCCGGATCGCGGAGGCCTTCCACATCGCCAGCACCGGCCGTCCCGGCCCGGTCCTGGTCGACATCGCCAAGTCGGCGCTGACCGCGACCACGACCTTCCGGTGGCCCACCGAGCTCAACCTGCCCGGCTACCGCCCCGTGACCAAGCCGCACGCCAAGCAGATCCGCGAGGCCGCCCGCCTCATCCTCGGCGCCCGCAAGCCGGTGCTGTACGTCGGCGGCGGCACCATCCGCTCCGGTGCCTCCGCGGAGCTGCGGGTGCTCGCGGAGCTGACCGGCATCCCGGTGGTCACCACCCTGATGGCCCGGGGCGCGTTCCCCGACAGCCACCCGCAGCACCTGGGGATGCCCGGCATGCACGGCACCGTCGCTGCGGTGGCCGGCCTGCAGAAGAGTGACCTGATCATCAGCCTGGGCGCCCGCTTCGACGACCGCGTCACCGGCAACCTCGACTCCTTCGCGCCCAACGCCCATGTCATCCACGCCGATATCGACCCGGCCGAGATCGGCAAGAACCGGCACGCCGACGTCCCGATCGTGGGCGACATCAAGGAGGTCATCACCGACCTCGTGGCGGTGCTACGGGCCGAGGCGGCCGCCGGTCGCACCGGTGACTACGAGGGCTGGGTGGCGTTCTGTGCCGGAGTGAAGAAGCAGTACCCCCTGGGCTATGAGACCCACGAGGACGGGCTCGCCCCGCAGTACGTCCTGGAGCGCCTCGGCCGGATCTCCGGCCCCGAGTCGATCTATGTCGCCGGTGTCGGCCAGCACCAGATGTGGGCCACCCACTTCATCGGCTACGAGCACCCCAACACCTGGATCAACTCCGGCGGGCTGGGCACCATGGGCTTCTCGGTCCCGGCCGCGATGGGTGCCAAGGTCGCGCGCCCCGACGCCACAGTGTGGTCGGTCGACGGCGACGGCTGCTTCCAGATGACCAACCAGGAGTTGGCCACCTGCGCCATCGAGGACATTCCGATCAAGGTCGCGGTGGTCAACAACTCCTCGCTGGGCATGGTGCGCCAGTGGCAGACGCTCTTCTACAACCAGCGCTACTCCAACACCAACCTGCAGCGTCACGGTGGCCCGGTCCGGATCCCCGACTTCCCCAAGCTGGCCGAGGCGTACGGTTGTGTCGGTCTCTCGTGCGAGCGTGCCGAGGACGTCGATGCCACCATCGAGAAGGCGATGGAGATCAACGACGTCCCGGTCGTGGTCGACTTCCGTGTCCACAAGGACGCCATGGTCTGGCCGATGGTGGCCGCCGGCACCAGCAACGACGAGATCAAGTACGCCCGGGGCCTCGCGCCCCAGTTCGACGAGGACGACCTGTGAGGGCCCGTCAGCACCGCGCCCGCCACTCCACCCGGAAGGACACCGTCTGATGGACAAGCACACCCTCTCGGTCCTCGTCGAGAACAAGCCGGGCGTGCTCGCCCGGATCGCCGGGCTGTTCAGCCGCCGCAGCTTCAACATCGAGTCGCTGGCGGTCGGCCCCACCGAGCACGCCGAGATCTCCCGGATGACCATCGTGGTCGACGTCGACGAGGTCCCGCTGGAGCAGGTGACCAAGCAGCTCAACAAGCTCGTCGAGGTCATCAAGATCGTCGAGCTCGAGGAGCGTGCCTCGGTCCAGCGCGAGATCATGCTGGTCAAGGTGAGTGCCACCGCCGCCAACCGCGGCGAGGTGCTCGACACCGTGCAGCTCTTCCGGGCCAAGGTGATCGACGTCGCCCCCGACGCGCTCACCGTCCAGGTGACCGGCAACGCCGACAAGCTGGCCGACTTCCTGCGCGTGCTCGAACCGTTCGGCATCCGCGAGCTCGTCCAGTCCGGGGCGATCGCGATTGGGCGTGGCGCCCGATCGATCTCCGAGCGGCCCAGCCGCCCGGTCGCCGTACCGGCTCCGCCGGCCGCGGTCTGACCGGCCCCACCCAGACCACCCTCACCAAGAAGAAACACGAAGAAGGAGAGCCCGAAGTGGCTGAGATGTTCTACGACGACGACGCTGACCTGTCCCTGATCCAGGGCAAGACCGTCGCGGTCATCGGTTACGGCAGCCAGGGGCACGCACACGCGCTGTCGCTGCGCGACTCCGGCGTCGACGTCCGCATCGGCCTGCAGCCGGGTTCGGCGAGCCGGGCGAAGGCGGAGTCCGAGGGTCTGCGCGTGCTCACCCCCGCGGAGGCGGCGGAGGAGGCCGACGTCATCGTCATCCTCGCGCCCGACCAGCACCAGCGGAAGCTGTACGCCGAGGAGATCGCCCCGCACCTCGCCGAGGGCGACACGCTGGTCTTCGGCCACGGGTTCAACATCCGGTTCGGCTACATCACCCCGCCCGAGGGCGTCGACGTCTTCATGGTCGCCCCGAAGGGTCCCGGTCACCTGGTCCGTCGTGAGTACGTCGACGGCCGGGGCGTCCCGGTGCTCGTCGCGGTCGAGAAGGACGCCTCCGGCCAGGCCTGGGGCAACGCCCTGTCCTACGCGAAGGCGATCGGCGGCCTGCGTGCCGGCGGCATCAAGACCACCTTCACCGAGGAGACCGAGACCGACCTGTTCGGTGAGCAGGCCGTGCTGTGCGGCGGCGCCTCGCAGCTGGTCATGTACGGCTTCGAGACCCTCATCGAGGCGGGCTACCAGCCGGAGGTGGCTTACTTCGAGTGCCTCCACGAGCTGAAGCTGATCGTCGACCTCATGTACGAGGGCGGCATCGCCAAGCAGCGCTGGTCGGTCTCCGACACCGCCGAGTACGGCGACTACGTGTCGGGCCCCCGGGTGATCGACGAGCGGGTGAAGGAGAACATGCAGGCCGTTCTCGCCGACATCCAGAACGGCGCCTTCGCCAAGCGCTTCATCGACGACCAGGACGCCGGCAGCCCGGAGTTCAAGCAGCTGCGCGCCAAGGGTGAGGCCCACCCGATCGAGACCACCGGCCGCGAGCTGCGCAAGCTGATGGCCTGGGTCAAGTCGCACGACTCCGACTACACCGAGGGCACCGCCGCCCGCTGACCTGCCCAGCAGGACACGCGCGTCCCCGGTACGACGCCCCGCCACCGTCACGGTGGCGGGGCGTCGTCGTTCCTGCCATCGCTGCGAGAGCAGCGTGTGCCCACGGGTCTCACCCACGGGCCGGGGTGGGGCGGGCGCTCGGGGAGCGCCCGCGACCTCGTTCAGCGCCAGGACCCCGGGCCGGGTGAGGGAAACGGAGCAGCACTCGAGCGGTGGAGCAGGACCGAGCAGGGATCAGCACCCGGGAAACGGAGAAGGGGCCGGACGGCGGTCGCCGTCCGGCCCCTTCTCAGGGGATCCGAGCCGAGGTCAGCCCTTCAGGGTGTCGACCCAGTCGGGGTTCTCGTCCAGCCACGCCTGGACGGCCTCGGCCTCCTTGCCCTGGCCGTACTCGTTGACAACCATGTCCTCCAGGGAGCCGTACTGGTCGTCGTCGAGCTTGGCGTTGCCCATCATCTCGGCGACGTCGGGGTACTCGTCGCTGAAACCGGCAGTGGCGATCTCGTGCAGGCCCTCGGGCTCGCCCAGCGCACCCTTGGGGTCCTCGAGGTCCTTGACGTCGTAGGTGGTGTTGGCCCAGAACGGACGCCACAGCGTGACGACGATGTCCTCCTTGGCGTCGATGGCGCTGCCCAGCTCGGTGAGCATGGCCTGGGTCGAGGACTCCACCAGGGTGTAGTCGTCGTCCAGCCCGTACTCGGGCATGACGCTCTCCTTGGTGACCTTGGTCAGGCCGGCGCCGGGCTCGATGCCGATGATCTTGCCGTCGAAGCGGTCGGCATTGCCGGTGAGATCCTCGATCGAGTTGACGTCGTCCATGTAGGAGGGGACGGCGAGGGTCAGCTTGGCGTTGTCGTAGTAGGTGCCGAGGTCCTCGAGGTCGTCGCCGTACTGATCCATGTAGGCGGCGTGGGTCACATCGGGCCAGGCCGACGGGTAGATGTCGATGTCGCCCTCGGCGACGCCGGTGTAGAGCGGCGCCGCGTCGGCGATCTCCTCGATCTCGACCGTGTAGCCCTCGTCCTCCAGGACGTTCTGCCACAGGTACGCCATGCTCAGCCCGTCCGTCCACGACGGGATGATGCCGAGGGTGATGGTGTCGCCGCCACCACCGCTGGCGCTGTCGTCGCCGCCGTCGTCGTCGGAGCCGCAGGCCGCGACGCTCAGGCCGAGGCCGAGTGCGATGGTCGCCGCGCCGAGCCGCTTTCCTGTCCACTTGCGATTCATGCTGGTCCTTCCGTTGTGTGCCGGGCCCGGGGCCGGCACGCGATGGGGTGGTTCCGAGAGTCCGGGGTGATCAGCTCGCTCCACCAACACCTGCACCGGCGGCGGGGCGGATCTTCAGCTTCTCGATCTCGACGGCCTTCTCCTCCTCGCTCTGGGCGGGCTTGGGGCGGAACAGGCCCTTGAACCGGCCACGACCGGCCTCGCGGCCGCCGATTGCGGCGGTGACGCGGTCCAGGAAGATGGCGAGGATCACGACCGAGAGGCCGGCCTCGAAGCCGAGCCCGATGTCGAGACGCGAGATCGAGGTGGTGACCTGGCTGCCGAGCCCGCCGCCGCCGACGAGGCCGGCGATGACGGCCATCGAGAGGGCGAGCATGATCACCTGGTTGACACCGGCCATCACGGTCGGGGTTGCCAGGGGGAGCTGGATACGGCGGAGGATCTGACCGGAGGTGGCGCCGAAGGCGTGACCGGCCTCGACCACCTCGGGCTCGACCTGGCGGATGCCGAGCTCGGTGAAGCGGACGCCGGGCGGCAGCGCGAAGATCACGGTGGCGACCAGCGCGCCGGAGACTCCGATGCTGAACAGCGAGACCACCGGGACCAGCCACACGAACGCGGGCATGGTCTGCATCAGGTCCATGATCGGTCTGACGATCCTGCTGACCACCTCGGACTGGGCCGCGAGGATGCCGAGGGGAATGCCGATCACCAGGGCGATCACGGCCGCCACCAGGATCAACGCCAGGGTGTCCATGGCGTAGTCCCACTGCGCCATCGAGATGATCAGGGTCATCCCGAGCATGGTGCCCACGCCGAGCTTCCAGTCGCGGGCCGCCCAGGCGATCAGGGCGAAGATCAGGGCCATCACCAGGGCTGGCGGCCACTGGAGCACGTCCGCGAGCCCGTTGACGGTGGCCTCGATGCCGTCGGAGACGGCGTCGAAGAAGTTGTCGAAGGTGTCCTTGAACCACTCGAACCCGGTGTCGATCCATTCACCGACCGGGATCCTGGGGACCCCGTCGATGCGATCGTCGTACCAAGCGGTGCGGATCATGAGGCGCCTCCCACGAGTTCCTCGGAGGAGTGCTCCTCCATCATGTGCTGGGCGGCCGTGACCTTGCCGAGGGCGCTCAGCAGGGTGACCCGGGGGATCACGCCGACGAGCCGGCCGTCGTCGTCGACCACGGCGAGCGGGACCGACGAACCGGCGGAGGCGCTGAAGAGCTCGGCGACCGGGGTGTCCGCGGAGACGGTCACGGGCTGCTCCATGACACCCGCGAGGGAGTCGACCCTGGAGTGGACCGCGTCCGCCGCGGCGGCCTCGGTGACCATGCCCTGCAGCTTGCGCTGGCGGTCGACCACCATCACCGCGGACATCTGCTTCTCCCGGATGACCTTGTGCGCGGCGCGCGGGCCCTGGGTGACGCCCAGGACCTCCACCGGCGGCTCCATCACCGAGGACGCGGTGAGCACCCGGGTGCGGTCGACGTCGGCGATGAAGCGGGCGACGTAGTCGTTGGCCGGGTCGGTGAGGATGTCCTCGGCGGTGCCGATCTGGACGATCCGGCCGTTGCGCATCATCGCGATCCGGTCACCGAGACGCATCGCCTCGTTGAGGTCGTGGGTGATGAACAGGATGGTCTTGCCCAGTTGCTGCTGAAGCTCGATCAGCTGATCCTGCATGTCCCGGCGGATGAGGGGGTCCAGCGCGCTGAACGCCTCGTCCATCAGCAGGACGTCGGTGTCGGAGGCCAGCGCGCGGGCCAGACCGACGCGCTGGCGCATCCCGCCGGACAGGTCGCCGGGCAGGTGGTCGTCCCACCCGCTCAGGCCGCACAGTTCGAGCGACTCGTGCGCCTTGGCGCGGCGCTCGGCGGTGGGCACGCCCTGGATCTCGAGGCCGTAGGCGGCATTGTCGAGCACGGAGCGGTGGGGGAAGAGTGCGAAGTGCTGGAAGACCATGCTGATCCGCTGGCGGCGGATCCGGCGCAGGTTCTTGCCCTTGGCGGCGGTGAGGTTCTCGCCGTACACATCGACATGGCCGGCGGTGGGCTCGAAGAGCCCGTTGACCATGCGGATCAGGGTGGACTTGCCGGAGCCGGAAAGGCCCATGACCACGAAGATCTCGCCTTCCTCGACCGAGAACGACGCGTCGATGACGGCAGGGGTCATCCCGGCTCGTTGGAGTTCTTCGGGGTCGGCGCCGGCCTCCAGTCGCCTGACCCCCTCGGGGCCTCTTCGGCCGAACACCTTGTACAGGTGGTGTGCTTCGATCGCTGGCACCTGACCTCCTTGTGTCGGGGGGGACGTCCAGGGGAGACGTCATTGGGGTGGGCGCCTCTTTCAGGCGATCACAGACGATCTGTCATGCGCAAATCTGATGGGGATGAGGATTCAATAACAGTTGACCGTGAATTCTCGTGATTATCCACTTTCAGCGGCCGTGATTCTCGATCTGATTCCGGGCGCGTTATCAGGTGTGTTCACGCCACCATCACCCGGGTCCGGGACCGTCGCGAAGGCGGTGGGGCGGACCGCACCAGCTCCCAGGCCTCGGCCAGCAGCGTCACCGCAGCCCGGAGCTCCTCGGCGGGCCGTGTCCACGGCACTCGGACGAACCGGTCGAGTCCACCCTCGGCCGCGAACACCGGTCCGGGCGCGACCACGACCCCCCGGCGTTCGCCCTCCTCCACCAGGCGGGTCGCCGAGCCGTACGGCAGCCGGCACCACAGCGCCAGTCCGCCGGAGGGCACCCGGAAGGTCCAGTCCGGCAACTGGGTGCGCACGGCCTGCACCAGAGCCTCACGCTGGGCGCGCAGTCTGGCTCGCTGGGCGGTCAGCACCGACTCGGAGTCGGCGAGCAGGTGCCGCAGGGCGAGCTGCTCGAACACGGGGGCGCCGAGGTCGAGGCGCAGGCGCGCCCGCTCGAGCGGATCCCGCATGGCCTCGGGCATCCGGATCCAGCCGAGTCGGAGGCCGCCCCAGAAGCTCTTCGAGGCGCTGCCCAGGGTGATCGCGTCGGGGGAGTACGACGCGAACGGGGCCGGCATCTCGCCGCCGTCGAGCAGCAGCGCCTGATGGGCCTCGTCGATCACCGGGATCGTGTCGGTCTCGCGCAGGACGCCGGCCAGGTGCTCGCGCTGCGGGTCGCTCATCAGATGTCCGGTCGGGTTCTGGAAGTCGGGGATCAGATAGGCCAGCTTCGGAGCGGAGTGCCGGATCGTGTCCTCGACCGCCGGCAGGTCGAGCGCGTCCGCGTCGACCACGGCCGGGACCAGGCGGGCGCCGGAGTGCCGGATCGCGTCCACGGCGTTGGGATAGACAGGGGATTCGACCAGCACCCGATCACCGGGTCCGCTCAGCGCCTGGGCGACGATCGCCGCGCCGCTGAGCGACCCCGTCGTCACCATCACCTGGTCAGGACGGGTGGAAAGACCCCGCGCGGTGTAGGTTGCCGCGATCGCCTCCTGTAGCTCCGGCACCCCGGCAGGGAAGTAGCCGTGCCCACCCAGGTGGGCGGGGAGCTCCTCGAGGGCGGCCGTGTAGGCGGCGGCCACGCCCGGCGGGGCGGTGCCCGCCGCGCAGTTGAGGTCGATGGCATCCACGCCGGACACACCCGGTGTCAGGGTCTTGTCGTGCGCGCGGGTGAGACCGCCCGGCACCCGGGTGAAGGTGCCGGCGCCCTGCTTCGCCCGGGCATAGCCGGACTCGACCAGCGCGGCGTAGGCGCGGGTCACCGTGGTCCGCGACACCGACAGGGCCTGGCTCAGCTCCCGCTCGCTCGGGAGACGGGTGTCCAGCGGGATGCGGCCGTCCCCGATCGGCAGGGTCAGGGCCTCGGCCAGGCCGGCGTACGCCGGAGAACGGCCGAACCCCTCGACGAGGCCGGCCAGTCGGGAGGCGCTCACCGAACCGGGCATGGGTCCACCATCGCACGATTGGCTATTTAGTTGTAGGCCAATCGTCTCGATGATGGACCGGTGACCGCATCTTCACCGCCTCGTCCCACCGCACCCCAGGCCTCCCGACCCTCCCTGGTCGACCTCGGTCCGTTGGCCCAACTGCGGGCCGGTCGGCTCGGCAGGCGCCTGCCCCAACTGGCCGCCGGACTGGTCCTCTACGGGGTCTCGCTGGCGCTGATGGTGCGGGGCACGCTCGGCCTCTCGCCCTGGGACGTGCTGCACTCCGGGCTGATCAGCCACGTACCCCTGACGCTCGGTCAGGCCGTGGTCGTGATGAGCTTCGTCGTCCTGCTCGCCTGGATCCCGCTGCGGGAGAAGCCGGGCCTGGGCACCCTGGCCAACGCCGTCCTGGTCGGGCTGGCCGCCGACGCCACCCTCGCCTTGATCGACCCGCCCGGTGCGCTCCCGCTGCGACTGCTGCTCCTGGTCGGCGGAGTGCTGCTCAACGGCCTGGCGGGGGCGATGTACATCGGGGCACAGTTCGGGCGCGGCCCGCGGGACGGACTGATGACCGGGCTGGCCCGTCGTACCGGTCTCTCGCTGCGGCTGGTGCGCACGGCACTCGAGATCTCGGTCGTGATCCTCGGCCTGCTCCTCGGCGGCGCGCTCGGGCTCGGCACGATCCTCTATGCCGTGGCGATCGGACCCCTCACCCAGCGGTGGCTGCCCGCCTGGACGGTGTCCCTGGATTGCGCACCCTGCCCGCCCCGGGGCGAGGCGTCGGGTCGGCTCAGCGCTTGGTCGCGAGGATGACGCTGGTGTCGGCGGCGACCAGCACCTCGACGGCGGTGAAGCGCTCGTCGAGCAGCCACTGCTCGCGCAGCGGGTCCACGCGCCCGTAGGACAACGGCGGCCACTGCTCGCAGGGGGTGAAGTCGTCGAGCACCACGACGCCGCCCGGCTCCATCAGGTCGCTGATCTGGTCCACGCCGACCTGGTCGGGCTGTCCGGAGTCGAGGAAGAGCAGGGAGAAGGGGCCCTTGTCACGCAGGGTCGCCCAGTCGGCCGCGCGTACGTCGACCTGCGGGTCGTCCTCGAAGATCTTGGCCGCGGCGTTGGCCAGGGAGGCATTCAGTTCGGCGGTCAGGATCATCGTCTTGGGGCCCCGCATGCCGGAGCGCAGCCAGGCCGTTCCCACTCCGCAGCCGGTGCCGAACTCGGCCATCGTGCCCTCTCGGGTGGCGGCCAGCGTGGCCAGCAGGCGGCCGGTCTCGTTGCGGCAGAACGACACGTACCCGGCCTGCCGGGACACGTCGAAGGCCCGGGTGACGATCTCCGGCAGGTCTGGCGGCGCACTCATGAGTGCAGTGTGACAAGGACGGGCGCCGGTCTTGCAATGCGAACACATCGTGGTCAGGGGGTGGTGGCCCCGAACGTAGCCCCGTATCCTCGGCGCATCATGCGTTTCGCGTACGTACTTATCGAGTGCCGCGGCGAGGCCCGGCAGTCCTGACCGGACTGTACGAGAGGCCACCTCGTCGCGGTGGCTCTCGTACGCGCAGTACGTACTCGGCTTCTCGGCACCGACCGATCTGAGCATCCCGCCCGCTCACCGCGGCGCTCGGTCGGACCACCGTCCCGCATGATTCCCGAGGAGCCCTGATGTACGCGATGTACCCCGACAGCTACTCCGAGCCGACCTCCCCGAGCGGGTCCGGCACCCGCCGCGACAGCGAGTGGGGGCCGGCCAAGCACGACCCGCACGACCCCCGCAGCCGTGCCGCCGTGCAGGCGGCACTCGACCTGCGGGACAGCGGCGGGCAGCGACCCGACGACAATTAGGCTGCGCCCCATGACAGAACGCCGTGCCACTGATTCCGTGCGCCTCGCCGTCGTCCCCGGGGACGGCATCGGTCCCGAGGTGACCGCCGAAGCGCTCAAGGTCCTCGAGGCGGTCTCGCCGGTGAAGATCGAGCCGACCCGCTACGCCCTCGGCGCGGAGCACTACCTCGCCACGGGTGAGGTGCTTCCCGACGCGGTGCTGGAGGAGATCCGAGGACACGACGCCATCCTGCTCGGTGCGGTCGGGGGCAAGCCCGGCGATCCCGCGCTGCCCCCGGGCCTGCTCGAGCGCGGCCTGCTGCTGCGGTTGCGCTTCGAGCTCGACCACTACGTCAACCTGCGCCCCTCCACGCTGCTGCCCGGCGCCGTGTCACCGCTGGCCGACCCCGGCGAGATCGATTTCGTCGTGGTCCGGGAGGGCACCGAAGGGCCCTACACGGGCAATGGTGGCGCGCTCCGCGTCGGCACCCCGGCCGAAGTGGCCACCGAGGTGTCGGTCAACACCGCCTTCGGGGTCGAGCGGGTGGTCCGGGACGCCTTCGAGCGCGCCCGCAAGCGGCGCAAGCGGCTCACCCTGGTCCACAAGACCAACGTCCTCGTCCACGCCGGCGCGATCTGGTCGCGCCTGGTCGCCGAGGTGGGAGCCGACTACCCCGACGTCGAGGTGGACTATCTCCACATCGACGCCGCCACCATCTTCATGGCCACCGATCCCGCCCGGTTCGACGTGATCGTCACCGACAACCTCTTCGGAGACATCATCACCGACCTGGCCGCCGCCGTGACCGGTGGCATCGGCCTGGCCGCCTCGGGCAACGTCAACCCCGACCGCACCGCGCCGAGCATGTTCGAACCCGTGCACGGCTCGGCCCCCGACATCGCCGGCCAGCAGAAGGCGGACCCCACCGCCGCGATCCTCTCCGGCGCCCTGCTCCTCGACCACCTCGGTCACGCCGAGGCCGCTGCCGCCGTGGAGGCTGCCGTCCGCGCCGAACTGGCCGAGCGCTCCGGCCCCCGCCGTACCTCCGAGATCGGCGACTCGGTCGCCGCCCGCGTGGTCGGCTGAGGCCCAGCACCAGGAGCGAGCCCCTTCGGTGGCAAGCGCCGACCCGCCAGCTCTCTGCGACACCAGACAGGACTAGATTCGTACCATGCAGATCAGCACCGACCGCTCGCCCGCTCCGGTCAGCGAGGCCCGCCTCGCCGAGATCCTCGCCGACCCGGGGTTCGGCCAGCACTTCACCGACCACATGCTGCGGGTGGAGTGGACGCCGGAGAAGGGCTGGCACCAGGCCAGGATCGAGCCCTACGGGCCGATCAGCATGGATCCTGCCACCGCCGTGCTGCACTACGCGCAGGAGATCTTCGAGGGGATGAAGGCCTACCGCCACCCCGACGGGTCGGTGTGGTCCTTCCGGCCCGAGGCGAACGCGCAGCGGATGGTCCGCTCCAGCCGGCGGCTCGCGCTGCCGGTGCTGGAGGAGAGCGACTTCGTGCAGGCCGTCGACGCGCTCGTCGAGGTCGACGCGCGCTGGGTGCCCACCACCGAGGCGGGCGACGAGCGCAGCCTCTACCTGCGGCCGTTCATGTTCGCCTCCGAGCCGTTCCTCGGTGTCCGGCCCTCCCGGCACGTCACGTTCATGGTGATCGCGTCCCCGGCCGGCTCCTACTTCAAGGGAGGCGTCTCCCCGGTCAGGATCTGGCTCACCGAGGAGTACACCCGCGCCGCCCGGGGCGGGATGGGCGCCGCCAAGACCGGCGGCAACTACGCCTCCTCGCTGGTCGCCCAGCAGGAGGCCGCCGAGCACGGGTGCGACCAGGTGGTGTTCCTCGACGCCCAGGAGGGCACCTACATCGAGGAACTCGGCGGGATGAACCTCTACTTCGTCCACCGCGACGGCCGGATCGTGACCCCCGAGACCGGCACGATCCTCGAGGGCATCACCCGGGCCTCGATCATCGAGCTCGCCAAGGAGATGGGCCACACCGTCGAGGAGCGCCGGTTCAGCATCCAGGAGTGGAAGGACGGCGTGGCGAGCGGGGAGATCACCGAGATCTTCGCCTGCGGCACCGCTGCGGTGATCACCCCCGTCGGCGAACTGGTCTGGGACGGCGGCTCCGCACCGAGCCTGCCGCACGGTGACGTCGCCACGAAGATCCGCGGACGCCTCGTCGACGTCCAGTTCGGCCGGGCCGAGGACACTCACGGCTGGATGCACCGGATCATCTGACACTGAGTGCCCGAGGCCACCCTCGTGGTGACCGGGGGATCGGGGGGGCACCCGGGTAATCTCGGTCCGTGACCTCCGCGCCGCGCTCTGACGACCTCCCGACGCCGGGTCACCACGACATGCTCCGACCGTTCGACGGACGGGTGGGTGACTACACCCTGCTGGCTCCGCTCGGTGAGGGCGGCATGGGCGTGGTCCACCTGGCTCGTAAGGCCGATGGTGAACGGGTCGCGCTCAAGCTGCTCCGGCCCCACGTGGTCGGCGACCAGGAGACCCGCGCCCGACTGGCGCGTGAGGTCGCCTCCCTGAGTCGCGTGCGGAGCCGATGGGTCGCCGAGATCATCGACGCCGATCCGTACGCCCCGCTGCCCTACGTGGCGACCCGGTACGTCCCCGGCTATTCGCTGCACGATCAGGTCGCCGACGAGGGGCCGGTCACCGGCCGCGACCTGATCTGGCTGGCGCGTTGTCTGGCCGAGGGCGTCGCGGCCGTCCACTCGGCCGGGGTGCTGCACCGCGACGTGAAGCCGTCGAATGTCCTCATGGAGGGACGTACGCCGATCCTCATCGACTTCGGTCTGGCCCGCGTCGCTGACGACCCGAAGCTGACCCAGACCGGCTGGCTGCTGGGCACGCCCGGCTACCTCGCCCCCGAGATCCTGTACGGCGAGGAGCCCACCACCGCGGTCGACGTCCACGCCTGGGCGGCCACGGTCGCCTACGCCGCCACCGGTCGGCCGCCGTTCGGCACGGGACCGTCGATGGCCATCATGGACCGGGCCCGCCGCGGCCAGCACGACCTCGCCGGCATGCCCGACGAGCTCCGCGGCGCCCTGACGGTGGCGCTCGACCCCGAGCCCGGCAACCGGCCGACCTTCGAGCAGTTGCTGAGCTGGCTGCGTCCCCAGACCGAGCCGACGATGGGGCGTCCACTCCCGGCCGAGACGATGCCGTTCGTGGCCGCCACCGGCCTCGCCGGCCCCACGCCACTGCCCAGCGACGTGACCCGCCTCGACGACCTCCGGGCCGACCGGGCTGACCGGGCCGACCTAGCGGCCGCGCCCCTGGAACGTCCCGCACCGCCGGTCACCCTGGTGGAGCGCACCGGGGACCTACCCACCCAGTGGCAGCGCACGGCTCCGGCGGAGGCGCCCGACCCGAATGCCGGGGTCGCCGGGCAGCGGCTGCGGCGCGGGCTGCTCCTCCTCTCCGGCTGGATCGGTGCGGCGGCGGCCGGTGCGGCGTACCCCTGGATGGTCGTGACCGTCCTGATGGTGCTCGTCTGGCTGCTGCGCAGCGGATCGCTGGCCTCCTCGGCCGCCGCCGACCGGCGCCGGCTACGCGGCAAGAAGTGGTACGACGCCCCGCTGACCGTCATCCGAACTCCCTGGGACCTCATCCGCGGGGTGCCCGGCACCGTGCTGCTCGGGCTATGGGCCGCCGGGGTCACCGCCGCCGCTGCTCTGCTCTGCTACGCCGTCGCCGCACCGTTGACGCTCAGCGTGTGGATCTGCGGCCTGGTGTTCCTGGGCGGGCTGTGGTGGGGGCCGTTCGCCCTGCGGGTGCGCGGGCCGGTCGGCCGGGTCGTGCGCCCGGTCTCGAGCGGTGTCCGCGGCTGGCTCGGCGTGCTGGTCCTCATCGGCGCGCTCGGTGCGGCCTGCGGTTGGACCGCCTACGACCAGGGCCCGGACTGGTCCCCGGCGCAGGAGCCGCCGTTCAGCTCCCTGCTCTCCGCACCCTGAACCACCTAGTGTGCCGGTATGGCCGAACTGCATGATCTGACCGCGCTGGAGCAGGGCGACCTGGTACGTCGGTGCGAGGTCTCGCCGGCCGAGCTCGCCGAGCACTACCTCGACCGGATCGACCGGCTCGACGACGTCGGGGCCTTCGTGACAGTGGCCGAGGAACACATCTCGAGCTGCGCCCGCGCCCTCGCCGTCGGCCCGATCGGAGACTCGCCGCTGTACGGCGTGCCCACCGCGATCAAGGATCTCAACCTCACCGCGGGCGTGCGCACCACCTTCGGCTCCGCGGCCTTCGCCGACCATGTGCCGGAGGTCTCCGACAACGTCACGGAGTCGATCCAGGCCGCGGGGATGATCAGTCTCGGCAAGACCAACACCCCCGAGTTCGGCTCACCCTGCTACACCGAGCCCGACGTCGCGCCCCCCGCGGTCACACCGTGGGACCGCAGCCGCGGCGCGGGCGGTTCGTCGGGCGGCGCGGCGGCCGCGGTCGCCGCCGGTCTGGTGCCGGTCGCACAGGGCTCGGACGGCGGCGGCTCCATCCGGATCCCGGCCTCCTGCTGCGGGCTGGTCGGGCTCAAACCCACCCGCGGCCGGATCAGTGGGGCACCGATGTACGGCGACCCGATCGGGCTGGCCACCGCCGGCTCACTGGCGCGGACGGTGCGCGACGCGGCCGCCCTGCTCGACGTCCTGGCCGGCCGTCGGGTCGGTGACCCCTACTGGGCCCCGGAATCGGCGGTGGGGTTCCTCGAGGCCTGCGACCAACCCACCGGCCGGTTGCGGATCGCACGGTTCCTGACGCCCGTCATCGCCGAGGTCGACGTCGACCCCGCCTGCGTGAGCGCCTACGAGGAGGCCTCGCGACTGCTGGAGTCGCTCGGGCACGACGTGGAGGACATCGCCGTCCCCCTGCCTCCCGAGTCGGTCCCCTTCTTCGAGACCTGCTGGGCCGTGCTGACCGCGATGTCCAGCGCCCCCGAGGGCAAGGAACAGCTCCTCCGGCCACTCACCCGATGGCTCTCGGAGCGGGGCCGCGCGGTCAGCGGGCCCGACTTCGGGCTGGCCATCGGGCAGATGCGCCGGTTCGCGGCGCAGGCGCTGGCCGCGCTGGCGCCGTACGACGCCGTTCTCACCCCGACCCTGGCAAGCCCGCCGGTGGCCGTGGGCGCCCTGCGGGACGATGCGGATCCGGCCGCGGACTTCGCCGCGCAGAAGCGCTTCACCCCGTGGACCTCGGCCTGGAACGTCACCGGCATGCCCGCCATCTCCCTCCCGCTGCACTGGACCGCCGAGCAGTTGCCGGTGGGGGTGATGCTCGCCGGTCGTCCGGGTGAGGAGGCCCGCCTGCTCGCCCTCGCCGCCGCCGTCGAGGAGGCATCCCCCTGGCGCCACCGCCGCCCGCCCGGCTGGTGACCCTTCGCCTTCCTGCCCACCCGCCCGACCCACCCCTCCGTTGAGTGGGGCCTCGTGGACGGTTGAGTTGGGCCTCCCGGACGGTTGAGTTGGGCCTCCCGGACGGTTGAGTCGGCCCTCCCGGACGGTTGAGTCGGCCCTCCCGGACGGTTGAGTTGGGCCTCCCGGACGGTTGAGTTGGGCCTCGTGGGCGCTTGAGTGGGGCCTCCCGGGCGGTTGAGTTGGGTCCCCGGAACTCTCAACTCAACGGTCCACAACTCGCAACTCAACCTTCGGAAACTCCGACGTGAAGCGCTCCCCTAAAGGTCGGCAAGCAAGGGGGAGGGGGTCGGGTCAGTCGCCGAGACCGCGGGCGTGCAGGGCGTCCCCGGTGTGCTGGGCGCGAGCTACGACGCGGATGACCAGCGGGACCAGACGGGCGGGGAGGGAACGTTCGAGGCCGCGGGCGCGGGCGGCCCGCTGGGTCTCCTCGGCGAGTTCGACGGTGGCTGGGATCGCCCGGATCATCAGACCGAACGCGAGGGCGACCCGCTCCGGGTCCACGCCCAGCGGGCGGAGGAAGCGCACCCGGTGCGCGATCGTGTCGAGCAGTTCGTCGACCGGCGTGGTGAGCGTGAGGACCG
This sequence comes from Nocardioides insulae DSM 17944, assembly GCF_000422825.1. Taxonomy (GTDB): domain Bacteria; phylum Actinomycetota; class Actinomycetes; order Propionibacteriales; family Nocardioidaceae; genus Nocardioides; species Nocardioides insulae. Next base: position 545,848 of record NZ_AUGU01000013.1, on the reverse strand, counting down.
TGGCGACCAGCACCAGCGCGAGCAGGTCGCCGACCCCCTCCACGGCGGAGGCCCAACCCTGCTGCCAGGCCAGCCAGCCGCCCAGACACAGCGCGACCACGAGTACACCGCGGATCGCGCGGAGGGTCAGCCGCAGGCCGGCACCGGCCCACAGGAGCAGGGCGAGCCCCATCGCGACGGCGACCAGCGCGGACACCGGGCCGCGCACCACGACCACGATCAGCCCGATGAGGAGCATCGCGCCCAGCTTGGTCCCGGCCGGCAGCCGGTGGAGTCGCGTCGTGCCCGGGATGTGGTGGCCGAGCAGCATCGTGCTCATCCGCGGTCGCCCGCGGGTCGGGCGGTGCCGGCCGTGGCGCGGTAGTGCGCGACCACCTCGGCGGCCGGCCCGTCTGCTGCGACCCTGCCATCGGTGACCAGCACCGCGCGGTCGCAGCGCGCGGCCAGGTCGAGGTCGTGAGTGACGAGCACGAGCTGCTGGGGGAGTCCGAGCAGGAGGTCGCCGATCATCCGGGCGTTGGCGAGGTCGAGCAGGGTGGTCGGCTCATCGGCGACCAGGACGGAGGGCGCGGTGGCCAGGACGCCGGCCAGCGCCAGCAGTTGGCGCTGACCGCCGGAGAGGGTCTGGACACTACGGTCGGCCAACTCCTCCAGACCGAAGTCGGCGAGTACGTCGAGCGCGGCGGCGCGACGCTCGGCCCGGTGGCGGTGCGTCCGTCGCAGGGAGAGCGCGACGTCCTCCGCGGCGGTCGGCATCACCAACTGGGCTGCCGGGTCGGTGAAGGTGAATCCGACCCGGCGGCGCACCTCCCGGCCGCGGGTGGCGACGTCGAGGCCGTCGACCCGCACCTGGCCACTGCTGGGGGTCGCCAGCCCGTTGACGAGCCGGGCGAGGGTGGACTTGCCGGCCCCGTTGGGGCCGATCAGCGCGACCCGCTGCTCGGTGAGGCTGAGGCTGGTGGGCGCCAGGATCTGGAGGTCGCCCGAGGCCACCGGCACTCGCACGCCCGCCCGGTCGAACTCGATCACGCGGTGACCCTCTCCGGAGCCGGCGCGGGGTGCGCTCCGCGCAGCAGCCCGGGGAAGGCCCGGTGCACCGGGGCTGCGACGAGGGCGACCGCGACCGCCTTGAGGAGGTCTCCGGGCCAGAAGACCTTGTCCAGGTGCCACGCGCCGGCCCAGGTCATGCCGTCGATGCGCCACACCATGCCGGCGATCCCACAGGCGTGGCTGGCCACGACCCCCAGTACGGCGGCGAGGAGCAGCAGCGGGACGCCGAGGGCCAGGCGGCTTCCGAACCGAAGTCTCGACCCGAGCGTCACGACCACACCGGTCACCATCGCAGCTGCCAGGAAGCCGACGATGTACCCGGCCGTGGGCCCGGCCAGCACGGCGAGTCCGGCCTTCCCGCCTGCGAAGACCGGCAGCCCGGCGAAGCCGACGACGAGGTAGAGGGCCACCGCGAGCACCCCTCGCCACGGACCGAGGACGGCGCCGGCGAGCATGACGGCGAAGGTCTGCAGCGTGATCGGGACCGGCCCGGTGAGGTAGAGAGCCGGGAGCACTGAGCAGACCGCGATCAGGGCGGCGAACGCCGCGATCAGGGCGAGGTCGGTGGACCGATGGCGGTCAGCTGAGTGGGTCACGTGGGCTCCGTGAGGGTGAAAGGTGAACGGCGTTCAGGACTGAACGACGTTCAGGTTAGGGTGGGATCCGGATCCGGTCAATCGGTGACCGGCGGAGGGAGGAGTCCTGTGGGCTATCACCGGGCCGACGTGATCGGGCGTGCCGTCGACGTCCTCGACTCCTACGGGCTGGCCGACCTCACCATGCGCCGTCTCGGCCAGGAGTTGGGTGTCCAGCCCAGCGCTCTCTACCACCACTTCGCGAACAAGCAGACCCTGCTGGCCGCGGTCGCCGACGAGATCCTGCGGCGGGGCGCGCGGCCGGTGGCCGAGGGGCCGTGGGAGGTGCGCGTGGCCGGCATCGCCGCCAACCTGCGCGAGGCCCTGCTCGGCTACCGAGACGGTGCGGAACTCGTCTCCACGGTGAGGGCCTTCGACCTGGGTGCTCGCGCGCCGTACGACGACCTCGCGGCCGCGCTCGCGGGCGGGGGAGTGCCCGAGGGTCTGGTCCCGACGGCGGCCGGCACGGTGCTCCACTTCGTGCTGGGCCACACCCTCGACGAACAGACCCATCTGCAGGCGGGCAGTGCCGGCGCGATCGAGGACGACCCGCGTGAGGGGTCCGACTTCGAGCTCGGGGTGGCCCTGATCGTCGGCGGCATCCGGGCTCACGTGGGGCAGATCACGCTCTGATCGGGATGCGAACGACGGAGTTCCGCGTTGGGCATCGATGGTCCGCTCTTCAATCACTCATGTCTGGAGCCCACGTGTCTGACATCCGCGTCCTCGCCCTCGTCGGCAGCCTTCGTGCCGAGTCCGTCAACCGGAAGATCCTCGACGCCGTTCTCGCCGACGCCCCCGCCGGCGTGGCGATCGAGATCGCCGAGGGCCTCGAGCACCTGCCCTTCTACAACGAGGACATCGACACCGACGACGTCGCCCCGGCCGTCCGCAAGTTCCGCCAGGAGGTCGCCGAGGCCGACCGCATCCTGTTCGTCCTGCCGGAGTACAACGGCACCATGCCCGCCGTCCTCAACAACGCCATCGACTGGGCTTCCCGCCCGTTCGGCGAGGGCGCCATCAAGGGCAAGGCCGTCGCCGTCGTCGGCGCCGCCGGTGGTCAGTACGGCGGGACCTGGGCGCACCAGGACACCCGCCGCTCGGCGAAGGTCGCCGGCGCCAACGTGATCGAGGACATCGAGCTCTCCCACGCCTTCGCCTGGGGCACCGACCCGGCTGAGGACGCCGAGGTCGTCGCCCAGTTCGCCGCCGCCGTCGCCAAGCTGGCGGCGTACGAGGGCATCGCCTGATCCCGCTCGGTTCCGCCACCGCGCCGGTGCCCCTCAGGGGGCACCGGCGCGGTGCATTTCCCCGGTGACCAGGGCCTCGGGCGGTATCGATTGGCCGCGCGACCTACCGAGGGACACGACCTGATCGGGACCCGGGGCCGAGAGGTCCCCGCTCAGTCCGCGCTGAAGTCGGCCCGGGCCATCAGGCGCTCGCACTCGGCGATCAGGCGTGCGCGCAGCGGGGCCGCCCGCTCGCTGAAGACGCGCTGTGCCTCGGCGTACTCCCGCTTGCCGTCGGTGGTCTCGATCCGGATCGGCTCCAACCCCAGCGCGATCAGGTCGTACGGCGCGGCGCGCATGTCCATCACCCGGATTTCCCAGGCGAGCTCGAAGCAGTCGGCGACCAGATCGCTGGACACCAGCGGTAGTAGCCGGAAGGCGTGCTTGTACAGATCCATGCACGCTACGGTCGCAGTCTCTTGAAAAGGGAGGTCGGATGGATGTGAATCGCCCCGGGTTTCGTGGAGGCTCGGTTACTTGGAACCAGCCCCGGTCGGGACGGGTGTTTCAGGGTAGTGCTCGGGCGTGATGCTGGCCCAGTGGTTGGCCTCGAACTCGGCGGGCGGGACGAGCCCGATCTCGCCATGCAGGCGTCGGTGGTTGAACCAGTCGACGTATTCGGCGACGGCGATCTCGACGTCGGTGGCGTTCTTCCAGCCGCCCTTGGGCCGCATGACCGGGTTGCGGATGCACTCGGCCTTGAACAGCGAGTTGAGCGCCTCGGCCATCGCATTGTCGTAGCTGTCGCCGCGGGATCCGACCGATGCGACGACCTCGGCTTCGGCGAGCCGTTCGGTGTAGCGAATCGCTCGATACTGGACTCCTCTGTCGCTGTGATGGACCAGGCCGGTGACGTCCTGACCGGCGCGCTGTCGGTTCCACAGGCCCATGTCGAGGGTGTCCAACGCGAGGTCGGTGCGCAGACTGGTCGACACCTGCCAGCCCACGATCATCCGGCTGAAGACGTCCAGGACGAACGCAACGTAGGTCCAGCCGGCGTGCGTCCTGACGTAGGTCAGGTCGGCCACCCACAGTTGGTTCGGCCCGGTCGCGACGAACTTCCGCTTCACCAGGTCCTCGGGCCGCTCGGTCTCCGCGCCGTCGCCGATGGTGGTCTTGCGGGTCTTCTCCCGCGGGATCCCGCGCAATCCCTTGGCCCTCATCAGCCGCTCGATCGTGCAGCGGGCGACCTTGACGCCCTCGCGGTTGAGCTCGGCATGGATCTTCCGTGCGCCGTAGACACCCAGGTTGGCCTTGTCGGCGACCTTGATGTCCTCGACCAGCTCGGCACCACGGATCGCGCGTGCCGACGGCGGCCTGATCTTCGATGCGTAGTAACTGCTCGGGGCGATCTGCACGCCGGCCTTCTTCAGCACAGCGCAGATCGGCTCGACCCCGACCTCGCGCCCGTCAACCACGTCGTGGCGATGGGCGTTGATGTAGGCGACTACTTGGGGGCGGGGCGGTCGAGCTCCGCCGCGAAGAAAGCCGCGGACGTCTTCAGAATGTGGTTCGCCCGCCGCAGCTCGCGGTTCTCCTGCTCGAGCTTCGCGATCCGCTCACCTCCGCTGACGTGGTGCCGGGCCGGACACCGCCGTCGATCTCGGCCTGCCGGACCCAGTTGCGCAGGGTCTCGGGATGCATGCCGAGCCGCTCGGCCACGCGGTTGATCGCACCGTGCTTCGTGGCCGGGTCCTGCCGGAGCTCGACGGCCATCCGGGTGGCCCGCTCACGCAACTCGTCGGGGTACTTCTTCGGTGCTGCCATGACTCTCATCCTCCATGGATTGAGAGCCTCCATCAGAGCCGGGGCGATTCAAGGCCGGAGCAAGCGATTGAGTCACTCGCCGGAGCGGGCCAGTTTGCGTACGCTCACAGATGTTGCGAGACACGCCGTCAGGGCGCACCTGGGCACTGACGCGCCCCCTGGGATAGCTGAGCGCGCTACCGGCTTACGTCAATGGGCAACAACGTAAAGCTACGCTAGGTCGGTGGCTGTCACCGGCGAACTCAACCTTGGGCATCTCCTAGCGGTCGCTGACATTGATCCGCGTGACGTGCGTGTGGTCCGGCATACCTACGGCTCAACGCCAGACTCGTTGAAGTCACGGAGTGACCTGACGTCAGGGAAGCTTTGGACCTACACGCGTACGCAGAGTCACGTGAACAAGATCGGCAAGTCACCCGAGCCCATCTGGCTGATCTTCATGGCGGACGGTGGCAGACGCTCACGCTTCGTCACTGCGTATGAGAACCACGGTGAGGTAGGCCAGGAGCGGACAGAACGGCTCCGATTCTTCGACCTAAGGCCGTCTGGCGTGCTGGGCAGCATGGCTGACCGGCTCGTGGTCGAGTGGTCCGGGGATACGGTCAATTGGGCAAAGAAGGGGACCTCCGCCGTTGGCTTTCCCGTGGTCGAGATTGCCGACCCCAGCAAGGTCCCGTTTCCCGGCTTTGACCACTTCGTCATCTCTCACGCCGAGCTTCAAGACGTGGTGGGTGAGGACTCGCGCTACGCCGATTGGCGTAGCGCGCTCGCGGTCGTGCAGGGCATCTACCTCATTGCTGACACCAGTACGGGGCATCTCTACATTGGCAAGGCAGACGGTAGGGAGCGGCTCCTTGGCCGGTGGAGTCATTACGCGCATGACGGTCACGGCGGCAACCTTGCCCTCCGAGAGTTGGCAGGACGCGACGCCGAGCACGCCCGTCACTTCCAATACAGCATCCTGCGTGTGTTCGGTCCAAGCGTCCCGGCAGAGGAGGTTGACCGGGCGGAGGCGCACTTCAAACGCGCGCTACTTAGTCGTCAGTACGGACTCAACAGGAACTAGCAAGCAGCCTCTCGCACTCTTCAATGAGTCGCTGACGGATGGGGGCAGCACGCTCGCTGAAGACGCGCTGTGCCTCGGCGTACTCCCGCTTGCCGTCGGTGGTCTCGATCCGGATCGGCTCCAACCCCAGCGCGATCAGGTCGTACGGCGCGGCGCGCATGTCCATCACCCGGATTTCCCAGGCGAGCTCGAAGCAGTCGGCGACCAGATCGCTGGACACCAGCGGTAGGAGCCGGAAGGCGTGCTTGTACAGATCCATGCCGGCGTGCAGACAGCCGGGCTGCTCGAAGGCGGCCCGATCCTCGCGGCCGGGGGAGAGGGTGTTGAGCGGACGGGCGGGCGGGGTGAAGAAGCGGTAGGCGTCGAAGTGGCTGCACGCGATCCGGTGACCCTCGACCACCCGATCGGTGCCGTCCGGGCCCAGGCGCAGCGGCCAGGCCGCGTGCCGGGTCTCGTCCTCGGTGAGGCGGTAGACCATCGCCCACTCGTGCAGCCCGAAGCACCCGAAGTGCGCGGGGCGGCCCGCTGTCGCGGTCAGCAGTCGGTGGGTGGCGGTGACGAGTGGTTGCTGGGAAGCGAGGTGGCCCTCGGTCACCGTGACCGAGGTGTCGCCGGTGGCAGCAGGGCCGTACCCCTTGAGGTCGGCGTACTCCGGTGCGTCCGTGAGCGCGACGCCGTGGCCGGGGTGCCAGCGGCGCAGTTGCGCCGGGCGCAGCGAGTAGTAGGTGAACAGGAAGTCGAAGACGGGGTGCTTGACCCGGTCGCGGCGTCGGGAGAGGTGCGGATCGACGTACGCCGCGATGCGTCGCTCGTGTGTCGCAGCCCGCTCCGCCCAGGTCTCCCGGTCCAGCACCTCCACAGCCGACCAGGGTAGGCGGATAGGCTCGCGGGGTGCGCATCGTGAGATTCAGCCAGGCCCGTTCATCGCAGGTCGAACCCCAGTACGGCGTCCTGGTCGGTGAGCTGGACGAGTTCGGCCAGCCCGAGGCGGAGAGCAGGATCGTCGCGCTGGCCGGGGACCCGCTCTACGTCGGTGTGAAGCTGCTGGAGCAGGAGCACCGGCTCGAGGACGTCCGGCTGCTCGCGCCGGTGCTGCCGCGCAGCAAGGTGGTCGGCATCGGCCGCAACTACGCCAAGCACGCCGCGGAGCTGGGCAACGAGGTGCCCGAGGAGCCGCTGTTCTTCCTCAAGCCGAACACCACCGTGATCGGCCCCGGCGACCCCATCCTCTACCCGCCGCAGTCCGAGGAGGTCCACTACGAGGGCGAGCTGGCGGTCGTGATCAGCCGGATCTGCCGCGACGTACCCGTCGAGAAGGCCACCGACGTGATCCACGGCTACACCCTGGCCAACGACGTGACCGCACGCGATCTGCAGCGCAAGGACGGCCGGTTCACCCGGGCCAAGGGGTTCGACTCGTTCTGCCCGCTCGGCCCGTGGATCGAGACCGACCTGGACCCCCAGGACTTCGCCGACGGGCGGGCCATCCAGACGCATCTGAACGGTGAACTCGTCCAGGACGGCTCCACCAGCGACCTGATCTTCGACATCCCGACCCTGGTGCACCACGTCTCCAGCGTCATGACGCTGCTCCCCGGCGACGTCATCCTCACCGGCACCCCCGAGGGTGTCGGTCCTCTTCATGTCGGCGACGAGGTGGAAGTCTCCGTCGCCGGCCTCGGCTCACTCACGAACAAGGTGGCACCCCGTTGACCGACTCTCCCGCACTCGACCCCGTCCTGGGCGACCTCGCTCCCGAGGACGTCCGCGTCCGGTTCCCACCGTCGCCGACCGGGTTCATCCACGTCGGCAACATCCGCAGCGCGCTGTTCAACTTCGCCTTCGCGCGCCACTACGGCGGCAAGCTGGTGCTCCGTATCGAGGACACCGACACCGCGCGCAACACCGCCGAGGGTTATCACTCGATCCTCGACTCGCTGCGGTGGATGGGCCTGAACTGGGATGAGGGCCCGGAGGTAGGCGGCGAGTACGGCCCCTACCGCCAGTCCGAGCGGATGGACATCTACGCCGACGTGGCGGCCAGGCTGCGGTCGGCCGGGTCGGCCTACGACTGCTTCTGCGCCAACGACGAGGTCGAGGCCCGCCGCAAGGCGGCCGGTTCCAAGGTGCAGGGCTACGACGGTTTCTGCCGCGAGCTGAGCGCCGACCAGCGCGCCGCCTTCGAGGCCGACGGCCGCACGCCGGTGCTGCGGCTGCGGATGCCCGATGAGGCGATCACCTTCACCGACCTGGTCCGTGGCGAGATCACCTTCCAGCCGGAGAACGTGCCGGACTTCGCGCTGCTGCGGGCCACCGGCGACCCCCTCTACACGCTGGTCAACCCGGTCGATGACGCGATGATGGGGATCACCCACGTGCTACGCGGTGAGGACCTGCTCTCCTCGACCCCGCGCCAGATCGCTCTGTACGACGCGCTCGCGAAGATCGGCGTCGGGCAGGGTGCTCCGCGCTTCGGTCATCTGCCGATCGTGATGGGCGAGGGCAACAAGCGGCTCTCCAAGCGTGATGCCGGCTCCGGTCTCGGCGACTACATCGAGGGCGGCTACCTCCCCGAGGGGGTGCTCAACTACCTCGCCCTCCTCGGCTGGGGGATCGCCGAGGACCGCGACGTGTTCAGCCTGGAGGAGATGGTCGAGGCCTTCGACATCCGCCGGGTCAACCCCAATCCGGCGCGCTTCGACCTGAAGAAGATGTCGGCGATCAATGCCGCGCACATGCGCAAGCTCTCGCTGGAGGACATGACCCACCGGGTGCTGCCCTTCCTCAAGCGGGAGGGAGTGGTGTCCGACCCGGTCTCCGACCCCGACGCGCAGATGTTGGAGCTGGCGATGCCGCTGGTCGCGGAGCGGATCAACCGCCTCGACGAGGCCCCCGGCATGCTCGCCTTCCTCTTCGTCGAGGAGGCCGACTTCGCCCTCGATGAGCAGGACGCCGCCAAGCTGCTCGACGAGGCCGGCAAGGAGATCGTGCAGGCCTCCTACGACGCCCTCGAGTCGCTGGGCGAGTGGTCGACCGCGGCGATCCAGGAGTCCCTCCAGGCGAAGCTGATCGAGGAGCTCGAGCTCAAGCCGCGCAAGGCCTTCGGCCCGGTGCGGGTGGCGGTGACCGGTAAGCGGGTCAGCCCGCCGCTGTTCGAGTCGATGGAGCTGCTCGGCCGCGAGCGCAGCCTGGGCCGGCTCCGCGCCGCGTTGTGACGATGCCTCGATGACCAGCGGTCCAGGGGAGCGATGACTCCCGGTTTGGAGTACCACCAGCTCCACCGTGCCGAGCGGTGGAGCTGGTGGCGGCCGCTCGTGGGTGCGGTGTCGGTCCTCGGACTTCTCTTCGTGGTGTTGCCCGTGGTGCTCATGGTGCCGTTCCTGGTCCTGCTGGCCCTCGCCGGGGCCGGGGCGGAGGACGTGAACGGGTTCCTCACCTTCGATCCCGTCACTCCGCTGTCCTTGGCCTACCTGCTCCTCACCCTGGCCGGTGGGATCCACCTCACCATCGCGGCCACCGCGGTGCTGCACCGCCTCACCCCCGGCTGGCTGGTCTCCGTGGTGGGCCGGATCCGGTGGTCCTGGCTGGTGGTGTGCCTGGCACTGTCGATGGTCGCGCTGGGTGCTCGGATCGTGGTGGGGCTGCTCGTGCCCGTGGCCCCGGACGAGGCCGCCGTCGAGCAGTCCCTCAATCCGGTCGACCTCACCATGCTGGCCTTCGCCGTGGTGATCCTTCTCGCCACCCCGCTCCAGGCGGCGGGGGAGGAGTTCGTCTTCCGCGGCTATCTCACCCAGGCCGTGGGCGGCTGCTTCCGGCCCGGGTGGGCCGGACGCCTCGCGGCGGTCCTGGTGCCGGCGTTCGTGTTCGCCCTGGCCCACGGGGCTCAGGACCCGCCCATCTTCGTGGACCGGTTCGCCTTCGGGATCGTGGCCGGCGTCCTCGTGATCGCGACCGGGGGCCTGGAGGCCGCCATCGCGATGCACGTGCTGAACAACTTCCTGGCCTTCGGGCTCGCGGTGCTCTTCGGCGATCTCTCCAGCGCGCTCGAGCCCACATCGGGCACCTGGTGGTCGCTGCCGCTCACCCTCGCGCAGTCGCTGGTCTACCTCGGCCTGGCCCTGCTGGTGGGCCGGGCGATGGGGCTTTCCACCCGTACGCCGGCCGCGCGGCCGATCGGAGGCGCCCCCGTTTTGGCGCCGCCAAACCGCTCGTTGTAAGGTCTTCGACGTGCTCAGCCGCCGCGGTGGTCGAGCGAATTGACCACTAGGTCAATGGGGTATGGTGTAATTGGCAGCACGACTGATTCTGGTTCAGTTAGTCTAGGTTCGAGTCCTGGTACCCCAGCCAAATCCGAGTAATCGCCTCCAAAAGGAGCGAGAGTCGAGGATTTGGAGTGAAACTCCCCGAAAGGTTAGAGTTCCACTCGCTGCGAAAGGGAAAGCCCACAGGCAGAACCAAGCGGCACCGATGAGCGATCATCACACGCCCCCGTTGTGTAGCGGCCTAGCACGCCGCCCTCTCAAGGCGGTAGCGCCGGTTCGAATCCGGTCGGGGGTACAACACCGAGCGAGGGCCCGGGCAGCGAAGCTGCCCGGGCCCTCGCTCTATCGTCCTGGCCCCTTCGGTCCTGGACGGTCTCAGGCTGGAGAGCCGGGATCTCCTCATCGATCCGCCGGGCTCGGGGGGCCGAATCCGTGTGCCTACTGGGTCGGCCTATATTCTCGCCGCCAGCAGGTTCCTCGGCCCGGTCCCACGGCCCATTCATACCGAGGACGGCTCAGCTCGGCTGCGCAGGGCCCTGCCCCTTCGGCGGAGGCCGGCCCGCGCGGGTGAGTCGCCGGCTCAGCGTTCGTGCGGCCGGCCCGACGAGGTGGCCCAGGCGCAGGCACGATGGCGGTGCGAGGTCCTGTGCGGCACCGCCGACGGCGACGAGGATCCCGGGTCGCGCTCCCTCGATGGCCGCCACGGTCTCCGGCAGGGGTTCGGCGTCGGGCTCCATGGGAACGGCGAGGACGGCGCAGGCAGCCGGCCACGCGGCGGCGGCTGTGGCCCAGTCCTGGGCCGGAACGTCGGCGCCCAGGTAGCCGGTGGAGAGTCCCGCACGGCGGGCGGCGGTGGCGAAGGCGAGGATCCCGAGGTCGTGCCGGGCACCCGGTGGGAGCCCGATCAGGACTCGGGGACCGGCCGGGTGGTCCCCGGCGGCGTCGTAGGCGGAGGCGAGCCGGCGGGCCACTCCGGCGGCGATCAGGTGCTCCCCGGCGACGCTGATCTGCCCCGACTCCCAGGCACTGCCAACCTCTCGGAGCGCCGGGAGCAGCCAGTCGTCGGCGACCGTCTCGAAGGTGGCGCCACCGAACCTCCGGTCCAGGAGCGAGCCCAGGGCGGCGTGGTCGAGGGTCTCGGCCGCCCGAACCAGTGCCCCGGTGTCGGGCGGCTCGTCGCCGGGAGAGGGCAGGAGTGGCCGGGACTCGACCGCGGTGCGGCGGTTCGTCTCCTCGGCAGCCGCCCGCACCGACCAGCCTTCGCCCACGAGGGTGTGCATCATGCGCAGCGCGCGCACGGCGTACTCGTCATAGAGGCGATAGCCAGACTGGGTGCGCTCGGCCGTGCCGATCCCGTAGCGGCGCTCCCAGGCGCGGAGGGTCGAGGTGCTGACGCCGACCAATTCCGCCGCGCGCTTGATGGTGTACATGCCTCCCGCTCACCGAAGGGCTTCGCGGAGCCCCTTCTCCGACTCTTCGCCGAGCCGCCGGAAGGCGGGACCGAGCAAGGGGGCGACCCAGCGCGCGAGGCCGATGAAGGTGAACTCGGCGTGGTAGCTCAACTGGGTGCCTCCGGAGGCGGTCGGCGACAAGGTCATCGTGTCCTGGGTGCGCACGGTCGGGTTCTCTCCGCGGAGGCGTAGTCGCCGCGGTGGCCGGTCCTCCTCGACCACGTAGGTCAGCTCGGTCTGCCGACCCAAGAACCGAGAGACGTTGTGGTAGCGGGTGCCGACCCCACCGTCCCCTTCGAGCAGGGTGGTTCGGATCGTACCGGAGTCCCATTCCTCGGTCGTGGTGAAGTCCCGGAGGTAGGCGAACACCTCCTCCGGAGGGCGCGTGAGGACGAGCGTGCGACGGATGTCCATGCCGATTCCAACCTTTGACAAACCTTGTACAACGACCCTAGCGTCGTGGTCGTCCGACGGCAACGGCCCGCACGGCCATGACCCCGGACGTCATCCCCCAGCGCGAGGAGTGGCATGAGACGAAACACCGTGGCCGTCGTCGGGGCAGGCGTGGCCGGTCTGACCGCTGCCCATGTCCTGGCCTCGCGCAGGGCGGTCACGCTCTTCGAGGCCGAGAATCGGTTGGGCGGACACGCCCACACCCACGACGTATCCGTCGCGGACGGGCGGACCGTCGCGGTGGACAGCGGCTTCATCGTGCACAACGAGCGGACCTACCCCCAGTTGCTGCGACTGTTCGCCGAGCTCGGGGTCGAGACGCGCCCCACCGAGATGAGCATGAGCATCACCTGCGACACGTGCGGTCTGTCGTACGCAGGCGGGCGCGGGGTGAGCGGCATCCTCGCCCAGCCGTGGCGGGCGGCCGATCCGCGCTTCCTGCGCCTGCTCGCCGAGGTGCCGCGGTTCCACCGGGCCGCGCGCCGGCTGCTCGCCGCGGACGGGGCGGAGACGACGTGGGGGCGGTTCCTCGGCGACGGCGGCTACTCCGAGCACTTCGTCCGGCATTTCGCGGTGCCGCTGGTCTCCTGCGTGTGGTCCTCGGGGGAGCGGGACGCGCTGGCCTACCCCGCGCGGCACCTGTTCGCCTTCCTCGACCACCACGGCATGCTCGGTGTCAGGGGCTCGCCCACATGGCGCACGGTCGTGGGCGGCTCCCGCTCCTACGTCGAGCGGCTGGCCGAGCGGCTCCCCGACGTGCGCCGGGAAGAGCCCGTCTGCGCACTCACCCGGCACTCGGACGGGGTCGACGTGCGGACCGGGGACGGTCGGATCGAGACATTCGACCAGGTGGTGATCGCGACCCACGCCGACCAGGCGCTGGCCATTCTCGCCGACGCCACTCCCGGGGAGAAGCAAGACCTCGGTGCGATCACCTACTCGGTCAACCGCACTCTGCTGCACCGGGACTCCTCCCTCCTCCCGCCCCAGCGCGCGGCTCGGGCCTCCTGGAACCACCGCACCACCTGCGGCCGGTCCCGGCCGGCCGGGGACGACGTGACGGTGAGCTACTGGATGAATCGACTGCACGGCCTCCAGCACGCCGAGGACCTGGTGGTCACCCTCAACGGGACCGCGCTGGTGGATCCGGCGGCCGTCGTGGCCGAGATGACCTACCGGCATCCGGTCTTCACGGCCGAAGCCGTGGCCGCGGCGCAGCGGCTCCGTGCCGCCGGCGGCGACCGGCTGGCTTTCGCCGGCGCCCACCTGGGCTGGGGCTTCCACGAGGACGGCTGTCGCTCCGGGGTCGAGGCGGCGGCCGCGCTGGGGGTGGCCTGGTGAGCGCCGCCGTCCACCCGCCGTCCGTGCCCGCGCTGGTGGTGGGCAGCATCAGCCACGCCCGACACGCACCACGGCGGCACTCGTTCGACTACGCCCACTACCAGTGGCTGGTCGACCTCGACGACCTGCCCCGGCTGCCCCGGCTGCTCCGGCCGCTCGGCCGCTTCGAGGCGCGCGACCACCTCGACGGGGGCCGGGCGGGCGGTGGGATCCGTGGGGACCTGACCCGATGGCTGGCTCGGCGAGGCGTCGAGCTCGAGCCGGACGACCGGGTGCTGATGCTCGCCCACGCGCGCGCATTCGGGCACGTCTTCGACCCGCTGACGGTCTTCTGGTGCCTCCGCCCGGACTGCTCGGTGCGGGCGGTGGTCTTGGAGGTGCACAACACCTACGGCGAGCGCCATGCCTATCTGCTGGAGGGCGCCGAACACGGCCGGACCGAGCTGACCAAGGAGTTCTACGTCTCGCCGTTCAACGACGTCTCCGGCCGGTACGCCGTCGCGATCCGGCTGACGCCCGAGCTGGTCCAGGTCGTCGTCGCGCTGCACCGGGAGGGACAGCCCTGGCTGACCGCCGTGGCCCGCGGCCGACCGGTGCCGGCGACCACCCGCAACCTGCTCAGCATCGTGCGCAAGCACCTGTTCATGACCCATCGGGTGAGCCTGCTCATCCGGTGGGAGGGACTGCGCCTGTGGCGCTCCCGACTGCCTGTCCAGCCCCGTCCCCCCCATTCCCCGGAGGCCGTCAGATGACCTCGCTCACGCGCCCGATCCCACTCCAGTGGCGCCGCTCCTCGGGGGTCCGGGTGGCCCTCGCCCACCTGATCACGCGCACTGCGCTGGCTCGTGTCCCGGTGGGGGTACGGCTCCCGGACGGTACGTCGTTCACGCGGTCCGAGCCACCGTCCGACGCTCCTGTCATCGAGCTGGTCCACCCCGACGCGCTGCTCCGGCGGATCGCCGAGAGCCCCAAGATCGGCATCGGCGAGGGGTACACCGCCGGGGACTGGCGCCCCGGGGAGGGCACCGACCTGGTCGAGGTGCTGAGGCCCTTCGCCGAGCGGCTGCGCACCGTCGTCCCGCCGTACCTGACACGCCTGCGTCGGTTCGTGGACCGTCCGATCCCCTCGTCCGAGCGGAACTCGCCGGCAGGGTCGCGCCGCAACATCGAGGCGCACTACGACCTGAGCAACGAGCTGTTCGCCGCCTTCCTCGACGAGACGATGAGCTACAGCGCCGCTCTGTTCGACGATCGCCGCCCGCTCGCAGGGCAGGATCTCGCCACTGCGCAGGTACGCAAGGTGCACGCGATGCTCGATCTCGCCGACGTGCGCGCCGGCAGCCGGGTGCTCGAGATCGGCACCGGGTGGGGGACCCTTGCGATCGAGGCGGCCCGTCGAGGCGCCCGGGTGACCACGGTGACGCTCTCCACCGAGCAGGCCGAGCTCGCGCAACGGCGGGTGGCCGCCGCCGGATCGGCCGACCGGGTCGACATCCGCGTGCAGGACTACCGCGAGGTCACCGGCAGCTACGACGCGATCCTCAGCGTCGAGATGATCGAGGCGGTCGGCGAGGAGTACTGGCCGACCTACTTCGGCGCGCTCGACGAGCTGCTCGCCCCCGGTGGTGTGGTGGCGCTCCAGGCGATCCTGATGGATCACGATCGCTACCGCGCGACCCGGCGCTCCTACGGCTGGATCCAGAAGCACATCTTCCCCGGCGGCATGATCCCCTCCCTGCGGGCGATCGAGACCATCGCCCAGCGCCATACCGGTCTGCGGGTGGACCGGGCGGATGCCTTCGGGGAGCACTACGCCGAGACACTCCGGCGCTGGCGGCGCGCCTTCGACGACTCCTGGCCCCAGATCGCGGCGCTCGGCTTCGACGAGACCTTCCGGCGCACCTGGGAGTTCTACCTGGCCTACTGCGAGGCCGGCTTCGACACCGGCTACCTCGATGTGGCCCGGATCCGGCTGAGCCGGGGCGGACGGGGTGAGAGGTGGTGAGGGCCCGACCCGATGGCTTCGCGGGGCGCTCGTTCTGGATCGTGGGGGCCAGCAGCGGAATCGGCGCCGCGCTTGCGCGTGAGTTCAGCCGGCGGGGCGCCGAGGTGGCGATCAGCGCCCGCCGGGTCGACGACCTCCTGGACGTGGCACGCGACGAGATGGCGGTGGTGCCCTGCGACGTGACCGACCGAACGGCCGTGCTGGCCGCGGCCGGCGAGGTCGGGGCGAGCGTGGGTGGGCCGGACGTCGTGGTGTGGTCTGCCGGCTACTGGGACCGCTTCGACGCTGCCGCCTGGGACGCCGACGCGTTCGCCCGCCACGTCGAGGTCAACCTGCTCGGCCTCAACAACCTGCTTGCAGCGGTCCTACCGGGGATGGTCCGCGCTCGTGGCGGCCACCTGGTCGCGATCGCCTCGGTCGCCGGGTATCGGGGGCTCGCCGGGGCGGAGGCGTACGGTGCCACCAAGGCCGCCCAGCTCAACCTGCTCGAGGGCCTCCGAGCGGCCCTTCGACGCTACGGCGTCCGGGTGACCACGGTGAGCCCCGGTTTCGTCCGGACCCCGATGACCAGGGACAACGACTTCCCGATGCCCTTCATCGTCGAGCCGGAGGAGGCGGCCCTGGCGATCGTGGAGGGGCTGCGCCGGCGTCGTACCGAGATCGTCTTCCCGCTCCCGATGGCGATCCTGATGAAGACCGCCCGCGTGCTCCCGGTGCGGGCGTGGGCGGCGTTGTCGGGGCGCGCGGCCGGCCGGGGGGCGCGCTGACCGCGATCCGCTTCTCCGCCGGAGCCGGCGGCTGGAGGAACCCCGGCGCCGCACGCGGCGGCCGCGGATGGGCTGGTGTCGCCGCGGAGGTGGGAGCCCGGCCCTTCCTCGCTCGTCGGCGGTGACCTGGCCTCGAACGATCATGGTCGGTACGAGCTGGACCTCACTCCGCGTCCAGTCCGTGCTCGATGGCATAGCGGGTGAGTTCGACCCGATTGTGCATCTGTAGCTTGCGGAGGGTGTTCTGCACGTGGTTCTGCACGGTGCGGTGGGAGAGCACGAGCCGCTCGGCGATCTGGCGGTAGGACAGTCCCTTGGCGACCAGTTTGAGCACCTCGCTCTCACGGTCGGTCAGGTGCGGCTCACCCGGATCCGGTGTCTCCGAGAGGCGCTGGAACTCGCCGAGCACCAGCCCGGCCAGTCCCGGAGTGAACACGGGCTCGCCGCGGGCCACCCGGCGTACGGCGTC
The DNA here is from genome assembly GCF_000422825.1 of Nocardioides insulae DSM 17944. Lineage (GTDB taxonomy): Bacteria > Actinomycetota > Actinomycetes > Propionibacteriales > Nocardioidaceae > Nocardioides > Nocardioides insulae. The sequence goes on along the minus strand of NZ_AUGU01000013.1, from coordinate 529,293 downwards.
CAGGAGCTCCTCGCGGGAGGCGGACTTCACCAGGTAGCCGGCGGCTCCCGCCTTCACCGCGGCCAGGACGTCCGCGTGCTCCCCGGAGGCGGACAGGATCAGCACCCTGACCGAGGGGTCCAGCCGTACGAGCTCGGCCGTGACCGCGACCCCGTCCGGTGCCGGGATCTGCAGGTCGAGCAGGACCACGCCGGGCCGCGCGGCCGGGAACCTGGCCAGGGTCTGGCGCCCGTCGGCGGCGACCGCCACCACCGCGAACCCGGCTTCGGTGAGGTCGCGCTCGACGGCGTCCCGCCACAAGGGGTGGTCGTCGACCACCATCACCGTGACCGGTCCCACCGGTTCTGCGCTCATGTCCTGGACCCTAGTGCGAGGGGGGCCGGGGGAGGACGAACTCCCACTCGGTGCCGAAGGGGCCGGTGGTGAGCTCGGCGGTGCCGCCGAGGTCGGTGATCCGTCCGCGGATCGACCCGGTGACGCCGAGACGGCCCTGGGCGGCGGCCTCGTCGAGCCGGCCTGCCGGGATGCCGGGGCCGTCGTCCCGCACGGAGAGCTCGAGCCGGTCCGGGAAGGCCTGGAGGAGCACCCAGGCCGGCGCCTGCGGGCCCACGTGGCGCTCGACGTTCTCCAGACAGGAACGGGTGGCGGCCACGATCTCCCGTGCGGTCGCCACCGGAAGGGCGACCGGGGTTCCGGGTGTCGAGACGGTGACGCGGTGGTCCCGCTCCAGCCCGACCAGCTCGGTGACCAGGTCCACCGATCCCGGCCCGGTGCTGTCGACGGCATCCTGGGCCTGGATGAGGGCACGCAGTTGGCGTTCCTGCCGGTCGGCCAGCACACCGAGCTCGGCCGCCTCGCCGCCGAGCTCCTTGCCGCGGCGCTGGACCAGCGCGAGCACCTGTAGGACGCCGTCATGGACGGCCCGGGCCAGCCGGGCCCGTTCCTCGGCCGCCGCCGCGGAGCGCTCCGCCCGATCACGCTCCGCGGCGAGCCGCTGCAGCGACGCGCACATGTAGCCCACGATCGGGCCACCGATCACGAGCAGGAACGCGTGCCCGTACTCCGCCTGCCCGACCTCGGGGCGCACCACGAGATCGGTGACGGCGAGCACCGTCCCGGCGATCAGCCCCCCGATCACCCGGTAGTGGATCGCCCACGCCAGCAGCGCCCCGATCACCCAGTAGCCGGGCACGCTCGCCTGGAATCCCGGGCCCTTCACCACGGGAGTGGCCAGCAGCAGGGCCACGGCGACGGCGAGGTCGGCGCCCAGCAGCAGCGCCGTACGACGCCGCGGCCCCGCGTACGCCCAGGTCGTGAAGCCGGTCCAGGCGATCATCACCGCCACGCAGGCGGCCCCCGCCGCGGGACGCTCGAAGTTGCCGGCGCGGTAGATGTTGAGGCCGACGGCGTTGAGCAGGACGACGGCGCGGAGCACCGCCAGCGCGCCGAAGAGCCGGTTCTCGACGGCTACGGCAGCGCTGGGAGTCGTGCTCACACTGCGCAGCATCGCACCCGCAGGCACCGGAGACCTGAGTATGCGTACGGATGTCAGGCCCCCGACGCCGCACCGAGACTCGATGGCATGGAAACCACGACACCAGCCACCAAGAACACCATGGCCTTCTTCGTCCAGTCGGCGCTCGCCTTCGGCCTCGCCCTTGCCTTCCTGCTGATCGCGATCCTCTACCTCCCCGCGGACCCGTGGCCGAAGGCCTTCCTCGCGCTGGGCACGATCTTCCTCACGACCTCCTCCTTCAGCCTCGCCAAGTGCGTCCGGGACGCCCAGGAGTCGCAGCACGTCGTCTCCCGTCTCGACCAGGCGAGAGTCGACCGGATCCTCGCCGAGCACGACCCCTGGAAGGACGTCGCCTGAGCCCGGGGCCACCGGTCGGCCCCTGGTAGGAGGTGCCGGCGCGGTGGACCCGGTGGCGGCACCCGACCTCGACGGAATCGGTCGGTCGCGCCTCGGTCGGGGCCCCCGAGCCCCCTGACCCTCCCGGGGCGCCGAGCGGTACGCCGACCGAGCGTGTCGGGCTCCCCGGTCGGGCTACCCGGTGGAGCTGCTCGTGCGGCGTACCGCGGCGGCGTCAGAGTTCGCGGGAGGGACCGAAGACCTCGTAGTGGATCCGGTCGGCAGGAACGCCGCGCTGGAGCAGGGTGGAGTGGACCGAGGACATGAACGGCACCGGGCCGCAGAGGTAGACCTCGGCGTCGGTCGGGATCTCGACCTCACCCAGGTCGATCAGGCCGGTGCTCAGACCGGGCTCGGCCGCCCGCTGGCCGAGCTGCTCGTACCAGCGCAGCAGCCGGGCCCGGGGGAGTTCGGAGACGAGCTCGTTGAGCTCGGCTCGGTGCGCGTGCCGGGCGGGGGAGCGGTCGGCATGCAGGACCATCACCGGGCGCTGGGATCCGGTCCGCCTGAGGTAGCGGAGGAAGCCGATCATCGGGGTGATGCCGATGCCGGCGGAGACCAGGACCAGTGGGTTCTCCCCGTCCCGGAGGGTGAGCTCACCGAACGGTGCGGACACCTCGACCGTGTCGCCCTCGAAGAGGTTGGCGTGCAGATGGTTGGACACCTCGCCCGCCGGCTCGGCCCCGCCGTCGACCTCGCGGGCGGGCACCGCCTTGACCGAGATGCCGACCGCGTCGGGGGCAGGCACGCTGGTCACGCTGTACTGCCGGATCTGGCGGGCACCGTCCGCCATCGGCGCGGCCACGGAGACGTACTGGCCCGGATGGGGCCGGTGGATCTCGGTGCCGTCGATGGTGGCCAGCACGAACGAGACGGTGTCCGGCGACTCCTGCACCCGGCGCCGGACCACGAGGGTGTGGAAGGCCTGGGCGGGGTCGACCCCGGCCTCGGCGTACAACTCCTTCTCCGCCGCGATCAGGGCGTGCGCCATGTGCCAGTAGACCTCGTCCCAGGCCGCGGCCACCTCGGGGGTGACCGCGTCCCCGAGCACCTCGACGATGGCGGCGAAGAGGTGCTCGTGGACGATCGGGTACTGCTCCTCGGTGATCCCCAGGGACGCGTGCTTGTGCGCGATCCGGGGCAGTACGTCGGCCGGGTCCGGGCCGTCCTCGGCGACCAGCAGGGTCGCGTACGCCGCCACCGCGCCGGCCAGCGCCCGCTGCTGGTCACCGCGTGCCTGGTTGCCCCGGTTGAACAGGTTGCGCTCGAGGTCGGGGTGGGCCGCGAACAGCCGACGGTAGAACTTCGGGGTGATCTCACCGATGGCGCCGCCGACGACGGGCAGGGTCGCGCGGACGATCTCGGTCGAGGTGGGGGAGAGCATGGCGGTGTTCCCTTCGGTTGGTGGTGCGGGAGGACTCAGCCGGCGGGCCGAGCGGTCAACTGGAGGAGCAGGGTGCGGGTGGGGCCGTCGCTGACCTCGGCGACGGAGATCGGGTCGAGGGCCGCGTAGAACGCCTCCTGAGCCTGCCGGAGCGCGGTGCGCAGCCGGCAGCCAGCGCGCAACGGGCAGGGGACGGCGCCCTCGCAGGCGACTACGTCGCCGGAGCCTTCCAGTGCCCGCACGATGGTGCCGACGGAGAGTTCGTGGGCGTCCCTGGCGAGACGGAGTCCGCCGGTGCGGCCGCGGCGGGTCTCGACCACCCCGAGCTTGCCCAGTGCGGTGGTCACCTTGGCGGCGTGGCTGGGCGGGACTCGCAGTTCCTCGGCCAGTGCTGCACTGGTCGTCGAACGCCCCTCGTCCAGGACCGCCAACCGCATGGTCATGCGGAGCGCGAGGTCGGTGAACGCGGTCAGCTGCACGACCCCACAGTAGATAATCCACATCCCAGATGCGTTAATTCTGGCCGTGATCCCTGCCACCGCCGGCGTCGGACGGTGGTGTCCGATTCCCGCCAGTGCTCTCGTGGTCGCGCAGGCATGATGGTGGTCATGAGTGCAGTCGTCGGTCGAGCCCACCTCGACCCCGAGTCGTGCTACCGGGCGGTGAAGTCGCGCGACCGGCGCTTCGACGGGGTCTTCTACACCGCCGTGCGCACCACCGGCATCTACTGCCGGCCGAGCTGCCCCGCGCGGACGCCGGCCTACGCCAATATCACCTTCCACCCGACCGCCGCCTCGGCCCAGGCGGCCGGCTACCGAGCGTGCAAACGGTGCCTGCCCGACGCCACCCCCGGCAGCCCCGAGTGGGACGTCGCCGCCACCGCCGCCGGACGCGCCATGCGGCTGATCGCCGACGGCGTGGTCGACCGGGAGGGCGTTCCCGGATTGGCCCGCCGGGTCGGCTACACGCCTCGCCACCTCACCCGGATCCTCACCGCCGAACTCGGCGCGGGCCCGCTCGCCCTCGCCAGGGCGCGTCGGGCCCAGACCGCCCGGGTGCTCATCGAATCCACCGGACTCGGCTTCGCCGAGGTGGCCTTCGCGGCCGGCTTCTCCAGCGTGCGTCAGTTCAACCAGACCCTCCGCGAGGTGTACGCCGCCACGCCGTCGCAGTTGCGCGGCGCCCGGCGTACCCGCCGGAGAAGCGACGACGCGCCCGACGGCAGCCTGGTCATGCGGCTCGCCGTCCGCACCCCCTTCGCCGGGCAGGCCCTGCTCAGCTTCCTGCGCGACCACGCCGTACCGGGGCTGGAGACCGCCGGGGACGGGTGGTACGCCCGGACCATCGACCTGCCGCACGGTCCCGGCGTCCTACGTCTCGATCTCGGCGACGACCTGCGCCAGGGGGAGACCGGCTTCGTGCGGGCGACCTTCCGGCTCACCGACCTCAGCGACACCACCGCCGCGGTCGAGCGTGCTCGGCGCCTGCTCGACGCGGACTGCGACCCGACGGCGGTGGGGGAGGCGTTCGCCGGTGACCCGCTGCTGGGCCCGCTGGTCCGTCACCGGCCCGGGCTGCGCGTGCCCGGGTGCGTCGACGGGCCGGAACTGGCGATCCGCACGGTCGTCGGCCAGCAGGTCTCGGTGGCCGGAGCCTCGACCGTGCTGGGCCGCATCGTCCTGGCTCATGGCCGGGCGGTCGAGACCGGGATCGACGGGCTCACCCACCTCTTCCCCACCCGCGACGAGCTCGCGGCCCTCGACCCCGGGACGCTGCCGATGCCGCGGGCGCGCGGCCGTGCGCTGGTCGGGTTGGCCCGGGCGCTGGCCGAGGAGGGGGGTGGCCTCCCGCTCGACCGCGGCGGCGATCGGGCGCAGGTCCGGGACCGACTGCTCGCGCTGCCCGGCATCGGGCCCTGGACGGCCGACTACGTCGCCCTCCGCGCGCTCGGACACCCCGACGTCTTCCTCCCCACCGATGTCGGCGTCCGTCGTGCTCTCAGCCGACTCGGGGCGCCGCCGGCCGACCCGTCCGGGTGGCGGCCCTGGCGCTCCTACGCCCTGATGTATCTGTGGAACTCCCTGGAGGCAGTGTGATGTGGACCATGATCGACTCCCCGGTGGGCCGGCTCCGGCTGATCGAGCAGGATGGCGCGATCAGCGCGATCGAGTTCGAACCCCACGACGACCGACGAGTGCGCGGCCCCCGAGCCGATGACCACCCGCTGCTGGTCGAGTGCGCCAGCCAGTTGGCAGCGTACTTCGCCGGCGAGCTGACCGACTTCGACCTGCCGCTCGCGGCCGAGGGTACCGAGTTCCAGCACCTGGTGTGGGCCGAGCTCCGCCGGATCGGCTACGGCTCCACGGCGACGTACGGCGAGATCGCCGCGCGCCTCGGGAAGTCCAACGCTGCCTCCCGCGCCGTCGGCCTGGCCAACGGCCGCAACCCGATCCCGATCGTGGTGCCCTGTCACCGGGTGATCGGCGCCGACGGCACGCTCACCGGGTACGCCGGCGGGCTGGACCGCAAGCGGGTGCTCCTCGCCCTCGAAGGCGTGACCCAGCCTGCCGACGAAACGCCCGCGCTCTTCTGACACCGCTCGCTGCGGACTACGCAGGCAAGGACTCACCCGCACTGTTCTGACCGGTCACCACGGCCCCGACGGCCGAGGCCCGGTGACGATCCTCCGGCCGCAGCGAGGTCTGACGGCACCGCCGATGGCGCCTCCTTGTGCCGGCAGCGTGATGGTCGGGCGATGAGACCTCTCGGGACCAGCACCAGTCCACGGCGATCTGCTCACCCGGTCCGTTGCGAGACCACGAACGGACAGGCGAAGGGGTCGCGGTCGCCCAGGCCGACCCGGTTGAGGTGGCGCACCACGATGCCGTAGGACTCGATCAGCCCGGCCTCGGTGTAGGGGACCCCCTGCTCGGCGCAGTACGCCCGCACGAGTGGACGCGCCCGGCGCAGGTTGCCGCTCGGCATGCTGGGGAACAGATGGTGCTCGATCTGGAGGTTGAGCCCGCCCATCAGCAGGTCGACCCCGCGGCCGCCGCGGATGTTGCGCGAGGTCAGGACCTGCCGGGAGAGGAAGTCGATCCTGGTGTCCCGCGGGACCAGCGGCATGCCCTTGTGGTTCGGGGCGAAGCTGGCGCCCATGTAGACGCCGAAGACGACCAGCTGCACAGCCAGGAAGGCCGCGCCCAGACCTGCCCCCAGTACGGCCACCACCAGCGCCGGCCAGCCCAGCAGCCGAACGGCCAGGAGCGCGGCCTCGGTACGACGATGCTTGAGTCCCGGGTCGCCCAGCACGGTGCGCACCGCACCCACATGGAGGCTGACACCCTCGAGCGTGAGCAGTGGGAAGAACAGCCAGCCCTGTCGCGCGGTGAGCCAGCCCAGCACCCCGGTACGCCGGGCGGCGTCGTCGGGGGTGAACAGCAGGACGCCGGGGCGGATGTCGTCGTCAGCACCCACCTTGTTGGGGTTGGCGTGGTGACGGGAGTGCTTGCGCATCCACCAGCCGTAGCTGAGGCCGACGACCAGATTGCCCAGCACGCGGGCGGCCCACTCGTTCTTCGGGCCCGAGGCGAAGATCTGTCGATGCGCGCCGTCGTGGGACAAGAACGCGGTCTGGGTGAACAGCACCCCGAAGGCGGCCGCGACGAGCAGTTGCCACCACGTCTGGCCGAGTGCGAGGAGGGCGATGAGGGCGAGGGCGAAGCCGGCACCGAGCAGGAGGGTGCGGGCGGCGTACCGGCGGGGTAAACGGTCCAGGAGCCCCTTCTCCTTGATCCGGCGGGACAGGTCGGCGTAGGCGGACACCTGGCGGTGCGCCTGGGGTGGCAGTGCTGTCATGGCCGGGACGCTAGGGAGCAGGTTCGCCCGGGCGCGTCACTCCCGAGAGCCATCCGACCCCCTACCCGGGTAGGGGACCGACCGCCGCACCGACGGCGGTTCACCGCGCCAGCCCGCGGAGTCGGGCCAGGGCGAGCGGGAGGCATAGCGCCGTGATCGCCAGCGGCCACGCCACGGCCATGGGTACCGCGTGGTCGGCCACCCACGACGCCGACGGGCCGGCGGGGTTGCCGAACAGATCGCGGATCGCGACCACGGTGGCCGACAGCGGGTTCCAGCCTGCGGGGCCGGCCAGCCAGCCGGGCATGAGATGGGTGGGTACGACGGTGTCGGCCACCATCGCCAGCGGGAAGACCAGCGCGAAGTACTTCATCGCGGCCTCGGGGCCGCTGACCAGCAGCCCCAGCAGGATGCCGACCCAGGAGCAGGCCGCGCGCAGCAGGATCAGTAGTGCCAGGGCCGCGAGCACCGGGCCGGGGCCACTGTGCCACTGCCATCCGAACAGCACGCCGAGCCCCATCAGGATGGCCAACTCCACCAGCGCGACGAGGACGTCAGCCAGCGACCGACCGGCCAGGAACGCGACGGGAGACATGGGCAGCGACCGCATCCGGTCGAGGACTCCGCCACGGACATCGGCGGCCGTGGCGATGGTGGTGTTGCCGATGCCGAAGGCCATGGTGAGCGCGAAGAGTCCCGGCAGGAGGAACTCGCGATACTCGGTCCCGGGCACGGCCATCGCCGCCCCGAGGGCGTCGCCGAAGACGAACCCGAACATGGCCACGGCCAGCACGGGGATCATGAGGGTGCCCAGCAACTCATCGGGGCGCCGGAGCAGGTGCCACAGGTGGCGCCGAGCCACCACCCAGGTGTCGGCCGCGGCCCAGGCGAGGCGCGAGCTGCGGGAGGCGGCTACGACGGTCGGCGCGCTCATCGCCCCTTCCCCTCACGGATCGGCCCGGCGGTCAGGCGGAGGAACACGTCGTCCAGGTCGGGGCGGCGCAGGGAGACGTCGTCGGCCTGCAGCCCGGCCTCGTCGAGGGTGCGGGCCAGGCGGCCGAGTGCTCCGACCCCGCCGCGCACCGGCGCGGAGATCCGGCGAGCGGCCGGGTCGATCTCGGGGGCGGCACAGAGCGCGGCGGAGATCGAGCCGGCCGCCGCCGCGAGGTCCCGTCCCGCGGGTACCGCGACCTCGAGCCGGCTGCCGCCGACGCGTGCCTTCAGCTCCGAGGGAGAGCCCTCCGCTACCACCCGGCCTCGGTCCATCAGCGAGATCCGCGAGCACAGCCGGTCGGCCTCCTCGAGGTACTGGGTGGTGAGCAGCACGGTGGTGCCCGACGCGGCCAGCTCGCGGACCGCGTTCCACACCTCGTTGCGACTGCGCGGATCCAGGCCGGTGGACGGTTCGTCGAGGAAGAGCACGTCCGCACCCCGGATCAGGCTGACCGCCAGGTCGAGCCGGCGGCGCATGCCGCCGGAGTAGTTCCGGACCGGGCGATCGGCGGCGGCCTCCAGATCGAAACGCTCCAGCAGCGCCCCCGCGCGCCGCCGCGCCGCGCGGGCGCGGAGGTGGTGCAGCCGGGCGAACATCTCCAGGTTCTGCCTGCCGCTCAGGACCTCGTCCAAGGCGGCGTGCTGGCCAGCGAGGCCGATGCGGGCGCGTACCCGGGCAGGATCACTGGCCACATCGCATCCCGCGACCCGCGCGCTGCCGCCGTCGAGGCGGACCAGCGTGGCCAGGATCCGTACGGCGGTGGTCTTGCCCGCCCCGTTGGGCCCGAGCAGCCCGTGCACGGTGCCGGGGGCGACGGCCAGGTCGAGGCCGTCCAGGGCGGCACCGCGGCCGGGATAGTGCTTGCGGACGCCCTCGGCGAGGATGGCTGCGTCGCGGCGATCGGTGCTCATGCGGCGGCCACCTCCGTGTCGGCGCCGAGCCGCGTGTGCCGCGGGAGCGGGATGACCGCAGACGTTCCGGGCGCGGTCACCTCGTCGTAGCGACCCACGGCGATGCGGGTGATGTTGCGCAGCGACTCGCTGTGCTCCGCGTAATAGCCGCAGTGACCGGTGACATCGCCGGTGCCGAACCGGGTGGCGCCCAGTGCGGGGTGCAGGGGAGCGCGACCGAGCCCGATCCGGCGGAACCTGCCGCGGGGGAACAACCGGATCCAGTCGGAGTCGGCCTGCGCCGCCCACAGCCGGGTAGCTGTCCCGAGCTCGTGGCGCCGCCAGACGCCCATCCCGGGACTCCCCAGCGCCACGCAGTCCTGGGCGCGGCCCGCGGCGAGGGCGAGCCCGCAGACCGTGCTGCCGTAGCTGTGGCCGATCAGGGTGAGGTGGGCGGCGCGCGGTAGTACCCGGGTGAGCTCGGCCAGGTCAGCCGCTCCGGCCCGGGCCGGGCCGTTGGACACCGCGGCGGCCAGCCCCCGGGGCGCGTGATAGCCCACCCACACCACGACGGCCACGCGACTGCCGGGGGCGAGGGCCTGCATCGTTCGCAGCAGCAGTTCGCCCCGGGCGCGGGGGGCTACCGGTCCACGCTCGGTGAAGTAGTTCCCCAGGTGGTGGCCGTTGCCCGGCACGAGGATCGCGATGTGGTCGGCGAGGGCGACCTCGCCGAGTGCCTCCACGACCCGCGTGCCACCGGGAGGGTCACAGGCAAGGAGGCGACGACCCTCGGTCTCGAGCAGGCGGTATCGGAGCGGTCGATCGCCACGAGGCGGCAGTGTCGAAGTGGTCATGACCGGGACGCTAAGGAGCAGGTCTCGCGGCCCGCGTCACTCCCGAGTGCCGTTCCGCACCCCTACCGGCGTACTACCTCAGGCCGCCCGAACACCCCCGGCGTACGACGCGCTCCGGTCGCCCGCGCGCCTAGGCTGCCGACCATGACGCCGGTGGAGAGGATACGTACGCGGGCCCTGTTCGCGGGTGTCTCGGAGCGGTGGATCCAGCTGCTGCCGTGGGCGGTGGCGTTCGTGCTGTGTGTCGTCCTGCTGCCCACCACCAGTCACGTGCTCCGCGACTGGGGACTGAACAGCGGCGTCGCGAACGCGCTGGCGGTGGCGCAGACGGCACCCCTGCTGCTCGCGGTCCTCCGCCCGCTCCAGGCCTGGTACGTGATCTTCGGCGCCGACATCGTGGGCGCGCTGGCCCTGCTCACCGTCGAACAGGACGGGGTGGTCTGGCCCTTCCCGCCGATGGAGATCGTCGGGTACGTCGCCCTCTGCCTCGCCCTCGGCCTGCGCGAGCCGCGCCGCACCCTCGTGCTGGTGTGGCTGATCACGGCCGGCGCGAACGCCACCCTCGGGCTCCTCGCGCCGGAGGACACGGACGGTGCGAACCCGCTCATCACCGTCCTCAGCGGGGTGGCGCTGCTGCTCGGAGGAGCACTCCGCGAGCGGTACGACGCGCAACGCAAGCTGGCCGAGCAGGAGACCATCAGCGAGGCCGAGCGTGCCCGGCGCACCCTGCTGGAGGAACGCGCCCGCATCGCCCGCGAGCTGCACGATGTGGTGGCGCACCACATGTCGGTCATCACGGTGCAGGCGGACACCGCGCCGTACCGCCTCGACGGGGTGGCCCCGGACGTGCAGGAGGAGTTCGCCTCCATCGCCGCGGCCGCGCGAGAGTCGCTCGCCGAGATGCGACGACTCCTCGGCGTGCTGCGCAACGAGGACACGCACGGTGAGCTCGCGCCCCAGCCCGATCTCACCCGGATCGGCCACCTGGTGGAGGCGACGGTCCGGGCGGGTGTTCCGGTGGATTACAGCCCCTGCGAGGCCGCGGTGCCCGAGAGCGTGGGACTGGCGGCGTACCGCATCGTCCAGGAGGCGCTCGCGAACGTCGTGCGGCACGCACCAGGTGCCCCGACGCGAGTCTCGGTCACCGCAGGCGACGGCGAGGACGGCGGGTGGGTCACGCTGCTCGTCGTCAACGGACCTGCGCCCGGTCCGCCGGCTGCGCCGCTCGAGGAGGTCGGCACCGGGCACGGGCTGGTCGGTATGCGGGAGCGGGCCCGGCTCGAGGGTGGCACGCTCGACGCGGGGCCGCTGCCCGACGGCGGCTTCCGGGTGGCGGCCCGACTCCGCGTGACCGGAAGGAAGAGCACGCCATGATCCGCGTGATCATCGTCGACGACCAGGCCATGGTCCGGGCCGGCTTCGCTGCCCTGCTGGCCGCCCAGAGCGACATCGAGGTGGCGGGTGACGCCCCGGACGGCGCGCAGGGCGTGGCGCTGAGCCGGCGTACCCATCCCGATGTCGTGCTGATGGATGTCCGCATGCCGGAGATGGACGGGCTCGAGGCGACCCGCCAGCTGCTCTCTCCTCCGCCCGGGGTGATGCACCGGCCGCGCGTCCTGATGCTCACGACCTTCGACGTCGACGACTACGTCTACGAGGCGCTCCGGGCCGGCGCGAGCGGCTTCCTGCTGAAGGACGCGCCGCCGGCCGACCTGATCGCGGCGGTGCGCGTCGTGGCGGCCGGCGACGCGCTGCTCGCCCCCTCCGTGACGCGCCGCCTCATCGCTGACTTCGCCCGGCAGCGCCCGGTCGCGCGTGGCGAGGCAGCGCTGCGGCTCAAGGTGTTGACCGAGCGCGAGACCGAGGTGCTCACGCTGGTCGCCCGTGGTCGGTCCAACGCGGACATCGCGAAGGCACTGTTCCTGGCCGAGCAGACCGTGAAGACCCACGTCAGCCGGGTGCTCACCAAGCTCGATCTGCGCGACCGGGCGCAGGCGGTCGTCGTCGCCTACGAGTCGGGACTGGTGGTGCCGGGCGAGTGAGGATGCTGCGGGTAGTCCGGGACGAAAAGCCCGCCCAACCCGCCCAGGAGTGATGCTTTGCGTCCCGGACTATCCCGGCGGGGAATGAGGGAGGGTCCAGCCCGGGCGTACGGAACTCACTCCGCGGCGGCTCGGCGCAGGGACTCCGAGAGGCGTTCGGCGGCGGCGAGGACGGCGGGGGCGTGCATGCGGCCGGGCTGGCGGGTGAGCCGCTCGAGGGGGCCCGAGACGGAGACGGCGGCGATCACCTTGCCGCCGGGCGACTTCACCGGCGCGGAGACCGAGGCGACGCCGGCCTCGCGCTCTCCGATGGACTGCGCCCAGCTCCGGCGGCGGATGCCGGAGAGGGCGGCGGCGGAGAAGGCGGCGTTCTGCAGGCCGCGGTGGAGACGATCCGGGTCCTCCCAGGCGAGCAGCACCTGGGCGGCCGAACCGGCCCGCATGGAGACCTGGGAGCCGACGGGGATGGTGTCGCGCAGGCCGGAGGGGCGCTCGGCGGCGGCGACACACACGCGGTGGTCGCCCTGGCGGCGCCACAGTTGAGCGGACTCGCCGGTGATGTCCCGCAGGCGGGCCAACACCGGGCCGGCGGTGGCGAGCAGGCGGTCCTCACCGGCCGCCGCGGACAACTCGGCGAGCCGCGGCCCCAGCACGAACCGGCCCTGCATGTCGCGGGCGACCAGACGGTGGTGCTCCAGGGCGACGGCGAGACGGTGTGCGGTGGGGCGCGCCAACCCGGTGCCGGCGACGAGGCCAGCGAGGGTCGCGGGACCCGATTCGAGGGCGGTGAGCACGAGGGCGGCCTTGTCGAGGACGCCGACGCCGCTGGAGTTGTCCATATGCCAAGACTAATGTCTCACTTGCTGGGATGCAAGGGCTAGACTCTGAGACGTAGTCAGGAGCACGGTCGAGAGATCGGCTCATCATCAGGTGAGGCCTCGCCGGGGCCGACTCGAAGGAGAGTCCAAAGATGGGTAAGACCCTGTCGGAGAAGGTGTGGGACGAGCACGTCGTCCGGTCGACCACGGGAGAGCCCGACCTCCTCTTCATCGACCTCCACCTCGTCCACGAGGTCACGAGTCCGCAGGCGTTCGACGGCCTCCGGCTGGCCGGTCGCCAGGTGCGCCGCCCCGATCTCACCCTGGCCACCGAGGACCACAACGTGCCCACGGTCGACTGGGACAAGCCGATCGCCGACCCGGTGAGCCGCACCCAGGTCGAGACGCTGCGCAAGAACACCGAGGAGTTCGGCGTACGCCTGCACCCGCTCGGTGACATCGAGCAGGGCATCGTGCACGTCGTGGGCCCCCAGTTGGGTCTGACCCAGCCCGGCATGACGATCGTGTGCGGCGACTCGCACACCTCCACCCACGGCGCGTTCGGTGCGATCGCGTTCGGCATCGGCACCTCCGAGGTGGAGCACGTGCTCGCCACCCAGACGCTGCCGCAGTCGCCGCTGAAGACGATGGCGGTCACGGTCAACGGCTCCCTCCCCGAAGGGGTCTCGGCCAAGGATCTCATCCTCACCATCATCGCCAAGACCGGCACCGGCGGCGGCCAGGGCTACATCGTCGAGTACCGCGGTCAGGCGATCCGCGAGCTGTCCATGGAAGCCCGGATGACCGTGTGCAACATGAGCATCGAATGGGGCGCCAAGGCCGGGATGATCGCCCCCGACCAGACCACCTTCGACTACATCCAGGGCCGGCCGAACGCGCCGCAGGGGGCCGACTGGGACGCCGCCGTCGCGCACTGGAAGACCCTGGTCACCGACGACGACGCCGTCTTCGACCGGGAGATCGAGGTGGACGCCTCGGAGATCACCCCGTTCGTCACCTGGGGCACCAACCCGGGTCAGGGTGTGCAGTTGGGTGCGTCGGTGCCCTCGCCGTCCGACTTCGCGGACGAGTCCGCGCGGGCCGCGGCCGAGAAGGCGCTCACCTACATGGGCCTCGAGGCCGGCACCCCGATGCGCGACATCAAGGTCGACACGGTCTTCCTGGGCTCGTGCACCAACGGCCGGATCGAGGACCTCCGCGCGGCGGCGGAGGTGATCCGTGGCCACCACGTCGCCGCGGACACCCGCCTGCTCGTGGTGCCCGGCTCGGCCCGGGTCAGGCTCCAGGCCGAGGACGAGGGCCTCGACGTCGTCTTCAAGGACGCCGGCGCAGAATGGCGCGGCGCCGGGTGCTCGATGTGCCTGGGCATGAACCCCGACATCCTGGGTCCGGGCGAGCGTTCGGCCTCCACCTCCAACCGGAACTTCGAGGGCCGGCAGGGCAAGGGGGCGCGCACCCATCTGGTGTCGCCCCAGGTGGCCGCCGCGACCGCCGTACGCGGCACCCTGTCCTCCCCGGCCGACCTCGTCCCCGCCGCCGTCTGACACTCCCCGGACGCGCCGGCGCGCGACCGAGCCTGCGAAAGGTTCCCTGATGGACAAGTTCACCACCCACACCGGCATCGGCGTACCGCTGAAGCGGAGCAACGTCGACACCGACCAGATCATCCCCGCCGTCTACCTCAAGCGGGTGACCCGCTCGGGGTTCGAGGACGGCCTGTTCGCCGCCTGGCGCAACGACCCGGAGTTCGTCCTCAACCAGCCTCGGTACGACGGCGGCTCGGTGCTCGTCACCGGCCCCGACTTCGGCACCGGCTCCTCCCGCGAGCACGCGGTCTGGGCACTGCAGAACTACGGGTTCAAGGTCGTCATCAGTTCCCGCTTCGGCGACATCTTCCGTGGCAACTCCGGCAAGGCCGGCCTGCTCGCGGCCCAGGTCGACGAGAAGGTCGTCCAGGCCCTGTGGACCTACCTCGAGGACAACCCGGGCGGGCGGATCACCGTCGACCTGGAACAGCGCACCATCGCCACCGACGACGGTTCGGTCGAGGACTCCTTCGACATCGACGACTACACCCGCTGGCGCCTGCTCGAGGGGCTCGACGACATCGGCATCACGCTGAGCCACGACGACGACATCGCCACCTACGAGGCGACCCGTCCGAGCTGGAAGCCCGCCACTCTCTGACGCGCTCTCGGCTGGGGTGCGGCCCACGTCGCCGCGGCCGCGTCGGCGCACCCCGGCTGACCGACCCCGACGGGTTCGGCCGACGTCACCCCAACACCAGACCGGCACGCAGCGCGGCCAGCAGGGTGCGGGGACCGAGGCCGAGTGGGGCGGCGGCGCGGAGGGCGTCCAGATCGTCGACGTCGCGGCGCAACGATGCCAGTTCGCCCGGGATGGGGCGGGCGCCGGCGCGCTGGTGAGCGGCGGCGGAGCCCGCGCCGAACCGGGGGACGAACCGGTCCAATGGCGCGGTGAAGAGCGTGGTGCCGAGCCCCTCGGCGTCGGCGACGTACGCCGCGGAGGGGCCTGCTCCGGCGAGGGCGAGGTCCAGGTCGGCGGGACGGAGCGCGGGCAGGTCGGCGCAGAGTGCGACCGGTGACCAATGTGGCCAGCGTCGGGCCGCCTCCGCGGCTCCCTGGGCCAGCGAGGCGTTGAGGTCACCGCTCACTCCGTCGGGGATCGCCGCGCACCCGAGAGCGGCGAGCTCGCCGGAGAAGAAGGCGTCGTCGGTGATCACCAGGACGGCCCCGACGTGCCGGCTCTCCAGTGCGGCCGCTGCGGTGTCCAGGGCGAACGCGGCGGCCAGGTCCCGCCTGGTCTGCTCCCCGAGCCCGCGGAGGCGGGACTTGCCGACCGCCGGGGGCTTGACCGGCAGCACCACCGCGTGGGTCGCCTCGCCATCGGTGACCATCGGGTCGCTCGCCACCCGCGGACCCGATGCGGTCTCGGCGGTGGGGGTGTGGGCCCGGTGGCTCCGGGTGGGCTGGTCGGACATCCCCGCGATCCTCTCAGGCGGAGGGGTCGCGGGACAGGTAGCCTCCTGCTCCGTGGGCAAGTACCGGAAGCTGCAGGAGCGACGGGGGTGGGCGTTCGGGCTCGCCGTGGCCATCGTGAAGCCAGTCCTGCTCGGCACCACCAAGCAGGACTGGACCGACGGGGCCAAGATCCCGGCCACCGGCGGCGGACTGCTGGTGCTCAATCACGTGTCCCACATCGACCCGCTGACCGCCGCCCACATCGTGTGGGAGCACGGTCGGATCCCGCGCTACCTCGCCAAGGCGGGACTGTTCAAGAACCGCGCGCTCGGCCGCTTCCTGCGCGCCGCCGGCCAGATCCCGGTCGAGCGCTCCTCGGCGGGCGCCCGGGCGTTCGACGACGCGGTCCGGGCGGTGCGAGCCGGCGAACTGGTCGTGGTCTACGTCGAGGGCTCGATCACCAAGGACCCCGCCGGCTGGCCGATGGTCGGCAAGTCCGGCGCGGCCCGGATCGCCCTGACCACAGGCTGCCCGGTGATCCCGATCGGACAGTGGGGCGCGCAGCAGTTGCTGCCGGCGTACACCGCCAAGCCCAAGCCGTTCCCACGCAAGACGATCCACATGAAGGTGGGAGACCCCGTCGAGCTCGAGGATCTGGTCGGCCACACCGACGTCGCCGCGGTGCGTGAGGCGACCGGCCGGATCATGCACCGGATCCTCGACCTGGTGGGCGAGGTCCGTGGGGAGCAACCTCCCGCCGAACTCTATGATCCGCGCAAGCACGGGGTGAGCTCGACCGGCAATCCCAACAAGTCCACGAAGCGGCAGCCGCCGAAGACCGGACCCGACACCGAGGAGGACCATTCGTGAGCAAGAGGATCGCGGTCTTCGGGGCAGGCTCGTGGGGTACGGCGTTCTCCATCGTGCTCGCCGACGGCGGCAACGACGTCACCATCTGGGCCAGGCGGGAGGAACTCGCCACCGCGATCACCCAGACGCACGAGAACCCCGACTATCTCCCCGGCATCGAGCTGCCGCCGGGCATCGCGGCCACGACCGACGTCGAGCGGGCGCTCGCCGGAGCCGACACGGTGGTGCTGGCCGTGCCGTCCCAGTCGCTGCGCACCAACCTCACCGAGTGGGCGCCGTACCTCCCGGCCGATGTCACCCTCGTCTCCCTGATGAAGGGCATCGAACTCGGCACGCTCGACCGGATGAGTCAGGTGATCGCCGAGGTCACCGATGCCGACCCGCGCCGGATCGCGGTGGTCAGCGGCCCCAACCTCGCCAAGGAGATCGCCCGCCGAGAGCCGGCGGCGTCGGTGGTCGCCTGTGCGGACGAGGAGGTCGCCAAGACCCTGCAGAGCCGGATCCACTCGCCCTCCTTCCGTCCCTACACCAGCACCGACGTCCTCGGCTGCGAACTCGGTGGTGCCTACAAGAACGTCGTCGCGATCAGCGTCGGCATGGCCGTCGGCCTCGGCTTCGGCGACAACTCCACCGCCTCGGTGATCACCCGCGGATTGGCCGAGACCGCCCGCCTGGCCATCGCGATGGAGGCCAACCCGATGACCCTGATGGGCCTGGCCGGGCTCGGCGACCTGGTGGCCACGTGCTCCTCGCCGCTCTCGCGCAACCGCACCTTCGGCGAGAACCTCGGCCGCGGCAAGTCCGCCGCCGATCTGTTCGCCAGTGGCCGCCAGGTGGCCGAGGGGGCCAAGTCGTGCGCCTCGATCCGCGCCCTCGCCGAGCGACACGGCGTCGACGCCCCGGTGGCGCAGTACGTCGACGACGTGATCGCCGGCCGTCGGACGGTCCAGGAGACGATGGACGACATGCTCGCGCGCGAGACCAAGGCCGAGACCGAGTGACCCGCCCCGGACCGGGTTGAACTGCGCGAGCGCGGCGTGCTCACCGGTGCGCGCGGCAGTCGGGGTGCATCGGTTGGCGCGCGCGACACGCTGCCGCGGGATTCAACCGGACAGAAGCTGACCGATGAGTGTCTCGACACGGCGCCGGATCTCGTCGCGGATGGGGCGCACCGCGTCGATGCCCCGCCCGGCAGGGTCGTCGAGGACCCAGTCCTCGTAGCGTTTGCCCGGGAAGTAGGGACACTCGTCACCGCAGCCCATCGTGATCACGACGTCTGAGTCCGCGACGGCCTCGCCGGTGAGCACGGTGGGCTGTTCGGCGGCGATGTCGATCCCTTCCTCGAGCATCGCTCGGACGGCGACCGGATTGATCCGGTCGGCGGGCTGGGAGCCGGCCGAGAGGACCCGGACACGGTCTGCGGCGAGGTACTGGAGATATCCGGCGGCCATCTGGGACCGGCCTGCGTTGTGGACGCACACGAACAGGACGGTGGGTTTGGTGCACTCGGCCGCGTCGGCGGTCATCGGTTCGCCTCGTTGAGCGGGCCCGGGGAGGTCGTGGGCGGGGAGTAGCGACGGCGCAGCCACAGCGCGACGTAGACGAGGGCGACGAGGACGGGGACCTCGATGAGCGGACCGACGACGCCCGCGAGGGCCTGTCCGGAGGTGACTCCGAAGACGCCGATCGAGACGGCGATGGCCAACTCGAAGTTGTTGCCGGCGGCGGTGAAGGCAAGGGCGGTGGTGCGCTCGTAGGTCATCCCGAGTCGCTTGCCGAGGAAGAACGAGCCGAACCACATCAAAGCGAAGTACGCCAGCAGCGGTAGCGCGATCCGGGCGACATCGAGGGGCTGGTTGGTGATCGTGTCACCCTGGAGGGCGAACAGCACCACGATGGTGAAGAGCAGTCCGTAGAGCGCGGCGGGACCGATGCGGGGAAGCACGGTGGTCTCGTACCAGTCGCGGCCCTTTGCCCGCTCGCCGAGGGTGCGGGTGAGGAACCCGGCGAGGAGAGGGATGCCGAGGAAGATCAGCACCGACTTCGCGATACCCCACACGGACACGTCCAGCCCCACCGTCCGAGGGAGACCGAGCCAACCGGGGAGCACCTGGAGATAGAAATAGCCGAGCCCGGCGAAGGCGATGATCTGGAAGACCGAGTTGATCGCCACCAGGATCGCGGCCGCCTCGCGGTCGCCGCAGGCGAGATCGTTCCAGATCAACACCATGGCGATGCAGCGCGCGAGACCGACGATGATCAACCCGGTGCGGTAGGCGGGCAGATCGGGCAGCAACAGCCAGGCGAGGGCGAACATGAGCGCCGGCCCGAGGATCCAGTTGAGCAGGACCGAGGTGATCAGCATCGGCTTGTCGGTGGTGACCTGACCGAGTTCGTCGTAACGGACCTTGGCCAGGACCGGGTACATCATCACCAGCAGGCCGATCGCGATCGGTAGGGAAACAGAGCCGACCTCGACCTTCGCCAATCCGTCGTCCAGGCCCGGGATGAGTCGGCCCAGCAGGAGGCCCAGTGCCATCGCGCCGATGATCCACACCGGCAGGAACCGGTCGAGCGTGGAGAGCCGCTGGAGGACCGGTGCGTCGGGCGAGGCGCCGTGGAGTTCGCGCACGGAGCCGCTCATTCAGCGGGCTCCGGCCGGGGCCGACGCCTCGCCGGCCGCGCGGACGACGCCGAAGAGGTTGGCGACCGCCGCGACCGCGTCGGGGTTGACGCGGTAGTACACCCAGGTGCCCCGCTTGGTGCGGTCCAGTAGTCCGACCTCGTGCAGCACCTTGAGATGGTGGCTGATGGTGGGCTGGGAGAGATCGAAGGCGTCGTTGAGGTCGCAGACGCACGCCTCCGCGTTCTCGTGGGCGGCGACGAGCGACATCAGTCGCAGCCGCACCGGGTCCGCGAGCGCCTTCAGTAGTGGCGCGATCCCTTCCGCGGCCTCCTTGGACAGCGGCGTGGACATCAGCGGTGAGCAGCAGGCGACCGCTTCGACGGGCGTGAGGTCAAGCATCGACATACCTCTATGTTGACGGATATCTATGTCCGTGGCAATGTGGCATATCGACATACATCAATGTACTGGAGGCGCATGATGTCCCGGATCCAGCTTGCTCTCAACGTCGAGGACCTCGATGAATCGATCGCGTTCTACTCGACCCTGTTCGGCACCGAGCCCGCCAAGATCAGGCCCGGGTACGCCAACTTCGCCGTGGCCGAGCCGCCGCTGAAACTGGTCCTCATCGAGAGTCCCGGGCAGGGCGGCAGCATCAACCACCTCGGGGTCGAGGTCGCCGACACGGACACCGTCGACACCGAGCAGACCCGCCTGCACGAGGCCGGGTTCGCCTCGGTCGACGAACGCGACACCGTCTGCTGCTACGCCAAGCAGGACAAGTTCTGGGTCGAGAACGCGCCCAACGGCGAGCGCTGGGAGATCTACACCGTCCTCGCCGACAGCGCCACCTTCAACGCGGTCAGCGAGACCGGCGACGGGTGTTGCGGCGCCGACGCGGAGGCCGTCCAGGAGCTCCCGCAACCGACCGCCGGAGCCTGCTGCTGAGGCCAGCTGCTGAGGCCATCTGTTGGTGGCCGCTCAGGGTGGGGTCGAGACCTCCCGCCGGAGCGGGTCAGCCGAGCCGGTCGAAGGCGGAGGACAGGTCGGCCCAGATGTCCTCGATGTCCTCGATGCCCACGCTGAGCCGGATCAGGCCCTCGGGGATCGTGGTCGGCTCGGCCTTCCAGCGCCGCCGCCGCTCGAAGGTGGACTCCACGCCGCCCAGTGAGGTGGCGTGGAGCCACAGCTGGGTCTTGTGCACCAGCAGGTCCGCAGCCAGCGCGCCACGGGTCATGACGATGGAGACCATCGCACCGAAACCGGGGTAGCGGACCTCCGCGACCTCG
The DNA here is from genome assembly GCF_000422825.1 of Nocardioides insulae DSM 17944. GTDB lineage: Bacteria > Actinomycetota > Actinomycetes > Propionibacteriales > Nocardioidaceae > Nocardioides > Nocardioides insulae. Next base: position 508,754 of record NZ_AUGU01000013.1, on the reverse strand, counting down.
GGGTGCCCGTCCAGACGCCGGACGAGCTCGACGGCGTTGGCGGCCGCCCGCTCCATCCGCAGCGGCAGCGTGCGCAGACCGCGCAGCGCCAGGTAGGCCTCGAACGGGCCCGGGATGGCTCCCTGGAGGTCCCGGCGGCCCTTGAGCACGCCGTAGAGCTCGTCGGATCCGACCACCACCGCGCCCATCAGCACGTCGGAGTGTCCGGAGATGTACTTCGTCGCGGAGTGCACCACGATGTCGGCGCCCAGTTCGAGCGGCCGCTGGTAGACCGGCGTGGCGAAGGTGTTGTCGACCACCACGTAGGCCCCCGAATCGTGGGCGGCGGCGACGATCGCGGCGAGGTCGGCGATCTCCAGCGCAGGATTGGTGGGGGACTCCAGCCAGACCAGTGCGGCGTCCTCGCAGGCCGCGACGACGGCCTCGGTGTCGGTGATGTCGACCAGCTTCGAACGGAGCCGGCCGCGCGCCTCGAGATCGCCCAGGGCCAGCTGGGTGCCGGTGTAGGAGTGCTGGGGTGCCACCACGAGGGCGTCGTTGCCGACCAGGTCGAGCACCGTGGTGATCGCGGCCATGCCGGAGGCGAAGCTGAGTGCCCGGCCCCCCTCCAGCTCGCCGAGGGCCTCCTCGAAGGCGGCCCAGCTCGGGTTGCCGTAGCGGCCGTACTCGAGCTCACCTCCGGCGACGTAGGTCGAGGTCATCGTGATCGGCACGTTCACCGGCTGGTCGGCGGCCCGGTCGGGGCGACCGGCGTGGACGGCGATGGTGGCGGGCTTTCGGCTATCGACCATGGGTCACAGACTATGGTCTGGCGCATGATCGCTCTGACACTGGCCGAGGTAGCCGAGATCGTCGGAGGCGAGGTCGTGGGGGGCAGCGGCTCCGCCACCACGGTCACCGGGCCGGTCGTCATCGACGGCCGGGAATGCGGGCCCGGCGGCCTGTTCGTCGCCTTCGTGGGGGAGCACACCGACGGGCACGAGCATGTCGGCCAGGCCGCGGAGAACGGCGCCGTCGCCGTTCTCGGCTCGCGCCCCACCCCACTGCCCACGGTCGTGGTGAGCGACGTACGACGGGCGTTGCAGGAGCTCGCGTCCTACGTCGTCGGGCGGCTGCGCCGGGAGGGGGAGCTGACCGTCATCGGTATCACCGGCTCGCAGGGCAAGACCTCGACCAAGGACCTCCTCGGTGCGGTGCTCGGCCAGGTGGCCCCGACGGTCGCCACCCGCGGCTCGTTCAACAACGAGCTCGGGATGCCGCTGACCGCGCTGCGCAGCGACCGAACCACCCGCTTCCTGGTGCTGGAGCTCGGGGCCAGGGGCAAGGGGCACATCGCGGAGCTGACCGGGTTGGTCCGACCCGACATCGGCATCGTGCTCAATGTCGGGTTGGCCCACGTCGGTGAGTTCGGCTCGCAGGAGGCGATCGCCGAGGCGAAGGGGGAACTCGTGGAGTGCCTGCCGTCGAACGGCACCGCGGTGCTCAACGCCGACGACGAGCGGGTCGATGCGATGGCGACCCGCACTGGGGCGCGGATCCTCCGCTTCGGCCAGGGCCACGGCCAGGACCACGGCCAGGGGCAACAGGATCAGCGTCCCGGCCAGGGCACGGCCGCCGACGTACGCGTCGAGGGACTCAGCCTGGACCGGCTGGGCCGGCCTTCCTTCGACCTGGTCACCTCGGCGGCGCGGGTGCCGGTGACCATGCGGTTGGTGGGCGCCCACCAGGCCGGCAATGCCGCCGCGGCCGCCGCGGCGGCCCTCGCGGCCGGACTCACGCCGGCCCAGATCGGTGCTGCGCTCGCCTCGGTGACCTCGCTCTCCCCGTGGCGGATGGAACTCCACGAACTCCCCAGCGGGGTGATCGTGCTCAACGACTCCTACAACGCCAACCCCGACTCGATGCGGGCCGCGCTGGACGCGCTGGCATCGATCGGCAGCGACGCCTCGGTAGGCCGTACCGTCGCGGTGCTCGGCGAGATGCGCGAACTCGGCGCGGGGAGTGAGGGCGAGCACCTGGCGGTGGGCGCCTACGCCGCGCAGGTGGGCATCGACCGGCTGCTGGTGATCGGCGAGCCGGCCCGCGGCATCCATTCCGGGGCAGGGGAGTCACGCAGCACCTTCGTCGCCGACAACGCCGCGGCGATCGCCTGGCTGCACGAGGCGGTCGGCCCGGGTGACGCGGTTCTCTTCAAGGCCTCCCGGGGAGCGAGCCTCGACGAGGTGGCGGCGGCCCTTCAGTAGGGTCCGGTGTCATGGCTTCCCCCGACCTCACCCGATCCAGCGCGGACACCACCAAGATCCGGGTCGCCCTGCTCTTCGGGGGGCGCTCGGGTGAGCATGCGATCTCGGCGGCCACTGCGGCCGGGGTGATGAAGGCCATCGACCGCGACAAGTACGACGTGCTGCCGGTCGGCATCACCCGCGAGGGCACCTGGGTGCTCTCCTCGGCCGACGCCTCCCGGTGGGAGCTCTCCGGCGGCCACCTGCCCGAGGTGACCCACGACTCCGGCAGGGAGATCAGCAACCTCGGCGACCTCGGCGGCGTGGACGTGGTGTTCCCGCTCCTGCACGGCCCTTTCGGTGAGGACGGCACCATCCAGGGCCTCCTCGAACTCGCGGACATCCGCTACGTCGGCGCGGGCGTGCTCGCCTCCGCGGTGGGCATGGACAAGCACTACATGAAGCTGGTCTTCGCCGGGCACGGGCTACGCGTCGGCCCCTACGTCGTGGCCTCGCCGCGCGATTGGGAGCAGCGTCAGGCCGAGGTGGTCGCCAGGGTCGCCCAGGAACTGCAGTTCCCGGTCTTCGTCAAGCCCGCGCGTGCCGGCTCCTCGCTCGGGGTGACCCGCGTCGACGACCTCGCCGACCTGGTCGAAGCGGTCGAGGCCGCCCGGTTCCACGACCCCAAGGTGCTCATCGAGCAGGGTATCGAGGGTCGCGAGATCGAGTGCGCGGTGCTCGGTGGACGGGGTGGGTCCGCCCCGCGCGCGTCGGTGCCCGGTGAGATCGTCGTCGACCACGACGCGGCCGACTTCTACGACTTCGAGGCCAAGTACCTCTCCGACTCCGAGGCCCGCACCGAGGCCCCCGCCGACCTGCCCGCCGAGGTGAGCGAGACGGTGCGTGATGTGGCCGTGCGGGCCTTCGAGGCGATCGGGGCTGAGGGGATCTCCCGGGTCGACGTCTTCGTCACCCCCGAAGGCGCGGTGGTGGTCAACGAGATCAACACCATGCCCGGCTTCACGCCGATCTCGATGTACCCCAAGATGTGGGAGGCCTCCGGGCTGTCCTACCCCGACCTGATCGACGAGCTCATCCAGCTCGCCCTCGAGCGCCCCACCGGTCTCCGCTGAGCCTGCCCCCCCCGACAGCAAGACGCTCGCCCGGCTCCCGGAGGAGGGGGGCGAGCGTCCTGCTGGGTCAGCGGTCGAGGGCGCGGTGCAGCAGGCCGGCGGTGACCTCGCCCAAACTGGTGCCGGACGCCGCGCAGGCGAACGGGAACACCGAGGTCTCCGTGGTGCCCGGCGTGATCGCGGTTTCGAGTACGACGAACGAACCGTCGGCGGCGACGATGAAGTCGGAGCGTGACACGTCCCGCAGGCCCAGCACCTGGTGCGCCTCGACGGCGACCCGGCCCAGTCGCTCGATGACCTCTTCGTCCATGTCGAGGCGGCTGAGGCCGACGTACTCGGCGGTGTAGCGGGCCGAGAAGTCGAACTCGTGGCCCTTGTCGAAGTCGATCGCGACCGGCACCAGGGGGGCGGGGCCGTCCTCGCCGTCGATCACCACGACCGAGACATCGGTGCCCTCGTGATAGCGCTCGATGATCGCCTCGTCGTAGTAGGCGTAGGTGCCGACCAGCGCCGAGGGCAGTTCGACCAGGCCGTCGACGCCGGTGACGCCGAGGGCGGAGCCGCCGCGGGAGGGCTTGACCACGACCCGGGTGCCGAGCCGGTCCATCACGTGCTCCATCAGCGCGGGGGCACCGATGTCGCGGAAGGTCTGCGCGGACAGTGCGACGCTGTCGGGCACGGGGATCTGGGCGCGACGCAGGAGCTCGCGCGAGATGCTCTTGTCGTAGGCGACCCGGCAGGCCCGGCTCTCCGAGCCGACGAAGGGCAGCCCGATGAGCTCGAGGAGGGTCTGGATCTCGCCGTCCTCCCCGAACTGGCCGTGCAGCGCCGGCACGGCGGCGACGATCTTGTCCTGCTCGAGGTTGTGCAGCAGCTGTCGGTCGAAGTCGTACCCGGTGACCTCGACGCCCTGGGCCCTCAGCTCGCGCGCGATCGTGCGACCGCTGGCCAGGGAGACGTCGCGCTCATGGCTGAGGCCGCCGGCGATGACCGCGACCGGACCGTTGAATCCACTCATCGTGACCCGCGTCAGATGTGGACGACGGGGCAGGTGAGCGTGCGGGTGATGCCGTCGAGGTTCTGCACGTTGGCGACCACCAGCTTGCCGAGCTCGTCGACGTTGCGCGCCTCGGCCCGCACGATGACGTCGTAGGGACCGGTGACGTCCTCCGCAACGGTGACACCCTTGAGCTGCGCGATCGTCGCGGCGACCTCGGCGGCCTTGCCGACGTCGGTCTGGATGAGGATGTAGGCCTGAACGACCATCGTGAGCTCCTTGTGGTGCGGAGGAAACGGACCGGAGATACCTCCGTCAACCTACCGCGCGCGCCCGACTCTCTCCTAGGCCGCATCGATGGAGTGCCCGCCCGACGCCCCCGCCCTGGAGGCACGCCGATCGGCGTTGCCGTCGTCCGGAGGACGAACGGGTGGGGCCGGCGGTCCGGCGCCTGTCATCGCACGCCCATCGCGCCCCCGTCTCGGCGTTCACGCGGTCAGCACGAGCCGGGCGAATGCGGCACGAGGGCACGGTGGCGCCCGGCGTGTGCGGAGGTCGGGCCGCCGAGGACGGATACGCCGGGCCGCGGGCGACGGGGCGGGGCGCTCGGGACCCGGTGGGTGGCATCGGGTTGGATGGAGGCATGTCACTCTCCCCGCACGCGACCCTGGCCGACGTGGGCGAGTTCGGGCTCATCGACGAGCTCGTCCAGCTCTTCCCAACCCACGAGCGGGTGCTCGTCGGTCCGGGTGACGACGCGGCGCTGCTGCGGATCCGCAACGGACACGTCGTGGTCTCCACCGACCTCCTCATCGAGGGGCGGCACTTCAAGCGCGACTGGGTGGAGGCCGGCGACGTCGGCCACCGGGCCGCCGCGCAGAACCTCTCCGACATCAACGCCATGGGCGGCACCGGTCACTCGCTCACCCTCGGCTTCGCCGGTCCGCCCGACCTGCCGGTGCAGTGGGTGCGGGACTTCGCCGGTGGGTTCGCCGAGGAGTGCCAGCTCGTCGGGGCCACGGTCATCGGGGGAGACGTGAGCACCGCCTCCCAGATCGTCATCAGCGTCACCGTGATCGGGGCTCTCACCCAGGCGCCGGTGCTCCGCTCCGGCGCGCGACCCGGCGACGTGCTGGCGTTGGCGGGACGGCAGGGCTGGGCGGCCGGCGGGCTGGCCGTCCTCGGCCGCGGGTTCCGCTCGCCGCGCAAACTGGTGCAGGCCTACGCGCGCCCGGAACCGCCGTACGCCGCCGGTCCGGCCGCAGCCGAGGCGGGCGCGACCAGCATGGTGGACATCAGCGACGGGCTGCTCGCCGAGGCCGGTCACCTGGCCGTCCACTCGGGTGTCGCCATCGACGTCCGCACCGAACTGCTCGAGCTCCCCGAACCCCTGCACGCGGTCGGCGCGGCGACCAACACCGACCCGGTCCGCTACGTCCTGGGTGGCGGCGACGACCACAGCCTGCTGGCCACCTTCCCCGCCGACGTCGAACCCCCTGAGGGTTGGTCGATCATCGGGTCGGTCGGCGTGGGCAGCGGCGTCACCGTCGACGGTGAGGAGTACGACGGCCCCACCGGCTGGACCCACTTCTGACGTCGGCGGGCCCTGCTGGGTAGACATTCCGTCGTACAGCTGTGTCGACTCACCTGCCAGGACGACGTGAGTCGGCGCAGCTGTACGCACGAAGGCCGCCCTCCGAACGGGAGGGCGGCCTTCGTGAGGGAGTCTGTCAGCGCTGGGTCAGCGGGAGACCTTGCCGGCCTTGAGACAGCTGGTGCACACGTTGAGGCGCTTGGGGGTGCCGCCGACGGTGGCACGGACGCGCTGGATGTTGGGGTTGAAGCGACGCTTCGTGATCTTGCGCGACCAAGGCCGGTTGTTGCCGAAGCCGGGCTTCTTGTCGCAGATGTCGCAAACGGCAGCCACCGTGAACTCCTGAAAGAATCGAATGTAAAGGTCTTCGGCGTCCAAGCGGAACCGCGCACGAGGGGTCACACGGGGACGCAACCGAACCAGAGTATCGGACGGGCGGGCCGGCCACGAAATCGGAGGAGGCCACTACTGTGTGACCTCACCGCGTGGAGTCGCTGACGCGGAAGCCGCCTCGACACGGTACAACCGAGGTTGTGGCGGGCAGGCGCGGAGGAAGGGGCGAGATGGGGACGAGCGCCATCGACGTTCGGGTCGTGCTCCGCTTCGCCGACATCGCGACCGACGCCCTGGGTTCCGCCCGCGAGGAGATCGACGCGCTCAACGTGTTCCCGGTCCCCGACGGAGACACCGGCACCAACCTGTATCTCACCGTCAGCGGAGCCCGCGACGCGCTGCGGGAGGCGTTGGAGACCTCGCCCGGCCGGCACGAGGCACTGGTGGCCTTCGCGCGGGGCGGGCTGCTCAGCGCCCGCGGCAACTCCGGCGTGATCCTCAGCGAGATGCTCGGGATGCTGGCCCACATCATCGATACCGCGCCTCCCGACGAACCCCGGGCCAGCGTGGTCGCCCGCGGGCTGGAGGCGGCCAGCGAGGCGGCGTACGCGGCTGTGGGTACGCCGGTGGAGGGCACCATGCTCACGGTCGCGCGGGCGGCCTCGGTGGCTGCCCGGGAGCGGGCCGACCGATCCACGGCTCGCTCCGGGGACGTCTTCGAAGCGGCCGCGGAGGCCGCCCGCGAGGCCCTGGAGCGTACGCCGGAGCAGTTGCCCGCCCTGCGTGATGCCGGCGTGGTCGACGCCGGCGGTCGAGGGGTGGTGGTGCTGCTGGAGGCGGTCGACCTGCTGCTCAATGGCCGGCGCCCGGTCGCCCCGCCGGCGCACACCCCGCCGCACAACATCCCGACCCCACACCTGCATGGCGACCTGTCCGCTGACGGACCGTCGTATGAGGTGATGTACCTGCTCGATGCGCCGGACGAGGCGGTGCCGCGGCTCCGCGAGCAGTTGAGCGGGCTCGGGGACTCGCTGGTCGTGGTCGGCGGTGAAGGGCTGTGGAACGTCCACGTCCATGTCGACGACGTCGGCCGGGCGGTCGAGGCCGGGATCGAGGCCGGGCGGCCGTACCGGATCCAGGTGACTCACTTCGCCGAGCAGATCAACCGCCAGCAGGCCCGGGCGGCGGCCGGGCGGTGCGTGGTGGCGGTCTCGGCCGGTCCGGGGCTGAGCACATTGTTCCGGGAGGCCGGCGCCACCGTGATCGAGGCCGGGCCGGGCAGGCGCCCGTCGACCGGGGAGGTGCTGGGGGCGATCCGGGCCTGCGGTGCGGCCGAGGTGATCGTGCTGCCCAACGACCACGACTCGGTGCGCGTCTCCGAGGCCGCCGCTCGGACCGCCGAGCAGGACGACGACGTGCGGGTGGCGGTGATCCACACCGCCGCGCAGGTGCAGGGGCTGGCGGCGATGGCGGTGCACGAGCCAGGGCGTTCCTTCGACCGCGACGTCCTGGAGATGACCGCGACCGCGCGCCATGCCCGCCACGGTGCGGTCACCATCGCCGCCAAGCGGGCGATGACGATGGCGGGGCCGTGCGAGGTCGGCGACGTGCTGGGCGTGATCGACGGCGACTTCATCCGGGTCGGTGAAGACCTCGCCGACGTGGCGGCCGACGTCCTGGGGCGGTTGATCGGCGGTGGCGGTGAACTGGTCACCATCGTCTCGGGCCGCGAGGACGCCGACGGCGAGCTCGCCCAACGCAGCGCGATGTGGGTCGAGGAGCATCACCCGACGGTCGAGGTGCTGGTCTACGACGGCGGCCAGGAGCGCTATCCGCTGCTTGTCTCGGTCGAGTAGACCGCGGGACCGCAGGGCACCTGCCCAGACATCACCCCAAGGCACCAACGCAGCACGACCGCACCAGCACCTGAGCAGCGAGGAGGACGGAGCGAATGGCGATCACCCTCGACTCCCCGGTCGAGACCGTGCTCGGCGACACCAAGAAGAGCGCCAAGGTGGTCAAGAACCTCGGCCTGCGCACGGTCGGCGACCTGCTCCATCACTTCCCTCGGCGCTATCTGCCCACCGGTGAGCTGACCAGCCTCGAGGGCCTCCACGAGGGCGAGATGCTCACCGTGGTCGGGGATCTCGCCGACACCCAGGTGCGCAGCTACACCGATCGGCGCACCGGGCGGCCGGCGTACCGCGTCGAGACGGTGCTCCAGACCGACGGTCCCCGATTGAGGATGACCTTCTTCGCCAAGCGCCAGCACATCGCGGAGTGGAACGCCCGGCGGCTCGCGCCCGGCACACGCGGCGTCTTCCTCGGCAAGGTGGGGCGGTTCCGGCAGGAGTGGCAGCTCACCAACCCGCAGATGGTGCTCTTCGGGGACCGGGCCGAGGAGGCCGAGCACGCCGACGCGCTGATGGTCGTGGAACAACTCACCGCGCTGTTCCCGATCTACCCCCTCACCGCCGGGGTGGAGTCGTGGGACCTGATGCGGGCGGTGCGGTTCGCCCGTGCGATGGTGGAGGACCTGCACGACCCGGTGCCCGACGACCTGCGCGGACGCTACGACGTCGCCGACCTGTCCACCGCGATGGACTGGATCCACGCCCCGGAGGACTTCGAGCAGGTGCAGGGTGCGCGCCACCGGTTCCGCTTCGAGGAGGCCCTGACGCTCCAGTTGGTGCTGGCGCGACGGCGCCGGACCCTCGCCGAGCAGCAGACCCGTCGGCGCGACGGAGGCGGCGGACTGCTGGCCGCCTTCGACGCCGGGCTGCCCTTCTCCCTCACCGAGGGCCAGCAGGCAGTGGGGGAGCAGCTCTTCACCGATCTGGCCAGCTCCACGCCGATGAATCGGCTGCTCCAGGGCGAGGTCGGCTCCGGCAAGACCCTGGTCGCCCTCCGCGCGATGCTGCGGGTGGTCGATTCCGGGGGCCAGGCCGCGCTGCTCGCCCCGACCGAGGTGCTGGCCCAACAGCACTTCAGGTCGATCACCGCGCTGCTCGGCGATCTCGCCAGGGCAGGGGAGTTCGGCGCCGCCGAGGAGGCCACCCGGTTGGAACTTCTCACCGGGTCGATGACCAAGACCCAGCGCCGGGAGCCGCTGTCGCGGATCACCACCGGGGAGGCCGGACTCGTGATCGGTACACATGCGCTGCTCCAGGACCAGGTGGAGTTCTACGACCTCGGCCTGGTGGTGGTCGACGAGCAGCATCGCTTCGGGGTCGAGCAGCGGGCCGCCCTCACCGACAAGGCGGGTGCACCGCCCCATCTGTTGGTGATGACCGCGACCCCGATCCCGCGCACGGTCGCGATGACCGTCTTCGGTGATCTGGAGGTCTCCACCCTCACCGAGCTCCCCGCCGGGCGGGCGCCGATCCAGTCGACCGTCGTGCCCCTCGCGGAGCAACCGCAGTGGCTCGACCGGGCCTGGCAGCGCGTGCGTGAGGAGGTCGAGAAGGGACATCAGGCCTACGTCGTGTGCCCCCGGATCAGCGCCGACCAGCCCGAACAGGGCGAGACCGACCAGGTCGACCTGGACGAGGAGGGCAACGAACTGGCCCTCTCCGACCGGCCGCTGGCCGCGGTGGAGGACACCGCGGCGATGCTGGCCGGCGGACCGCTGGCCGGTGTCCGGGTCGGCGTCCTCCACGGACAGCTGCCAGCGGAGGAGAAGGAGCGCACCATGCGGGCCTTCGCCGCGGGTGAGGTGGACGTCCTGGTCTCGACCACCGTGATCGAGGTCGGCGTCGACGTCGCCAACGCCACCACGATGGTGCTGCTCGACGCCGACCGGTTCGGCGTCTCGCAGCTGCACCAGTTGCGCGGCCGGGTCGGCCGGGGCGGGCTGCCCGGACTGTGCCTGCTCGTGAGTGCGGCCGAGCAGGGCACGCCCGCGCGCACGCGGGTCGAGGCGGTGGCGGCCACCAGCGACGGGTTCGAGCTGTCCCGGGTCGACCTGGACCAGCGCCGCGAGGGCGACGTGCTCGGGGCCTCCCAATCGGGCCGCCGCTCCAGCCTGGAGAATCTCCGGGTGCTGCGCGACGAGGACACCATCGTGGCCGCCCGACGGGCTGCCGGCGAACTGCTCGACACCGATCCCGCCCTCGCCTCGGCGCCCCTGCTCGCCGACAGGGTCGCCGCGCTCGAGGGATCGGATCGCTCCGAATTCCTGGAGCGGTCATGATCGGCCGGCGCGCCCAGCGATGCCCGGGCCCACCACCCACCGGCCGCGAGCTGCTGCCCGGCGAGAACAGCGATGAGAGGGTGTGGAGATGACCCGGATCATCGGCGGCGAGGTGGGTGGCCGGCGGATCAGCACGCCGAAGGGTGCCCAGACCCGCCCCACGACCGACCGGGTGCGGGAGGCCCTGTTCTCCGCGATCGAGTCATGGTGCGGTTCGCTGTCCGGGCTCCGGTTCCTCGACCTGTACGCCGGGTCGGGGGCGATCGGGCTGGAGGCATGGTCGCGAGGCGCCGGCATCGTGACCATGGTCGAGTCGGACCGTCGTACCGCCGGCCTGGTCAAGGACAACGCGCGGAGCCTGGGCTTCCACCGCGCCAACGTGGTGGTGGGCACCGTCCGGAGCGTCCTGACGCACCCGCCGGCGGCGCCGTACGACGTGGCCTTCCTCGATCCGCCGTACCCGCTCGGCGAGGAGGAGGTCTCCGCCGACCTCGCCGCGCTGGCGGCCTACGGCTGGCTGGTGCCGGGGGCCCTGGTCGTGGTGGAGCGGGGTTCTCGCAGTCCGGAGCCGGACTGGCCGGAGGGCTTCACGGACATTCGCGGGCGCAAGTACGGCGAGACCCGGCTCTGGTACGGTCACGCGCCGTGACCCAGGAATCGCGCCGCCCCGCCGCCCCCCGTCCCGAGGCGACCCGGGCGGTGTGCCCGGGCTCCTTCGACCCGGTGACCCTCGGGCACGTCGACATCTTCGAGCGATCGGCCAGGCTCTTCGACGAGGTGGTCGTGGCGATCGGCGTCAACCGGGCCAAGCCGTCCTCCTCGCGGCTCTTCGGCCCCGACGAGCGGCTGGACCTGCTCCGGACGGCCACCGAGCACCTGCCCAACGTGCGGGTGGAAGAGTTCGACGGTCTGATCGTCGACTACGCGCGCAGCCTGGACGCGGTGGCGATCGTCAAGGGCATCCGCGGGGTCACCGACTACGAGTACGAGATGCCGATGGCCGGGATGAACCGTCACCTCACCGGCATCGACACGGTCTTCCTGACCACCGACCCGGCGTACCAGTTCGTCTCCTCGAGCCTGGTCAAGGAGGTCGTCTCGATGGGCGGCGACGTCTCCGCCCTGGTGCCGCCGCACGTGCTGAGGGCGCTGGGCGCCAAGCTGGGCAGGTGAGCTTTTGCTCCCGCGTTCGCGGGGCGGTTAGGATTCTTGCCGATCTGTTTGTGCCGACACCGGAAGTGATCTCCTGACCCGCTTGGACCCGAGAGCGCCGCTCGTGCTCGACACTCGCGAGCTCGGCCGCCGCCCGGGGTCCCAGCATGAGGTGACGCGGACGGTTCCGGCACCCGCAGATCTTGGCATCGAAGTCCTTCGTGTCCCCGAGGGTTCGCCGGTCACACTCGACCTGCGGCTCGAGGCGGTCATGGAAGGGGTGCTGCTCACGGGCTCGGCGCAGGCCGGGCTCGCGGGGGAGTGCGTGCGGTGCCTGGAGCCGATCGAGGACGAGACCGAGGTCCGGTTCCAGGAGCTGTTCGTCTACGACGACACGCGCGACTCCGAGCAGAACTCCGAGGACGACGAGGTCAGCATGCTCCAGGGCGACCTGCTCGACCTGGAGCCCCTGCTGCGGGATGCGGTGGTGCTCGCACTACCCTTCCAGCCGGTGTGCCAGGATGACTGTCCCGGCCTCTGCACCGAGTGCGGAGCCAGGTTGGCAGACGACCCGGACCACTCGCACGAGGCCGCGATCGACCCGCGGTGGGCCAAGCTGGCCCACCTCGAGCCGGAGCAGGACTCACCGCGGGACCCAGACTGACCGAGCCGGCGCCGCCGGCACGGATGTGGAAGATAGACGTGGCCGGTCATGAGACCGGTCCTGGTTAGAGGAGAGAATCGTGGCTGTCCCGAAGCGGAAGATGTCGCGCAGCAACACCCGTCACCGCCGTTCGGCGTGGAAGGCCGTGGCCCCCTCGCTGGTGACCTGCGCGAACCCCGCCTGCGGTGCCAAGCACCTCCCGCACCGCGCGTGCGGCGAGTGCGGCCAGTACGGCGCCAAGTCGGACCGCCGTCAGGTCATCTGAGGCGACCCGCACGATCAGGCTCAAGGCCCTGACGAACTACATCGAGCTACGCTCCCAGCTCGGGGATCCCATCCTGGACCCCGAGCTGTTGGAGCTCGCGCTCACGCACCGGTCCTACGCCTATGAGCACGGCGGACTGCCGACCAACGAGCGCCTGGAGTTCCTGGGCGACTCGGTCCTCGGCGTCGTCGTGACCGAGACGCTCTACCTGGCGCACCCGGATCTCTCCGAGGGGCGTCTGGCGAAACTGCGCGCCGCCGTGGTCAACGCGCGTGCGCTCGCCCAGGTCGGCCGCGGTATCGATCTCGGGTCCTACATCAAGCTCGGCCGCGGTGAAGAGGCCACCGGAGGCAGGCAGAAGGCCTCGATCCTCTCCGACACCGTCGAGGCGGTCATCGGCGCGGTGCATCTCTCCGGCGGGATCGAGACCTCGACGGTCCTGGTCCACCGGCTCTTCGACCCGCTGATCGAGGCGGCCTCCGCGCTCGGCGCCGGGCTGGACTGGAAGACCTCGCTGCAGGAGATCGCCGCCGAGCGTGGCCTCGGTGTCCCCGAATACGTCATCGCCGACGAGGGACCCGACCACATGAAGACCTTCACCGCGCAGGTGCGGGTCGGTGGCGCCCTGCACGGCAACGGCGTGGGCCGCTCCAAGAAGGAGGCCGAGCAGGCCGCCGCGGAGACGGCGTACGGCGAGATCGTCGAGCAGTACGGCGCTCCGGGCAGCGCCGCCGGCGGGCACTGACCCGGCCGCACCCAGATGCCCGAACTCCCCGAGGTCGAGGTCGTCCGCGCAGGCCTGGAACGGCACGTGGTCGGTGCCACCGTCACCGCCGTCGAGGTGCTCCACGATCGGCCGGTACGCCGGCACCCCAGCGGATCCTCCGGCTTCGCCGCCGAACTGACCGGCCGCACCCTGCTCGGTGCCCGACGCCGCGGCAAGTACCTCTGGCTGCCGCTCGACTCCGGCGACGCCCTGATGGCCCACCTCGGGATGAGCGGCCAACTGCTCGTCCAGCCCGTCGGCCACCCCGATGAGCGACACCTTCGCGTCCGCCTGACCCTGGCTCCGACGGTCTCGGCCGGCGTACCCGGCGTACCCGTCCCGGCCGCGGAGTCCGGTGCGGCCTCGGTCGCGCCGGACCCGACGCCCGCGTTGGAGCTGCGCTTCGTCGATCAGCGGATGTTCGGCGGGCTGGCGCTGAGTCCCGGGGGAGCGGAGTTGCCGCCGGAGATCGCCCACATCGCGCGGGACCCGCTCGACCCGGAGTTCGACGAGGTGGCCTTCAGCCGGCGAGTACGCCGTAGCGGGTCCGGCATCAAGCGACTCCTCCTCACCCAGACGGTCATCTCCGGCGTCGGCAACATCTACGCCGACGAGGCACTGTGGCGGGCCCGGCTGCACGGCGACCGCGCGGGTCGTCGCCTCACCCACACCCAGGTGCTGGACCTGCTGGGGCAAGCGCGTGCGGTGATGACCGACGCGCTGGACGAAGGGGGCACGTCCTTCGACGCGCTCTACGTCAACGTCAACGGCGAGTCCGGATACTTCGACCGCTCCCTGCACGCCTACGGCCGGGTCGACGAACCATGTGACCGGTGCGGTAGTCCGATCCGGCGGGTCGCGTTCATGAACAGGTCGTCCTACTTCTGCCCGGTCTGCCAGCCGGTTCCGCGGCGTACTCCCCGGCGTGGCCAGGCGGTCCGTCAGCGCTCGGATTGACCCCTGCGTCCATCGGTGCGAACCTTGTAGACGGCCCGGTTTCGGGCCGTCGAGCGACTCCCTAAGGACACTTCATGGCCAAGGCGCTTGTCGGCTACCTCCCCAGCGACATTCGCAACCCCCACCTCCTGGTCGTCGAGAACAGTCGTCTGCGTGCGCGGGTGCAGGAGCTGCAGGACCTCATCCTGCAGCTCGAGGAGGAGAAGGACGTCCTCCTCGCGCGCCACCCGGACACCCTCGAGGGCCACCCGGACCTCGAGCACGGTCTCGACGCCGATCTGGATCGCGAGATCCAGCAGGAGATGCAGCCCGTCTGATCCCACCGGTCCTCGGGCCCGGTATGCGCGTGACCTGGCGGACCGCGGTTCGGCCTGCCCTGGTGGCGGGGCGTGACCACGCTCGTCCGCGGGAGACCGCTCCCTCGTGGCACCTGTCGTCGGTTGCGACAGCGCGCCTCCTTCCGCCTCCCGCGAACCGTCGGTGGGCCGGGTTAGGGTGAACGGGCCGAGCTTCCCCCACGCTGCGGGCACCGCCGCGTGTCGGCCGGACAGGTGACCCGGAGGCAAGGGAGAGCGCGTGTATCTGAAGAGCCTGACCCTCAAGGGGTTCAAGTCCTTCGCGTCCTCGACCACGCTCCAACTGGAGCCGGGGATCACCTGCATCGTCGGGCCGAACGGTTCGGGCAAGTCCAACGTCGTCGACGCGCTCGCCTGGGTGATGGGCGAGCAGGGGGCCAAGTCGCTGCGCGGCGGCAAGATGGAGGACGTCATCTTCGCCGGCACCTCGGGCCGGTCCCCACTCGGGCGGGCCGAGGTCAGCCTCACCATCGACAACACCGACGGTGCCCTGCCGATCGAGTACGCCGAGGTGACGATCAGCCGCACCATGTTCCGAAACGGCGGGTCCGAGTACGCCATCAACGGCACCACCTGCCGGCTCCTCGACGTCCAGGAACTCCTCAGCGACTCCGGCATCGGGCGCGAGATGCATGTCATCGTCGGGCAGGGCCAGCTCGACTCGATCCTGCACGCGACCCCCGAGGATCGCCGAGGCTTCATCGAGGAGGCAGCCGGGGTCCTCAAGCACCGCAAGCGCAAGGAGAAGGCGCTGCGCAAGCTCGACTCGACCGAGGCCAACCTGCACCGGCTGACCGATCTGCTGGCCGAGATCCGGCGCCAGCTCAAGCCGCTCGGCCGACAGGCCGAGGTCGCGAGGCGGGCGGCGACCGTGCAGGCCGACGTCCGGGATGCGCGGGCCAGGCTGCTGGCCGACGACCTGGTGCAGGCCCGGGCCTCGCTCGCCCAGGAGCAGGCGGACGAGGCGGCGCTTCTGGAGCGGCGGCGCGGGGTCGAGGAGCGGCTCGAGGCCGCCCGCGGCTCGGAGGCGAGACTCGAGGAGACGCTGCGCGAGGACCTTCCGGCCCTGGCCACTGCCCAGGAGACCTGGTTCGGGCTCAGCGGGCTGCGCGAGCGGCTCAGCGGCACTCGGTCGCTGGCGGCGGAGCGGGTGCGCAACGCGGCCGCCGGCGCCCTCGACGAGGATCGTCAGGGTCGTGACCCCGAGCAGTTGGAGTCCGAGGCGGAGCAGGCGCGCGCTCACGAGCAGGAGATCGAGACCGAGGTCGCCGAGCTGACCGCCACCCTGCAGCGCGCGGTCTCCACGCGTGCCGAGGCCGAGGACGCCGCGGCCACCGAGGAGCACCGACTCGCCGCCCTCCAGCGGGCCGCGGCGGACCGACGCGAGGGGCTCGCCCGGCTGCACGGCCAGGTCGAGACCCGGCGCTCCCGGGCCCGGGCCGCGGACGAGGAGGTCGGACGCCTGGAGGAGGCGCGCGCCGCAGCCCTGGCCCGCGCCGCCCAGGCTCAGCATGAGTTCACCGCGTTGGAGACCCGGGTGGCGGGGCTGGACGCCGGCGAGGAGGGGCTCGACGCCGAGCACGAGGCGGCGGCGGCAGTCCTCGACGACCTCGAGCAGCGGTTGATCAAGGTGCGTGAGGGAGCCGCGGAGGCGGACCGGCGCCGGAGCGCGCTGGCCGCCCGCAAGGAGGCCCTCGAGCTCGGTCTGGAGCGCAAGGACGGCGCCGGAGCGCTGCTGGCTGCCGAGCCGGGGGTGGACGGGCTGCTCGGCTCGGTGGCGGCCCTGGTCAGCGTGCGCACCGGCTTCGAGACCGCGGTGGCCGCTGCCCTGGGGCTGACCGCCGACGCCATCGCGGTGAGCGGCACCGACGCCGCCGTGGACGCGATCGGCCTGCTCAAGAGCGAGGATCTCGGACGTGCGGCCCTGCTGATCGGTGGTTCTGAGGCGCCGGATGCCGATCGGCCCGATCTACCTTCCGGTGCGACGTACGCCGTCGAGGCGGTCTCGTGTGCCGACGAGCTGCGGCCGGCCCTGGTCGGGCTGCTCGACCGGGTGGCGGTCGTGGACGATCTCGACGCGGCGCGCAGCCTGGTGGCTGCCGAGCCGTCCATCACGGCGGTCACCCGCGACGGGGATCTGCTCGGCACCCGCCTCGCGTCCGGTGGGTCCTCGAGCAGGCCCAGCCTGATCGAAGTCCGGGCCGCGATCGAGGAGGCGGAGACGCAACTGGCCGACGCGGGTGCCGCGGCCGAGCGGCTGACCTTCGAGACCTCGGGGCTGGAGGGCGAGCGCCTGGCAGCCCAGCAGCGTGTCGATGTGGCCCTGGCCAAGCTGCACGAGTCCGACGCGCGACTGGCCGCGGTGGCCGAGGAGTTGGCGCAGTACGGCGCGTCCGCCCGGGCCTCGCGTGGTGAGGCGGAGCGACTCGACGAGGCCATCGCCCGCGCCCGAGAGGCGCGCGAGGAGGCGGTGGCCGGGCTCGCCGAGCTGGAGAGCCGACTCGCCACGGCGCAGGAGGCACCCGAGGAGGAGCCCGAGGACGGCGTGCGCGAGGAGCTCGTGGAGGCCGCCCGCGCGGCCCGGCAGCGGGAGATGGAGGCCCGGCTGGCATTGCGCACCGCCGAAGAGCGCGCCCGGGCCCTGCATGGGCGGGCCGAGACCCTGCTGCGCTCGGCACGGGCCGAGCGAGACGCCCGGGCGAGGGCCGCCCGGCGACGCGAGCAGTTGCGTGTGGAGGGGGAGCGCGCCGCAGCGGTGGAGCGGGCGGCGACGTGGGTGCTGTCCCGGTTGGAGCAGTCGGTGCAGCAGGCCGCCGCTGCCCGATCCGAGATCGAAGCGGCCCGCCGGGAGCGGGAGACCGAGCTGATGGACGTGCGTGCCACCCTGCGCGACCTGGGCCGTTCCCACGACGAGCTGGTCAACTCCGCCCACCGGGACGAGCTGGCCCGCGCCCAACGGCAGATGCGGATCGAGCAGCTGGAGGAGAAGGCGCTCGAGGAGGTCGGGCTCGATGCCGACGCCCTCGCCGCCGACTACGGACCGGATCAGGCGGTGCCCCAACCACCCGACGACGAGGGTCGGGAGCGGGAGCCGATCGCCTACGACCGCGCCGAGCAGACCACACGGCTCAAGGCCGCTGAGCGGGCACTGGCCCAGCTGGGCCGGGTCAACCCGCTCGCCCTGGAGGAGTTCGCCGCGATGGAGGAGCGACACAAGTTCCTCACCGAGCAGCTGGAGGACGTGAGGAGCACCCGCAAGGATCTCCTCGACATCGTCAGCCAGGTCGACGCCCGGGTCGAGGAGGTCTTCACCGAGGCCTGGCGCGACGTTCGCGATGCCTTCGACCACGTGTTCCGGCGCCTCTTCCCCGGTGGTGAGGGCAAGCTGGTGCTCACCGACCCGGGCGACATGCTCGGCACCGGCGTGGAGGTGGAGGCCCGGCCACCGGGCAAGAAGGTCAAACGCCTCTCGCTGCTCTCCGGGGGCGAGCGTTCGCTGGTCGCGGTGGCGTTCCTGGTCGCTCTGTTCAAGGCCCGCCCGAGCCCGTTCTACATCCTCGACGAGGTCGAGGCGGCACTGGACGACACCAACCTCGGCCGACTCCTGGAGATCTACGAGGAACTCCGGGAGAACTCCCAGCTCCTGGTCATCACCCATCAGAAGCGCACGATGGAGGTCGGCGACGCGCTCTACGGCGTCACCATGCGCGGCGACGGCGTCTCCACCGTGATCAGCCAGCGGCTGCGGGAGACCGAGCCGGCCTGATCCGACGGGCGCATGCACCGATCGTCCCGGGTGGGCTGCGCTTGGTCGGCGGGTGGGGGCTGCGGGTGGGGGGTGTGGGTGTCAGGCATGTCACTGCTTGTTCACGCTCCTGGTACGGCGGGGACCGCCGTCGGTGTGACAGCGTGGACGGCGTACGATTTTACCGATCTCGCGCCTTCCTCGGCCGCGCTGATCCTGATCCTGGGGAGGACCGCAAGCATGGTGGCCATCATCATCGTGATGTTCGTGATCGTGGCGCTGGCGGGGCTGGTGCTGCTCTACGTCGCGTTCCCGCACCGGGGTGAGGAGACACCGGGCGCGCAGTGGCTGGGCAACGGGATCGTCAGGGTCGTGGACACCGTGAAGTCCGTGCTCCCGCAGGTCGACCAGGAACCTCGCACCGCGGAGCGGCGGGACCACGAAGACGCCGTACGGCGATGAGGTAGGCCTGCTCGGTGCCGGGCGACGGTGGGATCATCGGCCGGCTCTGAGAGGATGTGCCCCATGTCTGGGGTTGAACTGATCGTGCTCATCGCCGTGCTGGCGGTGCTGTTGCTGGGAGTGCTGGGCGTCGGCCTGGTCACCTCGAGCAGGCGCCGTAAGCAGGCGCCGAGGCAGGCGTCCACCGATGTGGCGACGCCGCCGCCCACACCCGCTCCCTCGACCGAGCAGCCCACCGACGAGGTGGTCGAGGGGGAGGCTCCTCCGGTCGCCGAGCCGGAGGTCGCCGAGCCGGAGGTCATCGAGCCGCCCGCGCCGGCCCTGGAGAAGCCGGAAGGCACCGCATCCCGGCTGGTCCGGCTGCGTCAGCGCCTGGCCGGATCGCAGAGCGGGCTGGGGCGCGGCCTGTTGGCGCTGCTGAGCCGTGAACGGCTCGACGAGGACACCTGGGAGGACATCGAGGACACCCTCCTCACCGCCGACGTCGGTGTGGCGCCGACCCAGGAGCTGGTCGAGCAGTTGCGCACCCGCCTCCGGGTGGAGGGCTCCGCAGCGGGCGACGCCCAGCAGGTGCTCCGGGAGGAGCTGGTCAAGCTGGTCGACCCGACCATGGACCGCCGCCTCCAGATCAGCGGCGCCGACGGAGCTCCGGGAGTGGTGCTGGTGGTCGGCGTCAACGGAGCCGGCAAGACCACCACCGTCGGCAAGATCGCGCGCATCCTGGTCGCCGAGGACCGTTCCATCGTGCTCGGCGCGGCCGACACGTTCCGGGCGGCGGCGGTCGAGCAGCTGGCCACCTGGGGTGAGCGCGTCGGCGTCGACGTCGTCCGCGGCCCCGAGGGCAGCGACCCGGCCAGCGTCGCCTTCGACGCGGTCAAGGAGGGTCTCGACACCCAGGCCGACACCGTGGTGGTCGACACCGCCGGCCGGCTGCAGAACAAGGCCGGCCTGATGGACGAGCTCGGCAAGGTCAAGCGGGTGATCGAGAAGCAGGCTCCGGTGACCGAGGTGCTGCTGGTCCTGGACGCCACCACCGGTCAGAACGGCCTCATCCAGGCCCGCGTGTTCAGCGAGATCGTCGATGTCACCGGCATCGTGCTCACCAAGCTGGACGGTTCGGCCAAGGGCGGCATCGTCGTGCAGGTGCAGCGTGAACTCGGCGTACCCGTGAAGTTGGTGGGCATCGGCGAAGGCCCCGACGACCTGGCTCCGTTCAGCGCGGAGGCGTTCGTCGACGCCCTGCTCGGCTGATCGGCTGACCGGCGGGCGGCTCTTGGGGCCCAGGGTGCTGCGCGCAGGCTCGCGCATCGACTGCGGCGTGGAGCGGTTGCGCCCCAGCTCGTCGCCGAGACCACCATCCGACCCGGGCGATGGTGTCGGTGGACCCCCTGCCGGGCCGGTCGGCCACTGGCCTGGGGCGACTGATGGCTGTGGCGCGAAACACATCCGTTACCTGCCGGGCTGACCCGTTACCGGGCCGAAACAAGGCGGGACGAGCACGGAAATCTCCGACGACCAACCTGTGACCACTCGGGGTTGACCGGCTCCAGAGGGAGCCGGTCACGCCACAGTCACGTAGGAAACTCTGGAGGTTCCATGGACATCGGGCTGATCGCCTGGGTGCTCGTCTGCTCTGCATTGGTGCTGCTGATGACGCCCGGGCTGGCACTCTTCTACGGCGGTATGACGCGGTCGAAGTCGGTGCTGAACATGATGATGATGTCGTTCGGCGCGATGGGGGTCGTGGCCGTCGTCTACGTCCTGTGGGGCTATTCGATGAGCTACGGCGGCGACGACGTGGGCCTGCTCTTCGCGAACCCGTTCGACGTCTTCGGGCTGACCGATATCGTCGACTCCGGCACCGCGGACTTCCTCACGGTCGCCTTCCAGATGACGTTCGCGATCATCACCGCGGCGCTGATCAGCGGTGCGATCGCCGACCGGGTGAAGTTCTCCGCCTGGATGCTCTTCCTTCCGTTGTGGGTGACGCTGTCCTACTTCCCGCTGGCCCACATGGTCTGGGGCGGTGGCTTCCTCAGCGACGCCGACGGCGCACTGCCGGGCTTCTTCAGTGACGCGGTGCCGGTCGACTACGCCGGTGGCACCGTCGTCCACATCAACGCCGGTGTGGCCGGTCTGGTCCTCGCGCTGCTCATCGGCCGCCGGCTCGGGTTCGGCCGGGAGCCGATGAAGCCGCACAACCTGACGCTCACCATGCTCGGTGCCGGTCTGCTCTGGTTCGGCTGGTACGGCTTCAACGTCGGCTCCTTCATCGCGCCCGAGGAGGGCATCGCCGAGGCCTTCGCCTACGAGGGCGGCCTGGTCTGGGTCAACACCACCGTCGCCGCCTCCGCGGCCATCCTGGGCTGGCTGATCATCGAGAAGCTGCGCGACGGCACCGCCACCTCGCTGGGTGCCGCCTCGGGTGTGGTCGCCGGTCTGGTCGCCATCACCCCGGCCTGTGGTGCGCTCTCCCCGATCGGATCGATCATCCTCGGCCTGGTCTCCGGCGTGCTCTGCTCGCTGGCGGTCGGCCTGAAGTACCGGTTCCGCTACGACGACTCGCTCGACGTGGTCGGCGTGCACCTGGTCGGCGGCCTGGTCGGCACCGTCGCGATCGGCTTCCTGGCCACCGACGGCGGCCTGTTCTACGGCGACGGCCTCGCGCTGCTGGTCACCCAGGTCGTGGTCGCCCTGTTCGCGGTCCTCTGGTCGGGTGTCGCCACCCTGATCGTCGGCCTGATCGTGAAGTTCACCCTAGGCTGGCGAATCGCCGACGAGGACGAGGTCGCCGGTATCGACTCGACCGAGCACGGCGAGTCGGCGTACGAACTGGGTAGCTCGAAGGGAGTCCTGGCATGAGGCTGGTGACCGCGGTGATCAAGCCGCACAAGTGGGAAGACGTCCGCGAGGCGCTCGAGACCTTCGGCGTGACCGGCATGACGGTCAGCGAGGTCAGCGGCTACGGGCGGCAGAAGGGCCACACCGAGGTCTACCGTGGGGCGGAGTACGACATCGCCCTGGTTCCCAAGATCCGGCTGGAGATCGTGGTCGAGGACGAGGAGGCCATCGATGTGGTGGGCCTGATCGTCAAGGCCGCGCAGACGGGTCGGATCGGGGACGGCAAGGTGTGGGTCTCCTCGGTGGACTCGGTGGTCCGGGTCCGCACCGGCGACCGGGACGAAGCCGCCCTGTGAACCGAGTCCACCCGACCCGACGACCGCACGGATGGGAGCCGACACCATGAAGCTGGTGACCGCGGTGATCAAGCCGCACAAGTGGGAGGACGTCCGTGCCGCGCTCGAGGCGGTCGGCGTGACCGGCATGACGGTCAGTGAGGTCAGCGGCTACGGGCGGCAGAAGGGCCACACCGAGGTCTACCGCGGTGCCGAGTACGACGTAGCGCTGGTGCCCAAGATCCGGCTCGAGGTCGTCCTTCCCGACGACCAGGTGCGCTCGGTCGTGGATGTGATCGGCGAGTCCGCCCACACCGGCCGGATCGGCGACGGCAAGATCTGGGTCTCCACCGTCGAGACGGTGGTCCGGGTCCGCACCGGCGACCGCGACGACGCGGCCCTGTGACGTCCTCGCCGCAGCGACACCTCGATGGGCCCGGTGCGCGGAACACGTGCACCGGGCCCGTCCGGGTCTCCTCGCAGCTGCCGCGACGACGCCCTCGGCCGGGAGCACCGCGGGCACCTCACCGTGACCGAGCCGGTGGGGGCCGAGGATGACCGCGGAGGAGCGGGCCGAGCGGGCCCGGACCGCCGACGAACTGTGCCGGTCGGCCTACGAGTCCGTGGGTGGGCCGGAGGAGGGCGTGGCCCTGGTCGCGGTCGGCGGTTACGGACGGGCCGAGCTGGCGCCGTACTCGGATCTGGACGTCGTGCTGGTCCACGACGAGGGGGTCGACCCGGGCGAGGTAGCGGCCCAGGTCTGGTATCCGCTGTGGGACGCACGGGTGGAGTTGGACCATGCGGTCCGTTCCTTCCCCGAGATGACCGCGGCCGCGGAGGCCGACCTCCGGGTCGCGCTGGGCCTGCTCGACCTGCGGCACCTGGCCGGCGACCCCAACCTCACCCTGCGGCTTCGCAGCACGATGTTGGCGCAGTGGCGCCGACAGGCCCGGGAGCGGCTGCCCGAACTCCGCAACCTGGTGTCCCGGCGGCACGAGCGGTCCGGCGAACTGGCCCATGTCTCGGTCCCCGACGTCAAGGAGACGGCCGGCGGGCTGCGGGATGCGACCGTGCTGCGTGCACTGGTGGCCACCTGGCTGGTGGACGTCTCCCACAGCGACCTCGAGCGGTGTCGTCAGTCGCTGCTCGACGTTCGCGACCATGTCCACGACCTGTCCGGACGAGCCACCGACCGGATCCCTCCCGAGATGTGGGGCGACCTGGCCGACCGGCTCAAGCTCGAGGACGCCTACGCCGCCCAGGTGCACGTGCGCCGGCTCGGCCGGCGGCTCACCCACCTCTCCCACCTGGCCTGGCGACGGGTGGAGGGCGTGCTGCGTCGTCCCAGCGGCGGCCAGGCGCGCCGCCCGCGGCTGGAGGGAGTGGCGCCTGGAGTGGCACTCAGCGGGGGAGAGGTGGTGCTCGACGCCTCTGCGCGTCCGGCCAAGGACCCGTTGCTGCTGCTCCGCGCCGCCGTCGTCGCGGCCGAACGCGACGTCGTCCTCGCCCCGCCGACCGCGGCCCGGCTGGCCAGGGACGGCTGTGTGCTGCCGGACCCGTGGCCGACCGAGGCACGACAGCTGATGGTGCGGCTGCTCGCCTCCGGCGACGGACTGCTCGACGTCTGGGAGACACTCGACGAGACCGGGGCGCTGCGACTGTTGCTGCCGGAGTGGGAGCGCATCCGACTGCTCCCGCACGCCTCGGCGATCCACCGGTTCACCGTCGACAGGCACGTGATCGAGACCTGCATCGAGGCGTCCAGACTGATCCGTCGGGTGCCGCGCCCCGACGTCCTCGTCGTCGCCGCGCTGCTGCACGACATCGGCAAGGGCGGGCTGGGCGACCATGCCGCGGCGGGCGAGCCGCTGGCCAGGGACGTGGCGCGGCGGATGGGCTTCGACGAGGCGGCTGTCGACCTGATCGGCACGCTCGTGCGCGAACACCTGCTGCTCGGCACGGCCGCGACCACCCGCGACCCGGAGGACCCCGCGACGGTGACGCTGCTGACCAAGCGGCTCACCTCACCGCTCGCGGTCGACCTGATGCTGGCACTGGCCGAGGCCGATGCGCGGGCGGCCAGTCCGCAGGCCTGGTCGTCCTGGCGGGCGCAGCTGATCACGGGCCTCGCCTACCGGGCGCGAAGCGCTCTCGATTCCGGGCTACCGCCGCAGACGCCGTCCCGGCAGCAGGTCCCGATCCCCCTCGAGGCCCAGGCGGGCGGCGTGGCGATCGAGGTGGAACGTACCGCCGACGGGGAGCGGGTACGGGCGGTTGCGCCCGACCGGGTCGGGCTGCTCACCGACCTGACGGCGTTGTTCGCCCTGCACCGGATCGAGATCCGGGCCGCCCACGTGTGGAGCCAGGACCAGTACGGCGTCTCGGAGTGGGACGTCGCCGACCAGCACCTTCAGGCGGGGCTGCTGCGCACCCGCTTCGAGGCGCTTCGGGACGGGCGTCTGGACCCGGCGCGTCTCCACCCGGTGCCCCTCCCGGGGCCGGGTTCGGTGCCCGAGCCGGTGGTGGTGATCCGACCCGAGGCGTCCTCCCGAGCCACCGTGCTGGAGGTCCGCACTCGTGACCAGCCGGGTGTCGTGCACCGGGTGTGCGCCGCGCTGGCCGAACTGGACATCTCGATCCGCTCCGCCCACGTGGACACCCTCGGACCCCAGGCGGTCGACGTGTTCTACCTCCAGGAGCCGTTCGCCGGCGCCCTGACGGACCTGCGCGCCGCCGAGGCCGCCCACGCCGTCCGCGCAGCCCTCTCGGGGTGACAGGTCGCCCGGCCGATGTCCGCGCGGACGAGGTCGGGCGGCCGCTGCGCGAGTGCGGCACTCTCAGGACGGTCCGACTAGTCTTGGGGCCGACGTACGTCCGCCCTCGGCGGCCCGAGTGTCCGGCACCTGTCCGGCAACGACCCGCGGCCGCCGATCCGCTCCACCAGACGAGGACCCAGCCGCTTTGTTCGCCACGCTCTCCGATCGGCTCGCAGACACCTTCAAGAACCTGCGGGGGAAGGGTCGCCTCTCCGAGGCCGACATCGACGCCACCGCGCGTGAGATCCGGATCGCGCTGCTGGAGGCCGACGTCGCGCTGCCGGTGGTCAAGCAGTTCGTGGCCGCGGTCAAGGAGCGTGCCCGGGGCGAGGAGGTCAGCCAGGCGCTGAACCCCGCCCAGCAGATCGTCAAGATCGTCAACGACGAGCTGATCGAGATCCTCGGCGGCGACACCCGGCGGCTCCGGTACGCCAAGTCCGGGCCCACCGTGATCATGCTGGCGGGTCTCCAGGGTGCCGGTAAGACCACGCTCGCGGCCAAGCTGGCCCGGTGGCTCAAGGATCAGGGCAAGACCCCGATGCTGGCCGCCTGCGACCTGCAGCGACCCAACGCCGTCACCCAGCTCCAGGTCAACGGTGAGCGCGTCGGCGTCCCCGTCTTCGCCCCCGAGCCGGGCAACGGCGTCGGTGACCCGGTGGCGGTCGCCCGCGCGTCGGTCGAGGAGGCCAAGCGCACCCTGCACGACGTCGTCATCGTCGACACCGCCGGCCGGCTCGGTGTCGACGCCGAGATGATGCAGCAGGCCGCCGACATCCGCGACGCGGTCCGGCCCGACGAGGTGCTCTTCGTCGTCGACGCGATGATCGGCCAGGACGCCGTGACCACGGCGCAGGCGTTCCTCGACGGGGTCGGCTACGACGGCGTCGTCCTCACCAAGCTCGACGGCGACGCCCGCGGTGGCGCGGCGCTCTCGATCGTCTCGATCACCGGCAAGCCGGTCATGTTCGCCTCCAACGGCGAGAAGATGACCGACTTCGACCTGTTCCACCCCGACCGGATGGCCGGGCGGATCCTCGACATGGGCGACATGCTCACCCTGATCGAGCAGGCCGAGAAGGCCTTCGACGCCGAGCAGGCGCAGAAGGCGGCGGAGAAGCTCAGCGGCGGCGATTTCACCCTCGACGACTTCCTCCAGCAGATGCAGCAGCTGCGCAAGCTCGGCTCGATGAGCAAGCTGATGGGGATGCTCCCCGGGATGGGCCAGTTCCGCGAGCAGTTGGACAACTTCGACGAGCGCGAGATCGACCGGATCCAGGCGATCATCCAGTCGATGACCCCCGCCGAGCGGGCCAACCCCAAGATCCTGGACGGCTCCCGGCGCCGGCGTATCGCCAACGGTTCGGGCCGCCAGGTCTCCGACGTCAACCAGTTGGTGGACCGGTTCACCGAGGCCCGCAAGATGATGACCCAGATGGCCAAGGGCGGCGGGATGCCGGGCATGCCCGGGATGCCGGGGATGCCGGGCCTCCCCGGAGCTGGCAAGCGGGCCGGCGCCAAGCAGAAGGCGCAGAGCAAGAAGTCCAAGGGCCGCCGCAAGTCGGGCAACCCCGCCAAGGCGGCGCAGCAGGACGCGGCCAAGGATTCCCAGCAGAAGTCCGGTGCCGGCGCCAACCCGTTCGGTGTGCCCGCGGGCGAGGAAGGTTTCGACTACGAGCAGGCCGCTGCCTCGCTCGACCTCCCCAAGGACTTCTCGAAGTACCTGAAGTGAGCACGCCGGGCACCGTGCTCGTCGTCGACGGCGCGAACGTCGTCGGCGCACGGCCCGATGGCTGGTGGCGGGACCGGGCGGGAGCGGCCCGTCGACTGCACGAGGGGCTGCTGGTCGCCGATCTGCCCCACGACCAGGTCGTCCTGGTGCTCGAGGGCAAGGCCAAGGGCGGTGTGAAGGCCGGCCGGGACGGGCACGTCCGCACCGTCCATGCCCCCCGCGACGGCGACAGCGCGATCGTCGAGGAGGTCCGCGCAGCGGTGTCCTCGGGCGCCCGCACCACGGTGGTCACCGCCGACCGGATGCTCCAGGCGCGCTGCGGAGGAGCCACCCCGGTGTCACCGAACTGGCTGCTCGACCAGCTCTGACCGATCCGGCCAGGTCGCTGAGCCGGCAGCGCGGACGTGGCCGCTCCCGTCGGACCTGCCAGGCACGGCCGATCGCGACGACGCGCTAGGTTCGGGTGCGTGACTTCCTTGAGGTTCTCCGGTCCGGTGCTCCCCGACGGTGAGACGGCGGAGCTGTACGTCGTCGACGGGCGGATCACCCGAGAGAAGCAGGCCGGCGCCGAGACCGCGGCCTCCGGCTGGATCCTGCCCGGTCTGGTGGACGCACACTGCCATCTCGGTCTGGACGAGAACGGCGCGATCTCGGAGGCGGCCACCGAGGCTCAGGCGCTCGCCGATCGGGACGCCGGGGCGCTACTGATCCGCGATGCCGGGTCGGCTGCCGACACCAGTTGGATCCATGAGCGCGAGGATCTGCCGCGACTGATCCGCGCCGGCCGCCACATCGCGCGCACCAAGCGCTACATCCGCAACTACGCGCACGAGGTCGAGCCGGGCGAACTGGCGGCCTACGTCGCCCAGGAGGCGCAGCGCGGTGACGGCTGGGTGAAGCTGGTCGGTGACTGGATCTCGCGCGAGGACGGCGATCTGCGGCCGTCGTTCCCGCAGGAGGTGTTCGCGGAGGCGATCGCGGTGGCCCACCAGCACGGTGCGAAGGTGACCGCCCACTGCTTCGGCAACCAGGTCCTGCCCGGCCTGATCGACGCCGGCATCGATTGCATCGAGCACGGCACCGGGCTGAGCGCGGACCTGGTCGAGGCGATGGCCGGGAGCGGCATCGCTCTGGTGCCGACGGTGATGCAACTGGACAAGTTCCCCGAGTACGCCGAGGCGGGCGCGGCGCGCTTCCCGACGTACGCGGCGACCATGACCGACCTCCACACCCGCCGCCGCGACACGATCATGGCCGCCTACGAGGCCGGGGTGTCGCTCTATGCCGGTTCCGATGGTGGCGGCGCGACGGCACACGGCAACATCGCCGGTGAGATCGTGGCGATGGCAGATCTTGGTCTGCCCCTCGACTACGCCCTGGGTGCCGCCTCCTGGCGGGCCCGGGAGTGGCTGGGCTGGAACCCCGGTCTCGGTGAGGGCGACCCGGCCGACTTCGTGGTCTATGACACGGACCCGCGCACCGACCCGAGCGTGCTGGCCCGACCGGCGCGCGTGGTCCTGCGCGGCCGCGTGGTGGCCTGAGCACGGGCTCGGCCGGGCCGCCGTCGACGACCACTCCGATTTCCCAGCGCAGAGGCGTTCTGGCAGACTTCTCCCTTGAGTCCTGCGCGCCCGGACCCTCTCACCCGAGCGACGCAGAGCCCATCGAAGACTTCTGCCGGTGTCCCCACGTCGGACGAGCGGTCTTCACCCACATCGATTCGTCCAAGGAGACACCACAAACGTGGCCGTCAAGATTCGCCTGAAGCGCCTCGGCAAGGTCCGTGTGCCGCAGTACCGCATCGTCGTCGTCGACTCGCGCAAGAAGCGCGACGGCAGGGTGCTCGAGGAGATCGGCAAGTACCGTCCCAAGGAGGAGCCCTCGTTCATCGAGGTCACCTCCGAGCGGGCCCAGTACTGGCTCAGCGTCGGCGCCCAGCCGAGCGAGGCCGTCGCCCGCATCCTCGAGATCACCGGCGACTGGCAGAAGTTCAAGGGCCTCCCGGGTGCGGAGGGCACGCTGAAGACCGCGCCGCCGAAGCCCGACAAGCTCGAGATCTTCAACAAGGCGCTCGCCGAGGCTCACTCCGAGCCCTCCGGTGCCGCCGTGACCAGCAAGGCCAAGAAGGACGCGGCTCCGGCCGAGCCCGCTGCTGAGGAGGCCGCTCCGGCCGCCGACGCGCCGGCCACCGAGTCCGAGGCCTGAGCCGGATGCTCGCCGACGCACTCGAGCACCTCGTCCGCGGTGTGGTCTCACACCCCGACGATGTGAGTGTGCGTGACAAGCAGCTGCGCCGGGGCTCCATCCTCGAGGTCCGGGTCCACCCCGACGACCTCGGCAAGGTGATCGGGCGAGGCGGACGCACCGCGTCCGCCTTCCGCACCGTGATCAACGCCCTGGCCGGCCGGGGCGGCGCCCGCGTCGACTTCGTCGACGTCGACCGCCGCTGAGCCGTTCAGGCCGAGGCCGCACAGTACGCCGATGACGGGCGCCATCCTTCGGGGTGGCGCCCGTTGTCGTCGTGTTGGTGACGCGCAACTTTCACCGGTTCACCGGGGAAAGTTGCGCTCCCGGGCCGCTTTCGGCCCACACGGTGCGTCACTGTCCAGGAGGTCCCGGCCCCACCCGGGCGACGAGGAGTTCGAGGACGCCGCGCCGCGACACTAGGCTGCGCTGCGTGGAATCCATCGAGGTCCTGGTCGGACGCATCGGCAAGCCCCACGGGCTCCAGGGGCTGGTGACCATCGACGTCCGCACCGACGAGCCGGAGCGCCGGTTCGCGGAGGGGGCCCGGTTGCGAGCCGAGCCGCCCAAGGGATCGGCGTACGCCGCCACCGAACTCACCGTGGAAGGCACCCGCTGGAACAAGCAGGTGCTGCACGTGGCCTTCGAGGAGATCGGCGATCGCAACGACGCCGAGGCCGCCAGGGGAACCCTGCTCTATGCCGCCGTGTCGGCGGCCGACACCCCGGATGACCCCGACGAGTACTACGACCACCAGTTGATCGGGCTGCGCGCCTACGACGAGGACGGCCGCGAACTCGGTGAGGTGACCAGGGTGCTGCACGGGGGAGCGCAGGACCTGCTCAGCATCCGGACGCCGGATCGGCGCGATGCGCTGGTGCCGTTCGTGAAGGTACTGGTGCCGGTGGTCGACCTGGCCGAACGGCGGGTCGTCATCGCCGACCGTCCCGGCCTGGTCACCCCGCTGCCCGACGAGGCCTGAGCGATGCGCCTGGACTACCTCACCATCTTCCCGGACTATCTGGACCCGCTGCAGCTCTCCCTGCCCGGCAAGGCGATCGAGAAGGGGCTGCTGGAACTGCACGTGCACGACCTGCGCCAGTGGACCCACGACCGACACCACACCGTCGACGACACCCCCTACGGCGGCGGGGCAGGCATGGTGATGAAGCCGGAGCCCTTCGGGGAGGCGTTCGAGGCCCTGGCGCTGGGCGAGGGCGAGGGCGAGGCGACGATCCTCTTCACCACCCCCTCCGGCGAGCCGCTGACCCAGTCGCTGGCCCGGGAGCTCTCCACGCGCGAGCGGCTGGTCTTCGCCTGCGGTCGGTACGAGGGAATCGACCAGCGGGTGCTCGATCACGCCGGCACGCTGGGCGAGGTGCGCGAGATCAGCCTGGGCGACTACGTGCTCAATGGCGGTGAGGTGGCCGCGCTGGCGATCACCGAGGCCGTGGTCCGGTTGCTGCCGGGGTTCATGGGCAACGCCGCCTCCCTGGTCGAGGAGTCGCACGAGGACGGCCTGCTCGAGTACCCCGTCTACACCAAGCCGGCGACCTGGCGCGATCGCGAGGTGCCCGCCGTCCTGCTCTCCGGCGACCATGGCCGGATCGCGGCCTGGCGGCACGAGCAGGCGCTCCGTCGTACGGCGGAGCGCCGCCCCGACCTGATCCATGCCAGCCAGGGCGCCTCGGAGTGGGAGATCGTGCCGGCGGTTCGCGCCGACGCCCCCGAACTGCTCACCCTCCAACTGGCCTGTTGGGTCCAGGAGGCGCTGGACAACGACACCCTCGACATCCCCGCCCTGCACGAGTCCCTCGATGACGTCCTCGCCCACCTCGAGGCATGGGACGTGTACGTCGTGCGCGCCGCGGGCCGACTGGTCGGCTCGGTGAGCGGTCACGCGGAGGGTGATCTCTGGTCGATCGGCCGGCTGATGGTCGCCCCCGACCAGCAGGGCCGGGGGATGGGGCGGGCGCTGCTCGCCCACATCGAGTCGGTGGCAGCGCCGGCCACGACGACGTACGGGCTCTTCACCGGTGAGCGCAGCGCTCGCAACCACCGGATCTACAAGAAGGCGGGCTACCGGCTCCGGGGAGACCTCGCCGCGGCGCCCGGCGCGGTGACGCTGACCAAGCGCCGCCGCTGACTCGGCTCGACCGATTCCACGCCCACCGCGGGTGTGTGGCAGAATCTGTCGTCGGCCTCAGTCGGCCGAAGGATCGCTCCGCACCCCGTCATCGACGGAGTGGACGGAGGGTCTGCGTCGGGCTCCTGCCACAGGGGGAACCGTACGCCGCCGGCCTGGCTCCACGAGAGCACGCTGAGACCATCCCGCACCCCATCGCACCGCGGCTGACCTGTGGCACTCGCGAGGAGACATCATGACCAACCTGATCACCGAGATCGACAAGGCCAGCAAGCGCGAGGACCTGCCGGAGTTCCGCGCCGGTGACACCGTCAAGGTGCACGTCAAGGTCGTCGAGGGCAACCGCTCGCGTATCCAGGTCTTCCAGGGCGTGGTCATCCGTCTGCAGGGCTCCGGCGTGAGCCGCTCCTTCACCGTCCGGAAGGTCTCCTTCGGCGTCGGCGTCGAGCGCACCTTCCCGCTGCACTCCCCGATCTTCGAGAGCATCGAGGTCGTGACCCGCGGTGACGTCCGCCGGGCGAAGCTCTACTACCTGCGCAACCTGCGCGGCAAGGCCGCCAAGATCAAGGAGCGTCGCGAGGCCTGATCGACGCCCTCGCAGGAGTCTTTCCTAGACTCATCGCGTGACTTCAAAAGACCGCGGCCTCGCTCCCGACGCCTTCGAGGATGATCCTCGAGATGAGGGAGCGGGGCCGCGGTCTTCGTCGTCTCCCCGTGGCCGTAAGCGGCGGCATCTGCCGGTGTGGCAGGAGACCCTGCTGCTGCTCCTGATCGCCCTGCTGCTCGCGGTCGGGATCAAGGCGTTCGTCGCCCAGGCCTTCTACATCCCCTCGGAGTCGATGGAGCCGGGACTGGTCGAGAACGACCGCATCCTCGTCGAGAAGCCCTCCTACTGGGGCAGCGGTACGCCGCAGCGCGGTGACGTGATCGTGTTCAAGGACCCCGGTGGCTGGCTGGGCCCCGCACCGGATCCCGGCCCGGTGGCCGACGTACTCACCAAGATCGGGCTCTATCCCGAGGGCGGTCACCTGGTGAAGCGGGTGATCGGCGTACCCGGCGACGTCATCCACTGCTGCGACCGGCAGGGCCGTTTGGAGGTCAACGGCGTCGCGGTGGACGAGTCCGACTACGCCCGGCCGGGGGAGTGCTACGGGCCGATGATCGGGTGCGACTGGACGGCCGGCCCGGTGCCGGCGGGCGAGCTGTTCGTGATGGGCGACAACCGTGCCCACTCCGCGGACTCCACCGTGCATCTGTGTCGGGAGACCGAGTCCGACTGCGCCAAGGACCCCTACGTCGGCGAGGACCTGGTGGTGGGCAAGGTGATGGCGGTGATCTGGCCGCTGGGCAAGGCACGATGGGAGAAGGACCCCGACGCCTTCGACGACGTCCCCGCCCGCGACCCGGACACCGACTCATGACCAGGACCACAACCCCGTCGCTGCGCTTCGAACGCACGCTGATGCGCGAGCGCGGCCTGACCCACCTCGCCTGCTGCGACGAGGTCGGGCGCGGCGCCCTGTCCGGGCCGGTCACCATCGGCACCGTGGTCATTTCCCTGGACACTCGCAGCGCCCCCCAGGGGGTCAAGGACAGCAAGCTGCTCACCCCGCAGGCCCGCGAGCGGCTGGCGCCGCGGGTCCGGCGGTGGGCGCTGGACTCCGCGGTCGGGCATGCCAGCGCCGCTGAGATCGACGAGTTCGGGGTCGTCGCGGCACTGCGGCTCGCCGGGCACCGGTCGCTGGCCCAGCTCGGGGTCGACCCCGACGCCGTCCTGCTGGACGGCAACCACGACTACCTGACCCCGCCCGAGCAGGAGGGGCTCTTCGGCCCGTCCGGCCTGCTCGACGAGGTCCCCCCCGTGGTCACCCTGATCAAGGGGGATCTGCGGTGCGCCGCGGTCGCCGCAGCCAGCATCCTGGCCAAGACCGAGCGTGACCGCCTGATGGTCTCCTTGGACGCGGAGCACCCCGGCTACGGCTGGGGCGAGAACAAGGGCTACTCCGCACCCGCCCATCTCGAGGCGCTGGCCCGGGTCGGCCCGTGCGTGCAGCACCGGCGTTCGTGGCGGCTGCCCGGCATCGGCGTACCCGTGCCGGAGGAGTTCATGGAGGCCGTTCTCGATGCGGACGCGACCTCGTCCGAGGTGGGGCTAGTGTCGGGGGCGTGAGGAGCCAACCGTGAGCGCCGAGGAACTCGAGCAGTACGAGACCGAGATGGAGCTGACGCTCTATCGGGAGTATCGCGACGTGGTCGGGATCTTCAAGTACGTCGTCGAGACCGACCGCCGCTTCTACCTGTGCAACCAGGTCGATGTGAAGGCCCGCACCGAGGCCGGCGACGTCTACTTCGAGGTCTCCATGACCGACGCCTGGGTGTGGGACATGTACCGCCCGGCCCGGTTCGCGAAGAACGTCAAGGTGCTCACCTTCAAGGACGTCAACGTCGAAGAGCTCAGCCCCTCCGACCTGGACCTCCCGAAGAGCTGACCCGCCGGCCCCTGGGCCGCTGAGCGTCCACACTGCAAGGACGCGACCCACCTCTCCACAGCCGTCCCCCGACGCTCCGCGCCGGACGACGCGGTCCCCGATGCTGGATCCGCGACATCGGACCATCGGCGACGGAGGGCGCGTTTCATGACCACGACCACGAGCGGGCAGGCCTCGAGACTGAGGGCCCTGGGGGAGTACGGCGAACGGGTGGCCGAGCGGCACCTGTGCGAGCAGGGGCTCATCCCGCTGGATCACAACTGGCGTTGCACGGACGGCGAGATCGATCTGGTCCTGCGGGACGGCGACACGCTCGTGGTGTGCGAGGTGAAGACCCGCAGTAGCGAGCAGGCCGGCACCCCGCACGAGGCGGTCGATGCGGACAAGTTGGACCGACTGCGTCGACTCGCCCAACGTTGGTCCGAGGATCATGACCTCCGGCCGCCCGCCGTCCGGATCGACCTGGTCGCCGTCGTGCGGCCACCACGCGGGCCCGCCCGGGTGGAGCACGTCCGGGGGCTGGTCTGATGGGCCTGGGGCTGGCGCGCACGGTGTCGTTGCGGGGAGCCGTGGGCCATCTGATCGATGTGCAGGCCGACGTCTCCCCGGGGCAGGTCGGCACCACGATGGTCGGCAGTCTCGATGCCTCATTGAGTGAGGCCCGCGACCGGGTGCGGATGGCCGTGATCAACTCCGCGCTGGAGTGGCCCTCCACCCGACGCATCACCGTGCTGCTCTCACCCGCCGACCTGCCGAAGTCCGGCACCCACTACGACCTGGCCATCGCCTGTGCGGTGCTCGCGGCCACCGACGTGGTGCCGGGGGCGTACCTGCGCGACACGCTGCTCATCGGCGAGCTGGCCCTCGACGGGGGGTTGCGCTGCACCCACGGAGTCCTGCCGATGGTGCTGGCCGCGTCCCAGCGCGGCCTGACCCGGGTGATCGTGCCCGAGCCGCAGGTCCCGGAGGCGGCACTGGTTCCGGGAGTCGACGTGCTCGGTATGCGCTCCCTGGGGCAGGTGGTGGCCGAGCTGGGCGGCGAGGAAGTCCCCGAGGCCCCTGCGGTGCCGGCCCTCTCCGGTCGATCGCTGCTCACCTGGCGCGGCGATGCCCGGCTCGACGACGTGGACCTCGCCGACCTGATCGGCATGGAGGACACCCGCTACTCGCTCGAGGTGGCTGCGGCCGGCGGCCACCACCTGCTACTCAAGGGGCCGCAGGGCTGCGGCAAGACCTCGATCGCCGAACGCCTGCCCACGATCCTCCCGGATCTCGAGCCGGAGGCTTCGCTGGAGCTCACCGCGGTGCGCTCGATCGCCGGCGTCCTCGATCCCGAGGAGGGGCTGGTGCGACGGCCCCCGTTCGTGGCACCCCACCACGACGCCAGCCGTGCCAGCCTGGTCGGCGGAGGCAGCGGTCGGGTGCGACCGGGGCAGGTGAGCCTGGCCCACTCCGGGGTGGTCTTCCTCGATGAGTTCCCCCTCTTCCGCACCGACGTCATCGAGGCCCTCCGCGAGCCGTTGGAGAGCGGTGACATCACGATCGCCCGGGGCGATGAGACGATCACCCTGCCCGCCGGCGGGTTGTTCGTCCTGGCCGCCAATCCGTGTCCCTGCGGCAATTTCGGGAGCGGTAGGTGCGAGTGCCGGCCGATGGAGCTGCGGGACTACCACCGCAAGCTGCGTGGCCCGGTCGCCGACCGGGTGGACCTGACCCGCACCCTCTCCCCGCTCGGCACCCACGAGGGCGACCGGTTGGCATGCCGCGAGTCCAGCGCCGAGGTCAAGGAGCGGGTCACCCTCGCGCGCGAGCGACAACAATCCAGGTTCGCAGGGTGCGGGTGGCGGCTC
Organism: Nocardioides insulae DSM 17944; assembly: GCF_000422825.1. Classification (GTDB taxonomy): domain Bacteria; phylum Actinomycetota; class Actinomycetes; order Propionibacteriales; family Nocardioidaceae; genus Nocardioides; species Nocardioides insulae. The sequence continues at coordinate 473,466 of NZ_AUGU01000013.1, read as the reverse complement.
AACGGCCAGGTGCCCGGGCCGGTGCTCCGCCAGCGCTGGCCGCTCGACACGCGTGGGCAGCGACTGCTGGATCAGGCCGTGGCGACGGGACGGCTCACCCGGCGCGGCGTCGTACGCACCCATCGGCTGGCGCTCACCGTCGCCGACCTCCTCGGACTCGAGCGACCCGGCGCCGCCGAGGTCGATGTCGCGCTGCGCCTGCGCCTGGGCGAAGACCTTCGACACGAGACCGTCGTGCGCCGCGGCAGGTCCTCGGAGCGAGCCCGTGCAGCCCGGCGGGGGCCGGGCTCGGTCGGTTCCGCGGACGCCGGGAGTGCGGCCTGGTCCGTCTCAGGGGCGGCGGGTTCGGCACCGCCGGGTTCGGCACCGCCGGTTCGGCCGCAGCAGGGGCTCCTCCGCGATCAGGAATCGCAGTCGGGGAGAGATCGCCGGGCGAGACGGCCCGGGACGAGAGGAGCGCGGGATGAGTGCGAGCCGGTCTGTCCTCCCCGTCGGAGGCGGTGACGGACCCGGCAGCGACCGGGATCGCTTGGCCAGAGTGGTGTTGGGACGGGTCTTCGAACCGGGCCAACTCCGAGTGAGCGCCCTGGTGGGCGAGTACGGCGCCCCGGTGGTCCTCGAGCGGATCTGCGAGCAGCGGACCGGAGGACACCTCACCGACGACGCGTTCTCGCGCCTCGACGCGGTCGATCCGGAGCGCGACCTGGAGCGTGCGGCCCGGCGGGGGATCAGGTTCGTGGTCCCCGGCGACGAGGAGTGGCCTGCCTCGCTCGACGATCTCGCCGGGGTCGAACCGCTGCAGCGCTGCTCCGGTGCGCCGCTGGGGCTGTGGGTCCGCGGCCCGCGTCGCCTCGCGGACCACGCCCGAGCATTGTCGCTGGTTGGTTCGCGGGCGGCCACGACCTACGGGATCGACGTCACGCTGCGTCTCTCCGCCGAGGTAGCGGCTCGGGGATGGACCGTGGTCTCCGGGCTCGCCGACGGGATCGACCAGGCAGCACACCGAGGCGCGCTGTCGGTGGGCGGGTGCACCATCGCGGTCCTCGCCAACGGCGTCGATCGTGCCTACCCGGCGGGCAGCGCCGACCTGCTCGACGTCATCGCCCAGGAGGGGCTGGTGATCTCCGAACTGGCGCCCGGCTGCGCGCCCTCCCGGATCCGGTTCCTGTCCCGTAACCGGGTGATCGCGGCACTCGGACGCGGAAGCGTGATCGTGGAGGCAGCGCTGCGCAGCGGCGCCCTCAACACCGCCAATTGGGCGGGTCGGTTGCACCGCTGCGTCATGGGAGTCCCCGGCCCGGTCACCAGCGGGTCCTCCCAGGGGGTGCATCAGTTGTTGCGGATGGGCGGCGCGACGGTCGTCACCTCGGGCGCCGAGGCGCTGGAGCTGGTCGGGGCCAGTGGCGAGAACCTGCCTCCGGAGACGCGCGGCGAGAGCCGACCGCGCGACCGACTGACCCGCCGCCAGCAACAGGTGCTGGAAGCGGTGCCGATGGTGCGACCGGCCACGGTGGAGTCCATCGCGCGCACCGCCGGGATCGCGGTCCCCGAGGTGACCGGAGTGCTCGACTGGTTGAGACGACACGGATTCGTGGAGCGGATGCCACGGGGCTGGCGCGTCGGCGAAGCAGCCCAGGAGACGGCGGCGCCGACCGGCGGAGTGGCGAGTTGAAGAGCGCGGTGCGACCCGCTCATGGCGATCAGATGAAGGCTCGGCAAAGCTGGGGGTGACGTGGCCGGGACGGCATTAGCGTCCGATGACATGAAGATAGCGGTCGTGGGCATCGGCTACGTGGGTCTCTCCAACGCCGTGATCCTGGCTCAGCACCACGAGGTCGTGGCGGTCGATGTCGACCCGGCCAAGGTCTCGGCGCTCAACCGGCGTGAATCGCCCATCGCCGACCCCGAGCTCAGCGAACGGCTACGGTCGGCGTCGCTCGCGCTGGTCGCCACCCACGACACCGAGCAGGCGTTCCACGGTGCCGACTTCGTGGTGGTGGCCACCCCCACCGATTACGACCCGGAGACCAACTACTTCGACACCTCCTCGGTGGAGACCGTGATCGCGGCGGCCCTGCGGCTGTCTCCGCGGGCCGCGGTCGTGATCAAGTCCACGGTGCCGGTCGGCTTCACCGAGCAGATGCGTGCGCGGCACCCCGGCGCCACCATCCTCTTCTCACCGGAGTTCCTGCGGGAGGGCCGGGCGCTCCACGACAACCTCCATCCCTCGCGGATCATCGTCGGTGACCGGGGGGAGTACGGCAAGCACTTCGCCGACCTGCTCTTCGAGGGTGCCCAGGACGACGACGTCCCGATCCTGCTCACCGACCCCACCGAGGCGGAGGCGATCAAGCTGTTCGCCAACACCTACCTGGCGCTGCGGGTCGCCTTCTTCAACGAACTCGACACCTACGCCCACAGCCGGGGCCTGGACACCGCCCAGGTCATCGAGGGAGTCGGCCTCGACCCCCGCATCGGCCTGCACTACAACAACCCGAGCTTCGGGTACGGCGGCTACTGCCTGCCGAAGGACACCAGGCAACTCCAGGCCAACTACCGCGACGTGCCGCAGAACCTCATCAATGCCGTGGTCGACGCGAACGTCACCCGCAAGGACTTCATCGCTGCCGACGTCCTTGCCCGAGCACCGAAGTGTGTCGGTGTCTACCGGCTGACCATGAAGCACGGCTCCGACAACTTCCGGGCCTCGAGCATCCAGGGCGTGATGAAGCGGATCAAGGCGAAGGGTGTCCCGGTCGTGGTCTTCGAACCCAGCCTGGACCAGGCGGAGTTCTACGGGTCCGAGGTGCTGGGGGACCTCACCGAGTTCAAGAGTCGCGCGGACGTGATCCTCACCAACCGCCTCGCCCCGGAACTCGCCGACGTCGCCGAGAGGGTCTACACCCGTGACATCTACGGTCGCGACTGAGCGAGCCGACCGCATGCGCCGATCGGGTCGGGGACCACGGCGGTCAGCGCACTGTTACTCCACCGAGGACGCCGAATCGAAACCTGTCCTCACGTCTGATCAGAGCTCTGACGCTCCGCAGAGACCGGGCCGAGAGCGGCTAGGCTGAAACGCGTGGTTGATGAGACTGCGGGGGCTGATGAGGCGGAGGTTGCCTTGTCTGAGGCTTTCGCCCGAGTGCTCGGCGACTACGAGCGACATCTGCGGTCCGAGCGTGGTCTCACCGAGCACACCGTGCGGGCCTACCTCACCGATCTGAGTCTGCTGGCCGAGCACGCCCAGCGACTCGGTCACACCGAGGTCGGGAGCCTCGACCTGCGGACCCTGCGCAGCTGGCTGGCCACCCAGCAGAGCGTGGGCAGGTCACGGACGACGCTGGCGCGGCGGGCGACCTCGGCACGCGTGTTCACCGCCTGGCTCGCGCGGACCGGACGCATCGACACCAATGTCGGCGCGAGCCTCGGCTCGCCTCGCGCGCACCGGACCCTCCCGTCCGTGCTGCGCGCCGACGAGGCCGAATCCCTGGTGCGCGCCGCGGCCGACGCGGCTGCTGGCGGTGGACCGGTGGGCCTGCGGGACGTGGCAGTGCTCGAACTCCTCTATGCAAGTGGCATCCGTGTCGGTGAGCTGTGCGGTCTCGACGTGGACGACCTCGACCGCCAGCGAAACGTGGTGCGCGTGCTGGGCAAGGGACGCAAGGAACGGGTGGTCCCGTTCGGAGTGCCGGCGGCCCGTGCACTCGACGATTGGCTGGTGCGGGGAAGACCCGCCCTGGTGGGGGAGGGGGCGTCGGGCGCGCTGTTCGTCGGCGTACGCGGCGGCCGGATCGATCCTCGCGCCGTGCGGACGATGGTCCATCGGCGGATCGCGGCTGTGCCCGGGGCCCCCGACATCGGGCCGCATGGGCTGCGGCACACCGCCGCCACGCATCTCCTCGAGGGCGGGGCCGATCTGCGCTCGGTGCAGGAGATGCTCGGCCATGCCTCGCTCGCGACCACGCAGCTCTACACACACGTGACCACCGACCGACTGCGTCGCGCCTACCAGCAGGCTCACCCTCGCGCCTGATCCAGCGGCGCGAGAGTGCGGCCACGCACAGGTGACGACCGACCGACTGCGTCGCGCCTACCCGCAGGTTCACTCCCGCCTGATTCGGCAACGCTCGAGTGCGGCCACACAGGTGACCACCGACCGGCTCCGTCGCGCCCCCGCTCGCACACCTGATCCGGCTGCGTAGCCAGCGAGCGTCCATCGGTGCACCCTCATCCCACCGGCTGGTCGCGCCACAGCGGCAGGAGCCTGACCGGCCCCGCGCCGACGAGTTGGAGGGGGTCGAGGTAGGCGTCGTCGCTGTTGCGGATCCAGCCCCAGTGCAAACAGGTGGCCGGTGCGCAATGTGAGGAGGCCGGGGCAAGAATGCCGAGGAGACCCCCTGCTCCCACCCTCTCGCCGGGACGGAGCGGGCTGCTGACGGGCTCGTAGGTCGTACGCGTGCTCCCGTGATCCACCACCACGACGCCCTTGCCCGCGATCAGGCCGACGAAGGTCACCGTGCCGGCGAGCGCGCTCCGCACCGGTTGACCCACCCGGCCGGCCAGATCCACGCCCCGGTGACCGGCTCCCCAATCCTCCTCTGGAGGGTCGAAGCCGTGCACGACGGGCGGCACCGGTCGTAGCGGCCACACGCCGGTGGCCGGGGGCGAGGGATCGCGGGACAGGACGTCCGCGAGGGATTGGGACGGCGGCGGCGCGGGTGGGGCGTCCCGCGCGGCCGCCGCTGCGGCTGGCCCCGCCCAGAGCATGAGGATCAGCAGCGAGATGACCGACCAAGCCACGACGGGCCGGGCGCGGATGCCCTCCGACCGGGATCCCGACCCGGATCCCGACCTGGATCCCGACCTGGGCCGGGGCGGGGACGCGGTCAGGCGTGCTGCCGAACAGCAGGGCCGGCGGAATGTCGAGGAGGGGGTAGGCATGGTTCGATCCTGCGTTCGGGTGGACGCACCGGCGAGCGCTCGAATTGCACCTGTGTGGAGGCGGATCGCCGCGGTGCGGTGTGGACGACGACCGGCCCGCCGGGCAGGCCCGAACTGATCCAGGCAGGGATTGGGCGTGCTGAGCGGGAGTCGACTACTCTAGTGCGGCAGCCCACCATGGGTTGACTACGCACGTCCGCAGACCACGACGCCCCCGGCCTCCCCGAGGGCGACCAACCGTGGGCGAGGATCCTCAGTCCGGCACCGCCGGTCGGATCACGCGCAGACGTCAGGGCGTCCCGCCTCGGCGATCCGAGATGAGACGCAAGGAACTGAAAACCGACCGGAGACAGCTCCCGGCCCTCCTCGCATGCAAGGACGGGCACCACGGGAAGTCTCCATCACAAGGAGAAATCATGGCAGTCGTGACCATGCGCCAGCTCCTCGAGAGCGGCGTCCACTTCGGACACCAGACCCGTCGCTGGAACCCGAAGATGAAGCGCTTCATCATGACCGAGCGCAACGGTATCTACATCATCGACCTGCAGCAGTCGCTGGCCTACATCGACCGCAGCTACGCCTTCATCAAGGAGACCGTGGCCAAGGGCGGGACGATCATGTTCGTCGGCACCAAGAAGCAGGCCCAGGAGGCGATCGCCGAGCAGGCGACCCGCGTCGGGATGCCCTACGTCAACCAGCGCTGGCTCGGCGGCATGCTGACCAACTTCCAGACCGTGCACCAGCGGATCAACCGCCTCAAGGAGCTCGACGAGATCGACTTCGACGATGTGGCCGGCTCCGGTCGCACCAAGAAGGAGCTCCTGCAGATGAAGCGGGAGCGCGACAAGCTCGACAAGACCCTCGGTGGTATCCGCGAGATGGGTCGCACCCCCTCCGCCGTGTGGATCGTGGACACCAAGAAGGAGCACCTGGCCGTCGAGGAGGCGCGCAAGCTCCGCATCCCGATCATCGGCATCCTCGACACCAACTGTGACCCCGACGAGGTCGACTTCCCGATCCCGGGCAACGACGACGCCATCCGTGCGGTCGGCCTGCTCACCCGGGTCATCGCCGACGCCGTCGCCGAGGGCCTGATCGCCCGCTCCGGCGGCAAGCAGGGCGAGGCGGCCACCACGGCCGAGGAGCCGCTGGCCGAGTGGGAGCGCGAGCTGCTCGAGACCTCCACCGAGACCACCGAGGCGCCCGCCGAGGCGACCGAGGCCCCGGCCGCCGAGTCCACCGAGGCGACCGAGGCTCCGGCCACCGAGTCCGCCGAGGCCCCGGCCACCGAGTCCACCGAGGCCTGATCCTCACTTCCCTGCGATCGAGAAGGAACACGCATGGCTTTCACCGCTGCTGACGTGAAGAAGCTCCGGGAGCTCACCGGCGCCGGCATGATGGACTGCAAGAAGGCGCTCACCGAGGCCGAGGGCGACTTCGACAAGGCGGTCGACCTCCTGCGCACCAAGGGTGCCGCCAAGGCCGCCGCCCGTGGCGCTGAGCGCGAGACCTCCGCCGGGCTGGTCGCCCACTCCGGTGGTGCGCTGGTCGAGCTCAGGTCGGAGACCGACTTCGTCGCGAAGAACAACGAGTTCATCAGGGTCGCCCAGCAGCTCGCCGACGCGGCCAACGAGGCCAAGGCCGAGAACGTCGAGGCGCTCAACGCCGTCACCATCGGCGAGAAGACGGTTGCTGGCATCGTCCAGGAGCTCGCCATCTCCATCGGCGAGAAGATCGAGCTCGGCAAGGTCGCCTACTTCGGCGGCGAGACGGCGGTCTACCTGCACAAGCGGTCCGCCGACCTGCCGCCGGCGATCGGCGTGCTGGTGGAGTTCGAGGGCAACGAGGACGGCGCCGTCGCGGTCACCAAGCAGATCGCCGCGATGCGTCCCCAGTACCTCGCCCGCGAGGAGGTGCCGGCCGACATCGTCGCTCACGAGCGCGAGATCGGTGAGGCCACCGCCCGCGAGGAGGGCAAGCCGGAGAACATCATCTCCAAGATCGCCGAGGGTCGTCTCAACGGCTTCTACAAGGAGGTCGTCCTGCTGGAGCAGGCCTCCGTGCTGGAGAACAAGAAGTCCGTCAAGGCCGTGCTCGACGAGGCCGGCACCACCCTCAAGCGGTTCGTCCGCATCGAGGTCGGGGCCTGACGCAGGTCCGCAGAGGAGGCCGGTCCGGGGGAGCACACGCTCCCTTCGGACCGGCCTCCTCGCACGTCCGTAGCGCGCCGATCCGCGACGGCGTACCCCACCACCTCGGTTGGTGGCATCATCGATCTCGGCTCGACCGAGCTCGACCCTCTGAAATACAAGGAGTCCCGTGACCGGTTACAAGCGTGTCCTGCTCAAGCTCTCCGGCGAGGTGTTCGGCGGCGGTCAGGTCGGGGTGGATCCGGACGTCGTCTCGAAGATCGCCAGGGAGATCGCCTCGCTCGCCGACGCGGGCGTCCAGGTCGCCGTCGTCACCGGCGGAGGCAACTTCTTCCGCGGGGCCGAGCTGCAACAGCGTGGGATGGACCGCGCGCGGGCCGACTACATGGGCATGCTCGGCATCGTGATGAACTGCCTGGCGCTGCAGGACTTCCTGGAGAAGATCGGCGTCGAGACGCGGGTCCAGACCGCGATCACGATGGCCCAGGTGGCCGAGCCCTATATCCCCAGGCGGGCGATCCGGCACATGGAGAAGGGGCGCGTGGTCATCTTCGCGGCGGGCATGGGGATGCCGTTCTTCTCCACGGACACCGTCGCCGTCCAGCGCGCGCTGGAGAGCAAGTGTGACGTCGTGCTGGTCGCCAAGAGCGGGGTGGACGGCGTCTACTCCGCGGATCCCAAGCTCGACCCGCAGGCCACCAAGTACGACGCGCTGACCTACGACGAGGCGCTCACCAACGGCCTGCGGATCATGGATCAGACCGCCTTCGCGCTATGCGGCGAGAACAAGCTGCCGATGATCGTGTTCGGCATGGAGCCGGAGGGCAACATCCTCCGCGTCGTGCAGGGTGAGAGGATTGGCACGCTGGTCACGGCAGACTGACCCCGCCACTTCCCGGGGTCACCCCGAGACCAACCAAGCAGCGAGCGCCGGCCGGCGTGCAAGGGCCCGATCGGGCCGACGAGGCGAGAAGGAGCCACCGTGATCAACGACATCCTCAACGAGGCCGAAGCCAAGATGGCCAAGTCGGTCGACTCCACACGCGAGGAGTTCGCGACGATCCGTGCCGGCCGGGCCCACCCCAGCATGTTCAACAAGATCATGGTCGACTACTACGGCAGCCCGACCCCGATCCAGCAGCTGGCGACCTTCACCTCGCCGGAGCCCCGGATCATCCTGATCTCGCCCTTCGACGTCGGTGCGATGGGCAACATCGAGAAGGCCATCCGCGACTCCGACCTGGGGATCAACCCCTCCAACGACGGCAAGCTGCTGCGCTGCGTGTTCCCGGAGCTGACCGAGGAGCGCCGCAAGGAGTTCACCAAGCTCGCCAAGGCCAAGGCCGAGGACGGCCGAGTGGCGGTCCGTAACCTGCGCCGTACCGCCAAGCAGGGCGTGGAGAAGCTGGAGAAGGACGGCGAGATCGGCAAGGACGACCTCGCCGGCGCGGAGAAGAAGCTCGACGCCCAGACCAAGAAGCACACCGAGGCGATCGACGAGATGTTGAAGAACAAGGAAGCCGAGCTGCTGGAGGTCTGAGACCCTGTCTCGGATCCCCCGCGAGCGAGCAGCGATGACGCCTGCCCCCACTTCTCCGTCCGACCAGGGCCCGACGGAGCCACCCGTCCAGAAGGATCACGGCCGCGCCGGGCGTAATCTCCCGGCGGCGATCGCCTCCGCCGTGGTGCTGCTCGGCGCCGTGACCGCGTCCCTGGCGTTCTGGAAGCCGGCGTTCATGGTGATCGTGGCGATCGCCGTCGTCGTGGCCGTCTGGGAGATGCGGAAGGGCATGCTCAGCCAGGACATCGACCTTCCGGAGCAGCCGCTGATGGTGGGCGGCGTCGTGATGGTGGTGGTGGCCTACGCCTGGGGCGCCGAGGCACTGGTGACGGCCACCGCGGTCACGGCGCTGGTGATCATGCTCTGGCTGCTCCGCCGCGGTGTGGAGGGTTACGTGCGTACGGCGACTGCGGCGGTGTTCACCGTGGTCTATGTCCCGTTCCTGGGGTCGTTCGTGGCGCTGATGCTGGCCGAGGGCGGCCGGACCGGCGGTGGGTTCAGCGACGCCGGGGTGAAGGGGATCGTCACCTTCGTGCTGGTCACGATCGCCTCCGACACCGGGGGCTACATCGCCGGCGTCCTGTTCGGCAAGCATCCAATGGCCCCGGTGATCTCGCCGAAGAAGTCCTGGGAGGGTTTCGCCGGTTCCATCGTGCTCTGCGTCGCGGCCGGGGTCGGCTGTGTCGTCTTCCTGCTCGACGGCGACTGGTGGATCGGCGTCGCCGCCGGCCTGATCGGCGTGGTGATGGCCACCCTGGGCGATCTGTGCGAATCGGTTATCAAGCGTGACCTGGGCATCAAGGACATGAGCCAGGTCATCCCGGGACACGGTGGGCTGATGGACCGACTGGATTCGCTGCTGGCGACCATCGCGCCGCTGTGGCTGCTGCTCCACTACGCCGTGTTCTAGTCGGTACGTCGCAGCACCGGCTGGCCTACGCGCGGCGCGCGCCCAGATGGACCGCCCGGCCGCTGCCGAGCCGTTACCGTGGTCGCGATGAGCGAGGAGGAGCGCGTGAGCAGTCCCGAGGCCGTAGTCCAGCAGCCCGACTGGTGGCACCGCGACCACCCGGTGTTCACCCCGCTGGCCGGGTTCTTCACCGGTCTGGCGGTCGTCGTGGTGGTGCCGAGCATCTCCGCGGCGGTGCTCTCCGCGCTGCTCGGCACCGACGACGCCACCCGGCTCATCCCGTTCGTGGCGGTGCTGCTCGCCCTCCCCCTGGCGCTGATGGTGGTCCCGCGCAGCCGCAGGTTCGGGCTCTACATGCTGCTCGGGATGGTGTTGACCGCGGTCGTCGCTGTCGGAGTGGCGGCCGCCACCCTATGGATCCTCGTGCGCCTCGAGGGCTGAGAACCGCCTACGACGAGGCTCACGTCACCCGGAAATGTGCAGGTACGCGTCCCCTGCGCGACACTGGAGGGGATGACCGAGGATCTTCCCACACCGCACTCTGCCGAGGCCGAGGCGGCCGCCATGGCTGGACGGGCGCTGCCGTTGGTGCTGACGCCGCCGAAGGGGCGGAAGAAGCCACCGCGGCACCTCGCCGACCTGAGCCTTGCGGAGCGGCAGGACGAGGCGAAGCGCATGGGGCTGCCCGGGTTCCGCGCCAAGCAGTTGTCGGTCCACTACTTCGGCCACCTGGTCGACGACCCCGAGCAGATGACCGATCTGCCCGCCGCTCAGCGCGCGGATCTCGTCGACGGTTTCCTGCCCTCCTTGATGACGCCGATGCGCACTCTGGAGGCCGATCGCGGCACCACCCGGAAGACGCTGTGGAAGCTCTTCGACGGCGCCCTGGTCGAGTCGGTGCTGATGCGCTACCCCGACCGAGTCACCATGTGCGTCTCCAGCCAGGCGGGGTGCGGCATGGCCTGCCCGTTCTGCGCGACGGGTCAGGGAGGGCTGCAGCGCAACATGTCGACCGCCGAGATCGTCGAGCAGGTCGTGGCCGGTGCTCGTTCGCTCCAGCGTGGTGAGGTGCCCGGCGGTCCGGGGCGTGTGTCCAACGTCGTGTTCATGGGCATGGGCGAGCCGATGGCCAACTACGCCGCCGTGATCGGCGCCGTCCGCCGGCTCACCGACCCCGCGCCCGAGGGCCTCGGGATGAGCGCCCGGGGGATCACGGTCTCCACCGTCGGTCTCGTGCCCCGGATCAAGCAGCTGACCGAGGAGGGGATCCCGGTCACGCTCGCGTTGTCCCTGCATGCCCCCGACGACGAGCTCCGGAACGAACTGGTGCCGATCAACACCAGGTTCTCGGTCGCGGAGACCGTCGAGGCGGCCTGGAACTACGCCCGGGTCACCAAGCGGCGGGTCTCCATCGAGTACGCCATGATGCGCGGCATCAACGATCAGGCGTGGCGTGCGGACCTGCTCGGCGACGTACTCAACTCCTATGGTGACTGGGGCTGGGTGCACGTCAACCTGATCCCGCTCAATCCGACCCCCGGCTCGAAGTGGACCGCTTCCGACCCCGCCGACGAGCGTGAGTTCGTCCGCCGGCTCGAGGCGAAGGGCATTCCCACCACGGTGCGCGACACCCGCGGCCAGGAGATCGACGGCGCCTGCGGGCAGCTCGCCGCCCTCGAGGCCTGACCCACCGCTCACGCGACATTCACTCCCTGGTCAACGGGGGAGACCCGTTCGGACAGGCGCCCGGCCCAGCATCGGGAGCATGAGCAGTGTCGTCAGGTTCCCCCGCACCACACCCGTCGGGACCACAGCAGATCGCGCCGAGCCGCTCCGCGTCCTGGTCGTCACCGAGTCCTTCCTGCCTCAGGTCAACGGGGTCACCAACTCGGTACGCCGGGTCCTGGAGCATCTGTCCGCGGCCGGGCATGTCGCGGAACTGGTCGCTCCCACCGGCCCGGCGACCTATGCCGGGTTCCCGGTGGTCCACGCCCGTGGCGCCACCCTGCCCTTCTACCGGGAGTTCCGGATCGGGCTGGAGACGCGCGGCTGGTTGCGGGCCGTGATGACCCGATTCCGGCCGGACGTTGTGCACGTGGCCTCGCCGGTACTGCTCGGCCACCAGGCGATCCGGGCCGCCGGCGACCTGGGGGTCCCGTCGGTCGCGATCTACCAGACCGACCTGGTCGGTTTCGCCGCTCGCTACGGGGTGGTCGGTGGGCCACAGGCGGCGGCGGCGCTGATCCGCCGGATCCACCATCGTTGTGACCTGACCCTGGCGCCGTCCTCGGCCAGCCTCGCCCAGCTCGACCGGCTCGGCGTCCCGCGGACGGCGTTGTGGCCGCGCGGTGTCGATCTGCTCGGCTTCCACCCGTCCCGGGTGGACCACGACCTGCGCCGGCGGCTGGCCCCGGACGGTCGGCTGCTGGTGGGGTACGTCGGCCGGCTGGCCGCCGAGAAGGAGTTGGACCTGCTGACCGGGCTGGCCCGCGACGACCGCTACGCGCTCGTCCTGGTGGGTGAGGGACCGGAGGGGGCCGCCCTTCGCCGCAGGCTGCCGGGTGCGCATTTCCTGGGCACGCTGCATGGCGAGGCGCTCGGGGCGGCGTACGCCTCCTTCGACGCCTTCGTCCACACGGGTCGGCACGAGACCTTCTGCCAGGCCGCACAGGAGGCGCTGGCCTCCGGCGTACCCGTCGTCGCACCGCGGGCCGGGGGGCCGCTGGACCTGGTGCGGGAGGGGGAGAACGGATTCCTCTACACCCCTGGCGACGCCCGGGCGCTGGGGTCCGCGGTCGGCCGTCTCCGGGACGACCCGGTCCTCCGTCGACGGCTCGGCCTGGCCGCCCGCCGAGGGGTGGCCGCCCGCTCGTGGGGGGCGGTCAACGACCGCCTGGTGCAGCACTATCGGGAGGTGATCGCCGTCGGCCGTCGGGGTGAGCGCCTCGCTGCCTGAGCACCTCCTCGCCGGGTGCCGTCCCCATGGCTCAACGGTGGAGGAGGGCGGTGATGGCGAAGATCGCCGGCACCGAGCCGATCGTGGTGATGAAGACGGTGTCCCGGGCGAGCAGGGACTGCCGGTCGAACCGGGTGGCGATGATGAACACGTTCTGAGCGGTCGGGAGCGCGGCGGTGACCGCCAGCGCCAGCAGCGCGGCGTCATCGAGGCCCAGAGCCCGGCCGGCGAGGTAGGCGCCCAGGGGCTGGGCGACCAGCTTGAGCCCGGTGACCAGGCCGAGTTCGCTGACCGGCACGCCTCGGCCCGGCAGCGGGCCGAGCCGCAGTGAGACCCCGTAGGCGAGGAGCATGCCGGGCACCGCCATCCCGCCGATCAGTTCGATCGGGTCGTTCACGACGGTGGGGAGCGTCCAGTCGCCCGCGGCCAGGGCGAGGCCGATCAGAGTGCCGAGGGTCAGTGGGTTGGTCAACGGGGTGAGGATCGCCCGTCGTGCCGAGACCCGCCCGGTGCGGTCGGCGTCGAGCAGGGTCAGGGCGAGCGGCTGCATCACGACGAGTTGGAGGAGCAACATCGGCGCGATCGCGGCCGCGTCGCCGAGCACATAGGCGGCGATCGGCAGGCCCAGGTTGCCGGCATTGCAGTACGCCGAGCACATCGTGCCGATGCTCACCTCGGCCGCGCTCCGGTGCAGTACGAGCCGGCCGATCAGCAGGTAGGGCAGACCCGCAGCCAGCACCCCCACCGCGGTCGCGACCAGGTTGCCCGAGAACGCGCCGGCCAGGTCGGTGCCGGACATCACCGTGAGCAGCAGGCAGGGGCTGGCCACGAGGAAGGCGAGCCTGGCCAGCATCTGCTGGGCCTGCGCGTCGAGCACGCGGACCGCGGCCAGCAGATACCCGACGGCGATGACGGCGATGATCGTCCCGAATCCCGCCACCACGCCCTGCACCCGGCCACCCTAGGCAGCGGTCCTCCTCCGGCCGGCCCCGGACCAGCACCTGGACCTCGCCCGGCCGCGCTCGCGGGCTCAGCCCCGGCTCAGGACCGGCTCAGGACCGGCTCAGGACCGGCGGGCCTCGAGGATCGCGGTCTGGTCCTCGCCGACCGGAGGCGCGGTGACGACGTAGCCGGCTGCGGCGGCCGCGGCTGCGGCAGCTTCCCACTGGCCGGCGCCGAGTTCGCACAGGACGTGCCCGCCGCGGGCCAGCCACGGGGGTGCCTCGGCGAGCAGCGTGCGGACGTGATCCAGTCCGTCGCGGCCACCGAGGAGGGCTTGCGGGTCCTCGTGCTCGCGGGCCTCGCGCGGCATCAGGTCGAGCGCCGCGTCCGGCACGTACGGCGGCACCGCGGTGATCACCGCGACCGCCCCCTGCAGGGTCCTCGGGAGCGGGGTGAGACCTCGCCCCCGGTGCACGCCGGCGCCCGGGCCGAGGTTGGTGGCGGCGTACCCGAGCGCCACCGGGTCGAGGTCGACCGCGTGCACCCGGACCGTCGGTACGGCGCGGCTTACCGCGGCGGCGATCGGCGCCACCCCGGCGTACGCCTCCACCAGGACGGGCGCGGCCGAAGCCGCCCTCCGCACCGCGGCCGTCGTGGCGGCGACCAGCAGCAACGACCGCTGCCGGGGCACGAACACACCGGGTCCCACGGCCAGCCGCAGGTCGCCGAGGTCGACCCAGCCGACCACCTGTTCGAGCGATTCCCCGGCGAGACGGCGGCCGGTGAGCTCCTCGAGTTCGTCCACTCCGCCGGCCCGCTCCCGCAGCAGGTCGGCCTCCTCCTCGGCGAAGACGCACCCCGCGGCGCGCAGCCGGGCTACCAGGGGGTCCGCGTCGGTGGTCATCGCCCCGAGTCTCTCGCATGCCGCCGGTTGCGTTTCGGCGTGGGCGGCGCAGCGCTGGGAGGATGGGCGGGTGCAGCAGCCCCGTGACGTCGTCATCCTCGGTTCGACCGGCTCGATCGGCACCCAGGCGCTCGATCTGGTGCGTGCCAACCCGGACCGGTTCCGGGTGGTCGGGCTGAGCGCCGGCGGGTCGCAGCCCGAGCTGTTCGAGCGGCAGGTGGAGGAGTTCCGCCCCGCCGTCCATGGGCTGGGCGAGCAGGCGAGCGCCGACGCGGCCGCGCACGCCTGCGACGTCGTCCTCAACGGCATCACCGGGGCGGTGGGTCTGCGGCCGACCCTGGCGGCGCTCGAAGCCGGCAACACCCTCGCCCTGGCCAACAAGGAGTCGCTGATCATAGGGGGGCCGCTGGTCAAGACGATCGAGCGTCCCGGCCAGATCGTCCCGGTCGACAGCGAGCACAGCGCCATCGCCCAGAGCCTGCGCGCGGGTCGCGCGGAGGAGGTACGCCGGCTGGTCGTCACCGCGAGCGGCGGCCCCTTCCGTGGGCGCGGTCGCTCCGAGCTCGCCCGGGTCACGCCGGAGCAGGCCCTGGCCCACCCGAACTTCGCGATGGGCCGGGTGATCACCACCAATTCGGCCACCCTGGTCAACAAGGGCCTGGAGGTGATCGAGGCGCACCTCCTCTTCGACGTCCCCTTCGACCGGATCGACGTGGTGGTCCACCCGCAGCAGTTCATCCACTCGATGGTGGAGTTCGTCGACGGGGCGGTGGTGGCCCAATTGGGTCTGCCCACGATGAGCGTGCCGATCGCGATGGGCCTGGCCTGGCCCGAGCGGGTCGCCGAGGCGGAGGCGCCGATCGACTGGACCCGGGCCGCCGACTGGCGCTTCGAACCGGTGGACTCCGAGGCGTTCCCCGCGATCGACCTGGCCCGTCGGGCCGGGGAGCGGGGCGGGACCGCCCCGGCGGTCTACAACGCCGCCAACGAGGTCGGCGTGGACGCCTTCCACCAGGGACGGCTGGCCTTCACCGGGATCGTCGAGACCATTGCCGAGGTGCTGGCCGCGTTGCCGGCAGCCAGCCCCGACGTACCCTCGGAGAGGCTCACCCTCGACGACGTGCTCTCGGCCGACGCCTGGGCGCGTGAGCTGGCCTCCCGTCAGATCGAGAAGAGCAGGACCAACCAGGCATGACCGCCCTCCTCTACGCCCTCGGCGTCCTCGTCTTCGTGGTGGCGCTGCTGGCCTCGATCGGGCTCCACGAGCTGGGGCACATGATCCCGGCGAAGAAGTTCGGCGCCAAGGTGAGCCGCTACTTCATCGGGTTCGGGCCGACGCTGTGGAGCCGCACCAAGGGCGAGACGGAGTACGGCGTCAAGGCGATCCCGCTCGGCGGCTACGTCAAGATCGTCGGGATGCTGCCCCCGGTCCCCGACCAGGTCGCCGAGTTCGACGCCGAGGGCAACCCCCGGCCACAGCGGGTCCGCGACTTCAACACCGGCATGTTCACCTCGCTGATCGCCGACGCCCGGCAGGCGGAGTGGGACCTGGTGGAGCCGGAGGACGAGGACCGGCTCTTCTACAAGCTGCCGTGGTGGAAGAAGGCGATCGTGATGGCCGGGGGGCCCACGGTCAACCTGGTGATCGCGTTCTTCGCCTTCCTCACCATCTTCAGCACCTACGGCGTGCACAGCCTCGAACCCGCCGAGGGGCCGCCGGTCGTGGAGACGGTCTCCGAGTGCGTGATCCCGTACGCCGAGTCCGGCCGGGAGTGCACCGCGAGCGACCCGCCCAGCCCGGCGTACGAGGCCGGTCTCGAGCCGGGGGACACCATCGTGTCGTTCAACGGCACCGAGATCACCGACTGGGATCAACTGCGTGGCCTGATCCAGGACAACGCCGCCGGCACCGCCGTGATCGGCTACGAGCGTGACGGCGAGCTGGAGACCGGCACCACCAGCACCACCGTCGAGGCCCGCCCGACCGATGCCGAGGGCGAGACGATCCAGCAGGTCGGTTTCCTCGGGATCACCCCGACCACCGTCGAGGTGGTCGAGAAGGGTGGCCCGATCTTCACGCTCCAGCAGATGTGGGAGATGACCAAGGACTCGGTGGTCGCCATCCTTCAGCTGCCGGTCAAGGTGTGGGACGTCGCCCAGGCCATCGTCGGGGTCGAGGATCGGGCCGCCGACAGCCCGATGAGCATCGTCGGCGGCGGACGGATCGCCGGCGAGGTCGCCTCGCACGACGAGGTCGACACCACCCAGAAGCTGGTCCTGCTGGGCTCGCTGATCGGCGGGTTCAACCTGTTCATCGGCCTGTTCAACTTCGTGCCGCTGCTCCCGCTGGACGGTGGTCACATCGCCAGTGCCCTGTGGGAGGGCCTGCGCCGCTGGCTGGCCCGCCTCACCGGCCGGCCCGACCCCGGCCACGTCGACCCCGCCAAACTCCTCCCGGTCGCCTACGTCGTCGGGCTGGCCATCGTCGCGATGGGCCTGGTGCTGGTGGTGGCTGACTTCGTCGTACCGCTGCACCTGACCTCGAGCTGAGGGCCGCCGTACGCCTCGCCCAGTACAGCCCCGCCCAGCACCCGCACCCGCCGGACCGGCCACCGCCGATCAGGCATCCGAACCCGAGACGGATAACCTGAACCCATGACCGCGACCTCCGATGGATCGATCTCCCTGGGCATGCCCGCGGCGCCGCCGCCGGTGCTCGCACCGCGTCGGCAGACCCGCCAGATCCAGGTGGGCAAGGTCGGAGTGGGCAGCGAGCACCCGATCTCGGTCCAGTCGATGACGACCACGCTCACCTCGGACGTCAACAGCACGCTGCAGCAGATCGCCGAGCTCACCGCGGCCGGCTGCGACATCGTCCGGGTGGCGTGCCCCTCGGCCGACGACGCCGCCGCGCTGCCCGAGATCGCGAGGCACTCGCAGATCCCGGTGATCGCCGACATCCACTTCCAGCCCAAGTACGTCTTCGCCGCGATCGAGGCCGGCTGCGCGGCCGTCCGGGTCAACCCCGGCAACATCAAGAAGTTCGACGACCAGGTCAAGGAGATCGCCAAGGCCGCCACGGACCACGGCACCTCGATCCGGATCGGCGTCAACGCCGGCAGCCTGGACAAGCGGCTGCTGGAGAAGTACGGCAAGGCCACCCCCGAGGCGCTCGTCGAGTCGGCCAAGTGGGAGGCTGGGCTGTTCGAGGAGCACGGCTTCCGCGACTTCAAGATCTCGGTCAAGCACAACGACCCGGTCGTCATGGTGCGCGCCTACGAACTGCTCGCAGCAGAGGGCGACTGGCCGCTGCACCTCGGCGTCACCGAGGCCGGACCGGCCTTCCAGGGCACGATCAAGTCGGCCACCGCGTTCGGTGCCCTGCTCTCCCAGGGCATCGGTGACACCATCCGGGTCTCGCTCTCCGCACCCCCCGTCGAGGAGGTCAAGGTCGGACTGCAGATCCTGGAGTCGCTCAACCTGCGTCCTCGTCGGCTGGAGATCGTCTCGTGCCCATCCTGCGGGCGGGCACAGGTCGACGTCTACAAGCTGGCCGAGGAGGTCACCGCGGGACTCGACGGTCTCGAGGTGCCGCTACGGGTGGCCGTGATGGGCTGTGTCGTCAACGGTCCCGGCGAGGCCCGCGAGGCCGACCTCGGGGTCGCGTCGGGCAACGGCAAGGGTCAGATCTTCGTCAAGGGCGAGGTGATCAAGACCGTGCCCGAGTCGAGGATCGTCGAGACCCTCATCGAGGAGGCCATGCTGATCGCCGAGGGCATGGAACCCGTCGAGGGCGCCGAGGCCACCGTCAGCGTCTCCTGACGCCGGCCGAGCGCGTGCTGAGCGCGCTCCCGGATGGCCTAAGCTCACCTCGTGCTCACCACCCGCCACGGGATCCGGGTCCTCGGACCGGGCGATGTCCCGGCCTTCCTGGAGCTCACCGGCCGTGCTCCGGTGGTCAACGTCTTCGCCGACCACCGCGCCCGCACGACCCGGTTGGAGCCGCGCTGGCTCGGCGGTGAGATGTGGGGGCGCTGGCGCGACGGCGACCTGGTGGCGGCCTGCCATGTCGGGGCCAATCTGGTCCCGATCCAGGCGACTCCGGAGGACGCGCGGGCCTTCGGCGAGCGGGCGCTGGGTCGCGGGCGCACGGTCTCGACCCTGGTGGGTCCGCAGGATCCCGTCCGCGCCCTGTGGGACGTCGTGGAGTCGCGCTGGGGCCGGCCGCGGGAGTGTCGCTGGGAGCAGCCGCACCTCGAGCTCGGCGAGGCGCCGTCGGTGCCGGCCGACCCGGAGGTGCGTCGTACCCACCGTGACGATCTGGAGGCCCTCTACCCGGCCTGTGTCGCGATGTACACCGAGGAGGTCGGGGTCTCACCCGAGACCCACGGCGGCGGTGACCTCTACCGCGCCCGGGTGCTGCAGCTGATGTCGCGGGGCTGGTCCTTCGCCCGGTTCGAGCAGGGCCGGGCGGTGTTCAAGGCCGAGGTCGCCTGCGCGTCGCCGTACGCCGCCCAGATCCAGGGGGTCTACGTCGCTCCGGACCGGCGCGGCGAGGGCCTGGCGGTCGCAGGGATGGCAGCGGTCGTCGAGCAGGTACGCCGGGAGATCGCGCCGACCGTCTCGCTCTACGTCAACGAGTGGAACACCCCTGCCCGACGCGCCTACGCCCGGGTCGGTTTCCGCGAGACCGCCCGGTTCGCGACCGTCATGTTCTGACCCCGATCGGCCGGCACACCGACGCGGCGAGCCCGCACCTGGGTGCCGGCCCGCCGCGGTGTCGCGGGGTAGAGGCGGTCAGATCGAGGAGGGCTCCAGGGCCGAGGCCCGGTGGCACTCCTGGGTGCAGTTCATCCAGGCCATCTTGGTGGCTCCGTGCGCCAGGAAGAACTTCCCCCACCGGCTCGTCCACTCCAGGTCGGTGATCACCCTTGCGCGGTAGGTCGCCAGCAGCCCGCCGCCGATCCGCCGTTCCTTCACCACGTTCGGTCCGGGACCATCGGTCAGCTTGTGGACCGTCAGCATCCGGCCACCGCCGGGGCCGAAGTGCTCGACCCGTTCGCGACAGGAACGCCACAGTGTCCGCTGTGGAGGCTTCAGCGAGGCGACGACGGTGCAGCCGCCGGCGTACGGATCCCCGGTGAAGTAGGCGTACCGGCGGGCGACCAGGTCGATCGCGTAGGAGGCGCGCCGTTCCACCACGCGCACGTGCGGGTTCCAGGTGTCCCAGATGATGGTGCGGGCGGGACGTCGACTGGTGAGCGCCACCTTGGCGTTGATCGTCTCCAGGAGCGTCGACCGGGGGAAGGTCCGGCTCTTGATCACCTTGCCGCCCCGGTCGCGGATGGTGACCCGGGTGCGATTCCCGGCATTCCTCGGAGTGACCAGCTGGAAGAAGGCTTCGTCGATCTGGGTGTGCCACGAGGCAGGCCCGCGGAGCAGGATGTTGCGCGTGCCGTTGCGATGCACTCGGAGGATCCGGACCCGGCTGCCGTCGGCCCGGCTCACCCGGACGCCGTGGGCCCGACCGAGCCTGCCGAGGTATTCCACCCTCGGCCACGGGACCGCGATCCTGGAGTGACCGTCGATGATCGTGTTACCGGTGATGTGCGGCAGCGGCATCTCCGGCCCACGTGGGTAGGCGCCCGGGGTGAGGTCGACGACCGGGGCGGCGGCGGCCGGTGGGGTGGCGGCCAGCAGGCCGCCGATGAGTCCCAGCGCCACGACGGCGGGGGAGAGGACACGTCCGACGACGTGCCATGCCCGAGAACGCGTGGCGAGAAGGCCGCCACCCTGCGGTCGTTTGTCCATAGGGTCCAGGAGAGCCGATCGCGTCCCCTGATACCAGGGGTCCTCCGATGGGGCCGATCCGGTTCGCCGCTCGCCGGCGGGCCGCCGTAATCTTCTGCCCATGACCGTCTCCCGGATGTCGCACCTGTTCCTGCGTACCCTGCGCGAGGATCCCGTGGACGCCGAGGTGCCGAGCCACCGGCTGCTGGTCCGCGCCGGGTACATCCGCCGGGCCGCTCCCGGGATCTACTCCTGGCTGCCGCTGGGCCTGCGGGTGTTGGGCAAGATCGAGGCCATCATCCGCGAGGAGATGAACGCGATCGGCGCCCAGGAGGTCAGCTTCCCCGCGCTGCTGCCGCGTGAGCCCTACGAGGCGACCGGCCGCTGGACGGAGTACGGCGATGGCATCTTCCGGCTCCAGGACCGTAAGGGCGCCGACTACCTCCTCGGGCCCACGCACGAGGAGATGTTCACCCTGTTGGTGAAGGATCTCTACGGCTCCTACAAGGATCTGCCGCTCTCGCTCTACCAGATCCAGACCAAGTACCGCGACGAGGCCCGGCCTCGGGCCGGCCTGCTGCGCGGTCGCGAGTTCATCATGAAGGACTCCTACTCCTTCGACTACACCGATGAGGGGCTGGACAAGTCCTACAACGCCCACCGCGAGGCGTACGTCCGGATCTTCGACCGGCTCGGCTTCGAATACGTCATCGTCTACGCCCACGCCGGGGCGATGGGCGGGTCGAAGTCCGAGGAGTTCCTCGCGAAGTCGGCGGTCGGCGAGGACACCTACGTCGAGTGCAAGTCCTGCGGCTACGCGGCCAACGTGGAGGCGGTCAAGGTCGTCGCCCCCGAGCCCGTCGGCTATGACGGCCTGCCTGCCGCGCACGCGGAGGCGACTCCCGACACCCCCACCATCGACACACTGGTCGCGCACCTCAACGAGCACTTCGCCCGCGAGGACCGCCCCTGGGTGGGCTCCGACACGCTCAAGAACGTGCTCGGTGTGGTCACCTACCCCGACGGCACCAAGGAGCCGCTGGCGATCGGTGTGCCCGGTGACCGTGAGGTCGACGCCAAGCGCCTGGAGGCGGCGCTCTACCCGGGCGAGTTCGAGCCGATGGACGAGGAGACGCTGGCCTCGTTCCCCGATCTGGTCAAGGGCTACATCGGTCCGGAGGTTCTGGGCGAGGAATCGAAGTCCGGCATCCGCTTCCTGGTCGACCCGCGCGTGGTCGAGGGCACCCGGTGGGTGACCGGCGCCAACGAGCCCGGGAAGCACATCATCGACCTCGTCGCGGGTCGCGACTTCACCTCCGACGGCGTCATCGAGGCTGCCGCGGTGTGGCCGGGTGACCCGTGCCCCAATGGCGACGGGATCCTGGAGACCGAGCGCGGCATGGAGATGGGCCACGTCTTCGCCCTGGGCCGGAAGTTCGCCGACGCACTCGGCCTGCAGGTCCTCGACGAGAACGGCAAGCTGGTCACCGTCACGATGGGCTCCTACGGCGTGGGCGTGACCCGGGCGGTCGCCGCCGTCGCCGAGGGCACCCTCGACGAGATCGGGCTGTGCTGGCCGCGGCACGTGGCGCCGTACGACCTGCACGTGGTGGCCACCGGTAAGGACCCGGCCGTGCACGAGGCCGCGGACCGGCTCGTCGCCGAGTTGGGCGAGGCCGGCCTCGATGTCCTCTACGACGACCGGGTCAAGGTGAGTCCAGGGGTGAAGTTCAAGGACGCCGAGCTGATCGGCGTACCGACGATCGTCACCGTCGGGCGCGGGCTCGCCGAGGGCACCATCGAGGTCAAGGACCGGCGCACCGGTGAGCGCGCCGCGGTCGCGGTGGACGAGGCGGTGGCCCACCTCCAGCAACTGGTCCGAGACTGAGCACATGACCAGGTCCAGGATCAGCTGTCCGGTGCTGGCGCGCCGGGTCGTCGGTGCCGAGGAGGCTGCGGCCGCGATCCGTCCGGGCGACTCGGTCGGCATCTCCGGCTTCACCGGCGCGGGCTACCCGAAGGCGGTGCCGGCGGCGCTCGCCCGCCGGGTGGGCGAGGCCCGGCGGCGGGGCGAGGAGTTCCGCGTCCAACTGTGGTCCGGTGCCTCCACCGCCCCCGAGGTCGACGGCGTCCTGGCCGAGGCTCATGCGGTCTCCAAGCGGCTGCCCTTCCAGTCCGACCCGGTGCTGCGCCGGCTGATCAACGAGGGCGAGATCGAGTACGTCGACGCCCACCTCTCCCACTCGGCCCAGCAGATGTGGTTCGGGTTCTACGGCCCGCTCGATGTCGCCGTCGTGGAGGTCGCCGCCGTGCTGCCCAACGGGCTGCTCGTGCCGGGCTCGAGCGTGGGCAACAACAAGACCTGGCTGGAGCAGGCCGACCGGGTGATCCTCGAGGTCAACCAGTGGCAGCCGCGCGACTTCGAGGGTTTCCACGACGTCTACTACGGCACCCGTCTCCCTCCGCACCGGGCGCCGATCCAGTTGACCTCGGCGATGCAGCGGATCGGGGATCCCTACCTGCGGGTCGACCCGGAGAAGGTCGTGGCCGTGGTCGAGACCGACGCTCCCGACCGCAACAGCGCGCTCAAGCCCCTCGACGACGACAGCCGGGCGATGGGGGAGGCGATCGTCGACTTCCTCCGCCACGAGGTGGCGGCGGACCGACTCCCCGCGGACCTGCTGCCGCTGCAGTCGGGTGTCGGCAACGTCGCGAACGCCGTGATGGCCAGCCTGCTCGACGCGGAGTTCCGGGGGCTGACCGCCTACACCGAGGTGATCCAGGACGGTCTGCTCGACCTCCTCGACGCGGGCATCCTCAGCGGCGTGTCGGCCACCTCGTTCGGGCTGTCCCCGGACGGTGTGGCGCGCTTCAACGACCACGTGGCGTCGTACAAGGGGCGGATCCTGCTGCGCAGCCAGGAGATCTCCAACCATCCCGAGGTCGTCCGGCGGCTGGGTGTGATCGCCATCAACGGGATGATCGAGGCCGACATCTACGGCAACGTCAACTCGACCCATCTGATGGCCAGTTCGATCATGAACGGCATCGGGGGCAGCGGTGACTTCGCCCGCAACGCCTACCTCAACTTCTTCGTCTCGCCCTCCACGGCCAAGGGCGGTGCGATCTCCTCGGTGGTGCCGTTCGTCAGCCACGTCGACCACACCGAGCACGACGTCCAGGTGCTGGTGACCGAGCAGGGCCTCGCCGACCTTCGCGGACTCTCGCCGCTCGCCCGCACCAGCCGCATCATCGACCGCTGTGCGCATCCGGACTATCGCGACCAGTTGCACGACTACCTGGCCAGGTCGATCGCGGAGCGTCCGCATGCGCGGCACACACCGCACCTGCTCGACGAGGCGCTCTCCTGGCACCAGCGGTATCTGAGCACCGGGCGGATGCTGCCCTGACCTCGCCGCGGCCGATGGGGGCTGCCGCAGCGCCCCAGGGTGCCGATCAGGACGGGCCACAGGTGCCACTGGTTCCCCGCTCGGCCCGGCGGTCTCGTGCAGCAGTCTCCTAGGCTGATCGCGGCCCCGGCGAGAGTCCGGGGCTCACGTCGAGAGGAGAGCTGGCATGGCGACACTGACCGTCTGGAAGTTCAACCAGACCCACGGTGCCGAGCAGGCGCTGCGGGTGTTGAAGGAGGCCCAGTCCGAGGAGCTCATCACCATCGAGGACGCCGCCTGGGTGGATTGGGAGCCCGGGAAGAAGAAGCCCAAGACCCACCAGGCGCAGTCACCGACGGCGGACCAGGCGACCTGGGGAGGCTTCTGGGGGCTGCTGTTCGGGTTGATCTTCTTCGTGCCGATCCTCGGTGTGGCCCTCGGGGCGGCCGCGGGCGCACTGACCGGCTCGCTCACCGATGTGGGCATCGATGACAGCTTCATCAAGCGCGTGCGCGACAAAGTGGTGCCGGGGAGCTCCGCCCTGTTCGTGCTCACCAGCGACGGGGTGGTCGACCGCCTCGTCGAGCGGTTCGAGGGTGCCGACATGGAGCTGATCCAGACCAACCTCAGCGCCGAACAGGAGGCCAAGCTGCGCGAGGCCTTCGCGCACGAGGACTGATCCTCCCGATCTCTTCCCAGTACGTCGGCGGGCTGGCCCGGGAGCCTCTCTCCCCAGGGCCGGCCCGCCGTCGTTGGCTCAGGAGATCGAGGTATCGCGGGCGGCCCCGGGCCTCTATCAAGAGTCGAGTCCAACGTTCAAGCAGAATCGCAACATTTGCAGCTTCATGCAGTGCAACAAGTTGAGGAGGCCATGCGCTGGACCTCGTTCTCGCCAGACTGCAAGATTGTGCATGGAAAGACCGTCGGTCCCCACATCAGATGGTCATCCACAGGCCTTGTGTCCAGGCCGACAGAGTGATCCGTGAGTCGCACCGGCTCCGGGGGGTATCTCGGGAATCCCCCGGAGCGGTGAGACTCACGGATCACTGTCATTTCCGGGACTGCACCCGGTGGGTTGGTCGGGTTCAGTCCGTCCCGGGGAACGGAGTCGGGGCGGCGCCGAAGCCCAGGCCGCGAACGGCGGTGTCGGTCAGCGCGGTGATCGACCAGGACCGGACCTCGGCCGAGGTCGCCGCCACCAGGGCGGCGTAGGCCGTGGCGCAGGCGGCCTCGACGCCCCGTGCGGTCCGCTCGACCGCCGCGGCGGTGCCCAGCCGGGGAGGTACTCGGTAACCCGGCTCGGTGCCGACCGGCGTCTCGCCGGCGGCGGCCAGCAGCGCGGTGAGGTGGTCGCGGCGGAGCTGGTGGGTCGAGAACGCGTCGATGACCAGGCGCATCAGCGTGGGCTGGCGCGAGGCGGAGGTCTGTCCGCCGAGTACGCCGTACACGTAGACGGCGGCGTGCTCGGCGGCGAGAGCCGTCTGGAGAGCGTCGGTCTCCGCGTCCGCCGGTGGTGCCGACTCGGCGGGCGTCGAGGGAGCGGGTGAGGATGCGGAGGAGGGGGGCGTGGGCGTCGTGGTCATCGGCCCGACCCCGAGGGCAGCAGGCTGACCTGCTGGGCGACGGCCGCGGACATCGAGGCCAGGAGTTGGGCCAGCTCGGCGTTGGCTGCCGAGACGGCGTCCTCGGCCAGGTCCGCCTGCAGCGAGGTCTCCGAGCGTCGGAGTCGAGCGAGGGAGACCGTGCCGGGTGTCGTGGCCGAGGGCGAGGGTGTGGGACTTGTCTCCCCTTCGGGCGTGAGGGCGGCCAGATGGGTGTCGTGGAGGGTGACCAACGTGGTGGCCGCCGTACTGACCGCCGCGGTGGCGCCGGGGGTCGCGGCCGCCGCGGCTGCGGTCCGGCGGGCGGTGAGGATCCGGTCCGACGCGCTCGTGACCAGGGCTTCGTCGGCGTCAGGGGGCGGCGCGGACGTGGTGATCGCCGACGGGGTGGTCTCGGGGGCGCGCAGGTCCTCGAGACTGCAACCGGCGAGTGCCGCCAGGGGGAGGGACGAGGCCGCGCCGAGCAGGCTCCGCCTCGAGGGCGTGGGAAGCTGGGGAGGCACAAGCGCGACATTAACGCCTCGCCGGTTTATGGTGTGCCCACACCACCGTTCGCACCACGGCAGTGGTCAGCTATCCACAACAGCACAGGGAGGTCGCCGACCCGTGAGCAGTGCCAGGCAGGACGCCCTCAGGGAGCAGATCGAGGCAATCCTCGCCCAGCCCCTGGAGGCCCTCGGACTCGACCTCGAGGCGGTGGAGCTGACCCCGGCCGGGAAACGGCGGGTGCTGCGGATCGCCGTCGACCGCGACGGCGGGGTGACGCTCGACGATGTCGCCGAAGCCACCAGCGCGATCAACGACGTGCTCGACGGCTCGGACGTGATGGGCGAGCAGCCCTACACGCTCGAGGTGACCTCGCGCGGGGTCGACCGTCCGCTGACCCGGCCGCGGCACTGGCGGCGCAACGTCGGTCGTCTGGTCAAGGTCGTCCGCGGCGACGGCAGCACGGTGACCGGGCGGATCCGGTCCCACGACGACGACGGCGCCACCTTGGTGGTGGAGGGGGCCGAGCAGGTGGTCCCGTACGCCGAGATCAACAAGGCCATGGTTCAGATCGAGTTCAACCGGCCCGCCGACGAGGGTGCGGCCGACGAAGTAGGAGAAGCCTGATGGACATCGACCTGAGTATCCTGCGGATGCTCGAGCGGGAGAAGGAGATCTCCTTCGAGGTGCTCGTGGAGGCGATCGAGCAGGCGCTGCTCACCGCCTACCAGAAGACCCCTGGCGCCCAGGACCGGGCGAGGGTCGAGCTCGACCGCAAGACCGGCCACGTGACCGTGCTCGCCGTGGAGCTCGACGACGAGGGCAATCAGGTGGGGGAGTACGACGACACCCCCGAGGGGTTCGGCCGGATCGCCGCCACGACCGCCCGGCAGATCATGCTGCAGCGCCTCCGGGACGCCGAGGACGACCTGAAGTTCGGTGAGTTCTCCGGCAAGGAGGGCGACATCGTCTCCGGTGTCGTCCAGCAGGGCCGCAACCCCGACGACGTGCTGGTCGACCTCGGCAAGCTCGAGGCGCTGCTGCCGGTGAGTGAGCGGGTGGTCGGTGAGGACTACACCCACGGCACCCGGATCAAGGCGCTGGTGCTCAGCGTGCGCAAGGGCATGCGTGGCCCGCAGATCACGCTCAGTCGCAGTCACCCCACCCTGGTGAAGAAGCTGTTCTCGCTGGAGGTGCCCGAGATTGCCGACGGCACGGTCGAGATCTCCGCGATCGCGCGCGAGGCCGGTCACCGCACCAAGATCGCGGTGAAGTCCACCGCCGCGGGGGTCAACGCCAAGGGCGCCTGCATCGGCCCGATGGGCAGCCGGGTGCGCAACGTGATGGCCGAACTCCAGGGCGAGAAGATCGACATCGTGGACTGGTCGGAGGACCCCGCCACCCTGGTGGCCAGTGCGCTCTCCCCGGCACGAGTCAGCTCGGTCCAGATCGTCGATGCCGCGGCCAAGTCCGCGCGTGTGGTGGTCCCCGACTACCAGCTCTCGCTGGCGATCGGCAAGGAGGGGCAGAACGCCCGCCTGGCCGCCCGGCTCACCGGTTGGCGCATCGACATCCGGTCCGACGAGGAGAAGAGCGCCCCGGTCGAGTCGTGAGTGCATCGCCCAGGTGAGGAAGGCCGCCCCGGTTCGGCCCGTCACCGCGGAAGCGGTACAGTGTTCTGTCGGTGGCTCGCGAAGACTTAACCCCTGACTCCGGTCCGGTTCGGACCTGTGTCGGGTGTCGGCAACGAGCCGCTGCACGCGAGTTGGTGCGGGTGACCGTCGGCTCGGTGGACGGCCTCGCGGCCCTCCTCCCCGATCCGGCGCGGCGCCTACCCGGCCGTGGGGCGCACCTGCATCCCACACGTCGGTGTTACGACCTCGCAGTGCGGAGGAAGGCCTTCACGCGAGCCCTGCGGCTCGCCGGCGGAGCCTCCACCGCACTGGTGGCCGCACATATCGACTCGCTGACCGATTCGCCGTCGACGCCCGGAACAGCCGGGGTCGACGTATCACCCGACCAGGACTGGAGCAACAGCTCATGAGCACTCGATGAGTACTTCGCGATGAGCGTGTTCACCAACCACTAACGGTCGCAGGAACATCCCCCGGACCCCGGGTCTTGCGGCCAGAAGGAGAAACGTGGCCAAGACCCGAGTTCACGAACTCGCCAAGGAGTTCGGAGTCGAGAGCAAGTTCGTTCTCGAGAAGTTCAAGGAGATGGGGGAGTTCGTCAAGTCGGCGAGCTCCACCGTCGAGCTCCCGGCGGAGATGCGTTTCCGCAAGGAGTACGGCGCTGCCCTCAAGGGTGGTGCCGGTGATGGTGGCGCGGACAGGT
The DNA here is from genome assembly GCF_000422825.1 of Nocardioides insulae DSM 17944. Taxonomy (GTDB): domain Bacteria; phylum Actinomycetota; class Actinomycetes; order Propionibacteriales; family Nocardioidaceae; genus Nocardioides; species Nocardioides insulae. The sequence goes on along the minus strand of NZ_AUGU01000013.1, from coordinate 445,496 downwards.
CCGCCGCCCCGGCCGGCCCGAAGCCGACCCCTGCCCCCAAGGCCACCGAGAAGGCTGCCGAGAAGCCCGCTTCCCCGGCCGGCCCGAGGCCCGGCCCCAAGCCTGCTGCCAAGCCCGGCCCCGCGGCTCCCAAGCCGGGTCCTGCCGCGGCCAAGCCCGCTCCGAAGCCGGCGACAAAGCCGGCCGAGGCGCCTGTGGCTCCCGAGGCATCCGCCGCTCCTGAGGCACCCGCCGCCAAGGCGACGCCGCAGAGCCCCAAGCCTGCCGCGGCGCCCAAGCCGTCGGCCGGCAAGCCCGGCCCCAAGCCGGCGCCCCGGCCCGGCCCCAAGCCGTCCGGCGGCTCGGCTGGCAAGCCCGCGCCGCGTCCGGTCGGCAAGCCCGGTGCGTCCCGCCCCGGCAACAACCCGTTCGCCCCCAGCCAGGGCATGGGCCGGCGTCCGGCCGCGCCCAAGCGTGACGCCGGTGGCGACCAGCAGCAGCGTCCTCCCCGTCCTCAGGGCGGCCGTGAGGGTGCGAAGCCGGCTCCGTCCGGTGCCCGTCCGGGTATGCCCCGGCCCAACCCGGCGATGATGCCCAAGTCCCCGGCTGCCTTCGGCACCGGTCCCGGCGGCAAGCCCGCCGGCGCTGGCGGTCGCGCGGGTGGCGGTCGTGCCGGCGGCGCTCGTCCCGGTGGCGGCGCTCGTCCCGGCGGCGGCGCCGGTGGTGGTCGTCCCGGCGGCTTCGCCGGTCGTCCCGGCGGCGGTGGTCGTCCCGGCGGTCGCGGCAGCACCCAGGGTGCCTTCGGCCGTCCCGGCGGCCCCTCGCGCCGCGGTCGCAAGTCGAAGCGGGCGCGTCGCCAGGAGTTCGAGGCCATGGAGGCCCCGACGATCGGCGGCGTGCGGGTCCGCAAGGGCAACGGCGAGACCGTCCGGCTCGCCCGGGGTGCCTCGCTGACCGACTTCGCCGAGAAGATCAACGTCGACGCCGCCCAGCTGGTGCAGATGCTGTTCAGCCTCGGCGAGCTGGTCACCGCGACCGAGTCGGTCAACGACGAGACCCTCGAGCTGCTCGGTGAGGAGCTCAACTACATCGTCGAGGTCGTCTCACCCGAGGACGAGGACCGCGAGCTGCTCGAGTCCTTCGACATCGAGTTCGGTGACGAGGGCGACGAGTCCGACTGGGTCGTCCGTCCGCCGGTCGTGACCGTCATGGGTCACGTCGACCACGGTAAGACCAAGCTGCTCGACGCTCTCCGCCACGCGAACGTGGTGGCCGGTGAGGCCGGTGGCATCACCCAGCACATCGGCGCCTACCAGGTCTCCACCGAGGTGGACGACCAGGAGCGCAGGATCACCTTCATCGACACCCCCGGTCACGAGGCGTTCACCGCCATGCGTGCCCGTGGTTCGCAGTCCTCGGACATCGCGGTCCTGGTGGTCGCTGCCGACGACGGTGTCATGCCGCAGACGGTGGAGGCGCTCAACCACGCCAAGGCCGCCGGCGTGCCGATCGTGGTCGCGGTCAACAAGATCGACAAGCCCGACGCCGACCCCACCAAGGTGCGCGGTCAGCTGACCGAGTACGGCCTGGTGCCCGAGGAGTACGGCGGCGAGGCGATGTTCGTCGACGTCTCGGCCAAGTCCGGCACCAACCTGGAGGGTCTGCTCGAGGCGGTCGTGCTGACCGCCGACGCCTCGCTCGATCTGCGGGCCAACCCGAGCCAGGACGCCCAGGGTCTGGTCGTGGAGGCCCACCTGGACCGCGGTCGCGGCCCGGTGGCCACCATCCTGGTCCAGCGCGGCACCCTGCGGGTCGGGGACTCGATCGTCGCCGGTCCGGCGCACGGCCGGGTCCGGGCCATGCTCGACGAGTACGGCAACGAGATCGCGGAGGCGACCCCGTCGCGTCCCGCGATGGTCCTCGGACTCTCCGCGGTGCCCGGTGCGGGCCAGAACTTCCTGGTCGTCGAGGACGACCGGATGGCCCGTCAGATCGCCGAGAAGCGGGAGGCCCGCGAGCGTGCGGCCACCCAGGCCAAGCGGCGCGCCCGTCGTACCCTCGAGGACTTCATGGCCTCGATGGAGAAGGGCGAGACCCAGGAGCTCAACCTCATCCTCAAGGGCGATGTGTCCGGTTCGGTCGAGGCGCTGGAGGACTCCCTGTCCAAGATCGACGTCGGCGACGAGGTCGGGATCCGGGTCATCGACCGGGGTGTCGGCGCCATCACCGAGACCAACGTCGACCTGGCAGCGGCCTCCGATGCGGTCATCATCGGCTTCAACGTCCGGCCGCAGGGCAAGGCCACCGAGCTCGCCGACCGCGAGGGTGTCGAGATCCGCTACTACTCGGTCATCTACCAGGCGATCGAGGAGATCGAGGCGGCCCTCAAGGGCATGCTCAAGCCGGAGTACGAGGAGAAGACCCTCGGCCAGGCGGAGATCAGGGCGCTGTTCCGCAGCTCCAAGATCGGCAACATCGCCGGCTGTATGGTCACCGGTGGCGTCATCCGTCGCAACGCGAAGGTCCGGGTCATCCGCGACGGCAGCGTCGTGGCCGACAACCTCGACCTGGCCTCGTTGCGCAGGGAGAAGGACGACGCCGCGGAGGTCCGCGAGGGCTTCGAGTGCGGTCTGGTCCTGAAGAACTTCCAGGACATCAAGGAGGGCGACATCGTCGAGGCATTCGAGATGGTGGAGATCCCGCGCGGCTGATCCCGCGCACCGGGAGGCGCCTCGCTGCGTTGCCGGGCCGAAACGGCCCGCTCCGCTCGAGGGGCGTCTCCCACCCTCCGCCTGGTGATGCACGCACCCGGGGCACGGGAACTCCCGTGCCCCGGGTCCTTTTTGAGAGAGTGAGAGACATGAGCAACCCGCGGGTGCGGCGTATCGCCGATCGGATCAAGGTCATCGTCGCGCAGATGCTGGAACGACGGGTCAAGGACCCCCGGCTGGGATTCGTCACCGTGACCGACGTCCGCGTCTCCGGCGACACCCAGCAGGCCACCGTCTTCTACACGGTGCTGGGCGCCGAGAGCGAGGCCGACATGGCCGGCACCGCCACGGCACTGGAATCGGCCAAGGGCCTGATCCGCTCCGAGGTCGCCAAGCAGCTCGGGATGCGGCACGCGCCGACGCTCGAATTCATCCACGACGCCCTGCCCGCCAACGCCCGCCATCTCGACGAGGTGCTGGCCCGGGCCAAGGAGCTCGACGACGAGGTGGCGGCCAACCGTGGGCACGAGTACGCCGGCGAGGCCGACCCGTACAAGAAGCCGCGGGACGAGGACGAGCTCGCTGAGGACCTGGACGACCTCGACACCGGAACCGGCCGGGAGTGACCACGCCCGTCTCCGGGTTGGTCGTCGTCGACAAGCCGGCCGGGATGACCTCGCACTCGGTCGTCGGCCGGATCCGCCGGCTGGCCGGCACCCGCAAGGTCGGCCATGCCGGCACGCTGGACCCGATGGCGACCGGGGTGCTGCTCGTCGGCGTCGACCGGGCCACCCGGCTGCTCGGTCATCTCATGCTCACCGAGAAGGCGTACGACGCGACGGTGCGCCTCGGGATGACCACCACCACCGACGACGCGGACGGCGAACCGACCGGTTCGCGCGGAGCCGGGGAACTCGCCGGCACCGCCGTCCGGGAGGCGTTCGGCACCCAGACCGGGCAGATCGACCAGGTGCCCAGTGCGGTGTCGGCGATCAAGGTCGACGGCAAGCGTGCCTACCAGCGGGTGCGCGAGGGCGAGCAGGTCGAGTTGAAGGCCCGCACGGTGACCGTCCACGACCTCACGGTCGGTGACCCGCGCCCGGTGCGGCTCGAGGACGGCACCACGGTCCTCGACGTCGACATCTCGGTCCGCTGCTCGAGCGGCACCTACATCCGCGCGATCGCCCGCGACGTCGGTGAGGCGCTCGGGGTCGGTGGTCACCTGACCGCCCTGCGTCGTACCGCGGTCGGTCCCTACGACCTCACCTTCGCGCAGTCACTGGAGGAGTTGGCCGAGGGGGAGTGGGTCGATCACGTCCTGCCGATGGCGCGCACGGCCCGGGCGGCGTTCCCGGCGGTCGACCTGGGTGAGGAGCAGGCGCGCGAGGTCCGTTACGGCCGGAAACTGACGCTCGCGCTGGACTCACTCAGCGCCGTCTTCGACCCGTCCGGGGAGTTCCTGGCGCTCTATGAGCCCACCGGTGCGCAGGATCGCGCGCGACCCGTCGCCGTCTTCGTCGGCTGACCCGCGCCGAGCCGGATGGGCCACAACGATGGACCGTCCGGCGGGGCTCCCTGGCACCACCGTTATGGTGACCAGCGTGCGTCTGTGGCGAACCCTTGCTGAAGTGCCGGCCGAACTAGGCCGCACCGTCGTGGTCATCGGCAACTTCGATGGCGTGCACCGTGGACATCAGGCGGTGCTGGCCCGTGCCCGGGCAGTCGCCGATCGACAGGGCCTGCCCGTCGTCGCGGTGACGTTCTCGCCGCACCCGATGGCGGTGCTGCGTCCCGAGCACGCGCCGATGACCCTGACCTCATTGGAGCTGCGGGCCGAACTGCTGCACGAGGCCGGCGCCGACGACGTGCTGGCGCTGCCCTTCGACCTCGACATGGCCAGCTGGAGCCCCGACGAGTTCGCCCGACGCGTCCTGGTCGACACCCTGCATGCCGCCGCCTGCGTGGTGGGGGCCAACTTCCGGTACGGCCACAAGGCCGCCGGAGACGTCGCCGAACTGACGGCGTACGGCGCCGAGCACGACTTCACCGTCCAGGGGATCCCGCTGGACGGTGGGCCGCAGGTCTGGTCCTCGACCTACATCCGCACCTGCCTCGCCTCGGGCGACGTGGCCGGCGCCGCCGAGGCGCTGGGGCGGCCCTACATCGTGCGAGGCGTGGTGGTGAAGGGTGACCAGCGCGGCCGCGAGCTGGGGTTCCCCACCGCGAACGTGCCCACCGACGCCCTCACCGCCGCACCCGGCGACGGGGTGTACGCCGGATGGCTGACCCGTCGCGACACCGGCGAGCGGTTCCCGGCCGCGATCAGCGTCGGCACCAACCCCACCTTCGAGCACGTCCGGGTCCGCCGCGTCGAGAGCTACGTGCTCGACCGCACCGACCTGGAGCTGTACGGCGTCGAGGTGGAGGTCAGCTTCATCGACCATCTGCGCGGCATGGTGGCCTTCGAGTCGATCGATGACCTCGTGACCCAGATGCACGCGGACGTCGAGCGCACCCGCGCCCTGCTCGGCTGACCCTCCAGCCGGCCTCGATCCTGTTCGTGTGGTGTCTGCCGCGCGCGTCGGGCGTTGAATCCGGAGGGGGCCGGGGGAACTGCGGCAAGGTGGAGACATGGACTCGTACACCGAGGCGGCGGAGACGGTTCAGACCCCCCGAGGGTCCCGGAGTTGGCTCGCGGCACTCTGGGTCGCCGTGCTCGCCGTCGTGGGACTGTGGATACTCCAGGCCGTGGGCAGCCTCGACTTCGCCGAGGACCTGCGCGAGGAGGCGGCGGAGGGTGTCAGTTTCATAGCGGTCACCTTCGGCTACCACTCGGTCTACTTCAGCCCCTTCGGGATGGATGCCCTGGTCGATCTCGACGAGTGGTCGGACCCCTTCGGCCCGCTCAGCTCCGTGGCGGCGAGCGCCGCCGTCCTGGTCGTCACCTTCCTGGTCGCCTGGCTGGCCGGTCTCGGCGTGCGCCGGCGGGCCGGCGGGGCGATGTTCGTGATCACTTGGATGGCGACGGTGCTGGGAACGGTTGCCGGGGGAGCAGTGATCGCGGCGATCTCCGTGCTCGAGTTCGACTCCGACGAGGTCCTGTGGGGGGCCTTCGGGCAGTACATGTACGAGGCCGGCAGTTACGGCCTGATCTACGGTTGGGTGCCGGCACTGCTCGCCACCCTGGTCTGGTGGTTGACCACCCCGCGCCACCGGACTGTGCCGCTCGCGCCCGCTCCCGTCGCCCCGGCGGTCCCGCAGAACCCTCAACCTCCCGCGGCCCCGCAGAACCCCCAGCCGCCGGCGGCCCCGCAGAACCCCCAGCCCCCGGCGAACCCTCCCGCCCCGGGGCGAGGCGATTCCCCGGGGTGAGAGCGCGCGGGCGCGATTCGCGAGCGGCGTACTCCGGTTGGTAACCTACTCAGGTTGTCCGGTCCGCCGGGCGACTGCCGTGTGAACGGCCGCGGATCCAGAGTGCCCCGGTGAACAGGCCCGGGCGCGCCGCGCAACGATGAACCGAGAGGAGTCCTCGCATGTCTGTTGGAACTGACGCGGAGACCAAGAAGAAGATCATCGCCGAGCACGGCACGACCGAGGGTGACACCGGTTCCCCTGAGGTCCAGATCGCGCTGCTCAGCCACCGCATCGGGCACCTCACCGAGCACCTCAAGCAGCACAAGCACGACCACCACAGCCGTCGTGGCCTGCTGCTTCTCGTCGGTCAGCGCCGTCGCCTGCTCAACTACCTGCAGAAGAGCGACATCAACCGCTACCGCAGCATCGTCGAGCGGCTCGGCCTCCGTCGATGACCGGTCCCGCCGTGTGAGTGAGCGGCCGCCCCGTGAGGGGTGGCCGCTCATTCTCGTTCTGACGGTGGGAGTAGTTACGCTGAACCTGCACGCACAACTGAACATCTACACCTGACCAGGAGCGACCACTCCGTCTCGGTTCGGTCCTCGGTAGTGGCTCTCAGACCCGCGCGATGCGGCGACTGCGGGCCTCGATCGAAGACCGGCCCCGGATCTACACGAGATCCGGCCGGGGACGTCGCGGGGTCGCTCCGTGAAGAGACAAGGATGAATCCTTGACCGAACCCGTCATCACTGCCGTCGAGACCGTCATCGACAACGGCTCCTTCGGCAAGCGGACCGTGAAGTTCGAGACCGGCCTGTTGGCCCGTCAGGCTGCCGGCTCCGTGACCGCCTACCTGGACGACGAGACCATGCTGCTCTCGGCGACCACCGCGTCGAAGCACCCCAAGGAGCACTTCGACTTCTTCCCGCTCACCATCGACGTCGAAGAGCGGATGTACGCCGCGGGCCGTATCCCCGGCTCGTTCTTCCGTCGTGAGGGCCGCCCCTCCGAGGACGCGATCCTCACCTGCCGCCTGATCGACCGCCCGCTGCGCCCGACCTTCAAGAAGGGGCTGCGCAACGAGGTCCAGGTCGTCATCACGGTGATGGCCCTCGAGCCCGACACCCCGTACGACGTCCTCGCGATCAACGCCGCGTCGATCTCCACCCAGCTCTCCGGTCTACCGTTCTCGGGCCCGATCGGCGGCGTCCGGGTGGCGCTCATCGACGGTCAGTGGGTCGGCTTCCCGACCCACAGCCAGCTCGAGAACGCCGTCTTCGACATGGTCATCGCCGGCCGCGTCACCGAGACCGGTGACGTCGCGGTGATGATGGTCGAGGCCGAGTCCACCGAGCAGACCTGGGATCTGGTCACCAACCAGGGCGTCCAGGCTCCCACCGAGGAGGTCGTCGCCGGAGGCATGGAGGCCGCCAAGGTCTTCATCAAGCAGCTGTGCGAGGCCCAGGCCGAGCTGGCCAAGCAGGCCGCCAAGCCGGTCGCGGAGTTCCCGGTGTTCCTGGAGTTCCAGGACGACGTGTTCGCCGCCGTCGAGGCCGCTGTGGCCAAGGAGACCGCCGAGGCCCTCACCATCGGCGGCAAGCAGGAGCGCGAGGACACCCTCGACCGGATCAAGGCCGGTCTGCTCGACCGTATCGGCGGCGACTTCGAGGGCCGGGAGGGCGAGATCGGGGCCGCCTTCCGCGCGCTGAACAAGAAGCTCGTGCGTGAGCGCGTGCTGCGCGACAAGGTGCGCATCGACGGCCGCGGCCTGGCCGACATCCGTCCGCTGCACGCCGAGGTCGACGTGATCCCGCGGGTGCACGGTTCGGCCCTGTTCGAGCGCGGCGAGACCCAGATCCTGGGCGTCACCACGCTGAACATGCTGAAGATGGAGCAGCAGCTCGACACGCTCTCCCCGGAGACTCGTCGGCGCTACATGCACAACTACAACTTCCCGCCGTACTCCACCGGTGAGACCGGTCGGGTGGGCTCGCCCAAGCGCCGCGAGATCGGTCACGGCGCGCTCGCCGGCCGTGCGCTGGAGCCGGTGCTGCCCTCGCGCGAGGAGTTCCCCTACGCGATCCGTCAGGTGTCCGAGGCGATGGGCTCCAACGGTTCGACCTCGATGGGCTCGGTCTGCGCGTCCACGATGTCGCTGCTCCAGGCCGGTGTGCCGCTGAAGGCGCCGGTGGCGGGCATTGCGATGGGCCTGATCTCCGGTGAGATCGACGGCGCGACGCAGTACGTCGCGCTGACCGACATCCTCGGCGCCGAGGACGCCTTCGGCGACATGGACTTCAAGGTCGCCGGCACCTCGGAGTTCGTCACCGCCCTGCAGCTCGACACCAAGCTCGACGGCATCCCCGCCGAGGTGCTCGCCCAGGCGCTCAACCAGGCCAAGGACGCGCGTCTGACCATCCTCGAGGTGATGAACGAGGCGATCGGCGGGGTCGAGGAGATGGCCCCGACCGCGCCGCGGATCATCTCGGTGAAGGTCCCCGTCGACAAGATCGGCGAGGTCATCGGCCCGAAGGGCAAGGTGATCAACCAGATCCAGGACGACACCGGCGCCTCGATCTCGATCGAGGACGACGGCACGGTGCTCATCGGCGCCACCGATGGCGCGGCCGCCGAGGCGGCCCGGTCGGCGGTCAACGCGATCGCCAACCCGACCATGCCCGAGGTGGGCGAGCGCTACCTCGGCACCGTGGTGAAGACCACCAACTTCGGTGCCTTCGTCTCCCTGATGCCGGGCAAGGACGGCCTGCTCCACATCACCAAGCTGCGTGCCCTCAACGACGGCAAGCGGGTGGAGTCGGTGGAGGACGTCGTCGAGGTCGGCCAGAAGCTCCAGGTCGAGATCGTCGAGATCGACGACCGCGGCAAGCTCTCGCTGGCCCCGGTCCTCGAGGACGCCGCCGGTGCCGCCGAGTCCGACGAGTCGGGGGAGTGACGACCGGCTAGTGGATCCCCGCAAGACCCCGACGACCGGCCGGCAGCACGCTGTCGGCCGGTCGTCCGGTATTTCAGCCGAGGCCGACGCCTCCTCCGCCAGCCCGACCGATGGTGCCGACGCCGACCGGTTCGGCGGCTCCCTCACCGGGTCGGTGACCGAGACGCTGCACACCGAGACCGACGGCGCCGGTCAGGTCAGCTCCGTGGTTCGCCGCACGATCCTGCCCAGCGGCCTGCGGATCGTGACCGAGCAGATGGCGGGCTCCCGTTCCGCGGCGGTGGGCGTGTGGGTCGGCGTCGGCTCGCGCGACGAGGACGCCGTGCTGCACGGGTGCTCCCACTTCCTGGAGCACCTGCTCTTCAAGGGCACTCGGGAGCGGTCCGCACTGGACATCTCGGTCGCCCTGGACGAGATCGGCGGCGAGTTCAACGCATTCACCGCCAAGGAGCTGACCTGCTTCTACGCCCGCGTGCTGGGCCACGACCTGCCGCTGGCCATCGACGTACTGGGCGACATGATCACCTCCTCGCAGCTCACCGCCGAGGACGTCGACGCCGAGCGCGATGTGATCCTGGACGAGATCGCCATGCACGACGACGACCCCGACGACGTCGTCCACAACCTGTTCGCCGAGGCGGCGTGGGGTCCCGATTCCCCGCTCGGGCGCACGATCGCGGGCACCACCGACTCGATCGAGGCGCTCACCCGCGACCAGATCGCCGACTTCTACGCCGCCCACTACCGGCCCAGCACGATGGTGATCGCGGTGGCCGGCCAGGTCGAGCACGACCGGGCGGTCGAGCAGGTCGTGGCGGCGTTCTCCCGGCAGGCCTTCCTGGAGCGTGAGGAGGCCCCGGAGCCACCTCGCACCCATCAGGCGCCGGTGCCTGTGCACGCCGCGCGGCGCGAGACCACCCGCCCGTTCGAGCAGGTCAACCTCGTGGTCGGCGGCGAAGGACTCGTCCGCGACGACGAGCGCCGGTTCGCTCTCGGCGTCCTGAGCACCGCGCTCGGCGGCGGCACGTCCAGCCGGCTCTTCCAGGAGATCCGGGAGCGGCGGGGGCTGGCCTACTCGGTCTACTCCTTCACTAGCTCCTACGCCGACTCCGGGCTGGTCGGCGTGGCGGTCGGATGCCTCCCCGACAAGGCGGACGAGGTCCTCGCCACCATCCGTACCGAGTTGGCCTCGGTCGCCGAGCACGGTCTCAGCGTCGAGGAGTTGGCGCGGGGCAAGGGCCAGTTGCGCGGCGGCCTCGTGCTGGGCCTGGAGGACTCCTCGGCCCGGATGTCGCGGCTCGGCAAGGGGGAGCTGGTCCATGACCGGCTGCTCTCGGTCGACGAGGTCCTCGATCGCATCGACGCCGTCACCATCGCCGAGGTCAGCGAGGTCGCGGCCGACCTGCTCCGCCGGCCCGAGCTGCTCGCCGTGGTCGGCCCCGCCTGATCCACGCTCAGCCCCTCTGTACCGACCTGGAGAACGGGCCGGTTCGGTGCAGGGGAGTCGAGCCGGTGGAGCACAGGTCGGCGCTCATGGCCCGGGCGCAGCAGCGCCGGTGTGGTCGGCGCGGTCAGCGCTTGCCGATGATGCCGATCACGCTGGGCTGCTTCTGATCGACGATGGAGACTCGGAAGCCAGCCTCGGCGAGGGCCTTGGAGGCGTTCTCCACGATGGTGGGGACCTGATCGCGACGGGTGGCCTCGAAGAACAGGAACACGCTGCCGCCTGGGAGCACCCGCTCGTGCAGCAGGGCGATCTCGGCGCTGGCATCGCGGACCCAGAACAGGTTGACGTTGAAGGCGAAGACCTTGTGGAGTCGCTTCACCGGCACCCGCAGGGTGGCGAGGTCGATCTGCCGCACCGTGAGCCGGCCGGCCTCGATGAACCGCTGACAACGCCGCTTCGTGCGGTCGACACCGGATTCGGATCGGTCGATCGCGAACATCTTGCCGGTCTCCAGGCGGCTACAGATCAGTTCCGCCCCGGCACCGGGGCCGCAGCCGATCTCCAGGACGTGGTCGTTCGGCTGAACATCCATGAAGTCCACTGCCCAGCGGATCCGAGCAGGGATCGTCTGCACCACCATAGGGATCAGCCTGCCAGATAACTCACCGGGAATGATCGGCGCCCGGGCTGGTGTACCGGAACTCATGACTGATATTGGGCCTTCTCAGCCTTCTCACACGCTCCGAGGCGCTGCCGAGGACCCGAGATGGTCAGCGCGATAGGTTGGCGCCGTGATCAAGGTTGGCGTGCTGGGTGCACACGGCAAGTTGGGCAGTGCGATCTGTGCGGCGGTCGAGGCGGCCGACGACCTGGAGCTGGTCGCCCGGGTGGGTTCGAGTGACCCCCTCGAGCGGCTGGTGGAGTCGAGCGCCGAGGCAGTCATCGACGTGACCACGCCCGAGGCGGTGATGGGCAACCTGCGCTTCTGTATCGAGCACGGGATCCACGCCGTGGTGGGTACCACCGGCTTCGACGATGAACGGCTCGACACCCTTCGGGAGTGGCTCTCCGGCGCACCGGCGGTGGGCGTGCTCATCGCACCCAACTTCTCCATCGGCGCGATCCTGATGATGCAGTACGCCGCGAAGGCGGCGCCGTTCTTCGAGTCGGTCGAGGTGGTCGAGCTGCACCACCCCACCAAGGCCGACGCGCCTTCCGGCACCGCGCGCCGTACTGCCGAGCTGATCGCGGCGGCCCGTCGCGAGGCTGGTTGTGCGCCCGTGCCCGACGCGACCACCACCGAGCTGCCGGGGGCGCGCGGTGCCGAGATCGACGGCATCCGGGTGCATGGTCTCCGGGTGCGCGGCCTGGTCGCTCACCAGGAAGTGGTGCTGGGTGGGCTGGGGGAGACCCTGACGATCCGGCACGATTCGCTGGACCGGTCCTCCTTCGGGCCGGGTGCCGTGGCCGGAGTGCGTGCGATCTCGTCGTACCCGGGACTGACCATCGGCCTGGAGCACGTCCTGGATCTATGAGGGGTGCCGGTCGGCACTCATCGCCCCACCGGCTGGCTCAGCGCGCGTGGCGCCGGCTGCTGCGAACCCGGCGTGGCTCATGCTCGCCGTGGTGGGCGTCGCGCACGACCAGGTACGCGATCAGGATGCCCGCCATCACTCCGAGCGCCCCGGCCGAGACCTCGGAGACCGGGAGGTGCCGCCCGAGCCAGACTCCGCAGGCGATGCCGGCCAGCAGCGTCACGGCGACCACGAGCGCGCGATGCAGGGCGGGGAGGGGTCCGAACACAAGTTCCATAGTGACGCACGTCACAGTGTTTTCAAGCATTGTTGCTGCGATGGTGCGTTCGGATTCCCCGAAATCGGGGTCGGACCCCTCGCCTCAGCGGTACTTCTCGGGGAGGTCCTCGCCGATCTTGACCCGGGTCTTGGGCATCCGCAGGAAGCGCATGTTGAGCGCCCGCATCATGGCGTAGGACGTGGTGCCCCGGTGGCTCTCGTCGGGGAAGCGCCGGTCGAGTTCCTTCTTCAGCCGCCAGCGGAGGAAGACGAGGTTGAACGCCACGACCAGCAGCAGCACCATCATGAAGGTGTTGGCGAAGTAGACCAGGGTGGGCTGCTGCGACCAGCCGAGCAGCATGACGACCACGAGCAGTGGGAGGACGAGCTCGGCGACGGTGATGCGGCTGTCGATGAAGTCACGCACGAACCGCTTCACCGGGCCCTTGTCCCGCGGGGGGAGGTACCGGTCGTCGCCGGTCTTCATCGCTTCGCGCATCTTGGCGGACTGGCTCTGCCGCTGGACGCGGTTGGCGGCGTTCTGCTCCTTGCGCGTGCGGGGCGTCTTCGCGCGCGCCCGCGCGGCGGCCTCGGCCTCCTTGCGCGTCGGGGTGGGGCGACCCTTCCCGTCGGACTTGGCGGGCTGCTCGACGCTGACAGGGGCGGTCTCGGACTTACGACGGAACACGGACTTCCTCGGCTCACAGGGGTGGTGCGGTGCGGATGGGGGCGTACGGATCGCACCCGTGCCGTCCAGCTTATCGGGATAGGTGCGAATGGTTGGTGCTGAGCCGTAGGGTGAGGAGAACAGTGGGACGCCGATGCGGGGACGACTTCTGGGTTCTCTCCTCGAGTCGGTCTCCCCGGTGAGCGACCCGAGACCCGAACCACCGAGAGGCATCTGATCAGCATGAGTCTGTGGAGCCGCATGAGCCTGATCTTCAAGGCCAAGGCGAACAAGGCCCTCGATAAAGCCGAGGACCCGCGCGAGACCCTTGACTACAGCTACCAGAGGCAGCTCGAGCTGCTGGCCAAGGTGCGTCGTGGAGTCGCCGACGTCGCGACCAGCCGCAAGCGGGTGGAACTGCAGATCAACCAGCTCGAGCAGCAGGCGGCCAAGCTCACCGACCAGGCGCAGAAGGCGATCAACGTCAACCGCGAGGACCTCGCGCGTGAGGCGCTGACCCGCAAGTCCGGTCTCGCCTCCCAGATCAATGATCTCAAGGTCCAGCACTCCGCGCTCCAGGGTGAGGAGGAGAAGCTCACCATGGCCCAGCAGCGTCTGCAGGCCAAGGTCGAGTCCTTCCGCACCCGCAAGGAGACGATCAAGGCCACCTACACCGCCGCAGAGGCCCAGACCCGGATCAACGAGGCCGTCAGCGGCATCGGTGAGGAGATGGGCGATGTCGGCATGGCGATCCAGCGTGCCGAGGACAAGACCCAGGAGATGCAGGCCCGGGCCGGTGCGATCGACGAGCTGATCGCCTCGGGTGCGCTCGACGACGCCACCGCGGTCAACGCCGGCGACGACATCGCCCGGGAGCTGGACTCGCTGAGCTCGCAGTCCGACGTCGAGGCCGAGCTCGCCGCGCTGAAGGGGCTCGGTTCGCCGCAGCAGCCCAAGGCCGTCGAGTCGGGTCCCATCCTCGAGGGCGAGACGGAGTCCGCACCTCGGAGTGAAACGAGCGGGCAGTGATCGTCAGGATCCTCGGCGAGGGGCAGTACGACGTCGCCGACGACCTCCTGGACCGGCTCAACGAACTCGACGCCGCGGTCGAGGCCGCAGTCGAGGCCGACCACGAGGAGGAGTTCGAGGCCGCTCTGGCTGCCCTGCTGGACGGCGTCCGATCCGTGGGAGTGGCGCACGAGCTCGATTCGCTGGACTCCTCCGACGTGATCCTGCCGCCGTCGGACGCAACCATCCTCGACGTACGCTCGATGCTGGGCGATGAGGGCCTGATCCCCGGCTGACCTGCCGGATGGGTGTGGATGACCCGGGCTGTGGGCTCGGCGGAATGGGAGGACTCGGCGTCTGATGGCGCATTCACGATTCGCGGCCGACCGAGGGCTGTCCGCCCGCATGACCACGGTGATGTTCCTGCTCGGGGCGCTGTTCGTGGCGCTCATCGTCGTGGTGATGTTGATCTTCCCGCCGCAGTACGCCCCGTTCATCGGGCTGATCGGGCTCGGCGCCGCCTGGCTGCAGTGGTTCACCTCCGACACGATCGCGATGAAGGCGATGCGGGCCCGAGAGGTCACTCCGGAGGAGGCTCCGGAGCTACACGCGATGATCGACCGGCTCTGCACCATGGCCGACATGCCGAAGCCGCGCGTGGGCGTGGCCGACACCGACCTCCCCAACGCCTTCGCCACCGGTCGCTCACCGAAGCGATCGGTGGTCGTGGTGACCACGGGCATCCTGCGCCGGCTCAACGGCGAGGAACTCGAGGGAGTGCTCGCCCACGAGCTGAGCCACGTCGCCCACCGCGATGTCCTGGTGATGACGATCGCCTCCTCGGCCGGCATCATGGCCGGGATGCTCACCCGCGGTGCCCAGTACGGCGCGCTGTTCGGTGGCAATCGGCGCGACAACAACAGCGGCCCCGCCTGGATCGTCGTACTGCTGGCCAGCATGGTGGTCTACGCGATCAGTTTCTTCCTGCTGCGGCTGCTCTCGCGCTACCGCGAGCTCTCCGCGGACCGCGCCGGCGCGCAGCTCACCATGAAGCCGCGGGCGTTGGCCTCGGCGTTGCAGAAGATCACCGGCGAGACCAACAAGATCCCGGCCAAGGACCTCCGGTCGGCCCAGTCGATGAACGCCTTCTTCATCACCCCGGCGGCCGCCGGGGTGTCGGTGGCGACCCTGACCTCGACCCACCCGTCGCTCGAACAGCGCCTGGAGCAGCTGGCCCGGATCGAGGCCGAGCTCGGGCGGCAGCACTGATGGGGTTCTGGGACGTCATCACCGGGCGGTCCAAGCCGAAGCAGGCCAAACTGGACGCGCTGTTCGCCATCCCCGACGCCGGCATCACCCTCCAGACCGAGCTGGGGCTGGTGGCCACCGGCGACGGGGCCGTGTGCTACCGCGCTGCGGGCGGCCCCGGCTTCGCCAGCGCGCAGGACGACCTGGTCGCGCTGCTGCGGGCCAACCCGGAGGCTCCGCGGATCACCACCGGCACGGACTCCTACGGCTACACCTGGCTGGAGATCGACCACGACCCGGTCGATCCGGCGAACCCTGACCTGAGCGGCCTGTGCACCGACCTGCACGCGGTCAACGACACCCTCGAGTCCCAGGGGTACGGCCCCGGCCTGCTCTGCTCACTGGTGCCGTTCACCGCCGTGGACGGGCGCCGGCTGGGCCTGGTCTATCTGTACAAGCAGGGCACGTTCTATCCCTTCGCACCTTCCCCCGGTGGCGGGGAGCAGCGCGACAACATCCTGGAGATCCAGGTGCGGGACGCGTTGGCCGGCTCGCTGCCGGTGGAGCAGGACCTGTCCCGCTGGCTGGCCATCTGGGGTGCCCCCGGACTGGACTGACCGGTCCGCAGGGCGTCGCTGACGGCGTCCTCACAGCCTCCGCACAGCTCACCGCCACCGCGGACACAGCAGTTGCCGAGACGCTTCGCCCATGCGTGTGCGGATGCGGAAGAGGACCTGGCTGGTCACAGGAGTCGTGACCGTGACCCTGGTCGGGGGAGTCGGGCTCTGGTGGGCCCTCCAGGACGACGGTGAAGCGGCGGTGGCCAGTCCGACCACCACGACGGTGGCGAGCAGCACCATGAAGGACACGGTCTCGGCCAGCGGCACGATCGCCGCCGCGTCCTCGGCCGATCTGAGCTTCGAGGTCGGCGGGACCGTCAGTGCCGTCCGGGTGGCCGAGGGCGACACTGTCGTCAAGGGCCAGGTCATCGCCCGGGTCGATCCGACGCTCCTGGACGCGGCGGTGACCGCTGCCGCGTCCACATACGAGGCCGCGCAGGCGCAGTACAGCGAGGACACCGACGCCGACGTGTCCGACACCCAGTTGGCGGCTGACCAGAGCCAGGTCGTCGCCGCCCAAGCGTCCCTGGAGGAGGCCCGGGCCGACCGCGAGAACGCGGTCCTGCGCTC
Organism: Nocardioides insulae DSM 17944; assembly: GCF_000422825.1. Lineage (GTDB taxonomy): Bacteria > Actinomycetota > Actinomycetes > Propionibacteriales > Nocardioidaceae > Nocardioides > Nocardioides insulae. The sequence goes on along the minus strand of NZ_AUGU01000013.1, from coordinate 429,146 downwards.
GACCTTCGCCGGCACGGTCACCTCACTCGACCTCGCCGTGGGCGACGTCGTCGGAGGAGGCTCCCAGACCTCCTCCTCCGGTGGAACCACCGAAGCCGGTGGCGCCGGCTCCGCGGGGAGCAGTGCCACCGACACCGGCGACGACTCGAGTTCCGAGGGCACGGTGACCGTGGTCAGCACGGATCGGTTCGTGATGGACGCGACCGTGGCCGGCGCGGATGTGGAGTCCCTGCGCGAGGGCCTGCAGGCCGAGATCACGGTCTCCGGACTGGAGGAGACGGTCTATGGCACCGTCGAGGAGGTCGGGCTGGTCGCCGAAACCGGGTCGAGCGGTGCCGCGGTCTTCCCTGTCACCATTGCCGTCACGGGGGCTCCCGACGGGCTGTACGCGGGTACGTCGGCGGAGGCCTCGGTCGTGGTCAAGCAGACCGAGGACGTGTTGACGGTGCCCAGCGCGGCGCTGCAGTCCGATGAGGACGGCGTCTTCGTGGAGAAGGTCACCGAGGCGGGGACTGTCCGTACGTCGGTCGAGACCGGGACCGTGTACGGCGCCCAGACAGAGGTGCTCTCCGGCCTCGCCGAGGGCGACGAGGTCGAGGTCACCGGTCTCGCCGGCCGACCTGGTGGGGCCGGTGGGGCCGGTGGCGCCGGCAGCGGTGATGGCGACCGTCCCGGGATGCAGGGCGAGACGTTCACCGGTGGGGACATGCCCCAGCCCTCCGGAGGCTTCGGTGGTGGCTTCGGCGGAGACACCGGGGGAGCCCGGTGAGTGTCGTGACCTGCCCTGATGGCGACCCCGCGGTGCATCTGGCCGGCGTTCGGAAGACCTACCGCAGCGGCACGGTCGAGTTCGAGGCGCTGCGCGGCATCGACATGGCGATCGGGACCGGCGACTTCGTGGCGGTGATCGGCCCGTCCGGGTCGGGCAAGTCCACCCTGATGAACCTGCTCGGCTGCCTGGACGTGCCGACCGAGGGGACCTACCTGCTGGGCGGCGAGGACGTCTCCACGATGAGTGAGACCCAGCTGGCGCACGTGCGCAACCGGCGGATCGGCTTCGTCTTCCAGCAGTTCCACCTGCTGGCCAGCCTCCCGGCGTGGCGCAACGTCGAGCTGCCGCTCGTCTATGCGGGGATCGGGCGGAACGAACGTCGGGAGCGTGCCGTCGCCGCCCTGGAACGGGTGGGCCTCGGTGATCGGGTCGGGAACCGGCCGGGTGAGCTCTCCGGAGGCCAGCAGCAGCGGGTCGCGGTGGCCCGCGCCCTGGTCACCGAGCCGGACATCATCCTGGCCGACGAGCCCACCGGCAACCTGGATTCCGAGTCCACCGAGGCGGTGCTCGGTCTGCTGGGTGAACTCCACGACGCCGGGCGGACGATCGTGCTCATCACCCACGAACTCGAGGTGGCCGCCCGGGCACACCGTCAACTGGTGATCCGGGACGGCCGGATCACCTCGGACGAGTCGATCGGAGCGAGCCGATGAGTTGGGCCGAGACCATGCGCGCCGGGCTGGACGCCATCCGCGCCCAGCGGCTTCGGTCCCTGTTGACGGTGCTCGGCATCGTGATCGGGATCTCCTCGGTGATCCTCACGGTGGGATTGGGGCAGGGCGCGCAGCGGCAGGTGCAGGATCAGATCGACGCGCTCGGCAGCAACCTGCTGATCGTCTCGCCGGGGTCGAGCACCGACTCCAGCGGTGTGCGCGGAGGCTTCGGGTCGGCCTCGACCCTCACCATGTCCGACGCCGAGGCGATCGCCGATCCGGTGGCCGTCCCCGACGCGGCGGCCGTGGCACCCACGGTCAGTACGTCGAGCAGCCTGGCCGCGGGCGAGACCAACTGGACCACCTCGATGGTGGGAGCGACCAGCAGTTGGCCCCGGGTCCGGTCCAGGGAGCTCTCCTCGGGGCGCTTCCTCACGGCCGAGGAGATCGCCAGTGCCGCCCCGGTGACGGTGTTGGGGGCCGACACTGTCGCGGAACTGTTCTCGACGGGTAGCCCGGTCGGCCAGACGGTCAGGGTCGAGGGGACCACGCTCACCGTGGTCGGCGTACTCGCCGAGTCCGGCGCTTCCTCATCAGGCGCCTCCGAGGACGACCAGGCCGTGGTACCGCTCGGACTCGCCAAACAGCTGACCGGCAGCACCGACACGTCGGTGTCCACCATCTACGTGGAGGCCACCGCCCAGGACACTCTGGGGGCGGCGTACCAGGAGGTCGAGACGCTGCTGCACAACCTGCACGGCGTGAGTGCTGAGGAGGCGGACTTCTCCTTGGCCACCCAGGACTCCCTGGTCGCTACCGCCAACGAGACCAACGAGACCATGACCGTGCTGCTCGGCGGCATCGCCGCGATCTCACTGCTCGTGGGAGGCATCGGCGTCATGAACATCATGCTCGTCTCCGTCACCGAGCGGATCCGTGAGATCGGACTGCGCAAGGCGCTGGGCGCGACCCCGGCGGCGATCCGGAGACAGTTCCTGGTCGAGGCATCCATGCTCGGCCTGGCCGGGGGACTGGTGGGTGTGCTCATAGGCGGGCTCGGCGCTCGTGTGCTCCCGGCGCTGATCGACCAACCGGTGGCCATCTCGCTCACCGCGACCATGGCCGCGATCGGCACCGCCCTCGCGCTCGGGATCGGCTTCGGTGTCTATCCGGCGAGCCGAGCGGCCCGGCTCGCCCCGATCGACGCGCTGCGCAGCCAGTGACCCCACCACTACCCGAGAAGGACCTCTTCGATGAACGCTCCCACTCACCTGCGCCTCGGCGCGCTGGCCCTCGGCATGATCCTGTGCGGGGCTGTGATGACCGCCTGCGGCGGCACGGGCTCCCAGGCAAGTACGGGGGACACCGCCGCGGCTGCCGGGCCCGCCGAGCCGGTTGGCGGCGGCGGACCCGGTTCGCGCCCCGGTGCATCCGGAGAGGTGGCCGCGATCGATGGCCGCACACTGCAGGTGCAGAACGACACCGACGGCCAGGTGGCGATCACCGTCACCGACGCCACGACGCTCACCCGCCAGGTCGCGGCCCGACGCTCGGCCCTCCAGGTCGGGCCCTGCGTCCGGGTGACGCCCCAGTCCTCCGCATCCACCGAGGAATCGTCGGGGAGCCAGGTCAGCGAGGGCGATGCGGTCATCGCGGCCACGGTCGCGAGCAGCGCCGCGCAGGAGGACGGCTCGTGCAGCGGCGACATGAGCGGCATGGGTGGGGGACCGGGCGGCGGACGCGGTGCGGGCGAAGCTCCCGAGGACGCCCAACCGCCGAGCGAACCGCCCTCGGACCTGCCCGAGAACGGTGAGGAAGGGGCCGGCGGCCCGAGCAGGATGGTGCGTGGCCTGAGCGGCGCCATCACCGAGGTCTCGGGAGACACACTGACCCTCGCGGTCCAGGCAATGGCGCGACCGGGCTCAACGTCAGGTTCGGCGTCAGGCTCGGAGTCAGGCTCCGGTCCTGTCGGGGCGGGGACGAGCACGGTCACGGTGACCCTCACCCCCCGGACGGCCTACACGAGGACGATCGAGGCGAGCACTGCCGATCTCGCGATCGGCCAGTGCGTGTCGGCGACCGGTGATACCGACGACGTCGGGGCCGTGAGCGCCGACCGGATCGCGATCAGCCGGCCGGTCGACGGTGAGTGCGACCTCGGCTTCGGCGGGGGGCAGCGGTGAGCCCCGGGGCGGTCAGGCGGCTGCGGACGCCGCTGGCCGTCGCCGCCGTGCTCGCCGTCGCTGCCGGGGGGTACGCGGCGTACGCGGCGACGCCGGCCCTCGACCTGCGTACCGTCGCCGCCGAGACGGGGGCGGTGGATGCCACGGTGGCGCTCGGCGGGACGGTGACGTCGAGTGGAAGCTCGGATCTGGGGTTCGGAGCAGACGGGACCGTGGGAACCCGGCTCGTCGCTGCCGGCGACCGGGTGCGGGAGGGGCAGGTGCTGGCACGGCTGGACCGGTCCGCACTCCGGCGGTCGGTGGCCCAGGCGCAGGCCGACCTGGACGCAGCGAAGCTCCAACTGGAGGAGGACGAGGAGACCCAGGCGGAGACTGTGGCGGACTCGGCTTCCTCCGAAACAGATACCGCCTCGGAGAGTAAGACCCCCTCGGGTGGGGCCAGCGGTGATCAGGATTCGGGCCAGGACTCTGGCCAGGACGCCGACCAGGGCCCAGACACGCCTTCCGGCCACGATTCCACCGGGGCCTCGAACAACGGGGCGGGCCAGAAGACGGGCCAGGGCTCCAGCCAGCAGTCCGGGAGCACCCCCGCGGCCACCGGTGACACCTCGACAGCACTCCCCGCCGAGGTCCAGGAGGCATTGGACGAACTCGCCCAGGAGCAGAAGGCGGTCACCACGGCACAAACGGCGGCCGGTAGCGCCTTGGTCGCCGCCCAGGGCGCGTTGATCGCCCAGCAGGAGGTCTGCGCGGTCGCTTTTGTGCCGGGCAGCACCGCCGGAGCCGACACCGGAGCCGACACCGGAGCCGACAGCGGGACCGACAGCGGGACCGAAGCCGAGACGGACACCGGGACCGGTGCCGGGGCCGGTGCCGAGGCGGACGCTGGGGGCGACTCGGGTGACTCGGGTGATGCGGGTGATGCGGGTGATGCGGGTGATGCGAGTGACTCGGGTGATTCGGGTGACTCGGGTGAGGATGCGAGCGGAGCCGAGGGCAGCACTGCCGAGCAGAACCAGGCCTGCTCGACGGCGCTGGATGAGGCGCAGGCGGCTCAGCAGGCGGTCGACACCGCCCAGCAGGATCTCGCCGACTCCTTGGACGCCCTTGCGGATACCTTGACGGTCGCAGCCGACGGGGTCTCGGCTGCGGCCGAGACCGGAGGTACGGGCCGTCAGTCGGGCCAGCAGTCGGGCGGGCGGTCGGGCCAGCAGTCGGGCCAGCAGTCGGGCCAGGGAGATGCCCCCGGTGTCGACTCCGCCGGATCGGGCGGTCAGGACTCGGATGAGCGCGGGGACCAGACCCAGCCGGTGGAGGATGAGACCTCCGGCGCGGCTGGGTCCGCCGATGAGAGCGCCGCCGGCGGAGATGGGACGCCCGATGCTGGGCGCGAGTCCGTCACCGCTGCCACACTCGCCCAGGACCAGGCCGAGATCGACCGGGCCACCGCCGATCTGGCCGAGGCGCAGCAGGACCTGGCCGGTGCCGTGATCCGGGCACCCTTCGCCGGCAGGGTCGTACGGGTGGATGTCGCCGCCGGGGACTCCGTCACCGCGGGCGAGACCGCACTCCGGTTGGTGGCCCCGGGGGCCACGACGGTCGAACTCACCGCCAGCGCGACCCAACTCTCCCAGCTCCAGGTCGGTCAGGAAGCGACCGTCACCCCGACCGGGGCGGAGGACTCGCTCGAGGCCACCGTCAGCGCGGTCGGCTCGGTGCCCGACACCTCGACCGGGACCACGACGTACCCCGTCACCGTGACCATGACCGAGACCGGGCTGGACCTGCCGGACGGGATGCCCGCGGCGGTGGAGATCGTGGTCGGTACGACGGAGGAGGCCCTCACCGTTCCCACCTCGGCGGTGGACGGTGACTCCGTGACCGTGTTCGACGGCGAGAGCACGACCCGGGTGCGGGTGAGGACAGGGGTGGTCGGGACCGTCCTCACCGAGATCACCGATGGCCTGTCCGCGGGGGACGAGGTCGTCCTGGCCGACCTCTCCAGCGGCGTGCCGACCGAGGAGAGCGAGGAGACCGGGATGGGCGGCATGACGGGCGGTGGCCCAGGCGGTGGTGGCCCTGGCGGGCGCCCCTCCATGAAAGACCTCGGCGGGACAGGCGGCGGCATGGGCGGCGGCATGGGCGGCGGCATGGGCGGCATGGGCTGAGACCCGGCCCTCACGCGGGCGGATGAGCAGGTGTCGCACAGCCCGGTCACAGGAGACCCACAGGCGAGGTCGGAAGGATGGCATCGTGACCATCATGAACAGCGCTCCCGAGCTGACCCGACCGGACGGCTCGCCCCTCCGGGTGCTCGTCGTCGACGACGAGGTGAACATCGCGGAGATGCTCTCCATGGCGCTGCGCTATGAAGGGTGGGAGGTCAGCACCGCCCATTCCGGCACTGCTGCGGTGCGGGCGGCCAAGGAGAGCGATCCGGACGCGGTGGTGCTCGACATCATGTTGCCCGACTTCGACGGGCTCGAGGTGCTCCGGCGGATGCGCGGCTTCAGCCCCGACGTACCGGTGTTGTTCCTGACCGCTCGGGACGCCGTCGAGGACCGGATCGCCGGCCTCACCGCAGGAGGGGACGACTACGTCACCAAGCCGTTCTCCCTGGAGGAGGTCGTGGCGAGGCTCCGCGCGCTGATGCGGCGGGCGGGAGCGGCGCGCGCCGTCTCCACCTCCGTGCTCACCGTCGGCGACCTCAGCCTCGACGAGGACAGCCACGAGGTGGTCCGCGACGGCGAGGAGATCTCGCTGACCGCCACCGAGTTCGAGCTGCTGCGCTTCCTGATGCGCAACCCCCGTCGGGTGCTCAGCAAGGCCCAGATCCTCGACCGGGTCTGGAACTACGACTTCGGCGGTCAGGCCAACGTGGTGGAGCTCTACATCTCCTATCTGCGCAAGAAGATCGACGCGGGTCGCGCGCCGATGATCCACACCATGCGCGGCGCCGGCTACGTCCTCAAGCCGGCCTGACCGGCCGAGGACGAGGCATTCGTGCGCATCTCCAGGCTGCGGCCCACCTCTCTCACCGCCCGGTTGGTCATCACCGCCGTGATGCTGGTGGCCGTGGTCACGGTCGCCATCGGGGCGCTCACGACGCTGGCCATGCGAGCGTCCCTCATGGACCGGCTCGACGCCGACGTGCGGGAACTCGCCCCGAGCGGTGGACCGGGGCCGAGCGGCTTCGACATGCGCAACCGGGGCCCGGACACCCTCAGTGCGGTGGTGAGCGACACCGTCTCCCAGGGCGAGGTGCTCGGGGACGAGCCGGGGGAGAGCGAATCGCTCGACGAGGAGGTCCTGGCCGAACTCGGCGAGGTGCCCGTCGACGGTGAGACGCACACAGTGGACCTGCCGGGGCTCGGGTCCTACCGGGTCCTGGGCACCGACGTGACCCTGCGCGCGAGCGGTGAGCCGGCGACCCTGGTGACCGGCATGCCGACCGCCGCGGTCGACCAGACCCTGCGCAACCTGATCGGCTGGGAGATCGCCCTGACCGTGCTGGGGGTGGCGGTGGCGGGTGGCGCCGGCGTCATCGTCGTACGTCGGCAGTTGGCGCCGCTGCGCGAGGTGGCAAGGACGGCGCACGCGGTGGCCGAACTGCCGCTCGACTCCGGCGAGATCGGCGTGACCGAGCGGGTGCCCGATCACCTGACCGACCCGGCCTCGGAGGTCGGCCAGGTGGGTGCGGCCCTCAACGGACTGCTGGCCCACGTGGAGTCCTCACTGGCCGCCCGCCACCGCAGTGAGCAGCAGGTACGGCAGTTCGTGGCGGATGCCTCGCATGAGCTCCGCACCCCGTTGACCGTGATCCGGGGCTACACCGAACTGGCCGCCAAGCGGCCCGGTGACTCGGCCGCGGCGACGGCCGCGCTGGGCAAGGTCGAGGAGGAGTCGCAGCGGATGACGGCGCTGGTCGAGGACCTCCTGCTGCTGGCGCGCCTCGACTCGGGCCGGCCGTTGGAGCGCCACCAGGTCGACCTCACCCGGCTGCTCGTGGAGGCGGTCTCCGATGCGAGGGTGATCGCGCCGGAGCACCGCTGGCGGCTCGTCCTGCCCGACCGGGAGCCGGCCGCCGTGACCGGTGACGAATCCCGGTTGCACCAGGTGGTGAGCAATCTGCTCACCAATGCCCGCACCCACACGCCCGCGGGTACGACGATCACGGTGACGGCGTACGCCGGCGGTTTCAGTGTGCACGACGACGGGCCGGGCTTCCCGCCGGAGTTGGTGGCGCATGCCTTCGAGCGCTTCACCCGGGCCGATACCGCGCGGCAGCGGGGTGGCGCGGGCCTCGGGCTATCCCTGGTCCAGGCCATCGTGGAGGCTCACGGAGGCGGCGTCACCCTGGAGAGCCGCCCCGGCGACACCACCATCCGGGTACGGCTGCCCCAGTGATCCGTGGTGCCGGATTCTGCCGACACCGAGTGTCGCTGCCGATCAGCCGGCGGCGACCTTGCCCGGCAGGTCGAGCATCCGCTGGAGGGCGACCTTGGCGTGGTGCTCGGTGTCGGCATCGACCTCGATGCGGTTGACGACGTTGCCCTTGACCAGCTCCTCCATGGCCCACACGAAGTGGGGCAGGTCGATCCGGTTCATCGTGGAGCAGTAGCACACCGTGCGGTCCAGGAACATGATCCGCTTGTCGGGGTGCCGGTCGGCGAGCCGCTTGACCAGGTTGAGCTCGGTGCCGATCGCCCAGGCCGAGCCGGCCGGAGCCTCCTCGATCGTCTTGATGATGAACTCGGTGGAGCCGATCAGGTCGGCCTTGGTGACCACCTCGTGCTGGCACTCGGGGTGGACCAGGATGTTGATACCCGGGACCTCGGCGCGCAGCTCGTCCACGACGTCGGGGGAGAAGCGGCCGTGCACCGAGCAGTGCCCCTTCCACAGGATGACCTTGGCCTGCTGCAGCTGCTCGGTGGTGAGCCCGCCGTTGGCGCGCCGGGGATCCCAGACCACGCAGTCCTCGAGGGAGTAGCCGAGCTCGAGCACGGCGGTGTTGCGGCCCAGGTGCTGGTCGGGGAAGAAGAGCACCTTCGCGTCCGAGCGCTGGTCGAAGGCCCACTCCAGGACGGTGCGCGCGTTGGACGAGGTGCACACGACGCCGCCGTTGCGGCCGCAGAAGGCCTTGATGTCGGCGCTGGAGTTCATGTAGGTCACCGGCACGACCTGCTGCTGCACGCCGGCCTCGGCCAGCGCGTCCCAGGCGGTCTCGACCTGCTGGAGCCGGGCCATGTCGGCCATCGAGCAGCCGGCGGCCAGGTCGGGCAGGATCACCTGCTGATCGGCGCCGGTGAGGATGTCGGCCGACTCGGCCATGAAGTGCACGCCGCAGAACACGATGAACTCGGCCGTCGGTCGGGCCGCGGCGTCGCGGGCCAGCTTGAAGGAGTCCCCGGTGACGTCGGCGAACTCGATCACCTCGTCGCGCTGGTAGTGGTGGCCGAGCACGAAGACGCGCTCGCCGAGGGCCTCCTTGGCCGCTCTGGCGCGCGCCACCAGATCAGGGTCGGAAGCCGGGGGGAGGTCGCCGGGGCAGTCCACGCCACGCTCGGACTGGAGGTCGATGCCGCGGCCGAGGGGCAGCAGCGGGAGGTCGACGGTCGTCATGCCGACGAGTCTAGTTGTGGGCTATGACACCCGCCGCGCGGTCCCGAAGTGAGGACCGGCACTGCCCGGCCCGGGGTCACAACAGCGCCCCGTTGTGCACGTACGGCGCCGGCGGATCCATCCCGCGCACGGCCAGGAAGCCGTCCGTCGACATCGCCAGTCGGGCGTTCATCGCCACCTCGACGGCCCACTGGTTCGCGGTCGTGACGTGCGAAACCTCGAAGACCCCCTCCGCGCCGGCAAGACACTCCCACAACAGCCTCGTGCCCACCTCCGGGGTGCTGGCGGCCACGACGTAGGTCTCCGAGCCGGTGGTGTAGGCGTAACCCGAGCGGTCCCGGGCCACCACGAGTCGGGCCATGTCGGACAGCGCCGAGTGGTCGGGACCGTGCGGACCCCCGCGCAGAGCCCGGTCCAGGTCGTCCATCCACGCCAGGTCGTCCGCCTGCCCAGCACGCAGACCCCCGATCGACGGCAGCCTGCTGCGATCGACCTCCCCGCGGAAGAACAGTTGGGGATACAGGGCGAAGCCGGCCGCGTGGTAGCGGTGCAGCGCCCTGGGGTCCTCGGAAGCCGACAGCAGGCCACGGTCGCAGGCGGCGCCGTAGGCGAGCGCCGGCTCCAGCACGGCACGCCCGATCCCGCGCCCCTGCTGCCCCGGCCTGACCGCGAAGGTGGCCAGCACCCATACCCGCTCCCGCACGATCGAGGTGGCGAAACCGACGACGCCTGACTCGTCCACGGCCACCCAACAGCCGCCCGGGTCGGTGTCGAGGAACCGGGCGGTTCGCCGGATCCACGTCTCGGAGCGCTGCGGCGTGCGGCGCTCGGGCGCAGGGCGGCCGGCACGATGCGTCCAGCGGTCGACCTCGTGGAAGGCGAGGTCACTGACCTCCTCTGCCATCGGGACGTCGGCGGGGGTCATCGGACGGATCAGCACACCGGGGAGGCTAGAGGCCCCCTACAGTGACGCGCATGCGGATTCTGGTGGCGCCCGACGCCTTCGCGGGCACCCTCAGCGCGCCTCAGGCCGCGGAGGCGATCGCGACCGGGTGGCGGGAGCACGCCCCCGCCGACGACGTGATCCCGGTGCCGATGTCCGACGGCGGGCCCGGTTTCGTCGACGTCCTGCACGGGGTGCTGGGCGGCGAGCGGAGGACGATCACGGTACGCGGGCCGCACGGCCGGCCGACCCCGGCGGACATCCTGCGGGTCGGTGACACGGCCTATCTCGAGTCGGCACAGGCCTGCGGAGTGCATCTCACCGGCCGCTCCGGGGCCGAGCACGCGTCGACGTACGGCGTCGGCGAGCTCGTCCGTGCCGCGGTGGAGTCCGGGGCCGGGCGGATCATCGTCGGTCTGGGAGGCAGCGGCACCAACGACGGCGGCGCCGGACTGCTCGCCGCCCTGGGGGCGGAGGCGGACGTACCGCTCGACGCCGGCTGCGGCGGCCTGGACGGCATCAGCCGGATGGACCTCGCGCGCGCCAGCGCCCTGGTGGCCGGGATCGAGCTGGTCGCCGCCTCCGACGTGGACAACCCGCTGACCGGCCTGTTCGGGACGACGAAGGTGTTCGGGCCGCAGAAGGGTCTGGCTGAGGACGAGTTGCCGCGCCTGGACGCCCTGCTCGGGGCATACGCCGCCGCGGCGGGCCGCCGTACCGCCACGGAGGCCGGCGCCGGTGCGGCCGGTGGGCTCGGGTACGCATTGCTGCTCCTGGGGGCCGAGTGCCGCCCGGGGGTCGACCTGGTGGCGGGGGTGCTGGGCCTGGCGGGACACGCGGCCCGGTGCGATCTGGTGCTCACCGGCGAGGGTTCCTTCGACTTCTCCAGCCGGGCCGGCAAGGTCCCTGCCGGTGTGGCGGCGTTGGCGGGCCAGGCGATCCGGCCGTGCGTGGTCCTGGCCGGTCAGGTGCATGTCGGGTCCCGAGAGATGCGGACCCTGGGCGTGGAGGCGGCCTACTCGTTGGTCGACCTGGTGGGGGAGGAGCGTGCCTTCGCCGATCCCGAAGGGGCCCTCGCCGCCGTGGCCGAGCGGGTGGCGCGCAGTTGGTCCCGCTGAGCCGCGCAGGGTTGCCCAGGGTGCGAGCGGATCACACGCGACGTAGTGGGGGAATAACCGCGGGTGTGCGACGATTGCACCTGTGACTGGGACGTCCGCGACCTCGAGCCGCCGGTGCGCCCCGCTGACCACACCGACCCAGATCCGGGAGTGACACCATGACGGAGCAGGTGGAGACCACCTTCGAGCGCCGCAGCGACAGCATCAACCTCAGCCCGGTGGCCGCGGGCAAGGTCAAGAGCCTCCTCGAGCAGGAGGGCCGAGACGACCTGGCGCTGCGCATCTCGGTGCAGCCCGGCGGCTGCTCCGGACTTCGCTACCAGCTGTTCTTCGACGAGCGCACCCTGGACGGCGACACCGTCACCGACTTCGGCGGCGTGTCCGTGGTCGTCGACCGGATGAGCGTGCCCTACCTCAACGGCGCGACCATCGACTTCGTCGACACCATCGAGAAGCAGGGGTTCACCATCGACAACCCCAACGCCACCGGCTCCTGCGCCTGCGGCGACTCCTTCCACTGATCTGAGGCGGGCGGCACCCGCTCTTCCGGGCGCCGGCTGCTGCGGCTCCGCCGGACGAGAGCACGCACCGCGCACTCAGAACCGAGCACCGAGAACCCCCGCATCTGCGGGGGTTCTCGTCGTTCCCAGCCCGATGCGTAGGCTGCGGCCATGTCTGCCTCTTCCGGATCCCTCCTCATCGCCGGCTCCATCGCCACCGACCATCTGATGACCTTCGGCGGCAAGTTCGCCGACTCGCTCGTCGTCGAGCAGTTGGACAAGCTCTCGGTCTCGTTCCTGGTCGACGAGCTGGAGATCCGGCGTGGCGGTGTCGCGGCCAACATGTGCTTCGGACTCGGCAGGCTCGGTCTCCGGCCGGTGTTGGTGGGCGCGGTCGGAGAGGACTTCGCGGACTACCGGTCCTGGCTCGAGCGGCACGGTGTCGACTGCGACCACGTGCATGTCTCCGAGGCCAAGCACACCGCCCGCTTCGTGTGCACCACCGACACCACGATGGCCCAGTTCGCCTCCTTCTACCCGGGTGCCATGAGCGAGGCACGGCAGATCGAGCTGGCCCCGATCGTGGCCGAGGTGGGGGAGCCGGCGTACGTCCTCATCGGCGCCGACGACCCCGAGGGCATGCGCCGCCACACCGAGGAGTGCCGGCAGCGCGGCTACCCGTTCATCGCCGACCCGAGCCAGCAGCTCGCCTTCGGCGAGGGGGAGCTCATCCGCGACCTGGTCGACGGAGCGGCGATCCTGTTCTCCAACGAGTACGAGTCGCACCTGATCGAGCAGAAGACCGGCTGGTCGGCCGAGGAGATCCTCGGCCGGGTCGGCACCCAGGTCACGACCCTGGGCAAGGACGGCGTCCGGGTCAGCACCAAGGGCGAGGAGACCATCGAACTCCCCGCCTGCCGCGGTGTGGAGGCCATCGAGCCCACCGGTGTCGGCGACGCGTTCCGTGCCGGGTTCCTCGCGGCGACCGCCTGGGGCCTCGGCAAGGAGCGGTCCGCGCAGGTCGGCTGCGTGCTCGCGGCGTACGTCGTCGAGACGGTCGGCACCCAGGAGTACTCCTTCACCTCCCAGGCCCTGCTCGCCCGCCTGGCCGACAGCTACGGCGACGCTGCCGCGGCCGAGGTCGCGCCGCATCTGCCCTGACCCGCGTTCTCCCTGGCTCGCGGCACCACATCTGCGCCGACCCACCGGATGCTTTCCGGTGGGTCGGCGGACAGGTGGGGCGACCCATGGTGTGGGACTCAGGCCCCCAGTCGAGCCCGGATCCGGGCGACCACGCGGGGCAGGGTCTCCAGGAACGCCCGAACGTCCGCCTCGGTGGTCTCGCGGGTCAGGGAGACCCGGACGTTGCCCTGGGTGAGCGCCCCCATCGCGGCGAGGACGTGGCTGGGCTCCAGCGTGGAGGCCGTGCAGGCCGACCCGCTGGCGACGCCGAACCCCTCCCGGTCCAGCTCGCTGACCAATGCCTCCCCGTCGACATAGAGGCAGGAGAAGGTGACCAGGTGGGGGAGGCGACGCTCGGGGTCGCCCACCACCTCGACGTCGGGAACCCCGGCGGCCACCCCCGCTCGGATCCGCTCCACGAGCCCGTGCTGGCGGGCGGAGAGTTCCCGCTGCTCGGCGACCATCGCCTGGAGGGCGGCCGCGGCGGCGAGGGCCGCCGGCACGTTCTCGAAGCCGGCCGCGCGCTCGTCCACCCGGTCGTCCCCCGGGAACGGTGAGGCCCACCGGACGCCCTTGCGCACGACGAGGACGCCGACCCCGGCCGGTCCGCCCCACTTGTGGGCGGAGCCGGCTGCCACCGACCATCCGTCCGGGAGGGGGAGTCGGCCCATCGAGGCGCAGGCATCGGTGAAGACCGGGACGTCGAGCTCGGCCAGGGCGGCGGCGGCACCGGCGACGTCCTGGACGGTGCCGACCTCGTGGTTGGCGCTCTGCAGGGCGACGGCGCCGACGGGGACCGGGCTGGTCCGCACCGCCGCCGCCACCGCCGCTGCGGCGACCGCGCCGGAGGCGTCGACGCCGATCTCGATCGGCGCAGCCACGCTCTCGCCGGATCGTTCGACCGACCAGCGTGCGGCGTGCTGGACCGCGGAGTGCTCCACGGCGCTGTAGGCGATCCCCGACCGCTTCGGCCGCCCGGCCAGCAGGCCCAGCAGGCCGCGGTGGACGGCGTCGGTGCCGGAGGAGGTGAAGGTGACCTCGTCCCGTCGTACCTCCAGGCAGGCGGCGACCACCTCGCGGGCGTTGTCGAGCAGCAGTCGAGCGTTGCGCCCCTGGCCGTGCAGACGGCGCGGGTCGGCGTACCCGTGCTCCAAGGCGGCCAGCAGGGTGTCCCGAGCAGCGGGGTGGAGCGGTTCGGACGACGCCGTGTCGAGGTAGCGGCTGAGCGTCCCCGCGGCGGTGCTGGCGGCATTTGTCACACCGGGACGATATGGCACACCCACCCGCGATCAATCAGGAGCGATTCGGATAGTCTGAGCGGCATCCGTGATTTTGCTGAGAGAGAGGCTCGCTTCGTGGGTCCGCACCTGCCTGATCGAAAGAGGGGCCGCACCGTCGCGTCGGTGTTGGCCCTAGGCGCCAGCACCGCCCTGCTCGCCGGCTGCTCCGATGACACCGCCTTCGGTCGGATGGGAATGCCCGAGCCGGGGTCGGAGCAGGGTGAGCACGTCCTGAACCTGTGGCAGGGTGCCTGGCTCGCCGCGTGGATCACCGGCATCGTGGTCTGGGGTCTGATCTTCTGGGTGATCTGGCGCTACCGCCGTCGTCGCGCCGACGACATCCCAGTCCAGACCCGCTACAACCTGCCGCTGGAGATCCTCTACACCATCGCCCCGGTGCTGATGGTGATCGTGTTCTTCTCCCACACGGTCAAGACCCAGAACGCCGTCCTCGACGACGACCTCCCGGTCGACAACACCATCGAGGTCGTGGGCTACCAGTGGTCCTGGGCGTTCAACTACGGCCTCGGCGACCGCGATGACGCCGCCGACGAGGACGCCAACGACGACGAGTTCGCCTACGGCGACTACGTGTGGGAGAACGGCTCGGCCTCCTACATCCCGACCCTGGTCCTCCCGGTCGGCGAGACCACCCGGTTCAACCTGCACAGCCCCGACGTCATCCACGACTTCGGCGTGCCCGGCTTCCTGATGAAGATGGACGTCGTTCCTGGCCGGGTCAACCACTACGAGATCACCCCGACCGAGGTCGGCACGTACAAGGGCAAGTGCTACGAGCTCTGCGGCGTCTCGCACTCGCGGATGCTGTTCAACGTCGAGGTCGTCGAGCGTTCCGAATACGACGCCTACCTCGAGGAGCTCGAGGCCAAGGGCCAGGAGTCCGAGGCTCCGCTCCTCGGCAACGACTTCACCCGTACCCAGGCCGGTCTCGAAGGAGATGCTGAGTGACTGCGACTGCTTCGACCCCCACCGCCCTCGGCCGCAGGCCGCTGGGTAAGAAGATCTTCACGATCCTCACCACCACCGATCACAAGCTGATCGGCAAGATGTACCTCATCACCTCAGTGGTGTGGTTCCTGATCGGCGGCGTGATGGCGCTGCTGATCCGCTCCGAGCTCGCCTTCCCCGGCCAGCAGGTCGTCAACGACGAGCTGTACAACCAGCTGTTCACCATGCACGGCACGATCATGCTGCTGCTCTTCGCCACGCCACTGTTCTTCGGCTTCGCGAATGTCATCATGCCCTTGCAGATCGGTGCCCCGGACGTCGCGTTCCCGCGGCTGAACATGTTCAGCTACTGGCTGTTCTTCTTCGGCGGCATCATCGCGGCCTCCGGCTTCCTCACCCCGATGGGTGCGGCCGACTTCGGCTGGTTCGCCTACACGCCGCTCTCCGATGCGGTCCGCTCGCCCGGCGCGGGCGGTGACCTGTGGATCATGGGCCTCTACCTCAGCGGTCTGGGCACGATCCTGGGTGCGGTCAACTTCATCACCACGATCATCTGCATGCGTGCGCCCGGCATGACCATGTTCCGGATGCCGATCTTCGTGTGGAACACGCTGGTCACCTCGCTGCTGGTCCTGATCGCCTTCCCGGTGCTCGCCGGCGCGCTCCTCTCGCTCGAGGCCGACCGCCAGTTCGGCGCGCACGTCTTCGACCCCGCGCACGGCGGCCCGATCCTGTGGCAACACCTGTTCTGGTTCTTCGGCCATCCGGAGGTCTACATCATCGCGCTGCCGTTCTTCGGCATCGTGACCGAGATCCTTCCGGTGTTCAGTCGCAAGCCTGTCTTCGGCTACGTCGGCCTGGTGGCCGCGACCCTGGGCATCGCGATCCTCTCGGTGGCGGTGTGGGCGCACCACATGTTCGTCACCGGTGCCGTCGACCTGCCGTTCTTCTCCGGCATGACCTTCTTGATCGCCGTACCGACCGGTGTGAAGTTCTTCAACTGGATAGGCACGATGTGGGGCGGGTCCATATCCTTCGACACCCCGATGCTGTGGACCCTCGGCTTCCTCACCACCTTCCTGTTCGGTGGTCTGACCGGTGTCATCCTGGCCAGCCCGCCGCTGGACTTCCACGTCTCCGACTCCTACTTCGTGGTCGCGCACTTCCACTACGTCGTCTTCGGCACCGTGGTGTTCGCGATGTTCGCGGGCTTCTACTTCTGGTGGCCCAAGATGACCGGCCGGATGCTCGACGAGCGGCTGGGCAAGATCCACTTCTGGCTGCTGTTCATCGGCTTCCACACCACCTTCCTGGTCCAGCACTGGCTGGGCGTCGAGGGCATGCCACGTCGGTACGCCGACTACCTGCCCGACGACGGGTTCACCGCCCTCAACCAGGTCTCCACGGTGGGTGCCTTCCTGCTGAGCTTCTCGATGCTGCCGTTCTTCTACAACGTCTACGTCAGCCGGAAGAAGCCGCTGGTCGGGGTCGATGACCCGTGGGGCTGGGGTCGCTCGCTGGAGTGGGCCACCTCCTCCCCGCCGCCGCGGCACAACTTCACCAGCCTGCCCCGGATCCGTTCGGAGTCGCCGGCCTTCGACCTCCATCACCCGGAGATCGCGGCGATGGAGCTCGAGGACGACAGTGAGTACGCCGCCGTGGCCGGCAAGCGCCAGAAGAGGGAGGGCGACGCCTGATGAAGGCCGAAGCTTGGATGTTCGCGATCTGCACCGTCTTCCTGGTGCTGATCACCCCCACCTACTGGCTGGTGACCTCCGCCAGCGAGGAGGGCGGCGACTGGACCGGCACCTCCGCGCTGACGATGTGCACCCTGCTGACCGCGATGTGCACCGCCTACCTCGGCTTCCACGCCAAGCGGATGGACGAGCGTCCCGAGGACCGCAAGGACGGTGAGATCGTCGAGGGAGCCGGCGAGCTGGGCTTCTTCCCGCCGTACTCCTGGTGGCCGCTGTGGGCCGCCGCGACCGCCGCTCTGATGGTGTTCTCGATCGCCATGGCGGCCTGGTGGCTGACCATCATGGCGGCGGTGCTCGGATCCCTGGCCCTGTGCGGGTGGATCTTCGAGTACTACCGCGGTGAGCACGCCCACTGACCTCACGGTGCGTTCCGCGATCGTGTGATCGCTCACGCCGACCCCGCAGCACTTGCTGCGGGGTCGGCGCGCATTTGGCCCTTTCTCAGCCCGGACGGCTAGCCTGATTGACCGGTGATGACACTCCACCCTGGGAGGCTGAATGTCCTGGTCGCGCCATGTCCGATCCCGTCCGCGCGCCGTCGTGGCGGGTCTGGCTGCCCTGGCCGTGCCGCTGGCGCTCGCCGGGTGTGAGAGCGGCGGAGGCTCGGCTGCCGAGCCCGACAGCGCCGGGTCCGCCAGCGCAGCGAGTTCCAGCGCGGCTCCCGAGGACCCCGTCGCCGTCGCGGTCAACGTGCGCAAGGGCGCCGACAAGGTCGCGGTCGACACCCGGGTGCGGGTCACCGCTCAGGACGGCGAGTTGACCAAGGTCACCGTCACCTCCCCTGAGGGGAAGGTACCGGGCAAGGTGTCTGCTGACGGCACCTCGTGGACCGCCTCCGCGCTGCTCGAGCCGGGGACCACCTACCTCGTCCGCTCGCACGCGGCGGGGGAGCAGGGCGGGGCGGTGGACGACCGGACCCGCTTCACCACCCAGGACCTCTCGCTGTCCGAGCAGACCTTCGCCTCGATCGCGCCGCTGGACGGCGAGACGGTCGGCGTCGGGATGCCGGTCGTGGTCAACTTCGACGTGCCGGTGACCGACAAGAAGTCCTTCGAGAAGCACATGACCGTCACCTCCACGCCGGCCCAGGCGGGCTCCTGGCACTGGATGAGTGACACCGAAGCGCACTGGCGGCCCAAGAACTACTGGAAGGCCGGCACCGAGGTCTCGGTCGACGTCGCGGTCAACAGCATCCCCGCCGGTGGCGGGATCTACGGGCAGAAGGATCGCTCGATCGACTTCACCGTCGGTGACTCCCATGTCACGAAGGTCGATGTCGCGAACCACCGGATGAAGGTCTTCGAGAACGGCAAGCTGATCCGCACCTTCAGCGTCACCACCGGCAAGGACGGCTTCACCACCCGCTCCGGGGTCAAGGTGATCATGGAGAAGTACGAGAGCAAGCGGATGAACTCCGAGACCGTCGGCATCGGCGAAGGCGATCCCGAGTACTACGACATCGACAACGTCGAGTGGGCCATGCGGGTCACCAACTCCGGCGAGTTCATCCACGCCGCCCCGTGGAGCAGCTCCTCGCAGGGCCTGGCCAACGTGTCCCATGGTTGCACCGGGATGAGCACCGCCGATGCGAAGTGGCTCTACGACTTCTCCCGGCGGGGAGACGTGGTCGAGTACACCGGCAGCGATCGCCAGATGACGCTCGACAACGGATTCGGCGACTGGAACCTCGGCTACGCCCAGTACGCCCAGGGTTCCGCGCTGAGCTGACCCGACTCGTTCAATGAGGGCTCGGCCGACGGTGACGTCGGCCGAGCCCTCTCTCGTTCTGCTACCGGCCGGGCGGATCCCCGGGCCTGGGCGGCCCACGAATGTGCGGAGCTGGGCCGGAGTCGATGGCCGAGGGGCGCTGCTCGGGGTGCCGCGCGGTGTGTTGGCCGGACCCGCTCCCATGGCGTCGACGTCATGGTCGATCCGGTTCCGGTGGATGATTTTGGCTTGGATGGTGCCGATTCAGATCGGCGGCCGTGTGGGCAGCGGGAACAGCGATTCGACCAGTGTCGCTAGAGCCAGAACGCCTTGATCGTCGAGGTGTCTGCCCATGACTTGGATACCGATCGGGAGTCCTTGCTTGGTGAACCCGATGGGAATCGATGCCGCCGGTAGGCCGGTGAAGTTGGCGAGGGTGGAGAATGGCGTCCATCCAGAGGGCGGAAGCTCATGGCCCTCGATGGTCTCGGGACCATATGAATCGATCGGAAAGGCCGGCACAGCGGTCGTCGGTGTGATGAAGAAGTCATAGTTCTCCATGAACCGCCAGGTTGCATTGACGATCCGTTTCCGGTCGAGGATGGCGGCCGTGAATTCATCCCCGGTCCACTGTCGCTCGATGATGCTGCCGAGCCAGCCCTTGATCGCGACCCCCTTGCTGGCCGCGAGCGCACGGAGACCGCTTCGGTCCGTCTCCATCGCCACGATCGCCTCGAAAGTCGTCTCGTTGCTTCCCGTTCCTGGATGCGCCCTGTCCACCTCCGGAATCACCCCTTGAAGACGCCGCACCGCATCCTCGACCGCGACGCGTACCTCTCGATCGACCAGTGCGGAGCCCAGGTCAACGCTGAATGCGACACGACAACGACTGAGCGACTCGAGCCGTTGGGTGAGATCCCATTGATCCGGGGTCGGCGGCATCGAGAACCGGTCCCGGGCCGACGGCTGGCTCAGGACAGAGAGCGCCAGCGCTGCGTCGGCGGCGGTGTGGGTGATCGGCCCGATGTGCTCGAGCGACTCCCAACCGGATAGCCCCGGGTAGCGTTCGTCCCTACAGCCCGGGTAGAGGGGAACCCGTCCCCAGGAAGGCTTCATTCCGAAGACACCGGACAGCGAGGCCGGGATTCTGATCGATCCGCCGCCATCAGTGCCTAGTGCCAGCGGCACCATGCCGGCGGAAACGGCCGCTGCGGACCCCGCGCTCGAACCCCCTGAGGTGAGGGCGGTGTTCCACGGATTGCGAGTCGTGGGAAACAAGTCGTTGTGCCCGATCGCGCCGTATCCGAATTCGGCTGCATTGGTCTTCCCCACGATCACCGCGTCGGCCTTTCGCAAGAGCTCGACGACAACGTCATCCTCGTCAGGGATGAAGTCGGCATAAAGCACAGACCCACCCGTTGTGCGCATCCCCTGGGTGCAGATGAGGTCCTTCACTCCGACGGGCACCCCGGCAAGGGGGCCCACCGATTCACCGGCCGCGATACGTCGATCCACCTCGGCAGCTCGAGATCGGGCACCCTCCTCATCCACCGTGCAGAACGCGTTCAGAGTCGGATCAAGGGTTCGGATGCGGTGCAGTGATTCTTCGATCACCTCGCCTGCCGACCTATCGCCACATCGAATCGCTTCCGCAAGATCAGCCAGACCTGTCAACGGCGTGGCTCCATCCTGTTCCGGGAGCGCACTCGACCGGACGGAGCCAGATTCAGATCTCATGACCGGAGGATATCGACGGGTACCGCACGGCTCGGGCACCAGACTCCGCCCTCGGCCAAGACCGGCCCGATCCGGGCTCCGATCGGCACTGAGCGCCGGGCACGAGGCGTCGGGTAGGAGGCCGGGCACAAGGCGCTATGTCTACCCGAGGCGCCGCCTTGGCGCTCGTGCGAGGCCCAGGAGGCGGGGGAGTGGTTTGTGCCCGAGAGGGGCTGCCAGGGGGCATGACGCAGTTCGGGCCGGTTCCCCGAGGGGAACCGGCCCGAACCGAGTGGCGTCACCGCGCGATCGCGCGGCTCGACTCAGTGATCGCCGCGGAGGGGCTCGTCACTGACGTCGTGGTGACCGTCGAACTGGTGGCCGTCGGAGGCCTTCCCGACAAGCTCGGCCTGCTCAGCGTGCTCGGCCTCGTCGTGGTGGTGAGCCGCCTCGAGTTCTTCGATGGTGGGCTTGTCCACGTCGTCGGCGTAGTAGAGCTCGCGGAGCTTGTTGCGCATCTTGGCGAATCGACCGGTGTGGACCTCGCCGCTCTGGAGCTGCTCCGCCGAGTCGTCGCGGTGGGTCCAGGCGTAGACCTTGCTCTCCGGGAGCGGAAGGTGCTTCTCGGTGTAGGCACCCTCCGGGGAGCGCATGATCACGCCGGACTCGTAGCCGTGCAGCATCATCTCGTTGTCGTGGCGCTGCAGCGAGATGCAGATGCGGCGGGTCACGAAGAACGCGATGACCGGGGCGATGAAGACCGCGGCACGCAGGATGTAGGTGATCTGGTTGATCGACAGGTGGAAGGTGATCGCGATGATGTCGTTACCGCCGGCGATCCAGAACATCGCGTAGAGGGTCATCAGCGCGACCATGATCCCGGTGCGCGTCGGGGCGTTGCGCGGACGCTGCAGCAGGTGGTGCTCACGCTTGTCACCGGTGATCCAGGAGTCGATGAACGGCAGCAAGAGCAGCACGGTGAACAGCAGGCCCGGCAGCACGATGATCGGCAGGAACACGTTCCAGGACCAGGTGCTGCCCCAGAAGTGGGACTCCCAGCCCGGCATGATCCGGAGCGCGCCGTCCGGCCAGCCCATGTACCAGTCCGGCTGGGAGCCGGCGGTCACCTTGGACGGGTCGTAGGGGCCGTACTTCCACACCGCGTTGATCGAGAGCAGCGCACCCAGCGCGGCGGTCACACCGAAGACGATGAAGAAGAAGCCACCGGCCTTGGCGGCGTACACCGGGAGCATCGGGAAACCGACGACGTTGGTCTCCGTGCGGCCGGGTCCAGGCCACTGGGTGTGCTTGTGGTAGACGAGCAGCAGCATGTGGGCGGCGATCAGGCCGAGCAGCAGCCCGGGGATCAGCAGCACGTGGATGGTGAACAGGCGGGGGATGATCATCTCGCCGGGGAACTCGCCTCCGAAGAGGAAGAACGAGATATAGCTTCCGACGATCGGGATCGACTTGATGAACCCGTCCGCCGCTCGCACGCCGGTGCCCGAGAGCAGGTCGTCGGGCAGGGAGTAGCCGGTGAAGCCCTCCAGGGTGCCGAGCAGCAGCAGCAGGCTGCCGATCACCCAGTTGAGCTCGCGCGGCTTGCGGTAGGCGCCGGTGAACCAGACCCGCAGCAGGTGGATCATCATCGAGGCCACGAAGAGCATCGCCGCCCAGTGGTGCATCTGCCGCATCAGCAGGCCGCCGCGGACGTCGAAGGAGATGTCCAGGGCCGAGGCCATCGCCTCGGACATCTGGATGCCACGGAGCTGGTCGTAGGAGCCCTCGTAGACGATCTCGCTCATGCTGGGTCGGAACCAGAAGGTGAGGAAGATACCGGTCAGCAGCAGGACCACGAAGCTCCACAGGGCGATCTCACCCAGCATGAAGGACCAGTGGTCGGGGAAGATCTTGCGAAGGTTCTTCTTGCCCATGGCTGCGAGACCGAGGCGATCGTCCGCCCAGGTGGCGGCGCCGCCGACCTTGGAGGGCTTGCTCGGTGTCGCGGCAGTGGTGTTACTCGTCGCCACGGCGCTGGTGTCCTTGCTCATCCGAGATCACCGACATTCTGGTCCTTGATCTCCACGTTGTTTCGCTCCCAGTAGCTGGGACCGATCGGCTCGGTGAAGTCGCTCTGGGCGATCAGGTAGCCCTCGTCATCGACGGCCAGCGGAAGCTGGGGGAGGTGCCGGCCTGCGGGCCCGAAGACCACCTTGCCGGAGTCGGCCAGGTCGAAGGTCGACTGGTGACACGGGCAGAGCAGGTGGTGGGTGGTGCGCTCGTTGAGCGAGATCGGGCAGCCGACGTGGGTGCAGATCTTCGAGTACGCCACGATGCCGTCGATGGCCCAGTCCTCGCGGCCGGGGCCGGGGATGTAGTCCGCGGGGTCCATCCGGAGCAGCACCACGGGAGCCTTGGACTTCGCGACCTGAAGGTCGACTCCGTGCAGGCCGGGGAGGCCGCGCTCCTCGTTGGCGAAGAGCACCTCGGGCTCGGCGTTGAACAGGTCGCCGATCTCGACGTCGGAGGGGCGGATCGGGGTACCGACCACGTCACGCACGACCCGGACACCCTGCTTCCACACGGTGTGCTCGAGGCCGCCGCCGGTCGCCGCGTCTGCGGTCTCGTTGGGCAGCGGGCCGAGGTCGCGGAACAGCACGACCGCCGGGGCGAGCAGGAGCGCCGCCGAGCCGATCAGACTGTTACGGAGCAGCGGACGCCGACCCATGCCGGACTCCTCGAGACCGGCTGCCAGCGCGGCCTGGGTCGCCTGCCGGTCGCTCTCCGAGGAGGCGGCGGGGTGACGGTCCTCGGCGATCTCGACATCGGCCATCAGCTTGCGGGCCCACTGGATCACGCCGACGCCGACGAACAGCAGGGCGCCGGAGAGGCACAGGCCGAGGGCGACGTTGGACGCGCCCAGCCCGAAGACGGTGGTGCCGTCGTACCCGGCGTCGATGCCCACGTAGGCGACGACGAACAGGACCGAGCAGATCGCGGAGAGGAGGAAGCAGATCGCGACCTGGCGCTCCGCGCGCTTCTCGGCCTTCTCGTCTACATCGGTGGGACGCCAGTGGTGCTCCGGTTGACCGGGGTCGGGGAGCAGCGCATCGGTATGCGCGTTGATCGAGTGGCCGGACCCGTCGTGGGTCTGCTCAGGGGCCTGCTCGTGAGTGGAGCTCACGCCTCCTGTCCCTTCTTCTTCTTGGTGCGGGTGGTGTGCGCAGCGATCCAGATGGCGAAGCCGACCAGCGAGCCGAGACCGACCAACCAGGCGAACATGCCCTCCGAGACCGGTCCGAGGGCGCCCATGCTGAAGCCGCCGTAACCGGGCATGTCACGCATCGACCCGACATAGGCGATCACGTCACGCTTCTCCTCGGGGGAGAGGTTGCCGTTGGAGAAGGTGTCCATCGACTGCGGGCCGGTGAGCATGGCCTCGTAGATGTGCTTCGGGTCGGTGTTGAGGATGTTCGGCGCGTAGCCGCCGCGCGGCATCGCGCCACCCTTGCCGGAGAAGTTGTGGCAGGCGGTGCAGTTGGTCAAGAAGATCTGGCCGCCGCGGGAGATGGCCTCCTGCTGCTCCTCATCGGAGAGGTTCTCGATGGTGAGGTACTCCTCGTCCGGCACGGCCGGACCCGGGGCCAGGCTGGCGACGTACGCGCCGATCGCCTCGATCTCCTCGTCGGTGTAAGCGCCCGGCTTCGAGGGGGCCTGCTGACCGGGGATGGTGAGCGGCATCCGCCCGGTGCCCATCTGGAAGTCGACGGCGGCAGCGCCGACACCGACCAGGGACGGGCCGACGAACTGGCCGTTGACCGTGGTGATGCCCTCGGCGTTCTGGCCGTGGCAGAAGGAGCAGCCGGTCAGGAACAGTTGGCGACCCTCCTCCACGAGTTCGGCATCGGTCTTCGACTGCGTGGCCGAGGAGGCGGGGGAGAAGGTCGCATACAGGCCACCGGAGATGATCAAGCCGACGAGCAGCAGCACCAACCCGGCCAGGCGGCCACGGCGATGCCGTGACAGCGAGGCGGCGGAGCGATTCAAGAAACGCACATTCAATCCTTGTCGTTCGCGGGATCCAGCCCTACTCGGTGGCTACTTGATCAGGTAGATGGTGGCGAACAGGCCGATCCAGACCACGTCCACGAAGTGCCAGTAGTACGAGACCACGATCGCGCTGACCGCCTGCTCATGAGTGAACCGGCGGGCCAGATAGGTCCGGCCCAGGACGAAGAGGAACGCGATCAAACCGCCGAGCACGTGCAGACCGTGGAAGCCCGTGGTCAGGTAGAACATCGTGCCGTAGCCCGAGGAGGGGATGGTCACGCCTTCCTGGATCAGCATGGCGTACTCGAACGCCTGGCCGCCGATGAAGATCGCTCCCATGATGTAGGTGAGGATGAACCACTCGCGGAGTCCCCACTGGTTGACGGCGAACACCGACCCGGTGCGACCGACCTTGCCCGCCTCGGCCTTGAACACGCCCATCTGGCAGGTCACCGAGGACAACACCAGGATCGTGGTGTTGGCCAGGGCGAACGGAACGTTCAGCTTCTCGGTGTTCATCTCCCACAGCTCCGGACTCACCGCCCGGATCGTGAAGTAGGCCGCGAACAGGGCCGCGAAGAACATCAGCTCACTGGAGAGCCAGATGATCGTCCCGACGCTGACCATGCTCGGTCGGTCGTGATGCCCGTGTAGCCGGGATGCCGGAATCGTCGATGCTGCTGTCGCCACGTGCGCCATTATGTCTGTAGTCGGCGCCGAGAGCATCCCGACCCCCTCACAGGATGCTTTAACAAAGTTCACAGGGTGCCCGAGGAGCGCCTCGGAGGGCCTGTCTGGTAGGCCCCAGGAGTGCCCCGCCGGAGCCTGAGAACGTCTCAGTGGCACCACAGCAACGGAGCGGTAGAGTCCCCGACGTGACCGACCCGAACGCGAAACCGCTGCAGGTACTCGTCTACAGCGACGACGTCACCACCCGCGAACAGGTGATCCTGGCACTGGGGCGTCGTCCGCACCCGGATCTCCCCGAGGTGGAGTACGTCCAGGTGGCGACCGAGCCGGTGGTGCTGGCCCACCTCGACGCCGGTGGGATCGACCTGGCCGTCCTCGACGGCGAGGCCGTCCCGGCCGGCGGCCTGGGGATCGCCAAGCAGCTCAAGGACGAGATCGACCCGTGCCCCCCGATCGTCGTGCTGACGGGGCGTCCCCAGGACGCCTGGCTGGCGACCTGGTCCCGGGCCGAGGCGGCGGTGAGCCAGCCGATCGACCCGGTCGAGCTCGCCGGAAAGGTTGTGGCGCTGCTCCGCGCCCGGCTGGCGGGCTCGGACCTGTCCGCCACGACGCCGAACGGTCGGTGACGGACGTGACGGATCCGATCAGCTGGCCCGAGGTCCTCGCCGCACTGGTCGCGGGCCGGGATCTCAGTGCCCAGCAGACCGCGTGGGCGATGGGCGAGATCCTCGCCGGGGAGGCCAGCCCCGCGCAGATCGCCGGCTTCTCCGTCGCCCTGCGCGCCAAGGGCGAGACCATCGAGGAGTTGCGCGCGCTCTCCGACGCGATGCTGGCGCGGGCGACACCGATCTCGGTGCCCGGGCGGCTGCTGGAGATCGTCGGCACCGGTGGCGACCGGTCGATGTCGGTCAACATCTCCTCCATGTCGGCGATCGTCGCTGCCGGCGCAGGAGCCAAGGTCGTCAAGCACGGCAACCGCTCGGCCTCCTCCAAGTCGGGTTCGGCCGACGTACTGGAGGCGCTGGGTGTCCGCCTCGACCTCCCGGTCGAGCGGATCACCGCCCTGGCCGAGTCGGCCGGGATCACCTTCCTCTTCGCGGCGGCGTTCAACCCCGCCATGCGACACACCGCCCTCGCCCGACGCGAACTCGGCATCGGCACGAGCTTCAACCTGCTCGGCCCGATCTCGAACCCGGCCCGACCGGCCGCGAATGCGATCGGCTGTGCCGACCCCGCCATCGCCCCGGTGATGGCGGGCGTGTTCGCCGAGCGGGGCCTGGACGCCTGGGTCTTCCGCGGCGACGACGGCCTCGACGAACTCACCACCACCACCACCTCGGCCCTGTGGGTGGTCAAGGACGGGCAGGTGACCCGGCACGCGGTCGAGCCGCTCGACCACGGCCTGGCCAGGGCGAGTGCGGCCGATCTGCGTGGCGACGACGCGGAGTACAACGCCGACGTCGTGCGCCGGGTGCTCGCCGGGGAGAAGGGGGCAGCGCGTGACGCGGTGCTGCTCAACACCGGGGCCGCGCTGGCGGTCTACGACGCCGCGCCGGGGTCGGTGGACGACGTGCTCGCCGCCGGGATCGCGAGGGCACGCGACTCGATCGACTCCGGCGCCGCGCAGCAGGTGCTCGAGCGGTGGGTCGAGGGCTCGCGCTGAAGTAGGTGTCCGCGCCGGCGTCGGGCCGGCACGGGGGATCGGCGGATGCCTACGCCGGCCCGCAGCGGGTCGAACCTGTGCCGGCCCTCCCCGGCGGGCGGGCGGGAGATCAGTCCAAGCCGAGGGAGAAGGCGGACTCGAGGTCGTGCCTGGAGTAGGCGCGGAAGGCGATGTGGGTCTCGGTGCCGGTGACCCCCTGGACCTTGTTGAGCCGGTCGGAGACGACGGCGGCGATCTGCTCGTGGTCGCGCACCCGGACGAGTGCGACCAGGTCGATCTGCCCCGTCACGGAGTAGACCTCGCTCACCCCGTCGATGGCGGCGATCTCCTCGGCCACCTCGGGGATCCGGTCGACCTCGGCGTTGATGAAGACGATGGCGGTGATCACGGGACCACCGTAGCGGGGCCGGGCGAGGTCGGCCGCTCAGCGCACCGGTTGTGCCACCGGACGAAGCTCCCGGGGCTCGTCGAAGGGCACGAGCTGACGTCGGGACTCCGCGACCGCGTCGTGGACCGCGAGCTGTCCGGCCGCGCCACCGACCGGACAGGACCACTCGCCCTCGACCGCGGCCAGTCGGACTCCGGGCGACTCCAGCCAGCGCAGGATGACCTCGGTCTCCTCCGCCGACGCGGCCGGGACGGGGCCGGGCGCGGAGGTGACCGTCTCGGCGGAAGCGCGCAATTGGTCGAGGTAGGCGTGGGCGTCGCCGCGCGGCGGGAGCACTCCGGCGGCGGCCAGCCGTCCGAAGCGGATCACGTGGACGACCCAGCGGCTCCGGGGGCGATGCTCGACCGTGGCCGGCTCTCCCTCCTGCCGGATCGCGACGACCTCGGGGCAGCGGGTCAGGGCGCTGAGTCGCTGGGTGCGGGCGGAGGCGCGCAGGAACGCGGCCAGCCGGTCGCGTTGTCCGCCCGCCTCCTCGAACCTCTCCTCGGCGGCCAGGCGTGCCATCGCGTCGTGCAGGGAGTCGACGACCGCGTCGGGACGCTCCACCAGCGCCTGGCGGAGGCGCGCGACCATGGCGGCGTAGGTCGTCTCATCGGTGCTGCCGTCGCAGGGGGAGAGACAGCGGCCCATCTCGGCCAGGACGCATGGACTCTTGTCGGGCCGCCGAGCAAGCCGGTCGGAGCACTGCCGCACCGGGAACACCTGGTGCAGGGCGTCGATGCAGGCCTGGGCGGCCTGACGGGAGCGGAACGGGCCCAGGTAGTCGGCCTCGTCGTCGAGCACCTGCCGCACCAGGCTCAGCCGGGGCCACGGCTCGCGGGTGAGCTTGACGAAATGCTGGCGCTCGGGGAACCGGGACCGCCGGTTGTAGGGCGGCTTGTGCTGCGCGATCAGGCGCAGCTCGCGCACCTGGGCCTCGAGCACCGTGGCGCACTCCACCGCGCCGACCCGCTCGGCCAGAGCGATCATCTCGCCCATCCGGGAGCGGGTCTCGCTGGCGGTGAAGTAGGAGCGCACTCGGGTGCGGAGATCGCGTGAGGTGCCGATGTAGAGGACCCGGTCGCCTCCGTCACGGAAGAGGTAGACGCCGGGGGCATGGGGTAGGGACTCCGCGAGGTGCCGCTTCTTGCGCTGGGCGGAGCTCACCTTGGCCGAGAAGGCCTGCACCTCCTCCAGGGTGTGCACCCCGAGGCCGCCCAGCCGGCCGAACAGACCGTGCATCACATCCACGGTGGCGCGGGCGTCGGAGAGCGCCCGGTGGTTGGGGGTGGTGCCCGCACCGAAGAGGACGGCGAGCGAGGAGAGCTTGCAGTTGGGGGCGTCGTCGCGGGTGATCACCCGGCGGGCCAACTTGGCGGTGTCGACCACATCGAAGCGCGGCCACGGCCGGCCCTGCTCGGCGGCGAAGTGCTGGAGGAACCCCACATCGAAGGGGGCGTTGTGGGCCACCAGGACGCACCCCTGGGCGAACTCCAGGAAGGCGGGCAGGGCGGAGTCGATGCCGGGGGCACCGGCGACCATGGCATCGCTGATCCCGGTGAGCACCGCGATGAAGGGCGGGATCGCAGCGTGCGGGTCGACCAGGGTCTGGAACTCCCCCAGCACCTCGCCGCCGCGCACCTTGACCGCGCCGATCTCGGTGATCATCGAACCGCCCGCCGGCGACCCGCCGGTGGTCTCGAGGTCGACCACGCAGAAGGTGAGATCGCGCAGGGGGCGGCCCAACTCGTCGAAACCACGCTGCTCCGCCCAACGCCTGGCCCGGTCGGAACGCCCGCTGGGCGGGCGAGGGTCGCTCGGGTCGGAGCCGCCTGCGGGGTCTATCACGGCGGTGCTACTGCTCATGCTCACGGACGCTAGGTGGGACCACCGACAATCCTGGCGCGGCGCGCGGTGCGGCGACGTAGGCTGCCGCCACGAACCGGCCCTGGAGTCGGCCCTGGAGTCGGCCTGGAGTCGGCCCTGGAATCGGCCCGGTGCCGCGGCCCGGACGGGCCGTGTGAGCCTGAGCATCGACGTACCCACCAGGGTGGGCCGCGGAAGGGGGGAGCCCGATGAGTACGACGGACACGGACGGCAGCGCGCACCTCCCGGCGAACGCCACCGACCTCCCCGAGAGCGTGCGGGCGCGGCTGGTGAGTCTCGTCGCGGCGCTGCTCCCCGACGTCGCCCGGCTGTCCCCGCAGCTGCGCATGGTGGCCTCCTTCGCGGCCGGGCGTCGGGCCAAGCGTGGGGCCGCCGCGATCCTGGCCGCGCTCGACGACCCCGAGGAGCGGGAGCGGATCGGGCGCGCGGTGCGGACGCCGTACGACCTGGCCGCGGTTGCGGCCGACGGGCTGCCGAAGGACGCGGATCCCGCCGAGGTGGCCGCGGTCGCCTGGCTGCGCCGACCCGACCACGCGGAGGTGGCGTATGCCGCCGCCCTGGCGGGCCTCGCCGAGCCCTCGGCCCCCGCCGAGTCGGCCGAGCTGGCCCGGCTCCGCCGTCGGGTCGAGCAGTTGGATCAGGAGGTCCGCGACGAGCGGTCCGCCAAGAAGGCCCGGGTCGAAGAGGTCAAGGAGGAGAACCGCACGCTGCGCCGAAAGCTCGGCGAGACGCGCGTCGCCCTGACCGCCGCCCAGGAGCGTGTGGCCGAGGCCGAGGAGGAGTGCGCCGCGCTGCGCTCCCGGGTCGAGGGCGGCGAGCGGGCGACGGAGAAGGAGATCCGGCGGCTGCGGGCCGAGGTCGAGCGGCTCGGGGCGGCGGAGAACGCCGAGCGCCGGGCGGTCCGTCTCGAGCGGGACGAGGCCAGCATGCGCACGCGGGTGCTCCTGGAGACCGTCCTGGACGCCGCCGCCGGGCTGCGCCGCGAGCTCGCCCTCCCGGCTGCCACACGGACGCCCGGGGAGCGTGCCGAGCAGACGCTGGCGCCGGAGTCGGAGGGCGGCAGCACCTCGGCCCTCCGGGTGACGACCGGGGCGATGCTGGAGCAGCTGTTGGCGATGCCGCGGGTCCGACTCCTGATCGACGGCTACAACGTGAGCAAGTCGGTGTGGCCGGAGTCCTCACTGGAGGCGCAGCGCGTCCGGCTGCTCCGCGCGATCACGCCGCTCGTGGCCCGGAGCAATGCCGAGACCACGGTCGTCTTCGACGCCGCCCAGGTCACGAGTCGGCCGGTGGTGGCCGCGCCGCGGGGTGTCCGGGTGCTCTTCAGCCCGCAGGGGGTCATCGCCGACGACGTGATCCGGGAGCTGGTGGCGGCCGAACCCCGCGGCCGGGTGGTGCTGGTGGTCAGTGACGACCGTGCGGTCAGCGTGGACGTCACCCGGGCCGGCGCGCGGTCGGTCTCGGTCACCGCCTTCCACCAGCTCACCGACCAGCGCTGACCCACGTCGGCGGTACGCCGACACGCGGGTCGCGACACGCCGGGCGAGAACTGTCGGTGGTCGCTGCGAGTGTCCAGGCATGAGCACACGAATCGACTGCGACCGCTGCGACGTCCGGGGGCTGGCCTGCCACGACTGTGTCGTGACCGTGCTGCTCGGACCCCCACCCGAGCTCACCATCGAGGACGAGGAGCGGCGTGCCCTCGAGGTCCTGGCCGACGGCGGCCTGATCCCACCGCTGCGACTGGTCGAGGCCGTCGACCCACCGCAGGTCGAGTCGGCCTGAGCCTGGATCCATCGATCCTGCGCCTGCTGTGCCGTCGATCGATGGATCGGTCCTGGGCGGTGCCGAAGGAGGCCTGGCGCTCTCGGACCGGCGATCGGCCATCCGGTGTACGTGATCGGATCGGCGTCTTCCGGAGCACGATCGGACCGCGTCGGGTGTCGAGTCTCACGGTTGCGATCCGCATCTTGGCATCGCCCGCAAGCGCCGACTACTGTGCACAGCTCAGGTGCCCGTGGCAGTGGACCACCAGGTCTACGCGGGCACCGCGCTGAGTCCGGACCACTCGGGTGATCCGGAGCCGGGGAACCACCTGGCTGCCGCGGCAGCCAACTGGGGTGAATCGCCGGTGAGACGCAGACCCGCTCCCACAGGGGTCGGCGTGGAGCCGGTGTAGGGCCTGTCGTGCCCGAATCCGTCAGCTCACCCGGTAGGCGTACGACAAGCAAGGGAGACCGCCCGCTCGTGTTGAACGGTCGGAAGCGCACCATCACCGCCATGGCTGGCCTCGGGCTCGCCGCGACCATCGGACTGGTCCCCAATTCACCGGCCTTCGCCGAGCCCGACATCGACGACGTCCAGGCTCAGGTCGACAAGCTCTATCGTGACGCCGAGCAGGCCTCCGAGCGCTACAACGACGCGCGGATCGAGCTCAAGGAGCTCCGCAAGGAGCTGCGCAGCCTGCGGGCCGACGAGGAGCGCCAGGACAGCCGCGCCGGCGCCGTCCGTGAGCAGCTCAAGGACTCGGTGCTGCGGGAGTTCGAGGGGGGACAGCTCGGCGACCTCGCCGGGGTGGTCGTCTCCGAGGACCCGCAGAAGTTCCTCAGCGGGCTCACCACCGTCTCCGCGGTCGACTCGGTCCAGCAGGGGCTCTACTCCGACTACTCCGAGGAGACCTCCGCGCTGGCGATGCGCCGCAAGGCGACCCAGCAGCGCGCGGACCAGGTCGCCTCGCTCGAGCAGCAGCTCGAGGACGAGAAGACCTCGATCGACTCCAAGTACGACCAGGCCAAGGACAAGCTCGACGATCTCAAGGCCGAGGAGCGCGAGGAGCTCCTGTCCCGGCAGAGCACCCGGGTCCCCTCCAGCGCCGACGTCCCCGCCTCGGGCCGGGCCTCGGCCGCGGTCCAGTACGCCATGGCGCAGGTCGGCGACGCCTACGTGTGGGGTGCGGCCGGGCCGAGCGCCTTCGACTGCTCCGGCCTGACCATGATGGCCTGGGCCCAGGCGGGCGTGTCGCTGCCGCACTCCTCGAGCGCGCAGTACAGCTCCGGTGCGCGGATCTCCGAGGGCGACCTGCAGCCCGGCGACCTGGTCTTCTACTACAGCCCCATCAGCCACGTCGGCATGTACATCGGCAACGGCATGATCGTGCACGCGGCCAACCCGGGTGCCGGCGTCCGCGTCGACTCGTTGCACACGATGCCCTACGTCGGCGCCGTCCGACCGGGCTGATCCCTGCCCACGCCGGAGCCTCCCGAGGCCGGTCGCCCACCTCGGTGGGCGACCGGCCTCGTGCCGTGGGTCACCGGTGCGCTGGTCCTGGCGCTGCTGGCCATCGGTGGGGTGTGGTGGCTCAGGGATGAGGAGTACGTCGAGCCCGAGCCGGTCACGAGCGCGGCCGACCCCGCCGCCGCCCGTGCCACGCTCTCCGACCTCATGAGGGACCTACGGCAGCGCGACCCCGAGGCCGCCGCCACCCTGGGCGCCGATCGTGCCGCGCGGGTCCAACTGTCCGCGATGGCCGCGAACGCCGACACGCTCGACCTGGTCGACCTGTCCGCCCGCTATGTCACGGTGTCCGGAACCGTGGCCCCCGACGGCGGCTGGCACGCGGTGGTCGAGCTGACCTACCGGCTCGAGCACTACGACCCGACGCCCGCCGAGGTGGAGGTCGAGGTCGCGTTCGCTCCGGGCGCGGGCCGGTCGGCGCTGATCGAGCACGTGGGCGGGCGCGCAGCACACACCCCGCTGTGGACCACCGGCGAGCTGGAGGTCCGTCGCACCCCGCAGACCCTGGTGATGGTGCACGGTGACGCGGCCCGGGCCGACGACTACGCTCGACGGGTCAGGGCGTCGGTGCCGACGGTGCGGGAGGTCGTGTCGTGGAAGCGGCCCCGGTTGGTGCTGGAGGTGCCGGAGACGGTCACCGAGTTCGAGAGGCTCCTGGAGGCCGAGCCCGGCTCCTACGACGGGGTTGCCGCGGTGTCGGCGAGCGTGGACGGCAGCACCGACCCGCAGGGGCCGGTGCATGTGCTCGCCAACCCGGCGCTGTTCGCGTCCCTGGAGGGCGCGGGGGCCCAGCTGGTGCTCGACCACGAGGCCACCCACGTGGCCACCGGTGCGACCCACGCCGGCAACCTGCCGCTGTGGCTGAGCGAGGGATTCGCCGACTACGTGGCCCTGCACGATGTGGACCTGCCGGTCGCCACGACTGCGGGCGGGATCCTGGCCCAGGTCCGACGTTCCGGGCCCCCGGACGCGCTGCCCGACGAACAGGACTTCGACGCCGGTTCGGACGCCTTCGGGACGGCGTACGAGTCCGCCTGGCTGGCATGTCGGCTGATCGCCGACCTGGGTGGCCGGGAGGCGCTGGTCGAGCTCTACCAGCGGGTCCAGCGCGGGGAGCCGCTGGCCCGGGTGCTGCCCGAGGTGATCGACCTCGATCTCGACG
Source organism: Nocardioides insulae DSM 17944 (assembly GCF_000422825.1). Taxonomy (GTDB): domain Bacteria; phylum Actinomycetota; class Actinomycetes; order Propionibacteriales; family Nocardioidaceae; genus Nocardioides; species Nocardioides insulae. The sequence goes on along the minus strand of NZ_AUGU01000013.1, from coordinate 395,511 downwards.
GGCTGACCGAACGCTGGCAGCGAGAGCTCCGGGACCTGGCCGATGAGTGACGCGCCGGGGCCCAGCCGCCGGGTCGCCCTCCTCACCACCGTCGCGGCCGCCGCCCTGTTCCTGCTCCTCGCCGTGTGGCTGGTGCCGTGGCACCCCTACGAGGGGGCACTGGACCTTCCGGCGCCCGACCAGGTCTTCTCCACCGAGCACCTGGCCACGGCCGAGGCGTACGCCGACCGGGCGCGCCTGTGGAGCAGGCTCTCCTTGGTGGTCTCGCTCGCGGTGAGCTGCGTGATCGGGTTCACCCGGGTGGGGCGTGCGCTCACCGATCGGCTGCGCGGGCCGTGGTGGCTGCGCACCGTGGAGGCGGTGGTGGTGCTTGCGGTGATCGGCCGGCTGGTGGTGCTCCCGTTCTCGATCCAGTTGCGCCGGGGTCAGCTCGAGGCCGGGCTCTCGACGCAGTCCTGGGCTGGCTACGCCCGGGACGTCCTGGTGGCCGAGGCGATCAACGTGGTCGCCGTCTCGCTGGTGCTCGTGGTGCTGATGACGTGTGTCCGGCTGCTCCCGCGGGTCTGGCCTGCGGTCGCCGCGATCCTGGCAGCCGCCCTGGTGATGCTCGGTTCCTACGTCTACCCGGTGTTGGTCGAACCCCTCTCGCACGACTTCGCCAGCCTGCCCGCCGGCGCGCTGCGTACCCAGGTGCTGAACCTGGCCGACGCGGAGGGGGTCGCCGTGGACGACGTGCTGGTCGTCGACGCCTCCCGCCGCACGACCACCCTGAACGCCTACGTCTCCGGCTTCGGCAGCACCCGCCGGGTGGTGCTCTACGACAACCTGGTCGAGGAGCTGCCCCGCGACGAGGCCCTCTCCGTGGTCGCCCACGAACTCGCCCACGCCAAGTACGACGATGTCCTGCTCGGTTCGCTGCTCGGAGCGACCGGCGCCGCGGCCGCGGTCGGGGCGCTCGGCCTGATCGCGACGCGGCGGCGTACCTCGCTGGGGGATCCGGCGTCGGTGCCGTGGCTGCTGGCCTGCTTCGCGATCGGTTCGCTGCTCGTGCTGCCGGTGCAGAACACCATCAGCCGGCAGATCGAGGCTCGCGCCGACGTGGTCGCCCTGGAGACGACCCAGGACCCCGAGGCCTTCATCGCCCTGCAGAAGCAGTTGGCCCAGAGCTCACTCGCCGACCCACAGCCGGCCGGCTGGTCACAGTTCGTCTTCGGGTCGCATCCCACGGCGCTGCAGCGGATCGCTCTGGCCCATCGCTGGGAGTGAGACCACGACACGTTCGCGCGATCGTGTCTGGCGCGGCAGCGTGGCGTGGTGCCGGTGCATCCTGTCCTTTGCGCGCATCGGTGACCACGACACGCTCGCGCGATCGAACTACGAATACAGCGCGTCGACCTCGTCGCGGAACTCGCGCATCACGACGCTGCGCTTGAGCTTGAGGCTCGGGGTGAGTTGCCCGCCCTCCTCGGTCCAGTGCGCGTCGAGGACGTGGAACTTGCGGATCGACTCGGCCTTGGAGACCGCCTGGTTGGCGTCGTCGACCGCGGCCTGGATCTCGGCGAGGACGTCGGCGTCCTCGACCAGGTCGGACAGGGCGGCGGGTTTGCCGCGACCCTCCGCCCAGACGGGCAGGGACTCGGGATCCAGGGTGATGAGCGCGCCGATGAAGGGCTGGCCGTCGCCGACCACGATGCACTGGTCGACCAGGGCGTGGGCGCGCAGGCGGTCCTCGAGCACCGCGGGGGCGACGTTCTTGCCGCCGGCGGTCACCAGGATCTCCTTCTTCCGGCCGGTGATGCGGATGAATCCTTCGTCGTCGACCTCGCCGACATCACCCGAGCGGAACCACCCCGGTGCCGCGAAGGCGGCCTCGGTCGCCTCCGGGTCGCGCCAGTAGCCGGCGAAGATCTGGCCTCCGCTGAAGAGGAGTTCGCCGTCGTCGGCAACGCGTACGGCGGTGCCGGGGAACGGCCGGCCGACGGTGCCGACCTTGATCGCCCCGGGCATGTTCGCGCTCAGAGCGGCGGTGGTCTCGGTGAGACCGTAGCCCTCCAGCACGGTGAGCCCCAGCCCTCGGAAGAAGTGGCTGAGCCGCTCCCCGAGCGGGGCGCCGCCGCTGATGGCGTACTCGCACTGCCCGCCGAGGGCGGCCAGCAGCCGACCGTAGACGAGCCTGTGGAACACCGCGTGCTGCGCTCGGACCCATGGGGAGATCCGGCCGCGCTCGAGGCCCTCGGAGTAGGCGATGGCCACCTTGGTGGCCCGGTCGAAGATCTTCCCCTTGCCGTCCGCGGTCGCCTTCTGGGAGGCGGTGTTGAAGACCTTCTCGAAGACCCGCGGCACCGCCAGGATGAAGGTCGGCTTGAACTCGCCGAGGTCGTCCATCAGGTGCTTGATGTCGGGGGAGTGCCCCATCCGGGTGCGGGACTTCACGCAGCCGACCTGGATGATCCGGGCGAAGACATGCGCGAGCGGAAGGAAGAGCAGGGTGGAGCGGCCCTCGACGCCGAACAGGTTCTCCAGCTCGGTCACGGCCACACCGAGCTCGAACATGAAGTTGCCGTGGGTGAGCTCGCAGCCCTTGGGGTGGCCGGTGGTGCCCGAGGTGTAGACCAGGGTGGCCACCGTCCCAGGGGTCGCGAGGACGCGCCGGCGCTCGATCTCCTCGTCGGCGATGGCGGCTCCCAACCGGGTGAGGACGTCGACCGCGCCGTCCCCGAAGGACCACAGGTGGTTGAGCTCGGTCAGTTCGGCGCGAACGGCGGCGACCCTGCTGACGTGGTCGCCCGACTCGGCGATGACCGCCTTCGCACCCGAGTCGGCCAGGATCCACTGCACCTGCTCTGCCGAGGAGGTCTCGTAGATCGGGACCGTGATGGCGCCCGCGAACCAGATCGCGTAATCGACCAGGGTCCACTCGTACCTGGTCTTGGAGTACAGCGCCACCCGATCGCCCGGCTCGATGCCGGCCGCCACCAGCCCCTTGGCCACGGCCACGACCTCGGCATGGAAGGTGGCGCAGGTGACGTCCTCCCACTGCCCGTCGCGGGGCCGGCTGAAGGCGACCGCCTCCGGGGCCTCCTCGAGGTTGGTGACCACGTCGTCGGTGAGGTTGCCCGTCGCCGGGATCTCGTAGGTCGGTGGCGTGGAGTACTCGCGCACGTAGGGCCTCCTCGAGTGGCTGGTCTTCGGTTCTCCCCGGTGAGGCTACCTGCGCGTACGGCGAGCGCGGCCAGGAGGGCGCTCGCGGCGACTCCCGATCCGGTACGCTCGCGGCACGTCAGCACTCCAGTGCGGTTCCGCGCCGCGCTCCGTCCACACCCGGGGGCAGCATCAGATGGCCGAGCAGACCACGTCGTCGATCGTGATCCAGGCCGAGCCAGCCGCCGTGATGGCGGTCATCGCCGACTTCGACGCCTATCCCTCCTGGGCCAAGGGCATGCGGCGTACCGAGGTGCTGGCCACCGGACCCGACGGACGCGCCGAACGGGTCCGTTTCGACCTCGACGTGAGCCCGATCCGCGACCAGTACACCCTCGCCTACCGGTGGGAGGGCGACCACGAGGTCACCTGGAGCCTGGTCGAGTCCAGCATGCTGCGCACCCTGGACGGTGCCTACCTGCTGCGCGATCTGGGGCAGGGCCGTACCGAGGTGACCTACCGGCTGGTGCTCGACCTGACCATCCCGCTGATCGGCATGCTCAAGCGCAAGGGCGAGAAGATCCTCATTGACACCGCTCTCAAAGGGCTCAAGTCGCGCGTCGAATCCTCGTGAGGGTCCTGCTCTTCACCGGGAAGGGCGGGGTCGGCAAGTCCACCGTCGCGGCGGGGACGGCGGCCCTGGCGGCCGCCCGCGGTCACCGCACCCTGGTGCTGTCCACCGACGCGGCGCACTCGCTCGCCGACGCCTTCGGTACGCCGGTCGGGCCGGAGCCCACCGAGGTGGCCCCCCGCCTGTACGTCGAGCAGGTCGACGCCCAGCTCCGCTTCGAGCAGTCCTGGGCCGAGGTCCAGCGCTACCTGCTGCAGGTCCTGGACGTGGTCGGGATGGACCCGGTCACCGCCGAGGAGCTGACCGTGATCCCTGGCGCCGAGGAGGTGCTCGCGCTGCTCGAGTTGCGGCATCGGGTCCGGTCGGGCGAGTGGGACGTCATCGTGGTGGACTGCGCGCCCACCGCCGAGACGCTGCGACTGCTCGCCCTGCCCGAGGCGCTGGGCTGGTACATGACCCGGGTGCTCCCCGCCCAGCGGCGGGTGACGAAGGCCCTCCGTCCGGTCCTGACCCGCGCCGCCGGGGTCCCGATGCCGGGCGAGGAGGTCTTCGCCGCGGTCCAACGGCTGCACGGTGAACTCGATGACGTCCATCGCATCCTCTCCGGCCCCGAGGCCGGCGTACGACTGGTGCTCACCCCCGAGAAGGTCGTGGTCGCCGAGGCCCGGCGCTCGTGGACGTCCCTGTGCCTGTTCGGTTACCGGGTCGACGGTGTGGTCGCCAACCGGGTCTTCCCCGGCGACGGTGCCGACCCGTGGCGCGCGGGCTGGGTGCGTGCCCAGGCCGAGGTGCTCGCCGAGGTGGAGGCGTCCTTCTCCGGTCTGCCGATCTGGCGCTCGCCGTACCGCACCGCCGAACCGATGGGGGTCGAGGAGCTGAGAGACCTGGCCGAGCAGGTGTACGCCGAGGCCGATCCGCTCGCCCGGGGCACCGCGACCGCGCCGTTCCGGGTCGCGCGGCACGCCGAGGGGGCCGTGGCCCACCTGGCGCTGCCGGGCGTCCGGCGCGAGCAGGTCCGGTTGGCGCGGCACGGCGACGACCTGGTGGTGACCCTGCGGGACCACGGTCGGTCCGAGGGTGACCTCGCGCACCACGAGACGGTGGGGTCGTATCGTCGTCTCCTGACCCTGCCCGCCGGGCTGGCCCGGCTACAGGTCGCCGGTGCCCGGGTCGAGGCAGGGGAGTTGCAGGTGAGATTCGTGGAGACCGCCGGCGGTTCCGGGCGTGCGGCCACGGTGGAGACCCTGGCCGAGACCACGGCGGCGGCCGAGACGCAGGCTCCGGGTCACCGATCCGACAGCGAGCAGGAGATCACGTGACAGACCCGGATGGATCCAGCGACGCCCACGAGCAGGTGGGGAGTGCCGCGGAGGAGGCCGCCAAGCTGTTCGCGGCACTCCGCGACGGGCTCGGCAGCGGGCTCGGTTCCGGGCTCGGCGGGCTGGGGGAGAACCTGGAGGAGCACCTGGCGACCGGGGCCCCGGAGTGCACCTACTGCCCGTTGTGCCGCGGCATCCACGTGATCCGCGAGGCCAGTCCCGAGGTGAGGGCGCACCTGGCCAGTGCCGGCGCTGCCCTCCTCCAGGCGGCGGGCAGCCTGCTCGCGGCCGTGGCAGGTGACCAGCAGGGCAACACGTCCGACTCGGGTGTCCAGCCGATCGACCTGGACGAGGATGGGCAGTCGTGGCCGGAGGAGGAATCGTGACGCTTGCATGCGGAGTCGACGTCGGGGGCACCAAGATCCTCGGGGGCGTGGTCGACGGTGATGGCACCGTCGTGGAGGAGTTGCGGGTCGAGTCGCCGGCCACCAACCCCCACGAGATCGAGGACGCCATCGCCTCCGTGGTCCGCGAGTTGGCCGGCCGGCACCCGATCGCCACCGTCGGGGTCGGGGCGGCCGGGTACGTCGACAAGACCCGCAGCCGGGTCCTGTTCGCACCCAACATCGCCTGGCGCGACGTCGATCTCAAGACCGGGCTGGAGAAGCGGATCGACCTCCCCGTGGTCATCGAGAACGACGCCAACGCAGCGGCGTGGGGCGAGTTCCGCTACGGGGCCGGCGAGGACGTCGACGACCTGCTGCTGGTGACCGTCGGTACCGGCGTGGGGGGTGGGCTCGTGCTCGACGGCGAGCTCTACCGGGGCGCGTTCGGGGTCGGCGCCGAGATCGGGCACATGCGGGTGGTGCCGGGCGGCATCCTGTGCGGCTGCGGCAACCACGGCTGCTTCGAGCAGTACGCCAGCGGCAACGCCCTGGTCCGGGAGGTCCGTGAGGCCGCCCGCGGCGGCTCGCTGCTCGCCCGCGGGGTGCTCGATCTGGCCGGCGGCGATCCGGAGGCGATCAAGGGTCCGCTGATCAGCCGGGCCGCGGTGGCGGGCGACCCGTTCGCCATCGAGAGCCTCGCGACCGTCGGTACCTGGCTCGGCGAGGGCATCGCCTCCCTGACCGCGGTGCTCGATCCTGCCGTGGTCGCGGTCGGCGGCGGGGTCAGCGAGGTCGGCGAGCTGCTGCTGGGGCCGACCCGGGCCGCCTTCGGCAACTCCCTCACCGGGCGCGGGTACCGCCCCCGACTCGAGATCCGCAAGGCATCGCTGGGCAATCGGGCCGGCCTGATCGGCGCCGCCGACCTCTCCCGGCGGTGAGCCCCCGGTGACCGACCCGAAGGCGGGCCCGCCCATGACTCCGGACGAGGGGATCTACCTGGGGGTCGACATCGGCGGCACCAAGGTGTTGGCGGCCGAGGTGGGTGCGGACGGACAGGTGGTGGCGACCGCCCGTCGTACCACCCCTGGCCGGCGGGTCGAGGTCGCGCTCGTCGAGGACGCCCTCACCGAGGCGGTCCAGGAGGTGGCCGCCGGTCGTCCGATCGCCGGCGTGGGCCTGGCCGCAGCCGGATTCGTCGACGCTTCGGGGGAGCGGGTGATGTTCGCTCCGCACCTGCCGTGGCGCGGCGACCCGACCCGGTCCCGGCTGGCCGACCGATGGGACACCACGGTCGTGCTCGACAACGACGCCAACTGCGCGGTGCGGGCGGAAGGGGTGTACGGCGTCGCCCGAGGCGCCGAGGACATCGTGATGGTCACCCTCGGCACCGGCATCGGCGGCGCCGTGGTGGTGGGCGGGCGGATCCATCGCGGGCGCAACGGCATGGCCGGTGAGTTCGGGCACATGCAGGTGCTGCCCGATGGGGCGCCGTGCGAATGCGGCGGGTTCGGCTGCTGGGAGCAGTACTGCTCCGGCAACGCCCTGGTCCGCTTCGTCCGGACCCGTCTGGGTCGGGTGCCCACGGTCCTGGAGCAGTGGTGCGAGGGCGACGGCGAAAGACTGACCGGCCCGATGGTCACCACAGCCGCAGAGCACGACGATCCGGTCGCGCTCCAGGCCTTCGAGTCCGTGGGGGACTGGTTGGGCGTCGGCCTGGCCAACCTGGTCGCGGCCCTCGACCCCGAGGTGGTCGTCATCGGCGGAGGCGTCTCCGCCGCCGGCGACCTGCTCCTCGAGCCCGCCCGCTCCGCCCTGGTCCGCTCCCTGGTCGGCGCCGGTCATCGGCAGGTGCCTCCGGTGCACCCGGCGCGCTTCGGGCCGCACGCGGGAGTCGTCGGAGCGGCCCACCTGGCCCGCTCCACCTCCTAGATCCTCAACACAGGTCCGCGAGCAGGGCCGCAGCCCGCGCGGCGCCGTCGGTCTCGACCGGGCGGAACCGTGCCGTTCCGGCCGATTCCGCCAGGATCGCCGCGGCCAGGAAGTCGGGGTCGGTGGCCTCGGCGTAGGACAACTGCCGGCCGGCGTCGTAGCGGCGCAGCCGATGGGGCACGTGGAAGGCCTGCTCGAAGTGGTGCTGGAGCGGCACGAACAGGAACGGCGTACCGGCGGCGGTCAGCTCCATGCAGGTCGTGAGTCCGCCCTGGACCACCGCGAGGTCGGCGGCCGCGAGGTGCTGGTACAGGTCGGGCAGGTAGCCACGGACCCGCACCCCGGCACGCCGGGGCAGCGCGCGGGGGTCGAGGCGCGGCCCGGTCACGACGAGGAAGCGCAGTCGCGGTTCGGCGCGGCGAGCGATCGGTACGGCGTCGAGCACGCGCCCGAGCAGCGCCGCGCCGGTGCCGGAGCCGCCGACCGTGACCACGCAGAGCAGGTCGTCGGGGCGATAGCCGAGCCGGCGACGGCAGGCGGCCCGCTCCTCCGGCCCGGGGGGCGCGAAGCCGGTGACGTAGCCGGCGAAGTCGAAGTTCTGCTCGGTCCACTCCCGGATGAGCGGCAGATCCGGGCCGAACCGGTCGGGCACGATGTCCTCCGGGGAGCCGACGAAGACCGAACGGTCCCGGAGCCGGTGGTGGCGGGCCCGCTGCTCGAGCATCTCGGCGTTGTGGTCGGCAGTGAGCTCCGCCTCCCGCGCGCCCCCGTCCGGCATCGGCAGCCAGCCGACGAAGTCGGTCATCCAGGCATAGCCGAAGCGCTTCAGCTCTGGGTTCTCGTGCAGGAAGTGGTCCACCTCCCAGGCCTCATCGCCCACGACGAGGTCGTAGTGCTGCTCGCGGACCACCTCATCGAAGACCATGAAGTTGGCGACCAGGATCTCATCCATCCGCCGGATCGCGCCGAACGCGTGCAGGTCGTGCTCGTGGGCCTCGTCGTCGATGTGGTCGGACTCGGATGCCAGCCAGGCCGAGGCCGGATGCACCTGCTCGCCGCGATCGCGCAGCACCCTGGTGACCGGCTCCTGGGCCAGCCAGTCGATCCGGAGCTCGGGGCGGACGCGGCGCAGCTCGTCGGCGATGGCGAGGTCCCGGCGGGCGTGACCCAGGCCGATGGGGGAGGAGAGGAAGAGGACCCGGGGCGTGCGACCGAGCGAGCGCACCCAGGTACGCCGCCGGGGCGGGTCCGGGGCCACCTCGGCGATGACGTCGCGGATCACGTGGTTGACCAGGACGGGGTGCCGGTTCATCGGGCCGTGTCCGCCGCCCTCGATGAGGGTGAGGTCGCCGCCGGTGAGTTCGGCCAGGCGCTCGCCGAGCGCGGCCGGCCGGATCCGGTCCTCGGTGCCGTGGATGACGTGCACCGGGCATCGGACCCGCGCGCAGGCCTGCTCGATCGAGCCGCAGGCCACCCCGTCGCACCCGAGACGGGCGGCGGTGGTGTCGGCCACCACTTGCGCCGGGACGTCGGCCGACCAGGCCATCAGGTCGTCGTACTGCTTGGTCGAGTGCGGTTCGCTGCACAGTTGGTGGAAGAAGAAGCTGCGGAAGTCGTCGAAGCCTCCGTCCAACCAGTAGCGACGGTTGTACTTCGCCCAGCCCCGCGTCGTGTCCAGCTGCCCGTCCCAGACGGACTGTTCACGCTCGGGCCGGGCGAGGGGGAATCCGCACACCCCTGCGATGGCGACGACGCCGAGCACCCGCTCCGGATGATCGGCGGCCAGTCCGATCGACCAGGTGGCACCGCAGGAGAAGCCCACCACCACCGCCGCCGGGGTGGCGGTGGCATCGAGCACGGCCGCCGCGTCGGCGACGTACTCGTCGTCCCGGTAGGCGGCCGCGCCCTCGGGTGCGTCCGAGCGGCCGTTGCCCCGGCCGTCGAAGGTGACCACCCGATGGTGCCGGGCCAGGTAGGGGATCTGTGCCTTCCAGATCCGCGAGTGCACGATCGACCAGGTCGGCATCAGCAGGACGGTGACCGGCCCGTCGCCGTACACCTCGTAGTGCAGGCCGACGCCGTCGCGGACGACCTCGCCCTCCTCGTCGGGCTCTCGCGCCCGGCGCTGCTCGAGCAGCATGGCCCCATCATCCTCCGATCTGGAGACGCGCGAGCGTGTCGCGCGACCGGTGGCGCGAGGGCGGGTCCCCACCGGTCGCGCGTGACACGCCGACCGCGATGGAACTCCTCAGGGCTTGACCTCGAAGACGTTGTGGAACGGCGTCTGGGCGGCGATCCGGAAACGGGTGAAGCCGGCGGTCACGGCGACGTCGCGGATGCGGGCCGGGCCGGCCTGGGTGCCGAGCGCGAGGCCGACGTCCTGGGCGAGCGAGGCCGGCGTGCACAGCATCGTGGAGAAGGCGTAGTAGGCGCGCCCGACCGGGTTGAGATTGTCCTCGACGTGGTCCCCGGCGGCCGGCTCGACGATCATCCAGGTGCCGTCCTCGGCGATGGTCTCGCGGATCCGGCGGGCAGCTCCGACGGGGTCGCCCATGTCGTGCAGGCAGTCGAACATGGTGACCAGGTCGTAGTCCGACCCCGGGAAACTGTCGGCCCGCTGCGTCGCGAAGTCGACCCGGTCGGAGACTCCGGCCTCCGCGGCCCGCTCGGCCGCGACCTCGATCGAGGCGCCGTGGTAGTCGAAGCCGACGAAGCTGGAGGCCGGGAAGGCCTCGGCCATCAGGATCGTGGACGCGCCGTGGCCGCAGCCGACGTCGGCGACCCGCACCCCACGTTCCAGTGCCCCGGTGACCCCGTCCAGGGCGGGCAGCCATTCGGCCACCAGGTTGTTGAGGTAGGCGGGCCGGAAGAAGCGCTCACAGCCCAGGTGTACGTCGCCGTTGTGGTCGCCCCAGCCGACCCCGTCACCGGACCTGGCGGCGGCGATGATCGAGGGCAGGTCCCGCAGGGTGCCGTGGGCGATCTGGAACAGTCCCGGCAGGTAGGCCGGACTGGACTCGTCGGTCATCGCCACGGCCTGCTCCGGCGGCAGCGTGTACCGGCCGGTTGCGGGGTCGTAGTCGACGTAGGACCCGGCGGCCTGGCAGTTCAGCCATTCGCGGGTGTAGTGCTCGTCGGTGCCGGTGCGTTCGGCGAGTTCCACCGGCGTGGTGGGTCCGAGATCGGCGAGCGCGCGGTAGTAGCCGAGCCGGTCGCCGAGCACGACGAGCCCGCCGTTGAGCCCGGCACCGATCTCCTCGACGGCGCGGAAGACGAACGCCATCAGCTTGTCCGGGTCGACGTCGCGCTGAGGTGTCTGCGGGTTCTCGATGGTGGTCATGATGGCTCCTCCGATGGGTGGTGGATCACTCACGCTCGCACCGCTACGGGCTACGCCGAATCAGGTACCCCACCTAGTCCTGTGCCCCAGGCACGGTCCACGACCTAGCCTGGGAACGTGCTGATCGGCCGGGAGCCCGAGCAGGCGATCCTCGGCCGCCTGGTGGCCGGCGCCCGGGTGGGAGAGAGCGGATGCCTGGTCATCACCGGCGATCCGGGGATCGGCAAGTCGGCCCTGCTCGAGGACGTGGTCGAGCAGGCGCAGGGGATGAACCTGCTGCGCGCCTCGGGCACCAGGGCCGAGCGGGAGGTCGGCTTCGGCGGGTTGCTGCAGTTGTTCGGTCCGGTGCTCGACCACCTGGACGAGATCCCGGCTCCGCGGGCGCGGGCGCTGGAGGTGGCCCTGGCGCTGCGGGAGGGCGAGAACCAGGAGCGGTTCGCCGTCGGAGCCGCCTGCCTCTCGCTGCTGAGCCGGTACGCCGACGAGCGGCCACTGCTGGTCGCGATCGACGACGCCCAGGATCTCGACCGGCCCACCGCGGAGGCGCTCGCCTTCGCCGTACGCCGGTTGGTGGCGGACCCGATCGCGGTGGTGTTGGCCGGACGGCCCGACGCGGAGTCACCCTTCCGGGCAGCCGGCCTGAGCGAGCTGCCGCTGCTCGGTCTCGGCCCCGAGGAGGCTGCCCGTCTCCTGGCGGCGGTGGCCCCGCCGCCGGTGACCGAGGAACTGACCCGGAGCGTGATCTCACTGACCGGCGGGAACCCACTCGCCGTGCGCGAGCTGGCCGGGGACCTCGACCGCCTGGCGCGGCGGTCGCCGCTGACCCCGGGGCCGGTGCCGGACCGGATCGCGGAGGCCTACGGTCGTCGGGCCGGCGACCTGTCGCGGCCCGCCCGCGAACTCCTGCTGCTCGCGGTCGTGGCCGGTGGGGATCTGGCCGTGGTCGAGAGGGCGGCACGTCGGCGCGGGCTCGAGCTGGCCCCGATGGCGGAGGGGGAGAGGGCCGGGCTGGTGCATCTGGACGGGACGCGGGCGATGGTCCAGCACCCACTGGTCGCCGCTGGGGTGTACGCCGCCGCCGGCGCGCAGGACCGGCGGCGAGCCCACCTGGAGGTGGCCGACGCGCTGCCCGTCGCAGAGGTCGAGCGACGGGCCTGGCACCGCGCGGAAGGGACGATCGGGCACGACGACTCGGTCGCGACCGACCTGGCGGTGGTGGCCGAGCGGGCCAACCGCCGAGGCGCCCACGCCGTCGCCGCCACCGCCTGGGAGCGGGCCGCCGAGCTGACCGGGTCGAACCCCGCGCGGGACGAACGGGTGCTGGCCGCGGCCGAGCAGGCCTGGCTGGCCGGCCAGCAGGACCGCGCCGCTCGGCTACTGGACGAGCTGCCGAGTGAGGGGGACGTCGCCACGGACTGGTTGCGCGGCACGATCGCCCTCCGGGCGGGCTCCCTCGACCGGGCTCGCCTGCTGCTGGACAGGGCGGCCGATGGGGCCGCCGAGGACGACCCCGCGCGGGCCGTGTTGATCCTGAGCGACCAGGTCGAGGCCAGCCTGTTCCGCGCGGACAACCGGACCGGCGTCCGTGCCGCCGACCGGATCGATGCCCTGCTCGGCCGCGCACCCCAGGGCGGGTACGACGACCGGGTGCGACTGCGGGGCCGGATCTCCTCGGGCATCGCCCGGGTGCTCGCCGGGCAGCCCGGCATCGGCGCGATCCGCTCCGTCGTCGACGAACTCCAGTCGAGGACGACCTGGCTGGACGACAGCCGCCATCCCGGCTGGATGGTGATCGGAGCCCTGTTCCTGCGCGAGACCACCACCGGGCGGGAGTTGATCCGCCACGCCGTGGAGGAGGTGCGTGATCGCTGCGCCCTCACCACGCTGCCGAGCCTGCTGTTCCTGACCGGCCGGTTCGAGGCGACCTCGGACCGCTGGCAGGACGGCGTCACGGCGTACCAGGAGGGCATCGCGATGGCACGCGAGACCGGCCAGAGCACCGATCTGGCGATGCTCCTGGCGGCCCTGGCCGGGTTGCTCGCCCGCCGGGGCGAGGAGCAGGCGTGCCGTGCGGCGGCCGAGGAGGCGGTGGCGCTGGCCCGGGAGCACGGCGTACACATGGCCGCGGTGTGGGCGACCTCGGCTCTCGGCGACCTCGAGCACGGGCTCGGCCGGACCGACCGCTCCGGCGAACGGTACCGGGAGTTGGAGCAACTGATGGACGTGCGCGGACTGCACGATGTCGATCTGTCTCCCGCTCCGGAGATCGTCGAATGCCTGGTGCGGCAGGGAGAGATGGGCGAGGCCGCCCTCCGGGCCAGGGCCTTCCTGGCCCGGGCCGAGGCCAAGGGCCAGCCCTGGGCGCTGGCCCGGGCCCACCGTGCGATGGCCGCCGTCGCGTCCCCCGAGGAGGCCCTCGCGCACTACGAGCGGGCGTTGGCCCTGCATGCGCAGACGCCCGACCTCTTCGAGCGGGCGCGGAGCCAGTTGGCGCTGGGGGCGGCGTTGCGGAGGATGCGGCGCCGGGTGGCGGCGCGGACCCCGCTGCAGGCGGCGCTGGAGGCCTTCGACCGGCTCGGCGCGGGCCAGTGGGCGGAGCAGGCGGCGGGGGAGGCGGAGGCGACCGGGGCCACCGTGCTCCGGACCGGAGCGACCGGGCTGGCGCGGCTGACGCCGCAGGAAGGGCAGATCGCCCGGCTCCTCGGCACCGGCCGGACCACCAAGGAGGCGGCGGCCGCCCTGTTCCTGAGCCCGAAGACGGTGGAGTACCACCTCAGGCACGTCTACCAGAAGCTCGGCATCGCCAGCCGTTCCGAACTGGCCCGCGTCGTTGCCGAGGATGCCTGAGCACCACGTACGCCGCAGCGCGTGGCCTGCCCGGCGATCCGCTCGGGGCCCCTTGCCTGCTGCCTCGGGCCGGGTCAGACCTGGGCGCCGTCGTCCCACGGGTCGTCGGGGCTGCGGGGCATGGTGGCCACCAGGTAGACGAACCCGCCGATGAAGGCGGCCACGGCCAGGAGACCGACCCAGCCGGGAAGGTAGAAACTGGTCAGCCGGGAGAGCATCACGCCCAGCACGGTGAGCACCGGCACGCCCAGGACGCCGGCCCAGGCGAGCAGACGGTCGGGCGAGGTCCGGATGGGGCCGGGGTCGGGGGGGACGAAGGCGCCGTCGTCCTCCAACGGGGTGTACCAGTCGGTGTCGGGCTCCTCGAACCGCGCCGGCTCGGCCGCCGGTCCCGGGGCGACCTCGGACCCACCCGACTCCTCGGACCGCGAACCCGAGCCCGACGCCGGCTCCTCGCTCGATTCCTCGAGCACGGCACGGTCGCCGAAGTTGGCGACGATGGCCTGCCAGGCGGCGTCCTCGTCCAGACGTGGGGACGAGGCGCCCTCGGTCGGGTCGGTACGCTCCTCCGGCGAGGCCGGCTGTGGCTCCTCGGGGGGTACGGCGTCGTCGCGGTCCTTCACCCGATCAGCGTACGCGGTGCCCGGCGGCTGGCGAGGTACGAGATCGCGAACCCGGTGTCGTCCACCGATGGCGAAGGTGTGCCAGCACCCACTTCTGGGTTACCCGCGGGTACCCCGGTCCGGAATCGACCCCACGGGGGTTATGGTCAGCCCGTTGGTTCTCGGATGTGTCAGGAGGCGCAGGGTTTGCTCACGAGGGCGTTCTACTCATTCCTCAAGTGGGTGGCCATCGGCCCGGTTCTCAGGCTGCTCTTCCGGCCCGGGGTCGAAGGTCTGGAGAACGTTCCCGAGGAGGGGCCGGCCATCCTCGCCGGCAACCACCTCTCCTACGCGGACTGGCTGTTCATGCCGCTCCAGGTGCCGCGGATGGTGCGGTTCGTCGCCAAGTCGGAGTACTTCACCACCCCCGGTCTCAAGGGCCGGCTCCAGCGCGCGTTCTTCTCCGGCACCGGCAATGTGCCGATCGACCGCTCCGGAGCCGACGCCGCCGAGGGTGCCATCGTGTCGGCGCGGCGGGTGCTGGACGCCGGCGAACTGTTCGGCATCTACCCCGAGGGCACCAGGTCGCACGACGGCCGGCTCTACCGCGGCAAGACCGGAGTCGCCCGGCTGGCACTGCTGACCAAGGCCCCGGTGATCCCGGTCGCGGTCATCAGGACCGACGAGATCGCGCCTCCGGGCAGGGTGTTCGGCAAGGTCACCAAGCCGTTGGTCCGCTTCGGGAGGCCGCTGGACTTCTCCCGCTACGACGGGATGGAGAACGACCGCTACATCCTCCGCTCCATCACCGACGAGATCATGTACGAGATCATGCGGCTCTCGGGCCAGGAGTACGTCGACATGTACGCCGTCAAGGCCAAGGACCTGGCCAAGCAGGCCAAGCACCGCCCTGACGCCGACAAGCCCGCGGCCTGATCCGGGACCGGCGTGACGATCCACGCGGGGCACCCCTTCCCCACCCCCGACGACCCGGTCCGCCGGTTGCGCGGACGACTCGGCGGTGCGGTCTCCCTGTGGACCACCGGCGGGACCGGCGACCGGGCCGGTCTCACCGTCTCCAGCCTGATGGTTGCGACCGGCGAGCCCGCCCGGGTCCTGGGGCTCATCGACCCGGACAGCGACCTGGCCCTACGGCTCGAGGACACCGGCACCGCCCTGGTCGCGTTGCTGCGCTGGCCGCACCGCGACCTCGCCGAGGTGTTCGCCGGCACCGCCCCGTCCCCGGGCGGTCCGTTCCGTGCCGGCCGGTTCGAGCAGACCCGCTGGGGCCCGCGGCCGGTCGAGGCGACCACCTGGGCCGGCGTACGTGTGGAGGAGACCAGACCGGTGGGCTGGTCGCTGCTGGTCACGGCGGTGATCGAGCAGGTGGAGGTGGGGGAGGACGACGCGCCCCTGGAACACCGGCGAGGCAGGTACGTCCGGTGAGCGAGGAGCCCGACCAGGGGACGGTGCTGCGGGTCGCCGAGGAACTGTACGGACTGCCGCTGGCGGAGTTCACGCCCGCGCGCGATGCCCGGGCCAGGGAGCTCAAGGGCACGCCCGAGGGACCGGTGGTGAAGCGGCTGCGCAAGCCGTCCACCGCCGCCTGGGTGGTCGACCTGCTGGTGCGTCACGAGACCGAGCAGGTCGACCAGATCCTGATCGTGGGCGAGGCGCTCCGCGAGGCCAGCGCCGGGATGGACGCCGGTCAGCTACGGCAGCTCACCCGGCAGCGCCGCCAGCTCACCGCCGCCGTCACCACCCGGGCCAGGGCGCTCGCCCGGGAGCACGGGCTCAGGGTCACCCCCGCGGTCGCCGACCAGGTCGAGGCCACCCTCACCGCCGCGATGATCGATGAGGGTGCGGCCGGCGCCGTCCGCAGCGGACTGCTGGTCAGCACCCTCGCCGCGACCGGGGTGGACGCCGTCGAGGTCACCGCCGCCGTCGCCCTGCCCGGCGCGCTGGGTCACGTGGCGGCTCCCGTGCGGCCGGACCCGCCGTCCCTGCACGCCGTACCCGACGCTCCGGCCGACGCGGGTCCCGACCAGGCCGAGGTCGAGGCGGCGCGCGCCGAGCTCGCGGACGCCGAGCAGGCCCTGGCCGGCGCCGAGGAGGAGCGCACCAGCGCGGTCGCCCGCGTCGAGGAGGTCCAGGCCGAGCATCTGCAGGTGCAGTCCGAACTCGACGAACTGCGTCGTCGGCTCGTCGCTCTGGAGGCCGACGCCGAACAGGTCGGTGCCCGGCTCACCGAGGCCGAGTCCGCCCGCACCGAGGCCGACACCGCCCACCGCAGCGCCACCGCCCGTCACCGCCGAGCCGCCGCCGACCTCGACACCCTCCTCGGCTGACCTCGGCCGCCGTCGGGTGGGAGGTGACCAGGGACGATCCGGGCCGCTGAGCCTCTCGACCCGGGGTCGGCGGCACGAGCGCAGGGCCGCAGGGGGTCAGGCCCAACCGCGGGAGCGAGCGACAGCGCCGGTCCAGCGGGCGTAGTCGGCGTCCGCCGCGGACCGGTCGGTGGTCGGGGTGAAGGTGCGATCGACCGCCCAGGTCTCGCGGAGGGCGGCGGTGGAGTCCCAGACGCCGGTGCCGAGACCGGCGAGGAACGCGGCGCCGAGGCCGGTGGTCTCGACGTACGTCGGCCGCTGGACCTCGACGCCGAGCTGGTCCGCCTGGAGCTGACAGAGCAGGTCGTTGGCGGCTGCACCGCCGTCGACCCGCAAGCTGGTCAGGGCCGGCATCGTCTCCAGGACGTCCCGCACCTCGAAGGCGATCGCGTCCAGGGTGGCACGGACCAGGTGCGCCCGGGTGGTGCCGCGGGTGATGCCGAGGATCGTGCCGCGGGCGTCGGGGTCCCAGTGGGGGGCACCCAGACCGGTCAGGGCGGGCACGAAGACGACGCCCTCGCTGGAGGAGACGGTGCGGGCGATCGCCTCGGTCTCGGGGGCGGCCCCGATGATCTGGAGACCGTCGCGCAGCCACTGCACGGCGGCCCCGGTGACGAAGATCGAGCCCTCGAGGGCATAGGTGAGCTCGCCGTCGGGGGAGCGCCACGCGGCGGTGGAGAGCATGCCCGCCTCGGAGCGCTCGATCTCGTTGCCGGTGTTGGTGAGGATGAACGAGCCGGTGCCGTAGGTGCACTTCACCTCGCCCGGTTCGAAACAGGTCTGCCCGAACAGGGCCGCCTGCTGGTCGCCGGCGATCCCCGCGATCGGGAGGTCGAGGTCGAGGAAGGACCGCGGGTCGGTGCGTGCGACCTCGCCCCAGTTGGGCACCAGTTCGGGCAACGCGTCCGTGGGCACCCCGAACAACCCGCACAGTTCGGGTGACCACTCGCCGGTGGAGAGATCCATCAGCAGGGTGCGGGAGGCGTTCGAGACGTCGGTGACGTGCCAGACCCCGCGGGTCATCCGGGCGATCAGGTAGGAGTCGACGGTGCCGACGGCGTACCGGCCGCTCTCCACCAGCGCCCAGGTGTGCGGTTCGTGCTCGGCGATCCAGGCGAACTTGGTGGCCGAGAAGTAGGGGTCGATGCGCAGCCCGGTGAGCTCCCTGACCCGTTCCTCGTGGGCGCTCATCGCCGAGCAGTACGACGCGGTGCGGCGGTCCTGCCACACGATCGCCCGGCGTGGGGAGCCGAGGGTCTCGCGGTCCCACAACACGACGGTCTCGCGCTGGTTGGTGAGGCCGAGGGCGAGGATCCGCGGGCCGGCGTACCCCTTGAGCACCTGGCGGACCGCCTCCAGGGTGGCCAGCCAGATCCCCTCCGGCGTGTGCTCGACCCAGCCCGGTTGCGGGAAGTGCTGTGGGAACTCCTGGTAGCCGCGGGCCGCGATGGCGCCGTCGGAGGCGACCACGAGAGCGGTCACGCCGGTGGTGCCGGCGTCGATGGCGAGGACTGCCCCAGCGCTCATCGTCCGACCCGCACGATCTCGAGGATGCGGCGGTCGATCCAGGAGAGGTCCATGGCGACCCGCATCTCGTAGTTCTCGGTGCCCACCCAGGACAGGAAGTCGGGGAAGCCGCGGGTGGCGGCGAACGCGGTCAGTTCGGACTCCAGATCCGGGGTGACCGGCACCTTCTCCTCCTCGGTCGAGGCGGTGAGATAGAGCTGGTTCAGCGCCAGCAGGCGACCCAGTTCGGCGACCGGGTCGGCGTGGTCATCGACGCGCAGGTCGACGGCGAGGTCGTCGAGCCCGCCGTACCCGGCCTCCTCCCGCACCACCAGGAGGGCGGCGCTCTGCCGGCCGCGGAGGTCGCCGCCGGCGGCGTCGCCGGCGGCGAGCGCGGCGAGCAGTCGCTGCGCCAGGGGGAGACCCGGGTCGGAGGCGAGGAAGGCGCGCTCCATCTCGGCCACCACCTCGGGGCCGGCCAGGATGTTGCCCTGGACGGCATAGCCGGGCCCGGTCACCCCGCCCGCCCAGTGCATGCAGGCCCGGCCGGTGTGGCTGGCCGCGGTGCCGTCGACGTCCACGATCCCGACCTGTCGCCGGTCGCGGCCCGCGTCCTCCTCCAGGAGTCGGTCCAAGGCGACCGGCGCGGTGGCCCCGTCGTCGAGGTGGGCGAGCGCGAGGCCCTTGTAGGCGACGTTGGCGTCGGCCTGGGTGGCGATCGCCCCTACGCCGGCCACCGCGGCGGGCACCATCGAGCCCACCGCCAGGAACTTGGAGGCCACCGCCACGCCCCAGGACGCGTCCTCCCCGGATCCGTCGTCGGAGCGGGCCACGATCGAGAAGGTCATGGAGGCGACCTTAGTGAGGTTTCGCGTCCGTCGGGCGTGCGAGTCTCCGGCCATGTCGCCCGACCACCAGCGGAGACCTGCCCTGCTCGCCATCCGGACGGATGCGGACGGCGCCTTGTCTGCCGGCTCCTGGTTGGCGAAGGTGGAGTGAGGTGCGTCACGCCGTCGAGCGGGTGGGAGGGGTCCATGCGGGTGGGAGTACTCACCGGAGGCGGTGACTGTCCCGGCCTCAACGCCGTGATCCGTGCCGTCGTCCAGCGTGGCGCGCGGGAACACGGTGCGCAGTTCGTGGGCTACCGGGACGGTTGGAAGGGGCCGCTCGAGGGGCTCACCATGACGCTCGACCCCGGCGTGACCGCGCCCATCCTCGCGACCGGCGGCACCATCCTGGGCAGCAGTCGCACCAACCCGCTCGCACTCGATGACGGCCTCCGCCGGATCCGCGAGACCCTCAGCGGTGACGGCGTCGACGCTCTGATCGCGATCGGCGGTGAGGACACCCTGGGAGTGGCGACCGCCCTGGCCGCGGACGGGCTGCCCGTGGTCGGCGTACCCAAGACGATCGACAACGACCTGTCCGGCACCGACTTCACCTTCGGCTTCGACAGCGCGGTCACGATCGCGACCGAGGCGGTCGACCGGCTCCGCACCACGGCCGAGTCCCACCACCGTGCCCTGGTGGTCGAGGTGATGGGCAGGCACGCGGGTTGGATCGCGCTCCACACCGGGATCGCGGGGGGTGCGACAGCGACTCTGCTGCCGGAGTTCCCCTTCGAGTTGGACGAGGTCTGCGACCTGGTCGCCTCCCGGAGTGCGGCCGGTCGGGCCTCGATCCTCGTCGCCTCGGAGGGAGCGATGCCCGCGGACGGTTCCGGAATGGTGCTCCTGGAACAGGGTGAGGACGCCTTCGGGCACGTCCGCCTGGGTGGCATCGGGGACCGGCTGGCCGGTGAGGTCGAGCAGCGCACCGGGGTGGAGACCCGCTCAGTCGTCCTGGGCCACCTGCAGCGCGGCGGTGCTCCGACGGCGTTCGACCGCTGGCTGGCGACCCGGCTCGGGCTTCGCGCGATCGACGGCCTGGTGGCGGGGGAGACCGGCATCATGACTGCCCTGCGCGGCACCAGGATCCTCACTGTGCCGCTGGGCGAGGCGACCGGCCGGTTGAAGGTGGTCTCCCCCGAGGAGTACGCCGAGGCACGAGCGCTGTTCGGCTGACCTCACCCCGGCGGCGAGCGAACCGGGACCGCGGCAGCCGGCGAGACCGAGAGGGGGCCGTCTCGCCTCGTGCGACAACGGGCGTGGAGAGGCGGGCGGCACGTACCCTACTGGGGTGAGCACCGTCCCCAGCCTGTCCGAGCTGCACGCACTCGGCGCGGCGCAGCAGCCGACCTACCCCGACCGGGCCGCCCTGGACAAGGTCGTGGCCCAGCTCAGCGCGAAACCGCCGCTGGTCTTTGCCGGGGAGGCCGACGACCTGCGCGCCAAGATCGCCGCCGTCACGCGCGGCGAGTCGTTCATCCTCCAGGGCGGGGACTGCGCCGAGACCCTCGACGGGGCGACGGCGGACAACGTCCGCGCCAAGCTGCGGGTCCTGCTGCAGATGGCGGTCGTGCTGACCTACGCCGCCTCGGTCCCGGTCGTGAAGATCGGTCGGCTGGCCGGGCAGTACGCCAAGCCCCGCTCCAAGGACACCGAGACCCGCGACGGGGTGACCCTGCCGGCGTACCGCGGCGATGCGGTCAACGGCTTCGACTTCACCCCCGAGGCACGCATCCCCGACCCGCAGCGGCTGCTGGACGTCTACCACGCCTCCGCCTCCACGCTGAACCTCGTGCGCGCCTTCACCACCGGCGGTTACGCCGACCTGCGCCAGGTGCACACCTGGAACACCGACTTCGTCTCCGGCTCGCCCTTCGGTGCCAAGTACGAGCGACTGGCCGGCGAGATCGACCGGGCGCTGACCTTCATGAAGGCGATCGGCGCCGACCCCGCCGAGTTCCACGGCGTCGACTTCTACTCCAGCCACGAGGCACTGGTGATGGAGTACGACCACGCCCTCACCCGGATCGACAGCCGCACGGACAAGCCGTACGACGTCTCGGCCCACTTCGTCTGGATCGGCGAGCGCACCCGACAGCTGGACGGCGCCCACGTGGAGTTCTTCTCCAAGATCCACAACCCGATCGGCGTCAAGCTGGGTCCGAGCACGACCCCCGATGACGCCCTCGCCCTGGCGGCCAAGCTGAACCCGCACAACGAGCCCGGCCGGCTCACCTTCATCACCCGCTTCGGTGCCGGCAAGATCCGGGACGGGCTCAAGCCGGTCCTGGAGAAGGTCACGGCCGAGGGGGTCAACGTCGCCTGGATCTGCGACCCCATGCACGGGAACACCTTCGAGGCGTCCTCGGGCTACAAGACCCGTCGCTTCGACGACGTGCTCGAGGAGGTGCAGGGCTTCTTCGACGTCCACCGCGCCCTCGGCACCTGGCCCGGCGGCCTGCACGTCGAACTGACCGGCGACAACGTCACCGAGTGCCTCGGCGGCGGGGAGGAACTCACCGACGCCGACCTCGCCCACCGCTACGAGTCCACCTGCGACCCGCGCCTCAACCGGGTCCAGTCGCTCGAGATGGCCTTCCTCGTCGCCGACATGCTGAGCAAGGCCTGAGCCTCACCACCCTTTCCGCCGCGGCGGCTCGCCCCTGTTCCGGGGTGGGCCGCCGCGGGTGATTCACCGGTGGCTGGGGCTGGTCGTTCGGCCCGACCGGCTCACAGGCCGGCGAGGATCCGCGCCGCGGCCTCGGCGTCCGCGCGGGTGACGTCGAGGTGGGTCACCAGGCGAACCGTGGTGGGGCCGACCGCGCTGACCAGCACCCCGGCGTCGCGGGCGCGAGCGACGTACGCCGGCGCATCGGACCGCTCCGCGACCACGATGTTGGTGTCCACCCCGGCGGGGTCGACACCGAGCGACTCGGCGAGCAGGGCCGCGTGGGCGTGGTCGTCGGCGAGTCGCTCGATGTGGTGGTCGAGCGCGTACAGTCCGGCCGCGGCGAGGACACCGACCTGCCGCATCCCGGCACCGAGGCGTTTGCGCCAGACCCGGGCCTCCTCGATCGCCTCCGATGTCCCGACCATCAGGGAGCCGACCGGGGCGCCGAGCCCCTTGGAGAGGCACACGGCGAGCACGTCTGCCACGGCGCCGTACTCGGCGAGCGGGGTGCCGGTGGCGACGTGGGCGTTCCAGATCCGGGCACCGTCGAGGTGGATCGCCACCTCCCGTTCGTCGGCGAAGCCGCGCAGCGCACGCAGGTCGTCGAGGGGGAGGACGGCGCCGCCGGCGAAGTTGTGGGTGTTCTCCACCGCGATCGCGGCGGTCGGGACGAAGAAGGGGCCGAGGTCGGGCGCGAACAGGGTACCGATCTGGGCCAGGTCGATCTGCCCGCGGGGATGGTGCCAGGTCCGCATGGTCACGCCGCTGATAGCGCCGTGGGCACCCAGCTCGGCGCGGGCGATGTGGGCAGCCGACTCGCAGAGGACCTCCTGGCCCGGCCCGACGACCGAGCGCACCGCGAGCACATTGGCCAGCGAACCGGTCGGGGTGAACAGCGCGGCCTCGTGGGCGAACAGTCCGGCCACCCGCCCCTCGAGGTCGCGCACGGTCGGATCCTCGCCGTACACGTCGTCCCCGACCTCGGCATCGGCCATCGCCGCCCGCATCGCCTGGGTCGGACGGGTCACGGTGTCGGAGCGCAGGTCGATCACGAGGCCATTGTGCACGGCCCTCCCGGGCGAGGATCCCGGGGTCAGCGGTGGGTGAAGGCGGGCTGGGTCAGATCGGCGACCCGGGTGTCGCGCCCGTGCAGGCCGACCTCGCGGAACTGGAGCAGGATCGCGCCGGTGGGGGCGTGGATGCGGGTGTCGGGGGCGACGTACAGCTGGAGCAGAGGCTCGGGGACCGGGCTGCCGTCGCGGTCCCGGTCCGACCAGCGCACCACGTCCGGCGCGTGCGCCAGCCGGTCGACCGAGAAGGTATGGACCGAGGCGACCTCCGGGGACGCCGCAGCGGGCAGCCAGCCCTCGGGCGCGGCGATGACGAGCGGGGTGATCGCGAAGCCGGTCTTGGTCGGGAAGTCGTCGAGTACGCCGAGCACGCGCACCTCCGCAGCCGGCAGGCCGACCTCCTCCTCGGCCTCGCGCAGCGCCCCTGCCAGCGGGGTCTCACCGGGCTCGACCTTGCCGCCGGGGAGGGCCCACTGGCCGGCGTTGCGGCCGCGGCGGGCGCGTCGGATCAGCACGTAGCGTGCCTCGTCGTCCTGCTCGAAGAGCACGACGGCCACCGCCGCGAGGCGCAGTGTCCCGTCGGGGGCGGCGGGGATCGGGGGTCGTGCCCGCAGATGGCCGGCCGCCCGGTCCACCAGGCTCGCGAAGGTCAGTTCACTCATCGGGGTTCCTCTCCCAGAGCAGCTGTGCCAGCTGCCCGCCGTCCTGCAGTTCGGTGACCTGGCCGGTCTCGGTGAATCCCGTGGCCGCGAAGAGCCGCCGCGCGCGGCGGTGGCCGGGGTGGATCCATACGCTCAGCCGCGGCCAGCGGTCCTGGAGGCCCCGCACCAAGGTGGTGCCGATCCGGCTTCCCCACCGCGCCGGGTCGACCGCCACGGTGGCGATGTGGCCGGTGTCGGGGCGTCGCCGGACGCCGTCGTCGAAGGTCTCGGCCAGTGCCATCCCGGCGGGCAGGTCGCCGTAGTGGGCGAGAAGCACCCGTTCGCCCTCGGCCACCTTGCCGCGCACCCGGGCGGTCCGCTCGGGCCCCGAGGGGCGAGGACGAGTGCGGTCCGCCGCGGCCCACACGGCCATGGCCACGTCGAGTTCCTCGGCGGTGGTCACCTGGGTCACGGTGATGCGTGGCATGGCTCAGCCGGTCCTGCCGGTGAGGGAGACCTCGCTCACCGCCGTGTAGTCGCGGGCGGCGGCGCCACTGCCGGGCTCGCTGACCTCCAACAGTCGCAGGGTGAGCGTCTGGGTGGTGTAGTCGGGGACGCTGACGGTCTGCATCGCGCGTGCGTCAGCGAGGTCCTGCTGGACGGTTCGCCCGTCGTCGAACTCCCACTCCACGGCCCGGACCCGCCGGTTGCCGGCGTACCAGTCCAGGGTGCGACCGCCCTCCCGGGAGGTCTTGTCGTAGCCGTTGACCAGGCCCACCTCGGTGAGGGTGGTGGGGGCGTCCAGGGTGAGGGTCAGCACCGTCCCCGTACCGTCGCCCGCCATCCGCCAGGCGCTGTGGATGTCGCCGTCCACCAGGTTGTCGGCACCGTAGCTCACGGTGTCGCCGGAGACATCGGTGCCGGGACCAGCGGTGGCGGGGGCCGAAGCCCCGGCCGAGGCGGCGACATCGTGTTCCTCGCCCCCGAGCGGACTCCGGGAGGGGGCTGGGGAGTCGTTCTCCTCCGCTCCGGTCGCCTCGTCCGACGCGTCAGACCCCTCGGCCGGTGCGCTGGTCGGGGACGTGGCGTTCGCGCGCTCGGGATCGTTGCCCCCGCCGAGGAGCAGCCACAGGCCGATCAGCAGGACGACCGCGCACAGCAACCCGATGACCAGCCAGAGCACCCAGGCGGTACGCCGACGCCCGCCCACACGCTCCTCGTCCTTCCGGCCGGCGGAGAAGGTGATCGGTCCGGCCGCGTAGTCCCCGTCCTCGATCTGCTCCTCGGGCGGGTCCGGTGGGGTCTGCTCGGGCGCACTCGCGGGTTCCGCGGGCTCGGCGGAGTGGTGGAGTTCATCGGCGAACAGCGGGTAGCGCGCGCTGTTCGGTGGCGGTATCGGCGGTGGCGGGCCGGTGGGGCCGGCCGGTGTCGCCGCGGGCGGTGTGGTCGGGGGTGGCACCGGTGCGATGCCCCGGACCCGGGTCACCGTGGGGTCCAGTTCCTCCGCCGGCTCGGCGGGCTCGATCGGTGCGACCGGACGGGTCGGCTCGGTCGGGGCGGTCGGCACTGTCGGCGCGGCGGACGGGGCGGGATCGGGCCGCTCGGCCGGGCCGGACTCCGTGAGGGGGTCGGTCAGCGGGTCGGACAGGGGACCGAAGAGGGGATCGGTGAGCGGGTCGCGGGGGTGCGCCGCAGGTGCCTCGTCACGGACAGCAACCGAATCCAGTCGGTGACCACAGGCGCTGCAGAACCGGCCACCGTCCTGCACGTGGCCACACTGCGTGCATTCGTTCACGCCGTTCCCTCCCGGGCTGCCGGATCTTGTCGGGCCACGGCCGAGGGGTGCAGCCGTGGCTGTCTCCGATGCGGGGTCCGCGCAACAGGGTAAGGGACGCCTCGACAGGCTTTCAGGGACCGGTCCGGAGGGTGGATCCCGTGTCCGGCTCCGAAGGTGCGGGTCAGTGCACCCGATCCGCGGCACCGACCCGGCCGACCTCGCGGGGCAGCCGGCGGCAGGCGGTCGCGAGTTCGCGGAGGTCGGAGCCCAGCAGCGCCTGCGGGCCGTCGCACAGGGCGCTCTCGGGATCGGGGTGGACGTCGGCGACCAGGCCGTCGGCGCCCACGGCGATGCTGGCCCGGGAGAGCGGCACGACGAGGTCCCGGCGACCGGAGGCATGAGAGGGATCCACCACGACCGGGAGGTGGCTGGTGGCCTGCACCATCGGGACGGCGGACAGGTCGAGGGTGGCGCGGGTGGTGTTCTCGAAGGTGCGGATGCCCCGCTCGCACAGCACGATGTCGAGGTTGCCGCACCGGGCGACGTACTCCGCCGCCATCAGCCACTCCTCGACGCTCGCGGCCGGGCCGCGTTCGAGGAGGACGGGGCGGCCCGCCCGTCCCACGGCCTGGAGGAGCGGTACGTTGGACATGCTCCGCGCGCCGATCTGGATCAGGTCGACGGTCTCGGCGACCCGGTCGACGTCGCGGGGGTCGACCAGTTCGGTCATGATCGGCAGGCTCATCGCCCGGCCGACGTCGGCAAGGATCTCCAGACCGTGCGCTCCGAGACCCTGGAAGGCGTACGGCGAGGTGCGTGGCGTGAAGGCGCTCCCGCGCAGGATGGTGGCTCCCGCCGCCTTCGCCATCTGGGCGGCCTCGAGGGTCTGCTCGACGGACTCGACGGCGCACGGCCCGGCCAGCAGGGTGAAGGTCTCCGGTCCGATCGGCACCCGGCCGCTGGGGCCGTCGATCCAGATCGTGCTGCGCTCGGGATGGTGCTGGCGGCTGACCAGCTTGTACGGGTCGGAGATGCGGCGTACGTCGGCGACGCCGGGGAAGCTGCGGAGGTTGAGCTGGTGGAAGGCTTCGATGTCACCGACCAGCCCGATGACGGTGCGCACGACGCCCTTCGACACGTTCGCCTCGCCGCCGACGCTCTCGACCTTCGCGACGATATGCGCGATGTCCGCGTCGGTGGCGTCCGGAGCCATCACGATGACCACAGCTGTCCCCCTTCCAGCGCCGGCACGCCCCCACCCGGAGAGGACGCCTGACGCGAGGAATCTAGCCATCCGTGGCGGTCGTCACGGGCCGGAAGACAGCATGCGGACAGACGTTGTCGAACCGTGACCTGACGGCGGTCGAACCGGGCTCGGAACCGTGCTCAGACCTCGGCTCGGACCTCTGCGCGGACCTCTGCGCGGACCTCTGCGCGGACCTCTGCGCGGAGCTGCTTGAGGAGTGCGATGTCGGGGTCGGCCTCGTCGCGCGAGCCAGGGGTCTCCAGCACCAGTGGCACCCCGTCGGTGCCGGGGTGGGCGAAGAGCTCCCGGAAGGCGTCCGTGCCGATCTCGCCCTGGCCGATCTTCTGGTGCCGGTCCTTGAAGGCACCCCGGACATCCATGGAGTCGTTGGCGTGGATGAGCCGGAGCCGGTCCGGTCCGCCGATCTCCAGGATCCGGTCGACGGTCGAGGTCGTGCCGCCCGGCTCGTCGAGCGGGGCACCGGCGGCGAAGACGTGGCAGGTGTCCAGGCAGATGCCGGCCTTGGGGTGGAAGTCCAGGGCTCCGAGGTAGGCGGAGAGGTCCTCGACCCCTGCGCAGAGCGAACGGCCCTGACCCGCGGTGGGCTCGAGCAGCAGCCATGGCGCGGCGTCGTCCTCGAGCGTCTCCAGCAGTGGGAGCAGCGCCTCGCGGACCTGGGCCAGGGCCGCGGCGTGCCGCTCCGCGGAGCTCGCCGGGTCGGGGTCGACGAACGAGCCGGTGTGTACGACGACGCCCTCCGCCCCGATCGCGGCGGCCCGGGCGAGGTTGTGTGCGACCACGGCGACCGACTTCTCGTAGGTGGCAGGTGTCGGCGAGCCCAGGTTGACCAGGTAGGGCGCATGGATGAAGGCCCGGATCCCGCGCTTGTCCAGTTCGGTCCGGAACGAGGCGTCCTCGGTCGGCCGGCCGGCGCTCAGCGCCCAGCCGCGGGGGTTGCCGGCGAAGATCTGGAGCGTTTCGCAGCCGAGTGCGTCCGCGGTCGCCAGGGCGCCCTTCACCAGGCCCTTGCCCACAGGGACATGGGTGCCGACGGGGTTGCGCCGCGCGGCGGCGTCGGCCTGGTTCGGGGGAGTCACGAGGGGCAAGGGTAGTGCCCAACCGCAGGCGGGACCGACGGCGGGACGGCGCCGGCCGCCCTCGACGTCGCCGGCGCCGTCAGGAGGTGGCTGCGACGGGGGAGCGGTAGCCCACCATCGAGCATTCGCGCCGGAACCCGAGACGCTCGTAGAGCGCCACCGCCGGCGAGCGGTGGTCCTGGACGGTGAGGTTGACCGTGCCCCGCGGTGAGGCCGCGAGGATCCGCCGGCCGAGCGTGGACACCAGTGCCTCACCGACGCCACGGCCGCGGGCGGACTCGGCGACGGCGAGGTAGTCGAGGTACCCCTCGCCGTCCGGTTGCACCCGTCCGGCGGCGTACCCGAGGAAGCCGTCGCCGTCGGCGACGGCCACCAGCAGGCTGCCGTCGGCAGCACCGGTCATCAACCGGTCGACCGGCGTGTAGGTCGCCGGGAACTCCCGGTCGTGCAGCGGTGCGATCGTCTCGGCGTCCTCGGGGCGGGGCTGCCGGACGCGCGGGTCCTCGGCCTGCCAGGCCTCACCCGCGGCCCGGTCGGCGACGTAGACGTGGCTGACCTCCGTGGCGGTCCAGCCGAGCTCGGCCGCGAGTTCGGCCATGGGCGCGTGCGCGATGTCGGAGCCGATCTCGCAGGTCGCGATCTCCGGCGGGAGCGCGGCCACCGCCTCGAGCAGCAGGCTCCGGGCCGTCGGGAGCCAGTCGCCGGTCGCCCAGGGACCGTGGATCCAACCTCGGCCCAGGGACGTGTCCGAGTCGCTGAGCACCGCCCCCGTGAGTACGCCGTCGTCCTCGGCGACCAGCACGGTGCTGCGCCACTCGCCGAGTTCGTCCAGCTCGGCCAGGATGCCGTCGCGTTCGGTGCCGAGGAAGATGCAGGCGCGCGCTGGGTCCTGCTGTTGGGCGGTGATGAGGTCGAGCACCTGGTCGAACTCGTCGGAGCGTGCCTGCCGGATCGTGGACATCTGAGCAGTCTGCGGTGCCCCGGCGGGCGATGTCATGCCCATTCTTCGTGACGTGCGGTGCTCGCGAAGGCTCCCGTTCACACCAGGTAGAGGGTGACCGTGCTGCCCTTCGGGATCTCGGTGCCGGAGCCGGGGTCGACCCGGATGACGTACTTCAGGCCGACGTAGGTGGGGCTCTCCTCGACCTTCACCTCGAACCCCGCATCCTCGAGCTTCTCGGTCGCGTCGTCGACGCCGGAGGCGATCAGCCCTCCTGGCACCTCGACCAGCTCCGGTCCCTGTGAGACGACCAGCTGGACGGTGTCACCGCGATGGAGCGTGCCGCCCTGGGGCTGCTGGCTGATCACCTGGCCCTGGGGGACGTCGTCGGAGTACTCCTCACTGGTCTCCACCTTCAGGCCTCGGTCGGAGAGGGTCTCCTCGGCCTGCTCGGCCGACCGACCGGCCCACTCGCCCACCTTGATCGGGCGACGCCCCTTGCTCACCTCGATGTCGACGACGGTCTCGGGCCGCAGGACGGTGCCGGCCTTGGGTCGGCTGCCCATCACGACGCCGTCAGCGACGGTCTCGCTCCAGACCTCCCGGGCCTGGCCGAAGGTGAGGTGTGAGTCCGCGATGGCGTCCTGGGCCTCATCGACACTCATCCCGGCGAGCTTCGGCAACCGGTAGACCTCGGGCCCTCGGGAGAGCACCAGGGTCACCGTGCCGCCGTCGACCACCCGGTCACCCGGGGACGGGTCGGTGCTGACCACCTGGCCCTTCGGCACGTTGTCGGAGTACGCCGGATCGCCCACCTCCGCGGACAGTCCGGCGTCGGAGAGGGCCGCCGAGGCCTCCGCACGGGTGTCGCCGAGCACTCCCGGGGTCGTGGTGTAGCGGAGGAACCCGAACCAGTACACGCCGGCACAGAGCAGGGCCACCAGCAGCACCGCGATCGCTACCCGGAGGGGGCCGCGCCGGCTGGGGCGACCGCCGCCCCGGCCGGTACGTGGTCGCGGGGGCTCGCCCGGGACGTCGGCGTGATCGTGGTGCTCGGCCGGGCGCTCCTGGACCAGCATCGGCACGGTCGTGGTGGCGCCGTCGAGCCCGCTGCCGGACTCCGCCGGCTCGTAGTAGGAGTCGGCGACGCGTGCGGCGGGCAGCGCCAGGTCCGCGGTCAGTTCCTCGTCGTCGGGCAGTCCGTCGGCCAGGGCGCTGGTCACCCGGCGCAACTGATGCAGCATCACGCCGGCGTCCGCGAAGCGCCGGTCGCGGTCGCGAGCGGTGGCCCGCGCCACCAGCGCGTCGAGGTACGGCGGGGTGCCGGGCACGGTCGTGGAGACCGGCGGCACGTCGTGATGGACGTGGCGGTAGGCGACCTGGATGGGTGTCTCGCCGGCGTGCGGCTTCTGCCCGGTGAGCAGTTCATAGAGGATGACGCCGACGGCGTACACGTCGGCGCGGGCGTCCGCGCGTCCGTCGATGACCAGTTCGGGGGCGATGTAGGAGACGGTGCCGATCAGAGTGCCGGTGCTCGTGTGCTGGGTCTCCGCGCTCACCGCGCGGGCGAGGCCGAAGTCGGCCACCTTGACGTGGTCACCGGTGTGGGGGTCGGCGTTGATCAGCACGTTCTCCGGCTTGACGTCCCGGTGCACCATGCCGAGCCGGTGGGCCGCGGCGAGCGCCCCGAGGACGGGCTCCAACAGCGCCAGCGCGCGCCCCGGAGACATCGGGGCCTGCTCGGTGATCGTGTCTCGCAGGGTGTGCCCAGGCACCAGTTCCATGGCCAGGTAGACGGTGCCGTCGTCCTCACCCTGGTCGTAGACGGCGACGACGTTCGGGTGATTGAGCTTGGCGGCTGCCCGCGCCTCGCGCACGAAGCGCTCCGCGAAGGCCTCGTCGTCGCCCAGTCCCGTGTGCATCACCTTGACCGCGACGGTGCGGTCGAGGCGCTCGTCGTGTGCCTGGTAGACCGCGGCCATGCCCCCACGGGCGATCCGCGACCGGAGGCGGTAGCGGCCGTCGAGGAGCCGCCCGAGATGGGGGTCGCGGCCGACTCCCGAGGTACGCCGGGTGCGCTCGCCCGCGTCACCTGCCGGGCCGGAAGCGGACTCCTCGGTGCTCAGTCGTCGGGTGTGCTGAGGGCGTGCGGCATCGGCTGAGCGGGCATACCGGTCAGGGCGCACGTCGTCCTCCTGCGGCCGGTCGGGGAAGGAAACCGGAGCCCCCATCGTACGGAGCGCAGGCGGTGTTCCAGGGACCGACACCTGCTCGGCCGGTTCCAGCGCCACCGTGGGCACGGCGCGCGGTGGTCCGTGGAACGATGGGTGCCATGGATGAGAAGCGTCTGGCCGACCACGACCTCGCCGCCCTGGTCACCGACTGGATCGACTGGGCCGAAGCCGCCCGACAGTTGGGTGTCACCGTGGCCCAGGTCCGCACCATGATCCGTCGGCACGAACTCGCCGCCGCGGTGCCCACGCCCGGTGCGAAGGGCGCGGGCCAGATGGTGCCGGCCCTGTTCCTCCAGGACGGTCTCCCCGTCAAGGGACTGCCCGGTCTGCTCACGGTGCTGCACGACGGCGGTTTCGACGACCGGGAGTGCATCGCCTGGATCTTCCTGGATGCCGACCTGCCCGGACGGCCCATCGACGCGCTGCGGGAGAACCGTGGCTCCGAGGTCAAGCGGCGCGCCCAGGCGCTGGCCTTCTGAGCGGGCGGGGAGCCGGTCCGGTGGCACGGCGGAGCACGATCCGGATCGCGGTGATGCTGGGCGGGATCCTGGTCGCGGCACTGCTCGCCTGGCTGGTGACCGGGGGCGACGGCGGCTCCGATCCCGAGAGGGGTGGCGGCGAGGTCGCCGGGGTGGTGCCACCCGGTGCCGGCGAGACCGATGCCGAGTCGGGACTGCCCTGGATCGGTGCCAGCGAGTTGCCGGCCGAGGCCCAGGAGACCCTCGAACTCATCGACGCGGGCGGGCCGTTCCCCTACCCGGGCAAGGACGGCAGCACCTTCGGCAACTTCGAGGGCATCCTGCCCGAGCACCCGGACGGCTACTACGCCGAGTACACCGTGCCGACCCCGGGTGAGGACGACCGCGGGGCCCGGCGGATCGTCACCGGTGAGGGCGAGGAGTCCTACTGGACCGAGGACCACTACGAGAGCTTCGAGCGGATCTGGCGATGACCGGGCCGACCGGACTCGACGGACTGCTGAGCGGGGAGATCGCCCCCGGCCTCCACGTGTGGCGCAGCGCCATCCCCGTGGACCTGGTGCGGGTCGAGGCCGAGGCGGCCGGCTGGGGATTCGCCGTGGTCGCGCTCGACCCGGCCCCCTCCGAGGTGCACGGAAGCGCGAAGGCCGACGCCCTGACGGCGTTCAAGGCCGCCCTCGACCTTCCGGCGTACGTCGGTGCCAACCTGGACGCACTCTGGGACGGCCTGCGTGAGATCGCAGAACCGCTGCTCGTGCTCTGGGAGGGGTGGGAGCTGCTGGCCGAGGCCGACCCGCACGCCTTCCGCTCGCTGGTCCGGTTGCTCACCCGGCGGGCGCAGCAGGGGGGTTTCAGCGTGCTGTTGCGCGGCGACGGACCGGCCTCCGACCTGCCCGATCTGGGCTGACTCCTCACCGAGCCGTGCGGATTGCGCGGGCCGCTCAGCCCTGCGAGTCCTCCATCTCGTCGTCCATGTCGTCCATGGGGGACTCGGTCATCTCGTCGTCCATGGGGGACTCGGTCATCTCGTCGTCCATGGGGGACTCGGTCATCTCGTCGTCCATGGGGGACTCGGTCATCTCGTCGTCCATGGGGGACTCGGTCATCTCGTCGTCCATGGGGGACTCGGTCATGCTGTCCTCGGTGGTGCCGCTGCCCGGGTCGTCGGCGGTGTCGTCACCGCAGGCGGCGAGCCCGAACACGAGCACCCCCGAAGCGAGGGCGGTGGCGGCGCGGGTGAGGGGGCTGGAGAGTCGCATGAGGGCTCCTTCGTCGAATGTGGATCGATCGCTGTCACCGGGGGTTCGGAGCGATGAACGCCGCGGATGGGCCTACTCGACGTCGATCTCGCGACGGGGGTAGCCGGTGGCGCCGTCAGGGGCCACGCCGGCCTCCTCACCGGTCTGGGGGGTGCCGGTGGCATCCACCGCCCGGGCCTCCAGCACGTGCCGGCCGGGCTCGGCATCCCACTCCCAGACCCACTGCCGCCAGGTGTCGACGGTGTCCTCGGTGGCCAGCCGGGCGGCCTGCCACGCACCGCCGTCGACCCGCACCTCGACCGCGTCGATGCCGCGGTGCTGGGCCCAGGCGACACCGGCCACCGACACCCGTCCGGCCCGCACGGCGCCCTCGCCCGGGACATCGATGCGCGTAGCGGTCTTGATCGGCCCCTGCTCGGCCCAGCCGCGCTCGGTCCAGTAGGCGGAGAAGTCCTCGAACCTGGTCACCTCCAGCTCGGTGAGCCACTTGGTGGCCGAGACGTAGCCGTACAGGCCCGGCACCACCATCCGCACCGGGAAACCGTGCTCGAGCGGCAGCGGTTCGCCGTTCATGCCGACCGCAAGAAGGGCCTCACGCCCGTCGCGGAGCGCCTCCAGGGGCGTGCCGATCGTGATGCCGTCGGCACCCACCGAGCGCACCGCGTCGGCCTCGGGATCGACGCCGACGCGTGCGAGCAGGTCCTCGAGGCGTACGCCGAGCCAGGTCGCGTTGCCGGCGTACTCACCGCCCACCGGGTTGGAGACGCAGGTCAGGGTGACCCTCCGCTCCACCAGTGGGAGGTCGAGCAGGTCTCGGTAGCTCAGCTCGAGCGGGCGATCGACCAGGCCGTGGATCCGGAGCCGATAGTCCTCGACCGTGAGTCGAGGCGTCCGCAGGGCGATGTCGATCCGATAGAAGTCGGGGTTCGGGGTCAGATAGGGGGTGAGCCCCGGGACGCCGAGCTCGGCACCGCTCGGCACCGGTGCCGCGGGCACCGCTGCGGTCGGCAGGACCACCGCGCTCCTGCCGGTGCTCGGCCCGGTGCGCAGTTGACCGGCCCAGGTTCCGGCGACCCCCACCGCTGTCATCGCGGAGGCCGCCAGCAGGAAGCGTCGCCGGTCGAACCCGGGCGGGGCGGGCTCCTCCGCTGGGGCGAGCGTCGGGGTCGCCGCCGGGGGCGCCGCGACAGGGGCGGCGTCGTCGGCGGAGGCACGCCAGGGTCGCAGCAGCACGCGTAGCGCCACCGCGGTCACCGCCAGCGCGACCGCCCACGCAAGGCCGCTCGCCCAGGGGGTCGCCTCCGGCGAACGGTCGGCCAGCAGGGCGGCCGCATCGACCACGGCGAGCACGCCCAGGAGCGCGATGCCCAGCCAGTAGCTGCGGGCGCCGAGCAGTCCGACCAGCGCCAGCAGAGCCGTCGTCCCGACGAGGACCGAAGCCACCAGCACCGGTTTGTCCGCGGTGCCCAACACCTCCACGCTGCGCTCCTTGACCTGCTGCGGAGCCAGGTCGATCACCCGGTCGGCCAGAGCCACCACCGGTGAGGAGGTGGCACCGAGAAGGCCGGCGACCGCTTCACCGACCCCCAGACCGAGGGCGCCCGCGGCGACGCCGGCCGCGGCGGCGTACCACCGGGAGGGAGGAGAGGCAGGATGGGAGGTGGCAGGTTGCATATCCG
This sequence comes from Nocardioides insulae DSM 17944, assembly GCF_000422825.1. Classification (GTDB taxonomy): domain Bacteria; phylum Actinomycetota; class Actinomycetes; order Propionibacteriales; family Nocardioidaceae; genus Nocardioides; species Nocardioides insulae. The sequence goes on along the minus strand of NZ_AUGU01000013.1, from coordinate 361,443 downwards.
GGGTTCGGTGCCGAGGCCACCTCCGGATGGGTCACCCATCCGAGTGGCCGGCTGCCCCGAACCACCGGTGTGACCAGCCATCCAGACAGAGCCACGACCGGGACGGAGGAGAGCGTGCCCAGACGCGGACTCCGCCTCGTCGACGGGACGCGCGGCGCCGATGAGGGGCTCGCCGCGGTGATGGCCGCGGTGGCCCGCGGCGACCTCGGTGCCTTCGAGCGTCTCTACGACGCCCTGGCCACCGCCGTCCATGCGGTGAGTCGCCGGGTGGTGCGCGACCCCGCTCTCGCCGAGGAGGTCACCCAGGAGGTCTTCGTCGAGGTGTGGCGGCACGCGGGTCGGTTCGACCCCGGGCGCGGTGGCGTGCGGACCTGGGTGCTCACCGTCGCGCACCGGCGCGCCGTCGATGCGGTGCGCTCCTCCCAGGCCGCCCGGGATCGTGAGCGCCGCGCGTCGTACCACGAGCCACCCCCGGCCGCCGGTCCCGACGAGGCGGTGGCCGAGGCGGAGGAGCGTCGCGGCGTACGCCGCTGCCTGGACAGCCTGACCCCGCTCCAGCGTGAGTCCGTCGAACTGGCCTACTACCAGGGCTACACCTACGCCGAGGTGGCGGCGCTGCTGGAACGTCCGCTGCCCACCATCAAGACCCGGATGCGCGACGGGCTCATCCGACTGCGCGACTGCCTGCACCGCGGTCTAGAGGCACCGGCGGAGGAGGGAGCCAGATGAACGGCGTGAACCCCGAGGCGCACACCCTGGTCGGGCCGTACGTCCTGGACGCGCTCGAGCCCGAGGAGCGGGCCGAGTTCGAGCGCCATCTGAGCCTCTGTGCCGCCTGCCGCGACGAGGTCGCCGCGCTGCGGGAGGCGACCGCGGCCCTGGCCGCCGACCTGTCCTTCGGCAGTGGTCCGCCGGAGCGGGTCCGGGAGAGGGTGCTGGCCGCGGCCGCGCAGACGCCCCAGCTCCCTCCGCTGGTCGCGGCGCGCCGTCCTACCTCCCGGCGCTCGCGGGCCCTGCGCTGGGCGGTCGGCGCGGCCGCGGCCGTGGTGCTCGCGGTCACCGGCGGGATCCTGGCCCAACCCTTGCTCGAGGACGAACCCGCCCCGATGACGGCCGCCCAGGTGATGGCGGCCCCCGACGCCCGCATGCACGAGATGGACACCTCGGAGGGCGACCTGATGGTCGCGATGTCACCCGAGATGCACATGGTCGCGGTCGACACGGCTGCGATGGCCGAGGAGGACGGCATGGTCTACCAGGTCTGGTGGGTCACCCCCGAGGGCGCCGAGTCGGCGGCCGTACTCGAGGGAGCGGACGCCGCTGCGGTGCCGATGGGCGAGGGGGAGCTCCAGGTCACGATGGAGCCTGCTCCGGGGTCCAGCGGGCCCACCTCCGACCCGTTGGTCACGATGGACGCCGACGAACTCTGAGTCCGGGACAGGTCGATGACAGAAGGGAACGTACGTCGGTGGTCCTGGCCGCCTCACACAGCCTCGATCCCTCCGATCCTGCGCCTGCTGCAGGCCACCATCCGGGTGCGCCGGGGGCGTTGTCGCACCTCGACGGGCTTCGGCACTCCGCCTTGCCGGCGCAGCCGTCGGGCGATGCTCGCGACGGCGGCGATCGGTGGCTCCAGGCTCAGTCCAGGTCTCGTCGCATGATCAGCCGCGGCATCCCGCTGGCCACGGCATCGGTGGTGCCGATCACGCGGAAGCCCGCGGCCGCGAACATCGACCTGGTGCCGACGAAGGACATGGTCACGTCCATCCGGCCAGGAGGATCGACCGGATAGGCCTCCACGGCCGGTGCGCCGTGGGCGGCGGCGTAGTCCACCGCACCCTCGAGCAGCGGCGCGGTCACCCCTTGGCGGCGATGGCCGCTACGCACCACCACGCACACGATGCTCCACACCGGTAGTTCGTCGACCGGCCGGATGAGCCGGGAGCCGGCCAGCCGAGTGTTCTCGGACCGGGGCCCGATGCTGCACCAGCCCACCGGCTCGCCGTCGCGGTAGGTCACCACCCCCGGCGGATGCTCACGCTCACACAGCCGACGCATCGCCAGCTCCCGGCTGCCGCCGCCGAGCTCCTCGATCTCGACGGGCCGCAGTCGGTGGGACAGGCACCAGCAGTGGTTGGGACGGCGAGTGCGGTTGATCACCTCGGCGAAGTCCTCGAAGCGGTCCGGTGTCACCGGATGCGTCTCCCACGTCATGGATCCACCTCACCACAGCCGTCCGGCACCGCAGGCGGATCTTCGGTCGAGAAGGCGGTGAGGACTGGCGTGCTCGTTCTCGTGGACCCCGTGCTCGTGCCTCGGGCCGAGCCTCGTCACGACGCGGCCTGACCAGACCGTCACTCCACCCTCGTGGGGTCAGTGGCTGCGCTGGGTTGCGGCCTGGGCCAGGGAGAGGAGTACGCCGCGGGCGCCCTCGTCGAGGTGCGCGCGCTCGAGGCCGGCCACGGCGACCCCGGTGAGCTCGGCGATGACGGACTCGACCTGCTGCTCGGCCCCACTGCCGCGAATGATCCCGCGGAGCCGCTCGACCTCCGCGGGGGTGAGGGGAGTGCCCAACGCGCGATCGAGGAGGACGGCGTCCTCGGGTGCGGCCGCGTCGAGGGTGAGCGCGACGAGCACCGTGCGCTTGCCCTCCACCAGGTCGTCACCGGCCGGCTTGCCGGTCACCTCCGGGTCGCCGAAGACGCCCAACTGGTCATCGCGCAACTGGAAGGCCTCACCCACGGGCAGCCCGAAGGCGCTCAGCGTGGCGAGGGTCGGCTGGTCGGCGCCGGCCAGCGCGGCGCCGATGTGCAACGGCCGCTCGACGCTGTACTTGGCCGACTTGTATCGCAGCACCGTCATCGCGGACTCGACGTCGGCGCGGCCGCGCGCCTGCACCGACACGTCGAGGAACTGCCCGGCGATCACCTCACTGCGGCATGCGTCGAAGATCCGCAGTGCCGCCGCGGTCGGCTCCGCGTCGAAGCCGGCCCGGCGGAGAAGCTCGTCGGCCCAGGTCAGGAGCAGGTCGCCGAGCAGGATGGCCGCGGCGACGCCGTACTCCCGGGGATCGCTGTGCCAGCCGGCGTCGCGGTGGGCCGCCTCGAAGGCCCGGTGGCTGGCGGGGCGGCCCCGCCGGGTGTCCGAGGCATCCATCACGTCGTCGTGCACCAGGGCGGAGGCCTGGAGGAGTTCGACCGCAGCACCCGCCCGGATGAGGGCCTCGTCCTCCTCCGGGGTCAGCTCCTCGCCGCGAACGCCGCGGTATCCCCAGTAGCAGAACGCCGCCCGCAGCCGCTTGCCGCCGCTGGTCGAGATCCGTGCCTCGGCGATCAGCCTGGCTGCGTCGGCGCCGAGCGGTGCCAACCGCTCGGCCTGCTCGTCGAGGAAGGCATCGAGCGCCTTCTGCACCCTGGCCCGGAATGCCTCGTCGTCCCACGGCGTCGCGCTCACGCGTCCACCCTAGGAGACGACACGGCAGGGTTGGTCCTCGGGACGAGTCCGGCTTCGCCGCCGATCCTCCCTACACTGCGGCTATGGCAATCGAGTCGCAGGGGATCGGTCAGCTCATCGCCGAAGGGGGGCGCAGCTTCTCCTTCGAGTTCTTCCCGCCCAAGGACGACGCCGGCGAGGTCGTCCTGTGGGACGCCATCTCCGCGCTCGAGCCCTACCGCCCGACCTTCGTCTCGGTCACCTACGGCGCCGGCGGCAGCACGCGTGACAAGACGGTCCGCGTGACCGAGCGGATCGCGCGCGAGACCTCGCTCCTGCCGATGGCCCACCTCACCTGCGTGGGGCACACGGCGACGGAGATCGACCAGATCCTCGATGCGTACGCCGAGGCGGGGGTGCGCAACGTGATGGCTCTGCGCGGCGATCCGGCCGAGGGCCCGCGGGCACCGTGGACCCCCACGGAGGGCGGCTTCACCTACGCCCGCGAACTGATCGAGCGGATCCGCGACCGCGGCGGGTTCGACATCGGGGTGGCGGCCTTCCCGGAGGGCCACCCCTCGGCCGCCTCGCTCGACCACGACGCCGACGTCCTCGTCGCCAAGGCGAAGGCTGGTGCCACCTTCGCGGTGACCCAGATGTTCTTCCGTGCCGCCGACTACTTCGGGCTGGTCGAGCGGGTGCGCGATCGCGGTGTCGACCTGCCGATCCTCCCGGCCATCATGCCGATCCTCAACCTGTCCGCGATCCGCCGTCAGGGCGAGCTGATCGGCACCTCCGTGCCGGAGGATGTCGTGGCCAGGCTCAGCGCCAAGGCCGGCGACACCCCGGAGGCCAAGGCGGCGGTCCGCGCCGAGGGCATCGCCGTGGCCACCGAGCTGTGCGAGGAGCTCCTCGCCGGCGGGGCCCCGGGTCTGCACTTCTACACGCTGAACCGGTCGAAGGCGACGCTGGAGATCTTCAGCCGGCTCAACGTCACGGTCTGAGCCAACAGCTGGCAGCCGGGCTCAGGCCGGGCCGATCAGCTGGGCGACCACCGCGGCCGAGAGGGCGACGAAGGGCAGCCCGGTGCCCGAGGTCGCGCTGGCACCAGCGGCGAACACCCCTGGGATCGGGGTGCGGGGACCGACCCGGCCGGCCGCGGTGCCGCGGCCGCGCCACTCCACACCGAGGGGCGAACCGTGCCACCGATGCACCAGTTCCCGCGGGGTGAGGTCGAGCCGGGTCTGCAGGTGCGGCCGTACGTCGACCCCGAGCCTCGCCATCGCCACCACGGGATCCTCGACGACCTTGCCCCTGACCAGCACGGTCCATGCCGTTGCACCCGCAGGGGCCTGACCCCCGTGACGGATCGTGAAGCTGGCCGACTCACCGTGCAGGACGGTCTCGTGCTCGAGCACGGGGAGTGCGGCCCGGGCGGCCGGGTCCTGGCGCAGGCCCAGGTGCAGGACGGTCGGCGGCGTCGCCGGCAGGCTGCGTCGTAGGGGGCCGGCCAGGGCCGGCAGCAGGCGCGGGTCGATCGCCACCACGACGGCGTCCGCGTCCAGATCACCGGCGGTGGTGCTGACCGCGGCCACGCGACCGGAGCGGGTGACCAGGTCTCGTGCCTCGACGCCGGTCAGGACCTCGACCCGTCGGGTCGTCAGTCGTCGGGTGAGTGCGTCGGCGAGCAGCGTCCCGAGCCCGGGACCGGTCGCGTCGTCGGCGCCGGCCACCCACCCTCCGAAGCGTTGCTCCAGATAGCCGGTCAGGCCGGCCCAGGCGGGCACCTGTCGGGGATCGTGCCCGTCGAGGACGAACGGGTGAGCGGCCACGGTGCGGAGCCTCCGGTCGGCGAAGGACCGGCGCAGCCGGCGGTGCAGCGTCTCCCGGGACTGCATCACCGCGGCGACCTCCCGGGGGAGGGGATCGGCGGCGGGCGCCTCGAACACGTGTCGGCGCAGCGTCTCCCAGGCCTCGGTGTAGGTGGCCACGTGGTCGACGTACGCGCGGCCCAGACCGGGCCCCAGCGCTTCCGCCGCCGCGAGTTGTGCGGCCCGGGAGGAACCGGGCAGGGCCAGCGCGCTGCCGTCCGGGAACCGGTGCTCCCGCAGGATCGGGCGGTGCCGCAGGTCCAGTTCGGCCTCCAACGGCCTTCCCGACTTGCGGAACAGGTCGCGCAGCGCGCCGGGCAGCAGGGTCAGGTCGACGGTCTCCCAGTTGAACCCGTCACGTCGTACGGGCAGCAGGGCGCCACCGAGGGTCCCGCTTCGCTCCACGAGGGTCACCTGGTGCTTGAGCTTCGCGAGACGGGCGGCGGCAGCCATGCCGCCTAGCCCGCCGCCCAGAACCACCACCCGTGCCACGGGCGGCAACCTACCGTGGCGGCCCCACCGGTCGGTGCCTCACTCCACGTCCAGTTCGGTGGCGCCGGTCAGGGTCAGCAGTTCGGCGTAGGTCGTGGAGAAGACCGCGGCGGGGTGTCCGGCCGCGGCCCAGATCTCCGGGTGCCGGGCCAGCCACGGGTCGAGGTAGGTGGGGATCGGTGCGGGATGCCCGACGGGGGAGACCCCGCCGATCACCTGGCCGGTGTGCTCGCGGACGAACTCGGGCGTCGCGCGCTTGAGTTTGCTCACACCGAGGCGTGCGGCGACCGCGCCGGTGTCGACCCGGTGGGCACCGGAGGTCAGGATGAGCACCGGTATCGGCTGGTCGTCGGCGGACCGGTGCTCGGCGAAGAGCAGACTGTTGGCGATCGCGCCCACCTCGCAGCCCAGCGCCTGGGCGGCGAGAGCGGCGGTGTGGACGCTGTCGGGCAGAATGACGATCCGGCCGGTGCCTCCGCGGTGTGCGTGTGCCTCGCGGAAGCGGACAAGAGCAGGATGGTCGGGGCCGAGGGCGGATCCGGAGGGGTCGGTGACACGATCCATGGCACGGACCCTAGTGGCTCGAACGCTGGTGGAGGACGAAGGAGTGGAAACGCCCATGGACGAGCGACCACGCTCGCTGATCTTGTCGCTGCGCGTCTTGACCGCCTTGATCGCGGTCGCTGGGGTCACGGTGATCCTGATGATGCTGCGCACCGACGACCTCCTCCGCTCCTGGGCCGAGGGCAACCCGGACGTGCGCGAACTGCTCGAGACCCAGGGTCTCGACGCCGTCCTGGAGGGCACGGTGCGGCCGCCGCAGATCGTCCCGGTGGCGATCGTGATGTGGGTGGTGATGACCGCCCTGCTGTGGCTGCTGGCCATCTTCGTGAGCAACGGTTTCGAATGGGCGCGGGTCGGGATCACCCTCCTGCTCGGATTCACCGCGATCGCGGCGGTCGGGTCGATCATGATCCAGCCGCCGGCCCTGTTCATCGGGTGCACGGTGGTGTGCATCGCGCTGGGAGTCCTGTGCCTGGTGTTCTTGTGGCACCCGGCCACCACCCGGTACATCCACGCGGACCCCGAAGCGGTCTGAGTCTCCCGACGTTCACCCTCGGGTGAGTCCCCTGCGTCAGCATCGGCCACTCGAGTCGGCCGCGTGGCTCTGCTCTGTCGGGCGCGCTCCGGTGCGCCCTGACGTGCCCTGTGCTCGAGTGGCACGGGGGTCCCGACGCCTCGGGTGCGGTATCTGCCTCCTCGAGGCGGACCCGCTCCGCCGTCCGAGGTCCGGCACCCCATCACGCGTGTGCCGTTGCCGTCCGGTCCGGTCCTGTCCCGCATGGCCTCGACTGCCTGTCCGCACCTGTCCCCACGGCCGGCCGACCGGTCTTGACGGAGGCCGATCGGGCCGGTGTACCGTAGAGGTGTTCGAACAGATGTTCGAACCCGGCTGGTGCTGGAGGCGACCTCGACCCCCGTCTCCGGCACGGCCGGTCCACGGGGTCGACGAGCCAGGGAGGCAGGCCATGAGGCGGTACGACGACCCCGTGGAGGTGCGGCGGGGAGAGGTGGCGGGCATCGAGGCCCCGGCACAGTTCCTGTGGCGTGGGCGGTTGTGGCAGGTGCGTGCCGTGACCGCGCACTGGGTGGAGACCGGGGCCTGGTGGCGCTCCGCTCCGGCCCGGGCGGCGCTGGGGCACTCCCTGGTCGAGGAGGAGGCGGCCGTGCCGGCCGGCGACCTGCTCGAGGAGTGCCAGGTGTGGCGGGTGGAGGCCTGGGGCGGGCGTGCCCGGTCAGGTGTCTTCGAGCTCCGCCTCGATCAGCGTGAGGGCAGCTGGCGGCTCGTCGGCTGCGCGGACTGAGGAGCGGTCGTGATGACGAAGGTTCCGCCGTACTCCGCTCCCGTGCCGGCCCCTGTCCCGGGCGCCAGCCACAGCTATCTGCTCCGGGCGGCCGAGTCGCTCAGCGAGGCGATCAGCACCCCCGAGGTGCCCACCCGTTACGCCTGTGCCCACGTGGCGGCCCTGCAGGCCGCGGCCGCGCTGTTGGCGGCCCGGGCGCGGCCTGTCGCGGGCAGGCGACCCCAGCAGCGAAACGCCTGGGTCCTGCTCACCGAGGTCGCCCCCGAGCTCGGGGAGTGGGCCGCCTTCTTCGCGGCCGGTGCGGCCAAGCGAGCGGCTGCGGAGGCCGGCTCGAGACATGCCGTGAGCGAGCGGGAGGCCGACGACCTCATCCGCGACGCAGACCGCTTCCTGGCCGTGGTGGAGAGTGCGTTGGGGCTCCTGCCGCATGCCTCGACGGCCACGATCCGTCGGGTGGGATGAGGATGCCGGGCGTCTTCCCCCACCTCCATGTCGCCTCCGGTTACTCCCTGCAGTACGGCGCCAACCATCCCGAGACACTGGTGGAGCGCGCGGCCGAGCAGGAGATGGATCTGCTGGCGCTCACCGACCGTGACGGTGTCTACGGCGCGGTCAAGTTCGCCAAGGCCTGTCTGCGGGCAGGGATCGCCCCGGTGCTCGGTGTCGAGCTCGGCTATCGCCCCACCCTCCCCTCCGCCGGGCCGGGTGCGGATCGGGCTCGTCCCTCCTCGCGCACCCCGGTGCGCGGCGGCCGCTTCCGGGATCCCCGGTTGCCGCGGGTGACCCTGCTGGCCGCCACCGACGGGCGGGGCGGTCAGGCGGGCTGGGCGGCACTGTGTCGGCTGGTCTCCGCGACCCATCTGGCCGGGGAGCGGGGCGCGCCGGTGCTCGACCTCGACCTCCTCGCCGAGACCGCCGGGGAGGCCCTCGCCGCCGGTGACCTCCGGGTGCTGCTCGGTCCGGCCTCGGAGGTGGGTGAGGCCGTCACCCGCCACCGCGGCGACCAGGCGCTGGCAGCGCTCGCGCCCTGGCGGGAGCTGGTGCCCTCCGCGCAGCTGTGCCTCGAGCTGGTCTCCCATCGGCTGCCGGCCCAGGGTGGCAGCTGGGGGCCGGGCAGCACCGCGCACGCCGCCCGGATGCTCGGCGTGGCTCGGCAGGCCGGGGTGAGCCCGGTGCTGACCAACGCGGTGCGTTACGCCGACCGCCGCGACGCGCCGGTGGTCGACGTCCTCGATGCGGCCCGCCGGCTGGTGGCACTCGAACGACGCCACCTCGACCGGGGCAACGCGGAGGGGTTCCTCAAGTCGGGCCGGCAGATGGCCGAGATCGCCGAGGAGATCACCCGTGCCGCCGGCGAGGGGTCGGCCCTGCGGCTGCTGGCCGACACCCGGGAGACGGCGGAGCGGTGCGCCCTCGACCCCGCGGCGGATCTCGGCCTGGGGGAGGTGCACTTCCCGGAGTTCGAACCGAGCCGGGGCGGTGGCCCGGGCGGGGAGGCAGTGAGCGCCGAGGAGATGCTCCGCCGTCGCTGTGAGGGGGCGATCGGCCGACGCTATGGCAGTGCTCCCCGGCAGGTGATCTGGAAGCGCCTCGACGACGAGCTCACCACGATCCGCACCCTGGGCTATGCCTCCTACTTCCTCACCGTCGGCGACGTGACCGACCTGATCCGGGAGATGGGTGTGCGGTGCGCGGCCAGGGGTTCGGGGGCCGGCAGCCTGGTCAACTACCTACTCGGCGTCTCCGGCGTCGACCCGATCCGGCACGGGCTGATGATGGAGCGTTTCCTCACCGTCCGTCGTTCGTCGTTGCCCGACATCGACCTCGACGTGGAGTCGGCCCGTCGTGCCGAGGTCTACGAGAAGATCCTCGACCGGTATGGAGGGGAGCGCTGTGTCTGCGTCTCGATGATGGACACCTACCGCGTGCGGCACGCGGTCCGTGACGTGGGCGCGGCCCTGGGTATGCCGCCCGGGGAGATCGACGCGATCGCGAAGGCCTTCCCGCACATCCGGGCGCGTGACGCCCGGCTCGCGGTGCGCGAGCTGCCCGAACTCCGCGCCAGCGGGGTGGGTGAGGCCCGGCTCGACCTGCTCCTCGACCTGGTGGAGCGACTCGACGGGTTGCCTCGCCATGTGGCGGTCCATCCGTGCGGGATGATCCTCTCCGACCGCACGCTGCTCGACCGCACCCCGGTCGAGGCGTCCTATGCAGGCTTCCCGATGAGTCAGTTCGACAAGGACGACGTGGAGGACCTCGGCCTGCTCAAGCTCGACGTCCTCGGCATCCGGATGCAGTCGGCGATGGCTCATGCGGTCGCCGAGATCAGCCGGGTCGACGGTGTCCAGGTCGACCTCGACGACCAGAGTCGGGTGCCGCTCGACGATCCCGCCACCTACGAGCTCATCTCCTCGGCGCGCACCCTGGGGATGTTCCAGATCGAGTCTCCCGGGCAGCGGGAGTTGGTCGGCAAGTCCGGCATCGAGAGCTTCGACGACATCGTCACCGACATCTCGCTGTTCCGGCCGGGGCCGGTCAAGAGCGACATGGTGACCCCCTATCTGGAGGCCAAGCAGGGGTGGCGGCTGCCGCGCTATCTCCATGATGACGTGCGGCCGGTGCTCCGGCCGACCCACGGAGTGGTGGTCTTCCACGAGCAGGTGATCCAGATCATCGGCGACCTCGCCGGCATCAGCTACGCCGAGGCCGACGAGCGCCGTCGCGCCCTCGGCGACGTGGAAGGGATGGCAGCGACCAAGGAGTGGTTCATCCCTCGTCTGCGTCGCCGTGGTTACTCCCCGGCCGTCGTCGACGAGGTCTGGCGGGTGCTGGAGGCATTCGCCTCCTTCGGGTTCTGTCAGGCGCACGCCGCCGCGTTCGCTCTGCCCACCTTCCAGTCCGCCTGGCTCAAGACGCACTGGCCGGCGCACTTCTTCGCCGGCCTGCTGACCCACGACCCCGGGATGTACCCCAAGCGGCTCATCCTCGATGACGCCCGCCAGTTCGGGATCGCCGTCCTCGGGATCGATGTCAACGCCAGCGGCCGGGAGTACCTCGTCGAACTGCTCCCGGAGGACGGGTACGCCCTCCGGGTGGCACTCAGCGAGGTCAAGGGGATCAGCGAGGCCGAGGTGCAGCGGATCCTGGCGGCTCGTCCTTACACCTCGCTCAGTGACTGCTGGCACCGCGCCCGTGTCTCCTCTCCGGTCATGGAGCGGCTGGTGCTGGCCGGTGCCTTCGATGAGATCTACGTCCTTCGTGACTCCGAGGTGAGCAGTCGGGGCCGGGTCACCCGGCGCGACCTCTTGCTCCAGGTCTCCGAGCTCGAGCGTCACTCCCGTGCGGTCGAGCGCGCCGGTCAGGGGCGCGGCATCACCCGGGGGGTGGGGGCTCGACGACGCATCCCCGACCAGCGGGGCAGGGCGGTGACCAACGCCGAGGAAGCAGCCGCCCGCAACAGCACCGACCCCCGGCTCCGCGGGGAGGCCGCCCGTCCCGAGCGGCATGCCCTGGCCGAGTCCGGGGTCTGGGCGCAGGCCTCGGCCCAGTCGCGGGCGACCCAGCCGCCGGCACCGGTCCGATCGGTGCAGCTGGCTCTCGACCTGGGCGATGATCCGGTCGAGGGCGAGGTGTCGGGTCTGCCCGAGCTGAGCGCTGTGGAGCGCACCAGGGCAGAGCTGGAGATCCTCGGCCTCGACGTGAGCCGGCATGTGCTCGACTCCTATGCTCCGTTCTTCGCGGCACTGGGCGTGACCCGCAGCAGCGAGCTGCTGCAGAGTCGGAGCAGGAGCTCGCTGCTCGTGGCCGGGGTGAAGGTCGCCACCCAGACCCCGCCGATCCGGTCCGGGCGCCGGGTGATCTTCCTGACCCTCGATGACGCGACAGGTCCGGTCGATGCCACCTTCTTCGACGATGCCCAGGGCCCCTACGCCGCCACCGTCTTCCACAGCTGGCTGCTCGTCGTGCGTGGGGTGTTGCGCCGCACCGGGCCCCGCGGTGTGTCGTTGCGTGCCACCGGTTGCTGGGAGCTGTCGGCGCTGCACGACCTGTGGCGGGCCCGCGGTCTGGAAGCCGTGCAGGCACAGTTGACCCGCCAGGTCGAGGAGAAGGAGACCCACGCACCCGAGCAGCGCCGGGTGCTGGTGCACTCCAGCGGGTTCACCATGTCGCCCTACGCCGACATCCGGCCGGCGGGTGAGGACACCAGGGCGCAGGTCGGGAGTCAGGTGGCTCGCCGGCTGTGGCACCGCTCACCAGGGAGCCCGGGATGAGCCTGCGCGTCCGGGGAGGGTGGTGCGCCCAGGGCCGTCTAGGCTGGTGCGCATGTCAGCGAGCGAGCGTCCCAGCGAGCGTCGGGGAGCAGCCCGCACCGCTGTGGTGTGGGAGACCCTGCGGCCGATCCTCGGAGACGGCGACACCTCGGCTCCCGCCTTGGATGTGCTCGACATCGGCGGCGGCACCGGCGGGTTCGCCGTCCGGGTGGCCGGTCTCGGGCACCGGGTCACCGTGGTCGACCCCAACCCCGACGCGCTCGCCTCGCTGGCGCGTCGAGCCCGCGAGGAGGGGGTCCAGGTCGCCTCGACACAGGGCGACCTCTCCGACCTGGCCCAGAGCATGCCGGAGGCAGGCATCGACCTGGTGCTCTGTCACGGCGTCCTGGAGTTGGCCGATGACCCAGCCGCCGCGCTGGGGGCGATCGCCCGGGTGCTGCGTCCCGGCGGCACGCTCAGCCTCCTGGTCGCCCAGCGCAACGCCGCGGTCGTGGCGCGGGCGATGGCCGGCCACTTCGGCCAGGCGAAGGCCCTCCTCGACGACGACACCGCCTCCGGGCGGGCCGGTCGACGGTTCACCCTTGCCGAGGGGCGGGAGTTGCTCGGCGGGGCTGGGTTCCAGGTCGTCTCGGTGCACGGCATCCGGGTCTTCGCCGACCTGGTGCCCGGGTCCCTGGTCGACCTCGAGTCCGGGGCGGCCGCGGCCCTGGTCGACCTCGAGCACGAGGTGGCCCAGCGGCCCGACTACCTCCCCCTGGCGACCCAGCTGCACCTGGTCGCTACCCGCTGAGTCGCTACCCGCTGAGTCGCTACCCGCTGAGTCGCTACCCGTGGAGTGGGGAGCCACCGAGTCCGGAGTCGCGGAGTCCGGAGTCGCGGAGTCCGGAGTCGCGGAGTCCGGAGCCACCGAGCCCGGAGTCGCGGAGCCCGGAGTCGTCGAGCCCGGAGTCGCCGATCGGGGCGCATCATGAGCCCGGTCACGCCGATCCTGCACGTGGACATGGACGCCTTCTACGCCGCGGTGGCCACCAGGGACCGTCCCGAGTTGGCCGATGTGCCCGTGATCGTGGGTGGGGGCAGTCGCGGGGTGGTCCTGGCGGCCAACTACGCCGCCCGCGCCCACGGGGTCCACTCGGCGATGCCGGGCACCCGCGCCCGGCGGCTCTGCCCTCAGGCCGTGGTGCTCAGTCCCGACTTCAGCACCGTCGAGCAGGTCTCCAGGTCGGTGATGGAGGTCTTCCGCAGGGTGACCCCGCTGGTGGAGGCGGTGAGCGTCGACGAGGCGTTCCTCGATGTCCGCGGTTCGACCCGCCGGCTCGGTTCGCCGGCGGAGATCGCCGACTGGGTGCGGGCCACTGTTCACGACGAGCAGGGGATCACCTGCTCGGTCGGGGTGGCCGCGTCGATCTCGGTGGCGAAGCTGGCCAGCCGGCGGGCGAAACCGGACGGAGTGCTCGTCGTACCACCGGAGCAGATCACCGGATTCCTGCATCCGTTGGATGTCGGTGAGCTCTACGGCGTGGGGGAGAAGACCCGGTCGGCGCTCCACCGGCTCGGACTGCGCACGGTCGGCGATCTGGCCCACACCCCGACACGGATCCTGGCACGGGCACTCGGTGCCGGGCAGGCCCGGCACCTCCACGACCTCGCCTGGGGAGCGGACCGGCGGGAGGTGACTCCTCGGGTCGCCGTCGGGGAGCCGGATCGGTCGATGGGGGCACAAGAGACCTTCGGACGCGACGTGGACGACCGGGAGGCCGTGGCACGGGAGTTGCTGCGCCTGAGCGCCAAGGTCACCGGGCGGATGCGGGTGGCGGGTGTGGCCGGGCGGACGGTGACGATCACGGTCCGCTTCGCCGACTTCACCACCCTGACCCGTTCGCGCACCCTCTCCGAGGCCACCGATCTCACCCAGGAGATCTACCGGTCGGCCCTTCGCCTCTACGACGGACTCGGGCTGCAGCGGGCCAGGCTTCGACTTGTAGGGGTGCGCGTGGAGGGTCTGCTCCCGCGCGGAGGCGTGCAGCGTCAACTGGTGCTGGGCGAGCGGGAGCACGGTTGGTCGGAAGCGGACCGAGCCATGGACCGGGCGGTGCGCCGATTCGGCAACGGAGCCGTCCGGCCGGCGAGCCTGCTCGCCGAGCGTGCCTGACCTCCGTCCGCGGGAGCCTGAGCGCCGTCCGCGGGAGCCTTCTGCCGCCCCCGGGTCCTGGCCGGTCGGCGGGAGCGCGATTTTTGGGCTCCCGCCTACCCTGAGAGCGCGGGTCAGATTAGACTTAGAACCGACCGCACGACGACGTGTGGATGACCACCGGGAGGGAACGGTGCCACTCTCCGAAGAGGAGCTGAGACTGCTCGAGCAGATGGAGCGTGCCCTCGTCGAGGAGGACCCCAAGTTCGCGTCCACTCTGGGCGGCACCGCGTTCCGTCGCTCGGCACGTCGCAGGGCGGCCCTCGCCGGGGTGATCTTCGTGGCCGGCGTGGCCTTGCTGATGACCAGCGTCATCATCCAGCTCCCCGCGATCGGCATCGTCGGTTTCCTCGTGATGCTCGCCTCCGCCACCTGGGGGCTGATCGCTCTGCGAGGCAAGCCGACATCCGCGGTCCACCGCTCCGTGCCCGACACCCCTGAGGGGCTGACCGTCATCGACGGTGGCCGCGCCTCGCACGGCAAGGGATCGCACGGCAAGACCGGCAAGCTCGGCAAGACCAAGCGCACCAGCTCCGGCTCCTTCATGGAGCGGATGGAGCAGCGCTGGCGTCGGCGCCGGGAGGGCGGCGGCTGGTGAGCGAGCAGCTCAGCCGCTGACCTGATCACCGCCGGTAGCTGACCGAGGCTTCCGCGCGCCCGCGCCGCCGACGTCACGTCCGGCGAGGATGCCAGCGCGGGAGTCGCGTTCGTCGGCTCGGTCGATCTCGACGGTGAGTCGCGCGGACCGTACGCCGACTCGGCCGGTCAGAGGGAGGGCGACCCGGTCCTCGACACCATCGATCGGACCACCCCGATGGCCTTCCTCGGAGCCGTCGGGCACCAGGGTCCGGCCTCCCGTCGGCATCCAGACACCCTGTCTCCCGGGTGGCCCGGTCTCCCCGGGGGCATGCCTCGGAGCCGCCGAGGCGTAAGGGTTGGGGCGCCGACCGGCGTCGAGGCACCCCGTCTCCCGGGTGGCCCGGTCTCCCCGGGGGCATGCCTCACAGCCGCCGAGGCGCAAGGAGCGGGCATCGGCCGGCATCCAGACACCCCCGTCTCCCCGACACCCCCGTCTCCCGGGTGGCTCCGTCTCCCCGGGTGACCCCGTCTTCCAGATGGCCGAGGCCCGGTCAGGGCTGGTCAGCGCACGTGTTCGACGACATCCTCGTCGTCCTCGGCGCCCATCATGGTGGGGTGGAACTCCGCGTTACCCGGTCGGTCGGTGCCGGTGGGCGTGAGGCCCAGCACCGACCGGGGCCACCAGTCGGCTCGGCGACGAACCCGTCGTGAGGAACTCTCCCGGAGATCGGCGATCACGGCAGCGAGCTCCGCCGTCGGCGGACCGGGCACCGAGCGCGGTGAGTATCTGGTGGTCTCGAGATCGGCGATGATCCGATCCAGCGCGGTCCGCGCCTCCCGGGTGGTCAGGTACCGGTGGAGAACCCGGCCCGTGGCGCGAGGGGAGAGACCGGCGGGCCAGGGGAGGCCGAGGTCGATCACGGTGTCGCGCAGCTCGGCCCACAGATCCTCGGGAGCGCCGTCGATACGACGGCTCCGGCGCCGCCGGCGTACGACGGTGGGCACGGCGGCCAGCCCCACCACGGTGGCGGCGAGCGCGAGGATCAGGAGGGCGTCGCCCCAGGGGAATCCGTCGGCCCCATCCTCATCCTCTACCGGTGCCGCCCCGGGCTCGGGGGCCGGCTGACCGCCCCGGTCGGGCTCGGTCTGCGGCAGCGGGGCCGCGGAGTTGTCGGGCGACGCGGGCTCCTGGGAGGTCAAGAGCCCGCGTGTGTACGCCGGGACGCGGGGCGCGCGGGCGGACGGCGTGGGCTCGAAGGCGACCCAGCCGAACCCGGCGAAGTACAGCTCGGGCCAGGCGTGCAGATCGTGGGTGCTGTATTCGTAGGTCGAGGAGCCGATCTTCTCCGGCGTCAGGAAGCCGATCGCGACCCGGGCCGGGATGCCGAGCTCGCGGGCCATCACCGCCATCGCGGTGGCGAACTGCTGGCAGAAGCCCCGACGGTTGTCCTCCTCGAGGAACGCCGCCAGATCGCTGGGGCCGCTGCCCAGGTCGACGTCGGTGGAGTAGGTGAAACCGCCGCCGACCCGGAACCAGCGCTGGAGCGCGACGGCCCGCTCGAAGGAGCTCTGGGATCCGTCGGTGACCTCGAAGGCGAGCTGCTCGACCGACTGCGGTACGTCGTCGGGCACTTCGCGGTAGCCGGGGTCCACAGAGCTGGCGCCGGACTGGGCGTCCTCGAGATCGCTGGAGCTCAGCTGCGGCTCCAGCGCGGTGAAACTGTAGGACATGCCGCCTGTGCTGAGGTCGTCATTGGCGGCGATGAAGTCCATCGTGGTGATGTCGTAGCGCCAGTCGCCGTCGGCGTCGATGCGGCGCAGTTGCGGCTGGGTGGGCAGCCAGGTGGAGTGGAAGGACTGCGCGACGTCCACCCGGTAGCGCGAGTCCTCCAGCGGGATGGTCTCGCCGACTCCCTGGAGCGGCGGCAGGGTCCCGCGGGCCACCTGGTCGCCGGGGACGTTGCGGGTGCCGGCCGACCACTCCTCGTTGCTGAACCGGGTCAGGACCGCGAGGCGTAGATAGTCGGGCCGCGGATCGTCGGTGGTGACGGTGACCGCGCGGACGTCGGGGCCCTGCACGAGGTCCTCACGCATGCTGACCAGCGGGTTGCTCACCGTGATGTCGTCGCCGCTCCCCGCGCCGGGGCCGAGGTCGAAGAGTCGGATCTCGAGGGCTGGGAAGGAGGCGGGCACGATCACCGCGAGCGCCGTGGCCGAACCGGCGACGACGGCGGCGCCCCGCTGCGGGCGGGGGAGTCGCTCACCGTCGTCGAGCGGGCGACCCCACCGGGCCACCCGCTCGTTCTCGTGCAGGCCGATCAGGGTGAGGAACCCGAAGACCGTGGCTGCGAAGGTCCACCACGTCACACCGAGTCCGGAGATCCCGAACGGCACGCTCACCACGGCGAGCAGCGGAAGCCCGGCCACCGACGGGTGCCCCAGTCCGACGGCGACCAGATCCACGACGAGCATGCAGCCGAAGCCGCACAGCAGCAGGATGGGCGCCAGCCCGTCCTCGCCACCGGCCGGCACCGGCGGGGCCAGGCCCATGGCGGTGTCGGCCGCCCGCTCGACCGCGGCGGTGAGGTCGTCCCAGCCGTCGCCGTACGGGATGAAGGAACCGCCGACCAGTCGGCTTGTTACCGCGCCCCCGATCACCAGCTGCGCGGCGAAGGTCAGCCACGGTCCGCCGCGCAGGGAGCGGACCAGCGACCCGGTGCTCGCGACGACCAGGCCGATCAGCAGCATCGGCACCAGGTAATAGCGCGACTGGTAGGTGAATGCCTGCCAGGAGAATGTGGAGAGCCAGACCGTCCCCGCGGCCGCGAAGGACAGCAGGGTCGAGAACGTGATGGCCTGGGCGCGGGTCACTGGACCACCCCCGGCGCCGGCGCGGTCCGGGTGAAGGAGTGCGGCGTCCGCGCGCTGAGGTCACGCCAGGCCTGGTCCAGCGAGGAGTCGGGGCCCAACCGGGAGGCACGCCACCCCTGGGCGGTCAGGGCGGCGACCGTGCCGGCGCCGGTCGTCTGCCCCGGCGCGGCGGTGGTGGCCCAGGCATCGACGTCGACCGCCACGGCGAGGGCGTGGTCGGCATGGTGGTGCAGTTGTCGCAGCGGCTGACTGTCGTGCTCGCCGATCCTGCCGAGTACGGCGACGGTGAGTCCACCCACCCCCTGCTCGCCGAGCCAGCGGGTGTCGAAGGTGGCCGCGGAGACCGGCTGGACCATGGCCAGGGCCTCGAGCAGCGGACCGGTCGCAGCGACCGGTTCCCGTACGTGCCAGCTGGAGGGGGAGTCGTCGCCGCCGGCGGTGACCAGACGGACCGTGTAGCCGAGCTGGGTCAGGTGGACGGCGACGGAGGCCGCCATGCTCACCGCGGGCTCGAGTGAGGATGCGGCGCCACGGCCGACGTGCGCGTGGGCCCGGTTGTCGATCAGGACGGTGGCGCGCGCCTGCCAATCCTGCTCCTCGCGGCGCACCATCAGCTCGCCGACCCGGGCCGAGCTGAGCCAGTGCACGCGGCGCAGGTCGTCACCGCGGCGGTATTCACGCACGGTGACGTCCTCGGCGCTGCCGCTCGCGAACGCACGGGGACGGTTGTCACCCGAACCCGCGAGCGCCCCGCCCAGGCTGATGCTCGGGAGCGGGACCGTCCGTGGGGTGACCACCAGAGGCGTCGTGGAGTGGAAGCCGCGGTGCAGTTCGACCAGGCCGAATGGGTCGGAGACCCGCACCGTCATCGGTCCGATCTCGTAGTGGCCGCGCACCTCGGGACGGACGGCGTACCCGACCTCCCGGTGCCAGCCGTGCTCGATCCGCTCCAGCACGAATCTGGGCCGGCTGCCGAGGGTGAACGGGATCCTCTCCTCGAGGCGCAGGGCCCCGCTGGGCATGCTGCCCTGGTTGCTGATCCTCAGTTGGACCTGGGCGGGCTGGCCGGCGGAGGCGACCTGCGGGGTCACGCTGCGTACGAGTCCGATCCGGTACCGCGCCCGGCCGACGACGTACGCCGTGAGCAGCGGGAGCGCGATCAGTAGTAGGCCGACCCGGGTCAGGGTGGGTTGGCCCAGCAGGGCCGCACAGACCAGCGACGTGACGCCGGCGGCCAGGAAGGCGCGGCCTCGAACGGTCAGTCCGGCGAGTGCCTCGCGCACGTGGGGTCCTCGGGGTACGGGATGGTCAGGGGGATTGGCGGCGGCGCAGAGATGGTGGCCGGTCAGTCCGGGACGGGCACGGCGGCGACCACGGACTCCACGATCGCGGCGGTGCTGCGCCCGTTCATCGAGGCCTCTGCGGTGGGGAGCAGGCGGTGGGCGAGTACCGGCGTGATCAACGAGGTGAGGTCGTCGGGGAGGACGTAGTCGCGTCCCCGGAGCGCCGCCGCAGCTTTGGCCGCGCGGACGAGGTGCAGGGTGGCGCGGGGTGAGGCTCCGAGGCTGAGCTCGCCGTGGTGGCGGGTGGCGCTGACCAGGGCGACGGCGTACCGCTGCACGGCGTCGGAGACGTGGATGCGGGCGACGATCCCGATCAGCTTGCGTAGTTCGGCCGCGTCGGTCACGGGCTCGAGGTCGTCGAGGGGGTTGGTGCTGGTGTGGGTGGAGAGCATCGCCAACTCCGCGGCCTGTGGCGGATAGCCCACCGATACCCGGGCCATGAAGCGGTCCCGCTGCGCCTCGGGGAGGGCATAGGTGCCCTCCATCTCGATGGGGTTCTGGGTGGCGATCACCATGAACGGCGACTCCAGTTGGTAGGTCACGTTGTCGACGGTGACCTGGTGCTCCTCCATGCACTCCAGCAGCGCGGACTGGGTCTTCGGCGAGGCCCGGTTGATCTCGTCGCCGACGACGATGTTGGCGAACACGCCGCCGGGACGGAACTCGAACTCGCGGGTGTTCTGGTTGAACACCGACACGCCGGTGACATCGCTGGGGAGGAGGTCGGGGGTGAACTGGATCCGACGCACGGTGCAGTCGATGCTTCGCGCCAGCGCCTTGCTGAGCTGGGTCTTGCCGACCCCCGGCACGTCCTCGATCAGGAGGTGACCCTCGGCCAGCAGCACCACGACGGCGGCGAAGACGACGTCGGGCTTGCCCTCGATGACCCGCTCGACGTTGTCGCGCACCTGGCCGGTGACGCGCAGCAGCGTCTCCAGGTCGGCCCCGGCCGATCCCTGCTCTGTCTGTGTGTCCACCGGAGCACTCACGTACCGCAACCTACCCTCCGCCCACCCATCGCCCAACCGGCCTGATCGCCGACCGCTCCGCCGAGCAGCTCGACGGGTCGCTCCACATCCCTCCACCATCCGCCCCCAGGAGCTCTCTGGGCCCGTTCGGAGGGGGTCCGGCCATCCCTTCGCGGGTGGTTCGCTCGGTCGCGAGGGAGTGTCGCGGGCGCGCCGGATCGGTGTTCGCGCAGGTCAGGGAGGTGTGAAGGGTCGTGAAGGGGCGCGTGGTGATTGCGTGTGGGGGAAAGTGGAGTAGGGTGGGGGAAAGTGGAGGAAGAAGCCACCATCGTGGGTGACGGGGATGGAGGTGCCCGATGTTCTTCATGGGCACCTACACCCCGAAGCTCGACGAGAAGGGGCGCCTCTTCCTCCCGGCCAAGTTCCGGGACCGGCTGGCAGAGGGGGTCGTGGTGACACAGGGTCAGGAGAACTGCCTGGTCGTGTGGCCCCAGGACGTCTTCATGCAGGAGGCCCGGCGGGCACAGGCGACGCCGCTCACGTCGCGTGGTGCTCGTGACTACGCCCGAGTCCTCTTCGCCGGAGCAGACGAAGGGGTCCCGGACAAGCAGGGGCGGATCAGCATCCCGCCGCCGCTGCGGGAGTACGCCGGTCTCGGCCGCGAGGTGGTCGTGATCGGCGTGATGGACCGGATCGAGATCTGGGACCCGGCCCGCTGGGCGGAGTACTCCGCAGCAGCGCAGGCCTCGTTCTCCGAGCTCGACGAGGACCCGCTCGCCACATCCTGAGCAACGCACAACACCACAGCGGATCCGTAGGGCCTGGTCTCAGTCCCGCTCTCACGCCTTCTGGGGCACCTTCCCCGGTTCCAGACGGCCTCCACGGGGGCTTCACCCCGGGGGCGGGCATGAGACCAGACCAGGCGGCTCCGCTGTGTCGTATCCGGCCACACCGGACCGGTCGGGATCCGGGCACGACGACTGGTTCGGTCGGCCAGACGGATCGATCGGGCAGCACACCAGTAGGACGCGCAACGCAAGCAGTGGGGGTCGGACGATGAGCACGACACGAGTGGCGCCGGGAGCGCCCGGACCGGCACGGTCCAAACGGGTGCGGCACCAGGCTCGCGACGCGGTCGTGCTGATGGCCTTCTCCGCCGGGGCGTCGGTCGGGCTCGCCGGACTCCTGTTCATTCTCGCCGCCCTGGCTCAGCGGGGCTGATGATGGCAGCTCAGCAGCACGTCCCGGTCCTTCTCGAGCGGGTCGTGTCCCTCCTCGCGCCGGCGCTCGAACAGTCACGCGAGGACGGACGGGCACCGGTCCTGATCGACGGCACCACCGGTCACGGGGGCCACTCCGAAGCCGTCCTCGACCGCTTCCCCCACGTGCGCGTCATCGGGATCGACCGTGACCCCAGTGCGCTCGCCCTGGCCGGCGATCGGCTCGCCCGCTTCGGCGAGCGCTGGACCGGTGTGCACGCCGTGTACGACGAGATCCCGGACGTGCTGAGTGCGCAGTCGCTGGACGCCGTCGCTGCCGTGCTCTTCGACCTGGGTGTCTCCTCGATGCAACTGGACCAGCGGCAGCGCGGCTTCGCCTATGCCGAGGACGCCCCGCTGGACATGCGGATGGACCCGACCACCGGGCCCACCGCTGCCGACGTCCTCAACAGCTACCCGGCCGCCGAGCTCACCCGCGTGCTGCGCAACTACGGCGAGGAGAAGTTCGCCCGGAAGATCGCCGCCGCCGTGGTGCGGCGCCGCGAGCAGACGCCGTTCACCACCTCCGGGCCGCTGGTGGAGCTGCTCTATGCCGAGATCCCCGCGCCGGCCAGGCGCACCGGTGGGCATCCGGCCAAGCGCACCTTCCAAGCGCTCCGGATGGAGGTCAACGACGAGCTCGGTGCTCTCGAGCGCGCCATCCCCGCCTCGCTCGACGCGATCGAGGTGGGTGGCCGGGTCGTCGTGGAGTCCTACCACTCGCTGGAGGACCGCCTGGTCAAGCGGGCCTTCGCCGCGGCGGTGGCCACCGACGTCCCACCCGACCTGCCGTTCGTCCCCGAGGGGTCCGAAGCCTCCTTCCGGTTGGTGACCCGTGGCGCCGAGCAGGCCGACGGCGACGAGATCGATCAGAACCCGCGGGCCGCCTCGGTGCGTCTGCGAGCCATCGAACGCGTCCGGCCCTCCCGCACCTGACCAACACGATCCCAGCATCCCGATCCCGAGCAGTCCGACCGCCTCCCTTCCCCGAGGAGTCACCGAATGTCCAGTGCACCAGCCGAGCGGCTCGCCCCGGTCCGCCGCCGTGTGGCCGCCCTCGATCGCGCCCGCCTCGCCGTCGTACCGCGGACGAAGGTGCGGGCGCCCAAGCTCCCGTTCGTCATGCTGGTCAGCGCGCTGCTGATCGGTGGCATCGTCGGGCTGCTGTTCTTCAACACCTCGATGCAGCAGGCGGCCTTCACCGGCACCTCGCTCGAGGACCGGGCCACGTCGCTGGCGGCCCGGCAGCAGACGTTGGAGATGGAGTTGGAGGAGCTCCGTGACCCCCAGCAGATCGCCGTGAAGGCCCGTCGGCAGGGGCTGGTGATCCCGGCCGGCGTCGCGATGTTGGAGGTGCCCTCGGGCAAGGTCACCGGTACGGCGGAGCCGGCTGACGCGGGCAGCACGCCCCGGCTGTGGCCGAAGATCCACAAGCCCCGGTTCGCCTCGCCGGACACCGCCCGGAGCACGGTTCCGGCCACCCCGGCCACCGGCGCCCCCGAGGCCGCGGAGCGCAGCGTCCGGAACCAGCGGCTCAATCAGGCCCCGGGGAACGCCGCCCGCTGACCCGCCGCGCGACACGCCCCTCCGCTTGCCGCGGAACGACCGGCTCGGTGGGTGACGATCGGAACACCACCAGTCACATCGGTTTCATTCATCACTTCAGTCACACACTCGGTCCCGCGGGCACCCGCCCAGGGACCAGCAGGGGAGGACCCAGACCGTGCGCCAGCTCCGCCGGGACACCGCATCGGGACGGCGCACGGGACGCCGCGGCTCGCCGGGCCTCCGTCTCCGGATCGGGTTCGTGGTGATCGCCATGGTGCTCTCCGTGTTCGGGGCGCGGCTGGTGCAACTCCAGGGCTTCGACCCGCACTCGTACGCCGCGATGGCCGCCGCCGAGAACCTGGTCGACATCACCCTGCCCGCCGAGCGCGGCGACATCCTGGACCGCGACGGTGAGCCGTTGGCCGACTCCGTCGACGGTCGGATGTTCCTGGCCGACCCGAAGCTCACCAGCGAGCAGGCCCCCGAGATCGCGAAGTTCCTGAGCAACCGCCTCGACATCGACTACTTCGCCACCCTCACCAAGCTCCGCGAGGACGACAGCCGGTTCGAGTACCTCGCCCGTCGGGTGCCGGCCACCCTGGCCGAGGACACCCTGACCGAGGCGCGTGAGCAGGGCTTCGACGGCCTCTCCGTGCAGCGCGACCCCGTCCGGGACTACCCCGCCGAGGACGTCGCGTCCAACCTGGTGGGCTTCCTCGGCACCGATGAGGCGCTGGCCGGATTCGAGCGGACCTTCGACGACTACCTCTCCGGCACCGACGGGTCGGCGTCGTATGAGGTCGGCGGGGTCGGCGGGAACCGCATCCCACTGGGTGACAGCACACGCACCGAGCCGGTCGACGGCCGGGACCTCCGCACGACCGTCGATCGCGACCTGCAGTGGTTCGCGCAGCGCACCCTGCGCCAGGCGGTGCAGGGCGCCAACGCCGAGTCCGGGGTGGCGATCGTGATGGACTCGCGCACCGGTGAGGTGCTCACCGTGGCCGATGACCCGACCTTCGACGCCAACTACCCGAGCAAGGCACCCAAGGCGGACCGTGGCTCGCGGGCGCTGAGCGATGTCTACGAGCCCGGATCGGTGCAGAAGGTACTGACCATCTCGGCCCTACTCGATGCCGGCCTGGTCACGCCGAGGACGCGGCTCACCGTGCCCAACTCCTACCAGAGCGGCGACAACGCCATCCACGACTGGTTCGAGCACGACACGATGCCCTGGACCCTGGCGGGCGTGGTGGCGCAGTCCTCCAACATCGGCACGGTGCTGGCCTCCAACAAGTTCCGCGACGGCCAGCTCTACGACTACCTCACCGACTTCGGGCTGGGGACGAAGACGAACGTCGGGGTCAGGGGGGAATCGACCGGGGTCCTGCCCGAGAACGGCGGCTGGAGCCCGGCCACCGAGGACCGGATCGACTTCGGTCAGTCCCTCTCGGTCAACGCGCTCCAGATGACCGCGGCGGTCAACACCATCGCCAACGGCGGCGTCCGCGTCGACCCCAGCCTGATCCAGGGCAGCGCGACCACCGACGAGGGTACCGAGACCGGCACCGACCAGACCACCGAGCACCGGGTGGTGAGCGAGGACGCCGCAAACGGGATGATGAAGATGATGGAACGGGTGGTCGACCCCGACACCGGGACCGCCGCCGGCGCCCAGGTGCCCGGCTACCGGGTCGCGGGCAAGACCGGCACCGCCCAGCGGGCCAACCCCGAGTGCGGTTGCTACGACGGCACCTTCACCGTCTCCTTCGCAGGTTTCGCCCCCGCCGAGGACCCCCGATTCACCGTGTACGTCGCCATCCAGAACCCCCGCAACGGCGGCGGTGGCGGCTCCCTCGCCGGCCCCGTCTTCTCCAAGGTGATGGGCTTCGCCCTCCAGCGGTACGGCGTCGCGCCGAGCACCACCAAGCCCTCGCAACTTCCCGTGACGTGGGGTCGTCAGCGCTGAGCCCGAGCGCGTCTGGCTCGCGCCGCCGTACTGCTGATCTCGTGGCAGCACCGGCGGAGCGGGGCGCGGCCGTCCGGGGCCGATTGGGTAGCCTCGGGCGGTGAGCAGTACCGCCGATCCGGCCACCCGACCGGAGCATCCACGACCCGTCCGCCTCGGTGACCTGACCGGCGAGGATCTGAGGCTCTCCGGCGACCCCGAGACGCTGGTGACGGGGATGTCGCTGAGTTCGCAGCGGGTCCTGCCGGGCGACCTGTACGCCGCTCTCCCGGGCAGCCGGGCACACGGCATCGACTACGCGACCCAGGCACTCGCCGCCGGTGCGACGGCGCTGCTGACCGACCCCGCGGGGGCCGATCAGGCGGACGCACTCGAGCTCGGCATCCCGGTGCTGGTCACGGAGCGCCCCCGCGCGGTGCTCGGGATGCTGGCGGCCCGGGTGTATGGCGCTCCGGCGGAGCGCCTGCGCATGATCGGGGTGACGGGCACCCAGGGGAAGACGACCACCACCCGCCTCGCCGAGGGCGGGCTCGAGCAGGCGGGCGTCCCGGCCGGCGTGATCGGCACGGTCGGCACCCGGATGCTGGGGCAGGACGTCCCCACGACGTTGACCACGCCCGAGGCTCCCGACCTGCACGGCCTGTTCGCGCGGATGCTCGAACAGGGCGTCGACGTGTGCGCCATGGAGGTGTCCAGTCACGCCCTGGTGATGGGCCGGGTGGACGGAGTCGTCTTCGACGTGGCGGTGTTCCTCAACCTCGGGCGTGACCATCTCGACTTCCATACCGACATCGAGGACTACTACGCGGCCAAGGCATCCCTGTTCACCCCTGAGCGGGCCCGGATGGGCCTGGTGTGCGTGGACGACGCGCACGGCCGACGACTGGCGCAGGAGGCGACCATCCCGGTGCGCACCTTCTCGGTCGCGCTCGGCCCGACCGGCGGCGCTGCCGACGATGCCGGCCCACTCCGAGCCGACGACCAGGCGTGGAGCCGGAACGCCGACTGGCGGGCCGTCGACCTCACCCTGCGCCCGGACGGGTCCGACTTCCGCATCCTCGGGCCGGGGTTGGGGGAGGGGCTGGCGGCGCACTGTCCGCTGCCGGGCGACTTCAACGTCACCAACACCCTCGCCGCGGTGGCCGCGTGCGCGGAGGCCGGGCTCGACCCGGCGCGGGTCGCCGCGGGGATCGCGGCGTCGGGCGGCGTACCGGGCCGACTGGAGCGGGTGAGCGTGGACGCCACGGACGAACAGCCGACCGTGATCGTCGACTACGCCCACAAGCCGGACGCGGTCGAGGCCGCCCTCCGGACCCTGCGCCCGCTGACCTCCGGACGCGTGCTCGTGGTGATCGGCGCGGGGGGCGACCGCGACACCGGCAAGCGGCCGCTGATGGGGGAGATCGCCGCCCGGCTGGCCGACGTCGTACTCATCACCGACGACAACCCGCGCAGCGAGGACCCGGCGACCATCCGGGCCGCGATGCTCGAGGGTGCCCGAGCGGGCGCCGGCGGGGCCCGGGTGATCGAGGTCAGCGACGGGCGCCGGGCCGCGATCCAACGGGCGGTGCGCGACGCCGGGCCCGAGGACATCGTGCTGATCGCCGGCAAGGGGCACGAGACCGGCCAGGAGGTGCGGGGCGTCGTCCATCCCTTCGACGACCGCACCGTCGCCCGCGAGGCATTGCTCACACGCTGAGACGCCTTCAGCGGCATGGCGACGCGCGCCCCGACACGGGGTAGGGAAGAATGCCGGAGGTCGAGTGCCCGCACCCCTGGGTGCGGCGACCTCGGCCACGACCACCGGCACCAGCAGGAGAGGCACACGCGGCAGACATGAGAGCGATCCTCTTGGGTGGCGGCCTTGCGCTGCTGATCTCGCTGCTCGGCACCCGGCTCGCGATCGGGCAGTTCACCCGGCTCGGCTACGGCCAGGAGATCCGGGACGACGGCCCCACCAGTCACCACACCAAGCGCGGTACGCCGACCATGGGCGGCGTCGCGATCATCATCGCGGCCGTCCTCGGCTACTTCGCCGCCAAGCTGATCACCGGGGCGCCGCCCTCGGCGTCCGCGATGCTGCTGCTCTTCCTCTTCGTGGGGCTCGGCCTGGTCGGGTTCCTCGACGACTTCATCAAGATCTACAAGCAACGCAGCCTCGGGCTGCGGAGCAAGGCCAAGATGGCCGGGCAGACCCTGGTCGCGGTGGTCTTCGGCGCGCTCGCGCTCTCACCGTGGCTGGAGGACGACCGCGGCCAGACGCCGGCGTCCCGGCACATCTCGTTCCTGCGCGACTTCGAGAGTTGGACCCTCCCGACCCTGCTGGTGATCGTGCTGATCTGGGTGATCATCACCGGCACCAGCAACGCCGTGAACCTCACCGATGGCCTGGACGGACTGGCCACCGGCGCCTCCATCCTGGTCTTCGGCGCCTACACGCTGGTCAACATCTGGCAGTTCAACCAGTGGTGCGGCGCCGCCGCCGGTCCCAAGTGCTACGAGGTCCGTGATCCGCTCGACCTCGCCGTCGTGGCCTCGGCGATCACCGGCGCCTGCTTCGGCTTCCTGTGGTGGAACGCCTCCCCGGCCCGCATCTTCATGGGGGACACGGGCTCGCTCGCGCTCGGTGGCGCTCTCGCCGGTCTCGCGATCCTGTCCCGCACCGAACTGCTCCTGATCATCCTCGGCGGACTGTTCGTGGTGGAGACCCTCTCGGTCATGCTCCAGGTCGGCTGGTTCAAGGTGAGCAAGGGCAAGCGACTCTTCCGGATGGCTCCCATCCACCATCACTTCGAGATGCTCGGCTGGGAGCAGGTCACGGTGGTGATCCGGTTCTGGCTGATCGCGGGCATCTGCATCAGCGTCGGCATGGCGATCTTCTACGGCGAATGGGTGGCAGGCATCTGATGGCGTCCTCCGATCCCCATCTGGACACGCTCGGACGGCACTCCTCGTGGGAGGGGGTGCGTGCCGTGGTCGCCGGCTTCGGCGTCTCCGGCTTCGCCGCCGCGGACAACCTCACCCACCTCGGTGCCTCCGTGACCGCCCTCGACGAGTCCGAGGGCGACCGGGGCCGCCGCGAGCAGGCCGAACTCCTCGAGGTCCTGGGCGCCACCGTCCGGCTCGGCGAGGGCGCGAGCGCCACCCTGCCCGAGGACGTCGACGTGGTCGTCACCTCGCCGGGCTGGAAGCCGAGCGCCCCGCTGCTCGCCCAGGCGGTCGCGCGCGGCGTACCCGTGTGGGGCGAGGTGGAGCTGGCCTGGCGGCTGCGCGACCCCGAGCACCCCGCCGCCTGGCTCGGCGTCACCGGCACCAACGGCAAGACCACCACCGTGCAGATGCTGGACACCATCCTGCGCACCGCCGGCCTCCGGTCCGCCGCGGTGGGCAACGTCGGGCGGCCGATCGTCGAGGCGGTGATGGATCCCGAGCCGTACGACGTGTTCGCGGTCGAGCTCTCCAGCTTCCAGTTGCACTACACCTCCACGATGAGCTGCGAGT
Organism: Nocardioides insulae DSM 17944; assembly: GCF_000422825.1. Classification (GTDB taxonomy): domain Bacteria; phylum Actinomycetota; class Actinomycetes; order Propionibacteriales; family Nocardioidaceae; genus Nocardioides; species Nocardioides insulae. The sequence continues at coordinate 333,283 of NZ_AUGU01000013.1, read as the reverse complement.
CGGCGGCCGTCCTCAACCTCGCCGAGGACCACCTCGACTGGTATCCCTCGATGGCCGAGTACGCCGCCGACAAGGGCCGGATCTTCGAGCAGGTGCAGCGCGCCTGTATCTACAACGTCGCCGACCCGCGCACCGAGGAGCTCGTGCGCGAGGCGGACGTGGTCGAGGGCGCCCGAGCGGTCGGCTTCACCCTGGGGATGCCCGGGGTCGGCATGCTGGGCGTGGTCGAGGATCTCCTGGTCGACCGGGCCTTCATCCCGCAGCGGCGCGACAGCGCGGCCGAGTTGTGCAGCATCGGTGACCTGGCCAGCGACGCTCCGCACTATGTCCAGAACGCCCTCGCGGCCGCGGCCCTGGCCCGCTCGCACGGGGTGAGCCAGGCAGCCGTCCGCGACGGACTGCGGGCCTTCCGCCCCGACGGGCACCGCATCGAGGTGGTGGCCGAGCACGACGGGGTCACCTGGGTCGACGACTCCAAGGCGACCAACCCGCACGCCGCCCAGGCCTCGCTCGCGGCCTACGACCCCGTCGTCTGGGTGGCCGGCGGCCTGGCCAAGGGTGCCCGTTTCGAGGAGCTCGTGGAGGCCGTGCGCGGTCGGCTCCGCGGCGTCGTCCTGCTGGGGCGTGACCAGGATGTGATCCGCCAGGCTCTGGCGCGACACGCGCCCGATGTCCCGATCATCGCCGTGGGCGGCAGTGAGACTGGTTCGACAGTTGGTGGACCCATGACGCACGTCGTGGCGGCGGCGGCCGAGCTCGCCCGAGCGGGTGACACGGTGCTGCTGGCGCCCGGATGCGCGTCGATGGACATGTTCGCCAACTACGGGGCCCGGGGAGACGCGTTCGCCGCGGCGGTCCGGACCCACATCGGCACGCAGAGCTAGCGACACGGACCAGCAGGAGGGCGCGAGGGTGACCACGGCCAACCCGGAGAAGCCCACCACCGCCCGGTTCACCTGGCTCGCCGCGCTGCGCGAGGCGATGGATCGTCCGCTCACCTCCTACTACCTGCTCATCGGGGCCTCGGCGCTGCTGCTGCTCATCGGTGTGCTGATGGTGCTCAGTGCGTCCTCGGTGGACGGCTTCGAGAAGCACGGCTCCTCCTACTACTGGGCGACCCGCCAGCTGATCTGGGTCGGCCTCGGCATCCCGTGCGCCTGGGTCGCCAGTCGGCTGCCGATCCGCTGGATCCGGGCGATCGCCTGGCCGGCGTACGGCGTCTCCCTGGTGCTGCTGTTCCTGGTCGCCCTGATCGGCGTGGAGGTCAACGGCAACCAGAACTGGATCGCGGTGGGGCCGGTGGGTATCCAGCCCTCCGAGATCGCCAAGCTGGGCCTGATCCTGTGGGCCGCGACCGTCTACGCCAACAAGGATCGGCGGCTGAACGAGCTCCACCACGTCCTGATGCCAGTGGTGCCGGGGATGCTGGCCGCGACCGCGCTGGTCGTCTACGGCCGTGACCTGGGCACCGCCCTGGTGCTGTTCGCGATTATGCTGGGCATGCTGTGGGTGGTGGGCGCTCCCGGCCGGCTGTTCGGACTGGCCCTGTCGATCATCTCGGTGGTCGCACTGTTCCTGGCCACCACCGACAGTGAACGTCTGGAGCGGATCACCTCCTTCACCGACCCGTTCCGCGACTACCACAACTCCGGCTGGCAGCCCGCGCACGGACTCTTCGCGCTCTCCTCCGGCGGGTGGTTCGGTCAGGGGATCGGGGCCTCACAACAGAAGTGGGGAGACCTGCCCGAGGCCCACACCGACTACATCTTCGCGGTGCTCGGCGAGGAACTGGGCCTGGTCGGGACCCTGCTGGTCATCGGGTTGTTCCTCACCATCGCCTACGCCGCGCTGCGGGTCGCCTTGCGCACCGAGGAGCCGTTCGTCCGCTACGCGATCTTCGGGATCGTGATCTGGCTGATCGGCCAGATGATCATCAACATCGGCATGGTGCTGGCGCTCCTGCCGGTGATCGGGATCCCACTGCCGCTGGTCTCCTACGGCGGCTCGGCGCTGCTGCCGGCGCTGGTCGCGCTCGGCCTGATCATCGGGTTCGCCCGGCGCGAGCCGGCCGCCGCCCGTGCCCTGGCCGCCCGGAAGCGCTCGCGCCCGGCGGGCCCGGTCGGCAAGCCCTGAGCCGGGTCCGCGGCTTCCTCGGCACCACATAGTCTTGGCTGCGATGCGCGTTCTTCTCGCCGGCGGCGGTACCGCCGGACACACCTCGCCCCTGCTCGCCACCGCCGACGCCCTGCGCCGACTGGCCCCCGACACGGAGGTCACCTGCCTGGGCACACCGCGCGGTCTGGAGAACCGGGTCGTCCCGGAGGCCGGCTACCCGCTCGAACTCGTGCCTCCGGTGCCGCTCCCGCGATCGCTGAGCGGGGAACTCCTCCGGGTGCCGGGCAAGCTCCGCGCTGCGGTCAAGGCCACCTACGAGGTGTTCGACCGGGTCCGGCCCGACGTCATCGTCGGGTACGGCGGCTACGTCTCGATGCCGGCCTACCTCGCGGCGAAGCGCCGCGGCCTTCCCATCGTCGTCCACGAGCAGAACGCCGTCCCCGGGCTGGCCAACAAGGCCGGTGCCCGGGTGGCCCGCCGGGTCGCGGTCAGCATCCCCGACACCCGCTTGCGGGGCGCCGAGTACGTCGGGCTGCCGATCCGTCGGATGATCTCGACCCTCGACCGGGCCGAGCGCCGCAGCGAGGCGCGCGCCTTCTTCGGCCTCGACCCCGACCTGCCGACCCTGGTGGTCACCGGCGGCTCACAAGGGGCACGGCGGCTCAACGAATCGGTCACCGGCGCGGCCCGGGTGCTAGGCGAGGCCGGCGTCCAGGTGCTGCACGTGGTCGGCCCGCGCAACGAGGTGGCCGCACCCGAGGGGACCGGGGCGCCGTACCGCGTGCTCGACTTCGTCGACCGGATGGATCTCGCCCTGGCCGCCGCAGACCTGATGGTCTGCCGTGCCGGGGCCTCGAGCGTCACCGAGGCAGCGGCGGTCGGTGTTCCCGCGGTGTTCGTTCCGCTGCCGATCGGCAACGGCGAGCAGGAGCACAACGCCCGGCCCGTCGTGGACGCCGGGGGTGCGCTGATGGTCACCGATGCGGCCTTCACGACCCAGTGGGTCGAGCGCACCGTCCCCGCTCTGGCCAACGACCCCCAGCGTCTGTCCGCGATGGGGGAGGCGGCCGCCGCTCTGGTGCCGCGTGATGCCGACGAGAAACTCGCCCGGATCATCCTCGAGACCGGCGCCGGCGCGCAGGCGGAGGCGGACCGGTGAGGATCCCCGTTCCGGAGGAGATCCTGCCGGCCGACCGGTTGGGGCACGTCCACTTCGTGGGGATCGGAGGCGCAGGCCTCTCGGCGATCGCCCGGATCATGCTCGGACGAGGCATCCCGGTCACTGGCAGCGACGGTGCCGACAGCCCGACCCTGGACCGGCTGCGCGAGTTGGGGGCGACCGTGCACGTCGGGCACGACGCGGCTCACGTGGAGGGGGCCGACACCCTGGTCGTCTCGACGGCGGTGCGCGAGGACAACCCCGAGTACCTCGAGGCCGTACGGCGGGGCCTGCGGGTGCTGCCCCGGTCGGCCGGGCTGGCCGCGGTGATGGCCGGGCAACGCGTCCTGGCGGTCGCCGGCACCCACGGCAAGACCACGACCACGTCCCTGCTCACGATGGCGCTGCAGGCCGCCGGGGCGGACCCGACCTACGCCGTCGGCGGGGAACTGGCCCAGACCGGCACCAATGCCGCGATCGGGGGGAGCGACCTCTTCGTCGCCGAGGCCGACGAGAGCGACGGCGCCTTCCTGGTCTATCGGCCCCACGCCGCGGTCGTGACCAACGTCGAGGCCGACCATCTGGACTCGTGGGGCACCGAGGAGGCCTACCGTGCGGCCTTCACCGAGTTCGTCGGGCGCCTCGACGCCGACGGGTTCCTGGTGGCCTGCGTCGACGACCCCGGCGCCGCGGCGCTGCGAGCGGTGGCCGAGGGGTCCGGCCGCGAGTTCATCGGCGTCGGCACCCACGAGCAGGCCGAGATCCGTGCGGTCGAGGTCGAACTGGTCGGCACCACCTCCTCCTTCACGGTCCTGGACCGCGGCACCGAGTTGGGCCGGGTCACCTTGCAGATCCCCGGCCGTCACTACGTCCTCGACGCCCTGGCCGCACTGAGCGTGGGCCTGCGGCTCGGGCTGCCCTTCGAGGCGTTGCGGGCCGGCCTGGAGTCCTTCGCCGGCACCCGGCGACGGATGGAGCGCAAGGGCGAGGAGTCCGGCGTCCGGGTCTACGACAGTTATGCGCACCACCCGGCGGAGATCGCCGGTGACCTGGTCGCGGCTCGCTCGGTCGCAGGGGAGGGGCGCGTCGTGGTGGCCTTCCAGCCGCACCTGGTCTCGCGCACCCGCGCCTTCGGACCGGCGATGGCCGACGCCCTCGGCGCGGCCGACGAGGTCGTCGTGCTCGACATCTACCTGGCGCGTGAGGATCCGGACCCTCAGGTGACCGGCGCGTCGATCGCCGACGCCGTCCCGCTGCCGCGCGAGCAGGTGGCCTTCGCCCCCGGGCTGGAGGAGGCGGCGCAGGAACTCCTGCGACGCGCGCGTCCGGGAGACCTCGTCCTCACCCTCGGTGCGGGCGACATCACCCGGGTCGGCCCGCGCGTCCTGGATCTTCTGGCCGCCGATGCGGGGGAGGATGCTGGCGAGTCGCGGTGAGCGGCCGTGGCATGCGGGAGCGAGGAGGGAAGGCCCCGTTGATCGAGGAGGCGCAGCAGACCGCGGTGCGCGACCAGCGCAAGGCGTTCGCGCGGCGACAGTGGCGCCGTCGTTGGCGGACGTGGCGCTACGTCGTGGTCGTGCTGATCCTCGCGGCGCTGGCCGGCGGTGCCGTCTGGGCGCTGTGGTTCTCCTCGTGGCTCTCGGTCGATGGTGTCGACGTGGTCGGCACCCAGGAGCTCACCGAGCAGCAGGTACGCCGCGCCGCCGGCGTACCGACCGGCGGCCCACTGATCGACGTCGACCTGGATCGGGCGCGTGCGCGGGTGGCCGCGCTGGCGGAGGTGGACGAGGCGGACGTGAGCCGGCAGTGGCCGGACCAGGTCCGGATCGAGGTCGTTGAGCGGCAACCCGTCGCGGTGGTGCACATCGGGCAGCGGACCCGCGCGCTGGATGACGAGGGCGTCCTGTTCCTCGACTACAAGCGGGCTCCGGAGGGCCTGCCGGTGGTGGTCACCCCGCCCGGCACCGACTCCGACGCCCTGGCCGAGGCCGCCGAGGTGGTGTCCTCGTTGCCGGAGACGGTCGCACCGATGGTGCAGCGGATCGAGGTCGAGTCGGTCGACCAGATCACGTTGGCCCTCGACGACGATCGCAGTGTCGTGTGGGGGAGTGCGACCGACTCGGAGCAGAAGGGCGAGGTGCTCGCGGCCCTGCTGAAGCAGGATGCCGCCGTCTACGACGTCTCGGTGCCGGGCCAGCCCACCACGTCCGGCTGACCTGCGGTCCCGGTCGAGACGCGGATCACGCCGGGTCTGCCAGATCTGCGCGACACGCGCCGCGTGTCTTCCCGATCGTCGGGGTCGCGACCCCTAATGTCTTCCGCGTGACGAGGTTGACATAACTATAACCCTCAGGTTGAGGGTCAAGGTTCAGGGATTCCTCGGGCAGACCGAGCAAGGCACCACCGCGAGACAACTGCACCACCATCCGAAAGGGCGAGCACCGTGGGAGCTGCACAGAACTACCTGGCGATCATCAAGGTCGTCGGCATTGGTGGCGGCGGGGTGAACGCCGTCAACCGGATGATCGAGGTCGGGTTGAAGGGCGTTGAGTTCATCGCCATCAACACCGACGCGCAGGCGCTGCTGATGAGCGACGCCGACGTCAAGCTGGACATCGGTCGCGAGCTGACCCGTGGCCTCGGCGCGGGCGCCAACCCCGACGTGGGCGGCAAGGCCGCTGAGGATCACGCCGAGGAGATCGAAGAGGTGATCAAGGGGGCCGACATGGTCTTCGTCACCGCGGGTGAGGGCGGTGGTACCGGCACCGGTGGTGCGCCAGTGGTCGCCCGGATCGCCCGGAGCCTCGGGGCGCTGACCATAGGTGTGGTCACCCGTCCGTTCTCCTTCGAGGGACGCCGTCGGGCCGGGTCGGCCGAGGAGGGCATCGAGCGACTCCGCGAGGAGGTCGACACCCTCATCGTGATCCCCAACGACCGGCTGCTGTCGATCAGCGATCGCAACGTCAGCGTGCTGGACGCCTTCAAGCAGGCCGACCAGGTCCTGCTGCAGGGTGTCTCCGGCATCACCGACCTGATCACCACCCCCGGCCTGATCAACGTCGACTTCGCCGACGTCAAGGCCGTGATGAGCAACGCCGGCTCCGCTCTGATGGGCATCGGCTCGGCCCGCGGCGAGGACCGGGCCATCGGTGCCGCCGAGATGGCGGTCTCCAGTCCGCTGCTCGAGGCCAGCATCGAGGGGGCGCACGGCGTACTCCTCTCCATCGCCGGCGGCTCGGACCTCGGCATCTTCGAGATCAACTCCGCGGCCGCGATGGTGGCCGATGCGGTGCACCCCGACGCCAACATCATCTTCGGCACCATCATCGACGACGCGCTCGGCGACGAGGTGCGGGTGACGGTGATCGCGGCCGGCTTCGACGGCGGTATGCCCAAGCGTGCCGAGCGGGGCGCCGGTCAGTTGCGGCCCGAGGCGGCCAGGTCGGCCGCAGCTCCCGACAACCGGGAGGCCCTCGCGGCCGCCACCGCTCGTCGCGATGAGCGTCCTGCCGGCGGGCCGGTCCAGTACCAGCCGGCACCCGCGGCCCCTCCCGCACAGCCTGCGCCGCAGCAGCCCGCTCCGCAGTACGCCCCGCAGCAGAGCCAGCCGCAACAGCAGCAGCTGAGCCACCCCCACCCCTCCGAGCAGCAGGCGCAGCGTCCGGCCCAGCGGCCGGTCGCCCCGGCTCTGCCCACCGACGAGGACGACCTGGACGTCCCGGACTTCCTCAAGTAGGTCTCCACACCGTGTATCACTTCCGCGCCACACTCGGCTCCGTCGATCTGGCCTTCACCGACCGGCACGACGGCGTCAGCGCACCCCCCTGGAGCGAGTTGAACCTCGCTGTCTCGGGGGGCGACGACGACGCGGCCAAGGCCAAGAACCACGAGCTGTTGCTCGCGGACTTCGCCCCGGGTGCCGCGCTGGCCGACCTCTATCAGGTCCACGGCCGGGAGGTCGCGGTGGCCGAGCCGGGGGTGCGACCCGAGTGCGACGGCATCGTCACCGACGAGCCGGACGTGGTGCTGATGGTGCGTGCCGCGGACTGCGTGCCGGTGCTCCTGGCCGACCCGGGGGCGGGCGTCGTCGGCGCGGCCCACGCCGGCCGGCAGGGGATGGTCAGAGGTGTTGTGCCCGCCACCGTGGCGCGGATGCGCGAGTTCGGTGCCACCACCATCCACGCGTGGATCGGTCCGCACGTGTGTGGCGGCTGTTACGAGGTGCCGCAGACGTTGTGCGACGAGGTCGCGGCACAGCTGCCGGCGGCTCGGGCCACCACCCGGTGGGGCACACCGAGCCTGGACCTCGGCGCGGGCGTGCGCGCCCAACTGGAGGGCGAGGCGGTCCGGGTGGAGTCGGTGGCCGGGTGCACCCTGGAGTCGGAGTCGCTCTACTCCTACCGCCGTGACGGCGAGCAGGCCGGTCGGCAGGCCGGCGTCATCCGCATCCGGGGAGGTGAGCGGTGAGCAGGCATGAGGAGATCGCCGCCGGGCTAGCCGAGGTGCGTGCCCGGATCGCGGCGGCCGAGCGGGCCGCCGGCCGTCCCCCGGGGGAGGTCGAACTGGTGGTGGTGACCAAGTTCTTCCCGGCCTCAGACGTCCGCATCCTCGCTGACCTGGGCGTCCGCGAGGTCGGTGAGAATCGTCACCAGGAAGCGCAGGCCAAGGCGGCCGAGGTCAGCGACCTCGATCTGTCCTGGCACTTCATCGGCGGGCTCCAGTCCAACAAGGCCGCCGCGGTCGCGTCCTATGCGGACCTCGTCGAGTCGGTGGACCGGGCCCAATTGCTGCCGCGCCTGGCCAAGGGAGCCCTGGCGCGAGGGATCACCCTCGACGTGCTCCTCCAGGTCAGCCTCGACCCGCCGGGACGCGAGCACCGTGCCGGCGTACCGCCGGAGGAGTTGGCGCAGCTCGCTGCCGCCGCGGCAAGCACCGAGGGGCTCTCGTTGCGGGGCCTGATGGCCGTGGCACCACTGGGGGAGGAGCCCCGTGAGTCCTTCGACCGGCTCGCGGAGATCCGGGCGGCGTTCCTTCTCGAACACCCCCGCGCCGAGGTCCTCTCGGCCGGGATGAGCGGTGATCTCGAGCAGGCCGTGGCGGCTGGTGCGACACACGTTCGCATCGGTTCCGCGGTCCTCGGTTCGAGGCCACCGGTCGGCTAATGTCCAGAACAGTTTCAGCCCGTCCGAATGACCGGACGGCCACATGGAAAGGCACCCTGTCATGAGCGGCGCGATGCGCAGGATCGGCGAGTACCTCGGCCTGCTCGAGGACACGGGTCGGTTCGACCAGATCGATGACCAGACCAACCAGCCCAACCAGGGCAACCAGGCCCCGACCCGAGAGCCGGTGGCCCCGTCGCGGCCTGCTCCGGCGCCGGTGGCCGACCTGGCCGAGCGGCGACGCTCGCAGCCGGTGTCGACCGTTGCCGAGCTGTCCCGGATCGTCACCCTCCACCCGACCACCTACAACGAGGCGCGTGCGGTCGGTGAGAACTACCGCGAGGGCACCCCGGTGATCATGAACCTCTCCGAGATGGTCGACAGCGACGCCAAGCGTCTGGTCGACTTCGCGGCCGGGCTGACCTTCGCCACCCGCGGAGACATCGAGCGGATCACCCACAAGGTCTTCCTGCTCAGTCCTCCCAACGTGTCGGTGGCCGCCGAGGACAAGGCGCGGATCGCCGAGGGCGGCTTCTTCAACCAGAGCTGATCCACGTCGGGATCGGATCCGCCGAGTGTTGCGGTGCCGACCCGGGGGCAGCACCTCACCAGCCACTCCGTAGGGTTCATCTCATGCAGGTCGTCGGACTCGTGATCCACATCGCCTTGATGGTGTTCATCGCGCTCTTGTGGATCCGGTTCGTGGTCGACTGGGTGCAGGTCTTCGCCCGCTCCTGGACCCCGAGCGGCGTCCTGCTGGTGATCCTGGAGGCCGTCTACTCGACGACCGACCCCCCGATCAAGGCGCTGCGCCGGGTCATCCCGCCGCTCCGCCTGGGGCAGATCTCCTTGGACCTCAGCTTCTTGATCGTGTTGCTGGGGGCCTACATCCTGGTGCAGGTCAACAGCACCGTGTTCGGGCTCTGACCCTCCCGCGGTCTCGCGGGGCAGCGCCCCATGTCGGTCCCTGGGCGATCCGGGTCTAGAGTTCGACGTGCACCAACGCAACAACGATCAGACTTCTCAACGTCAATCGAACTATGAATGGGTGAGGTCATGCCGCTGACGCCTGAGGACGTGAGCAACAAGCGATTCACTCCCGTCCGCCTTCGCGAGGGCTACGACATGGGTGAGGTCGACCAGTTCCTGGACGAGGTCGAGGCAGAGCTCGCGCGTCTCACGAAGGAGAACGACGACCTGCGGTCGAAGCTCTCCGCGGCGCAGAGTGCCGGTAGTGGTGCCGTCAAGCCGGCACCGGCGGCGGCTCCCACCCCGGCTCCGGTCGCAGCGCCGACCCCGGCGCCCGCCCCGGCTCCGGCTGCTCAGGCCGCCGGCGGTGGCGTGGAGACGATCCGTGTCGAGACCGTCTCGCAGGCGTCCAACGCCGCTGCCCGACTGCTCGAGATCGCGACCCGCAACGCCGATGAGGTCGTCGAGGGCGCCAAGAACGACGCCGACAAGATCGTCGGCGAGGCCCGTACCAAGGCGGAGCGGCTCGAGTCCGAGGCGAAGACCAAGGCCGACCGCCTCGAGTCCGATGCCCGCACCCGCGCGCAGATGCTCGACTCCGAGACCGCTGAGCGCCGCCAGCAGCTCTTCGGCGACCTCGAGCGGGAGAAGGACGCGCTGACCACCGAGGTGGACACGCTGCGCAACTTCGAGCGCGAGTACCGTTCGCGGCTCAAGAGCTACTTCACCCAGCAACTGGAGTCGCTCAACAGCTCCGGTGAGGAGCCCTCCTCGCCGAACGCCGACGTCGCTCCGGCGCCCAAGCGGCTCCGCTCGATCCTGGGCGAGGACGAGGGCTGAGGCCTCTCCACATCCGCTTTCGCGAAGCCGGTCGGTCCCCCTGGGGCCGACCGGCTTCGTCGTTCGCCGTCGCGGTGAGGAACGGCCGGGCACCCGACTGCACGAAAACGTGCCCAGTACGTGCCCAGAACCTGTCCAGAACCCGGCGCGGTCGATTGAGTAGTTCCCCCGGTGCCGCTACCCTCATCCAACCTTCATTCGAGAAAGCGAGCGTCGTGGCGAAAAAGGCAGCGGTGTCCCAGATCGAAGCCCAAGCGCTGGTGGTGGTGGACGGCGAGGATCCGTGGACCGAGGAGGAGCTCGCGGAGGTCATCGCGGAGCTGAGGGAACAACAGGGTCACAGCCTGGCCTTCCTCACCGCCCAGGAGGCAGAGCTCTCCGGGCTGATGAAGGACTCCGGGGACGGAGCCGGCCATGACCAGGCCGACATGGGAGCCACCAGCTTCGAGCGCGATCACGAGCTCACCGTGGTGAGCAGCGAGCGTGACAAGCTGGCCCAGATCGAGCGTGCTCTGGGTCGGATCGACCACGGCACCTACGGCGTGTGCGAGTCGTGTGGTCAACCGATCGGGAAGATGCGCCTGATGGCCTTCCCCCGTGCGACACTGTGCATGACATGCAAGCAGCGCGAGGAACGTCGCTGAGCGACGAAGCACCCGACAGGTCCGCGACCCGGAGGCCCCGTTCCTTGGGGCTGTGGCTGGTCTTCGCCCTGGTGGCGGCGGCGGGGCTGGCCCTTGACCAGATCACCAAGGCGATCGCCCTGGACCGACTGGACGGGGAGCCCCCCGTCGAGGTCGTGGGCGAACTGCTCCAGCTCAACCTGACCCACAACCCGGGCGCGGCCTTCAGCACCGGCACCGAGCTGACGCCGTACATCACCTGCCTGGCGATCGTGGCGACAGGTGTCGTGCTGTGGATCTCGCGACGGGTCGGGTCGCTGCTGTGGGCGATCGGGCTGGGGCTTCTCCTGGCCGGCATCACCGGCAACCTGATGGATCGGCTGATCCAGCCGCCCAGTGCGTTCCACGGTCACGTCATCGACTTCCTGATGCTGCCGAACTGGCCGGTCTTCAACGTCGCCGACATGTGCATCACGGCCGGGGTGATCGCGATCATCCTGCAGGCATTCCGGGGTGTGGGGATCGACGGCACCCGGGAGCACACCACCGGCGAGGTGGCGGAGTGACGACCGAGGTCGAGCGACGTACCCTGCTCGTGCCGGACGGGATGGCGGGCGAGCGGGTCGACGCGGCACTGGCACGGATGTTCGGGTTCTCCCGGACCCGAGCGGCCGAACTCGTCACCGAGGGACACGTGCTGATCGACGGCGAGGGTGTGAGCAAGAGCGAGCGGGTCGTCCCCGGCAGCATGCTCGAGGTGACCATCCCCGCCGTCGTGGACCCGCTGGAGGTGGTCCCGGAGATCGTCGAGGGGATCAAGATCATCCACGACGACGACGCCATCGTCGTGATCGACAAGCCGGTCGGCGTCGCCGTCCACCCCAGTCCGGGGTGGAGCGGTCCGACGGTCGTCGGGCACCTGGCGGGCGCCGGGTTCCGGATCTCCACCAGCGGAGCCCGGGAGCGCGAGGGCATCGTGCAGCGCCTGGACGTCGGTACCTCGGGTGTCATGGTGATCGCGAAGTCCGAGCACTCCTACTCCGTGCTCAAGAACGCCTTCCGCTACCGCACCGTCGACAAGACCTACCACGCGCTGGTCCAGGGATACCCCGATCCGCTCAAGGGCACCGTCGACGCACCCATCGGTCGCAACCCCAAATACGACTACAAGTTCGCGGTCCGTGCCGACGGTCGGCACAGCGTGACTCACTACGAGACTCTCGAGGCACACCGGTTCGCCAGCCTGCTCGAGATCCATCTCGAGACCGGCCGGACCCACCAGATCCGAGTGCACATGAGTGCGCTCAAGCACCCCTGCCTCGGGGATCTGACCTACGGTGCCGACCCCACCCTGGCCCGCCGGGTGGGGCTGGAGCGGCAATGGCTCCATGCCGTCGAGCTCGGTTTCGAGCACCCTGACACCGGTGACCACGTGACCTACCGCTCGACGTACCCCGACGACCTGCAGGGTGCGCTCGACATCATCCGTGAAGCCCACTGAGCCCACCCGGCTGACCCGGCACACCGCGGCCGGAGATCCCGGGGACCTTCAGCTGCGAGCAGCCGGGCCCGCGGACGTCGTCGGCATCGCGGATCTGTACTCGGCCACCCGGGCGGCCGCCGTACCGTCCATGCCGGCGGCACTGCACACCAACGCAGAGGACCGCTCTTGGTTCGCGGCGCGGCTCGCGGACGGCGAGCACGAGGCCTGGCTCGTCGAGACCGGAGGCCGGGTCGCAGGCTTCGCGTTGTTCACCCGCACCTGGCTGGACGGGCTCTACGTCGAGCCCGCCGCTCAGCGCAGCGGTGTGGGAGGGATGCTCCTCGACCTGGTCAAGGCCCTGCGTCCGGACGGATTCGGCCTGTGGGTCTTCGAGTCGAACCTCCCCGCACGAGCCTTCTACGCCCGGCACGGCCTCGTCGAGGTCACCCGCACGGACGGTTCGGAGAACGAGGAGAGGGCCCCCGACATCCACCTGGAGTGGAGGCCGTGACCGAGGGCGACGGATCGCTCACATCGTCGCGGAGGCCCGATGCCCCCGGCCCAGGACTGTCGGTGGCGTCTGCAAGGATCGGGACTCCGGTTCGCGTAGTCTGAAGCCCTTCCCCAGGGCTCCACGGCAGGCGTGACCGCCCTAGTTCTCGTTCGATGCCATTCAGACCCGAGGGGAGTGCTCGCCACCGATGTCGGCCGGCTCGCAGGACCAGTTCGTCCACCTCCACGTCCACACGGAGTACTCCATGTTGGACGGCGCGGCCCGGCTCGGTGACCTGGCCGAGCGCGCGGCGGAGCTCGGCATGCCCGCGGTGGCGATGACCGATCACGGCAACACCTTCGGCGCCTATGAGTTCTACTCCAAGGCGAAGGCCGCCGGGGTCAAGCCGATCATCGGCATCGAGGCCTACTTCACGCCCAACATCTCCCGCTTCGAGCGCAAGGGCGTCAACTTCTACAAGGGCGGCTCCGACGACGTCTCGGCGCGGGGTGCCTACACGCACATGACCCTGCTGAGCGAGAGCACGGAGGGGATGCACAACCTCTTCCGGCTCACCACGGGCTCGTGGCGCGACGGCTACTTCAAGAAGCCTCGGATGGACCGGGAGCTGTTGGCCCAGCACGGCGCCGGGATCATCGGGACGACGGGCTGCCCCTCCGGTGAGGTCCAGGTCCACCTGCGCCACGGCAACTACGAGGCGGCCCGCAGCGTCGCGGGCGAGTTCCAGGACATCCTGGGCAAGGACAACTACTTCCTCGAGCTGATGGACCACGGTCTCGACATCGAGACCAGGGTCCGACAGGACCTGATCCGGCTCGGTCGCGACCTACAGATCCCGTTCCTGGCCACCAACGACTCGCACTACGTCCGGCAGGAGGACGCGAAGTCCCAGGAGCACCTCCTGTGCATCAACTCAGGCTCGACGATGGACATCCCCGCGGGTGATGGTCCGGGGCAGCGGTTCGCCTTCAACGGCGACGGCTACTACCTGAAGTCGGCGGCCGAGATGCGTGCCCTGTGGCAGGACAAGTACGACCTCCGGGAGGCCTGCGACAACACCCTCCTGATCGCCGAGCGGTGCCAGGTCGAGTTCTCCGAGGGCATCGGCAAGTACATGCCGCGATTCCCCTGCCCCGAGGGGGAGAACGAGGACTCCTGGCTGGTCAAGGAGGTCGAGACCGGTCTGGCCTTCCGCTACCCCGGCGGGGTGTCCGATGAGGTGCGCAAACAGGCCGAGTACGAGCTGGGCATCATCACCAAGATGGGCTTCGCCGGCTACTTCCTGGTGGTGGCCGACTTCATCAACTGGGCCAAGGACAACGGCATCCGGGTGGGCCCCGGCCGCGGCTCCGGTGCGGGGTCGATGGTCGCCTACGCGATGCGGATCACCGACCTCGACCCGCTCAAGCACGGCCTGATCTTCGAGCGCTTCCTCAACCCCGACCGGGTCTCGATGCCCGACTTCGACATCGACTTCGACGACCGGCGTCGCTCCGAGGTGATCAGGTACGTCACCGACAAGTACGGCGAGGACCGGGTGAGCTACATCGTCACCTACGGCACCATCAAGTCCAAGCAGGCGGTCAAGGACTCCAGCCGGATCCTCGGCTACCCCTTCGCCATGGGCGACAAGATCACCAAGGCGATGCCGCCGGCGGTGATGGGCAAGGACATCCCGCTGCCCAAGATCTTCGACCCAGAGCATGGCCGATACTCCGAGGCAGGCGAGTTCCGTCAGCTCTACGACGCGGATGTCGACGTGCGCCGCGTGGTCGACACCGCGATCGGTATCGAGGGCCTGAAGCGGCAGTGGGGCGTGCACGCGGCCGGTGTGATCATGTCCAGCGACCCGATCATCGACGTCATCCCGATGCTCAAGCGTCCCGCCGACGGGGCGATGATCACGCAGTTCGACTACCCGACCTGCGAGACCCTCGGGCTGATCAAGATGGACTTCCTGGGGCTGCGCAACCTCACGATCCTCCAGGACGCCCTGATCAACGTCGAGATCAACCGCGGCGAGAAGGTCGTGCTCGAGGACCTCACCCTCGACGACCCGGCGACCTATCAGTTGCTCCAGCGGGGCGACACGCTGGGCGTCTTCCAGCTCGACGGCGGCCCGATGCGTGCCCTGCTCCGCTCCATGCAGCCCGACAACTTCGAGGACATCTCCGCGGTCGGCGCGCTCTATCGTCCCGGGCCGATGGGCGCCGACTCGCACAACAAGTACGCCCGCCGTAAGACCGGCAAGGAGGCGGTCGAGCCGATCCACCCCGAGCTGGCCGAGCCGCTGGAAGACATCCTGGGTGACACCTTCGGGCTGATCGTCTACCAGGAGCAGGTGATGGCGATCGCGCAGAAGCTCGCCGGGTACAGCCTGGGCCAGGCCGACCTGCTCCGCCGTGCGATGGGCAAGAAGAAGAAGGCCGAGCTGGACAAGCAGTTCGAGACCTTCAGCTCGGGCATGCAGGAGCGCGGATACTCGATGGCCGCGGTGAAGACGCTGTGGGAGATCCTGCTGCCGTTCTCCGACTACGCCTTCAACAAGGCCCACTCGGCGGCCTATGGGCTCGTCTCCTACTGGACCGCCTACCTCAAGGCCAACTATCCGCAGGAGTACATGGCGGCCGTGCTCACCTCGGTGGGCGATGACAAGGACAAGTCGGCGCTCTACCTCAACGAGTGCCGGCGCCTGAAGATCCAGGTGCTCCCGCCGGACGTCAACGAGTCGCAGAACAACTTCACGCCGGTCGGCAACGACATCCGCTTCGGGCTGGGTGCTGTGCGCAACGTCGGCACCAACGTCGTCGACGGGATCGTCTCGGCCCGCGAGGCGAAGGGCCGCTACACCGATTTCAACGACTTCCTTGCCAAGGTGCCGGCACACGTGTGCAGCAAGCGCGTGGTCGACTCGCTGATCAAGGCCGGCGCGTTCGATGAGATGAAGCACAAGCGGCGCGGGCTGGTCGCCGTCCACGAGACCGCGATCGACCAGTACACCGACATCAAGAAGAACGAGGCCATCGGCCAGGATTCCCTGTTCGGGGGTCTGGAGGAGTCCGACGGCTCCGGCTTCGGAGTGACGGTGACGGTGCCGGACGACCTCGACGAGTGGGACAAGACCACCCTGCTGGCGCATGAGCGCGACATGCTCGGCCTCTATGTCTCCGACCACCCGCTCTACGGTCTGGAGCACGTGCTGGCCAACGCCGCCGACGCGACCATCGGTCAACTGATGACCGACGAGGATCGCCCCGGCGGCGGCACCGTCACGGTCTGTGGACTGGTCACCTCGGTGCAGCGCAAGATCACCAAGAAGGGCGACCCCTGGGCGACGATCGTGCTGGAGGACCTCGAGGGTGCGATCGAGGTGCTGCTCTTCCCGAGCTCCTACCAGTTGGCGGCGCCGCTGCTGATGGAGGACGCCATCCTCAAGGTGAGGGGTGTCCTCGACAAGGAGCGGGACCAGCCCCAGCTCCGCGGCCAGGAGGTGTCGGCACCCGACCTCACCGACGGTCCGAGCGGTCCGGTGGAGATCAGTCTGCCCTCCACCCGGTGCACCCCACCGATGGTGGCTCAGTTGCGCGACATCCTCGACACCCACCCCGGCATGACCGAGGTGAGGCTCCGGCTCAAGACCCGTGAGTCGACGCGGGTGATGCGGCTCGACGACCGGCTGCGGGTGACACCCAGCCCGGCTCTGTTCGCCGATCTCAAGGCACTCTTGGGGCCGGGATGCCTGACCGGATGAACCGCACCCGGCGCCGAATGCTCGTGCGCACCGTGCTGGTCCTCCTCGTCTTCACCGCGGTCGGGGCGGCCTGCGGATATCTGTGGGCGGAGATCTGGGACCCGGCGACGGGCGTCGTGATCGACCACACCTGGTATCCCTCGCCGTGGGAGACCGGGCAGCAGGCGCAGTTCGACGCCACCGGCTGGTACGTCGTCATCGCGGCCGCCGCCGGGCTCGTCCTGGGGCTGCTCGCGGCCCTCATCGCTGCCGGCTCGGAACTGGTCATGCTGGTCACGGTCCTGCTCGGCTCCCTGCTCGGTGCGTGGACGATGCGCTGGGTGGGGCTGGCACAGGGCCCACCGGATCCCCAGCACCTGGCCGCCTCGCTCCCCGACAACAGCACCCTGCCGAGCGCGATGGAGCTGTGGGGCCCGGCCACCTGGCTCGCCTTCCCGTTCGGGGCGATGCTGGCGCTCACCATCGTCTTCCTACTACTCGGGCGCACCCGGCTGCCCGAGGAGCCGGGGCCCGGGCACGCCGCCGCGGCCGGCTCGGACGCCGAGCCCGTCACCCACGGCTGAAACGCCGAGCCGGGCACGCGCGGCCGCACTCAGTCGGTCACGCACGGCTGATCGCAGCCGTGGTCGCTCCGGTCGCCGCGATCAGCGCTGCGGGTGCCAGTTCCAGGTCCAGCCCCCGCCGTCCGCCGGAGACGAGGATGTGCTCGTGCTCCAGGGCCGATTCGTCCAGCACGGTTTGATGGGTGCGTCGTTGCCCGATCGGGGAGATCCCGCCGGCCACGTAGCCGGTGGCCCGTTCGGCCGCGGCGAGTTCGGCCATCGTGGCCCGGGCGACACCGACCGCGCGGGCCAGCGCCTTGAGGTCGAGTTGTCGGTCGACCGGGACGATCCCGACGACCAACCGGCCGGCCGCGTCGGCCATCAGGGTCTTGAACGCCCGATCCGGGGGAACCCCGAGAGCCTCAGCGGCCTCGAGACCGAAGGAGGGGGCGCGGGGGTCGTGCGGGTAGGACCGCAGCTCGAACTCGATGCCTGCCGCTGCCAGGGCGACGGTGGCCGGCGTACCACCCACGCCGGCCCGCTTGGTCCGCTTCACCGCAGCAGGATCTCAGTTGGGGGACCAGCGGGTCCGGGCGACCTGACTGGCGGGGAGCGAGGGGATCACGTTCATCGCGCGGAGTTCGTCGCGCAGCAGGAGCGTGACCTGCTCCAGGCGGCGCTCCGCGTCGAGCGATTCGAGCAGGGTCTGACGTTCCATCATCGGCAGCGGCGCTGCGGCCGACAGGGTCCAGGAGAGGTATTCGGGGTCGCGGGGGAGAGTGCCGTCATAGGGATCTCCGTCGATGGCCACCAGCGCGGCGCGGTACGCCGTGAAGGTGGCCCGAGCCCGGTCGAGGGTCTCCTGGGGCACCGCGACCTGCGGCTCGGGCAGCATCGTGACCCCGGCCTGGGGGAACGGGCCGGAACTGTCGATCCCCTCCAGCCGGAGACGCTCACGCCCGATGCCGACGATGTCGAAGGTGCCGTCGGGATGCGCCTCGATGTCAGTCACCTGGACCGAGACTCCTACGCGGAACAGTGACTGCGCCCCGTGGTCGCCGACCTCATAGCCCTCCCGGATCGCGACGGTGGCGAAGAGTCGCTCGGCGGGGTCCTTGATCCGGAGCAGATGGTGCACCAGGGCGCGGTAGCGGTCCTCGAAGATGTGCAGCGGCACCGAGAGCCCAGGAAAGACCACCGAGTTCAGCGGGAACATCGGGAGCGTCGGCATGCCCTCAACCTAGTGGGCGGCACCGTCGACGAGGAGCGCAGCCGGATCGTGGCATCAGGATTCTGGATTCGCCCGAATGTGTCTGTGGACAACCCGTCAGCGGGCGGGGTCGAGGAGAACCATCGAAGTGGGCGCCGGACTCCGTGGCCGAGCGTCCTTAGTCCGCCTCGTCTCGGAAGGTCTCCTCTCCATGCAATTCCTGGCACGCTCTGCGCTCTTCGTCCTCGCCCTGGGACTCGCAGTGCTCATCTGTCCCACCCCTCCGGCCGCCGCACGCGGCCTGCCCGCCCCGACCGTCACCGAGGCCTCAGCAGCCGCGCCGGCGACCCTGCTGGCCCGGGCCCGCGGAGGCAGTCCCACCAGCGCCGAACTCGACCGGATGTCCCCGGTGGCGCGGGTGCGCGCCCTGGTGCGCTGCTACGAGGTGTCTGGGGAGACCTATTGTCTGGGGCAGGGGTTCCGGGACGGCCCACCCGATCACGACGCCCTCTCCCGGACGGTGGCCCGTACCCGGGCGGAGCGGGAGGGCAGCGGTGCGCTCTCCTTCGGCACCTGGCTGGCGCGCCGTACCGCGATGAGCGACGCTGATCGGATCGCGGCCGAGGAGGCCGAGTTGAGCAGCGCCCTCGCAGGCGCGGCCAAGGCCCGGGCCGTGCGGCTCGCGCGCACTGCGACTCCAGCCGGGATCAAGGAGGCGAACGCGATCATGCCACGGCGACAGGTGCGGCAAGTGCGCTCGTACTGGTGCGGCCCGGCGACGATGCAGTCCATCGACTGGGCCGATGACCACGGCCGGGAGAGCCAGGCCAGTTGGGCCGCGGACCTGGGGGCCGGCAGCGGCGGCACGTCGATCACCGCCATGGTCGCAACGATCAACGCCAAGACCGGCTGGGACCGCAAGGCCGGTCCGTACATCGTCCAGTCCGTGTCGGGGTGGGGCCCGGTCGAGTTCTACCGCGTCCACAAGCGTCATCTCGGAGATGCGGATCCGGCGCCGATCGTGGAGCACCCCAAGCTGCTCAAGCGCTACTTCCCCTACCTCGACCACGATCACAGCGGTCACTACCAGCCCGGGCGTGGCTACTACCGCAAGGCCGACGGCACCCGGATGATCCGGTTCTTCGAGGTGTTCAACGAAGCCGATTGGAGTTCGGTCGGCCGTCAGACCTGGGGGCCGAGGGCGGTGTCGTCCTACGCGATGCTCGCCGCGACGAAGGCCAACTCGTCCTTCCAGAACATCGGCCTGTGAGTGCCGTGCGCCGAGCGGCAGCAGTGGCGCCGCTCGTCCTGCTCCTGCTCGCCTGCACCCCTGACGGGAGACCGTCCCCACCCGGTGAGGCCGGGCCCGTCCCGTCCTCGCCCGGTGACACCGGATCCGTTTCACCCTCACCGAGTGAGGATGGGTCCGATCCGGCACCCACGTCCAGCCATGATCCGAGCGGCCATGATCCGAGCGGCTGGCGAATAGTGGCGACGTGGCCGCGCGAGGCCGGGCAGCGTTCGGGGGAGTACGCCGGGTCCTACGTCGCGGTGTGGGACGAGCACGAGCCCGGTGGGCCGACGCAGGTCACCAGGGTGCGCGATACCGAGGATCGACTCATCGTCGAGCACCGTCCGGCCCGAGGTGACTGGTTCACCCAGGACGTGTGGCTGACCGGCGCGTTCGCCGTGGTGGAGGATCTCGACGAGCGAGCGCGGCTGGTCCGGCTGACGGTCTACGACCTCGCCGAGGGCACCACCGTGCCTCTGGAGCATCAGCCGACCCAGCCGGAGCTGGACGTCGCCCACGGGCGGGTCACCTACACCACCGGCACCTCTGCGATCGGGATGTGTCAGCGCGTGCTGGAGCTGGAGTCTCGGGTCGACCGTCCGGTGGGCTGCGCTCCTGAGGGAGGAGTGATCGCCGACGCGGTCGCGGGTCGAGACCGCGTCGGCTTCAGCACCCTGAGGGACCCGGCGAGCGGACGGCGCTGCAAGCAGTTGCGGATCGCAGGCCTGGACGGTGACGGCGCCGCCGCGGTGCCGCTGCACCGCGACTGCCTCGGCTGGAGCCTGGCGCTCTCCGACGGCGGCTTCGCCTGGGACGAGATGGATCCACGACGCGAGGACCTGGCGACCGCGCGCGCGTACGCCCTCGCCGGTGGGATCCCGGTCGAGCTCGGCGAGGCCGTGACCGACACGCTGGTCGGCTGCGGTGATGGCTTCTACTGGCTGGTGGAGGACGGCCGTGGGGTCCGGATCGACGCGTGGCACCCCGAGAGCGGTGTGACCACGGTGCGTCGTCCAGTCCCGGCGGTGCTGCCGAACTCCCTGGAGTGTTCCGACGGCCGCTGGCTCCAGGCACGCTTCGACGACCTGAGTGGGGCCGACGAGCGGCTGAGCTTCGAGGTCCTCGACACCGGGGAGGTGAGGTGAGGCGTGCGGCGGGGAGCAGCGTCCACGCTGCGCCGCGGATCGTGGCTCGCGCCCACCAGATCGTAGAATCGGGGGCATGATCCGGCGTATCGATCTCAGGGGTCCCTCCGGGCCCGTCGACTATCGCGCGGCCGTGCCGCGCGCCGAGTTCGACATCGAGGCGGCCAGCCATGTGGTCGCGCCGATCACCGAGGCGGTGAGAGACCGCGGGGTGGAGGCGATCCTCGAGTTCAACGCCAGGTTCGACGGTGTGGAGCAGAGCGAGATCCTGGTGCCGGGCGAGGCCATCGCCGACGCGTTGACCGGGCTCGCCCCCGCGGTCCGTGCCGGCCTGGAGGAGTCGATCACCCGGCTGCGTGCGACCTGCACCGCCGAGATGGAGACCGATGCGGTGACCGAATTCGGCCCCGGCGCCCGGGTCACCCACCGCAAGGTGCCGGTCGGCCGGGTGGGACTCTACGTGCCGGGCGGCCTGGCACCGCTGGTCTCCAGCGTGCTGATGAACGTCGTGCCCGCCCAGGTCGCCGGCGTCGGCTCGATCGCGCTGGCCTCCCCGCCGCAGAAGGACTTCGGGGGGCTGCCGCACCCGACCGTGCTGGCTGCCTGTGCCCTGCTCGGCGTGGAGGAGGTCTACGCCGTCGGCGGGGCGCAGGCGATCGCGATGTTCGCCTACGGCGCCGGGCCGTGTTCACGGGTCGACCTGGTCACCGGTCCCGGCAACATCTTCGTGGTCACCGCCAAGCGTCTGCTCAAGGGGCAGGTCGGCATCGACTCCGAGGCCGGTCCGACCGAGATCGCCGTCCTGGCCGACGACACCGCGGACGCTGCCTATGTCGCTGCCGATCTGATCAGCCAGGCCGAGCACGACCCGCTGGCAGCCTCCGTGCTGGTCACGCCGAGCGAGCACCTCGCCGGCGAGGTGGAGGCCGAGCTGGACAAGCAGGTGTCGGCCACCAAGCACGTGGAGCGGATCCGTACCGCACTCTCCGGTCCCCAGTCCGGGATCGTGCTGGTCGACGACCTCGACCAGGGCCTGGATGTGGTCAACGCCTACGCGGCCGAGCACCTGGAGATCCACACCGCCGAGGCCGCGACCGTGGCCGGTCGGGTGCGCAACGCGGGCGCGATCTTCATCGGCCCCTACGCCCCGGTGTCATTGGGCGACTACTGCGCCGGCTCCAACCACGTCCTCCCCACCGCGGGCTGCGCCTGCCACTCCTCGGGTCTGTCGGTGCGTGCCTTCACCAAGTCGGTGCACGTCATCGACTACTCCCGCGAGGGTCTCGCCGCCGTCGCCGACCACGTGGTCAATCTGGCCGCGGCGGAGGACCTGCCGGGGCACGGCGCCGCAGTCTCGGTCAGGTTCGAGCGGTGAGCTGGCCGCCCCTGCGCGAGGAGCTGGCCGGGCTGGAGCCGTACGGCGCTCCGCAGCTCGATGTGCCCGTCAAGCTCAACGTCAACGAGAACCCCTACGGTCCCTCGCCCGCGTGCGTGGCCGACATCGCCGCGGCCGTCGCCGAGGCTGCGACGACGCTGAACCGCTACCCCGACCGGGAGTTCGTGGAGCTGCGCACCGCGCTGGCGGCGTACCTCTCCAGGGACGCCGGCTCGGGTCAGGTCACGCCGGAGATGGTCTGGGCGGCCAACGGATCCAACGAGGTGATGCTGCAGATCCTCCAGGCCTTCGGCGGGCCAGGGCGCACGGCGCTGAGCTTCGCGCCGACGTACTCGATGTACCCCGAATACGCCCGCGACACGATGACCCGCTGGGTGGCGGGGCGCCGGGAGAGCGACTTCTCCCTCGACCTCGACGCCGCGCACGAGCTGGTCAAGCGCGAGCAGCCGAGCGTGATCCTGCTGCCCAGCCCCAACAACCCCACCGGCACGGCTCTGCCACCCGAGGCGGTCGCCGCTCTCTGCGCGGCGGCGGCCAGCTACGAACCCTGTGGGCTGGTGGTCGTCGACGAGGCCTACGGCGAGTTCCGGCGCGAGGGCGTGCCGAGTGCGGTCGAGTTGCTGTCCGAGCACCGCAACCTGGTGGTCTCCCGCACCATGTCGAAGGCCTTCGCCGGCGCCGGCCTGCGGTTGGGCTACCTGGCGGCGGAGCCGAGCCTGATCGACGCGATCCGGGTGGTGCGCCTGCCGTACCACCTTTCCGCGCTCACCCAGGCGGCCGCGCTGGCCGCGCTGCGGCACGCGCCCGAATTGCTCGGCAAGGTCGACGAGCTGCGTGCCGAGCGTGACGGGCTGGTCGACTGGCTCCGTGTACAGGGGTTCGAGGTGGCAGACAGCGACGCCAACTTCATCCTCTTCGGCCGGTTCGTCGATCGCCACGCGGTCTGGCAGGGCCTGCTGGATCGTGGCGTCCTGATCCGCGAGACCGGGCCGGACGGCTGGCTCCGGGTGTCGGTCGGCACCCCCGCCGAGACGACCGCCTTCAAGGACGCCCTGATCGATCTGCGCGAGCGCGGCGACGCTTCGCCGGTGCGCTCGAAGGACAACATCACCGGGCGGCGTCGCCCCGCCGAGGCTGACCGCGCGCAGCTGGACACCGATGTCAATGCGAACCAGGAGAAGGCATGACCCAGGGCACCGCCCGTACGGCGCGCATCGAGCGCGCCACCTCTGAGTCCGGCGTCGTCGTCGAGGTCGACCTGGACGGCAGCGGCCGCCACGACGTCTCCACCGGCGTGGGCTTCTTCGATCACATGCTGATCTCCTTCGCGCGCCATTCGCTGGTCGACCTCACGGTGCAGGCCAAGGGCGATGTCCACATCGACGCGCACCACACCGTCGAGGACACCGCCATCGTGTTGGGCCAGGCACTCCGCGAGGCGCTGGGCGACAAGGCCGGCATCCGGCGGTTCGGCGAC
Source organism: Nocardioides insulae DSM 17944 (assembly GCF_000422825.1). Lineage (GTDB taxonomy): Bacteria > Actinomycetota > Actinomycetes > Propionibacteriales > Nocardioidaceae > Nocardioides > Nocardioides insulae. The sequence goes on along the minus strand of NZ_AUGU01000013.1, from coordinate 309,606 downwards.
GCGACGGTGCCGCTGGACGAGTGCCTCGCCCAGGCCGTGGTCGACGTGTCCGGGCGGCCCTACTGCGTGCACAGTGGCGAGCCCGAAGGGCAGCAGTACGTCCGTCTCGGCGGCGGTGTCGAGGGCAGCGTCCCCTACCTCGGGTCGCTGACCCAGCACGTCTTCGAGTCGGTCGCCTTCCACGCCCACATCGCCCTGCACGTGCGGGTGCTCGCGGGCCGCGAGCCGCACCACATCGTCGAGACCCAGTTCAAGGCGTTCGCCCGTGCCTTCCGGGACGCGGTCGCCTTCGATCCCCGCGAGACTGGGATCCCGTCCACCAAGGGTGCCCTGTGACCGGTGCTCCGAGCGTCGTCGTCCTCGACTACGGCTCGGGTAACCTCCGCTCCGCGGTGCGCGCGGTCGAGCGGGCGGGTGCAGAGGTCGAGCTCACCGGCGACCTCGACGCCGCGATGGCTGCGGACGGTCTGGTGGTGCCCGGAGTGGGCGCCTTCGAGGCCTGCATGCGAGGGCTCCGAGCGATCCGCGGCGAGCGCATCATCGCCCGCCGGCTCTCCGGCGGTCGGCCCGTCCTCGGGATCTGCGTGGGCATGCAGATCCTCTTCGAGCAGGGCATCGAGCACGGCGTCGAGACCGAGGGGTGCGGCGAGTGGCCCGGCGTGGTCGAGCGGCTCCAGGCCCCGATCGTGCCGCACATGGGCTGGAACACCCTCTCCGTGCCGGAGGGCAGCGAGCTGTTCGCCGGCATCGCGGACGAGCGGTTCTACTTCGTGCACTCCTACGGCGTGCGTGACTGGACCCTGCGCACCAACGACCGCACCCAGGCGCCGCTGGTCACCTGGGCCGAGCACGGTGGCGACCGATTCGTCGCGGCCGTCGAGAACGGCCCGCTCACGGCGACCCAGTTCCACCCGGAGAAGTCCGGTGACGCGGGTGCGCACCTGCTGCGCAACTGGGTCGGATCTCTCCGCGCCGCCTGATCGCCGTCGTACTCCTCCCTCTACCTAGGATCGAAGAATCATGAGCGACTACCTCGAACTGCTGCCCGCCGTCGACGTCAAGGGCGGCCAGGCCGTCCAACTGGTGCAGGGGGTCGACGGATCCGAGAAGCGGTTCGGTGACCCGGTCGAGGCGGCCCTGCGCTGGCAGGAGGCCGGCGCGGAGTGGGTCCACCTGGTCGACCTCGACGCGGCGTTCGGCCACGGACACAACCGTGACCTCCAGGCCGAGATCGTGGGCCGCCTGGACATCAAGGTCGAGATGAGCGGAGGCATCCGGGACGACGAGTCGCTGGCCGCGGCGATGGCCACCGGGTGTCGCCGGGTCAACATCGGCACCGCTGCGCTGGAGCAGCCGGAGTGGTGCGCCAAGGCGATCGCGACCTACGGCGACCGGATCGCGATCGGCCTCGACGTCCGCGGCACCGTGCTCGCCGCGCGGGGCTGGACCCGTGACGGCGGCGACCTCTACGAGACGCTGACCCGACTCGACGCCGAGGGCTGCGCCCGGTACGTCGTCACGGACGTGAACAAGGACGGCATGCTCCAGGGACCCAACCTCGATCTGCTCCGCGACGTCTGCTCCCGCACCGACCGGCCGGTGGTCGCCTCCGGCGGGGTTACCACGCTCGCCGACATCGAGGCGTTGGCAGGGCTCGTCGGTGACGGGGTCGAGGGGGCGATCGCGGGCACCGCGCTCTACACCGGTCAGTTCACCCTGGAGGACGCCCTCGCACTGACCCGGGGCGCGCGCCGATGAGCCTCTCGGTCCGCGTGATCCCGTGCCTGGACGTCGACGCCGGCCGGGTGGTCAAGGGCATCAACTTCAAGCAGTTGCGCGACGCCGGGGACCCGGTCGAGCTCGCCCGCACCTACGACGCGGAGGGGGCCGACGAGCTCACCTTCCTCGACATCTCCGCCTCGCACGAGGGACGGGCCACCACGATGGAGATCGTCTCGCGTACCGCCGAGCAGGTCTTCATCCCGCTCACCGTCGGTGGCGGTGTCTCCTCGGTCGAGGATGTCGATCGGCTCTTGCGTGCCGGCGCCGACAAGGTGGCGATCAACACCGCGGCCATCCGCCGTCCGGAACTGATCAGCGAGGTCGCCGATCGGTTCGGCAACCAGGTGCTCGTGCTCTCCGTCGACGCCCGCCGGGCGGCCGGCACAGATTCGGGGTTCGAGGTGACCACCCACGGCGGCCGACAGTCGGCAGGCCTCGACGCGATCGGATGGGCTGCGCGGGCCGCTGAGCTGGGCGCAGGGGAGATCCTGCTCAATGCGATGGACGCGGACGGCACCGAGGACGGCTTCGATCTCGAACTCCTGGGCGCCGTACGACGCGAGGTCTCGATCCCGGTGATCGCGTCGGGTGGGGCGGGGGCTGCCGAGCACTTCCCGCCTGCCGTCGAGGCCGGCGCGGACGCGGTACTCGCCGCCACCATCTTCCACTTCGGGAAGGTGCGCGTTGCGGAGGTCAAGGGCGCTCTGCGCTCAGCGGGTCACCCGGTGCGCTGAGTGGTCTGAGGTGCGGTGAGGACCGCCCGGGCCCCCAGAACCTGCAGGGACACGGCGGTGCCGGGGACGGTCGCTTGGCCGGGCACGACCTGCCAGGCGCCGCCGTCGACGCGGTAGTCGGCGGTGTAGGTCGTCGTGAGGTTGACCGAGACCGTGCCGCGGTCGAGGTAGCGGTGGGTGATGAGCAGGTCCGGGTACGCCGCGCCGGGATGGTCGGTCGTGCGGCTCTGCCCGTCGCCGAAGTTCCAGGTGAACCCGCTCGCTTCGATATCGAAGTCGACCTTGCGGCCGAGCAGGGTGACCGTTCGGGTGAAGGGCTCGGCCTGGGTGTAGAAGTTGGTCTCGAAGTTCACCAGCGTCCGATGGTCCGGGGGCTGGATCTGCAGAGGCGCTGCTGGCATCGGAAGGCGTCTGAAGGCGCGCTGGATGTCAGCCAGGGTCAGTTGCGGCCGCGGCGGTCCGGCGCCTGCATCGTCTTGGCAATTGTCGTTCAAGAAGAGAATCTCGCCCGAAGTTGTTTCGTACCAGGTGCTCTCGCGCACGGTCTCGCCATCATCGCAGAGAATATGTGTGCCATCGGCACACGTTTGCGCGCCCCCTAGTGTGCAGTGTGTCGAATGCTGCCAGGATCCCGCAGGAAGCTCGTTGCTGCCTGCAGAACTGGTTGGCTGCGGAGAGGCGTCGGACGATTCATGATCGGCCTCGAGGCCGTCGGCGAAGAATGAATTGCCCGAACCGCCAGCGGTGGGATCTGCTTGGGCCCTGTCAACGACAAATCCAGCAACAAGAAGGATTACTAGGGCTGCGCCGGTGAGCGTCGACTTCACGCCTCCTCCAAGATGGCAACTTGCCAGTCGGAGCGATGAGGAATGAGCGTCAGGCGGATCGTGATGGTGCCAGGAGGATAGACTTCTCTCTTTCGCTTTCCTGGATAGGAAATTTCCTGCTTCGTGTTATATAGGTCGGCGGTGACTTCGTAGGTCACAAGATTTCCAGCCTTTGATCCCTCGACCTTGAAATTTGTTGGCCGGGTTTCTCCGCCTGAGTACGAACCATTCGCGCGCTTGACTCGTCTTATTGATTCGATCCCGCCATTGCAACCCGCGCACGTGGGCGAAGACAGCGCGCTCACCGAATTCGGGTCTAGGTGCGATTGGGCGTAGTCCGATGTCGCAAAGAAGTGCTTCGCGAAGGCGATCGCGCCGGCTTTGGTGTGCTGCCTGGCGGCGTCGGGCATGACGGGGGGCTGGGGCGTGGTGGGCGAGGGGGTGGTGGCCGTGGAGGTGCTCGGCGCGGGGGAGGGGGAGGCCGTAGGGGTGTCGTCCTGGCAGGCGGTGGTGCCGAGGAGAAGAGCAGCAGTGGCGAGCGCGGCCAAGGGGGCGTGGGGGCGCCTCATGGTGGGTTCCTTTCCGAGATCGGCACCACTCATCCGGTGCCGTGCCCGGAACCCTAAGCGCAAACCGGCGTGACAGAAACCGCCCATCCGCCTGCTGTGGACAGGGGCTGAACCGACTGGACCGGGGCGAGAGGTCAGATCAGCCGGGCGAGTACGACGGGCTCGGTCTGGCCCTCCCAGGTGCCGACGAGGACGGGCCCGGTGGGGATCGCGCCGGCGGAGGGGCGGCGTTCGAGCGCCAGGACGGGGTCGACCGGGGTGTCGGATGCGGTGCCGGGCCGGCCGGTGACAGTGCAGGTGGTGGGTCGGGTGGTCACCGAGCCGTCGGGGTGATGGATCTCCAGGGCGACCTCCCGCCCACCCTCGAGGATCACCTGGCGGACGACCTCGAGGTAGGTGGGGTCGGTGGGCGCGTCGTAGATCCATCGGGTGCCGAGCACCGAGTGCTCCATCGTGCAGATCAGCGCCGCGGAGGGGTCCGGAGCCGGCGTGCCCCGGTAGGTCATCGGGACCTGTACGACGGATTCGTCGCCGGCTCGGAGGAGGAAGGTCTCGATGCCGACCTGGCCGTCGGGATCGTCGAAGCGGTAGCTGGCGATCTCCTGGACGTCGTCGTCACCGGGCCACCACGACTGGGTGGGCACCCACTGATCGAGGAGTTCGGCCTTGGTGGGGGAGATGGTCGCGGGGTAGATGATCGCCACGGGGGCGACCCTATCCCGAGCGCCCGGACCTCAGAACGGACCTCAGCACGGCCCTCAGAACCCGAACGAGACCCGCTGGAGGCGGGCGACGGCGTCGGGAGGACCGTCGAAGGAGACCTCGCCGATCGCGGTGCGCCCGAACAGGAAGAGGACGAGTTCGCCGACCGGTCCGGTGATGGTGACCGGGTCCTCTCCGCGCCGCAGGGTGAGGACGTGGGAGCCGGCGCGGACGACCAGGGGGCCCTTCGCCTTGAGGGCCAGCACCCGGCCGAGGGTGCCCAGGCTCTTCCACAGCTCGACCTCGTCCTCGGGGAGCAGCGCGCGGGGTTCCCAGTCGGGCTGAGCCCGCCGTAGGTCCTCGTGGTGGACGAAGAACTCGACCGTGTTCATGGTGCGATCGAGCGCGGAGACCAGGCCGAGCACATGCGGCGCGGTGCGGGCCATGGCGACCAGTTCGTCGTAGGAACCGGGCACGCCCTCGGTGTGCAGGTGCAGCCACGGGCGCTCGCGCACGACGAGGTGGCGCACCAGGTCCCGGGCGGTCCAGCCGTCGCAGAGGGTCGGGACGTCGGGACCGAGGACGAGGGCGAGGTCGCACAGGGCCGCGCGTTCCCGGCGGGCGAGAGTCGTCATGGCGCCACTGTAGGAGAGGGGCGATGGAGGCGGTGGCTCAGTGTCCCCGCCAGTCCGGCTTGGCGGCGTACACCTCCCGGTAGTAGTCGAGCCGGCCCAGCTGCGCGGCGGCTGCCTCGTCGAGCAGCACGGTCACATGCCGGTGCAACTGCACGACGGAGGCGGGGCAGGAGGCCGAGACCGGCCCCTCCAACGCTGCGGCGACCGCGACCGCCTTGTCCCGGCCGGTGGCCACGAGCAGCAGGTGAGCGGCCCGGCGGATGGTGCCGAGTCCTTGGGTCAGGACGTGCCGGGGGACGTCGTCGGGCGAGTCGAAGAACCGGGCGTTGTCCGAGCGCGTGCGCTGGGTCAGGGTCGTGATCCGGGTGAGGGAGGCGAGGGAGGAGCCGGGCTCGTTGAAGGCGAGGTGTCCGTCGCCGCCGATGCCGAGGATCTGGAGGTCGATCCCGCCAGCGGAGGCGATCGCCCGCTCGTAGCGTTCCCCGGCCTCGGGCAGGCCCTCCGGGGTCACGTCCGGCCCATGTACCTGGGCGCGCGGGAGACCGATCGGGTCGGTCAGTTCGCGACGGATGGTGGCCAGGTAGCTCTGCGGGTGGTCAGGGGGGAGGCCGACGTATTCGTCCAGGTTGAAGGTGCGCACCCGGGCGTACGACGGACCGGTGCCGTCCCGGTGCCGTCGGATCAGTTCGCGATAGAGCGGGAGCGGGCTGGATCCGGTGGCGAGGCCGAGGACGGCGGCGGGATCGCTGGCCACCAGGGCTTCGACGGTGTCGGCACCGATCCGGCCGACCTGGGCGGCGTCGGTCAGCGGGACGATCTCCATCAGTGCGGCCTCGGGTCTCGGTGGACGACGTGTCCTCCGACCAGCGTGGCACGTACCCCGAGATCCGGATCGACGAGCAGGACGTCGGCGCGCGCACCCGGCCGGAGCCGGCCACGCGCCGGGTCGCCGAGGAGCTCCGACGGAGTGGAGGTCGCGGTGGCGACGACGTCCGGCAGCGAGGCCCCGGTGACGTCTCGCAGCACGCGGAGGCAGTGCGGCAGGCTCGCGGCCGAACCGGCGAGGGTGCCATCGAGGAGTCGGACCGTGCCGTCGCGGACGACGACATCCTGGCCGCCGAGCCTGCTCGGCCCGTCCGGCACCCCCAGTGCCGCGGTGGTGTCGGTGACCGCCAGGACCCGCCGGGGTCCCAGCGCGCGCCACACCGTGGTCAGGAACTCGGGAGCCAGATGATGGCCGTCGGCGATCACCCCGGCCACCAGGGTGTCCTCGGCCAGCACCAGCCCGACCGGACCGGGGTCTCGGGCGAGTAGCGGGGGCATCGCGTTGCCGAGGTGGGTGACCAGCCGGGCGCCCGCCCCGACGGCGGCCCGGGCCTGGTCGACGGTGGCGGTGGTATGGCCCACGCTCACCACGACCCCGCGCGCGGAGAGTTCCTCGATGAGGGACAGCGCGCCGGGCAGTTCGGGAGCGATCGTCGCCATCAGGACGCCGGCCGCACGGCTCCACCCGGAGGTCTCCCCGGGGTCGGGGGAACGCAGCCACCGCTCCGGGTGTGCACCGCGTCGAGCGGGCGCCAGGAAAGGGCCTTCGAAGTGCAGGCCGAGGGGTACGGCGCCCCGCCAGCCGGGCGGGGGCCCTGAGGCCAGCGTCCGCAGTGCGGTGGTCCGGGCCTCGGGGGCCGAGGTGATCACGGTCGGCACCCACGCGGTGACGCCGTACGCCGGCAGCATGGCGCCCACAGCCCAGAGCCGTTCGGGGGAGTCGGTCACGTCGACGCCGCCGGCGCCGTTGACCTGCAGGTCGAGCAGTCCGGGCAGGACCAGCAGGCCGGTGGCGTCCAGGAGCGGCGTGTCGGGCGGCGCGGCCGCCGCGTCCCGATCCAGGCGTGCGATCACGCCGTTCTCGAGGAGCAGGGAGAGCGGGCGGTCGTGGACGTCTCGGCCGCCGCGCACGTGGAGTGTGGGGGAGTCGCTCATGAGCTCACCTCAGGCTGACTTCCTTCCGAGCGTGCTCCTTCGGGCAACAGCGCCGCCCCGAGGGCCGCCACCGGGACCCCGCCGGGACGACCCGCACCCGGTTGCCGAGACCGAGGGCGGCAAGCAGGGGAGGAGACCGACCTCTCGCCGAGCGCCTTGCCGACCACGGTACGCAGTTATTCGCCGAACCGGGCGGCCTCGCCGCCCAGCACGACGAGTTCGCGTCGCGTCGCCAGGACGAGAACGCCGACGTCCTCGGCCGCCGGCCGCCATCCCCGCGCCGAGCGGGGTGAAGCACCCCCGTTTAGGGTGTGTCGGGTGAGCGACGGGGTGAGACGTGCCACCACCCTGGACGGATTCAAGGTCTTGTGGGTGGCGATCAAGCGGGAGCCGTTCGTATTCACCCTCTCCACCCTGGGCAGTGCGCTGTTCGGCGCGCTGACCGTGGCGGACGCCTGGGTGCTGGGCTGGGCAACCGACCATGTCATCCTGCCGGCCTTCCGCGACGGCGAGATCGGGTCCGGTTGGCTCTGGGCGGTGCTGGGTCTCTTCCTGGGTTTGGCGATCCTGCGTGCCGTGGGGGTCATCGCCCGGCGGCTCGGCGCTGGGGTGATGCAGTACCGCATGCAGGCGCACTATCGCCGGTCGGTCACCCGTCGCTACCTCGAACTCCCGCTGGCCTGGCACCACCAGCACCCCACCGGCCAACTGCTCTCCAACGCCAACTCCGACGTCGAGGCGGCGTGGGCGCCGATCGCGCCGCTGCCGATGGCGATCGGGACCCTCGCGATGATGATCATCGCGGTCGCCCAGATGCTTGCCGCCGACCTGGTGCTGGCCATGGTCGGCCTGCTGGTCTTCCCGCTGGTGATCGCGGTCAACCTGGCCTACCAGCGCTTCACCTCGCCGCTGATGACCCGCGCCCAGCAGTACCGCGCGGAGCTCAGCGAGGTCGCCCACGAGTCCTTCGACGGGGCGATGGTGGTCAAGACGCTCGGGCGGGAGGACGAGGAGACCCTGCGCTTCGACGCCAAGGCGACCGCGCTGCGCGACGTCAACATCAAGGCGGGTGCGATCCGGGCGGCCTTCGACCCCACCCTGGCCGCGCTGCCTCAGCTGGCGGTGCTGGTGGTGCTCGCCGTGGGCGTCGCCCGGGTGCTCGCCGGCGACACCGAGGCCGGGGCGGTGGTGCAGGTCAGCTATCTGCTGACCGTGGTGTCCTTCCCGATCCGCTCCTTCGGCTGGCTGCTCGGCGAGCTGCCCCGCAGCGTCGTCGGCTACCGGCGGGTGCGCTCCGTGCTCGACGCCGCCAGCGAGACGACGTACGGCGAGGTGCCCGCCCCGTCCGGTGCCGGCGGCGCCCGCCTCGAGACGGAGGGATTGAGCTATGCCCATGCCGGCGGGCCGGCACTGCTGGACGACCTGGACCTCGCCGTCGACTCCGGCCGGACCGTGGCCGTGGTCGGCGCGACCGCTTCCGGCAAGAGCACCCTCACCATGCTGCTGGCCCGCCTGATCGACCCCGACCACGGCCGGGTCACCCTGGACGGCATCGACCTGCGCGACCTCGCCCCCGGTGAACTCGCCACCGTCATGTCGGTGGTCCCGCAGTCCGCGTTCCTCTTCGACGACACCGTGCGCGGCAACATCACCCTGGGTGCCGACTTCTCCGACGAGGAGGTGTGGGAAGCGTTGCGGATCGCCCAGGCAGACGGGTTCGTCGCCGCCCTGCCGCACGGCCTCGACAGCCAGTTGGGCGAGCGCGGGACCTCCCTGTCCGGCGGGCAGCGGCAACGCATCTCGCTGGCCCGGGCACTGGTCCGTCGTCCCCGGGTGCTGATCCTGGACGACGCCACCTCGGCGGTCGACCCCGAGGTCGAGCAGCGCATCCTGGCGGCACTCCGCGCCGCCACCGCATCCGCCGCGCCAGCCGGCGACGGCGCCTCCGCCACGACCGTGGTGGTGGTCGCCTATCGCAAGGCCACCATCGCGCTCGCTGACGAAGTGGTGCACCTCGAGCACGGCCGGATCACCGACCGCGGCACACATGCCGACCTGCTCACCCGGGACCCGTCCTATGCCGCCCTGGTCAATGCCTACGAACGCGACCACGACTCGGGGGTGAGCGCATGACCACCCTCGAGCCGACCGGCACCGTGCACAGCGGTGAGGAACTGGGGGCGATCGAGACCATCCGTCGCGGGATCACGCACTCGCCCGAGCTGGTCCGCGGCATCTGGGTCACCCTCGCTCTGGCCGTCATCGCGAGCGTCGGCCAGGTCGTCGTACCGATCGCGGTCCAGCAGACCCTCGATCGTGGGCTCCAGGCCGAGGGCGGAGCGGACGTGGGGTTCGTGCTGCGCACCGGTGCGCTGGCCGCCGTCGCCATCGCACTGACCGGCTGGGCGTCGTACGCGATGACGCGACGGCTGTTCACCGCCGCCGAGACCGGCCTGGCGACGCTGCGCACCAAGGCGTTCCGGCACGTGCACGACCTGCCGATGCTCACCCAGAACACCGAGCGCCGCGGCGCCCTCGTCTCCCGGGTGACCAGCGACGTGGATCAGGTGACCCAGTTCCTCGTGTTCGGTGGCCTGCTCTTCGTGGTGAGCCTGGGCCAGATCCTGATCGCGACCGTGGTGATGGTGATCTACAGCTGGCAGCTCGCCCTGGTGGTGTGGGTCTGCTTCGCCCCCCTGTTCATCAGCCTGCGCTACTTCCAGCGCAAGCTCTCCGCCGCCTACACGCACGTACGACGTCAGGTCGGCGTGATGCTCTCGGCCGTCTCCGAACCCGTGGTCGGTGCCCCGGTGGTCAAGGCCTACGCCGTGGAGGCCCGCACCCAGCAGCGGATCGACGACGCGGTCGAGGCCACCAAGCGGGCCCAGACCAGGGCGCAGGGGTTCACCGCGTTCTCCTTCAGCCTCGGTGGTGTCTCCGGCGGCCTGGCCAACGCCGGGGTGATCATCGTGGGGGTCTGGCTCGGGCTGGCCGGGGACATCACGGCGGGGGAGATCCTCGCCTTCGCGTTCCTGGTCACCCTGTTCATCGGGCCCGTGCAGACCGGTACCCAGATCCTCACCGACGCCCAGAACGCGGTCGCCGGCTGGCGGAGGGTGATCGGCATCCTCGACACCCCGGCCGACCTGGCGGACCCGGGGGCGGAGGGCATCGACCTGCCGCACGGGCCGATACCGGTGGCCTTCGATGAGGTCACCTTCGCCTACCCCGGCGGGGAGCCCGTCCTGCACGACCTGAGTTTCGACATCACGGCCGGTCAGCGGATCGCCGTGGTCGGCGAGACCGGATCGGGCAAGTCGACCATCGCCAAGCTGCTCACCCGACTGATGGATGTCACCCACGGCACCGTCCGGCTGGCCGACACCGACGTACGCCGGCTGCGCAACGCCAGCCTGCGCGCGCGGGTGGTGCTCGTGCCGCAGGAGGGCTTCCTGTTCGACGACACCCTGGCGGCCAACGTCCGGTACGGACGGCCCGATGCCTCCGCGGAGGAGATCGTGGCCGCAGCCACCGAACTCGGCCTCGGCGATTGGCTGGCCGGGCTCCCGGCGGGTGTCGACACCCGGGTGGGCCAGCGCGGGGAGTCGCTCAGCGCGGGCGAGCGGCAGCTGGTCGCGCTGATCCGTGCCCAGCTCGCCGACCCCGACCTGCTTGTTCTCGACGAGGCCACCAGCGCGGTCGATCCCGCTCTGGAGATGCGGATCAACAGTGCCCTGGACCGGCTCATGTCGGGCCGTACCTCGGTCACCATCGCGCACCGACTCACCACCGCGGAACGGGCCGACGAGGTGCTGGTCATCGACGCCGGCCGGCTGGTGCAGCGCGGCCCGCACACCAGCCTGGTCGCCCAGTCCGACTCGGTCTATGCCCGGCTGCACGCCTCGTGGGTCGCCCAGCACGGCTGATCGCGCGGTCGCGCTGCAGCTCCGTCGGCGCGTGCAGGGGACCGGGTGCAGCGGCGGCGGCACCACGTTGCCGTCGGGAGGATGGGAGGATGGGCCGGTGAGCAGTTCCCTCGATCCCGATCTGGCCGCCCGGCTCAAGCGTTCCTCCGACGGACTGGTGCCGGCGGTGGTGCAGCAGCACGACACCGGGGAGGTGCTGATGCTGGGCTGGATGGACGACGAGGCCCTGGCCCGCACCCTCGGCACCGGCCGGGCGACGTACTGGTCGCGCAGCCGCCAGGAGTACTGGGTCAAGGGCGAGACCTCGGGCCACCGGCAGTGGGTCAAGGAGGTCCGGCTCGACTGCGACGGCGACACCCTGCTGGTCAAGGTCGAACAGGAGGGCCCGGCCTGTCACACCGGCACCCGGACCTGCTTCGACGCCGACCTGGTGCTCGGCGATGGCTGAGCGGTCGCGCCGGCGTACCTTCGGCCCGGTGGTGCTCCTCGGCCTGGCCGGCGGAGGCCTCGCCGCCCTGGCCGGCACCAAGGCCTGGGCCGAGCCGGTCAGCGGCCCGAACGCCGACAGCACCGCGCTCGATCTGGCCCAGCTGGCCGGCACCGTCCCCGGGGACGTCCCGCTCGCCGGGGCGCTGGGACTGGTCGCGCTCGCTTCCTGGGGCGTCATCCTGGTGACCCGCGGCCTGGTCCGGCGACTGGTCGCTGGGCTCGCCGCCCTGGCGTCGCTCGGAGTGCTCGCGACGGTGGTGGACGCCTGGCTCACCCTTCCCGACGAGGTCGTGGACGCCTCCGCCGCGGTGGGCGCCGCGGGGATCGAGGCCGATTGGACGCTGTGGATCTGGGCCGCCCTGGTCGGCGGGCTGGTCGGGCTGCTGGCGGCGGTCGCCGCCGTACGCCTGGCGCCCGACTGGCCGGAGATGGGCCGCAAGTACGACGCGCCCGCCGCGGCGGCAGCGGCCGCGCCGACGATCCCGGTGGAGGAGCGCCACAGTCTGGACCTGTGGAAGGCCCTCGACCAGGGTGATGACCCGACCGAGTCCTCGGCGCCGACCGAGGACGAGGAAGGCACGGACACCCAGACCCGGTCCGGCGCCGACCCCGCCGACTGAATAGACTGAACCTCGCCCGCAGCGCCGGACGGCGCCGTACGACCCGAAGGAGCCCCCATGTCCGACAGCCACGGCAACACTCCGGCAGCCTGGAGCGCTGTGACCGTCTGCCTGATCGGTTTCCTGATCGGCTCGGTCGGCCTGATGTTCGACCCGGTCAGCTACCCCGTCTTCTGGGTGGGCGTCGCCGTCGTCGTGCTCTCCGGAGTCCTGTTCATCGTGATGTCCAAGATGGGCCTCAACTCCGCCAAGCACTGACCCTTCGGGAGGTCTGATGAGCGGCGTCCGCACCACGGACACCGTCCCGGCAGCCAGGTCGGCGAGCCGGTGGCGGCGGGTGCGGGCGCCGTTCCTCGTCATCGGCGGCCTGAGCGCGGCGACTGCTGCGCTGCACCTGCGTGATCCGCACCAACAGGGGAGTTGGGGGTTCTGTCCCACCTCGCTGATCGGTCTGGACTGTCCGGGGTGCGGCGGGCTGCGCGCGGTCAATGACCTGACCAACGGTCAGGTCGTCGCCGCGATGTCGAGCAACCTCGTGGTCACGCTGGCGATCCCGCTGGTGACCATCTTCTTGGCCGTGTGGTTCCTCGACCGCTGGCGCGGCGTGGCCCCGAGGCGCCCCGTCTCCGCGAAGACCTGGGTACGCCTCCAGTACGCCGCCGTCGCGGTCCTCTTCCTGTTCATGGCGGTGCGCAACCTCCCCGGGTCCTGGCTCGCGGCCTGACTCGGCGAGCGTTGCCGACCTCGGGCTCAGTTCGGGGAGAGGAAGTCCCAGCCGGGCAGGTTGCGCAGCACGCCGAAGACCAGGACGACGGCGAAGAGCGCCCAGATCAGGGCGGCCGGCACACGGGTGGGATGCAGTCGCACCCCGAACGGGTGTCCGATCAGCCGCAATCCCCAGCCCACCCAGGCGAGCAGGACGAGCGGCAACAGGGCGACGGCCAGCGGATTGCGTCCGAACGCCCCGACGGGGTCGAGGGTCAGCAGCGAGTTGAGTGCCCGCAGCGATCCGCAGCCGGGGCAGAACAGTCCGGTCATCGCCAGGAACGGGCAGGTCGGGTAGTGGCCGGGCTCGTGAGGATCCGCGGTGACCAGGGCGGTCGCTGCGACCAGACCGGCGGCGGTGACGGCCCCGAAGAGGAGCAGATCGCGGCGTCGGGTGCCCGACGCCGCGATCCGGTCGTGAGAGGTGCTCATCGTGGACGGAGGTCCGTTCCTCACATGGTGCTGGAGGTGTCCCCGAGCGCGAACACGACGATGCCGTAGAGGATGCTGACGACGACGCCGACGACCGCGGAGATGATCGCCCACATCTTCGCCTTGCGCGACGACTCCTGGGCGCCGACCAAGTCGCCCGCAGCCCACTTGCCGTTGACCTGGGCAGCGAACACGATCGAGACGATCCCGAAGGGGAGGCAGCAGAAGATCGTGGTCAGGATGGCCCAGACCAGGTGGTTGCTGGGCGGGGTGCCCATGGCACCGGGGGTGCCGGGTGCGGGGGGCGGCGGAGGCGGCGGAGGAGGAGCTCCGTAGCTCATGGGTGTGCCTTTCGTGCAGACGGCGGCTGTGTCTCAGCCCGGTGCGGCCGACCCTACCCAAGGTGAGCCTTCGCAAACGGACACATCAGCTGGGTCTCTCGGGGTGTCGGTGCGGTGGGGCCGAGCCGTGTGAGTCACCCCCGGTGAGACCCGGAGCCGGCGCGGCGTTCGATGCGGTGGGCGCGGGGTCGGGTGAGGCCCGGGTCGAGCGACCTGTCTGCGAGCCGAGCCTGGGGCGAGGCGCCACCCAGCTGCGTGCGACACTGAAGGCCTCGGCGAGCCTCGGAGCGATCCGCCGCCGGGAGCACCAGGTGATCGGGTCGCCCCGGTCCACAGCAACGTCCCGAGGAGGAACCCGATGTCGGTGCTCGACGACATCGTCGCCGGAGTCCGCATCGACCTCGAGGAGCGACGCGCCCGGATTCCGGAGGCCGACCTGCGGGCCGCGCTCGCCGACGCGCCCGCCCCCCGTGACCCGATGCCGCACTTCCGCGCGGCCGGCTCGAGCGTGATCGCCGAGGTGAAGCGCAAGAGCCCGAGTAAGGGGGCGCTCGCCGAGGTGCCGGACCCCGCCGCGCTCGCCCGCCGCTACGCCGCGGGCGGGGCGGCGGCGATCAGCGTGCTCACCGAGCAGCGCCGGTTCGGAGGGACCCTGGAGGACCTGCGCGCGGTGCGGGCGGCAGTCGACGTACCCCTCCTGCGCAAGGACTTCATCGTCGACTCCTACCAACTCCTCGAGGGCCGGGTGGCCGGTGCCGATCTCGCACTGCTCATCGTGGCCGCGCTCGACGACGACACCTTGCGTCGCCTCTTCGACGAGGCTCGCGAGCTCGGCCTGACAGCGCTGGTGGAGGTGCACGACGAGGCCGAGACCGAGCGGGCGGTGGCCCTGGACGCCGAGCTCATCGGCGTCAACGCCCGCAATCTGAAGACCCTCGAGATCGACGCCGAGGCCTTCGCCCGGCTCGCTCCCGCGATCCCCGACGACCGGGTCAAGGTGGCCGAATCCGGCATCTTCTCGGCCGCCGACGTGAACCGCTATGTCGACCAGGGCGCCCGAGCCGTCCTGGTCGGCGAGGCACTGGTGCGCGACGACGACCCCGAGGGCGCCGTCGCATCGATGACCGGACTGGTGAGAGAGACAGCTTCGTGAGCACACACCTGCACGAGACCACCCCCTTCGACGCCGACCCGCAAGGCTGGTTCGGGGGGCCCGTCGAGGGGTTCGGTGGCAAGTTCATGCCCGAGGCGCTGATGAGGGCGCTCGACGAACTCGACAGCGGTTGGCAGGAGGCGAAGGCGGACCCCGGCTTCGTCGCCGAGTTCGACGCGATCCTGCGCGACTACGCCAACCTGCCCAGCCCGCTCTACCACGCCGAGCGGCTCAGCGAGCGGCTCGGCGTGCGGGTGCTGCTCAAGCGCGAGGACCTCAACCACACCGGCGCGCACAAGATCCGCAACGTGCTCGGTCAGGCCCTGCTCACCAAGCGGATGGGCAAGACCCGCGTGATCGCCGAGACCGGGGCGGGCCAGCACGGCGTCGCCAGCGCCACCGCGGCGGCGTACTTCGGGCTGGACTGCACCGTCTACATGGGCGCCGTCGACACCCGCCGGCAGGCGCTGAACGTCGCGCGGATGCAGCTCCTCGGTGCCGAGGTGGTGCCGGTCGAGTCCGGCAGCGCCACCCTCAAGGACGCCATCAACGAGGCGCTGCGTGACTGGGTGGCCAGCGTGGAGACCACCGCCTACCTGTTCGGGACCGCCGCCGGGCCGCACCCGTTCCCGACCCTGGTGCGTGACCTGACCCGAGGCATCGGCGACGAGGCGCGGGCCCAGTGCCTGGAGCAGTACGGCGTGCTGCCGGACGCCATCGCCGCCTGCGTGGGCGGCGGCTCCAACGCGATCGGGCTGTTCACCGCGTTCCTGGAGGACCAGGACGTGGCGATCTACGGCTTCGAGGCCGGGGGCGACGGGTTCGAGACCGGTCGGCACGCGGCCACCATCAAGGCCGGTGACGCGGGCGTGCTGCACGGCGCCCGCACCTACGTGCTCCAGGACGAGGACGGCCAGACCATCGAGTCGCACTCGATCTCCGCCGGCCTGGACTACCCGGGCGTCGGTCCCCAGCACGCCTGGCTGGCCAAGTCGGGGCGGGCGTCGTACCTGCCGGTGACCGACACGGAGGCGATGGACGCGATGGCCCTGCTCTCCCGCACCGAGGGCATCATCCCGGCCATCGAGTCCGCCCACGCGCTCGCCGGTGGTCTGCGGATCGCCGAGCAGTTGCGCGCCGAGAAGGGGCCGGAGGCCACCCTGCTGATCAACCTCTCCGGCCGCGGCGACAAGGACATGGGTACGGCGATGGAGTGGTTCGGCCTCGGGGAGTCGGCCGGATCGGACGAGGGAGAGCAGTGAGCGTCAGCACCGCATTCGACAAGGCCCGCGCCGAGGGTCGAGCCGCCCTGGTCGGCTATCTGCCGGCCGGCTTTCCCGACGTCGAGGGCGGCATCGAGATCATCACCGCGATGGCCGAGGCCGGCTGCGACGTCATCGAGATCGGCCTGCCCTACAGCGACCCCGTGATGGACGGCCCCACGATCCAGGCGGCGGCCCAGCAGGCCCTCGACGGGGGCGTCCGTACCCGCGACGTCCTGCGCACCGTGGAGGCCGTCGCCGCCACCGGCGTCCCGACCCTGGTCATGACCTACTGGAACCCGGTGGAGCGGTACGGCGTCGACCGGTTCGCCGCCGACCTCGCGGCCGCCGGGGGAGCGGGGCTGATCACGCCCGACATCACCCCCGACTACGGCCAGGCGTGGAGCGCGGCCGCGGACGCGCACGGCCTGGACAAGGTCTTCCTGGTCGCACCCAGCAGCACCGACGAGCGGATCGAGTTGACCACGTCCGCCTCCCGCGGCTTCGTCTACGCCACCGCGGTCATGGGCGTCACCGGCGCTCGTGAGGCCACCAGCGACCTCGCCGGCCCGCTGGTCGAGCGCACCCGACGGTTCGCCCCCGACGACCTGCCGGTCGCGGTCGGACTCGGTGTCAGCAACGGCGACCAGGCCGCCGCGGTGGCCTCCTACGCCGACGGTGTGATCGTCGGCTCCGCGTTCGTGCGCTGCGTGCTCGACCACCCCGGCGACCGTCCCGGAGCCGTGGCCGCGGTGCGTGCCCTGGCCGCCGAGTTGGCCGACGGGGTCCGCCGTGGCTGAGCGTCGCCGGTGGCGGGTCGGCGCGGCCGTCGGCGCCGGGCTGCTCGCCCTCTCGGTAGCGCTGAGCGGATGCGGCTCGGACGGCGACGCCGAGGCCGCCCAACAGGAGTTCGCCGGCGTCGAGCACGACCCCTACACCGTCGACCCGGCTCCGCTGCGGGACACCGACGGGGCGGCGTACTCCCTGGTCGAGGACACCGACAAGCCGCTGACCCTGGTCTTCTTCGGCTACACCCACTGTCCTGACATCTGCCCGATGGTGATGTCCTCGGTGGCCAGTGCGATGACCCGCCTCAGTGACGAGGACCGATCCGACGTCGACGTCGTGTTCGTGACCACCGATCCGTCGCGCGATGACGAGAAGACGCTGCGTGGCTACCTGGACGGCTACGACCCGGAGTTCATCGGCCTGACCGGCGACCTCGACACGATCGTGCAGGTGGGCAAGCCACTCGCGATCTATGTCGCGGAGGGCGACGAACTGGCCAGCGGCGGCTACGACCTTGGTGCCCACAGCACCCAGGTGACCGCCATCGGCCCCGACGACACCTCGACCGTGCTCTGGACCCAGGAGACCTCCTCGGCCGAGTTCGCGGCCGACATCCACGCCCTGTTGGAGGACTACCGCTGATGGTCTCGGCCCTCTCCGCCCTCGCCCCGGTCGCGATGAGCATCCCCAGCCCCTCGCAGGGGGTCTGGCACCTCGGCCCGGTGCCCATCCGCGGCTATGCCCTGTGCATCGTGCTCGGCATCATCCTGGCGGTGTGGCTGGCCGAGCGGCGGTGGCAGGCCCGCGGCGGACGGGCCGGCGAGGTGCAGGATCTCGCCCTGGTCGCCGTGCCCTGCGGCATCGTCGGCGCCCGGCTCTACCACGTCCTCACCGACAACCAGCTCTACTTCGGAGAGGACGGCGTCTGGTACCACATGTTCTTCATCTGGCGCGGCGGCCTCGGCATCTGGGGTGGCATCGCGGCCGGCGCGCTCGGCGCCGTTCTGTACTGCCGCCACAAGGGCATCAAGGTCCTCCCGATGATGGACGCACTGGCTCCGGCCGCGCTGCTCGGCCAGGCGGTCGGGCGCTGGGGCAACTGGTTCAACCAGGAGTTGTACGGCGGCCCCACCGATCTGCCGTGGGGGGTCCAGATCGACCAGGCCCACTTCTCCGACAGCTACGTCCAGCAGCTCATCGACGCCGGCGACCCCCTTCCCGACACGATGACCTTCCACCCGACGTTCCTGTACGAATGCGTGTGGAACCTCGCCGCGCTCGCGCTGATCCTCTGGCTCGACCGGCGCTTCCGGATCGGTCACGGCCGGGTGCTGGCGCTGTACGTGATGGCCTACACCCTGGGTCGCGGCTGGATCGAGCACCTGCGCATCGACGACGTCCAGCTCAACAACGTCCTCGGCCTGCGCTTCAACGAATGGACCTCGATCGTCCTGTTCCTCGCCGCGGCCGCCTTCTTCCTGTGGAGCTACCGCCGCCACCCCGGCCGGGAGGAGAGCGTCTACGTCGACGGGCGCGACCTCCCCGCCCCGACGTACGCCGCCGCGACGGGTGCCGAGGACGAGGGTCATGTCGGGTCCGGTTCAGGGGTTGCTGCCGAGGGTGAGGTAGCCAGCAGAGATGCTGATGGGGACACTGGAGACCCCGCGGACAACAACAGTGACGGTGACGGGGGCACGCACGGTGCCGCCGGGGCCGATGAGCAGGACAAGTCGTAGGGATTGTCGACCGCCTACTGCGACGTACGTCACGCAAGGGTGCGTGGTGTGTGGTCTCGCAACATGGTGGTAATCTCGGCGTCACGCGTGGGCCAATGCCGTCCCTAGCTACAACCGCTTAGCCGATCAGCACGGCGCACGCCCCCAGGTTCGGGAATCTCCTGACCGGCGAGGGCGGCCCGCGCACGAAGACGGGAGAACCCGGTGCCCTACCCGCACGCGTTCCCGCCGCCCCAGGGCCTCTACGACCCCCGACATGAGCGCGACGCTTGTGGCGTGGCGTTCGTCGCGACCCTGACGGGCGTTGCCAGCCACGAGATCGTCCAGCAGGGCATCACCGCCCTGAAGAATCTCGATCACCGTGGTGCCGCCGGCGCGGAGACCAACTCCGGCGACGGCGCCGGCATCCTGCTCCAGGTCCCGGACGAGTTCCTGCGCGCGGTCTGCGCCGACCGCGGGATCACGCTGCCCGCGCCCGGTGCCTACGCCGTCGGCACGGCCTTCCTGCCCGGCGATGAGGAGCACGTCGCCAAGACCAAGGAACGGGTCGAGGAGATCGCCGTGGAGGAGGGCCTCGAGGTCCTCGGCTGGCGATCGGTTCCGGTGGAGACCGAGACCCTGGGCCAGATGGCCCTGGACGTGCTCCCGACCTTCGAGCAGCTCTTCGTGGCCGGGGAGAAGACCCGCGTCACCGGCATGGCGCTGGAGCGGCTGGCGTTCTGTCTGCGCAAGCGTGCCGAGCGGGAGACCGACGTCTACTTCCCGTCGCTGTCCTCGCGGACCATGGTCTACAAGGGCATGCTCACCACCGACCAGCTCGCCGACGTCTACCCCGACCTGCGTGACGAGCGGATGGCCTCGGCGATGGCGGTGGTCCACTCCCGCTTCTCGACCAACACCTTCCCGAGCTGGCCGCTCTCGCACCCGTTCCGCTTCATCGCGCACAACGGCGAGATCAACACCGTGATGGGCAACCGCAACTTCATGCGGGCCCGCGAGGCGCTGCTCGAGTCCGACGTGATCCCGGGCGACCTGCAGCGGCTCTACCCGATCTGCACCCCCGGTGCCTCCGACTCCGCCAGCTTCGACGAGGTGCTCGAGCTGCTCCACCTCGGTGGCCGCAGCCTCCCGCACTCCGTGCTGATGATGATCCCGGAGGCCTGGGAGAAGCACGGTGAGATGGATGCCCAGCGCCGCGCGTTCTACGAGTTCCACGCCGCGATGATGGAGCCCTGGGACGGGCCCGCCTGCGTGGTGTTCACCGACGGCACCCAGATCGGTGCGGTCCTGGACCGCAACGGTCTGCGGCCCTCCCGGTTCTGGGTCACCGACGACGGTCTGGTCGTCCTCGCCTCCGAGGTCGGCGTGCTCGACCTCGACCCCGCCACGATCGTCCGCAAGGGCCGGCTGCAGCCGGGCCGGATGTTCCTCATCGACACCGAGGAGCACCGGATCATCGAGGACGAGGAGATCAAGGGGCAGCTCGCCGCCGAGAACCCCTACCAGGAGTGGCTCGACGGTGGTCAGATCCACCTCGACGACATCCCCGACCGGGAGCACGTCGTCCACACCCACGCTTCGGTCACCCGCCGCCAGCAGGTCTTCGGCTACACCGAGGAGGAGCTGCGCGTCCTGGTCACCCCGATGGCCAACACCGGGGCAGAGCCGATCGGCTCGATGGGCACCGACAGCCCGATCGCGGCGCTCTCGGAGAAGCCGCGACTGATCTTCGACTACTTCAGCCAGCTCTTCGCCCAGGTCACCAACCCGCCGCTGGACGCGATCCGCGAAGAGCTGGTCACCTCGCTGAACGGCAGCATCGGCCCGGAGTCGAACCTGCTCCAGCCGACCCCGGCCTCGTGCCGTCAGGTCGTGCTGCCCTTCCCGGTCATCTCCAACGACGACCTCGCCAAGCTGCGCCACATCAACCGCGACGGCGACCACCCCGGCCTGCTGTGCCACGTCTCGCGCGGCCTGTACGCCGTCGAGGGCGGCGGCGAGGCGATGGCCCGTCGCATCGACGAGATCTGCGCCGAGGTCAGCGAGGCGATCGCCAAGGGCGCGCGCATCATCGTGCTCTCCGACCGGCACTCCACCGCCGAGCTCGCCCCGATCCCCTCCCTTCTCCTCACCGGTGCCGTGCACCACCACCTGGTGCGCGAGAAGACCCGCACCCAGGTCGGCCTGCTGGTCGAGGCCGGCGACGTCCGCGAGGTCCACCATGTGGCACTGCTGGTCGGGTACGGCGCGGCCGCGGTCAACCCGTACCTCGCCATGGAGACCGCCGAGGACCTCGCCCGTGACGGTCACTACGTCAAGACCGAGCCCGAGACCGCGGTCCAGAACCTGGTGAAGGCACTGGGCAAGGGCGTGCTCAAGGTGATGTCCAAGATGGGCGTGAGCACGGTGGCCTCCTACACCGGCGCCCAGATCTTCGAGTCGGTCGGGCTGGCCTCCTCGGTGGTCGACAAGTACTTCACCGGCACCACCTCCAAGCTCGGCGGTGTCGAGCTCGGCACCATCGCCGAGGAGGTCGCCCGGCGCCACCGCGTGGCGTACCCGCGCGACGGGGTGTCCGCGGCCCACCGCGAGCTGGCCATCGGCGGCGAGTACCAGTGGCGTCGCGGGGGCGAGCCGCACCTGTTCGACCCGGAGACCGTCTTCAAGCTGCAGCACGCCACCAAGGCCGGCCGCTACGACATCTTCCAGCAGTACACCGACCGGGTGAACCAGCAGTCCGAGCGGCTGATGACGCTGCGCGGCCTGTTCAAGTTCAAGGACGCCGATCAGGCCGGCCGCACCTCGATCCCGCTGGAGGAGGTCGAGCCGATCGAGTCGATCGTCAAGCGGTTCAGCACCGGGGCGATGTCCTACGGGTCGATCTCGCAGGAGGCGCACGAGACCCTTGCGATCGCGATGAACCGACTGGGCGCGAAGTCCAACACCGGTGAGGGCGGCGAGGATCCCGAGCGGCTCCACGATCCCGAGCGCCGCAGCGCGATCAAGCAGGTCGCCTCGGGCCGGTTCGGCGTCACCAGCGAGTACCTCACCAACGCCGACGACATCCAGATCAAGATGGCGCAGGGCGCCAAGCCCGGCGAGGGCGGGCAGTTGCCCGGCCACAAGGTGTACCCGTGGGTGGCCAAGACCCGGCACTCCACGCCGGGTGTGGGCCTGATCAGCCCGCCGCCGCACCACGACATCTACTCCATCGAGGATCTCGCCCAGCTGATCCACGACCTGAAGAACGCCAACCCGAGCGCTCGGGTGCACGTGAAGCTGGTCTCCGAGGTGGGCGTGGGCACCGTCGCTGCGGGTGTCTCCAAGGCGCACGCCGATGTCGTCCTCATCTCCGGTCACGACGGCGGCACCGGTGCCTCCCCGCTGACCTCGCTCAAGCACGCCGGCGGTCCGTGGGAGCTCGGCCTGGCCGAGGCGCAGCAGACGCTGCTCCTCAACGGCCTGCGCGACCGGATCGTGGTGCAGACCGACGGACAGCTCAAGACCGGCCGTGACGTCGTGATCGCCGCCCTGCTGGGCGCCGAGGAGTTCGGCTTCGCGACCGCGCCGTTGGTGGTCTCCGGCTGCATCCTGATGCGGGTCTGCCACCTCGACACCTGCCCGGTCGGCATCGCCACCCAGAACCCCGTGCTCCGGGAGCGGTACGCCGGTCAGGCCGACCACGTCGTCAACTTCTTCACCTACATCGCCCAGGAGGTGCGCGAGATCCTGGCCGAGCTGGGCTTCCGCAGCATCGAGGAGGCCGTGGGTCAGGTGGGCGTGCTCGACACCCGCGACGCGATCGACCACTGGAAGGCGGAGGGGCTCGACCTGTCCCCGATCTTCCACTCGATCACGCCGCTGCCCCAGTTCCGCGACCAGGGTCTGCACCAGACCCAGGGTCAGGACCACGGGCTGGAGAAGTCGCTGGACGTCACCACCCTGGTGCCGCTGGCCGAGCCCGCCCTCGAGCGCGGCGAGCCGGTGCGTGCCCAGTTGGAGATCCGCAACGTCAACCGCACGGTGGGCACGATCCTGGGCCACGAGGTGACCAAGCGCTACCGCGGCGCTGGCCTGCCCGACGGCACCATCGACCTCACCTTCACCGGGTCGGCCGGGCAGTCCTTCGGCGCCTTCGTGCCGGCGGGCATGACGCTGCGGCTGGAGGGCGACGCCAACGACTACGTCGGCAAGGGCCTCTCCGGTGGCCGGATCGTCGTCCGTCCCAGCCGGGAGGCGCCGTTCCGTGCCGAGGAGCACATCGTGGCCGGCAACACCATCGCCTACGGCGCGACGTCCGGGGAGATCTTCCTCCGTGGCGGCGTCGGCGAGCGCTGCTGCGTCCGCAACTCCGGTGCCACCGTGGTCACCGAGGGTGTGGGCGACCACGGCTGTGAGTACATGACCGGCGGCAAGGTCGTCGTCCTGGGCAAGACCGGCCGCAACTTCGCGGCCGGCATGTCCGGCGGCTACGCGTTCGTGCTCGACCTCAAGGAGCACCGGGTCAACCCCGAGCTCGTCGAGCTCGGCGCCGTCCCGGGCAAGTACGCCGAGGAGCTGCACGACCTCGTCCGTCGCCACCACGAGGAGACCGGTTCGGAGGTCGCGGCTGCGCTGCTGGCCGACTGGCCGGCCGCCCGGGCCCGGTTCACGATGGTGATGCCGAGCGACTACAAGCGTGTCCTGGAAGCCCGTGAGGAGGCCCTCGAGGAAGGGCTCGACGAGGAGCAGGCCGCCCAGCGGATCATGGAGGTGCTCCATGGCTGAGGCGTACGCACACCGGCCGACCCGCGGCGAGATGGGCCGCTCAGCAACGAAGGGGGCTGCACACCATGGCTGACCCGAAGGGTTTCCTGAAGAGCGGCCGCGAGGGTGCCGCACGTCGTCCCGTCGAGGAGCGCGTCCAGGACTGGAACGAGGTGTACCCGGGCAGCGTCGGCCGGGCACTCCTCCCGATCATCAACACCCAGGCCAGCCGCTGCATGGACTGCGGCATCCCGTTCTGCCACCAGGGTTGCCCGCTGGGCAACATCATCCCGGAGTGGAACGACCTGGTCTGGCGCGATGACTGGTCAGGTGCCATCGAGCGGCTGCACGCGACCAACAACTTCCCCGAGTTCACCGGTCGGCTCTGCCCGGCGCCCTGCGAGACCGCCTGCGTGCTGGGCATCAACCAGGACCCGGTCACGATCAAGAACATCGAGGTCGCGATCATCGACAAGGCCTGGGAGTCCGGTCTGGTGACCCCGCAGCCGCCGGAGTGGCTCTCCGGCCGCACGGTGGCCGTGGTCGGTTCCGGTCCGGCCGGTCTGGCCACCGCCCAGCAGCTGACCCGGGCCGGGCACACCGTGGCGGTCTACGAGCGTGCCGACCAGATCGGCGGGCTGATGCGCTACGGCATCCCCGAGTTCAAGATGGAGAAGAAGTACCTCGACCAGCGCCTCGAGCAGATGAAGCGCGAGGGCACGGTCTTCCGTCCGGGTGTCGACGTGGGTGGCCAGATCACCGGCGCCGCCCTGCGCGAGCGGTACGACGCCGTCGTGCTCGCGGTCGGGTCGACCACGCCGCGCGACCTGCCGGTGCCGGGCCGGGAGCTCCAGGGCATCCACCAGGCGATGGACTTCCTGCCGCAGGCCAACCGGGTCGCCCGGGGCGAGACGGTCGAGGACCAGATCACCGCCGAGGGCAAGCACGTGGTGATCATCGGCGGCGGCGACACCGGCGCCGACTGCCTCGGCACCTCCACCCGCCAGGGGGCCCTCTCGGTCACCCAGCTGGAGATCATGCCGCTGCCTCCGGAGGTGCGTCCGGCCGCCCAGCCGTGGCCGACGTACCCGATGACCTTCAAGGTCTCCTCCGCGCACGAGGAGGGTGGCGAGCGGCTCTACAGCGTGTCGACCACCGAGTTCCTCGGCGACGCGGAGGGCCGGGTGCGTGCGCTCAAGCTGGTCGAGGTGCGCTTCGAGGACGGCAAGCTGATCCAGGTCGAGGGCACCGAGCACGAGATCATGGCCGACCTGGTGCTCTTCGCGATGGGCTTCGTCGGACCGGAGAAGCCGGGTCTGGTCGAGCAGCTGGGTGTCGAGCTCGACGCGCGGGGCAACATCGTCCGCGACGCCTCGTTCGCCACCACGGTGCCGGGCGTCTACGTCGCCGGCGATGCCGGCCGCGGCCAGTCGCTGATCGTCTGGGCGATCGCCGAGGGACGGTCGGCGGCCTCCGCGGTCGACCGTTACCTGACCGGTGACTCGGCGCTGCCGTCGCCGATCAAGCCGACCGACCGGCCGCTCACCGTCTGAGCGGTCAGGTCACGCCGTGACGGGCCCGGGGGAATGATCCCTCGGGCCCGTTGCCGTGCCCGGGCTCAGGCGACCGTGCTGCCGCCGTTGATGTGCAGATTCGCGCCGTTGACGTAGGACGCCTCGACCGAGGCGAGATGGACCACGCCGGCGGCGATGTCCTCCGGCCGTCCCAGGCGCTTGACCGGGACCCTGGTGAGGTAGGCCTCGCGGGCCTCGGGGCTCACCTCACCGTGGCGCTCGACCGGCACCCAGCCCGGGCTCACGGTGTTGACCGTGATGCCGACCGGGCCGAGTTCCTTCGCACACATCCGCGCGAACCCCAGTTGGGCCGTCTTGGCGGTGACGTACGCCGCGCTGCCGACCGGTGTCTTGTCCACGACGTCGGACCCGACGTGGATGATCCTGCCGACCCCGCCGGCGGTCATCCCGGGCACCACCGCCGTCGTGAGCAGCACCGGACTCCGGAGGAAGAAGTCGAGCTGGGCGGAGACCACCGGCCAGGTGAGTTGCCGGACCGGATGCTGGGGCTGGGCACCGGTCGCGTTGAGGACCAGCACGCCGATCGGGCCGAGTGCGGTCTCCACGTCGGCGACCAGTCCGGTCACCGACGCCTCGTCGGTGACGTCGGCCGGGAAGGCTCGGGCGGTGCCGCCGGCGGCCGTGATGCGCGCGACCACCCTGTCGGCCGCCTCCCCGGAGGATCGGTAGTTGACCGCGACCGGCATGCCGGTCGCGGCGAGGGCCGTGGCGATGACGGCTCCCAGGCCGCGGGAGGCACCGGTGACCAGTGCACATCCGGCCACCGCCGTCACGGTGCGGCTCCGTCGATCGGTGGCGCGGCTCTCTCCATGACGTGTGACAGTAGCGAGCCGGTCCAGTCCCGGCACCCCAGACTGGATCCCATCCGTCCTGCGCCTGCTGCGCGCCGCCATCCGGGCGCGGGGCCGCGTCGTCGCACCTCGACCGGCGTCGGCCCGCCGTCGGCACATCGCATTGCCGACGCACCCGTCCGGTGGCGCTCGCGACGGCGACGACCGGTGGACCCAGGGTCTCAGCGGTTGTCGTCCAGGGCACCGGCCGCCTTGATCACCAGACGGCGCAGTTGTCCGCGCTCCTTCGTGGTGAGGGCGCCGAGGAGGGAGTCCTCGGCCTCGACCACCCGGCTGCACAGGGCATCGACCTCGGACCGCCCGCGTGCGGTGAGGACCACCAGTCGCTGGCGCCGGTCCTCGGGGTTGGCACGGCGCTCGACCAGGCCGGCCTCGACCAGGTCGTCGATGAGGTAGGTCATCACAGTGCGGTCGACGCCGAGGTGGCGGGCCAGCGACACCTGGGTCGGGTGGGCGCCGTACCCGACCTCGCGGAGGGTCTGGTAGCCGCGGGGTCCGTGCGGGAGGTCGCCGAGGGCGGGGGAGACGTGCTCCTGATAGGCCCGCACCAGCGCGAGCAGACCGCGACCCAGGTCCGGCTCGAGCCCTGGCCCTCCCGGGTCCGCGTGGGTGCCGTCGTCGATCACGGGAACAGTCTAGTCAGATGCATTGTTCAACAGATCGTCTGTGACTCAGACGGATTCTGGGCCAGCTGGATGGAGTGACACACATGAACGAACTCGGCATCGCGATCGACCTGGGGAGCATCCCGCTCGAGCGGGCCGTTTCCCTGGCGAGCCGTGCGGAGGCCGCTGGGCTGGGGCTGGTGGTCCTGGAGGTCGGCGATCGGTCCCAGGTCTCGCCCGACCCGTGGACGGTCGCGGTCTGGGTCGCAGCCCGCACAGAACGCATCGCCCTCGGCGTGGCCCGGGCTTCGGAGGAGGAGGCCGCCACGCTGCCCGCCCCCTCGGCCATGGCCAAGGCGGAGGAGTCCTTCGGCCTCCTGAACGGCACCCGGCTGCTCGGTGACGCCGGGGGAACGCCCGCCTGGATCAGTGCGGACCGGGACGCGGACGCCACCGAGCTCGAACGCCTGGCCCGGGGAGCTGCGCCCGTCGTCGTACCCGTGCAGGACGTGGCGGACGTCGACCGGGTCGCGGTTGTGGCGGCCCAGCTCACGCCGTCCGAGCCCGCCGGGAGGCCGGCGGCGGTGCGCTCCCGGCGCCGCCCCGGCATCGACTACGACGGCGTCCCCGACTCGCTGCGGGAGACGGCGGTCGAGCCGGGCGATCCCGGCTACCGGGCGGTCCGCTCGACGTACCTGCGAGGAGGCGCGCCCGGGCTGGTCCTGCGGCCGCGCACGGTGGCCGAGGTCGCGGACTCGATCGCGTTCGCCCGGCGCCACCCCGACCTGCCGCTCGGCCTGCGCAGCGGTGGGCACGGCATCAGCGGACGCTCGACCAACGACGGAGGCCTGGTCATCGACGTCGGCGCGATGACCTCGATCGAGGTGCTCGACGTCGAGCGCCGGCTGGTGCGGATCGGGCCCGGGGCGACCTGGACCAGGGTCGCGGCCGCGCTGGGGCCCTACGGCTGGGCGCTCGGGTCGGGTGACGCCGGAGGTGTCGGCGTCGGCGGGCTGGCCACCGCCGGCGGCATCGGCTACCTGTCCCGCGAGCAGGGGCTCACCATCGACCGCCTGCGTGCGGTCGACCTGGTCCTCGCCGACGGCACCCGCGTGCGGGCCTCGCGCGAGGAGAACGCCGACCTGTTCTGGGCGGTCCGCGGCGCCGGGGCGAACTTCGGCGCGGCGACCGCCTTCGAGTTCGAGGCCGCCGAGGTGGGCCGGATCGGCTGGGCCCAGCTCGCCGTCGTCACCGCCGACCTCGCGGACGGCCTCCGGCGATTCGGCGAGGCGGCCAGCGCGGCGCCCCGGGACACCACCGTCTTCCTCGTCACCGGTCAGCCACGCCCGGGACAGGCGGTGCTGCAGATGTACGGCATCGTCGACTCCGACGACCCGGACGTGATCGTCGAACGGCTCACGCCCTTCGCCGAGATCGGCATGCTGGCCCAGCAGAACGTCGTCCTGACGACCTATCCGGCGGTCCTCGGCCAGTTCCCGGAGGTGGGTGCGGAGGGACACCACGGCGTCGGCGAGCCGGTCTCCCGTTCGGGGTTCCTGCCCGCGATGACCCCGGGGTTCGCGCGGGACGTGGCCGGGTTGCTGCACAGCGGCGAGGTGTTCTACTTCCAGCTCCGCCCGATGGGCGGTGCGATCGCCGACGTACCGGCGGAGGAGACCGCGTTCGCGTACCGGACCCCGGCCTTCCAGGTCACCGCCATGGGCGCCGACCAGCACCTGACCGACGCGGCGTGGGACGAACTGGCCGATCACTTCGAGGGCACCTACCTGAGCTTCGAGACCGACCGACGGGCGGCGCGGCTCCACGACGCCTTCCCACCCACCGTCCTGGACCGGCTCCGCCGGCTGAAGCGACGCTTCGATCCGGACAACCTGTTCCGCGACAACTTCAACATCGATCCGTTCCCCGATCGTGCCCAGGACGCACTGGTCGGAGCACAGCGAGGAGACAGCGATGACTGATGACCGACCCGACCTGCTGTTCGGGACGTTCGTGACACCCACCGCTCGCGAGCCCCGGCACGCGGTCGACCTGGCGGTCACCGCCGACCGCGCCGGTCTGGACCTGGTGACCTACCAGGACCACCCCTACCAGCCGGCGTTCCTGGACACCTGGACGCTGCTCACCTATGCGGCCGCCCGGACCGAGCGGATCCGGCTCAGCGGCAACGTGCTCAATCTGCCGCTGCGTCCGCCGCTGGTGCTCGCCCGCGCGGCCGCCTCCCTCGACCTGCTCAGCGGAGGCCGGTTCGAGCTCGGTCTCGGTGCGGGCGGCTTCTGGGACGCCATCGTCGCGATGGGCGGCCGGAGGCTGACTCCCGGTCAGGCCGTGGACGCCCTGAGCGAGGCGATCACCCTCATCCGGGACGCGTGGGACACCGACGTCCGTGGAGGGCTCCGCAGCGACGGCCCGTACTACCCCGTCCAGGGGGCCAAGCGCGGCCCCCGGCCGGCGCACGACATCGGGATCTGGCTGGGCGCGCTCAAGCCGCGGATGCTCGCCCTCACCGGGGCGAAGGCCGATGGTTGGATCCCCTCGCTCGGCTACCTGCCCCGGGGCGCCGACTCGCTGCCGGAGATGAACGCTCGGATCGACGAGGGCGCAGTCGGGGCCGGCCGGGATCCGCGCGCCGTACGGCGACTGCTCAACATCCCCGACGGCGCGGCCCAGGGCGGGTCGGTGAAGGGCTGGGTCGACCAGTTGGTCGAGCTCGCCGTGACCCACCGCATCACCGGGTTCATCCTGAGCAGCGACGACCCGCTGAGCACCGAGCGGTACGCCGCCGAGGTCGCGCCCGAGGTACGCCGGATCGTCGCCGCCGAGGCGAGTTCTTAGAACGTTCCAACATCGGTAGGGTGAACCCGTGAGACGAGCGAAGATCGTGTGCACCCTCGGCCCAGCCACCGCCGGCGAGCGCCGCATCAGGGAATTGGTCTACGCCGGCATGGACGTGGCCCGGCTCAACATGAGCCACGGAGCCCACGACGACCACGCCGAGAACTACGAACTCGTCCGTGCCGCAGCCGAGGCGTCGGGGCGTGGCGTGGGGATCTTCGCGGACCTCCAGGGGCCGAAGATCCGGTTGGGACGGTTCAGCAACGGGCCGGTGCAGCTCCAGCGCGGGCAGAGCTGGGTCATCACCACCCGGGACGTCCAGGGTGACGCCACCATCTGCAGCACGACGTACAAGGGTCTGCCGGGCGATGTGAAGGTCGGAGACCCGCTGCTCATCGACGACGGCAAGGTCCGTCTCCGGGTCACCGGAGTGGCCGACACCGACGTCACCACCGAGGTGCTGGTCGCCGGCCCGGTCAGCAACAACAAGGGCATCAACCTGCCCGGCGTCGCGGTCTCGGTGCCGGCCCTGAGCGAGAAGGATGTCCTCGACCTGCGGTTCGCGCTCCGTCTCGGAGTCGACTTCATCGCGCTGAGCTTCGTCCGGGACGCCGCCGATGCCGAGGACGTCCGCGCGATCATGCGGGAGGAGGGCCGGCTGGTGCCGGTGATCGCCAAGATCGAGAAGCCCCAGGCGATCCACAACCTCGACGAGGTGATCGACGCCTTCGACGGCTTCATGGTGGCTCGCGGTGACCTCGGCGTGGAGTGTCCGCTGGAGGAGGTGCCGTTCCTGCAGAAGCAGGTGATCGAGAAGGCCCGCCTCAACGCCAAGCCGGTGATCGTCGCCACCCAGATGCTCGAGTCGATGATCGGCAACCCGCAGCCCACGCGCGCGGAGGCCTCCGACGTCGCCAACGCCGTCCTCGACGGTGCCGACGCGGTCATGCTCTCCGGTGAGACCAGCGTGGGGGAGTACCCCGTGCACACCGTCGAGACGATGGCCAAGATCGTCGCGGCGACCGAGGGACACGCACTGCGGGACCGCAACCTCGCCCCGATCGACTGGGACCCGCACACCCGCTCCGGGGTCATCGCCAAGGCGGCCGAGGAGGTGGCCCAGCGGGTCGAGGCGAAGTACGTCGTCGCCTTCACCACCAGCGGCGACTCCGCGCGCCGGATGTCTCGGCTGCGCGGCCCGGTCCCGCTGCTGGCCTTCACCCCGATCGAGAGCACCCGTAACCAGCTCTCCCTGACCTGGGGCGTCGAGACGGTCCGCACCGCGGAGGTGGAGCACACCGACGAGATGGTGCGTCAGGTCGACGAGCAGTTGCTGCTCAGCGGGCGGGTGGAGGCAGGCGATCTGGTCGTGATCATCGCCGGCAGCCCGCCGGGTATCCCCGGCTCGACCAACGCGCTGCGCATCCACAAGATGGGCGACGCGATCAATGAGGTGGCCCCGGCCTACCGCCGGATGGGGTGACCCGCAGAGCTAGCACTGGCCCGGATCCACGAAGCGTGGGTCCGGGCCAGGTTGTCTTACTGCCGCCTCATGCGGTGCCCCGGGTGGGATTCGAACCCACACTGGATGTGGTTTGAGCACATTGCCTCTGCCGTTGGGCTACCGGGGCAGGTAGCGGGCCCAACCTACCCGACCGCGATCCGGCGCCGTTCGCCGGTCCGGCCAGGGCGTGGGGCGGTGTCCGTGGCGCATCGAGGCGATGCCCTACCCTTGCGTCGTGAGCGATTCGACCCCCGATCCTGCCCCGGCCAGCACCATCCGCCGGGTGGTGATCGCCGAGGACGAGGTCCTCATCCGGATGGACCTCAAGGAGATGCTCACCGAGGAGGGGTACGCCGTCGTGGGCGAGGCGGGCGACGGGCAGCGAGCCGTCGAACTGGCCGAGGAACTGCGTCCCGACCTGGTCATCCTGGACGTCAAGATGCCGGTGCTGGACGGCATCGCGGCGGCCGAGCGGATCGCCTCGGAGCGGATCGCACCGGTGGTCATGCTGACCGCTTTCTCCCAGCGCGAGCTCGTCGAGCGTGCGCGGGACGCCGGGGCGATGGCGTACCTGGTCAAGCCGTTCAGCGCCAGTGACCTGGTGCCCGCGATCGAGGTGGCGATGAGCCGCTTCGGGGAGCTCTCCCAGCTGGAGCAGGAGGTCGCCGGACTCCAGGAACGTCTCGAGACCCGGAAGGCGGTCGAGCGGGCGAAGAGCGTCCTGCAGCAGGCGCTGGAGATCTCGGAGCCGGACGCTTTCCGTTGGATCCAGAAGACCGCGATGGACCTGCGGCTCTCCATGCGACAGGTCGCCGATGGCGTGATCGAGCACGGCCCCGGCCTCGCCCAGCGGTGACCGATTCCGGGTGATCCAGCTCGCGTAGGTCACAACTTGGCAACGCCGGAAATCGTCCGGTATAACCCCGGTTCTTTCGCGCTACTGTGCCCGTCAACGTCGGTGCACCTACCGGCGCCGGCAAGAGAATCGGAGGCTTCATGTACACCCCCAGCAAGAAGATGCGTCTCGGGGTCATCGCCGTGTCCGCCGCGTTCGTCCTCGCCGCCTGCGGTGGCGGGTCCGACGACAGCGACAGCGATGGCGACGCCGCTGCGTCCGAGGGCGGTAGCGCCGCAGGCATGCAGCTCTACTTCGTCGACGGCAACACGACCGACTACTCCAAGGACTTCGACCCGGGCACCCTGGAGGGCGTCAAGGCGACCTATCCGGGCCCCGAGCTGAGCTCGGAGTTCCAGGGCCGACTGGACGAGCAGGATCCCAACCTGGACAGCTACACCTACGGCCCGGAGTCCTACGACGCCACCGTGGTCTCGGCCCTTGCCGCCGAGACCGCCGGCAAGGATTCCGGCAAGGCCATCGCCCAGCAGATCGCGGCGGTCACCACCGAAGGCGAGAAGTGCACGACGTACGCCGACTGCCTGGAGCTGGTCCAGGCCGGCACCGACATCGACTACGACGGCGTCTCCGGGCCGATCGAGCTCGGTGCCACCGGTAGCCCGACCGCGGCCACCATCGGCATCTTCGAGTACCAGAACGACAACACCTTCGAACCCATGGACTACGTCGAGGGCGACATCCCCGACACCGGGGAGGTGGCTCCCGACCAGGAGGTCACCGGCAGCGTCCCGAACGGCGACGGCACCTTCACGGTCGGCATGCTGCTGCCCGCCTCGGGTGACCTCGCCTTCCTCGGCCCGCCGGAGTTCGCGGGTGTGGAGCTGGCCATCAAGGACATCAACCAGGCCGGCGGGGTGCTCGGCAAGCCGGCCAAGTCGACCCGCGCCGACTCCGGTGACGGTACGCCGAACATCGCTCCGCAGGAGACCGACAAGCTCATCCGGGCCAACTCCGATGTGATCATCGGTGCGGCCTCCTCCTCGGTGTCCCTCTCGGTGATCGACAAGATCACCAAGGCGGGAGTGGTGCACTTCAGCCCGGCCAACACCTCGACCGAGTTCGACACCTACGCGGACGGCGGCATGTACTTCCGTACCGCACCCTCCGACGTCCTGCAGGGCCAGGTGATGGCCTCGACCCTGATCTCCGATGGCAAGACCAACATCGCGATCATGGCCCGTCAGGACTCCTACGGTGAGGCGCTGGCCGACAACGTCGAGAAGTTCTTCACCGACCAGGGCGGCACGGTCGTGTCCAAGCAGCTCTACGACCCGAACGCCGCCAACTTCAACGCCGAGATCGACGCGATGAAGGGCGAGGACCCCGACGCGATCGTTCTCATCGCCTTCGACGAGACCAAGAAGATCATCCCCGCGATGGTCTCCGCGGGAGTCGGCCAGGGCCAGTGAGGCACTGACCGCTCCGCGGCACAGCTCGCGAACCGAGCAACGCCCCCCGGCCGATCGGCCGGGGGGCGTTTCTTCGTGTCTCGTGCGAGAGGCGCTCGAGCGGTCCTACTTGTTGTGTCGGCCGGCCAGGGTACCGAGGTAGAGCTCGATGACCTTGGGGTCGTTGGCGAGATCCTGTCCCTTGGCGGTGTAGGCGTTGCGGCCCTGGTCGAGCACATAGCCGCGGTCGCAGATCTGGAGGCAGCGGGCGGCGTTCTGCTCGACCATGATCACCGAGACCCCGGCCTTGTTGATCGCCCTGGTCTGCACGAACACCTCGTCCTGCAGCGCGGGGGAGAGACCGGCGGAGGGCTCATCGAGGAGGAGCACCGACGGCTCCATCATCAGGGCCCGGCCCATCGCGACCATCTGCCGCTCACCGCCGGAGAGTGACCCGGCGCGCTGGCTGCGCCGCTGGGCCAGGGCCGGGAAGATCGAGGCGACGAAGTCGAACCGCTCTGCGTACTTCTGTGGGGCCTGGTAGCAGCCCATCTGCAGGTTCTCGGCGATGGTGAGGCTGGGGAAGACGTTGTTGGTCTGCGGGACGAAACCGAGCCCCTTGGTGACCAGCGCGTCGGCCCGGAGATTGGTGATCTCCTCACCGCGCAGGGTGACCGTGCCGGAGTGGACCTTGACCAGCCCGAACAGCGCCTTGAGGAGGGTGGACTTGCCGGCGCCGTTGGGGCCGATGATCCCCACCAGTTCGCCCTCCCGGCAGTACAGGTCGGCCCGGTTGAGGATGTTGACCCCGGGCAGGTAGCCCGCGATCAGGTCGTCCGCCCGGAGCACGGCGCCCTCGGCCTCCGCCAGGTGGGTGTCGCGGCTGGTGCTCAGCTCGCCGTCCTGAGTGCTCATGCCTGCTCCCGTCCCTCGTCGAGCCGCTCGGCGGCGATCTCGGCCTCCGCCTCGCTGGCGATGGTCTCCTCGTCGAGCTCGGTGATATCGGTGTCGTGGTGGGCGCCCAGGTAGGCGTCGATGACCCGCCGGTCGGCCATGACCGTGTCGGGCGGCCCCTCGGCGATGATCCGACCCTGGGCCATCACGACCACCCAGTCGGAGATGTCACGCACCATGTCCATGTCGTGCTCGACGAACAGGACCGTCCGGCCCTCATCGCGCAACGACCGCACGTGATCCAGCAGCGACTGCTTCAGGGCGGGGTTGACCCCGGCCATCGGCTCGTCGAGCATGACCAGCTCGGGTTCGACCATCAGGCTGCGGGCCATCTCGAGCAGCTTGCGCTGGCCACCGGAGAGCTCGCCGGCGAAATCGGACTCCTTCGCGTCCAGCTTGAACCGGGCGAGGAGCTCGCGGGCCCGCTCGGTGTTCTCCTTCTCCTGGCCGTCCCAGAGGAAGCGGAACGGACCGACCCAGAACCGTTCGCCGGACTGCTTCGGTGCTCCGAGCCGCATGTTCTCCAACACGGTGAGCTTGGAGAGCACCTTGGTGAGCTGGAACGTGCGGACCATGCCCATCCGAGCGACCTTGGCCGCACTGATCCGCTTCAGCGAGCGGCCGTTGAACGTGCGGGTGCCGGAGTCGGCGCGATCGAAGCCGGTCAACAGGTTGAAGAAGGTCGTCTTGCCGGCTCCGTTGGGTCCGATCAGGGCCGTGATCGTTCCCCGCTGGACCTCGAAGTGGTCCACGTCGACGGCGACCAGGCCGCCGAAGGTACGGCTCACCTTGTCGGCGACCAGGATCGGGTCGGGCTTGGCCACTCCGGGCTCGGTCTCCAGGGCAGCCAGGGCCGCCACCGCAGCGGGAACGCCGGGAGAGTCGGCCGGGGACCCGGCGGGGGAATTGTGGACATCAGCGGGCATCGAGCGCCAGCTCCTTCTTGTCACCGAAGATACCTTGCGGCCGGAAGATCATCAGCAGCATCAGGGCGACGCCGACGAGGATCCACCGGATCATCGTGATCTGGTTGGAGGACATCACGTCGTCGAGCAGCACGCCCATGAAGGAGAACAGGCCCCAGAAGAGCATCGCTCCCACGACCGGGGACATCACTCGGGCGGCACCGCCCAGGATCAGCATGGTCAGCGCGACGAAGGTGACGTCGGTGTTGTAGTCGTCGGGGACGACGGAGGCGTTGCCCAGCGCGCCGATGAACCCGCCGAAGGCACCGATGACACCACCGAAGACCAGGGCCTGCATCTTGTAGGAGTAGACGTTCTTGCCGAGCGAGCGGACGGCGTTCTCGTCCTCGCGGATGCCCTTGAGCACCCGGCCCCACGGCGACCGCATCAGCAGCCAGACCAACAGACAGACCAGCGCGACCAGGGCCCAGCCGACGATCATCACCCACAGGTCGTTGCGGTTGTAGGACAGGACCCGGCCTTCGTAGTCCGGCAGCGGGTTGAGATCGCGGAAGCCGCCGACGAAGCCGCGGACACCGTCGCGGGCGTGGAAGTGGGACTTCCACTGCGTGGAGAAGATCAGCCGGCAACTCTCGGCCACCGCGATCGTGACGATGGCCAGGTAGTCGGCTCGCAGCCGCAGGGTCGGGATACCCATCAGCAGGCCCAGCAGCACGGCGGCCAGGACGCCGAGCAGGATCGCCAGGACGAAGGGGATGTCGAAGGAGGCCACCGAGACGGCGAGGGTGTACGCGCCGACTGCGGCGAAGGCCGCCTGGCCGAAGTTGAGCAGGCCGGTGTAGCCGTAGTGGATGTTCAGGCCCATCGCCAAGAAGACGTAGGAGAGCGTGACCGGGCCGAACATGTCGTGGAGGGGTGTGGTGAGAAGATCCATGACTCGATTCCTTCCGGCCTCAGCCGATCCGTTCCTTGCGACCGAGCAGACCCTGCGGACGGATCAGCAGGATCAGCACGAGCAGCAGGAGTGCTCCGGCGTTCTTGACCTCGGCGTCGACGAACAGGGTGGACACGTCGAGCAGGACGCCGATCAGCAGGCTGCCGATGAGGGCGCCCCAGACCGACCCCAGACCACCGGCGACGACGGCGGCGAAGAGCAGCAGCAGGACGAGCTGTCCGATGTCGTAGGTGACGCCCTGGACGAATCCGAGGAAGACGCCTGACAGGGCGGCCAGACCGGCGCCGATGATCCAGACCACCGAGATCACCCGGTCGACGTTGATGCCGGTGGAGGCGGCCAGTGCCGGGTTGTCGGAGACGGCGCGGGTCGCGCGGCCGAGGCGGGTGAAGGAGAGCGCCAGGATCACGCCGACCACGACGAGCACCGAGACGACGATGATCGCGATGTCGCGCGAGGTGTAGGTGAACAGCCCGAAGAAGTCGTGCGGCGGCGGGGTCAGGTAGTCCTGGTAGTTGAGCCGCTGTCCGTCGGTGAGGAACTGGTAGAGGTAGCGCAGTGCCAGCTGCATGCCGATGGTGATGATCATCATCGCGATCAGGCTGGTGCCGCGCCGTCGCAGGGGGCGCCACAGCCCTCGATCCTGCGCCCAGCCCAGCGCCATCGCGATCACCACGACCAGCGGAACCGCGAGCAGGAACGGGATGCCCATCGGCACGCTGAGGAAGTAGGCCAACAGCGCGCCCAGACCGACCAGCTCGCCGTGGGCGAAGTTGGTCAGCCCGGTGGTGCCGAAGATCATCGACAGGCCCAGCGCGGCGAGCGAGAGCACCAGGCCGAAGAGCAGGCCGGAGTAGACCAGGCCCGGAAGGCGGTCCCATTTGGTCTCGACGTCACGCGTGTCGGGGCCCATCGCGAAGAGCACCGGCATCTCCTGATTGGGCAGCAGCACCACCTTGCGGACGTTCTGGCCCTCCTCACGCAGCGTGACGCCCTCCGGCAGGGTGTCCATGTCGAGTTCGATGGTGACCGGGCCACCCTCGCCCGGCACCTCGATCAGGAACTCGCCGGCGGCGTCGGAGGTGTCGGCGTACTCCTGACCGTCCTGGGAGGTCACCGTGATGGTGACGCCCTCGACGGGGGCGTTGTTGTCGGCGGTGTTCTGCAGGACGCCGCGAACGACGTTCCCGTCCGGCGTGTCGCTCGCCTGGGCCGGAGAGGCGAGCGAGACGAGCAGCCCGACCAGCAACGCGGACAGCAGAGCGGCGATCACACCTCGTCGTCTGGGGCCTGAGGGCAGCCCTGGGCGGGGTGGATCATGGGGACCGGTGGACATGCGACTCCTGTCACCTGGGGGTCTCGGGAAACTCGACATCGAACGTCGAGGTGTGCGCCGGATCATAACTGGGTCCTGTGTTGGCTGGGTCACAGTCTTGTTACGACGAGGTCGCGTCGTCGGGCCTCGTCCTTGATCTGTACCCCGGGCCGCGGACGGCGTACTGTCGTCGGCTGGAGGGAAGCGTCCCCGGGGGGCCGGATGCTTTGCCTTCAGACCCGTCCCGGGGCACCAGGCATACCGGACAGATGACGGGGTCCACCTCGGACACACCCAGGGGAGAGACCGATGAGCCGTTCGCCCGTCACGCTGCGAGACGCCGTCGTGGCAGACGCCCCCTTCCTCGTCACGTTGTGGACCGAGCACCTGCGTCGCGCCGAACCGCAGGAGCAGGTCGCCGACATGGAACTCGTGATCAAGACGGCCGAGCGCTCCGCGGAGCAGCGGCTCGTCGTGGCCGAGTACGACGGCGTCCAGGCGGGCGCGGTGCTCCTCCAGGTCGTCACGATGAGCCCGCTCAACCTCGAGGCGGCGGTGATGACGATGGCGCCGCACGTCGAGGCCGGCTTCCGGCGGCGGGGGATCGGCGGCGCGTTGATGGATGCCGCCGTCACCTACGCCGAGGAGCGCGGCATCGGCCACGTCTCCACCGCCGCGATCTCGCACTCGCGGGATGCGAACCGGTTCCTGGCCAGGCTCGGGTTCGGGCCGCAGGCGACCCTGCGTGCCGCGACCACCCCGGCGGTGCGCGGCAAGCTCAACGCGCAACGGCCGCGGGCGGGTCGCGACGCCGGTCGTCACTCGATCGGCCAGGTGCTGGCGGCCCGCCGATCACAGCGACGCTCGGCCGGCCGCCCGAGCTAGACAAGCACGGCCCAGGCTCAGCCGCGCGGCGGAGCAGGCAGCAGGGAGCAGGTGATCCGCGAGGTGCAGATCCGCTTGCCCTCCTCGTTGCTGATGACCACGTCGTAGGTCGCGGAGCTACGTCCCAGATGGGCGGGGGTGGCCACCCCCGTGACGGTGCCGGAGGTCGCCGCGCGGTGATGGGTGGCGTTGATGTCGACCCCGACCGCGATCTTGCCCATGGTGCGCGCGTGGGCCGCCGAACCGGTGGAGCCCAGGGTCTCGGCCAGCACGACGGACGCCCCGCCGTGGAGCAGACCGTAGGGCTGGGTGTTGCCCTTGACCGGCATCGAGCCGACCACCCGGTCGACGGAGGCCTCGAGGATCTCGATCTCCATGCGTTCGAGCAGGGTGTCGGCGTGCTGCGCGGTGAGCGCCAGGTCGGCGGGGGCGGTCGGTGTGTCGTCGGTC
Organism: Nocardioides insulae DSM 17944; assembly: GCF_000422825.1. Classification (GTDB taxonomy): domain Bacteria; phylum Actinomycetota; class Actinomycetes; order Propionibacteriales; family Nocardioidaceae; genus Nocardioides; species Nocardioides insulae. Next base: position 270,918 of record NZ_AUGU01000013.1, on the reverse strand, counting down.
ATGGGCCCATCATGTCCCACCGCAGGCCTGCTCAGGCGGTGGCCTCGACTGGGGAGACGCGGCCTGACCGGGAGAGCTGTCAGCGGCATGTCCTAGGCTCGAACTCGTGCCTGAGTCGACCCGCCCGCGCCTGCTCCTCCTCGACGGCCACTCGCTGGCCTACCGCGCCTTCTTCGCGCTCCCGGTGGAGAATTTCTCGACGGTCACCGGCCAACACACGAATGCCGTGTACGGCTTCACCTCGATGCTCGTCAACGTGCTGCGCGACGAGCAGCCCACCCATGTGGCCGTCGCCTTCGACCTCTCCCGGCAGACCTTCCGGCTCGAGGAGTACGCCGAGTACAAGGCGAAGCGCAACAAGACCCCCGATGAGTTCCGTAGCCAGCTCCCGCTGATCCAGCGACTGCTGGATCTGTTCGCCATCCCGCACCTCACCGCCGCCGGCTACGAGGCCGACGACATCATCGCCACCCTCACCACCCGAGCGCTCGAGGATGGGATGGAGGTGCTGGTCGTGACCGGCGACCGGGATTCCTTCCAGCTGGTCACCGCCGACTCCACGATCCTCTATCCGATGCGTGGGGTCTCCAACCTCTCCCGGATGACGCCGGCTGCGGTCGAGGAGAGGTACGGCCTGCCCCCGCACCGCTACCCCGAGCTGGCCGCGCTGGTCGGGGAGGATTCGGACAACCTGCCCGGTGTGCCCGGCGTCGGCCCCAAGACGGCGGCCAAATGGATCAACACCTACGACGGCCTCGACAACGTCATCGCCCACGCCGACCAGATCAAGGGGAAGGCCGGTGACAACCTGCGGGCCCACCTCGGTGACGTGATCCGCAACCGCCGGCTCAACGCGCTGGTGCGGGACCTTCCCCTCCAGCTCGCCCCCTCCGACATGGCTCGCCGGGAGTGGGATCGCGCGGGCGCGCTGGAGCTCCTCGACGAGCTGGAGTTCCGCGGTGAGCTGCGCACCCGCATCTTCGACACCCTCGCCCCGCAGGACGAGCCGGAGGTCGACGAGAGCGGGTTCGAGCTCGACGGCCGGCGGCTCGCCGCCGGCGAGGTCGGCGGCTATCTCGCCGAGCTGGGCGCGGTAGCGGTCGGCGTCCACGTCCGCGGCACGTGGGGTTCGGGCACCGGTCGCGTCGACGGCATCGCGCTGGCCGACCCGAGCGGGGTGGCGGCGTACGTCGACGTCGAGGCACTCGACCCTGACGACGAGCGCGCCCTCGCGGCATGGCTGGCCGATGTCGACCGGCCCAAGGACATCCACGATGCCAAGGGGGCGATGCTTGCCCTCGGCGCGCACGGCTGGGAGCTGGCCGGCCTCCACACCGACACCGCGCTGTCGGCCTATCTCGTCGCGCCCGATCAGCGCTCCTACCAACTGGCCGACCTCACCCTGCGCTACCTCAAGCGGGAGCTGCGCCAGGAGGGCGTGGGCGACCAGGGGCTGCTCTTCGAGGAGGTCGACGGTGGCGGCGACGAGGTCGCCGACACCGCGATGCTGCATGCCCGGGCCGTCCTCGACCTGGCCCACGCGCTGTCCGAGCAGGTGGAGGCCTCGGGCGGGGCCCGCCTGCTCGCCGAGGTGGAGCTCCCCCTGCTGCGGCTGCTCGCCCAGTTGGAGGGCGTCGGAGTCGCCGTCGACGCCGACCACCTCGAGCAGTTGGAGCGGCACTTCGCGGGCGAGGTCAAGCAGGCCGCCGAGGAGGCGTACGCGGTCATCGGCAAGGAGATCAATCTGGGCTCGCCCAAGCAGCTCCAGGCCGTGCTCTTCGACGAGCTCGGCATGCCGAAGACCAAGCGCACCAAGACCGGCTACACCACCGACGCCGACGCGCTCCAGGGCCTGTATGTGAAGACCGAGCACCCGTTCCTGCTCCACCTGCTCCGTCACCGGGACGTGGCCAGACTCCGCTCGACCATCGAGGGGCTGCTCAAGACGGTGCAGCCCGACGGGCGGATCCACACGACGTTCAACCAGACCATCGCGGCCACGGGCCGTCTGTCCAGCACCGACCCCAACCTGCAGAACATCCCCGTTCGCACCGAGGAGGGCCGCCGGATCCGGGAGGGCTTCGTGGTGGGCAGCGGGTTCGAGTCGCTGATGACCGCCGACTACAGCCAGATCGAGATGCGGATCATGGCCCACCTCTCCGAGGACGAGTTGCTGATCGAGGCGTTCCGCTCGGGGCAGGACTTCCACTCCATGACGGCCGCCAGGGTCTTCGACGTCGCGGCCGACGCGGTCACCAGCGAGCAGCGCGCCAAGATCAAGGCGATGAACTACGGGCTCGCCTACGGGCTCTCGGCCTTCGGGCTCTCCCAGCAGCTCGGCATCGAGCCGGCCGAGGCACGCGGCCTGATGGAGGAGTACTTCCTGACCTTCGGCGGGGTCCGCGACTACCTCCAGGGCGTGGTCGAGGAGGCCCGCAAGTCCGGGTTCACCGAGACCATCATGGGTCGTCGCCGCTACCTGCCCGAGCTGACCAGCGACAACCGCCAGCGGCGGGAGATGGCCGAGCGGATGGCGCTCAACGCTCCCATCCAGGGGTCGGCGGCCGACCTGATCAAGGTCGCCATGCTGCGCACCGAGGAGGCCATGCGGGCAGAGGGGCTCAGCTCCCGGATGCTGCTGCAGGTGCACGACGAACTCGTGCTCGAGGTCGCCCCCGGCGAGGCCCCCGTCCTCGAGGCGCTGGTGCGTGAGCAGATGGGGGACGCGGCCCGACTCACCGTCCCGCTCGACGTCTCCGTCGGCACCGGGCGCAGTTGGCACGAGGCGGCCCACTGAGCACCCTCCGGCGTCGGCCTCAGCGCTGGGCGGGCACGTCGTCGCGCAGCCGGTAGAGGCTGAGTCCCAGGAGCACGACGAGCAGGGCCAGGTCGATGGCCACCACCCGGTGTACCAGTGTGTCCAGGGTGTCCGCGGTGCTGCCCCAGGCGACCATCGCCACCACCGCGGCCCAGATGAGATACGCCGAGCGTCGGCTCTGCCGGCCCAGCACGGAGTAGACCAGCAGCTGCAGCATCGCCAGCGCGGTGCCGAGGACGGCGAAGACCCACAGCCGGTCCTCGACACCGGCGTACTCGTCGCCGCCGACGAAGATCATCGCCACGGGGGAGAGGAGCCAGGCGCAGACGGTGGAGAGCAGGCCCAGCCCCAGCACCGCGCTCATGCTGGTGAGCAGGGCTCGCCGGCGCTCGCCGGCCGTGGACATCGCCGGGAAGGCCACCACGACGACGAACTGCGGCAGGAACATCACCGCCTTGGTGAGGATGAGACCGGCGGCGTACAGGCCCGCGTTGTGGGCGTCGAGGACGTTGCGGGCGATCACGATGTCGGCGTTGCTGAGCACGAAGAAGGCGAGCAGGGTGACCGAGCCGTGCGCGATCTCGACCAGCACGGAGCGGAACCCGCCTGTGGGGATCGGGCCGGTGGCGCGGTCGCGGCGCAGCGCCCACCAACCCACCAGCACCGGCGCGAACAAAGCCACGGTGACCCCGAGCATGGCGGAGCTCTCGGTGGGCGAGATGACCATGAACAGGGCGCCCAGCACGACCCGCGGCACCCCGACGGAGAGGTAGAGCACGGCCAGGGCCCCCCAGCGTCGCTCACCCTGGAGCACACCCGCCTGACCGCCCATCACGGTGAGGGGAACGGCGGCCACGGCCACCAGGAGGGCGGGCAGGATCGAGTCGAGTCGCAGGACGTGCCAGACCACGGGGGACAGCAGCAGCATCAGGGCGCCGAGCCCCACGGCGGTGCGATAGGTCGCGGCGATCACCAGCCGCTCGATCGGCCCGACCTCGTGGGGTGCGGCCGAGATCCGTCGGGCCGCCGTGGCCTGGAGACCGAGCTGGAAGACGCCGATCACGAGCAGGAGCGACATCAGGCTGGCAACGCCGCCGTACTCCTCCGGGCCGAGCAGGTGGGCCGCGACGATCTGGAACCCGTAGGTCGACACGTTCATGACCAGCACGCAGATCGCCAGCAGGCCGCTGCCCCGCAGCAGGCGCCTCACGCGGCTGGCGTCAGTGCGGTGCTCGTCGGTCGCGCTGCTCACAAGGTCGAGCCTAGGGTGTGAGCGGGCATACAGTGACCCCGCCATGAACCTCAGTCCCCGGTCCGACCTCACCTCGGTCGCCTCCGGTCGACACCTGCGCGAGGCGGTGCCGTGGGCCTGGGCGCTGCTGCTCACCGTGCTGCTGCTGGGCCCGGCCCTGGCTCCGGGCTTCGTGCTGGTGCGCGACCTGGTGTGGGTGCCCGACCTGGCCCTCACCCGGAACGTGGTGGGGCTCGGGTCCGAGTTGCCCCGCGCCGTGCCCTCGGACGCCGTCGTGGCGGTGCTGGACGAGATCCTCCCCGGCAGCGTGCTGGAGAAGGCGGTTCTGGTCGGGGCGCTGCTGCTCGCCGCCGGTGGAGCGATGCGGCTTGCCGGCCCGGGCATGGTGGCCAGGCTGGTCGCGGTCAGCGTGACGGTGTGGAGCCCCTTCGTGGTCGAGCGACTGTGGATCGGCCATTGGCCGGTGCTCCTCGGGTACGCCGCCGTGCCCTGGCTGGTCGTCCTCGGCCGGCGCGCGGTCGAGACGGGGCGGGTGCCGGCCGCCCTCTATCCGGTGCTGCTGATCGGGAGCCTCAGCGCGAACGCCGGGATCGTCTCCGCGACCACCCTGCTGGCAGTGGGGGTACGCCGAAGCGCGGGCCGGTCCGTCGCGGCGCGGCTTTTGCTGGCCTGCGCGGCCGCCAACGCGCCCTGGGTGGTCAGCGGCCTGTTGCACGCCGACAGCGCCAGGGCTGCGAGCGGGTTCGAGGCCTTCTCGATCCGTGGTGACGGGCTGCCGGCTCCGCTGGCGGTGCTGGGCCTCGGCGGCATCTGGAACGCGGACGTGGTGCCGGCCAGCCGTGAGGGGATGCTCGCCTGGGTCGCCCTGGCGATGTTGCTGGCCCTCGCCGCGGCCGGGCTGCGCCCTTGGGCGACCAGCTGTCCGCGCGACCACCGGATCGCGCTGGTCGGGCTGTGGCTGCTGGGCCTGCTCTCCGCGCTGCTCGGCTGGGGGTTCCCGACGGTGTGGGATGGCCTCGCCGGCCAGGTGCCGGGAGTCGCGCTGTTCCGTGACGGCAGTCGCGGGCTCGCCTGGTGCCTGCCGTTGCTCGTGGTCCTCCTCGCCGCCGGAGCGGACCGGTTGGTGGCGGGCTGGCGGACTGCGGCCCCGCGGCTTGCCACGGCCGTGGTGGTGGTGCTGGCGCCGATCGCGGTGCTGCCCGACGCCGCCTGGGGTGGTGGCCAGCTCGCGGCGGTGGACTACCCGGCCGAGTGGGCCCTCGCCCGGGATGCGCTGGCCGCCGACGCGGCCGAGCAGGAGGCCGCCGGCGCAGTCGCAGGCATGGTCGCGGTGCTGCCGTGGTCGGCGTACCGGGCACCGGCGTGGAACGAACACCGCGCCGTCCTCGACCCGCTCCCGAGGTACGTGCGCCAGGACTCGGTGGCCTCCGGTGACCTGGTGGTGGCGGGCCGGATCGTCCCCGGAGAGGACCCGCGGGCGGCCGCGATCGCGGCCGCGCTGGCGCGCCCGACCCCGGAAGAGCGGTCGGCGGCGATGGCGGCGCTCGGCGTGCGCTGGGTGGCGACCGAACTCGACGCCGGTCCGGCGCCCGACGTGGTCGGCACCGTCCTGCACCAGGGGGAGACCCTCCGGATCGTACGGCTGGACGGCGTCGCCGCGCAGCCGCCGCCCGGAGGGCCGGAGGTGGTGGCGATGGCACTGGCCTGGGCGGCCTTCGCCGGCGTCCTCCTGGCTCCGCTGTGGAGCCGGCGAGGCACCCGTGCGAGGCGCACCGGGTAACTGCGTGACGCAGGCCACACCAGAACCGGATTCGGTGATAGTGTCCGCGACGGACAAGGGAGGTCACACAGATGTTGAACCTGATGATCGGCGCCATCGCCAGTGTCGTTGTCGGAGGCGCGTTCGCCGTCGCCACGGTCGTGGGTGTGGTGAACAGCAGCGTCGACAACCAGAGCTCGAGTCCGGCCGACGTCTCGCAGACCACCATCGAGTACGGCCAGCGCTGAGGCCAACCCCGAGACCTGCACCGAGGCCTGTACGGCCACGTCCGACCACGTCCGGTCGCGCCCTCGGGCCCTGAGCCATGGGTCGTCGGGGTGCCGGCCGCTGATGCTCCAGTGAGCACACTCCGCGCAACTCGGATGCTGTGACGCGCCCGTCGAGGGCTGCGCAGCGAACAACGTCACCGATACCGGCCTTGCCGGGTAGCGACCGCCCGGATGCGAAGCCGGGACTGGCCGCGGTCCTCGATCGACCCGATCCTCCGTCGGCACCCTCTGGGCGCTGCCCCGACTCCCGACCCCAGCACGTCTCCCACCTGGAAGCGGTCTGGTTGTGCTCTTGTGAAACCCGTGGTGGGGGAGCACATTGGAGGCAGGGCTCAGGTCCCTGAGCCCGTTGGTTCAGGTCATCGTGAGAGGACAACTGTCATGGCTGCAACACACGCCTGGCACGGCCTGGTCCACGACATGAGGGACGAGATGCACGACCTCGCCACCATCAGCCGTGTCAGCGCCGCACGTCAGGCATACCTGGCCCTGTGGATCACCTTCATCGCCCTGCCGCTCGTCGCCGGGCTGGACAAGCTGATCGGGCTGTTCAGCACCAACTGGGAGATGTACGTCGCCGGCTGGGTCAACGACATCGTGCCGGGCGACGCCGGCATGGCGGTGATGTGGATGGGAGTCATCGAGATCGCCCTCGCCGTCGTCATGCTCGCGGCGCCGCGGGTGGGTGGCGACCTCCTGGCGCTCTGGTTCGCCCTGGTGGCGGTCAACCTGTTCAGCATCGCTGAGATGAACGAGCTCGGGCTCTTCGCCGTGGCTCTGGCCGTCTGCTCGCTGGCCTGCGCCCGCTTCTCCACGATGTTCCATCACAAGGAGGGCATGACGCCGCAGGAGTGACCCCGGCCCCCTGAGAACCGGGGAGCCGATGATCGATCCGGCGCGCTGTGCGCCGCGATGCGGGCCGCCGGTGGCGCCGCACCCGCTCGACAGGTGTTCGGTCCGCCTTCGATCCCGCGGCGTTCCGGAGCACTCGCCTCGCGCCGCTCGCGACGCCGGTATTGATCAGCGTTTCCTCGGGGATCAGTCCTCCGCGCTGACCCGCTCACCGCGGAGAGCAGCGGCGAGGACGGCCGCGAAGTTGAGCTGCGACTGCTCCCAGGAGTGACGTCGCGCGTGCCAGCGCGCGCCCTCGGAGAGTTCCTTGCGACGGACCTCGTCGGTGAGGAGCGTGCCGAGGGCGGCCACGAAGTCATCCCGCGAGTCGACCAGCAGCCCGGAGTTGTCGTGGTCGACCGACTCGGTCGTACCGCCGGCCGAGCGGAACGCGACCGTCGGAGTCCCCAGGACGCCGGCCTCGGTGACGACCAACCCCCAGCCCTCCTTGAGGGAGGGCAGCGCCAGCACCCAGGACTCGGCGTAGATCCGGCGCTTGGTCTCCTCGTCGACGAAGCCGGTGAACTCGACCGCGTCCTCGGCGCCCAGTCCCGCGACGTACGCCGCGAGTTCGTCGTGCCACCACCCGCTGCCGACGACGGTCAGGCGGGCGTCGGGCAGGTGGCGGCGCAGGGCGACGGTGGCCTCGATGGCCAGTTCGACGCGCTTGTGCGGGACCAACCGACCGACCACGCAGATCGACGGGTGCTCGGTCTTGGCGGGCAGTTCGCCGGTGGAGGTGGGCCACGGCTCCACGCCGTTGTGTACGACGGCGATCCGAGCGCGGTCGACGCCCAGGTCGGTGAGTTCGTCGCGGGTCGCCCGGGAGACCGTGACGTACTGGGCGCGGCGGTACAGGCGCGGCGAGAGGCGCGACTCGACCCACCAGCCCACCCTGCCGACCAGGCCGCGGTAGACGACCGGCCACTGCTCCCGGTGAACGTGATGGACCAGGACGATCACCGGACGCCGGGTGACGAGCGGGGTGAAGAACGGCAGTCCGTTCTGGACGTCGACCACCGCGTCGATCCGGCCGAGCCGGCCGGTGAGGAGCAGCAGGCAGCCGATCAGGTAGATCGAGAGCTTGTTGCCGCGGCGGACGAAGCGCACCCCGTCGACCTGTTCGTCGCGGGGTGCTCCGGCGTAGCCCGCGGTGAAGACCGTGACCCGGGCGCCGCGCTCCACCAGCCCGGCGGCGACGCGGCTCAGGTAGTGCTCGGCGCCGCCGGCCTCCGGGTTGCCGGTGTCGCGCCAGCTGAAGATCGCCACGTGGCGTCCTTCGAGCGAGGCGCCTTCCCTGGTTTCCATTGCGCGGATACTAGTGGGTAACTGTGACGAAGGCCACTACTGATTCAGTGGGTTCGCCTCGGCTAAGGTCTGCGCGTGCCGCCTCACCAACCCGCCCCCGGCCCGCAGTCATGGCGGCCCTCACTGCGCCGCTCGGTCCGGCTCTTCGCCGACTTCCGGCACGAGCAGGACGACCCGAGGCGGTTCTACACCGCGCTGGCGGCCGACTCGGTGGGACAGCTCGAGCACTACGCCGGCGGCTCCGGGCGAGGGCTCGACGGCGCGCGGGTGCTGGACGTCGGGGGAGGGCCGGGGTTCTTCCGGGACGCCTTCACCGCGGCGGGGGCCACCTATTTCGCCCTGGACGCCGACGTCGGGGAACTCTCCGGTCAGGGCGGCATCGCGTCCGGCAGCGTGATCGGCGACGGCATGCGGCTGCCGTTCCGCGACGGGGCGGTGGATGTCTGCTACTCCTCGAACGTGCTCGAGCACGTGCCGGACCGGGTGCGGATGGTCGAGGAGATGCTGCGGGTCACCCGCCCGGGCGGGATCGTCTTCGTGTCCTTCACGCTGTGGTGGGGTCCGTGGGGTGGTCATGAGACCTCGCCGTGGCACTACCTCGGCGGCGGCTACGCGCGGCGCCGCTACCGCCGACGGCACGGACACGAGCCGAAGAACAGGTTCGGCGAGTCGATGTACGCCGCCACCGCGACCGAGATGCTGCGCTGGGCCGCCCGGCAGCAGCGCGCCGAGGTCCTCGCAGCCGTGCCCCGCTACCACCCCTGGTGGGCGGCCTGGCTGATGCGGGTCCCGGTGCTGAGGGAGGTGCTCTCGTGGAACCTCCTGCTCGTGCTGCGCAAGCACTGAGCGCTTTCCGGGTCCGCATCGGAGCGGTGGCCCTCCTGCTGGTGGGGTTGGCCTTCATCCAGTCCCCCGGCCTGATCGTCTCGGACACGAAGTTCGACCTGGTCGAGGCGCCGGCCGACTTCCTCGCCCGGGCGCTGCACCTGTGGGACGGGCAGAGCACCTTCGGCCAACTCCAGAACCAGGCCTACGGCTACCTGTGGCCGATGGGGCCCTTCTTCGTGCTCGGGGACGCCCTGGGCCTGCCCGGCTGGGTGGTGCAGCGGCTGTGGGTCGCACTCGTGATGGTGGTCGCGTTCACCGGTGCAGCGCTGGTGGCCCGGGCGCTCGGCGTACGCTCCGACCTCGCCTGCCTGGCGGGCGGGGTGGCCTACGCGATGTCCCCGCGGATGCTCACCGTGCTGGGCCCCCTCTCGATCGAGGCCTGGCCCAGCGCCCTCGCCCCCTGGGTGCTGCTGCCGCTGATCCTGGGGTCGGTCAGGGGCTCGCCCCGCCGCGCGGCCGCACTCTCCGCGCTCGCGATCACCATGGTGGGCGGGGTGAACGCGGCCGCCACCTTCGCGGTGATCCCGATGGCCGCGCTCTGGCTCCTCACCCGTACGCCGGGGCCGCGCCGCCGCGGCATGATGCTCTGGTGGCCGCTGCTCACCCTGCTCGGCACCCTGTGGTGGCTGGTGCCGCTGCTCCTGCTGGGCGCCTACAGTCCGGCCTTCTTGGACTACATCGAGAGCAGCACGGTCACCACCCTGCCCACGACCCCGTTCGACGTGTTGCGCGGCACGTCGGACTGGGTGCCCTACATCGACACCGCCGCCCGGGCGGGGCACGACCTGATCACGACGCCCTACCTGATCCTCGACGGCGCCGTGGTGCTGCTGGTCGGCTTCGTCGGCCTGCTCGCGCCGTGGTCCCCGCACCGCCGGTTCCTGGCGCTGAGTGTGCTGGTGGGGGTGCTGATGGTCGGCGCGGGGCACGTCGGTGCCACCCAGGGCTGGTTCGCCGTGGAGACGCGTGGTGCTCTGGACGGCGTACTCGCCCCGCTCCGGAACGTGCACAAGTTCGACCCGATCCTCCGGCTGCCGCTGGTGATCGGGTTCGCCGTCGTGATCGACCGGCTGCTGCGCCGACGCCGCAGCACCCTGCGTGCGACCAGCGGGGAGGACGGCGCCGAGGCCCGCACCCGTCGTACCCTCGTCACCGCCAACACGGTGCTGCTGGTGGGGGTATCGCTGCTCGTGCTGGCCGGGACCCTCGTCCCCGCGGTGGCGGGCCGGATCACTCCCTCGGGGGCCTTCCCGGACGTGCCCGGCTACTGGCGTGAGACCGCCTCCTGGCTGGAGGACAACGCCGCCGACGGTACGACGCTGCTGGCGCCCGGATCCCCGTTCGGGTCCTATCAGTGGGGCGCCCCGGAGGACGAGCCGATGCAGCCCCTCGCCGGGTCGGCGTGGGCGGTGCGCAACGTCATCCCGCTGACCCCCGAGGGCACGATCCGGATGCTCGACGCGGTCGAGGAGCGATTCGCCCAGGGGGAGGGATCGATCGGGTTCGCCGCCCTGCTGCGGCGAGCGGGCGTCACGCACCTGGTGGTGCGCAACGACCTCGCTCGGGACGGCGACGTGCCGGACCCGGTGGTCATCCACCAGACGCTGGCGGACTCGCCCGGACTGCGGCGGGTGGCATCCTTCGGGCCCGAGGTCGGCGGCGATCCCGTGCTCGAGACCGACCAGGGACGGGTCGTGGTCAACGGCGGCTGGCAGGACCGCTACCCGGCGGTCGAGGTCTACGCCGTGTCCGGCGCCGCGGCGCCGGCGGTCGTGGCCGAGGACGCGACGACGGTCGTCGGCGGACCCGAGGACCTGCTCGACCTGCTCGACCACGGGGAGCTGGACGACGCCCCGAGCGTGCTCGCCTCCGACCTGCCCGCCGGCGACGCCCCGGCGGGGCGGCTGGTGCTCACCGACGGACTGCGTGCTCGGGAGCGTTCGTTCGGGCGGATCCACGACGGGGCCTCGGCGGTGCTCACCGAGGGCGACGTCCGGCGTACCACCAACCGGGCGCGCGACTACCGCATCGCCGCGGACCGCTGGTCCACCACGACCCGACTGGACGGCGCGGCGGCCGTGTCGGCGTCCTCGTCGACCTCCGACGCGGACGCCGCCGGGGGTGCCCGCGTCGCCGAACTTCCCTATGCCGTGATCGACGGCCGGCGGACCACCTCCTGGGTCTCCCAGACCGGCCGGTCGGGGCAGGCCTGGTGGCAGCTCGACCTCACCGGGCCGAGCGAGGTACGCCGGGTGCGGCTGGTCGGCGGATCGGCAGCCCTGGAGGGACAGCTGGTCCGGGTGCGGACCGAGGCGGGCGTCTCGGACGAGGTGCTCCTCGGCCCCGGCGAGGAGGAGCTGGTCAGCCTGCCGGCGGGAGAGACGAGTTGGCTGCGAGTGGAGGACGCGTCCGGGGCGGAGGGACGGGTGCTGAGCCTGGCCCAGGTGCGGATCCCCGGCGTCAGCGTGACCCGCCGGCTGGTCACCCCCGTGCTGCCGGAGGGTTGGGACGTGCCCGATGCGGTCGTGCTGCGGGCCGGGCCGGAGGGCCGCACCGGCTGCCTCACCGTCGACGGCCAGGTGCGCTGTGTGCCGGGCCGCGACCGGCAGGGCGAGGAGAGCGCGGGAATCGGCCGGGTGGTGACGCTGCCCGATCGGGCCGACTGGGCTCCGCGGCTCCTGGTCAGGCCCCGCTCGGGCGCGGCGATGGAGCGGCTGGCCCAGCGTCGCCAGACCCTGGCGGCCAACAGTTCCTCACAGGCGGTGCGGGATCCTCGGGCCTCGGCGCTCGCGGCGATCGACGGCGACCCGCGGACCGCGTGGCAGGCCGACCCCGACGACCTGCGGCCCGAGCTCCGGCTGCGCTGGCTGCGGCCGCGCACGATCAGCCGGGTGCAGGTCCGGCTCGCCCCGGAGGTCGCGGCGCGGGCTCCGGCGGTGCTGACCCTGAGTTGGCCCGGCGGCGAACGAACGATCCGGCTGCACGCCGACGGGAGCGCGGGGTTCCCCGCGATCCGGACCGACCAGCTCCAACTCCGCGTCGAGCGCACCCGCCCCGCTGCCGCGATCGACTTCGACAGCAAGGGGATCCCGCTCGGTGTCGGGATCAGCGAGCTCACGCTGGCCCCGGCGGAACTGCTGCCACACCCGCCGTCCCGGGCTCCGCGCCGGTTCGCGTGCGGCAGCGGCCCTCGACTGGTGGTCAACGGCACGATCTTCCGCTCCCGGATCGTGGCCTCGCCGGCGTCCCTCGCGGCCGGTGGGGCCGTGCCTGCCGCGCTGTGTGACCGGGCGGGCCACGACGTGGCGACCGTCCCTACCAGGGCGGGGGAGAACACCCTCGACGTCCGGGGATCACGCTTCGCCGTGGTCGACACCCTGACCCTGACCGGGGTCGATGGCCGTACGAGCGGCGGCACGGTGGCCGCGGCCAGCGCTACCGAGGGCGGGATGACCCGCCGGTTCGATCCTCCCCGACCAGCGGACGGCGGGTCGCCCGAGCTGATCGTGGTCCGGCACAACCACAACCCGGGTTGGGAGGCCACCCAGGACGGGCGGCGGCTCGAGCCGGTGACCGTCGACGGCTGGCAGCAGGGTTGGCTGATCAGCGGTGACGCGCCGGTGACCGCCCGATTCACCCCCGATCGGATCTACCGGCTGGGACTGTTCGCCGGCCTCGCGACCGCGCTGGGGCTGGCCGGACTGGTGGTGCTGTGGTGGCGTCGCGGTGGCGCGACGCCACCACCACCGCTCCGCACCCGTCGGCTCGGACCGGTGCCGATCGGCGCGATCACGCTGCTCGGTGCCGGGCTGGTGGCCGGCTGGGGCGGCGTCCTGGTCGCGGTGCCCGCAGTCGCCCTGGGCAGCTGGCTGGCGTGGCGCGGCCGGCCGGTGTCGGAAGGGGTGGCCTGGCTGTGGGCGTTGCCCTGCCTGATCGCTGGGACGGCCTACGCCCTGGCGCCGTGGGGTGCCTGGGAGGCATGGGCGGGGGAGTGGGCGTGGGTCGCCTACCTGATGCTGGTGCCGCTCACCGGTGCGCTGGCCTTCTCATCCTCCCGGGCCCGCAGGAAGCGCGGCGGACGGTTCTTCCAGGCCAGTGCCGGACGCTCCACGAACCGGTAGGCGAGCTCGGCAGCGACCACCGAGACGGCCACGGTCAGGAGCCAGATCGCCATCGCCCGGCCGGAGAAGAGCGGCCAGCCGGTCGCCCAGATGACGAAGTGCAGCAGGGGCAGGTGCAGGCAGAAGATGCCGTAGGAGATCCAGCCGAGCCGCCTGGCCAACGGATGCGCGAAGGCCCGCAGGTAGCGGCCCCGCGCCGGGGCGAAGACGGTGGCGAGCACGAGGAGGAACCCGATCGCGGCGTACAGCAGATGCTTGGTCAGGTCGGAGGCTCCGGTGCTGGTGCCGAGGAACGTCGGGCCCGCGATCGGTGTCGAACACACCAGGAGGAGACCGGCCACGGCCGCCCAGCAGGCGCCGGGGAAGCCGCCGAGCGTGACCAGAGCTGTCATCCAGCGCGCGGGGCGCCCCTGCGTGACGCGCACCTGCACCAGGGCGATCAGCAGACCCGCCGCGAACCAGGTGAGGTACGCCGGCAGCCACTGCCCCGACATGACCGAACTGGTCTCCCGCAGTTCGGGAGCGACCCACAGGATCCAGGTCACCGAGGTCGCGGCGAGCAGGCCGAGCCCGACCAGCACCCGGGTGGTGCGCAGCCGTCGCCGGCCGGTCAGGGCGAGCATCAGCACCGGCAGGACGAGATAGAAGCTCACCTCCACCGCCAGGCTCCACATGTGGGAGAGGCCGGCGGGCAGCGCGGGGTCCACGAAGGTGTTGAGCATCAGCAGGGTGATGACCCAGTCGCTGGGGCCGAGCCCGTCGTTGGCGTGGATCAGGCCGAGGGCGAGGACCACGGTGAGCAGGTAGAGCGGTGCGATCCGGAGCAGACGTTTCCAGTAGTAGGGGCGTGCCGAGGGTGAGGGCCGGCCGGCCGCGGCCCGGGTCAGCCAGGGACGACCCAGCAGGAACCCGGAGAGCACGAAGAAGATCGCGACGCCGACGTCCAGCCTTCCGAGCAGGACGCCGAACCAGCCGTGGGTCGTGTAGCTGCCCGCCCAGAATGCGACGTGGGTGGTCAGCACCGCGATCGCCCCGACGGCACGCAGGCTGTCGAGCCCCGGGAAGCCGGCGCCCGTCTCGGGGGGTGGATCGACGAGCGACTCGACGGCGGTCTCGACCCGGTGTGCCGTGCTCACTCACTCTCCTCCGGCTCGATGGGACCGACGTCCATGCGGTCCAGACAGATCGTCAGCCCAGGATCGAGTGCGCGCAAGACCACCTCGGAGAATCCCCCGTCCACCTGGGCGAAGGAGGCAGCCAGACCACGCCGGACCGGCATCTCGAAGGTCTCCTCGCCGGCGGTGACCTGGAGCGTCCCCGAGGCGGAGGCGAGGTAGCGCAGCTCGGCCCACCACCGGCCGGGGATCATCCCCGCGTCCATCGGTACGACGACCTGCTCGGCCCCGACCCGCCAGCCGCAGCCGGGGATCGGGCCGGGCTGCGAGGACGGACCCTCCTCCGCGATCCGCGGATCCGACACCCGACCGTCCTCGTCGAGGATGTGCATCCGGGTGCTGGTCCGGGGGAACCGGGCGTGATCGGTGACCAGCGGGATCAGTCGCGACTGCGCGTTCCGTGTGCCTCCCCAGTCGAGCACCGCGGCCTGCGGCACCGGCACGTCCGCGAGGTCGGTGTCGCCCGCGGAGGTCAGCTCCCGCTGTGCGGTCAGGAAGTAGTCCTCGGTCGGGTTGTCGCGGTGCCAGAGGTGGGCGTAGGCGACGCTGCTCGCGACCGCGGAGATGCTCACTCCGGCGGCGACGGCCCCGACCGTCCGCGGGCCGGGCGACCATCGCCGGACCGGTGAGGGCCGGGCGAGGCTGCCCTGCGAGGAACCGGCCAGCTCGAGCGTGACCAGGCCGAGTACGAGCGCCCAGACGGCGGCCACGTCGGCGAGGTAGCGGTACTCGAGTCCCGGCAGCTCGCCGAGGAGTTGTGCCCTGGTGGTGAGCACCAGCAGGTACGACGCGCCGGCGGCGCCGATCAGCAGCGCCCATGCCCGTCCGGTACGCACGCGCCGGCGGGCGACCGCGAGCGCGAACAGGGCGAGCGCGAGCCAGCTCAGCAGGACCAGGACGGTGGGCGGATCGGCGACGGCGGTCGGTACGGCGAAGGAGCTCCAGCGCCACGGCCCGCCGACGAGCGCGGTGGGCAGAGCCTCGCCGAGCATGGCGCGGGCCAGCGGCAGTGCCTGACGGGTCGCGGGTTCGCCGACCAGTGACGGGGCGACGCTGAGGTAGTAGAGCAGGTAGCCGCCGCCGAGCAGCACCGCGCCGGTCACGGCGACCCATTGCCGGCGCAGCACGACCAGCAACCGGCGACCGAGGTGTCCCTCGGCGTAGTAGGCCAGGGCCAGATAGCCCAGCAGCGGGATGAGCAGCAGGGCCTTGACGTATCCGGACAGGGCGAAGGCCACGGCCGCCACGGTGAGGAGCAGCCAGCCGATTCCTCCGCCGCGGAGGTGGCGAACCCAGGCTGCGACCGCGCAGAACAGCCCGATCTGGAGGGGGAGCGCGTTGAGGGCGACCGCCCACCACATCGTGCTGGGGATGGTCATCGCGGTGAACAGGTAGGCGGCCAATGGCGGCAACACTCCGGGCCTGAGCCCGAACAGCGTGCCCAGCATCCACAGGCAGGCCAGCCCGGCCGCGGCCTGGCCCAGGAGGGTGAGCGTCGCCGCGAGCGGCCAGTCCGCACCGCCGCCCGACTGGACGACCCATGCCAGAGCTCGACCCCACGGCATCAGTTGGCTGTCGTGCGGATCGACCAGGTAGGAGAGGCCCTCCGCCTCGGCGCCGTCGGCGAGCAGCAGCATGTCGTCGTGGAAGAACCAGCTCGGGTAGACCATCCAGGCCCGGAGTGCGAGCTGGATGAGTACCAGCAGGACTCCGGCCCCCAGCACCAGGTGGCGCGGACGGGGGGGACTGGTCGACACGGCGCCGACTATCGCACACCGTGACGCAGCACACGGGCTCCCAGCACAATCCGAATACGCTGCGGTAACAACTTGTGACGCGAGCCACACAAGGCCGGCGGAATGCGCTACCGTGCACCGACCCGACCCGCGGGTAACAGTGTGGCGTCACGAGGGAGAGACGATGCGCAAGGTGTTGTCATTCGTACTGATCGGCCTCGGCGGGTTCGCCGTGGCGGCGGCCCTGGCGGCACTCATCTGGGGAGGCGGCGCGGCCAAGCGGATCCCGCTCAACACCGACGGCGAGGCGCACCTCACCGGCAGCGCCAGCGGCGCCCTGGCCAAGTCGGACACCCCGGTGCCGGTCAAGTACCTCAACCACACCGCCGTCGACGCGGACAACTCCACGCGCGACGTGGTGGCCGTCGTCCAGCAGACCTGCGTCGTCATCGACGTCGACGACCCGCCGGACTGCCCGAACGCCCAGATCGACGAGCGGGTCATCCAGACCAGCGCCCAGGCGTTCGCGGTCGATCGCCGGAGCGGTGCGGCGGTCGAGGACCAGAGCGAGTACGTGCCTGACGTGCAGACCGCCTACGACGGACAGATGCTCAAGCTCCCCTTCGACGCCGAGAAGTCGGACTACGAACTCTGGAACGGCACGCTCGGCTTCGCCGTACCGCTGGAGTACCAGGGCACCAAGACCATCGACGGCCTGGAGACCTACGAGTACCGCGCCAGCGTTCCGGAGAGCCCCGGGGTCACCTTCGCGAAGGCGGCCGAGCCGGGCGGCCAGGACACCGTCGGGGTGTACGAGACCGAGCAGACCATGTGGGTCGACCCCACCACCGGCGCCTTCATCGACCAGCAGGGCAGCCAGCGGATGACCACCGGCGACGGCACCGTCCTGCTCGACATCCAGGTCGAGTACACCGAGGGCACCGTCGCCGACAACGTCGCCTCCGCCAAGAGCGCATCGCGGACCCTCGGCATCCTCACCGTGTGGCTGCCGATCGGTGGCCTGGTGTTCGGGCTGTTGCTGATCGCCGGCGGCATCCTGCTGCACCGCCGGTCCGGACGCCGCGCGGAGGAGACCAGCTGGGATCGCGAACCGGCCCAGGTCTGAGTCCTTGTCGAACCTGGATCCGCGCCGAGGTCCGTCGGGACCGCGGCGCGGATCCGGTTCGTGCGGGGGCCGGCTTGAGCGGTGGAGGCGGGGTTCAGAGCAGATCTGCGACGAAGATCGCGGTGCCGGGAGTGAGCAGTCCGCGGGTGCGCGACCAGCCGCCCCAGATGCGGTGGTTGTCCGGCGGCCACTCCGGCTCGACCAGGTCGGTCAGGCGGAACCCCGCGGTGGCCAGGAGGGACACCCAGTCGCCGAGGGTGCGGTGGTGCTCGACGTACGACGTGACGCCGGTGGCCTCGTCGATCTCGACGTAGGGGGTGCGGTCCCAGTAGCTCTGCGAGGCGACCAGTCCCTCCTCGCCGGGGTCATCCGGGAACATCCACCGGGTCGGATGGGTGATGGAGAAGGCGAACCGACCACCGGTGCGCAGGACGCGGACGGTCTCCTCGACGGTGACGTCGATGTCCTTGACGAACTGGAGCGCCCCGAAGGAGCAGAACACGATGTCGAAGCTGTCGGCCCGGAAGGGGAGGGCGGTCGCGGTCGCCTGCACCGCGGGCACGGCGGTGCCGGTCCGTGCGTCCAGCCGCTGGGCGTGGCGCAGTTGACGGTGCGACAGGTCGAGCCCGATCGCCCGGCCGCCCTGGTCGCAGACCCAGCGGGAGCATTGGCAGGCTCCTGACCCGAGCTCGAGCACGTCCTTGCCGGCGACCGGGCCGAGGATCCCGAGCGCGTGCTCACCGATCCCTTCGGGCCCCCAGATGAAGCCAGCGTCGCCGAGGTAATGGCCGTGGGTCGCTTGGTACTCATCGGCGTAGCGGTCCCAGTCGGGGCCGTTGGCCTGCCGCGACTCCGTCTCGCTCACCTGGCGCCTCAGGGCCCGAGCCTGGAACTGGTCGGAGGCCGAGGAGTGGGCCGGCGTCCTCACCGCCGGGGCGTCGGCCGGGGGGACCGGCCGGGGCATCGGCCGGTCGGTCGGCTGGGGTTGGACCTGGGGTTGGACCTGGGGTGAGGGCCCGGGGTCCGGGGTGCTGCGGAAGGGCGTGACGTGGACGGGAGGTGACGAGGTCTGCTCCACGCCCCGAGCCTACTCCGCGCCCCTTCCGGCGTGACCCGTGCCGGCGCGGGCGAGCACGACCATCCGCTCCTCGATGCTGGCGGGCACCGAGCTGAGCTCCGCCGGCACCCCCGCGCCGTCGAGGATCCGCCGTACCTGTGCGGGGTCGCCGTCGGCGACCCGGATCCGCTGACCGGTCAGGACGACCGGGGCCCCGGCCGCGGTGAGCGCCGTGAAGGCGGCGGCCCAGTCGGAGGCACGCACCTCCAGCGCGGTGGTGTCGCCGACGATGTCGGTCTCGCTGCCCTGGGCGGCCAGCACCCCGTCGGCCATCATCAGCAGCCGGTCGCACTGCTGGGCCTCCTGCATGTAGTGGGTGGTGACGAGGACGGCGGTGCCCCGCTCGGCCTCGTCCCGGATGGTGTCCCAGAGTCGGGCCCGGGCCAGGGCGTCCACCCCGGAGGTGGGTTCGTCCAGCAGGAGGGCGCGCGGCGAGTGTGCGGTCGCGGCCACGAACGCGGCCTGCCGCTGGGCTCCGAGCGGCAGGTCCTGGACGAGGACGTCGGCGCGGCCGGCGAGGTCGCCGGGGATCTCCGGCATGGGTGCGGCGTAGCTGGCGCTCACGAAGGCGAGGTTCTCGCGGACGGTGAGGTCGGCGTACAGGCCGAGGTTCTGCGGGACGTAGCCGATCCGGCGTCGGCGCTGGAGATCCGGGGGACCGCCGAGCAGGTCCACCGTGCCGGCACTCGGGGTGAGCAGGCCGAGCAGCATGCGCATCAGGGTGGTCTTGCCGGCGCCGTTGGCGCCGAGCAGGCCGACGACCTCGCCGGGGTGTACCTCCATGCTGACCTCGTCGACGGCGGTGAAGCTGCCGAACCGGCGGGTCACCGCCCGGGCCAGGATCAGGGGCGCGGTCACGAGGTCACCGCCTCGGCACGGTTGATCAGGGAGAGGCTGATCACGATGTCCTCCAGATCCGGGATCAGGGGCCGGGCGTCCCGTGGCGGGTGAGTGCCCTCGGGCCAGTACTCGTGCCGCCGTCGCCCGCGTCGCCAGGACCACTCCGGGCGCCGGGGGGTGGTGGTCTCCACGATCGCGCCGGTGAAGGAGGATCGGACCTCCTCGAAGGAGCCCTGGACCAGGATCCGGCCGCCGTCGAGCACGGCCAGCCGGGCGGCTCGCTCGGCCTCGTCGAGGTAGGTGGTCGACATCAGTACCGCGGTGCCCGCCGACGCGGCCTGGGAGATCATCCGCCACAGGTCGACCCGGCTGACCGGGTCGACTCCGGTGCTGGGCTCGTCGAGGACCAGCAGGTCGGGTCGGTGGATCGAGGCCATCGCGAAACCGAGCTTGCGGCGCATCCCGCCCGAGAGCCGTGCGGCCAGCCGGTGCTCTGCCCCGTCGAGCCCGGCCTGCGCCAGCAGGTCGGTACGACGGCGCGCGAGCTCGGCGCCCCTGAGCCCGTAGGCGCCACCGGCGAAGTCCAGGTTCTGGCGGGCGGTGAGCGAGCCCCATGAGCCGGCCCGAGCCGATAGGAAGCCGGTCCTCTCCTTGGCCGGGGCCGCGGTGGTGCCGGCGTCCAGGGCGACCAGGCCGACGAGGGCGCGCAGCAGGGTGGACTTGCCCGCGCCGTCACCGCCCACGACCGCGGCCACGGAGCCGGCCGGCACCTCGAGGGAGACCTCGTCCAGCGCGACGGTGTCATGGAAGCGGACGGTGGCGCCCCGCACGCCGTAGGTCATCGCTGTTCCTCCGCGTCGTGGCTGGCAGGCGCGGCCCGACGACGTCGGCGGCCGCTGGGGGCCAGGTCGCGGCGGTAGCGCAGGGTGGCCGCGGTGAAGACCACCACCGCCATCACGGCGAGGATCACGTAGGTGTACCAGAGGGAACCGATGGAGGCGCCCCGGAGCAGGATGCCCTGCGACATGATCGTGAAGTAGGTCAGCGGCAGGAGGTAGCCGATCCAACGCACACCCGCGCCCATCGCCTCGAGCGGGAAGATCATGCCGGAGAGCAGGATCTGGGGGAGTAGCACCATGAAGGCCGCCTGGATCGCCTGGCCGGTGGTCTGGGAGATCGTGGAGATCAGCACCCCGAACCCGAGCACGACGAAGAGGAAGATGGCCGCGCCCAGCCCGAAGGCGAACGGGTTGCCGCGGAACGGCACATCGAAGAGGAAGACCCCGAGCAGGGTCACCACGACCATGTCGATCGCGGCCACGAGGAAGTACGGCGTGATCTTGCCGAGGATCACCGTGCTGGGCTTGATCGGCATCACCGAGAGCTGCTCCAGCGTGCCGGCCTCGCGCTCCCTCACCAGCCCGATGCTGGTGATGATCACGCCGATGAAGGTCAGGATCAACCCGATGATCGCCGGCACCATCACCCACGACGTCTTCAGGTCGGGGTTGTAGAGCACGTCGATCTCGATGGTGGGTCCGGAGGCTCCGGCGCTCTGTGCGTTGAGGGCGTTGAGCGCCGAGACCGCCGCCTGGGCGGCGAAGAGGTTGGAGCCGTCCACCAGCGCGACCGGCGCTGCACCGGTCACGATCGCCACGTCGGCCCGGTTGTCCTGCAGGGTCTGCTCCGCGTCGCCGCGGTCCGCGTCGGGGTCCACCGAGGTCACGTCGAACAGGTCGGGCAGCTGGCCCTCGACCTGCTCGGCCTGCGGCCCGACGACGGTGGTCCGGGCGTCGTCCACGGTGAAGTTGGCGGCATAGCCGAAGATGACCAGCAGCAGCAGCGGCAACACGATCAGCATGGCCAGGGTCCGGTGATCCCGCACCAGCTCGCGGAACTCCTTGAGGATCATCGCTCGCATATCCTCGAACCTAGGCCCTGTCGTCGCCGTCGGCGCCCGGATCCTCGGGCCGCGTGGTGAGCGGTGCAGCGTCGGGTCACCCCCGCGGTTGGACGCCCGCGAGGGCGGCGGCGTACTCTAGAGGGGCGTGTGAAGTCTGCCTGCCTCCCGGACGGAGTGGAAGCAGGCTCTCCGAGTCTCTCCTCGCCCGGATCTTGTCCGTGGTCGGGGCCGAGGTCGTGATGAAACCGGCTTGTGCGCGCGCCCGTACGACTCATGCCCCTCCAAGGAACTACTTCCCTTATGACGAGCACCCTCTCGACTCTTCCGGCCATCACCGATTGGCAGAACGACGCCCCGCAGGTGGCGATCAACGACATCGGTTCGGAAGAGGAATTCCTCGCCGCGATCGACGAGACCATCAAGTACTTCAACGACGGTGACATCGTGGATGGCACCATCGTCAAGGTCGACCGGGACGAGGTCCTGCTCGACATCGGCTACAAGACCGAGGGCGTCATCCCCTCGCGCGAGCTGTCGATCAAGCACGACGTCGACCCCCACGAGGTCGTCGAGGTCGGCGACAAGGTCGAGGCCCTGGTGCTCCAGAAGGAGGACAAGGAGGGTCGCCTGATCCTGTCCAAGAAGCGCGCCCAGTACGAGCGCGCCTGGGGCACGATCGAGCAGATCAAGGAGGAGGACGGCGTCGTCGAGGGCACCGTCATCGAGGTCGTCAAGGGTGGTCTCATCCTGGACATCGGCCTGCGTGGCTTCCTCCCCGCCTCGCTGGTGGAGATGCGTCGCGTCCGCGACCTGCAGCCCTACGTCGGGCAGACCCTCGAAGCCAAGATCATCGAGCTCGACAAGAACCGCAACAACGTGGTCCTTTCGCGCCGTGCCTGGCTCGAGCAGACCCAGTCCGAGGTCCGTCACGGCTTCCTCACCCAGCTGCAGAAGGGCCAGATCCGCAAGGGCGTCGTCTCCTCGATCGTCAACTTCGGTGCGTTCGTCGACCTCGGCGGCGTCGACGGTCTGGTGCACGTCTCGGAGCTGTCCTGGAAGCACATCGACCACCCGTCCGAGGTGGTCGCAGTCGGTGACGAGGTCACCGTCGAGGTGCTCGACGTCGACATGGACCGCGAGCGCGTCTCCCTGTCGCTGAAGGCGACCCAGGAAGACCCGTGGCAGCACTTCGCCCGCACCCACCAGATCGGTCAGATCGTGCCGGGCAAGGTCACCAAGCTGGTGCCGTTCGGTTCCTTCGTCCGCGTCGAGGAGGGCATCGAGGGCCTGGTCCACATCTCCGAGCTGGCCGAGCGCCACGTCGAGATCCCGGAGCAGGTCGTCCAGGTCAACGACGACGTCATGGTCAAGATCATCGACATCGACCTCGAGCGTCGCCGGATCTCGCTGTCCCTCAAGCAGGCCAACGAGACCGTCGCTGCGGCCGACGTCGAGGAGTTCGACCCGACCCTCTACGGCATGACCGCCACCTACGACGAGCAGGGCAACTACGTCTACCCCGAGGGCTTCGACCCCGAGACCGGCGAGTGGCTCGAGGGCTTCGAGGACCAGCGCGCCAAGTGGGAGGACGACTACGCCAAGGCGCACGCCCGCTGGGAGGCTCACGTCAAGCAGCAGGCCGAGGCCAAGAAGGCCGAGGTCGAGGCCGGCGAGGCCACCTCGTACTCCTCCGCCGCTCCGGAGCAGGACGACGAGGACACCGCTGGTTCGCTGGCTTCCGACGAGGCGCTCCAGGCGCTTCGCGAGAAGCTCACCGGCGGCCAGTGAGTCCGGCTCGTTCCTGACTCAGCTGCGCTGAACTGACCGAAGGCCCGGTCACCCCTCGGGGTGACCGGGCCTTCGGCCGTCGGTGAGCGCCTGCCGACGCTCGCGAACCCTGTGTGCGGCCGGTCGTTCAGTGCGGGAAGAGTCGCATGGACGGCGGCAGCAGGTCGGGGTCGACGCCGTGCGAGGTCGGTGGCCTGGTGCGGGGCCGGTCCAGCCGGACGACGTACCAGGTCGAGGCGAGCAGGGATACGAGGACGATCAGGACGAGTGCGGTCAGCAAGAAGATCATGGCATCAATCATGCGCTCGCTGTGATCCTGCCACGAGTGGCAGAAATGTCGATGTGCATTGATTTCCTGCCATGTCTCTGTCAGGGTCGGGAGCATGCACTCGGTGGCGGTCATCGTGGAGGACGGCGTGGAGGCCTTCGGCCTCGGCGCGATGTGTGAGGTCTGGGCCGAGCCCTACCACCCCGAGGACGACAATCCGGTCTTCGACTTCGCCGTGGTGACCCCTCGCCCCGGTCGGGTGCGTGGATCGGCAGGCTTCGACCTGATGGTGGAGCACGACCTCACCCGGGCCGCGTCGGCCGACCTGATCTGCATCGCCCCCAATCGTGAGCGGCGGGCGCACTCCGGTGACGTGCTCGACGTGCTGCGCGACGCCGATCACCGCGAGGCCCGGATCTTCGCGCACTGCACCGCCGCCTTCGTGGTCGGGGAGGCCGGCCTGTTGGACGGGCGGCGCTGCACGACCCACTGGCGCTTCGTCGACGAACTGGCCGCGCAGTATCCCGAGGCGAAGGTCGACGGTGACGTGCTCTACGTCCAGGACGGCAATCTCACCACCGGCGCGGGCGCCTCGGCCGGGCTGGATGCCGCGCTCCATCTGCTGCGCGAGGAGTTCGGGGCTCGGGTCGCCGCCTCCACAGCTCGTCGGATGGTGGTGCCACCGCACCGTGACGGTGGGCAGGCGCAGTTCATCGCCCGGGCGGTGCCCGAATGCGAGTCGGAGGTGCTCCGTCCGCTGGTCGACTGGGTGGTCGCCCACCTCGAGGTGGAGCACAGTGTCGACTCGCTCGCCCAGCGGGCCCACATGTCGCCGCGCACCTTCGCCCGCCGGTTCCGCGACGAGATGGGCGCCTCGCCCCATCAGTGGGTCATCGCACAGCGGGTCGCCGCGGCCGAGGAGCTGCTCGAGCGCACCGATCAGCCGGTCGAGCGGATCGCCGCTGATCTCGGGTTCGGCAACGCCGCGACCCTGCGACACCACTTCGGCCGGGTGCGAGGCGTGAGCCCCCAGGCCTATCGCCGTCGGTTCTCCCGGGTGGAGGTCCCGGCTTCCCGTCCCGGCGACTGACCCGAGTGCGTCCTCACCTGTCGCGGTGTCGAGCCAGGAGCCCGGCGGCGGTCCCGGTGTCGTGTCGATCTATGGAGGGTCCCGGACAGTGCCGCGCGCACTCGTGGGTGCCCGCATCCCGCCCGAGCGGGGAGCGGATCAGACCCCGACGACCTCGGCAGGGGTGATCGACTCCCCTCCGGAGGTACGTCGGCGCAGCAGGTCGGCGTACGCGCCCCCGCGGGCGGCGAGCTGCTCGTGGGTGCCGAGTTCGACGATCCGGCCGTGGTCGAGGACGGCGATCTGGTCGGCGTCGCGGATCGTGGAGAGTCGGTGGGCCACGGTGATCGTGGTGCGCCCCCGGGCCAGGGTGTCCAACGCAGCCTGGACCTCGCGTTCGGTGGTGTTGTCCAGCGCGCTGGTGGCCTCGTCCAGGATCAGGATCCGCGGATCTCGCAGGAGGGTGCGGGCGATCGCGAGCCGCTGCTGCTCGCCACCGGAGAATCGGTGGCCCCTGGCTCCGACGACGGTGTCGTATCCCTCGGGCAGTGCGACCAGCACCTCGTGGATGCGGGCCGCACGGGCGGCTGCCTCCAGTTCCGCATCGCTGGCGTCCGGGCGGGCGTGGCGGAGGTTGTCGCGGACGCTGGCGTGCAGCAGGTAGGTCTCCTGGGTGACCATGCCGACCGCGTCCGCGAGCTGGGCGAGGGACAGGTCGCGCAGGTCGACGCCGTCCAGTCGGATGCTCCCGGCCGTGGGGTCGTGCAGACGTGCGACCAACGCGGCCAGGGTGCTCTTTCCCGATCCGGTCGCACCGACCAGGGCCAGGCTGGTGCCCGCCGGGACGGTGAGGTCGATGTCGCTCAGCACCGGTCGACCGTCGGCCTCGTAGGCGAAGCCGACGTGATCGAACTCGACAGTCCCGTCCACCCGTGCGAGGTGCACCGGCTCGGCCGGGTCGTCGATCTCCACGATCAGGTCGAGGTACTCGAAGATCCGGCTGAACAGCGCGAGGCTGGCGGTGATCTCGATGCCGACGTTGAGCAGGCCCATCAGCGGCCGGAACAGCGAGCCCTGGAGCGAGATGAAGGCGACCAGCGTGCCGATGGAGAGCCCGTCCCGGGTCACAGGCAGGCCGGCGGCGAGGTAGAGGGCCGCGGGGACGGCGGCGAAGACCACCTGCATGGTGGCCATCCGCCAGCGCCCCGCCAGTTGGGATCGCACCTCCAGGTCGACCAGTTCCGCGCTGGTGTGCTCGAATCTGCCCGCCAGTGCGGGAGCGGCCCCCAGGGTCTTGGTGAGCCGGATGCCCGAGACGCTGAGCCCCTCCTCCACCTGGACGTGCAGATCGGCGAGTTTGCGCTGCCGCTCGGCCGTCACCTGGTGCCGCATCCGGGCGACCTTCCGGGTGGTCAGCACCGCCGGCGGCAGGACCAGAAGCGAGATCAGGGCGAGTCGCCAGTCGAGCGCGAACATCGCCACCACGGTGCCTACGACGACCGTGACGTTCGCGGCGGTGCTGGTCGCGGTGGAGGTGACCACGCTCTGCATCGAGCCGATGTCGTTGATCAGGCGGGACTGCACCTCGCCGCCCCTGGTGCGGGTGAAGAAGGCCATCGACTGGCGCTGGAGATGTGCGAAGAGGTCCGACCGGAGTCGGTGCATCACCTGCTGGCCGATCCGGGTCGACAGGAGTGTCTGCAGGACGCCGAGTGCGGCGCTGGCCACGGCCACGCCCACCATCACCCCCACGCACCACAGCAGGAGGGAGAGGTCCTGATCGGGCAGGGCGACGTCGATCACCTCGCGCACCAGGAACGGCTGGGCCAGACCGATCAGCGAACTGATCACGATCAGGACGATCACGACCACCAGCCCGCCTCGGTGCGGCCGGAAGAGCGCGGAGATCCGCCGCAGGGACACCGGGTTGCGTTCCAGTTGCCTACGTGCGGTGCGTGCGGCGTCGGGCGAGATCGGCGGTCGCCCGCCCGGTCCGCCTCCCATGCCCAGGTCGGCCATCTGACTCCTCGGGTTGTTCGGTCTTCAGCATCGATGGTGAGGTAACCTCACGATGAGGTCAACTCACCGACTTGCGGAGGTATTCCACATGCCCGTCCCGACGGCGCCCGGTTCCGACTCGACCGCCGACCTGCTGATGTCCGTGGCGCGCGCTCTCCGCCGCCGCTACGCCTCGGTCCTCAGCGAGATGGAGCCGGTGATCACCCCCTCCCAGGCGCGGGCCCTGGGCGTCGTACGTCGCAGTGGTTCGCCCCGGCTGTCCCATCTGGCCGAGGTGCTGCGGATCGCATCGCGCTCGGCCACCGAGGTCGTCGATGCCCTCGAACACCACGGTCTGGTCCGCCGTTGTCCGGACGCCTCGGACCGCCGGGCGACCTGCGTCGAGCTCACGCCCGAGGGGGAGCGGGTCCACGACCTGGTGGCCAGGGCTCGGGACCGCGCCGCCGAGGACCTGCTCGGCGGGCTCGGTCAGGACGAACGGGCCCAGTTGGACCGGCTTCTCGCGACAGTCCTGGACCACGCCTGACCGGTTCGGGCCGGGCGGCTACGGTGGCGCCATGCGAGTGGGACTGACCGGTGGGATCGGCGCGGGCAAGAGCGCGGTGGCGAGCATGTTGGCCGAGTTGGGGGCGGTGATCGTGGACGCCGACCGGCTGGCCCGCGAGGTGGTCGCGGCCGGGACGCCGGGACTGGACCAGGTGGTCGAGGCGTTCGGGCCGGAGGTGCTCACCACGGAGGGCGAGATGGATCGGGCCGCGGTGGGCGCCCTGGTCTTCGCCGACGAGACGAAGCGGGCGCAGCTGGAGGGGATCATCCATCCACTCGTCCGGGCCCGCGGCGCGCAACTGGAGGGCTCGGCGGGGGAGGAAGACATCGTCGTCCACGACATCCCACTGCTCGTCGAGACCGGGCAGGCGGATCGCTTCGACGCGGTCCTCGTGGTCGACGCCGACGACCGTACCCGGGTGACCCGCCTGGTTGAGCACCGCGGCATGACCGAGGACGAGGCGCGTGCCCGGTTCGCGGCCCAGGCGAGTCGTGCGGAGCGGCTGGCCGCGGCGACGTACGTGCTCGACAACTCCGGAACGCTCGAAGACCTCCGCCAGCAGGTGGCGGAGGTCTTCGATCAGTTGCGGGTCGGGTCGAGCACCCGCTCCCGCGGTTGAGCTGACCGGGGCCTGGGTGGGTGTGTGGCAACCACGAGGGCCCCAGCCGGCCGGCTGACCTGTGTAGAGATCAGCCGGCCGATCCCCAAGGAGGGACGATCAGGCGGCCATGTCGGGGTCGCCGAGACGGCGCAGCTTCTGCAGAGCCTCCCGCTCCAACTGGCGCACCCGCTCGGCCGAGATGCCGTGCTTGACGCCGATGTCGGCCAGCTTGTGCTGCCGGCCGTCGACCAGGCCGTAGCGGCTGCGGATGATGTCGGCGGCCCGGGTGTCGAGCTGGCCGACCAGGGTGTTGAGCCGGTCGCGGCTCTCTGAATCGAGCACCGTCAGATCCGGGCTCGGCACCGTCTCCTGGGCCATCAGGTCGCCCAGTGAGGTGTCGCCGTCCTCGTCGACGGGCGTGTCGAGGCTGACGTGCTCACGCCCCCAGGAGAGCAGGTCCAGCACGCGGTCGACCGCCATGCCGAGCTCGTCGGCGATCTCCTGCGGCTCGGGCGTGCGGCCCAGCTGGCGCTCGAGGGTACGGCGGGCGCCGCCGACCTGGTTGAGCTCCTCGACCACGTGCACGGGCAGCCGGACCACGCGGGCCTGCTGAGCGATGCCGCGGGTGATCGCCTGCCGCACCCACCAGGTGGCGTAGGTGGAGAACTTGTAGCCCTTGGTGTAGTCGAACTTCTCCACCGCGCGTATCAGGCCGGTGTTGCCCTCCTGGATCAGGTCGAGCATGGGCATCTGGGCCCGGCCGTACTTGCGCGCGATGGAGACCACCAGGCGCAGGTTGGCCGTGATGAAGGTGTCGACCGCCTTGCGGCCCTCCTCGGCCAGCCACTCCAGCTCCTCCTGGGTGGCCCGGCCCGGAGCCCCGCCCTTGCGGCGGCCGACACGGCCCTGGTCGAGGAGGTACTGCGCGTAGAGCCCCGCCTCGATGGTCTTGGACAACTCCACCTCTGCGGCGGCGTCGAGCAGTTGGTTGCGGGCGATCTCGTCCAGGTAGAGGCCGACGCTGTCGCGTCCCTCGATCTCACGGGTAGCGGTGTTCGCCATGGGACCCTCCTCGCACATGTTGGACACGTCTCGTGTCCTTGTGGTGTCAACGCACCCGGTGGCCGGCGGATTCCCCCGACCGCGGTGCGCTCTCACTGGTTACGACGTACGAGGTGGCGGCGAAGTTGCCGAGGAGGGCAACTCTCAGGGAGATCTCAGGGACCACCCCGAGGAGGCCCGCGTGCGTGTCTCCTCGACCCGGTCGGACCGGGCGCGCACCCGGCTCGGGGTGGTGGGCCGCGTCAGTCCCGCGCGTTCGCCCCGGCAGCGGTCAGGCCCAGCCGATCCAGGATCCAGGACAGCGAGAAGGCCCGGTCGTGCCACGCCTGGTAGCGCCCGGAGACGCCGCCGTGACCCGCGGACATCTCGGTGCGCAGCAGGACGTCGGCGCCCGCGACCGCCCGCAGCCGGGCGACCCACTTGGCCGGCTCGACGTAGAGCACCCGGGTGTCGTGCAGGCTGGTCTCGGCCAGGATCGGCGGGTAGTCCTGGGCGGTGATGTTGTCGTAGGGGGCGTAGGCCGAGATCCACTCGTAGGCCTCCTGGTCGCCCTCCGGGTTGCCCCACTCGTCGTACTCGGTCACCGTGAGCGGGAGAGTGCTGTCCAGCATCGTGGTGAGGTTGTCGACGAAGGGCACCGCCGCGGCCACGCCGTCGAACAGGTCGGGTGCCTGGTTGAGGACCGCGCCCATCAGGAGCCCACCTGCGCTGCCGCCCTCGGCCACCACCGAGGAGGCCCAGCCCTGCTCGCGCAGATGCCGAGCACTGGCGATGAAGTCGTCGAAGCTGTGTTGCTTGTGCGCCATCTTGCCCTCGTCGTACCAGCGTCGTCCCATCTCACCGCCGCCGCGCACATGGGCGATGGCGAAAGCGCCGCCCCGGTCCAGCAGGGAGAGCCGGGCGATGGAGAAGTACGGGTCCATCGAGGCCTCGTAGGCGCCGTATCCGTAGAGCAGCACCGGCACCGGTCCGAAGGCCCGGGCATCCTTGCGCACCACCAGCGAGATCGGCACCTGCTCACCGTCCGGCGCCGTGGCCCAGAGCCGGTGCTCCTCGTAGTCGTCGCGGCTGTAGCCGCCCAGAACCGGTGCCTGCTTGCGCAGAGCGAGGCGGCGGGTGCGGACGTCGTAGTCGTAGACGGAGCTGGGAGTGCGCATCGTGGTGTAGCCCAGGCGCACGGTGGGCTGCTCGAAGGCCGGCGAGCCGCCCGCCCCGATGGTGTACACCTCGTCGTCGAACTCGACCAGGTAGTCCTCGCCCACACCCTCCGCGTCGAGCTGGAGGATGCGCAGCTGGGTGAGTCCCTCGCTGCGCTGGTGGACCACCAGGTGGGTGGCGAAGGCGTCGACGTCCTCGAGACGTACGGCGGAGTCGTGCGGGATCAGCGGGGTCCACCCGTCCGGCGGGGTGGGAGACACCGGGGCGGTGGCCAGTTCGAAATCGGGACCGGTGCCGTTGTGCATCACCAGGAAGGTGTCCCGGCCGCCGATCACCGCGTGGTCGAGGCTGTACTCCAGCCCCTCCTGACGGGCGGAGAAGACCTGCCACCCCGCCTCGGGGTCCTCCGCGTCGAGGTAGCGGTACTCGGAGGTGAGCTTGGAGCCGATCACCATGACGAGGAACCGGTCGCTGCGGGTGCGGCCGACCCCGGTCCAGTACTTCGGGTCGGTCTCGTGATGTACCAGTTCGTCGTCCTCCTGCGAGGTGCCGAGCCGGTGTCGCCAGATCTTGTCCGGGCGCCAGGTGTCGTCCACGGTGGCGTAGTAGAGGTTGTCGCCCTCCCGGTCCCAGGTGGCGCCGCCGAGCACCCCCTCGATCACGTCCGCGCGCAGTTCCCCGGTGGTGAGGTCCTTGATCCTGAGCGTGTAGCGCTCATCGCCCACGGTGTCGGTCGAGTAGGCCAGCAGGGTGGTGTCGGGGGAGATCGAGGAGCCGCCGAGGGAGAAGAAGTCGTGGCCCTCGGCCAGTTCGTCGAGGTCGAGCAGCAGTTCCTCACCGGGAAGTGCCGGTTGGCCGGGCTCGACGTCGGAGGGAGCGGGCGGGGTCCAGTCGTGCGGGTCGGTGACGCGCACGCGGCAGGTGGCGCCGTACTCGCGTCCCTCGAAGGAGCGACCGTAGTACCAGTAGCCGCGGTGGCGGGTCGGGACCGACAGATCGGTCTCCAGGGTGCGCCCCTTGATCTCCTCGAAGATCGTCTCGCGCAGTCCGGCCAGGTGGGCGGTGCGTGCCTCGGTCCAGGCGTTCTCGGCCTCGAGATGCCCCAGCACCTCGGGCGAGTCCTTCTCGCGCAGCCAGTCGTACTCGTCGACCCGGGCGTGGCCGTGGTGCTCGCGGGTCACGGGCCGTGCGGGCGCCTGCGGAGGACCCTCCGGTGCGCCCGTGGAGGGGCTGGCCGTGGGGGAGTCGGGGCTGCTGGCGGGGACGTCGGTGCGTGACGGCATGCCGGAGACCTTATCCCTCCGTGGACTCGGCGGTGTCCTCGTCCGGATCGGGCCAGGGGCGCAGTGCCGGGTCGTCCAGGGCGAAGGAATGCACCGGCCCCGGCGGTGTCTCGGCCGTCTCGAAGCGGACGGTCACCACACTCCGGCCCGATCCCCACACCCAGCCGCGGCCGTGCTCGTCGTGGGCGACGTCCATGCCCGGGGTCCAGCGGGCACGGCGGCGTACCGAGAGGGGGAGTGGCCCGGCCCCCGGCGACCCGGTGTCCTCCGACCCGGGGCCGGTGCCCGGGGAGGGGGTGGCGCCATGGGAGTCCACACCGAGGGCGGCGTCGCCGAACAGATCCTCCTGGATCCAGTCGGCCAGCCCGGAGACCCCGACGCCCAGCAGCCGCACGCCCCCGGTCGTGTCGAGATCGGTGAGCAGGGTGCGGGCGAGTCGGCTGATGACCGCGGCGCTGTCCGTCGGGGAGGGCATGGTGGAGGAGCGCGACAGGGTGGTGAAGTCGTGCAGTCGCACCTTGATCGACACCGTGCGGCCGGAGAGGCCGTGCCGGTGCAGTCGCTCGGCGACCAGGGTCGCCTGACGGTTCAGCAGGTGTTCCATCAGCGGGCGTTCGGTGAGGTCCTGGTCGTAGGTGTCCTCGACGCTGACCGACTTGGCCTCACGCTCGGCCACCACGGGGCGGTCGTCCTCGGCCCGAGCCAGCTGGAACAGCGTGCTGCCGTGCGCCTTGCCGACCAGGCGCACCAACTCCTCCTGCGAGACCGTCTCCAGGTCGGCGATCAGGTGGAGGCCGGCCCGGTGCAGCCGCTCGGCGGTGGCGGGGCCGACTCCCGGGATCACGCTCACCTTCATCGGGCGGAGCAGTTCCCGCTCACCGCCGGGCGGCACGACCACCAGGCCGTCGGGCTTGTCCAGGTCGCTGGCCACCTTGGCCAGGAACTTCGAGCTGGCCAGCCCCACCGACGCGGTGAGACCGCCGGTCGCCGTGCTCACCGAGGCCCGCAGTGCCTCGGCCAGGTCGGTGACCGTGTCGACCTCGAGATCCGGGAGCCCAGCGGCGGCCAGGTCCACGAACGCCTCGTCGAGCGAGAGCGGCTCGACCAGCGGGGAGACGCCGCGCAGCAGCGTCATCACCTGCTCGCTGGCCTTCCGGTAGGCGCCGAAGCGCCCGCCCAGGTACGCCGCGTGCGGGCAACGAGACCGGGCCTCCCTGATCG
The DNA here is from genome assembly GCF_000422825.1 of Nocardioides insulae DSM 17944. Classification (GTDB taxonomy): domain Bacteria; phylum Actinomycetota; class Actinomycetes; order Propionibacteriales; family Nocardioidaceae; genus Nocardioides; species Nocardioides insulae. Next base: position 238,678 of record NZ_AUGU01000013.1, on the reverse strand, counting down.
ACATGGCGGAGTACACGCCGTACTGCCGGGCCTCGTAGGAGGCCGTGGAGACGACCCCTCGCTGGCCGGTGCCGCCCACCACGACCGGTTTGCCCCGCAGCGACGGCTTGTCGCGCTGCTCGACGGAGGCGAAGAACGCGTCCAGGTCGAGATGGAGCACCGAGGCATGCGCGCGCACGCGGGAAACCTATCCCGATCCGGGCGGCAGGACGGTGTCAGGAGGGCGCCGGGGCCGTGCTGGCCGAACGCGTGTGAGCGCTGGGCGGAGGTGCCGGAGGGGCCGCTCGTCGTCCACCCCAGGGCTGGAGAACGGCCTCGTCCACAGCCGCCGGCGCCGCGGTCGCGAGCAGCCCCACGCGAGGCGACTCTCGATGGCATGACCACCTCATCAGGCCCTCGTGCCGACCATCCCACCCGGACCATCACCGCGCGCACCCCGGAGGACCTGTTGGCCCTCGTCCCGGTCGTGCTCGGCTTCGAGCCCGAGGATTCGATCGTCATGCTCGCCGTGCGGGCTCGCACCCCCTTCCACGCCCGCCTCGACCTACCTCACGGCGACGATCTCCCCGACGCGGTCGCGGCTCTGCTCGGGCCGGCGCGGCAGCACGGGGTCGGCCGCGTGGTCCTCATCCTCTACACCGGCCGCGAGACCACGGCGAGACGATTCCGGCGACTGGTCCGGCCCGCCTTCCGTGGGGAGGGGATCGAGATCGTCGATCTGATGCGGGTGCACGATGGCCGGTGGTTCAGCCTCTCCGGCCACCCTGGGGTCCCGGAGCACGGTGTGCCCTTCGACGTCGCCACCCACCCGTTCCGGGTGGAGGCGGTGGCCGCGGGGGAGGTTCTGGCCTCCTCCCGGGGTGAGATCGCGGCGCGGCTGCGGCCGGATCCGCCCGGTGTCGAGGCCGTCTCGGCAGCCCTCGAGGACCTGTTCGGGGCGTCGGCGCGAGCGTGCGGGCAGGTGGGCGGTCCCCTTGCCGGGGATCCACCCGACATGTCGGGCACCGAATTGCGGGAGACCCTCCGGCGACATGCAGAGGCCGGCGACCGGATCGACGACCTCACCGCCGCCCGCATCCTGGTGGCCGTGTCCCGGGCCGACCCGGGTGGGCGTGCCTGGGTCGGACTCACTGCGCAGCAGGCGAGCAGGCACGTCCGACTGTGGGGCGATCTCCTACGTCGGGCGCCCACGCCCTTGGATGGACCTGCCGCCGCGGTGCTGGCGGCGCTCGCCTGGGTCGCCGGGCGGGGCGCGCTCGCGTGGTGCGCCGTCGATCGTTCCCGGGAGCGGTGTGTCGATCACCCGCTGACGGATCTGGTCGCCCTGCTGCTCGAGCACGCGGTGCCACCGCCCGGCCGCTGGTCCCCACAAGCCCTCGCGGCGGCACACGAGGTCGGCTCGGTGGCAAGCCGGGCCGAGTTGGTGGAGCTGTTCCACGAGCTCAGCCGGTGATGCGCCCGGCCGCGATCGTGGCCCCCCCGCTCGATCACGGCTCCGCGGCGGGACATGGCAGCGGCGACGCAGGCGCGCCGGTGCCGGAGCGGGAGCCGCCGACCGTGATGGGTCCGCCGGGTCCGCAGGCGGTTTGGTCCGCCAGCCGACCGGCTCTCGCCGCTCAGCGTTCCCGCTGAGGGGTCCCTGCCTCCGCCTGTGTGGGCTCCTCATCAGCCGCGTGCCGGGTCAGTGACCGGCCGAGCGGCGGCGCATCCGCACCCAGGTACGGCTCAGGCCGCTGCGCGGATCCCACCAGCCGTGCCGGTTGGCCACCACGAAGACCAGCGGCAGCCCCGCCTCGCCGTACGCCTGACGCGCGGCGGCCAGCCAGGCCGCGTCGACGTCCTGGAGCACCAGCCCGCCGGGACGGGTCAGCCACAGCAGCCCGGGGTCGTGCGTCCCGGCGCGACTCCGACGGGTCAGCGCCGCGATCACATCGGCACGCAGGGCATGGTCGAGGTGGTCCTCCGGGCGGACCGGGAAGAGCAGTTCCCGCGCGCCGGGTGTGCCCACGTGCAGGATCGGCAGGTGCGCCCGGCGGCGCTCCGTCGTCGCGTGGTCGTAGACGAGCCGACGCAGCCGACGGGTGAGCAGCGCGGGCAGCGGGGGACGGAGACCCTCGGCCGCGGCGAGCACTTCTTCTTCGCCCGAGCCTCCGGAGGCTGCGTTGGCGCCAGAGACATGGGTGAGACCGGCAGCGGGGTCGGGTCGTGGATCCATGTGGACCTCGTTCCCCTCGCCGGCGGATTCAGTGCGCAGTCCACAGGGCGTTTCGCGCACCCTGCGAGTCTGGGGCTGATGGGGTGCCCGAAATGGCGTAGCGTGCTGACCGGTCGAGTGATCCAGATCACCTGACCGGGATGGATACGCGCAGGTGACGAGGAGTTGGTCATGGGGTCCGTGGTGGTCGGTTACGTTCCCAAGCCGGAGGGCGAGGCGGCCCTCGACAAGGCGATCGAGGAGGCCCGTCTGCGCGACGCGCGGATCGTGGTGGTGAGTTCACACCGCGGTGGCTCGGATTTCGATGACACTGCGGCACGTCGGGCCGAGGACGACTTGGAGAAGGTTCGCACCAGGCTCGATGAGTCGGGCGTCCCCTACGTCGTGCGCCAATTGGTCCGCGGCTTCGAACCCGCCGAAGACCTGGTCAGCATCGCCGAGGCCAACGAGGCCGAGTTGATCGTCATCGGTCTCCGCAAGCGATCGCCGGTCGGCAAGTTGATCCTGGGCAGCAACGCCCAGCGGATCCTGCTCGACGCCCACTGCCCGGTCCTCGCGGTCAAGGCCAAGTACTGACTCGCTCGCCAGCGCACCGACTGAACGCTCGGTGCTCGGACCGCGTCCACCTCGAGCAGCGCAGGGCGCTCGCCTGCGGGGGTTCGCGCCGCTCGTGGGTGCGATGATGGGAGACATGGTCACCTTGCAGATCACCGGCGACCCGGCCGCTGACCAGATCCTCTCCGAGGACCCGTTCGCCCTGCTGGTCGGCATGATGCTCGATCAGCAATACCCCATGGAGCACGCCTTCCGCGGGCCGGCCAAGGTGGCCGAACGGTTCGGGTCCTTCGATCCCGCCGAGATCGCCGCGGCCAACCCGGAGGAGTTCGCCGCCCTCTGTGCCCAGACGCCTGCGATCCATCGCTTCCCCGGTTCGATGGCTGCGCGCCTCCAGGAGCTCGCAGCCCTCGTGCTGCGGGAGTACGGCGGGGACGCATCGCGGCTGTGGACCGAGGCGAGCACCGGCCGGGATTTGCTGCGGCGGGTCCAGGCTCTCCCCGGGTTCGGTCAACAGAAGGCCCGGATCTTCGTCGCCCTGCTGGCCAAGCAGCTCGGCGTCCGGCCGCCGGGGTGGGAGCAGGTCGTGGGTGATTACGCGCTGGAGGGTTATCGCTCGGTCGCCGACGTGGTCGACGGGGCTTCGCTGCAGAAGGTGCGTGACCACAAGAAGGAGATGAAGGCCGCAGCCAAGGCGGCCAAGACGGCCAAGACGGCCAAGACGGAGCAGCCATGACGTGGAGGCTGCCGTGTGAGCGGATCGGCCCTCCGTGGCGGGCAGGTCGATGCCGCGACTGTTTGAGGGCCGTGGCAGAATGACGGAGCGGCTCTTGACGACACCGGGCATGGCCGCGCCCCGAAGCCAGTTCACGAGAGGTGTTCGTGTCCTCGAACGCACGCAAGATCCCAGCTGAGGTGCTCGCGCACCCCGCCGTCGTGACCCTCATCCAGACTGGTCAGCCGGCTGGCCGGGTCACTCCCGAAGAGGTCCGACAGGCGACCGAGGATGCCGCGGTTGAGCCGCGCCACCTCAAGTCGCTGATGATGCATCTGAGCGCGTTGGGGATCTCGGTCGACATCGGCGCAGGGGCCTCCCGCGCGGTGGCCGCGACCACCCGCAAGGGCACTGCCACCGCGAAGGCCTCCGCCAAGAAGGCCGCGCCGAAGAAGGCGGCCGCTCCCGCCTCGCCGGCCGCGAAGAAGCCGGCGAAGACGTCCGCCAGCGCGCAGGCGCAGGCTGCCGAGGTCGAGGCGGTCGAGGTCGAGCTTCCGGCCGAAGAGGTCAAGATCGGGCCGGACGGCAAGAAGATCCTTCCCGACATCTCCGATGAGCAGTTCGAGAAGGATCTCAAGGCCGACCCGACGATCAAGGAGGACGAGAAGGAGGCCTCCTTCGTCGTCTCCACCTCCGATGACACCGACGAGCCCGAGCAGCAGGTCATGGTCGCGGGCGCGACCGCCGACCCGGTGAAGGACTACCTCAAGCAGATCGGCAAGGTTCCGCTGCTCAACGCCGAGATGGAGGTCGAGCTCGCCAAGCGGATCGAGGCCGGCCTCTTCGCGGAGGAGAAGCTCGCCAAGGGCGGCAAGATCAGCCCCAAGCTGCTCGAGGAGCTCGAGTGGATCGCCGAGGACGGCAAGCGGGCCAAGAACCACCTGCTGGAGGCCAACCTCCGGCTGGTCGTCTCCCTCGCCAAGCGCTACACCGGCCGCGGCATGCTCTTCCTGGATCTCATCCAGGAGGGCAACCTCGGTCTGATCCGTGCGGTCGAGAAGTTCGACTACACCAAGGGCTACAAGTTCTCCACCTACGCCACCTGGTGGATCCGGCAGGCGATCACGCGGGCGATGGCCGATCAGGCGCGCACGATCCGTATCCCCGTGCACATGGTCGAGGTCATCAACAAGCTGGCCCGGGTCCAGCGTCAGATGCTCCAGGATCTGGGCCGCGAGCCCACCCCGGAGGAGCTGGCCAAGGAGCTCGATATGACCCCGGAGAAGGTCATCGAGGTGCAGAAGTACGGCCGTGAGCCGATCTCGCTGCACACCCCGCTGGGCGAGGACGGCGACTCCGAGTTCGGTGACCTGATCGAGGACTCCGAGGCCATCGTGCCCGCCGACGCGGTCAGCTTCACCCTGCTCCAGGAGCAGCTCCACGCCGTCCTGGACACCCTGTCCGAGCGTGAGGCCGGTGTGGTCTCGATGCGCTTCGGCCTGACCGACGGCCAGCCGAAGACGCTCGACGAGATCGGCAAGGTGTACGGCGTGACCCGCGAGCGGATCCGCCAGATCGAGTCCAAGACCATGTCCAAGCTGCGCCACCCCTCGCGCTCCCAGGTCCTGCGCGACTACCTGGACTGATCCAGCCGAGATCATGCGACGGCCCTCCCGGATTCCGGGATGGCCGTTGCTGGTTTCGGTCGAGGTGTCGGATCAGGTGAGTGCCAGCGCGACCAATCCGCAGACCCAGACCAGCACCGCGATCAGCGCGGAGATCAGCTCGATCACGATGCTGAGCCCGAGGGCCTTCAGGGCGTGCACGGTCGAGTTCCAGGCCCGGTCGTGGCCGACCCGGTGCCACTCGGCGAGGTAGACGCCGATCGGGAACCCGATGAACAGCCCGACGACCGGGATGACGAAGAAGCCGACGACGCCGAGCAGCACGCCCAACCACTGGGTGCTCGCCGGAATGTCGTTGCTACTGAGTCGCTTCCCGGGGATGAGGTACTTCACCACCTGGCCCACCAGCAGGATCGCGAGGGCCAGGCCGAAGACGACCCAGGCGGTGGTGCCGCCGGTGAACAGTGCCCAGCAGAACAGCGCGACGGCGATCAGCAGGACGCCGGGGAGGATCGGTACGACGATCCCGGCCAGGCCGACCGCGATCGCCAGCGAGACCAGGACGGTGACCAGCACGGTGCTCACGCTCGGCGCTCCTCATCGGCTCTGAAGATGCCTACGGGCCCCGGAACTCTCCGGGGCCCGTAGGTGTTGCTCGGTGGTGAGTCGGTTCAGGACTCAGTGGTGGCGGCCTCGCTGGGACCGCCGGCAAGCTTGTGGGTCTCGTCGACGACGTTGACGGCGATCTCCTTGAGCTTTTCTCCGTGTTCACGTGCGTGGTGTGCGCAGAAGAGCAGCTCACCGCCCGACTGGAGCTCGACCCGCAGGTAGGCCTGGGCGCCGCAACGGTCGCAGCGGTCCAGGGCGGACAGCGGGGTGCTGGGGGCAACGGCAGTGGTCACATCGGCCTCATTTCTGATCTGTCGGTGACACAGAGAGAACGTAACCCGGGGACACAAGATTCCCGCCCCCACGTGGTTCACCTCACCTGAATCCCATCACGGATGCTTCGCATTCGGTACTTGGATCCCAGTCGTCGGACCCGAGGTCGGATCGGACCGCGACGCTCGTGCCTCCTCCCTGTGGCGCCCACGGGACGCAGCCGGTAGATGTGCATCACGCTAGTTGCGCCCGAACGGGTGTGGGAACAGGGCCGGGCGGCGTGTCGCGGGTACATTCAGCGGTGCGTCACAACTGCTAGGAGCCCCACGATCGACAACACGTACAACGCCGCGCACCTTCTCGTCCTGGAAGGCCTCGAGGCGGTTCGCAAGCGCCCGGGCATGTACATCGGGTCCACGGACACCCGCGGCCTCATGCACTGCGTCTGGGAGATCATCGACAACGGTGTCGACGAGGCGCTGGCCGGTCACGCCGGTCGGGTGGAGGTCACCCTGCACCCCGACGGTTCGGTCGAGGTGTACGACGACGGCCGGGGCATCCCGACCGACAAGGAGCCCAAGACCGGCCTGCCCGGCGTCGAGGTGGTCGCCACCAAGCTGCACGCCGGCGGCAAGTTCGGCGGGTCCTCCTACGCCGCGACCGGCGGCCTGCACGGCGTGGGTCTTTCGGTGGTGAACGCCCTGAGTTCGCGGATGGACATCGACGTGGACCGGTCCCCCTCGCGGAAGGGGCTCTCCTTCCAGCGCGGGCTGCCCGGCGTCTTCGAGGGGGAGGGGCCGAAGGCATCCTTCGCCCCCCAGAGCGGGTTGACCCGGACCGGCAAGCGGGTCGCCAAGGGCAGGAGCGGGACCCTGGTCCGGTTCTGGCCGGATCGGCAGATCTTCACCAAGGACGCCGGGTTCCTGCTCGACGAGCTCATCGCCCGAGCACGGCAGACCTCCTTCATCGTGCCCGGTCTGGAGCTGGTGATCCGGGACCAGCGTGGCCCCGAGCCGGTGGAGGAGAAGTTCCGCCACGACGGCGGGATCGCGGAGTTCGCGGAGTTCCTCGCCAAGGACGAGCCGGTCACCGACGTACTCCGGCTGCAGGGCGCCGACACGTTCACCGAGACCGTGCCGATGCTCGACGACCAGGGCCACATGAGCCCGCAGGACGTCGAGCGGGAGTTGAAGGTCGATGTCGCCGTCCGCTGGGGCAGCGGCTACGACAACGAGGTCCGGTCCTTCGTCAACGTGATCGCCACGCCGAAGGGCGGCACCCACGTGAGCGGATTCGAGCAGGCCCTGACCAAGACCTTCAACGACGCGATGCGCTCGACCAAGGTGCTCAAGGTCAACGACACCGACGTGGTCAAGGACGACGTCCTCGAAGGGCTGACCAGCGTGGTCACGGTCCGCCTGGCCGAGCCCCAGTTCGAGGGGCAGACCAAGGAGATCCTCGGTACGCCGTCGGCTCGCACCGTCGTGCGCAAGGTGGTCGCCCAGGAACTCAAGACGTTCCTCACCGAGTCCAAGGGCGCGCGCAAGCAGCAGGCGAAGCTGGTCATGGAGAAGGTGCTCGGTGCCTCCAAGACCCGGATCGCCGCGCGCCAGCACAAGGAGACCCAGCGTCGGAAGAACGCCCTCGAGTCCTCCTCCCTCCCCTCGAAGCTGCGCGACTGCCGCTCGGGTGACAACGATCGCACCGAGTTGTTCATCGTGGAGGGTGACTCGGCGCTGGGCACCGCGCAGTACGCCCGCAACGCCGAGTTCCAGGCGCTGCTGCCGATCCGGGGCAAGATCCTCAACGTGCAGAAGGCCTCGGTGGCCGACATGCTGAAGAACGCCGAGTGTGCCTCGATCATCCAGGTGGTCGGTGCCGGGTCGGGACGCTCCTTCGACCTGGACGCGCGCCGCTACGGCCGGATCATCTTCATGGCCGATGCCGACTCCGACGGGTCGCACATCCGCACCCTGTTGGCGACGTTGTTCTTCAAGTACATGCCGGAGATGATCGCGGCGGGACGGGTCTACTCCGCGGTGCCGCCGTTGCACCGCATCGAGCTGACCAATCCCAAGAAGGGCATGGATAAGTACGTCTACACCTATTCCGACGACGAACTGCAGCGGAAGCTCGCGGAGCTGTCGAAGAAGAAGATGAACTGGAAGGACCCTGTGCAGCGGTACAAGGGTCTGGGTGAGATGGACGCCGATCAGTTGGCCGAGACCACGATGGACCCGCGTCGCCGTACCCTCCGCCGCCTGACCGTCGATGACGCCGACGTCGCGGCCGAGGTCTTCGAGCTCCTGATGGGCTCGGAGGTGGCGCCGCGCAAGGACTTCATCGTGCAGGGCGCCTACGAGGTCGACGTCGACGCGATCGACGCCTGAGCGGTCGAGATGATGCAGCAGAAGGCGGTCCGGACGGCTGCCGCGAAGGCGTTCAAGGCGCGCAAGGTGCCGTTGCGCAAGGGTGCGTGGCGGCTTCGGCACGATGAGCTGACCTGGTTCGTCTCGTTGCGGTCCAGTGGGCCGCAACCCGAGGCCGATCTCGTCTTCGAGGTCGGCTGCTGGGTGCACGATCTGGTGCCGGAGCCCGAGGGCGGCGCCGTGGACTGTCCGCTCCTCCTCGACGTCCCGCTGGCAGTCGAGGACCGTACCTCGGCGGGCGAGGTCGGCGCGGCCGTGGACCGCCTGCTCGACCGGCTGGACGCCGTCCCCGATCCCGCCGCGCTCGCCGCCGCCTGGCGGGACGGCGACTGGGGCGACGCGTACGTGGACGTCGTGCTCGCCGAGCATCTCCGGGGTCTTGCACCGTGAGGCAGCGGCGGCGCTGATCGACGCCGCCTGACCTTCCGCCCAGACGCCGGAGTCGCAGTCGCCCTCAGCCGGCCGGTTCGAGCCGGATGATGACCGACTTGGAGGTCGGTGTGTTGGACTCGGCCGCGGTGGAGTCGAGGGGCACCAGCACGTTCGCCTCCGGGAAGTACGCCGCCGCGCAGTGCCGCGGGGTGCCGTACGCGACCACCCGGAACCCCGGGGCGCGTCGCTCCTGCGGCGGGGCGCCTTCGCGGTCGTGCCAGATGCTCACCAGGTCGACGACGTCGCCGTCGCTGTGCCCGAGCGCCCGAAGGTCATCGGGATTGACCAGCACCACCCGGCGTCCGCCGCGGATGCCCCGGTAGCGGTCGTCGAGCCCGTAGATCGTGGTGTTGAACTGGTCGTGGGAGCGGATGGTCTGCAGGATCAGGTGCCCCTCGGGCACCTCGAGCGGCTCGAGCGGATTGACCGTGAGCCGGCCCTTCCCGGTGGCGGTGGCGAAGGAACGGGAGTCGCGCGGGCCGTTGGGCAACTGGAATCCGCCCGGCTGGGTGAGCCGCTCCTCGAAGGAGTGGAAGCCGGGTACGACGTGCTCGATGTGGCGGCGGATCCGGGGGTAGTCCTCGCCCAGCCCGCGCCAGTCGATGCCTCCCTCGGAGCCGAAGAGGGCCTCACCGATCCCCGTCACGATGGCGACCTCGCTACGCAGTTCCGCGGAGCCGGGCAGGAGCCGGCCGCGGGAGGTGTGCACCATGCTCATCGAGTCCTCCACGGTGACGAACTGCTCGCCGCCGGGTCGCAGGTCCCGCTCGCTGCGCCCGAGGCAGGGGAGGATCAGTGCCTCCCGGCCGTGGTGGAGGTGGGAGTGGTTGAGCTTGGTGGCGATCTGCACGGTGAGCCCGACCCGTGCCAGGGCTGCCTCGGTGACGGCACTGTCAGGGGTGGCAGCGACGAAGTTGCCGCCCAGCGCGACGAAGACGTCGATCAGCCCGTCGCGCATCGCCCGGATGCTGTCGACGGTGTCGAACCCGTGCCGGCGCGGAGGGTCGAAGTCGAACTCCTCGCCCAGCGCGTCCAGGAAGACGTCGGGCATCTTCTCCCACACCCCCATGGTGCGGTCGCCCTGTACGTTGCTGTGGCCGCGCACCGGGCATGCCCCGGCGCCGGGACGGCCGATGTTGCCGCGAAGTAGGAGGAAGTTGACCAGTTCGCGGATCGTGGGAACCGCGTTGCGATGCTGGGTGAGCCCCATCGCCCAGCAGACGATCACCCGCTCGGAGGAGGCCACCTCGTCGGCCAGCGCCTCCAGGGTGGTACGCCGCAGACCGGACTGCTCCTCGAGGTCGGCCCAGGCCAGGTCCGCCCAGGACGCGGCGGCCTCGGCGTACCCGTCGGTGTAGCGATCGAGGAAGTCGTGGTCCAGCGCATCGCGCTCGACGAGGATCTTGTTGAGCCCGGCGAACAGGGCCTGGTCGCCCCCGACCCGTACGGCGAGATGCCGGTCGGCGATCGCGGTGCCGCGCCCGGCGAGGCCGCGCACGGTCTGCGGGTTCTTGTAGCGGGTGAGCCCGGCCTCGGCCAGCGGGTTGACCGAGACGATCCGGGCGCCGCGCTGCTTGGCCTCCTCCAGAGCTGTGAGCATGCGGGGGTGATTGGTGCCGGGGTTCTGTCCGACGATGATGATCAGCTCGGACTCTTCGGCGAGGTCCTCGTAGGTGACGGTGCCCTTGCCGATCCCGATCGTCTGGGTCAGGGCGGTGCCGCTGGACTCGTGACACATGTTGGAGCAGTCGGGCAGGTTGTTGGTGCCCAGCCTGCGGGCCAGCAGCTGATAGACGAAGGCCGCCTCGTTGGAGGCCCGGCCGCTGGTGTAGAACGCGGCCCGGTCGGGGGAGGGGAGAGCACGCAGCCGGTCGGCGATCAGCGCGAGGGCGTCGTCCCAGGTGATCGGCCGGTAGTGGCTCGCGCCCTCGGCGAGGTACATCGGTTGGCTCAGCCGCCCCTGCTTCTCCAGCCAGTGACCGGTCTGGTCCCGCAGCCAGGCGACCGGGTGCTCGGCGAAGAACTCGGGGCCGACCCGCTTTCGGGTGGCCTCCCAGGCGACCGCCTTGGCGCCGTTCTCGCAGAACTCGGCGTGCTTGCGCTTGCCCGGCCCGGGATCGGGCCAGGCGCAGGAGGGGCAGTCGAAGCCGCCGTCCTGATTCAGCGCGAGCAGTGTCCGGGCGCTGCGGGCGGGACCCATCTCCCGCAGGGCGTAGTCCATCGCGTGGGCGATGCCCGGGACACCGACCGCGGTGTGCTCCTGTGGCGTGACCTCGAGGCTCTCCTCGGGCCGGGTCCTGCCATCGGCGGGGTTCTGCTGGTGCCGGTCTGCTCGTCGTCCCACCTCTCCAACCTATCCGGCACCGGGTTCGGCGGGGCGTCGGGCGGGGGCCTAGATTGGGATCATGGCGGTGATGACCACGCGGCGCGCGATCGTCCGTCGCGGGCGGCCGCGGGGTGACGACCTGGCGGTCGAGGATCCCCTGGTGCTGGGGCTGGAGGGCCCCGGCGTCGCGCCCGGGGGCGAGGTGCTCGCCACCGTGATGCGCACCCCGGGCCACGACCTCGAACTCGCGGCCGGATGGCTGTGCGTGGAGACCGCAGGAGACCCGGATGCGCGCGGCGTACGCCGGCCCGAGGACCTGGTCAGTCTGCGGGCCTGTCGTGACCACGACACCGACCGGGTTCTCGCCCGGCTGCGTGAGGGGGTGAGGGCACCGCGCGCCCGCGCGTTCGTCACCTCCTCCGCATGCGGCGTGTGCTCGGCCGACGTGGTCGACCTCTCCGGTCTCCGCACGAGCCACGCACGCCGGGACGGCTGGCAGGTGACCGGCGAGGTGCTCGCCGGGCTGCCCGGGACGCTGCGCGCCCAGCAGCGGGTCTTCGCCCGCACCGGAGGGCTGCATGCGGCCGGCCTGGCCACCGCGGAGGGCGCCATCGATCGGGTCTTCGAGGACGTCGGGCGGCACAACGCCGTCGACAAGGCCGTCGGCCGCGCGCTGCTGGACGGCGCCCTGCCGGCCAGTGACCGACTCCTCGTGGTCAGCGGCCGGGTCTCCTTCGAGCTGGTGCAGAAGGCGATGGCCGCCGGCGTCGTGGGATTGGTGGCGGTCTCGGCGCCCTCTTCCCTCGCCGTCGACCTGGCGAGGGAGCACGGACTGCTGCTGGCCGGGATGGTGCGGGACGACGGCTTCAACCTGTACGCCGGCGAAGAGCTCGTCCGCTGAGCCGCATCCAGGGGTGCGGTAGCGGCCGCGTCCGGCAGGGTGTTGGGTGGAGGGCGTGAGCGAGCCTTCCCTGCAGGAGACCTATTTCGCCGGCATGACCTGTTTCGGCTGCGGCCCGGCCAACCCGAAGGGGCTGAGACTGCGCAGCTTCCCCGCCGGCGACGGCACGGTCGTGGCGCAGTTCCTGCCCTGGCCCGAACACGACAACGGCGGCGGGTTCCTCAACGGCGGGATCATCGCGACGTTGCTGGACTGTCACAGCGCGGCAGCGGTCCACCACACGGCGTACGACCACGGGTGGCGCGCGCCGGACGGCTCCAAACTGGCCTACGTCACGGCGGGCCTCGATGTGCGCTATCGGCGTCCGGCTCCGCTGAGCGAGCAGGTCGAGCTGGTGGCCGAGACGCTTGAGGCGAGCGAGGATGCCATCACCGCGCGGGTGCGTCTGGAGTGGGAAGGCAAGACCCGGGCCGAGGCGGAGGCGCTGTGGAAGAGGTGGCGGCCACGTCCCTGAGGTGACCCGTGTGGGACCTCGGCCTGGATCCGCGGATCCTTCGCCTGCTGCGCGCCGCGATCCGGGCGTGCCGGCCGCGTTGTCGCACCTCGACGGACCTTCGGCACTCGGCCTTGCCCGCCCAGCCGTCTGGTGGCGCTCGCGACGGCGACGATCCGTGGCTCCGGGCTCAGACCGCCTCGAGCGCTCCGGCGAGGTGATCGCGCGCGACCTCGCGCCCGGCGGCGAGCAGGAGGAGCCAGCGGAGCTCTCCCTCGACGACCGGCCCCTGACCGGTGGCCCAGTCGGCGTCGGTGGCGACCAGCCGGACGCCGTCGAGGGGGCGACGGAGCCGCACTCGGGTGTGGTTGAGCTCGAGGATGCGCTCGAGCGCGACCACCGCCGCGTCGCTCGGCACCCGTCGGTCCACGCCGAGCGGCACGCAGATGTCCTGGGTGTGGACGAGGATGTCCAGGAGGGGTTCCTTCTCGCTGATGAAGGGAGCCCGCTTCCTGGTCCCCTCGAAGCTTCGGATCCTCGCCACGATCTGGTCGTGGGTCAGTGGATTCCTCTTCGCGCTGTCGCGGATCATCGTGTTGAACCGCAGGCCGGCGCGGAGCAGGGGGCCCATCGCCTGGGGGAGGGTCAGCTGAGCCATGGAGAGGTGCGCGGCGACGTCACGGACCGTCCAGCCCCGGCACAGCGACGGGGTCGACCACTGCTCCGGGGTGAGACCGGTGAGCAGGTCGCACAGGGATGCCCGCTCGCGATCGGTGTGTGCCCACAGGGTGTCACTGTCCATGACGGTCCGATCAGCTATAGTCAGAATATCTGACTAATCTGACACGCCCGAAGGGAACCGTCAAGTGTCCTCAGTCGACCGGGGTACAGAACTCGGGATCCTGCTGTTCGTGGCCTCCCGCCGACTCGAGGAGGTCGCCTACGACGCGGCCGTCGCTGCGGGGGCCACGATCACCCTCGCGCAGTCCCGGCTGCTGGCGAGGATCGCGCCCGGGGGGAGCCGGATCACCGAGCTGGCGGCACAGAGCCGGGTCACCAAGCAGACCGCGGCCCATCTCGTGGACCAGTTGGCGGCGTCCGGCCACGTCGAGCGGGTGCCGGACCCCCGGGACGGCCGGGCCCGCCTGGTGCGCCTCACCGAACCCGCGCTGGCGATGGTGCCCGAGGCCGACTCGGCGGTGCGGACCGAGCTCCGCCGCTGGCGCGATCACCTCGGCGACGCGCGGATGGGCGAGCTGCTCGCGAGCCTGCGGGAGGTCGCCGAACTCGCCGACCCCTGGCGTGCGGCCGACGGGGAGGGCCGGCCCCACGGCGGCTGATCCGCTCGCCAGTGCACGACCAGACCCCTGCCCGATTCGACCGATCGGCGCCGGGTGCTCGAGGTGGTCGGACACGTTCTCCCCGACTGGCACGCCGAGGCGCTGCTGCGCGAAGGAGTGGGAACCGGTGGGGCCGGTCTCAGGTACCGATCAGAACTTCTGCTCCAGCAGCCCGGTGTCGACGTCGTAGATGAACCCGCCGACCTGGATGGTGTCGGGGATCAGGGGGTGCGAGCGCACCTTCTGCACGTCGTGGTGGAGCTCGGCGACCTGGTCGGTGATGACGTGCAGCGGCTGCCAGGAGGCGTCCTGACCGGCCGCCTCCGACACCTTGGCGCGCAGTTCCTCCTCGGAGTTGCTGGCGACCGCACAGCGGGTGTGAGGGATGATCACGACGCGGTCGACGTTGAGCAGGTGGACGGCGAGCACCAGGGCCTCCAGCGCCTGCGGTGTGACGCGGCCGCCCGGGTTGCGCAGGATCTTGGCGTCGCCGGGGGAGAGCCCCACGATGCGCAGCGGGTCGATGCGCGAGTCCATGCAGGTCACGATGGCCACTCCGGCCTTGGCGATGCCGTCGAACCCACCCAGGTGGAAGTCAGCGGCATAGGTCTGGTTCGCAGCGAGGAGGTCGTCGAAGTTGCCCATGGGCACGAAGGTATCGGAGACGCTTCCCGCACGGATCAGCGGTGGCCGCGAAGCGCCTCACCAGCCGGCAGTTCGCGGGTCGGCGCGCCGCGGAAGAGCGCGATCGCGAGTACCGCGGCCAGGACGGCACACACGGCCGCTCCGGCGAAGACGACCTGCTCCTGGGCGATGCCGGCCTGCTGGAGGAGGTCGTTGTAGGCGTCGCACCGGGTCGGCCCGCCGCATACCTCGGCGGCCGGGGGCACATCCGCCTGCTCGGCGTAGTAGCGGCGCAGACCGAGCGCGGTGAGCGCCGAGATCCCGACCAGCATGCCGATCATGCGGGCCACCACGACCAGCGCACCGGCAAGACCGTGCACGGCCGGTGCGGTCACGGCCAGGACCGCGGCATTGACCGGGGCCAGCGCCAGGCCGAAGCCGAACCCGCCGAGCAGCAGCGGGACCGTCGCCGAGAAGTGGGCGAGACTGTCGAGGTCCCAGCGGCTCATCAGCACGAAGGCGGCCGCGGCCAGGAGCATCCCGACGCCGGCCACGATGCCGGCGCCGAGTCGGCGCAGCAGCCAGCCACCGACCACGGCGCCCGCCGGCAGCGCGATCAGGAACCGGACCAGCACCAGCGCGGCCATCAGCTGACTGTCGGAGTGGACGGTGGTGCGGGCGAAGAGCGGGATATCGATGAGCGCGGCCACCAGGGCCGCTCCGACGAAGAAGCTGACCAGTACCCCGCCCCAGGCGGCGCGGGGACGCAGAGTCGCGGTCGGGATCAGTGGGTCGGGAGTACGACGCAGGTGGACCACCAGGGCGATGGTGGCCACCGCGGAACCGGCGAGATACCAGCCGCCCTGCGGGGAGATCAGCTCCACCTGCGGGTCGGCCGTGGCGAAGGTGAGGATCACGCCGCCCAGGGCGACGGCGAGCAGTACGGCGCCGGGCAGGTCCGCGGTGCGTGCGGCCCGCCACCAGCCCCGCAGGTCCACCGCGGGGCGGGCGGCGAACAGGCACCGGAGCACGAAGCCGGCCAGCAGCGCGATCGTGGCCAGACCCAGCGGGGTGACCCAGCGTCCGAAGGGGGAGAGACCGGGGACCGGGATGTAGAGCTGTCCCCAGGTGAGGTCACGCAGGATCGGCTCGGGGCGCACCGCGGTCAGGACCCCAGCGGCGACGGCTGCGCACAGCAGCACCAGGCCGAGCACGTCGACCCGCCGTCCGGACGACGGATCGGCCGGGGGGCCCGCGTCGACGCGGCGCAATCGCCCGATCGCGACCGCCAGGACGGCGCCGACCACCAGGTTGAGCCCGAAGATCGCCCGCCAGTCGGCGACCGCCAACACGACGGCGCCGAGCAGGGGCCCCAGCACGCTGCCGATCTCCTGGACGGCCGAGACCAGGCCGAGCGGGACGCCGCGCCTCTCGACGGGGTAGAGGTCGGCGACCAGCGCCAGGGTCGCCGGCACCAGCGCACCACCGCCGACCCCCTGGAAGAACCGGCCGCAGACCAGCGAGGGCAGGTCGTAGGCGAGGGCGGTCACCAGGGAGCCGGCCGCGAAGACCACCAGGCCTGCGACCAGGACGGGCACCCTGCCGCGGAGATCGGAGATCCGGCCGATGAGCGGCAGCATCGCGACGTACCCGAGCAGGAAGCCGGAGACGATCGGCGCCGCCCGCTGGAGTTCGTCGACGGAGAGTCCGACGCCCTGCATGAGGTCCGGCAGGGCGAGCACGACCACGTAGGTGTCGGCGGCGGCGAAGGCCACCGCGACCGCGGCCAGGGTGAGCAGCGCGCGGGTGTGGCCGGTCCGGTGGGAGGGCTCGGCCGGACTCCCGGGCGAGGTCACGGGGCGCTGATCTCCTGCTCGAGCCCGTAGTCGTCCAGGGTCACGGTGTAGGTGATCGCCGCGTCGGAGCCGTAGAAGTCGCCGGTGAGTTCGGCGGTGCGGAGTTCGCCGTCCTCGGTGATCGTGTAGGTGGCCTCGACCTCACCGGAGGTGGAGGGGAACACCGTCGCGATGGCGTCGGCGGGCACGGTGCCGGAGTAGGTGGTCAGCACCTCGGTGTTGTCCGCGCCTCCGCGCACGCTCTCGCCGGCCTCGACCCCGGTCGTCTCGATGAGCAGGTCGGAGAGGCCACCGTCGGCGGCGATCAGCGCGGCCGGGTCGGGTGCGCCGTACTCGCCGGGGTCGATCTTCTGCCACCCCTGGGTCAGGGGAAGCTGTGCGAACACGGCAGCATCCACCGCGACGACCGGGACCCTGGGTTCGAAGCCCATCGCGCGGACCACGATCTCGCCCTCGAAGGCGGGGGCCCGGGTGAGCGCGCCCTCCGCCGCGATCAGCCCGGTGACGTCCTCGGGAAGATCGGAGCTGGTCAGCTCGATGCGTACGCCGGAGGTGTCGTCGAGGGTGGCCTTGGCGTCGGCCAGGACCTCGTCGGGGTCGGCTTCCGGGGTGTCGGAGCCTCCCGAGCAGGCTGCCAGCGCCCCCAGCGCGACCAGGGCGCCGGCCAGCCAGAGCGATCGGCGGCGTCGGGTGGTGAGAGTGGCCATCGGTCAGCCTTCCGTGGCGGAGTTGCCGGGGTGGGGAGGATCGCCGGCGTCCGCGGTGATCCCGAGGGTCAGTGTGACCGGGCCGGAGACGCGGGCGATCGGCTGGTCCGGGGCGAAGCCGGAGCCGTCCCGGCGTCCCTCAGCCGGGGGGAGCTCGACCGCCGATCCGCTGGCGGCAGCTGCGCGGGCGGGGGCCGGACCGGCCCAGCCGAAGACCAACGCGTCCTCCCCCTTGAGGAAGCGGTGACAGCGGACGCCGCCGGTGGCCCGGCCCTTGGCGGGGTATTCGACGAACGGGGTGACCTTGACCGAGCCGGCCTCGGTGCCCGGGAGTGCGGTGGAGGAGCCGGCGACGGTCACCACCACCCCGGTGTCGGGGTCCAGAGCGCCGAAGTGGACGACCTTCGCACCACCGGACAGTTTGATCCCGGCGACTCCGCCGCCGGTACGACCCTGGGGTCGGACCAACCCGGCCGAGAAGTGCAGCAGCGCCGCCTCGGAGGTGATGAAGCAGAGTGACTCCTCCCCGGTGCGCAGCTCCACCGCGCCGACGACCTCATCGCCCTCGGCCAGCCGGATCACCTCCCACTCGTCCTTGGACAGCACCTCCGGGTTGGTGCGCTTGACCACACCGTCGCGGGTGCCGAGGGCGAGGCCCAGCCCCTCACCGGTCAGCGAGCACAGGGCCAGGGCCTGCTCGCCGTCCTCGAAGGTGAGGTAGGTGGACAGCGGCAGGCCGCCGTTGACGTTCGGCTCGTAGGCCGACGCGGTGACCGCATGCAGGTCGATGACGCCCAGCCGCAGCAGCCGCCCGCGGGTGGTGACGACCCCGATGTCGGCCCGGGCGGTGGTGCGCACGGTGGAGACGATGACGTCGTGCTGGGTGCGCTCACCACCGGAGCCGAGGTGGTCGGCGTTGGTGGTGCGGGCGATCAGACCGGTCGAGGAGAGGAAGACGTAGCAGGGGTCGTCGGGGACCTCGACCGAGGCGGCGGCCAGTGCGGGGGCGCCGGCCGACTCCAGCAGGACGGTACGCCGAGGGGTGCCGTAGGTCTTGGCGACCTCGGCCAGCTCGTCGGAGACGACCCGGCGCAGCAGCTGCTCGTCGGCGAGGATCGCGTCGAGCTCCTCGATGGTGCGCTGCAACTCGGTCTGCTCCTTCTCCAGCTCGATCTTGGAGAACCTGGTCAGTCGCCGTAGCGCCATGTCGAGGATGTACTCGGCCTGGACCTCGGAGAGGTCGAAGACCGACTGCAGCCGCTGCTTGGCCTCGGGCGCGTTGTCGGAGCTGCGGATCAGCTGGATGACCTCGTCGATGTCGAGGATGGCGAGGAGCAGGCCCTCGACCAGGTGGAGGCGGTCGGCGGCCTTGTCCCGCCGGAACTGGGTGCGCCGGCGGACCACCTCGTAGCGGTGGGCCAGGAAGACCTCGAGCAGCTCCTTGAGGCCGAGCGTGCGCGGCTGGCCGTCGACCAGGGCGACGTTGTTGATGCCGAAGGAGTCCTCCAGCGGGGTCAGCTTGTAGAGCTGCTCGAGCAGCGCCTCCGGGACGAAGCCGTTCTTCAGCTCGATGACCAGCCGGGTGCCGTTGGCCATGTCGGTGAGGTCCTTCAGATCCGCGATCCCGGTGATCTTCTTGGACTGCACCAGGGTCTTGATCCGCTCGATCACCTTCTCCGCGCCCACCCCGTAGGGCAGCTCGGTGACCACGATCGCCTTGCGCCGGCCGCTTGGCTCGATGGTGGCGCTGGCCCGGATCTTGAACGAGCCGCGACCGGTCTCGTAGGCATCGCGGATGCCCTCCAGGCCCACGATCGCCCCGCCGGTGGGCAGGTCGGGCCCGGGCACGAACCGCATCAGGTCGTCGGTGCTCAGACCCGGCCGCTTGATCAGCTCGCGCAGAGCGTTGACCACCTCGACCAGATTGTGCGGGGCCATATTGGTGGCCATGCCGACCGCGATGCCGGTGGTGCCGTTGACCACGAGGTTGGGGATGGCCGCCGGCAGCACGCTCGGCTCCAGCTCACGCGAGTCGTAGTTGGGCCGGAAGTCGACCGTGTTCTCCTCGATGCTGCTCGTCATCGCCAGCGCAGGAGGGTCCATCCGGCACTCGGTGTAACGCATCGCGGCCGGACCGTTGTCCGGTGACCCGAAGTTGCCGTGCCCGTCGATCATCGGGAGCCGCATGGTCCACGACTGGGCCAGGCGCACCAGGGCGTCGTAGATGGCCGAGTCGCCGTGCGGGTGGAGACGACCCATCACCTCACCGACCACCCGGGCGCTCTTCACGTGACCGCGGTCGGGGAAGAGCCGCATCTGGTTCATCGTGTAGAGGATCCGGCGCTGGACGGGCTTGAGCCCGTCGCGGGCGTCGGGGAGGGCGCGGGAGTAGATGACGGAGTAGGCGTACTCCAGGAACGACGACTCCATCTCCTGCTTGATGTCGGTGTCGAGGATGTGCTCCTCGAAGTCGTCGTCGGGGAGATCCACCTTGGTCCTACGGCGTGCCATGGGGGCATTCTCCCCGGTGGCACCGACGGCTGGGTCAGGGGCTCGCCGGGAAGGGGCCGGCGCGGTGCAGCAGGCCGGTCAGCTCGCGGCCGAGGATCTCGCCCACCCAGCGGCTCACACCGATCACGGCGTCCAGGTCCACCCCGGTGTCCACGCCCTCGCGTTCGAGCAGGTAGACGAGGTCCTCGGTGGCGATGTTGCCGGTGGCGTTCGGCGCGAACGGGCACCCGCCCAGCCCGGCGACCGAGGCGTCCAGGACGCTCACGCCCGCCTCGACCGCCGCGTAGGCGTTGGCGTACCCGGTGTTGCGGGTGTTGTGCAGGTGCAGCCCCAGGGGGCGGCCGAGATGGGCAGCACCGCCGAGCAGGCGCTTCACCTGCCGGGGTACGCCGACCCCGATCGTGTCCGCGAACAGGATCTCGTCCGCGGTCGCGATCTCCTCGGCGAGGCCGAGCACCCGGCCGGGGTCGACCTCACCCTCGAAGGGGCACCCGAACGACGCGGCCAGGGTCACCGTGACCCGCCGCCCGTCCGCCCGGGCACGCTCGATGATGCGCCGGGTCGCGGTCGCCGACTCCTCGACGCTGCATCCCTGGTTGCGCTGGTTGAACGTCTCGGTGACGCAGAACGCGATGTGCACCTCGCTGACGGCGGTGTCGGTGAGCCGGTCGTAGCCGCGCTCGTTGAGCACCAGCGCTGATCTGGTCACGCCGTCGGGCAGCTCCGCGCGGCCGTCGACGACCTCGGGGTCGGCCATCTGGGGGACCCGCTTCGGGTTGACGAAGCTGCCCAGTTCGATGCGCGGCACGCCGGTCCGGCCCAGCCGGGTGACCAACTCGGCCCGCACCTGGGCACCGAGCACCTCGGGTTCGTTCTGCAGCCCGTCGCGCGGGCCGACCTCACAGATCTCGATCGTCATGCTGATTCCTCCTTCGCGCGAGCCGGTCAGATGACGCCGTCGTCGGCGAGCTGACGACGGGTGGCCTCGTCCAGTCCGAGCAGGCCGCCGTACACCTCGTCGTTGTGCTCGCCCAGCTCGGGGCCGACCCAGCGCAGCGCGCCGGGGGTGCCGGAGAGTTTGGGCGTGACGTTCTGCATGCTGAAGTCTCCCAGGGTGCGGTGGGTGAGGGTGGTGATCGCCTCCCGGGCAGCGAAGTGCGGGTCGGCGAGCATGTCCTCGGCGGTGTAGATCAGGCCCGCCGGGACCCCCGCCTCGTGCAGGGTCTCCAGGACGTCGTCGGCGGCCTGGGTACGCGTCCAGTCGGCGATCAGTTCGTCCAGCTCGGTCTGGTGCTCACCGCGTCCCTCGTGCGTGACGTAGGGGCCCTCGGTGCCCAGCTCGGGGCGGCCCATCGCCTCGCACAGGCGGACGAAGACGGTGTCGCGGTTGGCGCCGATGATGATCTGCGAGTCGTCCGCGGTGGGGTAGACGTTGCTGGGCGCGACCCCGGGCAGGATCGGGCCGGTGCGCTCGCGACGGTGGCCGGCGTGCTGCCACTCGGCGATCAGCGACTCCATCAGGGCGAAGACCGCCTCGTAGATCGCGGTGTCCACGACCTGCCCCTGACCGGTGCGCTCCCGGGCGAGCAGCGCCATCACCGCGCCGTAGGCGGAGAACGTGCCGGCCAGCGAGTCGCCCAGGGTGATGCCGATCCTGCTCGGGGCGCGGTCCGGCTCCCCGCTGATGTAGCGGACCCCGCCCATCGCCTCGCCCACCGAGCCGAAGCCGGCCCGGGAGGCATACGGCCCGGTCTGGCCATACCCGGTGACGCGCACGACCACCAGGCCGGGGTTGATCGCCCGCAGCTCGTCGTACCCCATGCCCCAACGCTCGAGGGTGCCCGGCCGGAAGTTCTCCACCAGTACGTCGGCGGTGGCGATCAGGTCGCGCATCAACTGCTGCCCCCGCTCCGAGCGCAGGTCGCAGGTGACCGAGCGCTTGTTGCGCGCGATGACCGGCCAGCTCAGCGCGGTGCCGTCGGCGGTGCGGGTGCCCCAGCCCCTCATCGGGTCGCCGTGCCGCGGGTCCTCGACCTTGATCACCTCGGCTCCGAAGTCACCGAGCAGCTGGCCGCAGAAAGGGCCGGCGATGAGGGTGCCGGCCTCGATCACGCGGTAGCCGGCGAGCGGGCCGCCGGACTCGGCGGGGCGGGGGGTCTCGGTCCGGGTCTCAGACATGGGTGGGCCTCCGGGTTTCGGGGTGGGGTGAGGGGTCTGGCTGGGGGGTCGAATGGTGCACGGCGTCGTGGGCGCCCCGGATGTGGGCGACCATGACCGCCTCCGCCCAGTCCCCGTCTCGGGCGGAGAGGGCGCGGAGGAGTTCTCGATGCTGGATGAAGCTGAGCCGGGTGCGCTCGTCGTCGTAGCTGTGGAAGGCGCGGCGCACCAGGCCGATCGCGATGATCCCCTCGAGCACGCCGGGTAGTAGTGCGTTGCCGGCGCCGCGGTGGATCTCGGCGTGGAAGGCCAGGTTGAGGTCGGTGAGCTCGGCCGAGGAATCCCCGGGCCGCGCATAGGCCGTCTCCATCGCCGCGCACAACTCCTCCAGACGGGCGAGGTCGGCGGCGCCGGACTCGGCGGCCCGACGCGCGGCGTACCCCTCGAGCAGGGTGCGCAGGTCCGCGATGTCGTCGGGTGCGGCGTGCACGTAGCCGGTCACGCGGGCGCCGCGGTTCGGGATGAGCTCGACGAGCCCGTCGCCGTGCAGCTGACGCAGCGCGTCGCGCACGGGGGTGCGGGAGGTGCCGAGCTGCTCGGCCAGGGTGCTCTCCCGCAGCCAGTCCCCCTCGGCGTACCGGCCTCCCAGGAGGTCTCGGCGCAGCCGTGCGTACGGCGCGTCGACGGACTCGCTCACGCCTCCACCCGAGCCGGGGGAGTCGCGAGGGCCGCCGGGGTCACGTAGTGCTCGGTGTCGGCCGACTCCGGGTCGCGATGGGGGAGGAGGAGCGAACCGACGACGCAGATCACGACGTTGGCGCCGAGACCGATCAGTCCGCCGGGTACGCCGTGCCAGCCGTCGGACCCGACGATCGTGAGCGCGCTGGCCACCAGTGCTCCGGTGAGCATGCCGAGGAACACCGGCCAGGCGGAGAGCCGCTTCCAGTAGAGCCCGAGGATGAACGCCGGTGCGATCTGGGAGATCAGCTCCATCTTGAGCACGAAGATGTCGTACAGGGAACCCGGCGGGTTCCAGGCGAGGACGAGCAGGATCGCGATGGCGATCACGCCGGCCACCTTGCCGACCATCACCTGGGCGCGCTCGCTGGACTCGCGGCCGATGTAACGGGCGTAGATGTCCCTGGAGACGACCGAGGAGAAGCTCAGCAGGGCTGAGTCGGCGGTGGAGACGATCGCGGCGACGACGCCGCCGAAGAAGATCACCATGATCACCCAGAACAGCGGATTGATGTCGGCCACCCGGTTGGCCAGGATGCCCACGAGCTGCTCGGACTCGGAATCGGAGAGCCCGGGCACCAGCACGATGCCGACGATCCCGACCACACAGACCACACCGGTGGTGAGCAGCGGCATCCAGGCCATCGCGGCGAGCGATCGCTTGAGGGTCCGCTCGGATCTGGCGGCATAGATCCGCTGGATGGCGTGGGGGTACATCGCGGCACCGAAGCCGATCATCACGATCATCGAGAACCAGTTGATCGAGGTGTCCATGTCGGGGACCCCGATCTTGGCGGGATCGCTCTCGCGCAGCTGCTGGGTCACGCTGCCCAGGTCGCCGCCGACCAGGTAGAGCACCCCGAACAGCAGCGCGAAGATGCCGACCAGGAGGGCGATGCCTTGCATGACATCGGTGTAGGCCACCGCCCGCATGCCGCCGGCCCAGGAGTAGACGAGCATGACCACGACGAAGCCCACCACGCCCAACTGGTAGGGGATCGTCTCCCCGGTCAGGCCGGCGATCGCGTGGCCCATCGCGACCAGTTGTTCGAGCAGGTAGTTGCCCAGACCCCACAGCATCAGGATCGTGGCGAGGAGGGCCACGGCCGAGGAGCGGAACCGGTGTCGGATCCAGTCCACGGGCGTGACGAACCCCTCCCGCTTGGCGATGACGTAGAGCCGAGGCGCGAACAGCAGGTAGATCACGATGATGCTGGTCATGAACGGCACCGACTGCCACCAGGCCACGCCCATGCGATATCCGGTGGGTGCATAGCCCACGACGGAGTTCCCGCTGTATTGCGTCGCGTAGAGCGTGAAGAAGAGGGCGACCAGCCCGAGGCCGTTGCCGGCCAGGTAGTACCCGCGGACGCTCTTGTTGGAACCCGGGCGCTCGCGTCCGGCCAGGAAGCCCACCAGGAGCATGATCGCCGCGTAGGCGACGAGAACGATCACACCGGCCGTACCGGCGAAGGCCAGGTCGTTCATCGCTGTGCCGCCTTGAGTTGCTCGGCACGCTCGGCCTCTTCGGCGTCCTCGACCAACGACCAGCCACGCAGGCAGACCCAGCACACGACGGCCGAGAGGAGTACGGCGGCCAGGACCGAGCCCAGGATCCACAGTGGGATGCCCAGCACGATGGGGTCGATGGTGCCCTCCGGGAGGTAGAAGGGCACCCCGGCGAGCGTGATCAGGACCAGGGCGATCCAGATGCCGGGGCGGCGGACGGGTTCGCGCATGCGGTTCGTTCCGGTGGGTGTGGCCATGGGTGCTCCTCGAGAACGCATTCAGGGCAACGTGGTGGACGTCACGAAGGATTGCATACGTTCCAGGCCATTTAGAAACGGTTCCACGGTTCGGGACGCGGAACTGTGCACAATCTGCCGTGGGGATCGGCTCCCCATGGCGGCACTCGGGAATCCCTGCGGTGGGCGGGTACATTTCGGGTCGTGACTTCGGCTGACGTGCCCGCACCTCCCGCGCACTGGGAGGCAGACGTCCTGCTCCGCGACGGAAGGACGGCGCACATCCGGCCGATCCGCGCGGATGACCGCGATCTCCTGGTGGAGTTCTACGCCCGGGTCTCCGACCAGTCGAAGTACTACCGGTTCTTCTCCCCGATGCCGCGGCTCTCCGATCGCGACATCGAGCGCTTCACCCACGTGGACCATCGGGACCGGGTCGCCTTCGTGCTGACCCTCCAGGGGCGGATGATCGCGGTCGGCCGCTTCGACGTCGTCCGGCCCGGCGAGGCCGAGGTCGCCTTCCTGGTCGAGGACCGCCACCAGGGCCGAGGGATCGCGCAGATCCTGCTCGAGCACCTCGCCCAGGCGGCACGGGAGCGCGGCATCTCCCGGTTCATCGCCGACGTGCTTCCCGACAACAACCGGATGATCCAGACCTTCCGGGACGCCGGCTACAAGGTGGCCAGCGGATACGAGGACGGCGTCATCTCCCTCGATTTCCCGATCGAGCCCACCGAGACCGCCATCGGGGTCATGCAGGGACGCGAGCACGTCGCCGAAGCGGCCTCCATCCACCGCTTCCTCAACCCCTCCTCGGTCGCCATCATCGGGGCCAGCCGGCGGCAGGAGACGATCGGTCAGTTGCTGGTGCGCAACATGGTGACCGCCGACTTCTCCGGTCGGGTCTACGTCGTCAACCCGCACAGTTCTGCGGTGTCCGGGCTGCCGGCGTACAAGTCGGTGCAGGACATCCCCGACGAGGTCGACGTGGCGATCGTCGCGGTGCCCGCCGAGGCGGTCCAGGACGTCGTCCTGGACTGTGCCGCGAAGGGCGTGCATGGGCTGGTGGTCATCTCCAGCGGATTCGCCGAGACCGGCGAGGAGGGCCGTCGCCGGCAGCGCCGGCTGGTCGGCCTGGCCCGCAGCTATGGTCTGCGCCTGATCGGCCCCAACGCGCTCGGGATCATCAACACCGACCAGTCGGTGAAGATCAACGGCTCGCTCTCCTCGGTGATGCCCCCTCGAGGCCGGGCCGGCTTCTTCTGCCAGTCCGGTGCGCTCGGCTCGGCCATCTTGGAGAAGGTGTCGCAGCGTGGTCTGGGCCTGTCCACCTTCGTCAGCGCCGGCAACCGCGCCGACGTGTCCGGCAACGACCTCCTCCAGTACTGGGAGGGTGATGACACCACCGAGGTCGTGATGATGTACCTCGAGTCGATCGGTAACCCCCGGAAGTTCTCCCGGATCGCCCGCCGGGTCTCGCTGCGCAAGCCGATCGTCGCCGTCCGCTCCGGCCGCACCACCCAGGGCGTGCCGATGGGCCACGCCGTACGCCGGATCGCGGCGCCCCAGCAGGCGGTCGACGCGATGTTCCGGCAGGCCGGCGTCCTCCAGGTCGACACCCTGGAGGACATGTTCGACGTCGCCCAGCTGCTGGCCCACCAGCCGCTGCCACGGGGCCGCCGGGTGGGGATCGTCGGCAACTCCGACGCACTCGGCCTGCTGGCCGCCGACGCTGCGGCCGGGGTCGGCCTGGTGGTCAACAAGCAGATCGCACTGTCCGCCGAGCCGACCGCCGAGGACTTCGAGGACGCGCTCGACTCGGCCATCGACGACCCCGAGGTGGACGCCGTGATCGCGGTGTACATCCCGCCGCTGAACGTGTCCGGCGAGGACATCGCCAACGTGCTCGCCGCGGTGGGGGAGCAGTCCGACAAGCCGCTGGTCTCCTCCTTCCTGGGGGCCGAGGGTGTGCCGGAGCTGCTGCGGGTGCCCGACGTCGCGGGCTCCACCGCAGGTCGCGGCTCGGTGCCGTCCTACCCGGCCGTGGAGAGCGCCGTGCGGGCCCTGGCCAAGGTCGTCGACTACAGCGTGTGGCTGCGCACCCCCGACCAGCAGGCTCCCGACGACGGCGAGGCCGACATCGCCGCCGCCCGGCTCATCGTCAACCGCGCCCTCTCCGCCGAGCCCAACGGCGGACAGATCCGGCAGGCCGACCTCACCGAGCTGCTCGCCGCCTACGACATCACCCTGTGGCGCTCCGTCCCGGTCGCCAGCGCCGACGAGGCGGTCGCCGCCGGGGCCGAGCTCGGCTGGGACGTCGTGCTCAAGGCCACCGCGGAGCACCTCCGGGAGCGTCCCGACCAGGCCCACGTGGTGCGGGGGATCGACAATCCCGAGGACATGGTCGACGCGTGGAACCAGCTCACCGAGCTGATCCAGCAGCCGGAGAAGGCCGGCTTCATCGTCCAGCGGGTCGCGCCACCCGGCGTACCCCTCACCATCCGGTCGATGGAGGACCCGCTGTTCGGTCCCGTGGTCTCCTTCGGGATCTCCGGCCCGCTCAGCGAGCTGCTCGCCGACCGGTCCTACCGCATCCCCCCGCTGAGCCAGCGCGACGCCACCTCGATGGTGCGCGAACTCAAGGCCTCGCCGATGCTCTTCGGCTACCGAGGCAGCGAGGTGGTCGACGTCGATGACGTCGAACGCCTGATCCGGCGGGTCTCCGAACTGCAGAACGACCTGCCCCAGGTCAGCGGCCTCGAACTGGGGCTGGTGCTCGCCGGGGTCGACGGCGCCAACGTGCTGGCCGCCTCCGCCCGCGTCGAGCCGGTCGCCGACCCCCGGTCCGACTGGTTCGTACGCCGGATGGCCGCTCTGCCCGGCGACACCATTCCCCAGTGAGCCGGGCCGTGCTGCCGCCGCGGCTCAGGACAGGGCTCGAGGCGGGGCTCGGGACTGGGCCCGGGACTGGGCCCGGGACTGGGCTCGGGACTGGGCCCGGGACTGGACTCAGGGCGGAGTGGAGACCGTGACCCGACCCGACCGAGGGCGACGACGCTGGCACCGCCGGGCCTCCCGGCCGGAGCCGTCGGGTGGTCGTGTCAGACTTGACGCTATGAGTCAGACCCGCACCGACGACCTCGACCGCACGCTGGAGTTGCGTGAGGCGGTCGACCGCACCGGCTACTACCCCGAGGTCGTGGCCGACGGTGTCTTCTCCTCGGTCGCGGGCGAGCCGGTCGTCTCCTTCTTCGTGCACCACGAGCCCACCTTCGAGCAGGAGGAGGTGCGGCGGCACCAGTCGGTGCTGGTCCTCACCCCCACCCGGCTGATCCTCACGCACACCGACGAAAACCCCGGCGACGACCTGCTGCCCGACCCGTACACCTCGACCTCGACCGAGGCGGTGCGGCTCAGCTCGGTGACCTCGGTGGTCGTGACCCGCATGGTCGCCAACCCGAGCTCCGGGCCGGTCGCGCCGGCCGAGGCGGTCATGACCATCGGGTGGGGCGGCGTGTCGCGGATGGACCTCGAGCCGGCGGGTTGCTCCGACCCCCAGTGCGAGGCCGACCACGGCTACACCGGGGTGCTGTCCTCCGACGACTTCTCCCTGCGGGTCGCTGCGGCAGCCGACGGCGCCGACGCGGTGACCCGACTGCTCTCGTTCGCGTCGGCCCTCTCGGCGCGCACGCACGCCGCGTGAGCACACCGGCGGCGGGTGGCGCCGGACCGGTGGACCCTGCCGACGGGCCCGCAGGGTTCGTGCTGCCGGCCTACGCCGAGCGTTCCGTGGGCGACATCGTGCCGGCGGTCTCGCACGCGCTCGGACTGACCCCCGCTCTCCCCGGCGGACTGGTCCTCCCGGAGGCGCCGGCCTACGTCGTCTTCCTGATCGACGGCCTGGGTCAGCGGTTGCTGCGGAGGTACGCCCACGCTGCGCCGTACCTCTCCGGGCTGGTCGACCACACCGGCACCGCCGGGGTGCCCTCGACCACCGCGACCAGCCTGACCTCGCTCGGCACCGGGCTCACGCCGGGCATGCACGGGCTGGTCGGCTTCACCACCCGGGTGCCCGGCACCGACCACCTGCTCAACGCCTTGCAGTGGCGCAAGGACGTCGAGCCGACCCAATGGCAGCCGCACCCCACCGCGTTCCAGCAGCTGCGCGGGCTGGGTGCTCCGGTGACGGTGATCAACAAGCGCGAGTTCCAGACGAGCGGCCTGACCGTGGCCGCGCACCGCGGGGCCGAATACGTCGGAGCGGACAAGGTCGGCGAGCGGATCGCGGCCGCGGTCGCGTCCACGGCCGAGCGCGGCTCGCTCACCTACCTCTACGACGGTGACCTGGACTGGACCGGTCACCGCTACGGCGTCGCGTCCTCGCCCTGGCTGCAGCAGCTCTCCATGATCGACGCCGAGGCGGAGCAGTTGCGCGAGGCCCTGCCGCCACAGGTGCGTCTGGTGATCATCGCCGACCACGGCATGGTGGACAGCCCCGTCGAGGCGCGCGTCGACGTCGAGGACCATCCCGAGCTGCGCGACGGGGTCGCGCTTCTGGGCGGTGAGGCCCGGTTCCGGCATCTGTACTGTCAGCGGGGTGCCGTCGAGGACGTCGTGGCGACCTGGCGGGCACAGCTGGGGGATCGGGCCACGGTGCTCACCCGCGAGGAGGCGGTGGGTCGAGGCTGGTTCGGCACCGTCGAACCCGCCGTCCGGCCCCGGCTCGGTGACGTCGTGGTGGCCGCGCACGGCGAGCACGCCATCGTCTCCACTGCGGACTTCCCGTACGAGACCAGGCTGGTGGGTCTGCACGGCTCGCTGACGCCCGACGAGATGCTCATCCCCGTACTCGTGGACTGAGCACGTCCGCGGCCACCGGTGACGGGCGGTCGTCGAACGATCCGTGGTAGACACGGCCGAAATTACCAGGGATCGGGTATGTGCAAGGGACGGCCCGTGGGCTAGGACCTGACGGGGCGAGCATCGGGAGTATGACCAGACCCACTTTCCAGGGCATGTGGGCCGGTGCAGTGACGATCGTGCTCGCATTGACGGTCCTCACCTACGCGCCCGCCACTGCCGCGACCCAGAACCGCAACGGGACGCTGAACGCCAACGATTCCAAGATGGACGTCGTCACCATCAACGGTACGACCGACACCTGCGGAAACCAGGGCACCTTCGACGTCCGCTTCGAGGTGATCCCGTGGACCGCGCCGGTCGGGGGCACCACCGAGTTCCGCCTCACCAGCACACCCAACTCGATCGCGTCGTTCTACATCTACGACGGTCCGTTCAACCCCGCCCAGGGCACCAAGAACTGCCTCGCAGCCGACAACTCCGTCGACACCCCGGCCAACGAGAAGACGGTCACGATCACGGCCCGTGACGAGAAGACCTACCGGATCGTCGTCTTCGACGACTCTGGCGCCCAGAACGGGGCGTCCTACCAGCTCGCGATCGAGATCCCCGGCGGCAAGGCCACCGACCCCCAGA
This sequence comes from Nocardioides insulae DSM 17944, assembly GCF_000422825.1. Lineage (GTDB taxonomy): Bacteria > Actinomycetota > Actinomycetes > Propionibacteriales > Nocardioidaceae > Nocardioides > Nocardioides insulae. The sequence goes on along the minus strand of NZ_AUGU01000013.1, from coordinate 208,931 downwards.
AGGGACCCGGCAAGAAGTTCCTCGCGCTGCCCGGCTCCTTCTCCTGCGGCGACCTGAAGGCGAAGGTGACGTGGCGAGCTCGCGCCAACAGGGTGCGGTCCGCCGTGATCAGGGCGAACCGTCGAATCGTGGCCCGAGTCGGCGACCGCAAGATCCGCCCCTTCAGGACGAGCGTGGTGCGGAACCTGCCCGGCAGCACCAACCGGATGAGCGCGACGCTCCGCCTCAAGGGTGGCGGGAAGGCAGAGGTGAGACGCTTCTACACGCGCTGCTGATCGCCTGTGAGCGCGCCCGTCTATCCGGCCGTCCGGGCGGTTCGACACGGGCCGAACCGGCACCGTGCCTGAGCGCGAGGAACAACCGAGGCGCTGATCTCGCCGGTCGACCCGGATGAGAGGATCGGGCCGTGGCCGAGCTGACCTTCTGGACCGGGACGATGGACGCGGGCAAGTCGACCCTCGCGCTGCAGACCAATCACAACCACTCGGCCCGGGGCCGGAGCGGCCGGATCTTCACCACGCACGACCGCGGCGGCGAGCAGCAGATCACCTCCCGTCTCGGTCTGCGCCACGATGCCCTCGAGGTCACACCCGACCTGGACTTCTGGCAGTACACCGTGGACGCATTGACCCACGGAGCCCGGATCGACTACCTCATCTGTGATGAGGCGCAGTTCTACACGCCGGGGCAGATCGAGACGCTCGCCAAGATCGTCGACGAACTCCAGATCGACGTCTTCTGCTTCGGTATCCTCACCGACTTCCGTACGCGGCTCTTCCCGGGCGCGGCCCGGCTGGTGGAGCTCGCCGACCGTACCGAGGTGCTCCAGGTGGAGGCGCTGTGCTGGTGCGGCAAGAGAGCGACCCACAACGCCCGCACCGAGGACGGCATCATGGTCGTGGAGGGCGAGGTCGTCGTGGTCGGTGACGTCGAGGATCTGCAGGGGCCACCTGCCGAGGTGGCCTACGAGGTGCTCTGCCGCCAGCACCACCGGCGGAAGTTGACCGCAGCCCGTGCGAAGGCGGTCTCACTGGCTCCCGAACCGCTCCCGTTCGGCTGAGCGGGGCCCGCGCCGCTCGGCGAGCAACTCGGGCCGGCGCCCAACCGAGCGGGCGACGACGGCCGACGTGCTCGCGCGTCTAATCCGAGCTGCCGCCACCGAACATGATCTCGTCCCAGGAGGGGACGGAGGCCCGGCCGCGGCTCTTCTTGACCGTACGACGGGCAGGGGTCGGCTCGGGCGCCTGCGGGGCCGCATCCTGCCCCGCCTCGTCCTCGGCAGGCTCCTCCGCCGACACGTCGGCCCGCTCCCGGATCGCGGGCTGCTCGGCGGTGGGGGTGTCGTCCGGTTCGAGGAATGCCTCGATCGGCTGCGGGGTGGTGCGCGGCATCCCGCCGGGACGCCGGCGCGGAGCGTGGAAGTCGTCCTCGACGTCGTCGTCGGTCCGGTCACCGGTCAGGTCGGACGGGGTGGGGGAGACCGCGGAGAGTCGTCGCGCCCGGACCTCCTGAAGGTCGTCGGAGGCGGGAGCCGGCGCGGGGGGTCGTTCACCGACCAGCCAGCGGGCGTCGTCGTTGTCGAGCGAGACGAAGTTGCCTCGGGCGTCGAAGGTGAGCTCGGCCGTGCCGGAGCGCTGCGGGGTGTCGACCAGGGCGACGAGGGTCCAGCGACCGTCGTGTCGGCGCCACGCGTCCCACTCGATGGTCTCCGGGTCGATGTCGAGACCGGCCAGGTGTCCGGCCACCGCGTTGCCGAGGGTGCGGGCGCCGCCGGTCTCACCGACCCGGCGGCGTACGGAGGCGCCCTGGGCGCGCTGGGCGATGTGCTGGCGCTCGGCCAGCACCGGAGCGGCGAAGGCCATGATCCGGTCGACGGTGGTGTTGGCCGCCTCGGCGACGGACTCGGGACTCTCGCCGGAGCGGATCCGGGCCTGGATGTCGCGGGGTCGCAGGGAGGCTTCCATCTTGTTCTCCAATCGGCGCGCACCCACGAGTGGTTCGAGGGCGCCCCGGAAACGGTCATCGAGGGTGAGCACGAACTCGTGGCCCTCGCCATCGACGAGGTGGAGTCGGCTGCCGTCGCGGCTCACCGACGAGAAGGTGAGGCTCCGAGGACGGGTGTCCGGGGTCGGAACCGTGCCGGTCGACCCGGTGGGGGTCTGACCAAGCAGCTCGGGAATCTCTTCGGCCGACATCCTCGTCTCTCATCGTTTCGTGCGTCCGAGCCTACGTCAGCTCCTGGGGCGATCCCGGACGCCACTCCGGCGTGTGCGCCACTCCGAGACCAGTATCACGAAGAACGTCCGCTACCTGCCGGAGCCCGGGTGACATGGGCCATCATGGCGGGTGCGGTCAACCTGTTTCCGGTGGGACCGACGGCTCGGCGGGGCGACCCGGCAGGAGCACGGCGGCGGCCGCCGCCACCAGGCCAGCGACCAGGCACACGGCGTACGCGCTCGCCGCCGTGTGGTGATCGACGACCAGTCCGCTGAGGCTGGCGCCCGGGGCGACGCCGGCGGTGATCCCGGTGTGCATGATCCCCATGCCCTCGGTGATCCTCGCGGGCGGGACCGCCTGCTCCACCACCGAGAAGGTGGCGGCCAGGGTGGGGGCGATGGCCAGGCCGCCGAGGAACATGATCAGCGCCAGCACCGCGACCGAGGAGGCGAACAGGGCGGGTAGCCAGGCCAGTCCCATCGCCAGCGCGCCCCACCTGACCCGGATCACGGGCCCCCGCCGCCACTGGACGGCCCCGGCGGCGAGCCCCGCGATCAGGCTGCCCACGGCCATCACGGCGAGGAGCACACCGGCCATCGTCGGCTGGTCCTGCTCGTCCGCGAAGGCGATCGTGACGACTTCGCTGGCCCCGAACAGCACGCCCAGGGCGACGGCGACGACCGCGAGCGGTGCGACCGTGCGCCAGGGCATCGGGGGTCGGCTGGCACGCGCCCCCTCGGGGTGCACCGGGCGGGGGTGTGGCGGAGGCTCGGTGTCGCGCTGGGCCGAGAAGGCCAGGGTGCCCACGACGCAGGCGATCGCCGCGCTGCCCAGACCGGCGACCGGGTGGATGGTGGCGACCGTGAAGGTGACCAGCATCGGGCCGGTGATGAAGACGGCCTCGTCGACGACGCCCTCCAGGGCAAAGGCGGTCTGGAGTTGGCGTGAGCGGCCCAGCACGTACGCCCAGCGGGCGCGGGCGGCCGATCCCACCAGCGGCAGGGCCGCGCCTCCGATCGCCGCGGAGAGGCAGACGACCGGGAGGCTCCAGCCGAACAGGACCGAGACGATCAACAGCACCATCCCGACGCCGAAGACCATGGCGCAGATGCTGAGCACGCGGCCCTGGCCGAACCGGTCCAGGAGCCGGCCCTGACCGATACCCGCGACCGCGTTGGCGACCATGAAGGACGCCGAGACCAGTCCCGCGACGGCGTAGGAGGACGAGGCCGCCTCGACCAGGAGCACGATCCCCAGGCCGACCATCGAGATCGGCAGTCGCGCGACCAGGCCGAGCAGGCTGAACCGCAGCGTGCCCGGGTGCTGCAGCAGGCGGCGGTAGGACTCGAGCATCGGCATGTCGCCGCTCACGCTAAGGGGTGGCCCGGGGACGGGCGATGCAGGGGTGGGATCGGTGAGGAAATACCATGCGCAGCATGGCCACCGACGTCCAGCCCTACGACGCCCTGCTCCTGCTGTCCTTCGGTGGACCGGAGAAGCCCGAGGACGTCGTCCCGTTCCTGGAGAACGTCACGCGCGGGCGTGGGATCCCCCGCGAGCGCCTCGAGGAGGTGGGCCAGCACTACTTCCTGTTCGGCGGCCGCTCGCCCATCAACGACCAGAACCGGGCGTTCCTCAAGGCACTGCGGGCAGACCTGGCGGCCCACGGCATCGATCTGCCGGTGTACTGGGGCAATCGGAACTGGGATCCGTATCTGTCCGACACGCTCCGGCAGATGAAAGCCGACGGTGTCGAGCGGGTCGCCTGTTTCACCACCAGCGCGTACGCGTCGTACTCCTCCTGCCGGCAGTACCGGGAGAACCTCCACGACGCCGTCGCCGAGCTGGGTGGAGTGCAGGACGCGCCGCGGATCGACAAGCTGCGCAACTACTTCAACCACCCCGGCTTCGTCGAGCCGGTGGTCGAGGCCACCGTGACCGCCCTCGCGGACCTACCGGACGCCGTCCGACGGGACGCTCGGCTGCTCTTCGTGACCCACTCCGTCCCGACCGCGATGAACGACGCCTCGGGGCCGGCCTCCGAAGGCGGCGGCGCCTACCTCGCCCAGCACCTCGACGTCGCCTCGGTGGTGGCGGACCGGGTCGCCGAGCGCACCGGTGCCGACCGGGCCCACGAGCTCGTCTTCTGCTCGCGCTCGGGCGCCGCCCACATCCCGTGGCTGGAGCCGGACGTCAACGACCGCCTCGAGGAGCTCGCCGCCCAGGGCGTGCAGGCCGTCGTCCTGATCCCGGTCGGATTCGTCTCCGACCACATGGAGGTCATCTACGACCTCGACACCGAGGCGCTGGCCACCTGCTCGCGTCTCGGTCTGGAGGCCCGGCGCGCGGCCACCCCGGGCGATGAGCTCCGGTTCGTCGGTGCGGTGCGTGAACTGCTCCTCGAGCGGGCCGCCGCCGAGCGCGGTGAGGCGGTGACCCGTCCGGCGATCGGTCGCACCGGTCCGCTGTGGGATGTCTGCCCCGCCGACTGCTGCCTCCCGACCCGCGGTGGCGTCCGGCCCACCCTGTGCGGCGCCGACGCCCCGGTTGCCTGACCGATCCGGGCTGCCGGGCTGACCGGATAGGAGCCGTCGTCGCCCGGTAGCCTCGGTGACGATGACGACGCCCGCCGCCTCCGAGGAACTGCTCGCCATCGCCACCGAGGTCGCCCGTCGGGCCGCGGCTCTGATCCGGGACCGTGCCGTCGGCGAGGTCGAGGTGGTGGCGACCAAGTCCAGCGACGTCGACGTGGTCACCCGGACCGACCGCGACAGCGAACTGCTCATCCGGCGACTGCTGCGTGAGCGCCGCCCCGGCGACGGCTTCTTCGGCGAGGAGGGCCGGGAGGAGGTCGGTACGACCGGAGTGCGCTGGCTGATCGACCCCATCGACGGCACGGTCAACTTCCTCTACGGACTGCCCGAGTACGCCGTGTCGATCGCCGCCGAGCAGACCGGATCGGACGGCGCACAGACCGTGGCCGGGGTGGTGATCAACGCGGCGAGCGGGGTGGAGTACACCGCCCACCGGTCCGGTCCCGGACCCGGTCGGGTCGTGGCCCGCCGGGACGGGCATCGGCTGACCGTGCGTGGCCCTTCCCCGATGGCCCAGCGACTGGTGCTCACCGGGTTCTCCTACGACGCGGGGCTGCGAGAGCAGCAGGCTCGGAGCCTGGCGGTGCTGATCCCCCGGGTGCGCGACATCCGTCGCCACGGGTCCTGCGCCCTGGAGTTGTGCCACCTCGCCGAGGGCCGGGCCGACGCCTACGTCGAGGAGGGCGTCAACCCTTGGGACTACGCCGCGGGAGCGCTGGTCGCCGAGGGCGCTGGTGCCCGCGTGCGGGTCGGGCGAGGCGCGGCGGGCCGCACTCTGGTCATCGCGGCGCCGGAGCATGGGTTCGACGAGTTCGAGGCCCTCGTGCACGAGGCCGGATACGCCGCTCCCGGCCGCCCCTGAGCGGCCGCCCGATCGGTCCTTCCGGCCTGGCCGGAGGCGTCGCGACACGCCGAGGCATGCGTCCTCTGCGACGTCGTGTGGATCACGCTCGCACCCGGTCGCTGAGCGGGAATACCGGCGCTCGATCAGATGTTCCTGTCGCGCCACACCTAGTCGGTGTGCAAACCGGGTGGGAATAGTGCACAATCACGCCCGCACGGTCGGGGGTCGGGCCCCGATGACGGCCGAGACCCGGCCTGGACGAGAGGGGATGAGCATGGCGACGGACTACGACGCACCGCGCAAGAACGAAGAAGAGCAGTCCGAGGAGAGCATCGAGGAGCTCAAGGCCCGCCGGCACGACAAGAACTCCGGCAAGGTAGACGAGGACGAGGCGGAGGCCGCCGAGTCGTTCGAGCTGCCCGGAGCCGACCTCTCCCACGAGGAGCTCGCGGTCGAGGTCAAGCCCAAGCAGGAGGACGAGTTCACCTGCATGAGCTGCTTCCTCGTGCACCACCGCAGCCAGCTCGCCGACGAGAAGAAGATGATCTGCTTCGACTGCGCGTGAGTGCGATGCTCCCTGACCGGGGTGACCCGGTGCAGTGACGACGAAGGCCGCAACCCGAGGTTGCGGCCTTCTTCCGTCCGGTGACCCCGAGGGTCACTCGCCGTCGTGCTCCAGCTGGCCGGGCAGATGACCCGTGGAGCGGGTGTAATAGTGCGCGGCCTGACGCTGCACCAGCATCCTGGCCAGCGCCACAGCCGCCCCGGAGGCGATCGCCCACAGCACTGCCTCCCGGATGGACACGTCGGGATCGGCGGGGTTCTGCGGGGGCTTGCGGCCGGTCGCGAACCGCCAGCCCTGGTCCATGCCCTTCCGGGCGACCGCGGCGGCACCGAGCGCGGCGACCAGCGACATGACGGCCCATACCTTGGAGTTGGACGACTCCTTGTTCTCTGCCATGCGCCTCACCCTACTCACGCCCTCCGTCCGTGCCGCGAGACTCCTGCCGGATGGGGGCCGAGAGCGATCGGCGTCCTCGGTCCGAGGTCGCCGAGTGGCTCGGGCGGGCGCGCTGCGCGCGGTCAGTCGCGGGGCAGGCCGTTGAGGGTGCGTGCGAGAGCGTCGGGGTGGCGGGTCGAGACCAGCCAGTACGGCGCCGGGTCGCTCGGGTCGGTGACCTCGACCCGCACGGCACGCTTGAGGTAGGGCCGCATCAGGAAGTAGGCCCGCGCATCGGCGTCGCGGCCGTGGGCCAACCTGGCCCCCTCCGGGTCCAGCGCCTCCGCGGTGCCCAGGTCGGCGGCCGAGATCCGGGCCCGGCCGGCCCGGAGGGTGCCGTCGGCGACCGAGAGCTGGGCGGATCCGTAGGCCAGGAAGGCCAGCGCCATCAGTCCGAGCACGGCCGCGGTGACCGACCAGGCCAGCGTCTCCGGCACGGCCACGATCAGGGCCAGCCACAAAGTGGCCACCAGCATCACGCCCTGGACCCACCAGCGGAGGGGGACGCTGAGCCGCTCGTGGTAGGCGGTCCGGGTGGAGGGGGTCACAGCGTCAGAGTTTCTCATCCCGCACCCGCCCCGCCGAAACCCGGCCCGGTCGGGACGACCCTGGGAGAGGCCCGGCCCACGGGATATCGTCCCCTCGTGCCGTTCGACTCCACCCATGACCAGCCGAGCCAGTCCGAGACGTCCGTGGAGACCCGGCCGCCCGCAGCCGACGGGACTGGTCCCACGGTGCTCGAGGGTGCGGTGCCGGTGCCCCTGGTGCGGTTGGACCGGGAGCTGCCGCTGCCGGCGTACGCACACCCCGGCGACGCCGGTGCGGATCTGCGGACGACCGTCGATGTGACCCTGGCTCCCGGGGAGCGGGTGCTGGTGCCCACCGGGGTCGCCCTCGCCCTACCGGAGGGGTACGTCGGGCTGATCCACCCGCGCTCCGGTCTGGCCGCGCGGCACGGACTCTCGATCGTGAACGCGCCGGGCACGGTGGACGCGGGCTACCGGGGCGAGGTCAAGGTCCTGCTGGTCAACCTCGACCCCCGCGAGCCGGTCGACCTGCAACGCGGCGATCGGATCGCCCAGATCGTCGTGCAGCGCGTCGAGCAGGCACACTTCGTCGAGGTGCAGGCACTGCCGGACTCGGTCCGAGGTGACGGGGGATACGGTTCTACCGGAGGCTTCGGCGCCGGCGAGGGCCGAGCCCGCTGAGCCTGTCACCATCCGCGTCCACGCCGAGGAGAAGCACCACCGTGAAGTTCCGTCGTAAGGCCGCTGCGGCGACCGCCAGCGAGCCCGAGACCGACGCGGCGCAGGACGCCCAGGTGGTCGCCGGCCCCTACGACTCCGAGGCCGTGCCGGAGCTGCTGGCCGGCATCGAGCGGGTCGACCTCGGGTCCCTCCTGATCGCGCCCTCGCCCGGCCGCGAGCTCCGGCTCCAGGTCGACGAGAAGGTCGGCACCGTCCAGGCCGTCCTGCTGACCGGCAAGGACGGCGCTCTCGAACTGCGCGCCTTCGCCGCTCCCCGCAACGGCGACCTGTGGAGCGAGGTGCGCCCGCAGCTCGCCCAGGACGTCCAGCGCCGGGGCGGCAAGACCGGCGAGCGTGAGGGCCGGTACGGCGTCGAGCTGCTCTGCCAGCTCGGGATGAAGCTGCCCGACGGCCAGGACGGCGTCCAGCCCTCGCGCATCATCGGGGTCAATGGCGACCGGTGGATGCTCCGGGCGACACTGCTCGGGCGTCCCGCGGTCGAGATCGAGAAGGCCGGCGACTGGGAGGACCTGATCAGCGACGTCGTCGTCCGGCGGGGCACCGAGGCCATGCCCGTGGGCGAGGCCCTGGGGCTCACGATGCCGCCCCAGGCCCGTCCCGTGGACCGGCCGGCGGTTCCAAGGATCACCGGTCAGGCCGGTCAAGCGGGCGAGCAGCCGCCGGCGCCGCGGGAGCCGGGCACCGACGGCCCGGCCGGCTGAGCCGCGACCGGCGTACCGAGGTGAGTCAGGGATGAGCATGGGCAGGCTCCGGCGCACGCTGGGCCACTGGGCCGACTCCGCGGACCAGGAGGCACGCGATCTGAGGCGCAGCCACGACGCCGGCTCCCGCAGCGGCGTGACCCGGGTGGGGGAGGCGCCGGACCGTGAGGTGGTCACCCTGCGCGGCACGCTGCGCACGGTCACGCTCCGGCCCCGCGGTGGAGTGCCGGCGCTCGAGGCGGAGCTCTCCGACGGCTCCGGTGCGGTCACCCTGGTGTGGCTGGGGCGGAGGCGGATCGCCGGCATCACCCCCGGCCGCTCGCTCCAGGCCACCGGCCGGATCGGTCTGCACGACAACGTCCGGATCATGTACAACCCCCGATACGAGTTGGTGCCGTGAACCCCGAACCCGATCGTTCTCCTGGTGACCCGCGCGAATCGGGTGGGGAGGCGCCCAAGGCCGAGGGACCCCGCGTCGAGGCGACTCCGCAGACGGTCGAAGCGCTGGTGCGCAAGCGGATGTCGGATTCACTCGGGGGACGTCGCGGCATGCTGGAGGCCGGCCTTCCGGGCCTTGCCTTCACCGTGCTCTGGCTGATCGTCAAGGACATCCAGGTCGCCCTGATCGGGGGCGCGGGGGTCGCCGCGGTGGCGCTGGTGATCCGGCTGGTCCAGCGCTCGACCCTCCAGTACGTCGCCAACGCGATCTTCGGCATCCTGATCGGCTGGGGAGTGGTGCGGCTCGCCCAGAGCATGGGCGGCAGCGAACAGGAGCAGGCGCTGGCCTTCTTCCTGCCCGGCATCCTGATCAGCCTGTGTTACACCGTGGTGATGGCGGCCAGTTGCCTGGCCGGCTGGCCGTTCTTCGGCTTCCTGCTCGGCAGCGTCACCGGCGACGCTCTGGCCTGGCACGAGGACAAGCAGATCGTGAAGCTGTGCGCCCGGCTCACCTGGCTCTTCTTGGCCCCCGGTGCCTTCGGCGTGGCGATCCAGGGGCCGATCTGGCTGCTGGGCTGGTCGGGGACCATCGACCCCGACCTGGCCGTGCTGCTGCTGGGCATCCTGCGCACCGGCCTCGGCTGGGCGCTGCGGATCGCCTGCTACGGCGCGATGATCTGGCTGCTGGCCCGCAACCACACGCCCCTCGAACGGCACCCCGAAACGGCCTGAGGGCTCCCGCGTCGCCGACCGGGACCCTGCGGCGCCCGGTCTGTCGAAGTCTCGGCCGGGCAGACCTCAGCCGCCGTGCGCGCGCGGCGCCAACAGCCGCTCCAGCTCGTCCTCCCGCTCGGCTGGGACGACCAACAGCAGTTCGTCACCGGACTCGAGCGGCTGTTCGCCGGTGGGCACGTAGACCTGGCCGTCGCGCAACACGGTGACCAGCGCGCAGTTGTCGGGGAAGGGGATGAGGCCGGCCTGCTTGCCGACGTACGGCGAATCCGCGGGCAGGGTGATCTCGACCAGGTTGGCGTTGCCCTGCCGGAAGGTGAACAGCCGGACCAGGTCGCCGACCGTGACCGCTTCCTCGACCAGGGCCGACATGATCCGCGGCGTGGACACGTTGACGTCCACACCCCAGGCCTCGGTGAAGAGCCACTCGTTGTTGGGGTGGTTGACCCGGCCCACGGTGCGGGGGACTCCGAACTCGGTCTTGGCCAGCAGCGAGGTCACCAGGTTGACCTTGTCGTCGCCGGTGGCGGCGATCACCACGTCGCAGCGGTCCAGGCGGGCCTCCTCGAGCGAGGACAGTTCGCAGGAGTCGGCGAGCAGCCACTCGGCGTCCGGCACCCGCTCGGGCTTGATCGAGGCGGGGGCCTTGTCGATGAGGAGCACCTCGTGGCCGTTGATGATCAGCTCGCGGGCGATCGAACGGCCGACCGCGCCGGCTCCGGCGATGGCGACGCGCATCAGCGGGTCCTCCTCGGACGGGTGGGGGGGAGAGGGGCGGGCAACGCTCAGTCCTCCTGAGGTCCGGACTCGATCACCCGGTAGGCGTGGGCGGCGTTCTCCTCGCGCATCACCAGGTGCAGGATGTCGCCCTCCTGGATCACGCTCTCGCGGTGCGGGAGGATCCCCTCGCCGAGCCGGTCGATCCAGGCGATGCGGCAGCGGCTCTGCTCCTGGAAGTGGACGGTTCGCTGCCCGATCCAACGCTCGGGGATCGGGACCTGGTCGAGGCGGATCGTGCCCGAGGGATCGCGGAAGTCGGGCTCGGCGCCGGCGGGCAGGAGCCGGCGCAGCACCTGGTCGGCGGTCCACTTCACGGTCGCGACGGTGGTGATGCCGAGCCGCTGGTAGACCTCGGCGCGGCCGGGGTCGTAGATCCGGGCGACCACCTGCTGGATGCCGAAGGTCTCGCGGGCCACGCGGGCGGCGATGATGTTGGAGTTGTCGCCGCTGGAGACCGCTGCGAAGGCGTCTGCGCGACGGATCCCGGCCTTCTCCATCACGTCCTGGTCGAACCCGATCCCGGCGACCTTGTCGCCGTTGAAGTGCGGACCGAGGCGTCGGAAGGCGTCCGGATCGCTGTCGATGACGGAGACGGTGTGGTTGCGGTCCTCGAGGCTACGGGCCAGCGTCGACCCCACTCGGCCGCACCCCATGATCACGACGTGCACGAGGCCACCGTAGCCGCAGTGCCGCCGCGGGGTGTGGGCGGCGCCACGATCGGGTGCACTTGTCGTAGCCTTGCCGCTCGTGGGCGTCGTCGGTGAGGTCTCCAAACGGATCCTGGTGGGGCGCAAGCTGCGGACCTCCCAGGGCGAGACGCTGTTGCGCAAGCGGATCGCGCTGCCGGTCTTCGCCAGTGATGCCCTCTCCTCGGTCGCCTACGCCCCCGACGAGATCTTCATCATGCTCTCGCTGGCCGGGGCCTCGGCCTACGTCTGGTCCTGGTGGATCGGGCTCGCGGTCGCGCTGGTGATGGTGGTCGTGGTGGCGTCCTACCGCCAGACGATCCGGGCCTATCCCTCCGGGGGAGGCGACTACGAGGTGGCCACGGTCAACCTCGGCGCCCGGGCCGGCACCACGGTGGCCAGCGCCCTGATCGTCGACTACATGCTCACCGTGGCGGTCTCCATCTCCTCCGGATCGCAGTACGCCGCGGCCGCCCTGCCGGCGCTGTCCGGCAAGGAGGTCTTCGTCGCGATCGCGATGGTGCTGCTCCTGACCGCGCTGAACCTTCGCGGCGTACGCCAGCGCGGCGGGGTCTTCGCGCTGATCACCTACGCCTTCATCGCGATGATGGTGGCGATGTGCGCCTTCGGGTTCATCCAGCTCCTCACCGGGGACCTGCCCGAGGTGGCCAGCGCCGGGCTGCACGTGGAGAACGCGGAGGGCTGGGACGAGCCGCTGACCACGCTCGCGCTGGTGGTGCTGTTGGCCCGGGCGTTCTCCTCGGGGTGTGTGGCCCTCACCGGCGTGGAGTCGATCAGCACCGGCGTTCCCGCCTTCCGCCGACCCAAGGCCCGCAACGCCGGCGCCACGCTGGTGCTGCTGGCGCTCATCTCGATCACGATGCTGATGAGCGTCATCGTGCTGGCCCAGCAGATGGGGTTGCGCTACGTCGACCCGCACGACGTCGAGCGGCTCACCCGGGACGGCCAGGCAGTTCCGGGCGACTTCGCGCAGAACACCGTGATGGCCCAGATCGCCAAGGCGATCTTCGACGGCTTCCCGGCCGGGTTCTACGCCGTGGTCACCGTCGCCGGACTCATCCTGGTGCTCGCCGCCAACACCGCCTTCCAGGGTTTCCCGGCGCTGGGGTCGATGCTTGCCAGGGACGGCTACGCGCCGCGTGCCCTGGGGTCGAGGGGTGACCGGCTCGCCTACAGCAACGGCATCCTGTTCCTCGCCGTGGGCGCGATCGTCCTGATCGTCGCCTTCGGGGCGGAGACCACCCGGCTGATCCAGCTCTACATCGTGGGGGTGTTCGTCTCCTTCACCCTCAGCCAGCTCGGCATGGTGCGGCACTGGACCCGCGAGCTCAAGCGGGAGAGCGTCAACCTGACCAGGCGCCGGATCAACATCTCCCGCGGGATCAACATGGTCGGCCTGGTGCTCACCTCGCTGGTCCTGGTGGTCGTGCTGCTCACCAAGTTCCTCGCGGGTGCCTGGATCACCGTGCTGGCGATGGTCGTCTTCTACGTCCTGATGCGAGCGATCCACCGGCACTACATGCAGGTGGCGGCCGAGCTCGAGGCCGGCGACGAGGACAAGCTGATGCCGACCCGCGTGCACGCGGTCGTCCTGGTCTCCAAGCTGCACAAGCCCACCCTGCGCGCGCTCGCCTTCGCCAAGGCCACCCGGCCCAATCTGCTGGAGGCGATCACCGTCTCCACCGACGAGGCCCAGACCGCTGCCCTCCTCGAGGAGTGGGACCAGCGCAACTTCGACGTCCCGCTGAAGGTGCTCTACTCGCCGTACCGGGAACTGGTCCGGCCGGTGGTGGAGTACGCCTCCGCGATCCGTGAGGCCAACCCGCGCGGTGTCGTGGCGGTGTACATCCCCGAGTACGTCGTGGGTCACTGGTGGGAGCAGGTGCTGCACAACCAGACCGCGCTGCGGCTCAAGGGCCGACTGCTGTTCACCCCCGGCGTGATGGTGATCTCGGTGCCGTACCAACTCCAGTCCTCCAAGCGGATGATGGAGCGTGACCCGTGGGTCGCGCCGGGCACCCGCCGCGGGCCGGACCATCAGTGGCGGACCCGCCGGTGATCACTCCGGCGGGGATCGCCCGGCCGTCCACGAGATTCCGGGGATCGTTGAGGTAGGCGCCGAAGTACGTCTGGGGCGCGACGGGCTTATGGTTGCGCCCCGTGGGTGTCGGCGACGTGTCGAAGCGGATCCTGTTGGGACGCAAGCTTCGTAGTTCCCAGGTGAGCGAAACGCTCCTCAGCAAGCGGATCGCTCTTCCGATCTTCGCCAGCGATGCGCTCTCCTCGGTGGCCTATGCCCCCGACGAGGTCTTCATCATGCTCTCGCTGGCCGGGACGAGCGCCTTCGTCTTCTCCTGGAAGATCGGCTTGGCCGTGGCCATCGTGATGGCCGCGGTGGTGGCCTCGTACCGCCAGACGGTGCATGCGTACCCGAGCGGCGGTGGCGACTACGAGGTCGCGACGGTCAACCTGGGCGCCGCGGCCGGCACCACGGTCGCCAGCGCGCTTCTGGTCGACTATGTGCTCACCGTCGCGGTGTCGATCTCGTCCGGAGCCCAGTACGCAGCCTCGGCGATCGGGCCGCTCAGTGGTCACGAGGCGACGCTGGCAGTCGTGCTCGTCGTGCTTGTCGCCGCCGCTAACCTGCGGGGGATCCGCGAGTCGGGTCGACTCTTCGCGATCCCGACCTATGCGTTCATGATCACGATCCTGGGGATGTGCGCCTACGGGTTGCTCCGGCTGGTCGAGGGAACCCTGCCCCAGGTCGAGAGCGCCTCCCTCGACCTGGCCCCGGCCCCGGGCTTCGACGATTCGATGACGACGCTGGCGCTGCTGTTCCTGCTGGCCAGGGCGTTCTCCTCGGGGTGTGCCGCACTCACCGGCGTGGAAGCGATCTCCAACGGCGTCCCCGCCTTCCAGCGACCGAAGAGCAAGAACGCCGCCACGACGCTCCTCCTGCTGGGCTCGATCGCGATCACGATGATGCTGAGCATCATCGTGCTGGCCAAGCAGATGGGCCTCCAGATGGTCGACCCGGCCGACCTGGACCGGTTGACCCTGGCCGGGCAGCCACTGCCGGCTGGCTACGACCAGCACACCGGCATAGCGCAGATCGCCGCCGCCCTCTTCTCAGACTTCCGACCGGGCTTCTATCTCGTCGTCACCGTCACCGGCATCATCTTGGTGCTGGCCGCCAATACGGCGTTCAACGGTTTCCCGGTGCTGGGTTCGATCCTGGCGAAGGACGGCTACGCCCCTCGCTCGCTGGCTGCTCGCGGTGACCGGCTGGCGTACAGCAACGGCATCGTGTTCCTGGCCGTGATGGCGATCGTGCTGATCATCGCCTTCGACGCCGAGACCACCCGGCTGATCCAGCTCTACATCGTGGGCGTGTTCGTCTCCTTCACGCTCAGCCAGCTAGGCATGCTCCGGCACTGGACCCGGCACCTGCGGTCCGAGCGGGACTCAGCGGCCCGGGGTCGGATGATCCGCTCCCGGGCGATCAACGCGGTCGGCCTGAGTTTCACCGCGGTGGTGCTGGTGATCGTGTTGATCACGAAGTTCCTGGCGGGCGCCTGGATCACCATCTTGGCGATGATCGTTTTCTTCCTGCTCATGCGCGCCATCCACCGGCATTACGCGCGGGTGGAGGCCGAGTTGGAGGCCGATGACGTGGACAAGGTCATGCCGACGCGGGTGCACGCAGTGGTGTTGGTGTCGAAGTTGCACAAGCCGACGCTTCGGGCGTTGGCGTTCGCGAAGGCGACCCGGCCGAACCTGTTGGAGGCGATCACCGTCTCGACCGACGAGTTGCAGACGGCGGCGTTGTTGCGGGAGTGGGATGAGCGGAACTTCGACGTGCCGCTGAAGGTGTTGTACTCGCCGTACCGGGAGTTGGTGCGGCCGGTGGTGGAGTACGCCTCGGCGATCCGGCAGTCGAATCCTCGGGGTGTGGTGGCGGTGTACATCCCGGAGTACGTGGTGGGTCATTGGTGGGAGCAGTTGCTGCACAACCAGACGGCTCTGCGGCTCAAGGGGCGGTTGTTGTTCACCCCGGGCGTGATGGTGATCTCGGTGCCCTACCAGTTGCGTTCCTCCAGGGGAGTCAGGGAGCGGGAGCCGTGGCTCAGCCCGGATCTGCGCCGCCCCACCACCCGTCGATGGCGGGTACGTCGGTGAGAGACTGGTCCCCGTGACGGCTCAGCGAGGAAGGACCGGCAGCGGGCGGGGCCGGGGCGCGTCGGCGCGCGGAGGACGCCAGCCACGGGTCCGCAGGCCGCGGGGCGCGTCGCGGGTGGGCGAACGCTTCCAGGTCGAGGTGGGCCCGGTGGCCCACGGTGGGCACTGCGTCGCCAGGGTCGAGACCGGTCGCACCGTCGAGGACCGCGAGGGCCGACCGGTGCCGGAGCGCAGAGTCGTCTTCGTGCGGCACGCGCTGCCCGGCGAGCAGGTGGTCGTCGAGATCACCGAGGGCACCGACGGCGACCGCTTCTGGCGTGGCGACGCCGTCGAGGTGCTGGCTGCGTCCGCCGACCGGGTCAGCCCGCCCTGTCCGTACGCCGGCCCCGGCCGGTGTGGCGGCTGCGACTTCCAGCACGGCGCCCTCCCGGCCCAGCGGGAACTCAAGGCCGCCGTGGTCACCGAACAGCTCGCGCGGCTGGCGGGGATCGACCTCGAGGTCACCGTGGAGGCCGTGCCGGGCGACGAGGACGGCCTGCGCTGGCGCACCCGGCAGGCCTACGCCGAGCTGCCCGACGGAGTCCCCGGCCGCGGCATGCGCAAGCACCGCTCGCATGAGGTGATCCCGGTCGAGGAGTGCCTGCTCGCCACCAGGGACGCCCGCGCGCCGGTGCCCGGCACCCGGGTGGAGACGGTCACGGCGGCCGGGCGACGACACGAGTTCCGGGTCGCCGCCGACGGTTTCTGGCAGGTGCACCCCGGCGCGCCGCGGACGCTGGTCGAGACCGTCCTCGACCTGCTCCGGCCAGTGGCGGGGGAGTCCGTGCTGGACCTCTACGCCGGGGTCGGCCTCTTCGCCGCCTTCCTCGCCGATGCGGTGGGGGAGTCCGGGCGGGTCGTCGCCGTGGAGGGCGACCCGGCCGCCTCGGCGTACTCGCGCGACAACGTGCCGACCGCCTCGGTGACCGCCGGGGACGTGGCGACGGTCCTCGCCTCGTCGTACCCGGGCGCCGTCGACCTGGTGGTGCTGGACCCGCCCCGCGAGGGTGCCCGGCGGGCGGTGGTCGAGCAGGTGATCGGCCGCCTGCCGCGGGCGGTGGCCTACGTCGCCTGCGACCCCGCCGCGCTGGCCCGCGACGTCGCGATCTTCGCCGAGCACGGCTACCGACTCGAGCGGCTGCGCGCCTTCGACCTGTTCCCGATGACGCACCACGTCGAGTGCGTCGCGCTGCTCACGAAAACAGGCTCTGACCTGCGGTGAGGTGATTCGTGAAGTGCGCCGCGACCTTCATGAATCGCCTTAGGGCGCGCTTTGGACGCACTTTGCGCGCAGAGCACTCGTAGACCGCACTTGGGGAGGTCGTGAGGTAGCGGAGCCATCCGGGCCCGCAGAATCGCCGCGGGCGGGCACGGAGCGCGTCGATGGACTCCACCCGGTCGTGAACCGCGGGCTGCCCTCGAGGTGGCCTATGAGAGCGGGAGTCTGCGCCGGCGTCCGGTCTACTTGTCGGCAGCGCCGTTGCCTGGTTCGACGCCTGGGGCGAGGCGCTCGGTGGCCGCCCGGTAGTCCGGCACGACGAGCTTGCGGTTGATGTAGTGAAGCGCCCCAGTAGGCCCAGATCGACGGCGGCCACCGCCAGGGTCCGACCAGCGAGGAGCTGGCCGAGATCAAGGAGCTCAAAGCCCGGGTCCGCCGGCTCGAGGAGAACAACCAGATCCTGCGTCGGCCTCGATTTTCTTCGCGGGGAACTCGACCCCAGCAATCGCTGATCGTCGCGTTCATCGACGAACTGCGAGCCGAGGGCCACGCGGCCGAGTCGACCTGTCGGGTCCTGCGCGAGCAGGGCTTGCAGGTCGCCGCGCAGACCTACCGCGAATGGGCACGCGCCAACCGGCAGGTCACGGCC
Source organism: Nocardioides insulae DSM 17944 (assembly GCF_000422825.1). Taxonomy (GTDB): domain Bacteria; phylum Actinomycetota; class Actinomycetes; order Propionibacteriales; family Nocardioidaceae; genus Nocardioides; species Nocardioides insulae. The sequence continues at coordinate 191,564 of NZ_AUGU01000013.1, read as the reverse complement.
CGCACGATGAGCGAGGCCCAGGTCACCAGCCAGGTCCGCGACCTGGCCTGGCGGGTCGACCACGAAGGGTGCGCCGGATGACACCCGAGGGCCTCTACGGGCGTCGAAAGATTACCGAGATGGTGCGACGCACGAGCCCGGACGCCTCGCCTGGAGCGGTCGACAGGGCGATTAGATCACTCGGCCTGCAAGGTGTGCGCCGCTCGAAGGGCATCCGGCCCACGATCCCGGCCAAGGACGGCAAACGGGCCGGAGACCTGCTCGATCGCGACTTCACCGCGCCCGCGCCGAACCGGACCTGGGCCGGATTCGTCTACGTAGCTTTCATCCTCGACGTGTTCGCCCAGCGGATCGTCGCCTGGAACGTGGCACCCACCAAGGCCGTCGAGCTGGTCGACGTGCCCCTGCGCGCTGTGGCAGCGCGGCCGGGAAGGGCATCCGGTGGTCCGGGGCGAATTGATCGGTCACGCCGATGCCGGCTCGCAATACACTTCGATCACCTTCACCGACCACCTCGCTGATGAAGGCATCCGACCCTCGATCGGCTCGGTGGCCGATGTGTACGACAACGCGCTGATGGAGTGCGTGATCCGCACCACGGTCTTCCACTCCGGGCCCTACCGGACCATCGGCGACGTCGAGTACGCCACCGCCGGCTGGGTCGACTGGTACAACAACCGCCGCCTGCACTCCACCCCTTGAGATGATGACCCCGGTGGAGTCCGAGCAAGCCCACTACGCCGCCCTCAGCCGAGAGCTGCAACCCGCATAGGAGCGGCAGAGAGCCTCGGGCGCTTCAACTGGTGGATGTCGGGTTCTGTGCTTGGACGCTTCGGCGGTTGCCGCCTCCGAGCAGATCAACCTCGGTGTCGTCACTAGATGAATGTGGTGGGTTTCCTCAGAAGGGCGGTGGTCCGGTCGTGGTGCGCACGACCAACTCCACGGGGAAGGTGACGTCTTCTGGATCTCGCTGTGTGCCATCCACCTGCTCGAGCAACATCGAAATCGCGACCCGGCTTTGTTCGGCGATGTCTTGTCGGACGGTTGTGAGGCCAATCATGGACCAACCGGCCATGTCAATATCATCGAAGCCGACCACGCTCAGTTCGTGGGGCACATCAATTCCCATGGATCGCGCTGCATCCAGTGTCGTCAGGGCGATGGTGTCGCTGGCGCAGAATACGGCAGTTGGACGCTGGGGCGGTGACAGCAGCGACCGGGCAGCAGCCACACTGCCATCAAAGCTCGGCTCCGCCACCTTGACCAGCGAGGGATCGAGCGAGACACCGAACTCGGCAAGTGCCTTGGTGAAGAACTCCCGTCGGCCGCGGCCGCCCGAGGTGAGGGGGGAACCGGTCACCATGCCGATCCGGCGATGGCCCAGTTCGACAAGATGCTGGGCTACCGCCTTGCAGCCGACCGCGTCGTCGGGCATGACGCGATCGACCTGTGCGCCAGGGACGTCCCGCTGGATGAGAATCGTTGGGATTCGCCGCTGAAGGATCTCGCGGACAACCGCCGAATCTTGGGTTGCGGAGGCGATGACGACTCCATCTGCGGGTAGCGCGGACATACCGAGCACGTCGTGGGGGCCCTGCTCGAAGTTGCGTTCGAGGAACAGCATCATCTGACGGCCCTGAGCCTGCAGTTCCTGATGCATCACGGTCACCATGGTCGTGAAGATGGGATTGACCACGTCGGGTACGACCACAGCGACGATCCCCGACCGCGTAGTGATCATGGATCTTGCGATGGCATTCGGGTAGTAGCCCAACTCCCTGGCCACGGTGCGCACGTGCTCGCGGGTGTCGGGCAGCACGCGCGGATCATCTCGGAAGGTTCGCGAGACAGTGCTCTGTGAGACCCCTGCTGCCCGAGCCACGTCGGTGCTGGTGGGCCTGCGCTCTCTCATTCTTCCTTCCGTCACGGCTCGATGCTAGCGGGGGCGGGACCTATGACCTGACATGCACCTCCAAGGCCTTGACAGACGGATGACTACGTAATCATAGTTCTCCGTGCCTACGTAGTCACGTGATGGTCGACACAGGTCGACGATGTGCGGCGAGGCGCCCACTACGTCGGCCTCAGGCCACGGACCAAGGAGACAGACATGGCTCATGCTGTTGCAGCCTCAAGCGAAGAGGGCTCCCTACAACAGACTCGGCGCGCGTCATCCGCGAGCTTCCTCGGCAGCATGCTGGAGTATTACGACTTCAACATCTACGCCTCAGCGTCAGCCCTCATCTTCAGCGAGGTCTTCTTCCCCGACGCTGCAGCGGGAACGGGCCTTCTCCTCGCCATGGCCACCTTCGGCGTGGCCTATGTGGCACGCCCGCTCGGCGGCGTCGTACTGGGCCACTTTGGGGACCGCATCGGTCGGAAGAACATCATGCTCCTGACACTGGTGCTGATGGGGTCATCCACATTCTTGATCGGTTGTCTCCCCGACTACCAGGCAATCGGATGGGTCGCACCGGCGCTGCTGGTCCTGTTCCGGGTCCTTCAAGGATTTTCGGCTGGGGGTGAGCAGAGCGGTGCCAACGCCTTGATCCTGGAACACGCGCCGACCAAGCGACGCAACTTCTTCACCAGCTGGACCATGGCTGGCACTACTGCGGGCATCGTGCTCGCGAGCGGAACATTCCTCATCGTCGCCTCACTTCCCGACGAGACTCTCTTCTCCTGGGGTTGGCGGGTGCCGTTCTGGGCAAGCGCCATCGTCGTGGTGATCGCCTACGTGATTCGCCGCAAGCTTGAGGAGCCAGAAGTCTTCGAGGAAGCGAAGGATGAGGCCACCGAGCTGCCGCTGGTGGACCTGTTCCGTACCCACTCCAGGGCGGTTCTGCGGGTGGTTGTGTGTGCGATGACCGCCTCGATCGGCACCATCGTTTCGGTCTTCGCTCTCGCCTACGCGGTCGACGACATCGGGATCTCGCGCCAGACGATGTTGTGGGTGAGCATCTCCTCAAACGTCCTGGCCGTATGCGTGATGCCGCCATTGGCTGCGCTGTCGGACCGGATCGGACGCAAGCCTGTCTACCTGTCCGGCGTGGTCGGCTGTCTGGTCTTCACCTTCGCCTACTTCCAGGCGATCTCCACCAGCCAGCTGGTCTTGATCTTCCTCGCCAACTTCGCTCTGACCTCACTGAGCTACAGCGCGGCGATCGTCGTGGGGACCGCCTTCTACCCCGAGATGTTCCACACCCGGATTCGCTACAGCGGCAGCGCCATCGGCACGCAGGTCGGGTACGCCGTCGCCGGGTTCATGCCCACCATCGGCTACGCGATCATCGGGTCCGGCCGTACGGGTTGGATCCCCATCGCCGTACTCGCCGCCGTGATCTGTGCCCTCGCCTTCATTGCCGCGGCTACCGCTCGCGAGACCGCCGGCGTCCCGATCCAGGAACTGGGGAACGCGCCGACACCACCAAGGGAAACCGATGGCGCACCTCGCATCGCGCCCGCCGCCACGTCCAACATTACTGCGGAGAACCATGTCTGAGCGCACCGATACCCGTCGTATCGCCGTCGTCACCGGTGGGACCCGGGGGATCGGCCAAGCCATCGCACGCAGACTCGCTCATGACGGGCTAGGGGTGGTGGTCTGGGACCTCGACCCCGTTGTTCCGGCCGGCGACAATCAGGACTGGAAGGCCGACCACATCCAGGCGGTGGATGTGGCTGACCCGATCTCGGTCGAGCGGGCGATGACGCAGACGCTTGAGGTGGTCGGCGGGGTCGACATCTTGGTCAACAACGCAGGCATCAACGGCCCCGTGAAGCCCCTCTGGGAATACTCCTCCGAGGAGTGGGGTCGGGTCATCGACGTCAACCTCACCGGCGTCTTCAACACCTGCCGCGCCGTCGTGCCCCACTTGGTTGACCGTGGCTGGGGTCGCATCGTCAATATTGCTTCCATCGCTGGCAAGGAAGGGGTGCAGAACATCACCCCGTACTCGGCTTCCAAGGCCGGCGTCATCGGTCTGACCAAGGCGCTCGCCAAGGAGATCATCACCACGGGGGTTACCGTGAACGCCGTCGCTCCGGTGATGGCGGCCACCGACTTACTCGATCAGATGACCGAGGAACACATCGCCGCGAGCAAGGGCAAGATCCCCATGCAGCGACTGCTCGAGGTCTCGGAGCTCGCTGCCCTGGTGGCGTGGATCACCAGTGAGGAGTGCAGCTTCACCAGCGGGTTCACCTTCGACGCCAGTGGCGGACGCGCGACCTACTGATGAGCCAGACATCGATCAGCAAGAACATGTGGCCGCGGCTGTCTTTGTCGCCTCTGACCGCGATCCAGGCCTCACCACCCGAGCTGGTCACCGCAGCAGCGGACGCCGGCTTCGACAGCGTCGGGATCAGGGTCTGCCCCGCCGCCAGCGACACCGCCTGGCCGATGCTCGGCGGACGCACACTCATGGTGCGCGAGACCTGTCGCCGCCTCGACGACGCCGGGCTCACCGTCCACGACGTAGAGGTGCTTAGGCTCCATCCCGACAAGGACCCTGACGAGGCCCTGCACATTCTGGACGCAGCTGTCGAGCTCGGCGCCCGCGCCGTGCTAGTCAACGGCAGCGACCCCGACCACCAGCGCCAAGCCGATCGATACGCCGACCTGTGCGTGGAGGCAGAGAGCCGCGGTCTACAACTCAGCCTTGAGTTCATGGCTTTCAGCGAGATTCGGACCCTCGCAGAGGCGCTGCACATCGCCTCACACGCATCCAGCTCCGCCGCAGCCTTGGTCATCGACACCTTGCACCTAGAGCGCTCAGGTGGGTCACCCGCCGACTTGGCAGCGGTACCGGCCGAACTCCTCAACTATGTCCAGCTCGCCGACACGACCATCGAGCCCGCACCCTCAACAACCCAAGACCTGATAGTCGAGGCACGCGAGGATCGCAAGCTCCCAGGCGACGGCGACCTTCCACTGGCCTCAACTCTCCGAGCGTGCGGCGCCCTAGAGGTGATCTCGATCGAGACACCGGTCCGCGCCCACGCCACCCTTGACCTCCGCACGCAGGCTGACCTGGCCTACAGGGCATTGCGTCGAACCGTCGAGACGGCGCTGCCTATCTGACCCGGTATCGGCAAGCCCCCACCCCCCGCCACTCGCGGGGCTTCTGGCTCAGTGCGCTGATACTCCTACCCACCCGTTGGCTACTAACTCGCCAGCCCCCGAGAAAAGGAACCTCATGCCTCAGCGACTCCGTGTCGGCATCACCGGCTGCGGCCGGATAGCGCTCAACCACGTCAAAGCCCTCCAGAACAACCCGGCCGTCGAGCTGGTCGCAGTGTGCGACGTGGACCCGGGACGCGCGGCTGAATTCGCCACGACTTTCTCGGTACCCGAGCACTACGACGACCTAGGGCGAATGCTCGCCAATGCCAAGCTCGACGCGCTCACGGTCGCCTCGCCCCACCCCGCGCACGAAGCAGCAGTGCTGGCCGCCGCGACAGCCGGGGTACATGTGCTGTGCGAGAAGCCGATCGCCATCACTCTTGACGAGGCCGACCGGATGATCGAGGCGGCCGACACAGCCGGGATCACGTTCGGCGCGCTCTTCCAGCGCCGGTTCTGGGAGGCATCTCGAGCTGCGAAGCTTGCCGTCACACGTGGAGATCTCGGAACCCCGACACTCGGCAGCATGACCCTTCGACTGGGCCGAGACTCCGCGTACTTCAACGCCGATCCCTGGCGGGGCACGTGGACCGCCGACGGCGGCGGCGTGCTGATCAATCAAGCGATCCACTACATCGACCTTCTCCAGTGGATCGTCGGGTGCCCCGTTGTCCGCGTCACCGGACGGATCGCCACGCTCAAACATGGTGCTGACATCGAGGTCGAGGACACCGCCGCCGCCACACTGGAGTTCGAGAACGGCGCACTCGGCGTGGTCTCCGCCGCCACAACCTATTCGCCCGGGTTGGGAACTCAAGTCCTGGTCACCGGCACGTCCGGAGCGACCGTAAGCGTGACCGAGTTCCCCGAAGGGGAACCGGCCTATTGCGACATCTGGACCATTCCTGGGCAAACCACTTACCGCCTGCCCTACGGCACTGACGTCGAGTCTGACCCCCCGCTGTCGAAGGTGCACGAAGGCCTGATGCCCTACCACGCCCAGCAGATCGACGATTTCATAGCAGCTGTCCTCGAGGGACGTGACCCACTCGTCACCGGCCGCGAGGCCCGCAACGCATTGGCCGTCGTACTCGCGATCTACGAGTCCTCACGAACCGGCATGCCGATCGAACTCCCGTCGGTATGACCCCCCCGGCCGCTGCCCCGGGCTGCATCTGTGGGCTCCGGAGGTGCTCAGAGGCCGGGGGCGTCGCGGTGCTCGTCCCGGAGTCGGGACAGAGGCGGTCGGTGGCTTCTCGATAGTCGGGCGCGACGATGAGATGTAGATCGCCGAGGGTGGGGTGCAGCGAGAAAGCGCCTGAGCAATCGATCGGAGAGTGGAAGGTCGACTTCCTCGAGGCTGGGAAGACCGGGTTTGCGGCCGGGAGGTCCGGGCCTCGGTCTGGGAGGAACAGCTCGAGGCCGAGGTCGCGGACCTGACCCAGGCACTCGGCGAGGCCGCAGTCGCGTCGAGGGTGTGGAGAACGTTCGCGGAGGGCAGGTCGGGCCCCTCGAGGTGATCCGCGTCGAGGCGGGCATGTCGACTGCAAGGTTCTGCCAGCTCATCGACATCCCGGATCGGGCCTGGCGACATGCCATGGCTGGTCGCGAACGCCGCCCTCCTCCGCTCGACCAGCTTCCTACGTTCACGCTGGTAGGGGGCCGACAGAAGTCAACCCCTCGCCCCGCAGAGTGCGCAGCGCGGTCGCCTCAGACACGACGTGCCCGTTATGACGGACGATCGCCCAGACCTTGCGAGGTCCCCACGCCGGATGTTCCAACGCACGCTCGAAGGACCACGCGCAGCTGCTCGCGGACCCCCTGTAGCCACACATAGGGCGCTGCGATCTCTGTGACCGGCTGGGCGACGAACTCGGCGCGAGGAGTCGGGCGCATCGACGCACGGAGACTATTGCGCGCGATGAGCTCCCATCTCAGCGGCTGGGTCGTTCTGCTTCCACCTCCTGCTGACCCACCGCTGAGGACAACAGACCGCGGCGCTTCGCGCTTCAGAACAAGACTCTGGACAACAGAGGAAACCCGCGATTAGAGTGCGACGACCGTCACACCAGGACGTGGTATTCGAGGGAGATGCAATGAGCACATGGGGCCGAGCAGGGAACAGCGGGATCAGTCGGCGTGGGGTACTGGGTTTGGGGGTCGCCGGAGCGGGGGCGATCCTCCTCTCCGCCTGCGGGAGCTCAGAGGCATCCGACGGTGGCGGTGGATCATCCAGCGGTGAGGTTGCCGTCTCGGGTCTTGATTCGATCGTCTGCGCGGCGCCCTATGTGATCGCAGCCGCGAAGTACTACAAGGCCGACGGGGTCGACACCAAGAACATCCACGTCTCGGGAGGCACTGACACCGTTCGCGCCATTCTGGGGAAGAGCCGAGTGGGGTCGGCCGCCACGATCTCTGCCGTACTCGGATACCAAGGCGGTGCCAAGAACCTGCGCATCATCGGCGGCGGGTTCAATCAGCCCTCGGTAGTCTTCGTCTCGAAGAAGGGTGCCGGGATCTCGAGGCCCCAAGATCTGGCAGGCAAGAAGATCGGAATTGCGGGATCGGGTAGTCCCGTCGAGTTCTTCGCTAAGCTTGGTGTAACAACTGGGGGGCTGACCCCCGGAAAGGACACTGAGATCGTCACCGTTGGCGACTATGCCTCGGTCTGGCCGGCGGTGGCGGAGGGCATCGTCGACCTGGGAGCTCTGGTTCCACCGCAGTCGACCGCGGTCGTTGCTGATGGGTCGGGCGAAATCGCCATTGACTCCAAATCTCTGATCGACACGTGGGCCGACGTGTGCATTTGCACCACCTCGGAGGAACTCAAAGAGAATCCAGACGGACTCAAGCGCTGGATGGCCAGTCTCAGCAAGGCGTTAGATCTGATCAAGAACAGCCCCAGCGAGGCCGCTGGCATCTGGGGAAAGCACCTTGATCTCGATCCCGAGGTCGCCGAGCAGGCCCTCTCGGGTGTTGACAAGACTGCGTGGACGCTCGACATCAGCGAGGCATACATCGAGGCGCCAGCCAAGGCAGCCGTCGACCTCGGCCTTGCCGAGACCGCCGACTTCGAGGGACTCCTCGACACGAGCATCGTGGATTCGATGTGAGTGTTGCATTGAGCGAAGATCGCTCCGTTCAGTTCGCCGATGTCAGTCTTGAGTATCCGAGCAAGACCGGATCGACGCTGGCGGTTGACAGCCTGACCGCGAAAGTCTCTGGAGGGAAATTCGTCTCCATCATCGGTCCCAGTGGGTGCGGTAAGAGCACACTCTTGGACCTCGCCTGTGGGCTACTGAAGCCGACGCAGGGATCGGTACTTCTCGATGGAACAGCAGTAACGGGTCCTCAGTCCAGCACCTCTATGGTTTTTCAAGAGGCCGCGCTGCTTCCCTGGAGAACGGTACTGGACAATGTCGCCTTCCCGCTCGAAGTCAATGGTGTCCGGCGGAGTGAGCGTCGCGAGCGCGCACGAGCACTGTTGACCACGGTCGGTCTTGACGGCTTCGCCGATTCCTTGCCCAGTGAGTTGTCCGGTGGAATGCGTCAGCGGGTGTCGATCGCACGCGCTTTGATTACTGACCCTGCGCTGCTCCTCATGGATGAGCCGTTCGGTGCCTTGGATCAGCAGACGCGGAGCGTGATGGGAGTCGAGTTGACCCGAACATGGGAGCGGGTCAACTGCAACGTTCTCTTCGTGACGCACGATATCGGGGAGGCGGTGGCACTCTCCGACGAGGTATGGGTGCTTTCTCGCCGCCCCGCAACTCTCAAGGCTCGAGTCGTGATCGACCTCCCCCGCCCGCGGACGGAGGACCTTCCGCTCAATCCCAAGTTCCAAAGCCTTGAAGCGGAGATCTGGAAGCTCCTCCAAGAGGAGTCGCGCGCGATGCACCTTTCGACGAGTTCCACATGAACCGGAACTCTAGGAGTGGACGTGGCATGCGGCCGACTGCCGTCTACGCCTCGCGGTTCCTCGTGCTGGTTGCGATCGCGGCGGTTTGGGAACTCGGGTCACGCACAGGTCTGCTCGACCCGATGACCTGGTCGCGGCCAAGCCTGTTCATCCCTCAGTTCTTCGATTTGTTTGGGCTGACTGAGGTGAGGGTGGACCTGCGGTCGACGCTGATTAACATCGGGCTCGGGTTCGGCATAGGAGCGTTGTGCGGCGGCTTCATCGGGTTTCTCCTGACTGCGCTCCCTTCGATGACGCGAAATGTCTTTCTCGGGTACCTGGCCTCTGTTCAGGCCGTTCCACTTCTCATCTTCTATCCGCTGTTGCTAACGATATTCGGCCTGACCAGGGCTCCTATCGTATTGATCGTCTCCGTTGTGGTGACCGTCCCGGTGGCGATGAGTGTGGCGAATGGCCTGTTGTCGGTACCCGTCTCGCTGGATCGACTCGCGAAATCACTGCAGATGTCACGGGCGGCCGCGTTCAGGAAGGTTCATTTCCCAGCGGCAGTCCCGCATATCTTCCCCGGGGTACGACTGGGTCTGTTGGCTGCCGTTGTGAGCACGATCGGAATGGAATTCATTGTGTCTGCGACCGGACTTGGATATTCTGTGGCGCATACCTATCATGCCTTCGCCGTGGATCAGATGTATGCATTGATCCTTTTGATCTGCGTATTGGCAGTCCTTATCGACGTTGGGCTCACGAAGATGGAGAAGGAACTACGTCGGGATCGAGTGGCATGAGCACCACCGTAGCGCCCAATACTACGATTGCGTCTCGCACGCGGACCCTGCCGAGCGTCGGGAGTCTGCTGCTGAATGTTGGCATCGTTTGCGTATTCTTAATCGGTTGGTCCGTGGTATCTTCCGCGTCCCCCTACATCGCCTCGCCTGCAGCGACAGTCTCTGCTCTATGGGAGGGATTCACGCGAGGCGGGTTGGCCCCGGCAACGCTAGACTCATTGGGGTCCGCTTCGGTGGGCTTCGTCGTCGCGACCTCGTTGGGGATCCTGGTCGGCTACCTGCTGGCGACAGTCCCGTTCCTCGGCGCCGTCTTCTCACCGATGGTGCGTGGATACGGCAGCATCCCTCACATCGTCTTCCTGCCGATCCTGCTTGGAATCTTCGGTGTCGGGCATTCGGCCAAGATCACGATGGCCGTCCTCGTCGCTGTCTTCCCGATCATTGTGAATGTGTCAGCGGGGGTGGCGACGGTGCCGGCGCCCTTGATCAAACTGGGTCACTCGCTCGATCTCGGACATGTCGCGATGGCGTGGCGCATCACGCTCAGAGCTGCGGTACCGTCCATCATCGTCGGGATGCGGCTCGGCTTTGGTGCCGCTTTCTTGGCGGTCGTGATCTCGGAGTTCTTCGGCTCGCCTGAGGGGCTAGGAGTCGAGATGTCCCAGGCCTATGGCGCCTCCGCCTACGATCAATTACTTGCCGTGGTCAGCGTCGTCGCGCTGATCTCCCTCATCGGAAACTGGCTCTTCTTGATCGCCCAACGACGCCTTGCGTGACTCGGTGGGCCTTCGACCTGGTGGGTCGAGAGCGCCGACCATAGTTGGGGCGGACGGGTGTCGTCGCGTCGGCGAAGCGAAACGGCGTCTTGGACCGGCGCAGCGACACGCGACCAGTTGACTCGTCCATGAACGGATGTGGTCGCCGCGGGTCCCGGTGGCATCGTCGGATGCCGATCGGAGCTCACTTCTCGACGCAGTCACGGGCCGCCATTGCTTCAGGGACTGGCTGGTGCCGTTCCGTGGGCTTGGGCTGACCGTAGCGCCCTCCCGGACCGGGGGACAGAGGTGACCACCGGCCGTGCTCGGCCGGTCCGCCCGCTGTGTGGAGGGTCGGCGCCTCGCGTTTGCCTCTACGTCGTCTATCGCGGGCGCTCATTCCGAATAGCCCTTGACCTTGCGGGTTCTGCTAAGCAGAATTAGACTCTGAGAATCAGAGATCGAAGGAGTGATCATGCGAGACGCCGACGAGGTGCTGGCGAACGTGCGTCGTGGGATGCTCCCCGCGCACATCTACAACGATGCCGAAGTGTTCGAGGCGGAGAAGGAGCGCCTGTTCTCGCGTTCTTGGATGTTCGTTGCGCACGAGTCGGAGATTCCGCAGGTCGGTGACTACGTCGTTCGCCGCGTGATGGACAACTCGTTCATCGTCAGCCGGGCGCAGTCGGGTGAAATCCACGCGATGTTCAACATGTGCCTGCATCGGGGGATGCAGGTCTGTCGTGCCGAGCAGGGCAACGCCTCGCACTTCCGGTGCCCCTACCACGGCTGGTCGTACAAGAACGACGGCCGCATCGTCGGACTCCCGTTCCACCAGGAGGCATATGGCGGCGAGGAGGGGTTCGCGCGCAAGGGGCAGCGCCTCGTGCCGGCTCCAAGCCTGGACACGTACAACGGCCTGATCTTCGTCTCGATGGACCCCGAAGCGCCGCCACTGAGCGAGTTCCTGGGCGACTTCGCGTTCTACCTCGACTACTACACCAACCAGAGTCCCAGCGGGGTTGAAGTGCTAGGGCCACAGCGCTGGCGGGTGAAGGCCAATTGGAAGATCGGCGCGGAGAACTTCGCCGGCGACATGTACCACACCCCGCAGACCCACACCAGCGTCGTGGAGATCGGCCTGTTCCGCGAGCCGAAGGCCGAGAAGCGCAAGGACGGGTGCACCTACTGGGCCGGCAACGGCGGCGGTACGACGTACAAACTCCCCCCAGGCTCGCTCGAAGAGCGGCTGAAGTACGTGGGGTATCCCGACGAGATGATCAAGCGGATGAAGGATCAGTGGTCCGCGGAGCAACTCGACGTGATCGGCCGCGACGGCTTCATGATATCGGCCGCCTCGGTCTTCCCGAACCTCAGCCTGGTGCACAACTGGCCCAAGGTCGCCGACTCCGACGACGTCCTCCCGTTCATCTCGCTGCGCCAATGGCAGCCCATCAGCGCTGATGAGACTGAAGTCCTTTCCTGGTTCGTCGTGGACAAGGAAGCGCCCGAGGAGTTCAAGAAGCTGTCCTACAAGGCATACCTGATGTGCTTCGGAAGCAGCGGCATGTTCGAGCAGGACGACGTTGAGAACTGGGTCTCGCTCACTAACACGGCCGGCGGCACCATGGCGCGCAGCCTGCTGCTCAACGGACGGATGGGGCTGCTCAACGATGACCAGCCGGTCGTCACGCCACTGACCGAAGGGGAGTTCGCCGGGCCGGGCGTCGCCCGGGTCGGCTACGGCGAATACAACCAGCGCGCCCTGCTCAACGCGTGGGCTGACTACCTCGAGACGCCGCCACCCGTGGTCGCCCCCACTGTGGTCGGCCGACGCAAAGACGAGGGGAGCGAGTGCTCGTGACGACCTACATCCCGATCCGCTCCTCCGACTCCCCGCTGGGGCAGGACGCCCCCACCACGCAGGCAGTCGGTCGGTCGCTGCCCTTCGATGATCCGCGGCACCTGGCCATGCATCACTGGCTGGTCGAGGAGGCCTACGTGCTGGACCACCAAGACTACGACGTCTGGCTGGACCTGCTCGCCGAGGACATCCACTACTACATGCCGATCCGGGTGACCACAGCGATGGGCACCGGCTACGACACCGCCAAGCGGATGGCCCACTTCGACGAGGACAAGTACTCCCTGAGTCGCCGGGTTGCCCGGTTCCAGACAGAACACGCCTGGACCGAGGACCCACCCTCGCGGATCCGGCACCACATCTCCAACGTTCGCACCTTCGAAACCGACGCGGGGGATGAACTGGTGGTGGAGTCGGGTGTCCTGCTCTTCCGCAGCCGTGGCGACGTCAACGAGCCCTCGCTGATCTCGGCAGGACGTACCGACCTGCTCCGGCTTACCGGGGACCGCTGGTTGCTGGCCAGACGCCACATCGCGGTCGACGAGTCGGTGCTGCGCACCCAGAACCTGGCGATCTTCCTATGAAGCTCGGATGGGAGGGAGAGGCGGAGGACGCCGCGGCAGCGGCCCGCGCCGGGTCGGAATTGGCCGTGCTGACGTCCCAACGTGAGGGCGAATCACTCACGCTGGGCAACGAGTTCGCCGAGATCCGGGTCTCCAAGGTGCTGACCCGCAACGGCGCCAGGCTGCTCATCGAGTCGCCCCGGTCGGGGCAGTGGATCACCCTCGACCCGCTGGAGCTCGAGGCGCTGACCTGGCAGAACGAGGCGACGCTCTCGGCCATGGTCGGCAATCCGTTCGCCCCCCTCATCGCCGACGCAGAGGAGCCGACCGACGGGGTCGAGGGAGGGACCTCACCGTGACCGGCTGGTTGGAGGGCAAGCGTGCCCTGATAGTCGGTGCAGGGTCGGGGATCGGACGCGCTGTCGTTGACGCGTACGTCGAGGAGGGGGCCCGCGTCGCGGCCTTGGAGATCGACCCGGCCAAGTGCGAGGTCCTCGCGGCGGAGCATGCCGAGGTCTGCGTGGTCCAGGGAGACGCCACCACCCGTGCGGCCAATGACCGTGCGGTCGAAAGCGTGCTCGAGTCGTATGGCCGCCTTGACGTGCTGGTCTGTTGCGTGGGGATCTTCGACTTCTACCGGTCGCTGGCTGACATCGATGCCGATCAGCTCGACGGTGCCTTCGATGAGTTGTTCGGCATCAACGTTCGGTCACATCTGCATGCGGTGAAGGCCGCGATGCCTGCGCTGCGCGAGTCCGGCGGCAGCGTGGTGCTTACGGAGTCGACCTCTTCGTACTACCCGAGCCGGGGTGGGGTGCTTTATGTCGCCTCCAAGTTCGCCGTACGCGGCTTGGTCACCACGCTCGCCTACGAGCTCGCCCCTGACGTGAGGGTCAACGGGGTCGCGCCGGGGGGAACGCTGGGCACTGATCTGCGCGGGTTGGCCAGCCTGGGACTGGACGAGGCTCGGCTGGAAAGCCCCGACCGGGCCGCGGAACTCGCCGCGCGTACGCCGCTGGCGGTGGCACTCTCGGGCGCCGACCACGCTGGTAGCTACGTCTTCCTCGCATCCGACCGGGCGCGGGGCATTACCGGCCGCACCGTCCACACCGACGGCGGCATGGGAATCAAGGTCTGAGAACGAAAGGAACACCACCATGCCGATCCTGAAGGCCGATCTGTCCGCCTGCCAGGGGTACGCCAACTGCGTTGTCGGCGCCGAGGACGCCTACGACATCGACGATGACGGCGTCGTCGTCCTGCTGCGCACCGAGATCGAGGAGACCGAACGCGGACGGATCGAGACGGCTGCCCTCAGTTGCCCCGTCTCGGCACTGTGGCTGGAGGACGCGTGAGTGGGGTCGTGATCGTCGGCGGCTCCGTGGCCGGCATCCGCACCGCCCGGGCCTTGCGGGAACACGGCTACACCGGCTCGGTGCGCGTCCTGGAGGCCGAGACCGAGGTGCCCTACGACAAGCCACCGCTGTCCAAAGGCAGCGTCGACAATGACGCCCGCGTCCCGCTGATCTCCCCGGCGGAGGGCGACCAACTCGGCATCGAACTGCTGCTCGACTCTCGGGTCACCGGGCTCGACGTCGAGGCCCAGCGCGTGAGCCTGGAAAGCGGCGAGGCACTCGAATATGAACACCTCGTGATCGCGACCGGACTGACTCCCCGGAAGGGGGCGTACGACGTCGCTGGCGTGCACGTGCTTCGCACCCTGGCCGATGCACGTGGCCTGCGTGCCGCGCTCGCCGATGCGGAGCGGGTGTTGGTGCTGGGTGCCGGGTTCATCGGTGCCGAAGTAGCGGCCCTTGCCCGCCGACACGGCGTCGCGGTCACCCTCGTCGACCCAGCACCGGTGCCAATGGCCCGGGTCGTCGGAGCAGATCTCGGTGAACGGCTCTCCGCGCTGCACCGCCGGCACGGCGTCGACACCAGATTCGGTGTGGGCGTTACGACGCTTGAGCAGTACGAGGACGGCCATCGGGCACGTCTCGACGACGGGCAGGTCGTGGAGGCGGACGTGGTCGTTGTGGGAATCGGGTCCGAGGTCAACGTCGCCTGGCTGGCCGGGTCGGGGCTCGGCATCGATGACGGTGTGGTGTGCGATGGTCTCGGTGCGGTGGCCGGTGCGCCAGGCATCCATGCCGTGGGCGACGTCGCCAGATGGGACGGCGTCCGGGTCGAGCACTGGACGAGTGCGGTAGAGCAGGCCGTCTGCGTGGCCCGAAGCATCGCCCAGCCTGCAACCTCAACCGACCAGGACCCGTCCGGGAACATCCCGGCTGGCCACGTTCCGGTCGCCTACGTATGGAGCGACCAGTACGACTGGAAGATCCAACTCGTCGGTGTCCGCGATGTGTCTACCGCTCCTGAGGTCGTGGAACAGGCAGAACCCTTCCGTCTTGCCGCCACCTGGCGCGACAGGGCTGGCCGGGTGACCGGTGGCGTCACCGTCAACTGGCCGCGCGAGTCGGTCCGTCTGCGGACTGCGGCGGCCCGGGGTGGGGCGGCATGAGCCTCGATGACTTGCGTGCGGAGGTGGCCGACGGCTGTCGGGTGCTTGCCGCCCGAAACCTCGCGCCTGGCTTCCTCGGCCATATCAGTGTGCGGATCGACGAGTACCGGCTCCTGGTGCGCTGCCGCGGCAGGAACGAGCGGGGCCTTGCGTACACGACCGCTGGCGATGTGCGCCTCGTCGACACGGAGGGCCGCCCCGGAGAACGGGGTGAGCTCGACGGCTACACGGTGCCGTTCGAACTCCCTCTGCATACGGCGGTACTGCGCCACAGGGCGGACGTCGACGTGGTCGTCCACGCGCATCCTCGCGACGTGGTCATCGCCGACCTCGCCGGGCTGCCGATCCTCCCGATCGTGGGCGCCTACGACATCCCCGGCGCAGTCCTCGCCGCCGGCGGCGTACCGGTCTTCCCCCGCTCAGCCTTGATCTCTACCACCGATCTCGGTGCCGCCGTGGCCGCGACCCTGGCCGATCGACCTGTCGTGGTGATGAGAGGGCACGGTCTGACGTCGACGGGGTCATCGATCGCGGAGGCGGTACTCCGCGCCCAAGCCGTGGCCACCCTCGCAGACCTGTCGCTCAGAATTGTGGCTGCCGGAGGTGAGCCCACGCCGATCGGACCGGAGGAACTCGACGCACTGCCCGACCTGGGGGTTGCGTTGAACACAGAGACGGCTTGGCGACACGAACTCGCAAGGTTGGCTGAACCTGGCCTCGTGCCCCTGGCGATCGCCGAGGTCACGGGCTAGCACCCTGGGCGCTCGCTCGAGTCGACCGTGTTCGCCCATCAAACAGCGAGGCGGGCTCGTCCAAGCCTCGTCATCAAACACGCCCATCTGGGAGAGACGAAATGAACGGAACCGGAGACCGAGTGAGGGTCTGGGCGATCGCGGGAAGTCTGCGCACAGACTCCTGGAATCAGAAACTGCTCGTGGCCGCGGCAGCCCTGGCCCCTGAGGATGTCGACGTCCACATCAGCGACGTGCTTCCGCAGATCCCCCTGTTCAACGAGGATCTGATCGGCAACGAGCCTGCTGCTGTGGGCAGGCTGCGCGCCGAGGTTCAAGCCGCCGATGCCGTCCTGATCGTCACGCCCGAGTACAACGGCATGGTGCCGGGGGTGCTCAAGAACCTGTTGGACTGGATCACTTTCCCCCTCTTCGCCTGCGCGATGATGGACAAGCCCGTCTCCCTGATGGGCGCCTCGACGGGCAAGCTCGCCACCGCTCGCGCGCAGAGCGGCCTGCGTCAACTGTTCGTCTACAACCGAGCGCTCGTCGTCCCGAGCCCGGAGGTGCTGGTCAACTTCGCGCACGAGGCCTTCGATAGCAAGGGACAGTTGATCGACCCGATGTACCGCGACCGAATCGCGCACCAATTCGCGTACCTGAAGAAGTACGCGCGACTCAACACAATGGACGAGGTGGCTCTCAACTCATGAACCAGCAGGTCGACAAGCAGTTCGTCAGCGGCATCTCGCCCGGGGCCGGTCGCGCCGGCGCCGGCGGCTATCCGCTCCAAGGCAACTACTTCACACCCACCGGGCAGCGCCCGCGGATCGCTATGATCGCCGCCCACTACCAGATCGACTTCTCCGAGCACTATCTCGCGGACCTGATGGCCGAGCGCGGCATCGGCTTCCTCGGCTGGAACACCAGGTTCCGAGGCTACGAGTGGCAGTTCACGCTCGACCAGGCGCTGATCGATATCGGGAGCGGCGTTCGCTGGCTCAAGGAAGAGGCAGGCGTCGACCATGTGGTGCTGCTTGGCAACTCCGGCGGCGGCTCCCTGATGGCGGCCTACCACTCCCAGGCAATCGAACCGAGCGTGCGACCGGCCCGGGACGCCGCACCCGCACCCGGGGTCGAAGACTTGATCCCCGGCGACGCCTACGTGTCACTCGCAGCCCACCTTGGCCGCCCCGACGTGCTGACCGACTGGCTGGATGCCTCGGTGACCGACGAGAACGACATCACCGCAACCGATCCAGACCTGGACCTGTTCAACCCGCAGAACGGCCCGCCGTTCTCACCCGAGTTCTTAGCCCGCTACCGCGCCGCACAGGTCGAGCGGAACCACCGGATCACGCGTTGGGCTCGCGCGGAGCTCGAGCGGATCACTGCGCTGGGATGCGCCGACCAACCGTTCACCGTGCTACGTACGTGGGCCGACCCGCGGATGGTCGACCCGACCCTCGAGCCGTCGCAGCGTGCCGCGGGACGCTGCTACCGCGGTCCGACAGAGGCCGCCAACAAGAGCGGTCAAGGCATCGGGGGCCAGACGACGCTGCGTAACTGGCTCAACATGTGGAGCCTTGAGGAGTCGCAGTGTCGCGCGGAACCGCACCTGGCGAAGGTGACAGTGCCGGCGCTGGTGATCAACCCGGACGGGGACACTGGAGTCTTCCCGAGCGACGCTGCACGAATCAACGACGCTATCGCGAGCACGGACAAGACCAGGATCGACCTGCCTGGGGACCACTACTTCCTGGAGCCCACCGGGGCCCGTGACAAGGTGGCCGACGAGGTCGCCGCCTGGATCAAGGCCCGCTTCCCGGAGGCCTCATGAATGACCCGGCACTGTCCCGATGGATGAGATCTCGATCGCCCCACGCCAGCACTGGGTCAGGAGCAACGCCGCGGCGACAGCAGAGGCATTCACCGGCGGGTGGTTCCGCTCCGGCGACTTGGTGCGCGTCGACGGCGAGGGAATTGTGTACGTCGCTGACCGAGCCAAGGACACGATCATCTCGTGCGGCGAGGTGGAGAACGTGCTGTCCGGACCCCCCGGCCTCGCAGAGATCTCGGTCATCGGCCGCGATGACGAGCGATTGGGCGAGACCCCGGCCGCCGTCGTCGTACCCGCGGACGGCGCGGAACTCGAACTCGAAGAGCTCCGAGCTTGGGGCTCGGGTCAACTCGCCCGCTGCAAGCTCCCGACCGTCCTCGAGATCGTGCCCGAACTCCCACGCAACCCATTGGGCAAGGTGACCAATGACGCAATGCGGGAGAGGTCCGGAGCACCCGCATGAGCGAACGAACCTCGTCGCCGGCGATCGACATGACCCACCCACAGCTAGGGGGAGTCAATCGCTACAGTTCACCCGTGACCACCGGGGAGCAAGCGAACCGCCCGCAGTACCCGATCGAGTCGGTCGACAACGCGCTCCGAATCCTGCTGCTACTCGGCGAACGACGCAGCATCCGGCTCATCGATGTCAGCGAGTACCTTGGCGTCGCGTCGTCCACCGCGCATCGGCTGATGGCGATGCTCGTCTACCGTGGTTTCGTCCGGCAGCAGGAGGGCACGAGGGCCTACGAACCGGGTCCGGCATTGACCACGATCGCATTCTCGGTACTACGGCAGCTCGACGTCCGTGCACGGCTGCATCCCTACCTGGAGCGGATCTCGGCCGCCCTAGGCGAGACCGTCCACCTGAGCCGCCTCGACGGAGCAACCGTGTCTTTCGTCGACGCCGTAGAGAGCCCTCGTGCCGTACGGGTCGGGTCCCGACTCGGGAAGACGATGCCTGCGCACTGCACGTCATCGGGCAAGGCGCTGATGACGCTGCTTGATGACGACGCGATCCGCGTGCTTTACCCAAGTCAGAAGCTGCCGCCCCTCATGCCCGGCT
This sequence comes from Nocardioides insulae DSM 17944, assembly GCF_000422825.1. GTDB lineage: Bacteria > Actinomycetota > Actinomycetes > Propionibacteriales > Nocardioidaceae > Nocardioides > Nocardioides insulae. The sequence continues at coordinate 172,395 of NZ_AUGU01000013.1, read as the reverse complement.
CGGTGACCAGACGATCGGTGCTGCTCGAACAGGTCGCAGCCGCCCGTCGCGACGGCTTCGCCACCAGCCAGGAGGAAAGCGAAGAGGGCGTCGCATCGGTGTCCGTCCCGCTCGGGGAGTACGGCGGTGCCCGTTATGCCCTCAACGTCGCCACCCCCCAGGGGCGAATGACCGATCAGGCGCGCACGGAGATCGCTGAAGAGTTGATCTCTGTCGCGACCGAGATGCGCTCCTACTTCATCTGACCGAATCGCATCGCAACAGCCATGAGCCCGCCGGCGCGTCCGCGCCGGCGGGCTCATGGCTGTTGCGATGTCAGCTGAGCGCTGACAACAGCTGCCCGCGGTCGAAGTACTCCTCGATCCGGTGGATCATGCGGTTCGACACGTAGACCCGGAGGATCGCCGGTACGTACGCGGTCTTTCCACCGCGGCTGGCCACGATCACGTGCTGGCGCAGGAAACCGTCCTCGAGCGCGACCGTCCGTGCCTCGGTGTACCCGAAGCTGTCGTAGCGCTTCGGGATGCTCCCCAGCGTTTGGAGGTTCTCGGCCTTGGACTGGTCGGTGTCGTCATAGTTGTGCCAGATGGTGACATCGTCGCTGTAGTAGCCACCGACTGCCTCAATATCGCCCCGTGAGACGGCGTCGAAGAATCCGGAGGCGAAGGCCAAGGTCTCGGACATGTCAGGCGCTCACTATGTTCGCGGGTACGCCCTGGGCGTTCACCGGCGCCAGATTGACGTCGTCCTCATTGAGGTCGCGGGTCCAGGCTGCGAACTCCAGTAGCACGCCGTCGGGATCGAAGAAGTACATCGAGCGTACGTAGACACCGTCGTGCATCTCTGCGGCGACGCCACGCTCGCTGTCGTCGTGGTTGAGGACCGGGCCGGTCTGCACCCCCTTAGCTTCGAGGCGTGCCTTGTACTCGTCAAACTTCTCGAGCGGGATGGTGAAGGCCACATGGTTCATCGAGGCGTGGGCGGTGGCGATGTCGCCGACGCCCGGGAGCGCCGCCGCAGAGGCGACCCCCGGGACCTTCTTCGGAGCGTCCGGGAACCAGAAGAACGCCATGTAAGAGTCGTTACCCATGTCGAAGAAGAAGTGCTGACCGCCGCCCGGCATCGTGATCGTCTTCTTCAGTTCCATACCAAGCACGTTCGTGTAGAAGTCGACCGTGCGCTCCATGTCTTCGCACACCAATGCCAGGTGGCATAGTCCGCGGATCTCGAACTCCTTGTTCGCCACTGCTCTGCCTTTCGACGCGTCGCTGCCTCTGCTCGAACGTGACGCTAGTCACAGGTGTTCGTTCGGTCAAGAGCGAACGTCCGCTAATTCTCGTCCGTACGCGGGCGATTCTGGAGGTACGAGGGGGATACGGTGTGCGTCGTGGCCGGACGACTAGACCAAAGTGCGGGGGTGCTCGGCGCTCAGATGAAGGCTGCCCGAGTCTCGAGAGGCCTTGGTCTTCGCGAGCTTGCGCAGCAGCTGGGGATGAGTCCGTCGTCGTTGAGCGAATTCGAGCATGGCAAGAGTCGTCCGGGCTCGGAGCGTCTGAGAGCGCTCTCCGCGGCGCTTGAAGTGCCGATCGAACAGGACCCCCCGACGCTCGGGCTGCTGTCCTTCAGACACTGGCGCGACTACGGCGTGCTCGAGGTCGACGCGGTATCGCAGGCAGGCCTCGATCTCTTCGTAGAACGCGGCTATCACGGTTCGACGATGCGGATGATTGCCGAGCGCTGTGGGATTACCGTTGCCGGCATCTACCACCACGTGCCGAGCAAGCATGACTTGCTGGTGAGGGTGATGCGCCGGGCTATGACGGAGTTGGTGGCGCGGTGTGAGGCTGCGGATGCCGAGGGTGTCGACTCGGAGGAGCGGCTGCGAAATCTGGTTGAGAGCATGGTGCTGTTCCATGTCATCCGGATGCCGTGGGCCTATGTCGTCACGAACGAGGCGCGGACACTCCAGGGTGTCGCGGCCACCGAGATGCTAGAGGGGCGGCGCCACGTGCGTCAGCTGTTCGAGGATGCCGTTGCGGGCCGCCGAGGGAGTGCTCAGAGGCGTGTCCCCGACCGGGTCACGGCCAGGGCGATCGTCACCATGACGACCTCGATCCCGGACTGGTATCAGGATGCCGGTCAGCCGGAACCGCGGCTGCTCGCGTTGCAATACATCGAGCTTGCCGAAGGCATGGTCCACCACTAGCGTCGCGGCGGAGACTGCGTTCCCAGTCTTACGCAGCCCGAAGCGCTGCCCGAGATCGCGAGGCACTCGCAGATCCCGGTGATCGCCGACATCCACTTCCAGCCCAAGTACGTCGTCGCCTTCCAGTCCAAGTACGTCGTCGCCGCGATCGAGGCCGGCTGCGCGGCCGTCCGGGTGGTGCGTCTGCCTGGCGACGCAGGGCAAGTCGAGGTTCGCGCTTACAATTCGTCGTTCGACGATTTCGACGAGAGCGAGGCGCTCCTCAAGCAAGCTCAGTTCCGCTTTCACGGTGGAACAGCCAAGTACTGGTGGCGCCTCGTGCCCCGGCAGGCGCATGTGATGGCGAGGCACGGCTCCGGACTGCATGGTCGCAATACCCCGGCGTCCGGATCGAGGCTTGGCGAGACGGTCGATGCAACATCGAACTTCACGTCCCTGGTGGACGACAGGGCATGGAGCCCCGTTCTAACGGGCTGGCGGGCAACCAGCCTTCAGTCGTCTGCGATCGTGGTAGCCGAGTCGTGCGAGGGCGCGGTTTGGGCGCGCCTTGAATCGCAATGGCCCGCAGCTGCATGCCGACGCGTCAGGCGCCCGAAACGGCAACACCGCAGGTCAGCGGCCATATTCTCCCAGCGGCCACAGCGGGTCGCAAACAGCCGTGCCTACGCTCAACGCCATGTGTCTCTTCCCGATGACGCACCACGTCGAGTGCGTCGCCCTGTTCGTGCCGGAGGGGGCCGACCGGGCCTGACCCACGCTGATTCTTCCCATCAGCAGGTCCGCTGACCGGGCACTTGCTCGGACGGCCGCTCGCGCCCGGGTAGGCCAGGCGACTGCGCCGATCGGATGCTCTGCCCGCGAGTCGGCGTACGAGCACGCCGACTCGGCGAGTCCTGCGGCTGCGACCGTGGCCGTTCGACCTTGACCTCAACAAAGCTTGAGGTTCTAGCGTCGGCCGCATGAGTATGGAGTCGGCGGCCTGGGGGCAGTTGTACCGGCAGTTGCACGCGCCCGAGGAACGGCGGCGGTTCACCCGGGCCACGGCCGGTCGGGTGGTGGGGTTCGCCCGACCGCACCGGGGCAAGCTCGTGGGCTTCCTGATCCTCAGCGTCGTCTCGGCGGCCCTAGCGGTGGCCACGCCGGTGCTGGCCGGCCGAGTGGTGAACGAGATCGTCGCGGGCTCGGCCGCTCGGGTCGTGGTGGGACTCGCGCTCCTGATCGCCCTGCTCGCGATCCTCGACGCCGGGATGGGGCTGGTGATCAGATGGCTCTCCTCCCGGATCGGCGAGGGCCTGATCCTGGACCTGCGTACGACGGTGTTCGACCACGTCCAGCGGATGCCGGTCGCGTTCTTCACCCGCGCCCACACCGGAGCCCTGGTGAGCCGGCTCAACAACGACGTGATCGGTGCCCAGCGCGCCTTCAGCGACACCCTCTCGGGGGTGGTCGCCAACCTGGTGACCCTGGTGTTGACGCTCGCGGTGATGGTCCAGATCTCGTGGCAGGTGACGCTGCTGTCGCTGGTGATGCTGCCGGTCTTCATGGTGCCGGCCAGGCGGATGGGCACCCGGCTCGCCGGCATCCAGCGGGAGGCCGCCGACCTCAACGCCGCGATGGGCACCCAGATGACCGAGCGGTTCTCGGCCCCGGGGGCCACCCTGGTCAAGCTGTTCGGACGTCCCGAGCATGAGTCGGCCGAGTTCGCCGCCCGGGCCCGCCGGGTGGCCGACATCGGCGTACGCACGGCGATGGCACAGACCACCTTCGTCACGTCCCTGATCCTGGTCTCGGGGCTCGCCGTGGCGCTGGTCTACGGGCTCGGTGGCTACTACGCCCTCGCCGGCCTGCTGGACGCCGGCTCCGTGGTCGCGCTCTCCCTGCTGTTGACCCAGCTCTACGCCCCGCTGACAGCCTTGGCCAGTGCCCGGGTCGAGGTGATGTCGGCGCTGGTGAGTTTCGAGCGCGTCTTCGAGGTGCTCGATCTCGAGCCGCTCATCACGGACCGGCCAGACGCCCGGATGCTCCCGGACGGGGTGATCGGTGTCGAGCTCGACGACGTCCGGTTCTCCTATCCGGCCGCGGCCCAGGTGTCCCTCGCCTCCCTCGAGGAGGTCGCCACCCTCGACGCCCGCGGTGGCCAGGAGGTCATCCACGGGATCTCGCTGCGGGTGCGGCCGGGCGAGATGGTGGCGCTGGTGGGTTCCTCCGGGGCGGGCAAGTCGACGCTCGCCCAGCTCGTGACCAGGCTCTACGACGTCGATGCGGGTGCCGTGCGGCTGGGCGGTGTCGACGTACGGGACCTCTCCTCGGCCGCGATCCGCGACGCGGTCGGCATGGTCACCCAGGACGGGCACCTGTTCCACGACACCATCCGGGCCAATCTCCGACTGGCCCGCCCGGAGGCCACCGATGACGAGCTGTGGGAGGCCCTGGAGCGGGCGCGGCTCAGGGAACTGGTGCGGACGCTCCCCGACGAGCTCGACACGGTCGTCGGGGAGCGGGGCTACCGGTTCTCCGGTGGGGAACGGCAGCGGCTGACGATCGCCCGGCTGTTGCTGAAGCAGCCCCGGGTGGTGCTGTTGGACGAGGCCACCGCTTCCTTGGACTCCACCTCGGAGCTCGCCGTCCAGGAGGCGCTGGGGGAGGCCCTCGCAGGTCGTACGGCGATCGTGATCGCGCACCGGCTCTCCACCGTGCGCGCCGCCGACCAGATCGCCGTGGTCGAGGAGGGGCGCGTGGTCGAGCAGGGCACGCACAGCGAACTGCTCGCCCTGCGCGGGCGTTACGCCGAGCTGTACCGGACCCAGGTGTGGGGGCCTTCCCCGCCGAGAGCATCCGCGACGTCGGCCGACGATGCGCCACCGCAGGAGCCGGACGAACTCGCCGGCTGAGGCCCCGCGTTTTCGGGGCCGACCTCGGCGTCATGTATCTTGATGTCGAGAGATATTCGAGCGACTTCCCGCGGGGCGACTTAGGTTTGCCTTCATTTCCGACCGCTGTGCGACGCGGCAGGATGGGAGGTCGACTGAACCTCACCGAGGACGCCCACCAAGGAGATGAACGCGTTGGCCAGTCAGGACAGCTTCGGTGCCAAGAGCACCCTGGACGTGGACGGCAAGTCCTACGAGATCTTCCGCCTCGATGCGGTCAAGGGCGAGGGGCTCGACGTCGCGTCGCTGCCCTACAGCCTGAAGGTGCTGCTCGAGAACCTGCTCCGCACCGAGGACGGCGCGGACATCACCGCCGAGGACATCAAGGCTCTGGCCGGCTGGGACGAGACCGCTCAGCCCAGCAAGGAGATCCAGTTCACCCCCGCGCGCGTGGTGATGCAGGACTTCACCGGCGTCCCCTGTGTCGTCGACCTCGCCACCATGCGTGAGGCGATGGCCGACCTCGGTGGCGACCCCGCCAAGATCAACCCTCTTGCCCCCGCAGAGATGGTCATCGACCACTCCGTGATCGCCGACGTCTTCGGCACCCCCGAGGCGTTCGAGCGCAACGTCGAGATCGAGTACGAGCGCAACCGCGAGCGTTACCAGTTCCTCCGCTGGGGCCAGGGCGCCTTCGACGACTTCAAGGTGGTCCCCCCGGGCACCGGCATCGTCCACCAGGTCAACATCGAGCACCTCGCGCGCACCATCTTCACCCGCGAGGTCGACGGGGTCCTCCAGGCCTACCCCGACACCTGCGTCGGCACCGACTCCCACACCACCATGGTCAACGGCATCGGCGTGGTCGGTTGGGGCGTCGGCGGCATCGAGGCCGAGGCCGCGCTGCTCAACCAGCCGGTCTCCATGCTGATCCCGCGGGTCGTGGGCTTCAAGCTGAACGGCGACCTCCCCGAGGGCTCCACCGCCACCGACCTGGTGCTCACCATCACCGAGATGCTGCGCAAGCACGGCGTGGTCGGCAAGTTCGTCGAGTTCTACGGCCCGGGCGTCTCCGCGCTGCCGCTGGCCAACCGCGCCACCATCGGCAACATGTCGCCCGAGTTCGGCTCCACCATCGCGGTCTTCCCGATCGACGAGGAGACCGTCAGCTACCTCAAGCTCACCGGCCGCTCCGAGGAGCAGCTCAAGCTGGTCGAGTCCTACGCCAAGCAGCAGGGCCTGTGGCACGACCCGAGCGCCGAGCCGCGCTTCTCCGAGAAGCTCGAGCTCGACCTGGCCACCGTCGTCCCCTCCATCGCCGGCCCCAAGCGTCCCCAGGACCGCATCGAGGTCACCTCCGCCAAGCCGAAGTGGCGCGACGACGTCCTCGCCTACGTCAGCAACGGCTCGGCCGACGAGGCCGGCGAGGAGTCCTTCCCGGCCTCCGACTCCCCGGCCGTGACCCCCGGTCGCCCCAGCCACCCGGCGCGGGTCAAGCTCGCCGACGGCACCGAGTTCACCCTCGACCACGGTGCGGTCACCATCGCGGCGATCACCTCCTGCACCAACACCTCCAACCCGTCGGTCATGATCGGTGCGGCGCTGCTGGCCAAGAAGGCGGTCGAGAAGGGCCTGGAGCGCAAGCCGTGGGTGAAGACCACGCTGGCGCCCGGCTCGCAGGTGGTCTCCGGCTACTACGAGAAGGCCGGCCTGACGCCGTACCTCGACAAGCTCGGCTTCAACCTGGTCGGCTACGGCTGCACCACCTGCATCGGCAACTCCGGCCCGCTCATCCCCGAGGTCTCGGCCGCGGTGCAGGAGAACGACCTCGCGGTCACCTCCGTGCTCTCGGGCAACCGGAACTTCGAGGGCCGGATCAACCCGGACGTGAAGATGAACTACCTGGCCTCCCCGCCGCTGGTGGTCGCCTACGCGCTGGCCGGCTCGATGGACGTCGACCTGTTCAACGACGCGCTCGGCACCGACACCGAGGGCAAGCCGGTCTACCTCAAGGACATCTGGCCGAGCCCGGCCGAGGTCGAGGCGGTCATCGCCGAGGCGATCACCACCGACATGTTCAACGAGGACTACGCCGACGTCTTCGCCGGTGACGAGCGCTGGCAGTCGCTGCCCACCCCCGAGGGCAACATCTTCGACTGGGACGACGCGTCGACCTACGTCCGGAAGGCGCCGTACTTCGAGGGCATGCCCGAGACCCCCTCGCCGGTGACCGACATCGAGGGCGCCCGGGTGCTGCTCAAGCTCGGCGACTCTGTGACCACCGACCACATCAGCCCGGCCGGTGCGATCAAGAAGGACTCGCCCGCGGGCAAGTACCTCTCCGAGCACGGCGTCGAGCACCGTGACTTCAACTCCTACGGTTCGCGCCGAGGCAACCACGAGGTCATGATCCGCGGCACCTTCGCCAACATCCGGCTGCGCAACCAGATCGCGCCCGGGACCGAGGGCGGCTTCACCCGCGACTTCACCCTCGCCGAGGGTGCGGACGCGCCCGTCACCGCGATCTACGACGCCTCGGTCAACTACCAGGACGCCGGCATCCCGCTGGTCGTGCTGGCGGGCAAGGAGTACGGCTCCGGCTCCTCGCGCGACTGGGCCGCCAAGGGCACCTCGCTGCTCGGCGTCAAGGCCGTCATCGCCGAGAGCTACGAGCGGATCCACCGCTCCAACCTGATCGGCATGGGCGTCATCCCGCTGCAGTTCCCCGAGGGACAGAGCGCCGACAGCCTCGGCCTGAACGGCGAGGAGACCTTCGCGATCGCGGGCATCACCGGGCTCAACGATGGCACCACGCCGAGCACCGTGGCGGTCACCGCGACCCGCGCCGACGGGTCCACCGTGGAGTTCGACGCCACCGTGCGGATCGACACCCCCGGTGAGGCGAACTACTACCGCAACGGCGGCATCATGCAGTACGTCCTGCGCAACCTGCTGCAGGGCTGATCACCACGACATCGTGTCCCCGCTCCCGTGCCTGCCCGGCACGGGAGCGGGGACACTGTCGCTGAACGGAGTTGACCAACCTGAGCATCCTGGGACTCAGCCTCCCGGCACTCATCACGGTGGCCCTGGCACTACTGGCCGGCGCCACCGTGCAGTCGTTGGTCGGACTCGGCCTGGGACTCGTCGCCGCCCCGGTGATCACCATGGTCGCCCCCGAGACCATGCCCGACGTGATGCTGTGGCTGGCGGTGACCTATCCGGTGCTCACCCTGGCCGGGGAGTCCCGGGACATCGACTGGCGCGGCCTGGCCTGGGCGCTGCCACCTCGCACCGTGGGCACGGTCGTCGGCGTGGGAGCGGTGGCGATGTTCACCGCCAGCCAGTTGGGGGTCGTGGTCGGGGCGATGGTGCTGGTCGCGGTGCTGCTGAGCTGGCGCACGGTCCGGGTGCCGCTCAATCCGGGCACCCTGATCGGTGCCGGCCTGATCTCGGGGATCGCCGGCACCGCCACCTCCATCGGCGGGCCGCCCCTGGCGATCCTCTACCAGCACCGTCCGCCCCGCGAGATCCGTACGACGCTGGCGGTCTACTTCATGATCGGGGCCGCGCTCTCGCTCGGTGCCCTGGGCCTGAGCGGACAGCTCGGCCGGGATCACTTCCTGCTCGCGGTCCTGCTATCCCCGTGCCTGCTCCTCGGAGCTCTGCTGAGCCGGTTCCTGCGCCCCAGGGTGTCCGACCGGCACGTCCGACCCGCTGTCCTGCTGGTCTGCGGGGGCTCGGCGCTGGTCCTCCTGGTCCGTAGCCTGATCTGAACGGCGGGCCCGACCGGTGCGCTGCGCGGGTCGGAAGTCAGCAGGTGCCGACGGGCCGGCTCCGTCAGGCGTCGTACGCCGTGGGGTGCCGGGGCTGGTAGAGCATCAGGTCGTCGGCCCCGGGCACCTGGAGCATGGCGCAGATCCCGAAGTCCCGGTCGATCGCGCCACCGTCGAAGACGGCACCGCGTCCCTCCAATTCGGCCATCGTCGACTCCAGGTCGTCGCACAGGAGCGAGATCTGGTGCTGGCGCGGGGTGGTGAACATCCGGCCGCCGTGCTCGCTGGAGGTCGGGTGGATGCCGAGCTCGCTGCCACCGGTGCCGAAGATCAGCCAGCCCTCGCCGGCATCGACGTGCCCGAGCCCGACCACGTCCCGGAGGAAGGCCCGGGTCGCCTCGGCGTCGTCGGAATAGATCAGGGTGTGGCAGCCAACGATCATGGGCCGAGGCTACTCCGACGGGGGCCCGGAAGGTGGCGATGGCCGATCAACGACATCCCTGGAACACTGCTGAGGATGGACCAGCAGGGCATCCCGGATCTCGGATCAGCCGGCGCGACGCTGAGCGGCGTCGTACGTGCGACACCGGAGGCGGCACTCGACGCGCCGACGCCGTGCGCCGAGTGGTCGGTGCGCGACCTGCTCGCCCACATCGACGGTCTTCTGCTCGCTTTCCGAGCGGCCGCTGACAAGGACCTCGGCCCGCTCACCGACACTGATCCCGCTGCGGCCGCGCTCACCCTCGCCGACGGGTGGCTGGAGCGGATTCCGGCCCGGGTCGAGGAGCTGGTGGCGGCCTGGCGTTCTCCCGAGGCCTGGTCGGGAGCCACCCGGGCGGGCGGCGTGGATCTGCCCGGAGAGGTCGCCGGGCTGGTCGCCCTCGACGAGATGGTGCTGCACGGATGGGACCTTGCCCGGGCCATCGGTGCTCCCTTCGCCGTCGACGGGGCCACGGCCGAGGCCGTCCACGCCTTCGCCGCGGCCACCGCCGCGGAGGAGTCCCCGATCTTCGCCGCGCCGGTCGCGGTCCCCGACACCGCGGACATCCTGACCCGCGCGGTGGGGCTGGCCGGGCGCGACCCGGACTGGTCGCCGCCCGGGTGAGCCGGATCGGTCGTCACCCCCCCGGTAGGGTCGGCCCCTGACCGATCGACCGACCCGCCCGGTCGATCCCCGACCTCGTACGGATGGAGTCGCGCATGCTCGTCGCGTTCTCAGTAGCACCCAGTGGCACCGCTGGAGAGGACGGTTCGGTCGCCGACGCCGTCGCAGCAGCAGTCCGGGTGGTGCGCGAGTCCGGGCTGCCGCACGAGACCAACGCCATGTTCACGAACCTGGAGGGGGAGTGGGACGAGGTGATGGGGGTGGTCAAGCGGGCCGTGGAGGCAGTGGCGGAGACCTCGCCCCGGGTGAGCCTGGTGCTCAAGGCCGACATCAGACCCGGCTTCACCGGTCAGCTCACCGCCAAGGTCGAGCGGATCGACCAGGCCCTGGCGGACTGACCCCTATCCTGGCCGGGATGCACTCCGAGACCAGGACCTACCGCACCGGCGACCGCGAGGTCGTGCTCGACCTGACCGAGGATCTGCGCGATTTCGTCGCGGGTCTCGGGGACGGGTTGGCCCAGCTCTTCGTGCCCCACGCGACCGCGGGACTCGCCATCCTCGAGACCGGTGCGGGAAGTGACGACGACCTGCTCGCCGCGCTCGGCGATCTGCTGCCGGCCGACGACCGATGGCGGCACCGGCATGGCAGCCGCGGGCACGGGCGCTCGCACGTGATGCCCGCGCTGATCCCGCCGTACGCCACCGTGCCGGTGCTCGAGGGGGACTTGATGCTGGGCACCTGGCAGAGCGTCTGCCTGGTCGACCTGAACGTCGACAACCACACCCGCGAGGTGCGCTTCAGCTTCCTGACCGGAGGATGACCGCCGGGCCTCTCACCGCGGCGCGTCGTCGCCCCCGTCGCCGCGCTCGTCCCTCTCCCTGTCCCTGTCCCTGCCCTCGGGATCGTCGGAGGTGCGCTTTCGACGATCCCGCTCCCGCCGGAGCTCCCGTTGCTGGTGGCGCTGGAGGGAGGAGACCTTCTTCTCCACGATGTCCTCGCGCCGGATCACGGTGGAGATCAGGTGGGCGCCGGTGCCGAGGATGATGAACGCGGGCCAGAAGAATCCGCCGGCCATGGTGAGGGACCAGATCACGAGGCAGACAAGGCTGGGGAGGAGGAACCCGCCCAGCGCCTCCTGCCGTTCGCGGCGGTAGGCGGCCTCGGCCTGGGTGCGGAGGGCCGGCAGCGCGGCGGCTCGCGTGAGCGCGGCAGGAGAGCCCACCGGCAGGAGGTCGGCGACCAGCGGAGGCAGCTCGCCGAGGGTGACCGCGGCCAGGGCGCGGTCGACCCGCTCGCCGTGCTCCTCCGCACTGAGCCGCCCGTCGGCGTACGCCTCGTCGAGCTGGGCGGTGACCTGGGCGCGGTCGGTGTCGGCGGCGCGAAGCCGGGCGTTCTCGGAGATCCGCGGGTCGGCCCGGAACCCGCCCCAGAAGTCGCTCACGCCGACAGCTTAGGCATTCCGTCGTCGGGTTGTGAGGCCAGCGAGGTCGACGGCCCGCGCCGAGACTCGAACGCGGACGCTCTGGACGTGTCGGAGGTTGAGACGTGGCTCACGTACGGGCAGGATCGCTGCGTGAGCGACCCCACGAATGTCATCGACGTCGACCTGCTGATCGTGGGCGCCGGGCCCACCGGCCTGTTCGCCACCTACTACGCCGGCTTCCGCGGGATGTCGGTCGCGGTGGTGGACTCGCTGCCGGAACTCGGTGGGCAGATCACCGCGATGTATCCCGAGAAGCAGATCCTCGACGTCGCTGGATTCCCCACGATCAAGGGCCGCGACCTGGTCTCGGGGCTGGTCGAGCAGGCCGCCACGGCCAAGCCGACCTACTTGCTGGAGCGGACGGCGACCCTGCTCGACCACCGGGTCGATCACGTGCGGGTCACCTTCGACGACGGCGGCGTGGTCGATGCCAAGGCCCTGCTCATCACGGCCGGCATCGGCACCTTCCACCCGCGCCCGCTGCCGGCGGCCGAGGACTGGGTGGGGCACGGGGTGGAGTTCTTCGTCCCCAGCTTCGAGCCGTACGTCGGCAAGGACGTGCTCGTGGTGGGCGGCGGCGATTCCGCCTTCGACTGGGCCCTGCATCTCGAGCCGGTCGCGAAGTCGGTCACGCTGGTGCATCGGCGCGATGCGTTCCGGGCGCACGAGCGGACGGTGGCCCAGGCCAGGGAGAGCTCGGTGGAGATCCTCACCAGGGCTCAGGTGCGCGAACTGCGAGGCACCGACGGGACCACCGACCACCTCAGCGAGGCCCTCCTCGAGGTCGACGGCGAGGAGGTGATCCACCCGACCCAGGCGGTCGTCGCTGCGCTCGGGTTCATCGCCGACCTCGGGCCGCTGCAGAGCTGGGGGATCGAGGTGGCCAAGCGCCACATCGTGGTCGACCAGGCGATGCGCACCAGCCTGCCGCGGGTCTTCGCGGCCGGCGACGTCACCGACTACCCCGGCAAGGTCCGGCTGATAGCGGTGGGCTTCGGTGAGGCGGCCACCGCGATCAACAACGCCGCGGTGGCGATCGACCCGCACGCCCACGTCTTCCCGGGGCACTCCAGCGAAGGCACCTGATCCTGGCGCCGGCATTCAGGCGCGCGGGGCGGACGGGGTCTGTAGGGTTACCGCCGAGTCGGGCTCCCACTGGTGGCAGCACCCCGAGCGCAGTGAAAGGCGTCAGATGCGGATCGCGTTGCTGTCCTACCGGAGCAAGCCCCATGTCGGTGGTCAGGGCGTCTACGTCCGGCACCTGAGCCGCGAGCTGGTCCGACTGGGCCACACCGTGGAGGTGTTCTCCGGGCAGCCCTACCCGGAGCTCGACGAGGGGGTCCGGCTGACCCCGCTGCCGAGCCTGGACCTGTACGCCGACCCGAATCCGTTTCGCAACCCGAAGCTCGCGGAGTTCCGCGACCTGCTGGACGTCGAGGAGTGGGCGATCATGCGCTCGGGCGGCTTCCCGGAGCCGCGCACCTTCGCCCGCCGGGCGCTACGCACGCTCGCCGGGCGGCTGGGCGAGTTCGACATCGTGCACGACAACCAGACCCTGGGCACCGCGATCCCGGAGGTGACGGCGCTCGGCTTCCCGCTCATCACGACGATCCACCACCCGATCAGCTTCGACCGACGCATCGAACTCGCAGCGGCGCCCACCTGGCGCAAGCGGTTCGGGGTCTGGCGGTGGTACGGCTTCGTGCGGATGCAGCAGCGGGTCGCCCGCCGACTGCGCTGGATCCTGACCCCCTCGGAGACCTCGAAGCGCGACATCGTCCGTGAGTTCGGCGTGGAGCCGGACCGGATCAGGCCCATCCTGCTGGGGGTGGCCCCCGAGTTCGTACCGCCGACGGCGCCGCGTGTGCCCGGTCGGATCCTGGCGATGGCCAGTGCGGACGCACCGCTCAAGGGGATCGGCACCCTGCTGGAGGCGTTCGCCAAGCTGCGCACCGAACGCGACGTCCACCTGGTCCTGGTGGCGCGGCCCAAGCCCGGCGGGGTCACCGAACAGCTCATCGACCGGCTCGACCTCGCCGGCCACGTCAGCTTCGTGCACGGGCTCACCGACTCCGAGCTGGTCGAGCTGATGGGCAGCGCCGAACTCGCCTGCGTGCCGTCCCTCTACGAGGGCTTCTCCCTCCCGACCGCCGAGCTGATGGCCTGCGCGACGCCGCTCGTCGTCTCGCGTGCGGGTGCGATCCCCGAGGTCACCGGTCCCGACGGCGACTGCGCCGACCTGGTCACCCCCGGTGACGTGGGAGAGCTCGAGCAGGCCCTGGCCGCGCTGCTCGACGACCCGCAGCGACGTGCCCGGTACGGCGCCGCCGGCCGCCGCCGCGTCGAGGAGCTGTTCAGCTGGGAGGCGGTCGCCAGGCAGGTCGTCTCGGTCTACGAGCAGGCCATCGCCGACCACCACGCCAGGCTGCCGGTCCCGACGTACCGATCCAGCCACCCCATCCCCGATCCAGCCATCGATCCCGACACCGATCCCACTGAGGAGAGCCATCGTGCTGACCGTTGACTTCGACCGCCTCGGCCTCCAGGCCGGGGACCGCGTCCTCGACATGGGCTGCGGCGCCGGTCGGCACGCCTTCGAGATGTACCGTCGCGGCGCCGACGTCGTCGCCTTCGACCAGGACGGCGACGAGCTCGCGAAGGTGCAGGAGTGGTTCTGGGCGATGGACGAGGGCGGCGAGGTCCCGGCGGGGGCCACCGCGGAGACCAAGGAGGGCGACGCCCTCGCCCTGCCCTTCGCGGACGGCGAGTTCGACCGGATCGTGGCCGCCGAGGTGCTCGAGCACATCCCCGCCGACATCCAGGCGATCGAGGAGCTGGCACGGGTGCTGCGGCCGGGCGGCACGATGGCGGTGTCGGTGCCGCGCTGGTTCCCGGAGATCGTCAACTGGAAGCTCTCCGAGGACTACCACAACGTCGAGGGCGGGCACATCCGGATCTACACCGCCGAGGAGCTGACCGACAAGGTCACCAAGCGCGGCCTGGTCTTCGAGGGACGCGACTACGCGCACGGGCTGCACTCGCCGTACTGGTGGCTCAAGTGCGCCGTGGGGGTGGAGAACACCGAACACCCGCTGCCGAAGGCCTATCACAAGCTGCTGGTGTGGGAGATCGTCGAGCAGCCCGCCGTGCTGCGCTGGGCCGGCAAGGTCCTCGATCCGCTGATCGGGAAGAGCATGGTGCTCTACTTCCGCAAGCCGGCCGATGCCCGCTGAGGCATCGCGGCTCCCGTACGTCGACGGCGTACTCGGGCCGCATCAGGTCGCCGCGACCGCCCGCTCCATCCTGTCCGCCCAGGAGGGTTCCGGCGCCATTCCGTGGGTGCCGGGGCAGCACGCCGACATCTGGAACCATGTCGAGGCCGCGATGGGCCTGCTCGCCGGCGGCGAGGTGGAGGCCGCCGAGCACGCCTACCTGTGGGTGCCGCGGCACCAGCGTGCGGACGGCTCGTGGCCGGCCACGATCGTGCGCGACCGGGTCGAGGACTCCCGCGGCGAGACCAACATGTCGGCGTACTTCGCCGTGGGGCTGTGGCACCACTGGCTGATCCGGGGCGATCGGAGGTTCGTGGAGCGGCTGTGGCCCAGCGTGCGGGCAGGGCTGTCCTGGGTGGTGGACCAGCAGGTCGGCTTCGGCGGGATCCAGTGGACCCCTCAGGACGAGTTCTGCCTGCTCTCCGGCAACTCCTCGATCTACCAGGCGCTGCGTGCCGGAGTGGCACTGGCAGAGCTGGTCGACGAGCCCCAGCCCGAGTGGGAGCTGGCCGGCGGACGGCTCGGGCACGCCCTGCGCGAGCACCGCGACCTGTTCGCCGACAAGTCGAGCTACTCGATGGACTGGTACTACCCGGTCCTCGGCGGCGCGGTCACGGGCAGTGCGGGCACGGGGCTGATCGCGGACCGCTGGGAGCGGTTCGTGGTGCCCGGACTGGGGGCCCGCTGCGTGGACACCAATCCGTGGGTCACCGGGGCGGAGACCTGCGAGCTCGCCATGTCCCTGGACAACCTCGGCGACCATGCCCGTGCCCTCCGCCTGCTCGCGGAGATGCAGCACCTGCGGCACGCCGAGGGCGGCTACTGGACCGGCTGGGTCTACGACGACCCCGACTACCCCAACGACAACCCCGACGCCTACTGGCCCGAGGAGCACTCCACCTTCACGGCCGCCGCGGTGATCCTCGCCGCCGACGCCCTGGGGGAGTGGTACGGCGCCGCCACGCCCGGTTCCGGGATCATGCGCGGCACGTCCTTGGCCCGGCCCTTCAGCGAGCTCGCACTCGAGTGCGGGTGTGCCTGGGACGCCGAGGTCCCGGCCGGTCGTTAGGTCCCGCCTCCCGATCCGGCGACTCGGCTAGCCGGTGCCGGCCTCGCCGGCGACCCGGCGGAGCACCCGCATCGAGCCGAGCGCCTCGACCTCCTCGAAGTCGCCGGCGAGGGCGGGCAGGTAGATCTGCTCGTACGGCGGCCGACCGCCGTCCGCGGGGTCGGGGAAGACGTCGTGGATCACGAGCAGACCGCCCCGCATCACCCACGGCGACCAGCCGAGGTAGTCCTGCCGCGCCGGCTCGACGCCATGGCCGCCGTCGATGAAAAGCAGCGAGAGCGGGGTGCGCCAGTGCGCGCTCACGCTGCTGCTCCGCCCGACGACGGCGACCACGTGCTGCTCGAGGCCGGCGCCGGCCAGCGTGCGGCGGAAGACCGGGAGCGTGTCCATCAGACCCGTCTCGGGGTCGACCAGGGTGGGGTCGTGGTGCTCCCAGCCGGCCTGGTTCTCCTCCGAACCCCGGTGATGGTCGACGGTGAACGCGATCCCGCCGGCCTCCCTGACCGCCCCGCCGAGGTAGACCGCGGACTTGCCGCAATAGGTGCCGACCTCGAGGACCGGGCCGAGCGGCAGCCGGGCCACGGCGTACTCGAAGAGCAGCTCGCCCTCCTCTGGCGGCATGAACCCGGTGGCCTCGAGCGCATGGGGGAGCAGATCTGCGGGCAGCTGAGGCACGACCGAAGTCTGCCAGAGGGCCGTCGAAGCAGCAGGGCCGCCCGGGAAGGTATCCCGGGCGGCCCTGAGCGGATGGAGCGGACGACGAGGCTCGAACTCGCGACCTCAACCTTGGCAAGGTTGCGCTCTACCAACTGAGCTACGTCCGCACGATGTCTCGGGCCGGTGGGCCCTGGCGACTGCGAAAACATAGGTCAGTCGCCGGAGGACGGTCAAATCGACCGCATGGTTGCCCGAGAGGGTATGGCACGAGAGGCAAGTGGTATTGGCTCGGCATCGCGCGGGTGCATCAGGGTGGCTCGCATGAGTCGTGACACACATCACAGTCCGCGCCCTGAGTTCCCGGCCCGCGGAGGCCTCGCCGCCGCTGCCCTGAGTCGTCGACGGGTGGTGCAGGTGGCCGCCGGCACCTCGCTGGCCGGTGCTGCCGGGGTGGCCGCCGGTCTCGCCCCGGTCGGAACGGCGAGCGCCGCGGCGACGCCGGGCCGCGTGGACCCCGTGCGGGACACCATCCGGCGGACCGCGGTGTTCTTGGACGAGAAGCTGTCCTACCGGGGCGGCTACGTCTGGAGCTACCTGCCCGACCTCTCCACGACCTGGGGCGAGATGGAGGCCCGGCGCACGATGTGCTGGATCCAGCCGCCCGGCACGCCGTCCGTCGGGCACGCTCTGCTCGATGCCTTCCACGCGACCGGGGACAAGCGGCTCTACCAGGCCGCCCGGCGTACCGGCCACGCGCTCGCTCGCGCGCAGCGCTCCGAGGGCGGATGGAACTACATCCACGACTTCCGCGGCGAGCGGGCCCTCCGGGAGTGGTACGAGACGATCGGGATCAACGGCTGGCGGTTGGAGGAGTTCCAGCACCTCTACGACAACTCCACCTTCGACGACGCCGCCACCTCCACCTCGGCCCAACTGATCCTGCGGCTGCACCTGATCAATCCCTTCGATCCCGTGCTGGCCCGGTCGCTGTACAAGGCGATCGCGTTCGTGGTCGCCTCCCAGTTCCGGGGCGGGGTGGGCGATGGCGGCTGGCCGCAGCGGTGGCCGGCCGACCCCAACGCGACCAAGGAGATGCCGTGGCCGGAGACGTTGCCGTCCTGGCTCCCCGGCGACGCACGGCACGGGATGGAGGACGGCGACTACACCCAGCACGTCACCTTCAACGACAACGTGCTGGGGGAGAACATCAAGTTCCTCCTGATGTGCGTCATCTCGCTGGGCCGGCACGACCTGATCGCGCCGGTGCGCCGCGCGATGGAGTGCGTGCGCCGGATGCAGCAGCCGGCCCCCCAGGCGGGTTGGGGACTGCAGCACCTCCGGTTCGACCGTGGTGACCGGCGGGCGGGTGCGGTGGCCGCCGGGCGCTCCTACGAGCCGCGCGCCCTGACCACTCACACCACCCAGACCAACGTCGAGCAGCTGTTCAAGTACACCCAGCTCACCGGTGACCGGTCCTTCCTGGACGGCGTCCCCGCGGCGATCGAGTGGCTGGAGAGTTGCCGGCTGAGCGCGCAACAGAAGGCCGACAACCCGCTGATCGCGAGCCGCAGTCACCCGACGTACGTCGAGGAGGGCACCAACAAGGGCCTCTTCGTGCACCGGTTCGGCTCCAACATCAACAACGGCGCCTACTACTACGACTACGACCACACCCGGACGCTGAGTCACTACTCCGCCGGGCGGAGTGTCAACACCGGTGCACTGCGCAGCGAGTACGACCGGTTGATGGCGTTGAGCGACCAGCAGCTCGAGGACCTCCGGGCCCGCTCACCGCTGACCCGTGGCCGACGCTACGGCCTGCCGACCTACTTCTCCCTGCGCGACCTCGACCTGCTCGACCTGCAGCGCGGCGCGACCCAGCAGATCAGCGCGCCGTCCGCGGCCGCGGTCGACGCGATCGTGGCCGAGGTGGCCGACAAGCCGTACTGGCTCTCTCCGGCCGAGGCGGTCACCAACCCGTTCCGGGGTGACGGCCCCACCGCGCCGTACGACGGCATGGCCTACATGAGCAAGCACGTCGGCGACGTCTACGACACCTCGCCCTACTCCGCCGACCAGCCGCCGGAGGTGGCGCCGTACCAGCCGCAGGAGCCGCCGCTGGTGATCAGCACCAGCACCTTCGTGGCGAAGCTGGGCACGCTGATCTCCCACCTCGCGCAGTAGCGGTCACCACCGGCCCGGGCCCACCACCCGGTACCGGGAGGCGACGAACGCGCCGTTGCGGGCCGTCTCGACCAGGGCCAGGTCGAGACGGCGCGGGAGCAGCGGCCGACCGGCTCCGAGCGTGACCGGTGCGGTGTAGGTGATGACCTCGTCGAGCAGACCGGCGTCCGCGAACTGTCCGGCGAGGTCGCCACCGCCCACCACCCACACGTCCTTGCCGCCGGCGGCGCCGACCATCTCCTCGTGAAGCGACCGCACGTCGCCGGAGGCGAACCGGATGTCCTTGCCCGGCACGGGTCGCAGGGTGCGGCTGGTCATCACCCAGGCCGGCATGTCGTAGGGCCAGGCCGAGCCGGTCTCCTCGACCACCTCGGAGCTGTGGGCCAACACCCACTCGTACGTCGTCGACCCCATCACCATGGCGCCGATGTCGCGGATGAACTCCTCGTAGTTCAGCGGCCCAGCCTCGTCCTGCTCCTGGACGAAGAGCCAGGCCAGCGAGTCGTCGGGGTCGGCGAGGTAGCCGTCCAGCGTGGTGGCGGTGTAGAAGACGAGTTTCGGCATCAGGACGCTCCCTGTGTGGGTTTCGTGTCCTCGCCGCGTAGGTTGCGCAGCCAGGTGATCGGGTCGCCGTCGCCGGGGTCCACCCCGGCGTCGCGGAGCAGGTGGCGGGCGAGCTGGCGGCGGTGGGCGGCGTACGTCAGGACGTGGGCGATCACGCTGCTCATCACGAAGCTCTCCGGCGGGTCGCAGAGCGCGTCGACGAGGCGGTCGTCCCAGGCTCCGCGCCGGTCGAGGTCACGGACGAGGGCGAGCCACCGGGCAGCGGCTGCCTCGTGCCGGTCGAACAGGGCCGCCGCGTCGGCGTACACGTCCCGGGGTGGCTGGTCGGCACCCTCGATCGCCGCCAGCCAGACCTCCTTGGTGTAGACGTGGTGCTCGAGGACGTCGGCGACCGACTCCTCTGTGCCCTCCCAGGAGGTGACGGTGGCGCCCGCGAGCCGCGTCCTGCGGAACGCGTCGGGGCTGAGCCCCTTCGCCAGGCTCAGCAGGGACCGGGTGTCGTCGAGGTCGTGCGTGACGAGCTGTTCGGTCAGGGGGTTCATCGTGCCCTCCGTGGTGTGCACCCACAGCGACATCGGTGGGTGGAAGTGGATCCCGTTCGGGGCGGGCAGCCAATGCCCGGCGGCCGGCGTGCTCGGCGGGTGGCCGAACGCCCTGGAGAAGGCCCGGCCGAAGCCTTCGATGGACTCATAGCCCGCCTCCCAGGCCGTGTCCGTGACGCTGGTGCCGCTGCTCAACCGCCAGGCGGCCCGCTCCAACATCACCCGCCGCCGCATGGCGACCGGCGCCTCGCCGGCGTCACGGGAGAGTTGACGGCTGAAGTGGTACGGCGAGCTGTAGGCCTCTCCGGCCATCCTGGCCAGGGAGTCGTTGCGCTCGTCGAGGACGGCGTCGAGAAGTTCGCGGAGGCGATCGCGACCGGTCATGGCATCCAGTCTGGCCCGGCCTCCCGCGCGGCGCCCGACCGTTCTTGCGCACCCGCCTCCGGTGAGGCTTCCACGGGTTCGAAACGGCCGCTAGGTTGCTCGCGAGAGAGCTGATCCGGTCGGCGGCGCCAGCGTGGGCGCCGGGATGGAGGAGACATGGCAGTGGTCCAGGGCAACTACGACTCGAAGTTCGCGAAGGTCGCCGAGGCGGCCGGGGAGATGCTCGACAACGGGGAGGATCTGGGCAGTTCGGTCACCGTGCTCCTGGAGGGCCGGCCGGTCGTCGACATCTGGGGCGGGTTCGCCGAGGAGGGTCGGCCCTGGGAGCGCGACACCATCACCAACGTGTGGTCCACGACCAAGACCATGACCGCCTTGTGCCTGCTGATCCTGATCGACCGCGGCCACGTCGACCCGGACGCACCGGTGGCGACGTACTGGCCGGAGTTCGCCGCGAACGGCAAGGACGGCGTCTTGGTGTGGCATCTGATGTCGCACGCGTCCGGGGTCTCCGGATGGGCCCAGCCCGTCACGATGAGCGACCTCTACGACTGGGAGAAATCGACCGGCATGCTGGCGGCCCAGGCCCCGTGGTGGGAGCCGGGCACCGCGATGGGCTATCACGCCCTCAACTACGGGCACCTGATCGGTGAAGTGGTACGACGGGTGACCGGCCGGTCCCTGGGCCGGTTCTTCGCCGACGAGGTGGCCGGGCCGCTGGGTGCGGACTTCCACATCGGCCTCCCGGAGTCGGAGTTCGCCCGGATCGCGCCGGTGATCCCGCCGCCCCCGTTGCCGCTGCCCGAGGGGACCGACCCCGAGAGCATCGTGATGAAGACCTTCGGCGGCCCGCCGGCCCAGGCCGAGGCCTCGTGGACCACGCCGTGGCGTACCGCCGAGATCGGTGCGGCCAACGGCCACGGCAACGCCCGCTCGGTGGCCCGCGCCCAGGCGGTGATCGCCAACGGTGGTGAGGTCGACGGCGTCCGGCTGCTCTCCAAGGACACCCTGGACCTGGTCTTCGAGGAGCGGATCGCGGGGATCGACCAGGTGCTGGGTGTGGACCTGCGCTTCGGCCTGGGCTACTGCCTGCAGGCCGACGCCCAGCCCTACATCCCCACCGGTCGGGTCGGCTTCTGGGGTGGCTGGGGCGGCTCGGCGATCATCAACGACGCGGACCGCAACCTCACCATCAGCTACATGATGAACAAGATGTCCGGCGGACTGGTCGGCAGCCGTGCCACCGAGGCGATCGTGACCGCCGTGTACGCCGCGCTCGGCTGATCACCGGCCGGTGCCGCCGGCGGGTCGGGCCCGCAGGCCGGCCCACCCCGGCTGAGTTCGATCTCCACCGATTCCACCTACTGCGCGCCACCGTCGGGGCGCGCAGTAGGTGCTTCAGTCGCCCAGCGGGGCGAGCAGCTCCTCCTTGTTCTCGAATGCGAAGACCAGCAGATCGGTCATGCGGAATCGGTTCGCCACCTGTCCGAGCAGGGGACGGAAGTCGTCGCTGCGCACGATCGAGTGGGTGCTGCCCTCCATCGCCCGGTGGAACGTCTCGGCGACGATCCGACCCCCGACGCCGGTGAGTCGGCCGTTGTTCAGCTCCGCCTCGCGCAGCACGTAGAACCACAGCGGCGTGTTGGTCAGGAAGGTCGATCGTTCGGCCGGCGTGAGGCTCGACAGGACGGCGCCGTCGGCGCCGTCGCGCAGCTGCGCGGTGGTCAGCTCGGTGACGTTCACCCCGCGGGCTCGCATCAGGTCGACCATCTGCTGCCCGCTGGCGAGGCGGAGCATCGAGGCCCGGGCGAGGTTGCGGAAGGCGAGGTTCGCCTGGATCTTGCCCGCGTCACCCGGCTTGCCGCCGAAGGTGCCCAGCGGAAGATCGGAGAGCGGGTCGGCCATGCTGGTGTCGATCCGCCTGGCCAGGTTGAACTCGCCGCGCGGGGGGTTGAGATCCGGCCGGTCGATCTGGCTGAACCGGTAGAGGCGGCGCCAGTCGGCGATCCAGTTGCTCGGCAGCGTCGGGAACCCGCCGAGGTCGCCGCCGGTGCGGGAGAAGGCGAAGAGCAGGCCCAGCGAGCCGCTGCCGCTCGGGAACTCGGCGTTCCAGTCGTAGGCCTCGCGGATCATCGAGTGACCCAGCCGGAAGGCGGCCACCGAGAACTCCACCGGCATGGTCGGCATGCTGAACGGATCGGCGCCGACCTCGAAGACCTTGCGCCCGCGGGTGAAGACATCGGTGATGATCGCAGGGTCGACGATCCTCGGCAGGTAGTCGCTCTTCAGCATCCACTGGTAGTGCAGGACCGCCCGCCGGCGTGCCCGCCGGAAGCGTTCGCCGGCTGGGAGGGCGTTGGGCAGGCCGTCGACGATCCGGTTGTGGAACCGGATGAAGGCCGCGTGGTGCTGGGCGACCGCGAGATTCTCGTCGTTGCGCGCGTCGGCGATGTTCGCCCGTCTGGGGGCCTGGCCCGCCCCGACCCGAGGTACGTCGAAGCCGACTCGGGCACGCAACCGACCACTGCCCAGCCTGGTCGTGGTGCCGACCTTGAGGTGGACCCGGTCGTCCTCGTAGAGCCGTCGCGACCCCTCGTCGGCAGGACCGAACCCGTAGACGGAGTCCAGGTCGAGCGTGGGGGAGCGCCCCTGGAGGAGTTCGGCCGGCGAGATCGCCTCACCGAGCTCCACCGTGGTGGTGGCGTCGAAGGTGAGGTCGTGGTCGACGAACTGGCCCAGGTAGGTGTACCCGGCCGGGATCGTGCCGTCCCGGCGCGGACCGTCGACCATCGCCCTGGCCACCTTGCTGTTGATGCCTCGGGAGAGACGCCGTCCGCGCGGTCCCATCCTGGAGAACCGGAAGGCCGGTGCTGCCGCTCGCGGGGTCGGGGCGGCGAGCACGACGGGCGCGCTGTCGGACAGGCCGGTGCCGTCGAACGTGCCCTCGCCCTCGATGTGGAACTTCTCGCGGGCGTGGTGGGTGTGCCCGCTGGGCGGACCGGACGGGTCCTTCTCCGGAACCGGGTCGGGTCCGCTGCGCGGTCCTGGCACGGCTGGCGTGGTCGTGGGCGTGCTGGTGGTCGTCATGGTCTTCCCCCCGATCGGGCGGTGCGAACCGGATGACACGCACCGCGGGCGGCCGGCTCCCGGCGCGCTCGACCTCAAGGAGCGCACAGCGGTTGTCGACGTACACGATCAGGACACCGAGTCCGAGCCGCTCGCGGCAATCGAGCGCGGACCAATCCCCACAATTGAGGGCGCGGCGGTGCCCGCGGGGCCTCTCGCCGGAAGCTGCGGTCGGGCAAGCGCCGAGGCGCTGACCTGCTGGCCGATACCGGACGTCGGCCTTGTGACGGACCTCACCAGACCCTAGCCTGAGCGCGACTTGAAACGAATCACTGACATATCGCGATGGGGCCGATCTGAATCCCGGTCCCGTTGAAGAGGGGATCGGGATGACTGGTTCGAGAAGACGAGCGACCAGGGCCGCGGTGTGGACGGTGTCCTCGGCGCTCGCGCTGACGCTGGTGGGCGCGACGCCGGCCCTGGCCGACGGGACTCGCTCACAGCCCGACCGGGCTGCGCCGCAGAGCAGCGCGACGGACTCTCCACGGACCGTGTCCTCGCCCTTCGGCGAGCAATTGGAGAACAAGTACGTCGACCCCGACCGCGTGTTCAGCACCGATGTCCGCTGGTGGATCGGCGACGCCTCACACACCGACGAGACGCTCCTCCAGCAGATCCAGCAGTTGTACGACGCCGGATTCCGGGGCGTGGAGCTGTGCATGCAGGACGACAGCGCTGCGCCGGACGAGACCTACGCCTACGGCTCCGCGATGTGGACGCACAAGTGGAACCTGATGATGAACAAGCTCCTCGACCTGGGGATGAGCGTCTACCTGACCTCCGGCACCAACTGGGCGACCTCGAACGTGCCCGGCCTGGATCCCACCAGCCAGGCGGCGATGCAGAACCTCACCCTCGGCACCGGCACGGTCGGGGCGGGGGAGAGCCTGGACCGGCTCCCCGTCCCCGACGACGACTCCAGGCACGAGGGTGCCCGACTGGTCACGGCGTACGCGTACCGCGTGGTCGATGGCGACACCGTCGACCCGGACAGCTTCATCGACCTCGGCGACGAGGTGACGCAGGGCGCGGATGCGTGGGAGCAGCGGCTCGACTGGACCGCTCCGGACGACGGCGCCTACCGCGTCTTCGGCATCTGGACCCAGGGGACCTTCCAAACCTCCGAGCCGTCGGCGGAGCCGGCGTACACGACCAACTACTTCGACGAGCGGGGAGTCGAGGCGCTCAAGGATTTCTGGGAGCACCACTACCTGAGCGACCCGGAGATCGCCGCGAAGATCGCGGACGGCGACGTCCAGTTGTTCATGGACTCCTTGGAGATCCACCCCGGTGGCGGCAGCGAGTTCGAGGGGCCGGTCTCCCAGCAGGCCCAGTTCACCTTCTGGTCCGAGGACATGGCCGAGGAGTTCGAGAAGCGCAAGGGTTACGACATCACGCCGTACCTCTTCCTCATCCGAGGCACCAAGGCCAACGTGTACGACCCCTACCACGACGTCTCCAAGACCGGGCTCTACAAGCTGGACGGCGACGAGCAACGTCGTGAGCGGATCATCAACGACTTCCAGGACGTGCAGACCCAGCTCTACCGGGAGCGGATGCTGCAGCCCCTGAAGAAGTGGCTGAACTCGGTCGGCATCGAGACCCGCGCCCAGATCTCCTACGGCAAGCCCTTCGAGATCTCCGAGCCGGCGATGGACGTCGACTACCCGGAGGCCGAGAACTTCAACCAGTACAACCAGGTCGACATCTTCCGGCTGTGGACCGGCGCCGCGAAGCTGGAGAACAAGGTGCTCTCCACCGAGACCGGCGCCCAGATGCCGGCCTACAGCGGGACCGCGCAGAAGAACCTGCAGGACGCGTACGCCGCGTACGCGGCAGGCTTCCAGCGGGTGATCTGGCACGTGTGGGCGGCCGACTACGGTTACGGCAACCACGACTGGCCGGGTTATGTGCCCTTCGGGTTCGGCGGTCAGGCCTTGCCCGGATTCTTCCGGTACTTCGGCGACAGCAACCCGGACGCACGCGACTACGACGAGTTCAACGCGCACCTCGGACGCGTGCAACAACTGCTGCAGACGGGCGAGGCACGGACCGACGTCGGGTTCGTCAATCAGAACTGGTTCCAGGGCGTGCGCTTCGGGGGCGGCACGGGGTCCGACAACTCGGCGATGAACTGGCAGCTCGCCCACCAGGGCGTCTACTACCGCTCGACCGAACTGCAGGACAACGGGTACACCTACGACTACTTCAGCCCGCGGTTCCTCTTCGATGACGACGTCCGCTTCGACAAGCGGACCGGGACCATCGAGAAGTCCGGCTACAAGGCGATCGTGCTCTACCAGGACTGGCTCGATCTGGAGGCGGCCAAGCGGATCCGCAAGTGGGCCGCGCAGGGGCTCAAGGTCGTCGTCCTCGAGGACGCCGGCTCCCACACCCCGTTCAACGACGGCCAGGACCGCAAACTGGCCAAGGTCATGGACCGGTTGAAGCGACTGGACACGGTCCGGACGGCTTCGGTGGCCGACATGCCGGCGGGCGGCTACTTCAGCAGCGATCCGGGAGGGTACGACGACGACGTCCTCGAGCAGCTGCAGGACCTCGGGGTCGAGCCCTACAGCGGGTACGCCGAGCCGAACCTCCAGCTCCTGACCCAGACCCGAGAGGACGCGGACGGTAACCAGTACGTCTTCGCCTACAACTACGACGACGGGTCCTACCAGGACAAGTCGCACAAGGAGAGCGTGCGCAACGCCGAGATCGGCGACAGCATCCAGACCGACATCGTTCAGGACGGCGAGTACGTGCCGTACTCGATCGATGCCTGGACGGGTGAGGTCACCGAGCTGGCCGACTACCGGTGGGAGAACGGTAGGACGATCGTCCCGGTGGACATCGACTACAACAACATCGAGTTGCTCGCCTTCGAGAAGGTGGACGAGGAGCCGTTGCACGTCGCCTCGACGAACGGGGAGTCGGCGTTCACGACCGCTGACGGTGTGATCGTCCGGACCGGTCGGAGCGGCCAGGTGACCACCGAGCTGAGCGACGGCCAGACCCACCGCGACGACGTGACGGTGCCGGCGCCGTACGACATCACCGCCTGGGACCTCACCGTCGACTCCTGGCGCCCGAACACGGAGGCGGGCGACCTCGTCCGGTCCGAGACCATCGACGGGGTGACCACGGAGAACCGGAAGACGTCGACCGAGATCACCCCCATCGACGTCCACCTGGACGAGCTGAAGCCCTGGGACGAGATCCCCGAGGTCGGCCGGGCGGTCTCGGGCACCGGCCACTACGAGGCGACCTTCGACTGGGACTCCGAGTCGGCCAGCGGTGCCTACCTCGACTTCGGCAAGGATCTCGAGTCGACGATGGAGGTGCGGATCAACGGCAGGAAGGTCGGCGGCGAGGTCTCCACCAATCCGACCAAAGTGCGAAGGGACGTCGGCGGCACCGTCGACGACGGCACCGGGAAGCAGGTCCCGCTGGTGGGCGATGACCTGTACACCGGCGGAGTCGACTGGACCGATCCCACCGTGGACGTGAGCGACTACCTGGTCGAGGGAGAGAACGAGATCACCATCGACTACAGCTCGGTGCTGGCCAACGTCCAGCTGGACCGTGGGGTCGTCGAGCCCACCGAGAACCGTGGTGGCTGGTGGGGCTACGACGCGGAGTACCTCAGCTTCGGTCCGCAGCAGGCCCGGCTGGTCCCGTTCGTGGACGTGGCGTACGGCGAGGACTCCGAGCGTCCTGAGGCGAAGTTGGTCTCTCCGGCGACCCGCGGCCCGTTCCAGGAGCTGGCCGTGCAGGTGGACGCGACCGATGACCGAGGGCTAACGAGGATCGTCGCGAACATCTACCAGGGTACGAAGCTGGTCAAATCCACCCAGTCCGCGGCGAACGGTGCGAGGTCGGCCTCGCACCGGGCGACCGTCACGCTGCCCTCGGGCGACTACACGGTGAGGTACAACGCCCAGGACGAGGCTGGCAACGTGTCCAGGACCGGCTCGTTCGATGTCACCGTGGACGCCACCAAGCCGAAGGCGACGATCAAGGACGGGGACCAGTTCACGGTCCGCACCGGCGAGAGCTACGACCGGATCTCGTTCAAGCTCTTCGACGCCGGCAGGATCGACAGGGTCGAACTGAACGGCGTGACCAAGGATCTGGTCGACGACACCTGGTCGGACCTGAACGCGATCACGCCGAGGACCTTCGGCTCGGTGAAGGGTCTCAACACCCTCGTCGTCCACGACGTCGCGGGCAACACCGAGACCTACACCTTCATCCTCAACTGACTCACCGCCTCCCGAGGCCCGATCCGCAGCGCGGGTCGGGCCTCGGCCGTACCCGCCCCTGCACTACACCCCGCCGAGCACGTCGGGGTCCTCGCAGGCCCCGGCGAAGGCGGCGATCCGGGCCCGGATCTCACGGCCCAGCAGCCAGCGTCCTATCCGGTCGCTGAGCGGTGCCAGCCACGCGGGGCGGGCCGACCAGGTGTACTTCCATACGGCCCGAGTCCCGGCCACGCCCTGCCGGGCCTCGGGGGTGAAGCGCCAGCCGCCGCCGAAGGTCCCGAAGAACCACGGTCCCATCTCCATCGTCATGCCGACCGAGGTCGGTGGGCGGTAGGCGACGTACCGGCTGATCATCCGCGGCCCGAGGCGCGCCTTGGTGAGCGTCCGCACCCCCTTGCCCGGCCGGTCGGCATCGATCAGGTGCTGATATCGGATGAACGGGTCCCACCTCAGGCGGATCTCGCCGGTCGTCTGGGAGACGGCGAACGCCGTGTCAGGCGGGACCGACACCCATACCTCGGCAGTGACCTGGGGCATGCCTAAAGGATGCCGTGCGCGTGGTCAACTTACTTGACCTGCTCGACGGCTTGGCCCAGCGGATCGCCCCGCCGCGACATCGCCCCGACCAGCAGCCATACAGTGGTCGCACACTTCGTCCGCAACGAACGGGAGGCGGCAACGTGGCCGACGTCATCGACCTGATACTCAAGGATCACACGTGGTTCCGCGAGCAGTTCGCCGAGCTCGACCGACTCCGCGCAGTCGAGCAACCCGACCTCGACGCCATCGGCGCGGTCTGGTCCGCTCTGGCTACCAAGCTCGACCTCCACGCGGATGCGGAAGAGGAGATCTTCTACCCACAGCTCCTCCGGTTGGGAGAGGAGGACCCGCAGGAGGAGACTCTCGACGCCATCGGCGACCACAACGACATCCGCGATGGCGTGGCAGCCGCAGCACAGAAGAAGGTGGGCTCCGACGCCTGGTGGGATGCCGTGCACCAAGCTCGAGAAGCCAACGACGAACACATGGGCGAGGAGGAGCACGAAGGACTGGCAGACATGCGTCTGCACGCTCCCGCCGCGCTCATCGAGGAGCTCGGCCGAGCGTGGACGATCTACTTCGCCCAGCATGACGGCACCACGACTGATGGTGTCGACACCTCGGACAAGGACCCCGAGCAGTACGTCGCCGAGCACTCCACCGATCGACGCTAGCCACTGGGTGCGTCAATGTGGGACATGTCTGTCCCATCTGGCTCTGAAATGAACTCCGCCCCTGACCTGTTTTCCCCAGGTCAGGGGCGGAGTTCCGGTTGGTGGGCGATACTGGGTTTGAACCAGTGACCTCTTCCGTGTCAATCAGGCTTCAGCGTCGCCGGAAGAGCGGGTTGAACGGCGGATCGAGCACAGGCGTCCATCTATGTGTACCGGTCTCCACTGCGATAAGCCGACTGGTAAGCCGACTCTTCGACCCGGTGGCGGCCTGGTCAGGGTGTCGGGCGAGGACGGCGCGCCAGCGCCGCCCGCAGCCCGGCGCCGCGCCGGCGGAGCCGGCGCATTTACGGAGAGAAGAAGGTTCTCACCAACTCTCGATTCGCTGCCGGGCAGCCGACTCAGCCCCAGAAGATCGGGTCGCCGCTGGTGGCGATGTAATCGAGAAGGTCCTGGACGTTCTCGGTCGGCGGCTTACGCGTGTACTCGTGGAACTTCAGGTTGCGGTCGCGCCAGTAGATCGTCCAGACGCCGGTCGTCTTGGTGTACCGCAGGCGTGCGATCGGGAAGCGGGTCGGGTCACCCTGACCGGTCCAGTTCGGGCGGACTTCGACGATGTCGACGTGCCGATCGGACGCGTCGGCCTCGACCTTGAGCTCAGGCCATAGGTGCTCGGGCACGCGCTCGCGCGCCCACTTGTGAATCCGGTGTAGATCGGTCTCGGGCAGGGCCATCAGAGCAGCCCGGAGTAGCGGTCGAAGAACGCCATGAGTTTCTCTATGACGGTCTGTTTCTTGACGGCGTGGCCACCGCCGGCCGCGAAGCGGGAGACAGGCGCCAGGATGCGCGTGATCGCGGTCCCGGTGGTGGGTATGGCGCCGTCTCGGAACGCGTCGTCGACGAACGCGCGGGTCTCTGTGGGCCGTAGCTTCTCCTCGCTGATGAGCCGGTCGAGCTCCTCGTCACGCTTGGTGGTGATGTAGGCGCGCCACTCTTCGCCGACAGCGCCGCTGATGGAGACCTTGTCGACGAAGTCCATGATCAAGTCGCGCTTGTTGCGCAGGCTGGGGCTGGAGTCGATGGCGGTCTCGATGTTGAGGAGTGCCTCCATCTCCTTCTCGCCCCCGGCTCCCTTGGACTGACACCACTTCTGCACGAGCAAGAGGATGTAGTCGACGTTGACCTCGACCTGTTTGATCAGCTCGATCTCGAAGACGACGTCGTCGAGGATCGACTCCTTCTCCGGTTCGTCACGCCTGCGATGCTGCTCGTGCAGCCCGAGGTAGATGCTCTGGTAGTCCTGCAGCTGTCGCGGCGTGAGCAGCCTGTCGCCGTCGAACTCATCGAACGAGGTGAGGATGTTTCGCACCCGCAGGATCTGCCCGAAGAGCTGGATGAACTGTTTCTCCGCTGCCTCGCCGATCGGCTCAGCGCCGGGCGGGCATACGGCGAGCAGCTCACCGACCTTTGACTGGTACGCCGCGTAGTAATCGGCGTACGGCTTGAGCAGCACGATGCTGTGCGCGTCCCGGTTGCCAAATAACGCCAGCGCGTCGTCGACCTCGTCCTCCAGGTTCCGGAAACAGACGACGTTGCCATACGACTTCACCGAGTTGAGGATCCGGTTGGTTCGGGAGAACGCCTGGATCAGACCATGGGACTTCAGCGGCTTGTCGACCCACAGGGTGTTGAGCGTGGTCGCGTCGAAGCCGGTGAGGAACATGTTGACCACGATCACCAGGTCGACGTCGCGCTCCTTGATCCGTCGCGCGAGGTCCTTGTAGTAGTTCTCGAACTGCCTCGAGGAGGTGTCGTACGAGGTGCCGAACATGGTGTTGTAGTCGGCGATCACCCGTTCCAGGAAGTCACGCGAGCTGCCGTCCAGCGCGGTGGTGTCGAAACCCTCCTCGCCGAGGAGACCGCCCTCGAGGTCCTCGTTGGGGGCGAAGCTAAAGATGGCACCGATCTTGAGCGGCTGGTAGCCGGGATCGGCGGCCTTGCGATCGGCCTGTTGGCGGTCGAACTCCAGGTAGTAGCGCTTGAGTGCGTCGATCGAGGCGGTGGCGAACATCGAGTTGAACCCGCGCACCCGCTTCTCACCGAGTGAGTAGTGCCGGCTGCGCATGGTCTTCTGATCAAAATGGTCGAGCACGTACGACGTCACCAGCCGCACCCGCTCAGGGGCGAGCAGCACCTCCTCGGTGTCGATCGCCTCCACGTCCTTGTCCTCGCCGCCCGGTTTGGACTTGACGGTGTTCTGGAAGCTGACCCGGAAGGGGAGCACGTTCCCGTCGTTGATCGCGTCCACGATCGTGTAGGTGTGCAGCCGGTCACCGAAGGCCTGCGGCGTGGTGCGCCGGTTCGGGTCGCCTGACGTGCCGGCATTCTCCGCGAAGATCGGGGTGCCGGTGAAGCCGAACATGTTGTAGCGCTTGAACGCCTTGCTGATCGCCTTACCCATGTCGCCGAACTGGCTGCGATGGCACTCGTCGAAGATCAGCACCAAGTGGCCAGCGAAGATCTGGTGGCCCTTGTTCTGCTCGATGAACCGCGAGAGCTTCTGGATCGTGGTGACGATGATCTGGGAACCGGGATCCTCGAGTCGCCGCTTGAGGTGGGCGGTGTTGTTGGTGCCGTCGACCGCCCCCTTCTCGAAGCGGTCGTACTCGCGCTGGGTCTGATAGTCGAGGTCCTTACGGTCCACCACGAACAGGACCTTCTCGACCTCGGGTATCGCGGAGGCGAGCTGCGCGGTCTTGAACGACGTCAACGTCTTGCCCGAGCCGGTGGTGTGCCAGATGTATCCACCCGCGGCGAGGCTGCCGAGCTGCCTGTACGTCTTCGAGGTAGCGATCCGCTGCAGGATCCGTTCGGCGGCGACGACCTGGTAGGGCCGCATCACCAACAGGGTGCGGGAGACGTCGAAGACGCAGTACTTGGTCAGGATGTTGAGCAGCGTGTGCTTGGCGAAGAACGTCTTCGTGAATGACGTCAGGTCACCGATGCGGCGGTTCTCGGCGTCGGTCCACCAGGAGGTGAACTCGAACGTGTTCGAGGTCTGCTTCCTACCGCGCTTGCTCCCCTCGGACTCCTTGATGCGGCGGTCGCGGGTGGTGTTGGCGTAGTACTTGGTGTGAGTGCCGTTGCTGATCACGAAGATCTGGACGTACTCGAAGAGGCCGGAGTCGGCCCAGAAGCTCTCCCGCTGGTAGCGACTGATCTGGTTGAACGCCTCCTTGAGCGCCACGCCGCGGCGTTTCAACTCGACGTGCACCATCGGAAGCCCGTTGACCAGGATCGTGACGTCGAAGCGGCTGGTGTGGGTTGCTCCGCCCTCCGGTGCGACCTCGTACTGGTTGATCACCTGGAGCCGGTTGTTGTGGATGTTGGTCTTGTCGATCAGATCGATGTTCTTGACGGACCCGTCTTCGCGTTTGAGGACCTGCTTGGAGTCCTCCTGGATCCGCGCGGTCTTCTCCACGATGCCGTCGTTCTTCGACGCGACTTGCTGCTCGAAGAACTGCCGCCACTCACCGTCGGTGAAACTGATCGTGTTCAGCGCCTCCAGTTGGGCGCGGAGGTTCGCCTCCAGATCCGCCGCGCTGGTGATCGGCAGGTACTCATAGGCCTGGCCGCGCAGCAACTTGATGAACTCGGCCTCGAGCTCGGCCTCGGACTGATAGCCCTCCTCGCTCGACGGCTCGGGGAGGAACGACGCGACCACCGTCTCCTCTTCGGTCACCGCGATCGGCTCGAAGTGCGGCGCGGTGCCTGCCTCACCAAGCTCGTCGAACTCGTTCATACCGTCTTCTCCTCGAACGTCAGGAGCTGGTCGCGGTAGTGCTCGTACTGCTTCCGGCGAGCGGCGATTTCAGCCGGCAGACCCGACGAGAGGTCGTTGGTCAGTGACTCGAACCTGTCGAGCAATTCCGCCAGCCTGAGTTGCTCGTCGAGGTCGGGGACCGGGATCGTGATTTTGCGGAAGCGCTCCTTGGAAATGTTGATCCGGGTCACCCCGTTGGCAGACTTCATGATCTGGCGGCGGATCCCGGCGGATCGGAAAAGATGCTTGGCGAAGCCTGGAGTCAACTCCTCGGGATCGTGCGGACGGAAGCCGAAACAAAAGCTGTTCAGGTACAGCGGTTCTGGAGGCTCGCTCGTCACTCCCGATGCCATTCCGACCTCGTCAGTGCTCTCCGACGAAGCTGTGAAGAGCACGTCTCCGAAGCGTACGCGGTTCTGTCGTTCCGCTGATCCCACTCGCACCCGGGTCTCCGGCGTCAGTTCAGCCTCCAGGTTGTTGAACACGTTCACGTAGGTGACGAATCGCGCGTTTCCATTTTGGAAGTCGGCCTTCGACTTCCCGGTCAGACCGTTGTACAGAGTGCCGACGTCTTTCACAACGGCCCACCGGACTCTCTCTCTCTATCATCAAATGAGAGCAGGGAGTCGCGGTAGTAAGCGTATTGACCACGCCGCGCCGCAAGTTCCGCTTCCAGCGTCGCTTCCAGCGCCTTGAACTTGTCAAGGATCGAAACGATCTCGGCCTGCACCTCCATCGGGGGCAGTGGAAAGCGAAATCGCTTGAACCCGGCCATGTCGACGGAGGCAAAGCTCGAAATTGTTGTGTTGTTACGGCACCACGCATCGAGCACAAAGCAGTAGTAGAACACGAACCGCATGTCGAGTCGTTCTTCATACTCCGGTTTGAGAGACAAGGACGTAAATCTCTGGTTGCTCAGATGGGGAACAGTAATCAGAGCGTGCTCCAGCGGGTTCGCGTCGCCCTCCCACTTGATGGAGTAAGGCGGGTTGGAGACGATCGCCTCGAACGGTTCGTCGTCCCAGTGCATCGGTTCGGTGAGGGTGTCGCCGTGGGCGATGTCGAACTTCTCGTGGCCGATGTCGTGCAGGAACATGTTGATCCTGCACAGGTTGTAGGTGGTCAGGTTGATCTCCTGACCGAAGTAACCCTTGCGGACCTTGTCGTGGCCGAGCACCTTGTCGAATTTGAGCAGCAGTGAGCCAGAGCCGCAGGCGGGGTCGTAGACCTTGTTAACCTCGGTCTTGTCGACCACGGTGATCCGGGCCAGGAGTTCGGAGACTTCCTGCGGCGTGTAGTACTCGCCACCGGACTTGCCGGCGTTCGCGGCGTACATGCCCATCAGGTATTCGTAAGCGTCGCCGAAGGCGTCGATGGTGTTGCGGGCGTGGCCGAGGTTGAGCTCTCCTACGGCGTCGAGCAGCTTGACCAGCTTCTCATTGCGCTTCTTGACCGTTGATCCGAGCTTGGAGCTGTTGACGTCGAGGTCGTCGAAAAGGCCCTTGAAGTCGTCCTCGCTGGAGGTCCCGATCGCAGAGGCCTCGATGTTCGTGAAGACACGCGAGAGCGTCTCGTTGAGGTTCTCGTCATGGCGTCCCTTGGCACGCACGTTGGTGAAGAGATCCTCAGGGAGGATGAAGTACCCCTTCTCGTTGACCACCTCGGCACGAGCCTGCTCGGCCTCGGCGCGACCGAGACCAGCGTACTCGAAGTCCGTGTTGCCGGCCTCCCACTCGTACTCGTTGAGGTACGCAGCCAGACTCTCGGAGATGAACCGGTAGAACAGCATCCCGAGGACGTAGGACTTGAAGTCCCACCCGTCCACACTGCCGCGCAGATCATTGGCGATCCGCCAGATGGTCTTGTGCAGCTCTGCCCGCTCAGTCTCTTTGCTCGCCATGCTCACAGGCGCAGTCTGTCAGGTGCCACCGACGGTCTCGGGCAGAACGCTCGGCTCGCGCAGGTGGCTGCTGCCATGATCGATGGGTGGCCGGCAAACATATCGAACTGTTCCTCGTCGACGGCACCCCCGGCGGCCTGACCACGGCCGAGATCCTGAACTGGACCGGCCAGGTCATCAGCGCTCCCCGCGCCGAGATGAGCGCACTGGCGACGCGTGCCGAGTTGGCGGGCACCTGCGTGTACCTGCTCCTCGGCCCCGCCGAAGAGGGCGGGACTAGGTGCTACATCGGCGAGACCGATGACTTCTGGGCCCGGCTGCGTCACCACGACGCCAACAAGGAGTTCTGGAGGAGGGTCGTGGTTGTCACCTCCAAGGACGCCAATCTCACCAAGGCTCACGGGCGGTATCTGGAGTCCCGGCTCATCATGCTCGCCACTCAGGCAGGTCGCGTCGTCCTGGAGAACGGAACGGCCCCGCCCGCGCAGTCGCTCCCCGAGGCACACGCCTCGGACATGGACTACTTCATCGACCAACTTCAAATCATCCTGCCGGTCCTCGGCATCGACGCGATCCGGGGCCGGGAGACCGTCTCGCTCCCTGCCGCCCACCAAGAGGAGCTGGTTTCGCCGGTGTTCCACCTCCGGAACCGGAAGCTGGGGGTGGACGCGACGGCCCAGCAGATCGACGGCGAGTTCACGATGCTCGCTGGGTCCACCGTGGTGGGCGACTGGCACGGGGTCGGCAAGGCGGAGAGCACCGTCAAGGCGTACGACTCCTACCGGGCACAGCACATGAAACTGGTCGCTGAGGGATCGATCGTCATCGAGAATGGCGTGGGCCGGTTGGCCAAGGACGTCGTTTTCGGCTCCCCGTCGACCGCCGGTGCGATCGCACAGGGCCGCTCGTGCAATGGGCGGATCTCGTGGGTCGGAGATGACGGAACAACTTTCGGCGCGTGGGAAAGCCGCGGGGTCGGCTGAATGTCACAGGCGCGCCGTAGGGTGGGGCCCATGCGCGGAGCTGGTGACCAGCTGAGCGTCGGAGAGCGCGTCGCCTTCTACCGACGCCGCCGCGGCCTGACCCAAGGAACCCTCGCGGCGCTGATGGGGCGCTCCGAGGACTGGCTGAGCAAGATCGAACGCGGTGAGCGGCAGCTGCAGAAGATCGAGCTGGCAGTCGAGATGGCACGGCATCTGCGGGTAACGCTCGGTGACCTACTCGGCCAGCCGGTGCTCGTCGAGGATCCTCATGATCCGGCTGGCGAAGACATACCTGCAATCCGCGACGCGCTCATGTCCCCGCGTCGGCTCTCTCGCATGCTCTACGGCCAGCGTGACGGCCTACCGCCCGCTCCAGGTCACACCGCAGCGCTCACCGAGAAGGTTTGGAGCGACTACCAGAAGGGCCTCATCGGCTCCGTCGTGCAGGCACTGCCCGGCCTCATCCAGACGGCGCAGGCGCTGGAGGAACGCGACGACGTACCCCAGCGCTGGGCTATCTCTGCGCGCGTCCACCATCTCGCGGCGAGCACACTGAGCAAGGTCGGCGAGGGCGACCTCGCCTGGCTCGCAGCCGAGCGCGCTACGTACGCCGCCGACCAGGCTGACGACCCGCTCGTCCTGGCCTCGGCTGCCCGCGCCGGCACGCACGCCCTGCTGGCCGCCGGCCGGTACGACGACGCTCTGGACCTCGGAAGTACGGCCGCCGAGTACCTGCGTCGACAGATGCGCGAGGACGACCCGAACGCAGTCAGCCTCTTGGGCATGTTGCACCTGCGGACCGGCGTGGCTGCGGCGAGGCATGACGACCGGTTCACGGCAACGGAGAACCTGCGTCGCGCTGAGGCTCTGGCTGCGCAGCTCGGCGAGGACGGCAATTACTGGCAGACGGCCTTCGGTCCGACCAATGTCGAGCTGCACCAACTCTCGGCAGCGCTCGATCTGGGCGACGTCGTGTACGTCGTCGAGCGGGCACCGCAGGTCGACGTCCTCGCAATGCCTGTCGAGCGCGCCGTCTCGCATGGCATCGACTCCGCGCACGCGCTGAGCCTCGTGGCCGAGGACGACGGTGCCTTGGAGCTGTTGCTTGATGCCGAAACGCGGGCGCCGCAGCTCGTCCGGCACAGCGCGGTCGTTCGTGAGATGGTCAAGGCCATGCAGCGCCGTTCACCCGTCACCGGTCAGGCCCCGTCGTCACCGCTCATGGCTCTTGCCGAGCGCTGCCGGGCCGTCTGATGGCTGTCGTTGCGGTCGTCGGCTGCGCAGCCGGTGGGCTCGAGGAACTCCTCGACGGGCTGATCCGGCCCCTCGTCGATCACGGACACACGGTTCCCGTCGTCGTCACCCCGACGGCTGCGAGTTGGCTCGAGGACCTGGGCCACGACGCCGCTATCGAGAAGGTCTCCGGCCTGCCTGTGCGCTCGGCGCCCCGGCTGCCTCGCGAGCAGAGTCCGCATCCGCCGCCCGACGTACTCGTGGCCGCTCCCATGACTGCCAATAGCACGGCCAAGCTCGCGCTTGGCCTAGCGGACAACCAAGCGCTGACGCTGCTGTGCGAGAACCTCGCCGTCAAGCCGACGATCGTGTTTCCTCGAGTGAACGCCGCCCATGCCCGACAGCCTGCGTGGAACGGCCACCTTGACGCGCTGCGCTCGAGTGGCGCGGACCTCGTGTACGGCGAGGACGTCTGGCCGCTGTACGAGCCCCGCCAGGCTCCTCCTGCTCGTCGGCTGCCCTGGCAGCAAATCATTGAGCGGATTGAGTCGAATACCGGGAGCGCGTCCTCCTGAAAAGCGCTCGAGCAGAACCCGAGTTCAGCATGGGCGCTAGTTTCGCTGGGATCCCGCGTCCGCGGCACTGGTCAAAAGTGTCGGCCGTCGCAGGCAGATTCCTCATGGCTCCTGATCTGAGGCTGGGTGGCCAGCGCCGTAGTGTTTCCCAGCCATGCGACTCCGCAGCTTGCTAACGACAGACATTCCGTCGTCCTTCTCGTACGGCTTGGAGGCGCACGGCAACGAGTATCCGGAGTGGCCCCGCATGTACCTGTCCGTACCGAGAACCCAGTGGTAGACGTTCACGATTTCGTCTGGGAACAGCTTCAGGCCGGTTCCAGCGATGGCCCCGGTATTGCTCGTATGCAGGAGCGGCTTTACATGAGGAACCAATTCGACGCCGAAGCGCACTCCCGCGACGGCAGCAGTCAGAGACCCGGCCACCAGATCCGCCAGTTGCAAATGGGGATGGTGATGGGAGGGCGCGGTGAGGATCGGCAGGATGACAGCGCCGGCCTTCACGTAGTTGGTGCCGAAGTTAGTGAGATCGAGGGTGCCAGCGATCCAATTGTCCTCAGCCTTGTGATCGCCACCGGGCTTGTCGCAGATGACGACCCCACGATCGTCGCCGAGCATCATGACGATCCGCTCAAAGAGGTACTTGAGCACGTACTGTTCAGCGCGAGCGTCCTGGATGCTTGTGCGTCCGAGATCGAACGTGACTACTACCGCGCGGCAGTCGCAGTCCTTGGCGGCCGCGAGTAGTTCTCGGCGCATGTCTGTGAGACATGCCGATCCAGGCTCAGATTTGAACCAGCTTCCTTTGCGCGGGCTCCACTTCAATTCCGCGTCTGTAGGCGCGTTGTGCTCTCGGTAGATTTCAGCAGATCGCTCGGCGTACGCGGTGATCTTGGCTTCAGGGAAGGCGACAGCGCCCAGCGAAATCAGGCTACCCATGCCGGAGCGCAGCCCCTTCTGCTTCGTGTCATCAACGAATACGAGCCACATGGCAGCTACTCGGCAGGTGCGATCGGGTCAGAGCCCGGCAGCGACATTGACATGGCGAGGCGGTGCAGCTACTTCGTGTCGCGCGGAGGGAATGGATCATCACCAGGCCTCACGGTGTCTGAGTCCCGGATTTGCCCGTCCCGACCGTGGATAACGACCTCACCGCCTCCGGCGTTGCCAACGATCTCCCTAGCTCTCGCAATGGCATCTGCCTGAGTGTCGGCGTGAGCACTTGCGCGCTTGGCACCTTCTCCGCGCACGTCCCATCCGCCCTGGTCGTTCTTGACCACGTGCCGCCTGTTGTCGTTGCCCATCAGATTCCTCCCGAAGCGTGCGGTTCCTCCAAGTCGAAAGATAGACCGAGCGGCGCCGCTTCGTGGCGGAACGGACGATGTGGCTCCGAAAGGCGGACCTGGCACGACTATCTCCTGCTGCGCAGCTACCCGGACAGTTTGTCCGGGCACCCCCTCCGATCCGCACGTCTCATGGAGTCATGCCGTCAAAGCGGCGGCAGGGAGAGAAGGGAACTTCCGATGCCGAGCTACATGGTCGACAGCGTGCGTCAGCCGTTCACGGCGACAGGGATCGTCGACGCGGTGATGGAGTGGGAAGAGTCGCCGGAGGGCAAGCGCCGGCCGTCCAAGGACAAGCAGGCGCGCAACGAGGACACCGGCATGCCGCTCTGGCAGGTCGAGGTGCTCTATGTGCAGACCTCGTTCGGCCGGCGTTCGACGGTC
The DNA here is from genome assembly GCF_000422825.1 of Nocardioides insulae DSM 17944. GTDB lineage: Bacteria > Actinomycetota > Actinomycetes > Propionibacteriales > Nocardioidaceae > Nocardioides > Nocardioides insulae. Next base: position 133,437 of record NZ_AUGU01000013.1, on the reverse strand, counting down.
ACGGCGAAGGTCCAGGTCGAGGCGCAGGAGGAGCCGAAGCTGCGTCCGCTCGGACCGGTCGGCTTCGAAGGGCTGCAGGTCGAGGTCCGGATCAACAGGGCGGGTGGCTTCGCCGAGTACTGGTCGGCCGAGGGCCTGCTCACGGCCCCCAGGGAGGCTCAGAAGCCCGCAGGCGAGAAGGCCGCGTGATGTCGATCCTCGCTCTCGGGGTCGTTCTGGGGCTCCTCATCGCGCTCTTCGTCAAGGCCAAATGGGTGCGTCCCGTGCCTGGCCTGGTCTGCGTCGCCTTCGGCGTAGTCATGGCCGCCGGACCCGCCGGGCCGCCGGTCATGACCGCGCTCTCCGACGCCGGCGACTGGGTGTCTTCGTCGCTGCTGAGTCTGTGAGGTGCGGTCATGCGTACGACGACCCTCCGGACCGGCGCCGGGATGCGCGGCGGCAAGACTCCGCAGCTGGTGACGATCCAGCCGCGGCCGACGCTCACCGCCGTCATTGTGACGAACCTCGTCCGGATCACTGGGCGACTGCTGCGCTGGCTGACTGAGCATGCCGCGGCAGCCGGTGTGATCCTCGTGCTGCTCCTGTGCCTCGTGGTGTTCGGCTGGGTCAGTACGCTGGCCGCTCTCGTCGGGCTCGGCTGCGCTCTGGCCCTCTGGCACCGTCGCCGGCCGGACTCGTTCAGATGGGTTGTGACGTCGCGGTGGCGTGCGATGGCCATCTACGGGCGCTGCTGGCAGCCCGCCATGGTGACCTGCGGACTCGCGACGCGGCTCGGTGACGAGGAGTACCTGCCGCGCATTCGGAAGGTCCGTAGCGAGGTCTGCGTCGACCGTGTTCTGGTCGATCTGCTCCTCGGGCAGGCTCCGGAGGACTTCGATGCCAGGACATCGCAGTTGGCCCATACCTTCGAGGCGATCCGTTGCCGGGTGGTTGTCGAGCGTCCGGGCCGGATCTGGCTGGAGTTCACGCATCGCGATCCACTGACCGAGACCGTGACGGCGCTCGATCCTGAGCCGGTCCCGGACCTGACGGCACTGCCGATCGGTCGCACGGAGGACGGTCGGCCGTGGCTACTTCGCCTTCTCGGGGCGCACCTCCTGATCGCGGGTGCCACCGGTTCGGGCAAGGGGTCCGTCCTCGGCTCGCTGCTGCGCGCTGTAGGGCCGGCGATCCGCGACGGCATTGTGCGGGTGTGGGCGGTCGACCCGAAGGGCGGCATGGAGCTCAGCCCGAGCGCGCCGCTCTTCGACCGGTTCGCATACGGCGATGCCGCAGCGATGGTCGCGCTCCTCGAGGACGCGGTCGCGTTCATGCGTGAGCGGGCCGAGCGGCTCCGGCAGCAGGGCGCTCGCGTCCACGTCCCCACGGAGACCGATCCGCTGCTGCTCGTCCTGGTCGACGAGATGGCCGCCCTGACGGCGTACGTCGGTGACCGCGACCTCAAGAAGCGGGCCGACTCTGCACTGCAGCTGCTGCTCTCGCAGGGCCGCGCGGCTGGGGTGCTCGTCGTGGCAGCTCTCCAGGATCCCGGGAAGGACGTCCTGCCGTACCGCGACCTGTTCCCGACCCGGATCGGGCTGCGCCTGCTCGAGGACGTGCAGGTCGACATGGTGCTCGGCCGGTCGGCTCGCCAGCACGGGGCCGAGTGCGACCAGATCCCGGCGAGCCTGCCGGGCGTCGGCTACGTGACCCTCGAAGGACATCGCGAGCCGGTCAGGGTGCGGGCTGCGTTCGTAGCCGACGATGACGTGGCGGCCACGGTCCGGGACTTCGCTCCGTCGACCACGGACGATCAGACCCTGCGGATGGTCAAGGGCTGATCACCATGAGCGCCGTAGCCGTCGACCCGCTGACCCCGGGACTCCTCTCCGCGGTTGGCCTGGACACCGCCGAGGCACGAGCCCGCGGGTGCTCCCGACCGGTGCGGCTGCGGGGTTCGACAAGGCTCGTGGACACCAGTACCGGCGAGGCCACGACCGTCTACTCCTCAGAGCGTGAGCTCGACGGATACACCTACGCCCGCTGCGGCAACCGGCGCGCATCTGTCTGCCCGAGCTGCAGCCACGAGTACAAGGGCGATGCCTGGCACCTGCTGGTCTGTGGCCTCGCCGGCGGCCGCGGAATCCCGGACTCAGTGGCTGAGCGGCCGTGCACTTTCGTGACGCTCACGGCCCCGTCGTTCGGACCCGTCCACGGGGTGAGGGACAAGGGTCCATGCCGAGCGCGTCGCGACAAGCCGGTGTGCCCGCACGGAAGGCCGCTGTGGTGCAACAAGCGCCATGGACCGGACGACGCGCAGCTGGGCACGCCTCTGTGCGCGGACTGCTACGACTACACCGGACACGTCCTGTGGCAGTGGTACGCGCCCGAGCTGTGGCGGCGGTTCACCATCGCGCTGCAGCGCCAGCTCGCGAAGATCTGTAGCCTGCCGGTCGCCGGCTTCCGGGAGCGCTGCCGGGTGTCGTACTCGAAGGTCGTCGAGTTCCAGGCGCGCGGCATCGCGCACTTCCACGTCCCGATCCGGCTGGACGGTCCCGAAGGACCCGATGGCCCGTCGACCACACTGCCGCTGTCGACCGAGGTCCTCGAGCTGGCCGTCAAGCGCGCGGCCGCGGCGACCTGGCTGGACACCCACCCGCTCCGCGACGGCACGACGTACCGTCTCCACTGGGGCAACCAGATCGACTGCCGCTCGATCACGGGCGGCGCCGACCGCGACTCTGACCGGCGGGCTCGGGTGGTTCATCCCGAACAGGTCGCGGCATATCTCGCCAAGTATCTGACCAAGACCACCGAGGATTTCGGGCTTCCGACCCGGGTCACCTCGGCTATGCAGGCCAGGGCTGTCGGTGCCTCGCGGCATGCTGTCCGCATCATCGAGACCGCTCTCGAGATCGCCCGACAGGGAGAGCCGTATGTGCGACTGCGCGACAACCTCGCCACCCTCGGCTACCGCGGACACCCGATCACCAAGTCGCGGGCCTACTCGGTCACGTTCGGGCAGATCCGGCGCTCTCGCCGGGCCTTCAAGCGGAACCCCGGCCTCGATCCCGACGCGGACATCCGCCAGGTGCTCGACGACGACAGCGACGTGCCGGAAGGTTTCGAGCTGGTGTCCAGCTGGGTCTTCGCCGGCCAGGGCTACCTCTCGCTCGACCAGGCGGCCGCAGCCGTCCTCTCCGCTGCCCAGTCGCGCACCCGGTGACGAGAGTCCACACCCCCGCGGCCTCCCGACAGCCAGCCCGCACTCGGTCGCCCGGCTGGTCGTCAAGGGTGGAGCGCAGCGGAATCCGAAGGACACGAAGTGCCCTTGACGAGCAGGTGGGCGACCTGACCATCAAACGTCGGGAGGCCGCGGCCCCTGACACGGAAACTCGGGAGAGCAGAATGGACAACGTGACGGGCCTCGACCGGCCCAGGGTGCTGTATCGCGTCGATGAGGCGGCGGAGCTGCTCAGTGTGAGCAAGAGCCGCGTCTATGAACTGATCCGCTCCGGACAGGTCCGGACGGTCAAGGTGGGGAAGAGTCACCGGGTACCGGCGCGCTCGCTCGACGAGTACGTCGCCCGGCTGCTGAGAGGGTCGGCTGGCCATGGCAAGACGGCGTGACAAGGGCAACGGGGCCATCTACTGGTCGGAGGCCCGTCAGCGGTGGGTCGGCGCCGTCACGGTCGGCTACACCGCCCAGGGCAAGCAGCAGCGGCGCACCGTTGTCGCGAAGACGAAGGCCGAGGTCCAGGCGAAGGTCAAGACCTTGCTCCAGGAGATCGAGCGGGGCGTCGACCTCTCCCAGCGGCCGGTCACCGTGGCCGAGCTGATCGAGGAGTGGCTGGCCCACGGGCTCAACGGTCGTGACGACAAGACCGTCGCCACGAACCGCTATCTCGCCGAGCAGCACATCGTGCCGCTGATCGGGAGGAAGAGCCTGCGCCAGCTGAAGGCGAGCGACGTCGACCGGATGCTGACCGCACATCGGCACCGGCTGAGCACGTCGACACTGCAGAAGGTGCTCGCGATCCTCCGCCGGGCGATCCGCTGGGGGCAGGCGAGGGACATGGTGAGCCGCAACGTCGCCGAACTGGTGACCGCCCCGACCGGAGCCGGTGGCCGGCCCTCGAAGGCGATGGCGCTCGACCAGGCCCGGGCGGTGCTCAGCGCTTGCGACCGGCACCCGCTCGGTGCCTACGTCACCCTCGCGCTCCTTGTCGGTGTGAGGAACGAGGAGCTCCGGGCCGTCACGTGGGACCACGTCGACCTGGACGGCAACCCCGACGTGGTGCCGCCCGTCCCGCCGAGCATCCGGGTCTGGCGGTCGGTACGCGCTGGTGGCGACACGAAGACGCGCCTCTCGCGGCGGACCATCGGTCTGCCCGCCCAGTGCGTCGAGATCCTCGAGAAGCATCGCGCACAGATGGCGGCCGATGGTCTCGACGTCGAGCGCGGCTTGGTCTTCTGCACGAGCAACGGAACGGCACTCGACTCCGCGAACGTGCGCCGGTCGTTCCGCGGGCTCTGCAAGGAAGCGGGCCTGGACTCGAGCGAGTGGACGCCGCGCGAGATGCGGCACTCCTTCGTCTCCCTCATGAGCGAGGCCGGCGTCCCACTCGAAGCGATCGCGCGCGTCGTCGGACACAGCAGCACCAAGGTCACCGAGCTCGTCTACCGCAAGCAGTTGCGGCCGGTGCTGACCGAGGGCACTGAGGTCATGGAGACGCTGTTCGAACTGCCAGCCGACGGCCGAAAGCAGTCACCGGATGAGAGTTAAGCCGACCGATAAGCCGACCGCGGGACCAAGAAGCCCCTCGAGCCTGATGGCTGAGGGGCTTCATTGTGCGTTTGACCTGCGCAAACACTGTGGTGGGCGATACTGGGTTTGAACCAGTGACCTCTTCCGTGTCAAGGAAGCGCGCTACCGCTGCGCCAATCGCCCGTGGTGGTGCTTATGTTGTTGTGGAGTGTGGAGGTGGGTACGGGATTTGAACCCGTGTACACGGATTTGCAGTCCGTTGCCTCGCCTCTCGGCCAACCCACCGCTGAGGATGGACTCTCGGTGGAGACCCTCTCCGAGCGGACGACGAGGCTCGAACTCGCGACCTCAACCTTGGCAAGGTTGCGCTCTACCAACTGAGCTACGTCCGCTTGACTCCTCGGCGTTCCGGACCTGTAGGCCCGCCGCGCCTCGGCGACGGAAAGAACATTAGCCGAGGGGTAGATACGTGCCAAATCCGGGGTCCCCGGCGTGGCGTGGGTACGTCGCGGCGGTCGGCGTGACGCGTCATCGGTCCGCGGCCGGCACCGGGATGTCCTGCAGGTCACGGCGGCGAGGCGGGGACCTAGAGTGCTGACATGCACACCTGGATCGACGGCCGCCTGGTCGACCCCACCGCCCCTTCGGTCGCTCTCCTCGATCATGGGATCACCGTCGGTGACGGGGTCTTCGAGTCGGTGAAGGTGGTCGACGGGGCGCCGTTCGCCCTGGATCGCCATCTGGCGCGATTGCAGGTCTCGGCCGCCGGCCTGGGTCTGACCGGCGTCGACGATGCGGACCTCCGCAAGGGGGTGGCGGAGGTCCTGGCCGCGCAGAGACTGGCTCTCGGCAAGCTCCGGATCACGGTCACTGCCGGGCACGGGCCGTTGGGGTCCGGGCGCGGCGAGGCATCGCCGACGCTGATCGTCGCCGCGGAGGGGATGAATCCCACGCCCACGGAGACCGGTGCGATCACCGTGTCGTGGGCCCGCAACGAGAAGGGGGCGCTCGCCGGCCTCAAGACGACGTCGTACGCCGAGAACGTGATCGCCCTCGCCGAGGCGCAGCGTCAGGGGGCGACCGAGGCCGTGTTCCCCAATACTCAGGGGCAGTTGTGCGAAGGCACCGGGTCCAACGTCTTCTACGTCGTGGACGGCCGGCTGCGGACGCCGACCCTGGCCAGCGGCTGCCTCGCCGGCGTCACCCGCGCGCTCGTGCTCGAGTGGTACGGCGGGGAGGAGGTGGACGCTCCGATCGAGGTGGTGGAGGAGGCCTCGGAGATCTTCCTGGTCTCCACGACGCGCGACGTCCAGGCGGTCACCCGTTGGAACCAGCGTGCGCTGCCGGTGGGGCCCATCACCGAGGAGGTTCAGGAGGTCTGGCGGCGGCGGGAAGCGGAGTTGGTCGGCCGGTGAGCCGGGTGGATCCCGGCAGCCCGCTCACTCGGAATTGCTGGAACTGAGCAGACCGTCGATGAGCGTGTCCAGGTCGACGTACTCGCTCTCGCTGCCGACCGGTACGAGGCCGAAGGTGCGGGTCAGGAACTTCTGGAGCTGACGGGTGTTCGCCTCCGCCACGAGGCGGCCGTCGGGGGAGTGGAAGTCGAGGATGGTCACGGCGTGGGCGTCCTCGTCGATGCTCGGGTAGATGCGGACGTCGCCCTCCCCGACGGGGCCGGTGAGGCCTTGGAGGAGCAGGTTGCGGGCAACGATCCACTCCACGTCGTCCTTGCCGGAGTGGAAGGTGAAGGAGATGGCGTACGGGTCCTCGCTGGAGTAGCCGAGGGTCGTCGGTACGGCGACCTGCCGGCCCCACGGGTCGAGGCACCACAGGGAGATCCGCTGCGAGAGCGCTGGGGTCATGGGGGATGTGTCCATCTGGTCTCCTTCGCTGGTCGGCGATCCGTCCAATCCGGGTCTTCCGAGTGATCGGGGCTTCTGGTAGTGGGACGGGTGTGGAGCCCGGGCATGACGAGAACCAGGCCGGTCGAGGTGGTGATCTGGGACACCTCGGCGTCAGGGCTGTACCGGCGCGGGTCGCCGGTCGCACCGGTACGTGCCCGGGACCTGTCGGGGCCGGGCTGGAGTTGAACAGGCGCCTGACCGGAGCCGGACCGGAGTTGGAGCAGAGCTGGGACCAGGGCAGAGGGGTCCCGATGTGAGATGTCCGAGGGCTCCTGCTAATGTCTAGGCCGCACCGCAGGAACGCGCGGAGCACCCCCTCGGGCGATTGGCGCAGTGGTAGCGCGCTTCGTTCACACCGAAGAGGTCACTGGTTCGAGCCCAGTATCGCCCACCGAGGAAGCCGCCCCTGACCTGGGAAAACAGGTCAGGGGCGATTCTCATTCGAAGGGACGCCGATCCATCGTCCCGGCGAGGTCGACCACACGCAGACGATGTGGATCGCGGCCACGGTCGTCGTGGTCCAGGGTCCGGTGGGCCTGATCGCCTTCGGGGTGCTGAGCCCGGTGCTGAGCCCCGCCCGGTTCGTGAGGGCGTGATGCTCGACAGCGTCCTCGCCCCGGCACTGGCATGGGCGGGGGAGCCGGGGGTACACATCAGGGATGGGGAACAGCGATCCGCCTGGTGATCGGCGGGCCAGTCGTCGGCTCGACCGCAAGTGGAACGAGATGCTTCAGGAACTGCGGGTCGCCCAGACGGGGGTGCAGATCCTGACCGGATTCCTCCTGACGATCGCGTTCTCCGCGCGGTTCGACGATCTCGATGACACGACCCAGATCGTCTATCTGTGTGTGCTGGTCGCGGCCGTGCTGGCCACTGGGTTCCTGATCGCCCCGGTGGCCTTCCATCGCAGCATCTTCTATTACGGGGAGCGACCGTGGCTGATCCATGCGGCCAACCGCTGTGCCAGAGCAGGCCTGGCGACGCTGGCCGCCACGATCTGCGGGGTGGTGTGGCTGGTCTTCGCCGTCGTCGCGGGTCAGGTCCTGGCCTCGGTGGCGACGGTGGTCAGCGTGGTGTTCTTCGTGGCGCTGTGGGGGCTCGTGCCCCTGTTCGGCGGTGAGCGCAGGGTCCTCGACGACTGAGCCTCGGGGTCGGGGAGGACCCAGCGTCACTCACACACGGCGTCGGGCGGGGCCGGACGGTCCACCCCGCGCAGCAGGTGCACCGTCAGGTCGCACACGGTCGCGACCGGTCGGTAGCGTCGCTCGACGGCGCGCGCGAGTTCGCCGTCCGCGTCGACGTCCCAGGCGTTGAGCGAATCGATCTGCACGATCCAGGTGGGTGGGTGCGCGCCGTTCAGCTTCGCCGTCAGCGCCTCCTGGCGAGGGTCCAGGACGCGCATCGGGAGGCTCCACAGGTGCGGATAGTCGCTGTCGAGGCCGGAGTAGAGCAGGATCTCCGCGTTGCCGTACGCCACGAAGGCGGTGTCGCCGGGCTCCGCCACGGCGGCCAGTTCCCGCGCCACCAGCACCTGCGGACGCGGCTCACGGTCGATCTGGATGCCGACCAGGACCGAGCAGACCGAGGCTGCCACAGTGCAGGCCACCGCGACCGCAGCGGCGATGGTCCGCCGTCCCCGGCGTCCGGCGCACAGCGCGGCCATCAGGGACGCCGCGGGCACCAGTTGCAGGAGGTAGTTGTTCCACCAACTGCCGCCGCCGGTGATCCCGACCAGGGCCTCCACGGACATCGCGAGCACCCCGGCCGTGTAGACGCGGCGGGATCGGTCACGCCACAACGCCGGTAGGGAGACGAGGAAGAGGACCACCAGGAACAGGAGCCCGCTCACCGCGAAAGACGCCGCCAAGGTGCCGAGTCGCTCCAGCGGGGCCGCCATGCTCGCTCCGGAGATGGCCTCGGCAGCATCGAGCCTGAACCGGTACAGGGAGTACCAGAGCTGGGAACGATCCACCCCCGTCAGCGTCGCCCAGCCGAGCATGGCGCCGATCGCGGCTGCGGCGCCGCCCACCACAGTCAGGACGGAGAGGACGCTGTGGCGCGGCGATGCCCGGAGCGACCAGCCCGAGGCCAGCGCCAGCACGAGCGCGAACACCAGTCCGCCGACCAGGTTCTGCTTCACGAGCACGGCGCAGAGGCCGAGGGCACCGGACAGGGCCCACAGGAGGTGCCGACCCGCCCCGCCGCTGCGGTTGAAGGCGGCGATGGCGACCGCGCACGCGGTCATGACCAGGGCGGCGCCCTGGAGCATGCCGTTCACCTGGTATCCGGCGAGCAGGTACGACGAGCCCAGGGAGGCGGCGACCACCCCGGCCGACCAGGCCCCGGAGCGTCTGCCGAGGGACCGGCCGGCCACGACCGCGGCACTCACCAGCAGAACGCTGACGGGCAGCCCCAGCAGTCGCACGCCGATGACACCCGGTAGCAGGTCCGCGAGCCAGAAGTACCCGAGCAGGAGGGGTGGCCGGTCGACCCAGTAGTCGCCGTACACCGTGCTCTCGCCGGGGTTCCAGTGGCGCACGACCAGGAGCAGGCCGGCCTCGTCACTCTGCAGGTCCCCTGCCAGGAACGGGGCGCGGAGGAGGAGACCGAGCAGCACGCAGCCCGCGATCACCGGGAGAAGGCGCACCTGGCCCGAAGCGGTCCGGGCTCCGGGCGTGCGTGGAGGCCGCACCTGCCGACCGACCCCACTCGTCATGGTGGCCCCTCCAGATCCCCCCGGGCGTCCTGCCATTGTGCCTGCTCGGTGGAGGGCTGGGGGCGGTCGAGCCAGGCGCCCCGGTCGCGGGCACGTGAGCGGACGCGGCCTACGATTCCGGCTGTGAGAACGAGGTCGGCGCGGACGAGCGCGCGGTACGCCGGCGTGCTCTGCGGCGTACTCGGCACGCTGTCCATCCTCGCTGCCGGCTGCGCCACCGACACCGACACCGGGGCCACGGCCGGGCCCACGGCCGGGACGAGCCCGCACGCACCGGCGGACCTGGCGACCGAGCCGACCGAGGCATCGAAGCCGACGAAGACGAGGCCGAGGGGGACGAGGTCGAAGGCACATCAACCTTCGAGTCCCGCCTCCTCCCCGCCAATCGCTGTTGACCGGCCACCGGAGGGTTCGAGCAGCGCCCAGCAGGCACCGCGACGGGTCGAACTGCGCCTGCGTCCCCTGATCCGGGAGCTGCCGGTCGCGGGGGAGCAGCGTTCGGGCTACACGCGCTCGGCGTTCACCCATTGGGTGGACGCGGACGGCGACGGGTGCGACACCCGGGACGAGGTGTTGCTCCAAGAGGCCCGGCGCAAGCCCTCGATCGGCTCCTCATGTGCGCTCTCGGGTGGACGTTGGGTGAGCTATTACGACGGCACGTGGACCGCCGACCCCTCCACCTTCGACATCGATCACCTGGTGCCGCTCGCCGAGGCCTGGGACTCCGGGGCCGGGCGCTGGAGCGATGACACCCGTCGCCGCTTCGCCAACGATCTCGGCGACCGGCGCAGCCTGGTCGCGGTCAGTGCCTCCTCCAACAGGTCCAAGAGCGATCGTGATCCCGCCGAGTGGCTGCCACCACGCAACCAGTGCCGCTACGTCCGCGATTACGCGGCGGTGAAGACCCGCTGGCGATTGGCCGTCGACGCTCAGGAGAAGCAGGCCCTGCTGGGGCGGGCGGCCGGGTGCCGCAACGTGGTGGTGGTCGTCGACACGGCCGCTGTCCAGCGCGGTGCGCAGGACCGCGGCGGGGGCGAAACCGGGGAGGACAACTCCGGGGGCGGCAACAAGGAGGACAACGCCGGCACGGACCCGCGGTTCGCCTACTGCTACCTGGCCCAGGACCGGGGCTACGGCCCCTACCAGCAGGGGCGCGACCCGGAGTACGCGTGGTACACGGACACCGACCAGGACGGGATCGTCTGCGAGTGAGGTGACCCGGGTGGCCTCAGTGGGGATCGAGTCTCAGCGAAGCTCCGCGGGGAGCGACACCCGGCACCCGGTTCCGGCACAGGCGCGGACCCGGGCCATCTGACTGCGGAGCGACTCGAGGATCTCCTGGTACTCGGCGGCGCTGGGGTCGCCGGGCGCCCGGGTGCCACGCACGGACAGTTCGGCCTTGGTGCTCAGCGGGTCCCCGATGTTGTCGACCAGGTTGTCGTACTGGCGCGGGTCGCTGTGCAGGTCGAAGAACTCCTCGAAGCCGTTGGCCCGATTGGTGTAGAGGTAGCGCGGCGTGCGGACGCCGATGAGGTAGCGCTGGTCCTGGGCGCCGGGGTCCTCGGTGTCCAGCGGGGCGCCGGACTCGTCGCTGTTGCGTACGACGTCGCTCGGGCCGGTGTTCACCAGCACCGGCCTGGTCCAGCCGCGGTCGCCGCTGCGCGCCGTGGTCAGCTGCCCCACCCCGTCGACCTTCGCTGGGATCGAGGCGCCGGCCATCTGCAGGATGGTGGGTGCGAAGTCGATGCTGAGGAAGGGGTCGGTGCGGACCTGGCCGGCGGGGATGCCGGGGCCCCGGATCAGCAGTGGCACCTTCAGCGCGGACTCGTACGGGATCAGCTTGCCCTGCCGGATGCCCTGCTCGCCGAGGAAGTAGCCGTTGTCGCTGGTGAAGATGACGTAGGTGTGCGCGAGTTCGCCGGAGCGCCGCAGCGCGGTCATCACCTTGTCGATCCCCTCGTCCACGGCGGCGAGGGCCTGCAGTCGTTTGCGGTGGACCTGGCCGATCGCGGACATCTCCGCATCGTTGAGCGGGGGGTTCTGCAGGTCCTCCGGCTGGTCGGAGAGGTCGGGATCGGTCCAGGTCAGTCCCGGGGGCCGGGCGCCCTGGAACCTGTTCCAGTGCCGTTGCGGGCTGGGTGGGGTGACGAAGTTGATCACCCTCCCGTCATCGCGCGTGACCTGTTCGGGCGGGTCGACCTTGGCCTGGCGCGGCGTGCCGGCGTGCGGAGCGGTGAAGGAGACGTAGGAGAAGTACGGCTTGGTGTAGCGCTCCTGGTTGGTGACGTAGCCGGCCATGATGTCGGCGTAGGCGTCGGTCTGGTAGGTGCCGCTGAGGGACTGGATCCCACGGCCACGGTTCTGGGTCAGGGAGGTGTCGTAGTAGCGGTGCAGACCGCCCTGCCCGGGCACCCCCTCGAACGCACCGCGCCAGTCGTTCCAGCCCGGCGGCACGTAGGTGTGCGAGTAGCCGCCGGAGGCGCGTGGCGGCGGCTGTCCGCCGTACCCGTTGAGGTACTTGCCGAGCAGCATCGTCTCGTAGCCCGCCCCCTTGAGCCAGGTGGCGAGCGTGCTGCGGTCGTCGAAGGCGTGGAACCCGTACGGCGGCTGGTGGGAGTACACGTCGTGGTTGTGGCTGTACTGCCCCGAGAAGATCGAGGCGCGGGCCGGACAGCACAGCGGATAGGGGGCCATCGCGTTGGTCCAGGTGGTGCCGCCCGCGCCCAGCCAGCGCCGGGTGTGCGGCATCGCGCTCAGGTCGTCGGCGCGGGCGTCGTCGACGATGAACATCAACACGTTGGGCTTGGTCTGCTTCGGCGGCGCGGGCGTCGGATCCGGTGTCTTCGGTGGGCGGGGAGGACTCGGCTGCACCCGCGGCACCTGGCCGGTACGCCGGCGGTCGGTCTTCCCGCGGCGGGGATCGACGCTCACCGCGACCCGCAGCCGATCGGCGCCGTCGGCACAGCGTCGCGGCACGGTCAGCCGGGTGAACAGGCGCTTGCCGCTCGACCGCAACGACCGTGTCGAGGAGCAGCGCCAACCCTTGCCGCCGGGATTCTCGAAGCTCACCCGCGCGGCCCGGTAGCCGTGCCGGATGCTGCTGATCCGGTCCACGCCGGGGCCTCGCCGGGTGTCCAGGGCGATGGTCACCTTGCCCTTCCAGCCTCGGGCCCTGTGCCACACCGTCACCCCGATCCGTGGGCCGGTGTTGTCGACCACCACCCGTCGGATGTCGTGCGGTGCCCGGCGCTTCTCGTCCTGGAAGGTCCGGGTCACCGCGGACGCCGACGGGGTCAGGCCCGGTGCGAGACCGAGCGTGAGGCCGGGCAGGAGCCCGAGTGGGAGGAGCAGGGCCGCCAGCGCGGCCACCGGACGTCTCGACCCGCCCGACCGGTCCGAGCTCAGGGGGTCGGGAGGCGAAGGGGGATGGGAGGGGTCAACGGTGATGCGGCCGGACACCGGCCCGAGGCTACGCAAGATGAGGGACGGGTTTCCACCGCTCGGGGATCCCGCGCGCGTCGCCTCCTGTGCGTCGGGGCCGGCTCACGTGGCGAGCAGGAGGCGAGAACTGATGAGTGGCCCGAAACGGTCGGCGGATACCATCGTGGGGTGCCACCGACGGTGGCGTCCGACCCCCATCCAGTCCAGGAGGAGCCCGCGTGTCCGAGCTGAAGATCGTCGTCCTCACCGCCCAGGAGCGGCAGGAGCGTGCGGTCACGACCGGCACCAAGGCCTGGGAGCTCTTCGCCGACGAGCCCGCGGTGATCGCCGCCCGCGTCGACGGGAAGCTGCGCGACCTGTCCCATGAGCTGACCGAGGGGGCCGAGGTCGAGGGGGTCCTGATCGACTCCGCCGACGGTCGCGACATCCTGCGCCACTCCACCGCGCACGTGATGGCCCAAGCGGTCCAACAGCTCTTCCCGGAGGCCAAGCTCGGCATCGGGCCGCCGGTCAAGGACGGCTTCTACTACGACTTCGACGTCGAGACCCCGTTCGTGCCGGCCGATCTGGAGAAGATCGAGAGCCGGATGCGGAAGATCATCAAGGAGAACCAGCGCTTCTCCCGCCGGCCGATCTCCGACCACGACGCCATCGGCGAACTGCAGGACGAGCCCTACAAGATCGAGCTGATCGGGCTCAAGGGCGCCGGCCACTCCGAGGACGCCGCCGAGGGCGCCGCCGTCGAGGTCGGCGCCGGCGAGCTGACCATCTACGACAACCTGGACCGCAAGGGCGAGGTCGTCTGGAAGGACCTCTGCCGCGGCCCGCACCTGCCGACCACCAAGCGGATCCCCGCGTTCAAGCTGATGCGCAGCGCGGCGGCGTACTGGCGCGGCGACGAGAAGAACAAGCAGTTGCAGCGGCTCTACGGCACCGCCTGGGAGTCCAAGGAGGCCCTCGAGGAGCACCTCCACCTGCTGGAGGAGGCCGAGCGTCGCGACCACCGCAAGCTGGGGCGCGAGCTCGACCTGTTCAGCTTCCCCGACGAACTCGGGTCCGGCCTCCCGGTCTTCCACCCCAAGGGCGGGGTGATCAAGCGGGAGATGGAGGACTACGTCCGCCGCCGCCACATCGAGGAGGGCTTCTCCTACGTCGGCACCCCGCACATCACCAAGGACGGGCTGTTCCACACCTCGGGCCACCTGCCCTACTACGCCGACACCATGTTCCCGCCGATGGAGCTGGAGGGGGCGAAGTACCAGCTCAAGGCGATGAACTGCCCGATGCACAACCTGATCTACGCATCCAAGGGGCGTTCCTACCGGGAGCTGCCGTTGCGATTCTTCGAGTTCGGCCAGGTCTACCGCTACGAGAAGTCCGGCGTCGTGCACGGTCTCACCCGCGTGCGCGGCCTGACCCAGGACGACTCCCATTCCTATGTGACTCCCGAGCAGGCTCCCGGCGAGGTGAAGCACCTGCTCGACTTCATGCTCAGCGTGCTCAAGGACTTCGGCCTCGACGACTTCTACCTGGAGCTGTCGACCCGCGAGGACAGCAACAAGGAGAAGTTCGTCGGCAGCGACGAGGACTGGGCCACCGCTACTGGCGTCCTGGAGCGGGTCGGTGCGGAGACCGGGCTCGAGCTCGTGCCCGACCCGGGTGGCGCCGCGTTCTACGGCCCGAAGATCTCGGTGCAGGCCAAGGATGCCATCGGGCGCACCTGGCAGATGGGCACCGTGCAGTACGACTTCAACCAGCCGGCCGGGTTCGGGCTCGAGTACCAGGCCGCCGACGGGTCGCGGCAGCAGCCGGTGATGATCCACTCGGCCAAGTTCGGGTCGATCGAGCGCTTCTTCGGCGTCCTCGTCGAGCACTACGCCGGCGCGTTCCCTCCCTGGCTCGCCCCGGTCCAGGTGCAGGCGATCCCGATCGCCGACCGGCACGAGGACTACCTCTACGACATCGCAGCCCAGCTGCGGAGGGCCGGGATCCGCGTGGAGGTCGACGACACCGACGACCGGATGCAGAAGAAGATCCGCAACGCGCAGCTGCAGAAGGTGCCGTTCATGATCATCGCCGGTGACAAGGACCTCGAGGCCGGTGCGGTCTCCTTCCGCTACCGCGACGGCCACCAGGACAACGGCGTTCCCGTCGAGGAGGCCATCGCCCGCGTGGTGGCCGCGGTCGAGTCGCACGAGCAGGTCTGAGCCTGAGCAGGTGGCGCGGCCGCGTCGGTGACCGGGGTGGGACCCGTACGCTGGGCCCCGTGATCGAGCCACAGCGAACCGCCCCGGAAACCGCCGACCTCCCGGTCGGCCGCGGCCCCTCGGTCACGCCGTGACCGCTCTCCAGGGAGCGACCGGCATGCCGGGGGCGGGCGAGCAGCATCAGGACGGCATCGGCCGGCCCGATGCGCTGGAGAGGCTGTGGACGCCGTACCGGATGGCCTACATCCGGGGGGAGAACAAGCCGAACGACGCCTCGGCCCGGCAGTGCCCCTTCTGCCGGATCCCCGCGATGCCGGACCGGGAGGGGCTGATCGTCCACCGGGGCGAGCTGAGCTACGTCGTGCTCAACCTCTACCCGTACGGGTCGGGACACCTGATGGTGTGCCCCTACCGCCACGTGGCCGACTACCCCGACACCACCACCGACGAGGCGGTCGAGATCGCGCACCTCACCAAGCAGGCCATGCGGGTGGTTCGCGCGGTGTCGAGCCCGGACGGGTTCAACGTCGGGATGAACCAGGGGAGTGCCGGGGGCGCGGGCATCGCCGCCCATCTGCACCAGCACGTGGTGCCGCGCTGGGTCGGGGATCAGAACTTCATGCCGGTCATCGGCCACACCCGCACGCTGCCGCAGCTGCTGACCGACACCCGCGACCTGTTCGCCGAGGCCTGGCCCGGGTGAGCGGGTCCCCGCGGGCCGCGCATCCTCGCGCCGCCGACGCTGAGCTGGCCGGCGACCTGGTTCGCGGGGCCGGCGAGCTGGCCCACCGGATGCGGGCCGACGGGGTGGAGGTGGAGACCAAGAGTTCGATCTCCGACCTGGTCACCGCCGCCGACCACGCCGCGGAGGAGTACATCCTCACCCGGCTCGCGCGGGAGCGCCCCGACGACGGCGTGCTGGGCGAGGAGGGCGCCGCCCGACCCTCGGCCAGCGGCCGCCGGTGGGTGATCGACCCGGTCGACGGCACCTACAACTTCGTGGCCGGCCTGCCGTGGTGGTGCTCCGCCCTCGCCCTGGTGGAGGGCGGCCCGGACGAGGAGGAGATCCTCCTCGGCGCCGTCCACCACCCGTACGCCGACCTCCTCTATCTGGGCGGCCCCGGCCTGCCCACCACCCGCAACGGCTTACCGCTCGCGCCCCTGCGCGACCGACCACTGGCCGAGTCGTGTCTCGCGACCTACCTGCACCCGCCGTACTGGGGGAACGCGGCCGGCGCTGTGTTCGGCGAGATGGTCACGGGGGCCGCCACCCTGCGCATGCTGGGGTCGGGGTCGATGGACCTCGCGGCGATCGCCGAGGGCACCCTCCAGGTGAGCTGTCAGCACACCGTGCCGGAGTGGGATCGACTGCCGGGAGTGGCCCTCGTGCTGGGACTGGGCGGAGCGCACCGGCGGGTGCAGGCCGGTGGCGTCGAGTGGAGCGTCACGGGGGTGCCGACCGCGGTGGCCGAGGTGTGCGACCGACTCCTCAGCGGCGCCGGCGCCGGCGATCCGGCGCGGGGACGCTAGCCTTTCGCCCGATGTTGGAGAGATTCAAGGCGTTCTGGCAGGGCGTCGTGCTCGCACCCGTGGTCCGGCTGTTCCTGCGGCTGGGGATCAGCCCGGACATCGTGACCCTTGTGGGCACCCTCGGGGTGGTCGTGGGCGCCCTCGCCTTCTACCCACGCGGAGAGCTCTTCTGGGGCACCGTGGTCATCACGGCGTTCGTCTTCAGCGACCTCATCGACGGCCAGATGGCCCGGGTGAGTGGCCGCACCTCGAAGTTCGGCGCCTTCTGGGACTCCACCCTCGACCGGCTCGGGGACGCCGCCATCTTCATGGGTCTGGCGCTCTATTTCGCAGGACCGGGGGACGACCGGCTCTACCTCACCCTCACCCTGGTCTGCCTCTCGATGGGCGCCGTGGTGTCCTATGCCCGTGCCCGCGCGGAGAGCCTGGGCCTGGACGCCCACGTCGGCATCGCGGAGCGGGCCGACCGGCTGGTCATCATCCTCGTCCTGACCGGTCTGTCCGGTCTGTTCGACCTGCCGATCCTGCTGCACCTGGGGCTGTGGGTCCTGGCCATCGCCAGCACCGTCACGGTGGGCCAGCGGGTCTGGGTGGTACGCCGCCAGGCCCTCGCCGAGGCGGCCGCCGAGGAGTCCGAACAAGAGGGTGATGAGCGTCACCTCCAGGAGGGCGACGGCGACGCCGAGACGGGTCCGGAGGGCCGGTAAAACTGCCTAGGCTCGGTCGTATGACCAGCCATAGCGCGCCGCCCGCCACCGCCCCCGACACCGCCTTCCCCCAGTCCGCCCGGACCGGGGTGAGTGCCCGCAGTCAGGCGCGGGCCGAGCGCCCCGAGACCACCGGCACGACCCGGGTGAAGCGGGGGATGGCCGAGATGCTCAAGGGCGGCGTGATCATGGACGTCGTCACGCCCGAGCAGGCCAAGATCGCCGAGGACGCCGGTGCGGTGGCCGTGATGGCCCTGGAGCGCGTCCCAGCCGACATCCGCGCCCAGGGCGGGGTCTCCCGGATGTCGGACCCCGACATGATCGACGGCATCATCGACGCCGTCTCGATCCCGGTGATGGCCAAGGCGCGGATCGGGCACTTCGCCGAGGCGCAGGTGCTGCAGAGCCTGGGGGTCGACTACATCGACGAGTCCGAGGTGCTCACCCCGGCCGACTACGAGCACCACATCGACAAGTGGGCCTTCGGCGTCCCGTTCGTCTGCGGGGCCACCAACCTGGGTGAGGCGCTGCGCCGGATCACCGAGGGCGCCGGGATGATCCGCTCCAAGGGTGAGGCGGGCACCGGCGACGTCTCCAACGCCGTCACCCACATGCGCACCATCCGGGGGGAGATCCGCCGGCTCGCGGCCCTCGACCACGACGAGCTCTACGTCGCCGCCAAGGAGCTGCAGGCGCCCTTCGACCTGGTCCGCGAGGTCGCCGCGGAGGGGAAGCTCCCGGTCGTCCTGTTCACCGCCGGTGGCATCGCCACTCCTGCCGACGCGGCGATGATGCGGCAGCTGGGGGCGGAGGGCGTCTTCGTCGGCTCGGGCATCTTCAAGTCCGGCAACCCCGCCGAGCGCGCCGCGGCCATCGTGAAGGCGACCACCTTCTTCGACGACCCCGACACCATCGCCCAGGTCTCCCGCGGCCTCGGCGAGGCGATGGTCGGGATCAACGTCGAGGAGATCCCCCAGCCGCACCGCCTCGCCGAGCGCGGCTGGTGACCGCCCGGCCGACCCGGATCGGTGTGCTCGCGCTCCAGGGCGACGTACGCGAGCACCTGGCGGCGCTCTCCCGTTGGGGCGTGCAGACCACGCCGGTACGCCGTCCCGCCGAGCTGGCCCAGGTCGAGGGCCTGGTGATCCCGGGTGGCGAGTCCACGACGATGGCCAAGCTGCTGCGTGCCTTCGACCTGATCGAGCCGCTCCGCGAGCGGATCGCGGCCGGGCTGCCGGTCTTCGGGACCTGTGCCGGCATGATCCTGCTCGCCGACCGCATCCTCGACGGCACCGCGGACCAGGAGACCGTCGGCGGGCTCGACATCACGGTGCGGCGCAACGCGTTCGGGCGCCAGGTCGACTCCTTCGAGGGTGAGATCGAGGTCGAGGGACTCGAACGCGCCCTGCACGGCATGTTCATCCGGGCCCCCTGGGTGGAGCAGACCGGGCCGGAGGTCGAGGTGCTCGCCCGCGCGCACGGCCACCCCGTCGCCGTACGCCAGGGCGGGTTGTTGGCGACCTCGTTCCACCCCGAGGTGGGCGAGGACGGCCGCCTCCACGGGCACTTCGTCGAGCTGGTCCGGGCACGCACCTGAGCACCCGGCTCGGCCCGGCGGTAGGATTCTGCGCTGTCGAGCGAGTAGAAGAGGGACTGATGTCTGGCCACTCCAAATGGGCGACCACCAAGCACAAGAAGGCAGCGATCGATGCCAAGCGCGGCAAGCTGTTCGCCAAGCTGATCAAGAACATCGAGATCGCGGCCAAGATGGGCGGGCCCGACCCGGCCGGCAACCCCACGCTCTACGACGCCATCCAGAAGGCCAAGAAGCAGTCGGTCCCCAACAAGAACATCGACTCCGCGGTCAAGCGCGGTGGCGGTCTCGACGGCGGCGGCGTCGACTACGAGACGATCATGTACGAGGTCTACGGGCCGCAGGGCGTCGCGGTCCTGGTCGAGTGCCTGACCGACAACAAGAACCGCGCGGCCATGGAGGTCCGCACCGCGGTCACCCGCAACGGCGGCACGATGGCCGACCCGGGGTCGGTCTCGCGGCTGTTCAACCGCAAGGGCGTCGTCGTCGTGACCAAGTCCCAGGAGGGCAAGGACGTCTCCGAGGACGACGTCTTGGAGGCCACCCTCGACGCGGGTGCCGAGGAGGTCAACGAACTCGGCGAGACCTGGCAAGTCATCTCCGAGGCGGGCGACCTGGTCGCGGTCCGCAGCGCGCTGCAGGAGGCCGGTCTGGACTACGACTCGGCCGACGTGGAGTTCGTCGCGACCATGGACATCCCGGTCGGCGACGCCACCGCGGCGGGCAAGGTGCTCAAGCTGATCGACCTGCTGGACGACCTCGACGACGTCCAGAACGTCTTCTCCAACGTCGAGATCCCCGACGAGGTCATGGCTGCCCTCGAGGACGAGGACTGACCACCGCTTCGCCCACGCCACGTCCACGCCCCGCCACCGGCACGCTCCTGGAGTACGCCGACGGCGGGGCGTCGTCGTGTGGGGAGTCGTCGTGGGGCAGTGAGGCCGCAGCGATCCGGTAGGGCGTGTCCTGGCCGACCGGAGCGACGCGTATGGTTACCGTGGGCTAGAACAGACGTTCGACCGAGGATCCGCCTGACCGGGTCCCGAAAGGGGAGCCGATGCGCGTGCTGGGGATCGACCCCGGACTCACCCGGTGCGGTCTCGGTGTCGTCGACGGTTCGCTCGGCAGGTCGTTGAGCCTGGTCGATGTCAGCGTCGTGCGGACCTCCTCACACCTCGGAGTGCCGGAGCGGCTGGTGACCATCGAGCAGGGCGTGGACGCCTGGCTGGAGGAGTATCGACCCGACGTGGTCGCGGTGGAGCGGATCTTCGCCCGGTCCGACGTCAGCACCATCATGGGCACCGCCCAGGCCGCCGGCGTGGCCATGGTCTGCGCCGCCCGTCGGGGCCTACCCGTCGCCCTGCACACCCCCAGCGAGGTCAAGGCGGCTGTGTCCGGCAGCGGCCGCGCACAGAAGGCGCAGGTGGGTGCCATGGTCACCCGCATCCTGCGACTCGAGACCCCGCCCAAGCCGGCCGACGCCGCCGACGCGCTCGCCCTGGCGATCACCCATATCTGGCGCGGCGGCGCCCAGGCCCGACTGGAGTCGGCGCTCGCCCGCACCGCCGCGTCCGGAGGCCGCCCGCAGGGCTCCGCCGCCCGCACGGCGCCCGCCGCCCGCACGGCGCCCGCCGGCGCCCGGCGTACCGACCCAATCTCCGAGAGGAAGACACGACTCCGATGATCGCCTTCGTCAAAGGCCCGGTGGCCGAGGTGACCCTGTCCAGTGCCGTCGTCCAGGTCGGCGGGATCGGCCTGGAGCTGCTCTGCTCGCCCGGCACCCTGTCCACCCTGCGGATCGGTGCGGAGGCCACCCTGCCCACCAGCCTGGTGGTGCGCGAGGACTCCCTCACCCTGTTCGGCTTCGCGGACGAGGATGAGAAGACCCTCTTCGAACTCGTCCAGACCGCCTCCGGGGTGGGCCCGAAACTGGCCCAGGCGATGATCGCCGTCCTCCCGCCGGAGACACTGCGCACCGCGATCGCGACCGAGGACGTCAAGACCCTGACCCGGGTGCCCGGTATCGGCCAGAAGGGCGCCCAGCGGATCATCCTCGAGCTCAAGGACCGCGTCGGCGGACCGATCGGGGGCGGTGCCACCCCCGGCCCGGCCGTGGCGCCGTGGCAGGCCCAGGTCAGTGAGGCCCTGGTCGGTCTGGGCTACAGCAGCAAGGACGCCGACAAGGCGGTCGACGTGGTCGCCGCCGAGGCGAGTGACGACGGCACCGCGGAGGTCGGTCGGTTGCTCAAGGCCGCCCTCCGGGTGCTGGCGAAGGTGTGAGTCCGGTGCCCTTCCACGAGGACGAACTCACCGACCGCGGCTACCTGGCAGACGATTCCGAGGACGCCTTCGGCGCCGCCGAGGAGGAGCACCTGCGTCGGCTGACCGCGGCCGAGGCCGAGGGTGACGAGCGCGCCCTCGAGGCAGCGCTGCGCCCCCGCTCGCTCGACGAGGTGGTGGGGCAGGAGCGGGTCCGCGAGCAACTCGGGCTGGTGCTCGAGGCCGCCCGGCTGCGCGACCGCGCGCCCGATCACGTGCTGCTCTCCGGGCCTCCGGGCCTTGGCAAGACCACCTTGGCGATGATCATCGCGCACGAGATGTCCGCGGCCCTGCGCATCACCAGCGGACCGGCCATCACCCACGCCGGTGACCTGGCCTCGATCCTGTCCGGTCTCAACGAGGGCGATGTGCTGTTCGTCGACGAGATCCACCGGATGTCGCGCCCCGCCGAGGAGATGCTCTACCTCGCGATGGAGGACTTCCGGGTCGACGTGGTGATCGGCAAGGGACCGGGAGCCACCGCGATTCCGCTCGAGATCCCCCCGTTCACCCTGGTCGGGGCCACCACCAGGGCCGGTCTGCTGCCGGGTCCGTTGCGGGACCGGTTCGGGTTCACCGGGCACCTGGAGTTCTACGACCCGGCGGAGCTGGATCTGATCGTCCACCGCTCCGCCGGACTGCTCGACGTCGGGCTCACCGACCAGGGGGCGGCAGAGATCGCCGCACGGTCGCGGGGCACCCCGCGGATCGCCAATCGGCTGTTGCGCCGGGTGCGCGACTTCGCCGAGGTCCGCGCCGACGGGGTGGTCACCATCGAGGTCGCCCAGCGGGCGCTCGAGCTCTTCGAGGTCGATCCGCTCGGCCTGGACCGTCTCGACCGCGGCGTCCTGGACGCCCTCTGCCGCCGCTTCGGTGGCGGGCCGGTCGGCATCTCCACCCTCGCGGTCGCGGTGGGGGAGGAGCGGGAGACCGTGGAGGAGGTGGCCGAGCCGTTCCTGGTGCGCAACGGCTTCCTGGTGCGTACGCCGCGTGGCCGGATGGCCACCCCGGCCGCCTGGGAGCACCTCGGCCTGAGCGCCCCCGCGCCGACGTACACCGCCGATGCTCAGGGCGGGCTCTTCGACGAGTGAGCCTCGTCGTCCGTCCGGCGACCTCGGCCTGACCCCAACCGATCCTGCGCCTGCTGCGCCGCCATCCGGGCGCGCCGGCCGCGTTGATGCTCCTCGATGGGCCCCTGACCGGTCTTCGGCCCTCCGCCTTGCCGGCACACTCGTCCGGTGACGCTCGCGACGGCGACGATCGGGGGCCAGGCTCTCAGCGGCGGTGGTGGGCCGCCGCCTGATCCTCGACGTGGCTCCGCTCGCCGCCCGGGACGCGACGTGGCAACAGCGCCAGGGTCACCGCGGAGATCACGGCGCCCGCGAGCATCACCGTCACCCCGCTGATCCCGCGCTCGGTGAGCAGGACGAACACCGACGGCATCGCGAAACCCAGATAGGACAGGGCGTAGAAGACGGCATTGACCCTGGTCAGGTCCGCCGGCGCGCTGATCGCCTCGAGCCGGCTGAGCCCGCCGACCAGCAGCAGCCCGTAGGCGGCGCCCAGGATCGCGGCGAGCGGGAAGAGCAGCGGTACGAGCTGGCTCCAGAAGGTCAGCGCGCCGAGCAACATCCCGGCCGTCGCGGCGAGCATGCCCCATCGCAGGGTGCGCCCCGGACGGCGTCGCTCGACCCGCTTGGCCAGTGGTTGCAGACCCACACCGGTGATCATGGTGAGCGCCATGATCACCGAGCCGGCCGCCACCGGCAGCGTGTGCACCGGCACCACTCCGGGGGCGATCGCGAACGAGGTCGCCGCCGTACCGAACACCCACGGGGCGGTCGGCGCCACGCTCCGCACGAAGGTGCTGGTGCGCAAGGTGCGCAGGGTGCTCCGCCACGAGTCCGGGCTGGGGGTGCCGTGCCCGACGGGACCCACCGGCGCCGACCACACCAGGGGGACGGCGACCGCGGACAGGGCCAGGTGCAGCAGGTACGGCGACACCGCGGGCACCGGGGCCCACTGCCCGACCAGGCCGGCGAGGGCGGGCCCGCCACCGAAGCCGACGGAGAGTGCGACGGTCGCCCGGCGGGGACCCGCGCCGGGCGTGGCACGGGAGAGTTCCATCAGCCACGCGGTGCCGGGGGCGAGAATCACGCCGGTCGCGGCGCCGGCGACCACGCGCCCCACGGGGATGAGGGACTCGGCCTCCGCGCCGAACATGAGGAGCAGCGTGCCCGCGACGGCCGCCAGCACCCCGACGCGCAGGTAGGTGCGGTGGCTGACCCGGTCGCCCACCGCGGCGACCACGAAGAGGGCGAGCACCAGTCCGGCGGCGTAGACGCCCACCGCGAAGGAGACGAACGACTCCGAGTGCCCCTGCTCCCGGTAGACCGCCAGCAGGGCCGCGAACTGGTTCGCACCCCACCCGACCGCGGTCATGGCGATCGCCACCCGCAGCCACGGAGCCAGGATCCTCCCCATCGTCCTACCTCTCCGAGATGTCTGGGCCCGGCACCGCCGGGGCTCGCTATGCCTCGACATGTGCCCCCCTGTGCCTATCACGGTGGATCGGGGCTCGGGACCGGACGGTGGGGTGAGATCATCGCCGGTGGGGTGCCCCTGGTTAGACTTGCGCGTCGGCCGATCCGACACGGATCGGCGTATGCCCCTCGTCCCTGGAGATTCCTTCGTGCCTGCAGGCCAGTTGCTCATCCTCGTCGCCTTCTTCGCCATCTTCTGGTTCCTCCTGATCCGGCCCCAGCGGAACCGGCAGAAGCAGCTCCAGCAGCTCCAGTCGCAGCTGTCCGCGGGCGACTCCGTCATGCTCACCTCCGGCATCTTCGGCACGGTCACCGGCACGACCGACCAGCACGTGGTGGTCGAGGTCGCCGAGGGCGTGGAGCTCAGGGTGCTCCGTGCCGCGGTGGGCCAGGTCGTGCCCGAGGAGACCGACGCCGAGGAGTCCCACGACGAACTGGAGGAGGCCGACGCGTCGGCCGACTCCAGCGAGACCCGCGAACTCGCCGAGGGTGGGATCGCGGCGGACGATTCGACCACGGACAGCGCCAGTGTCTCCGACGACCAGGCTTCCGGAGGGACCACGTCCCGCCCTGAGGAGAAGTAGACCGATGGCACGCAAGTCCAATCCGGGGCGCACCTTGACGGTGTTCTTCCTCGGGGTGGCGATCCTGTTCGGCCTGGTCGCGCTCGCCGGCGTCTGGAAGCCGACGCTCGGCCTCGACCTGCAGGGCGGCACCCGGATCACGCTGGTCGCCGAGGGCGACCCCACCGCGGAGAACCTCGAGGAGTCCCGCCGCGTCATCGACCAGCGGGTCAACGGCTCCGGCGTCGCCGAGGCCGAGGTAGTCCGCCAGGGCAACCGCTACATCGTCGTGGAGATCCCGGGCGAGAGCCGCCGGGAGCTGGTCGAGGTCGTGATGCGACAGGCCCAGCTCCGGTTCCGGTTGGTGGCCTGCTCCAGCGACACCGGCGGCTGCGGTAGCGGCACCACCTCCTCCGATCTCGGCTCGCAGCAGGGCGACACCGGCACCACCGCGCCGACCGCGCCCTCAACGGCACCCACCACCGCCCCGAACCAGGGCGACCAGGGCGGCCAGCAGCAGCCCAACCAGCAGACCGAGAAGCAGACCCAGAAGCAGCAGTCGGGCGCCAACCGGGCCGCTCCGGGCTTCGCTCGGAGCGGGACCAGCGACGAGGCAGCGGCCAGCCCGTCGGCCGGTGCGTCGCCGTCCGGCGACGCGACCGCGACGACCAGCCCCGAGGGCAGCGCGACCAGTGCTCCCGAGGAGTCGGAGCTGACTCCCAAGCAGAGCTTCGACCGGGCCGTCAGCTTCATGAACGGTCCCGACCAGGCCTCGATCACGGCCTATGACAACTTCACCTGCCCCGCGGACGGCTCGGCGGCCCAGGTCAAGGACGACGCGAGCAAGCCGCTGGTGACCTGTGACCAGGACGGCGTCAAGTTCCTCCTCTCGCCGGCCATCATCGAGGGCACCTCGGTCACCGACGTCGACTACGGCATCCCGCAGAACGACGTCCAGTACGCCGTGACGCTCGACTTCGACGGCGAGGCCCGGTCCATGTTCGCGGACGCCACCGGCCAGATCGCCGGCACCGGCCAGCGGTTCGCCATCGTGCTGGACGGGCAGGTCATCTCCGCGCCGACGGCTGACCAGCGGATCACCAGCGGAGCGCAGATCACCGGTGACTTCACCGAGGAGAGCGCTCAGGATCTCGCCAACAGCCTCAAGTTCGGTGCGCTGCCGATCTCCTTCGACCGGGAGGCCACCTCGGTCGAGAGCATCGGCCCCTCGCTCGCCGGCAACCAGCTCACCGCGGGCATGTGGGCGGGTGCGATCGGCCTGGCCCTCGTGCTGATCTACTGCCTGCTCTACTACCGCGCTCTCGGTGTCGTGGTCCTGGGCTCCTTCGCGGTGGCCGCGGCGCTGACCTATGCGATGGTCCTGCTGCTCAGCGAGACCGCCGGGTTCACCCTGACCCTCCCGGGGATCGCGGGCTTCATCATCGCGGTCGGTGTCACCGCCGACTCGTTCATCATCTTCTTCGAACGCATCCGGGACGAGATGCGCGATGGCAAGTCGATGCGGGTCGCGGTCGAGACCGGCTGGGTCCGAGCCCGCAAGACCCGAGTGGCTGCCAACGTCGTGCAGTTGCTCTCCGCGCTGATCCTCTACATCTTCGCCTCCGGCGCGGTGAAGGGCTTCGGGTTCGCCCTGGGGCTCACCACCCTGATCGACCTGGCGGTGCTGTTCTGGTTCACCAAGCCGCTGGTCTCCACCCTGGCGCGGTACCGATTCTTCAACGGCGGCGGGAAGCTCTCCGGCCTCAGCGTCGAGACCCTGGGTGTCGACGCCGAGCCGGCCCCCGTAGGAGGTAAGGCCTGATGGGCAAGCTCTCGCAGACCGGCCACGACCTCTACACGGGTCGTCGTTCGATCGACTTCGTCGGTCACCGGGCCCTCTGGTACACCATCTCCGGCCTCCTGGTGGTCGCCTGCCTGCTGGTGATCTTCATCAAGGGCCTCAACTTCGGCATCGAGTTCACCGGCGGTACGCAGTACCGGCTCAGCGACCTCACCAGTTCCCAGGCCACCCAGGAGACGGCCGACGAACTGCGCGACGCGGTGGGGGAGAGCGGGATCCCCGGCACGGAGAACCCCAACGTCACCACCACCGGCGACGACGGCCTGATCATCCAGGTCGAGGACCTCACCCTCGCCCAGAGCGCCCAGCTCACCAATGTGGTGACCGACATCGTCCCGGTCGAGCCGGATCAGGTCTCGCAGGACGAGATCGGTGCCAGCTGGGGTCGGGAGGTCGCCGAGCGCGCCCTCATCGGTGTGGCTGTCTTCCTGGTCCTGGTGGCCCTGTTCATCGGGATCTACTTCCGCGAGTGGAAGATGTCGGTAGCCGCTCTGGTGGCGCTGTTCCACGACGTCGTGATCACCATCGGCGTCTACTCGCTCTCCGGCTTCTCGGTCACGCCGGCCGCGGTCACCGGTGTGCTGGCGATCCTCGGCTTCTCGCTCTACGACACCGTCGTGGTCTTCGACAAGATCCGAGAGAACACCGCCGAGATGCGCAAGACCAAGCTCAGCTACGCGCAGTCCGCGAACCTGGCGGTCAACCAGACCCTGGTCCGATCGATCAACACCTCGATCGTGGCGCTGATCCCGCTGGCCGCGATCCTCTACGTCAGCGCGATCATGCTCGGGGCGAGCTCGCTCAAGGACCTCGCCCTGGCACAGTTCGTCGGCATGGCGGCCGGCATCTTCTCCTCGGTGCTGATCGCGCCGAGACTGCTCGTGCACCTGAAGTCCAACGAGACCGAGGTCGTCCAGGCCGAGCGCCGGGCCAAGGCGGCGGCCCGCCGGGCCGTCGACCCGTACGCCGACGTACCCGCAGCGCATGCCGACGACACGCCCGCCACGGCGCGGGCCGACCGCGACGAGGACCTGGCCGTCGAGGTCGAGTACGAGGAGGAACGCTCTCCCCGTACGCCGCCCGCCGCCGGACGGGGGAGGATCGCGCCGCCCGCACACGGCCCGGTCGAGGAGAGCGGAGCGGCCGGTCGGCCGCAGCCGTCGCGCAAGCCGCGTTCGAAGCGGGGCAAGTGATGACCGAGCAGGAGCTCGCCGACCTGCTGGACAGGCTGGTCCTCGACGTCGCGGACTTCCCGAGCCCGGGGGTGCTGTTCAAGGACATCACCCCCGTGCTGGATGACCCGACCGCCTTCGGCGCCGTCGTGCAGGCACTCGCCAACGCCGGCCGCGACGTCGACGGGGCCACCGCCGTCGACGCGGTGCTCGGCATGGAGTCGCGCGGGTTCATCCTGGCGGCGCCGGTGGCCCTCGCCCTGGGTGCGGGGTTCGTACCGGTCCGCAAGGCGGGCAAGCTGCCCCGCTCAACCCACGCGGTGAGCTTCGACCTCGAGTATGGCCAGGCCACCCTGGAGATCCACCGGGACGCCCTCGCCCCGGGAGCCCGGGTGCTTCTGGTCGACGACGTCCTCGCCACGGGCGGCACCGCGGCGGCCACGGCCGAACTGGTCGAGCGCAGCGGCGCCACCGTCGCCGGGATGGCGGTGCTGCTCGAGTTGGCCGGCCTGAAGGGTCGTTCGGCTATCGGGTCGATGCCGTTCACCACCCTGCTCACCTGCTGAGCACACCCGGGTAGCGGAGCCGTCTCGCTCCGGTGCAGCGGTCGACACGGCGTACACGCGGAAACGTAGACTGGCGCAATGGCGGACGAGCGCAGCGTGGCAGCCCCTCGAGAACGCGCGTCCGGCGCCAAACAGGACGCTCCCTCGGGGCGGAGCATGCGCGCCCGGCTGGCCCGGATGGGTGGGCGGGGTCAGGGCGCCAACCCCGTCCTCGAGCCGCTCTTCCGCGCTGTCCGGGCCAACCACCCCAAGGGTGACCTCGCACTGCTCGAGCGCGCCTACACCACCGCCGAGCGGCTGCACGGCACCCAGATGCGCAAGAGCGGCGACCCCTACATCACCCACCCGCTCGCGGTCACGGTGATCCTCGCCGAGCTCGGCATGACCGAGCCGACCCTGGTCGCAGCCCTGCTCCACGACACCGTCGAGGACACGCCGTACACCCTCGACGAGCTGCGCCGCGACTTCGGCGAGGAGGTGGCGCACCTCGTCGACGGCGTCACCAAGCTCGACAAGGTGCAGTACGGCGACTCCGCGCAGTCCGAGACGATCCGCAAGATGATCGTCGCGATGTCGCGCGACATCCGGGTGCTCGTGATCAAGCTGGCCGACCGGCTGCACAACATGCGCACCCTGCGTTACGTGCCGCTGAAGAGCCAGGAGCGCAGCGCTCGCGAGACCCTCGACATCTACGGCCCGCTGGCCCACCGGCTGGGCATGAACACGATCAAGTGGGAGCTGGAGGACCTCGCCTTCGCGACCCTGCACCCCAAGATCTACGACGAGATCGTGCGGTTGGTCGCCGAGCGGGCGCCGTCCCGGGACAAGTTCCTCGCCCAGGTGATCAGCCAGGTCGAGAACGATCTGTCCGAGGCCAAGATCAAGGCGACCGTCACCGGCCGCCCCAAGCACTACTACTCGATCTACCAGAAGATGATCGTCGGCGGGAAGGACTTCTCCGACATCTACGACCTGGTGGGCATCCGCATCCTCGTCGATGAGGACCGCGACTGTTACTCCGTGCTCGGCGTCCTGCACTCCCGGTGGAACCCCGTCCTGGGCCGGTTCAAGGACTACGTGGCGATGCCGAAGTTCAACATGTACCAGTCGCTGCACACCACCGTGATCGGGCCGCAGGGCAAGCCGGTGGAGATGCAGATCCGCACCTTCTCGATGCACCGTCGCGCGGAGTACGGCGTCGCCGCCCACTGGAAGTACAAGGAGGACGGCCGCAACGGCCTCGACACCGACCAGCGGGCCGGCTTCGAGGGCGCCGGCGACATGAACTGGGTCCGCCAGTTGATGGACTGGCAGAGCGAGGTCGACGACCCCGGCGAGTTCCTGGAGTCGCTGCGCTTCGAGATGAGGCGGGCCGAGGTCTACGTGTTCACCCCGCGCGGTGACGTGATCGCGCTGCCGTCCGGGGCGACGCCGGTCGACTTCGCCTACGCCGTACACACCGAGGTCGGCCACCGCACCATCGGCGCACGGGTCAACGGTCGCCTCGTACCGCTGGAGTCCACCCTCGACAACGGCGATGTCGTCGAGGTGTTCACCTCCAAGTCCCAGACGGCCGGGCCCTCCCAGGACTGGCTCAACTTCGTCAAGTCCAACCGCGCCCGCTCCAAGATCCGGCACTGGTTCACCAAGGAGCGTCGCGAGGAGGCGATCGAGAAGGGCCAGGAGCAGATCGCCAAGCTGATGCGCAAGGAGGGGCTCCCGCTCAAGCGGTTGATGTCCCACCAGTCGCTGACCCTGGCGGCCAAGCACTTCAACATCGCGGACGTGTCCGCCCTGTACGCCGCGGTCGGGGAGGGCAATCTCTCCGCCCAGGCGGTCGTCCACCGCGTCATCGAGGAGCATGGCGGCAAGGAGGGTGCCCAGGAGGATCTCGCCGAGGCAGTCACCATCACCGGCCGGCGGCGGGCCACCAAGGTCGTCGGCGGGGACTCCGCGGTCATCGTCAAGGGCGTCGACGACGTCTGGGTGAAGCTGGCCAAGTGCTGCACCCCGGTGCCCGGCGACCAGATCATCGGTTTCGTGACCAAGGGTGGCGGCGTCTCGGTGCACCGCTCCGACTGCACCAACGTCGGCGACCTCCAGCGTCAGCCCGAGCGGCTGGTGGAGGTCGAGTGGGGCTCCGCCGGTGAGGCGACCTTCCTGGTCAACATCCAGGTGGAGGCCCTCGACCGCTCCCGGCTGCTCTCCGACATCACCATGGCGCTGGCCGACACTCACGTCAACATCCTCAGCGCCCAGCTCTCCACCACCCGCGACCGCGTCGCCAAGAGCCGCTTCACCTTCGAGATGGCCGACGCCAAGCACCTCGACAACGTGCTCAAGTCCGTCCGCTCTGTGCCCGGCGTCTTCGACGCCTACCGCGTCACCCAGTAGGTGCGGCGCCGCCGGACGTTTCCCCGGTGAACCGGGGAAAGGTGCGCTACCCGGCCGACTTTTCGGCCAGGTAGCGACACTTTCGGCCGGGTAGGTACGTCGTCGGGTGGAGTTATGCACAGCCCGGGTCGCGCCCGTCTGAAACGCTGCAGGCCGGGAATCAGAACGCCATGGCCATTTCCGACGACTCACCGTGCCTCGTCCCGATCGTCCTCCGCAGGGAACTGCTCGCTGAAGGACATTCGCCGGGCAGACTGGCCCGCGCTCTGCGATCCGGTGAACTCGCGCGTCCCCGCCACGGCGCATACGTGGACGGCGCAGTCTGGCGGTCACTCGCTCGTGAGGAGAGGTTCGCCGTCACCTCTCGGGCGGCGTATCGGCAGGCGCGGACGCCGGTGGTGCTGTCCCACGCGTCGGCGCTGTCTTCGCATCACCTGGGCGGATCTTGCGAATCCCCGGGAGCTCGAACGGCGGATCCGGAACCTGATCGCCTCGGTGGCTGCCGGGCGGGCCAAGCGAGCACACCGGTAGACCAGCAGTCTCTCCTGTCACGTGACCCAGGCAAAAGTGGCGCTACCTGGCCGATTTTTCGGCTGGGTAGCGCCACTTTCCCCGGTGAACCGGTGAAACGTTCAGCCGAGACGACCCCGATCAGGAGAAGTCGGCAGAGGCGCGACGGGCCATCTCGAGGAACTGCTGGCGGGAGGCGAGGTTGTCCTCCAGGGAGGCGATCCGCTTGGGGTCACCGGCCGCGCGGGCCTTGGCCAGGTCGGCCTCGACCTCGGCGATGGCGGCCTCGAGCTTGCTCACCATGTCGTCGGCACGGGCCGACTTCTCCGGGTCGGTGCGGCGCCACTGCTCGTCCTCGAGCGACTTGATCGCCTGCTCGACCTTGCGCATCCGCCCCTCGAGTTCGCGCATCCGGTCGCGGGGGACCTTGCCGGCCTCGTCCCAGCGGTCGGCAAGGTCGCGGAAGGAGGCCTTGATCGCGGTCAGGTCGGCGTCCTCGGCCTCGAGCTGGGGGAGGAGGGCCTCGGCCTCGACCAGGATCCCCTCCTTCACCTCGGCGTTGGCGGCGTACTCGGCGTCGATCTCGGCATTGGCGGCGTCACGAGCGCCGAAGAAGACGTCCTGGGCGCCGCGGAACCGCTTCCAGAGCTTGTCGTCGACCTCCTTGGGGGCCGGCCCGGCGGCCTTCCACTGGCGCATCAGGTCGCGGTACGCCGCAGCGGTGGCGCCCCAGTCGGTGGAGTCGGCCATCCCCTCGGCCTCGACGACCAGGCGCTCCTTGACCGCGCGGGCGCTGTCACGCTTCTCGTTGAGTTCGGCGAAGTGCGCCTTGCGACGGCGGGTGTAGGCGGTGCGGGCGGTGGAGAAGCGTCGCCACAGGGCGTCGTCCGCGCTGCGGTCGATGCGGGGGAGCGACTTCCACTTGTCGAGGAGTTCGCGCAACCGGTTGGCACCGTGTCGCCAGTCGTTGCCGGTGGCCAGACGCTCGGCCTCGGCGACGACCTTCTCCTTCTCCTCGCGTGCCTCCGCGTTGCGGGCCGCGCGTTCGGCCTTGCGGGCTTCGCGCTGGGTGGCGATGAGCGGGGTGAGGGCGTCGAGGCGGGCGGTGAGGGCGGCCAGGTCACCGACCGCGTTGGCATCGACGACCTGCTCGCGCACGGTCTTGACCGAAGTGGCGGCCTCCTCCGGGGTCAGCTTGGCGGCGTGCACCCGCTTCTCCAGCAGTTCGACCTCGAAGGCGAGGGCGTCGTAGCGTTCGGTGAAGAAGTGCAGTGCTTCCTCGGGAGTGCCCTCTGGGTACTGACCGACGGATCGCTCGCCGTCCGCAGTCTTCACGTAGACGGTGCCGTCCTCATCGACCCGGCCCCACTGCTCGCTCGTCACTGGTGTGGTCCTGTCCTCATCGGTGGTGGTCACGCTGCCCCGCGTCATCATTCGCGCGCAGGCGCCTATCGTAGTCAGAGGATCCGGCGAGCGGGCCAGAGGAACCGATGAGACGGATGGGCAGCACCCTCGATAGGCTTCACCGGTGTTGATCGCAGGTTTCCCCGCAGGCCCGTGGGGCACCAACTGCTACGTGGCCGCGACCGGCCCGGGCAGCGAGTGCGTCGTCATCGATCCGGGCAAGGACTCCGCCGACGGGGTGGCCGAGGTGATCCGCGAGCATCGGCTCAAGCCGGTCGCCGTGCTGGTCACCCACGGGCACATCGATCACATGTGGTCGGTGGCCCCGGTCGCGGGCACCTACGACGCGACCGCGTGGATCCACCCACGCGACCGGCATCTGCTGAGCGATCCGATGGCCGGCATGTCGGCCGAGTCGAGCCGGATGCTGCTCGGTGGTGACTACACCTGGGCGGAGCCGGACGACGTCCAGGAGCTCTCCGATGCCCAGCGGCTCGAGATCGCCGGGCTGAGCTTCGTCGTCGATCACACCCCGGGACACACCGAGGGGTCGGTGACCTTCCGTACGCCGTACCCCGACGTACCGGACGTGTCGGAGGTGATGTTCTCCGGAGACTTCCTCTTCGCGGGTTCCATCGGCCGCACCGACCTCCCGGGCGGCGACCATCCGACGATGCTGCGGAGCCTGGCCACCAAGCTGCTGCCGCTGCCCGACGACATCGTGGTCCTCCCCGGCCACGGTGAGCAGACGTCCGTGGGCGCCGAGCGCGCCACCAACCCCTTCCTGCTGTCCCTCGCCGAGGATCTCGCCGCCCTGCCCGACGGCGCGCCGCGGCAACAGCCGAACACCCGAGGTCTGTGAATGAGCAAGCCCACCCGCCTCAGCGGGTTCCCCGAGTTCCTGCCGGCCGAGCGCGTCGTCGAGCAGCAGGTGCTGGCCAGCTTGGCCCGCACGTTCGAACTGCATGGTTTCGCCGGCATCGAGACCCGGGCGGTCGAGCCGCTGGACCAGCTGCTCCGCAAGGGTGAGACCTCCAAGGAGGTCTACCTGCTGCGCCGACTCCAGGAGGAGGACGCCGGCAAGGACAAGGGCATCGGCCTGCACTTCGACCTGACCGTCCCGTTCGCGCGTTACGTCCTGGAGAACGCCGGCAAGCTCGACTTCCCCTTCCGCCGCTACCAGATCCAGAAGGTCTGGCGCGGCGAACGGCCCCAGGAGGGACGCTTCCGGGAGTTCACCCAGGCCGACATCGACATCGTCGGGCGCGACACGCTGCCCTTCCACCACGACGTCGAGGTCACCCGCGTAATGCTCGACGCCCTGTCCCGGCTGGCCGGGCCGGAGCTGCTGGGTCTGCCGGGGATCCGCCTGCAGGTCAACAACCGCAAGCTCATCCAGGGCTTCTACACCGGTCTCGGAGCCCCGGACATCGACGAGGTCATGCGGCTGATCGACAAGCTCGACAAGCTGCCCGAGGCGGAGGTACGCCGCCTGCTGGTCGCCGAGGCCGGCCTGACCGAGGCACAGGCCGACTCCTGTCTGGCGCTGGCCTCGATCAGCACGCCGGACGACTCGTTCGTGGCGAAGGTGCGCGACCTCGGGGTCGAGCACGAGCTGCTCGACGAGGGCCTGGAGGAACTGGCCGCCCTGATCCGCGGGTGCGCCGATCTCACCACCGACCGCACCCGGGTCGAGGCTGACCTCAAGATCGCGCGTGGGCTCGACTACTACACCGGCACGGTCTTCGAGACCCGGCTGGACGGCTACGAGTCGCTCGGCTCGATCTGCTCGGGCGGCCGGTACGACGCGCTCGCCACCGACGGCCGCACGACGTACCCGGGCGTCGGCATCTCTCTGGGGGTGAGCCGGCTGCTGGTGCCGCTGATCGGCAAGGGCGTGCTCACCGCCGACCGGTCGGTGCCCAGTGTCGTCCTGGTGGCCCTCAACGACGAGGAGTCCCGCCCCGAGGCCGAGGCCGTCGCCACGGCCCTGCGCGGCCGCGAGATCCCCTGCGAGGTCGCGCCCAGCCCGGCGAAGTTCGGCAAGCAGATCCGTTACGCCGAGCGACGCGGCATCCCGTACGTCTGGTTCGTGCGCGATGCGGCCCACGAGGTCAAGGACATCCGTTCCGGCGACCAGGCCGCCGCCGATCCGGCCCTGTGGAGCCCCCCGGTCGAGGATCTCCGGCCGCGCATCTCCCATGCCTCGGCCGCCGGGGCCGGCGCCACCTCCGATGACCACAGCCACAGCAACAGCAACAGCCACACCACCTCCAAGGAGCAGCACCCGTGATCCGCACCCATGACGCCGGCGCCCTGCGCGCCGAGCACGTCGGCCAGTCCGTCACCCTCGCCGGGTGGGTGGACCGCCGGCGCGATCACGGCGGGGTCGCCTTCATCGACCTCCGTGAGGCCAGCGGCGTTGTCCAGGTGGTCATCCGCGACGAGGCGATCGCGCACTCGCTGCGCAACGAGTTCTGCATCAAGGTGACCGGCGAGGTGATCGCGCGGACGCCGGAGAACGTCAACCCCAACCTCGCCACCGGCGAGGTCGAGGTGACCGTCACCGAGCTCGAGGTGCTCAACGCTGCTGCACCGCTGCCATTCCCTGTCGACGAGCACGTCGAGGTGGGGGAGGAGGCCCGTCTCAGGCACCGCTACCTCGACCTGCGCCGGCCGGGGCCGGCGGCCGCGATCCGCCTGCGCAGCAAGGTGAACAAGGCCGCCCGCGACGTCTTGGACCGCCATGACTTCGTCGAGATCGAGACCCCGACCCTGACCCGTTCCACGCCCGAGGGCGCCCGCGACTTCGTCGTACCCGCCCGTCTCCACCCGGGCAGCTGGTACGCCCTGCCGCAGAGCCCGCAGCTGTTCAAGCAGCTGCTGATGGTCGGCGGCATGGAGCGCTACTACCAGATCGCCCGCTGCTACCGCGATGAGGACTTCCGGGCCGACCGGCAGCCGGAGTTCACCCAGCTCGACATCGAGATGAGCTTCGTCGACCAGGAGGACGTCATCGCCCTCATGGAGGACGTGCTGGCCCAGATGTGGCAGCTGATCGGTGTCGAGATCCCGCGTCCGATCCCGCGGATGACCTACGCCGACGCGATGCGCCTCTACGGATCCGACAAGCCCGACCTCCGGATGGGTCTGGAGTTGGTCGAGTGCACCGAGTATTTCAAGGACACCCCCTTCCGGGTCTTCCAGGCGCCGTACGTCGGTGCCGTGGTCATGCCGGGTGGAGCTAGCCAGCCCCGCCGGCAGCTCGACGCCTGGCAGGAGTGGGCCAAGCAGCGCGGCGCCCGCGGGCTGGCCTATGTGCTGGTCCAGGAGGGCGGCTCCCTCACCGGCCCGGTCGCGAAGAACATCACCGAGGAGGAGAAGGCCGGCCTGGCCGCACACGTCGGTGCGGCTCCCGGCGACTGCATCTTCTTCGGCGCGGGCAACCCGAAGTCCAGCCGCGCCCTGCTCGGTGCCGCCCGCCTGGAGATCGGCCAGCGCAACGGCCTCATCGACGAGGACGCGTTCGCCTTCACCTGGGTGGTCGACGCCCCGATGTTCGAGCCCGCCGACGAGGCGGTCGCCTCCGGTGACGTCGCCGTCGGCGCCGGTGCCTGGACCGCGGTCCACCACGCCTTCACCGGCCCCAAGCCGGAGTTCGAGGACACCTTCGACACCGACCCCGGCAGCGCCCTGGCCTACGCCTACGACATCGTGTGCAACGGCACCGAGTTGGGCGGCGGCTCGATCCGTATCCACCGTGAGGACATCCAGAAGCGGGTCTTCGAGGTGATGGGGATCAGTCGGGATCAGGCCGAGGAGAAGTTCGGCTTCCTGCTCGAGGCGTTCAAGTACGGCGCGCCGCCGCACGGCGGCATCGCGGTCGGCATGGACCGCATCGTCGCGATGCTGGCTCGCACCGAGTCGATCCGGGATGTGATCGCCTTCCCGAAGTCCGGTGGCGGCTTCGACCCGCTCACCGCGGCCCCCGCACCGATCACCGCGCAGCAGCGCAAGGAGGCCGGTGTCGACGCGGTCCCCGAGGTGAAGGAGCCTGCCGAGGCCTGACACGCCTGACCTGCCGCCTCAGCCGCCCGCCGGCCCGTCGAGTCATCTCGAGCGGCCCGGCGGGCGTTGCTGTGTCGGCAGGCTCGTTGCC
The DNA here is from genome assembly GCF_000422825.1 of Nocardioides insulae DSM 17944. Lineage (GTDB taxonomy): Bacteria > Actinomycetota > Actinomycetes > Propionibacteriales > Nocardioidaceae > Nocardioides > Nocardioides insulae. The sequence goes on along the minus strand of NZ_AUGU01000013.1, from coordinate 97,100 downwards.
GCGTTCGTCCGGTGTTGTCGTTCTGTCATCCTCGGCCGCTGGATACCGGGGAGGTCTCGGTTCGGCCACGATCGTCCACGTGATGAGACCAGATCGTTATTCCGGTGTGACCGCTGTCGGGTTCTCCGTCACTTAAAGTCATCACGGCGTTGAACTCGACGCTCGACCGGCGACGCCCACGAGGCATCACCGAGCCCGTCGAACTGTAGGAACACGAGGTGACATGTCCAGCACGCTGAGCGCCCTGGAAGGGGAGCAGCTGCCTGAGCCGGCCGAGCCGGACGAGGGCGCGGCCCAGAAGGTGGCCGGCAAGTCGCCGATGCGACTGGCCGCCGAGCGGTTCCGCAAGGACAAGCTCTCGATGGTCTCGATGGTGATCGTCGTGATCTATCTGCTCATGGCCATCCTGGCGCCGTTCATGGTCAAGTTCGGGGTGATCGACCCCTACACGCTCAACCAGGACCTGCTGGACGCCAACACCCTGCCCAAGGGCGACTTCGGCGGCATCAGCGCCGACCACCCGCTGGGGATCGTGCCCGGCACGGGCTGGGACCTCATGTCGCGGCTGTGGTACGGCATCACCTTCTCGCTGGCGATCTCGCTGTTGGCCACCATCGTCGCGATGACCCTCGGTGTGGTGCTCGGCATCGTCGCGGGCTTCAGCCGCGGCTGGGTCGACATGCTGATCGGCCGCGCGATCGACCTCACCCTGAGCTTCCCTCAGACCCTGATGCTGCTGGCGCTCTCCTCGCTCGCGGTCGCGTTCCTGACCGATTACCTGCACGTGCCCGAGGGCAACATCGCCCAGGGACTCTACGTCGTCCTCGTGCTCGGGCTCTTCGGCTGGCCCAGCATCGCCCGCATCATCCGCGGGCAGGTCCTCTCCATCCGGGAGCGCGAGTTCGTCGACGCGGCGCAACTGCTGGGGGCCAGCAAGCTCCGGATCTACTTCAAGGAGCTGCTCCCCAACCTGTGGGCGCCGGTGCTGGTCACCTTCACGCTGACCATGCCGGCCTACATCTCCGCCGAGGCCGCCCTGTCCTACCTCGGGGTGAGCATCAAGCCGCCGACACCCACGCTCGGCAACATCCTGCGCGACTCGCTGCTCTACGCGGAGTCCGACTTCGTCTACTTCTTCGCCCCCGCGTTCCTGATCTGCATCATCGTCGTCTCGTTCAACCTCCTCGGGGACGGTCTGAGAGACGCGCTCGACCCCAAGAGTTCGCGCTGACGCGCGGCGTTTCTCGGGCGCCTCGCACACAACCCAACAACCTCGACGGCACGGCGTCGTCGACAGTGCCGCCGGATCCCGGCGCGTCACACACCCAAGGAGAAGCAATGGCCAACTACCGGAAGCGCGCACTGGCGATCAGTGCCGCGGCCGCGCTCACGGTTGCCCTCGCCGCGTGTGGCGGCGGGAGCGATTCCGACGACTCGTCGGGGTCGACCGAGGCGACCGAGGGCGGCACCCTCAACTACCTGATCGACGCCCCGATCGAGCACCTCGACCCGCAGCGCGTCTACGTCGGGCGTGACATCAGCAACCTGAGCCGGACCGTCTACCGCACGCTGGTGACCTTCCCGATCTCGGATGACCCGGACGTGTCCAACACGCCGGTCGCCGACCTGGCCACCGACACCGGCACCGCCAACGAGGACTCCACCGAGTGGTCCTTCACGGTCAAGGACGGCGTCACCTGGCAGGACGGCTCCGAGATCACCTGTGAGGACTTCAAGTACGGCGCCTCCCGGGTGTTCGCGCAGGACGTCATCACCGGCGGCCCGAACTACCTGATCGCCTACCTCGACGTCCCCACCGACCCGAAGACCGGTGCGTCGGTCTACAAGGGCCCCTACAGCGGGGAGGGCCAGGAGTTCTTCGACAAGGCCGTCACCTGCGACGGGCAGACCATCACCTACCACTTCAGCAAGCCGTGGCCGGACTTCCCGCTGGCCATCTCCGCGCTGCACATGATGGACCCGTTCAAGGAGTCGATGGACAAGGGCGACAAGTCCAACTTCCAGATCTTCGCCAGCGGCCCCTACATGCTCGACGGCGAGTGGAACAAGGCGTCCGGTGGCAAGCTGGTCCGCAACCCGGAGTACGACCCCGCCACCGACGACCCGGAGAACATCCGCCGCGCGCTGCCCGACGAGATCGTCTTCAAGCTGGGCAACACCGCCGAGGTCGCCTACGACCAGCTGATCGCCGACTCGGGTGACGCGCAGAACGCCGTCACCGAGCGCCGAGTGCCCCCGGCCTACTACAGCCAGGTCTTCGACAGCGGCAACCCGAGCGTCGAGGACCGCGTGGTCACCGTCGAGTCGCCCTACGTCGACTACCTGGTGCCGAACTTCAAGTCCCCGACGATGCAGAACCCCGACGTCCGCAAGGCCCTGGCCGCGGCGACCAACCAGGACGCCTACATCCAGGCCGGCGGTGGCGAGCACGCCTACATCCCCGCCGACACCATCGTGAACCCCGCGGTGACCGGCTCGCAGCCGAACCCGGCCTTCGAGGGCTCGAGCTCGGGTGACGTCGAGGCGGCCAAGGAGCTGCTCCAGAAGTCGGGTGTCCAGACCCCCGTCGAGATCACCTACGCGTACCAGCAGACCGACACGGCGGACAAGCAGGCCGCAGCGCTGAAGGCGACCTGGGACGAGGCCGGTTTCAAGACCACCCTCAACCCGCTCGGTGACACCTACTACGACATCATCCAGAAGCCGAACACCGACATGGACGTCTACTGGGCCGGCTGGGGTGCTGACTGGCCCTCCGCCATCACCGTGACCCCGCCGCTGTTCTCGAAGGTCAACCTCTCCGCGAGCAGCAACGGCAACAACTACGGCGCCTACAGCAGCGACGCGTTCGAGGAGCAGGTGCACGCTGCCCAGACCGCGACCGAGATCGACGAGCAGACCACGGCGCTGCAGGAGGGCGACAAGATCCTGGGCGAGGACACCGCCTACATCCCGTTGGAGATCTCGATCTTCAACTTCATGTACGGATCCAAGGTCACCGAATTCACCACCACCACGGCGTCCAACGGCTTCCCCGACCTGGGTGCCATCGGCGTCTCCAACTGAACCATCCGATCTGATCGGTGAGGCCTCCGGCCACACCGGCTGATCACCCGACCGGGCGGGCGCACCGCGTCCGCCCGGTCCTGGGTGGGCACCGGCCGAACGCCGTACGACCCACCACACCCGCCCACGGACCGGGAACCCACCCCGCCCCGGTCACCGTTTGATCCCACCGAAGGTGGTTGCACATGCTTGGCTACGTCATCCGCCGATGCTTCATCGGCCTCGTGATGGTGATCGTCATGAGCCTGGTGACGTTCCTGCTCTTCTTCGCCTCGCCGGTCGACCCGGCCCGCTACGCCTGCGGCAAGAGCTGTGACGAGAACACCCGCGAGATGGCCCGCAAGAGCCTCGGGTACGACCAGCCCGTGATGGTCCAGTGGGGCCAGTTCATGAAGGGCCTGGTGGTGGGCCGGGAGTACCCCGTCGACCCCGAGCTCCGCGCCACCATGAACGAGGACCAGATCACCGAGTGCGCAGCGCCCTGCCTGGGCTACTCGGTCTACAACAACAAGACCGTCAACGAGTCGATCAGCGAGGCGTTCCCCGTCTCCGCATCGCTTGCGGTGGCGGCGATCATCATGTGGCTGCTCGGCGGCATCTTGCTCGGAGTGCTCGCCGCGGTCACCAGAGGTTCGCCGCTCGACCGCGGCATCGTCGCCCTGGCGCTGGTCGCCTACGCGTTCCCGTCCTTCTTCATCGGCACCTTCCTGATCCGTTACGTCTCGCTCAAATGGGGGCTGTTCCCCTTCCCCGAATACACCCCGATCGCCGAGGGCGGGGTCGGGGAGTGGGCACTCAACCTCTTCCTGCCCGGGCTCACGCTGGCGCTGCTGTTCATGGCCGGGTACATCCGGATGACGCGCGCCTTCGTCCTGGAGTCGATGAGCGAGGACTACGTACGCACCGCCCGGGCCAAGGGACTGGCCGGCCGCAGAGTGCTGTTCAAGCACTCGCTGCGGGCCTCGCTCACCCCGCTGGTGACCATGGCCGGCCTGGACTTCGCGGCCGTGCTCGGCGGCGCGGTCATCACCGAGACCGTGTTCAACTACAACGGCCTCGGGAAACTCGCGGTGACGGCCAACGCCACCTTCGACCTGCCGGTGCTGATCGGCCTGGTGCTGCTGCTCGGCTCGATCGTCATCATCGCCAACATCATCGTCGACATCCTGTACGCCTTCATCGATCCCCGCGTCCGGGTCGGCTGAGAGAGAGTCCCTGTGTCCAGCTTCTTGTCGGTACGCGACCTCCGCGTCCACTTCCCGACCCAGGATGGCATCGTCAAGGCGACCGACGGCCTCTCCTTCGACCTCGAGCGCGGCCAGACCCTCGGGATCGTCGGCGAGTCCGGTTCGGGCAAGTCCGTGTCCACGTCCACCATCCTCGGACTGCACCGCAAGACCCGGGCGATGGTCAGCGGCGAGATCCTGCTCGAGGACGAGGATCTGCTCAAGATCAGCGACGAGGAGATGCGGCGCAAGCGTGGCCGCGACGTCGCGATGATCTTCCAGGATCCGCTCTCCGCGATGCACCCGTACTACTCGGTCGGCAACCAGATCGTCGAGGCCTACCGGGTCCACAACGATGTCAGCAAGAAGGCCGCCCGCACCCGCGCGATCGAGATGCTCGACCGGGTCGGCATCCCGCAGCCGGACCGCCGCGTCGACGACTACCCGCACCAGTTCTCCGGCGGCATGCGGCAGCGCGCGATGATCGCGATGGGCCTGGTCAACAACCCCAGCCTGCTGATCGCCGACGAACCGACCACGGCGCTCGATGTGACCGTGCAGGCGCAGATCCTGGATCTCCTCCAGGACCTGCAGAAGGAGTTCAACTCCGCGATCATGATCATCACCCACGACCTCGGCGTGGTCGCGGAGATGGCCGACGACGTCCTGGTCATGTACGCCGGCAAGGCAGTCGAGTACGGCCCCTGCCGGGAGATCCTCACCCACCCCGAGATGCCCTACACCTGGGGCCTGCTCTCCAGCGTGCCCGAGGTCACCGGTGATGTGGACGCCAAGCTGGTGCCGATCCCGGGCAGCCCGCCCAGCCTGCTGAGCCCACCGAAGGGGTGTGCGTTCAACCCGCGCTGCGCGCACCGGGACAAGGTGCCCGGCGACCGCTGCCGTACCGAGCTTCCCGAGCTGGTGCCGGGCAGCCGCGGCCCCCACCACCTCAAGCGGTGCCACCTGGCCGACCCCGATCAGATCTACGCGACCGAGATCCTGCCCGAGATCGCGCCGGACCTGGCGGCCCTGGAACAGAACGCGCAGACCCAGACCCCTGCCGAGCAGGGCACCGACACGGGGGTGGAGGACAAGTGAGCACCAAGCTGGCCAACGAGCCGACCGCTGCATCGGCGGCCGAGGACAGGCCGATCCTCGACGTCACCAACCTGAAGATGTACTTCCCGGTGAAGTCCTCCGGGTTGTTCCGGCGCACCGTCGGTCACGTCCAGGCGGTCGACGGGGTCTCCTTCCGGGTCCAGCCGGGCCAGTCCCTCGGCCTGGTCGGCGAGTCGGGGTGCGGGAAGTCCACCACCGGCCGGCTGATCACCCGGCTGCACGAGCCGACCGGCGGGACCATCGACTTCGAGGGCAAGGACATCGCCAAGGTCTCGGCCGGCAAGCTCAAGCCGCTGCGCCGCGACATCCAGATGATCTTCCAGGATCCCTACACCTCGCTGAACCCCAGGCACACCGTCGGCTCGATCATCGGGGCACCCCTGGCGATCCACGGGATCGTGCCGAAGTCCAAGATCCTCCCGCGGGTGCAGGAGCTGCTCGAGATCGTCGGCCTCAATCCGGAGCACTACAACCGCTACCCGCACGAGTTCTCCGGCGGTCAGCGGCAGCGCATCGGCATCGCCCGGGCGCTGACCCTCCAGCCCAAGCTGCTGGTCGCCGACGAGCCGGTCTCCGCGCTGGACGTCTCCATCCAGGCCCAGGTGATCAACCTGCTCCAGGAACTCCAGGACGAGTTCGGCATCGCGTTCCTCTTCATCGCCCACGACCTCGCGGTGGTGCGGCACTTCTGTCCCGAGATCGCGGTGATGTACCTCGGCAAGATCGTGGAGATCGCCGACCGGGACACCCTCTACTCGCGCCCGCACCACCCCTACACCCAGGCGCTGCTCTCCGCCGTACCCGACGTGAAGCAGGCCCAGGTGGGCGGCAGACGGGAGCGGATCCGGTTGCAGGGGGACGTGCCCTCGCCGATCAACCCGCCGTCCGGCTGCCGCTTCCGCACCCGGTGCCCGCTGGCCCAGGAGATCTGTGCCCGGGTCGAGCCGCCGCTGCTCCAGATCGGTCCCAAGCACAAGGTCGCCTGCCACTTCCCCGGCGAGCTCGGCCAGCACCCGAGCAAGCCGGTCACCCCGGGTCTGCTCGGCGTGGACTCGACCGGTCTCCCCGACCCGGCCGCGGGTCCCGCCGCCGAGCTCTCGGTCGGATCCGGATACTCCGACACCTGGTTCGACCTGGCCAACAACACCATGGGCGGCAAGGCCTGATCGCTCCGAGAGCGACGTAGGCGGGTGGCCGGCATCGCCGTGCCACCCGCCTCGTCGTCCCGTGGGGGTGCGCACGCGGGCGGCGGCGTGCGGGTCTCGTAGGCTGCACGGGTGAGTGCCGAGGGCCTGTTCGAGATGAGTACGCCGGGGGAGGGACCGGGCAGGTCCGGGTCGACCGGTTCGCTGGCGGACGCCGGGCACGCCGCGGCGCCGCTCGCGGTCCGGATGCGGCCGCGCACCCTGGACGAACTCTTCGGGCAGGACCAACTCAAGGCGCCCGGGTCCCCGCTGCACCAGTTGATCGAGGGGGACCGGTCGCTGTCCCTGCTGCTGTGGGGGCCGCCGGGCACCGGCAAGACCACCATCGCCTCGATCGTGAGCCGGCAGACCGAGCGGCGCTTCGTCGAGGCCTCGGCGGTGTCGGCAGGTGTGAAGGAGGTCCGGGCTGCGATCGACGAGGCCAGGTCTCGGCTGGTGCGGACCGGCTCGGAGACGGTGCTGTTCGTCGACGAGGTCCACCGGTTCAGCAAGGCCCAACAGGACGCGCTGCTTCCCGGGGTGGAGAACCGCTGGGTCACCCTGGTGGCCGCCACGACCGAGAACCCGTTCTTCTCGGTGATCAGTCCGTTGCTCTCGCGCAGCCTTTTGCTGCGGCTGGAGTCGCTGACCGACGCCGACGTGCGCGCGGTCCTGGAGCGCGCGCTGGCCGACGAGCGCGGGCTGGCCGCGGCCTACGACCTCGAGGAGGAGGCGCTCGAACACCTCGTCCGGTTGGCCGGTGGCGACGCCCGACGGGCGCTCACCTATCTCGAGGCCGCCGCGGGCGCCGCCGAGACGGTGGAGCGGACCGAGGAGGCCGACCCGACTGAGGAGACCGAGGAATCCGAGGAATCCGAGGAGGGTGAGCGGGCCCGCGGTGAGCCGCGCGAGGTGATCACGCTGGCGGCGGCCGAGCGGGCGGTCGATCGGGCGGCCGTGCGTTACGACCGGCAGGGCGACCAGCACTACGACGTGGTCAGCGCCTTCATCAAGTCGGTGCGCGGGTCGGACGCCGACGCCGCCCTGCACTACCTGGCCCGGATGATCGAGGCCGGCGAAGACCCCCGCTTCATCGCTCGGCGGCTGATGATCCTCGCCAGCGAGGACATCGGGCTGGCCGACCCGTCCGCGCTGCAGACCGCGGTCGCGGCCGCACAGACGGTCCAGCTCATCGGGATGCCGGAGGCCCAGCTCACCCTCGCCCACGCCACGGTTGCGCTGGCCGTTGCCCCCAAGTCGAATGCGATCACCACCGCGATCTCCGATGCCCTCGGCGACGTCCGTGCGGGCAGGATCGGGCAGGTCCCGCCGCACCTGCGCGACGCCCACTACTCGGGCGCGAAGAAGCTGGGCCACGGGTCGAGCTACAAGTACGCCCATGACGAGCCGTTCGGCATCGCCGAGCAGCAGTACCTCCCCGACGAGCTCTCGGACGCGGCGTACTACCGGCCCACCAGCCACGGCGCGGAGGCCGGCGTGCAGGAGCGCTGGGAGCGTGTGCGCCGGATCATCCGCGGAGAGGCCCCTCGCCGCGGCTGAAGGCCCGATCGCTCGGTCACCGACAGCCCGGCCGAGCAGTTCGCGGAGGGCGCGTCCGGGGACCCGGGTGCCTGGCGTCGGCCGGGTGGCCAGGCGATAGGCTCGTCCGTCATGAGCGACCCCATCACCTCCCCACTGATCATCGTGGTGGCGCTCGCGGTCGCACTGGTGCTCGGGGTGCTGCTCGGAGCCCTCCCGGCGAGGCGCGCCCGGCGCCGGGACCGCGCTCGCACGGCCCAGCTCGAGGCTCGGCTCGACGACCTGCACCGGCAGCTCGCGGAGCCCCGGGAGGCCCCACCTGCTGCGGCAGACCGGTCCGCGGGCAGGACGACGAGCGGTGACGGGTCCGGGGGCCGGTCACAGCAGCGGTCGCAGCAGCGGTCACATGGCCAGGAGCAGATCAGCGTGATCACCCGGCTCGGTGAGGAGCCGGTCCCTGCCGAGCGGGCCGCAACGGCCCCGGCCCGGCTGAGCGGGCCCGCCTTCGCCGACGTGCTCATGCGCGAGACGCTGGTGCGCTCGGCCTCGGCGGCGCACGGCGTACGCCGGGCGCTGCGGCCCGAGTCGCTGGACCGGGTCCGGCTGGAGATGAGGCGCGAACTGCGCCGCCGCCGCAAGGCACGCAAGGTGGAGGTCAAGGAGGCGCTGCGGGAGTATCGCGCGCGCCACCGCCGCGACGTGGCGCCCGATCAGGAGCCGCCGCCCGCCCGCACCGTCGGCGAGACCCCGGCGCCGTCCACGGCCGGGAGCACGCCATGAGCCGGGCGCTGTGGTTCGCGGCGGGCGCCGGGGCCGGCATCTATGCGATGATCCGCGGGCGACGCGCGGCCGAGTCGGTGAGCCCGAACGGGCTCCGGGACCGGCTGCAGGCGCTCGGGGTGGGCGCCCGGATGCTGCGCGAGGAGATCGCCGTCGGCTCCGCCGAGAAGGAGCACGAGTTGCGCGAGCGGCTCGCGCTGCGACCAGACCCTCGCGTGGACCGGCAGCTCGCCGCCCGCGCGCACCCCGATCACGACACATCCCCGATCACCCCCCTCGCCGGCGACACCAGGTCGACCGGTCACCAGCTGGAACAGGAAGGCACCGACTGATGGACACCGCGGAGATCCGGCGCCGGTTCATCGCCCACTTCGAGCAGAACACCTCGGTGGGCGCACACACCGCCGTACCGTCGGCCTCCCTGCTCCTGGACGACCCCAACCTGCTGTTCGTCAACGCCGGCATGGTGCCGTTCAAGCCCTACCTGCTCGGCCAGGCCACCCCGCCGTTCCCCCGGGCGACCAGCGTGCAGAAGTGCATCCGCACCCCCGACATCGAGGAGGTCGGCAAGACCACTCGACACGGCACCTTCTTCGAGATGTGCGGCAACTTCTCCTTCGGCGACTACTTCAAGCAGGGCGCCATCGAGCTGGCCTGGGAGCTGGTCACCAAGTCCCAGGCCGACGGCGGCTTCGGCCTGGACGAGTCGGTCCTCTACCCCAGCGTGCTGATCGGGGACGAGGAGGCGGTCGCACTGTGGAAGAGGATCACCGGCCTGCCCGACGACCGGATCGTGCGTCTGCCTCCCAAGGAGAACTACTGGTCGATGGGGGTGCCCGGGCCCGGTGGACCCTGCTCGGAGATCCTCATCGACCGCGGTCCCGAGTACGGCGCCGAGCGTGACTGGGACGCCGGTGACCGCTACCTGGAGTTCTGGAACCTGGTGTTCATGCAGGACGAGCTCTCCGCGGTCCGGAGCAAGAGCGACTTCGACATCGCCGGGCAGTTGCCCAGCAAGAACATCGACACCGGCATGGGCCTGGAGCGGGTCGCCTACCTGCTCCAGGGCAAGAACAACATGTACGAGACCGACGTGATGTTCCCGGTGATCGAGCACACCGAGGCCCTCACCGGCAAGAAGTACGGCGCCGACCACGGGGACGACGTCCGCTTCCGGGTGGTGGCCGACCACGTCCGCTCCTCGATGATGCTGATCAGCGACGGTGTCACGCCGGGCAACGAGGGCCGCGGCTACGTGCTGCGCCGGCTGCTGCGCCGCGCGGTGCGCAACGTCCGGCTGCTCGGCTACGAGGACCCCGCACTGCCCGAGCTGTTCCCCGTCTCGCGGGACCGGATGGGTGCGACCTACACCGAACTGCACTCCGACTGGGAGCGGATCTCCCGGGTCGCGCTGGCGGAGGAGGAGGCCTTCCGCAAGACCCTCCAGTCCGGCACCCAGATCTTCGACCTCGCCGCGGGCGACCTCAAGCGGTCCGGGGAGAACCGCCTCTCCGGCGACCAGGCCTTCAAGCTGCACGACACCTACGGCTTCCCGATCGACCTCACCCTGGAGATGGCCGCCGAGGCCGGGCTGAGCGTCGACGAACCCGGCTTCCGGTCGCTGATGGCCGAGCAGCGTGAGCGGGCCAAGGCCGACGCCCGCGCCAAGAAGGGGCAGCACGCCGACCTCTCGGTCTATCGGGGGATCCTCGACACGCACGGTCCCACCGACTGGCTCGCCTACGAGACCCTCGAGACCGAGTCCAGCCCGGTGGCACTGCTGCGCGAGGGTCGGTCGGTCGACTCCCTGGGGTACGACGAGATCGGCGAGCTGATCCTCGACCGTACGCCGTTCTACGCCGAGTCGGGCGGTCAGTCGCCCGACGCCGGGATCATCGAGTTCGAAGGCGGGCGGCTGGAGGTCCTCGACGTCCAACGGCCGGTGAAGGGACTGGTGGTGCACCAGGTCCGGGTCGTCGACGGCGAGTTCACCCCCGCGGCCGCGCACGGACATCAGCTGCACGCCCAGGTCGACCCGGAGTGGCGGATCGGTGCCCGGCAGGCGCACTCGGGCACCCACGTCGTCCACGCGGCGCTGCGCGAGGTGCTCGGCCCCACCGCGCTCCAGTCCGGTTCGTTCAACCGGCCCGGCTACCTGCGGCTCGACTTCGGTTGGACCACCGCGCTCACGCCGGGACAGCTGCGCGAACTGGAGGAGATCTCCAACCGCGCGCTGCGCGAGGACCTCCCGGTCTCCTGGCAGTACATGACGCTCCCGCAGGCCAAGGACTGGGGCGCGATCGCCCTCTTCGGCGAGACCTACGACCAGTCCAAGGTGCGCGTGGTCGAGATCGGCGGCCCGTGGAGCCGTGAGCTGTGCGGCGGCACCCACGTCGAACACGCCAGCCAGATCGGCACCGTGGTCGTGACCGGCGAGTCGTCGGTGGGCTCCGGCAGCCGACGGATCGAGGCGTTCACCGGCGTCGAGGGCTTCGCCTACCTCGCCCGCGAACGCGATGTCGTGGACCAGCTCACCGGTCTGCTCAAGACCCAGCCCGATGACCTGGTCGGCCGGGTGAGCGACCTGGTCGAGAGGCTCCGAGCGGCCGAGAAGGAGGTCGAGCGAGCCCGCACCGCGCAGCTGCTGGCCGCCGCCGGGCGGATCGCCGAGCAGGCCGTCGATGTCGAGGGCGTGGCCGTGGTGGCCCACCGCGCGAGCGGTGCCGCGGGCGGCGACGTCCGCACCCTCGCCACCGACGTCCGCGGCCGCTTCCAGGGCGACCGACCCGCGGTCGTCGTGGTCATCGGCGACGGCGGCGGCAAGGTGTCCCTGGTCACTGCGACCAACGAGGCCGCCCGTGCACGAGGGCTCTCGGCCAACGCCCTGCTGCGCGAACTGGGTCCGGTGCTGGGCGGCAAGGGCGGCGGCAAGGACGACATGGCCCAGGGCGGCGGCTCCGAGGTCGGCCGGATCGACGAGGCTCTCGGGCTGGTGCCCGGCCTGGTCGGTCGCGGCTGACCGCCCCGACCCGCGTCCCACCCGCCAGCGACCCGAGCAGCGACCCGAGCAGCGACAGGAGACCATCGTGCGATCCGGCGTACGTCTCGGCATCGATCCCGGTGATGCCAGGATCGGGGTGGCCAGATCCGACCCCACCGGTTTCCTGGCCACGCCCGTGGAGACGGTGAAGCGGGGACGTGGCGACCTCGCCCGGATCCATCAGATCCTGGGCGAGATCGCCGAGGAGAGCCTGGTCACGGAGGTCGTCGTCGGCCTGCCCCGGTCGCTCAAGGGCGGGGAGAACCCTGCCACGGTCAAGGTCCGGGAGTTCGCCGCCAAGCTCGCCCGCCGGGTCGCCCCGCTGCCGGTGCGACTCGTCGATGAACGCCTGACCACCGTCTCCGCTGAGGCTATGCTGCGCGAGCAAGGACGGAAGGGCGCGCAGCGCCGTGCGGTCGTCGACCAGGCCGCGGCGGTGTTCATCCTGCAGCACGCACTGGACACGGAACGCGCTTCGGGGGATGCGCCTGGAGAGATCGTCGAGGTCTGAGAGTTTGAGCGAGCAGCATCCCGAGTCCACGCCCGGTCCCACCCCCGCGGAGGCCGATGTGGATCACCCCCTCACCGGTGCGCTGGTCAACGGCGGCAACGCACCCGGTCGTCGGCGCGCGGCGCGCAAGCGCCGCCACCTGCCGGGCTGTCTGGCGATCCTGGTCGCGCTCGCCGTCCTGGCCGGCGGCGCCTGGTGGGCCGCAGACAAGGGTGTCGACGCCCTCTCCGGCCTGCTCGGTGACAGCGCCGACGACTACCCCGGCCCGGGCACTGGACAGGTCACCATCGAGGTCGAGCCGGGCGACACCGCCGCGGAGATCGGCCGCACGCTGGCCGACGAGGACGTCGTGGCCTCCGTGGACGCCTTCATCTCCGTCGCGAACGCCAACCCGGAATCGGCCAACATCCAGGTCGGCCTCTACGAGATGCGACACCAGATGGCGGCCGCCGACGCGCTCGACGTACTGACCGATCCGTCCAACCGGATCAGCAACGCCCTCACCATTCCCGAGGGCCTCCGGGTCGACGACGTGGTGTCGCGGTTGGCCAAGGGCACCGACTACACCGAGAAGCAGTTCCGAAAGGCGCTGAAGAACCCGGACATCGGGCTGCCCCGCTACGCGGGCGGTGATCCGGAGGGCTATCTCTTCCCGGCGACCTACGACATCGGGCCCAGGGAGAAGCCGGTGGACATCGTCACCGGGATGGTGGACCGCTGGTGGCAGGCGTCCCAGGAGCACGAGCTCGAGAGTCGGGCCGGACAGGTCTCCGAGGGCTACACGCCGCAGGAGATCATGACCGTCGCCAGCCTGGTGCAGTCGGAGGGGAAGACCCCGGCCGACATGGCCAAGATCGCCCGGGTCATCTACAACCGGATCGAGAACCCCAGCGTCGAGGGCACCGGCGGGCGACTGCAGATCGACGCCACGGTGGACTATGCGCTGGACCGCCCGCTCACCGTCGGCCTCACCCAGGAGGAGCGGGAGACCACCGACTCGCCGTACAACACCTTCCTCTACGCCGGCCTCCCGCCCGGGCCGATCAACTCGCCCGGCGACGCCGCCATCGAGGCCGCGCTCAACCCGACCCAGGGCGACTGGTACTACTACGTGACGGTCGACCTGGCCAGCGGCGAGACCAAGTTCGCCGAGAACGGCGAGGAGTTCGACGACTACGTCGCCGAACTGCGCGACTGGCAGGCCGAGAACTGCACGGGTGACGAGGGGGACGTGTGCTGACCCGCTGCGCCGTGCTGGGCGACCCGATCGCACATTCGCTCTCCCCGGCCCTGCACCGGGCCGGCTACGCCGAGAACCGGCTGGCCTGGGAGTACGACGCTCACCGGGTCGGGGCGGGGGAGTTGACCGGGTTCCTGGCCGCGCACGCCGAGGAGTTCCGGGGGCTCTCGGTCACCATGCCGCTCAAGCGGGAGGCGCTCCAGCTGGCCGACCGGGTGTCGCCGGCCGCCCGGCTCGCCGGCGGGGCCAACACCCTGGTCCGCGAGGACGGGGGCTGGTTCGCGGACAACACCGACCTGCCCGGCGCGGTGGACGCCGTCCGTGAGCGGTACTCCGGTCGTGTCGATCGCGTGAGCGTGATCGGCGCGGGGGCGACGGCCGCCTCCACCGCCCTGGCGATGGTCGAGCTCGGCGCCCGGCGGATCACCGTGCTCGCCCGTGACGCCGAACGGGCGGGGGAGACGGTCGCGACCATCGCGGCCCATCCCGCGGCCCCGCGGGTGGGCCTCGAGCAGCTGGCCTGGGCGGGGGAGACGGATCTGCTGATCTCCACCGTCCCGGCCGCCGCCCAGACCGAGGATCTGGTCGCCCGCTGGACCGGCGTCCCGGCGCTCTTCGAGGTGGTCTACGACCCGTGGCCCACCCCGCTGGTGGCCGCGCTGTCCACGACCGACGACACCGTGATCGTCTCCGGCCTCGACCTGCTCATCCATCAGGCGGTGCGCCAGTTCGAACTCTTCACCGGCACCACCGCCCCGCTCGAGGCGATGCGGGCCGCCGGTCGGCGAGCGTTGTCGGCCCGCGTCTAGCGCCGTGCCGCTCTGGCTGCTCGTGGTGGGCTGCGCCGTCCTCGCGGCGGCGCTCGGAGCCACCGCGCCGGCGGTGATCGGCCGGCTGCCCGAGCCGACTCCAGAGCCGAGCTCAGAACCGACTCCAGAGCCGAGCGCAGGGTCGAGCACCGAGCCGGGCGGGACCGGGGCCGCCGTGGACCCCGTGGACGCAGGGTCGGCCACCTACGCAGGGGGCGCCGGGAGCGCCTCGGGTGAGGGGGGAAACGGGAGTATCGCGGGCACGACGAGAGATGAGGGTCCCGGGCCCCGGGACAGCTACCAGACCCTCGCCGGGCTGCCGTGGCTGAGACCGGTCGTGATGGGCGGATCGGCCGTGCTGGCCGGGGTCCTCGCCTGGCGGCTGGGACGCGATGGCGAGCAGCTCGCGCTGCTGTGGTGGACCCCGCTCGTCCCGCTCGGCCTCGTCCTCGGGATCGTGGACGCGCGCCGGCACCTGTTGCCCAGGCGGCTGATCATCCCGGCCACCCTCGCCCTGGTGCTCACCGGCAGCGTCGCCGCCCTGCTCACCGGCCGGACCGAGGACCTGGTGCGTGCGTTGTTGGGGCTGGCGGCGGCGTTCGCACTCTTCTTCCTGCTCTGGTTCGCCTGGCCCTCCGGACTGGGGTACGGCGATGTCCGGCTCTCGGCGTCGCTGGGCTTCCTGCTCGGCTGGTTCGGGTGGGCAGAGCTGGTGATCGGCCTCTACACCGGCTTCGTGCTGATGGCGGTGGTCGGGTTGGCCGGCGCGTTGACCGTGCGCGGGCGCGGCTCGCTGCGCCGCCACCATGCGTTCGGGCCGCACCTGTTGGCGGGGGCGTGGCTGGCTCTGTTCCTGACGCCCTGGCTCGCCACGCTCATCGGCTGAGTCGGCGGTTCGTCTCGCGGAACCGACCGGCGTACGGCCCGACGAAGGCCGGATGGGAGGATGGTCGACATGCTGCGTTGGCTCACTGCGGGCGAGTCCCATGGTCCCTCCCTGGTCGCGATCCTCGAGGGCCTTCCGGCCCACGTCCGGATCACCACGGCCGACATCGACGAGGCGCTCGCTCGCCGCAGGCTGGGCTACGGCCGCGGCGCGCGGATGAAGTTCGAGCAGGACCAGGTGACCGTCGTTGGCGGCGTTCGCCACGGTGAGACCCAGGGCGGCCCGGTGGCGATCCAGGTCGCCAACACCGAGTGGCCGAAGTGGGAGACCGTGATGGCCGCCGACCCGGTCGACGCGGACGTGCTCGCCGGACAGGCCCGCAATGCCCCGCTCACCCGCCCTCGCCCGGGGCACGCCGACCTGGCCGGCATGCAGAAGTATGACTTCGAGGACGCCCGCCCGATCCTTGAGCGCGCCTCGGCGCGGGAGACCGCGGCCCGCGTCGCCCTCGGCGCGGTGGCGGTGAAGTTCCTCGAGCAGACCGTCGGCGCCCGGGTGGTGTCGCACGTCATCGAGCTCGGCGGCGTGCGCACGACGGGTAAGGAGCTCCCGACCGGTGACGATGTCGCGCGCCTCGACGAGGACCCGGTGCGGTGCCTGGACCCCGAGTCCTCCCAGCGGATGGTGGACCGGATCGACCAGGCGCACAAGGACGGGGACACCCTCGGTGGCGTGGTCGAGGTCGTCGTCCACGGCCTGCCGGTGGGGCTGGGCAGCCACGTGCACTGGGACCGCCGGCTCGACGCCCGGCTCGCCGGCGCGTTGATGGGCATCCAGGCGATCAAGGGTGTCGAGGTGGGCGACGGGTTCGAACTCGCGGCCACGCCGGGCAGCCAGGCGCACGACGAGATCGTGACCACCCCCGACGGCCTGCGGCGGGCGAGCGGACGCTCCGGCGGCACCGAGGGCGGCATGTCCACCGGGGAGGTGCTGCGCGTGCGCGCCGGGATGAAGCCGATCGCGACCGTCCCGCGGGCGCTGCGCACCGTCGACGTCGCGACCGGCGAGGAGACCGCGGCGCACCACCAGCGCTCCGACGTGTGTGCGGTCCCGGCGGCCGGCATCGTCGCAGAAGCGATGGTCGCGCTCGTGCTCGCCGAGGCGGTCGTGGAGAAGTTCGGTGGTGACTCGGTCGCCGAGACCAGGCGCAACGCCGAGAGCTACCTCGCGAACCTGCGATACCAGTGAGCAGCCCCACCGGAGCCCGACCGCGGGCCGTGCTGATCGGTCCGATGGGGGCGGGCAAGACGACCGTCGGACGGATCCTGGCCCAGCGCTGGGGCGTCACCCTGCGCGACACCGACCTAGACATCGAGGCAGCCGCCGGCAAGACGGTCCAGGACATCTTCGTCGAGGAGGGCGAGGCCGCCTTCCGGGAGCGGGAGCGGGACGCCGTCGCGGTGGCGCTCGCGGAGCACGAGGGGGTGCTGTCCCTCGGCGGCGGAGCCGTGCTCGACCCCAGCACGCAGGAACGACTGGTCGGACACGACGTCGTCATGCTGCGCGTCGGCCTGTCCGACGCGGTCAAGCGGGTCGGCCTGGAATCGGGCCGACCGCTGCTGCTGGGCAACGTGCGCGGCCGGATCAAGCAACTGCTCGACGAGCGCGCCCCCATCTACGAGGCCACCGCCACCGTGATCGTCGACACCGACGGTCTCGGACCGGGCGAGGTGGCCGATGCGATCGAGAAGGAGCTTCCCCGTGACGACCACTGAGCCCACCCGACTGCACGTCGGCGGTGCCTCGCCCTACGACGTCCTGATCGGCCGCGACCTCGCCGCGGAACTGCCCGGCCTGCTCGGCGAGGGCGTCCAGCGGGTCGCCCTCCTCTACGCCGGGGAACTGGCCGAGCAGGCGGAGTCCTTGCTCGAGCAGCTGGTGCCGCACTACGACGTGCTCGGGCTGGGACTCCCCGAGGGGGAGGCGGCCAAGACCGCCGAGGTGGCGCACGGCTGCTGGGAGGCTCTGGGGGAGAAGGGGTTCACCCGCTCCGACGCGGTGGTCACCTTCGGCGGTGGGGCCACCACCGACCTCGGCGGTTTCGTCGCGGCGACCTGGCTGCGCGGCGTACGGGTCGTGCACGTGCCGACCACGCTGCTCGCCATGGTCGATGCCGCGGTCGGAGGCAAGACCGGCGTCAACACCGGTGCCGGCAAGAACCTGGTGGGCGCCTTCCACGAACCCGCCGGGGTGCTGTGCGACCTGGCGCGGCTCGACACCCTGCCGCGCGAGGAGCTGGTCGCGGGGCTGGGTGAGGTGGTCAAGTGCGGCTTCATCGCCGACCCGGAGATCCTGCGGCTGATCGAGGAGACCGACCCCGCGACCCTCACCGGCGACTCGCCGGTGCTGGCCGAACTGGTCCGGCGGGCGGTCGCGGTCAAGATCGACGTCGTGGTCGACGACCTGCGCGAGACCGGCGGCCTCGGCGGGCACCCCGGCCGGGAGGCGCTCAACTACGGCCACACCCTCGCCCATGCCATCGAGCGCGACTCCGGGTACGCCGTCCGGCACGGCGAGGCGGTCGCCCTGGGCTGTGTCTACGTCGCCGAGCTGGCCCGGCTCACCGGCCGGATCGACGACGACCTGGCCGATCGGCACCGCGCGGTGCTCGGCCGGGTCGGCCTGCCGACGTCGTTCGAGGGGCCGGAGTTCGGGGCTCTCCTGGAGATCATGAGGGTCGACAAGAAGGCCCGTGGTGACCAGCTACGCTTCGTCGTGCTCGACGGACTGGCCCGGCCCACGATCCTGGCAGGTCCCCCCGAGGAGACGTTGCGGGCGGCGTTCGACGCCCTCGCTCCCCACGAGACGGAGAAGCGATGAGCGCACGCAAGGTCCTGGTCCTCAACGGCCCCAACCTCGGTCGTCTGGGTCGCCGGCAGCCGGAGATCTACGGCACCGTCACCTACGCCCAATTGGCGGCGCTCTGCGTGGAGTGGGGGAAGCCGCTCGACCTCGAGGTCGAGGTGCGCCAGACCAACCACGAGGGCACGATGATCGACTGGCTCAACGGCGCGGCCGACGAGGCCACCCCCGTGGTGCTCAATGCCGGGGCCTGGACCCATTACTCCTACGCCCTCTACGACGCCTGCGCCCAACTGGAGGCGCCCCTGGTGGAGATCCACATCAGCGCCCCGTCCAAGCGACCCGAGGAGTTCCGGCACACCTCGGTGGTGACCCCGCACGCCGTGCGGGTCATCGAGGGTGAGGGGCTGGAGGGCTACCGGATGGCCCTGGAGACCATCGCCGACGCCGGCTGAGCCGGCCGACGGCTGGCGCCGAAGACCGGCGCCGACGACTGGCGACTAGGTGACGGCGTACCGGCGCCACTAGACTTGGCCGCCGTTCCCCTGGGTGCTCGCCGCGCGCTGCCCGCGCGACGGCGATCGAGCCCGGTCCCCGACCGGGGCCTTGACAACACGACAAACCAAGAAGGCGGATATCGCGCGGATGGCTACCACCAACGACCTCAAGAACGGCTTGGTTCTCAACATCGACGGCCAGCTCTGGCAGGTGGTCGAGTTCCAGCACGTGAAGCCCGGCAAGGGGCCTGCCTTCGTCCGCACCAAGCTGAAGAACGTCGAGACCAACAAGAACGTCGACAAGACCTTCAACGCCGGCACCAAGGTCGAGACCGCCACGGTCGACCGCCGGACGATGCAGTACCTCTACAACGACGGCACCAACTACGTCTTCATGGACGTCCAGACCTACGAGCAGACCGAGGTCGCCCCGGAGATCGTGGGC
The DNA here is from genome assembly GCF_000422825.1 of Nocardioides insulae DSM 17944. GTDB lineage: Bacteria > Actinomycetota > Actinomycetes > Propionibacteriales > Nocardioidaceae > Nocardioides > Nocardioides insulae. Next base: position 77,875 of record NZ_AUGU01000013.1, on the reverse strand, counting down.
AGCGCCGCCGACTTCATGCTGGAGAACACCGACGCGATCGTGGCCACCCACGAGGGCCGGGTGCTCTTCATCGAACTGCCGCCGTCCATCGAGGTCGAGGTGACCTTCACCGAGCCGGGCGTCGCTGGTGACTCCGCCACCGGCCGGACCAAGCCGGCGACCGTCGAGACCGGTGCCGAGATCCAGGTGCCGCTCTTCATCGAGCAGGGCGAGAAGATCAAGGTCGACACCCGCGACGGCGGCTCCTACCTCAGCCGCGTCAAGGGCTGACCACCTCCGATGGCTGCACGCTCCAAGGCTCGTAAGCGGGCCCTCGACCTCCTCTTCGCCTCCGAACTCCGCTCGGAGTCGCCGGTCGAGGCGCTCGACCGCGCCATCGCCGAGGGCGAGGCCCCCAACAACCCCTACACCGCCACCCTGGTGCGTGGTGTGAGCGAGCACCGGGAGCGGATCGACGAACTGCTCACCCGCTACGCCAAGGACTGGTCGCTCAACCGGATGCCGGCGGTCGACCGCAACGTCCTGCGCCTCGGCGTGTGGGAGATGCTGTACGCCGACGACGTCCCCGACGGGGTCGCCGTCTCCGAGGCCATGCAGCTGGTGCGCGAACTCTCCACCGACGAGTCGCCCCAGTTCGTCAACGGCATCCTCGGCGCGATCCAGCGCGACAAGTCCACGCTCGCCTGATCCATCCGCGTCCCGGGTCGCCTGGGCCCGGTCCGGCCACGACTCTGCGCCCGCCTCTCGAACTCCCGGTTCGAGTAGGCGGGCGCGACGTCGCTACAGTGGCCCCGTTCGACATCCTTTAACGAGCCGTCCCGTGAGGCGGAGAAGGAGGTCCCTGTCTCCATGAGTCCTGATCCCAACCCTGCGGGCGCCGAGCCGGCGCCCGCCCTCGGTACCGACGTCCTTCCCGGGCGGGTCGTGCTCGACGCCGACGACATCGCTCGCGCCCTCACCCGGATCTCCCACGAGATCCTGGAGCGCAACAAGGGGGCGGCGGACCTGCTCGTGCTGGGCCTGCACACCCGCGGTGTCCCGCTCGCCCGCCGGATCGCGAGCCGGATCGAAGCGGTCGAGGGCCAGCCGGTCGAGCTCGGCACGCTCGACGTGACGATGTACCGCGACGACCTGCGCAACCACCCCACCCGCAGCCCGCACCGGACCGAACTGCCCGCGTCCGGACTCGATGGCAAGACCGTGGTGCTGGTCGACGACGTGCTCTACAGCGGTCGCACCATCCGGGCCGCCCTCGACGCGCTCTCCGACCTCGGCCGCCCCTCGGTGGTGCGGCTGGCCGTGCTGGTCGACCGGGGCCACCGCGACCTGCCGATCCGGGCCGACCACGTGGGCAAGAACCTGCCCACCGCCCGGGCCGAGCGGGTCGGCGTACGCCTGGAGGAGACCGACGGCGTCGACGAGGTACGCATCCGCGACGCCGCCCCCGCGCACCAGGAGGGCCCGCGATGAAGAAGCACCTGATCGGGATCGAGGACCTGACCGCCGGCGACATCGGCACCCTCTTCGAGACCGCCGCCCAGATGCACGACGTGCAGCGGCGCGAGGTGAAGAAGCTGCCGGCCCTGCGCGGCCGCACCGTCATCAACCTGTTCTTCGAGGACTCCACCCGCACCCGCTCCAGCTTCGAGATCGCCGGCAAGTGGCTCTCCGCCGACGTCATCAACATCTCCGCCAAGGGGTCGAGCACCAGCAAGGGCGAGAGCCTGCGGGACACCGTCCTCACCGTCACCGCGATGGGCGTGGACGGACTCGTGGTGCGCCACTCCGCCAGCGGTGCCGCCGAGCAGATCACCCAGTGGGTGGACTGCCCGGTGATCAACGCCGGCGACGGGATGCACGAGCACCCCACCCAGGCGCTGCTCGACGCCTACACCCTGCAGCGCCACCTCGGGTCGCTGGAGGGCAAGCACGTCGCGATCGTCGGCGACCTCACCCACAGCCGGGTCTTCCGCAGCAACCTGCTGAGCCTGGCCAAGCTGGGTGCCCGGGTCACCGCGGTCGCACCGCCCACGCTGATGCCCGCGGGAGTGGGGCAGTGGGCCGCTGAGGCCGGGTTCGCGACGTCGTACGACCTCGACGAGGTGCTGCCCGAGGTCGACGCCGTGATGATGCTGCGCGTCCAGCGGGAGCGGATGAGCGGGGGCTACTTCCCCAGCCCGCGCGAGTACACCATCGGCTACGGGCTGACCCGCCCCCGCCTCGACCTGCTGCGTGCCGACGTGCCGATCCTGCACCCGGGTCCGATGAACCGCGGGCTGGAGATCGCCCCCGAGGCCGCCGACGCCGCCAGCAGCCTGGTGCTCGACCAGGTCTCGGCCGGTGTCGCGATCCGCATGTCCGTGCTCTACCACCTGCTCGCCGGCGAGCCCGAGCCGCTCAAGCCGGAAACGATCAAGGGAGTCTGATGAGCGAGTCCGTCCTGATCCGTGGGGCGTCCCTGCTCGGCGCCGAGCGTGCCGACGTGTACGTCGCCGACGGAGCGATCCGCGAGATCGGCTCGTTGAGTCGCTCGGCCGACCGCACCCTGGACGCCGACGGGCTGGTGTTGCTGCCCGGCCTGGTCGACCTGCACACCCACCTGCGTGAGCCCGGCCGGGAGGATGCCGAGACGGTCCTCACCGGCTCGCGCGCCGCGGCCGCTGGTGGCTTCACCGCGGTCCTGGCGATGGCCAACACCAACCCGGTCACCGACACCGCCGAGGCCGCCGAGCGCATCCTCGACCTCGGCCGGGACGCCGGGCTGGTCGACGTCCAGCCGGTCGGCGCGGTGACCAAGGGCCTGGCCGGCGAGGAGCTCGCCGAGCTGGGCCTGATGGCGCGCAGCCGGGCCCGGGTGCGGGTCTTCTCCGACGACGGCAAGTGTGTGCACGACCCCCGGGTGATGCGGCGGGCGCTGGAATACATCCGCGCCTTCGGCGGCGTCATCAGCCAGCACAGCCAGGACCCCGACCTGGCCGGCCCCTCCGCCTGCTGCCACGAGGGGGAGCTCTCCGGACGGCTCGGCCTGCCGGGCTGGCCCGGGATCGCCGAGGAGGTCATCGTCGCCCGCGACGTGATGCTCGCCCGCCACACCGGCAGCCGGGTGCACGTGGCGCACGTGTCCACCGCCGGTTCGGTGGAGGTGCTGCGCTGGGCCAAGGCCCAGGGCATCGCTGTCACCGCCGAGGTCACCCCCCACCACCTGCTGCTCCCCACCGACCTGCTCGCCGGCTACGACCCGACCTACAAGGTCAACCCGCCGCTGCGTCCGGTCGAGGACATCGAAGCACTCCGCGACGCCCTCGCCGACGGCACCATCGACGCCGTCGCCACCGACCACGCCCCCCACGCCCGGCAGGACAAGGAGCACGCCTTCGTCGACGCCGCCTTCGGCATGCTCGGCCTGGAGACCGCGCTCTCGGTGATCTCCACCGTGATGGTCGACTCCGGCCGCCTGGACTGGGCCGGTGTGGCCCGGGTGATGAGCCAGACCCCCGCCCGGATCGCCGGCCTCGAGGGACACGGCCGCCCGCTGGAGGTCGGCGAACCCGCCAACCTCACCCTGGTCGACCCCTCCGCCGAGGTCGTCGTCGACCGCGACGCCAGCGTCTCCCTGTCCCGCAACAACCCCTGGCACGGCCGGAGCCTGCTCGGCACCGTCCATGCCACCCTGCTGCGGGGCGTACCCACCGTGCTCGGTGCTGCGCTGGTCTGAGGGGCGGACGTTTCCCCGGTGAACCGGGGAAAGGTGCGCTACCTGGCCGAAAAATCGGCCAGGTAGCGCACCTTCTGCCTGGGTGATGTGACCCCTGGGCACAGTGGTACGTCGCACGACGTCCCGGACCGATCGAGTAAAGGGATTGATGGCCGGGCGTGAACTCGGGATAGGCTGCACTCCGTGTGGATGACCGCCTGATCTGACCCGCGTCCGCGGCTGTGCTCGACCAGAGCCTGTGCCCGGTGGGTCTCGAGACTCTCGCAGATCGGCTCGCCATGTCATCCAACTCTTCGCAGACCCCCGTCCACGAGTACGCCGGCGCCGCGGGTCCTGTCACCGTGCGGGACCTCTCGGTGTTCTACCGCGACCGACCGGTCCTGCGCGGCGTCGACCTGAGCGTCCCACCGGGACGGCGGGTCGCGCTGGTGGGGGAGAACGGCAGCGGGAAGTCGACCCTGCTCCGCGCGATCGCCGGCACCCTGCCGGAGCGGGCCGAGGTGCGCGGGGAGCTCTCCGCTCCCGACGACCTGGTCCTGCTCACCCAGGAGCCGCCGTTCCGCGACGACGCCACCGTCGCAGCGGTGCTGGCCGGCACCCTGCGACCGCTGCGCGAGGCGGTGGCCGCGGTCGAACGGCTGGCGACCCGGCTCGACCGGCCCGGCGCCGCGGACCAGTACGCCGCGGCCCTGGAGTGGGCGCTGGCCCACGACGCGTGGGACGCGGACCGCCGGGCCGAGCAGGCGGCGCAGCGCCTGGGGCTGACCGGGGTGCTCGAGGACGCCGAGCGGCGAGTGGGCTCCCTCTCCGGCGGCCAGCGCACCCGACTCGCGTTGGCCACGATCATGACCCGCCGCCCGGCGGCGCTGCTGCTGGACGAGCCCACCAACCATCTCGACGACGAGGCGGTGGCGCTGCTCGGGGAGTTCCTCCGCGGCCTCCCGGGCGTGGTGCTGTTCGCCAGCCACGACCGCGCCTTCCTGGACGAGGTCGCGACCGAGCTGATCGACCTGGAGCCGGGGGAGTTCGGCACCGACGGGTCCGGCGGGCGTCGCTTCGGCGGCGGCTGGACGGCGTACGTCGATGCCCGGACGGAGGCCCGGCGTCGCTGGGAGGAGACCTACCTGACCCAGCAGGAGGAACTGTCGCGCCTCCGCGCCGCGACCCGGCTGGGCAACGGCAGCGTCGCGCACGGACGTGGGCCCAGCGACAACGACAAGTTCATCCACCACTTCAAGGGGCAGAACGTCGAGCGGACCCTCGCCCGCCGCAAGCGGGACGCCGAGCGCCGGCTCGAGGAGGCGGAGGCCGCCCAGGTGCGCAAGCCTCCTCCGCCGCTGCGCTTCCGCGGCGACCTGACCGGTGCCGCCGGCGCCGGGCGGGTCGTGCAGGTGCGCGACCTGGTCGTGCCCGGCCGGCTCACCCTGGACCGGCTGGACGCGGAGGCCGGCGAGCGCGTCCTGGTCACCGGGGCCAACGGCGCGGGGAAGTCCACCCTGCTCGGCGTCCTCAGTGCCCGGATCGCGCCCGCATCCGGCACGGTCGAGGTCGGTGCCCGACGCGTCGCCGAACTCACCCAGGACCCGGTCTTCGAGGACCTGGGCCGCTCCCCGGAGCGGCTCTACCGGGAGGCCGCGGGGGAGGGCGCCGTCGGGTTGCCTGAGCTCGGACTGCTCCACCCGCGCGATCTCACCCGCCCGACGGGGGCGCTCTCGGTGGGACAGCGCCGGAGGCTGGCGCTGGCCATCGCGATCGCGCACTCTCCCGACCTGCTCCTGCTCGACGAGCCGACCAACCACCTCTCCCTCGCGCTCGCCGGCGAACTGGAGGAGGCGGTCCAGGCCTCGCCCGGCGCTGTCCTGGTGGCCTCGCACGACCGCTGGCTCCGCCGTCGTTGGAGCGGCCGTGAGGTCGCTCTCACAGGGGGCGACGGGGGTGCCGCGGACGGGCGCCCGGGTGCGGTCGGCTGATAGTGTCGGGGCCGTTCGAGACATCCTTTAACCACCGTCCTGTGAGGCGGAGAAGGAGGTACGGCGTGCCGCTGCATGCCCTCAAAGCCCGGCCTTCGGCCCCTGTTCCCGCGCTGCTCGTCCTGGAGGACGGCCGCACCTTCCGCGGGGAGTCCTTCGGTGCGAAGGGCGAGACCTTCGGCGAGGCCGTCTTCTCGACCGGCATGTCCGGTTACCAGGAGACCCTGACCGACCCCTCCTACCACCGCCAGGTGGTGGTGATGACCGCCCCGCACGTCGGCAACACCGGGATGAACGACGAGGACCCCGAATCCCGTCAGATCTGGGTCGCCGGCTACGTCGTACGGGACCCCTCCCGGGTCTCCTCCAACTGGCGCGCCCAGCGCACCCTCGACGACGAACTCGCCGAGCAGGGTGTCGTGGGCATCTCCGGGATCGACACCCGTGCGCTCACGCGCCACCTGCGCGAACGCGGTGCGATGCGCGTGGGGATCTCGACGCTGGAGACCGACCCCGAGAAGCTGCTCGCGAAGGTCACCGCCAGCGCCGAGATGAGCGGCGCCAACCTCTCCGAGGCCGTCTCCACGCCGCAGAGCTACGTCGTGCCGGCCATCGGCACGAAGCGGTTCACCGTCGCCGCCCTCGACCTGGGTATCAAGGAGATGACCCCGCAGCGGATGGCCGAGCGTGGCATCGAGGTGCACGTCCTGCCCGCCACCGCGAGCATCGAGGACGTCCTCGCGGTCGCACCCGACGGCTTGTTCTTCTCCAACGGCCCCGGCGACCCCGCCGCGACGGTCGGCCAGGTGGAGTTGCTCCGCGAGGCGCTGGAGCGTGGCCTGCCCTACTTCGGGATCTGCTTCGGCAACCAGCTCTTCGGTCGCGCCCTCGGGTTCGGCACCTTCAAGCTCAAGTACGGCCACCGCGGCATCAACCAGCCGGTGATGGACCGCACCACCCGCAAGGTCGAGGTCACCGCCCACAACCACGGGTTCGCGGTCGACGCACCGCTGGACCGCGACACCGAGACGCCGTACGGCCTGGTCAGCGTGAGCCACGTCTGCCTCAACGACGACGTCGTCGAGGGGCTCGAGCTGCGTGACCCCGAGGGTCGGCTGAAGAGCTTCTCGGTGCAGTACCACCCGGAGGCCGCCGCCGGTCCGCACGACGCGGCGTACCTCTTCGACCGTTTCAGCGAACTGATGGCGAGCAGCCAGGCCGGCACTCCGGCCGCGCCCGCGACAACGACCACGGAGGAGCAGGCCTGATGGCGAAGCGCACGGACATCTCATCGGTCCTGGTGATCGGCTCCGGCCCGATCGTGATCGGTCAGGCCTGCGAGTTCGACTACTCCGGCACCCAGGCCTGCCGGGTGCTGCGTGAGGAGGGCCTGCGGGTCGTCCTGGTCAACTCCAACCCGGCCACGATCATGACCGACCCGGAGTTCGCCGACGCCACCTACGTCGAGCCGATCACCCCCGAGTACGTCGAGAAGGTCATCGCCAAGGAGCGTCCCGACGCCCTGCTCGCGACCCTCGGTGGCCAGACCGCGCTCAACTGCGCGGTGGCGCTGCACGAGTCGGGCGTCCTGGAGAAGTACGGCGTCGAGCTGATCGGCGCCTCGATCGAGGCGATCGACCGCGGGGAGAACCGCGAGCAGTTCAAGAAGATCGTGGCCGAACTGGGCGGCGAGTCCGCCCGCTCGGCGATCTGCCACTCGATCGAGGACCTGCTGGTCGGGGCCGAGCAGCTCGGCTACCCGCTGGTCGTGCGTCCCTCGTTCACGATGGGCGGATCCGGATCGGGCTTCGCCTGGAACGAGGAGGAGTTGCGCCGCATCGGTGGAGCCGGCCTCGCCGCCAGCCCGACCACCGAGGTGCTCCTGGAGGAGTCCATCCTCGGCTGGAAGGAGTACGAGCTGGAGGTGATGCGTGACAGCGCCGACAACACCGTCATCGTCTGCTCGATCGAGAACTTCGACCCGATGGGCGTGCACACCGGTGACTCGATCACCGTCGCACCGGCGATGACCCTCACCGACCGCGAGTACCAGAAGATGCGTGACCTCGCGATCGACATCATCCGTGCGGTCGGCGTCGACACCGGCGGCTGCAACATCCAGTACGCCGTCAACCCGGTCGACGGTCGCCTGATCGTGATCGAGATGAACCCGCGGGTCTCCCGCTCCAGCGCGCTGGCCTCCAAGGCGACCGGGTTCCCGATCGCCAAGATCGCGGCCAAGGTGGCCATCGGCTACACCCTCGACGAGATCCAGAACGACATCACCCAGGAGACCCCGGCCTCCTTCGAGCCGACCCTGGACTACGTCGTGGTCAAGGTGCCCCGGTTCGCCTTCGAGAAGTTCCCCGGCGCCGACCCGGTGCTGACCACCCACATGAAGTCGGTCGGCGAGGCGATGGCGATCGGCCGCAACTTCACCGAGGCGCTGCAGAAGGCGCTGCGCTCCCTCGAGCGGCCCTCGGCCGTCTTCGACTGGCGCCAGGAGTACGTCGAGCTGGACAAGGCCGCGCTGCTCGAGCAGATCGCCGTGCCCCACGACGGTCGGCTGAAGCTGGTCATGGACGCCATCCGCGCCGGCGCCACCCCGGAGGAGATCTACGAGTCCACCCGGATCGACCCCTGGTTCGTCGACCAGCTGTTCCTCATCAACGAGTTGGCCGGCCGGATCATCGAGGCCGACGAGCTCACCCCCGAGCTGCTCGCCCTGGCCAAGCGGCACGGGTTCTCCGACGTCCAGGTCGGCGCGATGCGCGGGATGAGCGCCGACGTGGTCCGCGGCGTGCGTCACGCGCTCGGGATCCGCCCGGTCTACAAGACCGTGGACACCTGTGCGGCCGAGTTCGCGGCCCGGACGCCGTACCACTACTCCTCCTACGACGAGGAGACCGAGGTCATGCCGCGGGAGCGGCCGGCGGTGATCATCCTGGGCTCCGGACCCAACCGGATCGGTCAGGGCATCGAGTTCGACTACTCCTGTGTGCACGCCTCGCTGGCTCTCTCCGAGGCCGGCTACGAGACCGTGATGGTCAACTGCAACCCGGAGACGGTCTCCACCGACTACGACACCTCCGACCGGCTCTACTTCGAGCCGCTCACCCTCGAGGACGTCCTCGAGATCGTGCACGCCGAGCAGCAGGCCGGCCCCGTGGTCGGCGTCATCTGCCAGCTGGGCGGTCAGACCCCGTTGGGTCTGGCCCAGGGCCTGAAGGACAACGGCGTGCCGATCGTCGGCACCACCCCGGAGGCGATCAACCTCGCCGAGGAGCGCGGCGCCTTCGGCCGGGTGCTCGCGGAGGCCGGGCTGGTCGCGCCCAAGCACGGCATGGCGACCACCTTCACCGAGGCACGGGCGATCGCGGAGGAGGTCGGCTACCCGGTGCTGGTCCGGCCGTCCTACGTCCTCGGCGGGCGCGGCATGCAGATCGTCTACGACGACGACGCCCTGCGCGCCTACATCGCGGCGGCCACCGAGATCTCCCCGGACCGTCCGGTGCTGGTGGACAAGTTCGTCGACGATGCAGTCGAGATCGACGTCGACGCCCTCTTCGACGGTGAGGACCTCTTCCTCGGCGGCGTGATGGAGCACATCGAGGAGGCCGGGGTCCACTCGGGTGACTCGTCCTGCGCGCTGCCGCCGATCACCCTCGGCGCCGCCGAGATCGAGCGGATCCGCGAGGCCACCCGCGGGATCGCCGCCGGTGTCGGCGTACGCGGACTGCTCAACATCCAGTTCGCGCTGGGCAGCGACGTGCTCTACGTGCTCGAGGCCAACCCGCGCGCCAGCCGGACGGTGCCGTTCGTCTCCAAGGCGACCTCCACCCCGCTGGCCAAGGCGGCCGCGCGGCTGATGCTCGGCGAGTCCATCGCCGACCTCCGGGCCGCGGGGGCCTTGCCCGCCGAGGGCGACGGGGGCACGCTGCCGCCCGACCAGCCGATCGCGGTCAAGGAGGCGGTGATGCCGTTCAACCGGTTCCGCTCTCCCGACGGGTCGCAGGTCGACACGGTGCTCGGGCCGGAGATGAAGTCGACCGGCGAGGTGATGGGCCTGGACGCCGACTTCGGCACCGCCTTCTCCAAGGCGCAGGCCGGGGCGTTCGGACCGCTGCCGACCGGCGGCCGGATCTTCGTGAGCGTCGCCAACCGCGACAAGCGGACCATGATCTGGCCGGTCAAGGTGCTCGCCGAGCTCGGCTTCGAGCTGGTGGCCACCCAGGGCACCGCGGAGGTGCTCCGGCGCAACGGCGTGGAGGCCTCGGTGGTGCGCAAGCACGCCGAGGGCGCCGGGCCGAACGGCGAGAAGACGATCGTGCAGATGATCCTCGACGGCGAGATCGACGTGGTGATCAACACCCCGAACGGTTCGGCGGACGGCAAGTCCGCCCGACTGGACGGCTACGAGATCCGCTCGGCCTCGGTGATGGCCAACATCCCGTGCCTGACCACCGTCCAGGGGCTCGGCGCCGCGGTGCAGGGCATCCAGGCGCTCCGACGCGGCGACATCGGCGTCGGCTCCCTCCAGGAGTGGTCCGCCCAGCTCGCCGCCGGGGCGGCGAGTCGGTCCTGATGCAGGCCTACCCGCTGCTCTTCGACCAGGTCTTCACCCGGATCGATCCGGAGAAGGCCCATGAGCTGGCCTTCCGTGGCATCCGCACCGCCCGCCCCGGGCTGGTGCGGATGCCACGGCCGGGGCGGCCGGTCGAGGCGATGGGACTGACCTTCCCCAACGTGCTCGGCCTGGCCGCCGGGTTCGACAAGAATGCGATCGGCATCGACGCACTCGGCGGGCTCGGCTTCGGCCACATCGAGATCGGTACGGTCACCGGGGAGGCACAGGCCGGCAACCCGCGGCCGCGGCTGTTCCGGCTGGTCAACGACCGCGCGGTGGTCAACCGGATGGGCTTCAACAACGACGGTGCGGTCGCCGTCGCCAACCGGCTGCGCCAGCGTCACCTGGCCGTCACCCGCGCCGAGCGGCACGGCTGGCACCCGGACCGGGGGCCGCGGACCGTGCTCGGTGTCAACATCGGCAAGACCAAGGTGGTCCCCGAGGACGACCAGGATGCCGTCGAGGCCGACTACGGCAAGAGCACCCGCCTGCTTGCCCCGTACGCCGACTACCTGACCGTCAACGTCAGCTCTCCCAACACTCCCGGTCTGCGCACCCTGCAGTCGGTCGAGAGGCTCGAGCCGCTGCTCCGGCACGTGCGCATCACCGCCGACCGCGCCACCGACCGGCGGGTGCCGCTGCTGGTCAAGATCGCACCCGACCTGGCCGACGAGGACGTGCTGGCGGTCGGGGATCTCGCCCTGGCCCTGGGACTGGACGGCGTGATCGCCAGCAACACGACGATCTCGCGGGAGGGCCTGCGCTCCCACCCCGACCTGGTGGCCGCACACGGTGCCGGTGGTCTGTCCGGGCGCCCGCTGGCCTCCCGGGCCGAGGAGGTCATCCGGCTGCTGCGGAGCCGGGTCGGCCCGTCCCTGACCCTGATCGGGGTCGGGGGGATCAGCACCGTCGAGGACGCCCGGCGTCGCCTGGACGCCGGCGCCGACCTGCTCCAGGGCTACACCGCCTTCATCTACGAAGGGCCCTGGTGGGCCCGCCGCCTCGTGAACGGAGTCCAGGGATGACCCCCTTCGGTGCCCGCCTGTACGCCGCCGTCGAGGACCGCGGCCCGCTGTGTGCCGGGATCGACCCCCATGCCGGGCTCCTGTCCGAGTGGGGGCTCGACGACACCCCGGAGGGGCTGGAGAAGTTCGCGCTCACCGCGGTCGAGGGGCTGGCGCCGTACGTCTCGGTGATCAAGCCGCAGTCCGCCTTCTACGAGCGTTTCGGCTCCCGCGGAGTGGCGGTGCTGGAGCGGGTCATCGCCGAGAGTCGCGCCGCCGGCGCGCTCGTCCTGCTCGACGTCAAGCGCGGCGACATCGGCTCGACCAGTCAGGCCTACGCCGACGCCTACCTCGACCCGAGCAGCCCGCTCGCCTCGGACGCGATCACGGTCAGCCCCTACCTGGGCTTCGGATCGCTGGACCCCTTCGTCGACAGCGCCCGCCGGCACGAGGCCGGCCTGTTCGTGCTGGGGCTCACCTCCAACAAGGAGGGCCCGGAGGTACAACGGGCCAGCACCGACACGGGGGAGAGCGTCGCCGACCGGATGTTCGCCCACCTCCGTCGGCTCAACCACGACGCGGTCCCGCTCGGGTCCTTCGGCGCGGTCATCGGGGCGACCATCGGCGAGGGTGAGGACTCCTTCGCGTTCAACGGCCCGATCCTGGCCCCGGGCTTCGGCGCCCAGGGCGGCACCGTCGCGGACATCCGCCGGATCTTCGGATCCGCCACCGTCCTGCCCAGCTCCAGCCGTGGGCTGCTAGCCGCCGGGCCCACGCCGTCCGCCCTGCGCGCGGCGGCGCGTCGTACCAACGACGAGCTGACCGCCTGACCCAGTTCAGCGCGGTCGGTGCCGATTCGAGGTCATCGCGACCGAGGACGGTGCGGGCATGTGTGTCCCGAACCACTGGCCCGATGAGGACGGCCTCCCTCGCCGTTGCCGCGTGCCGAGGGTGCGGTTAGATTGACGCGAACCCGTCCCGTCCGCCCGGAGAAGAACCGGAGAACCCCCCGTGGCCCTGCCCCCGCTCACCCCTGAACAACGTCAGGCGGCCCTCGACAAGGCCGCTGCCTCCCGACGGGAGCGGGCCGAGGTGAAGAACCGGCTGAAGAACTCCGGTGCCTCCATCGCCGAGGTGCTCGCCGAGGGCCAGACCAACGAGGTCATCGGCAAGATGAAGGTGCTCGACCTCCTCCAGGCGATGCCAGGGCTGGGCAAGGTCCGCGCCCACCAGTTGATGGAGAAGCTCGGCATCGCCGAGAGCCGTCGGGTCCGCGGCCTGGGCAGCAAGCAGCTGGCCGCGCTCACGGAGGAGTTCTCGGCCAGGTGAGCATCCCCCCGTCGCGGCTGCTGGTCCTTGCCGGGCCGACGGCCGTGGGCAAGGGCACGGTCTCCGCTGCCGTCCGTGAGACCCACCCCGAGGTGTGGATCTCGGTCTCCGCGACCACCCGCAAGCCGCGTCCCGGGGAGGTCCACGGGAGGCACTACTGGTTCGTCTCCGAGGACGAGTTCGACGCGATGGTGGCCGAGGGACGGCTGCTGGAGTGGGCGACCGTGCACAGCGCGGCCCGGTACGGCACGCCGCGAGGCCCGGTCGAGGAGGCCCTGGCCGCGGGTCGGCCGGCGATGCTGGAGATCGATCTCCAGGGTGCCCGCCAGGTTCGGGAGACGATGCCGGAGGCCCTGTTCGTGTTCCTTGCGCCACCCTCCTGGGAGGAGCTGGTCCGCCGACTGGTCGGCCGCGGCACCGAGTCCGAGGCCGAGCGCGCCCGGCGACTCGAGACGGCGCGCGTCGAGATGGCCGCCGAGGACGAGTTCGACGTCACCATCGTCAACCGCGAAGTTCACCAGGCAGCCGATGAGTTGGTAGCCTTGATGACGCTCGGTGCCCGACCGGGACCGAGCACACCCCGACTTGAGTGAGGCTATTGCGCGTGGCTGCCCCCGAGATCGACGCCCAGGGCGTGACCAACCCCTCGATCGATGACCTGCTGACCAAGACCGACAGCAAGTACCGTCTCGTGCTCTACGGCGCCCAGCGTGCTCGCCAGATCAACGCCTACTACTCCCAGCTCGGCGACGGGCTGCTCGAGTACGTCGGCCCGCTCCTGGACACCCACGCCCAGGAGAAGCCCCTCTCGATCGCGCTCCGCGAGATCAACGAGGACCTGCTGACCTGCGAGGACGTCGACCCGGCCGAGCTGGCTGCCGAGGAGGCCGCGAAGGCGGCCGCCGCAGACCCGTTCGCCGCTGCCGAGTGACGCGACGCGAGCGAGCGTCGTGGTGAGCGACACCCGACCCGACGAGGCCGCTTCCCCCATCCCGGGGGAGCGGCCGCGTGTCGTTCTCGGTGTGACCGGCGGCATCGCGGCGTACAAGGCCGCAGAGCTGCTCCGACGGTTCACCGAGTCCGGCCACGACGTCACCGTCGTACCGACCGCGGCAGCGCTCCAGTTCGTGGGAGCACCCACCTGGTCCGCGCTCTCGGGCAAGCCGGTGGCCACCGATGTGTGGACCGACGTGCACCAGGTGCCGCACGTGCGGATCGGCCAGGAGGCGGACCTGGTCGTGGTGGCCCCCGCCACCGCCGACCTGCTCGCCCAGGCGGCGCACGGTCTGGCGGGCGACCTGCTCACCAACACCCTGCTCACCGCGCGCTGCCCGGTGGTCTTCGCGCCGGCGATGCACACCGAGATGTGGGAGCACCCCGCCACCCGGGCCAACGTCGCCACTCTCCGGGCGCGCGGCAACCTGGTCGTCGAGCCGGCTGAGGGTCGGCTCACCGGGAAGGACACCGGCAAGGGTCGGCTGCCCGACCCGGCGGAGATCTACGAGTTCTGCTCCGAGGTGCTGGCCCGCTCCACGAGTGGTGCCTCGCTCGCCCAGGACCTGCTCGACCGGGACGTGGTCGTCAGTGCCGGTGGCACCCGCGAGTACCTCGACCCGGTGCGGTTCCTCGGCAATCGCTCCTCGGGGCTGCAGGGCTACGCCCTCGCCCGGGCGGCGGCGGCACGCGGAGCGCGGGTCACGCTGGTTGCGGCGAACGTCGCCCTGCCCGACCCGGCCGGCGTCAAGGTGATCCCGGTCGAGACCACCGCGGAGCTCCGCGCCCAGGTGCTCGCCGCGGCGCCGGGGGCTGACGCGATCGTGATGGCGGCCGCCCCCGCCGACTTCACCCCCAGCGAGGTCAGCGAGGCCAAGATCAAGAAGGCCGCCGACGGTTCGGTCCCGCCGCTCCGGTTGCGGCAGAACCCCGACATTCTGCGCGAGATCAGCGCCGAACGGGTGCGTCCCGGATCGGTGATCGTCGGCTTCGCCGCGGAGACGGGGGACCACACCGGCACCGTTCTCGAGCTCGGCCGGGCCAAGCTCGAGCGGAAGGGATGCGACCTGCTCGTCGTCAACGACGTGAGCGGCGGAGCGGTGTTCGGCAGCCCCGACAACGAAGCGGTGATCCTCACCGCGGACGGTGCCTCGGTGGAGGTGCCGAGCGGGAGCAAGGGGCGCCTGGCCCACCGGATCTGGGACGAGGTGGCCGCCCGGATGACGGTGTCCGCTTCTGCGGAGCCAACCATCTAGTGAGATAGCCGTGTCAGCAGTCGGACGGTCGACCGTCCGCAGTTAGGCTGGCCAATGTCCGGTGTCCCTCATCAGAGGAGCCCCGGGTCCGAACGAATCGTGTCCGCGTAACTCGCGGGCCCCGCACACCGATCAACCTTGAGAACGGGAGCACACCGTGGCCGGACGCCTCTTCACCTCCGAGTCGGTGACCGAGGGTCACCCGGACAAGATCGCCGACCAGATCAGCGACACTGTCCTGGACTACCTCCTCGAGCACGACAAGCACAGCCGGGTCGCGGTCGAGACCCTGCTCACCACCGGCCTGGTCGTCGTCGCCGGTGAGGTGAGCACCACGGCGTACGCCCCGGTGGCCCAGTTGGTCCGCGACAAGGTCCGCGAGATCGGCTACGACTCCTCGGAGAAGGGTTTCGACGGCAGCACCTGCGGCGTGCAGGTCGCGATCGGTGCCCAGTCGCCCGACATCGCCCAGGGCGTCGACGACGCCTTCGAGGAGCGGGTGGACCACTCCGGCGACGACCTCGACAAGCAGGGCGCCGGCGACCAGGGCCTGATGTTCGGCTACGCCTGCGACGACACCCCCGAGCTCTTCCCGCTGCCGATCAAGATCGCGCAGACGCTCTCCGAGCGCCTCTCCGAGGTGCGCAAGAACGGCACGCTTCCCTACCTGCGCCCCGACGGCAAGACCCAGGTCACCATCGAGTACGACGAGGCCAACCGGCCAGTGCGCATCGACGCCGTCGTCCTCTCCACCCAGCACGCCGACGAGATCGACCTGGAGAAGACCCTCCAGCCTGACATCCGCAAGCACGTCATCGACCCGGTGCTGGAGCAGTTCCAGAGCAGCGTGCCGGCCGACGACTACAAGCTCTACATCAACCCGACCGGTCGGTTCGTGATCGGCGGCCCGATGGGTGACGCCGGCCTGACCGGTCGCAAGATCATCGTCGACACCTACGGTGGGATGGCCCGTCACGGTGGTGGCGCCTTCTCCGGCAAGGACCCGTCGAAGGTCGACCGCTCCGCGGCCTACGCGATGCGTTGGGTGGCCAAGAACGTCGTGGCTGCCGGCCTGGCCCGGCGCTGCGAGGCCCAGGTCGCCTACGCGATCGGCAAGGCGCACCCGGTCGGGGTCTTCATCGAGACCTTCGGCACCGAGACCGTTTCGGTGGAGAAGATCCAGGCAGCGGTGCTCGAGGTCTTCGACCTGCGCCCCGCCGCGATCGTGCGCGACCTCGACCTGCTTCGGCCGATCTACGCGAAGACCGCGGCCTACGGCCACTTCGGTCGCGAGCTGCCCGAGTTCACGTGGGAGCGCACCGACCGCGCCGAGGCCCTGAAGAAGGCCGCCGGGGTCTGATCCCACAGCCTCGTCGCTGAGCGACGCAACCGATCGAGTCGGCGTACCTGGTACGCCGACTCGATCCGATTTCGGGGGACCCGCCCCCGACGGGAACCGTCGGGGGTCACTGGTAGAAACACCGCATGACGCCTGAGGAGGAGCCCGCCCTGGAGTTGCCCGGGCTCGCCCGCGACCGGGTGCGCGAAGGCCGCCGCAAGGCCGCCGCCACGCGGGCGCGCAGGGCCGCCGAGCAGGCCATCGCGGAGGTCGACCCGGTGGCGCGGGTGCTGGTGGACGTGTCCCTCCCGCATCTGGACCGGCTCTTCGACTACTCCGTCCCCGCCGCGATGGCCGAGCAGGCGGTGCCCGGGGCCCGGGTGAAGGTGCGCTTCGCCGGCAAGGATGTCGACGGGTTCCTCATCGACCGCGTGGCGATCAGCGAGCACGCCGGCCGGCTGCAGCCGTTGCGGCGGGTGGTCAGCGCGGAGCGGGTGCTCACCGCGCAGGTGGCGGCGCTGGCCGCCGAGGTCGCTGCCAGGTACGCCGGGTCGCGGCCGGATGTCATCCGGTTGGCGGTGCCGCCGCGGCACGCCGCCACGGAGAAGCAGCCCTCGGTCCCCGCCCCCGAGGTGCCGGCCGACGCCGAGCCAGCCAGGGCGCAGGCCAAGGCGGCCAGGGCGGCCTGGGCCGGGCACGAGCCGGCCGAGGCGTTCCTCGCCCACGTCGGCAGGGGCGGGTCCCCGCGCGGCGTCTGGCAGGCCGCCGCCGGCACCGATTGGCCGCTGCTGATCGCGCACGCGGTCGGCACCGCGCGGGCCGCCGGCCGGGGGGCGCTGGTGTGCGTGCCCGACGGTCGGGACGTCGCGCGGGTGGATGCAGCGCTCACCGCCGTGCTGGGGGAGGACCAGCATGTGACGCTGCGCGCCGATTCGGGCCCCGCGGCCCGCTACCGCGACTTCCTCAGCCTGGCGCGGGGTGCGCGCCGGGTGGTGGTCGGTCCGCGGGCGGCGGCGTTCGCCCCGGTGCGCGATCTGGGCCTGATCGTGGTGTGGGACGACGGCGACGACCTGCTCGCCGAGCCGCGCGCGCCGTACCCCCATGCCCGCGACACGCTGGTGATGCGCGCCGAGCTGGAGGGGAGCGCGATGCTCCTGGGCGGTTTCGCCCGCTCGGTCGAGGCCGACCAGCTGGTGGGTTCGGGCTGGGCGCACGAGCTCCGACCGACCCGCGAGGTGGCCCGCTCCGGGGTGCGGGTGGGGGTGGCCGGCGCCAGCGACCACGACCTCGAGCGTGACCCCCTCACCCGTGTCTCCCGGGTCCCGGGCGAGGTGCACCGGCTGATCCGCGACGCGCTGAGCGACGGCCCGGTGCTGGTCCAGACCCCGCGGCGGGGGTATGCCGCCGCTCTGTCCTGCGACCGCTGCCGGGAGCCGGCCCGGTGCGCGGCCTGCCGCGGTCCGCTCCGACTCACCGGGCCGAGCACGCCCCCTGCCTGCGGCTGGTGCGGAGCCACCGCCGATCCGTGGAGCTGCCCCGAGTGCGGCGGGCGCGGGCTGCGCGCGCCCGTGGTCGGAGAGAGCCGCACCGCCGAGGAGCTGGGCCGGGCCTTCCCGGGGGTCCGGGTGTCGAGCTCGGCCGGCGAGCGGGTGCTCGCCACGGTGCCCGGAGGTCCGGGCATCGTGGTCGCCACGCCGGGTGCCGAACCGGTGGCCGAGGGTGGGTACGCCGCGGTCGTGATGCTCGACTGCTGGCTGCTGCTCTCCCGACCCGACCTCCGCACCGCGGAGGAGGCGGTGCGCCGCTGGAGCAACGCGGTCGGGCTGGTGCGCTCGGGCGGCCAGGCGATCGCGGTCGGGGATCCGGCCGAGCCGGCACTGCAGGCGCTGGTGCGCTGGGATCAGCCCGGGTTCGCCCGGCGCGAGGCGGCCGAGCGCCGGGAGGCGCACCTGCCGCCCGCCTCGCGGCTGGCGACCCTGACCGGTGAGCCGGGGGCACTGGATGACGCGCTCACCCTGCTCGCCGTTCCCGATCACGCCGAGGTGCTGGGCCCGGTCCCGACCGGGCGGTCACCGGAGGAGGCGCGCGCCGTCGTCCGTGTGCCCCACGCCGACGGTGCGGCGCTCTCGGCCGCGCTGCTGGAGCTCCAGCGTCTCCGATCCGCGCGCAAGCTCGACCCGATCCGGGTCCAGGTCGATCCTCCGTCGCTCTGAGCACCCCGAGCGGTGGGAAGGCGCGGGCCGACCCGCGGGCCGGGCGGCGGTTCCCGGCACACCCGGGCGGGGGAGCGCCCTTCTATGCTGGGATCCCAGCCAGACCTAAGGAGTTCCGTGGCCCTCCAGCCCATCCGCCTCTTCGGCGACCCGATCCTGCGCAAACCGGCCATCGAGGTGGTGGACTTCGACAAGGAGTTGCGCACCCTGGTCAAGGACCTCACCGACACCATGCTGGATGCCCCCGGTGCCGGTCTGGCGGCGCCGCAGATCGGGGTCGGGCTGCGCGTGTTCACCTGGTACGTCGACGGTGAGGTCGGTCATCTGGTCAACCCCGACCTGACCCTGTCCGAGGAGATCCAGGACGGCGATGAGGGCTGCCTCTCCCTGCCCGATCTCGTCTTCGACTGCCGGCGGGCACGCTCGGTGGCGGCGCGTGGGTTCGACCTGCACGGAGAACCGGTGGTGATCGAGGGCAGCGACCTGCTCGCGCGGGCGATCCAGCACGAGACCGACCACCTGGACGGCGTCCTGTTCATCGACCGACTCGACCCCGCCGCGCGCAAGGCGGCGATGAAGCAGATCCGGGAATCGGAGTGGTTCGGCCTGGAGAAGCCGACGGTCAAGCTCAGCCCGCACCGCACCCACGGGTTCGGGATCTGACCCGCCGTGCGCATCGTCTTCGCCGGCACCCCCGAGGTGGCCGTCCCTTCGCTGAACGCCTTGGCCGACAGCGCTCATGAGCTGGTCGGGGTGGTCACCCGCCCCGACGCGCCTGCCGGCCGCGGCCGCAGGCTCGTGGCCAGCCCGGTCGCTCAGCGGGCGGCGGAGCTCGGCGTACCCGTGCTCAAGCCGGAGCACCCGCGGGACCCCGACTTCCAGCGCCGGCTCACCGAGCTGGAGCCGGAGTGCTGCCCCGTGGTCGCCTACGGCGCCCTGCTGCCCCAGTCCGCGCTCGACATCCCGACCCATGGCTGGGTCAACCTGCACTTCTCCCTGCTGCCCGCCTACCGCGGCGCGGCGCCGGTCCAGCACGCGATCTGGGCGGGGGAGGAGTTCACCGGAGCCACGACCTTCCGGATCGTGCGCGAACTCGATGCGGGTCCGGTGTTCGGTGTGATGACCGAGCGGGTGCGCCCCGACGACACCGCCGGAGTCCTGCTGGACCGGCTGGCCGAGGGCGGGGCGGCGCTCCTGGTCCAGACCCTCGACGCGCTCGCCGACGGCACCGTCAGCGCCCGCGAGCAGCCCGCCGATGGCCTGACCTACGCCGGCAAGATCACCGTCGAGGACGCCCGGATCGACTGGACCGAGCGCGCTGTCGCGGTCGATCGCCGGATCCGCGCGTGCTCGCCGGCCCCGGGTGCCTGGACCACCTTCGAGGGGGAGCGGTTCAAGGTCGGACCGGTCACCATGGAGCCCGAGCCGTCGACGCTGGCCCCCGGGGAGCTGCGGGTGCTGAAGAATGCCGTCCTGGTCGGCACCGGCACCGAGGCGGTGCGGCTCGGCAGGGTCAAGGCGTTCGGCAAGAAGGAGATGCCGGCGCCCGACTGGGCACGGGGAGTGCGGGTGAGCCCGGATGCCGTCCTCGGGGCGTGACGCCGGCCGCGGTCGCCCTCCGCGCAGACGCCCGGGCGGCCGGGCCACGACGCCGGTGGATCCTGCGCGGTCGGCCGCCTTCGAGGTGCTCAAGGCGGTCCGGGTGGAGGAGGCCTACGCCAACCTGGTCCTGCCGCACGTGCTGGCCGCGCACGGCCTGACCGGGCGCGATGCCGCCTTCGCCACCGAACTGGTCTCCGGCACCCTGCGCCAGCAGGGCACCTACGACGCGGTCCTCTCCGCCTGCCTGGACCGGCCGATCGCGAAGGTCGAGGCGAAGGTGCGCGACCTGCTCCGGCTCGGCTGTCATCAGCTGCTCTCCATGAGGGTGCCCGACCATGCCGCGATCAGCGCGACCG
Organism: Nocardioides insulae DSM 17944; assembly: GCF_000422825.1. Taxonomy (GTDB): domain Bacteria; phylum Actinomycetota; class Actinomycetes; order Propionibacteriales; family Nocardioidaceae; genus Nocardioides; species Nocardioides insulae. Next base: position 57,471 of record NZ_AUGU01000013.1, on the reverse strand, counting down.
TCGACCTGGTCAAGGTGAAGGCCAACGCCGGCGCCGGGTCGTTCGCCAATGCCGTCCTGCGCAAGGTCGCCGGCCGCACCCTGCCGGAGTGGATCGAGGAGGTGGCCCCGCCGGGCCGCGACCGGCACGGCCGCGCCGCGATCGCCCACAGCCACCCCCGCTGGGTCGTCGACGAACTGGCGGCCGCCCTGGCCGGCTCCGGGTCCGCGGCCGAGCTCGAGGAGCTGCTGGCCGCCGACAACGCCGCCCCCAAGGTGGTCCTGGTGGCTCGCCCGGGCCGGGCGAGCGTCGAGGAACTGCCCGGCGAGTCGACGGCGTACTCACCGTTCGGGGTGGTGCTGGCCGCCGGCCAGCCGGGCGAGGTGCCGGCGGTGGCCGAGGGCCGCGCCGGCGTCCAGGACGAGGGCTCCCAACTGGTGGCCCTGGCGCTGGCGCAGGCGCCGCTCGAGGGCCGCGACGAGCGCTGGCTGGACCTGTGCGCCGGCCCCGGCGGCAAGTCCGCCCTGCTCGCCGCCCTGGCCGCACGGACGGGTGCCTCGCTCACGGCCAACGAGGCCCAGCCGCACCGCGCCCGGCTCGTACGCCGCAACCTCACAGACACCCTCGCACCCGGCGGGCCGCTGGTGCCGGGCGCCACCGCGGTGGTGGCCGCCGATGGCAGGAGGCCGCCGTTCCCGGAGGGCGCCTTCGACCGGGTGCTGGTCGACGCACCCTGTAGCGGGCTCGGTGCGCTCCGGCGTCGTCCCGAGGCACGCTGGCGGCGCCGGCCGAGCGACCTGGAGGAGCTCGTCCCGCTCCAGCGGGAGCTGCTCACCTCCGCGCTCGCCCTCGTCCGGCCCGGAGGGCTGGTCCTCTATGCGACCTGTTCGCCGGTGCTGGCGGAGACCGCGGGCGTGGTGCGGGAGGTGCTCACCCAGCAGGCGGCGGACGCAGAACTGGTGCCGTGGGAGCACGACGCCCTCGGCGTCCCGCGCAGTGACGGGCCGATGCCCGGCACCATCCAACTATGGCCCCACCGGCACGGCACCGACGCGATGTTCCTCGCCCTGCTGCGTCGTCGTGAGCAGTCTGCCGATGGCATCGCCCCGGGGGCCCTTCCGGCTGCCCCGGGGCGATGAGTGGCGGGCTCCTCAGCACCTGATGGCGACCTCCACCGAGGAGCACGAGTCGTTGCCGGCCTGACCGTCGCCGCGGTCGAACTGGGCGCCGCCGTACAGGTCGTCGGGCCCGGCCCCGCCCCAGAACCGGTCCTGGCCGGTGTTGCCGAACAGATCGTCGGCACCCGCGCCGCCCCGGAACCGGTCCCTTCCGTGGTCGCCGTAGAGGTCGTCGTCCCCGGCCTCGCCCCACAGCTGGTCATCTCCCTTCTCGCCCCGGAGGATGTCGGGGTCGGCACCGCCCCAGACCCGGTCCGCACCGTTGCCTGCGTAGACGCGGTCGGCACCGTCCTGGCCGTAGGCCCGGTCCGCGCCCTCCTGCGCGTAGACGAAGTCGACGCAGTCGCCGCCGCGGACCACGTCCGCACCGGCGCCGGCGTAGATGACGTCGTGACCGCCACGTCCGAAGACGATGTCGTTGCCACCGCCGGCGTGGATGACGTCGTTCCCCGGCGTACCGACGAGGAGGTTCGGGCCTGCGTCGCCCTGGACGAACTGACCGGGGCTCGAACAGCTCGCCACTGCCTGGGCGGCACCGGCCGGTGCGGTCGCGGCGAGGAACCCGGCGCCCACGGCGCCGGCGAGGATGATGCGGATCTTCATGAGGTGCTCCTTGAGGAGGACGCTGCGCGCCCGTTGGATGCTGTCGGGAGCAGCACACCGCGGGGGCCTCAACGCGGCATCACACTCGGATCACAGAGCCTCACGGTGCGGTCCGGGAGAGCGGGAGCGGCGGGGGCGGGGGGACGCCGAGTTCGGTGTTGGCACGTGTCCAGCGGTCGTGGGCACGCTGCACCTCGCCGTGCCGGCCGGCCCGGGCCAGCGCCGAGACCAGCAGTCGGTGGGCCGGTTCGTCGTACGGGTCGACGCTCAGCAGGCGGACGAGCAGCGTGATCGCCTCATCGACCTCGCCTGCCCGACCGGCGAGCCCGGCCGCCGTACGCAGGCACTGGACCTGCACGTTGCGGACGTGGTCGCGGGCCTGCTGCGCCCACGCCTCGAACGGCTCGTCCTCGAACGCCTCGCCGTTGTGCTCGCGCAGCAGGTCACCCAGCAGCGCGCGCAGGCCGGGGTCGTCCAGGTCGGTGCGGGCGCAGACGTCCTCGGCGTCGGTGAGGAAGTCGTGGAGGTCGACCGTGATGTGCTCGGTCGAGGCCCGGACCCCCGTCGCGTCGGCGATCAGGAACCGGTCCGTCGGCCAGCGGCGATCGGGATCCAGCGCCGTGCGCAGTGTCGAGAGCAGGACGGAGAGCCGGTGACCGGTCCTCGCGGGTTCGTCATCGGGCCAGAGCAGATCGCAGAGTTCCTCGCGGGTGAGGAGGCGCCCCTGGCGGGCCAGCAGGATCTTCATCAGGGTGCGGGCCTGCCGGGAACGCCACGCGGTGCCCGACACCGAGCGGCCGTCGACCTGCACCTGGAAGGGTCCGAGGACCCGGACGACGGCATGGCCCTCGGTCAGGACGCCGCCAGGGTGGACCCGCCCCGCACTGCGGCCGGCCCGACGCAGTCGGCGCTGGGCAGCTCGGCCGGCGGCGCGGTGCAGCCGGTCGGCCTGGGGGAGCCGGGCGGCCTCCACCCGCACCCGGTCGGCGAGGTGGGTCGAGCCGGCGGCGTCGTACACCGCGATCGCCTGCTCGAGGGCGTGCATCGCTTCGCGGGGGTCGAGGCTCGCGGCGGCCTGCAGTTCCAGCGCCTCCCCGAGCGTACGACGCAGCTGTCGGGACCGGAGCACCTCGAGAGCGGCCGTCGCCCGGGACAGTGCGTCGGGCTCCTGGGCGGCGACGGCCACCCAACCGCGGGCGATCAGTGCGGCGGGGAGGTAGTCCGGTTCGGCGCAGTCGATCGCCAGGTCGGCCAGTCGGCGGGCCTGTTCGAGCTCGTCCGCCGGGTCCCGGTCCGGTGCACCGGCGAGGGACCGCTCGGCCGTCGTCGCCCCGGTGGCGCGGATCGTGGCGAGTCGAGCCAGTGTCGGGCCGAGGATCTCGAGATCGGCGCCGTCCTGCGCCAGGTCATGGGCCTCGCCGAACCCGGCTGCGGCGTCGGCCAGCCGGCCGCACTGGTAATCGACCTCGGCGAGCCCGTGCAGGGGGCCGGCGGTGCGGGCCACGCCGTGCCGCCGGGCGAGGTCGAGGCAGCGGAGGAAGGACGTGCGGGCCTCGGGCATCCGGCCGAGCCCGAGCAGGGCCTCGCCCCGGTTGTGCAGGGCGACCGAGTAGCAGCCCACCGGACCGGTGCGGTGGACCAGAGCGAGGGCCTGGTCGGCCCGACGCAGCGCCACGGCGTACTCAGCACCTATCAGGTGTGCGTCGCTGAGGTTGACCAGTGCGCGTTGGGTCAGCACCACGTCGTCGGCGAGTTCGGCGTGGGTGAGGGACTCGGAGAGCAGGTTGAGGCGCCGAGCGGCACTGGACAGGAGCCCGTGGGACAGCATCGCCATCGCGGCCGCGGAGTCGTCGATCCCTGGCGTCTCGCGCACCGTCTCGACCGCCTGTTCGGCGGCGGTCAACGCCGTGGTGCGATCGCCGAGCGCTCGCGAGGCCACCGCGAGTCCGGCGAGCCGCATGGCCCGGTCCGGCGGTGACTCCCCGGCCCGCGGAGGGTATGCACACAGTCGGACGGCCGCGTGGTACTCGCCGCGCCCGTACTTCACCTGCCCCCACCGCCAGGCCAGATCGGCCGGCACCGGCCGCCCGGCGCGCTCGGCCGTGGCGACCAGGGCAGCGAGCGCACGATCGGCGAGTAGCGGCTTGCCCGCCACCAGGGCCGCCTGCGCCCAGTGCGCGAGTGTTCGAGCCGAGCCGCCCTCCGGCGGGGACGGCAGCGCGATGAGGACGTCGCGGCACCAGCCGGTGCGGGTGATCCGGTCTCCGTGCTGCTCCACGAGGGCCAGGCAGGCGGCTCGGTCCTCGGCGAGCCGGGCCGCGCGCAGCGCTGCGCCGTAGTGCCCTGCGGTCGAGTACCACGCGGAGCAGACGCCGAGCCACGCGCTCCGGCACGACCCGCGGGCCGACAGCACGGCGGCGACCAACGGCACCAGCCGGGCGGTGCCCTCGGGATCCGGGCCCAGCAGACGGCGTTCCACCAGATCGTCGTAGGCGTCGATCAGCCCCGGGTCGAGATCCTCCACCAGCGAGCGGGGCAGGGGGGCCAGGCCGGCCAGCAGGCCGAGCAGTCGCGTCGAGGACCGGTCGAGGTCGCCGGCCAGGCTGTCGCGCACGGCTTCCTCGACCGGGCCACCGGGGCGCGCCAGCCGGTCCAGCGGCACCTCGGGGAGGGTCCACGGATCCGGCCCCTCGGACAGCACGGCCTCGACCAGCGCCTCCCACCCACCGGTGAGGGCGTGGACGCACTCGGAGATGCGGTCCAGGCTGCCGGTGTCGGCCGGGGCGAGGCTCGCCCGCACCCGAGCGGTCACCCGCCCGAGGTCGAGGAAGCAACCCTGCGCACCACCCACGACTGTTCAAGATCCGGCTTCACGCGAGGTGATACCGACCGGACCGGAGGCGGCGAACCCGGTCGAGCAGGAACCACCGGAAAGATCCGCCCCCCGTTGTCGATCCGCGGCGCACTCATCCGACCTAGTGTTGAACGGGCCCACCAAGGGTTCTCGGACAAGGAGCTGACGATGCCGAAGTTCATGCTGATCATGCGCGCGACCGATGAGGGCAGGGCCGAGTACGAGTCGATCGACTTCGAGGAGGTGATCGCCGCGATGGGGAAGTACAACGAGCAACTGTTGGACGCCGGTGTGATGGTCGGGGGAGAGGGACTCGCCGACGACGTCCACGCGGTCGTCGACTTCTCCGGGGAGACCCCGGTGGTCACCGACGGGCCGTACGGCGAGACCAAGGAGCTGTTCAACGGGTTCTGGATGCTGGAGGTGGCCTCCAAGGAGGAGGCGATCGAGTGGGCCACCCGGGCACCCCTGTCCGGACCCGGCACCAAGCTGGAGATCCGCCGCGTCACCGGTCCCGAGGACTTTCCCCAGGACAACGAGTGGATCCAGAAGGAGAACGCCTGGCGCGAGGAGAACGCGGGCCGATGACCGATCGGCCAGGCGCCGTGGCGGCCGGGGAGCGCTCCCCGGCCGCCGTACGTCGTACGGTCGAGGCGGTCTGGCGGATCGAGTCCGCTCGGATCGTGGGTGCGTTGGCGCGCTACACCGGTGACTTCGCGCTCGCCGAGGACGTCGCCCAGGAGGCATTGGCCGAGGCGCTGGAGGTGTGGCCGCGTGACGGCGTACCCAACCAGCCGACCGGCTGGTTGCTGACCGTCGGGCGACGTCGCGCGATCGATTCCTTCCGGCGCCGCGCCACCCGTGCGGACAAGTACGCCGAGGTGGCCCGCGGGCAGGAGCGTGCCCGCCTCGAGGACGAGGCCGGACTGCCGTGGGATCCTGACACCATCGAGGACGACCGGCTGGCGCTGATCTTCGTCTCGTGTCACCCGGTGGTCTCCAAGGAGGCCCGGGTGGCGCTGACCCTGCGAGTGGTCGCGGGACTGAGCAGCGAGCAGATCGCGAGTGCGTTCCTGGTCCCGGTGCCGACGGTGCAGGCCCGGATCACGCGGGCCAAGAAGACGCTGGCGGCCGCCCGGGTGCCGTTCGAGGTGCCGCCGGTGGCCGAGCGGGCCGAGCGGCTCGGCTCGGTGCTCAGCGTGCTCTATCTGATCTTCGCCGAGGGTTCCAGCGCCAGCGGGGGACAGGACTGGATGCGCACCGACCTGGCCAGGGAGGCGATCCGCCTGGCCAGGATCCTGGCCAGGCTGATGCCGGCGGAGCCGGAGGTCCACGGGCTGCTGGCGCTGTGCGAACTCACCGCGGCGCGCTTCCCCGCCCGCACCGGTGCGGACGGGGAGCCGGTGCTGCTCGCCGACCAGGATCGAGGGCGCTGGGACCGCTCGGCGATCCGTCGTGGTGAGGAGGCGTTGGCCCGCGCGGTCTCCGTCGGCCGCGGCCTCGGTCCCTATGGCCTGCAGGCGGCGATCGCGGAGTGCCACGACCTGGCCCGCAGTGTGGAGGCCACCGACTGGGAGCGGATCGTGGTGTTGTACGAGGCGCTGGGGCGAGTGGCACCGTCGCCGGTGGTGGAGCTGAACCGGGCGGTCGCCGTCTCGATGGCGTACGGCCCGGAGGCGGGGCTGCGTCTGGTGGACGACCTGGTCGCCGGGGAGGTATTGGGCGGCAGCTATCTACTGCCCAGCGTGCGCGGCGAGCTGCTGTCCCGGGTGGGACGGACCGCGGAGGCGAGGACGGAGCTCGAGCTCGCGGCCCGGCTGTGCGGCAACGCCCGCGAGCGGTCGGTCCTGGTGGCCAAGGCCACCGCGTTGGGCTGAACCTCGATCCGCGCTGCGTCGGCGTCCCGAGGGCGGTGGATCTCGCTAGGGTCGCGGCATGGGTTCCTCCGCACCGGCCGTCGAGATCGACGTGGACGACAGGGTCATCCGGGTGAGCAACCCCGACCGGGTGTACTTCCCCGAGATCGGCGCGACCAAGCTGGACGTCGTCCAGTACTACCTCGCGGTCGGCCCCGGCATCCTCAACGCGCTGTGGGAACGACCCTGCATGCTGCACCGCTTCCCCAAGGGCCTGGCCGGGCCGAAGGTGCATCAGAAGCGTCTCCCGAAGGGAGCCCCCGGCTGGGTGGAGACGGTCGAGCTGCACTTCCCGCGCTGGAACCGCACCGCGGACGAGCTCTGCGTCACCGAACTGGGGGCGGTGGTGTGGGCGGTGCAGATGTCCACCGTGGAGTTCCACCCCTGGAACAGCCGCCGCGGTCACACCGAGCAGCCCGACGAGTGGCGCATCGATCTCGACCCGGGGCCGGCCTGCGACTACGACGACGTCCGCCGGGTGGCCGGGGTCGTGCGAGAGGTGCTCGACGAACTGGGGGCGGTCGGTTTCCCGAAGACCAGTGGCAGCAAGGGGCTGCATGTCTATGTGCGGATCCCGCACGACCACGGCTTCACCGACGTACGCCGGGCGGCGCTGGCGTTCGCGCGGGAGGTGGAGCGGCGAGCCCCCGAACTGGTGACCACCACCTGGTGGCGCAAGGACCGAGACCCGGCGAAGGTCTTCGTGGATTACAACCAGAACGCTCGAGATCACACCATCGCCGCCGCTTACTCGATCCGCGGGCTTCCGGACGGGCGGGTCTCGACGCCGGTCGGGTGGGATGAGATCGACGAGGTCGACCCGCGGGACTTCACCCTGCGGACCGTGCCGGAGCGGTTCGCGCGGATCGGCGACCTGCACGCCGACATCGACGCCCACCCCTTCGACCCGACCGTGCTGCTGGAGTGGGCCGAGCGCGACGAGCGGGCCGGGGCCGAGCCGCCAGCCGACCCGGACTGACCAGCACTCACCGGCGCTGACCGGGGCCGTTCGCAGCCGACCGGGCCGAGGCGACCCGGAGTCAGGTCGAGAACGCGAGCGCCGGGGTCACCACACGCCGAGCCGGTCACCCAGAGGCCTGGCGAGGGACTCCGAGTAGACGTCGGTCATGTGGTTGGTGTCGAGCCTGACCACCATCGACCCGACCACGTCCGGGCAATCGCCCTCCCAGCAGAACCACGGCGACATGTCCAGCGCCTCCGCCCCGGCAGACCTGGCCGCGTCCACCTGGGTCTGGGCGGCGTCGGCGTGCGACTGGGGCTCCTGGGAGAGACAGGGACCCAGGGTGGGGTTGCTGCTCAGGCACGTGCCGGGGTCGCCCTCGACGGTCGGGATGTCGCGCAGCCAGACCGTGCGGCCGGCCGACCCCTTCACCGAGGTGACGAACTCGGCGTACCCGTCGGAGGCGATGTCCTGGACGGCGTCGAAGTCGCGCACCCAGGTGCCGTCTCCGTCCTGGACCCGGCCGGCGACCGGGGCGGAGGAGATCAGCAGCAGGTCGGGCTTCAGCGTGCGGATCTGCTGGACCGCCCACTCCCGCAGGGCGCTGCAGTCCTTGTCCGACTCGTTGGTGCGCAGCACGTCGTCGCTGAACAGCCCGGCGATGCAGCCGGGCATCGCGAACGCGTAGACCCGATACCCGGAGTGTCGTCCGATCTCCTCGACCGCCGGGATCCAATGCTGCGCGTGGGAGTTGCCGAACAGGACGATCGTCTTCTCCGCGGTCGGATCCCCGAGCGGGCAGAGCTTCCGGCTGCCGGCGACGTAATCGCATTCGCCGAGGTCGGCGGTGCTACCGGAGAGGTCCTCCAGCGCTGGGTCGAGGTCGGAGGGGATCGGGGCGTCCTCGCGGGCCGCCTGCACCGAGGCGTGCAGCAGCGGGAGACTCTGATCGGGTGGTTCGGTGGGGGTCGGGGAGGCGGCCGGACCCGTCGTGGTGCCGGCCGGCCCGGGGGAGGCGGACGCCGAGGGGGCGGCGCTGGGGGACACCTCGATCGCGGGGTGGTAGCCGCCGTCCCGAGCGGCCGACGTGGCGTAGCTGTTGGCACCGAACCCGGCCGCCACCACGAGCAGCAGCGATGCGGGGTAGGCCGAGAGCGCGACCCAGGAGCGCTTGAACATCCGCGGCCTGCGGAACGGCTGCTCGACGAAGTGGTAGGAGAGCCCGGAGAGCACCAGGGAGAGCAGGAGGAGCAGCCCGCGCTCGCCCCAGGTCAGCTCTCGTCCGGCCTTGATCTGGGGGAGGACGAGCACCGGGAAGTGCCACAGGTACAGCGAGTAGGACCAGTCGCCGAGGATCCGCATCGGCCGCACCGAGAGCACGCGCTTGACGATGGTGGGCCCCTCCCACAGGGTGCCCGCCACCAGGATGAACACGCTGCCGAGCACGGGCACCAGGGCCGGCGTACCGGGGAAGGGCGTGGCGTCGTTGAACTGGAGCACCGCGCAGATGATCAGGAACGCACCGGCGAAGGACAGCACCTGGGCACGCCACCGGGCCACCGTGTCCTGGGCCTGCCCCTCGCGGATGACCAGGGCGGCCAGTGCTCCGAGCCCCAGCTCCCAGGCCCGGGTGAACGGCGAGAAGTAGGCACGCTCGGGGTCGATCCCGGTGAGGTGGATCGAGTAGAGCAGGCTGGCCGCGCTGATCGCGGCCACGCTGATGATCAGCCACCGCCTCGGGTGCGCGGCGACCCGGGGGAGTCGATAACGCAGCAGCCGGCAGGCGGTGAGGCACACCATCACCACCAGCGGCCAGACGAGGTAGAACTGCTCCTCCACCGAGAGCGACCAGTAGTGCTGGAGGGGGGAGGGCGGCAGGTCCGAGGCGAAGTAATCGGTGCCCAGCGCCGCGAAGTGGATGTTGGCCAGGAAGAACGCCGACCACAGCGCGTCCTGGACGATGGCCTCGGTGCGCAGGAAGCCGAGCTCCAGGGCCGAGTAGGCACAGGTCGCGATCAGAACGAGGGTCGCCGCCGGCAGGATCCGTTTCGCTCTGCGGGCGTAGAAGTCGACCAGCGACACCCGCCCGGTGCGCTCGATGCCGCGGACGATCTGCTGGGTGATCAGGAAGCCCGAGATGGCGAAGAAGACGTCGACCCCGACGAACCCGCCGGTGACGCTGCTGACGCCGACGTGCACGAACACCACGGCGAGTACGGCGAGTGCGCGCAGCCCCTGGATGTCGCCGCGCTGGGACGAGCGAGCCGAAGGGCGCCCCGAGGGCACGGCCTTCTCTGGGGCGCGGGAGCCGGAGGGACCGGCGGCCGTGTCGGCGGATGGGACTGTCACAACGCCGCGAAACTATCAAGCGCGGGGGGTCGCTCGGCGGACCCGGGTCCGCGTGCCTGCGGGGACCTCGATGTGAGCGTTGCCATGTCGTGATCACCCGGCGATGAGGTGCCTCAGCCGGCCCCGGTCGTGCCCGAGGTGCGCGAGATCAGGCATTCCTCCGATGTGTGGGCCTACCTCAGCCGACGACGGTTGAGTCATCGCCCGGAGCCGCCGGGTCACGACGAGGGGCCACACCATGTCCGACTACCTGAACTACGACGCCCACGCCGAGCACAGCTACCGCGCTGCGCGGATCCGGGAAGCGATCGTCGGTCGCCGGGAACGCGATCGGATCCGACGCCGCCGGCCGCGCCGAGGCGGCGTGCTGGACCCCACCAGCTGGGCGCGGTGAGCCGGTCGGACGGCCGGCCCGGGTGCAGGATCGGGGCGGACGGTCACGGTGACCCGCGCGAGGGCCCGAGCAGAGTGTCGTAGGCACCCGCGATGATGGAGCTCATGACCTCCTTCGGCCGCAGCTCCGGCGCCACCCATCTGGTCGGGCGCCGCGCCGAGCTGGACGACCTGGCCCACCAGATCGGTGCGCCGGAGCGGCGCCACGTCCTCCTCGGGGGCGAGGCGGGCGTCGGGAAGACGCGCCTGCTCGCCGAGCTCGACCAACGACTGCGCGCGGAGGGCTGGCAGGTCCTGATCGGCCACTGCCTCGACTTCGGTGACAGTGCCCTGCCATACCTGCCGGTGTCCGAGCTGCTCGGGCGGCTGTTGGCCGAGGAGTCACCGGTGGTCGAGGAGGCGCTGGCCGCGCACCCGGGGCTCCAACGGGCCCGGCCCGGCCGGCGCGGCCTCGACCGCGACCGGAGCGAGAGCGAGTCCGCCGACAAGGGTGCGCTCTTCGAGGGGGTGCGCCACCTCCTGGAGGCACTCGCGGAGCACGGGCCGGTGTTGTGGGTGGTCGAGGACGCGCACTGGGCGGACCACTCGACCCGCGAGCTGCTCACCTACCTGTTCACCCGACCCTTCGAGGCCCGGGTCTCCATCGTGGTCTCCTATCGGATCGACGACCTGCACCGGCGGCACCCGCTGCGCCGGCAGGCGGCCGAGTGGGGACGACTGCCGTCGGTCCAGCGACGCCACCTCGAGCCCTTGCCGGACCCCGAGGTCCGGCTGCTCATCGCGGCCTTGGATCCGGAGGTCGACGAGGCGGCCCAGGAGCGGATCGTGCGGCGCGCCGAGGGCAACGCCTTCTTCGTGGAGGAGTTGGTCGGTGCCGCGGCCGGTCCGGACCGGTGGGTGCCCGACGAGCTCGCCGATCTGCTCCTGCTGCGCCTCGACCGGCTCGACGAGCGGGCCAGGGAGGTGGTCCGGACCGCGGCGGTGGCCGGGCGTCAGGTCAGCCACGAGCTCCTGGCCGCGGTCACCGCACTCGACGACGGACTCGACCCGGCCCTGAGGGCCGCGATCGAGGCCCACATCCTGGAGCCGAGCGAGCGCGGCTACCTGTTCCGGCACGCCCTGCTGGCCGAGGCGGTCTACGACGACCTGCTGCCGGGCGAGACCGTCCGGCTGCACGGCCGGTACGCTGCCGCGCTGCTCGCGGTGCCCGAGCGCGGGACGGCCGCCGAGCTGGCCCGGCACGCGCGGGCGGCCCACGATCTCCCGACCGCGCTCACCGCCAGCATCCAGGCCGGCGACGAGGCCAGCGCCGTCGGCGGCCCCGAGGAGGCCGCCCAGCACTACCAGACCGCGCTCTCCCTGGCCGCCGAGCCCGCGGTCGCCGCGCGGGTCGCCGTCGATCTGCCCACGCTCACCGTCAAGGCGTCCGAGGCGCTGACCCAGGCCGGCTACGCCGATCGGGCCGCCGCGGTGGTGGGTGCCCAGCTCGAGCGTGCCGACCTCGCTCCCGCCGCCCGGGCCCGGATGCTGGCTGCCCGCGCGGTGCCGCTGCTGACCACGGAGTCCCAGGACGAGGCGCTGCCGCTGAGCGAGGAAGCGGTCTCGGTGCTGCCCCTCGACGCGCCGGTCGCGGTCCGCGCCCGCGTGCTCGCCGCCCGCGCGGAGGTGCTGGCGACCTTCGGTCGCTCGGAGGAGGCTGAGGCGGTGGGTCTGGAGGCGCTCGACCTCGCCGAGGGCCACGACCTGCCGCTGATCGCCTCGGAGACGGTCACCACCTTGTCCCGACTCAGGCGTGACGGGCCGCAAGAGCCCCTTCGGGCGGCGGTCGGCGAGGCGATCGCCCGCGCCGAGGAGAGCGGCGCCCTCCACGCCGAGCTGCGCGGCCGATTCTCCATGGCGCGCTCCTACCAGGACGCGGCCGAGTTCGACGAGGCCGCGCTCTGGTTCCGCAGCGCGATGGAGCGTTCGGTGGTGATGGGCGTGCCGTGGGCGCCGTACGCCGTCGACAGTCGATGGCAGCTCACCTGGATCCGCGTGCTCGAGGGGGACTGGGAGGACGCCCTGGCGCTGGCCCGGGGCCACGACCGCGCCGGTGACCCGCCGCCGCTGCTGCGCGGGGTGCTCGAGTCCGTCGCGCTGCTGGTCGACCAGGGCCGGGGGCTGGACGTCACTGCCGGGCTGGCCGAGCTCCGCCCGCACTGGCGCCAGGAGGGCGCCATCGTGATCCAGGCCGCGGCGCTGGAGATGGTCGAGGCCGCACGTGGCCACGGCGGACTCGCCGACGCGCCTCCCGCGGCCCGTGCCACCGCGGTCACAGCCCGCTACGACGAGGCGGTGGCCCTGCTCAGCCAGATGTGGCGGCCGTGGTTCCACGCGAGGGTGCGACTCGCCGCCGTCGCCACCGGACTGCTGGCCGACCTGCTGCCCGCGCTCTCCGCAGCCGAGCGGGCCGGGGTCGTGGAGCGCGCGGAACGGCTGGGCAAGGACGGTGCCATGGTGCTGGAGCAGTACTCCGACCTCTCCGAGCGCTGGGGGCCCGAGGGGCGGGCCTGGGAGCGGCGCCTGGTCGCCGAGCAGCTGCGACTGCGCTGGCTCGCCGGCGCGGAGGCTCCCTCGGCGGAGGCGTTGCAGGGGGCCTGGTCGACCTGCGAGGAGGCCTTCGTCGAGCTGGGGCACGTGCCGGAGACCGCGACCGTGCGCGCCGTGTACGCCGGGATCCTCCGGTCGGTCGGCGAACCGGCAGCCGCTCGCCGACTCGCCGACCAGGCCCACGCGATCGCCGAACAGCTCGGAGCGCGGCCGCTGCTGGACCGGCTGGCCGCCGAGGGACGGGTCGGCTCCGGCACGGGCATGCCGGCTCCCGACGCGCTGACCGCTCGTGAGGTCGAGGTGCTCGCCCTGGTCGCCGAGGGACGCACCAACGGCGAGATCGGGGCGCGCCTCTACATCAGCACCAAGACCGTCTCGGTCCATGTCTCCCGGATCCTCGCCAAGCTCGGCGCTGCGGGCCGCACCGAAGCGGCCGCCCTCGCGCGCCGCCGCGGGTTGCTCGACCAGGGGTGATGCCGGGGCCGGGGTCGGGTCAGGTGAGCGGGCGGACCATCTCGCGGAGGAGACCGCCGGGCGGATCGAGCAGGGCGGGTGAGGTGGCACCCGTGAAGGTGAAGCCGTGCCGGCGGTAGTAGCGGATCGCCGGCTCGCTGCCCTCGTGCACCCACAATCGCACGCTCTGCCCGTGCGAGCGGGCCCAGCCCAGGATCGCCGCGAGGAGCGCGTCGGCGACGCCGTACCCACGGCCGCGGAAGTGTGGGGTGACGTAGACGCCGACCAGCAGCGGTTCCGGCCCGTGGACGTCACCGAGCTGCCCACCCATCATGCCGACCCAGCGGCCGGTGCCCGACTCGATCACGGCGTACGACGCCAGCTCGGGGTCGTCACCACGGCGGGCCCGCATCCGCCAGGCGTCCTCCGGGAACTCCAGGGTGGCCGCCAGCGAGGCGGTCCAGGAGACCGGGTGCTCGCGCGCGTTCTCCAGCCGGAACTCGCGCAGCTGCGGCCAGTCGCTCTCGGTCGTACGCCGCAGCACGAGTCCCGGGGCCAGGCGCGGGGGCGCGAGTGGGTCGATCACGCGGGCGAGGATCGCAGACCGGGCACACGGCCGGCACCGCCGCCCAGAGTGCGGGCGCGGCCGGCCAGCAGCCCCGCTGGACGCTCCGGGGTCGGGGGACGCCCGATGGACCAGCGCGACACCGCCCGCCGCACGCCTCGGAAGGCGCGGACCGGTCAGGGTCCTCCCAACCCTCCCACTAGGCTGGCGCGCGTGGGTGCCATCCAGATCACGCCGTCCATCCTCAACGCCGACTTCGCCGACCTCGGCGCGGAGGTGGCTCGGATCGGCAGTGCGGACTGGGTGCACGTGGATGTCATGGACAACCACTTCGTGCCCAACCTCACCTTCGGGCCCACCATGGTCGAGGCACTCGCGCGGGCCAGTGAGATCCCGCTGGACGCCCACCTGATGATCGAGGATCCCGACCGGCACGCTCCGGCGTACGTCGAGGCCGGGTGCGGCAGCGTGACCTTCCACGTGGAGGCGGCCAAGGCACCGGTCCGACTCGCCCGGGAGATCCGGGCCCAGGGCGGCCGCGCCAGCATGGCGCTCAAGCCGGCCACGCCGATCGAGCCCTACGAGGACCTGCTCCCCGAACTCGACATGGTGCTGATCATGACGGTGGAGCCCGGGTTCGGCGGGCAGAAGTTCCTCGATCTGTGCCTGCCCAAGATCCGCCGCGCCCGCGCGCTGATGGACAAGCACGGCGTCCAGACCTGGCTCCAGGTCGACGGCGGCGTATCCGTGGAGACCATCGAGCGGTGTGCCGAGGCCGGTGCCGACGTGTTCGTGGCCGGGTCGGCGGTCTACTCGGCCGAGGACCCCGACGCGATGGTGGCCAGCCTGCGCGAGCTGGCGCAGGGAGCGCGCCGCAGCGCCCAGGTGTGAGGCACGCCACCTCGCGGGCATGATGGTGTGGGAGGTGTGGCACACTGGGGCCCGACGAGTGAACAACTCGCGTGCTCTGGGGTCGGTGTAATTCCGAACCGGCGGTGATAGTCCGCGACCCGGTCACAACCAGTGACCGGCTGACCAGGTGAAATTCCTGGACCGACGGTGAAAGTCCGGATGGGAAGACGCACGCAAGGTGTCTCTCGATCGCCGATCCGCCTTCCACCGGCCCTGTCTGCACCGAGCCGGTGGTCCCGGAGAAGCGTCGACGGCCGCCCCAAGTCACCCCGGAGTCCGCGACGGACCGGAGGGTGAGGGGCGATGGCAGGCGGAGCATCGGCTGCGGAGGCGACGGCGATGTCGCGCGCTCTCGAACTCGCCGCCACGGACGGCGTACCGCGGGGGCCCAACCCGCGGGTCGGCTGCGTGCTGCTCGACCCCGAGGGGGCCGTGGTCGCCGAGGGGTACCACCGCGGCGCGGGCACCCCACACGCGGAGGTCGACGCGCTCACCCGGGCCGGTTCCCGGGCGGGGGGCGGCACCGCCGTGGTCACCCTCGAGCCGTGCAACCACACCGGCCGCACCGGTCCGTGTGCCGAGGCGCTGATCTCCGCGGGGGTACACCGGGTGGTCTTCGCCCAGTCGGATCCCACCGAGGCCGCGGCCGGCGGCGCCGAGACCCTCCGGGCGGCCGGCATCGAGGTCGTCGGGGGAGTGCTCGCCGACCGGGCCCAGCAGCTGAACGCGGTGTGGACCTTCGCGCACCGGGAGGGGCGCCCCTTCGTCACCTGGAAGTTCGCGAGCACCATCGACGGTCGGAGTGCGGCCGCGGACGGCACCAGTCGCTGGGTGAGCAGCCGCGCCGCCCGGCTCGACACCCACCGCCTCCGGGCGCAGTGCGACACGATGCTGGTGGGCGCCAACACCGTCGCGGTGGACGATCCCGCACTGACCGTCCGGGACGAGCACGACGTGCCTGTGGGCCGACAGCCGCTGCGTGCGGTGATGGGCCTGCGCGACCTGCCGGCGACGGCCCGGATCTTCGACACCGGGGTGCCCGGCGGCGCCGTACACCTGCGCACCCGCGACCCGCGCGAGGCCCTGGCGGTCCTGCGCGGACGGGAGCGGCAGCACGTCTTCCTCGAGGGCGGTCCGACCCTGGCCGCCGCGTTCCTGACCGCGGGCCTGGTCGACGAGATCGTCGTCTATGTCGCCCCGTTCCTGCTCGGCTCCGGTCGCTCGGCCGTGGCCGACCTCGGCATCACGACCATCTCGGAGGCATTCCGTCCCGAGGTCACCGACGTGACCGTGCTCGCGCCCACCGGGCCCGGCGAGCAGCCCAACGTGCGCTTCACCCTGACCCCTTCTCGAGAGGACCACTGAGAGATGTTCACCGGAATCGTCGAGGAGCTCGGCACCGTCGCCGGCATCGAGGATCAGGGCGACGCCCTGCGACTCACCTTCGCCGCGGAGGCCGTGCTGGAAGGCGTCGCCCGGGGCGACTCGATCGCCGTCAACGGCTGCTGTCTCACCGTCACGGAGTACGACCAGCGGGAGTGGAGCGCCGACCTCATGCAGGAGACCCTGCGCAAGACCAGCCTGGCCGGCGTCCGGGTCGGCGACCGGGTCAACCTGGAACGCGCCACCGCCGTCGGCGACCGGTTGGGCGGCCACATCGTGCAGGGCCACGTCGACGGCGTGGGGGAGATCCTCGCCCGCACGCCCAGCACGCACTGGGAGATCGTCGAGGTCTCGGTGCCCGAGCACCTGAGCCGCTACCTGGTCGACAAGGGGTCGATCGCCATCGACGGTGCCAGCCTGACGGTGGTGGAGGCGAGAGCCGCCGCCGTCACGGTCAGCCTCATCCCGGAGACGCTCGGCCGTACGACCCTCGGCCTGAAGCAGGTCGGCGACCGAGTCAACCTCGAGGTCGACATCCTCGCCAAGCACGTGGAGCGGCTCCTTCTCGCCGGGGTCGTGCCTGGCCCGGCGCCGGACTCCCCGGCCCAGGCCGGCTCCAGTTCCAGCACCAGCCCGACGACCCAGGAGGCAGCCCGATGAGTGAGCGTAGGCAGGAACAGCACGGCGGTGTCCCGCTCGACCCGGTCGAGCAGGCGATCGCCGACATCGCGGCGGGCAAGGCCGTCGTGGTCGTCGACGACGAGGGCCGGGAGAACGAGGGCGACATCATCTTCGCCGCGGAGATGGCGACCCCCGAGCTGATGGCCTTCACCATCCGGCACAGCAGCGGCGTGATCTGCGTGCCGCTGCCGGGTGAGGAGCTGGACCGCCTCGAACTGCCCCTGATGACCACTCAGAACGAGGACAAGATGCGTACGGCGTACGCCGTCTCGGTCGACGCCCGCGAGGGCGTCAGCACCGGCATCTCGGCCGCCGACCGGGCTCGCACGGCGCGGCTGCTGGCCGACCCCGGCACCGAGCCGGTCGACCTCACCCGGCCCGGGCACGTCTTCCCGCTGCGCTACCGGGACGGCGGGGTCCTGGTACGCCGCGGTCACACCGAGGCGGCGGTCGACCTGGCGAAGCTGGCCGGCCTCGCGCCGGCCGGCGTCCTGGTCGAGGTGGTCAACGACGACGGCACCATGAAGCGGGCGCCGCAGCTGCGCGAGTTCGCCGACGAACACGGGCTGAGCATGATCTCCATCGACGACCTGGTGACGTATAGGCGGCGTCACGAGGTCCTGGTCGAGCGGCGGGCGGTGACGCAGTTGCCGACCCGGCAGGGCCGGTTCACGGCGTACGGCTACAGCGTGCCGATCGACGCCTCCGAACACGTGGCACTCGTGCACGGGGACCTCGAGGCCGCCCTGGCCGCCGAGGAGCCGGTGCTCACCCGCGTGCACTCCGAATGCCTCACCGGCGACGTGTTCGGGAGCCAGCGCTGCGACTGCGGCCCCCAGCTCGAGGAGGCGCTGGACCGGATCGTGGAGCACGGGTGCGGCATCGTGGTCTATCTGCGCGGGCACGAGGGGCGCGGCATCGGGCTGGTCGCCAAGCTGCAGGCCTACCAGCTCCAGGACGGCGGCCGCGACACGGTCGACGCGAATCTGGACCTCGGCCTGCCGGCCGACGCCCGCCACTACGGCGCCGCCACCCAGATCCTCCGCGACCTCGGCGTCGAGCGGGTCCGGCTGATGACCAACAATCCCGGCAAGGTCGATGACCTGCGCGACTACGGGATCGACGTCGCCGAGCGGATCCCGCTCACCCCCCACCCCAACGACCACAACGTCTCGTACCTGCTCACCAAGCGGGACCGGATGGGGCACGTGCTGCCCGATCTGCCCACCCGCCTGCCGACCGACCCGACCATCGCCGACGCGCGATGACCCCCACCACGACCACAGGAGCACTTCGATGAGCGGCCACGGCGCCCCCACCACCCGACTGCCCGATGCCGGCGACCTCCGCGTCGCGATCGTCGCCGCCGCCTGGCACGAGGAGGTGATGGACGGCCTGATCGCCGGCGCCCGGCGCGCTCTGCGCGAGGCGCGGATCACCGAGGAGACCCTCGTCCGGGTGCCGGGCACCTTCGAGCTGCCCGTCGTGGCCGGGGCCCTCGCGGCCCGGGGGTACGACGCGGTGGTGGCGCTCGGCGTCGTGATCCGCGGCGGTACGCCGCACTTCGAGTACGTCTGCAGCGCCGCCACCGACGGACTCACCCGGGTCGCGCTGGACCATTCGGTCCCGGTCGGTTTCGGCGTACTCACCTGCGACGACGACGCCCAGGCGCTGGACCGGGCGGGCCTGGAGGGATCGAAGGAGGACAAGGGTCACGAGGCGACCGCGGCGGCGATCCAGACCGCACTCACCCTGCGCGGCCTCCCCACCCCCGGCTGAGCCCGAGCGGAGCGGTTCCGGCCCGGAGCCGGTCCGGAGCTGGCCGGAAGCCGACGGGGAGGGCGATCGTGCCCGGCGTGGGACGACGCCCTAGGCTGAGGGCGTGAAGACGTTCGACGAGCTCTGGGCCGAACTCAGCGAGAAGGCCCGGACCCGCCCCGAGGGATCCGGCACCGTGGCAGAACTCGACGCCGGGGTCCATACCATCGGGAAGAAGCTGGTCGAGGAGGCCGCCGAGTCCTGGATGGCCGCCGAGCACGAGGGCAAGGAGGCCGCCGCCCTCGAGCTCTCCCAGCTGCTCTACCACGCTCAGGTGATGATGCTCGCCACCGGGCTCACCCTCGACGACGTCTACGCCAACCTGTGAGGTCCCAGTGAGATCCCCTCTGCTCCGCATCGCGCTCCCCAACAAGGGCGCGCTGTCCCTGGCCGCTGCCGAGATGTTCCGTGAGGCGGGCTACCGCCAGCGCGAGGACTCCAAGCGGCTCACCCTCGTCGACGAGGAGAACGGGGTGGAGTTCTTCTACCTCCGGCCTCGTGACATCGCCCTGTACGTCGGCCACGGCACCCTCGACGTCGGCCTCACCGGCCGCGACCTGCTCCAGGACTCCGGGGCCAAGGCCGAGGAGGCGCTGGCGCTCGGCTTCGGCCGCAGCCGCTTCCGGTTCGCCGGTCCCGCCGGTGCCTTCGCCAAGGTCGAGGAGCTCCAGGGCCGGCGGATCGCGACGTCCTACACCGGGATCGTGGAGTCGTTCCTCGACCAGCGTGGGATCGAGGCCACCGTGACCCGGCTGGACGGGGCCGTGGAGAGCAGCATCCAGCTCGGCGTCGCGGACGCGATCGCCGACGTGGTCGAGACCGGGTCCACGCTGCGCCAGGCCGGCCTGGAGGTCTTCGGCGAGACCATCCTCGAGTCCGAGGCCGTGGTGATCACCCGACAGGGCGAGGCTCCCGACGGGCTGGCGACGCTGCACCGCCGGCTGGAGAGCGTCCTGGTCGCCCGGTCCTACGTGATGATGGACTACGACATCCGGGCCGAGCACGTGGCCGAGGCCGCCCAGCTCACCCCCGGCCTGGAGGGCCCCACGATCAGCCCGCTCCACCGCGAGGGCTGGGTCGCCGTCCGAGCGATGGTGCCCCGCGAGGGCGCCCAGCGGCTGATGGACGAGCTCTACGAGGTGGGTGCCCGCGGCATCCTCCTCACCGACATCCATGCCTGCCGCATCTGACGCCGACTCCGGGGCGGGCCCGGCTGCTCCCGAGCGACCCCAGCTGCCACACACCTGGCGGCCGCTCGGCCCGCTGGTGCTCTCGATCGGCTTCGTGGTCTCGCTGGCCGTGGTGTCGGGAGCGGCCTGGATGGGCTTCGACGCGGAGACCCAGGCGAAGTTCACGGTCTTCCAGATCAGCACCCTGTTCTTCCTGTTCCTGCTGGTCTGCGTCGGGTTCCACGCCCTCGGCCGGTCTCGGGTCACGGCGACGGCGGAGAAGCTGATCATCGTCAACGGCTGGCGGCGCCGCGAGTACGCCTGGCCGCAGGTCCTCGGCGTCTCCATGCCCCGAGGTGCACCGTGGGCGGTCTTCGACCTGGCCGACGGTGAGTCCGTGGTCGGCGTCGGGATCCAGGGTTCCGACGGCGCGCGCGCCCGGCGGGCCGTGCGTCAGCTCCGCCTGCTCATCCACGAACTCGGCGAGGACGACGCCGAGCGCTGAAGGCCGGGTCACTCGCGCCGAACGAGCACGCCGAGCACCACCCCGGAGAGTGCCAGCGAGACTGCGGCCCCGGTCAGGTCGGGGGAGAGCAACAGCGGGATGCTCACCAGTCCGACGATGTCCAGGCCGCGGACCGCGCTGCCGTACAGGTTCGTCGGCACAGCGCCCATCGGGGTGGAGGCGAGCGGCCGGTTGTAGTCCGGGGGCGAGGCCAGGTGCCAGCGTGCGAGGGCGGCACACGACCCGATCCCGACGGCGGCTCCGCAGGCGAGTCTGGTCATCGGATCGGCGCCGGGCAGCGCCGGTGCGCAGGCGAGCCCGAAGCAGAGCAGCACGGCGCCGGGCACCACGAGCGCGGCGAGCCGCAGCCGGGCCGGGTGGGCGCCGAGCAGCCGGCCCACCGAAGGTGAGCGGCCCAGCACCCGCATCCCCGCACCGAGAGGCAGCGCGACCAGCCAGCCGAGGAGCAGGGCCAGGGGGACGACGAAGACCCCGGCCCCGCTGACCGCTGCGGCGTACGGCGCCGTGAGCGCGGCGAGCAGGGCCAGTGCCCTGCCCGGATGGCGACGCAGTCGGATCAGGTCCGCGCCCGCCGGTGCCCAACCACCGGGCAGGCCGCCTCGCCGCGGTCGCACGGACCCGCGCTCCTCAGCACTGCGGGCCAGGACGACGTCGAAGGCCAGCGCCGGGTCCAGCCCGGCCATCGCGCCGGCGAGGCCTCGGGTGAGGCTGTGTCCACGCACCAGGTCGCGACGGCGGATCAGGGTCAGCCGACGCCAGGCCCGCACCGTGGTGACGGTCGCGGCCGCGACCGCGGCGGCGGCGACCGACCAGGTCAGCGGCCCGTCCGGCGGTGTGACCCCGGCGAAGAGACCCAGTGCGACCGCGGCCAGGACGGCCGCGGTGAGCAGCGATGCCACCACGGGGGCCCGCCGCCACGGCGAGCGTGGCTCGACCTGGGCGAGCAACGCACCGGAGTGGAGGAGGACGGCGAGGGCACCAGCAACCACCGCGGCGGCCGCGACCGGCCAGCCGGTCACGGCGGCTCCGACCGCGACGAGCACACCGGCTACGCCGGAGACGGTCACCAGCCCGGCGACCAACTGCGGCAGGAGCCAGGCCCGGCGGTCGACCGGCGCTGCCAGCACCAAGGCTGCCGTCGCCCGGGATGCGACCAGCGGGCCCACCAGCCGGGCGAGCGCGGTGAGGATGGCCAGCGCAGCCAGTAGCAACAGGATCGGTGTGGCGGTGCGCGCGGTCAGACATGCCTCGGTCCGGCAGGCGCTGATCCTGGCTCCGGCACGGACCAGCCCGGTTGCAAGCATCGAGCCGTAGACCAGCACCGACAGCAGGATCGTGTAGGCGTCGGCGATCACCGAACCCCAGGCCAGCTCCGAGTGGCCCCGTCGCCACCAGCGGATCTGCGCGCGGAGTTCGCGACTCACCCGGACCGGCGCAGTGGTGTCGAGGCTCACCGGCCGCCGTCCAGCCGCACGACCCGATCGGCCACCTGGTCGACGAGATCGGGGTGATGGCTGGCGAAGAGCACCGCGACACCGTCCTCCTTCTCCCGGAGGAGGCGGTCGGTCAGCCATCCGAGTCCGGCGCCGTCGAGGCGCTGCTCGGGCTCGTCGAGGAGCAGCAGTCGGCGCGGGCGCACCCACAGCAGCCCCAGGGCGAGTCGTTGGCGCTGGCCCGAGGAGAGGGTGCCGGGGAGTTGCGGCGCCTGGTCGAGCAGGCCGACGTCGGCGAGGACGTCATCGACCACGCGCTCGGGGTCCGGCACGCGGTGGGCATGTGCGACCAGGTCGAGGTGCTCGACCACGGCGAGGTCGGGGAAGAAGTCCAGGTCGTCCAGGAGCGCGGCCACCTGCTGCCGGACCTCCGGTCGCCGCTCGTCATAGACCTCGCCGTCGAGCAGCAGTTCGCCGGCACTGGGCGCGTCGGTGCCGGCGATGCACCGCAGGACGGTCGACTTGCCGGAGCCGTTCGGCCCCACCAGTGCTACGGCCTCGCCGGCGGCGATCGACAGATCGAAACCTTCGAGCACGGCATGGTCCCCGAACCGGCGGGTCAGTCCGGCGACCTGGAGCAGGGTCACCGCTCGCACACCAGGTCGGCACGCGCCTGGGTGCGCTCGCGCGCGAACAGGACCTCCTCGGCCGCGGCCCACTCGCTCCAGTGGGGAGAGAACACGTCGCCGTCGCGGTCGATGGCCCGCTGCCGGCGTACCCGCTCGGGCAACTCCAGCCAGACCACCAGGGTGTACCAGGCGTCGTACGCCGCGGCGTAGCTCCCCACCCCCTCGAGGACGAGCAGCGGCGTCGGCCGGACCTCGACGGACTCGCGGTAGCGGCGGGCGTGCCAGTCGTAGCGGCGATAGCTGCCGGTCTTGCCCTCGGCCAGGGAGCCCAGCAGGTCACCGAGTTGGTCCTGCACGGTGAGCAGCCCGCCCCAGCCGTCGTAGAGGTCGTCGAGGTGGATCACGGTGCACGAGGTCAGCCGCTCGAGCCGGTCGGCAAGGGTGGTCTTGCCCGACCCGGCCCGACCGTCGAGGCACAGGAGCCGGCCCTCACCCAGCGTCGGGGGGCGTCGTCGGACCTCGTCGAGCAGCCGGTCCGGCCGGCTCAACTGATGCCGTGCCGCTTGAGGATCGCCTCGATGTCGTCGAGGTCGTCGACCATCGGCTCACCCCTCTGACCGGCTCCGACCTGGCCCGCCGGGGCCGAGCCCGCGCCGGCCGCGGGGGTGCCCTTCGCCTTCCCGCCCGGCTTCGCCTTGCCGGCGCGGGGCGGGATCCGCATCGAGAGCAGGAAGACCAGCACCGCGAGCACGGTGAAGCCCAGACCCACCCAGACCAGCGGGTTCCACACGAACCGGGTGGCCCAGTCGATCACCGCGTCGGTGATCTCGCCGAACATCTGGAGGGTCTTGGTGAAGTACGCCGCCGGCACCAGCAGGGTGATCGCCAACCACCTGGTGCCCGCCCGGGCGCCCCGCCGCTTGTAGGCGGCCCAGGTCGCGATCGCGCCGAGCACGAGCAGGGACCCGGCCAGGGCTGTCCAGGAGGCGTCGTCCATGCGTCCAGCATCGCACGGGGCCGGTGACCCGCCCATCGGTGACATCCCTGACATCCGCGGGGTATGACCCCGGGCAGCACCCGGTCTCAGCCGGGGCACGGGCCGCCCGATGTGCGCCGGCGACCGGGTGCGGGGAGAATGGCGCGGTGACCCGACCCGACGCGAAGCGACTGCTCGGCCCCGGATTCCCCGGGGACGCGGGTGAGCGCGATCCGCGGCTGGGCGAGGCGCTCGCGGCGCACGGTCGCGGCGAGGCGTCGTACGCCGCCGTGCTGGCCGCCTTCGCCGGCACCCGGGTGATGGTGCCGGTGGTCGCCATCCTCGGTGAGGTCGAGACCGACGCGCAGGGCCTGGCCCACGACAAGAGCAGCGACATGGCCGCCGTACTGATCACGTCCAACAGCGGACGCCGCGGTCTGCTGGCGTTCACCGACACCGCGGCGATGCAGGCCTGGGACCCGGAGGCGCGGCCGGTTCCCGTCACCGTCGAGCACGCGGCGCTCGCGGCCATCCAGGAGGGAGCCGCCGCCCTGGTCGTGGATCTCGCCGGGCCGGTCCGGTTCGTCGTCGAAGGTGCGGATCTGGAGGCGCTCGCCCGCGGGTGGCGACTGGTCTTCGTCGACGGAGCACCGGCCTGGGTGGCCGACCCCGCCGACGCCGAGCGGGACTGAACCCGGACCGGGACGCGGAGCGCTCGCCCGGATTGGGCGGCAGGGGAAGAATCGGATAGTCTCTGGTGTTGACCGATCGGACCACCTCGCCCGGCAGGGTGTGGCGGCTCGATCCACAAGCGGAGACCATGCATCATCCGATCTCCCACCCGCATCGATCGCAACAGATCGTCGGGTCCGGTCCGAAGAGATTCAGCTCGGTGCGTGCGCGCACGTGGGTGATCTGGGTCGTGACTGGCTTCCGCTGACATTTCATGGCGGAAGCCTTTTCGTTTTCCTGGGGCAATGTGCACGTGTCCCAGTCGCGAGCGGGCCCGCGAGCACCAACAACTGGAGGACACATCAGCACCGAGCTTCGTATCAACGACCGGATCCGGGTTACCGAGGTCCGCCTCGTTGGTCCCAATGGCGAGACCGTCGGCATCGTGCCGACCGCCGACGCCCTGCGACTCGCGCAGGAGGCGGATCTCGACCTGGTCGAGGTCGCCCCCATGGCGCGCCCCCCGGTCTGCAAGCTCATGGACTACGGGAAGTTCAAGTACGAGAACGCCCAGAAGGCTCGTGAGGCGCGCCGGAACCAGACGAACGTGATCATCAAGGAGATGAAGCTTCGTCCCAAGATCGACCAGCACGACTACGAGACCAAGAAGGGTCACGTCGTGCGGTTCCTCAACGCCGGCGACAAGGTGAAGATCACGATCATGTTCCGTGGTCGTGAGCAGCACCGCCCCGAGCTGGGCTTCCGCCTCCTGCAGAAGCTGGCCGAGGACGTCCAGGAGCTCGGCTTCGTCGAGTCCCAGCCCAAGCAGGACGGGCGCAACATGACGATGGTCCTGGGCCCGCACAAGAAGAAGGCCGAGGCCAAGGCCGAGGTGAAGGCGGCCAAGGAGACCAAGGCCGCCGCCCGAGCCGAGCTGGAGGCCGAGGAGCGCGCCTTCCGCGAGGCCTCGGTGGCCAACAAGCCGGCCGCACAGAAGAAGACTCGTGGCCGCTCCGAGAACCTCGACCCCGAGATCGAGGCCTGAGCACTCCCGGGCCACGGGGGACTCCCTGACTCATCGCCGGCGTGCAGCCATGTCCGGTCGACGACAAGAAAGAGAACATCGATGCCGAAGAACAAGACGCACTCCGGTGCCAAGAAGCGCTTCCGCGTGACCGGTTCGGGCAAGATCCGCCGGCAGAAGGCGGGCCTGCGTCACAACCTGGAGAAGAAGCCCTCCAAGATGACGCGCCGCATGTCCGGTACGACCGAGGTCGCCAAGGCCGACGTCAAGCGCGCCAAGAAGATGCTCGGCCGCTGACCCCACGAGGCGTCCGCCTCTGTTCGCCCGGGATCAGCCCGGCACCACTTGTGTTTCACTGAAGGAGTAAGAGATGGCACGCGTCAAGCGCGCAGTCAACGCGGCGAAGAAGCGCCGGACCACCCTCGACCGGGCCAGCGGTTACCGCGGCCAGCGCTCGCGCCTCTACCGCAAGGCGAAGGAGCAGGTCACCCACTCGCTGGTCTACAGCTACAACGACCGGCGCAAGAACAAGGGCAACTTCCGCCGCCTGTGGATCCAGCGCATCAACGCCGCCGCGCGTGCGCAGGGCCTGACCTACAACCGCTTCATCCAGGGCCTCAACCTGGCCGGCATCGAGGTCGACCGCAAGATCCTCGCCGAGCTCGCGGTCAACGACGTCGCCACCTTCAACGCCCTCGTCGAGCAGGCCAAGGCCGCTCTCCCCGAGGACGTCAACGCGCCCAAGGCCTCGGCCTGAGTCACCCCGCAGGTCGAACCCTGTGACTCCCACGCCTCTGACCGCGGGCAACGCCCGGGTCAAGGAGGCACGGAAGCTCAGCCGCCGCTCGGTACGCACCGAGCGGCGGCTCTTCCTGGCTGACGGACCCAAAGCGGTCGAAGGTGCCCTCGGCGTGCCCGGCTGCGTGGTCGAGATCTTCTCGACCCCCGCCGCGAGCGAGCGGTACGCCGCCCTGCTGGCCGGTCAGCCGATCACCCTGGTCGAGGACAAGGCCATTGCCGGGCTGTCCGACTCGGTCTCACCGGCCGGGGTCGTCGCCTTGTGCCGGCACCTCGACGTACCGCCGCGCGAGGTGCTCGGCGCAGCGGCCTCCGACGCCGCCGCGAGTGCGCGTCTCGCTCCGCGGCTCACGGCCATCTGCGCCGACGTCCGCGACCCCGGCAACGCCGGCACCGTGATCCGCTGTGCGGATGCGGCCGGTGCCGACGGCGTCGTCCTGGCCGGCGACTCGGTGGACGCCTACAACCCCAAGACCGTGCGCGCCTCGGTTGGCTCGCTGTTCCATCTGCCGATCGCCGTCGAGCGTGACGCCGCTACCGCCGTCCGTACCGCGCAGGCCGCCGGACTGACCGTGCTGGCCGCCGACATGGACGGGCAGAGCGACCTGTTCTCCTCCGACGAGCTGCTGGCCCGTCCGACCGCGTGGCTGTTCGGCAACGAGGCCTGGGGACTCCCCGCCGACCTCGCCGCCCTCGCCGACCACGTGGTCTCCATCCCCATCTTCGGCAGGGCCGAGAGCCTCAACCTCTCCACCGCCGCCGCCCTCTGCCTCTATGCCTCTGCTCGCGCCCAGCGCTGAGCACTGAGCGCTGAGCACTGCTGCCGGTGCGAGGCGAGCCGGGACCAGCCCACCTGCGGGGTCGGGGCCCAGCCAAGGACGGCCGGTGGACGGTCGCGTCCCGCGCCGGCCGGCCCATCCAAACCACTCGGACCACCCGGACCACCCGGACCACCGGGAGCCCGCGACCCAGGACCCACGCGAGCGGGCCCGGGATGGTCGACAACACCGCGCCCCCCGCCCGAGCGAACGGGCAGGGGGCGCGTAGACGGGACCGGTCAGGCGGCAGCCGTGCGCTCCTCAGGCTTCTTCTTGATGCCGAACAGGGTGTAGACCAGCGCCAGGGCCGCGACCACACACAGCAGGAGCAGACCGACGGTGTAGCTGTGGTCCGCCTCGTTGTAGGTGGCGCCCATGACCAGCGGCGGGAAGTAACCGCCGAGCCCGCCGGCGGCGCCGACGATTCCGGTGACACTGCCGACCTGGGCCGGGGGAGCGAGCCGGGCGACCCAGGCGAAGACACCACCGGTGCCCAGACCCAGGAATCCGGCCATCAGGACCCAGCTGATGCCGGCGGGAATCTCGGCGGGAGGCTGGAAGACCTCCACGACCGCCATCACCGCCGCGCCCGCGAAGGCGACGGATGCGACCGTGCGCGGGCCGATCTTGTCGGCCAGGGTGCCACCGATCGGGCGACAGATGACCGCGGCGATGGCGAAGCCGGCGGTACGGCTGCCCGCCCCGGCGAGGTCGAAGTCGTAGACGTCCTTGAGGTAGGTCGGGAGGTAGGTGGAGAAGGCCACGAAGCCGCCGAAGGCGACCGCGTAGAGCGCCGACATCTGCCAGGTGACCGCGAGCTTGGAGGCGGCCGCCAGCTTGGGCATGACCTTCTCCCGGTTGGGGGACCACTGCGGCGAGTCCTTCATCTGGGCCCACACCAGTGCCGCGGTCAGGACCAGCGCGATCGCGATGATCAGGTGGGTGGCGAAGTAGCCGAACCACTCCACGAAGCGGGGGGTGAAGAAGGAGGAGAGCGCCGTACCGCCCATGCCGGCACCGAAGACTCCGGTCGCGAAGCCGCGGCGGGAGGGCTCGTACCAGGCGTTGACGAACGGAATGCCAACCGCGAAGGTCGTGCCGCCGATACCGAGGAAGAAGCCGAAGACCAACAGCAGCGCGTAGGAGTCCATGTTGCCCGCCACCGCCACGAGTACGACGACCGGAGCGGTGATCAGCAGGAGGATGGTCATCATCACCCGGCCGCCGAACCGGTCGGTCAGCGCGCCGGCGGGGATACGGCCCACCGAGCCCACCAGGACGGGGGTGGCGATGAGGATCGACTTCTCGGTGCTGTCCAGGTCGATCGCCTCGGCGTAACGCACGGCGAGTGGGGCGATCATGTTCCACGCCCAGAAGCTGATGGCGAAGGCCCAGGTGGCCAACGCCAGGTTCTTGGTCTGTCCGTTCATCGGACGCTGCCTCTCTCTCGATCCTGAGTGCCGGTCGGCTGCCAGCCGGGGCGCTGCGCGCGGGACCCGTGGGTCAGGTCGCGGCTGCGGTAGACGATGTAGGGGCGGAACAGGTAGTGCAGGGGCGCGGTGAACGCGTGGACCAGTCGGGTGAAGGGCCAGACCGCGAAGAGCAGCATGCCGACGAGGATGTGGATGTGGAAGGGCAGGGTGGCCGCCGCCATCGCCTCGACGTCGGGCTGGAGCATGAAGATCGAGCGGAACCAGGGTGAGACGGTTTCGCGGTAGTTGTGCGCGTCGTGACCCTGGGCGAAGCTCACCAGGGTGGTCCACAGCCCGAGGATCAGGGCGCCGGTGAGGACGACGTACATGACCTTGTCGTTGTTGGTCGTGGCCATGAAGACCGGGCCGGTCTTGCGGCGGCGGTAGATCAAGATGATCAGCCCGGTCAGTGTGCAGATGCCGGCCAGTGCGCCCCAGAACAGGGCGTTGCCGTGATACATCGTCTCGGTGATCCCGAGCGCCTCGGTCCACGACTCGGGGATGACCAGCCCGACCACGTGCCCCACGACCACGACGAGGATGCCGAAGTGGAACATGGGGGAGCCGATGCGGAGCAGGCGGGACTCGTAGAGCTGGGAGGAACGGGTGGTCCAGCCGAACTTGTCGTAGCGGTAGCGCCAGATGGTGCCGAGCACCAGGGTGGCGATCACGAGATAGGGGAGGACTCCCCACAGCACGATGTCCATCAGTGCCCACTCTCCTGAAACTCAGCCTCGGGACGCGCGGTCGGATAGCCCAGGAACTCGATCCCCACCGACTCGGTGGGCGGGCCGGTGCGGGCCAGGGCCATCGCCTCGGCCTTGGTGTCGGGCGCGCGGCCGGGAAGGGTCGCGCAGACGGCGGAGAGGACGTCGGTGTACGACGCCCCCTGCTCGGCCAGGGAGAGCCGGATCAGCTCGAGGCCGGCGCGGTAGTGCTCCAGGAGTCGGAGCCCGCCCTCGGGATCGGCGACGGCGGCGTACTCGAGGACAAGGGGGAGATGGTCGGGGAGTTCGCCCCTCGTGTCGACGAGGAACCCGCTGTCGCGGTAGTGCTGCTTGAACTCGGCCAACGTGCTGCCGCGCCGGCGGGTGTCGCCGTCGGTCCAGTAGGAGAGGTAGAGGGTGTGCTGCCGGGAGAGGTCGAACAGGTCGATGTACTCGCGCACCAGCGCCCCGGAGGGGACCTCCTCGACGTGGTCGAGGAAGGCCCGCAGGTGCTTGATCGGCTCGGAGTCCGGCTGCTCGGCCACAGCCTGCCGGAGCGCCGGCATCCGCTCGAGCACCTCGTCGTCGGGGTAACTCAGGCACCAGGAGGACACCTGGTGGACCACCCGCCAGTCCGGGCCGCGCCCCCGCCCGCGGGCGGAACGGCGTCTCATTGCTGTTCGTCCGTGACGGTGGTGGAGCCGGCCGGGTCGGCCGTCGCCGACCCGGGCTCCGGGAAGAGCCCGGACGGACGACCGTTGCCGTCCCAGTTGAGCAGGTTGACCCGACCGCGCAGGGACTCCTCGGAGGCGGCATGGTCGGCGGTCTGCCGGTCGCGCAGCGCCTGGAAGGTCTCCACCGCCACCGGGACCGGCCGGCCGCTGGCTTCGCCGAGCGGCCCGTACATACCGGGGCCCTCGTCGTAGTCGAGGGAGCAGCCGATCTCCTCGAGCTGGTGGGCGTCCTCGACGTGGGCCTTCGGGATGACGTAGCGCTCGTCGTACTTGGCCACGCCCATCAGCCGGTACATCTCATAGACGCTCTCCTCGGTCATGCCGACGGCCTCGGGGATGCTCGCGTCGGGCTCCTGGCCCAGGGTGATCGCCCGCATGTAGGAGCGCATCGCGGCCAGCTTCATCAGCACTCCCTCGACGACGTCGACGTCGCCGGCGGTGAACAGCTCGGCCAGGTATTCCAGCGGGATCCGCAGGGCGTCGATGGCGCCGAACAGGGTGCCGGGGTCCTCGGCGTCGTGACCCTGTTCCTTGAGCAGGTCGGTCACCGGCGAGAGCGGCGGGACGTACCAGACCATCGGCATGGTGCGGTACTCCGGATGCAACGGGAGCGCGACACGGTACTTCTTGGCAAGCGCGTAGACGGGGGAGCGACGGGCGGCGTCCAGCCAGTCCTCGGGGATACCCTGCTCGCGCGCGGCGGCCAGGACCTCGGGGTCGGTCGGGTCGAGGATCAGGTCGAGTTGGGCCTCGTAGAGATCCTTCTCGTCCGGCGTGCTGGCAGCCGCGGTGACGGCGTCGGCGTCGTAGAGGAAGAGGCCGAGGTAGCGCAGCCGGCCCACGCAGGTCTCCGCACAGACCGTGGGGAGGCCGACCTCCACCCGCGGGTAGCACAGCGTGCACTTCTCGGCCTTGCCGCTCTTGTGGTTGAAGTAGATCTTCTTGTACGGACAGCCGGTGATGCACTGCCGCCAGCCCCGGCAACGGTCCTGGTCGACCAGGACGATGCCGTCCTCCTCACGCTTGTAGATGGCGCCGGAGGGGCAGGAGGCCATGCAGGACGGGTTGAGGCAGTGCTCGCAGATCCTCGGCAGGTAGAACATGAAGGTCTGCTCGAACTCGAACTTGATCCGATCCTCGGACTCCTTGCGGACCTTCTCCACCAACGGGTCCAGATGGCCCGCGCCGGGTGCGCCGCCGAGGTTGTCGTCCCAGTTGGCCGACCAGGTGACCTTGGTGTCCTCGCCGGTGATCAGCGACTTGGGCCTGGCCACCGGGAAGTCGTCGCCCAGCGGGGCGTTGATCAGGGTGGAGTAGTCGTAGGTCCACGGCTCGTAGTAGTCGCCGAGTTCGGGCTGCACGGGGGAGGAGAAGAGGGTGAACAGCTTCTTCAGGCGGCCGCCGGCCTTGAGGGAGAGTCGCCCCGACCTGTTGAGGGTCCATCCGCCGCGCCACTTCTCCTGGTCCTCGTAGCGCCGCGGATAACCCTGTCCGGGACGGGTCTCGACGTTGTTGAACCAGACGTACTCGGTGCCGGCCCGGTTGGTCCACGCCTGCTTGCACGTGACCGAGCAGGTGTGGCAGCCGATGCACTTGTCGAGGTTCATCACCATGCCCATCTGGGCCATGACGCGCACCATCAGTACTGCACCTCCTGGCTACGGCGGCGGATCGTCGCCACCATGTCGCGCTGATTACCCGTCGGCCCGAGGTAGTTGAAGGCGTAGGACAGCTGGGCGTATCCGCCGATCAGGTGAGTGGGCTTGACCAGCAGTCGGGTGACCGAGTTGTGGATGCCGCCACGCCGGCCGGTCGCCTCGGACTTGGGAACGTCGATGGTGCGCTCCTGCGCGTGGTACACGTACACCACCCCCGGCGGCATCTTGTGGGTGACGATCGCGCGGACCACCAGGACGCCGTTGGCGTTGGTGCACTCGACCCAGTCGTTGTCGGCGACGCCGATGCTCTCCGCGTCGGCGGTGCTCATCCACACGGTGGGGCCGCCCCGGGAGAGGGAGAGCATGAACAGGTTGTCCTGGTACTCGGAGTGGATCGACCACTTCGAGTGCGGGGTGAGGTAGCGCACCGTGACCGTGCTGCTGCCGTCCGCCCCCAGCCGCGGTTCGCCGAACAGGCGGTGCATGTCCAGCGGTGGGCGGTAGATGGGCATCGCCTCGCCCACGTCGGTCATCCAGTCGTGGTCGAGGTAGAAGTGCATCCGACCGGTGAGGGTGTGGAAGGGCTTGAGCCGCTCGATGTTGACGGTGAACGGTGCGTAGCGGCGTCCGCCGGTCTCCGAGCCGGACCACTCCGGGGAGGTGATCACCGGCACCGGCGCCGCCTGGGTGTCGCGGAAGGTGATCCGCTTCTCCTCCGACCCCTCGGAGAGGTCGGCCAACTTCTTGCCGACCCGCTTCTCGAGGTCCCTGAAACCCTGGGTGGCCAGTTCGCCGTTGGTGGTGCCGGAGAAGGCGAGGATCGCCTCGGCCATCTTGGCGTCGGTGTCGATCGCCGGCCGACCGTCGGCGGCGCCGCCCAGCATGACGCCGTTCTTGGCGCCCAGCCGGGCCGTCTCGTGCTCGAGCTTGAAGGTGACGTTCTTGACCGTGAAGCCCAGCCGGTCGGCGAGCGGTCCGACGGCGCCGAGCTTGTCGGCGATCGCGGTGTAGTCGCGCTCCACCACGCTGTAGATCGGCGCGTTGACCCCGGGCACCAGTGGTACGCCGGGCTGGCGCCAGTCGGGCGCGTGACCACCGGGCTGGGCGCTCTCACCGGGGGTGTCGTGCTGGAGGGGTACCGCCACCAGGTCCCTGACCACCCCGAGATGGTCGGCGGAGAGCTCGGAGAGTCTCCGGGCCAACGCATGGAAGAGGTCGAAGTCGGTCTTGGCCTCCCACGGCGGGTCGATTGCCGGGGAGAACGCGTGCACGTAGGGGTGCATGTCGGTGGAGGAGAGGTCGTGCTTCTCGTACCAGGTGGCGGCGGGGAAGACGATGTCGGAGAGCAGGGTGGTCGAGGTCATCCGGAAATCGGCGGAGACGAGTAGATCGAGCTTGCCTTCGGGCGCCTCGTCCCGCCACGCCACCGACTCCGGCCTGGGAATCTCGGGGTTCTCGGTGCCGAGGACGTTGTGGTGGGTGCCGAGCAGATGGCGCAGGAAGTGCTCGTTGCCCTTGGCCGAGGAGCCGAACAGGTTGGAACGCCACAGCACCAGCGTGCGCGGCCAGGACTCGGGGGCGTCGATGTCCTCGATCGCCATCTTCAGCCGGCCCGAGGTCAGTTCCTCGGCGATGTAGGAGGGTGCGTCCGCCGCCTCGCCCGCCGCCACTGCCGCCTCCGCCTGGGTGGCGACCTCGATCGGATTGCGGTCGAACTGCGGGTAGAACGGCATCCACCCCATCCGCGCCGAGGCGGCGATGGTGTCGGCGGTGTGGCCGCGAAGGTGGCCCTTGGCAAGCGGCGAGGCGAGCGCGTCGGCGCTGTAGCCGTCGGTGCGCCACTGATCGGTGTGCATGTACCAGAACGGCGTGCCCGGCTGGGTGCGCGGCGGCCGACTCCAGTCCAGCGCGTTGGCCAGCGAGATCCAGCCCGTGATCGGGCGGCACTTCTCCTGCCCCACGTAGTGGGCCCAGCCGCCGCCGTTGCGTCCCATGCAGCCGGTCAGGGTGAGCAGCGCGAGGATGGCGCGGTAGATCGCGTCGCCGTGGAACCACTGGCAGATGCCCGCGCCCATGATGATCATCGACCGGCCGCCGGACTCCTCGGCATTGCGCGCGAACTCGCGAGCGACCCGGATGCAGGCCTCGGCGGGCACGCTGGTGATCTCGGCCTGCCAGGCCGGTGTGTACGGCGTGGCGGCGTCCTCGTAGGACTCCGGCCACTCACCGGGCAGACCCGGCCGGCCGACGCCGTACTGGGCGAGCATCAGGTCGAGGACCGTCGTGACCAGGTGCCCCCCGACGCGGCGGGCGGGGACGCCGCGCCGCAGGATCGAGCCGGTGCCGTCGGGCTCGGTGAAGGCCGGCAGCAGCACCTCGACGGCCTCGTGCCCGGCGCTCTGCGCGAGGGTCAGCCGCGGGGTCACGCCCTCGAGATCGAGGTTCCATTTGCCCATGCCGCTCTCGGCGTAGCGGAAGCCCATCGAGCCGTTCGGCACCACCGGACGGTCCTGGTCGTCGAGCAGGACCGTCTTCCAGCTGTCCTCCGGGGGAACGTCGGTGCCGCCGGCGAGGTCGGCCGCGGTGAGGAACTTGCCGGCCTGGTAGGAGCCGGGGCGCTCGGGGTCCTCTTCGAGGCGGATCAGGTGCGGGAGGTCGGTGTAGGTGCTGACGTACTCGGAGAAGAACGGCGTCTGCTTCTCGACGAAGTACTCCTTGAGGATCACGTGGCCCATCGCCATCGCCAACGCGGCGTCGGTGCCCGCCTGCGCTGGGAGCCACTCGTCGGCGAACTTGGTGTTGTCGGCGTAATCCGGGCTGACCGTGACGACCTTCGTGCCGCGGTAGCGGACCTCGGCCATCCAGTGCGCGTCGGGCGTGCGGGTGACAGGGACGTTCGAGCCCCACATCATCAGGTAGGTGGCGTCCCACCAGTCACCCGACTCGGGGACGTCGGTCTGGTCGCCGAACACCTGGGGGCTGGCGACCGGGAGGTCGGCGTACCAGTCGTAGAAGGAGGTCATCACCCCGCCGATGAGCTGGACGAACCTGGTGCCGACGCAGTGCGAGACCTGGGACATCGCCGGGATCGGTGAGAAGCCGGTGCACCGGTCCGGGCCGTAGGCCTTGATGGTGTGCACGTGCGCCGCGGCCGCGATCTCGACCGCCTCGGCCCAGCTGATCCGGACGAGCCCGCCCTTGCCCCGCGCCTGCTGATAGCGACGCCGGCGCTCGGGGTCGGACTGGATGTCGGCCCAGGCCAGCACCGGGTCGCCCAACCGCTGCTTGGCCTCGCGGTACATCTCCAACAGCACGCCCCGGGCGTAGGGGTAGCGCACCCGGGTGGGGGAGTAGGTGTACCAGGAGAAGGCCGCCCCCCGCGGGCAGCCGCGGGGCTCGTACTCGGGCCGGTCCGGCCCGACGGAGGGGTAGTCGGTGGCCTGGGTCTCCCAGGTGATGATGCCGTCCTTGACGTAGACGTTCCACGAGCAGGAACCGGTGCAGTTGACGCCGTGGGTGGAGCGGACCACCTTGTCGTGGCTCCACCGGTCGCGGTAGAAGACGTCACCCGTCCGGCCGCCCTGGCGGAAGACCGCCCGACCGTCGTCGGTCTCCTCCCACCTGGTGAAGAAGCGCCCCGTGCGAAGCAGGGCGTCCGAGGCAGCGCCGTCGAGACCGGCCTTCCCCGATTCCGTAGCTCGGGCCATCGGTTTCCCCTTCTCAAAGCGTCCGGTTCAACTTCTGCCTTTCCACCATGGCGAAGCGCGGACCGGGCCGCAACCATCCCGGTCCCGGTTGATTCCAGCGTGTTGGCGCTCTCGCGTGCGCGGATCGCTGGATGGCAACGCCGCCCGGCCGCGAATACCCGCCAGTTCGGCTGTCCCGGGTGGGTTCACCGCGCGCTCCCTCGGGGCACCTCGGAGGATGGAGGTCAACCGGTTCGCGCCGGTGGCGGGGAGGTTCCTAGACTGAGCGGGTACGCCGCCGGCGTACCGATGCGTGTGCGGCCGCCCCCGGGGCTGGGCCGGCCGGCGTCGTGGGTTGGTCGTGTCCGCGACCGGCATCCTCGGAAGGCAGTGGAAGGCAGCATGTCGGGTCCCAACAACGAGTACGACCCCGTGGAGGTCGCGCCGCTCCAGCCGGAGGAGATCGAGAGCGCCACCCAGGCGGCGCTCACCGCGATCGCCGCCGCCACCGATCTCGAGCAGCTGAAGCAGGCCCGGCTCGACCACGCCGGCGACCGCTCCGCGCTGGCCCTGGCCAACCGCGAGATCGGGGCCCTGCCTCCGCAGGCGCGCAAGGAGGCCGGTCAGCGGGTCGGGCGAGCGCGGGGCGAGGTCAACAAGGCGCTCGCTGCCCGGCAGAGCGTGCTCGAGGCCGAGCACGAGGCCCGGATGCTGATCGAGGAGACCGTCGACCTCACCCTGCCGACCGACCGGCTGCCGGTCGGCGCCCGACACCCGCTGACGACCGGTTCGGAGTTGATCGCCGACATCTTCGTCGCGATGGGCTGGGAGGTCGCCGAGGGGCCGGTGATCGAGGCCGAGTGGCTCAACTTCGACGCGCTCAACCTCGGTCCGGACCATCCGGCTCGCACCATGCAGGACACCTTCTGGACCGACCCGTCGGACAACCACGTCGTCCTGCGCACCCACACCAGCCCGGTACAGGCCCGCACCATGCTCACCCGGGAGGCACCGATCTACGTCGTGTGCCCGGGCCGGGTCTTCCGCACCGACGAGTACGACGCGACCCACAGCCCGATGTTCCACCAGGTCGAGGGCCTGGCCATCGACGAGGGCATCTCGATGGCCCACCTCAAGGGCACCCTGGACACCTTCGCCGCCCAGATGTTCGGCGCCGGGATCACCACCCGGTTCCGCCCGTCGTACTTCCCCTTCACCGAGCCGAGCGCGGAGGTCGACCTGACCTGCTTCGTGTGCCGCGGCACCGGCCTGAAGGACAACGGCGCCGATCCGTGCCGCACCTGCAAGGGCGAGGGCTGGATCGAGTGGGGCGGGTGCGGGATCGTCAACCCGCGGGTGCTGCGCGCCTGCGGTGTCGACCCGGAGCGCTACTCCGGGTTCGCCTTCGGCATGGGCATCGACCGCACCCTGATGTTCCGGCACGGCCTGGAAGACCTGCGCACCCTCTTCGAGGGCGACATCCGCTTCACCACTGCATTCGGGAGTGACCTGTGACCACCCACTCGACATCCTCGCTTCCCTCCGGTGCGATCGGGGCCGGCGCATGAAGGCCCCCGTCTCCTGGATCAAGGAGTACGTCGACCTGCCCGCCGAGGTCACCACCGAGGCGCTCACCGACCGCCTCACCGCGCTCGGCCTCAAGCTGGAGGCGATCGAGTCCGCGGGGGCCGGGATCGAGGGGCCGCTGGTGATCGGCCGGGTGCTCACCATGGATCCCGAGCCGCAGAAGAACGGCAAGACGATCAACTGGTGCACCGTCGACGTCGGGGACGCGAACGGCACCGGTGAACCGCAGGGCATCGTGTGCGGGGCACACAACTTCGCCCCCGGAGACCTGGTCGTCGTCGTCCTGCCGGGGGGTGTGCTGCCCGGCGGCTTCGCCATCTCGGCGCGCAAGACCTACGGCCACCTCAGCGCCGGGATGATCTGCTCGGCCCGGGAGCTCGGGCTGGGCGAGGATCACGACGGCATCATCGTGCTGCCCGCGGACGCCGGCGAGCCCGGCACGCCCGCCTTCGACCTGCTCGGCCTCGGTGAGGAGGTGATCGAGTTCGAGATCAACCCCGACCGGGCCTACGCGCTCTCGCTGCGCGGCATCGCCCGCGAGGCCGCCCTCGGGTTCGACCTCTCCTACCACGACCCCGCCCAGCGGGACGTGCCGCTGCCGAACGACGCCGGTCACCCGGTCCGCCTCGAGGACGCCGAGGGGTGCCCCGTCTTCGTAGCGCGCACCGTCCGCGGGGTGGACCCCACCGCGCCGACGCCGGAGTGGATGAGCCGGCGGCTGCAGCAGGCCGGCGTGCGCTCGATCTCGCTGGCCGTCGACGTGACCAACTACGTGATGCTCGAGCTCGGCCAGCCGATCCACGCCTACGACCGCGCCCGGTTGCAGGGCCCGATCGTCGTACGCCGCGCTCGGGCCGGGGAGAAGCTCACCACTCTGGACGACGTGGTGCGCGTGCTCGATCCCGAGGACCTCCTGATCACCGACGAGTCCGGGCCGATCGGCCTGGCCGGCGTGATGGGCGGTGCGACCACCGAGGTCTCGGAATCCACCACCGACATCGTCGTGGAGGCCGCTCACTTCCAGCCCACCTCGATCTTCCGGACGCAGCGGCGGCACAAGCTGCCCAGCGAGGCGTCCAAGCGGTTCGAGCGCGGCGTCGACCCGCTGCTGCCGCCGATCGCCGCCGATCGGGTGGTCGAGTTGCTCGTCGAACTGGGCGGCGGCACGGCCGAGGACGGCGTCACCGTGGCCGGCGAGTTCCCCCGCCCGTGGCAGGTCAGCATGCCGGTGGACCTTCCGGCCGAGCTCTCCGGGATCGAGATCGACCAGGAGACCACGGTGCGTTCGCTCACCGCGATCGGCGCGCAGGTGAGCGTGGCCGACGGGATGGTCACCGCGATCGTGCCGACCTACCGCCCCGACCTCAGCGACCCCCACGACCTGGTCGAGGAGGTCGTGCGGATCGTCGGGTACGACCGGGTGCCCTCGGTGCTGCCGCGGCGGGCCACCGGCCACGGTCTCACCCGCAGCCAGCGACTGCGGCGCCGAGTGGGACGCACCCTGGCCGGCGCCGGATGTGTGGAGGTCGTCAGCTTCCCGTTCGTCGGAGCCGGTGACTTCGACGCCCTCGGCCTGCCCGATGACGACCGGTTGCGGAGCACGGTTCGCCTGGCGAACCCGCTGAGCAGCGAGCAGCCGGCGTACACCACGACCCTGCTGCCCGGCCTGCTCCAGGCCGCCGCCCGCAACGTCGGCCGGGGGGCGGTCGGGGTCTCGCTGTTCGAGACCGGCACCGTCGCGTTCCCCAGCGGTGAGGCCGCACCGATCTACGGCGTCGACCGGCGCCCCACCGAGGCCGAGCTGCGCAAGCTGCTGGACGCGCTGCCGCACCAACCGCTCCACCTCGCGGTGGTGCTCGCGGGTGAGCGCGAGCGGGCCGGCTGGTGGGGCGAGGGCCGCCAGGCGGGCTGGGCCGAGGCGATCGACCTCGTCCGCCGGCTCGGCGCCGAGCTGGGTGTCCAGGTCGAGACCGCCAACTCCGCCCGGATGCCCTGGCACCCGGGGCGCTGCGCGGTGGTGAGTGTCGCGGGCGTCGAGCTCGGACACGCCGGCGAGCTCCACCCGCGGGTGTGCCAGGCCTACGGCCTGCCGCCTCGCGCGGCGGCGTTCGAACTCGACCTGGACCTGCTGCTCGAGCAGACCCCCGCCGTGACCGAGGGACCGGTCTTCTCGACCCTCCCGGTGGCCAAGGAGGACGTTGCCCTGTTGGTGGACGCCGAGGTCACCGTCGCCGCGGTCGAGGCCGCCCTCCGCGAGGGCGCCGGCGACCTGCTCGAGTCGGTGCGGCTCTTCGACGTCTACACCGGTCAGCAGGTCGGCGAGGGCAAGAAGTCGCTCGCCTTCGCGCTGCGGTTCCGTGCCGCCGACCGCACCCTCACCGAGGCCGATACCGGCGCGGCCCGTGACGCCGCGGTGGCGAGGGCCGCCGAGCTCACGGGGGCTGTGCAACGCTGAACCCCGTGCCCCGGCTCCAGTTGCTCGACGACGTCGTCTGGGACGGGCAGACCATTCCCGGCGAGCGGACCCGCGTGTTGCTCCAGACATTGGCACACGCGGGCCGCCGCGGCCTCTCCGATGGTGCGCTCGTCGAGGAGCTGTGGCCCGAGGAACGCCCTGCCCACCCCGCGAAGGCGTTGCAGGTGGTGGTTTCCAGGGCGCGCCGGGCCACCGACCCCGGAGCGATCGAACGGACCGCCACCGGCTACCGGCTGGCCCTGGACGACGTCGATGTCGATGTGTGGAGCGTGCGGCCCGAGGCGTTGCGTCTCGCCTCCGAGGGCAGGTACGCCGAGGCGCTGCCGCTGCTGGAGCGGATCGAGTCACCGGACACCGACGAGGCGGTCATCGCCGCCCTGGTGCGAGCGATCGCGGCGGTGCGCGGAGTGCCCGCGGCGTTGGAACGCTATGCCGACCACCGCACCCGGCTGGCCGGCTCGTTGGGGATCGACCCGTCCCCGGACCTCCAGTCGTTGCACCGGAGCCTGCTCGCCCGGGACCGGCCGGTGCGGACCGGGCTGCGCTACGACCCGACCCCGCTGCTGGGCCGCGCCGACGACCTGCGTGGGGTGAGCGCCCTGCTCACCGGTGCGCGCGTGGTCACGATCCTCGGGCCGGGCGGGCTGGGCAAGACCCGCCTGGCGCAACTGCTGGGTCGCACGGCCGAGCAGCCGGTGGTGCACGTGGTGGAGTTGGTCGGTGTCACCGCGCCCGAGGACGTCGTGGGGGAGGTGGGCTCGGCACTCGGTGTCCGTGACACCTGGGCGGGCCGCAAGGTCCTCACCCCGCAGCAGCGGGCCGACGTACGGTCCAGGATCGCGCAGCAGCTCGACACCGCGCCGACCCTGCTGATCATCGACAACTGCGAGCATCTGGTCGAGGCCGTGGCCGACCTGGTGGCCTTCCTGGTCGCCTCGGTGCCGGACCTGCGGGTGCTCACCACCAGCCGGGCCCCGCTGGGCATCGCCGCCGAGGCCGTCTACGCCCTGCCGCAGCTCGACCCGACCGATGGCCGGGCCCTGTTCGAGGAGCGTGCCCGGGCCGCTCGGCCGGGTGTGCTCCTCCCCGAGCAGTCGGTCGCCTCGATCGTGGACCGGCTGGACGGCCTGCCGTTGGCGATCGAGTTGGCCGCGGTCAAGGTGCGGGCGATGTCGGTCGAAGACGTCGCGCGCCGGCTCGACGACCGGTTCGCACTGCTGGCCGGGGGCGACCGGAGCGCACCGGACCGGCATCGGACCCTGCTGGCCGTGATCGAGTGGTCGTGGAACCTGCTCGGCGACCAGGACCAGGACGCGCTGCGGCGGCTCTCGGTGTTCCCGGACGGATTCACCCTGGACGCCGCAGAGTCGGTGCTGGGAGCGGGGGCGGTGATCACCGTCGCCGGCCTGGTCGGTCAGTCCCTCCTGACCGTGCAGGACCGCAGCGGTGGGGTCCGTTACCGGATGCTCGAGACGATTCGCGAGTTCGGCGTGCGGAAGCTGCGCGATGCCGGCCTCGAGACCGAGGCCCGGGCCGCGGTGCGGAGCTGGGCGGTGGAGTACGCCGACCGGCAGGCCGTGCGACTGTTCCATCCCGAGCAGGTCGCCGCCGTCGAGGCCGTTCGCACCGAGGAGGGCAATCTGGCCGACGTGCTCCGAGATTCGCTGGCCGACGGTGACGCGGCATCGGTCGTCGTCCTCGCCAGCGCCCTCGGGGGCTACTGGTCGATCATGGGTGACCACCCGCGACTGGTCGGCATCACCGAGGCACTGGCCGACGTACTGGCGCCGTGGGAGGCTCCGGAGCACCTGCGGGATCGGAGCCGGGTGGTGCTCGCGATGATCCTGTTCGCCTCCTCCTTCACCGGCGGGCGTGCCCAGGAACCGGCGCGCAGTGCGCTGCGCCGGATCGGGACCGACGGCGCCCGGTCCACGGTGCGCGCCCTGGTCACGCTGACGCTCTCCTTCGACCCGCGCGGCGATTCACCCGATGCACCCGATGCACCCGATGCACCGGCCGCGCTTCTCCACGACGCTGACCCCGTGGTCCGGGCGATGGGCCACCTGTGGGTCAACCACACCCTGGAGAACGCCGGTGACCCGCGGGGAGCCGTCGACGCCGGCGAGCAGGCGTTGGCTCTGGTGGACGACGCGCACGGCCCCTGGATGCGGGCGATGGTGCACACCCAACTGGCCGCCCTCTACGCACAGACCGGCGACGTATCGCAGGCAGCGCGGCACGCTGGGAGCGCGGTCCCGATCCTGGAGCGTCTCGGTGACCACGACGACCTGGTGGAGCTCCACTCGCTCCTGGCCCTGTCGGCCGCGAGCGAGGGCAGAGTGGAGGAGGCCTCGCGACTTCTGGACCGGATGGAGGGTCTCGACCGCAGCGGGCGGTTCGGGGCCGTCGGTTCGCTGCTCAGCGCTCGCGCCCAGCTGGCGATGGCGGTGGGCCGCTTCGAGGAGGGGCTGGTCCTGGCGCGCCGCAGCGTCGAGGAGGTTCGCGCCGTCCGCTTCCCGGGTGGGGCCCGGATGGGCCAGGAGCGGATCATGCTGCCCTGGGTGATCTTCGCCGAGGCGAGCGCGGTGGCGGCGTATGCGCGCTACGGCGAGGACAGCTCGGGCGAGGATCTCTACGCCGAGCTGTGCGCGAAGGCGACGCTCGTCCTCGTCGAGGGCCGCCGGTTCATCGACTTCCCGGTGACCGGGCTCCTGCTGTTCGCGCTGGGGCTGTGGGGACTGCTGCGTGGAGGACTGGACTCATCCGACGCGATCCGGCTGCTCGCGCTGGCCGATCGGTTCTCCTACCACCGGTACAGTCCGCCGATGCAGTGGGAGCCGGCCGTCCGCGACGCCGACCGGATCGCGCCCGGGCTGCTCGCGTCGTACGACGTCGAGTACGGCACCCGGCGCGGGCCCGAGCTGTTGCCCGAGGCCCGCGCCGTGGTGCGTCGTCTGTTCGGCTGAACTCACATCTTGCGCGAGTAGGACCGCAGCGAGAGCGGGGCGAAGATCGCCACCACCAGGGCGCACATGCCCAGCGCGATCCAGACCTCGCTGGTGACCTGGCCGGTGTTCATCAGATCGCTCACGGCCGAGACCACGTGGGAGACCGGGTTGAAGTCGACGAAGGACTGCAGCCATCCCGGGAGGGTGTCGGCGGGTACGAACGCGTTGGACAGGAAGGTCAGCGGGAACATCACCATCATCGAGATGCCCTGCACCGCCTGGGCCGAACGGGCGATGGTCCCGAGCCAGGTGAAGATCCAGGCCATCGACCAGCCGGCGATGACGGTGAGAAGCCAGCCGCCGATCACGCCGGTGAGGCCGCCGTCGGGCCGGTAGCCCATCGCCAGACCGGTGAGGATGGTCAGGGTGGCGGCGGTCGCGTAGCGGACCAGGTCGGCGACCATCGGACCGGCCAGTGGGGCGATCCGGGCGATCGGCATCGCCTTGAACCTGTCGAAGACGCCCTTGTCCATGTCCTCGCGCAACTGGGTTCCGGTGGCGATGCAGGCGGTCAGGGCGGTCTGGGCGAGGATCCCGGGGATGACGATCGGGAGATAGTCGGACACCGAACCGGAGATCGCCCCGCCGAAGATGTAGGCGAACATCGCGGTGAACAGCAGCGGTTGGAAGACGACGTCGAAGAACTGCTCCGGGTTGCGGCGCATCTTCTTCAGCGCACGCCACGCCATCGCCAGGG
This sequence comes from Nocardioides insulae DSM 17944, assembly GCF_000422825.1. Lineage (GTDB taxonomy): Bacteria > Actinomycetota > Actinomycetes > Propionibacteriales > Nocardioidaceae > Nocardioides > Nocardioides insulae. The sequence goes on along the minus strand of NZ_AUGU01000013.1, from coordinate 14,767 downwards.
TCTGGGTGATCGCGTCGCCCACCGTCGGCCGCGGGGCGAGGGTCCGGCCGAGTTCACGCTCGGTGAGCTCATGGGTGAGTGTGCTGGTGGTCATCAGTGGACCTCCTCGGGCTGCGGGGTGGTGGCCTCGGACTCGTCGGCTGCCTCGGGCTCGCCGGGGTGGCCGGTCAGGGTGAGGAAGACCTCGTCGAGGGTGGGCTGACGGACGGCGGCGGAGGTGATGCCCAGGTCGGCCTGGCGCAGTGCGATCAGGACGTCGGCCGCCTGGTTGGCGTCGGCCAGGGCCACGTTGAGTCCGCCGGATTCGGGCGTGAGGACGGGCACCTCGCCCAGCAGCCGGGCCGTCAGCGCGGCCGCCCGAGCGGTCTGCTCGGCGTCCTCGAGACGCAGGTGCAGGGTGGAGCTGCCGACCGAGTTCTTCAGCTGCTCAGGGGTGCCCTCGGCCACCTTGAGACCGTGGTCGATGACCGCGATCCGGTCGGCCAACTGGTCCGCCTCGTCGAGGTACTGCGTGGTGAGCAGGATCGTCGATCCGGCTGCCACGAGCTCGCGGATGGTGTCCCACATCTGGCCCCGGGTGCGAGGGTCCAGACCGGTGGTCGGCTCGTCGAGGAAGATCAGTGGCGGCTGGGTGATCAGGCTGGCGGCGAGGTCGAGTCGCCGCCGCATGCCTCCGGAGAACTGGGAGATCGGCTTGTCGCCGGCCTCCTCCAGTCCGAACCGGCCGAGCAGGTCCTCGGCGGTGGCGCGGGCGCGCTTGCGGGAGAGTCCTTGCAGGCGTCCGAACAGCCACAGGTTCTCCCGGCCGGTGAGGTTCTCATCGACCGAGGCGTACTGGCCGGTGACACCGACCAGTTGCCGGATCCTGTGCGGCTCACGGGCGACGTCGACGCCGAGGATCTCGGCCCTCCCGCCGTCGATCGGCAGGAGGGTCGCGAGCATCTTCAGGGTGGTCGTCTTGCCGGCTCCGTTGGGGCCCAGGACCCCGAAGACCTCGCCGCGGCGTACCTCGAGATCGATGCCCGAGACGGCGCGGAAGTCGCCGAACGTCTTGACCAGCCCCTGTGCGACCACGGCCGGGGCGGTACGCCGCTCGGCCGGGTGGATGGGTGCAGAAGAGTTCATGCCAGCACTGTGCGGGGCCCCGGTTTCATCTCGGCTTCAGCACGCTTTCAGTACGGCGTCCCTCGCTTTCGGCTGATCTCGCCCCCGCTCTTGAGGAGATTGCGGACACAACCTGTCCGTGTGCTGGGTCACACTGGTCGGGTGGACACGATGATCCGGGCCGAAGGGCTCGTCAAGAGGTATCGAGGGGTGACCGCACTGGCGGGCCTCGACCTGGAGGTCGAGGCCGGCACGGTGATGGCGCTGTTGGGACCCAACGGCGCCGGCAAGACCACGGCGGTGCGGGCGATCACGACCCTGCTCGTCCCCGACGAGGGCCGAGCGTGGGTCTCGGGGGTCGACGTGCTCGCCGATCCGATGGGTGCCCGGGCCCGGCTCGGGCTCTCCGGCCAGTACGCCGCGGTCGACGAGCAGCTGAGCGGCTACGAGAATCTCGTGATGGTCGGGCGCCTCTACCATCTCGGCCGGCGTCGGTCCCAGGCCCGGGCCCGCGAACTGCTGGACCGGTTCGACCTCGCCGATGCGGCGGACCGCCCGACCAAGACCTACTCCGGGGGCATGCGCCGCCGTCTCGATCTTGCGGCCGCGTTGGTGGCCGAGCCGCCGGTGCTCGTGCTCGACGAGCCCACCACCGGCCTCGACGTGCGCAGCCGCGCCCAGATGTGGGAGGTCATCCGGGACCTGGTCGGGAGCGGGTCGACGCTGCTGTTGACCACCCAGTACCTCGAGGAGGCCGATCGCCTCGCCGACGAGATCCTGGTGATCGATCAGGGTCGCGAGATCGCGCGCGGCACGGCCGACGAGCTCAAGTCGCGCACCGGTGGCGAGCGCATCGAGGTCGTGCTGGCCGAGCCCCACCGGCTGGAGGACGCCAGGCGCGAGCTGGCACGGGTGGCTCTGGACCAGGTGGAGGTCGGCGAGAGCGGGCGCGACCTCAGCGCCGCCGTGGCGACCGGCGCCGCAGAGTTGCGTGACCTGCTGGCCGCCTACGACGAGAAGGGCATCAAGGTGCTCGACATCGGGCTGCGCCGCCCGACGCTCGACGACGTCTTCCTCACCCTGACGGGTCACCGCACCGAGTCCCGTCCAGGTGACTCCGGACCGTCCGGACCGGACGCCGTACCACTCGACCCTGCCGTTCACGACGAGATGGAGGCCCGCCGATGACCGCCTACGTGCCGGTGACCCCGCACGGGTTCGCCCGCCTGACCAGTGCCCTGAGCGACGGCTGGGTGGTGGCTCAGCGCAACCTGATCAAGATCCGCCGGGTGCCCGAGGTGCTGGTGTGGGTGCTGATCAGCCCGATCATGTTCGTGCTTCTCTTCGCCTATGTCTTCGGCGGAGCGATCAACCCCGGCGGCGCGGTCGACTACAAGGAGTGGCTGATCTGCGGGATCTTCGCCCAGACGGTGGTGTTCGGGTCGACCTTCACCGGCGCCGGACTGGCCGAGGACATGCAGAAGGGCATCATCGACCGGTTCCGGTCCCTGCCGATGGCCCGGTCGGCGGTGCTAGTCGGCCGCACCGCCTCCGATGTCGTCTACAACGTGCTCTCGCTGCTCATCATGGGGCTGACCGGCCTGCTGGTGGGCTGGCGGATCCGGGAGGGTGCGCTGGACGCGCTGGTCGGGGTCGTGCTGCTGCTGGTCTTCGCCTACGCGCTGAGCTGGGTGATGGGGTACGTCGCCCTGCTGGTGCCGAGCGTCGAGGTGATCAACAACGCCAGCTTCATCGTGATCATGCCGCTCACCTTCGTCTCGAACGCGTTCGTGCCGACCGAGTCCTTCGACGGCGTCCTACGCACCATCGTGGAGTGGAACCCCGTCTCCGCGCTCACCCAGGCGGCCCGGGAGTGCTTCGGCAACACCGGTGGACTCCCTGCGCCCGATGCGTGGCCGATGCAGCACCCGATCGCCTACACCCTGGGCTGGGTGGTGCTGATCCTGGTGGTGTTCGTGCCGCTGTCGGTGCGTCAGTACCGCCGTAGCTCGCTCAAGTGAGCCGCAGCCGGCTCAGCGCAGTGCCTGGTCCAGCCCGTCGAGCACGGGGTCGAGTTCCTGAGCGACGACCAGGGCCCGGACGGTGTCGGCGTCCATGAAGCCGGCCTCGACGAGGCGGTCGAGAGTGGCGAGCAGCGGTTGCCAGAAGCCGCCGAGGTCGAGCAGCCCGAGCGGTTTGTCGTGCAGACCGAGGGTGTGCCAGGTCCAGACCTCGAAGAGCTCCTCGAGGGTGCCGAGTCCTCCGGGCAGTGCCAGGAATGCCTGCGCCCGCTCGGCCATCATGGCCTTCCGTTCGTGCATGGTGCCCACCACATGCATCTCCAGGCGCTCCCCGTGGGTGCGGCCCCACTCGCGCTCGATCATGAACCGCGGGATCACCCCGTAGACCCGGCCCCCCGCGTCGAGCACCCCGCGGGAGAGATGGCCCATCAACCCGGCGGCACCGCCGCCGTAGACGAGTTCGATCTCCCGCTCGGCCAGGGATCGGCCGAGAGCATAGGTGGCCTTGACCAGGTCGGGGTCGGCACCGTCTCGGGAGCCCAGGAAGACCGCCAGTCGCGTCAGCACCAGATCAGCGTAGAGGGATCGCAGGGACGGCGAGGCCCCGTTCGCGGACCGGCGGGGTTCGAATCTCGCGGGGCGACGGGTGGGTGACCTTCGGGCAACGTGGAGGGGCGCCGATCAGTCGATCGGCCCGGCGACGCAGCGCCGGAAGTCCTCCAGTACGCCGGCGTCGCCGGTCGCCAGCAGCGCTTGGTCCCCACCCCGGTGCCACAGCCACAGGTCGAGGTCGGCGGCCGGCCCCGCGATCACGGCGTCGGGCTCCTGCGCCTGATCCCCGGGTGCGACGACGTGCGCGTCCGGCTCGTTCCGGTACACCTTCCCGTCCTCGGGGTCCTCTCCCGAGAACAGGCCGAGTTGGACATGGACCGACGAGGCCGCGTCCGACGGGTCGACGCGGAGATGCCGGGGGAGCGGGACCCAGGTCGCCCACGACGGCTGTCCGCCGTACATCACGTCCAGCACCTCATCGACCCCGTCGGCGGCCAGTTCGGCGTCGAGTGGTGTCGGGCAGTCGGCGGTCAGTTCGGCGTCGACCCGGTGGATCAGCGCCTCGTGCGCCTGTCTGCGATGCACCCAGCCGACGGTGTGATGGGTCGGCTCATCCGACCAGGACCAGGCCGGATCGTCGGGGTCGGCCTCCTCCAGGGCGCGGTGGAGGCGTTCGGTCGCGTCGAGGGCGAAGGCCCGCACCTCGGCGTACGTCCCGGGGCGGTCCGGGGCGGTGTAGTCGTCCGGGGCGGTCGGGCGGTGGGTGACCACCCAGTGCCAGAAGTTGTGCACCCCCCCGAGGTGCCAGACGAGGTCGGCGGCGGTCCAGTCCGGGCAGGTCGGCACGGGGAGGGCCGGGTCCGTGTCGGCGAGGACCCGGTGGAATCTCGCGGACTCGGCGGCGAGGTGTTGCCTGAACCGCTCCGGGGTGAGGGAGGACATGCCGTCCATCCTCACACCGTCCGCCACTTCAACGCCTCAGATTTCGGGTGACGTGACCCCCGTGCACATATTCATGCTAATGACTGTATAGTCATGCATATGACGAAGACGCGGGTCGCAGTCGCCGGAGCGAGTGGCTATGCCGGAGGTGAGATCCTACGCCTCCTGCTCGGACACCCGGAGATCGAGATCGGTGCCCTGACCGGGGCATCCAACGCCGGCCAGCGACTGGGCGGGCTGCAGCCCCACCTGCTGCCGCTCGCCGAGCGCGTCCTGGAGCCGACCGAGCTCGACGTGCTGGCGGGTCACGACGTCGTCTTCCTCGGTCTTCCGCACGGCCAGTCCGGGCCGATCGCCGCGCAGCTGCCGGAGGAGACCGTGGTGATCGACTGCGGGGCCGACTTCCGGCTCGCCGACGCCGCGGAGTGGGAGGCCTACTACGGCGGCACCCACGCCGGCACCTGGCCCTATGGTCTGCCCGAGCTGCCGGGCCAGCGCGAGTTGCTGCGCGGCGCGAAGCGGATCGCGGTGCCGGGCTGTTACCCGACGATCTCGACGCTCACCCTGGCTCCGGCCGTCGCCGCCGGGGTCGTGCAGCCGGACGTCGTGGTCGTGGCCGCCAGCGGCACCAGCGGCGCGGGCAAGGCCGCCAAGCCGCACCTGCTCGGGAGCGAGGTCATGGGCAGCGCCAGCGCGTACGGCGTCGGAGGCACGCACCGCCACACGCCCGAGATCACCCAGAACCTCTCCACGCTCGTGGACGGCGAGGTGCGGGTCAGCTTCACCCCGCTGCTGGTGCCGATGTCGCGAGGGATCCTCGCCACCTGCTCGGCCACCCTCGCCGAGGGGGTTTCCCCCGATCAGGTCCGCGCCGCGTACGAGAAGGCCTACGCCGAGGAGCCCTTCGTCCACCTGCTGCCCGAGGGCCAGTGGCCGCAGACCCAGTCGGTACTCGGCTCCAACGCCGTCCAGCTGCAGGTCACCGTGGACGAGCGGGCCGGCCGGATGGTCGCGGTCGGCGCCATCGACAACCTCGCCAAGGGCACCGCCGGTGCGGCCGTGCAGTGCATGAACCTCGCCCTGGGTCTGGAGGAGACCACCGGTCTCAGCACGGTCGGCGTCGCCCCGTGACCGCCATCCCCACCGTCCCGAACGGAGATCACGCATGAGCACCACCCACCCCCAGGGCTTCCTGGCCGCCGGCGTCCCCGCCGGGCTCAAGTCCACCGGTGCCAAGGACGTCGCCCTGGTCGTCAACCAGGGTCCCTCGTACGACGCGGCGGTCGTGTTCACGGCCAACCGCTGCCAGGCCAACCCGGTGATCTGGAGCCGCGAGGTGGCCAAGGACGGTGTCGTGCGCGCCGTCGTCCTCAACTCCGGCGGGGCCAACTGCTACACCGGACCCGAGGGCTTCCAGACCACCCACGCCACCGCCGAACTCGTCGCCAGCAGGCTCGGGGTCGGGGCCGGGGACGTCGTGGTCTGCTCCACCGGCCTGATCGGTCTGCACAACGACCGTGACCAGCTCCTCGCCGGCGTCGAGGCAGCCGCGACGGCGCTCTCCCCGGACGGCGGCCAGGACGCCGCCGAGGCGATCATGACCACCGATTCGGTGTCCAAGACGGTCCTCGTCGAAGGCGACGGCTGGTCGATCGGCGCGATGGCCAAGGGCGCCGGCATGCTCGCGCCGGCGCTGGCCACGATGCTGGTCGTGATCACCACCGATGCGGCCGTGCCGAGCGACGTGCTCGACCGCGCACTGCGGGCCGCGTGCCAGGTCTCCTTCGACCGGCTCGACTCCGACGGATGCATGTCGACCAATGACACCGTGGCGCTGATGGCCAGCGGCGCGAGCGGGATCGCACCGGAGGAGGCCGAGTTCACGGCCAGGCTCACCGAGGCGTGCAGCGATCTGGCGATGCAGCTGCTGCACGACGCCGAGGGCGCCGATCACAGCATCGCGATCACCACCGTCAACGCCGCCACCGAGGACGACGCCGTCGAGGTGGGGCGCAGCGTCGCCCGCAGCAACCTGTTCAAGGCGGCGATCTTCGGCAAGGATCCCAACTGGGGCCGGATCCTGGCCAGCGTGGGCACCACCCAGGCGGCCTTCGACCCGGCCGACCTCGATGTCGCGCTCAACGACGTCTGGGTCTGTCGGCACTCGACGCCGGCCGAGGACCCCGCCGCGATCAGCCTGGAGGAACGGGACGTCACCGTGACCATCGATCTGAAGGCGGGCGCGGCCAGCGCGACGGTCTGGACCAACGACCTCACCCACGCCTACGTCCACGAGAACAGCGCGTACAGCTCATGAGCGAATCGAACTTCGAGATCGACACCATCTCGCACAACCCCGGCAAGCCGGACCCCGCGAAGGCCCGCACCCTGGCGGGTGCCCTGCCGTGGCTGAAGGAATACCACGGCAAGGTCGTGGTGGTGAAGTACGGCGGCAACGCCATGACCGACGACACCCTCAAGCGCGCCTTCGCCGAGGACATCGCGTTCCTGCGCTTCGCCGGCTTCAAGCCGGTCGTGGTGCACGGGGGCGGACCGCAGATCTCCGCGATGCTGGCTCGGCTCGGCATCGAGTCCGAGTTCCGTGGCGGCCTGCGGGTCACCACCCCCGAGGCCATGGACGTCGTCCGGATGGTGCTGGTGGGCCAGGTGCAGCGCGAACTGGTCGGCCTGATCAACGAGCACGGGCCGCTCGCGGTGGGGCTCTCCGGCGAGGACGCCGGCCTGTTCACCGCCGAGCCGGCGACCACGACGGTCGACGGTGAGGAGGTCGAGCTCGGTCAGGTCGGCGAGGTCGTCGACGTACGCCCGGAGGCGGTCAACGACCTGATCGAGGCCGGCCGGATCCCGGTGGTCTCCAGCATCGCCCCCGATGTCGAGGGCACGGTCTACAACGTCAATGCCGACCTGGCCGCGGCCGCGCTGGCGGTGGCGCTCGGGGCCGAGAAGCTGCTGGTGCTCACCGACGTCGAAGGGCTCTACCTGGACTGGCCCGACCCCGAGGAGGTCATCGGCGAGGTCAGCCCCGAGGCCCTCGAGGCGATCCTGCCCGACCTGGCCAGCGGGATGATCCCGAAGATGGGCGCCTGCCTGCAGGCGGTCCGTGGCGGCGTCCCGCGAGCCACCGTCGTCGACGGCAGGGAGGCCCACGCCGTCCTGCTCGAACTCTTCACCAAGGAGGGTGTCGGCACCCAGGTCCTGCCCGGGGTCGAGACCAAGACACGCAAGGCCAGGGAGATCCAGGGATGACCCAGCACAGCGAGCACCCGGCGACCTCGCCGGACCATGCGGGCCGGTACGCCGGCGCGCTGATGAACACCTTCGGCCCGCCCAAGCTCGTGCTCACCCGCGGCGAGGGCGCGCGGGTGTGGGACGCCGAGGGCCGCGTCTACCTCGACCTGCTCGGCGGGATCGCGGTCAACGCTCTCGGGCACGGACACCCCGCCCTCGTCGAGGCGGTCAGCACCCAATTGCACACCCTCGGCCACGTGTCCAACTTCTTCACCACCGAGGCGCAGATCTCGCTGGCGGAGAAGTTGGGGGCGCTGTTCGGTGCCGAGCACCCCGGCCTTGACCGGGGCGTGAAGGTCTTCTTCACCAACTCCGGCACCGAGGCCAACGAGGCGGCCCTCAAGCTCACCCGGCGCACCGGGCGCACCCACCTGGTCGCGACCGAGGGCTGCTTCCACGGTCGCACCATGGGAGCGCTGGCGCTCACCTCCAAGGAGGCCTACCGCACGCCGTTCGAGCCGCTGCCCGGCGAGGTCACCTTCGTCCCCTACGGTGACGCCGAGGCCCTCGCCGCCGCGGTGACCGACCAGACCGCCGCGATCGTGCTCGAACCCATCCAGGGAGAGGCCGGGGTCGTCGTACCCCCGGCCGAGTATCTGGCGGCGGCCAGGTCCGTGGCCGACGAGCACGGTGCGCTGCTGTGGTTCGACGAGGTGCAGACCGGCATGGGACGCACCGGCGCCTGGTTCGCCCACAGCGCCAGCGGCGTGGTGCCCGACGTGGTCACCCTGGCCAAGGGCCTGGGCGGCGGCTTCCCGATCGGGGCCTGCCTGGGCATCGGCGCGGCCGGTGACCTGCTCCAGCCGGGCAATCACGGCACCACCTTCGGCGGCAACCCGGTCGCCTGTGCGGCCGCCCTGGCGGTGATCCGCACGATCGAGCAGGACGACCTGCTCGAGCACGTGACCGTGCTCGGCCACAAGTTGGCGGACGGTCTGGCCGCCGACCCGCGGGTCGCCCGCGTGGACGGGGAGGGCCTGCTGCTCGGCATCGTGCTCCACAGCCCGGCCGCTCCCGCGGTCGCGGACGCCGCCCTCGCCGCGGGCTTCATCATCAACCCCGCGGCCCCCGGCCGGGTCAGGCTCGCCCCACCGCTGATCCTCACCCAGGAGGAAGCGGCCGGCTTCGTGGAGGCATGGCCGGGGATCCTGGATGCCGCCGGTGTGGGCACCGGCCCCGCCGATGACCCCTCCGGAGGTGGAGCATGACGCCGCGGAGCCTGCTGCGCGATGACGATCTGAGCCCGGCCGAGCAGGCCGCGGTGCTGGATCTCGCCGCCGCCTTCAAGGCATCTCCGTACGCCCACAAGCCGCTGGCGGGGCCGCGTTCGGTGGCGGTCCTGTTCGACAAGCCGACGCTGCGCACCCAGACCTCCTTCTCCGCGGGCATCGCCGAGCTGGGTGGGCACCCCATGCAGGTCGACAGCCTGCTTGCGGGCGTCGGCGTCCGCGAGTCCGTCGCCGACGTCGCCCGGGTGCTCGGTGGACAGGCCAGCGCCGTCGTGTGGCGGACCTTCGAGCAGGCCAAGCTCGAGGAGATGGCCTCCTACTCCGGCGTGCCGGTGATCAACGCGCTCACCGACGACTTCCACCCGTGCCAGTTGCTCGCCGATCTGCTGACGGTGCGCGAGCACCGCGGCACCCTCGCCGGGCTGACTGCGGCCTTCGTGGGTGACGGCGCCAACAACATGGGCAACTCCTGGCTCCTGGCCGGTGCCACCGCGGGGATGCACGTCGTCATCGGAGCCCCGGAGGGATACGCCCCCAGCCAGGCGATGTTCGACGCGGCCGCGAAGATCGCCACCACCACCGGCGGATCGGTGCGGCTGGAACTCGACCCGGTCGCCGCGGTCACCGGCGCCGACGTCGTGATCACCGACACCTGGGTGTCGATGGGCATGGAGGACGAGGCGGCCGCGCGCGCGGAGGTGTTCGCGCCGTACTGCCTCGACGAGCAGTTGCTCGCGTACGCCGACCCTGCGGCGATCGTGCTGCACTGCCTGCCGGCCTACCGGGGCAAGGAGATCAGCGCCGGCGTCCTGGACGGTCCTCGCAGCGTGGTGTGGGACGAGGCCGAGAACCGGCGGCACGCCCAGAAGGCCGTGCTCGCCTTCCTAGCCGTCCATGCCGGCCTGACCCCCGCCACCGAGTTGCCGGTCTCCGTCCTGCCGGGGGAGACCCGATGACCGAGTCCACCCTCCGGCCCGCGACCAAGAGCGCCCGGCACCAGCTGATCGTCGACCTGGTCGGCACCCATGAGGTCCACTCCCAGGCGGAGCTGGCCGAGCTGTTGGTGCGGCACGATGTCCAGGTGACGCAGGCGACGCTCTCCCGCGACCTCGTCGAGCTCGACGCGGTGCGGGTCCGCAGCAGCGATGGCGGACTGGTCTACGCGCTTCCGGCGGAGGGTGGCGACCGGCGGGCCGCGGCACCGCGGGAGACCACGGCCGCTCGCCACCGGCTCGCCCGGCTCTGCCAGGAGCTCCTGGTGAGCGCCGATGCGAGTGCGAACCTCGTGGTCCTCCGCACCCCGCCCGGGGCCGCGCAGTTCCTCGCCTCCGCCTTCGACAAGACCGAGTTCGCCGACATCCTGGGCACCATCGCCGGCGACGACACCGTCCTGGTCATCGGTCGCGACCCCCAGGCCGGACCCGAGCTCGCCGAGCGGTTCCTGTCCTTCGCCGACCCCGGCACCCCACCACCCGATTGAGCGTGCGGACCGAGCGCTCCGGCGTACCTCGGTCCTCCGCACAGTCATCATCAGTTGAAGAGAAAGAGTTCACCTTGAGCAAGGTCCTCACCTCCCTACCCCGGGGAGAGCGCGTCGGTATCGCCTTCTCCGGAGGCCTCGACACCTCCGTGGCGGTCGCCTGGATGCGTGACCGGGGCGCCGTGCCCTGCACCTACACCGCCGACATCGGCCAGTACGACGAGCCGGACATCTCCGGCGTCCCCGGCCGGGCCCGTGAGTACGGCGCCGAGATCGCGCGCGCCGTCGACTGCCGCCGTCCGCTGGTGGAGGAGGGCCTGGCCGCGATCGCCTGTGGTGCCTTCCACATCCGCAGCGGCGGGCGCACCTACTTCAACACCACGCCCCTGGGTCGTGCGGTCACCGGCACCATGCTGGTGCGCGCCATGCAGGAGGACGACGTCAACATCTGGGGTGACGGGTCCACCTTCAAGGGCAACGACATCGAGCGGTTCTACCGCTACGGCCTGATGGCCAACCCCGAGCTGCGCATCTACAAGCCGTGGCTGGACGCCGACTTCGTGACCGAGCTGGGCGGGCGGCACGAGATGAGCGAGTGGCTCACCGAGCACGGGCTGCCCTACCGCGACTCGGCGGAGAAGGCCTACTCGACCGACGCCAACATCTGGGGCGCCACCCACGAGGCGAAGACCCTCGAGCACCTCGATGTTTCGCTGGAGGTGGTCGAGCCGATCATGGGCGTGAAGTTCTGGGATCCCGCGGTCGAGATCCCGACCGAGGACGTCACGATCGGTTTCGAGGCCGGCCGCCCGGTCTCGATCAACGGCGTGCGTTACGACGACCCTGTCGCCCTCGTGATGGAGGCGAACGCCGTCGGCGGCCGGCACGGCCTGGGCATGTCGGACCAGATCGAGAACCGCATCATCGAGGCGAAGTCGCGCGGCATCTACGAGGCCCCGGGAATGGCGCTGCTCTGGATCGCCTATGAGCGGCTCATCAACGCCGTGCACAACGAGGACACCATCGCCAACTACCACCTCGAGGGCCGCAAGCTCGGCCGTCTGCTCTATGAGGGCCGCTGGCTCGACCCGCAGGCCCTGATGCTGCGCGAGGCCATCCAGCGCTGGATCGCCTCGCTGGTGACGGGCGAGGTCACCCTCCGGCTGCGGCGCGGTGAGGACTACACCGTGCTGGCCACCGAGGGCCGCCACTTCTCCTACCACCCCGAGAAGCTCTCCATGGAGCGCGTGGAGAACGCCGCCTTCGGCCCCACCGACCGCATCGGCCAGCTGACCATGCGCAACCTCGACATCGCCGACTCGCGCGACAAGCTCGAGCTGTACGCCGCTCAGCCGCTGGACCAGGGCCAGGTTCTCGTGGAGCACGGCACCCTCTTCGGCGAGCTGCCCTCCGGCGGCGCCGACCGGATCACCGCCAACCCGGGTGTGACCGGCGACGAAGAGGTCCTCGTGGATGAGGCCGCGATGGAGTTCGGGGCCGACTGATGGGGGAGAACGGCAACACCCCCGCCCCCAGCACCGGGGCGACGGTGTCGACCACCGGCGAGGGGAAGCTCTGGGGCGGCCGCTTCGAGGGCGGCCCGTCCCCGGAGCTGGAGGCGCTCTCGCGATCCACGCACTTCGACTGGCGACTCGCGCTCTACGACCTGGCCGGTTCGCACGCGCATGCCAAGGCGCTCGGCTCGGCCGGCCTGATCACGTCCGAGGAGGAGATCGAGCTCCACCGCGGGCTGGATGTCCTCGCCGAGCGGTACGTCGCACGGCAGTTGCACCCGGCCCCCTCCGACGAGGACGTCCACGGCGCCCTTGAGCGGCTGCTGATCGAGGAGGTCGGTCCCGACGTCGGCGGCAAGCTCCGGGCGGGGCGCTCCCGCAACGACCAGGTCGCCACCCTGTTCCGCTCCTACCTGCTCGACCACGAGCGCAAGGTCAGCGGTCTGGTGCTCGATCTGGTCGAGGCGCTCGCCGCCCAGGCCGAGGCCCACCTGGCGGTGATCATGCCGGGCCGCACTCATCTGCAGCACGCACAGCCGGTGCTGCTCGCCCACCACCTGCTGGCGCACGCGTGGGCCCTGCTGCGCGACGTCGACCGGCTGGGCGACTGGCGCGACCGGGTTGTCTCGGACTCGCCGTACGGCGGCGGCGCGCTGGCGGGGCAGAGCCTCGGCCTCGATCCGGAGCTGGTGGCCCACGAGCTCGGCTTCACCGCCTCGACGGCGAACTCCATCGACGGCACCGCCTCACGCGACTTCGTGGCGGAGTGGGCCTTCGTGGCCGCCCAGATCGGCATCGACGTGAGCCGGATCGCCGAGGAGGTGATCCTGTGGGGCACCAAGGAGTTCGGTTTCGTGACGCTCCACGACTCCTGGTCCACCGGGTCCTCGATCATGCCGCAGAAGAAGAACCCCGACATCCCGGAGTTGGCGCGGGGCAAGGCGGGCCGTCTGATCGGCAACCTCACCGGTCTGCTGGCCACCCTGAAGGCCCTTCCGCTGGCCTACAACCGCGATCTCCAGGAGGACAAGGAACCGGTCTTCGATTCGGCCGACACCCTCGAGGTCCTGCTGCCGGCCTTCACGGGCATGGTCGCGACCCTGACCTTCCACGGCGACCGGATGGCCGAGCTGGCACCGCAGGGCTTCTCCCTGGCCACCGACATCGCCGAGTGGCTGGTTCGTCAGAACGTGCCGTTCAGGGTCGCCCACGAGGTGGCCGGCGCGTGTGTACGCCGCTGTGAGGAGCTCGGGCTCGAACTCGACCAGCTCAATGACGAGCAGTACGCCGAGATCCACCCCGCGCTCACGCCGCAGGTGCGCTCGGTCCTCACCGTCGAGGGCTCCGTCGCCTCGCGCGACGGACGTGGTGGCACCGCCCCGGTCCGGGTGAGGGAGCAGCTCGACGAGCTGCGGGCCAGGGCGCACGAGTTCCGAGGTGCACTGGGATGAGTGCACGGCGGCGCCCTGGATGGCGCTCACCTGGACGCCATCGCGGGATGACCGCGTGACGGACAGACCTGCATCGCTCGAGGAGGCGCTGGCGGGACCCCCGGAGGAGGTCGCGCCGCGCCTCCTCGGTGCGTTGGTGAGCCACGGCGATGTCGCCGTCCGGATCACCGAGGTCGAGGCCTACGACGGGGCGGGTGACCCCGGCTCGCACGCCTACCGCGGGCGCACCGTCCGCAACGCCACCATGTTCGGGCCGGCCGGGCACCTGTACGTCTACCTCTCCTACGGGATGCACCTGTGCGGCAACGTGGTGTGCGGGGAAGAGGGGATCGCAGCCGGCTGCCTGCTTCGCGCCGGCGAGGTGGTGAGGGGGATCGACCGCCTCAGCGCCGAACGCCCGGGTACGCCGCTGCGACAGCTCGCCACCGGTCCGGGCCGGCTCGGACGCACTCTGGGGCTGCGCCGGGAGCACGACGGGGTCGACCTCGCCGAGGGGCCGATCCGGCTCGAACTCGGCCCGGAGGTGCCCCAGGTGAGCAGCGGTCCCCGGGTTGGACTGCGCGGGGCGCCGGAGCGTCCGTGGAGGTTCTGGGTGAGCGGGGACCCGACCGTTTCGACGTACCGTCCGGCGAAGGGGCTGCCCCGATTTGATGCTCTGCCGGGGCGTGTGTAGTGTTCTCTCTGTCGCCGCGAGCGAAACCCCCACACCAGGCCAGCCGGCCCAGGGAAGCGGGTAGAACTCAGGCGATCCGGTCATGACTGACTGGCACCGGCCCCGCCGAGTTGACCAGCCGAGTAAGACCGGGTAAGTTTCACCAGGTTGCCCCGAAGGTCTGCTTCACAAAGTGAAGGTGATCGCGGTGCGCGGTTGATCTTTGAGAACTCAACAGTGTGTCAAATAGTCGACGAATTAGTTTGTTATGCCCCGTCAACTATGGCTGACTTTGGTTGGTTGTGGTTGGTGGATTTCTTTGACAATGATTCTGGCTGATCAGACTTTGGTTTGATCTTTTTTGTCAGTGTCTCTTTGTCAGGCATCTCTTTTTCTCGCTGGCCTTTTGGTTGGTGGGTGTTGTTTTTCAACGGAGAGTTTGATCCTGGCTCAGGACGAACGCTGGCGGCGTGCTTAACACATGCAAGTCGAGCGGAAAGGCCCTTCGGGGTA